>NZ_CP077414.1:0-3330000 GCF_030168875.1 Myxococcus sp. SDU36
GAAGAACGAACCCCGTGGTGCCAGCAAGGTGCCACGGGGTTTTCTTTTGCCAGAGCTTGCCCGTGGACCTACTGGCGGTGAGACCCCAGTGCATGTGGGGGCCTGTGCAGTGATTTGCCACATGGGCATCCCGTGACCGCAGGCTGGCCCGAGGCCTTTACAAGCAAACATTCTCTTTAGTCGTATAATCCGCATCCTGGGGCTTCCGTTGGACATCATGGTTTAGGTCCGCTGAGAGCTTTTTCGAGGCCCGGGACAAGGACAAGGTCATGAGCATGCCCGTGGGAAGGCCCGATGCAGAAGCCTCAGGCGATGCGCCGCGCGAGCGAATCTGGGGGAGTCGGCTTGGTTGGCTCACGGGGGTGGATACCGATGGTCGGTTCCTGGTGGACTTCGGAGGAAACGCCGAGGGGCCGTTACCAGCGAAGAGGACCATCAATCTGACATCTGAGGTGGTGCGGGCTGCCGTGGCCACTCGGCAGCGCGCGGTACTTCTCTTTGAAGATGGGGACCCCCGGCTGCCGCTGGTTATCGGGTTGGAGCAGGGCCACAGCCCCACGCCTCTTCTCGATGTCATGCTGGACACGGCGGGCATTGAGTCCGAACCGCTTCCAGCGCCCACCGAGGCCCGGGTCGACGGACAGCGGGTCGAAATAGAGGGCAAGGACGAGATCGTCCTTCGGTGTGGCCAGGCCAGTATCACCCTGCGCCGCAACGGCAAGGTCGTCATCCGGGGCGTGTACGTGGAGACGCAGTCTTCAGGGGTCAACCGCATCAAGGGTGGCTCGGTCCAGGTCAACTAGGGGCCACGCGAATGATGCTGGACGTGCTGGAGGAGCATCTTTCCGAGGCGGCCTTCTTCTGGAGCCAGTGGGAGCACGCGCTGGTCGCGCCCGACTACACGTTGGAAGAGACCGCAGAACTGGAAGAGCGGTTGCTCGCTCATTTGGATGGGCTGGTTGCGGCGGGGGCCGTGGCCATCGAGGTGCTGGCCCCCGTGGTGCACGAGAGTGAGGACCCAGGCGAGGTGTTCGCCGCCGCCTGGTCACTCCTGGCGCTGGCTCCGTCTCTCATGCTTGATGCCGTGAAGGCTCGGGCGACCGACGGGCCGTCACCGGTCCAGGCCTCCATGCGACGAGCTCTGGAGCTTGGCGAGAATGGGGTGGTGGAGACTGCCCTGGTTCCATGGCTCACCGCAGTCGAGCCCATGGCTGTATCTGTGCTGGGATTCCGGGGGCACTTGCCTGACGACAGGGCGGAGGAACTGTTGAGCCACCCCGACGCACTGGTCGTCGCGGCGGCACTGCGAGCGTTCAATCCATCGTCGAAGTCCCATGCCCCCAGGTTGCTTGGCGTGCTCCTGGGAGACTCACGTCCGGAGGTCCGGTGGGCCGCCATTGAGACCGGCTTGGTATTTGGCGTGCGAGACGCATGGACAGTCTGCGAAGGAGAATCCACGGACGCGGGAAGCGCGCTGCGTCGGCGGTCGTGGGTCTTGCTTGCTGCGGCGGGAGATGCGCGGTTCCTTGAGCGGCTCATCTCGTTTTCGGAGGAAACGGCCACTCGCGAGGATGCGCTCTGGGCGCTGGGGTTCAGTGGGCGGGTGTCTGCCGCGGAGGCTTGCCTGAGGTGGATGTGCGCGGAGCCGCGCGTGGCGCGCCTCGCGGGTGAGGCCTTCAGCGCCATCACGGGGCTTCGCATGGCGGGGGCTCACGTGCTCCCGGAGCCAGCGCCGGAGGATGCCTTGCCGCCCCTGGAAGATGAGGACCTGGACGCGGACTTGGTGCTTCGTCCGGAAGATGCATTGCCGCTCCCCGCACAGGAGGAAGTCGCGCGCTGGTGGGATGGCGCGCGCGATGGATTCTCGCCAGCCAACCGCTACCTGGGAGGAAAGCTGTTCGCAGGCACGTCCCTTCTGGATGCGCTGGCGCAAGGCCCCATGCGACGGCGGCATCCGTATGCATTGGAGTTGATGGTGCGAACGAGAGGCACCCACGCGGTCCAGGTGCGAGCCTTCACTTCACGGCAGCGGGAGCAACTGGCCCTGGCTTCCGCTGTCCGCGAACGGATGTCTTCGTGGGGATTCAGGAGTTGAAGGCAAAGGCGGGGGGATATGCTTCAGGTTCGCAACGAGACTCCCTTCTCACCCGGCATGTTCATGTTCCCCGACGCGCGGGGGATGGACACGCTCTACGTGGTGGTGAAGGCAACGTTCACCCTTCGTAAGGGGCGGTTGTTCATCGCAGAGATGCAGCACCCGGTCGTCACCGCAGACACATACCGGGGCGAGCCCGGGCAATCGAGCCTCCGAGTTGCGAGCGAGGCACACCTGCTCAAGCCAGGCACAGACGTGTTGCTGGAGGGCGAGGCACACGCCCCCCAGGGCAAGCCGGTGGCGTCCTGCCCCGTCCTGGTGCGGGTGGGGCCTGTGAAGCAGGTGCTCCAGGTCTTCGGCGACAGAAAATGGCGGGGAGGAGTTTTGTCTCCGGGTATCTCCTCGCCCGAGCCCTTCGTGAAGATGCCACTCGTATGGGAACGGGCCTACGGTGGCGTGCATGAGGTGACGAAGGAACGCGTGTTGGGGAAGGCAAGTAATCCTGTGGGACAGGGCTTCCGCGGCAAGCGTGGTGGTTCGGAGATGGTGGGACGCGCGTTGCCCAACCTGGAGGACCCGAGGCAGCTCATTCGCTCCATTTCGGACGACCCAGTGCCGATGGGCGTGGGGCCTGTGGCGCCATCGTGGGAGCCGCGAAAATCGCATGCCGGGACCTATGATGAGGCCTGGAGGACCCGGCGCGCACCCTACCTGCCCCTCGACTTCCAAGCGGCGTTTTTTCAGGTCGCGCCCGCGGGGATGTGCGCCCGGGAGGGACTGAAGGGGGGCGAGCCGGTCGAATTGGTCAATGTGTCACTCGAGGGCGTACAGCGTTACACGCTTCCCCGCTGTGGGCTGAGCGTGACAGTGAAGATTGCCGGATTGTTCGAGCGCCCTCAGCTTCATTTGGAGACAGTGGGCCTGGTGGGCTTGCCCCGATTTCGTGGACAGTTTCGTTAAGCTGCCGCACTTGGGGTTGAGGCGTTCCGCTCGTACTCCTCGGGGCTGACATAACCGAGCGAGGAATGCCTGCGGCGGCGGTTGTACCACGCCTCAATGTACTCAAACAGCGCCCGTCTGGCTTCTTCGTGCGTCTGGAAGTTGCGCTCGTAGACGAGTTCCATCTTCAGCGAGGAGAAGAAGCTCTCCACCACCGCGTTGTCCCAGCAGTTGCCCTTGCGCGACATGCTGCAGTCGATTTCCTGCTTCTCCAGCAGCTTGCGGTAGTCGTCGCTCGCGTACTGGCTGCCGCGGTCCGAGTGGTGGAGGTCCGGCGCGGGGCGGTTGAGAAGGGCCATGGTGAGCGCGGACAGCACCAGGTGGCGGTCGATGGTGTCGCTCATCGCCCAGCCCACCACCTTGCGGCTGAAGAGGTCCAGCACGACGGCCAGGTACAGCCACCCCTCTGCCGTCCAGATGTAAGTGATGTCGCCGGCCCACTTGCTGTTGGGCTTCTGGGGGGAGAAGTCGCGCTCAAGCACGTTGGGCGCCACCGGGTAGCTGTGCGCCGAGTCCGTCGTCTTGACGAAGCGGCGGCGAGCGCGGGCCCGTAACCCCCTCTGCCGCATCAGTCGAGCCACGCGCTTGCGGCTGACGCGGTAGCCTCGGGCCTTCAGTTCCTGGAATACGCGCGGACTGCCGTACCAACGTCGGCTCTCCGCGTGGACGGCAGCGACCACTTCGGTCAGCTCCCTGTCCTTCGTCTTGCGCGCGGACTGCGGCCGGTGGGCCCAGGCGTAGTAGCCGCTGCGGGACACCTCCAACTGCTCACACATGAAGGCAATCGGGAAGTGGGCCTTCTGCGCGTGGATGAACGCGAACTTCACGTCGTCTCCTTCGCGAAGAAGGCCGCCGCTTTTTTTAACAGCTCTCGCTCCATTCTCAGCTGGCGGTTCTCCGCTCGCAGCCGCGCAAGCTCCTCCCTCTCTTCTTGGCGCAGGGCCCCCGGCTTGCCCTCACCGCGAGCCTCTTTCGCCCGCTCCACCCACGTACGCAGGGCGGACTCCGTGAGGTCCAAATCTCGGGCCACCTCCGGAATGCCCTTGCCCTCGTCCAGCACCAATTTCACCGCGCCGTCCTTGAACTCGCGTGTGAACTCCCGGCGCTGCCTCCGGCTCTTCTTCTGCTTCGCGTCACTCACCGACATTGGACACCCTTTCCACCACATCTCGGGTGTCCACGGAATCGGGGCAGGCTCATGGAGCCGGGCGCCGGACGCGTGTGCATGACCTGGAGAGGCGCGGTGGGATGCGACAAGCGGGCGCTGAAGGTCGAGGAGGCGCGCTTCAAGTTGCTGTCGTTGGAAGGCGCGGAGGGCTGAGATGAGCGGAGGTGCTGAAATTCTGGGCGTCGGGATGATGACGCCGGTGGGAGTGAATGCCCCGTCGACAGCGGCCGCCATTCGGGCTGGCATCATGCGTGCGCGGGAGACATCACTGGTGGACCTCCGTTTCCGTCCCTACCTGGGGGCGTTCGTCTCCGAGGAGCACCTGCCGGCTCCGGACCTGCCGGCGGCGCGGGGACTGGCGGCACGTGAGCAGCGCATGTTGCGGCTGGCGCTGCCCGCTCTGAAAGAGGCTGCGGCGGGACTGGAGCGCCCGCTGCCTCTGATGCTGGGGCTCCCCGAAGAGACGGATTCATCAAAGGGACGCGAGCCAATGCCCTTCCTGAAGTCGCTGGGGCTGGCTTCCGGCATCGCGCTGGAGCTGCAGCGCAGCCGGTGTTTTCCCAACGGACGAGCTGCGGGGTTGCTGGCGCTTGATGCCGCGGTGCGGTTCCTGGACGAAAGCAAGGCTCCGGAAGTTCTGGTGGGAGGGGTGGACACCCTTTTGGATCCGATGGTGTTGGCGACACTCGAAGTCGAGGACCGGATACGCCGGTATGGGCCTGCGGATGGGCTGATTCCCGGCGAGGCCGCAGTGTTCCTCCGACTTGGAAGGAAGGGAGAGGGGAAGCGGCTCGGCTGTGTCCCGCTGGCACGCGTTCTGGCGACAGCGACGGGACAGGAGCCCGGGCACCGGTACAGTCGGGAACCGTACCTCGGTGAGGGGCTGGCGCAGACCTGTCGCTTGCTCTTTGATTCCACTCCGGCTGGGCTACCGCCCGTCCGGTGCGTGTATGCGGGCTTCAACGGAGAGAACTTCTGGGCGAAGGAGTGGGGCGTGACGTTTCTTCGCTCGCGTGAGCGCATTGCCGAGGCGCATCGGTTGGAACACCCGGCAGAGAATGTGGGCGACCCGGGAGCGGCATATGGGCCGTTGATGGTGGGGGCAGCGGCGCTGGGATTGCGGAAGGGGTATCGTGAGGGGCCTGTGCTGGTGTGGTGCTCCTCGGACTGTGAGTCACGTGGTGCCGTACTGCTTCAGCGTGGAGATCCGGAGGCTTGAGCCATGCCTGAGTTTGGTGAAGCATCGGCTGGGGGCGACGGTGCCGACGATGGGCACCCGGAGGACTGTGTCTTCTGCGCGGAGTGGCCGCGTGAGCTCAAGGGCTACAAGACGAAGCATGGACTGCTGAAGGATGAGGACGACCTGGCGGAGAGCCTCCGGAGCAACGCCAAGGAACTCACGGCGGACAAGAAGGTAGGGCCGATCTATCCACTGCCCGGTGGGAGCGATCCGACGATGGGGTGGGTGGCCAGGGCGGGAGCCCTGGAGGAATTCGAGGTGGAGATTGGCGCGACCCCACATCACATCATTCCGGGAAAGGCCTCCATGGCCAAGTCGCGTCTCGAGCAGTGGACGCGCGCGGAGAAGGGCAAAATCAAGGAGGACATCGGCTACAGCATCGACGGCGCGCGTAATGGCGTCTTTCTCCCAAAGCTCCCGGACCTCTATGGCACGAAGCACAAGGTGCCCGGCGTGACGATGGCCCAGTTCTATGGCCAGACGTGGAGGGCGTTGAGTCCGGCATCCAAAGAGGGCGTTGGCTTCCTGGTGATGAAGGATACGTGGCTGCAGTTGCACTACACGGATCATAGCAAGCCATACAAGACTAGCCCCACCATGAACTATGACAAGGAGACGCGGCTGGAGTGTGACCAGTTGGCGCACTTGGCGGAACGGTTTCGGATTGTCTGCGAACGCTCCAAGGATGACGACGGGAAGCGCTACCCTCCCTATTCCCTGGTACACCTCATCAACCAGAAATCCGACTATTTCAAGATGCGGATTACAGGGCGGCCCGATCAGTGGAAGTCATGGGTGTCGACACTGGCTGAAGATCTCTCCATGGCAGTCAGGCAAGGACGGGAGTCGCTTGTCAATAGGCTCGCTTTGACGAAGAAGACTCGCGGTTAATTGGCTGTCGTGGAGGTGGTGTATGTATTATAGGTTGGATGCAAGGTATGATTTTGCTGCACATGGCGTCGAGGGTGTTGCTTTGGATGAATCGCCCGACGTCGACGTCCCTTGGACCATGGGCATCCGTTATCCGGATCCCGTACAAGAGCCCATCCCGTGCTACCTCGACCCGCGCAGCGGTCCCGTGATGCCGGATCTCATCATCGACGTTCCTCTCTTCTCCCAGCGCCTCGTTGAGGTGCTCAAGGGGGCGGGAGTTCGCAACCTCGACCTGTATGACGCGGTGGTCATTGATCGGGAGCGAGAGAAGACCTACTCGCACTACAAGGCAGTCAACATCGTTGGCTTGGTGAGTTGTGCGGATTTACCCAGGTCGGAGTATCTTCCTGGTTACAAGCCGCCCCTAATGAAGTTCACGAAACTCTGTATCGACGAAGCGAGGACCCTGGGGTTGCCGCTGTTTCGGCTTGCGGAGGACTCGCTGGTCATTCTTGTGTCGGAGGCCGTGAAGGAAGCAATCGAGGCCTCGAAGTTGGTGGGAGTCCGAGTGGTGTCGCTAGAAGATCCGTCCGCATACTGAGGGGATGATGGGAACGAAGGTCTTTGCTAACGGGCGCGGCATTTCCGCTGAGGACAGTGGTGGACAGAGTGTTGTCTTCCCTGACGTCTGCAAGACGCCGAGCCCGGGTGGGCCGGTGCCCTTGCCCTATCCCAACCTGGGCAAGTCTTCGGATGCCTCGAAGGGGCCGAAGAAAGTCACCGTCAATGGAAAGATGCCCATGGTGAAGGGGGCTCAATACAAGACGAGTACTGGAGATGAGGCTGGCACCGCGGGAGGCGGAATCATGAGTGGCTCTACGAAGGGGCCAGCGGAGTTCATGATGTACTCCTTCGACGTGAAGTTCGAAGGCAAGAACGTGTGCCGACTGGGCGACCCGCTCTTCCACAACAAGAAGAACATCATGGGGTGACGATAAACGTGTCGCCGTGCGCGCAATTTCCTCTCGTATGGTCGTCCGCGAAATAGCGCGAGTTCTGGGGCATGAATTTGGCTTGGTTTCCAGTGCTTCGGCCACTGTCGGCCAAGGTCAAGCTCGCTTCACTCTGACCCTCTGACTCGGGAAACACTCGGCGCCCGAATGAGATCGGCCAGCCCTCGGAGTTTTTTTGTCTGGAAATCGTGTCCTCAGTCTGACGTGACCCGATTCCCGCGCTTCCTGGTGACCATCAACAACCGGGTGGAGGCCCGGCGCGAGAGGCGGACGTGGTGCGCACCGCGGCCCACCGCGAGCTACGCCAGGTGCACAGCGCCCCCGTCCTTGAGCTTGCCCCGATGTCGTGGGCAGGTGGGGGATGCGGCTTGCGGCACCTGTGATGCAGCCTGCTCGAACTCGGCCGGGCTGACGTCGCCGAGCGAGGCGTGCCGCCGCTGGCGGTTGTGGGACACTTCGGACGCTGAATTCGCCCCCTTGCGCCGCCGCTGCATGAGGCAGCCAAGGAGCTTCCCTCCCCCGAACCCCTCCGGACCCACTCAAGCGCTTCGCGACGCGATGAGCGCGAGGTTGCGCGGAGACAGGCTCGGGTCGAAGAGCTGGAGGAGCTCGACCTGGAAGCCCGATTCCTTCAGGAGCAACGCGCGATCGAGCAGGAGCACGACCTCCAGCGCCCTCGCGAAGCGGTCCCTCAGCAGATGGCAGAGCAGGAGGTCCCGCGTCTCGGCGCGCACGGACACCTCGAAGGCATTCAGCGCTGCGTCCGTCATGCCGGGGTCGAGCCCCAGGCGCGCCAGGCGGTCTCGCGCGTAGATGGCGAAGCGTCCGGCATAGAGCGCCCGGGGCGCGTCTCCTGCTCTGTGTCCTTCCGGCAGACGTGCGTGAAGGGCCCTGGTGCCCCCCGGTACCGTCCACGGCCCATTGGAGCGGACCGGGAGAGACACGGTGGCGAGAGGCAGTATAGCAGCGGAAGAGTTGGAGGCGTTGCGCGGGCGGGTGCAGCAGTGGCGGCTGACGCGTAGCCAGCAGGGACGGATGCCAGAGGCGCTGTGGAGGGAGGCGGTTTCGGCGGCGCAGCGCTACGGGGTGTCCCATGTCGCGCGCGCGTTGGGGGTGGGCCACGCCGGGCTGAAGGCCCGGACGTCGGCGGCGCACCCGCCGAAGCGTCAGGCCGGCGCGGCGAGCGGGCCGGACGGCTTCCTTGAGGTGAGCGCCGCGCAACTGCTGGGGCCGGCCCCGCCGCCAACCTCGTCATTGAGTACGTGGCTCGGGAGGGCAGCCGACTGACGCTCACCGTGCCCGCCTCGTGCCAGGGCTTCGACGTGCTGGCCCTGGTGGCCGCGCTGCGGGCCCATGATTCAAATCACTCCTCAAATGAGAGTGCTGGTGGCCATTGAGCCGGTGGACTTCCGCCGGGGCGTTGATGGGCTGGCGCAACAGTGCCGTGCGGCCCTCGCGGAAAACCCTTTCAGCGGAACGGTATTCGTCTTCCGTAACCGGCAGCGGACGGCGGTGAAGTTGCTCGTCTACGACGGGCAGGGCTTCTGGCTGTGTCACAAGCGCCTCTCCCAGGGGCGGTTTCGCTGGTGGCCCACGGCGAGTGAGGCGGCGGCCCCGCTGCGCGCCCACGAGTTGCAGGTGCTGCTGTGCGCGGGCGACGCTTCGGCCACGCAGGCCGCCCCTGAGTGGCGCCAGGTGGGCACGTAGGCCGCGTCGCCCTCCATGGGAGCGAGCCCGGACTCCCACGCCCCAGGCAGGCTTGCGCGCCACAAACCGGTTGTAGCGGGCATGGGCAAGAAGCAGCGCCAGCGGCTGGAGGTGAATCCGGCGGAGTTGGCAGTCATTGTCGAGCGGACGCGCGGGGCACTCAGCCAGGACGACTACGTGAAGCTGAAGGCCGCCATGGACACGCTGGCCTTCGTCACGGCGGAGTTGCAGGCGAAGGGGACGAGTCTCGAGCGGCTGCGCAGGCTTCTCTTCGGCGCGCCCACCGAGAAGACGGACGCGGTGCTGCGCAAGGCGGGACAGCCGGCTGGGCGCGTCCAGCACCAGGAGGAAAAGAAGGCCCCCGCCCCGGGGCACGGACGCACCGCGGCGGCGGCCTACACGGGCGCCAGCCGGGAGAAGGTGGCGCACGCCTCGCTGCACGGTGGGGAGGTGTGCCAGGGCTGCTTGAAGGGCAAGGTGTACCCGCTGCAGGAGCCGTCCAAGCGGGTGCGGGTGAAGGGCATGGCCCCGCTGGTGGCCACCGTGTGGGAGTGCGAGAGGCTGCGCTGCAACCTGTGCGGAGAGGTGTACACCGCCCAGGCGCCCGAGGGCGTGGGCGAGGAGAAGTACGACGAGACGGCCGTGGCCATGACGGGGCTTCTCAAGTACGGCTGCGGGCTGCCCTTCCACCGCATTGAGAAACTCCAAGCAGGCCTAGGGATTCCCCTTCCGGCCGCCACCCAATGGGAGCTCGTCGAGGCCGCCGCCAGCAAGCTTCAGCCCGCCTTCGACGCGCTTGTCAACCAGGCGGCCCAGGCTCCGGTGCTCCACAATGACGACACCGTCATGAAGGTGCTGGCGCTGACGCGGGAGCAGGTGCAGGCGGCCGCCGCGGGGCCCCGCTGAAGCGCACCGGCGTGCACACCTCGGGCCTGCTCGCCGTGGGCCAGGAGCACCCCATTGCCCTCTTCTTCACCGGACGCCAGCACGCCGGAGAAAATCTCGCGGACGTCCTTCAGCAGCGCGCCGCTGAACTCTCAACGCCCATTCAGATGAGCGACGCGCAGACGGCGAATGTGCCCGGGGAGTTCGCCACGCTGTGGGCCAACTGCCTGACGCATGCGCGGCGGGGCTTCGTCGACGTGGCCGCCGACTTCCCGGAGGAATGCACGCGCGTGCTGGAGGCCCTCCGGGAGGTGTACCGGGTGGACGCCGTCGCTCGGAAAGAGGGCCTGACGCCCGCGCAGCGGCTGGCGAGGCACCAGCGAGAAAGCCGCCCCGTCCTGGACGCACTCAAGGCGTGGCTGGAGGAGCAAGTCACCCAGCGCAAGGTGGAGCCCAACTCCGGGTTGGGCCAGGCCATTGCCTACCTGCGCAAGCACTGGGAGGAGCTGACCCTCTTCCTGCGCGAGGAGGGTGCCCCACTGGACAACAACGTATGCGAGCGGGCCCTGAAGAAAGTCATTCTTCACCGCAAGAATGCCCTCTTCTACCAGACGCTGAATGGCGCTCACGTGGGAGACGTCTTCATGAGTCTCATCCACACCGTGGAGTTGTGCGAGGGCAACCCCTTCAACTACCTGGTGGCGCTGCTTCGCCACCCGGAGGCGCTGGCGCAAGCCCCGGACGAGTGGATGCCCTGGAACTACCAGCAGGCACTGGCCGCGGCGGATGCGCCGCCGTCCGGGACCTGACTCACCCAGCCCCTGTCGCGAACGCCGGGCCGCCCATGCCCAGAAATCCGCGCGTCCGGGTGACCCTCAACGCAGGCGCAGCAGCGCTCCGCGCCTGCCCCCATTCTACTGGCCCCCGCCGGCACGCTCACGCACGCTTGCCGAAGGGACACCCTGCTCTCAGGAAGCCGCGCTCGGGAAAGTGCCGCCTGGAGAGAAGGTCGAACGCGAAGCGCCACGCATACACCCGCTTCATCCGCGCGAACGCCTCCTCTGTCTTGTGATGCCGTCCCCGCGTCGTCAGCGCCAGGGCATGCGGGGTGAAGGGCAGCGGATGCGCGCTCCCGACGCGGGAGACGGGGTAATCCCGCGGGACCTCCAGCTTGTCGTAACAGCAGCCGATGTTCAGGACGAGGCCCGCCCCCTGGCTCTTGCGGAGGTGCGTGAGGGCGAGCGGCCCGCAGGTGTGCA
Source organism: Myxococcus sp. SDU36 (assembly GCF_030168875.1). Classification (NCBI taxonomy): domain Bacteria; kingdom Pseudomonadati; phylum Myxococcota; class Myxococcia; order Myxococcales; family Myxococcaceae; genus Myxococcus; species Myxococcus sp. SDU36. The sequence continues at coordinate 11,240 of NZ_CP077414.1, forward strand.
GACCGATGGAGGCCCGGTCCCGGCCGGAGAAGAGCGAGTCGAGCTGGGGTTGGGGCCCGTCCTCCACAGAGGCCTGGATGAAGCACAGGGTGTCTCCACCGGCGGGCCGGGTTTTCGTCAGCCACCGCCGGCCCTTGTCCTGCAACGCGGCGTCCCGGTCGATGCTGTGGAAGGTCCACCCGAAGGTCCGCGCACAGAGGCGGGCGAGATGTCCCATGCCGCCGCCGATATCGACCGCCTCCTGGATGGAGTGAGTTCTCGGCGCGAGCAGGGCGAGCACCCGCTCGAGCTCGTGGGTCTTCTTGGCGCTGAGGCCCTGCGTCTCCGCGACAGTCAGCGCGTGATGGCCCGGGTGCCAGGGTAGCGCCGTCAGCTCCTGGAGCGCGCCCAGGAGCGCGCTCAGGGCCGGAGGCGGGGCGCCCGCGAGCGCTCCCTGGTCCAGCCGCCGCTCGCCCGCTTCATCGAGCGAGCGGGCATAGGTCAGCCAGTCCTCGGGATAGGCGGCGCCGGAGTCGGGCCAGCCCTGGAGGATGGAGCGGGACCAGAGCGGGGACCAGGGCCGGAGTTGGTGCGTGAGAACCTCGAGTCGCGCCTGGAAATCCATGTCGGCACATCCTATGCGCCGCCGCGCGTTCAGCCGCAGGTCCCAGTCACTCGGCGAAGGTGCCGCTTGTCCATGGGGCCACATGCTGCCACGAATGGATAGGAGGCGCTGGCGCCCACCCGGGGCGGCTGCGCCGCGATCCTCCGAGACTGTGGCGCAAGGGCTCTGCCCCGCCTTGCTTGGAGGCGAGGGGGGCGCGCGGGTCACGTCGGGTTCCAGGGCGAATCGCTTCCCCTGGACACCCGCCCGTGCGTATCACTGGCCTTCGTGCGTACGCCCACCGACCGATACCTGCCGCCGCGCCCCGACGCTTCCTCCGCCGTCACGCCCCAGCGCGGGAGGGTGGTGGTCCTCGCGCCCACGCGCGCCGCGTGCGAAACCATCGAGCTGGCGCTCGGGCTGGAGCTTCGCACGTACCTGGTGGAGCACCACGGCGAGCGCCTCCTCGAGCTGGTCCGGAGCGGGCAGGGGTTCGGCATCGTCGCGGGCACCGGCACGGGCAAGACGCTCGCCATTCGCCCCATCGCGGAGGCGCTCGTGGGCCGGCGGCCCCTGCGAGTGGCGGTGGTCAACCGCGAGCGGGAGGCCACCGCGGAGACGCCGCTCGCGGACGTGGTCATCGTCACCACCGGCATCGCGCGGCGCTGGTTCCAGGGCGGCGCCATCCGGCGCGAGGACACGCTCATCGTGGATGAAATCCACCAGACCTCCGCCGAGCTGGAGCTGTGCCTGGCCCTGGGCAAGCGTGTGGGCTGTCGCTTCATCTGGCTGTCCGCCACCGTGGACCCGGCCTTCTACGCGCGCTACCTGGACAGCGCGGACGTGCTCCAGGTGTCGTCCTTCGACCCGAGGAAGGCGGCCCGGGTGGAGGTGGAGCGCCGTCAGCCCCTGTCCTTCCTGGACGAGGACTTCCTGCGGGACGTGGAGCAGCAGGGGCGCGGCGTGGGCGTGTTCCTGCCCACGCGCGCGGGCGTGGAGGAGGCGGCGGCCCACGTCCGTGCGAACGCGCCGGAGCTCCACGCGGCGCACTACCACGGCGGCGAGCCGCTGCGCGCCATCCGCCCCTTCCTGGAGGGCACGGCGCCCCGACCCTTCGTGCTCGCGATGACGGCGGCGGGGCAGAGCGCGCTCAACGTGCCGGGGCTGGACACGGTCGTCATCGACGACATGCGCTTCACGAACCTGGTGGAGCGCGGCCGCAACGTCCTCACCCGCGTGCACCTGGGCAACAACGAGCTCTTGCAGATGGCGGGGCGCGTGCACGGGCGGGTGGAGGGCGGGCGCGTCTTCATCCTGAGCGACCGGCCGCTGCACTTCGCCTCGCTGCGGCCCACCGCCCCCGAGTTCCAGCTCGCGGGCGAGCCGGAGCGGGTGGCGCTCACCGCCGCGGCCCTGGGCGTGCGGGCGGATGCGCTGGACCTGCCCGTGCCGCTGGACCGCGAGGCCTATCGCCGGGCGCTCGCGAAGCTGCAGGCGCGAAACATCGTGGACGCGGAAGGACGGCTGTCCGACTACGGCCGCGCGGTGGAGGCCCTGCCCGTGGAGCGCCCGTGGGCGGAGCTCATCGTCAACGCGGAGGACGCGCTGCTGCCGGTGCTCGCGGTGTGCAGCTCGGTGGAGTCGCTGCACCGGATGACCCGCGAGGAGCGGAACCTGGACGGGCTGCTCGTGCCCGGCAGCGACCACCTGACGGCGTACAACCTCTACGCCGAGGCCTTCCGTGAAGCGGGCACGGTGGGGGAGGCGCAGGGGCTGCCGCGCCACGTCTTCCATGCGGAGAAGCTCGCGGCCTGGGCGGAGGCGCGTGGGGTGCTGGTGAAGGCCCTGGAGGACGCGGCGCTCGCGATGGCGAGCGTGTACCGGAGCGTGGGGCTGGCGCTGCCCGCGCGCATGCCCTTCGCGGACCCGCGCGTCTCCCGGCGCTTCTGCGACCTGCTCGCGCGCTTCATGCCCTTCGACCTGGTCATCGACGAGCGCACCGCCTGGGGCGAGGTCGCGCGCGTGTCGAAGACGAGCGTGTGCGGCAACCTGGGCGCGGTGGCGGGCACGCTGCGCTACTTCGCCGGCCGCAACGGCGACTCGCAGGCCGGCATCGAAGGCACCCAGCTTCCCCAGTCCCTGCTGCGCCGCTACGCCCGCCGTCACTCGGCGGCGCCGGTGTACGACGCGCGCTTCCGCTCGGTCGTGCTCGAGACGCGGGTGGATTACTTCGGCTTCGAGCTCGAACGGGAAGTGGAGGTGCTGCGCGCCTGGGGGCCGGAGCTCGCCAAGGCGGTCCGGCACGCGCTCGCCGAGGCGCTGGCGCGGGGCGAGGCACCCCATCCCGCGGTGGACCGTCACCGGGTCGCCATCGCCGAGGCGCGCGAGCTGTGGCGCCGCTCGGGAGGGACCACCGCGCCGCTGGGCTTGCCGGAGCTGACGGCGCTCTACGAGGCGCAACTGGAGGGGGTGGACACGCTCGACGAGTTCAAGGCGCGCCCGCTGCGGCTCGAGCTGGATGCGCTCGTGCCGCCCGCGACGCGTCAGGCGCTCCTGGCGCTCCCGGACGCCGTGGAGGTGCGCGAGCAGGAGGTGCCGCTCGAGTACGACGTGGAGGTGCTGTCGGACGGCGCCCCGCGAGGCGTGGTGCGGCTGCACCTGCCGGAGAAGCTCGCGCGCTCTCTGGTGGACGAGGAGCTGCCGCGGCTCGACCGCCCCCAGCGCTTCAGCGTGGCCCGGGGCCGGCGGGGCGTGCTCGAGGCTCGCTCGCTCCTCGAGCTCCAGGAGCTGCTCGACCGGCCCTGGATGCCGGACGAGATCGCCGCGGCCACCCGGGAGCGTCCACTCCCGCGGCAGGACCGGGAGCCCGGCGCCCCCAGGCGTGGGGGCCATCACGGCAAGGCACCCAAGAATGGCAGACGGCCGGGCGGCGGCCGGCGGCGACGCTGACCTGACGCACGGGCAGGGCGCTCACCACGCATCGCGGGACGGCGAGGGTCGGCGGGACTCGCGCAACGGCCACTACCAGCCATGGAAGGAGCAGTTGGACCAGTGCGGGATTCAGTGGCGCGGCGCCCCGCCAGGCCCGCTGCCCACCGAGGTGGAACTGTCCGCTGCGGAGCAGCGCCTCAAGGTCACCTTTCCCGCCAGCTACCGGTCGTTTTGCACCGAGATTGGCCCGGGCCGGCTGGGGGATTTGCTTGAGATCATCGTGCCGTGGAACGCGAAGGGCTTCCTCGCCACGCCGAGAAACATCCACCGGGACCTCGCGTCGTTCGTGGACGCCAGCAACGGGGCGCGAACGCGGTTCACTGGCAAGGCGATCCAGATCGGCGTCGTGGTCCTGGGGCCCGGACCTGTCCCTAGGCCCTTTACTGATCAATGCGGACCGCTTTTCTTCGCCGCGTCGGAGCCAACCAGCGAGAGCGAGTGGTCGCTCTATGCGCTCGACCGCCGGCAGCGCGTCAATGCCGGAGAGACACCCCCTCGACTGGTCAAGCTGGCGCGCAGCTTCACGGACCTGGTCCTCCAGGGGTTCTGCCAGCAGCGCCTTGCAAAACTCCCCTTCGTCGCCGCACCCACCGAAGACCCGTTCAGGCCAGAGTTCCACCCTCGCCAACTCCCGGCCACGGCCATCGGCTGAACCATGGCGACTGCTACGTTGGTGCGCGAAGTCCAGCGCCGAACTGGGGCTCCGCTCCTCGAATGCAAGAAGGCGGTGGACGCGAGCGGCGGCGAGCTCCGGAATGCGATGAACCTGCTCGCGGAGGCGGGCTTCACGGGAGGCCGGCCCAGGTACGACCCGGCGGAGCGGGGCTCCTACGGCTTCGATGCCTACGGGAGGCGCGTCGTGGAGGCATGCGTTGACGTGCTGAGCGAGTACCTCCCGCGCGACGGCGCGCCGCTCACCGCGGTGGTGCTTCGGTCCTACCAGGGGATTCCAGTCAACCTCGTCACGGCATACGCCGGGCCGCATGGCCGGAAGGGTGAGCCAATCACCGAGGTCGACCTCCACATCCAGAGCGGCGCCATCCCCGAGCGCTCCGGGGTGGAGGATCGCCTCCTTCGGGCGTTTCTGTACCGCAACGGGCTGCAGGCCACCCGACCGGACGTGCCGGAGCTCGACGAGGCGGAACCCAATCTGCAGTGGGAGTTCTCGAGCCTGCCCGCCTGCCTCTACTGCTATGAGATGTTCCATTGCTCGCAGGCGGTGCTTGAGGAACTGGTCCGGAGTGGCTTCAATGCCGCGCCCGGATGCGCCGCCATGTATGCCTTTGAGGACTACTTCCTGGATGCCAGCACCGCGGAGTGTCAGCTCGCGGACGTGCGGAAGCGAATCGCGGAGTATCTCCCGGGCGCGAGCCTGATGCAGGACTTCGCGCAGCTCTGCTACGAAACCGCTGAGAAGCAGCGTTGGTTCGTAGACCTGGCCTGAGCTGTTCGCATCCCCCGCCACACGCCTTCCGCGGTCACTCCATTCCACGGAATCGTAGAATCCAGGTACCGTCAGGCTTCTTGGCCGTCCTTCCCCTTCCTGTTTCCACCGAGTGGCACACCCCATGCGCCTCCATCGCCCTTCCTGGCTCTGGGCCCTCCTGCTGGCCCTCTCCGCCTGTTCCTCGACCTCCACGACTCCCTCCGACGCGGGGACGCAGCCCGATTCGGGGACGCAGCGCGGGCGCATCGAAGGCCAGGCCATCCTGGAGGGTGCCTCGTCCCATGGGGGCATCAGCGTCTCCGTGGAAGGCGCCTCGCTGAGCACCACCACGGCCACTGACGGCCGCTTCGCCCTGGAGAACGTCGCCCCGGGCACGCACATCGTGGTGGCGAAGAGGCCCGGCTACACGGAGGCTCGGCAGTCCGTCACGGTCATCGCGGAAGCAACGGCCTCCGTGAGGCTCGACCTCGGGCGTGGACGGGGTTCAATCCTCGGAAGCGTCCAGGTGGAGGGCGTCCTGGATTCCTCGGGCGTCACCGTCACCCTGGTGGAGACGGGCGCCACCACGACCTCGGACGCGACGGGGGTCTTCACCTTCTCCGACCTGGCCCAGGGCACCTACACGCTGGCGCTCCAGAAGGCGGGCTACCTGGAGACGCGGCAGACGGTGGAGGTGCGGGGCACGGGCTCCACCCTGGTCAACCTCTCCCTGACACGCGAGCGGGGCAGCGTGACAGGCGTCATCCAGTTCGAAGGCGCGAGCAACCACGCCGGCGCCGTCGTCACCCTGGTGGAAGCGTCCCTCACCGCGACCACGAACGCCGAGGGACAGTTCAACATCCAGGACGTGATGACGAGCACGTATACCCTGCGAGTGCGGCGGGAGAGCTACGTGGACGCGCAACAGCTCGTGGAGGTCCGCGCGAACCAGCCGAGCCAGGTCAACCTGACGCTGTCGCTCGTGCGCGGGGACGTGGCGGGCACCGTGCAACTGTCGGACGGCGCCACTCCTTCGGGCGTCACCATCACCGTGACGCAGACGGGCGCCAACACGACGACGAACGCACAAGGCCAGTTCACCCTCACCGGGCTTCCGCTGGGCACCTACACCCTGACCGCCCAGCGGCAGGGTTACGCGGTGGCCCAGCAAACCGTCACGGTGCGCACGGGCGCCGCGGCCACGGTCGCCTTCACGCTGGTACGGGCCCAGGGCCGCGTGGAGGGCACGGCCCTGCTGGAGGGCGCGAGCAACCACAGCGGCATCACCGTCACGCTGACGGAGACAGGCGCCACGACGACGACGGACGGCCAGGGCCGCTTCGCCTTCAGCAACGTGGCCTCGGGCTCGTACACGGTGGAAGCGCGGTTGAGCGGGTACGCCGTGGCGCGGCAGTCCGTCCAGGTGCAGGAGGGCCAGACGGCCACCGTCTCGCTCTCGCTGACGCGCGAGCGGGGCAACGTGGCCGGTGTCATCCTGCTCGAGGGCGGGGGCTCGCCGGTGGACATCAACGTCACCCTGGCGGGGACGGCCATCAGCACGCGCACGGACACCGCGGGCCAGTTCTTCCTCGCCGGCCTCCCCACGGGCTCCTACACCTTGGAGGCCCAGAAGGACGGCTTCGCCCCGGCTCAACGCGTCGTGGAGGTGCGCGCCGGCGAGCAGGCCCAGGTCAACCTGACGCTGGCCATCGCTCGCGGGAGCATCTCGGGCGTGGTCCTGCTGGAGGACGCCAACACCACCTCGGGAATCTCCGTGGCGCTGCTTCCGGGCAACGTCACCGTGTTGACGGACGCCCAGGGCCGCTTCTCCTTCAGTGGCCTCGTCGTGGGGCCGTACACGCTGTCCGCCTTTTGGCCGGGCTATGACATCCAGGAGCGCAGCGTGGTGGTGCGGTATCAGGAGAACACGGTGGTGAACATCACGCTGCAGCGCCGGCCCGGCGTGGTGGCGGGCATCATCCAACTCGAAGGTGAGCGCCACCACGAGGGCGTTACCGTGTCGCTCTCCGGCCTTGGCACCACCGCGACGACGGATGCCCAGGGGCACTTCGTCCTGGAGGGCGTGCCTCAGGGGCACCACACCCTTGCGGCCACCAAGGCGAACTACGCGAAGGCGGTGGCGGAGCTGGACGTGAGCGAAGGCCAGCTCCAGCCGGTCAGCCTGTCCCTGGCGAGGCTGGGCGCGCTCGAGGTCTCCACGCCCAGGCTGGCGGTCCAGGGCGGACACCTGACCTTGACGGGCTCCGGCTTCGGAGCGGAGCGCGGCCCCTTCACCGTGACGGTGGGAGGAGAAGCCGTCTCCGACTTCATCTTCTGGTCCGACACGCAAGTGGTGGCGCGGGTGGAGCACCACGTCGGTCCGGGCGAGCACGACGTTGTCGTGACACCCGGTGTTCCCTGGCGGCGGCACACCACCACCTCCGTGCGGGTGGTGCCCCAGCAGACCGTCGCCTGCGGGGCGCATGGGGGCGTGGGGGTCCTTCCTTCCCATCACGTCTCCGTCTGGGGTGAGCCCTCGCTGGCTGGCCTCCACCCGACTCCGGCGGGGCTCACCGACGTGGTGAGCGTGGCCACGTCGCGCACGGCCGCCTTCGCCCTCCAGGCGGACGGCACCGTGGTGGCATGGGGCGGCGGCCTCCCCTCGGACCTGAGCGTCCCCGCGGACCTCACGGAGGTCGTGGCCATCGCGGGAGGTGATTCCTTCGTCCTGGCATTGAAGGCGGATGGCACCCTCGTGGCCTGGGGCGACAGCGCCATTGCCCCGCCCTCCGACGTGAGGGACGTGGTAGGCATTGCCGTCACGAGCAACGCCAGCCAGGCCTTCCTCGCTGACGGCACCGTGGTGACGTGGGGGCAGGGCAGCGAAGGGCAGGAAATGCCTGCCGAGAATCTCTGCCTGCCGCCGCACGACCTGGTCCTGCGCGTCCCGGCTCGCTAGCGTCGTCGCAACGTCGCGGCTCCGTCCCGCCGTTCGGGGACGGAGCTTGATGCACGGGCCCGGTGGAAGTGCCTGGCCCATTCCTCTCCGCCGCAGGCTTCAGACGCTCCGCCCGGCGCCTCCCCTGGCTCCACCGCGCGATAGGGGATTCGTGCGGTCGACTAATCGGCCGCCCGTCCCTTGCGCGCCGTCTCCAGCAGCTCGCGGATGGCATCGGCGTGCTTGCCATGGGTTGGCGCCCAGTCGGCGGGCATGCGGCCGGCGCGGTCGCGTATGAACGGGTCGGCACCGGCTTCTATCAATGCCTGCACGAGCGCCGGCACCGCATGCGCCAGCGCGCGCTGCAGCGGCCGCTGTCCTTCATCGTCGGGCACGTTGGGATCGGCGCCCGCCGCCAAGAGGCTGCGGATGATGGGGCCGTGCACGCGCGCCGACGGTTTGAACAGCGCCATGTGCAGCGCGGTGAGCCCCTTGTCCGTACGGTGGTTCACCTTGGCGCGGCGCGCGAGCAGGAGGTCCACCGCACCCAGCTCGCCACTGCGCGCGGCCAGCATCAGGGCCGTCGGGTTGCCCTTGAACTGCGTCCAGTCAGGGTCGAGGCCAGCGTCCAGCATCCGCCCCACCAGCTCGAGGTTGCCGGCGGCGGCCACCGAAGGGAAGTCCTGGGTCGCCCACTGGCTGCGCGCAATTCCACCGGAGAACGTCCATTCGGGTTCGGCGGCAGCAGCGCCACGGACGTCCTGGCCCGTGGCCCTGTCGACAACCTGGGCGCGCCGTGCCTCCGCCGCCTGTCGCGCTCGCTTCTTGCTGCCGCGCCAGAAGGAATGCGTGGCCGGGTAGCTCGCCGGATCGTTCAGGTAGTGCGACAGCGCGACATGGCCATTCTCCAGCGCCACGATGGCGGGCAACGTGCCGTCGTTGTCCGCCTGCTCGCGATTGGCGCCGGCTTCCACCAGGCATCGTGCGATGTCTGCGAAGCCATTCGCGGCGGCCGTCCACAGCGCGGTGGCGCCGGTTTCGTCCCCCGCGTTCACCTCCGCGCCGGCCTTCACCAGCAAGGTCACCAGGGCGGCAAAGCCATGCGCAGTGGCCGCGACCAGCGGCGGCTGGAAGGCCGCTGCATCCGGAGCGGCCTTCGCGTCCAGCAGCGCGCGCACGGCGGCCTCGTCACCGTGACTGCAGGCATACGCCAAGGGCGTGGCCTGGTAGCCGTGGAGGTCGACTTCGTCGGGGTCGGCCCCTTTCGCCAGCAGGTCCTCCACCGCGAAGACATCGCACTGCTCGATGGCGGCAAACAGGTTCTCGGGCTTGTCGAGCTTCATGAACGCTACCTGAGGGAGTCGGGGCGTTGGGCTGGACGCCGGAGCGTCGCAGCCTACCTGCATCGAGCACGCTTCATCACGCGTTGAAACCCCATGGCCCCGACTCAGGCCGCTGGCTGGCGCAGGTAGGCGAACATGTGCTGGACGTAGTCGGCTTTGCCAAGCGGCACACCGTTGTGTCGCAGGATGTTGTAGGCCGTGACCAGGTGAAAGTAGAACTGAGGTGTCACCCAGTTCCGCGCGTATTCGCTGCCGGTCATGTCGAAGGCCATGCCATTGGGCAACTCGATGGACAGTTGGCGTTGTGCGCCTTCCTCCATCCGCGCCCGGTCAGCGCTCGACAGCAGTTGTAGCGTGCGCTCAATCAAGGCGTTCGCTTGTTCCATTTCAACCGGCGCGTCGAGCTTCGGCAGCGGCTGCTGGCCAAGCCGCAGCACTGCTTCCTGCGCCTGGGTACAGACAAACTGCACCTGGCTGGCCAGGTTGTGCATGTCGGGAGCCAGTCGCGACTGAAGCAGGTTCTTCGGGTCACAGCCCAGCTCGCGAGCACGCGCCTCCCCCTTCTGCAGGAAAACCAGCAGCGCACGCAGCATCTGCGCGAAGCAGGGAACGGTCGTTTCGTAGATCGACATCGGTGCCTCCTCCTCGAACGACTCAACCCTATCAGGCGCAATGCGCCCTGCCAGGCGCTCTGGCAGGCCTGCTTCTTGTTGGACAACGCGCGCGGAGGTGAATGGCGTCACGTCATGGTGACGTGAGCTTGGAGGTCGTCATGTCCACAGGGGATGCGCCGCTCATGCTGCAGGTCTGGGCGGACACGAAGCTCCTGTCCGTGGAACTCGCGCGGACCGACCCGCGCCCGGCCGAGGACGTTCCCCTGTCCATGTTTCCTCAGCGGTACTTGCCATTCCAGCCGTCTGCGGGGAGGAACTTCACGCCTGTCAGCTTCGCGGTGGTCAGGGCGGCCTGGACGGTCGGGTCCACCATCGTGTTGCTGCGCAGGTGTCGCGGCCGGAAGAGCTTCGGTCCCTCTGGGGGGAGGTCTTCCTTGAGCTTCAGCTCCGACACCCGGCTGATGTTGTCCTTGAGGATATGGCTCATCCGGACGGTGGAGCGCTCGAGGTCGATGACATCCCGGTCCGCGATGACGTTCATGATGAAGTAGTCACGCGCGACGACGTCTTTCTGGTGGTCCACGAGCGTGACGGGGAGGAACTCCGCGTCACGGGGCGCCAGCTCCTGGATGACGCGGCGGACCCGGTCAGAGACGATGCGGATTTCGAGGATGCTGTCGACGAAGTCATAGAGCTTTCGCCGATCCGGAAAATTGGGTGAGAACCCCATGCTGAGACCGCCCGAGGGGTACTCGGCCGCCAGGCGCTGAGACACCAGGTAGCGCCACCCTTCGGGGCCTCCCTCCGGGTAGGCATCGAGCAGGGCGCCGTCATTTTTGTCACATAGTAGCGAAAAGCTCACGGGGGCTCCTGTTGCTGGCCTACCAGATTGAAGGCCAGAGCTTCTTCGTGTCGTCGGTCTGCTTCTTCCGGGCTTCGTTGCGCTTCATCGCGCCGCCGCTGCCAGGCGCTGGACCGAAGTTGCGGATGTTGGGCCGTCCGTCGGAGACGACTTTCCCCTACAGCTCGAAAGTGCCCTGCATGCGTTGTTCACGTGCGACCTCCGGTTCCTGGGGCACCACTGGATGACACGGCGAACGCGGCACGCTCTCCCGCCTCCGATTGCGAGATGACGACCCGCCGACGTGGGCCGCTCCCTCCTGCATCTTCTTTGTCGCTTGGAGGCTGTTACCCAGTTCGCCGAGCAGCTCGCGAACAGTCACCAGACGTGGCGCCACAGTGGCCCTCCTGCAATGCTGTGGTCAGGAGGTCGTTCCATGTTCCTGGCGGTCATGACGTCCGCGCTCACGAGCGCATGGTTGCTCACGGCAGCGCCCATGGCCATCACCGGGTCTGTCACCGTGGAGCCCCTCGGCTTCACCGTCCAGGCGGACGGCGAGCAGGTGACGGTGACGCGAGTCGAGCGCGGGAGCGTCGCCGCCCGTGCGGGGCTCGAGCCCGGGATGCGAATCGAGCGCATCACCGCGCCTGAGCGGAGCTTCGCGAGCGGGCCCATCACGTCGCTCTCCCTGGTCGACCTGCACGATGCGCTCATTCCCACGTGGGATGAGCCGCTCCAACTGCAGGTCTGGGCGGACAAGAGGTTCCTGCGCGTGGAACTCGCGCGGACCGACCCGCGCCCGGCCGAGGAGTTCCCCGTCATTCCCCTCCCGAAAGAACAGGTCGCGAGGCTGACGCCGCGCCAGCAGGCGCAGTACCACATGCGCCTCTTGATGAACGCGAGGCCTCCCCCACCCAAGCCCGAGCTGACGCTGGCGCAGGAGACCACGGCCTACGTGGTCGCGGGCGCACTGAAGGCCATGACGGGCGGAGGCTTCACGCCGGCCCGGGTCTACGCCCGCGCCACGCTGACCGCGACCTGTCCGGGTCCCCTGGAGAAGGTGGTGCTCGGCGGTGCCGCGCGCGGCCTTCCCCAGACGCTGTTGCCTTCCGACTCCGCCCGCGGTGGCTCGAAGTTCACCGTGGACCTGCCGCTCTGGGCGCCTGCCGCGGTGCGGCGGGCATGTGCAAGCACGTCGCCTCCACTGAAAATCCAACTGCGCGGAGCGCTGCACTGCAAGGGCGCCCCCGCCGAGACGCGGGACTTCACCGCCACGCTGGCCGTGGTCTGCAATCAGCCGACGCCCTACATGGCGAAGGACCCGCGCAACCAGCTCGCGTTGGCGGGCCAGTCCAGGAGCGAGGACGACACGTGGCCCATCAAGCAATTCGAGGTCGGCGAGAACGGAAGCCTCGAGCTCGGGGCTCGCCCGTCCGAGGTCATTCCCCTGCCGTCCAAGGTGGCCCTGGTCGAACTCGACGCGAAGGGGGGCGTCGCCCGGAGGCTCCAGAAGGCGAAGGTGCAGGAGACGGAGCGCGAGCAACGATTTCAAGTCGCCATCGACACGAAGGCGCCGCGCACCGTGCGGCTGGCGCTGGAGCTGGGCTTCCCCGACGGGAGCACCCTGCGGAGCCATCCGGTGGACGTGAAGATTGTCACGAAGGAGGAGGTGGCCGAGCAGGACCGGGAGGCGAGTGAGTCCTACGCGAAGTGGAAGGCCTTCGAACGCAAGTTCTTCGACGCCTTCCGCGACCCCTGCGCCAACCTTCCCGCTACGGTGACGTGGCTCCAGGCCCAACCCGAAATCAAGTGGGCCACCTCCGACAAGCACGGCGATTCGTTTTCGTACGAGGTGAAGGGCGCGCTCGCACCCCTCTTGTTCTCGTGTCACAGGCACTGAACTCCAGTCGTCACCGACAGTGCTGAATCGCGCTTGTTGGGGACCCTTGGCGGCGGCTTCGATTCCCGCCGCCTCTAATTTCACCGCTCTGGAGTCTCCATGCGGATGGCCAGCGCGCGACAGCCCGCGCCAGTCTCCTGTCCATCGGGCGGAGCCCACGCTCCGACCGAGTGGTAGAGTCGGCCCTCTCGCCTCTCCAGGTAGAGAATCAGGTTGAGCGGCCAGCCGCTGCCCTGGAAGAGGTGGCGGTCCATGGGCGTGGGCTCCTGGCTGACGCGCAGGCCGCGCTCGTGGGGCGGGCCGATGCGGTGCCAGTCCGGGTGCAGGTGGATGGAGCCGAGCACCTCCAGTCCCTGGGCCTCGGCCTCGGTGGTGATCCGCAGCAGCTCCCGCGGCTCGCACCAGAAGCCACGACGCCCGTTGGCGTAGCAGGCGCCGAAGCGGGGGATGATGGTGGCGTCGAACTCCTGGAGCACGCGCTCATCTGTCTCGCGGATGTTGGTGGCGAAGCGAACACGCTCCACGCGCATGGCGTCGCCTACGACGCGCCCCAGCAGCACGGCCCAGCTCCGGGGCGGAAGCTCCGGGGTGCAGGTGGTGTACTCGCGGATGGCGTCCACCAGGAAGTCCGACAGCACCGCCGAGTCCAGCAGGACGGCCTCCGTCCTCATTCCTCCAGCTCCGCCGTGGGCGCGCGGAGGCGGCCCGCCGCCCGGTCCTCACGAAGCTGGGTGGCGAGGTGGCGGGCCATGCGCTCCTCGTAGGCGGCGGTGGACTCGGGCGTCCAGGCGTAGAAGCCCTGGCCCGTCTTCTGCCCCAGCTCGCCGCGCTCCACCTTCTGCGCGAGCACGGGCGGCACGGGGCGGCCGGCGCCGTGGAGGAGGGCCGTCATGAAGTCCAGCCCCACCAGGTCCAGCCGGTCGAAGACACCCGAGGCGCCCAGGCGCCGTCCGACGCCCTGGGTGAGCACGCGGTCCACCATCTCCGGCGTGGCCACGCCCTCTTGCACCAGCCGGATGGCCTCGCCGATGAGGGCCTGCTGCAGGCGCGGGCCCACCGAGCCCGGCACGTCCCGGGAGAACACCACGGGCGACTTGCCCAGCTCCTCGAGGAATCGCCGCACCGTCTCCACCGCGTCGGGGGACGTCTTCTCGCCGGGGATGACGTCCACCAGCGGGATGAGGTGCGCGGGCAGGTAGTAGTGGGCAGAGAGGACGCGCTCGGGCCGCGTGCAGTCCCGGGCGATGGCCGTCACGCTCAGCGCGGTGGTGTTGGTGGCGAGCAGGGTGTCGGGGGCAGCGAGCCGGTCCAGCTCGCGGAAGAGCTGCTGCTTGAGGGCGAGGTCCTCCGGGATGGACTCGATGACCAGGTCCTGCTCCACGGCGGCCTCGGCGAGCACCGTGGTGCGGCGGATGCGTCCAAGCGCGGCGGGCGCCTGCTGTGGAGCGAGCAGGCCCGTCTCCACCAGCAGCGCCGCGTCTCGCTCCAGCTTCGCGCGCGCCCGCTCGCTGCTGTCAGCGCGCGTGTTGTAGAGCACCACCTGCCTGCCGGCGATGGCGAGCTCGAGCGCGATACCGCACCCCATGGCGCCCCCGCCCACCACGCCAATCCTCTTCAGCCGCTGATGTGTCATGGGGTGCACCTTGCCAGCCCGCACGACAGAGACAACCTCTTGATGTGTTGCTGTAATTGTTCATGGCGCGTGTGTGATTGATGCACCGGGCCATGCCGAAGGGTGCGGAATGACGAGCGCGCCGAGGACCGCCTCATTAGGTTGCTCGTCCCATGAACATCGGAATCATCGGCGCGGGCAACATTGGCGCGACCCTGGCGCGGCACCTGAAGGCCCTGGGGCATGACATTTCACTGGCGAACTCACGCGGCGTCGAGGGCGTCACGGCCATCGCGGCGAGCGTGGGCGCAACGCCCGTCACCGTTCGTGACGCGGCGCACGCGGGCCCCATCGTCATCGTCACCATTCCCCAGAAGGCCATCACGGACTTGCCACCCGGCCTGTTCGACGACGTGCCCGCGGACGTCGTGGTGGTCGACACGGGCAACTACTACCCGGAGTTCCGCGACGGCCATATCGGCGCCATCGATGCGGGGCAGACCGACAGCGAGTGGGTCTCCGCGCAGCTGAGGCGTCCGGTCGTGAAGGCCTTCAACAATATCCAGGCTGGCAGCCTGGACACGAAGGGCCTGCCCCGTGGGGCACCGGGGCGCATCGCGCTCCCGGTTTCGGGCGATGACCCGCGGGCGCGACAGCAGATACTTCAGCTCGTCGACGCACTGGGCTTCGATGCCATCGACGCGGGCCCCTTGTCGGAGTCCTGGCGGCAGCAGCCGGGCACGGCGGTGTACTGCGCCGACCTCGACGCCGAGAAGCTCCCCAAGGCCCTGGCCGCTGCCGACGCGACGAAGGTCGCCGAGGTCCGTCGGCAGAACGACCTGCGCGTCAAGGCCATGTTCAGCCGCTGAGGCACCCGCGTTCAACGCGAACAGTGGACGGGCGCGGAGGCCACGCGTCGCCCCTGGGCGTGAGGCGGCTCAGGCGCGCGTCACGGCACGAGCTGTTCGACCGAAGGCGCGTGAGAGATGCGGATGGCTGGGATGTCCAAGACATCATCCTGCTTCACGCGGGTCCCCACGGTGACCTGGTAGGGCGGTTCATCCAGTACGGGGGCACGCCCGTAGACGACGAAGTACTTGTCGTTGGCATAGGCCACGTTGCCGGACACGAGCTGCCGCGCCGCCGCGCCCCGGGAGATGGTGAAGCCGCGGCGGTCGCGCACGTCCCCGTTCAGCTTCACCCGGGCGCCACGGACGCGGCCGGTGTCGGCCGTCAGCGCGCTCCAGGTGACGAGCACCTGGTGGCCCTCGGAGGCGACCTTGGGCGAGATGTCGTTCGTGCCCGAGGTGGCGATGGGGATGCCGCTGGGGTCCAGGACGTGCGCGGTCCCGTCCTTCACGCGGGCGCCGTAGATGTCGGCAGTGCCATGGCGTGCGTCGCTCCAGGCGACGAAGAAGCCCTGCTTCGTCGCCGTCACCGCCGAGAAGTTCTGATTGCCCGGCGCAGCGGAGATGACGAAGCCGTCCGGGTCGAGCACCGCGCCCGTGCGCCAGATTCTCGCGGCGAAGATGTCCTGGCCGCCGAAGCGAAGGTCCGTCCAGGTCGCCAGGTACCGGTCATGGGACCAGGCCACCGCGACGCCATAGGAGTTGATGGCGGACGGCTGGTTGGAGATGAAGACCTCCTGGACGTCGAAGCCCGGCTTCGCCGTGTTCAGGGTGATGCCGCGGACCGCGCCACTGGCGGTTCCGCCAAAGCCAATCCACGCCACCAGGCACTTGCGGTCGTGGCAGGCGATGCCCGGGGAACCCGCGGGCTGGTGGTCGGTGGGGGTGAAAAGCGTGACCGGCGGGCCGTCCAACGTCCCGTTCCGGTTGACGCGCGTCAGGAAGATGGAGCGGTCTCCGGTCCAGACGACGAGGAACTGCCGACCATCAAACGCGGTCGCATGGTAGTAGGCGTCAGGCCGTAGCCCGGGGTTGAGGGGGATGGCATCCGGGTCCAACAACCGGCCCTTCTTCGAGACGCGCGCGGCGTAGAAGCGGCCGGGGCGGCTGTCGGACCAGGCCACGAAGAACTGGTTTCCGTCCTCGGCCACCTGGGCATCCGTCGAGAAGCTCGGGGTCGTCCAGTTCGGGTAGGGCCCCTGGCTCCCCGGACCGTGAAGCCCGGCCTCGACGCCCTCTTTCGAAGGGGAGCTCCCTTCGAACAGCTCCGCTTCACCGCCACACGCCAGGGTGAGTAGCCCCCCGAGGAGCAAAGCGCTCCAACCACGAGTCTGCTTTGACAGCCCACGCATGAATTGCCCCCTTGCAACCTCAGTCCGGCAGCAGGGTCCACGGCAGGGGCGGGTGGTCGCAACGCGGTATTCATGCCGAAGCGGGCGAATGGACAGACGCCGGGCGACTCCACGCGGGCTTCGTCGCGCCTTGAACGAACACCTGCGCCCGTGGCCTACGGCGAGGTGGGGCCGCCGGGGTGTCGCTCAAGTCGGCAGCTTGTCTCCCACGAGCCCACGGACCGCACGGAGCTTGTCGGGGTTGCGAGTGACATAGATTGAGACAACCTGGCCACCTTCGATTCCCAGGGCCGTCGTCTGGAGCGTGCCGTCCTTCTCCAGGGTGACGAAGGCGGGCAGCCCGTCAATGAAGCCCTCGTGCACCAACTGCGAGTAATTCACATCCAGGCGGCGCAGCAAGCCCTCGAAGAGGCGCAGCGTCTTCTCCTGGCCATGGATGGGGTTGAGCGCGGCCTTCACCTTGCCGCCGCCGTCGGAGTACACGACGACGTCCTGGGCAAGCAGCGCCTGGAGCGCGCCAAGGTCCCCGCTCCGGGACGCGGCGTAGAAGGCCGAGGCCAGCTCACGGCCCTGGGCCTCCGACACGGGGAAGCGGGGCCGGGCCTCGCGCACGTGGGCCCTCGCGCGGCTGGCGAGCTGGCGGCAGGCGGCCGGGTCGCGGTCGATGGCCTTCGCCACCTCGTCGAAGTCCATGCCGAACACGTCGTGCAGGAGGAAGGCGGCGCGCTCCAACGGGGACAGCCGCTCCAGCGCCATCATCAGGGTCAGCGTCAAGTCATCACCCTCCACCGCATCGACGATGGGCTCCGGAAGCCAGGTGCCCACGTACTCCTCGCGGCGCACGCGGGCGGACTTCAAGACATCCAGACACAACCGCGTCACCGTGCGGACAAGCACGGCCTCGGCGTCGCGCACGGCGGCGCGGTCGGTCTGGTGCCAGCGCAAGTACGCCTCCTGCACCACGTCTTCGGCCTCCGCGACGATGCCCAGCATCCGGTAGGCGATGCGGAGCAAGCGGGGGCGCAGCGGGTCGAAGGCGTCAGCGGGGTTCACGTCAGGCGGCCTCGGTGCGGGGAGCGGTGACGGGGTGAATGGAGCGGAACCCCACGGAGATGCGGTTCCAGGTGTTGATCATCCCGATGAGCAGGGTGAGGTGCACGATCTCCTGCTCCGAGAAGTGCGGCGTGAGGGCAGCGTAGTCCTCATCGGGCGCGTGCGTCTGGGAGACGTGCGTCAGGGCCTCCGTCCAGGCCAGGGCCGCTCGCTCGCGCTCGGTGTAGAGCGGCGACTCGCGCCAGCCGTCCAGCAGGTAGATGCGCTCCTCGGTCTCCCCGTGCGCGCGGGCGTCCCGGGTGTGCATATGGATGCAGAACGCGCAGCCGTTGATCTGCGATGCGCGGATCTTCACCAGCTCCAGGATGCTCTTCTCCAGGCCCAGCTCCAGCAGCTTCTGGCCGTACTCGAGGGTCAGCTTCATCGCATCGGGGGCGACGGCGAACGCGTTCATCCGGGGCTTCATGGATAGCTCCTGTGTGTCGTGCAGGGCGCAAGTGCCTGCCTTCCACCCCAGGACGACGCAGCCGGGGCCGCGTGTGACATGGCCCTTTCCGGCCGATTTTTCGCCCCACCGCTCCCCGCGATGCGAAAGCTCACGCCGGCTGGAGGAAGCGTCCGTCCACCAGGTGGTCGATGACCTCTCGCGCGGAATGCGGGTCCAGCCGGGCCTTCGCGCCGAGCTTCGACACCGCGCTGGAGACGCTCGTGGGGTGCTCGAAGGCGGCCAGCGCGGCCAGGAGGATGGCGCCGTCTTCGCCCTGGGTGAGCGTGGGGTCGGAGAACCGCTTCGGGCTGACAGAAGGGGCGCAGCTCATCGTGATGCCATCCACGGAGCGCAAGACGGTCACCGCCTCACCCGCGAGCTTCGGAGGGGCGCGGTGGCTGCCCAGCCACTCCCCCAGGGTGAAGCGCTGGGTCCAGGGCGCGGTGTTGCGCAGCCGCGTCCTGCCCTGGAGGGCGACGCGCTTGCGCGTGTCGCGGTGCTTCCATGCCAGCGCGTCCACCCGGTCGGAGGTGTGCTGGACCGCCGCCTCCAGGCCCGCGTCGAGGAAGCGAATCATCGGCACGGACACGTCACCGGGCTCGCGGCGCTCGAAGTAGTCGAGGAACTCCGCGAACGTCTTCGCCTCCGTCACCATGTCGAAGCGCGCGGGGTGCTGCGTCACCAGCGCTCCGGGCTGTGCTTCGAGCCGCTGGTAGCCCACCACGCAGTCCAGGTCGATAATGCGCTCCACGAGTCGCAGCTCCTCCGCCAGCGTGGCCTTGCTCGCGAAGGGCAGGCCCCCGATGCCGGAGATTTCAATGTCCAGGTTGGGGTACTTGCGGCAGGCGTCAATGACTTCCAGCAGCTCGCGGTCCTTCGCGCAGGGCTTGAGCAGCCCCCGGCCCATCTGCTCCAGCCGCTGCTGTTCGGAGAAGCAGCCGATGTCGATGACCATGTAGACGCGCTGGAACGTCGCGGCCAGCGCCGCCATCAGCTCCACCCGGGGCACGCCCCACAGGAAGTACGTGCAGCAGTGGCGGGAGAGGTCCACGCCCGCCCAGGTGCTGCTCAGGAACCCGGCGGTGCTGCCCGCGAAGTCGTAGCGCATCTGCCACGTCCGGCTGGCGATCTCCTGGTGGTCGCGGCGCACGTTCTCCTCGGCGCGCAGGAAGGGCTTCGCGCGCCCGAAGTCCGCCTTCTGGTTGCCGCGCGCCCCGCCGCAATACAGGCAGTTCTCACCGCACCCCTTGCCGGGCGCGACCCAGCCGGAGAACGAGTGCTGGTCCATCTGGCTGAGGAAGAGGTCGTTGAAGTGCGAGTAGTAGATGTCGTCCGTGTTCGTGGCGCGCTGCACGTACTCCAGCGGCAGCCGGCGCGGCCGGCCGTCCGGGCTCCTCGACACGACGTTGACCGGCGCCTCCTCGCCGTTGCACAGCGCCAGCAGGGGCACCTCGCCGTCGCCCAGCACGATGTGGTCGATGCTGTCGTAGCCGCTCAGCTCCTTCCACCAGTACGACGCGGAGTTGCCTCCCACGACGATGCGAATGGAGGGGTCGATCCGCCGCACCGTCCTGGCGATGAGCAGCGCGCGGTCCACGTGGTGGAACCACTTGAGGCTGATGCCCACGAGCTTCGGGCGCACGCGGCGCAGGAGGCTCTCGAAGGTGCGTGTCACTTCGGCCTCGGTCTCATCCCCGTCGTACAGCCGCACGAAGGCCTCGATGCCGCCGCGGCGCAGGTAGCCCGCAAGGTACAGGATGCCGCACGTGGCCTCCCCCGTGCCGGCACCGACGAGGAGGACTGGAGAGAGGACACGACCACCCATGCGACGCACACCGGCCTTTCAAGGGACGGCGCGCAGCGTAGGCGAAACAGGCCAGGCTCGGGCGGAATGGTGACGCTCGGCCGCCTGGCCGTTTCCAAGGCCCGGGCGGAAGCCCACCTGGCGTGCACCTTCAGCCCCCCGAGGACCGGAGTCGCTCGGGGAGCGTGAGGCGCGCCGTGGCCGGCGGTAACTTCAGCGCGGCGTCACCTTGAGCAGCTTGCCGTTGGTGGCGTCGGTGAGCAGGTAGAGGGCTCCGTCGGGGCCCTGCACCACCTCGCGGATGCGCGCGCCCTGGTCCTTGAGGAGGTGCTCCTCGCCCACCACGCGGTCATTCCGCATCATGAGCCGCACCAGCGCCTGGCTGGACAGGCCGCCGATGAAGACGTTGTTGCGCCACTCGGGGAACAGGTTCCCGGTGTAGATGGTCATCCCGGAGGGAGAAATGACCGGGTCCCAGTAGTACACGGGCTGCTCCATGCCAGGGGCCCGGGGGCTCTCGTGGATGGGCGCGCCGGAGTACTCCTCGCCATACCCGATGGTGGGCCAGCCGTAGTCCTTGCCCGCCTCGGGGCGGTTGAGCTCGTCACCCCCGCGCGGCCCCATCTCCACCGTCCACAGCCGGTGCTGGCTGTCGAGCGCCGCGGACAGGATGTTGCGGTGGCCCACCGACCAGATCTCCGGCTTCGCCTCCGGGTCGTTCACGTAGGGGTTGTCCTGGGGCACGGAGCCGTCGGGGTTGATGCGGACCACCTTGCCGAAGTGGCTCTTCACGTCCTGCGCCTGCACCCGGCCCGCGAGGATGGAGCGCTCCCCGAGCGTGACGAACAGCTTGCCGTCGGGGGTGAACACCAGCCGTCCCCCCGAGTGCAGCGTCGACTCGAGCGTGGGCATCATGCGGAAGATGACCTGGACGTCCTCCACGCGGGGCTGCTCGCCGTCCACGAGCTTCGCGCGCGCCACCGCCAGCCCGTTGCCGCCTTGGCGGGGCTCGGCATAGGTCCAGTAGATGAGCTGGCTCTGCGCGTAGTCGGGACCGACCTCCACGTCGAGCAGGCCCCCCTGGCCACGGCCATCCACGGCGGGCAGCCCCGCGACGGCGGGGGACTTCGCGCCCTGCGGCGTCACGATGTAGAGCGAGCCGGTGGGCTTCTCCGTCACCAGCATGCGCTCGTCAGGCAGGAAGGCGATGGCCCAGGGGTTCCTGAAGCCCGAGGCAATCTCGGTGACCTGGAGGGGCGTCTGCGTCTGGATGGCGGGGACGCGTGTCTGCCCGGGGAAGGCCGGATCGAACTCGGGCACGTTGGGCGGGCCCTGCGGGACCGGGGGCCCGGTGGGAAGCGGCTCCTCCGGCGGAACACCCGCGTCGTCCGGCGGAATACCCGCGTCATCTGGCGGGAGGCCCGAGTCCTGCTGCGGGACGCCCGAGTCCTCGGGCGTTGGCGTGGGGTTTGGGGTCTGGCTGCAGCCAGAGAGGAGGGCGGCGACGATGAGGGGCAGCGGCAGGGTGCGCATGCGACTCTCTCCTGAGGGGGATAGAAGGGGAGCGAACATCGCGTGCCTGGAGTCGAGTGGAAAGTCCGCGCTTCAACCGGCGGCCGCTCCGTGCCGGACATCGGACAGAGGCTCGCGACTCGGGTGGAGCGCGGCACGCCAGCGTCAATCGCTGTGCAGCGAGGCACCAATTGTATGGAAGGGCCGTAGTGCAATGCCTGGCGCGCAACGGCTCACCCCGAGTTTCGAGGCCCCCAAAGACTATGGCGAGGTGGCCCGACCCGGAAGGACGGCGCGGAGCCGCGCATCGCGCATCGCGCATCGCGCATCGCGCAGCCACAGCCCCAGCCAGAGCAGCATCGCGATGTAGACGGGGAAGAGCATGTGGGAGAAGAGCGGGTTGCCGACCCGGACGTGGGTCGCGACCGCGCCTCCGAGATAGCCCGTCCACAGGATGGCGCCCAGCACGGAGACGCGCGGGATGAGGTACACGGCCAGGCACACCCGCCTCGCAGGGGGCGCTCGAAACGACGAAGCCCCCGGTCCTTGTCGGGACCAGGGGCTTCGGAAGCGTCACGGGTGTGCGACGGGGCGCTACACGGTGGGCATGAAGACCTTGAAGCCGGTGCGGCCGTTGTTGGTCGTGTTGCTCTCGATGAAGTCGCTGGCGGACGAGCGGCCGTCGCCGGTGGTGATGGCCGTGTGGCCGTAGATGCTGCCCAGTCGGGTGGAGGTGCTCTCCCAGGTGAGGACGAGGCCCGGAATCTTCAGCGCCTCCTCCAGCGACATGTTGACCTGCTTGAACTTGTCGCGGGGCAGGTTGTTGTCAATCTGGTTGCCGTTGCCCCAGACCTTGACGCCGAAGGCGTTCTGGATGGCCCGGCTCACGCCCGTGGCGCACAGGCCCTGGCTGTTGTAGCCGCCCATGCCCAGCGCGGCCGAGCGCCCCGCCTCCGCGAGCCGGCGCATCGCAGGGGTCGCGTTGCTGGGACCGGCGCCCGTCGGACCGCTCACGCCACCCGACTGGCCCCCGCTGCCACGGACGCCCGGACGGCCCCCGCCCGCGTCGAAGCTGTCACGGCCGGAGTGCCCGATACGCAGCGTATTCCCCGCGTAGATGAGGTCAGGGTTCTTGATGTTGTTGTCACGGGCCAGCTTCGACACGGTGGTGCCGAAACGGGCAGCCAGGCCAGAGAGGGTGTCACCAGGGCGGATGCGGTAGTTGGACATAGGAACCTCCTGCTCCCATTGTCAGGAGGTCCCCGGCAGAGTTGCGGCGCCCTTCCAAGATTCTGGGAATGGTTTCAGAGTTGTGACATTCCGCCCAGGGTGGAATGCCTCGGGCCTGCTTCCGGGCGCCCCGCCGTCCAGTCCGGGCCGGGGTCAACCTGGCTCGGTGATGGCCCTGTTGCAGGGCGGCAGGCGCCACGGAGTCAGCTGCCGTCTGGACGCCGCGAGAATCCCTGTTGCCATGTACCAACCCAGAACAGGACCGGCCCCTGCTCCCATGACGGGGACCGGGAAGTTCCCGAGCATTGGCACGCAGAGTGTCGCGGCGATGTAGACGAAGAGACTGGTCGCGAGGGGGGCGCCAAGGCCATCGCTCGTCTTCCCGAGGCCGGTGCCTGTCGCGGCGGGCAGCAGGAGCAGGGCGAGCGCGGCCACTGCCACGATGCCGAGCACCGGCGACAGACTGGCGGCCAGTTGGAGGATGCGCTCGACGTGGGGGACCGCGGCGAGTGGGTCCGGCTGGAGCCATGCACCGAAGCCGATGAGGAGAACGCCGGTGCAACTGACGGCACGCTGGAGCCAGTGCGTTGAGTGGGCACGGGCGAGCAGGGTGCTCGCAGCCAGCGCGAAGGCGGTCCCCTGGCCCGCGTCGGGTTGCGCGGCATGGACGGCCGATAACCCCACGGCAAGGACGGCGGCGGCGGCGAAGCGCCGGTGCAGCGCTTCACTCATCCCGAGGAGCACCCACGGCACCGCCACTGCGGAAGCGTGGAGGCGTATCGGCCCCAGCTCAATCCACCGATGAACTCCGTCGAGTCCCGGAAAGAGCAGCGTCGAGGCGGTGAGCAGCACCGCGATGACCGCGAGGGGACCGGAGACTCGCGGGAGTGTCTCGATAGACAGGCGCCCTATCCTGGCCGCCACGCCAGCACCGAGGGCCGCCGCCGTCGCATTGATGGCGAATGCGGCGATGGGAGCGCCACTTCGCCATGCGACGAAGGCGCCCAGGAGCATGGCGGGAAGTGGCAGGAGCAGGAGCCAGGACGGCGCGGTCTTCCGCGCCTCGGTGGGAGTCATGCGAGGCGTATAATACGAGCGTCAGTGCCGCGACATGCTCTCACCTCGCGGCG
Source organism: Myxococcus sp. SDU36 (assembly GCF_030168875.1). Taxonomy (NCBI): domain Bacteria; kingdom Pseudomonadati; phylum Myxococcota; class Myxococcia; order Myxococcales; family Myxococcaceae; genus Myxococcus; species Myxococcus sp. SDU36. The sequence continues at coordinate 34,964 of NZ_CP077414.1, forward strand.
TCTGGAGCCGACCTCGTTAGTAGGTGCCCCAGCGTGAAGGCAGGGGGCCGCTCCACTGCGTCCGAGTCCCGGGCGTCGTCAGCGGCGAGTCCCCGGCGATGCGCATCACGTTCGCGTCCGCGTTCATGTTGGACCAGTCCACCGCGATGTTGCGGCAGTACCGGTCCCGGGCGAACCCTGTCTGGAGGTCATGCACACAAGGCGTCGGGTCCCAGACGCGGTCTGCTTGCAGGCGCTGGACCGCGGCGACGATGGTGGACGGCATCTCCCCGGAGGCCCGGACGAAGGGCACGCCGTCAATGGGCGTGCCATCCGACGCGAAGAGCTCGAAGACCTTGCCGGAGTAGCTCAGCGAGCCCGGCACGCTGAAGTCCCATGCCCCGGCGGTGAAGGGGGCGGCCTGACCACAGGAGGCCGGGTTCCCAGGGGCATCCGTGCAGGCGCCGCGAAGGTGGAGAACCAGCACGGCGCCTGTCTCCACCGTGTAGCCCTGGGGGAAGGTGAAGGTGAAGTCGGAGTTGGTGAGCTCCTTGAGGGAGATGCCCGTCAGCGAACCGCCGGTGACGGCCACCAGCTCGATGAGCTCCTGCTGGACGTACGGGTTGATCTCCGTGATGCGCAGCGAGGCCTCTGGCGCGGAGCTCCCTGCATCCGTGCCCGAGTCCGGCGCGCCGGCATCACCCGAGCCCGCGTCCACGCCTCCATCGTCCGAGTCCGTCGAACCCGCGTCCACGCCGGAGTCTTCCGCGGAGGCCTGAACGCAAGTCTCCTCCACGCAGACGATGTCCGGTCCCCGGGACATGCAGTCGCGGTTCTCCGTGCATTCGGACGAGGAACAGGCGGAGAGGAGTGGGAGCAGGGCGACGGCCAGGACTCGTGAGAGTCGGTGCGGATGGAGCATGGTGGAGATTCCTGGAGGCAAGAGGGGCAGAGCGGTGAGGGGAAAAAAGCCCATCCCCCGTTCAGGAGGCAAGGCGCGCACGACGGTCCGTCAGTCCGGCGGCCTGGTACCGCTACGCCGAGGAGCCCGTGGCTTCGCATCTCTGCACCTTCACCACGCTCGCAGTCATGGCACCGCTTGCCGTTGGAGCGACAGCCCTGTCGTAGTCGTCCAGGCTCCCGGAATACGCGTCGAATCCGCCACCACGCTTGCCGCGGGAGGGACCTTTCGATGACCATGAATGCACCTCGGAGGAACTTCCACGTGGAGCCACGGCACAGGCCGGCACAGGCCATGGTCTCTCTCCCCTCGGAGGTGCTGGAGCAGCTGCGCGAGGACCTGGCCCGTGCGGTGGCCCGGGTGTGTCCGCCCCACATGGCCGACCGCCGCGATGACCTGGTGCAGACGGCGATGATGCGGGTGATGGAGCTGCAACGGCGCGAGCCCGACCGCGGCCGGTTGACCTCCGCCTACTTGTACCGCGTCGCCTACACCGCGCTGGTGGACGAGTTGCGCAACGTGTCACGCCGCCGTGAGGTCCAACTGGAAGTGGTGGAGTCGCTGCCCGAGCCGCCGGTGGCATCCGGCGACCCGGAGAAGGCCGCGGGAGGCTCCCAGATTGCCCAGGCCGTGCGCGACTGTCTGCGCAAGCTGGTCCAGGACCGCCGGCTGGCGGTGACGCTGTACCTGCAGGGCCACAGCGTGCCGGAGTCCGCGCGGCTGTTGGGCTGGGACGACAAGCGCACCGAGAACCTCATCTACCGGGGCCTGGCCGCGCTGCGCCTGTGCCTCTCCGCGAAGGGATTCGAGCCGTGAGCGAGCGAGGACGCGACGAGACGAAGCCTGACGCCGCCGCCGTCGAACGCCTGCGCGCCGCCGTGCGCGCCGAGGACCCGGTGGAGCGCGCGGAGGCGCCGGTGGATGCGGACCTCGTCTGGCGCGCGGTGAGCGGCGAGCTGCCCGCCGAAGAGCGCCGCGCGGTCGTCGAGCGCGTGGCGGCGGACCCGGCCTGGGCGGCGGCCTGGCGGCTCGCGAACGAACTGACGCGCTCCGCCGCGGAGGCCGTGCCTCCCGTGGCGCCCCGGGTGGACCGTCCGCGCACCCGGCGCGGCGATGGTGAAGCGCGGCACAAGCGCCGGTTCCGCTTCGCATGGAGCCAGCCCCTCTGGGGTGTGGCGGCGACCGCGGCCCTGGCCCTCATCGTGGTGGGCGTGGTGATGCGGGAAGAACCGGAGCCGCCGCGTCTGCGTGGCGGCGACACGGCGGCGGTCGTCTCCCAGGTGCCAGAGGCGGTGCCTCTCCAGCGCGACGCGTGTGTGCTGCGCTGGAGCGGCGGTCCCGAGGGAACCCGCTGGTCGGTGCGGCTGTCCACGGAGGACCTGAGCTGGGTTCACCGCGTGGACTCGCTGGAGGCGCGTGAGTACCGGGTGCCTTCCGAAGTGCTGGCGCCGGTGAAGCCGGGAACGACGTTGCTGTGGCAGGTGGAAGCGCGGTTGCCGGACGGGCAGGTGCTTCGCGGCGCCACGTTCGTCAACCGGTTGGAGTGAAACGGGCGGTCCGAAGCCATGGAGGGCCTCATGAAAGCGGAGCTGGGCATGAAGACACGACAGTGGATGCGCGCGGGACTGGTGGCGCTCCTGATGGGAGTGGCCGGCGGGGCAGGGCAGGCCTGGAGTCAGTCGGCTCCCGTCACCCGCGCGGTGAAGACGGATGCCAGCCACGGCGAGGCGGGAGACCAGGTGGTGGCCTCGGTGACGGAGGCGGGCGTCCGCACCGGCGCGAGCCAGTTCGTGACGCTCCAGCTCGTCGGCCCCGCGGGTGACGTCGTCGCGCAGACCAAGGGCGTGGTGGACCCGGATGCGCCCCTGCGCCTGAGCTACGTGGCGCGCACCGCGGCCCCGCTGTTCGCGCGCGCCATCGCGACGGTGAGCGGGGAGACCCTCTCCGTGGCGGTGGTGACGGTGGAGCGCTGGTCCGTCATGGAGCCGGACTCCTGGACCTGGCCCCAGAACTGCTACTTCGAGCTGGCGATGCCCAGGCCACCGCCTCCTCCCCCTGGGCCCGTGACGCTCAAGTGCGAGCCCGTCGCCCCGCCGCCTATCCGCTGACGTGTCGCTCCGGACGCACCGGTCCGAAAGAAGCAACAGCAGGCTCCTCACCTTCCTGATGGGGACCCTTCTCTCGGTGTGTCCGGGCCTGGCCTTCTCCGCGGCGCCAGGCCCTCCCCAGCCTCCCGCGCTCGAGTCGTGCCGGGAGCGCTTCGCCGCGCGGCCAGAGGGCCGGGAAGCGGCGATGTGCTTCTACCAATGTGCCCAGGTCGCTTCCGCTCGTGACGCGGTCGTGCGCGAGCTGACGGCCCTGATGGCGCGTCACCCCGACCACGGCTGGCTGCCCCTGGTGCTCGGGCATGTCGGGATGCTGTCCAGCAGCAAGGCGGCGGAAGGTCCCTATCGCCGCGCGGCGCAGACGTTCCGCCGGCTCCAGGATGCGGAGGGCGAGGTGCTGGCGGCCATCAACCTGCGCGCCATCCTCCTGGCACAAGGGCGCACCCAGGAGGCCTGGGATTGGACGCGGCGCGTGGTGGAGGTGGCGAGCGCCTCCGGCCGGCCAGAGCTCCACGCCCGCGCGCTCATCGTCGAGGCCAGCCAGCTCTACGAGGTGTCGCTCGACCTGGGCCGGGCCTTCCGTGTGCTCAAGCGCGCCGAGCCGCTCGTCTTCCCGGACGGCGCGGAAGGGCTGAAGAAGCAGTACCTGTCCGTCATGAGCACGGTGAGCGAGCGGCTGGGCCAACTGGAGGAAGCCTCGGACGTCAATGCCCGGTTGGTGGAGTTGACCCGGAGCACGGGCGACCTCTTCCTGGAAGCGCATGCGCGCTTCACGCTCGCCAACGTCGCGCTGCGGCGGCTCGAGCGTGACCACGTGCCGGAGGACCGGACGCGAGCGTTGGCGTTGGCGCGGCAGGCCCTGGCCGCCGCGGAGCGGGCGGGGAGCCCAACGCTGGTGGCCCGGGCGGTGCGTCTCACGGCGGACCTGTTGGGAGACACCCCCGAGGAGCGCCGTGAGGCGGACGCGCTCCTGGAGCGCTGCATGGCGCTCGCGGAGTCGCTGGATTCGAACGAGCGGCGGCTGGCGTGTCTCTGGACGCGCGCGGAGCGGCGGGCAGACGTAGACCCGGCCGGCGCCATTCAGGACTCGGAGGCGTCGCTGCGACTGGCCTCCGAAGGAGACGACCCGCTGTTCCTCGCGCTGGCCCTTCGAGGCCGCGGCACGGTGGCGTACCGGACACAACCCTTGCCCCAGGCACTGGCGCATGCCGAGCGCGCCCTGGACGCGCTGGAGTCCCTGCGCCAGACGCAGAGCGATGCCTCCAGCCAGGCGGAGCTGTTCGCGACGTGGGCCCGTGACTACCACCGGCTCGCGGGCTGGATGTTGGAGGCCGGCGGCGCGACGGGCAAGCCCGCCACGCTTCCCTTCGGGGAGGCCGTGTCGCGGGCCTTCGCCGTGAGTGAGCGGCTCCGGGCCAGGACGCTGCTCGATGCCCTGGTCGCCTTTCGAGCACTCGCGGACTCCGGGGACACGCCCGAGCGCCGGGCGCAGCGGAGCGAGGTGCAGTCGCGGCTGGTGGCGGTCCAACGCCAGCTCTTGGACCCGTCGCTTGCGAACGCTGGACGCGAGGCGGCCCTGAAGGAACTCCAGGAGTTGGAGCGCCGCGAGCGGGACCTGCGCCCAGCGCCTCGCCACGGCGCGCGGGAGTTCGCCTCACTGGCGTCCGTGGAGCAGGGGCTGGGGGAGGACGAGGCGCTGCTGGCCTTCCTCGTGGGGGACGACGAGGACCTCAGTGGGACGTCGGCGGGGGGGGCGTGGCTGTTCGTGGTGACACGGGGGGGAACCCACGTCCATCGCATCCCCGAGCGCACGCGGCTCGCGGCGGCGGCCACGCTGTTCTCCGGGCTCGTCGAGCGCAGGGATGACTCGGAGCTCGGCGCGGCGGTGGCGCTTCACGCGCAGCTGCTCGGCCCGGCGCTCGCGGGGCTGCCACCCACGGTGCGGCGGCTGCTGTTGGTTCCGGATGGGCCGCTGCATGACCTTCCCTTCGCCGCGCTGCGGGAGCGTCGGGACGGGCCGCCGCTGGTCGCTCGCTACGAGCTGGCCCTGGTGCCCTCGGCGAGCTTGTGGCGGCACTGGCACGGGGAGAGCCCGTTCAGGCCGGTCGGTGAGGCGCTGGTGCTGGCGGACCCCGAGTTGGGACAGGGGGCGTCGCGGCCAGCGGCGCGCGCTCGGACGGGAATCTTCGATGAGGCCGCGCGGCTCGGCGCGCTGCCCGAGGCCCGTCGCGAAGGGCTGGGGGTGGCGAAGGAGCTGCGAGACACCCACGTCGTCCCCCGGCTGCTGGTGGGCTCGGACGCCTCGGAGCGCGCGCTCAAGCGCGCGGACCTGTCGCGGGTCCGGGTGCTGCACCTGGCGGCGCACGCCGTGGTGGACGCCGAAGCCCCGGAGCGCTCCGCGTTGGTGCTCACCCCGGGCGCGGAGGAAGAGGACGGCATCCTTCAGCCGCGCGAAATCACCCAGCTGCGGCTCGACGGCGCGCTGGTGGTGCTGTCCGCGTGCCGCAGCGCCTCCGGAGCGGTGCTGCCGGGTGAGGGCGTGCTGAGCCTCGCGCGGGCCTTCTTCGAGGCGGGTTCGAGCGCGGTGGTGGCCAGCTTGTGGCCTTTGCGCGACGATGAAGCGGCGGACCTGGTGGAACACTTCTACCGGCACCTGGCCACGGGGTTGAGTGTCTCCGCGGCGCTGCGGGCCGCGCAGCTCGAGGCCATCGACGAGGGGCTGCCACCGGCGGCCTGGGCAGGGCTGGTGGTGCTCGGCGACGCCGCGCTGGTGGCCGCGATGCCTCGCGAGGAGGGTGCGCCGATGGCCGGACTGGCCGCAGCGCTTGTCATTGCCGCGGCGCTGCTCGTGCTCCTGGCGTTGCGGCGCTGGGGGCGTTCAGGCACCGCGCGTTGCACGTGAAGGAGTCACTCCTTGCGCGGCCCCACCAGCCGCCACGCGAGGGGCAGCAGCACGGCGGCGATGGCCGCCTTGAGGAGCCCTCCAGGAAGGAAGGGCGTGAAGCCGACGCCAAGGGCCTTGGCCACGTCGAGCCGGGCGGACAGGACAAGCCAGGGCAGGCCGACGGCGAAGACGGCCAGTTGGCCCACGACAAAGAGCGGCAGCGCGGTCCACGGCCGCCGGTCAACACCCCGTCGTGCCGCCAGCCCCACCAGGAAGGCCGCTGGAACGAAGCCGACCAGGTATCCCCCCGTTGCCCCCAGGATGCGTTCCAGGCCGCTGGCGCCCTCCGCGAAGAACGGCAGGCCCGCCGCGCCCATCAGGAGGTACAGGAGCTGCGCGGCCGTGCCTCGCGCGGGGCCGAGCGCCGCGGCAGCGACGATGACGCCCAGGGACTGACCCGTGATGGGAACGGGCGAGCCCGGCACTGAAAGGGAGACTTGTGCGAGCCCCGCCGTGAGCAGCGCGCCGCCGAGCACGAGCGCCACGTCGTGAGCCCGGGAGCGCGCGACGTCATCGGCGAGCACGCGGAGGCGGGGGCGGGCGGTGGTGGCGAGCGTCAGGCGGAGCCTCCAGAGTCGGACACCGCGAGGACACGGCGCGCCGGTGGGGTACACGCTGGCGTCACGAGGCGCAACGCTGGAGAAACCCGCTTTCCTCAACTCCGCGGTGAGACAGCGATGACGCGAGGCGGCACGTTTAGGTGCCGGCAAGGCGGTGGAGTACAAACGAGCTGATGCGGGGCTTGTGCGCATGCTTCCTCCAGCGTGCGCCCCCGCGCGGAAGGACACCAAGACATGAACGCAACCCGCTGGTTTGGACTCGCTTCCCTGACCTTGCTGCTGGCCTCGAACGCCGTCGCCGAGGACAAGGCCCCCGCCGCGACCAATGCCGCCGTCGGCCGGTGGACGACCATTGATGACGAGACGAAGAAGCCCAAGTCCGTCATCGCCATCTACGAGGAGAACGGCAAGCTGTACGGGAAGATTGAGAAGCTCTTCCGCGAGCCCAAGGAAGAGCAGAACCCGCTCTGCGACAAGTGCGAGGGCTCGCTGAAGAATCAGCCCATCATCGGGATGACCATCCTTCGCGACCTGGAGAAGGATGATGACGAGTGGTCCGGCGGCAAGATCCTCGACCCCGCGAATGGCAAGACCTACAAGTGCAAGGTCGCCGTCGAAGATGGCGGCAAGAAGCTGAAGGTCCGCGGCTACGTCGGCATGTCGCTGCTGGGGCGCACCCAGTACTGGGTCCGCGCCGAGTAGCACCTCCGGTGGAGGGCGGAAGCGGGCACCTCCCGCTTCCGCTCGCAGTGCCTGCTTCGCGCCTTGCTGCGTCTCACCGGCGCCATCCGTGGACGCGGGCCTCGGAGCGCTCTGGGGCCGCGTGGCGGGGCTGGTGGAGGCGCCGCCACCGGGACGCCACCGCCAGGTCCATGTCTCGAACATGTGAGGCACGGGCCCGGAGGTTCACGCTCCACTTAGCGGTAGTACGGAGCCAGGGCGACCGAGATGCGCGTCACCAGGTCCTCGGTCAGCACCTGCTCTTCAGGGGGCAGCGAGGGCAGGCTGGCGTTGAGCGAGTCGCGCACCTCGCGCAGCAGTTGGTACGCGCCGAGCGACTGCTGGGCCTTGAGGACGTCCACCAGGGTGCGGCGCGCCGCGTGGCTGCGCACGCCGTCCGTGTTGAGGATGATGGCCTCGATGTCCGCCAGCATGGGCGTCAGCAGCACGGGGGACGGCGGCGGGTCGCTGGTGAAGCTGCCCCGGCTCGACGCAGGGTCCAGGTACAGCCGCTGGAAGATGCGCCGCGTGAGCTCATCCGCGCGGGCCGCGTAGTCCGGCCGGGCGCCCGGGGGAATCACGAGCGGCGGCCGGAGCTTCTGCATGGCCAGCGCGTAGGCCGTGGCCTGACTGGCCGGGTCGGTGATGCGCAGGAACCCCAGGTACGGCGAGGACACGTAGTCGAAGTAGAACTGCAGGCGGGGCCAGGGATTGGGGCTGGTCAGCAGGGAGTCCTGGTGCCCTTGGAAAACGGGGCCATGATGCAGCGTGAGGGAATCACCGAAGCGGTCATACGTGGCGCAGTACGGGTCGACGCGGCGGTCGTCATCCGAGCAGAAGGCGTCCGTCGCGGGCAGCTCGGATGACAGGCCATAGAGGTAGCGGACGGCGCGCACGTCGTAGACGCCCGGGGCATCCATGAGGGCCCGGTCCTCGTCGAGCAGGTAGTCCATCACCGAGGTGGAGACGAGGCTGTTGGGGCTGCCGTCGTTGACGCGCGAACCGGAGAAGTTGTGGCGCAGGCCCAGCGTGTGCCCCACCTCGTGGAGCATGACGTGCGTGATGTGCGCCTCCACCTTCTGCTTCGGGGTGAGCGCCGCGAGCCTGGGGTGGACCGAGCCCTGGAGGCGGGCGCGCACCTGGCGTGGGTCCGATGCGCTCAGCTCACAAGGCGCGGTGCCCTCCAGGCCGGACCAGGACAGCCGGAGCCTCGGCGCGGGGGGCGCGGTGGCCAGCTCGGCGACGCGCTCGGTGAGCGGGGCCTCCTCCGCGAACGCCTCGACCGCGAACAGCAGCCAGCTCACCGAGTGGTAGACGCTGGCCCCTCGAATCTCACCGGTGATGGGATTGCTGCGCCAGTTCGCGAAGGCCAGGGGCATCAGCTCGTCCGTGTCGAAGATGACGACGTTGCGGTCGTCGTCGGCGAAGTCCTGGGGGCCACCGCCGACCACCGCCTCGAACACGGGGAAGCCAAACGCGGCGTTCCATCCTTCGATGCCGCGCTTCATCGCGCCCACGACGTCATACGGCTGCAGGCGAGGGTCCTGCTGCGCCGCGAGCACGGTGTCCATGATGTGCCAGCGGATGGGCTTCATGCCGGGGTGGATGTTCCACTTCAGGGCCACCTGTTCGAACTGCTCCGCTGTCGTGTTGGGCACGAGCCGCCGGTCGCTGCGGAAGTAGAGCTCCCGGGGCGGCAGCGGGGTGGGGGTGTAGCCCGGCCCCTCCTTGTATTTGCGAAGGGAGATGGCCAGCGTCCCCGCCGTCCGGAAGGCATTGTCCTCGCCGTAGTAGGACGCCCACTCCCAGGGGAGGTCGGCGTAGCCGGTGAAGACCTGCTCGTAGGCGACCCCATCGGCGAGCCGCCGGAAGCGCTGCGCGAAGCTCAGCTCCACCTGGAAGTGGACGCCATTCTGGCCGACCCTGTCGCCAACGACGCCGTAGCGGTTGAGGCCTGCCGTGGGGTCGATGAGCACGTACTGGCTCGCACCGGGCAGCCGGTTGAACGGACGATAGTCGGTGACGATGGGATACGCCTCGACCAGGAGCTGCGGGTCGAACACGTCACTCATCACCTTGCGCTTGTCGACGTCGAAGACGAAGAGCTTGCCGTTCTGCTCCTCGAAGCTCACCACCCGGCTGCCCAGCACTTCGCCCGCGCGGTTGCCCACGCCTCCGGGGTGGTACTGCTTGGCGAACGCCGTGAGGAACCATCGCTGGCGCAGCTCGCTGCGACGGATGGCCAGATAGAAGCTCTTGCCCGCGTCCTCCACCACGCCGCCCAGCTTCTGGTCCACGTGGTGCCGCTGCTCCGGGCGCAGCTCCCGGGGGATGGCCACGAAGTCACCCGCGAGCTCCACGGCGAGCCCGGGCCCGGGTGCTTCCGGTGGGGGCGTGGTCGGCTCTGTCATGCCGCCCCCGCAGCCAGTGCCAAGGGCCAGCGTCAGCGACAACGCGCCCCACCAGGCACGTCGCTTGTGCGTACTCCATTCGAACATGTCGTGCTCCAGACCGCCGGACGGAGGAATTTCCATCCGGTGCTGGAGCAACGGGACGCCTGCATCGCGGCCCTCAGCGGAGGCGGCGGCTGGGAGGAATCGCCCTCACCGCGCAAGTATCTCCCCGGCGCCGAACGGCCCGTCATGACAGGGATGTCATGGCAACCCCGGCTTTGAGGCCCGGGATGTGTCAAAAACCCTTGGAAACACCTGGAGCCTGGGTTGGCGCGGACGTTGCTCAGGCGGGGGGCACTGTCTACCCACCCCAAGGAGCAACGCCCCATGCAGAACTCCAGGTCCTGGCTCGCCGCGGTCGCGGCTATCGCCCTCGTCACGACGGGCTGTGATTCCGATGAAGCTCCCGACGCGAAGAAGGTCGCTGACATCGCCGCCTCCCGGTCGGCGGAGACGCTGCGGGGTGTCAGCAGCAGCATGAAGACCGTGAGCGGCCTGTCGACGCTCAATGGCCTGGGCGACGCGATGGCGCTGTTCGGTGCGGGCTTCGAGGGCGTGCCGCTCCCAGGGCTGCCGGCCGGTGACGAGGGCGAGGCGCTGTCCGCCATGTTCGACGCGGATGAGGTGGACACGCAGGCGGACGCGCTGGAGCGGTTCCTGCGCGAGCGCGTCTTCACCGAGGCCAACGTGGAGTCCGTGGAGGACAACGCCACCATCTTCCGCTTGAAGGGCGAGCAGGTCTGCACGGACGGCAGTGAGCGTGCGGACGAGGACTGTGTCCGCTTCGTGGAGGATGCACAGCTGCGCATCCGCGCCACGAGCCAGGGGGATGACTCCCTGGAGCTGGAGCTGCTCATCGGCGCGAACCGCGCGGAGCCGCTGGCGCTGCGCTTCCTGCCCAAGGCCGTCTCGCTGGTGGTGGACCTGGGGGGCTTGAAGGGCGCGGTGGAGCAGCTCGACGCCGAGTCGGCCGGCATCCTGCCGAGCGTGATGGTGGGACAGGTCGAGCTCAAGGCGACGAAGGAGGGCGAGGCGCACTGGATTGTCAGCGCCTCCATCCTGGACGCGCTGCGGCTGGAGCTGGCGCTGGAGGGACGCACCTTCGCGTTCTCCTCCGCGCGGGCCGAGCCGCTCGTGGCGTTCGAGGCGGACGGCCAGGCGAAGCGCGCGCGCTTCTCGCTGGACCTGAACACCACGGAGGTCCGCCTCCCGTACACGGGCTGGGCGCCGTCGCTGCAGGGCAAGGACTGGACGGTGTCCCTGGCTGGCATCTCGTACTCCGTCGAGGCGACGGAGAACCAGACGGACGTCGTGGTGAAGCACCTGGGCCTTGGTGACGCGCAGACCCACGTGAGCCTGGGGAACGACAAGCTCTTCGAGCTGGACCTCAACGCGCAGTCCGGCCGGCACTTCGACGTGACGCTGACGCGCGGGGCGGATGGCGCGCCGCTGCTGAAGGTGCAGCCGGAGTTCGACCTGGTGACGCGCTTCTACCTGGCGCCCCTGAAGGCGGAGCCCGCGTCGGAGATTCCCGCGGCGTATGAGGACGCGACCTACCGCCTGCGTCTCAGCGGCGGCGAAGGGGGGCCGAGCCTGCGCGCCGCGCCCGCCAACAGCGCCACGGGCTTCAAGGGAGGCCTGCAGGTCGTGACGGGCGAGCTGCTGCTCTCCGCCAATGACTCGCAGGTGGTCGTCGCCCAGGGGCAGTGCCTGGTGGGCGCGGCGCCTGCCTCCGAGGACGAGGCCTCGCTGTTGTCGTACCTGCGGCAGGGCAGCTGCGAGTAGTCCTTCGATTCTTCGATGCCGCATGTGAGGGCCGCGCCCATTCCAAGGGGGGCGCGGCCCTCGTTTCTTCAGCGGGCGGAGGGGCGCTTCTCCCCAGGCGGTGCTTGCTCCTTGCGCGTGAGGACCACTTCCCGGTTCTCATCGTCGAACGAGCGCACGGTGGCTTCCACGCGGGCATCGAGCGGGGGCGGGTCGGGGTCGTCGTGCGGGTGGTTCCAGGAGTCGATTCGCGCGGGGAAGGCGACTCCGATGTCGAGATGACAGCCGAAGGACTCGCGCAGGATGACGGTGCCCTGGACCGCCGTTGCGACAGGAAGCCGTTCCTTCAGGTCCACCCAGGCCTGGGCCCGGTCCCGAGTCCAGTAGCGTCCGAGGCGGGGGCGCAGTCGCTTCCGCCGGGACCAGCGTTCCTGCGTCAGGACGACCCAGAACAGTCCACCGCCGATGAGCGGGCCTGGAAACAGGCCCAGGACAAGGCCCCCCACCGCGCCCGCCCCGGCGCCCAGCACGCCCGCCCACTGATAGCCGAACACCCCGCCCACGCAGCTGCCAGCGAGGGCCCCGGCCAGGGATGAGCATTCAATGAGATTCATGTGCGTCCCTCACTGCGCCACGAAGCCACTGCTCCGTGGCTCCGGTGCTCCATCTCGGATGGAAGCCAACTGCCGTGCCGCGGCGGCGCCAGGCTCGCCGTCCGGAGATACACGGGGGTGGAACCTTCGTGGTGTCGGAATCGCGCTACAGCAATCAGCCCCGCCATGCGAAGGATGCTCGCATGATTTCTCACCGGAAACCCGCGGACGGCTTCGCGCTCGCGACCATGCTCGCGTTGTGCTCCATCTGGGGCATGCAGCAGGTGGCCGTCAAGCTGGCCGCTCCCCACATCCCCTCCATGATGCAGATGGCGGTGCGCTCGGGGGTGGGCGCGCTGCTCGTGGGGTTGTTGTGCTGGCTGCGCGGTGAGCGAGGGCTCTTGCTCCGTGGCCCCTGGCGCCCGGGGCTCGTGGTGGGCGCGCTCTTCGCCCTGGAGTTCCTCTTCGTTGGCGAGGGGCTGCGCCACACCCACGCGTCACACATGGGTGTCTTCCTCTACACCGCGCCCGTCTTCGCCGCCCTGGGCCTGGACTGGCTCGTGGCTTCCGAGCGGCTGCGGCGCACGCAGTGGTTGGGCATCGCCGTGGCTTTCGCGGGCATCGCGCTGGCTTTTGGAGGTGGCTGGCTCCAAGGCGGCATCAGCCCGGGCGTGCTCTGGGGCGACGCGCTGGGGCTGCTGGGCGGGCTGGCCTGGGGGGCCACCACCGTGGCCATTCGCGTCTCGGCGCTGTCCGAGGCGCCACCCACCCAGACACTCCTGTACCAACTGGTGGGCGGCGTCGCGCTCCTGCTGCCGATGGCCCTGCTCACAGGACAGGCCGGCCCGATTTCCATGACGCCCATTGCGTGGGCAAGTCTGTTGTTCCAGGGTGTCATCGTCTGCTTCGCCAGCTATCTCACCTGGTTCTGGCTCCTGCGCCGCTATCTTGCCTCCAACCTGTCGGTCTTCTCCTTCATGACGCCGCTGTTTGGCGTCAGCGCGGGCATCCTGGTGCTGAACGAGCATGCGGATGGCTTCTTCGCGGTGGGGGCCGTGTTGGTGCTCACCGGGATTCTCATTGTCAGTGGTTCAAGCCTGCTTCGGCCTCGGCCCGCGCTGAAGACGGGGACGACCTGAGCCTTCCGCGCCGGGGGGGACGCACCGATGAGGCCCCGGTCCGCGACGATGCGCCTCATGTGCAGGCGCACCGTCGCGCCGCGGCTCAGTACATGTAGTTCAGCGCGGCGATGTCGGAGGACGTGAGCTCACCGTTCGTGCTGACTGGGAAGCAGGTGTTCATGATGGAGCCACCCGGCGTTGCCCCGGTGGGCGTCCCGGGGATGTGGATGACGCCCACGCCCGTAGGGCCGCCGCCACCCACGCTGCCACAACTGATGCTCGGGTTGAAGTAGTCCGAGTGAACGAGGCCCAGGGTATGGCCCAGCGCGTGGGTGATGACATGCTCATTCACGTCCAGGCCGAAGTTGTTCAGTCCGGTGCCAATCGAAATCAACCCATAGGGCAGTCCTCCCGAGGGAAAGCCCGTGGAGTGACCGGTGCCGGCCATGGTCGTCGCGATGATGGTGGCGTTGCATTTGGCGAGCGGGCCCCGAACAAAGGTAATCCTGAGCCCCAGGTCATTGTAGTTGGCGAGGGCCAGGTCGAGGCCCTTGTTGAGCTGGGCATAGCTCTGGAACGCCGCCGTGGGATTGACGCAAATCAGGGTCACGCTGGGGCCGACGAGGTTGGTCGTCCTGTATTGCTCCTGGCTCCCTTCGCCACGCTGGAGCATCTCCCGGGAGGCCGCGAGCGGCACATGCGCGTCGCCCCCGACATAGACGGCGTCATCGACGACGGTGATGTCCTCGGCGCGAAACCCTGCCTCGGTCAGATTGGAGAGGATCTCCGCGTTCCCGCCAGGTGAGTCGGGACCGCAGCCGGACAGCAATACGCCACAGTTCAACATCAGGACTGCCGCTCTCTTGAGCATGGTTGGATGGGCTCCTGTCTTGAAACGGGTTTCCGCGCTGCGCGTTTGAGTAAAGCATGGCGGCAGTAGCGGCGGCACCGTGCCTCACCGTCCTACGCAGTGCGCCGTGGCCTCAGGCCCGGGCACGGAGCACGCCGCCGAAGCCGCGCTCCCGGCCCAGCGCCGGAGACACGCCGGCTTCATTCACGGCTTCGCGCCCGGAGATGAGCACTGCCTTCACCGCGGCGTCATTGCGGCGGACCAGCCGGACGAAGCCACCGAAGTTCTCCATGGGGGCCTCCGCCACCTCGTCGAGCTTCGCGTCCAGGCCGTCGGGGTGGATGACGACCAGGTCCGCGCGCCGGCCCTCCGCGAGCACCCCCGCATCCAGGCCGAACCAGCCGGCCAGCTCCCCGGTGAGCCGGTGGACGGCGCGCTCCACGCTCATGAAGGGCTCGCCGCGCTTCTCCGCCTCGCGCACCAGCCGCAGCAGCCGCAGGGGGAAGTTGTAGTGCGCCATGTTGCGCAGGTGCGCTCCCGCATCCGAGAAGCCCATGAGGATGTCCGGGTGCCGGCAGATGCGCTCCAGCTCCTCGCGCCGGTCATTGGCCATCACCGTGTACCAGCGCAGCGCGTCGCCGTGGGTGGAGATGAGGTCCAGGAACACGTCCACCGCGTCACGCCCCTGCTCCTGCGCCACCTGGGCGAAGGACTTGCCCACCACGCTGGCGTCGGGGCACTGGAGGATGCGCGACTCGTTGAAGTCCCGGTGGAAGGCCCGCGGCAGGAAGCGGTTCGTCCACTCGCGGCGGAAGCGCTCACGGTACTCCGGCGTTCGCAGCAACCCCGCGCGTGAGGCGGCGTCCTGGAGGTGGAGGGCGGCGGCGCCCGCGCCGAACTCCTCGAAGACGACCAGGTCGATGCCGTCCGCCCAGAGGTCGAAGACTTCGGGCAGGGCCTGCCACCGGAAGTCCGCCCCCAGCAGCCGGTTGGCCACCTGGGAGAGCGCGCCGATGATGCGGTGGATGCCGCGGCTGGCGCGCGGGTCCATCATGGAGATGACGGTCGTCTTGAGGCTCGGGCGGAACAACCCGATGCTCTCCAGGAAGAACAGCACCACGTTCACCTTGGTGCTGATGTTGGGCACGCCCTGGAAGACGCGGCCCCGCTCACGGAGCAGCCGCGTCAGGCGGCGGTACTCGCTCCAGCGGGCGTAGGTGGACGGCAGGGGGCGGCTGCGGATGTCGCGCGTGCCGCCCATCTTGTCCCACTTGAGCGTCATCACCGACAGGCCCAGGTAGCCGAGCTCGAGCCCCTCGCGCACCAGGGACTCCATGGCGCGCAGCTCGTCCTCCCGCGGGCGCAGGCCGGGCTCCAGGCTGCGGTGCAGGCCCATGGTGTGGGCTCGCAGCGCGGAGTGCCCCAGGAAGGACGCGACATGGGGGCCCAGCGGCAACTGCTCCAGGTGCGTCAGGTAGTCGCCGAGCGTGTTCCACGTCTTGCGCTCCTCCAGCAGCGTTCGGACTGTCTCGTAGGGAATGGCCTCCACGCGGCAGAACATGTCCGCCAGGTCCTCGGGCGTGCCCAGCGCGAGGCTGAGCGAGCAGCTCCCCATCAGCACCGTGGTGACGCCGTGTCGCACGGACTCCGACAGTGAGGGCGCCAGCTCCACCTCCGCGTCATAGTGCGTGTGGCAGTCGATGAAGCCCGGTGTCACCCAGTGGCCGGTGGCGTCGATGACGCGCGTGTGCGGGGCGCGCGGAATCGGGGCTTCCGAAAGCGTGGTGACGGTGTTTCCCTGGATGCCCACATGCAGCTTGCGCGGGGGATTGCCCAGACCATCGAACACGAGGCCGTTCTCGACGATGAGGTCCATGGACGGAGCCTAGGCTCCGTGGATTGTCAGCTTCCAGCCAGAAGACGCGCCGACAGTTCTTTCCTGCACATGCCGACGTGGATGCCATTGCCAGGGCGCGTCAGGGGAGCGCTCGACCCCCAGGCAGCCGCACCGCGGGGGCGTGACTATGTTGGCCCGCGGAAGGTGCGAACGCACCACGAGCCAGGGAGGCGTGCAATGCAAGGCAAGGGTTGGAAGTGGCTCACGCTGGTGGGCCTGGGGACTTCGCTCGCGGCGTTCACCGGCTGCGATGAGCAGTCCGCGCGGGAGAACTCACGGCAGGTGGGGCGCGAAGTAGGCGAGGCGACGAAGGAGCTTCAGGAGGGCGCCCGGGAGGCCGCGAAGGAGGCCCAGGGCGCGGCCCGGGAGGCGGCGCAGGGGTTCAGGGAAGGCAGGGGCGGCTCGGGGAGTCCCGACGCGGGCGTCGACGCCGATTGAGGCTCGAGGGCACGCGCGACGCGACGGCTTCCGCCTCTATCTTGGCCGCCGCGGGGGCCCCGTGCGCTTGGACGGCGCGGGCTCGGGAGGTCGGGTTTGGGCGAGCCACTCCTCCAGCCGCTCCGCGGCCTTCAGCTCGTCGGACAATTGGCTCCGCGCGTCCTCGGAGAGGGGCAAGGCCTGGAGTTGCTGCTTCAACGCCCGGCCCGTCGTGGCATCCCCCTGGGCAACCGCCAGCTCCATGCGGGCGGCCAGGGCGCGAACCCGGTCCTCCACGGGCGCCTCCGCCTCGTACCTGGCGAGCCCGATGTCGAGCGCGCGCGCGGCGGCTTTGTCGTCATTCTTGAACTCACGCAGGATGCGCGCGTTGTCGATGGCCTTCGCCAGTCCCGTGAGCTTCGCGGAGCCGCCGTACTCCAGGTCTTCCGGCTCATCGCGCTGGATGAAGATGATGTTGTTGCCGGTAGGGTCAATCAATGAGAAGCGGCTCTGGCCGGGCCTGAACCGGGTGATGCGAGGCCTGCCCGTGGCCAGCACCTTGCCGTACCTGGCGCGCAGCGCGTCCGTGAAGGCCCGGTGGTAGGGCTCCACCGCGTCCACCATGACCAGGCAGCCCCCCGAGTTCTCCTCGCTCGGGTCCAGGCTCTTGGCGCCCTTGCCGAAGTGCAGGTCGATGTTGCTCCAGCGCAGCGCCAGGTACAGATACGGCCTGGTCATCTGGTACGTCACGGCGAAGCCGAGCGCCTGGTAGAACTCCAATGTTTCGTCAGCCGAGACGCAGGGGAGCAACGGAACAGTCGTTTCCTTCCCGCTGATGGCGGTGGCCTTCGTCGCATGGGGTGCCATGGCACCAGGATAAACGAGCGACGTCGCCGGAGGCACTTTCTCGTGTCATGCGTGGATATCGCAAGACGGACGCCCGTGCGCTCGGGAAGCAGGGCACCTGGGCGTCCAGGGGACGGCAGTGCGGGCATCGGGCACCGTGCCGACACGAGGCTCGGCACGGTGCCACGCGGTGCGCTACGGGCCGGTCAGCCGCTGGAGTGAGAAGGAGGGACGGTTCCACGTCCCGCCGGGGAAGCTCACGCTCAGGGAGGATGGCACGGCGCTCGGAATGCCCGCCGCGCCATGGATGGTGAATGTTCCGGCGGGCGTCGAGTTCACGGACGGCGTGCCGGAGCACCCCGGGCAGAGGTTGTACCCGGTGATGTAGCTCATGGGAAAGGAGAGTGAAGTGCCGCTGCTGTTCACCACGCCCTGCAGCCACACCGGGTTGCTCCCCTGGTAGACGGTGACGTTGGCGACGTGCAGCGTCCCCTGGCTGGCGAACGTGACGCCCCAGCCAGACTGCAGGGGGTTGTACCAGACGCCCGTCAGGTTCATGGCCGGGGCGCCACTTGCGAAGACGAACGGCTGGATGGGCTCGCTGCCGGTGAAGCCTCCCAGCATCCAGTAGAAGTGCCACTGCCCGCCACTGAGGATGAGCCGCGCGGTGCCGACGACGGAGGTCGTGGCGCTGGCGCCATTCCACGACGTCCTCACCAAGTCACCCCGCCACTCACCGGGCTCCGCGTGCAGGGAGCTGATGTACCAGATGGGGGTACCCGCCGACGTGTACGTGAACCAGGTGACGTAGAGCTGGTCGGCGGCGACGTGCTGGAGGTCAATGGCATTGCCGGAGCGCGCCGGGTTCCACCAGAGCCCCTGGGTGGGACGTGACGGCAGGTGGGTGTAGATGGCCGCCGCCGCGTTGACGCGCCCCGTTCCACAGTGGCCGGCGCAGCCGGAGACGGGCGTCGCGGTCTGCTTGATGCGCGCGGTGACCTGGGCGGGCGTCAGGGAGGGCTTCTGCGACAGCATCAGCGCGGCGAGGCCCGCGACATGCGGCGCGGACATGGAGGTCCCCGACAGGTAGCGGTAACAGTAGTCGCCCGGAGTCAGCGCCGAGGAGGGCTTGCCGGTGGCCCAGGCCGACACAATCTGGTCCGTGCCGCTGACATAGGGGTCCATCGTGGAGTCCGGAAGGCAGCCGATGCCCTGGCCATACAGGCTCGCGCTGGCGAGGCCGCCGGGCGCGATGACGTCGACGCGGCTGCCCTTGTTGCTCCAGTTCGCCACACCGCCGGATTGGGTGCTGGCACCCACGGCGATGACGCCGTTGCAGGAGGCGGGCGTCACGTTCGCCGTCTGGTAGTTCGCCGCCCCGTGGTTGCCAGCGGCGGCGACGAGCACCACGCCCTTGCTCAAGGCGTAGTTCACCGCGCTCTGCATGTCCGGGTAGTTCGAACAGGGGTGAAGCGTGGAGGGGGCATTGGGGTTGTAGCCCGCACCGAAGCTCATGTTGATGACACGCGCGCCGTTGTCCGCCGCATGGCGGATGGCCGCGTTCACCCCGGTCATCAGAATGCCGCCGTTCGACGCCGACACCTTGAGCGGCATGAGCTGGCAGCCCCAGCAGATACCGGCCCCGCCCACGCCGTTGTTCGGCCGGGCCGCGAGGATGCCCGCCACGTGGATGCCGTGGTGATAGGTGCCCGTGGCATAGGGGTCCGCGTCCCCATCCCCGAAGTCGTAGCCCGTCGTCCAGCGGCCCAGCAGGTCCGGGTGGTCCAGACGCCCGGTGTCGAGCACGGCGATGGTGACGTTGCCGGTGACGGTGTTCCAGGCCTGGGGCAGGTTCATGGCCGGGTAGTTCCACTGCAGCGAGTACAGCGGGTCGGTCGGTGTGGCGAAGAGCTCGAAGTAGAGGTTCTCGTGCGCGTATTCGACGTCGGGGTCCTGGCGCAGCGCTTCGATGGCCGCCAGGGTGCTGGCCTCCTCTTCGGCCACCGAGGCCCGCGCGAGCGGCTGCTCCCGCACCAGTGACACCAGGGACGCGCCGCCAGGCAGGGGTTCGATGAGCGCCGTCTGGTAGCCACGCACGGAGGGCACGGTGGCGGATGCCCGCGCCTTGGCCGAGTCCTTTAACTTCACGATGGCCTGGCCCGGGGCGAAGCGCCGCCTGGTTTCTGGTCGTTCCAGCGGCGCCGGCGTGGCGGCAAGCTGGGTGAGGGCTCCGCCTGTCACCGGGTGGGACGGCTCAGGGGATTCACTTCCGCAAGCGCTCAACAGCAGCGACGTCAGCAGCGTCGAGAGCAGGGGGATTCGGGCAGCCAGGCGCATGCAACCTCCAGTGAAATGGTGAGTGGAGGCCACGATTGAGACGGACTGCGCGTGTGTCAATGTATTCAGTGCGTGTTGCTTCGCTCTTGAGAGGAATTGTGGGGCGGGGTGATTTTTACAATAGGGGGAGCGGGCCCTGCCGGGCCTGCCGCGCGGCCTGGAGCGTGTTCGCCAGCAGCATGGTGATGGTCATTGGCCCCACGCCGCCGGGCACGGGGGTGATGGCGCTGGCGATGGGCTGGATGGCGTCGAAGTCCACGTCTCCCACCATGCGGTAGCCGCGCGGCGAGCTCGCGTCGGAGACGCGGTTCTGCCCCACGTCGATGACGACGACGCCCGGCTTCACCATGTCCGCGGTGATGAGGTTCTGCTTGCCCACCGCGACGATGAGGATGTCCGCCTGCCGCGTGAAGGACGCGAGGTCCGGCGTGTGGCGGTGGGTGAGGGTGACGGTGGCGTCAGGGCCCGGCGCCATCAGCAGCGATGCCAGCGGCTTGCTGACGATGAGGCTGCGGCCCACGATGACCACGTGCTTGCCCCGGGTGGGGATGTCCTCACGCCGGAGCATCTCCATGATGCCGGCGGGGGTGCAGGGCACGAAGGCCCGAGGGTCTCCAACGAAGGCCAGCCCCGCGTTCATGGGGTGGAAGCCGTCCACGTCCTTCGCCGGATGGATGTGCTCCAGGACGGCCTTGTAGGGCAGGTGGGCTGGAAGCGGCAGCTGCACCAGGATGCCGTGTACGGCCGGGTCGGCGTTCAGCCGGTCGATGACGGCGAACAGCTCCTCCTTCGACACGTCCTCGGGCAGCGTCAGCGTCTGGCCGCGCATCCCCAGGGCCTCGCACGCCCGCGTCTTGCTCGCGACGTAGGCCTGGCTCGCTGGGTTGTTGCCCACCAGCACCACGGAGAGGCCGGGTGTCACACCGGCGGCCTGAAGCGCCGCGACGTCCTGGGCCATCTCCGCCCGCATCACCCGGCTGATTTCGGTTCCATCGAGGGTCCGCGCCATGCGCGGCTTCTTACGCCAGATTCTCAGGGTTGGCGCAGTGCTTCTTCGCGGTGCCTACCCCGGACGGTGTCCTGGGACACGCTCCCCGTCGTACCCCGCGGGCCCTGGATTCGCGGGGAGCAAAAAGCGCAGGGCCCGCGCGCACTCGGGGCTTGGGCGGCGAATGAAAGGGCGAGGACGGCGCGACGCCGGACCCGCTTCGCTTCCCGGAGAAACCCATGACGTCCATGCACTGTCGTGTTGCCACCACCCAACGCGAGCTCGACGACGCGCTCCGCGTCCGCTGGGCCGTCTTCGGCGGAGAGCTGGGGTTGATGACGGGGTGGACGTCGCCGTCCCGCCGCGAGGTGAGCTGTTTCGACACGCTGGACACCACCGTGCACCTGGTCGTCTACGCGGACGCGGCCCCGGTGGCCACGCTGCGGTTGCTGCTGCCCAACCCCGAGGTGGCGGAGGCCATCGGTGGACGGCTGGGGCTGGAGCTGGAGCAGAAGCTGGACCTGTCGGACGTGGTCCGCCCGGGGATGGTCATCGCGGAGACGTCGCGCTTCTGTGTGCTCGACGGCTGGCGGCACTCCGAGGCCGTCACCCGGCTGCACGCGGGCATCTACGAAGAGAGCCGGCGGCGCGGCGTGACGCACTGGCTTGCGTCCGCGAACCTGGACACGGATTCGCGCGAGGACGCGATGTTGTCCTGCCAGGTGGCCGCCTACCGGGGCTGGATGAGCCCGCGCTGGCGCGTGGACGTGCCGGAGCCGGTGGAGGCGCCCGCCATCCCCAGCAACCCCTACTACACGCCCATGGAGCGGCTGCGCGCGGAGCAGGGCCTGCTGGACGGCTTGCGCGTGCCGAGGGCGCCCACGCTCTTCGCCCGGAAGATGGGGGCGCGCTTCATCTCCGAGCCCCTCTACGACGCCAGCTTCCGCCGCTTCACCCTGCCGCTCATCGCCGCGCTGGATGAGGTTCCCGCCAGCACCCTGGCGCGCTTCAACGCGCTGGCGCAGCACCCCCTCCGCCGCGCCGCTTGAGGCCGCTGGCGCTGCTTCCTTCCCTTCACCTTCAACGCGCAGCAGCCGGGACTGGAAGACGGCCCGGGAACAGGAGACGTCCGTGAACACGCATGTGCAGAACCCGACGCAGGTGGACTGGGTGGCGGTGCTGGAGCAGGAGGGCCGGGGGTTGGTGGCCGCGCTGGACGCGCAGCCCGACGCCCGTCGCCTCTTCGACGGCACCATCGACACCGAGGGCTACATCCACTACCTGATTCAGACCTACCACTATGCGCGCTGGAGCACGCCGATGCTGGCGGAGGCGGGCCACCGGCTCAAGCGCCAGGGCCGGCACCCGCACCTGGCGGAGCTGCTGGTGCAGAAGGCCGGCGAGGAGCGCGGCCACGAGAAGTGGCTGCTGTCGGACCTGAAGAACCTGGGGTGCCCGGCGGCGCGCGTGGAGACCGCGGCGCGGACCCCCGCGGTGGACGCCTACACCGGCTGGAACTTCTTCACCTCCCGGTCCGGCGTGCCGACGGCGGTGCTGGGGACGGCGTATGTGCTGGAGTACCTGTCCCAGACACGCGCGAGCGGCGTCGTGGAGCGCCTGATTGCGGCCGACGCGATTCCGAACATCCGCAAGTCCGTCACCTTCCTGCGCAGCCACGGCGCGCTGGACGGGGACCACGTGGCGGAGCTGGAGGCGGTGCTGCGGACGCTGACGGACCCCGAGGACCAGGCGGCGGTGATCTTCTCCGCCCGCGCCACGCGGTGCATCTACCCGGGCATCTTCCGCGAGCGCTGAAGGCCGCATACCTCCCCGGTGGTAGAGACAGTCCCGCGCTTGAAGGCCATCCTCCCCTTCGAATCGTCGTCCGCGAAGTGGGAGGCGTCTTCATGCGCTACATCACCCAGATTCGTCTCGAAGGAGGCGCGCTTCACGAGCACATTGCCCGCCTTCGCTGGACGGAGGGCAACGAGCTGGGTGAGGGCAGCCGCCTGGAGTTGGTCCAGTGGCTCCAGGCAGGGGGAGATGCCCGCGTGCAGACGTGGCCCCGGGACGTGAAGGTCGAGGTCATCAATGCCAGGCCTCCGTACCTGCGCACGAAGGCCAATGGCATCCTCACGGACAATCTGCTGGAGCTGCCGCGCTTCTGAAGCTGCTTCAGACGGGCTTGTTGAGGTGGGCCGCCTGGTAGAGGAAGTCCGTCCGGTTGTCGACCTGCAGCCGGCGGAAGATGTCGCGCACGTGCGTCTTCACGGTGTCCTCGGAGAGCCCCAGCTCGCTGGCAATCTGCTCGTTGGACCAGTTGCGGAGCATGCCCTGCGCGATGTCCACCTGCCGGGTCGTGAGCTGCATGCGCATGGTTTCGGGGAGGGGAATCGACAAGGGAATCTCGTTCAGGATGAGGGCCCACTGACGCGGGCCTTCGGCTTCGGGGAGTTCGACGAACCGCACCACGCGGTATGCATCCCCGTGGAGGGAGACCCAGCGTGTGTTCTGGAGCCGCGCGTCCGGCGTCATCCGCGTCAGGGCGTCCAGCCGCTCCATGAGGACGAGCGGAATCCCCGAGGAATGAAGGTCCGAGGGCTTGAACCACCGCTCCAGCAGCGTGGCGGCCCGGCGTGAGCGCAGCACCTCGTGTGAGGGCGGCGCCACCACGACGTAGGCGGCGTCGGGCCGGCTGTAGAGCTCCTCCAGGAGCCGGGAGCCCGTGGAGGCCGCCTGCATGTCGCGGCAGTTGCGCACCGCGTTCAGCAGGTGGGGCGTGAGGCTCGTCAGGAAGGCGGCGTCCTTCTCCGAGAAAGCCAGCCGGCGGTCCCGGTAGAGCGTGAAGGCGCCCAGGAGCTGGGGATACACGGGCAGGAGCACCGCCATGACGTGCTCCAGGCTCAGGTCCAGCTCCTTGCTGCGCTGGTAGAGCGCGCTGCGCTCCAATTCCTTGCGGGTAATCATCTCCGAGTCCCGGAGGACCACATTCGGCTGGGCGAAGATGGGGGCCCGCACGAAGTCGGAGTCGACCCACTTGGAATACTCATCCAGCAGGGCCATCCGGTGGCCTGGCACCAGCCATTGGAATTCGACGATGGGACCCAGGTTGATGAGGCACAGGCCCACGTAGTCAGCGGGCGTCAGCTCCAGCAGGGGCGCCCGGGCGGATTCGAGCGCCTTGGGGAGGGACAAGGTGCTGTTGAGAGCCGCGATGACTTTGTCCCGGAGTAGGAATTCATGGGAGGAGAGGTTCATCGACGCGAGCTTCCTTCCTGCCTGGTCAGGCAACCCTGCGGGTCCGTTTCCGTGTCAGTCCATTCAATAGGCTCCGCCTGAAAGGCTGTCCCTCACCCCCCAGGGGTAGGCCCGGGGCTTGACAGGAGGCTCGCTGGCCTCCCGGTGGTCATGCAAGGGGCTGCTGTTGGCTTGACGAGACGCGGCCAGCCCGGGATTGGGCGTCAGACGCGATAGGTGCTCGCGACCGCTTCCATGCGCTGCGCCACGTCGCGCAAGGTCTGGGTGGTCTGCTGGGTGGCCTTCATGCTCTGCAGCGTCTCATCCATCATCCGGGACAGGTCCGTCACGGCGGTGAAGATTTGTGACACCCCCGCGCTCTGCTGGCTCACCGCGGCGGCGATCTGCTGCGCTGCGTTGGCGTTGTCCTGGATGATGCCCGCCAGCTCGCGAAGGCTCTCACCGCTGGCGCGCACCTGGCCCAGGCCGACCTCGGTGCGACGCTGGCCCTCCTCGGACAGCGAGGCGGTGGCGCGGATGGCGCGCTGGACGTCATCCAGGATTTCGCGGACGCGGCCCGTGGAGCTGATGGACTGGTCCGCCAGGCTGCGAATCTCCCGGGCGACCACGCCAAAGCCCTTGCCGTGCTCGCCCGAGCGCGCGGATTCAATGGCGGCGTTGAGCGCCAGCATGTTGGACTGGTCCGCCAGGTCCTTCACCGACTGGGTGATGCCGCCAATCTGGCGCGTGCGCTCTTCCAGCGCGGTGATGCTGCCGGCCATTCGCCCGACCTGTTCCCTCAGCTGTTCGAAGCCCTCCAGGCTGGCGCTGACGGTGGCCTCGCCGGCGGTGCCCACCTCGCGGGCGCGCGTGGTGACGCCGAGCACCTCCTGGGAGCGGTCCGCGGCCATCAGCGACGTCTGCTTGATTTCCTGCGCCGTCGTCTGGGTCTCCTGGAGGGCGGCGGCCTGGCGGGACAGGTTGCGCTCCTGCTGGGCGGAGGCGCGGGTCAGCTCGGCCACCGTCTGCCCCAGCACCCGCGTGCCCTGCTGGAGGCTGGCGGTGGACTCGCGCAGGTGGCTCATCATCTGGGAGAAGGACGCGGCCAGCTCGCCGACCTCGTCCTGGCGTGCGGGTACCTCCACCTGCTGAGTCAGGTCGCCTTCGCGCACGATGCGGCCGACGACGTCGCTGAGCGTGGAGATGGGACGCGTCACGCTCCGGGCCAGCCACCAGGAGCCCAGCATGCTCGCAATCAACGACACGGCCGTCAGGATGAGGGCAATCCAAGAGCCCCGCTCCAGCGGGGTGTAGGCCTCTTGCGGAGACACGGTCGCCACGAAGCGCCAGCCATCTCCCACGTCCACCTCCGTCCTGTCGTCCAGGGCCTCGAACCGGAGCGCGTCGGTGGCGCGCTGCGCGCCCTCTTCGCGGGAGTCGAACAGGGGCGTGCCTTCCGCCGAGAGGACCTCCAGCGCGAAGCTCTTCTGTCCCCGCTCGTGCGCGCGCGCCAGCGCATCCTCGACCTCCGCGCCGATGCGCCCCCAATCATAGGCCGCCAGCAGGATGCCGATGCGCGACTGGCTGATGGGGCTGATGACCGGTACCGCGAAGGACAGCACGCGCTTCTGGAAGAAGGGGTCCACCTGCGCGAGCCCATGGCCATCCAGCCGGTTCTGCTTCGCGTTCTTGAACCAGGCCGTCTCGCGGACCTCCTGCTCCTGGTTCGCGAAGCGCGCGAGCAGCGCGGGGTCGCTGGCGGAGAGCGCCCGGCCGTCCTCGGAGAAGAGCACCAACCCCGCGAAGGAGGCATGGCGCTTCTGGAGCGAGGCCAGCACCGCGTCGCTCTTCTCGAAGGTGTCGAACAGCAGGGCGCCTCGGACGATGGAGTCTTCGGCCCAGCTGCGCGCGTTGCCCTCACGTTCGGTGAGCGCCGCCTCCACCAGCTCCCTCAGCCCCTCCGCTTCCGCTTGCAGGGTGGCGTGGATCTGCTCCCGCAGCGCCTCTTCCGCGAAGAAGTTGCCCACGAGGTTGAGCGGGGCGATGGCTCCAATGACCAGCAGGAACACTGCCAGCATGAGGCGGGTGCGAAGCTTCAGTCCGTCGAGGAAGCGCATGGGATGTCGAGCGAGCAGGAGAGTCAGAGGTCCAGCAGGGAGATGCCGACGGAGAGCGCGCCAATGGTTCGTCCGCGCTCACGGACCGGGAAGGAGACCTGGATGACGAAGGCTTGCGACGACTCGTCGAAGAAGGGCTTCTCACGCAGCTGGAGGCCCTGCGTGAAGGGCACCTGGAACTTCTCCTCGTCGCCCTGCCAGTAGTCGGACGTGCGCCGCGTGGCGCCCACGAGCGCGCCCTGGTTGTCCATGGCGAAGGCCTCGGCGATGACACGCCCCAGCTTCGTCCGGTGCCGGTTCAGGACGCGCGAGCAGGCGCTGCTCAGCAGCCGTTCCTTGAAAGGCGTCAGCGCGGGCGTCGCCATCCAGGCGGCGTCCTGCGCTTGAATGGCGTCCAGGGATTCGCGGCGGGCGTTCTGCTCACGCACCGCTTGGATGACGAGGGGATCCGCGGCCATCTCCCGGAGCGCGGGGACCAGCCCGTCTACCTTCTTCACCTGGGCTGCGCCGTCGGCGGGCATTTGCGCCAGCACTGCGACTGCGATACCGAACCACGACGACATCCGCACCTCATCCTCGAAGCGCTTTCACCGGGCCGGGTGAGGCGCTGCCTGCGTCAGGCTTGCGGCGCCAGTGTGACACAGGCATTTGCCTGAAAACAAAACCCGTGGCTCATGTTGGGCGACCGCTCGGGTTGCCTGGCCATACACTGTGAGGGAGTCGCCATTGACTCGTGTTTCAGTGTCGCTGATTTAGCCAGGAATGCCGTTCTTGAAATCGCGCAAGCCAAGAGCGCGTGCCCCCTCAGGTTTCTGAGCGGGGCAGGCAAGAAACGTCCGGATTTCGCGGTGCCTGTCCGCTGTTCCCGGGCCCGCGGGCGTTGGCATCTTCATTGCTGAGGTGCGGACTCCCATCCGAAGGAGGCCCTGCACCCATGGAATCGAATCGCTTGCGTCTGCTCTTCTCCCGGGCCCTTCGCGCCTCGCTCCTGTCGCCCCTGACACTTGCCGGATGTGACGGTGAAGTGGACCTGACGGGCTATGAGCCGCCCCTTTGTGAAAATGGTGGGCTGTCCGTGACGGGATTGTCACCCGCGGTCGCGCCAGACTTCGTGCAACTGCGGAGCTTCCATGCGGCTGGCGAGTCCGTGCCAACGAACCCGCTCTCCTCCGCGGGAACACCTTGCGCGACGGCGACCCAGACCCAGACATGTCTGTCAGAGCTCGAGGCGTTGTCGCCCGCCAGTGGGTTCCGCTCCGCCTGCGGTTTCATCTGCACCGACTATTTCCTCGCGACGACACGCGGCGACGTGGTGTCTGCCATCGCCTCCCTGGAGGCCCTGAAGTCGTTCCTGGGGCCCATCGACACGACGCAGGAGGCCGCGCTGACTGCCTTTTCCGCGGGCTATAGCGTGCGCTGCGACGGGCTCAAGTATGGGGCGGTGAAGGATTTGGGCGACGGCGCGTTCGGCGTCGTCGGCACCAAGGGCATGGCGTGTGGTGAGGGGACGGAGCTGACGCAGTATGCCCTGCGCGTGTCGTCAACGGGCGAGGTGGTGGAGGAGGAGCGCAAGGTGCTCGCGCGGGGCACGGACAACTGCGCCGTGGGGCGCAGGCCCGAAGGACTGCGCTCACGGGGCTCGGTGGCGTGTGACGATGTGCTGGGCCAGCACTTCGCCGCCATTGCCCACCTGGAGGCCGCGTCCATCCAGGCCTTCCTGCTGCTCCGGGAGGAGCTGGCCGTGCATGGCGCGGACCTCGCGCTGCAGGACGCGGCGCTGATGAGCGCCCTGGAGGAGGTCATGCACACGGAGGTCAGCGCCCGGCTGGCGGGACGGCATGGCGCGACGCCCCAGGCCCCGCGGGTGGATGCGGCGGCGCCCCGCTCCTTGTTCGCGGTGGCGCTGGACAACGCGGTGGAGGGCTGTGTGCGGGAGACGTTCGGCGCGCTGGTGGCGCGGCACCAGTCACTCCATGCCCAGGACGACGAGGTTCGCGCCTCCATGGCCCGCATCGCGGAGGACGAGACGCGGCACGCGGAGCTCTCCTGGAAGATTGATGCCTGGGCGCAGGCGCGGCTGTCGGACGGGGAGCGCGAGGTGCTCCGGCTGGCGAAGCAGCGGGCCGCGGAGGCCCTGCGCGAGGAGGCCGCCATGCCGGTGAATCCCGTGCTCGTGTCCGAGGCCGGGCTGCCCCCGCCCGAGGTCGCCGTGGCGATGGTGGACACGCTCGCTCAGGAGCTGTGGGCCTGAACTTCGTGGGACGGTGGGGCAAGCGGCGCGGAGGGCTCGCTGTTACGCTCAGCGGAGGGAGTCCCGACCCAGGGAATTTTCATGGGGCTCCGGAAGGGATGAGGCGTAGCAGATGAGTCAGCAGCCAGAAGCCGTCCTTCGTGTGGAGCCGCTCGGGATGCCGTGGCGGACCCCGGACCCGTTCCTTTTCTGCGTCCACCACGACGACAAGTACCCCGTGGGGAATGAGCGCCTCGGGCCGTCCGCCTCGCTGGCGGGCCGCAACCTGGGCCAGGACTTCGACGGGCGGGACGGCTGGAACATGTATCACGGCACCGTGGTGCCCGGTTTCCCCCAGCACCCGCACCGGGGCTTCGAAACTGTCACGGTCGTGCGCAGCGGCCTGCTCGACCACTCGGATTCCCTGGGGGCGGCGGCGCGCTTCGGCGGCGGGGATGTGCAGTGGCTCACCGCGGGCGCGGGCATCAACCATTCAGAGATGTTCCCGCTGCTCCAGCGCGACCAGCCGAACCCGGTGGAGCTGTTTCAAATCTGGCTCAACCTGCCGCGGGCGAACAAGCTCGTGGAGCCGCACTTCTCCATGCTGTGGAACCACGTCATTCCCCGGCACGTCGCCCGGGACGCGGAAGGGCGCGCCACGGAAGTCACGGTGGTGGCTGGAAGCCTGGGAGACGTGAAGGCGCCACCGCCGCCGCCCAAGTCGTGGGCCGCGCAGGAAACGGCGGACGTGGCCATCTGGACGCTCAAGCTGGCCCCGGGCGCGCGGTGGACGCTGCCGGCGGCGGCCCCTGGCAGCAACCGGATGCTCTACTTCTTCCTCGGCGCTGGCCTGCGCGTGGCGGGGCGTGCCATTCCTCCGTCGCATGGTGTCGAACTGCGGGCGGACGTCGCGGTGGAGCTGGAGAACGGCGCGGACGCGGCGGAGTTGTTGATGCTGCAGGGCCGTCCCATTGGCGAGCCCGTCGTGCAGTACGGCCCGTTCGTGATGAACTCGCGGCAGGAGATTCAGCAGGCCTTCGCGGACTACCAGCGCACCGGCTTCGGCGGCTGGCCCTGGCCGGCCAATGACCCGGTCCATCCGCGAGAGGAAGGGCGCTTCGCCCGGCACGCGGATGGCCGCATCGAACGTCCGGCCTGAGCCGAAGGACCGCCAGCGCTCAGTCGGGGCGCTGGCGGAACGCGCGCGGCGACGTGCCGTACCACCGCGTGAAGGCCCGGCTGAAGGCACTGACCTCGGAGAAGCCCAGGAGGAAGGCCAGGTCGGACACACTGGCCCTGGTGTCTTGCAGGTGGTCGCGCGCGGCCGTCTTGCGGACATCGTCCATCAGCTCGCTGAAGGACACCTGTTCCTCGTCGAGCCGTCGCCGCAGCGTGCGTTCCGTCGTCCCCAACCGCTGGGCGACGGCGGCCATGCGGGGCTCGCCGCCGCTGAGCAGCTCCAGGATGGATGAGCGCACGCGGTCGGTGCAGGACTGGCTCGCGCGCAGAGCGCGGAGCTGCGTGGTCGCATAGCGCTCGAAGAAGGCGCTCATGGGCGTCTTCGTGCCCGCGGGCGCGCGGTCGAGCACGTCGGTGGGAACGACGAGCCCGTCCCAGTCCGCGCCGAACCGGACCACCCTGAAGAACTGCCGGTGCGCCGTCACGGGGCTGGGCGCGGGATGTCGGAAGGCCACCTCCACGGGGTCGAAGTCGATGCCGCTCGCCAGCCGAATCACGTGGAGGATGCTGGCAATCGAGTTCTCGTTCATGACGCGCATGCCGAGCCCGGGGGCGCTGGCGCGGATGAACTCGAGCCGGCAGCCCCTCTGGTACCTCCGTCAGTTGGAGGCGGGCGGTGTCCGCCAGCAGCGCGTAGTAGCGCACCGCGCGGTGGATACCCTCACGGACGCTGGTGGAGGTGATGGCCGCGAAGCCGACGACGCCCAGGTCGTTCGGGGACATCATCTTCGCGAGCTGGATGGGAACCGAGGCGTCGTCGAGCGTGCGCGCCACGTGTTCCCAGAACTGCAAGGCGGGTCCGAAGGGCAGCCGCGCGTCCGGGTCCGCCAGCGTGCGGCGGTCCGTCTGCATGATTCGCAGCACGTCGCTCTCCCGGAAGCCACGGGAGAGCGCGAAGCCGAGCATCTGATGGCCCAGCGCTGTTCCACAGGTGCCGAGCAGCAGGGAGTCTTCCATCGCGTGAGCGAGAAAGACTCCCAGACGCCCCCAGGAGCGTCAAGGCACCGGCACGCGCGCAATCCCCTGGCCGGAGAGGGTCCCCAGGTAGAGCCACGATGCGTGCGGCACGGCCGTGCTGAGCGAGAACAGGCCCCCGGTGGCGTCGTGGAAGCTGCGCACCAGTGTACCCTGCGCGTCATGCACCGTCACGAGCACGTGCGGCGCCACGGGGAAGCCGGCGACGAGCTGCTCATAGGTGAAGTTCTGGAGCAACGCGAGTCGTTGCTGGGCGCTGCCGGAGAGCGCGTCGAGTTCGTCGGTGCGCAGGTAGCCCGTCGTCCACAGCTGGCTTTGCGCATCCAGCGTGATGTTGTCGGGCGTGACAGGGAGGTTCTCGATGAAGGGCTCGGTCGTTCCCGCGCGCGCTCCGGAGAGCCAGTGCCGGAGCACCCGGCCCCGGAACGTCTCCGCGATGAGGATCGCGCTTTCGTCGGCCGTCACCGCCACGCCGTTGGCGAAGTAGATATCGTCCACCACCGTGCGGACCGCGCCGGTCGCCGGCTCGTACGCAATCACGCGGCCATTGGGCTTGCCCTCGAGGAAGTCATAGGGCCAGGCGCTGGCGTAACGGGTGCTGGCGTCGGAGAGATAGACGGTTCCGTCCGCGGCGACGGCCAGCTCGTCGGCGTACTCAATCCGCGTCCCATCCACGCGGTCCGCGAGCGTGCGCACGATGCCGTCGGGGCTGATGCCGACGAGTCCGCGCTTGCTTGCGGCGACCAGCAGATTCCCGCAGGCGTCGAAGGCCAGCCCCAGGGGACGGGCGTCCGTCAGCGTCGCCAGCGCGGTGAACGACGTCGGGCGGCCTTCCGCGTCGACGGTGCCCCGCCAGACGGTTCCATCCGCGGTGCCGGTATACAGCCGGCCTTGGGCGTCGAACGCGATGTCCTCCGCGCCGCGCAGCTCCGTGGCGCCGAAGCGCTCGGCGCCTTCCAGGTCGCTATTCACCGCGAGCGGGCCTTCGTAGGCGGGAGCGATGGGGGTCGTCCAGGCGGTCACTTCCGTGGGAACCCCCTCCGCTCGCTGCGAGCGGACGGGGGATGTGTCACGTGCGGCGAAGGGGTGGCATTGGGTCAGTGAAGGCGCGTCGTCCTCCACGACATCAGGCTCCTCGCTGTTGCAGCCCACGGCAATCCACGTCGTCACGGCGATGCGGCCCAGCAGGTTGAACGTCTTCATGTCGAGCTTCCTCCTGCCTTCATAGGTAGAGGCTTCGACGTTCCCCGACTTGACTTCGGCGGCCACCGACTTGACCGACGCGCTCGGGTGGGGCGCCCTGCTGGAGCGCGCCCCTTGACCCTGCCCCGAGGCCTACGGGTTCCGTACGTCCGGGAGATACGGACGCGTGATGAGCTCGAGTCCGTGTCCGGCGGGGTCCATCACGTAGAGTCCGCGGCCTCCGTGCTCGTGGTTGATTTCACCGGGCCGCTTCCGCTGCGGGTCGGCCCAGTGCGTGAGGCCTTGCGCCTGGAGCCGCGCGCGGGCCCGGTCGAAGCGTTCGTCGTCGACGAGGAAGGCGTAGTGCTGCATCTGGATGTCGACGGGAGGCTCCGCGAACTGCAGCAGCACACCTTCGTCGAGTTGGATGTTGGTGAAGGGGCCCCAGGACGGCGCCTCGTGGGCTTCGAGGAGGTCTCGGTAGAACCGGGCGGATTCGTGGCGGTTCTTCGCGGCGATGATGGTGTGGTTGAAGGTAACGGGCATGGGGCCTTCTTGGGTGGAGCGCCTCCGTGCCTCGTGGACTCCGTGACAGGCACGTGACGCCGCGAGAATGCAAGCATGTCCCCTGGGGGCGTGCCAGCGGTCGGTCTGGTGAAGCGCCTGGAGGCCTGCGACTGGTCGGGCAATGATTGAGGAGGGTTGCCAGGTGGGCCTCGTCCAGGAACTGGCGCACCCAAAGGTCGTCGCATCCGTTTCAGCGCAACCAGCCGGTCCGACCCGATGCGCCCTTCGCCTCCGCGAGGAACACCTCCGACATCGCGCCGAGGGCCAGTCGCTTGAGGAGGACGAAGTCGTCGAGGCCGGCGCCCGCTGCATGCGCGCTGAGTCTTTGCTTCAATGGGGTTGTGGAAGCGAGGGGCCTTGGCCGCCCGGTGAAGCGGCGGGGGCGCGGACGGTGGCCAGGACTCCGGAGAGCAGCACGACGATGGTCCCCGCGAGCGGCACCCCAAGCAAACCCACGCGCAATCCCACGTTATCGGCGACGAGCCCGACGAGCGGGGGCGACGCGAGGAACCCCAGGCGCATCAGCCAACTGATGACGGTGAGACCCGTTCCCGCGCTCAGGCCGGGCAGCTCGTCGGCGCCGTGCATGGCGGCGGGAACCAGCGTGGCAACGCCGAATCCTGCGAGCGCGAAGCCCGCGATGGTGCCCGGTATGGAGGGAAACAACAGCGCAGCGTTCATGCCCAGCGCCGTGGTGGCGCCCCCCGCCCGAGCGACCGCGCGCTGGCCGAACCGGTCCACCATTCCATCGCCCAGCAGCCGGCCCACGAACTGCGCGCCCACGAGGGCGACGAACCCGAACGAAGCGACAGCGGCCGTGGCGCCGAGTGTCCCGGAGAGGTAGACGGCTGCCCACGTCATGCCCGCGTCCTCGACGAGGATGCCGCCGACGGCAATCAAGACCAGCGCGGAAAACATCAGCCAGATGCGCCCGCGCCCCGTCGGCGGACGCCGCGCGGGGACGCTGCCCTGGTGCGCCGCGGCTGCCTCTGGCTCGACGGTGACGATGGGCTCGGGGCCGGGAATCGTGTAGCGCAGCGCCATCAAGGACACCCCGGCGAAGAGCAGGGCGGAGAATCCCAGATGCAGGCCCCGGTGCACGTTCAGTCCCGCGGCCAGCCCGCCCATGAGTCCGCCGACCACCGCGCCGATGCTCCAGACCGCGTGGAAGGAGTTGAGGATGGACCGGCCATAGAGCCGCTGCACCCGCAGTCCATGGGAGTTCTGCGCCACGTCGGTGATGGCGTCCATGCCGCCCGCGAAGAAGAGCGAAGCGGCGAGCACCCACCACGACGACGCGAGGCCCGCGACCAGCACGCCCAGGCTCGTCAGCAGCGTGCCGGCGACAGCGACCCGTGAGGAGCGGAAGCGGCGGATGAGCGCTCCGGCGGCAAGCCCCGCCACCATCGCGCCACTGGGGAACGCGGCGACCGCCAGCCCGTATTGAGCGTTGCTGAGGCCCAGGTCGGCCTTGAGCTGCGGATAGCGCGGCAGGAGGTTGGCGAGGATGGCGCCGTTGGTGAGGAACAGCGCCGCGACGGCCGCGCGGGCCGCCCGGTACTCGCGGGGGGCCTGGGGCGGAGAGGTGGGGGGCATGGCGGGTCAGGGGGCGAGCGAGAGAAGGCGGCGCACGGCGTCCCGGGTCAGGTCGCGGCTGCGTGGGGCGGGGTCGAGGCTGACGTGGATGAACAGCCCCTCAATCAAGGCGTCGAGCTCGTGCGCCATCCTGGCGTCGACGAACCGTTCCAGCACGGCGCGGCTGCGGCGCATCCAGTCGTGGGTGATTTGCCGGAAGGCGCGCTGGCGCGCCGCGAGCGTGTAGCGCTCGAGCGTGAGCACAAGCCCTTCGCGCGGGGGCATATCTTCGGGGCGCCACGTGGTCTCCGGGGATGCGGCAGGAGGTACGAGGCCTCACGGTGCCGCTGGCGGTATGTACGAACGTACCCATCCCATTATTCCGCGGTCTGGAGGGGGCTTCCTGCGTGGGTCGCTGCTCCTCGGACCGGGCGGTCCACGGTGCCGCTGTGTGGCCCCTACCTGCCACGGCCCTCAGTCGCGCGAGCGCTTTGGGGGCCGCGTCGCCGTCTTCCCACGGGGCGCCTTGGCGGCGGGCTTGGGTGGCTTCGCCTCCAGCTTGGCGAAGGCGCGCAGCGCATCCCTGCCAATCCAGCGAGCGGTGGCGTCTTCGCTGGCCGAAAGCCTGGTGGCCAGGGCGCGCGCCGCAATGCGCACCGCGGGACCGCGTCTGCTACCAGCGGCGCGCAGGGCCCAGCTCACGCCCTTCTTGACGAAGTTGCGGGCGTCGGTGGCTTCGCGCTCGATGAGGACCAGCCCATTGAGGTGTGGCGCGTCTTCGCCTGACTTGTCGTGAACCGCGAGCGAGGCGAGCAACGCGAAGGCCGCGCGTTTGACGAACTCCTCGCGGTGGCTGGACCACTTGTCCGCCATGGCCCATGCATGCGGAGTATGGTCCCAGAGGGCGAAGCACAACGTGTCGCAGACGGCCCAGTTGTCGAAGTCGCGGCACCACCGCTCCATCTCCGCGGGTGTGACGCGGTCCGCCTCGCCGATATAGGCACAGAGCATGCGTGCCTCGTAGACCCCCGTCTTCCACAAGGCCTTGGCGAGCGCATGGTCCCGGCCAAGGCGCTTGGCCAGCCCCTGGACGTCCCGCATTGGCACCCCGAGGGCATGGTCAGCGGGAATCCCGTACCGGGCAAGACTGTCCCGCATGGCGGGGGTGGCGAGGCGTTCGAGCCCGGCCAGAGCTTCTTTCACGCGGGCGTCGATGTCACCACGAGGGCCCTTGGCGGATGTCGGCGTTGGCATGTGGGGCGACGATAGCGCGCCGAACCTTCGAGGGACGCTGCCTCAGGTTGGGCCTGAGGCGGCAGCGGGCAGTTTCGAATTTTCAGGCGGGAGGGCGGCACCCAGAATCATTGCGTCGCGTGTCCCTCACCCACCAGGATCTTCCCCCATGCCATCGTCCGACAGCCTCCTGGTGACTGTTGCCGTCTTCGTGCTCGCGGGCCTGGTCAAAGGCGTGGTGGGGCTGGGCCTGCCCACCATCGCCATGGCACTGCTGGCCCTGGTGATGCCTCCCGCCCGAGCGGCGGTCCTCCTCATCGTGCCCTCCCTGGTCACCAATGTCTGGCAGCTCCGTCCCTGGTCGACCTTGGGCCCCTTGCTGCGGCGGCTGGCGCCGATGCAGGTGGGCGTCTGTGCCGGCACGCTCGTCGGAGCGTGGTTGCTGGGCGCGCCCGTGGGCGCCTGGGCCACGGTGTCCCTGGGCGTGGCGCTGGTGGCCTATGCGGCCTGGGGAATCAGTGGGGCCCGACTCACGGTGGGCCCGGTGGCGGACAAGCGCCTGGGGCCCTGGGTGGGCGCGCTCACCGGCTTCGTGACGGCGGCGACGGGCGTCTTCGTCATCCCCGCGGTGCCGTATCTGCAAGCGTTGGGCTTCGAGCGAGAGGAGCTGATTCAGGCCATGGGTATCTCGTTCACGGTGTCCACGCTGGCCCTGGCGGCGGGGCTCTACATCAACGCAGCTGGCGCGGGGACGCAGCTGGGCCAGTCCCTCCTGATGTTGCTGCCTGCGCTCGTCGGGATGCAGGTGGGGCAGTGGCTGCGCCAGAAGCTCTCACCCGTGCTGTTCCGGGCGTGTTTCCTGGTCAGCTTGATGCTCCTCGGGATGCACATGGTTGCCCGCGAAATGCTGGCGGGGTGAAGGTGCTGGGGCCTGGGCTGTGGACAATCGCCATGAAAGTGTCACCGGCCGCGTAGGAAGGCGTAACCGGGCTGCCATTCACGCCCGACACCATGCCGCCTTCCGATAGGCACCTGGGAGCGGCTCATGCGATTGAAGACGGAGAAGGAAGTGCGTAGGGGGGCGCGTTCGTCGAACCGGACGCGCTGGTTGACGGTGACGTGGATGGCGGCCAGCGTGCTGTCCGCGTGTGGTGATGACGATGACGTCGACCCTGGCGAGCAGCCCGCGCCGCTGGACTTGACCATCCTCCACATCAACGATCACCACTCGCATCTGGCGGGCTCCAGCCTGGAGCTGAACGTGACGAACGCCGTGGGTGACACCGTGGCCGCGGAGGTCGAATCCTCGGGCTTCGCGCGCGTCACGTCCGCGATGAAGGAGCTGGCGGCTGGAAAGGAGAACGTGCTCAAGCTCCACGCGGGTGACGCCCTCACCGGCACGCTGTACTTCAACCGCGCGGGCCAGATTGGCGAGGCCGACGCCGCGATGATGAACACGGTGTGCTTCGACGCCTTCACCCTGGGCAACCACGAGTTCGACAAGGGCGACACCGAGCTGAAGAACTTCATCGACCGCCTGCATGCCGGCCAGTGCCAGACGCCCGTCATCAGCGCCAACGTCCAGTTCGGCGCGGGCTCCGCCCTGCACACCTCCAGGGCTGCCGGCTACGTGGAGCCGTTCACCGTCGTCGAACGGGGTGGCCAGAAGATTGGCCTCGTCGGCCTGACGATTGCGGGCAAGACGAAGGAGTCCTCCAGCCCGGATGCGGACACCACGTTCGAGGCCGAGGTGCCCGCCGCCCAACGCGCCATCGATGCGCTGCGGGCCCAGGGCATCAACAAAATCATCGTGATGAGCCACATCGGGTACCAGCTCGACCGGACCATCATCCCGCAGCTGAGCGGGGTGGACGCGGTCATCGGCGGTGACTCCCACACGCTGCTGGGGCCTGCCGACATGGAGACCTTCAACGTCGGGACGCCCGCGGGGCCCTATGCGGAGTCGCTGCGCAACCGCGACGGCGAAACGGTGTGCCTGGGGCAGGCCTGGCAGTACTCGCAGGTCGTCGGTGAGATGACCATCCGCTTCGACGCCGCGGGCGTGGTCACGTCCTGTGGCGGCACGCCCCACGTGCTCATCGGCAACCAGTTCTCCATGGATGGGACGCCCGTCTCTGACTCCGACAACGCCGCGATGCTGGCCAGCGTGGCCGCCAGCGGCTTCCTAAGGGTGACGCAGCCGGATGCCGCGGCCGCGCAGGTGCTGGCGCCGTTCCAGGGCCGGGTTGACGAGTACAGCCGGACGGTGGTGGCCACGGCGGGCGACGAGCTTTGCAATCGTCGCGTGCCGGGAAACACGGAGCCGGGCCGCTCCAGCGTGAGCTGCAACGCCCTGGGCGAGGTCCACAGCCGGGGCGGCGACATCCAGCAACTGGTGGCTCAGGCCTACCTGGAAGTGGCCAACTCGGATTACGGCGGCGCGGATATCACGTTGCAGAGCGCTGGCGGCGTGCGCCGGCCGCTGCAGGGACCGGTGACGGCGGCGGACGTCATCGAGGTGCTGCCCTTCGGCAACATGCTGTTCCGGCTGGACGTCACTGGCACCGAGGTGAAGTCGATGATTGAGGACGGGCTGCACGCCACGTTCCGGGAGGGCGGCACCACGGGGCCCTATCCGTACACCGGCGGCCTGCGCTTCGACGTCAACGCCGCCCAGGCTCGCGGCCAGCGCGCCAGCAACCTGGAGGTGCTGGACCAGACGACGGGCCAGTGGAACGAGCTCCGGCCGACCGCCTCCTACCGCCTGTTCGTGCTGAGCTTCAACGCCACGGGTGGTGACGGCTACGCGACGCTGGCCAACGTGCCGGCCGAGCGCCGCTCCGACATCGGCGTGCTCGATGCCGACGTCCTCCAGACGTACATCGACCGTCAGGCCGAGCGCGAGCCCGGCACGAACCTGCCCGTCCTGCGCAAGGTGGATGCGTCGCTCTACAGCACGAAGTCGTTCGTCGAGTAGCGCGTCGGAGGGACACGCCCTCCAGTAGCGGATGACCTCGATGGCCGTGAGGACGCACGGCCACGCTCGCACGGCCGCTCGCCGGTACGGGCCGCCGTGGTGGCGGGCATGCGGGCAGCCCCTGGCTCGCGGCGCCGTGGGTGTCCTCTGCATTTTGCGGGAGGCATGCCCACGCTCCGGAAGAACCCTATCGGGGCGTGCGCACCCCGCCCGCGAGGAACCGCCATGAAGACATCCATTCCGTCGCAGATGAAGGCCGCCGCCATCGACCGCTTCGGTGGGCCAGAGGTGCTGGGCATGAAGACGGTGGCCGTCCCACCCGTGGGCCCGGGGGAGGTGCTCATCCAGGTGGAGACCGCGGGCGTCGGCAGCTGGGACGCCGCGGAGCGCGAGGGCGAGATGGAGTCGCTCAAGCCCGGCAAGTCCTCCTTCCCCTACGTGCTGGGGACGGATGGGGCCGGCACCATCGTGGCGGTGGGCGAGGGCGTCAAAATCCGTCAGGTGGGCGACCGGGTGTACGGCTCCGGCTTCCTCAACGACAAGGGCGGGTTCTTCGCCGAGTACGCGGTGGTGAAGGCCGACAACACGGCGCTCGTGCCCAAGGGGTTGAGCGCGGAACAGGCGGGCGTCCTGGCGGCGGACGGCATCACCGCGCTTCAAGGCGTGCAGGACGCGCTGAACGTTCGTCAGGGCATGTCGCTGCTGGTGTACGGCGCGAGCGGCGGCGTGGGCCATCTGGCGGTGCAGCTCGCCAGGCGTCTGGGGGCGCGGGTCTTGGCGGTGGCCTCGGGGCCGGACGGCGTGGAGTTGGTGAAGCGCCTGGGCGCGGAGAAGGCGGTGGACGGGCGGGGTGGTGAGGACGTGGCGAAGGTGATTCGGGACTTCGCGCCGGACGGGCTCGACGCGGCGCTGGTGCTCGCGGGCGGCGAGGGCCGGGAGCCGGCGCTGAAAGCCGTGAAGAAGGGAGGCCACATCGCCTACCCGCATGGCGTGGAGCCGGAGCCGCGTGCCCCCGAAGGCGTCAAGCTGACGGCCTACAACGGCGAGTCGAACGCCGAGGTCCTCACGCGCCTCAACCGGCTCATTGAAGCAGCGCCCTTCCATGTCGAAGTCTTCCAGGTGTACCGGCTGGACGAGGCGGGCCGCGCGCTCGAAGCCGCCAGCAAGCACCACCTGGGCAAGCTGGCCCTGCGCATTCACTGAGCCGCCGGCTCCGGGAATCTCCCATTGGGGAGCCGGGCGGAGGGGCCCGGCAGAGGTTAGAATCCGTGGATGAACTCCAGCCCGTCCAGCCGGCCGCCCGTCGTCGTGGCGGAGCTGGGGCCCACGAACACAGGGAAGACGCACCGAGCCATCGAGCGCATGCTCGAACACGGCTCGGGCATCATGGGGTTGCCGCTCCGCCTGCTCGCCCGTGAGGTCTACGACCGGGTGACTGCTCGGGTGGGCGAGGGCCGCGTGGCGCTGATGACGGGGGAGGAGAAGCGCGTGCCCCCGCGCCCCGACTACTGGATTTGCACCGTCGAGGCGATGCCGACGGACAGGCCCGTCGACTTCCTCGCGGTGGATGAAATCCAGCTCGCCGCTCACCGCGAGCGCGGGCACGTCTTCACGGATCGGCTGCTCCACGCCCGGGGACGCAAGGAGACCTGGTTCCTGGGCGCGGACACGATGCGGCCCATGGTCCAGACGCTCATTCCCCATGCGTCGGTGAAGCGCGCCACCCGTCTGTCGCAGCTTCGGTATGCCGGGCATCGCTCCTTGAAGAGCCTCCCGCCACGGTCGGCGGTGGTCGCGTTCTCCGCGGACCGCGTCTATGAGCTGGCAGAATCGCTCCGGCGCCTCCGGGGCGGCGTGGCCGTGGTGCTGGGCGCGCTGTCTCCCCGGACGCGCAACGCCCAGGTGGCGATGTACCAGTCCGGAGAGGTGCAGTACCTGGTGGCCACGGATGCCATTGGCATGGGGCTGAACCTGGACCTCGACCACGTGGCCTTCGCCGCGCTGTCCAAGTTCGACGGCGCCGACCAGCGCGAGCTCTACCCGGACGAGCTGGCGCAAATCGCGGGCCGCGCCGGACGCCACTTGAACGACGGGAGCTTCGGCACGCTGAACACGCTGCCGGAGCTGTCGCCGCGGGTGGTCTCCGCCATCGAGACGCACCGCTTCCCGG
Source organism: Myxococcus sp. SDU36 (assembly GCF_030168875.1). NCBI lineage: Bacteria > Pseudomonadati > Myxococcota > Myxococcia > Myxococcales > Myxococcaceae > Myxococcus > Myxococcus sp. SDU36. The sequence goes on from NZ_CP077414.1 coordinate 75,001, forward strand.
CGGTCCGGAGCCTCATCTGGCGCAACGCCGCGCTCGACTTCTCGAGCCCGGAGGCCCTGCTGGATTCTTTGGCGCGCGCGCCGGGCCACACGGCCTTCATCCGGGTGGAGCGCGCGGATGACTTCGATGCGCTCAAGGACCTCTCGCGTGTTCCGGCCATCCAGGACGTGGCCACCGGGCCAGCCATGGTGGAGCTGCTGTGGCAGGTCTGCCAGATACCTGACTTCCGCAAGGGGCTCTTCGGCCAGCATGTCGCGTTGCTGCGTGAGACCTTCCTGCAGCTCACCGCGGGGGACGGGAAGCTGGACGCCGTCTGGCTGAACAGGCAGGTGGCGCCGCTCGACGACGTGTCCGGAGACCTCCACACGCTGATGGACCGGCTGGCGGCCATCCGCATCTGGACGTACATCAGCCATCGGCCGGGGTGGTTGCACGAGGCGGAGCACTGGCAGGAGCGGACGCGCGGCATCGAGGAGGCGCTGGGGGACGCGCTCCATGAGCGGCTCGTCGAGCGCTTCGTGCAGCGTGCCGCGAGGCGCAGCACACGTCGCTTCGTGAAGGCCACCGCGCGGCCTCCGTCCGGTGCGGCCAGCCCCTTCGCCAGGCTGGGGCAGCTGCTGGAGGCGCTGCCGGGCGCCGAGGGCTTCGCGATGACGGAGGAGCAGTTCGTCCAGCGGGTGGTGGACGCGGGCCATGACGCCTTCCAGGTGGATGCGACGGGCGCCATCTCCTTCGAAGGCGAGCCCCTGGCGCGCCTCGTTCGCGGGACGGACCGTCGCTCCCCATTGCTGGCGCTGGCGGAGCCGGAGGTCTGGACGGGCGGCGCGCGGCAGCGCCTGGAGCGGCGTCTGCTGGCGCTCGCGCGGGACCTCGTCACCGAGGCCATGGGCGGCTTTCCCGCCGAGTCCTTCTCCGGGGCGGGGCGCAACGCGGCGGCGCGTGGGCTCGCGTACCGCCTGTCCGAGGGCCTGGGCGTGATTGCGCGGGGCGAGGCGCATGAGCAGTGGCGGCTGTTGGATGAGGAGGCCCGCGCGCGCCTGACGGTGCAAGGCGTCTGCGAGGGACACCGCTTCGTCTACGTCGCCGAGGCCCTCGCCCCGCATGCGCTGGAGCGGCGCTGCATGCTGACGTCGTTGTTCCTCCAGCGGCCAGGTCCCGCCGGGGTGCCACGAGCGCCCGTGCTTCCGCTCTCCGAGCTGGACCGCCGGGACGCACGGGCCTACGGGTACGAGGTGCTCGGGAGCGTGGCCCTGCGCATCGACATCGTCGAGCGGCTGTGCGAGGCCCTGCGCCACCCGCACGGGGGCCGGCAGGTGCAGGCGCTCATGCAGGAACTCCGCCTGGAGGGGGGAGTCCGGGCGCGGGTGCTGCGCGAGCTGGGAGGCGCCACTGGAAACCCTCCGCCGCGGCGCCGCCGTCGTCGACGTGGCGGCCCCGCGCCCGCGGCTGGCAAGAGCGGCGCGCATCGGAAGGCGCCGGAGTTTCGGGACGGCCCCTCGGAATCATGAGGGGCTGGCGCCGGCCGCGATTTCGTCGAACATGAGGGCTCCTCACGGAATCGCAAACACCCGAGAACGCATCAGGCCTGCCCCACGAAGCGGCGCGCCCCCGCCAGCCTTCGAGCGCTGGTGGCGCTCATCCGGGAGCGGAGGCGAGGCCTTGCTCAGGGATTGACGGGACGGCGGCGCTCAGTCCGCTTCGTATTCATGCGGCTTCTTTCGCTTCGAGGGCATGAACGTCAGGGTGGCCGCATTGGCGCCGCTTCCAGCCGGCACGAAGACGTCAATGAAGTTCCCCGTCATCCCGTCGTAGCGCAGCACGCTGCTGTCCACGTTGTTGCTGACCAGCAGGTCGCCCACCTTCTTCTTCCGGACCTTCACCTTCACCGAATCCAGGCCCCACTGCTCGTTGGCCTCGCCTCGAGGCGGGTCCGCGAAGCGGAGTGTCAGCCGGTCTCCGGTGTGCCTGAAGGTGAAGGACAGGGGATAGATGGCGTCCCCACGGCTGCCGTAGCCGGACTCGTCCCGGTACCCGAGCTTGCCCTTCTTCGCGGCGCCGGTGAGGCCCGGGTGGCTGCCTTGGAGGTAGGGCTTCGGGTACGACTGCTCGTAGCGTGCGTCGAACGGCGCGTCGTCATTGGAGAAGGTGGCATCCAGCAGGACGGGACCGTCGTCCACGCTCGCGACCCAGCGGTCCGGCCCCTTCGTCGTGTCGTTACCGTCCCACGAATTGAGGACGAACAGCTCCAACTGGACCTCGACCTCGTCATGGTCTGGCAGGTCGGCCAGGCTGAGCGTGACTTCCTGCTCGCTGAAGGGCCCCAGGAACTTTCGTTCTCCCTTCGGCGTCCGGGACACGGTGCGGTGGCTCCACTCGGGGCCCGCGCCTCTTCCGAAGTTCTCTGAATAGACTTTCTTCTCCGTGTCCTTCCACTGCGCTTCGACGCTGTCCTGTTCGGCAGACTCCGACTCCTCCTGCTCCCCGAAGCTGTCTGCCTGCTCGCCGGGTCCTCCCATGCACCCAACCAACCACCACGCCGCGAGTGCTGCACAACCCAGCCGCCAACCCTTCATGAGCTGCCTCCCCTTTGACGCGAGGCCAGGGTGAGGGCACGGCGGAGGGGCTGCCATTGACAGGAGGGCTCCACGCGTCCGTGCGCAGGACGCTTCAATGCCCGGCAAGCCGGAGCCGGTATTCCGGGATGCGCCGCTTCATGCGCTGGGTGGGTCAGGCAGGGGCTCGGGCCCCGGGCCTACCCTCTGCGCCCGCTGAAGTCGGAGGCGAGCGTGTTCCGTTGCACGCGACAACGGCTTGCCGCCGGGGCATGGCGCGCTAGAGGGCATGCTCAGTCATCGAGCGTGCCCGTCTGGAGCGCGATGCGAGCCGTGCCCGCCATGTTCTCCGCGAGCGTCTGCACCGAGCCCGACACCTTCTGCGTCTCCTCGACGGTGCGCAGCGTATGTTGCATCTGCGCGGACAGCTCCTGGATGGCCTGGGCAATCTGGGAGGTGCCCGCGTCCTGCTGCGCCACCGCCGCGGAGATCTGCCGCACGCTGGTGCCGGTGTCGTCGATGATGGCCGTGAGCCGCTGGAGCTGGGCGCCGGAGACGCGCACCGCGTCCAGGCTCGCCTTCACGCGCTGCTCTCCCTGCTCACTCATCTTCGCGGTCTCCCGCATGCTCAGGCTCACGCCGTCGAGCACCTCGCGGATGCGGTGGGTCGCCAGGATGGACTGGTCGGCGAGGCTGCGGACCTCGCGCGACACGACGCCAAAGCCCCGGCCGTGCTCCCCGCTGCGCGCGGCCTCGATGGCGGCGTTGATGGCCAGCATGTTGGATTGGTCCGCCAGGCCCTTCACGGTGTCCACGATGCTGGAGATTTCACGGGTGCGCGTGTCCAGCGCGAGGATGCTGCTCGCCATCTCGGAGACCTCCTGACGGATGGCTTCCAGGTTGGTCAACGTGCGGGCGATGGCCGCGCCGCCATCGCGCCCCGCCTCCTCGGCGGTTTCAATGGAGCTCGCGAGCAGCCGCGCCTTGTCCGCCGTCACCAGGGAACCCTGCCGGATTTCCTGGACCGTCTGCTCCGCCTCCCGGAGCGCCGCGGCCTGCCGGCTGACACCCGCCGTCTGCACCTCGCTGGACGTGCGCAGCTGTTGCGCCACCGTGGCCAGCTCGCCGGCGCCGCTCCCCATGTCCTGGGCGAGCCGCTTCACCTCATGACGCCGCTCCTCGAGTTGACGCGTGTGCGACTCGAGCGCGCGCACCATCAACGCCGTGCGGCGGACGACGATGCCCACCAGCGAAAGCGTGAGCGCCAGGAAGCCCCAGTGCATGAGCGAGTCCGTGGACTCCACCAGGCCGAACACCGGCAGCGTGGTGTGGAGGACGACACCGAAGAACACGGCCAGGCCCATGGAGAAGATTCGCGCGTCGGGGTTGCCTCGCCACGCCGAGATACCCGCGATGATGACGCACGCGAGCAGGCAGGGCACCGAGTAGGCGACGAAGGGGCCGAGGTACCGCTGCGCCGTGCCCAGGTCGGTCATCGCGATGATGGCCTGAACGGCGGCCGGTACGCAGGTGGCCCAGGCGCTCCATCGAAACCAGCGCATCCGGTTCTCCAGGACGCTGTCGGAGATGAACCAGGCGAGCGCGGGCAGGATGCAGTACGAGCCCACCAGCGTGAGCTGGCTTCCCAGCAGATAGCCGCCCCAGAGCGCGGGAATCAGGCCGCTCGTGCCCAGCATCATGGCCGCTGAGCCGCTGGCGAAGAGCATGAGCGGCAGGAGCATCTGCGTCTGGCGCCGCGCCAGGGCGCCCACGGCGGCGGCACCGGCGATGATGAACAGCAGCAGGCCCATGAAAAAGGGCGCCAGCCCCGTGCGCGTCACCGTCGCGAGCAGTTGATGGTGCGCCCCCACCCGGGCCGCGCCGCCCACGCCGATGATGGGGCCGCTGCTCTGGATTCGCAGCAGCAGGCGCGTGCCCTCCACCGTGGGTGGCAGGGGAATGAGCCGCCACGCGAGGTTGTCTGTCTCCTCCGTGCCCGAGGGATTCAGCCGCCCGCTCGTGTAGACGCGCTGGCCGTTGGCGTAGACTTCGAAGGCATTGGCCACCGTGCCCAGGTAGAGCGCGGGCTCCAGCCACTGCTCCTGGGGGATGGGGATGCTCAGCCAAAGGAAGGTGTGCGCTCCCCGGCCCGGCGGCTCGCGGAGGGCCGCCACGGGCTTCCACGCCTGCTCATCCCCTGACTCCAGGGCCCAGGCTGGCACTTCGGCGGGGCCCGGCGGGGAGTCTCCCCAGCGGTACCGCCAGCCCTCATTCAAGTCGACGCTGGGCCGCCCTGTGTCCGCCCACGCGGAGGTGGAGAGTATCAGGAGGAACGGCAGCACCCAGCACCACGACGTGTTTCGTGAAGACAGGCGTGCGCCGGCAGGTGAGACAGGTGAAACACCGGGGGAGGCGTGAAGCGCCGGCGCGTGAGTCGGAGTGCGGAGGTGACGCATGGATGCGTCAATCCTCGGACGCGAGAGACGCTCTTGTAAAATGGGTCTGCTTCACCCCGCTCGGCCGCTCGACCTCCGCCTGTATGTTTCATCGACAGCCGGTGATTCCTGGGTGGGGATTAACCGGATTTTATGTTTCACGGGCTTCGTCGCCAGGACTCAGCGCGAGCCGCGCTTGACGCGGCCCACCGACCATTCGACGAGCTTCCGGGCCTGACGGTGAAGGGCCGTCTGTTTGAAGGCGCCGTTGAGCTTATCGGCGAGCTGGTGCCGCAGGGGCGGGGTGGCGATGTGCTCTTCCAGCTCCCGGACGCGCTGTTCCAGTTCGTGGAGGCGTTGCGCCTGGACTGGGTGTGACGTCTCGTTGACGAGGTGTCGCACCGGAGGCGGCGAAGGTCGGCGGGCGATGAGGTCGGCGTTGTCGCCCTTGCGCAGGACGAAGTTGAGCGTGTTCCGGGTGAACGCCAGGGGCACGCGAGCGCCGCTCCTCTCCACGTACAAACGCAGCAGCTCTTCGTCGAGTGTGACGGGGAACATGTCGAGCACCTCCGGCTCGAAGCCCGTCCCCACCAGCACGGGGTCGATGTCCCCCAGCGCCAGCTCGAGCTCATGGTGGCTGACGCCCAGGCCCCATCGGGTCAGCAGCATGGGGGCGTCTTCGGCGGACACCTGCGCCATGGCCTCGCGGAAGTTCTCACGAGGGGAGCGCGAGGCGTACGGCCACCCGAGCTCCGGCGGCAGGAAGTGGAAGAACGGCATCAGGGACGTGTGCGCGTCGAAGTACACGAGCCGGTTGGGCGTATCCACGACGACGAGCAGTCCTCCCGGCCGCAGCAACTCCCATCCGGTGCGGAGCGTCTCCAGGCGCTCGGCGGGCGTCTGATGTTCGAGCACCGCGTACAGCACGAAGACGTCAGCGCCGTTGGGATTCTCCTGCTTCAGGGTCTCCAGCAACCGCGCGGGCTCCACGACGCTCATGGCGACGTTGCGCAATCCCAGGGCCTTCATGCGGCTTTCGGCCGCGCGCACGGAGGGCGTGTGGATGTCGTACCCCGTGACATGGCGGGCGACCTGGGCGAAGGCCGCGGTGCTGGAGCCCGTGCCGCAGCCCAGCTCGACGATGTCCGCCTTGCCCAACTGCGCGTACCTCGCGAGCCAGGGCAGCACGTGGTCAACGCACCGGTTGTACCGGCCATCCACGTGGTCCGCGACGTCCGATTGCCCCGCCGGCGTCTTGAGAAAGCCCTGGTCGAAGTCCGCGAAGTAGGATTGCAGCAGGGCCTCTTTCACGCCCGCCAGGAGCGTGGGGTCCTCCATCCTGTAAGCCTCGAAGCCCGTTGCCATGCCTCATTCTCCTCGCGATTGGGGGGGGGAGCGAACCTGCGGGCACGGAAGGTACCAACCGAGGCCGCTCCGGGCGAGCAAGGGCGCGAGGGAATGGTGGCTTAATGGCGAACCGGCGCGCCGCTGCTGGGGCGGATGTTCTGGTTCACGCGGAAAAGGTTGTCCGGGTCGTAGCGGTCCTTCACCTCCACCAGCCTGGCGTAGTTGTCCTGGTACGTCGCCTGGACGCGTTCCTGGCCCTCGTCCATGAGGAAGTTCACGTAGGCGCCGCCCGCGGAGTAGGGATGCAGGGCTTCCCAATAGTCCTTCGTCCAGGAGGTGATGTCCCCGGCCTTGGCGGGAGAGGGGTCCACTCCGACGATGACCTCCGCCCACCGCGCGTCCCGGAAGCTGAAGGCGGTGTCGCCTGGCGCCACCCGGTGCGCCGCTCCGTCGATGGGATAGAGGTGCATGGTGGAGTGCATCGTGGGCAGGCGGTGGGCGAACGCCACGTGCCGGGAGATGGCTTCGTCCCCCAGCTCCCGCACGAAGTCCGCGCGCCAGTACCACTGGAGGCCCGGCGGATAGAGTGCATCGAACATGCTCTGCAGCGCGGGGTAGGGCAGGGTCTGCACGCCGTCGAGCGCGGGGCCCATGGTGCGCACGGGCTTGAAGAGCGCGTCGGCCTGGGCCGGGTCTCCGGTGTAGCACCACACCACCGCGCACATCTTCTGCAAGTGCAGGTGGGGCGGGAAGGGCGCCGCGGGCGGGACGACCATGAAGGCGAAGAAGCCGGTGAGTGTCTCGGGCGCGGTGGCGATGAACTCGCGGTACCACCGCATCACCTCCTCGGCGCGCTCCAGGGGCCAGAGCGTCGGGCCTCCCAGGAGGGTGTCCACCGGGTGGGCCTGGAAGAGGAAGGACGTGACGACGCCGAAGTTGCCGCCGCCGCCGCGCACGGCCCAGAACAGGTCCGGGTGCTGCGCGGCGTTCGCGGTGACGAAGCGCCCGTCCGCCAGCACCATGTCCACGGCGAGCAGGCTGTCGATGGTGAGGCCGTAGCGGCGCGTGAGGTGGCCCAGGCCGCCCCCCAGGGTGAGGCCGCCCACGCCCGTGGTGGAGATGATTCCCGAGGGAACGGCGAGCCCGAGGGCGTGCGTGGCATGGTCCACCTCGCCCCAGACGCTTCCTCCCGCCACACGCACGGTGCCCGATTCGGGGGCGACCCGGACGCCGCGCATGAGCGACAGGTCGACGACGAGCCCCCCGTCGCAGGTGCCCAGGCCGGCACCGTTGTGCCCACCCCCGCGGACCGCGAGCATGAGGCCCTGCTCGCGCGCGAACTCCACCGCCGCGAGGACGTCCGCCACGTCGGCGCACCGGGCAATCAGCGCCGGCCGCTTGTGAATCATGGCGTTGTAGACGCGGCAGCACTCCTCGTAGTCCGCGTCCTCGGGGCGCACGAGCCGGCCGCGCAAGCGGGCCCGTAGCTGCTCGACCCGGCCTGGGGGCAGCCCGGGCGGTCGTCCTTCGCCTGTTCGCGCAGACTCACTTCGAGGGTCCAGGGGCATGGCTTTCTCCTCCGTGGGGCCGGTGATGGGAAAGGCCCCCTACAGCCAAGCTAGGGACGCCTGGCGAGCGCGGAGGAGCGCTCACAGCAGGGGGGCGGGAGGGGGCGCCCAGGCACGCGTTGGCGGATGGGCGCGGACGTGGCGCCTGGCAGGCCTGATAGGGGAGAGGGGGCTGACAATGCGCAGTGTCGGTTCCGCCACGGGCTCATGCGCTGGGCGAAGGGGATTGTGCCGGGGCCGTGTCCCGGGTGATGAATCCGGAATGCGCCTGCGTTCGTGGTGGTGGGTCCTGGTCCTGCTCACGGTGTCCTGCGCGGGGCGGCGGTCCTCGCCGGAGGCCGCGGTGGTGCGAGACGGGCGGTCCGAACTCTTCCGGGCCCGCGGTGACGCGGCCACCGAGACGAAGCAATGGGCCCTGGCGGCCGGCTACTTCGCGGCCGCGAGACGGAGGACTCACCCACGGCGCGCTGGGGCCAGGTGTGGGCGGAGAAGCGCGCCTCGTTGCTCGAGTGGGCGAAGCAGTTCGAGGGTTCGGTGCTGGCGCTGGCCTTCTCGCCCGACGGCAGGCTGCTGGCGTCGGGAGGGTATGACGCGGTCGTGCGCGTCTGGGACGTGGAGGCCGGAGCGCAGGTGGCGGAGCTGAAGGGCCACGACGCCGAGCTCCATGCCCTCGCGTTCTCGCCGGATGGTCGCTGGCTGGCCGCCGCTGGCAGGCCCGGCGCGCTCTGGCTCTGGGACTGGAAGCAGGGCCGCAGGGTGGCCTTGCTGTCCGGGCACACGGATGTCGTGCGGGGCCTGGCCTTCTCCCCGGAGGGTGAATGGCTGGCGAGTGGTGGCCTGGACCAGACGGTTCGTGTCTGGCGTCTCCGTGACGGCGCGGAGGTGCTCCGGTTCACGCATGACGACATCGTCATCGCGGTGGCCTTCTCCCCCGACGGAGCACGGCTCGTGTCGTCAAGCACGGACCGGACCGCGCGGGTGTGGGACCTGACGGCGCGGCGCGAGCTGCACCGGCTGACGGGGCACGGGGACGTGGTGGCGTCCTGCGCGTTCTCCGCGGATGGCGAGCGGGTGATGACCGCGTCCGCGGACCGGGCCATTCGTTTCTGGGATGCCCGGACCGGCGCGCTGCTCGACGTGCAGCGCAACACGGGGGCGCTTTCGGCCGTGGCCATCGACGCCGGTTTCCGGCAGCTCGTGCAGGCGGGCTGGGAGGGACGCGTGCAGCGTGTGGACGTGCGCGGCGGTGGCGAGGTCCTGGAGCGATTGGATGCGCACCGGACCTTCGTGATGGCCGTGGCCCTGTCCCCGGACGGACGCACGTTCGCTTCTGGTGGCATGGACGGCGTGCTCAAGGTCTGGTCCCGGCCCGAGCGACCTCCGGATGTCCTGCTGCGGGAGCTGCCCGTCTGGCCTGAGGTGCTGGCCTCCGTGGGGCCAGGTGCTTTCGTGTCGGGTGGGGAGGACGGCCTGCGGAGCTGGTCGGTGTCGTCCAGCGGCGAGCTCCACTCCCGCCTGGAGGCACCTGACGCGGTGGGGGCCGTGGCCGTGAGCGCGGACCGGCGGTTGCTCGCGGCCGGGGTGGCGCGGGACGTCGTGCTTTGGGCTGTCCCCTCCGCGACCCAGGTGGCCCGGCTGACAGGGCACACCGGGAAGCCGTGGGCATTGGCGTTCGATGCCACGGGGCAAAGGCTGGCTTCCGGCTCAGCGGACCACACGGTGCGGGTCTGGGACGTGGCGCGGGGCGCGGTGTCGCGCGTCCTGGAGGCGGGCGACAGGGTCCGCGCCGTCGCGTTCCTGGCGTCCGGGGAGCTGCTGACCGCGGGAATGCGTCAGCCCATCCGGCTCTGGAATCCGGAGGACGGCCGCGTGCGGACGTCGATGGATGTGCGCACGGTGGGCGTCTTGTCGCTCGCGGTGGCGCCCCAGGGGGCGCTCGTGGCGTCCGGCGGAATGGGGGGCGAGGTGAAAATCTGGCGGCTTCCTGACGGGGCCCTCATGGGGGAGGTATCTGGGCAGCAGGGGTTCGTCTCCGCCGTGGCCTTCACTTCCGACGGAGCGTGGCTGGCGGCGGCGGCCTCCGACCGGACGTTCCACCTGTTGCGCTTCGAGGACTTCGCCCACCCGCCGCCCGTGGAGCTGGACCTGGCGCGGGTGCTGCGGCGACATGGAATGTCCTGGGATGACTCGCGGCGCGTGTTCACCCTCCACTGACGCGGCGGGGCGTCTGGATTTGGCGCCCCCGCCGCTGAAGCGTCACGGAATGGCTACCACTTCTCGATGGAGGTGACAGACAGCGGGTAGAAGGGGCCCACGAAGTTGCCGTCCGACGTGCAGGGGCGCTCCGTGATGTCCAGCAGGCTGGCGGCGTAGTAACCCCAGGTGGAGCCGTTGCCCTTCTCGTAGAACTCGTGGCCGTTGGGGAGCACGACCTTCCAGACGAAGTCGAAGTGCTCGTACCACTTGGGCGACGTGCGGTTGGAGATGATGCTCGTCACCGTGGTGCTCCACGTGTACGGCGCGGACGCGGAGACTTCGAGGGTCTGCGTGTTCTCCCAGTCGAACGGGACGAAGCTGTCGAGGCCCCCCCAGCCGTGGATGAGATAGACGGAGGTGCCCCAGGGCAGGGCGTAGTTCCGGTAGTTCAGCTCGAGCTGGGCCTCGTAGGAGCTGGCATAGACACAGGCGTGGAGCACGGCGCGGCCCTGGACCCACGTCTCAGCGGCGAGCGCGGTCGAGGACATGAAGAACACAAGGAGGGCGAGCACTTTTCGCGAGAAAAAGGTCATGGTGGTTACTCTGGGTTGGGGGTGAATCCGACGACTCCTGTCTCTACCATGATGGCAGGCCTGGACACACGTCATGTGCCCAGCGCATGGTTCGCCGTGCTTCCGATTGTCGGGTGTCACATCTGAAACATCCTCCTCGCGGAGGAGGTTCATTCCAGAGGGCGTGCCCACATGTCTCGATTCGCACCATCCACCCTGGCGCGTTGTGGCGTGCTGACCGCACTCCTGCTGGTCCTGGCCTGTGGTGATGAGGGCACCGCGCCTCCGGGTGGCGGTCCGGATGCGGGCGGGCCTGCCTCGGATGCGGGCGTGGACGCTGGGACGCCGCCCATCGAGGTGCTCGCGGTGCCCCGCGAGGACGTGACGCTCGGCGGCCGGCCCTATGCGGCCTATCAGCGCCCGGGAGACACCTTCCGCATCGTCTGTGAGCAGCCTTGCCCGCTGGAGGAGACGTACATCTTCGCGCGCTACGCGGGCTTCCTGGCCGTGAAGGACGAGCTGCTGTCGCTCACGGGCGTGGACGTGCTGCCGCTCATGACTCCCGTGGACCTCCACTTGGCGTCGGACAGTGTCTGCGGGACGCCTGGCACGTTGGCGGGCGCCGCGTTCATGAACCGCACGGGCCTGGCGCCAGGGCCCGGGTCGAATGTCTGTCTGTGGGATTGGGAGGCCTCGCGGGCGCCTCCGCCTCAGGTCCCGCGCCCGCTCACGGTGGAGGCCGCGCTGGCTCGCGACAGCCAGGTGCTGCTCGCCCATGAGTACGCACACGTCGTGTTCTTCCTGCGCCAGGAGTTGTCACACGAGTGGTTCGTCCGCGCCATCTCGTACCGTGTCGGCGGGCAGGCGGAGTCCCTGTGTGATTCGGTGAACGCGCTTCATGCGCCCACCGCCTGGAATCTCTGTCAACGGAACGGGCTGGACTACCCGCAGTTGGCGGAGAGCGTGCGCCGCATCGACGCGCTCTGGGCCAGCGGCCAGGGCGTGGAGGTGCTCTTCGAAGGCGTGCCGAAGACGACGTCCGTGTACCAGTACCGGCGCATCCTGGATGCGCTGGCGGGCTCGGACACCTTCGAGGCACTGGCCAGTGCCGGAGAGCTGCTGCCGAACCAGTGTGGAGACTCCTCGCGCTTCATGCCCCCAGGCGGCACCGTGTCGCTGTATGGCGGCCGGGTGCAGTGGAGCCTTCCCGCGGGAGCGGTGACCGAGGCGCTTCAGGTGGAGCCAGGAAGCTGGCGCTCCGGCATGGTGGTGCCGGCGGCGTGGAACGACTTCCAATCAGCCAACAACTACGCCTTCTTGCCCAGCGGCTTCCTGCTCCAGCGGCCCGCGCGGCTGACGATTCGCTACGAGCCGGCCCTCATCCCGGCGGGGGGAGACGAAGCCTCCCTCACGCTCTACTGGAAGCCCGAGGACGCCGCCGCGCAGGCGGTTCCCGGGGCGCTGGTGGACACGGAGGCGAACACCGTCAGCGCCTCCGTGTCACGGCTCGGCCGCTACATCGTCGCCCCTCGCTGACCGTCACGGGAGGGCGTCGGGGCTCAGCGGGGAGCGGGTCAAAGCCACCGGCGGGTGTGCCGCGCATAGCGCTGGTAGGCCTCTCCGAACCGGGCCCGCATCATCTCCTCCTCGAACGCGATGTACCAGCGGTCGGAGATGACGAGATAGGCCACCGCGCACAGTACCGGCGCGAGAGAGCCCAGGAAGACGGCGAGGCCCGTCAGCGCCAGGCAGAAGCCCAGGTACATGGGGTTTCGCGTGAAGCGGAACAGTCCATCCGTGACCAGGTGGTCGGGCTGGCTGAAGGTGTAGATGTTGGTGCGTGCGCGTGCGAACTGGGCCCGTGCGGCCACGGCGACGCCGAGGCCCAGGACGACCAATGGCAGGCCCAGCCTTTGATATGCGGGAGGCACCAGCTCGGGGCCGGGAAGAAAGCTGTCGAAGGCGGCCATCAATGCAGACAGGATGAGCGCGAGACGCGGCGGAAGGAGTCTTTGCATGCCTCGCAATGTAGAAACCGCGGTTGCCGCTCGAAACGCGCGTTCTCGCCAGCCCGCCAAGGGTCCCGAGTCTCCTCGGAAGGAGCCTCGACAGGGGCGCTCCAAGCACATGGTCGACGTCATCCTGGAGGCGGCGGCTCGCCGGACGCCGCGCCCGGGTGTCCGCGCTTACGTTCCGCGGACTCCAGCGCCATGAGCGCGCGGAGGCCCGTCCGAAGCCGCTGGTAGATGTCCCGCTCGGTGACGCCCAGCCGGACGACGTTGGAGACGTCATGGATGCCTTCATGCGCTTCGGAGTGTTCGCCGTGCAGGCCCCGCACCGCGAGCCCCAGGCGGGCGCACCGCGCGCGGAAGTCCGGCCGACGTGACAGGCGGGGCAGGCGGATGAGGACGGAGGCGCGCATGGCGGTGCCCAGGTTGGTGGGGCACGCCGTGAGGAAGCCCAGCCGTGAGTCCCGCGCGAAGTCGAGCTGCCCGTCGAGCTGCTCGAGCGCCGTCTGGAGCCGCAGGAAGGTCTGCGCCAGCCTCGCGCCGGGCTGCATACTGATGATGCGCAGGGCGTCTTCCTCCCCGACCCAGACGATGAAGCGCAGGTCCGCGGAGTGGAAGATGCCGCGGTTGCGCGGCCAGTCGCGGTTGACGCCCGCGCTGTCCAGGAAGCGGTCCGACTGCTGGAACAGGACGTGGTGGTGCACCAGCTCCCGCCGCTCCGCCTCGGAGAGGCTGGCCAGGGGATGGTAGTCGCCCGCGAGGTGGCCCCGCAGGCCGGAGAGGACCTGGACGACCTCGGCTTCCAGTGCGGCCCTGTCCCTGGTGCCAATGGCTGGAGGAAAGGCGTACCGGGCCAGGTTCCGTCCGACGCGGACCCGCGTGGAGAGGATGAACTCGCCCGTGGGGTCCAGGTCATCCTGAGGCAGCCCGTCGAGTGAGAAGTCACTCGTGTGTCCGCTCAGGTCATGGCCACAGTGGTCCTGGATGATGGGATGCAGCAGCGGGGAGAAGAGCGCGTAGGACTCGCTGTCACCCGCGTAGACCCCCACCTGGGAGTCCTCGTGGTCCAGGCCGCTCTGGATGGCCTTCCGGAGCGTCCATCCGTTGCCTGTCGTCAGCCGTCCGAGCCGGGACTTCAGCTCGGGAGTGAGGTGCTTGTGGAGCAGCATCGCTCCGTGGCTTGAGCACGACACATGCCACGGTGGTTGCTGCTCACATGGATGTGATTTCCGATGTTTGGCAATGGCGGCGCCGCGTGGCACGCGACGCTGACACGTCAGCCGGAGAGATGACACGTCAGCGTCAGCGCGTCGGACACCAGGGCGGTGCCGGCCCCTGGGGCCGCTTTGAGGGGCGTTCGCCGCGGGCTACCGGGCAGGGGGTTGTTGCAGCCGGGGCGGCAGGTGCGGGCCGAACTCGACGGTGTCTGCCTCCGGGAGCGGCACCGGGGCGTGCTTCAGTGACGGGACCCCTGCCCAGCGCCGCACGATGTCCTGGGCCTGGACCCGCAAGGTGGTGGGGAGCTGGTTGATGGCGCTTCCGTGGTTGCCGCCCGGAACGGTGAATACGAAGGAGTCCTGCGCGTTGCCGAGCGGGAACGCCGCCGCTGTCCACGGGTCCAGGTCGCCATAGATGAACATCACCCGCTGGCCATGCGCCACGAGCCAGGCCTCGATGTCCTGCATGGCCTGGGGCCGGAACACGACGGGCACGCCGGGCGTCGAGTACACCGGCGCGATGTTGGTGCCGGGGTACTGGATGAGGTCGCCCAGGTGCGCCTCGTAGGGCTTGGGCCAGCCCAGCTCCAGGCTCGCCTGGTAGTAGTAGGGGTAGTACGGGGTGATGCCGGAGTTGCTGTTGTCGGAAAACGTGGCGAGGCCCACCGCCCAGTCAATCATGTCCAGCAGGTGCCCACTCGACGCCGTGTCATCCGGGAACGCGTCGCAGTACTGGGGGACGGAGTACTGCCAGAAGGCGAAGTACGTCTCGATGACGGCGTGCTCCAGGGCCCGCTCGAAGCCGAGCTGGTTGTAGGTGAGCCCCCGGTTCGCGGCGTAGGTCCGGAGCAGCGTCACCAACTCCTCGCGGCGGTTCAGCGCGGCGCGCTGGAAGGTGTGGAGTTGTTCTCGGCACCACGCCAGCTCCGGGCCTCCCACGGTGGCCTGGAAGTCGGGGAAGCGCGCATCTTCGCCGAGCACGAGCGGCGCCACATAGGCCACCGTCGCGTCCACGTCCTCGGGGTGGAACCGGCGGTAGAACACCATGGTCTCTCCGCCCTTGCTGACGCCCGTGGACACCCAGGACGCGGAATAGATTGGCTTGAGGGCCTGGGCGACCCGGTGGAAGTCGTCCGCCGACTGCTTGATGGTGAGCTGGCTCCAGTCCGCGGGCTCCGGACGGCTGGGCAGGAAGAAGCGGTGCTCGATGGAGAGCTGATTGGCGGCCAGCAACGTCGTCAGCTCGCGGCGGCCCGCGCTCAGGGAGACGTAGTAGCCGCTCGTGTAGAAGACCACGGGCGCCGTGACGGAACGGTGCAGCAGGACCAATCGCTGCTTGAAGCGCTGGCACTCGGGGCGTGCGTGGTCAGCGGGCTGGTCGTACTCCATGACGAAGAAGCGGTGACCCGCGGGGACCGTGACGCCGTTGGGGTTCTCCGTGACGGTGAGGCCGGGAATGGCTCGCAGCCGGTCCAGGATGTCCGCGGTCGGGTCCTGGACGACGGTCGGGTCGCCCGGGTTCGAGACGCCGCCATCCGGCGACCCGAACGGGCACTCTGGTGGCTCCGTGCCTCCGTCTCCGCTGCCCCCGTCCGTCGGGTCCGAACCCCCGTCCTCCTCACCCGTGCCCGCGTCGTCCGGCTCGGTGCCGGCATCGTCGGTGCCCGCGTCGTCTGGCTCGGTGCCGGCGTCGTCGGTGCCCGCGTCGTCCGGCACGGTGCCGGCGTCGTCGGTGCCCGCGTCGTCAGGCTCGGTGCCGGCGTCGCCGGTGCCCGCGTCGTCCGTACCTGCGTCGTCCGTACCCGCGTCGTCCGGCTCGGTGCCTGCGTCGTCCGTACCCGCGTCGTCCGGCTCGGTGCCCGCGTCGTCGGTGCCCGCGTCGGGCGTCTGGGTGCCTGCGTCATGGCTGGGCTCGGGCGTGTCGTCGCCACAGGCCGGCTGGGTCAGGATCAGCAGCAGCGGAAGTAGAAGCAGGATGGAGTGGGACAACCTTCTTGATCGGAGCATGAACCCCTCTGTCGATGGACGCGGTGCCGCAGATGCCATGGCCGCGAGACAGTAGCGCATCGGTCTGCCGTCGCCGTGCCTCGTCGTGGTGCGGGTACCAGTCCCCGCGTGCCGCTGGAGATTTCCAGGCGGAGCGCTGTCTGCCTTCACGCTCGCAGGGGCGCTTGCCGCCATCCGAGCACGCGCGATGTAATGCGTGAATGCCCCATCGCGTGACCTTCGCCGTTGACGCCGTGAAGCCCGCCGTCCTGTCCTTGGAAGAGGTCGGGCTCACCGAGGCCCTGCGCGGGCGGCTCGACGCCAAGGTGCTCGGTGCCTCCCATCGCGAGGCGCGGTTCGTGCGTCCCGAGGCGACCCATCCACTGCTCTCCGCGGTGCATCTGGCCTTCAGCGGGCACCGCCCGTTGGTGCTGTCTCCGGACATCCTCTGGATCACCATTGCCCAGGGGCTGGCCCTGCACATCACCCGCAACGCGGAGGCGCTGCGATTTGACCTGGTGCGCCACCAGGGGCGAAAGCAGCTGATGGTGACACGCGACGCGTCCCAGACGGACCTCGCATCGGATGACTTCTGGTCCGGCGTCGTGGACGACTTCTCCGGGATGATTCAAGGGCACTCTCCCGCGCTGCACGACCTGATGGTGTGCGACTTCTCCACGACTGGGCCGGTGGAGCGCGTGGTCAGTCAAATCGTGCTGATGGATGCGATGCGGGAGTACTTCGACTACGTGATGATGTGCATCTGCGGCATCCCCACCATCACGATCGAGGGGACGCCGGAGGACTGGCGCGAGCTGCGGGACAAGGTCGGACAGCTTCCTCGGTACGGCATGGAAACCTGGGCCCGGCACCTGCTGCCGCTGTGCGACCAGTTCATCCGGGCTTCCGAGGGACGGGAGGACCGCGAGTTCTGGCGAGCCATCTACAAGCTGCACCACGCCTATGGCAGCGATACCTTCAATGGCTGGATTGGCAAGCTGTTCCCCTTCCTTCGAAATTATTCGACGGGCGAGTATGACTTTCCCAATCCGATGCTGGAGGCCCAGGCGCTGGGCAAGCCCGACGCCACGGAGAAGGGCGACACCCTGTCCAGTGACAGATTGCCCACCGGGCTGTCCCGGGTGTCGCTCCTGCTCGCAGTGGCCACCGATGCAGGGATGGTGAAGGCACGGATGGCCGTGACAGCGGGCTTCATGGGGACGCTCCAGTCCGCGGAGACGCTGGCGCTGCGGCCGGTGCCGGGCTGGGTGGTCCACGAGGACCTGGGGCTGGATGCGATGCTCCGGCGCGTCGAGGCCGAGCACCGCATGGCCGAGCCCCTCCCGGAGGACCGTCACAGCGAGTGGCGCGACCTGTGGGGCGACGGTGGAATCCCAGCGGACATCAGCCAGTTCTACGCCGCATGCGACGGCGCGTCGCTCTTCGGTCAGGGGGACGCGGCCGTGTACCGCATCCGCCCGTCGGGGGCGCTGGAGTTCCACGACGGGACGCGCTGGAACAAGACCCACTCGCGTGACTCGGAATCCCGCGGCTGCCCACACGGCTGGACGCGCTTCTGTGACGTGGGCGAGCACGGCTTCCTGGCCTACCGTTTCAACCATCAGCAGCCTGGGAAGCTCCCGCTCTACTGGGTGGAAAGCGCTCAGTCGCGGACCGGCGTGTGCGTCGCCGAATCGCTGACGGAGTTCCTTCACAAGGCGCTCAATTCGCAGGGGCGCGCCTACTTCCAGGAGCCGGGCTTCACGCCGGGAGAGGTCGAGGAGTTGTGGTGCTGATTCCCGTGGGAGGGATTACTCCCGCCGGAGCAGGACCGTGGCGGTGCCGGCGATGGCCTCGCGTGGCTTGCCCAGGGCGAGCCCCCGAAGGACCTTGTTGATGCACCGCGCGAGCGGGATGGGCTGGGGCGGGTGCATGCGAGCCCCGAGGACGACGCCTTCGGGGGAGTAGACCAGGGCGTAGGTGTCCTGACGGCACGCGGCGTCCTCGCCGTTTCGCGCGTAGCAGCTGTCGAGCGCGGGTATGCGCCCTTCGATGGACTCGGCGACCCAGCCGTCACTGTACCCGCGGGGCGCAAGCGGGGCGGCGCCGTTCTCCGTCAGGCTGGGCAGCTCGACGACCTGGAGGCGGGCGAGCTCCTCCGCGGGCGTCATCCCCGAGGCCGTCAGGACGAGCCCGCCCGTCGCGGCGAGGCCTACCGCCAGCGCGCTGGCGACCATGAGGACGGTCTGCAGGCGGGAGCGCGGGTGCGGCGGGGGGACGTGTTCCTCTGCGACGAGGACGTGCTGCGCGGCGGGCGTGTGCGGTGTGGCGGCGTGCTCCGCCGCGACAGGCGTTGGGGGCAGCGGTGCTGGGATCGCGGGCGCCGGGGGGGCGGCGCGAACCCAGGGCTCAAGCGCCTGGGCCAGCTCGTGGGCGTCCGCGTAGCGCGCGGCCGGGTCCTTCGCCAGCGTGCGCTCCACCACCTGGGAGAAACCATCCGGCACGTCGGTGCGCACGCCGCTGAGCGGGGCGGGCACATTGTGGAGAACGGCGGAGAGCAGGGCCACGTTGTCCGCCACGTCGATGGGCCGCTGTCCCGTCACCAGGTGATACAGGCAGGCGCCCAGCGAGTAGATGTCCGCGCGTCCGTCGACAGGGCGGCAGCGGATCTGCTCCGGGGCCATGTACGACGGCGTGCCGACCCAGGCGCCGGACTCCGTGCCCAGCGCGGTGGCGTCGTCTTCGTGCATGAGCCGCGCGACGCCGAAGTCCAGCAGCTTCACCCGGAGGGCCTCGGTCCCCGTGTCGACCAGGAAGAGGTTGTCGGGCTTGATGTCGCGGTGGATGACGCCGGCCTGATGTGCCGCCACCAGCGCGGTCGCCACCTGGTGGGCAATGGCCGCCGCGCGCTCCACGGGCAGGGGGCCTTCCTTCTTCATCAGCGACTTCAGCGTCTGGCCCTGCAGCAGCTCCATCACAAGGAAGGGCGGCTCATCCGGGGCCTCGTGGAAGTCCATCACCTCGACGATGTTCGGGTGCTTCAAGCCCGCGGTGGCCTGGGCCTCGCGGCGGAAGCGCGCGTGCACGGCCGGCTCGCCGAGGAGGTGCTGCCGGAGCACCTTGACGGCCACGGTACGGCCTCCGTCGAGTTGCTCCGCCTCGTAGACGGTGCCCATCCCCCCCACGCCAATCCGCCGGAGCACTCGATACTTCTGCCCCAGCACTGTTTCGACCAAGGATGAGCGACTCATGACGCAACGTGTATACCCGAGCCTGATGAAGAACGTTGGCGTCGATCCTCCCGATGACGGATGCAGTCGCCGTTGAATTCGCGGAAGGCCCTTCGCTCAGCGACCTACCGGGATTGTAATTGTTTCAAGAGTTTCGCGGAGCTGTTTCACCCGGGGTCATGGTGACCTCTCCCAGGTGGGACGGACCCCATCCAGCCAGGGGCGCAGCATCTTCCCGACGACCTCTCAAGGCGTGGGCTTTTTCGCTTTCTGAGACGGGATTCGCGTGTGGATTCCTGGGCTTGGCGGTGTTCGAGCGTCGCGTGTGCCATTCGTGAACTGCACCGTTGACGTGAGGGCCCTTGCTCATTTCTATCGCCCCACGCACCTCGCAAGGGAGTCGTCGTGGCAGGACAGACCGTCGAAATGACCCAGGAGAACTTCGAGCGCATCACCCAGGGGGCGGGGGTGTGCGTGGTGGACTTCTGGGCGGAGTGGTGTGGCCCCTGCCGCGGCTTCGCGCCGACCTTCGAGGCCGCCGCGAAGGAGTTCCCGAACATCACCTTCGGCAAGCTCGATACGGAGGCGCAGGAAGAGGTCTCCGGCCGGCTGGAGATTCGCTCCCTTCCCACGCTGGTGGCCTTCAAGGATGGCGTCGAGGTCCGGCGTGCGTCGGGCGCGATGTCGGCCTCGGCGTTCGCGACCTGGCTGAGCAAGCTGGACTCCGTGGATCTGGCCGTCGAGCAGCAGCGGGCGGCGAACCGCAAGCTGACGGAGGAGGGGACGCCGCCGCCTGGCATCCCGCCCCACGCGGAATGGGACGCAGGCGACGCGGAGTGGTGCTTCGGCGACACCGACGAGGCGGGTGAGAAGCACGGCCCCTGGAAGTACTGGCGCGCCGACGGAACCCTCTGCAACGAGTGCATCTTCGTCCACGGCAAGCCCCACGGGCCCTTCAAGCGCTTCCATGAGAGCGGAGAGGTGTCCCAGGACGGCGCTTTCGAGCAGGGCAACCTGCACGGACCGCGCACCTGGTACGCGTCCGACCAGTTCACCACCGAGCGGATGCACGAGAATGGCGTCAGCGAGAAGGTCCGCCGCACGGTGATGGTCTACGCGCACGGCCGCGTGACGCAGGTGCTGCACTACAACGGCGACGGTGAGCGCGTGGTGCCCTCCACCGGCGCGCCGTACCCCACGCGGCCCGCGAACCTCCCGGAGAAGGCCGAGTACCGCGAGGACCAGGACCAGTGGGCGTCCGTGTCGCTCAACGCGAAGACCGAGCGGCATGGGCTGTGCCGGTTCTGGGACCGGGAGGGACAGCTCCTCTGGGAGGGCGAGTTCCGCGAGGGCAGCCGGCACGGGCGCTACCACTCCCGCGCCGTGGATGAGTACGCGGACGCTCGGGTGCGGTTCGACGAAGGGGAGATGGAGGACGACTTCGCGTGCGGCACGTGGAAGCTGCTGGATGCGGAGGGCAACGCCGTCGTTACCCGGGACCTGGGCGTCGTCCAGGACCACGAGGCGCTGGAGTCCTCGGAGGTGTTCACGAATCTGCCGAGGAGCGCCGCGGAATGGCGTGCGTTCGCCGAGCAGGCTCGGGCGGACCGGCGGTACCGGGAGGCGCTACTGGCCATGGCGCGAGCGAGCGCCGTGTCGCTGGATGCGGGCCCGCTGAAGGCGTGGCTGGAGGCGCTCACCCTGCCTCGCACGGAGGCGAGTGCTCGCGAGCATGCCGAAGGCGTGATGAACAGCGCCGGGGATGAGCGGGCGGCGCTGGCGGATGCGTTGATGCGTGGCGCGGAGGCCGCGACGTTGCTTCGGGGCTTCGCGGTGCTTCACGACCAGCAGGAGCGGCCCCGGGCGGCGTTGGATTTCATCCTGGCCGCGATGCTGCTCGCGCCGGAGCGCCCGGCGTACCTGTTCACCCGGAGCCTCATCCTGGCGAACCTGGGGCTGGGCGAGCAGATGCGGAAGGACGCGGAGGCGCTGGCGCCGTCGGAGCCGGATTCGTGGAAGTTCCTCTCGGCCTATGGGCGGGTGCTGTTCCCTCGCTTCGAGTTCTGGCCGGGGCGTGAGTCTGTTCACTGCACGTTCGACGAGGTCCCCGACGGGCCCACGAAGGACCTGGACGCGGTGCAGGCGGTGGTCCGCAAGTACGCCACGCGGCTCCAGTTGCTGCGCGCGGAGATTCTCTCCCGCTTCAAGTCCGGCGCGAACGTGCCCTGGCTGCCGCCCGATGTGGCGTCCCTGCTGCCGGACGGGCCCGTCGAGCTGGAGCAGACGGAGGTCGAGGACGCGGAGGGTGACTCGGTGGATATCGACGAGACGCTGTCCTTGAAGGGGCTGGGGCTGCCGGCCTTGTCCCGGGCGGTCCGTGGGGACTGGAGCGCGCTGACCTGGCTCTTGTGGGCGTGCGGGGAGGATGCGCTGCGGATGCCGGATGCGCTGACGCCTCCGGCGGACTTCGGTCACGCGGCGGGGCAGGCCACGCAGCGGCTGTGGCAGTGCCGAAACCGGCGGACCCGTGGTCGCATCGACCCGGACCTGCCAACGTTTGATTTCGAAGGGGTTGCCCTCCAGGAGTTGCATCCCAATCTGGCGGGGATTGCCGAAGAGCAGTACGCGGAGACACAGGCGATGTTCTTCTGGCTGACCGACGCGAACCATGTGTCGCCGTGGCAGAACAATCTGAGGGGGTAGTCATGAAGCGGATTCGTCAGACGATTGAAGTCGCCGAGCCCCTGTGGCGGGCGCTGGAGTTGATGAGCCGCGACATGGGCGTGGACCGGGATGCGCTGGTGGCGCAGGCCCTGTTCCAGCTCGCGCGTCAGAATGGCTACGTGTCCCCCACCGTGGTGTCGCTGGGCGGGGTGGCTGGGCCGGTGGCAGCGGCTGTGCCGCCCGTCAATCCTGGGGCTGGTGCGCAGGAGTTGGTGTCTGCCGCGGCAGTGGTGGCTGATTCGGCGGCTCCGGCTGTCCCGGCCGCGGCTGCTCTGTCCGTAGGCGCCTTCTCGGCGGACGACGCGACGGAGGAGCCCGCGACGGAACCTCCTGGCGTCACCCCGGTGCCCCTGTCCGTGGCGCAGGTGAGCTCCACCGAGCTGGTGCTCGCGCGGATGCAGGAGATTCTCGCGGAGGTCGAGGACTCCGTGCAGCCGTCGGAGGGGCTGGCCGCCCAATCGGACGACTCGGATGATGAGGAGGCCGACGACTCTGATGCCGAGGAGTCCGCCGAAGACTCAGACGATTCGGAGTCCGAAGAAGCCGCGGACGACGCGAACGATGAGGCCGAGGCACCGGCGAGCAGCGGCGTGAAGGGGGATGTGTCCAGTGACGACATTGCCGCGGAGCTTGCGGCCCTGGGCATCGTGGAGGAGCCAGAGGAGGCAGCTCAGGCGGAGGCACCCGTCGCGACGCCGATTGCGGCACGGCCGCTGGTGGCGCGTCCTGTGCCGAAGCTCCGGCCGCCTGACGAAGCCGCGACGATTCTGGAGGACCAGTCGGCGGAGACCACCAACATCGTGAAGGCTCCCACGCCGCTGGAGGTCTTCGTCCGGTGGGCGCAAGGCACGCCGGTGTCCGTCTCCACGGAGCGCTTCACGATTGGCCGAGGCCCCCGTTGCAGCCTCGTCGTGAAGTCGGAGCGTGTCTCGCGTGAGCACGCTGTCGTGACGCGGGTGGGGGACGAGGTCTTCATCGAGGACCTGAATTCGTCGAACGGAACATGGTTCAACAACGAGCGCATCACCCGGCAGCAGGTCTCGGACGGGGACGAGTACATGCTCGGCACGGAGGCTGTTTCCTTCACGATGCGTCCTGTGGGCAGTTGATTTCCACGGGAGTTGCGGCGTGCGCTGAGCGGCGCGGAGACGGCTACGCAAGGAGTTGCATCAGGTCCGCACGCGTCATCGCGGTGGCTCCGGAGCCGCCGCCGAGCGCGGCCTCGAACAGCTCCCGCTTCTTCGCCTGAAGCGTGAGGATCTTCTCCTCGACCGTTCCTTGAGACACCAGCCGGTACACCATGACGGGCCGCTGTTGCCCGATGCGGTGCGCGCGGTCCGCGGCCTGGGCTTCCACGGACGGGTTCCACCACGGGTCCACGAGGAAGACGTGGTCCGCCGCCGTGAGGTTGAGCCCCGTCGCTCCCGCCTTGAGGGAAATCAGCATCACCGGTGGGCCTTTCGGGTCCTGGAAGGATGCCGCCACCGCGCCGCGGTTGGCGGTGCTGCCATCCAGCCGGATGAAGCCGATGCCCGCTTCCTGGAGCGCGGGCTCGATGAGGTCCAGCATCGACGTCCACTGTGAGAAGACGAGCGCCTTGTGCCCGTCCTCCACCGCCGTGCTCAGCGCCTCCACCAGGGCCTGCACCTTGGACGACGTCTTGGCCTGCTGGCCCGGAACGAGCGCCGGGTGGCACGCCGCCTGCCGCAGCCGCAACAGGGCTTCCAATGCCTTCAACACGCTGCCGCCCGCTTCGAGCTGTGACACCACTTCCTCGCGCGTCGCCGCGTAGACGGCGTCGTAGACGGCGCGCTCCCGCTCCGTGAGCGTCACGTGGCGCACGGCCTCTGTCCGGGGCGGCAGCTCCGGCGCCACGTCCCGCTTGAGCCTGCGCAGGATGAAGGGCCGGATGCGCGCCCGCAGCCGCTCCGCCGCGCCCTTGTGGTTGTCCGCCACGGGCCGCGCCCAGCGCTCCTCGAAGTCCTTCCGTCCGCCGAGCAGGCCCTGGTTGGTGAAGTGCATCAGGCTCCAGAGCTCCTCCAACCGGTTTTCGATGGGCGTGCCACTCAGCGCCAGCTTGAAGTCCGCCTGCAAGCCATACGCGGCCCGCGCCACCTGGCTGTCTGGATTCTTGATGGCCTGGGCCTCGTCCAGCACGACGGTGCTCCACTGCTTCGCGCCCAGGACCTCCGCGTCCAGGCGCATCAGGGCATACGTCGTCAGCGTCACGTCGGCCGTCTCATCCAGCGCGCGTCCGGGGCCGTGGTACACGGAGACCTTCAGCGAGGGACGGAAGCGCTTCACCTCCGCTTCCCAGTTGGGCAGCACGCTCGTGGGCGCCACCACCAGGGTGCCCGGGCCCAGCGTGCAGATGGTCTGCAGCGTCTTGCCCAGACCCATGTCGTCCGCGAGCACGCCACCCAGCCCCGCCTGTCGCAGGAAGGTGAGCCAGCTCACGCCCTGGAGCTGATACGCGCGCAGCGTCGCCGTGAGGTCTTCCGGCAGTCGCGGCTCGGGGAGCTTCTCGAAGCCCTTCACCAGGGGGGCCAGCCGCTCCAGGCCCGGTGGGGAGGGGTGCTCCAGCGCTTCACACAGGCCCGTGAGCTGCGGAATGGCGTGGTTGGCGAGCCGGCCATCCCGGCCGCGCGCGGACAGCAGGTCCGCCACGCGCTGGCCATGGGACTTGAGCCACTCCGAGGGCAGGGGCGCCCAGCCGCCGCCCTCCAGCGGCACCAGCCCGATTCCTTCTTCCCAGGCGCGCATGACCGCAGCCGCATCCACCGTGCGAGGCGACTCCCGGTCCTCCCCCTCCACCTGGAAGTCGAACGAGAAGCCCACGTGTGGCACGCCCTCGGCGCCAGCGCCCGTGTCCACCTTCAGCACCGGGCGCAGTTGCACGTTCGGGTTCGTCACCACCGCCGCGCCATCCCCCGTGAGGCCCCCGCGCCAGCGCCGCAGCTTGTCGGCGAGCTGGATGGCCTCCTTGCCCTGCACCGTGACGCGCCGCCCGGGCGCCATGTTCAGCTCGTCGCGGAGCTGGTGGATGAGCAGCTGCTCTGCGGCTTCGTTGCGCACGGGCGCGGCGCCCTTCAGGTACACCATGCGTCCGTTGTCGATGCGCACGGAGGGCGGCGAGCCATACACCAGCGTCGGCAGCACCGAGAGGCCCGCGTCGAGCTGGTTCAGCTCCAGGGAGATGCGAGGCTTCAGCGTGCGGTCGATGGGAGGCAGCCGCTGACTGCGCACGTCCACCGACATGCGCCGCGCGAGGTCCGGCAGCACCTTCCCCGTCAAATCTCCCATCTGGTGGGGGGCGAAGGCGCGCTCCTGCGGCAGCTTCTCCAACCAGGGTCCCGTGAGGGTCTGTTCCCCCAGGGGACAGAGCGTCCCGCTGCACAGCGCGAGGCCGGGGCTCACCACCTCGGTGACGCGCGGGTCCTTCTCCACCTTGAGCACCGTGTTCTCACCGCGGTCCTCCACGGTGACGCGGGGCATGACGGGCTCGCTCGTCACCGATACCAACGCACCGTCGAAGAGCACGGTGCGCGCGGGCTCCAGGACGCGCAGCAGCGCGTTGAGCCGCTCGGGCGGCAGGGCGCCCCGGGTGGGCTTCAGCAGCAGCTTGTCCGCGAGCAAATCGCACGGCTGCGTCTGGATGCGAGCGGCCTCCACGGGGTTGGTGAGCAGCGAGGCCAGGCTGCGCGCCAGCAGTCGCGCGGTGTTGTCCGGACGCACCACCAGCCGCTCCAATTGGAGCCCGCCGTCCACGCGCTTGAACCGGTACACCATGCGCTCCGGCTTCGGCGCGCCAGCCGCGGGGGCGCCGGGCCTGGTGACGGTGTTCGCGCCCGAGCGCTGCGCGGGGGCTCGCCGTGCCGTGGAATGCTGGTGGAGAATCAACGCCGCCGCGACGACGTGCTCGCAGGGGTCCACCCGGCCGCGGCAGTCGCACTCCCAGATGGCTTCATCCAGGTAGAGCACCGTCTTCACGGGGGTGGGCCGGCTGGGGACGCGCACCCGCAGCACGGCCTCTTCCTCATCCACGGACAGCACCGAGACGGCGCCCGCGCGAGCGAGGCCCGTGCCGGCAGACCAGGTGTCCGGGCGCGCTTCCTCCCGGACGGCATCGAGCAGCTCCGCGGTCGCAGACATACGAGGCCTGCTTCCCTATCCCCATGCGGAGCCTCGTGCAACCCGGGCCGCGTTCCAGGTGCGGCGGGGTGTCAGGGTGTGTCCCTGGCCCTCAGGGCGCGGTCGTCGTGAGCGGAAAGTCCGCGCGCGCCCAGGCCGTCTCGAAAGCGGCGCGGGTGCGCGCGGCTTCCTCCTGACGGCCCTGCGCCTCCAGCGACTGCGTCAAGCCGAACAGGCCCCAGCCATTCTTCGGGTTGCGCCGCAGGTCCTCGCGGTAGACGGCCTCCGCTTCCTGGCTGCGTCCGGCCTCCAGCAGCGCGGCGCCCTGGTAGTGGCGCACCGGGTAGAACCAGTCCGCGGGCTCGGCGTAGGAGAGCCGGTCCGCGGCGTCGACGGCTTCCCGCCACAGCGTCAGGGCTTGGGGCTGGCCCTCGGCCTGGGCCACGCGGGCCTCCAACACGCGCACCGCGACGCCCAGCACGTCCTTCGCGGTGTTGAGGTTCGCGGCCATCGTCGGAGGCACGGTGCGGGCCAGTTGCCGCAGCTCGGCCAGCTCCGCGCGGGCTTGTGGCAACTGCCCCGTGGCCGCCAGCGCCATGCCGTGCGCGTGGAGCCAGAGCCCTTCCTGGACGGGGTACTTCGAATCCGGGCGGGGCTCGGCGAGGAGGCGCTCCCAGTCACCGAAGCGCACCATGGCGAAGAGCGGCTGGGCCACGAAGAAGTCCATGCCCGGCATCATCGTGAGCAGCTCCGGCGGGAAGTGTTTCGCCGAGGCCCGTGCCGCCTCCAGCGTCTCCTGCTTCCGCCCCTCCATGGACGCGGAGTACGCCAGGAAGCCGAAGTTGTGGGACGTGTACATGGGATAGACATGGCCGTGCGGCTTCGCCTGCTTCAGGTAGGCCAGGTCCGCCGCCGCCGCCTTCCGATTGCTCTCCGAGGCATCCGCGTAGCGGCCCACGCGCTGGTAGATGTGGGCCGGCATGTGGACGACGTGCCCCGCCTTGGGCGCCAGCGCGCCCAGCCGGTCCGCGGAAGGCTCCGCCTTCTCCGGGTGCGGCGAGGCCTCCACCGCGTGGATGTAATAGTGATTCGCGCCCAGGTGGTGGGGGTCCCTGGCGAGCACGGACTCCAACGTGGCGACAATCTGCTCCGTGCCGGGGGCCGGCGTCCCGTCCAGCGACCACAGCTTCCAGGGGTTCCGGTCCATGAGCGCCTCGGCGTGGAGCGTCTGCACGTCCAGGTCCTCCGGGAAGCGCGCGGCCACGTCCGCCATGGCGCTGGCATAGGCCTCGTTGAAGGGGGCCATCTTCTCCGGCGGCAGGGCCTCCGGGCCGGGATAGCGCTGGACGAGCGCGGTGATGAGGGACTGCTCCACCGGCGTCGCGCGGGGGGCGAGTTGCCGGGCGCGCTGAAGTGCGTCCCAGGCGGCGGGCGCATTCTCCGCCAGCATGGGCATGTTGTAGTTGGGGCCCAGCACCAGCGCGACGCCCCAGAAGCACATGGCGCAGGTGGGGTCCAACTGCGTGGCTCGGGCGAACGAGCGTGCTGCCTCATCGTGGTTGAAGCCATATGCCAGCCGCAGGCCCTGGTTGAAGAAGGCCTGGGCCTGAGGGGAGGCCGTGGTGACCTGGCGTTCGTGCGTCCCCAGCCCGTCGAGCGGCAGCGCGCCGTCCGCCAGGGACTCCAGGGTCGGGGCCGAGTGCTCCGCGGCAGCGGCGGACGTGCCGGCGAGCGCCAGGGCCAACATCAAGACAAAGGGCAGGGGAGCACGCATGAGGGACCTCCGCGGGGATGTGCTCTTTCCTCAAGCTGGGGACGCGGTGAGGCGTCGCCCACGGGGTGACATGGCGCGTTGCTCGCTCGAAGTGATGCTTGGCGAGCACATCGCGCACCGCGTGCCAATGAAGGTTGGGAACGGGCGCGCTGCGTAGTAGATTGCCGCCCGGCGGAAGCTCACTGCATCAGCGCGAGCGTCCGCTCAAGACCACCCATGAACGAAAGGTGTTCGAGGGTCCCGCCCCCAGAGCTGGATTCCTCGCCGCGCCGCTTTTTCATACCCCCTTCCGCGTAGCGCCCAGGGAGCTTCCGCCGTGCCTCACGACACCACGCTCATCGCCACCATCGCCGTTGGACTCGGACTGGCCTTCGTCGGTGGGTTCGTCGCTCGCTGGCTGAAGCTGCCACCTTTGGTGGGCTATCTGCTGGCGGGCGTGGCCGTGGGGCCGTTCACGCCGGGCTTCGTCGCGGATGGGGGCCTCGCCGGGCAGCTGGCGGAGATTGGCGTCATCCTGTTGATGTTCGGCGTGGGGATTCACTTCTCCATCAAGGACCTGCTCGCCGTGCGCAACATCGCGGTGCCGGGCGCCATCGTGCAGATCGCCGCCGCCACCGTGATGGGGACCGCGGTCGCGCACTGGTGGGGTTGGAGCCTGGGCGCGGGCCTGGTGTTCGGCCTGGCGCTGTCCACCGCCAGCACCGTGGTGCTGCTGCGCGCCCTGGAGGAGCGGGGCGCCCTGGATTCGGTGAATGGCCGCATCGCGGTGGGCTGGCTGATTGTCGAGGACCTGGCGATGGTGCTCGCCCTGGTCCTCCTCCCCGCGCTGGGCAACGTCCTTGGCGCCGCCGACACGCAGACGCCCGCGACGGCGGCCGCTGGAGACAGCCTCGTCTGGACCCTGGCCGTCACGCTGGGGAAGGTCTGCCTCTTCGTGGTGGTGATGGTGGTCGCCGGCAAGCGGCTGGTGCCCTGGCTGCTGACTCAGGTGGCCAAGACGGGCTCCCGCGAGCTGTTCACGTTGTCGGTGCTGGCGGTGGCGCTGGGCATTGCCTTCGGGGCCGCCGCGCTCTTCGGGGTCTCCTTCGCGCTGGGCGCCTTCTTCGCGGGCGTGGTCGTCAGCGAGTCGGAGCTCAGCCACCGGGTGGCGGAGGATTCGCTCCCGCTCCAGGACGCGTTCGCGGTGCTGTTCTTCGTGTCGGTGGGGATGCTCTTCGACCCGATGGTGCTGGTGCGGCAGCCGCTCCAGGTCCTCGTCGTGCTGGGCATCATCGTCCTGGGCAAGTCGCTGGCCGCCTTCTTCATCGTGCTGGCGTTCCGCTACCCGGTGAACACCGCCCTCACGGTGTCCGCGAGCCTGGCGCAGATTGGGGAGTTCTCGTTCATCCTGGTGGGACTGGGCGTCACGCTCGGGCTGCTGCCGAAGGAGGGGCAGAGCCTGGTGTTGTCGGGGGCGCTGCTGTCCATCACCCTCAATCCGCTCGTCTTCAAGGCCATTGACCCGCTGCTGGCGTGGCTGCGCCGGCAGCCCAGGTTCGCCGCGCGCATGGACCCCGAGGAAGACGAACTGTCTGATTTGCCCATTGGCATGGGGGACGTGCAGCTGCGTGAGCACGCGGTGTTGATTGGCTACGGGCGTGTGGGCGGCGTGATTGGCCAGAGCCTGACGGAGCGGAAGATTCCCTTCGTCGTCGTGGAGCAGAACCGCGAGTACGTGGAGCGCCTGCGTGAGGAGGGGGTGCCCGCCATCTATGGGGACGCCGCGGTGCCGGGCATCCTGGAGCACGCGCATCTGGACACGGCGTCCATCCTCATCATCGCCACGCCGGACGCGCTGCAGGCCCGCGCCATCGTGGAGCAGGTGAAGAGCGTGAATCCGTCCCTTCCCGCGGTGGTGCGCACGCATGGCGACGAGGAGCGGGACTACCTGGAGTCGCTGGGCGTGGCCCGGGTGGTGATGGGCGAGCACGCGCTGGCACGGAGCATGTTGGACTACGTGCTGGAGCGGCTGTCCGCGCTGAAGGCCCGGCCGCTGCTGCCGGCGCCCGCGGACGCCGTGGTGCCTTGAGGCCCACGGGCGCCGCGCCAGCCAGGACTACATGTTGCGCCGGTACTGTCCGCCCACCTCGTACAGCGCGCGGGAGAGCTGGCCGAGCGTGCAGACCTTACAGGCGTCCATCAGCGCGGCGAAGATGTTGCCGTTGTCCAGCGCCGCGCGGCGCACGGCCTCCAGGGCCTTGGGCGCCGTCGCCTCGTTCCGCTTCCAGAAGGCGTCGCGCGCGGTGATGGCGTAGTTCTTCTCCTCCGTCGTCGCGCGGATGACCTCGGGCGGCGTCACCGTCGGAGAGCCCTTGGGGTCCAGGAACGTATTCACCCCGATGATGGGCAGTGTCCCGTCGTGCTTCAGCGTCTCGTAGTAGAGGGACTCTTCCTGAATCTTGGAGCGCTGGTACATGCGCTCCATGGCGCCCAGCACGCCGCCGCGCTCGGAGATGGCGCGGAACTCCGCCAGCACCGCCGCCTCCACCAGGTCGGTCAGCTCCTCGATGATGAACGCACCCTGGCTGGGGTTTTCGTTCTTGGAGAGGCCGAACTCCTTGTTGATGACCAGCTGGATGGCGAGCGCGCGGCGCACGCTCTCCTCGGTGGGCGTGGTGATGGCCTCGTCGTAGGCGTTGGTGTGCAACGAGTTGCAGTTGTCGTTGAGCGCGAGCAACGCCTGCAGCGTGGTCCGGATGTCGTTGAAGGCAATCTCCTGCGCGTGCAGGCTCCGGCCAGACGTCTGGATGTGGTACTTCAGCTTCTGCGAGCGGTCATTGCCGCCGTACTTGTCCCGGATGGCCTTGGCCCAGATGCGGCGCGCCACGCGGCCCAGCACGGCGTACTCCGGGTCCATCCCGTTCGAGAAGAAGAACGAGAGGTTGGGCGCGAAGTCGTCGATGTCCATGCCCCGTGAGAGGTAGTACTCGACGAAGGTGAAGCCGTTGGCCAGCGTGAAGGCGAGCTGGGAGATGGGGTTCGCCCCGGCCTCCGCGATGTGGTAGCCGGAGATCGACACTGAGTAGAAGTTCCGCACCTTCTGGTCGATGAAGTACTGCTGGATGTCGCCCATCACCCGCAGGGCGAACTCCGTGGAGAAGATGCAGGTGTTCTGCGCCTGGTCTTCCTTCAGGATGTCCGCCTGCACGGTGCCGCGCACCGACTGGAGCGTCTTCGCGCGGATGCGCTCGTAGACGTCGCGCGGGAGCACCTCGTCGCCGGACACGCCGAGCAGCAGCAGGCCCAGCCCGTCGTTGCCCTGCGGCAAGTCCCCCTGGTAGCGGGGCCGCGGCAGGCCGCGCTCGCGGTAGAGGGCGTCCATCTTCTTTTCGACCTCGTCGACCTTGCCGTTCTCCCGAATCCACTTCTCGCACTGCTGGTCCACCGCGGCGTTGAGGAAGAAGCCGAGCAGCATCGGCGCGGGGCCGTTGATGGTCATGGACACGGACGTGGACGGGTCCGCCAGGTCGAAGCCGGAGTAGAGCTTCTTCGCGTCGTCCACGTTGGCGATGGACACGCCCGAGTTGCCCACCTTGCCGTAGATGTCCGGCCGGTGGTCCGGGTCCTCGCCGTACAGCGTCACCGAGTCAAAGGCCGTGGACAGGCGCTTGGCGGGCAGGCCGCGCGACACGTAGTGGAAGCGCTTGTTGGTGCGCTCCGGGCCGCCCTCGCCGGCGAACATGCGCGCGGGGTCCTCGCCCTCGCGCTTGAGCGGGAAGACGCCCGCGGTGAAGGGGAACGCGCCCGGGGCGTTCTCCCGCAGCAGCCAGATGAGGATGTCACCCCAGTCCTCGTAACGGGGGAGGGCAATCTTGGGGATGCGCAGGTGGGAGAGCGTCTCCGCGTACAGGTCCAGCTCGATGACCTTGTCGCGGACCTGGAACTGGTACTTGGACGCGGCGTAGCGGCGCTTCGTCGCGGGCCACTCGGCCAGCAGCCGGCGGCAGTCGGCGTGGAGCCGCGACTCCAAATCCTTGTACAGCTCCACCAGCTCGCTCAGGTAGGCGGGCTCGCCCTCGACGCGCTCGGTGACCTGCACCGTGTCGGAGGGGCCCTTGGGCTCGACGATTTCCAGGCGCTTTTTGCCCACGTTGGTGCGCAGCGCCTCGATGGTGCCGTGGAGCTGGTACATGCGCCGGGCGATGGCGGCCTGGGCCTTCACGAAGCCGTCGTAGGACTCACAGGCCTCGACGATTTCCGCCAGGTAGCGCGTGCGCTCGGGCGGGATGATCCACTTCTTCTCGCTCATCCCCGGCGTGAGCTCGAAGCTGGACTTCAGCGGCGCGCCCGTCTTCGCGGAAATGGTGTCCATGAGCGCCCGGTAGAGCTGGTTCATCCCCGGGTCGTTGAACTGCGAGGCGATGGTGCCGTACACGGGCACCGCGTCATCGGCGGTGGTGAAGGCGTTGTGGTTGCGTTTCCACTGCTTGCGCACGTCGCGCAGCGCGTCCAGCGAGCCGCGCTTGTCGAACTTGTTGATGGCGATGACGTCCGCGAAGTCGAGCATGTCGATCTTCTCGAGCTGCGTCGCCGCGCCGTACTCGGCCGTCATCACGTAGAGCGCCACGTCGGAGTGCTCGGTGATTTCGGTGTCGGACTGGCCGATGCCGGAGGTCTCCACCACGATGAGGTCAAAGCCGGCGGCCTTGCAGATTTCGATGGAGTCGCCCACGTGCTTGGACAGGGCGAGGTTGCTCTGGCGGGTGGCCATCGAGCGCATGTACACGCGCGGGTTGTCGATGGCGTTCATCCGGATGCGGTCACCCAGCAGCGCGCCGCCGGACTTGCGCTTGGACGGGTCCACGGAGAGCACCGCGAGCGTCTTGTCCGGGAAGTCCGACAGGAAGCGGCGCACCAGCTCATCCACGAGGCTGGACTTGCCCGCGCCGCCGGTGCCGGTGATGCCCAGGATGGGCACGCGCGGCCCCTTGGCCTGGATATGCGACATGGCCTCGCGCAGGGCCGCGCCCTGGGACGCGAAGTTCTCCGCGATGGTGATGAGCGGCGCGACGCGGGACGGGTCTCGCGGCGACGGCGCGTCGAGCAGGGGCGCGAAGTCTTCGGGCCGCTTCTCGAAGTCACACTGGGAGATGAGGTCGTCAATCATCCCCTGCAGGCCCATGGCCCGGCCGTCGTCCGGCGAGTAGATGCGCGTGACGCCGTAGCGGTGGAGCTCTTCAATCTCCGACGGGAGGATGGTTCCGCCGCCGCCGCCGAAGACCTTGATGTTGGCCTTCCGCTCGCGCAGCAGGTCAATCATGTACTTGAAGAACTCGACGTGACCGCCCTGGTAGGACGTGATGGCGATGCCCTGCACGTCCTCCTGGATGGCGCAGTCGACAATCTCAGCCACCGAGCGGTTGTGCCCCAGGTGGATGATCTCCGCGCCCGAGGCCTGCATCAGGCGGCGCATCACGTTGATGGCGGCGTCATGCCCGTCGAACAGGGAGGCGGCCGTCACGATGCGGACGTGGAAACGAGGCTTGTAGGGCTGGGGAACGGGGGTCTGCTGGACGTTTCGCACGGCGCGTACAGTAAGAGCGCCGTTTGCGTCGAGGCAAGGGATTGGAGCGTGAGTGACTGCTCCACGACGCGGGCCGTCAGGCCCTCGTTTCAGGGAGGAACGCGCCCAGCACCCGCAGTGCGGCCGACGTCGGTGTCGCGCGCCCTTCGCGCACGTCCGCCTCCAGCGTGGGCACCAGCGCGGACACCTCGGGGTGCGCACGGAGGGCCGCTCGGAGGCCGTCCTGCACCATGGTCCACATCCACTGCACCTGCTGCGCCTTGCGGCGACGCTCCAGCGCGCCCGAGGCCGCGCTCCGCCCGAGCTGCGTCTCCACGGAGGTCCACAGCTTCTCGATGCCGCTGCCCTCCAGGGCGCTGCAGGTGGTGATCTCCGGCTCGGCGCCCGGCCGCATCAGGTGCAACGCGGCGCGTAGTTCGGAGCGGGCCCGCTCGGCGCGCGGCGTGTTGTCGCCGTCCGCCTTGTTGATGGCGAGCATGTCCGCCACCTCGAGGATGCCGCGCTTGATGCCCTGCAATTCGTCCCCGGCGCCCGCCAGCATGAGCACCAGGTAGAAGTCCACCAGGTCGGCCACCACCGTCTCCGACTGGCCCACTCCCACCGTCTCCACCAGCACCACGTCGAAGCCCGCCGCCTCGCACAAGAGCAGCGTCTCGCGCGTCTTGCGCGCCACGCCGCCCAGGGTGCCGCTGGACGGGCTGGGGCGGATGTACGCGGCCTCTTCCCGCGCCAGCCGCGCCATGCGCGTCTTGTCACCCAGGATGCTGCCGCCGGACACGGTACTGGACGGGTCGATGGCCAGCACCGCCACGCGCTTGCCGGCGTTCACCAGGTGCATGCCCAGCGCATCGATGAAGGTGCTCTTGCCCACGCCCGGCACGCCGCTGATGCCCACGCGTCGGCTGCCGCCCGTGGCGGGGAGCAGCCGCGTGAGGACCTCCTGGGCGAGCGTGGCGTGGCGCGGCAGCTCGCTCTCCACCAGGGTGATGGTGCGCGCGAGCATGGCACGGTCGCCCGCGCGCACGCCGTCCACATACGCGTCCGCGGGCAACAGCTTCACGCCTCTTCCTCCAGCGACGCGGCCAGCTTGTCGAGCAGCTCGATGGCCGCCTTGGAGATGACCGTGCCGGGGCCGAAGATGGCCGCGGCGCCCGCGGCGCGCAGCGCGTCGTAGTCCTGCGCGGGGATGACGCCGCCCACGACGACCATGATGTCCTCGCGGCCCAGCGCCTTGAGGGCCTGCTTGAGCTGCGGCACCAGCGTCAGGTGGCCCGCGGCGAGCGAGCTGGCGCCCACGACGTGCACGTCGTTCTCCACGGCCTGCCGCGCGGACTCCTCGGGCGTCTGGAACAGGGGGCCGATGTCCACGTCGAAGCCCAGGTCCGCGAACGCGGTGGCGATGACCTTCTGGCCGCGGTCATGCCCGTCCTGCCCCATCTTCGCGATGAGGATGCGCGGCCGGCGGCCGAAGCGCGCGAGGAACGCGTCCGCCTTCGCGCGCGCTTCGATGATGCCCTGGGCGTCCTTGCCCGCCTCGCTGGAGTACACCCCTGACACGCTGCGCACCGTGGCCTCGTAGCGCCCGAACACCTTTTCGAGCGCGTCGCTGATTTCGCCCACCGTCGCCTTGGCGCGGGCCGCGTCGATGGCCAGCGCCAGCAGGTTGCCGTCGCCGCGCCGGCCCGCCTCGGTGAGCGCGTCCAGCTTGCGGCGCACGTCCTCCGCGTTGCGCTCGGCGCGCAGCTCGCGCAGGCGCGCGATCTGCGCCTCGCGCACCGCCGAGTTGTCCACCTTGAGAATCTCGATGGAGTCCTCGCGCTCGGGCGGGTACTTGTTCACGCCGATGATGGCCTGGCGGCCGGAGTCGATGCGCGCCTGGGTGCGGGCCGCCGCCTCCTCGATGCGCAGCTTGGGCAGGCCGGCTTCAATGGCCTTCGTCATGCCGCCCAGCGCCTCCACCTCCTGGATGTGGGCCCACGCCTTGCGCGCCAGCTCGTGCGTGAGGCGCTCCACGTAGTAGCTGCCACCCCACGGGTCGATGACGCGCGTGGTGCCGCTCTCCAACTGGAGATAGAGCTGGGTGTTGCGGGCGATGCGCGCGCTGAAGTCCGTGGGCAGCGCGATGGCCTCGTCCAGCGAGTTGGTGTGCAGGCTCTGCGTGTGGCCCTGGGTGGCGGCCATGGCCTCCACGCAGGTGCGCACGACGTTGTTGAAGACGTCCTGCGCGGTGAGGCTCCAGCCGGACGTCTGGCTGTGGGTGCGCAGCGCCAGGCTCTTGTCCGTCTTCGGGGAGAAGCCCTTGATGAGCTTCGCCCAGAGCAGGCGGGCGGCGCGCATCTTGGCCACTTCCATGAAGAAGTTCATGCCAATGGCCCAGAAGAAGGACAGGCGCGGCGCGAAGGCGTCCACACCCAGTCCCGCCGCGAGCCCGGCGCGCACGTACTCCACGCCATCCGCCAGCGTGTAGCCCAGCTCCAGGTCCTGCGTCGCCCCGGCTTCCTGCATGTGGTAGCCGCTGATGCTGATGCTGTTGAAGCGCGGCATCTTCTCCGCCGTGAAGCGGAAGATGTCGCCGATGATGCGCATCGACGGAGCGGGCGGGTAGATGTACGTGTTGCGGACCATGAACTCCTTGAGGATGTCGTTCTGGATGGTCCCGCTGAGCTGCTCGGGGCGCACGCCCTGCTCCTCGGCGGCGACCACGTAGAGCGCCAGCACCGGGAGCACGGCCCCGTTCATCGTCATGGACACGCTCATCTGGTCGAGCGGAATCCGGTCGAACAGGATGCGCATGTCCTTGATGGAGTCGATGGCCACGCCCGCCATTCCCACGTCACCCGCCACGCGGGGATGGTCGCTGTCGTAGCCCCGGTGCGTCGCGAGGTCGAAGGCGATGGACAGGCCCTTCTGTCCGGCCGCGAGGTTGCGGCGGTAGAAGGCGTTGGAGGCCTCGGCCGTGGAGAAGCCGGCGTACTGCCGCACCGTCCACGGCTGCTGCACGTACATGGTGGAGTAGGGGCCGCGCACGAAGGGCGGCAGGCCCGGCAGCGAGCCCAGGTGCTCCACGCCCTCCAAATCCTCGCGCGTGTACACCGGCTTGACGGGGATGCCCTCGGGCGTGTCCCAGCGCTCGGCGTCGCGCGTGGCCTCGGCGGCCTGACGCAGTTGCTGCTCGCGCGTAGGCGCGGCGGAGTGCGTTTCGGGGGCGTCGAAGTCGATGCCCGAGAAGTCCGGTACGTGGGGGCGCATCAGGCCACTCCGAGCTGCTGGTGCAGTGAGGACAGGAGCGAGAACAAATCCGCTCCCGCGTAGAAGAAGGCGTCCACGCCGGCCGCGCGGAAGGCGGCCTCGTGTTCACCGGGACGGCCCGCCACCGCCACCGCGCGCGCGCCCTTCGCCTTCAGCGCCGCCGTCAGCGCGGGCACCCATTCGGGATACAGCGCGTCCGGCCCGGAGATGACGGCCAGCGTCGCGCCTGACGCCGCGAAGCGGGCCGCCGCGTCGGCGACGTCCGCGAAGCCGTGCGCGTCCGCCGGCTCGATACCCCCCGTGGCCAGGACGTTGGCCGTCCACGTGGAGCGGGTGGTGTGCTCGGCCACCGTGCCCAGGCTGGCCAGGAAGGCCTTCGGGCGCGCACCGTGCGCGGCGAGGTGGCGGTCGCTCGCGTCGCGCAGCGTCTCGAAGGGCTCGGCCACGCGCACCGGGCGCAGGGGCAGGGGGCCCGACGTGTCGGGCGCCGTGGCCGCCGCGGCGCGGGACTGCCGCTGGACGGCCGTTTCGCCCAGGTGGGGGAACTCACTCACGCCGACAATGGGCAGGCGGCGGGTGCGCACGGCCTTGTCGCGCGCCGCGCGCGTCTCCGCGAGCACGCGGGCCACGTCGCCGCTCGTGAGCGCCTGGGCCATGCCGCCCAGCGCCTCGATGCGCCGCAGTTCGG
This sequence comes from Myxococcus sp. SDU36, assembly GCF_030168875.1. Lineage (NCBI taxonomy): Bacteria > Pseudomonadati > Myxococcota > Myxococcia > Myxococcales > Myxococcaceae > Myxococcus > Myxococcus sp. SDU36. The sequence continues at coordinate 112,242 of NZ_CP077414.1, forward strand.
CCCACGCCGCGCGGGCGACGTCCTGCGTGAGCTGCTCCAGGTAGTAGCTGCCGCCCGCGGGGTCGGCGACGCGGTTGAGGCTCGACTCGTCGCGAAGGATGAGCTGCGTGTTGCGCGCCAGCCGGCGAGCGGAGGCGTCGGGCGTGCCCAGGGCTTCGTCGAAGGGCGAGGTGCTGACGCTGTCCGCGCCACCGACGACGGCGGCGAAGGACTCCGCGGTGGCGCGGAGGATGTTCACCCACGGGTCCCGCTGCGTCTTCGTGGTGCTCGCGGTGCGCGCGTGCAGCACCATGGCCTGGGCCTCCGGTGAGCCGCCACACGCCGCCACGGCCTTGGACCACAAGAGCCTCGCCGCGCGCAGCCGGGCTATCTCCGGGAAGAACTGTCCGCCAACAGACACCGCGAACTGGATGGAGCGCGCCGCGACGTCGGGGGAGACGCCCGCGCGCTCCATCCCGCGCAGGTACGCCACGCCCGTGGCGATGGCCCACGCCAGCTCGTGCACCGACGTGGCGCCCGCGTCCGCGTAGGCCCGCGTGGACACGAGCAGCACCCGGAGGCTGGACGCGGCTTCACGCAGCGAGGTGACCAGGGGCGCGGCCTGGGACAGCGTCGCGTCCAGCCCCGCGGGCAGCGAGCCCGTGCGAGCCAGGACGCCGAGCGGATCCACGCCGAGGCTTCCCTTCAGCGCCGCGCGGGACACCCCCGTCTGCTCCGCGACGTGGAGCAGGTGCTGAGCGGCGGCGAGCGGGTCGGACCCGGGCTCCAAGTGGACGGGCGTCGTGTCCAGCGGCGCATGGGCGAGCAGCCGCCGCAGCGCCTCGGCATCCGGTACGCGAACGCCGTGCGGGTCGCCCAGGTGGAGCCACACGCCCCAGCCGCCGCGCTCGAGGTCCGTGCGGATGGCCTCGGCGGCCTGCGACACGTCCGGCTCGCTGTACTCCTGGCACACCCCCCATCCACCCTCGGTGAGGCCCAGGGCCTGGGTGCCGCGCACGTAGGGGGCCACGCCAGGCGGCTCGGGCGGCGCGACGGCGGCGTCCTGCTGCGTGTACAGCGGCTGGAGCGACAGGCCGCCTTCCAACTGCGATTGGAGCGCGGTGAAGGGCTTGCCCTTCAAATCCTTGTCCACGAGCCGGCGCCAGTCTTCCACCGACGGGGCCGGGAACTCCGAGGCGATATGGAGAGGCTCTTGGGCCATGCTGCGTCCTCGCGGGATGGGAGTGGCACCGACCCATAGGCGCAATGGACCGGCGGGGCAATGGGCTTGGAGGGGCTGCCTCAGTCTTCCGACGGGACGTCCTGTCCCTTGAAGCCCCAGTCCTCCAGCACTTTGGCTTCATCCACTGCGTTTTTTGTCTTCTTGAAGCGGGCGCCGGACACCCCTTTCACCCGGCGCTCGCAGGCGGCCCAGGTGGCGTGGCGCTTCACGGCGCTGCCCACCTGGCTCAGGTAGGAGTACGTCTTGGCCGAGGCCTCGCGCTGCTCCTTGGGCTTCTCCGGTGGCAGGGACATGTCCTCCGGCAGCTCATGCACCGCCACGCCGTAGCCCTGGAGCGGGCCGGTGTAGAGCCGCGCGTCGCGTCCCTTCGAATAGGCCACGGCGATGGCGTCCACGCGCTCGTTGCCGGGGACGCCCACGTGGCCCCGGATGTAGAACCACGCCACGGCGGCGGCCTCGGCGGCGTGGTTCTCCTTGCGCTGCGCCAGGAGCGCCATCAGCCGCTTCCAATAGAGGGTGTTGGCGACCTCGCCGCCCTCGGCCGTCTTCCACCCGCGCCGGCTCCAGCCGAACGCCCACCGGGTGGCGCCCTGAATCACATACGTGGAGTCCGTGTGGATGTGGATGGGGCCCGGCGTGCGCTCCAGGTGGCGCAAGGCCTTGCCCACGGCCGTCAATTCCATCCGGTTGTTGGTGGTCTCCGGCTCGTGGCCGCCCAGCTCCGTCACCAGGCCGTCGGGCGTGACGATGAGGCTCCCCCAGCCACCCGGGCCGGGGTTTCCTGAACAGGCGCCATCAGCGAAGACAAGGGTCGGGCGGTGCTCCATGCCGGCACCCTATTCGGCGAGAAGTGCCGCCGCCAGGACAGCGATGGTCGCGCGCTCAGTGCATGGCACTCTCAGTGCGTGACCGAGAGGGGCGCGAGTTCCTTGATGAGGGACTCCATCAACGCGGGCACGGTCCGGTGCCGGAGGTTGGGCGTGGCCTGGCCTGCCCAGAGCGACACGAGGTCCGTGCGGCCCGCCTTGACCGCCGCGGGCTTGAGCTTCGACAGGAACCAGCTCTGGATGGGGAAGGGCGCGAGCGCTGCCTGCTGAGCGGCCAGCTCCTCTGTCCAACGATTGCGCATGCCTCGCGCCAGCCGGCCCGTGAAGGCCCGCGTCAAGGTGGTGTGCTTCGCGCGGTCGCTGAAGAGCAGCTCGCGGTGGGTGTCCGTCGCTCCCGACTCCTCACAGGCAAGGAACGCCGTCCCCAGTTGCGCGGCCTGGGCCCCCAGCGTGAGCGCGGCGCGGAGGCCTCGGCCATCCGCGATGCCACCCGCCGCGATGACGGGCGCCTTCACCCGGTCGGCCACGAGCGGCGTGAGGGCCAGTGTCCCCATCAGCGAGTCCTCGGCGCGCGCGAGGAAGGAAGGGCGGTGGCCGCCGGCCTCGAAGCCCGTCGCCACGATGAGGTCGACACCAGCCGCGTCCAGGGCCTCGGCTTCGGCCAGCGTGGTGGCCGCGCCGGAGGTGAGGATGCCCCGGCGCTGGCACTCCGCCAGGATGGCGGCAGAGGGCACGCCGAACACGAAGCTGAAGACAGGCGGCCGTGCTTCGAGCAGCGCCTCCACCTGGTCCTCGAAGCGATGGTGGAAGCGCTCGGGCATGGTCGGCTTCTCCACGCCGAGCTCGCGATAGTACGGCTCGAAGAGGCGGTACACGCGGTCGAACGCCTCCGGGCTGAGCGCGTCCCCGCCCGCGTCATGGTCGGAGACCCAGAGGTTGAGCGCGAAGGGCTTGTCCGTCAGCGCCCGAATCCGGTCCGCCACGCGGCCGAGCTCCTCCGGGGGGAGTTGATAGGCCCCATAGGAGCCCAGCCCTCCGAGGTTCGACACCGCCGCCGCGAGGCGCTCGGTGGAGAGCCCGCCTCCAAAGGGGCCCTGGATGATGGGGTGGTGGATGCCCAGCTTCTGGAGGGCTTCGTTCGGTCGGTGCGGGCTCATCGCGGCTCCTTGGGTCGGCAATGGCGGAGGGATAACCGCGGGCGCGGGGCAGGGTGGGAGAAACGACACGTGTTTCCAAGCGCGCGCAACCTGGCTTCTCGCTTCGTCCAGTTGGCCTGTCCGCCGGGGATGGCACGCTCCCGGTGCTGGGCGCTCGCGTGCATTTGGGGGCGCGACTGGCATCGCCTCGCGAGGAGGGGCTGACGAGCTTGGGGGCGCGTTCCAGGGGGCGCGTCGCACCGTGGCACCGGCTGGCAAAGCCGCCGGGCATGGTCACGGTTGGCTCCGGAGGCGAGGTGCGCCCTCCAGGACGAAAGGGGTCGGTCATGAAGCTCAAGGTGATGGGGATGATCGCGGGTCTGGCGTGGGGTGGCGCGGCTCTGGCGCAAGGCTCGCAGGAGCCGGCGATGCCGCCGGAACCTTCGATGCCGCAAGAGCCATCAATGCCGCCGCAGGAACCACCGATGCAGCAGCCACCCAGCAGCGGCTCGGAGATGTCTGGCGGAATGGGCGGCAGCCAGATGGAGGGACAGCAGGAGCTGAGCGGCTCCGTGGTGGCCCTGCGGAGGGACAAGGTCTTCATCAAGGATGAGAACGGCGCGGTGGTGGCGATGGGCGTGAGCCACTCCACGCAAATCGATGGGAAGCCCATCGAGAAGGGCCGGGACATCAGCAGCCACCTCCGGCGTGAAATCAAGGAGGGGGACCAGGTCCGGACCAAGTTCAACGTGGAGAAGACGACCGAGAACATGGCGTCTTCCATCGAGAAGATGAAGCAGTAGTCCACGCCGCACGGGGATGGCCGCGGTCTGGAGCGTGACGGTGCAGGTTCACCGCCGCCCCGGCCGCGGCTTCCGCCGTTCCCGGATGCCTGTTGGAGGCGCGGTCCTCCGCCTATTGCTGCCGCCGGTCGCGGAGCACGGGCCGGGAGCGCGCATGCGGAAGATTCGGGTGGGCATCATCGGGGCGAGCTCGCGTGGCGGATGGGCGCCCGACTTCAGCGAGGCGTTGAAGCTGCACCGCCTGCTCGACGCGATTGAGAAGGCGTCGGCGACGGGGCGGCGCCAGACGTGGACGGAGCCGCTAATGCGTCCGGGCCGCTGCCGCTTCGATGAGCCCGGCGAGAATTGTTCGGTGGCAGACCTGTTCGAGGATGCAGTCCTTTGAACAGAGGAGGGTCACCGTCTCACCCTGCCGCACTCGGTTGGCGAGCGCGGTGATGGCTTCGTGCTGCGACGTCATCTCCTGGAGGTACCGCTCGCGGTAGGCCTCCAGGGTGATGGGTGTGCGGCCCTTTCCGTAGAAGGCGTCGAAGAGCTCCGGGCTGGGCGCCAGGTTGCTCTGCCACGCGTCCCACGTCTCCTTGGCCTTGGGCAGACCTCGCGGCCGGTAACGGCAGACGAGGACGCGGAAGCCGTCATCTGGCTCCGAAGGCACACACCAACGTTTGGTTTTGAGCGGCATCGCCGGGCAACCCTGAATCGGAGGGACGGTATTCCATCCGCGGTGGACCGGATTTCTTACCGGGACCGAAAGGGCGCTGGCCCTGTTGGCCCAGGTCGATGTCTCCAAGTGCCTGGAAATGCTGGCCTTGGGGCGTGGATCGGCGGCGGCACGCGCCCTGCTATGGGGTGATGCAGCAGCGTGACGGGGCAGGACGGGCGGCGGGCAGGACGGGGCAGGGCGCAGGACGGGGCGGCGGGCAGGGCGGGGCGGGCGGCGGGTCGGGGCGGGGCGGGGCGGTACGGGGCAGCACGGCAGGACGGGGCAGGCAGGGCGGCGGGCAGGACGGGGCAGGCAGGGCGGCGGGTCGGACGGGGGCAGTCAGGGCGGCGGGTCGGACGGGGGCAGCACAGCAGTACGGGCGGCGGGTAGGACGGGGCAGCACAGCAGGGCGGGGCAGCACGGGCGGCGGGTCGGACGGGGGCAGCACAGCAGTACGGGCGGCGGGTCGGGCGGGGCAGCACTGCAGGGCGGGGCAGCACGGGCGGCGGGTAGGACGGGGCAGCACAGCAGGGCGGGGCAGCAAGGTCGGCGGGTCGGACGGGGGCAGCACAGCAGAACGGGGCAGTACGGGCGGCGGGTCGGACGGGGGCAGCACAGCAGGACGGGGCAGCACGGGCGGCGGGTCGGACGGGGCAGCACGGCAGGACGGGGCAGTACGGGCGGCGGGGCGGTACGGGCGGCGGGGCGGTACGGGGCAGCACGAGCGGTACGCAGCACGGGGCGGTATGGGCAGCACGCAAGCCGAAGCAGCACGCAACACCAGTCAACGCAAGATCGGGCTGACACAGACATCACAGATCAGCAGTCGGTCACGATGACACAGGCAGCACAGACAGCACAGGTCAGCAGTCAGTCGCACTGACTCCGTCAGCACGCGATGACGCTGAAGAAGCATCGCAGGGCAGCGGAGTGGTCGGGCGTGGGGTAGCAGGGCGGGGCATTGCAGCCCGTTTCAGTTTGACGGCTCGGGTGTGTGGGATGGGCGAGTGGGAGCCGGTCCTCAGCGGAAGAGTTCATTCGCGAGGACCGGTTCGCCTCATCAGCGCTCAGAGATTGAAGCCCACGTTGCCGACAGAGATGCTCGGTCCGAAGATGAAGGACCACTTGCTCGACGGAACGACGGGGTCCAGCGAGGGATCTCCTCCCGTGCGGCGCCGGATGTCTCCGCGGAACTCGTAGGCCATCCACGCCTGCGCACCCACGGCGGCGCCCGGTCCAATCGGAACGCGAAGACCCAGACCCAGGACGACCGCGAGCGTCGGCGGGAACTGGATGTCACCCGACTGCGGCACGAGTCCCAGTCCCATCAATCCCGCTTCAATTCCAAGCAGCCGCTCCTGGCCTTCGTTGTTCAGCAAAGCCAGGCGCGACACGACACCGAAGTTGATGGCGAGCTGCCCGGTGGGCTCGGTGGCGCGGTAGAGGCCCGCGGGGATGGCGGCCGTCGTGTAGAGCCGGAAGAGGCCACCGGTGACGATGGCCGTCCACTGCGCGGAGGGCAGGCCCGTGCGGTCCGTCGCGCTCAAGGCGTAGCGGGACTCGTCCGCCACATGGGAGACCTGGACGGTGATGCGGTCGTACTGCCCCAGGTTGCCTGGGACGGGGATGTCGCGCTGCTCTCCCTGCGGACGCAGGAACATCCGCTGCTCGACGCCGCTCTCTCCGCGCACCGAGCCATCCGGCCTCGTGACGCTGATGCGGAGCAGGACCTCCTGGTTCCCATCCTCCGGCTTCAAGCGCTCACGGTGCACGATGACGCGACAGGTGTTGCGCATCTCATAGGGAATCCGGTGGGGGCGGCTGGGCTCCAGTCGCTGGTCCTTGCCGTCCTTGTCCGCGCAGACGAACTCCACCAGGTTCTCGATGCGGGCGGGCACGCTGGCCTCGCGCACCACGCGTTGAAAGCGCTCATCCACCATTACCAGGTCGGTGGTGGCCAGCTCCGCGGGCAGCGTGGGAAGCCGGTAGCCGAAGCGCAGCGCCACGAAGGCGCCCGGCGCCGCCTCACCCTGGATGAGGGTGACGGACTCCCGCGTCGTGACGCTGTAGGCGCCAGGCAGTGGCTCCAGCACGAAGCGTCCCAGCCCCGCGTTGGACGCCATGCTCACCTCGGCGGGCCGGTTGGTCGGGATGAAATCGATGGAGCCATGTCCGGGCAGCTCCAGGCTGGCCCGGGGCACGGGGAGGGGCAGCGTCTTCGCCGTCTCCGATGCCACCACCGTTCCATCCTGTCGCGACGTCAGCGCGGTGATGGTGACCTGCTGGTCGGACGTGCCGCCCGTGCGCAGCATCACATAGGTGCCCTCCGCCAGCTTCACCACGCGCTCCACGCGGGCGCGCAGGCCGTTGACGGTCCACAGCAGGGTGCGCGGGTCATGGGCGCAGACCGGATCCAACCTGACCACGAGCGCGGAGTTCTCCGCGCCGCGCAGCACCGAGCCCTCCACCGCCGTGAGCGGACACGCCAGCACGGACAGCGTGGTGGTGATGACCTGGTCGAGCACGTCGCCCCGCGAGAAGTAGACACGTGGCACCAGCCGCGCGCGCAGCGTCACCGTGGCATCCACGCCCGGGACGTTGCGCACGGAGATGAAGCCGTCGTCCGGCTCGCAGCGGGCGATGCCGCAGTCGGCGGTGGCGATCGCCTCGGAATGGCTGACGGGGACGCTGCCCGGCCCCTTCGACACGTCGATGCCGTTGGAGAGCACCAGGGGCTCGGTGAGGATGGTGCGGCCGGGGCGGATGCGGAGCGATTCGGGGTCCACCAGGTTCCCGAAGGCGTCGTAGGTCTTCACATCCGGCCCGATGCGGCCGTAGGGCGGAATCCAGTACAGCGACGTGTCCGTGGGCAGGCCCTGCGGCACGGGCACCGCGCAGTCCGCGAGCCCCCGGGGCTTGGAGGGGGACAGACAGACGTCCTGCCCTTGCATGGCGGGGCGCTCCGGCTCGCCGCGCGGCTTGCCCGACCACGCGACGCCCAGGTTCAACAGCCCCACGCCGCGCAGCTCCAGCCGGCCTTCATCCGGATAGAAGGAGGTCCCCGAGGAGTCGATGCGCGGCAGCGGCCCGGTGGCAATCACCGTGACGATTCGCTCGCTGGTCGCGCACTGCGCCAGGGTGTCGGCGACCTTGAGGTCCTGCGTGCGCAGGTTGTCGTCCGGCTTGGCGGGCGGATGCACGGAGCGCAAATCCGGGCCCAAACTCCAGCCGTTGCGGACCGGCCCGCAGACGACCCCCTGGGCCAGCACTTCCACGGGGCGGCCGCCCTCCGGCACTTGCACGACGGGAGCGGCGGCGGCGAGCCCCGTGGCCAGCAGCGAGGCGAGAACGAGGAGGCGGACAGGGGGCATCACTTCGTTAAAGAGCGAAGGATGCCGCCACGGTCAAGCCTGATTGCCCGGCGGATATCATGCGGCGGGCTGCGCCTCGATGCCCAATGCCTCGTGCGCGAAACGGAACATTCGCTCATTGAGCTTTCCGAGAAATTCAAGCGGATGGCGGCCGGAGCGGTCCGCCGCGTCTTCCAGCTTCTCCCTGCACCGCAGGTCGGCGCAGAGGTTCACCCCCACGCGACGCTTGTTGTCCACCGCTGTAGTGAGCAGACACACCTCGTGAGCCGAGCCGTAGCTGTGGCACCACTCGCACATGCGGGTGACGGGTTCTCCGCCCAGGGCGTCCCGGCGGAAGATGATGCCAATGGGCTTGCGGCTGCCCGGCGCGGAGAAGATGAGGTACACGCGCGCGCCGGAAGTCTCCGTCCAGGCGAGGTAGTCACGCACGAAGAGCGGGAAGGTGATGCCCGGGGGCATCTCGATGACGCGTCGGTCTCTGGGGCGGAAGGATTCGATGAGCGCCCGGTCGTTTTCGAAGCGGAACACGGCTGCTCCTTGGAGAACATCTGCCCCTAACAGTGGGACGTGTCCGTTTCCACCGAAACCCACCAGGCAAGCGAGCGCTCGCCCGGTGCACGCGCGTCCATGGGACCCATGTCGAAGGGGCGAAGTGGCTATTTCCCGTCGCCGCTCGCCGGAGTAGACATGCCGTGCCGGGCGGTGATGGACACCGCCTCTTGAAACCCTCTGGAGGCCTCGTGAACTCGCCCCTTGTGCTCGACGCGGTGGAAGTCCTGTTCGCCTCGAGGGCGCAGGCCGCCTAGCCGGCCGTGAAGTCTGACACAGCGCGGCCGTGCGCTCCTCGGGGAGCCCTGAAGAACCAGGTGCGCCAATGGCACCGCTCTGTCCGGAGTCCTTCCAACCATGTCGCTTGAAACCCTCGGCTGGGGTCCAGCCTTTGAACACGCATTTTCTTCGCTCGTCTCGCAGTCCCCGCTGTCGCTCGTCCCTGGCCGCGTCGTGCGCCAGCATCGAGGACTGCTCACGGTCCAGACGGACACGCGCACCCTGTTGGCGCGCACCGCGGGCCGGCTTCTCCATCAAGCCCCCGGCGTCGAGTCCCTGCCCGCCATCGGCGACTGGGTGGCGCTCCAGCTCCCCGACGGGGAGGGCGAGGCGCTGCTCCACGCGGTGCTGCCTCGCGCCAGCGTGCTCACCCGGCGCGAGGCGGGCAGTGAGCGCGACGGGCAGCTCATCGCCGCCAACCTGGACATCGTGTTCCTCGTCGCCGGACTGGACGGCAACTTCAATCCCCGCCGCATCGAACGGGCGTTGGCGCTGGCGTGGGCCAGCGGCGCCGCGCCCGTGGTGGTGCTCACCAAGGCGGACCTGCGCCCGGACGCGGACTCGCTCGTGGCCGAGGTGGAGGCGCTGGCCCCGGGCGTCCCCGTGCTCGCGCTGAGCTCGTGGACAGGTGACGGCATCGAGTCCCTGCGCGTGCAACTGCCGGCTGGGAAGACGGGGGCGCTGCTCGGCTCCTCGGGTGTCGGCAAATCCACGCTGGTCAACCGGCTCCTGGGCGAGGCGCGGCTGGTCACCCAGGCGGTCCGCGCCGAGGACGACAAGGGCCGTCACACCACCACGCACCGCGAGCTGTTCGTGCTCCCGGGCGGCGGACTGCTCATCGACGGGCCCGGCATGCGCGAGCTGGGGCTTTGGGGCGAAGACGACGGCGTCGGCCAGACGTTCACCGACATCCTCGAGTTGGCCGCGGGCTGCCGCTTCACGGACTGCCAGCACCAGCAAGAGCCCGGGTGCGCGGTGCGCGCGGCCGTGTCGTCGGGGGCCCTGCCCGAGGCGCGGCTCGCCAGCTACGAGCGGCTGCGGCGCGAGCAGGCCTTCAAGGCCCGTCAGAGCAATGCCTCCGCCGAGCGCGACCAACGGCGCCACGAGCGCAGCCAGACGTTGACGGGCTGGGATGCATCGCGCTCCAAGCGCCGGCGGAGCTGAGGCGTCCGGCCCTCGGGAGGCGGCTGGAGTGACCGCCTCCTGACTGCCCGGCCTCCCCTTCGGCGGCCGGGCCCCGTGGCGGGCGCGCGCCGTGTCTATACTCCGCGCCCATCATGAAGAAGGACTCGCTCAAGGCTCGCTTGCGTCGCACGTTGCGGTGGGACCTGTGGATGACATTGGGCCCCGCGCTCGTCATCGTCAGCATCGCGTTCGCCGTCACGTTCTACTTCGTCAAGCCCGCGCCGCCGAAGAAGCTCGTCATCGCCGCGGCCGGGGACGAGGGCGGCTTCCGGTACTTCGCGCGCAAGTATCAGGAGATTCTCGCGAAGCACGGCGTCACGGTGGAGATTCGTCCCACGGACGGCTCGCTCACCAGCATCAAGCTGCTGGAGGACGAGCAGTCGGGCGTGGACGTGGCCTTCGTCCAGAGCGGGACGTCCGACGCCACCAAGGCGCCGCACGTCGTGTCCCTGGGGAGCCTCTCCTACGTGCCGCTGTGGGTCTTCTACCGGGGGCCCCTCATCGACGAGCTGAGCGCCCTGCAGGGCAAGCGCATCGTCGTGGGCCCCGAGGAGAGCGGCACGCGCGCCCTGTCCACGAAGTTGCTGGAGGCCAACGGCGTGGGCGCCGCGCCCACGGAGCTCTTGAACCTGGAGCGCGACGAGGCCATCGAACAGCTCAAGCAGGGCAAGGTCGATGCAGTCTTTATCGTGTCCCCGGCGGAGTCACCGCCCGTCCAGCGGCTCGCGCGGGTACCGGACATCAACCTCCTCAGCTTCTCGCGGGCCGAGGCCTACGTGCGCCGCTACCCCTATCTGTCCCGGCAGGTGCTGCCGCGAGGCGTGCTCGACCTGGCCGCGGACGTACCGGACCATGACGTGGTGATGTTGGCGCCCACCGCGAACCTGGTGGCCACCGAGGCGCTCCACCCAGCACTGGCCTACCTCTTGATGCGCGCGGCCAGCGAGGTCCACGGCAAGGCCGGCATCCTGGACCGCACGGGCGAATTCCCGGCGGCGCTCGAGGCGGGCTTCCCGTTCAGCAGCGAGGCGCGCCGCTACTACGACTCCGGCGTTCCGCTCCTGCACCGCTATCTGCCGTTCTGGGCCGCCAACCTGGTGGACCGGCTCTGGGTGATGCTGGTGCCCTTCATCGCCGTCCTGGTGCCCCTGGGCCGGGTGGCGCCTGCGCTGTACCAGTGGCGCGTGCGCTCGCGCATCTTCCGCTGGTACGCGCGGCTGAAGGAAATCGAGCTCCAACTCGAGGAGGACCCGGGCCGGGACATGCTGGAGGAGATGCTGCGGCGGCTCGACGAGGCCGAGCGCGAGGTGAACCGCATCCCCATGCCCCTGGCCTACGCGGAGAACCTCTACTTCTTCCGGGAGCACGTCGACGTCGTCCGTCGCCGCCTCAGCCGGCGCATCGCCGAATCCGGCGCGCCCTCGCCCGAGGGGCTCGCGGCCCGGGAGAAGACCGCGTAGCCGCCGCGGCCTCAGGGCGCGAGCGCGTGCAGCAGGTTGACGTAGCTGTCGGTCCAGACGCGCCTGGCCTTCAGCGCGGGCGGCGTGTCCACCGGCTGGAAGGGCAGCTCCTGGGTGAGGCGGGCCACGACGTCGCTGCTTGCGCTCATGGCGAACCAGACGCTGGGTGAGCGGCCCGACGCCAGCTCCTCGGCGGTGAGGCGCTCCGTCTGATTCACGAGCCCCTGGACTCGCAGCTCCGTGCTCAAGCGGGTGAGCACGGGGACCAGGTCGAAGAGCCGGCTGGAGACATGGAACAGCAGGAGCCCCTCCGGCGCGAGCTTCCGGAGGTAGAGGCTCAGCGCCTCCCGGGTCAGCAGGTGCGTGGGGACGAAGTCGCTGGAGAACGCATCGAGGACGATGACGTCGTACCCGCCGTCCTCGGCTTCCTCCATGCGAAGGCGCGCATCCCCCGCGAGGACGCGGAGCTCCGCCTGGCTGGAGCCGAGCATGCTGAAGTGCTGGCGCGCGAGCCGCTCCACCTCTGGATCCAACTCGTAGAAGTCCCAGCGCTCGCCGGGGCGGCCATACGCGGCGAGGCTGCCGATGCCGAGCCCCACGACGGCCACGCGCTCACGCGCGATCCGCTCCGAGGCCAGCACCCGGCCCACCGCGGAGCCCCGGTGGTAGTAGGAGAGCGGCTCTCCTCGCGCGTCCGGGTGGAGGTTCTCCACGCCGTGGACGGTGCTGCCGTGCTGGAACAGCCGCAGGCCCTCCGCGTCCTTGACGGTGTAGAGGCCGTAGAAGGTGCGCGAGCCTTCGATGCGACCGCGCGCGAGCATCCACCCGGAGAGCACCAGCACGGCGACGACGAACAGGGCGGCGCCGCTGGACACGTAGGGCGCCAGCTTCGGGACGGGCAGCCCCTGGCTCCGGCGCATCAGGTCCCTCGCCGCCAGCCCGCCCAGCAGGAGCAGGCCGGTGAGGCCGTGGTCCAGGTAGGGGAGCGCCAGCGAGCCCAGCGTCAGGGGGACGACCAGGGCCAGCAGCAAGGTGCCCAACAGGCCGCCCAGCGAGACGTGCAGATAGAACGCGCCCAGCAGGCGCGGGTCCGACGGGCGGCACCACACGAGGTTGCCGTGCATCAGCAGGCAACCCACCCACAGCACCGCGCTGTGCAGCACCAGGGAGGGGAGCGAAGTCTGCGCGCGTGCCAGCGCGAAGAGGGCCGCGCCCATGGCAACGGCGAGGCTCCCCAGCGCGAGCCGGTTCAACCCCGTGGGCGTGGGGGGGCGCTTCGAGAAGCAGACGATGAGCGTGAGCAGGTAGAGCGAGAGGGGGAGAATCCAGAGCAGCGGGATGGAGGCGTCCAGCGTGAGGACGTTGGTGACCGCGAGCAGCAGCGCATTGGCGCTCGCGGACAGCAGCAGCCAGGTGATGCGGGAGGCGCGCGGCGCGCGGGGCACTGGCTCGGTCCGGGCCACGGGCTCGGACGTCGTGCTCCCACCCGCAAGCGCCGGGCGGACACGCTGGATGCAGAGCAGCGCGAAGACGACGAACGCGCCGTAGCCCGCGTACCAGACGCCCAGTTGTTCCTGGAGGTCGAGCGCCGGCTCCACCAGGAAGGGGAAGGTGAGCAGCGCCGTGAGCGCGCCCGCGTTGGACGTTCCGTAGAGGAAGAACGGGTCGCCCCGGGAGGGATGCTCCGTGCGGGTGAACCAGCCCTGGGCGACGACGCTCGTCGTCGACAGGGCGAGGAACGGCAGCCCCAGTGACAGCGTCAGCGTGAGCAGGATGGCCGCCACGGGGTGCAGCTCGAAGAGGTGCATCCGGAACGGGAAGACGACCACCGCCAGCAGCACGAAGCCCAGGTGGGCCCAGCGGTAGCGGCCCTGGTGCGCGGCCACCGCGACGCGGCTCGAGTAGAAGTAACCGAGCACCAGCACCGCCTGGTAGAACACCAGGCACGTCGTCCAGATGGCCGCGCTGCTTCCGTAGGAGGGCAGCAGCAGCCGCGCGAGGATGAGCTCCACCTGGAAGAGCAGGAAGGAGCCGAGGAAGACCCAGAGGTGGAACAGCGTCCCCGTGAGCGCGTGGGTCGAGGACTTCGGGGCGGGGAGGTCAGTGGTCATCCTGGGAGCGACTCGCGAGGGCCCGTACACAGCGTGCGTGTATGGCCGTGTGGGCGGAGCATGGCTCCAGGCGGTCCGAAAAAAAACGCAGGGATGGCCTCAAGGTTTTCGGCGCCGTGCGTTTTCAATTTCGAAGTGGGGATGGGGAGGAAGCAAGCCCGGGGGGGCTGTTGCTTCCAGAGGGGGAGGGCGCGCCGGAGTCGGGCCGCGCAGTCATTGGGAGCACGTCGAGGGGGCGTGCTCCCAATGTTTTTTCTGGAGCTCTCGTCTGAGTGGCTCACGCGGCGGGGAGTGCGTCGGGGGGCGCGCTCCCCGCTGTGTTTTTTCAGGGGCCTGCTGCAGCCGGGCCCGGTCTCCCGGGCCCCGGCCGTGCCAGCGGGACTACTCGGCGTTGGATGAGGGCATGACCTTGATGGGCTGTCCGTCGTCGCCCGTCACCGTCGTGCCTTCAGTCTTCTGCTGCGCCGCCGTGGGCGTGCCCACCGCGAAGCTGAACACCCTGGACAGGTGCGTGCCCCGGAACTCACCCGTGACGGTGACGACGAGGTGAGACTGCCCTTCACCCGGCGTGAAGCTCACGTCGAACTCGGACAGGGCGTCCTGGGTGAAGTTGCCACCCGACACCGGGGTGGCGGCGCTCTTCACTTCCAGGCCGTCCACGCCGGAGAGGCTGACCTGGACGTCGGTCGCCGGCGCGTCGAAGCGCAGGGAGACGCGGGCCTGGTCCTCACCCAGCTTCGCGTCCACCTTCACCGGCGCGCCGGCCTTCGTGGTGTCCGAGCTGGCGCCAGGGGTGGGGTTCGACTTCGACGGGGAGGTGCAGGCCACCTGCGCCGTGAGCGCGAGGAGACTGGACAGGGCTGCGATTGCCTTGAAGTTCATGTGCGCTCCAGAAGTCACTGGCTGGTGATGGAGAGGGTGGGGAAGGGACTGTAGTTGCCGGCCGTCTCCTTGAAGCCGAACACGACGACGACGTACCGCGCGTCCGCCTGGGTCGGGATGCTGACGGTCTCCGTGCCGGTGTAGCCGATGTCGGCGTCCGCCAGGCGTCCGCCCTGCCCGAAGACTTCAATGCCCACGTCCTGCGTCGCGTGGGTCGCGCTGACGGTCATGTTCCGGCCCGTGCCGGTGAAGACGTAGTACTGGTTCTGCTCGCGCTTGTTGTAGTCGAGCCCGCCCACCAGCGGCACCTCGGTGGTGTACGGGATGCCCGGCACGTCGGTGTAGATGGCGCGCAGGGGGGTGTCCCCATCCCCGAAGTCCGAGGAGATGGACCCGATGTTGTAGTGGGCCAGCATCAGGTCCACGTCCGCGGGGCTGACGCCGGACTGGGCCTTGAGGCCGTTGATGAACGAGCCGATGGTGGTCAGCGCGGGCGTCGCCTTCTGCGGGCCGACGAGCACGTCGTAGAGGATGCCCAGGTCGTACGACACCACGTCGTGCGACTCGTTGGTGCCGGAGTCGTACAAGTCGTAGAGCAGCCGGAAGACGCTCATCTCGGAGAAGGCGCCCTTGCGCGGGTCGTCGGTGGTGAGCGGCTCGCTCTCCGCGTCGAAGCCGAAGGCGGTCAGCGTCGTGCCGTTCCAATACGTGTCGGCGTAGATGGGCTCCGGCAGCAGGATGCTGGCGAGCGCGTTGCCATAGCCCTCGCCGAAGGCGAGGCGCGGGTCCAGGATGTCACCGCTGGAGTGCGGCCCGCCCGGGCTGTCCGCGCGGGACAGGTTGGCCTCGAAGTAGTGCCCCCACTCGTGGACGATGACGTGGGCGTCGAACTCGTCGGTGTCCGCGCCGTCCCGGCCGAGCACGTAGATTTCGTTCTCCGTGAAGGAGAAGTGCGACGTGCCGATGCGGCCCTGCGGCTTGCTGCCCGACTGGGGCACGTTGTTCGGGCTCCAGTTCACCTTCAGCAGCGGGAAGTTGACCGGGCGCACGTCCATGAAGGCCCGCGACGCGGTGTACATGCTGTCGAGGATGGCGAAGGGCGCCGCGACGCGCCGGCTCGCCGTGTAGTTGGTGCCCGCCCAGCCGTGCGTCGCGTGCAAGTCCTTGGTCGTCACCGTGGTGGTGATGGCGTCACCCACCGCCCAGATGGCGTTGTTGTCGGTGTTGTCCTCAATCTGGATTTCCGGCGAGGTCGTCTTGGCGAGCGCGACCAGGCTCAGTCCGCTGCTGCTGGAAGGGGTGTATGTGAGCGTGTAGCGCCCCTGCTCGTCCGTCGTTCCATCGACGAGCACGCGCGTGCCCTGTCTCACCTGGACCACGGCGTTGCGCACGGGCCGCACGGAGGACTGGGCGAAGTCCAGGGTCCCCCGCCGCGTGGAGGGCGAATAGACGGCCGGGACGAAGTCATACGTCACCGTGCCGCTCAGGGTGATGGGGTCGCCCGTGTAGCCGCCCCCATCATCATCACCGTCGTCGTCACCGGGACACGCAGTTGTCAGCGCCAGGGTGAATGCGAGCGCCAGCACCTTGCGGGTGAGGCCTCGGGTCGGCTTGCGAGTCACGTCCATTCGGTTCTCTCCCCCTTGCCGCTCGCGCATTCGAGGGCAGGCGGGGCATTGTCGACAAGTCCGCGGTCAACTTCAAACGCACATTGGCCGCGGACCTGTCGGACCGGACGTCAACTCAGGGGAGCGGCCCGTCGACCAGGCGGAGCACGTCCGCCAGCACGCCGGCCGCCGTCACCGCCGCGCCCGCGCCGTAGCCGCGAATCACCAGCGGTGTGGGGCTGTAGCGCTCCGAGGTGAAGCTGAGCGCGTTCTCTCCGCCCTTCACCGCCGCCAGCGGGTGGGACAGGGGCACCGGCACGAGCCCGACGAAGCAGCCGTCCTCCGTGACGCTGCCCACGTAGCGGAGCACCTTGCCCTCCTGGCGGAGGGCCTCCACGCGGCGCTGGAAGGCGGCGTCCACCTGGGGGAGCCGGGCGAGGAAGTCCTCCAGCGGTCCGGTGGCGTCGAAGTCCGACGGCAGCAGGGAGTCCAGCGTCACCTGCGCCAGCTCCACGTCGCGGCCCAGCTCGCGGGCGAGGATGAGCACCTTGCGCGCCACGTCGGTGCCGTGGAGGTCGTCGCGCGGGTCGGGCTCGGTGAAGCGCTTCTCCATGGCGGTGCCCACCGCCTGCGACAGGGGGACGCCTTCCTCCGTCAGGCCCAGGATGAACGACAGTGAGCCGGAGAGGATGCCCTCCACGCGCAGCACCTGGTCTCCCGTGCGCAGCATGTTCTTCAGCGTGTCGATGACGGGCAGCGCCGCGCCCACGTTCGTCTCGTAGAGGAAGCGGCGCTGGTGGCGGGAGGCCGTCTCGCGCAGCTTGCGATAATGGCTCCACTGGCCGGCGTTGGCCTTCTTGTTGGCGGTGACGACGTGGAGCCCCGCCTCCATCAGCGACGGGTAGGCCAGCGCGATGTCCTCGCTGCTGGTGCAGTCCACGAAGACGGGCCGGCCCGGCCGCTTCGCGCGGGCCCAGTCGCGGAAGGTGTCCAGGGGCGCGCCGTCGCTGGCGGCCGACAGCCGCTGCTTCCAGTCCTCCAGGGGAAGGCCCTCGCTCGCCGTCACGACGCGCTTGCTGTTGGCGATGCCGCAGACGCGCAGGTCCACGCCGTGGGCGCGCAGCTTGGGCGCCTGCTGGTGGACCTGCTTGAGCAACTCGCTGCCCACGCTGCCCACGCCGGCCAGCAGCAGCTCCACGACCTCCGTGGTACCGAAGCACCGCCCGTGGACGTGGGCCAGGGCGCGGGGACCGTCCACCTCCGCGATGACGGCGGAGATGCTGCGCTCGCTGGAGCCCTGCGCGATGGCGGCGATGCTGCACCCCACGTCCGCCAGCGCGCTGAAGAAGGTGCCCGCCACGCCCACGCGGTGGCGCATGCCATCCCCGACGATGCTGAGCACGGCGAGCCCGCGCTGCTGCTCGATGGTGTCCACCTTGCCCGCCGCGCGCTCCATTTCAAACGCCGCCTCCAGGGACTGCACGGCGCGCTCCGCGTCCGCCTGCTGGACGCAGAAGCTGATGGAGCACTCACTGGAGCCCTGGGTGATGAGCACCACGGAGATGCTGGCGTGGGCCATGGACTCGAAGACGCGGGCGGCGGTGCCCGGAACGCCCTTGAGCCCCGCGCCCGCCAGGTTCACCAGGGCGATGCCGGGCAGGAAGGACAGGCCGCGCACCGGGTGCTCGGGCGGGGCGGCGTCGTCGGTGACGCGGGTGCCCGGGTGGTCGGGGCGGAAGCTGTTGCAGACGCGCACGGGGATGCCGCGCTCCCGCGCGGGCGCAATCGTCTTGGGGTGGAGCACCTTGGCGCCGAAGTACGCCAGCTCCATGGCCTCCTCGAAGCTCACCTCGGGCAGCGGGAAGGCCTCCGGCACCAGGCGCGGGTCGGCGCTGAAGATGCCGTCCACGTCCGTCCATATCTCCAGCAGCTCCGCGTCCAGCGCCGCCGCCGCCAGCGCCGCCGAATAGTCCGAGCCACCCCGGCCCAGGCACATCGTCTTGCCCCGGGCGTCACCGCCGAAGAAGCCCGGCATCAGCATCAGCCCGGGGCCGCTGGCCTCGCGCAGCGGCGAGAAGCGCGCCCGGCTCTCCTCCTGGAGCGGCGTGGCCTGGAGCGGGTCCCCGGCGCAGAGGATGACGTCCCGTGGCTCCACCGCGTGCGGCGCCAGTCCGCGCGCGTGCATCAGCGCACCCAGAATCAGGCACGAGGCGCGCTCGCCCAGGCCGGACAGGTGCGCGAGCACGGAGGGCGAACATTCCCGCAGCAGCCCCACGCCCTGCAGCAGCCCGCGCAGCTCCGAGGCCAGCGTGGAGAGTCCCTCTTCCAGCGAGCGCAGTTGCGTCTCCCCCAGCTCCGCCGCCAGCTCACGGAGGATGCCGCGGTGGACATCCTCGAAGCGGCCCTGGAGCGACTCCACCGGCTGGCCTTCCTGGGCCGCGCGGGCCGCGTCCACCAGGAGGTTGGTGATGCCGGTCACGGCCGAGGCGACCACCATCACCCGCGTCTCCTTGCGCGCCGCCGCGGCCAGGTCCGCCACGCCGCGCATCCGCTCGGCGGTGCCCACGCTCGTTCCCCCGAACTTCATCACCCTCATGAGCGCACCTCCGCGTGGAAGGCGGCGAGGCGGGACGGCGTCGTCTGCGGGGAGGGCTGCATGTCGGGGCTCCTGCGGCATGTGAAAACAAAAAAGCCCCGCGCCGGAGAGCGCGGGGCCGAGCTGGAAACCAAGGTGGCTTCCGTGGCTAGACCACCCGCGCCCGGCGGGGAGTCGTCGTGGTCGTCGTCGTGGCGGTCAGCGCGGTCGTCAGGACACACGCGGGCGCGAGGAGCGTCGTTCCCTCGCGCTGCGCGTGCTGGTCGTTGACGCCGTTCATGAAGGGAAGGCTGGCCGAACTTGCCGCGGCAAGTCAAGCAGGGGACCCGGCAGGTCCCCGCATGACAGGGAAGGGCTCGCGAAGGTCAACGCGAGCCCTCCCGGGCGTTCAGCTTGCCAGGCGCACGACCAGTTGGGTGAGGCCGTAGACAAACACCGCCGTCAGCGCCGCGGCCGGGATGGTGAACACCCAGGCCCAGATGATGCGGCCGGCGACGCCCCACTTCACCGCGCGCCAGCCGCGGGTTGCGCCCACGCCGACGATGGCGCCGGTGATGGTGTGGGTGGTGGATACGGGGATGCCGAGCTGTGCGAGCGCGATGATGGTGACGCCGCCGCCCGTCTCCGCCGCGAAGCCGCCAATGGGCGCCAGCTTGGTGAGGCTGTGGCCCATGGTGCGGATGATGCGCCACCCGCCGAAGAAGGTCCCCAGGGCGATGGCCGCGTGGCAGGAGATGATCATCCACCAGTCGATGTGGAACGGCCGGTCCTTCCAGATGGTGCCGAAGAGCACCACGGCGATGATGCCCATCACCTTCTGCGCGTCATTGGTGCCGTGGCTGTAGGAGAAGATGGCGGACGACACGAGCTGAAGCCGGCGGAACCACGAGTCCACCTTCAGCGGTGTCTGGCGGTGCACCGTCCAGGTGCTGAGCACCATCAGCCCGATGCCCAGCGTCATGCCGATGAGGGGCGACAACACGATGAAGGCGGCGATCTTCGCGATGCCCGAGCCCACCAGGCCGGCGAAGCCGAGCACCGGCAGCGTGGCGCCAATCATGCCTCCCGCCAGCGCGTGCGACGACGAGGAGGGCAGGCCCCACCACCACGTCAGCAGGTTCCAGACGATGGCGCCCATGAGCGCGGAGAAGATGACGGCGAGCACCGCGCTGGGGCCCTGGTCCCGGAGCATCTCGAAGTTGATGATGCCCTTGCCCATGGTGTTGGCCACGTGGACGCCCCCGCCAAAGGCCGCCACGAAGTTGAAGAAGGCGGCCCAGGCCACGGCCAGGTTGGGGGACAGCACTCGGGTGGAGACCACGGTGGCGATGGAGTTCGCCGCGTCGTGGAAGCCATTGATGAAGTCGAAGATGAGTGCGACCGCGACGATGAGGATGACGGCGGCGAGTAGCATTTAGCTGTGCTCCAGCACCACGCCTTCGATGACGTTGGCCACCGACTGGCACTTGTCGGTGGCGGTCTCGATGAAGTCGTAAATCTCCTTCCACTTGATGATGAGCAGCGTGTCCGCCCCGCTCTTGAAGAGCCGGCCGACACCCGCGCGCAGGGCTTCATCCGCCTGCGTCTCCAGGCGCTTGATTTCCTTGCACCCGGCCAGAATCTGCTCCGGCTTCTTGATGAGCCGCAGCGCGGCCACCACTTCCTGCACCTTCTGCGTGGACAGGACCAGCAGGCGCGCCAGCTCCGTGGCGTCCGGCAGGCTGGAAGGGATTTCGTAGTAGTGCAGGCGGGCGGCGGCGGCGTTGGTCAAATCCAACACGTCGTCGATGCGGGAGAGCAGGGAGTGAATCTGCCCCCGGTCGAACGGGGTGATGAACTGCTGGTGCAGACGGTTGAAGGCGGTGTGGGTGACCTCGTCCCCACGGTGCTCCACGTCCTTGAGCGCCTGGACCCGCGCGGCGACGTCGCGGTAGTCACTGAGCAGCGCGTAGAGCATCTTCGCGCCTTCGACGGTGACGGCACATTGCGCATCGAAGTCGTCGAAGAACTCGTCCGACTTCGGCATCAGCTTCTCGAGCATCCGTCCCTCCAAGTCGCCTGGGGGCAGGCGACGCCGTTCTTGAGGGCGGTTGATATGTCTGTCACGCGCCCGTGGCGCGCCCGTGACTACCCTAAGTGGAGAGAATCTCCAGCCTTCCTTTCTACTTGCCTGTGGCTCCCACCCTCGCTAGGGCGCGCCCGCCGGGGACAGAGGGGAGGAACCAGGGCTGGCCGCCTTGCTCGCGGCCCGGCCGCTCAGACGGCGATGACAATCTTCCCGAAGTGGGCGCCGGACTCCATGTAGCGCAGCGCCTCGCGCGCCTGCTCGAAGGGGAAGCTCCGGTCGATGACGGGCTTGAGGCGGTGCTGGGTGATGAGCCGGTTCAGGTCCTCGAACATGGCGCGGCTGCCCACGTAAGTCCGCTGGACGTCGAGCTTCTTGGGCTCCACCAGGGCGGGGTCCGGCCTGGCGAAGCCGCCGCTGAGCATACCGATGAGGGAGATGTGGCCCCCGGGCTTCGTGGCCCGGACGGAGCGGGGGAAGGTCTGCTCGCCGGCCACCTCCAGGACGTGGTCCACCCCCTGGCCGCCCGTGAGCGCCAGCGCCTGCTCGTCCCAGTCCGGGTGCTTCTTGTAGTTGATGGTGCCATCCGCACCCAGATTCCGGGCGTGCTCCAGCTTCGCGTCCTGGCTGGAGGTGATGAGGACCCGCGCCCCCAGCGCCTTGGCCAGTTGGAGCGCGAAGACGGACACGCCGCCGGTGCCCTGCGCCAGCACCGTCTGGCCCGGCTGGAGCCGGCCCTCGGAGACCAGGGCGTTCCAGGCGGTGACGGCGGCGCAGGGGAGGGTGGCGCCTTCCTCGAACGACAGGTGCTCCGGGAGCAGGACGAGCCCCTCCGCGTCCACGACGACGTACTCCGCCAGCACGCCATCCACGCTGCCACCCAGGGCGTTCTGCGTCTTCTCTGGTGAGGGCGGGCCGTCCGTCCACGTCTGGAAGAAGGTGGGGGCCACGCGGTCACCTGGCGTCACGCGGGTGACGCCGGGGCCCACGGCCACGACCTCTCCCGCGCCGTCCGACACGGGGATGAGGGAGGCGGGGCGCGTTCCCGGATAGCGGCCCAGGGCGATGTAGAGGTCCCGGTAGTTGAGGGACACCGCGCGAATCCGGACCCGCACCTGGCCGGGGCCCGGCGTGGGCCCCGGACGCTCCACCTGCACCCATGCGTCGGCGCTCCCCGTCTGCTGCAGTTCGTAGGCTTTCATGCGGGCATGACTATCCACGGACCGTCAGGGCCGCCATGCAACCGATGAGGGAAGGGCTCTCCGGCTGGGTGGAAGTGCCCGGAGTGAAGTGTTTCGCCGTGTGCGCCTGCCCGGAGGCCAGGGGAGCGGAGGCGGCAAAGGGGTGGGCAGGGGCGGCAAACCCGGCTACATGCTGGCGGCAGGGGAGCGGCCCGCTGAACGGGACGCTCCGGCTGCTGCCCCGGGTTCTCGCATGATGCCGACTTCTCCCATGCCGCTGTCTGTCGCGCCGATGATGGACTGGACGGACCGCAACTGCCGGTACTTCCATCGCCAGCTCAGCCGCCACACGCTGCTGTATACGGAGATGGTCACCACGGGCGCCATCCTGCATGGCGACCGGGAGCGGCTCTTGGGCTACGACGCCGCGGAGCACCCGGTGGCGCTCCAGCTTGGCGGTTCGGAGCCGGCGGCGCTCGCCGAGTCGGCCCGCGTCGGCGAGCAGTGGGGCTACGACGAAATCAACCTCAACGTCGGTTGCCCGAGCGACCGCGTCCAGTCGGGGCGCTTCGGTGCGTGCCTGATGGCGGAGCCGGAGCTGGTGGCGCGGCTGGTGGGGGCGATGCGGGATGCGGTGAGCATCCCGGTGACGGTGAAGTCGCGCATCGCCATCGACGAACTGGAGGAGTGGCCGACGCTGGAGGGCTTCATCCGGACCGTGTCGGCGGCGGGGTGTACCCGCTTCATCGTGCACGCGCGCAAGGCGTGGCTCCAGGGGCTGAGCCCCCGGGAGAACCGCGACGTGCCGCCGCTGCGCTACGACCTGGTCCACCGGCTCAAGGTGGAGTTCCCGCACCTGGACATCCGCATCAACGGCGGCATCAAGACGCTGGACGCCGCCGCGGAGCAGTTGGGCCACGTGGACGGGGTGATGATGGGTCGCGCTCCGTACGAAAACCCGTACCTGCTGGCCGAGGCCGACCGCCGCTTCTTCGGCGCCACCACGCCGGTGCCGCAGCGGCACGACGTCGTCGAGGCGATGCTGCCGTACATCGAGAAGGCCATGCTGCGCGGCGCGCCGCTGGGCGCAGTCACGCGGCACATGCTGGGGCTCTTCCAGGGGCTCCCGGGGGCGCGCGCGTGGCGCAGGCACCTGAGTGAGAATGCCCACAAGCAGGGCTCGGGGCCGGAGGTCGTCGTGGCGGCGCTGGCGAAGGTGCGGCGGGAGCCCGAAGTCGACGTCGCGGCCTGACCCCGACACCAGAGGGAACCGCAGACTCGGGCCGCTTCCTGTCGGACCGGCATGCGATTCCCTCTGGCCCACCGCCGCACTCGGCGTGGTCCGCGCCCTCGTGAAGCGTCCCGCTGCCACCGTGGTCCCCAAGCACCGCTCCAAGTCGGCGCTCACACGGCGAATTAGGCACTGCTTCGAGCACAGCCCCACCCGCGAGCACCCCTGCCTCTCCGGGTGCAATACGCCCGGAATCCGCACCCATGGCCGAAGCCGCCGAGTGCATGACCATTCTTGTCGCATGTCATGGCGGCGTGACGCCCGTCATGGTTTGCGCATGGTTCCTTCGCGGAGCGCGTCCAGCAGCGCTCCCCCGCCTCATCCCGGGGGCAAGTCCCGGATGCTGTGAAGGATGGGGAACGGGGGAGGACCTCGGAATGCTTCAGGGGAACTGCTGAGCGGACTGGACTTGGATGGGATTTCGCAGGGACATGCCGCGGTAGCGGCGGTTGCTCAGGTGATGGAGGATTTCAATGCGACGGTGGTGATGTGGCGCTGGCGCGGTCCGGGAAGGCCCCCACGGAGCGGATGCTGCCTTCTCCGAAGGCGGAGGAGCCCCGCCTGCCTCATTCGCAGCGGGACCTCTCCGCAAGCACTACTTCCCGTGCCGCACTTGGTCCCGAAGATGCTCGGTCAACGTGAACAGGATGGCCACCGTCCTCCTCCAGGTAAGAGGCGAAGCCAAGAGCTTCCTCGCGGCGCGCAGCATGGCGCTCACCCCCTTCTCGCCTGACTAATCACACCTTGCCTGTACGGCGATATATAGGGGACGAAGACTTCTCCTCGGTCCATATCCCGCCGGGGGAAGAGAAGTTTTCCTGATCGAAACGTGCCAGAAATGAGGCTCGCCGCACGCCTCCACTGACTGCGTAGACGGGATTTCCAGACCCCCTGGAGGATTTTCTCTTTTTGTGGCATGGAACCGCGCGATGCCCGGCACCGGTGCCTCCCCTATCTCCGAGCACACTGCGCCAGTGGATGCACTCCGGCGCGTCTCAGCGTGGTACTTCGCAAACGTGTACGGCAAGGCCGAAGGTCCGGGCACCGTGCCGTTCTACTGCGACCCTTCACGAGTCGGCGCCTTCGCCATCGAGCCGGGCGAACTGGCGCGAGGCGAGTCGCCTGCGCTCTTCCATCTCTTCGTGGCGCTCTCGATGTTCCAGGCGCTGCGAGATGTGGTCATCATGCGCCAGCAACGCACTATGACTGCCGAAGCGGTTGAGTCGCTCGTGTCCGCGACCATCCTCGAACTGCGCCTGAAGCACCACGACTGCGAGCACCTCTCATCGGCTGAAATGTTCGAGAGGCGGTGCGACGTGCACAAGGGCAAGACGGGTGTGGACTGCCGAAGCCGCCCGGGAGCTGAGTGTCATGTGAAGGCGGCCACCTTCCTGTTCCGCCGCATGGGGGACATGGGGAAGTTGCCAACGTCGGCCTGGCTTCGTGTGTGGAAGAATGGGGCGCTCGCGAAGGGGCTCGCTGTTGTTCGGCAGGGCGAGCCAGACCCGCAGCGCCGCGCTGAGCAACTCGTCGACCACTTCGCCCAGGTGCACCGGGTGGGAAGGAAGCTTGCGACCATGTTCGTGAGCGCGCTCTCGACACCCGCCCTAGCCCCTGGGCTGACGCCGTGGGCGCCTGACGTGGACGGGAACCGGCTACTCGTGGTGGACACGAACGTCGCACGGGCAGTCGATGCGCTACGCCCTCCAGGTGCTGTACGGTCTTATGAGGTCCGGGCAGCGTGGCTCAGAGAGCATGCAGCGCAGGTTAACCTCCGCGATTTTCGCGACGACGTTCCATCGTGCTCGCCACGGATCGTGCAGCAGGCTCTCTATCATTTCTGTTCGAAGAGTAACCGTGAGGTGCAGGGACTCGACTGCCGGGGTGCATCGGTCCCCTGCAAGGTGTGTGCGCCGAGTCTCTGTCCCCTGGGCCGGGAAGTGTAGAGCTCCAGCGGAGGTGGCACTCGATGCGGCTCCGTCGAAGACGGGGCAGTGCGTGGTCATATCGGCTTACATTCGTGGGGGACCATCGCACCGGCGTGATTGGGGAAGCCCCACAGCGTTGCCCACGGACCCCTCTGGGCCTCTACAGCAGGTGCTCACGGAGGGGCACTCGCTGCATCGCCATTCGGACGGGCGTAAGGCGCGGGAAGATGCGCGACGGCCAGAACCCCGCGGGTCAGCGGGCTGTGGTAGACCCTCGACGGTCACTAGTCGGCCCACTTCATGGGCCTCTACTTGCCCAGTGTAACCGATGCGGAACCTTACGACCCGCTGCTTCGACATTTTCCTTGCCTGCAAGGCTGCCATCCAGAACGGCGACCTCATCAAGAAGGTCAGCGAGAAGGACAAGGAGTACCACTTCCAGAATTGGTTCGAGCAGCGCCTCGCCGCAGTAAGCATCGACTTTGACGACGCGGGTCGCAATAGCTACCCCGATTACACCCTCGTGACCCATCCTGAGGGTTACGAACTCAAGGCGCTCGCCTATCCTGGCCGCGAGGCGACCTTTGACTCGAACAGCCAAGTCCCCACCGGCAAGCACAAGGGTCGAACCGTCTTCTACGTATTTGGCCGCTACCCAACCGAGGTCGCGAAGGCGGAGCGCGAATACCCGCTAATTGACTTGGTCCTGTGTCACGGCGACTTCTTGAACGCCGACCACACGTACATCCACAAGAACCGGAGCTTTCGGGGCTTCGGTAGCTACGGGGACCTCATGGTGCGTGACAGGAAGATGTACGTAGCGCCCACTCCGTTTGCACTGCTGGAGGGCGTTACGTCTCTGCCGACGCTCATCATACCCGCTGACTACGCCCCTGATAGTCGGTTTCAGCAGGTAGGCCGAATCACGAGAGTTGAGGTGGACCAACTGGTGGTTGGCTACGAGTTCGACCTCAAGACGAATCAGATCAAAGCGAATTACGCGCCGAACCCATCTGCCGGAAAGGCCCACGAGTTCATTGCGTATCGGCCGACTGGCGACAGCCGCAAGCAGGTCAAGCTCGTGTCCCCGGTTCTACCCGTAGCAGTGGACAGCGACGATGAGTAGGCCGGCGGCGAACACCGCGCGTACGATGACCGTGACCCGCGTGCAGCGCGCCATCGAGCGTGAAGACTTCCCCTTCGAACAGCTCAGCGAGGTTGCGGAGGTCGAGAGTTGGCGGAAGGAGGTCTTCCGTCCCATCTACCATGTACACAAATGGTGGGCGCAGCGTCTCGGGTCAGTGTTCCGGGCTATCGTGCTCGGCGCCGCTCCAGGCCAGCGCGGCCCGCTTATGCGAGAGTTCTACCAGCGCGTGGATCTGGACGGCCTCGTGGTCTTCGACCCGTTCATGGGCAGTGGCACTACGGTGGGGGAGGCTGCCAAGCTCGGGTGCGCGGCGCTAGGGCGCGACATCAATCCCGTCGCATTCACTGGAGTCCGCGTAAGCCTCGGCACCATTGACCAAGCAGGGGTCGAGCGTGCTTTCGAGCAGGTCGAGCGCTCGGTTGGTGCCGAGATTCGCGCGATGTATCGCGCGAAGGACAGCACGGGCCGCGAGAGCGACGTGCTCTACTTCTTCTGGGTGAAGGTTGCGGACTGTCCTGAGTGCAAGGAAACGGTGGAGCTCTTCTCCTCGTACGTGTTCGCAAAGCATGCCTACGTGAAGAAGTACCCGACCGTCCACATCGTGTGCCCCGAGTGCGGCGAGGTGTTCCGCGGGTTGTACCATGAGCAGCAGGTTCGGTGCGCGGCGTGCAAGCACGCCTTTGATCCGCATTCCGGTCCGGCGAAGGGAATGAGCGCTAAGTGCACCCATTGCAACCACGAGTTTCGCATTGGGCGGACCCTGCGGGCCGCTGGCACGCCACCGCAGCACAAACTCTACGCGAAGCTCGTGCTGAACGCGGATGGCAAGAAGGAATACCTCCGCGCCACTGAGGCGGACGTTGCTGCATTCCGAGCGGCTGAGCAGCAACTCGCGACGGCGGAGGTAGTGCGACCCGCCGGACAGCTTGAACCGGGCTGGAACACCGACCAAGCCATCAACTACGGCTATCGGTCCTGGGGTGACTTCTTCAACGCGCGCCAACTCCTTGCCCTCGGAAGGCTCGGCCACGCGATTCGAGGTCTGCCCGAAGGGCCCGAACGCGATGCGCTTGCGCTCGTGTTCTCCGGCACGTTGGAGTTCAACAACATGTTCGCCTCATACAAAGGCGAGGGAACCGGCGCGGTTCGGCACATGTTCTCGCACCATGTGCTTAAGCCGGAGCGGATGCCCATCGAAGCGAACCCCTGGGGAACTCCGCAAAGTTCTGGCTCTTTCTCGACGCTCTTCCGCCTTCGACTCATGCGTGCGCTGGAGTACCGGAAGAACCCGTTCGAGGTGGCTGTTGACCGCTCGGGCGACAAGCCGAAGGGTGAGAAGGTGTTCGACACTTCTGTGCCGCTTACGCAAGTCCAAGTGCATGACTGGACCGATCAGCCCGAGTTTCCGGGGGTGTACCTCTCATGCGGCAACTCCGCCGCAACCGGCCTTGCCGATGAGTCGGTTGACCTCGTGGTGACCGACCCGCCCTTCTTCGACAACGTCCACTACTCTGAGTTGGCCGACTTCTTCTTCGCGTGGCAGCGCGAGTTGCTGCCCTCCGGCTTGGCGTTGGAGACGACGCGCCAGCGCGGTGAGGTTCAAGATGAGGACGCGAGTGCCTTCGCGTCCAAGCTGTCGAGCGTATTCACCGAGTGTCGCAGGGTACTGGTGAAGGACGGTCTGCTCGTTTTCAGCTATCACCACTCGCGTGATGACGGATGGGTCGCGGTGGCGCAGGCCATTGCGGATGCCGGCTTCTCGCTGGTCCAGGCACATCCGGTGAAGGCGGAGATGTCGGTCGCAGCGCCCAAGGCCCAGGCGGCGGAGCCCATCGACATAGACATCATTATGGTGTGTCGGAAGGCGGAGGCAGACCAGCGGCCGATGCGCCGCAGCGCGGACGCTGTTGGAGCGGCGCTTGTCACGGCGGAAAAGCAGGTTGGGCGCTTTCTTGCGCGCGGGCGCCGATTTTCGCGCGGTGACGCCAAAGTCCTCCTGCTCAGCCGAGTCCTCGTTGAACTGTTCGCAGGCCGAGTTCCCGAAAGTGTGCCGCGCGAGTTCGAAGCGGTGATGCCAATTCTCAAGCCGACAGTGGAAGCTTTGCACTGCGACCAGCCGATGCTGGAGCAGAAGATCGCAGCGGCTGCGAAGCCGGGGCGCACCAAGCGAGCCGCACCAAAGGCGTAGGCCCTCCCGTAACCAAAGTACAGGAGAGATGAAGGCTCTGTTGGGGGGCTGGTGCAGGAAATTCTTTTCCGAGCGACAATACGGCCGGTCCCCGGTGAATGCGAGCGAACTTCCGCGTCTGGCAATCTCTGCCACTTGGCCAACCTCACCCGAGGACCAAGAGGCGCTTCAAGGGTTAGGAAACCGCCGCTCTATCCGACTGAGCGATGGGGGCAGGTTCGGAACATCCACCCGCGGCCGGAGCCATCGAGTGCATGGCCATTCTTGTCGCATGTCATGGCGGCGAAGGACCCGTCATGGTTTGCGCATGGTTCCTTCACGAAGCGCCTCCAGCAGCGCAGGAGGGTCGCCTTCACGAAAGGCGGAGAGCCCCGCAGCGAAGTCCGCGCGCGCCCCGTCCACGTCACCTTGCCGCGCACGCAGCACGCCGCGCGCGTGCAGCAGCTCCGGGTCCACCTCGTCGCCCGTCTGGGACGCGAGCGCCTCCGTGAGGTCCTTCGCCGCGTCGTCCAGCCGCCCCAAGCGGGCCCGCGCGGCGGCGCGCTGCTGGAGCAGCCACGGGTTGCCCGGGGCCTCCGCAAGCGCGAGCGTCCAGTCCCGCTCCGCCGCTTCATCCCGGCCCAGCGCCTCCAGTGCCTCGGCGCGCTTCATGTGCAGCACCAGGGCCTTGCGGTAACCCGCCGAGACGAGCGCGTCGAAGTCCGCCACCGCCTCCTCATGGCGGCCCAGGCGAGACAGGCACAGGGCGCGGTGCAGCCGGCTGGTGAGGTGTCCGGGCGCCAGCGCCAGCACGCGCTCGTACCACTCCAGCGCCTCCGCGGGGACGCCCCCCCAGATGGCCAGCGTCTGCGCCACCTCCAGCAGCACGCGGGCCTGCCGGGGATGGGCCTCCGCCAGCGCCCGTGCGAGCGCGAGCGCGGACGCGTACCGCCCGCTGCGTCGCAGGCGGTCCACCTCTCGAAGCTGGGCGGCCAGCTCCGGGGGACAGGGTTCGCGGCCGTTGCGCTCCACCGCCGGTGTCTCAGCCGTTCTGGGGGAAGGCACGCGTCGCCGCGTCGTAGTCCGCCCACCAGCCCTGGAGCACCTTCATGTCGGTGGCGCGCGGCTCGTCGCCGGGGCCCGCCATGTCCAGGTACGCGTGCAGCATCGGCCGGAAGTAGGGGTGCGCGCAGCGGTCGATGATGTCCTGGGCGCGGCGCCTCGGCGAGCGGATGTCCATGTTGAGCGCGTAGCCCTGCTCGGTGACGACGCACTTGATGTCGTGCTCGGTGTGGTCGATGTGCCGCACGTACGGCATGACACAGCTCACCGTGCGGCCGTCCCGCAGCCGGCGCGTGGACGGCGTGTGGACGATGCTCAGGTATGCGTTGCGGAAGAAGTCACCCGAGCCGCCCAGGCCATTGACGATGCGCGAGCCGTCGATGTGCGTGGAGTTGACGTGCCCGTAGATGTCCACCTCGATGGGGGTGTTCATCGCGATGACGAAGAGGCGAGAGATGATTTCGGGGCTGTTCGACAGCCACATGGGCCGCAGCACCAGCCGGTCCTTGCTCCGCTCGAACATGTTCAGGAAGCGCTGGCGGCCCTCGGAGGAGAAGGACACCGCGGTGGCGGACGCGTATTCGAACTTCGCGTCGTCCTCCACGTAGCGCAGCATCCCGTCCTGGAAGACCTCAGTCCAGAAGCGGATCTTCTGGAAGGGCGAGTCGTAGAGCTGGCCGATGATGGCGTTGGCCACGTTGCCCACGCCGGACTGGATGGGCGGCAGTCGCTTGCCCCACTGGTACTGGTCGCGGCAGCGCATCAGGAAGTCGATGACGTGCTCGGCGATGCGCTTCGCGGTGTCATCCGCCGCCTTGAAGGGCACCGGGTGGTCGGGCGTGCGGGACTCCACCACCGCCACCACCTTGCTCAGGTCGAACTCCACGTAGGGGTTGCCGATGCGGTCCCTCACGTTCACCAGCGGCAGCGGCCAGCCCACGTGCGGATGGACGGCGGGCAGGACGATGTCGTGGAAGCCCGTGTAGTCCGGCCCCGAGGTGTTGACCTCGAGGACAATTTTCTTCGCGCGGGCGAGCGCCTCCGCGCTGATGCCCACCGACGAGGTGAGGATGACGCTCCCATTCTTGCGGATGCGCGACACCTCGACGACGGCCACGTCGATGTCGCCGTAGAAGCCGTACATCAGGTTGCGCGCGAAGGCGGACAGGTGGACGTCCGTGAAGTCCATCTCCCCGGCGTGGATGCGGCGCCGCGAGGCAGGCGAGGACATGTACGGACCGCGCCTGGCGATGAAGGGCGCCATGGGGCCCTCCACGTCCTCGGACAGGGACGCGCCCGACAGCAGGGTGATGCGGGCGTCCGGGGCCGACTGGGAGAAGTGCCAGGCGAGCGCCGGCAGGAACGTCTTCGGCTCGCCCGACTTGGTGAAGCCGCTGATGGCCACGGTGCTGCCGTGGACGACGTGCTTCACCGCCTCTTCGACGGGGACGACCTTCGCCAGCAGCGCGGCGTTCTCGATGCGGTCCTTCAGCGTGCTCGTCGCGGTCATTGGGCACGGGTGTAACACACCGCGTCTTTCCCGGGGCCACGGCGTTGGCCGGGAACATATGGGCAAGCAGGCCTGTTGGTGCGCCCGCGATTCCGTCCCCCGGTTCGCGGCGGGATGCCGTTAGGCTCCGCCCCTCTTCAGCCCTTTCATTGGGAGACATCCTCTACATGCGTAAGCTCTTCTTCGCTGGCGCGGGCATGGCCGTGCTCGTGTCCGCCGGCTGTGCGACGACCTCGCAGGAGTCCCAGAACATGGCCACCGCGCCTCAGCCGGCCGCCCCCGCCGCCCCCGCCGCTCCGGAGCAGGCCAACCCGCTGCTCGCGAAGTGGGCGGGCCCCCATGGCGGCGTGCCGCCGTTCGACCAGGTGAAGGTAGAGCTGCTCAAGCCGGCGCTCGAGGCCGCGATGGAGCGCACGCGCGGCGAACTGGCGGCCATCGTCAATGACACCTCGGCGCCCACCTTCGAGAACACCCTCGTCGCGCTGGAGGCCGCCGGCAAGACGCAGAATGACGTGGAGACGCTCTACGGCATCTGGAGCTCGTCCATGAGCGGGCCGGAGTTCCAAGCGCTGGAGCGGGAGATGGCGCCGAAGATGGCCGCCTTCAGCGACGAAATCTACCAGAACGAGGCGCTCTTCCGCCGCATCGAGGCGGTGTACCAGTCGCCCGACAAGGCGAAGCTGACGCCCGAGCAGCAGCGCCTCACCTGGCTGCACTACACGCGCTTCGTCCGCTCCGGCGCGAAGCTGGACGCGGCGGCCAAGCAGAAGCTGGCGGCCATCAACCAGCGCCTGGCGTCGCTCTACACCTCCTTCAGTCAGAACGTGCTCGCGGACGAAGAGGGCTACACCGTCGTCCTGGAGTCGGAGGCGGACCTGGCGGGCCTGCCAGACTCCGTGCGCGCGGGCGCCGCGGCCGCCGCCGAGGCGCGCGGCCAGAAGGGCAAGTGGATCATCACCAACACGCGCTCCTCCATGGAGCCGTTCCTGACGTACTCGTCGCGGCGCGACCTGCGCGAGAAGGTCTGGCGCAACTACGTCAACCGCGGTGACAACGGCGACGCGCGCGACAACAACGTCATCATCGCCGAAGTCCTGAAGCTGCGCGCCGAGCGCGCCACGCTGCTGGGCTACAAGACGCACGCGCACTGGCGGCTGGAGAACGCCATGGCCCGCACGCCCGAGCGCGCCATGGAGCTGATGGAGGCCGTCTGGAAGCCCGCGGTGGCCCGCGCCCACGAAGAGGTCGCGGACATGCAGCGCGCGGCCAACACGGAGGGCGCGAAGCTCAAAATCGAGCCCTGGGACTACCGCTACTACGCGGAGAAGGTCCGCAAGGCGAAGTACGACCTGGACCAGAACGAGGTGAAGCCCTACCTCCAACTGGAGAAGCTGCGCGAGGGCATGTTCTGGGTCGCCGGTGAGCTGTTCGGCTTCTCCTTCACGCCGGTGACGGACGTGCCAGTGTTCCACCCCGACGTGCGCGTCTGGGAGGTGAAGGACCAGGCCAGCGGGCGTCACGTGGGCCTGTGGTACTTCGACCCCTACGCGCGCAAGGGCAAGCGCTCCGGCGCGTGGATGAACGCGTACCGCCGCCAGGAGCGGTTCCGAAGTGAAGTCACCACCATCGTCTCCAACAACTCCAACTTCGTGAAGGGCCAGCCCGGTGAGGCCGTCCTCATCAGCTGGGAGGACGCCTCCACGCTGTTCCACGAGTTCGGCCACGCGCTGCACGGCCTCAGCTCCAACGTGACGTACCCGTCGCTGGCCGGCACGGCGGTGGCGCGCGACTACGTGGAGTTCCCCTCGCAGCTCCTGGAGCACTGGCTGTCCACGCCCGAGGTGCTGAACACCTACGCGCTGCACTACCAGACGGGGAAGCCCATCCCCCAGGCGCTGGTGGACCGCATCAAGAAGGCCTCCACCTTCAATCAGGGCTTCGCGACGGTGGAGTACCTGTCCAGCGCGCTGGTGGACATGAAGCTGCACCTGGCGGGGGCCACGCCCATCGACGCGGATGCCTTCGAGCGCGACACGCTCAACGCGCTGGGCATGCCGAAGGAAATCGTCATGCGGCACCGCACGCCGCAGTTCGGCCACGTCTTCGCGGGTGACGGGTACTCGGCGGGCTACTACAGCTACCTGTGGTCGGACACGCTGACGGCGGACGCCTACGAGCGCTTCACCGAAGGCAAGGGCGCCTACGACCAGGACGTGGCCGCGCTCCTGCGCAAGCACGTCTTCTCCGTGGGCAACACGCTGGACCCGGCCGACGCGTACCGCGCCTTCCGGGGCCGTGAGGCGGGCATCCAGGCGCTGATGCGCAAGCGCGGCTTCCCCGTGCCCGCCGCGCCGAAGAAGGCCGCGAAGTAGTTGCCCGGTGACGGGCCCGGGCTACCCCTCCAGCGGGAAGAAGTGGCTGAAGGGGCCCGGGCCCTTGCCCAGGGGCAGGGGGTGCTCCAGCGCGGTGGTGACGTAGTCCTTCGCGCGCCGGGTGGCCTCCAGCGGCGTGCGCCCCAGTGCCAGGTGCGCGGCGATGGCCGCCGACAGCGTGCAGCCGGTGCCGTGGGTGTTGCGCGTGTCCACCGCGCGCAGGTGCAGCGTCTCCAGGCGCTCGCCGTCGAACCAGACGTCGGTGCCGCGCAGCGCGCCCGTCATGCCGCCGCCCTTCACCAGCACCGCCTGGGGGCCGAGCCGGTGGATGCGGCGCGCGGCCTCCCGCATGTCTTCCAGCGTCTCCAGCTTCATGCCGGCGAGCAGCTCCGCCTCGTGCCGGTTGGGGGTGGCCACCGTGGCCAGGGGCAGCAGCAGCTCCTTGAGCGCGCCCACGGCCGCGTCGTCGATGAGGCGCGCGCCGGCGCGCGACACCATGACGGGGTCCACCACCAGCGGGCCCAGGCCCAGCGCGCGCAGGCGCTGCGCCACCGTGGTGATGATGGCCGGGTTGACGAGCATGCCCGTCTTCACCGCGCCCGCGCCGATGTCGGACGCCACGGCGTCGATTTGCGCGGCGACGGCTTCGGGGGGCAGCACGTCCACGCGGGTGACGCCCAGCGTGTTCTGCGCGGTGATGGCCGTCAGGGCGCTGGTGCCATGGACGCGGTGGAAGGCGAAGGTGCTCAGGTCGGCCTGGATGCCGGCGCCGCCGCCGCTGTCGGAGCCGGCGATGGTGAGCGCGGTGGCCACGGACTTCGAAGTCTCCATGGCCGCCATGGTGCGGGAGCGGGCGCTCCGCCGCCAGTGCTTCTCGTCGCTCACGGGTCCAGGAAGGCGTGCTTCACCGCGTCCAGCAGCGGGTCCCTGTGGCCGTTCGTCGGCTGGAGGAAGTGCCCCTGGCTGAGGGTCCAGATGATGGCGCCGCCCAGGTTCTTCTCACGCGCGTACTGGCCCTTGACGGAGATGGAGCGCGCGTCCTCGTAGGAGACGTAGTTGCAGAGCCCCGGGCCGTGGCCGGAGGGGAACGACAGGTAGGGCACCTGGGCCACGTCGTCCCAGCGGCTGGCGTCCGCGCGGTAGTAGTGCGTCATGATGTTGGTGTAGCTCATGAAGTTGTCGCTCTGGCCCTCGAAGACCCCCTCGCGGCCATCCAGGGGCGTGTTCGGCTCCGTCACGCCGCCCCAGCACGTCCCGAAGAAGCCGATGCCCACGCCCAGCCGCCCCGCGGGCACGCCCGCGTCCAGGTAGCCCTCCACGGAGTGCGAGACGGAGGTGGGGTGGAACTGCGAGTGGCCGTGGAGCGGACTGGAGTGCCAGCTCTCCCAGCCGCCCCAGTGGCCGCTCATCTTGTAGGACATGATGTTGAGCTGGTCCACGCGCGACGCCAGCTGCTTCATGAAGTCGGCGCGATGACGGCTCATGTTGAAGTTGGAGTTCAACCAGTCCACCGGCACCGTGAGGATGATGTCCGGGCGCGCGGCGCGCAGGCCCTCCAGCAGCGCGAGCAGGGGCTCCCCGTCATCGGGCTCCAGGGGGGCGCCCTCCGGGATGTCCGCGGCCAGGATGATGGGCTCCCAGTCCACGTCGATGCCGTCGTAGCCCAGCTCGTCCATGAGCTGGATGATGTTGCGGATGAAGTGCGCGCGCTGGGCCGCGGACGCCGCGTGCACGAAGTTCTGATGCTCGCCGAAGCCGCCGAGCATCAGCAGCGCCTTGCGCCCTTGCTGGTGCGCGCGCGTCGCCAGGGCCTTGGCCATGGCGCGCCCGTGGCTGTCGTCGATGTTGGCGTCGAAGTTCGCGTTGAGGGTGCCGTTGGGGTTCGGCTTGACGCGGCCCACGACGAGGTGGGTGATGCCCGCCAGGTCCACCGCGTCCACCGGCTGCATCCACAGCTGGTAGCCCACGAAGTAGCCCGTCACCCATTCGGTGGGCTCGCCCCCGGCGCGGGGCTGCAGGGTGTTGGCGACCGCGAGGGGACCTTCGCCCTTCTCGTTGGTGGCCGCCACGGTGATGCGGTACGGCACGCCGTTGACCAGCCCGGGGATGACGGCGCTCGCGGCCGGCGCGTCCACCGTCACGGAGACGCCCCCAGGCTCCGCCGTCAGCCGGTACTGGCGCAGCGGCCGGCCACCGTAGCTGGCCGGGGCCAGCCAGCTCACGAAGGCGTGCCCGTTGCCCGGCGTGGCCCGGACGCCGCGGGGCTGGCCCGGGACGGTGGGGTTGGAGATGGAGAGGCCGGGCTGCGGCGTCACCAACTCCGACTGCACGGAGGAGGGGCCTTCTCCTCTGACGTTCACCGCCGACACCTTGAAGGTGTACGCGAAGCCGTTGTTCAGGCCGCGCACGGTGGCCTGGAACTGGTCCGACGTGACGATGGCGCCGCCACAGGCGGGCTCACAGCGCACGATGTAGTACATGACCGGGTGGCCGCCGTCGCTCGTGGGCGGCAGCCACGTCACCAGGGCCTCGGTATCGGCCGCCTGGGCCGTGGCCGCGCCCGGGGCGCCCGGAAGGCCCGGGTCCTCCGCACCTCCACCGGCGCAGCCAGCCAGTGTCCCCAACACCAGGCCAAGCCAGCGCTGTCTCCACACCGTGGACGGCTTCTTCACTGCGCACCCCCTGCGACAATCCGCGTCATCTACACGACTTATGTTTCGCGGTGAAGATGGAAAATAGTTACAGTGCTGTAAGTCAGTAATTCGTGGAGGCGGGGCCCGCCGCGGGGCCCTGCCCTCGAGAAGCAGTGGGGTGGCGGGCCGCCTTTGCTAGCGTGAGGTGCCCCCACCGCGAGCCTCGCCGATGAAACGCATCCTCTTGTCGTTGTTGGTTGTCGTCGTTGCCCTCGCGGGGGTTCTCCTCACGAAGGCGCTTCGTTTCACGTCGCGGCAGGTCCAGCCGGAGGCG
This sequence comes from Myxococcus sp. SDU36, assembly GCF_030168875.1. NCBI lineage: Bacteria > Pseudomonadati > Myxococcota > Myxococcia > Myxococcales > Myxococcaceae > Myxococcus > Myxococcus sp. SDU36. The sequence continues at coordinate 148,663 of NZ_CP077414.1, forward strand.
CCCGCGGCGTTCACCGTGGACGCCGACGCCGCCGCGGCCCGGCTGAGCGGCGCGCTGCGGCTCAAGACGCTGGCGGCGGCGGAGGGGCAGCCCGCGGAGGACGCCGCCTTCACCGCGCTCCACGACTACATGCGGGAGCAGTACCCCCGGCTCCACCAGACGCTGAAGCGCGAGCCCGTGGGGGCGCACTCGGTGCTCTACACCTGGACAGGGACGGACGAAGCGCTGCGCCCGGCGCTGCTGCTGGGGCACCTGGACGTGGTGCCCGTGGAGCCTGGTACGGAGGCCTCCTGGACGCACCCGCCCTACAGCGGCCTGGTGGCGGACGGCTACGTCTGGGGCCGTGGCGCGCTGGACGACAAGGGGAGCGTGTTCGGCATCCTGGAGTCCGTGGAGGCCCTGCTCGCGGCGGGCTTCCAGCCCAGGCGCACGGTGCTGCTCGCCTTCGGTGGGGATGAAGAGGTGGGAGGGCGCGAGGGCGCGGAGGCGATGGCGAAGCTGCTCCGTGAGCGGGGCGTGACGCTGGAGTCCGTGCTGGACGAGGGCGGGATGATTGTGTCCGGCACCGTGCCCGGCGTGGCGTCACCGGTGGCCCTGGTCGGCGTGTCGGAGAAGGGCTTCGCCAGCGCGGAGCTGGTGGCGGATGGCGAAGGCGGCCATTCCTCCATGCCGCCGCCCCAGACGGCCGTGGGCGTGCTGAGCCGCGCCATCTCCCGGCTGGAGGCTGCGCCCATGCCCGCCAGGCTGCGCGGTGGCAGCCGGGCCCTGTTCGAGTTCGCGGGGCCGGAGATGGGCTTCGGGATGCGCACGCTCTTCGCCAACCTGTGGCTGTTCGAGCCGCTGGTGCTGCGCCAGCTCACCGCGAAGGCCACCACCAACGCGGCGGTGCGCACCACCACCGCGGCCACCATGTTCGAGGGCAGCGAGCGCGACAACGTGCTGCCCGCCCGCGCCCGCGCGGTGGTGAACTTCCGCATCCTCCCGGGAGACTCCGTGGAGGGCGTGCTGGAGCACGTGCGGCGCGTGGTGGATGACCCTCGGGTGAAGGTGGGCACCCTGGGCTTCATCAGTGAGCCGTCGCCCGTGTCGCGGATGGACTCCGATGCGTGGTCGCAGCTCCAGCGCAGCGTGCGCCAGGTGTTCCCCGACGTCGTCGTGGCCCCGTACCTCATGCTGGGCGCGACGGATTCGCGCTACTTCACCGGGCTGAGTGAGAACGTCTACCGCTTCATGCCGCTGCGCCTGGACGGCGCCGACCTGTCTCGCCTCCACGGAAAGGATGAGCGCGTGTCGGTGAAGGGCTACGCGGACGCGGTGCGCTTCTACGCCCAGTACGTCCGCAACGTGGCCCAGTGACGCCGGTGGGTGCGTGCTGAGCGGCCCGTACGGGGCGTGTGAGTCCCGTGATTCACGTCACTCGCGGCTTTCTACGAAAGTGAAGTTTCGGCCGTTGTTATCATGAATGTAAATGTGCGCAGGAGACGGGAAACGCACGGAAAGTCCGTCCTGCCTGCACATCTGCGTGCCGTCTGCACCGCGCATCCGCTGACTTGCCGTGACGCGTTGACAGCCGTGCGAAGCACTTTCAGCATTTGCTCCCATGGTGAACCCCCATCGCAGGTCTCGTCTGGCGAGCACATTGCTCGCATCTCTTCTCTTCACATTGGTGGCCTGTAACAGCGGGGGAGGTTCGGCGAAGCCAGATGCCGGCACCGACCCGAACATCCCGGATGGGTCCACGGCGGATGCTGGTAACGACTGTGGTGACGGCCAGCGCCAGTCCCACGAGGCCTGTGACGACGGCAACACCACGGACGGCGACGGCTGTAACGCGACCTGCACCACGGTGGAGGGTGGGTTCCTCTGCGAGGTGCCGGGCGAGCCGTGCGTCCGCTTGACGAACTGCGGAAACGGTCGCGTCGAGGACGGCGAGGAGTGCGACGACCGGAACCTGGCCAGCGGTGATGGTTGCAACGGGAGCTGCCGGATTGAGAGTGGCTGGGCGTGCCCGGCGCAGGGTGGCCGCTGCCGCGCCAAGGAGTGCGGTGACGGCATCATCGCCGGTGACGAGGAGTGCGAGGACGGCAACACCGCTCCGGGCGACGGCTGCAGCGACGTCTGCCGGCTCGAGGACGGCTGGAAGTGCCCGCCGGGGCAGCCGTGCAGCCGCACCACCTGCGGTGACGGCGTCACCGAGGGCACCGAGCAGTGCGACGACGGCAACACCGTGATGGGTGACGGCTGCTCGCCGCTGTGCACCACGGAGCCCCGCTGCGTTGACGGCACCTGCGCGGAGACGTGCGGCGACGGCCTCATCCTCCCCGGCAGCAGCGTGGAGGAGTGCGACGACGGCAACACGCGCGCCAATGACGGCTGCTCGCCGGACTGCAAGCTGGAGGAGGGCTTCGCGTGCGTGCTCATCGAGCAGGAGCCGCCGGCGCAGGTGTCCATCCCCGTCGTCTACCGGGACTTCCGCGGCTATGACCTGCCGGCCACCGGCGGCCTGCCGCGCGGCCACATCGACTTCCAGAACAAGAACGGGGGCCGTGAGGACGGCATCCTGCAGAACCGGCTCGACGCGAACGGCCGCCCCGTCTACGCCAAGGAAGGCCAGGCGTCGAACAACACCAACGGCCGGGCCGCGTTCGACCAGTGGTATCGGGCGGTGGACCAGGTCAACAAGACCATCGTCGGCAGCTTCGTGCTCGACCGCCAGCAGAACGGCTCGTACGTCTTCGACAACGAGCACTTCTTCCCGCTCGACAACGAGCCGCTCTACAGCGGCGGCTGGGTGGCCGCGGGCTTCGAGCCGACGCGCGCGGACACCATCAGCCAGCAGCGCAACTTCCACTTCACCAGCGAGGCCCGGTACTGGTTCGAGTACAAGGGCACCGAGGTGCTGACCTTCCGCGGCGACGACGACGTGTGGGTCTTCGTCAACGGGCGGCTGGCGCTGGACCTGGGCGGCGTGCACGGCCCGGCGACGGGCACCATCACCATGTCGAGCCAGGCGAGCGCGCTGGGCCTGCGGCTGGGGGGCATCTACGAGGTCGTCGTGTTCCAGGCCGAGCGCCACACCTCGGGCTCTTCGTACCGCCTCACGCTCAACAACTTCCTCACCGCCCGCACCGAGTGCACCGCCACCTGCGGCGACGCGGTGGTGGACGAGGATGCCGGCGAGGAGTGCGATGACGGCGTCAACGCCGGCGGCTACGGCGAGTGCGGCCGAGGCTGCCTCTGGGGCCCTCGCTGCGGCGACGGCGACGTCCAGGAGGACGAAGGCGAGGAGTGCGATGACGGCAACACCGTCAGCCGCGACGGTTGCAGCTCGACGTGCCGGCTGGAGATTGGCTGAGCCCGTCGTCCTGAGGTGAAGGTCGAGGCGCCGCTCCGGAAGGTTCGTCCTTCCGGAGCGGGGCTTCCCTGGAATCGCTGAGTTCGTGCCGCCAAGGGAGCAGGCGGCCTCCGCTGGACGAGCGTCTGCTATCGTCCGCGCGCCCCATGGCCTCTCGTTCGTTCGCGCTCCCGCTGTGCTTCGTGTTGCTCGTGCTCGCCGCGCCGGCACGGGGGGCGGTGGTGCGCCGGGAGTTGCCTCCGCCCGAAGCCGTCATGGCGACGCTGCGGCAACTGGAGACGGCCCGGGCACGCGGCCGCGCCAGCGCGATGGAGAGCGAACTGGAGGCGCAGTCACGGGCGCGGCCCGGGGATTTGATGCCGCGCATGTACCGGGCGTGGCTCAGCTTTCCCTCGGACGCGTGCTGGAACGAGCTGAAGGCGCTCTCCACCCTGGACCCGGAGAACCCCTGGCCCTTCGTGGGCATGGGGCTCATCTACGTGCGCTGGGGGCTCTTGGCGGAGGCGCGTCCGCCCATCGCCGCCGCCTTGAAGCAGGCCCCGGGTTTCGCGCCGGCGCTGTGGGCGCAGGGCGTGTTGCTCCAGGCGGAGGGCAAGCCCGCGGAGGCGGAGGCCCGGCTGCGGGAGGCGCTCGCGCAGTTGGATGCGCCGCAGATTCGGACGTCCCTGGCGATGTTGCTGGCGGGGATTCCCGCGCGGGAGGCGGACGCGCGCGCGGAGCTGACGCGGACGGTGGAGGCCTGGCCCGAGCAGCCCGAGGCGCTGCGGAAGCTGGCGCAGCTGGCCCGCGCCGCCAACGACGTGCGCGCCGCGGCGACCGCAGGCGAGAAGCTGGTGGCCCTCAAGCCCCGGGACAAGGAGGCGCACCGGCTCCAGGCCGACCTGTGGCTGGCCGCCTCGGAGAAGGAGAAGGCGGCCGTTTCGCTGGAGCGCTACGCGGAGCTGGGCGGTGTGGAGCCCGCGTCGCTGGGATTGCTGGCGCGGCTGCACCGTGAGCTGGGCCGCGCCGACGCGGAGGACAGGGCCCTGGTCCGGCTCGCCGCCGCCGCGCCAGAAGACCCGGAGCCCCTGCTTCGCCTGGCCGAGCTGGCCGAGGCGCGCGGAGACTCCACGGCGGCCGAAGCCCACCTGGTGAAGGCTTCCAAGCGAGCGCCCGCCCGCGCCGACATCCACGTGCTGCGTGCCCGGTTGGTGTTGAAGCAGGCGCGTCACCAGGATGCGCTGGCCGCCTACCGCGCGGCGCTGGCGGCGCCCGAGGGCCAGGTCGCCGAGGCCGAGCGCGAGGCCGCTGCGCTGGTGCGCCACTTCCGGTTGCCGTCCCAGCCCGCGCGAGGCACGCAGGAGCAAATCTACAACCGGGTATCCATGGGCCTGGTCGCGCTCTACATGAACCGGCTCCAGGAGACGCCGGGCATCAAGGGCAACCTCAAGGTCCAGGTCCAGGTGGACGCTTCCGGCCGAGCCACCGGCGTGACGGTGCTCTACGACAGCCTCAACGAGGCGGTCATCGCCGGCCACGCCCACTTCGCCTTCCTGGACGCGCAGTACCCGCCGGGGCCCGACGCGCCCGTGTTCCAGTACGTCTTCCGCCCGCCGAAGTGATGCGTCGCGGACCCGGCCGCGCCAATCCTGGCTCGGCCGGGCCGGTGGTCGCGGTGACTTCTTACGGATTGCGCTGCTCGTACTCGGTGCCGCTGCCGCCGTAGCCCTGCACCTGGCTGCGCATCCGCTCCCAGGTGGCGCGGGCCTGCTGCTCCTGGCGCTGGCTCGACTGGAGCTTGCGCTGAGACTCCTCCAGCTTGCGCTGGGCGTCCGCCGTGGCGGAGGCGAAGTCGGCCTCGGACAGGTCCTGGGCGCGCACGTCCTGGTTCTCCTTCAGGGCCTCGTATTCGGCCTGTCGGAGCTTCGCGTCAGCCACCGCCAGCTCGTTCTCCCGCAGCTCCTTCTGGGCCTCCATCGTCTTGATGGCCTGCTCGCGGTACTTCACCTGCGCCTGGGCCGCGCGCAGGCCGGAGTCCGCGCCTTGGAGCTCGGACTGCGCCTGGGTGATGTTGCTGCTCTGGCCGGTGGCTCTGGCGGCCTTCAGCGCGGCGTCATGCGCGTCCCGGCGGGCCTTGGCCGCGTCCTCATTGCGCTTGGCCACCTCCAGCTCCCGGTTGGCGTCATTGACGGCCACCTCGGAGCGGGTGACCGCGTCCTGCGCCATGCGCCGCTGCGACTGGGCATCCCGCACGTCGCCCAGCTGGTCCTCTGGCACCCGGGCGAGCCACGCCTCGTCCACCTTCGCCGAGCGCGTCGAACTGCACCCGACGCTGGCCACCGACAGGGCCGCTCCCATCATCACGCCCGCAAAAACCCGACGCCTTCTCGATTGAAACATGCTCCGTCTCCTCTCGTGTGCGCGTGTTGCCTGCAAAGACGGTAGTCACGCGCCGCTGGGGAGGCAGACGGCAGGGAGGCGTGGCGAGGTGCCGCCCCGACGGGGATGGGCGCGAGCGCCTGCCCGCACGCTCGCCCCGCCCGGTGAGGACGGTCAGCGCTTCTCCAGGACGACGGCGTAGAACTCGATGCCCACGCCCTCGCGGTCCTCGTCGGTGATGTGCTCCGGGGGCAGCCCGAGGAACTCGCGCACGGGCAGCACGCCGGTGGCGTCCCGGGCCCAGGGGCCACACAGGTCCAGGTACTCGGGCAGGGAGTAGAGCTGGAAGGACTCGCCCATCTGCCGGAACATGCCGACGAATTGCTCCCACTTCGGGGTGCTGAGGTCCGGTGACTTCGTCTCGAAGGTGGTGAACAACTTCGAACCCGGGGCTGCCCAGTCGTACAGGTCGCGGAAGAACTGGCGGTTCTCCTCGGCGGACAGGAACACGGTGATGCCGTTGGCGCCGAAGGCGACGCGGCGCTCTCCCCCCAGGAAGGCACTCACGTCGGGCCGCCGCAGGAAGGCGCCCGCCTGGCGGATGTCGCATTCCATGTAGCGCACGCGAGGCGTGTCCCCCAGCAGATGGTGGGCCGTGGTGATGGTGAGCGGGTTGACGTCGCTGTAGAGCACGCGGGCGTCTGGCAGCACGGCGTGGACATGGTCTCCGGTGGGCAGGCCTGACGCGAAGTCCACCCAGTGGTGGAAGCCGTCTGCCGCCAGGCGCTGCGCGGCGGTGCGCAGGCAGGCGCGCAGCATGCGCACCCACTTCCGGGTGGAGGGCACCAGCGAGAACATGTACTCCGCCGCCTGCCGGTCGGCTTCGAAGTGGTGCGTGCCTCCCAGCGTGTAGTCGTAGATGCGGGCGGCGTTGGGGACGTTCGGGTTGACGCCCGGGATTCGGGCGAGCGCTTCGGTATCCATGCGGTCAGGGCCTCCAACGTTTCGACGGGGTCTACGGCGTGGGACGCCCCATCGTATGCGCCGGGCGTGATTCCCCGCGCCTCGGGTGATTCCCGCCAGCACGGATGGGCGCCCTGGACGGGGATGGTACAGTCGCGGCCACCGCATGGCTCTTCTCCCCGCGTCTCGTCTGGATGTGCTTCGCGCTGCCCTCCTCGTGTTGGTGACGAGCTGCGCCACCTTGGTGCTGGAGCTGGCCGCCGCCAGGCTCCTGGCGCCCTTCATCGGGGCTTCGCTCCACACGTGGACGAGCATCATCGGCGTGGTGCTCGCGGGCATCAGCCTGGGCAGCTACGCCGGCGGCCGGCTGTCGGAGCGGGGCGCGTCGTTCCGGTGGCTGGCGGGCCTCACCGCGCTGGGGGCGGTGCTGGCGCTCCTGCCGCTGGGATGGGTGGCCGTGCTGGGGGATGGCGCCGCGCTGCGGCCCATTCCCGTGCTGCCGCGGACCTTCCTGCTCACGTTCCTGGGCTTCTTCCCCGTCAGCTTCGTGCTGGCCATGGTGACGCCGCTGGCGCTCCGGCTGCTGCTGCCGGACCTGTCGCGCGCGGGGCGCATCGTGGGCCTGCTGTACGCGCTGGGCACGCTGGGGAGCCTCGCCGGCAACTTCCTCACGGGCTTCGTGCTGCTGGCGTGGTTCCCCGTGCCCACCATCGTCCTCACCGTGTCGGGCGCGCTGCTGCTGTGCGCGCTGCTGGCGCTGCCCAAGGCCTCCGTGTCCGCGCCGCCCGTGGAACCGGTGTCCGCCGTGGCGGCAGCGGACGCCGCGCCGTCCTCGACAGGCGTGGACCTGCGCACCCGGCCCGTGCTGGCGTGCTTCCTGGTGGCCAGCGCCAGCTTCTGCACGCTCGCCATCGAGCTGGCGGCCAGCCGCATCCTGGCGCCCACCGTGGGCGTCTCCCTGTTGAGCTGGACCGGCATCATCGGCGTGGTGCTGACCGGCATGGCGCTGGGCAACTTCGTGGGCGGCCACCTGGCGGACCGGTGGCCCCGGCAGGAGGTGCTCGCCGGCTCCATGCTGCTTGCGGCGGCCAGTTGCCTGCTGATTCCTCCCATCCACCAGTGGCTGGTGCTGAAGGGCCACTTCGACGGCCTGGGCCTGCAGGCGCGCATCGTCGCGTACACGGCCGCGGTGTTCCTGCTGCCGGTGACGGCCCTGGGCACGCTGTCACCCCAGGTGCTCCGGCTGGCGCTGGCGGACGTGGCGCGGGCGGGGCGCACCGTGGGCCGGCTGTACGCGTGGAGCACCGCGGGCGCGCTGCTGGGCTCGTTCCTCACCGGCTGGTGGCTCATCGCGAAGGTGGGCGTCTACCCGCTGGTGATGGGGGCCAGCCTGGGCCTGGTGGCGCTGGCGGCTTTCGTGGGACAGGTGTGGCGGCGGCCCCGCTTCGTTGGCGCCACCGCGGGCACGCTCGCGCTGGCGGGGGTGTTCGGCGCGCTGGGCCTGTTCGCGTCTCCGTGTACGGAGGAGACGGACTATTTCTGCATCAAGGTCAACCAGGTGGAGCATGACGGCCGGCGGCTGCTGGCCATGCAGTTGGACCACCTGACGCACACCCTGGTGGACCTGGAGGACCCGTCGTACCTGGGCTATCCGCACGGGTACATCCATTCGGAGGTGGTGCGCCACGTGGCCGCGCGCACCGCGGAGCCCCGGGTGCTGGTGATTGGCGGCGGCGGCTACGTGGTGCCGCGCTGGGTGGAGACCTACGTCCCGCAGGTCCGGATGGAGGTGGTGGAGATAGACCCGGCCGTGACGCGCATCGCGCTGGAGCGCTTCGGCGTGAAGCCGGACACGCGCATCGCCTCCTTCAGCCTGGACGGGCGGCAGTTCCTCCAGGAGATGGCGGAGCGCGGCGCGTACGACTTGATTGTCCAGGACGCGGTGAATGATTTGTCGGTGCCCTACCACCTGATGACGCGCGAGTACGACGTGCTGGTGCGCTCGTTGCTCAAGCCGGACGGCCTCTACCTGCTGACCGTCATCGACGAGATTCCCCGGGGCTCCTTCCTGCGCTCGGCCCTCCGGACGATGCAGGACGTCTTTCCCCACGTGGAGCTGCTCCACGACGCCCGCAGCGGCTCGAAGGGGCAGGGTGTCTACATCGTCGCGGGCTCGGCGCGGCCCATGGAGCTGGAGCGCCTGCCGGAGCTGCTGCGCGGCCTGGGCATTGAACAGCCGCGCACGGGCCGGGTGCCTCGCGCGGAGATTGACGCCTATCTGGCCGCGGGCCCCGCGCTGCTGCTCACGGATGACTTCGCGCCAGTGGACAACCTGCTCGCGGAGCTCTTCCTCCTCCGTGAGCAGGTCGCGCCGTAGCTCAGCGCTTCACGGCTTCGATGATGCAGGTGCCGCCCTGGGTGGGGCTGATGCGGACCAGTTCCCAGGACGTCCGGGCCAGCAGCGACTGGAACTCGTGGGCCGTGCGCTCCCGTCCGTCCACCAGCACCAGCATGTTGAGGTCCAGCAGGGGCACGGGGGAGGGCGTCTGGTTGTCGGGCATCACCAGCTCCAGCACGAAGAGCCGGGCCCCCGAGGGCGCCGCGGCATGGATGTGCCGCAGGATGGCGAGGGAGGAGTCCTCATCCCAGTCGTGGAGGATGTGCTTGAGCAGGTAGGCCTCGGCGGAGGGGAGCCCCGGCTCGAAGAAGCTGCCGCCCACCAGCTCCACCCGTCCGGTGAGGCCCTGGGCCTCCATCAAGGCCCTCGCGCCGTCAAGCACGTGCGGCAGGTCGAAGAGGATGCCCCGGCAGGAGGGGTTGGCGCGGAGCACCTGCGCCAGCAGCGCCCCCTGGCTGCCGCCAATGTCCGCCACGTGGGCGAAGGAGGAGAAGTCGACCTGCTGCGTCAGCTCGTGGGCCACCAGGGCGGACAGGTTGCCCATGGCCCGGGCGAAGTGCGCCGCCTCTTCGGGGTGCCTGGCGAAGTGCTCCCAGATGTCGGTGCCCAGGGCCGCGCGCACCGGGGACTTCCCGGTGCGAACGGCCTCGGTGAGCTGGCCCCACGGCAGCCAGTGGGCACGGTCACTCTGCGCGATGGCCATGTCCCGCAGCGAGCCAGGGACGTCCGAGCGGAGCCCTTCGCCCATGGGCGTCAGGGCGAAGGTCCGCTCACCCACCTCCTGGAAGATGCCCGCGGGGATGCCGCCCCGCAGCAGCCGGTACAGGCCGTCCGCGCTGACGCCGAGCTCGGCCGCCAGCGCGTCACTGCTCCGAGGCCCCTGGGCGAGCAGGTCCGCGATTCCCAGACGGGCCGCCGCGCCAATGACCTGGGTGAGCCAATAGCCACCGATTCGCTCATAGAGGAGCTGCGTGGGAAACGCGTTCCCGCCGGGGGGCTTGTCCATTCCGGGAGTCTAACAGCGCTCAAAGCCTGTCATCACCCGGGATGGCGGCAATAAACCGTGAGCCCAAGACTCCCCCGCTGCGGGCTACTTGCCCTTGCTGTAGTCGCGGCTGGCGATGACGCCCTGGACTTCCGCCAGCGCGCGGGCGCCGGAAGCGGACTCGAGCGCCTTCTCGGCGATGGTCTGGACCTGGCGCTTGGCCTCGGCCAGCTCCGTCTGGAGCGTCTGGAGCGACTGGGCCTGCTTGGTGACGGTCTCCTTGAGCGAGGAAATCTCCATGGCGGCGACGCGCTGCGCTGTCTCCGCGTCCTTGGTGGCGAGCGTGAGCTTCAGCTCCCACTCGGACTTCACCCGGTTGCCTGTCACCGCCGCGGCGGTGTCCGTCTCTTTCTTGAGCACCAGCGGGAAGTCCGCCACCTGCTTGCGCAGGTCCTCCAGCTCCTTCTCCCGCTGCTTCAGGGCGTCCTCACGGGTGGCCCAGTCCTTCTCCAGCTTCTCCTTGCGGTCGCGCTCGGTGGCGGCCTGCTGGCGCAGGGACTCGGCGAAGGCGTCCTGCTCCTTCTTGCGCTGGAGCTGGGTGTCATAGGCGTACTCCTCCTCGGCGCGCTTGCGGGCGACCTCGGTGGCCTGCCGCTCGGCGGACTGGTCCGCGGCGGCCTTCGCCCGGGTGTCCTCGATGTCCTTCTGGAGCCGCTCCAGCTCCGCCGCGAGCGCGGCCTTCTGCTTGTCGTACTCGGCCACGAGCACGTCGATGGCGCTGGCGGCCACGTCCTTGCCGTGCAGCCCGTTCAGCTCCTCCGTCTTGAGCTGGATGGCCTCGTCGAGCTGCTTGAGCTCCTCCACCAGCGAGATGACCTGCTCGTTGATGCCGGCCAGCGTCTTGTTGATGGTGAGGCCGGCCTCGGTGACCTTCTTCACGGCGGATTCGGCGGTGAGGTTGGACACGTCCGGGAGGACGTTCTTCGCGTGGGCCTCCTGCGCGTCCTGCTCCTTGGTGGAGACGATGGGCTTGCTACGCGCCTTGCGAGCGAGCTCCTCGAAGGCGGCCTTGGTGGCCTCGGTGGAGCGGTTGCGGGCGACGACGTTGCGCTTGGACGTCTTGCGAGTAGCCATGTGACTCTCCAGGTAGGGCACGGCCAGGGCAGGCCGTGAGGCCCGCGAGGGACGTGAGGGTTTCGTGGAATCGCTGGTCCCCTTTTCGGGCGACCATGAGAGAAAGATACCTGGAGGGTCTGACACGATTGGCCGGGTTTCAGGCGGCCTGGCGGGGTGCTTGGAGCCCCCAGCAGCGCCTCCGGGCGGCCTGGGCGCTGACGCTTGGGGCCACAGCGCCCTTGTCCTCGGGGCCGGGGCCCGGCTAACTCGCAGTCCCCGAAACGGCTCAAGGGAGAGCGTCAATGCAGGTCGTCAGTGTGAAGAAGGCCCTCGCGGGAGGGGTGGAGGAGGGGACGAAGGTGGAGGTCCGCGGCTGGGTGCGCACGCGCCGCGACTCCAAGGCGGGCATCAGCTTCGTCAACGTCAGCGACGGGTCGACGTTCGACCCCATCCAGGTCGTCGCTCCGAATTCGCTGCCCAACTACGAGAAGGAAATCCTGCACCTCACCGCGGGCTGCTCGGTCATCAGCCGGGGCACGCTGGTGAAGTCCCAGGGCAAGGGGCAGGCCTACGAAGTCCAGGCGGATGAAGTCCAGGTGCTGGGCTTCGTGGATGACCCGGACACCTACCCCATCCAGCCCAAGCAGCACACGCTGGAGTTCCTCCGCGACGTGGCCCACCTGCGCGTGCGCACCAACACGTTCAGCGCGATTACTCGCGTGCGTCACCGCGCGGCCATGGCCGTCCACCGCTTCTTCGACGAGGAGGGCTTCTTCTGGGTCAACACGCCCATCATCACCGCGAGCGACGCGGAGGGCGCCGGGCAGATGTTCCGCGTCTCCACGCTGGACGCGGTGAATCCGCCGCGCACGCCGGAGGGGAAGATTGACTGGCACAAGGACTTCTTCGGCAAGGAGGCGTATCTGACGGTCTCCGGCCAGCTCAACGTGGAGGCCTACGCCCTGGCCATGTCCAAGGTGTACACGTTTGGCCCCACCTTCCGGGCGGAGAACTCCAACACCACGCGGCACCTGGCCGAGTTCTGGATGATTGAGCCGGAGATTGCCTTCGCGGACCTCACCGAGGACGCGAACCTGGCCGAGCGCTTCCTCAAGTATGTCTTCAAGGCGGTGCTCGATGACTGTGCGCCGGACTTCAAGTTCTTCGAGGAGCGGGTGCAGAAGGGCGTCACCGAGCGCATGGAGAAGTTCATCAACTCCAGCTTCGAGCGCATCGACTACACCGACGCCGTCGAAATCCTGAAGAAGGCCAAGAAGAAGTTCGAGTACGCGCCGGAGTGGGGCAAGGACCTCCAGACGGAGCACGAGCGCTACCTCACCGAGGAGCACGTGGGCCGGCCAGTGGTGGTGATGAACTACCCGGAGGCCATCAAGTCCTTCTACATGCGCATCAACGACGACGGGAAGACGGTCGCCGCCATGGACGTGCTCGCCCCGGGCATTGGCGAAATCATCGGCGGCAGCCAGCGCGAGGAGCGCCTGGACGTGCTGGACCAGCGCATCCAGAAGTTCGGCCTCAAGCCGGAGAGCTACCAGTGGTACCGCGACCTGCGGCGCTACGGCTCCGTGCCGCACGCGGGCTTCGGGCTCGGCTTCGAGCGGCTCATCGTCTACATGTGCGGCCTGCAGAACATCCGGGACGCCATTCCGTACCCGCGCGTGCCGGGCTCCGCGGCGTTCTAGGCCGCGGGCCGAGTGTCCCCTCCACCGAGGGAGGGGACACCCGCCCGTTCAAGGCAGCTGGCGCTCCAGCGCGCCCCAGCGGGTCCGAATCCACTGGCGCACGTACTCGACTTCCTCCTCGTAGGAGTTGAAGTCCTGGCGCGTGGCCAGGAGGGGAAGTTGCCGTGGCCGCCCCACGGGTCATCCGGGTCGCCGAAGTCGCGGTGCTTCTGGCCCCACTTCGCCCAGTCACGCCGCGCGGAAGGCGTCCGCGTCCTTGTCGATGCCGTGCGCGGCCATCAGGCGCTTGTTGACATGGTCCGCCACCGTGTAGAGGCCGACGTGCTTGCGATTCTTGAAGCCGTTGCCGAAGACAGGCTCGGAGAACAGGTCTTCGTCCGGGAACTTCAGCGTGTGGCTGCGCTTGGGGAACACGCTGGAGGTGGCGCCCCGGTACTCGAAATGGGCGTCCGGAGGAAGGTTGTCCACGGCGAAGCGCGTGTCCGGCGCGGCGTGGCCGGTGGTACACGTCACGGTGGCGGAGATGGGCTCAGCTTCAAGCACCCAGCGGGGCTCGCCCGCGGTGGGCGCGCAGAGGCGGGTCTGCGGCGGTGGGCTGCCATCGGGCTCGCCCCCGTCCGGAGTGCCCGGACCGCCTCCCGCGTCGGGCGTCGTCCCCGCGTCCGTGCCATGGGAGGGCAGGCCCGCGTCGGGAGGCGTCCCGTTGTCAGGCGCCTCGCTGGCGGGGGCCGGAACGCCACGGCTTCCGGTGTTGCCACCACAGGCCACCAGCAGCCCCGCGACTCCCGCCAGAAACATCCTTGGAAAGCGCTTCCCGCCCACCTGGTCTCTCCCCCTCGAACGCCACGTCAGGCTCGCAGGGTTAACCATTTGGTGACGTGCCTGGCACCCCCCGCGGTGGTGACCGCTGTCGGCTCGTGGACGCCGGAGGGAGGTCGCCCAGTGCGGCCAGGACGGGGCACGCGGTGTCCGGTGGGCAACCTCCCTGGGCCAGCAGCTTCTGGATGGCGCGCTTCATCCGCTGGAGGTCCTTCACGCGCGCGTCGATGGCCTGGAGCTTCGCCGCCGCGAAGGTCTCCACCTCGGAGGGGGAGGGGATGCGCCCGTCCGACATCGCGAGGAAGGCGGCGACCTCCCGCAGCGTGAAGCCCAGCTCCTGCGCGCGCCGGATGAAGCGCACGCGCGTCACGTCCTCCGGCGTGTACTTGCGGTAGCCGCGCTGCGTCCGGCGGGGCGGGGGCAGCAGCTTGCGCCGCTCGTAGAACCGGAGCGTGGGGATGCCCACGCCCGCGGCCCGGGCCAGCTCGCTGATGCGCAGGGGGGCGGCGTCAGGCCGTCTGGGGGCGGGGCGCGTGGGCATGGGTGTTCCTCCACCACCGGAGGATGGCACCCCCCTGGACGAAGAACCACGTCAGCTCCAGCGTGAGCATGACCGCGAGGAGGCCCGTCTGGCCCGCTGCGAACGCCACGGCCATCCAGAGCGAGAAGCCGGCGCGGCCCAGGGTGTCCATGGCGCCCAGGACGGGCTCGGGACGCCACAGGCGCAGCAGGGACCACACGGTGACGATGGTGCCCATCAGGCTCACGAAGAAGAGGTGCATGGGGCCGAACTCCGGCGGCGCGGCGCCGGGCAGGCCCAGGACGACATGAAGGTCGTGCAGCTTTTCCAGGAGCCAGCCCGCCGTCCACGGTGTGGCGAAGGGGGCGGTGACGACGAGGTCGTAGAGGGCGCTGGCCTGGATGATGCGGGTGGGTTCGTTCCGGTTCATGCGCGGAACGCTACGGTCTGCACCAAGGTGCAGGGTCAAGCGCCCTTGTCTCTCAGGGCGCTAGCCGGCCTTGAGGCGCACGGAATCCACGGCGTGCTTCGCGAGCGCCTCGGCGATCTGCTCCGACTTCCACAGCGGGTCCAGGCAGGGACAGAAGTAGCCAGGGCCCGCCTTCTCGCGCACGGCCCAGGCGAAGAAGTCGCGGGCGGTGTCGTGAAGCTCCTCCGGGAGGAAGAGGGCGGAGACGTCATACTCGGTGAAGCGGAGCAGGCCTGGCACGCGCCACTCGCGCTCCCAGTCGAAGCGGTAGCTGTAGGGCGCGTTGTGGCGGTCGCCCTGGATGTCCACGAAGGGCGTCATGGACCAGATGGGCTCTTGCTGGGGTGAAGGCGCCGCGAGCGCGCGCTCCACCTGGTGCTTCAGGGCCAGGTGCGCGGGGGAGGCGTACTGGACGTACCAGACGGGGCCTCCGCCCTGGGAGAGGATGTAGCTCTTGCTGAAGCCAATGCCGTACAGGCTGCGGCGCTGGACGAGCCTGGCGAGCTGGTCCAGGGGAATCTCGCTGAAGCACACGGAGCGGTGGCGCTCGGCGACGGCGGGCTCGCGGCGGGCGATGCCGAAGCCCTCGGCTCCGGGGATGAGCGTCCGGGCGCCGAGGATGCTCATCATGTTCTGGTAGGCGTCATGACAGGGCGGTCCCGGCTTCGTGAAGTGGACCACGAAGTCAGACATGTCTCGCCACTGTGGATGCGTCTGGTAGCCGAGCATCATCCCTACTCCGCGGGCAATGTCCCGGACGGGGCAGGGGGATGCAACTCGAACGGCGCGTGGCACGCCGCGCCTGCCTGTCTTGCATTCGGGAGGACGGGGGCTGTCCGCGCGGCTATGGTGAGCGGCTTCTTGACGAGGGAACGCTCTTGGAAATCCTGCTCCGAAATGGCCGCCTGGCGCTCGCCGCCGTGCTCACCCTGGCCCTGTCGCCCATGGCCCTGGCCGCCGCGGGCAGTCCGCGGCTCCAGGCCTTCTTCCAGCAGGACCTGACCAGCGCCGACTACCAGCAGAAGGTCTACTCGCGCGTCGCGGGGAAGTGGCGGCAACCCGGCGCCAAAGGCACGCCCGGTTTGGGGAAGAAGACGGTGGTCCGGGCCGTGATTGGCCGGGACGGCAAGCTCCTCTCCGCCGACGTGTCCACGGAGTCCGGGTCGAAGACGTGGGATGCCGCCGCGCTGTCGGCCGTGAAGAAGGCGGCGCCCTTCCCGCCGCTTCCGGCGAGCTTCCCCGGCGCCACGCTGGACGCCCACTTCCACGTGGCCTGGGTGGCGGCGCCGTAGCTATGGTGCGCCCATGGCGACTCCTCATATCTCCGCGGCCCCCGGTGACTTCGCTGACGTAGTCCTCATGCCTGGCGACCCGCTCCGGGCGCGTTACATCTCCGAGCGCTTCCTGGAAGGTGCCCGCGAGGTCACCACCGTGCGCAACATGCTCGGCTTCACGGGGACGTTCCGGAACCGGCGGGTGTCGGTGATGGGGCACGGCATGGGCGTCCCCTCCATCTCCATCTACGCCACCGAGCTCATCAAGACGTACGGGGCGCGCGTCCTCATCCGCGTGGGCAGCTGTGGCGCGTTGAGCACCGACGTGAAGGTCCGGGAGGTCATCGTCGCGACGGGCGCCGGCACGGACTCCAACGTGAACCGGATGCGGCTGATGGGGCATGACTTCGCCGCGGTTGCGGACTTCACGCTCGCGCGCCGGGCCGTGGAGGCGGCGGAGCGGCGCAACAAGCCGGTGCGCGCCGGACCCGTCTTCACCTCCGACCTCTTCTACCACCCGCAGGAGCAGCTCAACGCCACCCTGGCGCGGATGGGCGTCCTGGCCGTCGAGATGGAGGTCGCCGGCCTCTACGGCGTGGCCGCGGAGTCGGGCGCCCGCGCGCTGGCGCTGCTCACGGTGTCGGACCACATCATCACCGGGGAGAAGCTCACGCCGCAGGAGCGGCAGACGACGTTCGACGAGATGATTGAGCTCGCCCTGGACGTCGCCCACGCCGAGCCCACCCCGTAGCGCCTGGTTGGAGGGCAGGCGGGCAGGGGACCGGGGAAGGCCCGTCCGCTCTGAAGGTACGAGAGGGCCGCTTTCACAGCGCTTGGGGGCGCCGGGGGCGGCCAGATTTCCCGGTCGGTGCTTTGTGCCCAGCAGGATTCCGGGCCATCCTCCGCGCCGGTGCGTTACCCAATCTGGCTCCTGCTCGTCTGCGCCGGCTGTGCCGCGCGTGTCTCCCCCCATTCTGGCACCGTGCCGGCCGCCGCCGTGCGCGCCCAGGACTCCGTCCCCGTGGCCGCCGCCGAGCCGCCGCCGGAGGCTCCTCCGCTGGCGTCCGCTCCGCCCGCCGAGCCGGTGGCGGCCCCGGCTGCTTCCGAGCCCGCGGAGGGCTGCGCGCTGAGCGCGGAGGACCTGGAGTCCGAGGAGGAGGAGCTGGCCGAGGGTGAGGGCGATGACGGCGAGAAGGAGACGCCGGACGCCGTTGCCATGGGCGCCGAGCCGACGGGGCCGCTCTACTCGGCGGACATCTCCGACGAGGAGCTGGCGCGGCGGTGGAAGGATGAGATTGCGTCGCTGGGCTCCATGGCCGTGGGCTTCGCGCACAGCGGCCGGCTGGTGAACGCCCAGCAGTTCCCGAAGGGGGACGACTGGATTGTGGTCACCCCCGCGGGCGCCTGGGCCACCGAGGAGACGGTCAACTACCTGGCCGAGGCCATCCGTGACGTGCGGGCCCGCTTCCCGAACGCGCCTCCGCTCCGGGTCAACGGGATGAGCCACAAGGAGGGCGGCTACATGCGCCCCCACAAGAGCCACCAGAACGGCCGCGACGTGGACGTGGGCTTCTACTACCCGACGGTGGACCCCATCCGCACCCGCGCGCGTGAGCACGTCATCGACGTGGCCTTGAACTGGGAGTTCATCCGCTCGGTGCTGGTGAAGACGGACGTGCAGATGATTCTCGTCGACCGTCGCGTGCGGAAGGTCATCTACGACCACGCGGTGCGCGCGGGCGAGGACAAGGCGTGGTTGGACTCGATTTTCAATGACGGCCCCACGGGCGTCGTCCGGCACGCTCGCGGCCACCGCGACCACTTCCACATCCGCTTCCACAACCCGCGCGCCCAGGAGCTGGGCCGCCGCGTGCAGCCGTTCCTGGCGCTCCAGCCGGAGCACAACGTGACGACGCACCGCATCCGGAACGGCGACACGCTGGGCGGCATCGCGCTCAAGTACGGGTCGACGGTGGCGCTGATCAAGAAGGCCAACCGGATGCGGAACAACTTCCTGCGCGCGGGGAACCGGCTGTCCGTGCCCCTGCGCGGGCCCTGCACGCACTGCCCCGTGCCGCCGCCGTTCGTACTGCCTGGCCGCCGCCTGCCTCCGGACGCGGTGGCCCCGGCCCCGGCGTTGGTGGCCGCGGCGTCCGAGTCCAAGGCGGAGAACGGTTGTGCGCGGCCGGAGGGGGCCGGGGCCACCGCGGCGCGGCAGGCTGCCTCCGTCATCCCCGCGGTGGGCTCGGCCTCCGTCGAGGCGGCTTCGACCGTGCTGTCCGCGGCTCCCGCGGGGGAGGTTGCGCCGATGGTGAAGCCTGCCGCGGGGACCTCCATTGACGTGGCTTCGACGGTGAAGCCCGTGAACGCCGTAAACGTGGCGTCGACGGTGGTTCCCGCCGCCACAAAGGAACAGCCCGCGTCCGCCAAGACGTCTCCGGAGGCTACGCCCGCCGCTTCGGCCGAGCAGGCCGCCGCCAGCCCGGCTCCGGCGGTGCAGCCCACCGTCGTGCCGACGCGCGAGAAGGGCGAGGGCGCCGCGGGCATCACCCACGGCCGGTGACGCGTCCTTCACCCGCCATGCAGGCTTGGGCCCCGTGTCTCCCAGGTGGTGACACGGGGTTCGTTCGTTCCGGAGTGTGGTAGGCACGGGCCGTCCATGGCGTTTCCCCCGCACAAGGGCCGCTCGCTGGCCCACAAGGCCCGTCAGCGCTCCCCCGGCCACCACTACAACGGGAGCTTCATGTCCGCCGCCGACCGCGCGGAGGCCCTGAGCTGGCTCTCAACGCTCCACCCGCTTTGGGAGGAGCGCTACTCCAAGCACTTCCCCCCGCCACCGGGGCAGTCCCAGCGGAGGCTGTTGCGGCCGGTGTACTGGCTGGGCAACTGGCAGTTCGCGTGCCTCGACTACTACCACCCGCCCAAGGGCATCCTGAACCGGTGCGTCCAGGCCGAGCCCTTCCCGCCGGTGCTCCAGCGCCAGGTGGCGAAAATCGAGGAGCTGGCGCGGCGGATGTACCGCGGGCCGGACATGCCTCCCCGCTGGCACCTCAACACCTGCCTGGTGAACTTCTACGGCAGCCGGCTGGAGGACGGGCGCTGGGTGGACACCGCCCGCGTGGGCGAGCACAAGGACTTCGAGCCGGGCCCCGTGGCCTCGCTGTCCTTCGGTGAGCGTGCCCTCATCCAGTTCGTCACCTCCTCCCGTCCGGGCGAGCGCGACGCGGTGGTGCTGGAGCAGTGGCTGGATGACGGCTCGCTCCAGCTCTTCGGGGGCGCGCGCTGGAAGGAGCAGACGTTCCACCGCGTGCAGCGGGTGGACACGCGCACGGGCAAGACGCTGGCCCCGGAGCTGTCGGACTTTCGCACCCGCCGCATCAACCTGACGTTCCGCTACGTGCCGGACGAACACGTCATTCCGTTCGCCGCGCTCTCCCCCGAGGCGCGCGAGGACGTGCGGCCCTACATGGCGCGGCTGGCCCAGGGCAGCGCCTTCTTCCGCGATGCCCTCGCGCGCGAGGCGCCGGGCACGCCAGCCTGACGCAAGGCCGCCCCGCGCCTACGAGCGGCGCTTGCCATGCGAGCGCGCGTGCCGGCCCGGTGCCTGGTCCGGCGTGCGCTTCGACTGCCCGTGGTCCTGCTGCGGAGGGCCCGGGTCCTTCTGCGCGGAGAGGAAGCTCTCCCACGCCTCCTTGAAGACGGGGTCCTCGCGCGGCACCTGGACGCGGGGAATCTCCGAGCGCATCAGGTGCTCGATGCGCGTGATGACCTGCCCCTCGCGCGTGGTGGCGAAAGTCGATGCGATACCGCTGGCGGCGGCCCGGGCCGTGCGGCCGATGCGGTGCACGTAGTCCTCGGGCGCATGGGGCAGGTCGTAGTTGATGACGTGGCCCACGTCCTCCACGTCGAGCCCGCGCGCCGCGATGTCGGTGGCCACGAGGCAGCGGTAGGTGCCGTTGCGGAAGCCCTCCATGGCCTGCTTGCGCTGGTTCTGCGTGCGGTCCGCGTGCAGCACCGCGGTCCGGTACCCCGCGCGCTGGAGCGCCCGTTGGACCTTGTCCACGCGCTCCTTCGCCCGGGTGAACACCAGCGCCGTCGCCGAGTCCTGGGCCAGCAGGGTGAGCAGCAGCGGCGTCTTCTCCTCGGGCCGGAGGAAGTACAGCCGCTGCTCGGCGCGCTCGGCGGGCGTGCCGCTGCGGGTGACCTCCAGGCGCACGGGGTTGTACAGCCGGCTCTTGGCGAAGCGGGTGACGTCGGGCCCGAGCGTCGCGGAGAACAGCAGCGTCTGCCGGCGGCGGGGAAGGTGGGCGACGATGCGCTCGAGCTGCGGCAAGAAGCCCATGTCGAGCATCCGGTCCGCTTCGTCGAGGACGAGCGCTTCCAGGTGCGGGAAGCGGATGTCGGTGTTCTCCATCAGGTCCACCAGCCGCCCGGGCGTGGCGATGACGAAGGAGGGCAGCGTCTTCAGGGCGTTGACCTGCGCGCCCATGTCCTCGCCGCCAATGACGGCGGTGTGCGTGAGGCGGCGGGGCTCCGCGAAGAAGCGCACCGGTTCGGCGATCTGCTGGACCAGCTCACGCGTGGGGGCCAGCACCAGCGCGAGCGTGCCCTTCTTGCCCGCGAGCCGTTCCACCAGGGGGAGGACATACGCGGCCGTCTTGCCCGTTCCGGTGGCCGCGCAGCCGATGACATCCCTGCCGTCGAGTGCTGGAGGGATGGCCTGCTGCTGGATGGGGGTGGGCTGCGTGAAACGCGCGCGGCGCAGGGCGCCCAGCGTCTCCCGCGAGAGGCCCAGTTGTTCAAAGGAGTCGCTCACGGCTTGGGGGTACCACGTCGCGAGGCCTCGTGGGAAAGGGCCTCGCGGGGCAGGCGCCGTGATTCCCGCCCGCCAGGAGGGCATGATGGCCGGATTGGAACACCTGATGCCCTTCACGCCGCTGCCAGTGGTCCTGGATACCAACGTGGTCCTGGACCTCTTCGTGTTCGATGACCCCTCCACACGCCCGCTGGCCGGGGCCCTCGCCGCGGGGACGCTGACCGCCTGGACGGACACGGACACGCTGGCGGAGCTGGGCTACGTGCTGGCCTCGCGCAACTTCCAGCCCGGCCTGGGCGCGCCAGAGCGGACCGCTGCGTTCGAGCGCTACCGGGCCCAGGTCCACATGGCACCGTCCGCCGAGTCCGTGCCCACGCCGTCATTGCCCCGCTGTCGGGACAGGGACGACCAGAAGTTCCTGAGCCTGGCCGCGCGAGCCGGAGCGGCGTGGCTGGTGAGCAAGGACAAGCGGGTGCTGTCCATGGCGGACCGTGCGGGCCTGTCTTTCGCCATCCTCACGCCCCGGCAGGCCGTGGCCCGCCTACCACCCAGGGGGTAGATACACGCCGCCCGCTCCGGAACATCTTTCGCGTCGAGCTGCACCTGCACTCGATTCCCAAGCGAGAGAACATGTTCCGGATTGCGATGCTCGTAGCGCTGGCCCTGTCCATCCTCGTTGCCTGCGGTGGAGATGACGACAACCCCGGCGGCACGCCGCAGAAGGTGGACTGCAACACCTCGAACTGCGCCGGCTGCTGCTTCAACAATGTCTGTCAGACGGGGACGTCGACCTCGGCGTGTGGCAAGGCAGGGGCCGCGTGCCAGGCGTGTGGCACCGCGCAGGTGTGCAAGGTGGACCAGGCCTGCGGCGTGGACCCGGAGGGTGTCTGGCGCGTCCAGCCCGTCTCCGCCCAGGTGGCCGCCAACAACAATGGCTCGGCGTGGGACGCGGACAGCTCACCGCCGGACGTGTTCGTTGAGATGGCGTGTCCGGGGGCCACCTCCGCGTTCAGGACGCCCGTGGTGCAGAGCACCTCGCCTACGTGGACCACGGGGGGGTGTACGGCGCGCGCGAGCCAGTTGATGGCGGAGGGGTGGGCCTTCCGTCTCTGGGATGAGGACCTGGCGTCCCACGACACCATCACCGGCGCCCTGGTCACGCGCTTCACCGAGCAGCACTTCAGCGCGGGGACCGTCTCGTTCGGCGCGTCCGGCGGCATGACGTCACTGACGGTGCAGCTCCAGAAGCAGCCCTGAGCGCGGGGTTGAAGCGCTCACGGCGGACCCGGAGGTGGTCTCCGGGCCCGCTGGGGTGACTCAGGCCCGCTTCACCGGGTGATGGCGCATCACCCGGACGTGGGTCTCGGAGACGAGGAAGGTGGTGATGGCCGCCAGGCTCGCCTTGCCGTTCGTCTCGCTCCAGTCGAGGACATGGATGCGCATGCGGAGGGCGTTCCCCCTCCGGGCGTCTGCTTCGTCGTAGGTGAGCACGGCCTCGGCCTTCGCTCCGGCATAGGCGATGAGCGTCTGGCGGAAGGTGGGCCAGGTCTCACGGGTTCCGGTGAACTCGACCCTGCCATGGAGGAAGGACGTGGGGCGGGCGAGTGAGCCCAGGATGAAGGCCCCGCCGGGGCGCGAGGGCTGGGGCTTCATGAGCGAGAGGCTGGAGACGCGATTGCAGCCGCCCAGGCACTCGAGCACGCAGGAGCAGTCAACGCTGCCCTCGGGCAAGGCGACCGCCTTGCGCTGGCGCTCGCATCTGCTCATGCAGACCCTGGCCTCCTGGGCCTCCTTCTCGTGGGTCTGCTCAAGGGTCGCCAGCATCCGCGCAGGGCTGGCATCCGCCTCGAAGAAGCGCGCGTCTTCCAGGTGGAGCAGACCGGAGACCGGTGAGAGGCCGTCGCTCTCCATGCTGGAGAGCGCCGCTCGCGCCACGACCTTCTGGGCCCAGGGTTGCGCGGGGCTGACGCGTCTCCACTTCGCGCGCGCCTCGGAGTCCTGGCCCTCGTAGTCGAGGTTCACCCGGTCGAAGAGCGCGGCCAGCTTCTTCGCGCGCTCCAGCGCCGGCTTGTAGCTGTCCTTCACGGGAATCGTGGAGAACAGTCCGACGGCGTAGGTCAGCCCTCTCGCGTATTCGCCCTCCTCGCGGGAGCGGTCCAGCGTGAACAGCACCTCCCCCTCATAGCGGGGCGCCCACTCAATCCGGGCCTCGTTGCCGTCAGGCGCGGCGGCCTGCTTGCGCTCGAGGACGGACGCGCGGACCTGCTCGAAGGCCGCGGACTCTGCCTCCGGCTTGTAGGGGTCGTCACCTTCCACGTACACGCGCAAGTCACTGAGGCTGGTGTCGGCGTGCGACGCGCCCGGATAGGTCGAGACGAGCGTGAGCCGCACCCCGTGGACCCGGTTCGGGACGGGCAGGCGGACCTCCTGCCACCCGAGCACGTCCTTGAGCTCTGTCTCCAGCGGGGTGCCCGTCACCTGGGGCCCTGTCTCGCCCTGGACGAGCGGCTCCAGCTTCACCTTGCGCGGCCGGGCATTGGCGCGGAAGCGCTCCGCGGACTGCTGGAAGCCATTGCGAATGAACAGGCGGTACGTCTTCGCGCGGGTGAGCTCCGGTCCCCACCACTCCAGGGCTTCGCCTTCGCCCCGGCCCTTGGCGCCTTCCACCCAGGCGGTGGCCGGGTCGTCATCCGCGACGTAGAGCGGCAGGTGGTCCTTCCCTCCGCTCTTCAGGAAGGAGGAGGCCGTCACGCGGCGGGGATGCAGCCGGTTCGCCGAGCCCGCGTCGGGTTCGAGCATGACGGGCGGTGTCGCGGCGAGGAGGAGCGACAGGAGAATCATGGCGTGCGTTCCTTCGGAGTGGGGGATGGCGGGAAGGGTTGGAGGGGCGAGGCCCAGAGTACGAGCTGGGACAGGCCCGGCGGGTAGAGCCCTGAGTCTTCCTGCTCGCGGGACACGAGGTGGTAGATGACGCGCGCGTACCGGGCCCCCGCGGGGAGCGGTACGCGGCGTGTCTCTCCTGGCAGCAGGCGTGTGTCCTCCACCGCGCCCAGGTGGGGCAGGGGCTCGTGGGGCCACTGCCGGACCTCCAGGCGGCGGCCGAACGTGGCCACCGTGCGGGAGGATTCGAAGAGCGGGTCCTCGGAGACGTCCACGCTCACCCAGCGCATGACGTCACCCGAGGGAAACGCATGGCCCACCTCGCGTGTGGAGACACGGAGCGACGCGCCCGCCTGCTCCACCTGGAGCGCGGCCTTGAGGGACTCGGTGCGTCGCGTGCCGCCGAAGCCGTGGTTGCCCTGGGGCATGTGGCAGGACGTGCAATGGCGCGTGTCGCCGCTCTGGGTCTGCCAGCGGCGCCACTCTCCCACCGTGTCCTGTTGAAGCTGCGTGGGTGACAGCCGCACTCGCTGGCCCGCGCTCGTCACCACGGGGAAGCCGAACTGGTGACAGCCCGCGCAGGGCATTCCGGGCGCCTGGCCTTCGTTGCCCGTGGGCGCATGGCAGCCGGCGCAGGTGACACCGTGTTCCTCGGGAGGGCTGTCCTTGGGGAGCGGGCCTCGCTCCAGGTTCCGGGCGAGCGGCGCGTGACACTGCACACACCAGGCGGGCCGGTCCTCCGTCAAGGCGACCTGGAAGACGTCATCCGTGCGGGCCGTGGCGTGCCCGCTGTGTCGCCAGGCGTCCACCTGGGCGGCGTGGCACTCCGCGCAGCGCTGGACACGCCAGTCCGGCAGGCCATGCGGCGCGGGCCCCACGTCCATGCGCGCGGTGCCCTTGGGAAAACGCGGCGTGGGCGCCGTGGCCAGCAGCGAACAGGTGACGAGGAAGAGCACGGACACGGTGGCTCCGCACTGTAGGCGTGATTGGGAGGCGCGCGGTACAACCCCTCATCCATGAGAGCCTATGAAATCCAAGCGGGGTTTGGGTTGGACAAGCTGGTTCAGGTCGAGCGGCCGGACCCGACGCCCGGCCCCATGCAGGTGCGGGTGCGCGTGAAGGCCACGAGCCTCAACTCCCGTGACTTGATGATGGTGGAGGGGCGCTACAACCCCCGGCAGAAGCTGCCCCTCATTCCCAACTCGGACGCGGCGGGCGTGGTGGATGCGGTAGGCCCGGGTGTGACGCGGGTGAAGCCCGGGGACCGGGTGATGAGCCTCTTTTCCCAGGCCTGGAGCGCCGGGGAGCCCACGCGGGCGGCGCAGGGGAGCACGCTGGGAGGACCGCTGGACGGAGGCCTCGCGGACACGGTGCTGCTGCACGAGGACGGCGCGGTGCCCACGCCCGCCTATCTCTCCGATGAAGAGGCGGCGACGCTGCCGTGCGCGGCCGTGACGGCGTGGAGCGCGCTGGTCACCCATGGGGCGCTCAAGGCGGGAGACACCGTCTTGCTGCAGGGCACCGGTGGCGTGTCCATCTTCGCGTTGCAGATTGCCCGGCTGCTGGGCGCGCGAATCATCATCACCTCCAGCAGTGACGCCAAGCTGGCCCGGGCCCGGATGCTCGGCGCGCATGAGGGCATCAACTACGGGACGACGCCGGACTGGGAGAAGGCGACGCGCGCGCTGACGGGCGGCGTGGGCGTGGACCACGTGGTGGAAGTGGGTGGGGCGGGGACCTTCGAGCAGTCGCTGCGCGCGGTCCGGCCCGGCGGAACAGTGTCTGTGATTGGCGTGCTCAGCGGCGGCGCGGGTTCGGTGCCGCTGACGCCCATCCTCATGCAGAACCTGCGGGTGCAGGGCATCTTCGTGGGCCACCGCCAGAGCTTCGACGCGCTCAACCGGGCCTTCGCGTTGCACACCGTGCGCCCCGTGGTGGACCGCGTCTTCGAGTTCTCCGAGGCACGCGCCGCTTTCGAGCACCTCAAGAGCGGGGCGCACTTCGGGAAGGTGGTCATCCGGGTCGAGTGAAACAGCGCTCGCGGCCAGCCCTGCTCATCCCCACCGTGTGTGCAGGTTCACTTTTTGTGGATGCTCCTGTATTGTTTCAGTGTCGCTTCAGCGACAGAGGGGGAGTCCACATGGTCGCAGGCAAGGTCATCAAAGAGGTCGTCAAGGTCATTGGTAGCGGCGTGGCTTACGACGCCATCAAGGAAGGCGCGAAGGCGGTCGCCGACAAGGTCTGGGAGGGGCATGACCCGAACAAGCGCCCTTCACCGCAGCCCGCGCCGACCCGGCCGAAGCCTCCGGAGGCCAATCGGCCACCGGGCAAGATGCCCAAGGCGGGGCCACGTACCAAGCCGTGACGCGGCGCCTCGTCCGGGCACCGGTCTTCTCAGGGCCGGTGCCAGACGCGAGGTTATTGAAGTCGGGCCCTGGAGGTCGCTTCGGGAGCCCTGAATGACGGCTCAGGAACCCGCTTCGTGCGAGCCTGGGTCGGACGAGGAGGCCGGGCGGGCCACGTAGGAGACCTGGGGCCCGCCAGCCCGTTGTGAACGCGGACCACCGCGGCCCTGGGACTGGCGCGGCTGTCGAGGGCCACCCTCGTTGCCGCCGGTGCCCGGACGGGATTCCCGGACGGTGTTCTGCGCCGGGGCGCCGGGGACGGACCGGGTCTCGACGACAGGTTCCGGCCTGCCATTGCCGCGCCGCTCGGTCCGGTCGGGGCGAACCCCGCCGCCAGGCCCCCCCTGGTTCCTTGGTGAAGCGAAGGCGTCGCCGCGAGGCTCGTTTCGTGACGGACGGGCGGTGTCGGACGCACGCTGCTCCGCGGTGGGCGTGCCCGGATTGCCACCGCGCGGGTTGGCACGGGGCGGCCTCCCATTGCGTTGTTCGTTCTGGCGCGGGCTTCCGGGCGCGCTGTCCACGAACCGCTCATTCGGCGGGGAACCGCCTGGGCCTCTGCCGTTCGCCCGCGGCGCGTTCTGGTGCGGGCCTCCATTTTCACGCCGCCCGGATGGACGCGCGCCGTCTGCGTTGGCGCCATCCGCGCGTTGCTCATTCTGGCGCGGGCCGTCCTGGAACCTGCCGTTCGCACGCGGCTCGTTCGAGCGAGAGCCACCACTCGCACGCGGCCCAGTCGAGCGCGGGCCGCTCTGGGCGCCACCACTCGCACGAGGCTCAGTCGAGCGCGGGCCGCTCTGGACACCACCACTCGCACGCGGCCCAGTCGAACGCGGGCCGCTCTGGGCACCACCACTCGCACGCGGCTCGTTCGAGCCCGAGCGCCCAGGCGCACCGCCGCCTGTCCGCTGCCCATTCTGCGGCGGCCGAGCGCTATTGCCGTTGCCTCCGCTCCTCGGCGGGGGGCGGCCTCCTCCACCGCCCCGGTTGCGCCCGCGCCGGGGCGGAGGTGCCGCCACCGCGGGCTTGCCTCGCTCACCGCCACCCTGCCTGAGGACCAGCGCCTCCAGTTCCCGAAGCTCGGCCTCGGCGGCCTCTTCGGGCGTCATGTCGCGCTGGGGGGCGGCGGCTTGCTCGACTGGCGGGGCCGGCGACGGACGGAACTCGCCTCGGTGCTCGTCACCCTGGGGCCGGAACCCCTGGTTCCGAGGGCCTCCACGCCTGTTCTGACGAGGCCCGTCCCGGAAGCTGCCCGACGGCACGAAGTCCGTGGTGAGCTCCCGGCGCACATAGGCATTCCAGATTTCGCTCGTGTCGCCCGCGGCGTCATACAGCCAGGGCGCGGTGCTCGCGAGGAAGTTGCGGACGCTGTCCAGGTCGCGCCGGAAATAGAACTCCGCGCGGTTGTTGCGAGCGGCCGCCACCGTCTGCGGGAAGTCGATGATGACCGGCCCCGCGTAGCTCATGAGGATGTTGTAGGGGGACAGGTCGCCGTGGATGAGGTCGGCGCACAGCATGTTGACGACCTGCGCCCGCAGGTCCACGTAGAGGGCGTGCGCGTCCTCGGGGGTGGCGGGCGGGGCCTCCACCATGCGCGGAGCGGTGTGCCCTTCCGCGTCGAGCACCAGCTCCATGAGGAGGATGCCCTCGTAGAACAGCACCGGCGTGGGCACGCGCACACCCTGGGCGTGCAGCTTGTAGAGCGAGTCAGCCTCCGCGCTCTTCCAGGCGTCCTCGGCGGCGTTCTGGCCGAAGCGGCTGCCCTTCTCCATGGCGCGGCGCGTGCGCGAGTTGCGCACCTCGCGGCCTTCCCGGTAGCCCACGTTGTTGCGGAAGTTGCGCTCGTGGCGCTCCTTGTACAGCTTGGCCGCGACCACCTGGCCGGCATGCTGGACCAGCCATACCTCGGCCTCCTTGCCCGTCTTCAACTGGCCGATGATGGCTTCGATGATGCCATCGGCCAGGAGGGTCTCTAGCGAGTCATTCATTCCGACGCGGGGTTCCAGTGGGGGCCGGGCGGGATTGGCGGCGTAGTCGCAAGCGTGCGGGCGGCCCTGTTCGCGGCGCACGGCAGTATGTGAACATCTCGCGGGCCCTTCTTGCTACCAACACGGTACGGCAAGCAGCCAAGAAGGCTGGCGGAAGGCCCGCCAGCAGTTTGCCTCCTGGGGTTCCAGGGTAGCCAGGGCTTTAAATGCCCCGGGTGGGTCATCTTGGACCATGCCCTGGGCCTGATTCCAGGCCATCCCCACCGTCCGCGTTCGCCAGGGGACGGAGTCCGCACGTCGTGGCGGGTGGGGTGGGGCGCGTGCTGATGCTTGGACCCGAACGAGGGAGCGCTACGATGCGCGCCGTCCAGGGAGGGGTTCATCATGGCGACGAAGTCACGCAAGACGGCTGTTGCGAAGAAGTCATCCCGGCGTAGCGCGACAGTGAAGAAGGCCACGCCGAAGAAGGCCGCCGGCAAGTCGCGCGGCGCGAAAAAGACCACCGCGAAGAAGACGACGGCGAAGAAGGCCACCGCGAAGAAGGCGGCGACGAAGAAGCGCACCGCGAAGAAGGCACCCGCGAAGAAGACGACGGCGAAGAAGGCCACCGCGAAGAAGACCTCCGCGCGCAAGGTGGCGACGCGGCGGACGTCCGCGTCTCGGCGTGAGCGGCCCGCGACAGGGTCGCCCTTCGTCGAGCAGGTGGAGACGACGTCCGCGGGGTTCCAGCCCCTGGCGCCCGTCCACGCCGCGGTGGACGAGTTCACCAGCTCCGGCAACGAGGTGCTCGACATCTTCCAGCGGTATGACCGCGACCGGACCGGCACCATCGACCGTGCCGAGTTCGCGCGCTTGCTGGAGGCGCTGGGGCAGAACATCTCCGACGAGGAGCTGGAAATCGCCGTCGACATCGTCGACACGGACCGCACCGGGAAGATTTCCTGGAACGAGTTCAAGGCCTGGTGGAACAGCCGCTGACGGCGCGTCGCAACACCGTCCTGGTCCGCGAGCGCGTCTGGCATGATGCGCTCCGAGCGGACCTTCATTCTCGTGGCAGGGGGAAGGGTGGCTGACCTGGCGTCAAGCGCACATGCAGCGGTTTTCGAGCACTCGCGGGATGGGGTGCTCGTGCTGGATGCTGGGCAGCGCATCGTGGAGGTCAACCGCGCCGCGGAGCGCATCTTCGGGCCGCGTGCTGGACTCGTGGGGCAGCCGGTGGGGCTGCTCCTGCCTGGCTGGCGTCCTCCAGAGCCACGCGCTCCCGCCGATGCCGCCCTGCGCGAGACGGAGCTGGCTGGACAGCGTCCAGGCGGCACCGGCCCCGCGCACTACCTGCGAGTGGTGACGCTGCCGCTGGCCGGAGATGGCGACGGGGGCTGGGTCCTGCAGCTCCATGACATGACGGCCCGCCTGGAGGTGGAGGCCTCGCTCCGGCAGCAGAAGGAGTTCTTCGAGGCGGTGGTCATCAACAGCCCGGTGGCCATCATCACCATCACCCGTCAGTTCCGCGTGCTGTCGTGGAACCCCGAGGCCACGCGCCTGTTCGGGTACTCGCCAGCCGAAGCGCTCGGCAAGCACATCTTCGAGCTGGTGGCCACCGAGCCCAGCGTCCTCCCGGAAGCGGAGCAGGCGTCGCGCGAGGTCGTGCAGCGCGGGCGGCTGCGCTCCGTCACCCGGCGGGTCCGCAAGGATGGCAGCGTGGTGGACGTGGAGCTTCGGGCCCTGCCGGTGTCGGTGGGCGGACGGCAGCTCGGCTTCATCGCCATCTACCACGACATCACCGACCTCGAACGGGCGCGCAAGGCGGCGGAGGCGGCCAACCAGGCCAAGAGCCTGTTCCTGGCCACCATGAGCCACGAAATCCGCACGCCGATGAACGCCATCATCGGCATGACGGGCCTGCTCCTGGACCGGACGCTGACGGAGGAGCAGCGCGACTTCGTCGCCACCATCCGGCAGAGCAGCGAGGCGCTGCTGACGTTGCTCAACGACGTGCTGGACTTCTCCAAGATTGAAGCCGGCCGCTTCGAGGCGGAGCTGCGGCCCTTCGACCTGCGCCAGTGCGTGGAGTCCGTGCTGGACCTGATGGCCGTGCGCGCCAGCGAGAAGGGGCTGGACCTGGGGTGTGACCTCGCGCCGCGGCTGCCGCAGATGCTGGTGGGGGATGCGTCGCGCCTCCGGCAGGTGCTGCTCAACCTGGTGGGCAACGCGCTCAAGTTCACCGAGCACGGCGGCGCGGTGGTGAGCGTGGAGGGCTCGGCCCTGGGCGGCGCGGAGGGCGCGGCGGACTGGGAGCTGACCTTCAGCGTGCAGGACACCGGCCCCGGCATCCCCGAGGACCGGCGCACGGGGCTGTTCCAGCCGTTCAACCAACTGGATGCCTCCGTGTCGCGGCGCTTCGGTGGCACGGGGCTGGGGCTGGCCATCTCCAAGCGGCTGGTGGAGGCCATGGGCGGCACGCTCTGGGTGGAGAGCGAGGGCGTGCCCGGACAAGGCACCACCTTCCGCTTCACCCTGCGCGTCCAGGCGGCGCCACAGGCCTATGCGGTGCAGCCGCGCCAGGAGCAGGGGCTGCTCCTGGGCCGGCGCGTGCTCATCGTGGACGACAACGCCCTGTTCCGGAGGTTGCTGGGCCGGCAGCTCCAGTCGTGGGGCCTGGTGCCCGTGGAGTCCGCGTCGGGGCTGGAGGCGCTCGGCCAGTTGGAGGCGGGGGCTGCGTTCGACGCGGTGCTCATCGACCACCACATGCCGGGGCTGGATGGCACCACGCTGGCCGAGCGCATCCGGCAGCGCGAGGAGACGCGGGCCCTTCCCCTGGTGCTGGTGTCGACGCCGGGCCGGCGGGGCAATCCCCCCGAGGGCCTGTTCGCGGGCGTGTTGTCGCGTCCGCTGAAGGACTCGCAGCTCTACGACGCGCTGGTGTCGTGCTTCTCGCAGCACCTTCCCCAGCTTCCGGAGCCCCGGCAGACGCGGCCCTCGCGCGCGGGGCCCTTTCCGGGGGAGCGGCCGGGGGACACCGTGCCGCTGGACATCCTCCTGGTGGAGGACAACGCCACCAACCAGAAGCTGGCGCTGCTCGTGCTGGAGCGGCTCGGCTACCGCGCGGACGTGGCGCTCAACGGACGTCAGGCGCTGCAGGCGTTGTCCCAGAAGCGCTACGACGCGGTCCTCATGGACCTGCAGATGCCGGAGATGGACGGCCTGGAGGCCACGCGCCGCATCCGCCAGGAGCTACCGCCCAAGGCGCAGCCCTGGGTCATCGCCATGACGGCCAACGCCATGGACTCCGACCGGGAGCAGTGCTTCTCGGCGGGCATGGACGACTTCCTGGGCAAGCCCATCCGCGTGGAGGCGCTGACGGCGGCGCTGCTGCGCTGCCAGCCCCGGCGTTCGGACGTGGCGCCGGAGCGGCGGGTCGCGAGCGACAGGGTCGCGCTGACGCCGCTGCAAACGGTCCTGGAGGGCCTTCCGGACGCGGCGCGCATCCCAGGCCTGGAGTCCGCCGCGCTCGCCCGGCTGTGGGCGGAGCTGGGGGCGCAGGCGGCGCAGATTCTCCCCGAGCTCATCGACACCGCGCTGCACAGCATGCCGGCGCTCCTGGCGGACGCGTACTCGGCCCTGGTGCGTGGACACGCGGACGACCTGGGCCGGGCGGCGCACACCCTCAAGTCGAACGCGGCCTGGTTTGGCGCCAGCGCGCTGGAGTCGCAGGCCCGCGACATCGAGTTGCAGGCGGACGCCGGCCGGTTGGAGGACATGCCCGAGCGGCTCGAGCGGTGCCAGACGGAGCTGGAAGTGACGCGGCTGCTGCTGGGCCGCCTGCGTGACAGCGTCCTGGCCCTGTCCGGCGCCTGACACGGATGGGGAGGGCGGCCCGGATTGCGCGGCGGAGGCGCACGTCGGCGGTGCGCGACGCCCCCTCCGAGCGCTATCTCTTGAGGTTCATTCGCGAATGCCACCGAGGAGATGCAAAGCACATGGCCCGATACGACTTCGACCTTTTCACCATTGGCGGCGGCTCTGGCGGTGTTGCGGCCAGCCGCAGGGCCGGGGCTCACGGGGCCCGGGTGGCGGTGTGTGAGGACCGCGACTTGGGCGGCACGTGTGTCCACCGTGGCTGCGTGCCCAAGAAGCTCCTGGTGTATGGCGCGCACTTCCGGGAGGAGTTCGAGGACGCGGAGGGCTACGGCTGGACGGTCCAGGCGCCGCAGTTCAACTGGAGCAAGCTGCTGGCCGCGAAGGACAAGGAGTTGGACCGGCTGCGCGGCGTGTATGCGCGCCTGCTGCGCGACTCGGGGGTGACGCTGCTGGAGGGGCGCGGGCGCGTAGTGGACCCGCACACGGTGGAGGTGGCCGGCAAGCGGTACACGGCCGAGCGCATCCTGATTGCCACGGGCTCGCGGCCCTATCTTCCGGCCGACATCACCGGCATCGAGCACGCCGTCACCTCCGATGAGGCGCTGTCCTTTCCGGAGCTGCCCAAGCGGCTGGCCGTCATCGGGGCCGGGTACATCGGCGTGGAGCTGGCGGGCGTCTTCCACGGGCTGGGCTCCCAGGTGACGATGTTGATTCGCGGCGCCAGCGTGCTGGGCGGGTTCGATGAAGACGTGCGCTCCTTCCTCACGGAGGAGATGCGGAAGAAGGGCATCGAGCTGATGACGGACACCTTCATCCGGGACATCGAGAAGCGCGCCGAGGGCGGGGTGAGCCTGCTGACGGGCGGAGGGGAGACGGTGGAGGCGGACGCGGTGCTGTTCGCCACCGGGCGCGTCCCCAACTCGGGGGGACTGGGGCTGGAGGAAGCGGGGGTGGTGCTGGACGCGCGCGGCGCGGTGGTGGTGGACGCGTGGTCCCGCACCTCGGTGGAGAGCATCTACGCGGTGGGCGACATCACCGACCGCATCAACCTCACGCCGGTGGCCATCGCGGAGGGGCGCGCCCTGGCGGAGACGCTCTTCAACGACAACCCGATGCAGATGGACCACACCGACGTGCCGTCGGCCGTCTTCAGCCAGCCGCCCGTGGCCTCCGTGGGACTGACGGAGGTGGAGGCGCGCGAGCGCCACGGAAAGCTGGACGTCTACGTCACCAGCTTCCGGCCCATGAAGCACACCCTGAGCGGACGCAACGAGCGCACCATGATGAAGGTGGTGGTGGAGCACGAGTCCAACCGCGTGCTCGGCTGTCACATGGTGGGGACGGACGCACCGGAAATCATCCAGGGGCTGGCGGTGGCGGTGAAGTGTGGCGTCACCAAGAAGCAGCTCGACGCCACCGTGGGCATCCACCCCACCGCGGCCGAGGAGTTCGTCACGCTGCGAGACAAGCGGCCGGACCCCGACGCGCGCATGGCGGCGGAGCTGGGGCACGACGCGGGGGCGCCTCCGAAGGGGACGCGCGGGTGAGGCGAACGGCTCGAAAACCACAGGCGAATCAGCGAGGGATGACGGGCTCCAACACGCCTGACCTCGCCAGCAGCTCCCCTACGCGCTTTCCCCTTTCGACATGCTCGATGTTCTTCGCGGTCAGCCGCTCTGGGGTCAGGACGATGACGGTTCCCCGGTTCTCGACCGGCTCGATACGGACGGGAGCTGGCAATGGGGGCACTGTTCCCCGGCGGCGCGACAGGTACGTGACCCAACCCACGAACCCGCCAGCCCGGGGCGTTTCGGTCATCAACGCACGGTGCTCCCACGATGTGGCCACGGCCCAATCAGGGTCCCATGCCTGAGCCATGCCGCGGAGCACGCCCGCCAGCATCGGGGTGGTGATGAGCCGCTCCGCTTCCGCCCCGCCGCTCGGTAGCGTCATCACGCAGGAGTTGGGGTTGGCGCCACCATGGTCACCACAGGTGATGCGCAGATCCACGTCTTCCCCTCTGGCGCCTCCATTGCCGAACCAGAACGTGAAGCCGAGCTGCTCAATGGCCGGCCCACCTTTCTCGCGGTTGACGCCGCGCCGAAAAGACTCCGTGAGCGTGGCCAGATCCGGCGGCATCAAGGGATACTTCCGAGCGTCCTTGCGTGAGCGCGCGGGCTTGTACCATTGGGCCAGGAGTGGATCACATGCGGCCAGGGCCATGAGCAACTCCGCGGTGCGACGCGCGCAGTCTTCGGGGGACTCCTTGCGCGGCCCCCAGTAGGCACCCACGTAGTATTCTTCTGCTTCAGGTTGTTCAGCCACGATGACCTCCTCTCACTGTGCTGGGGTGTGGACAACCTTGATGCCTTCAATGTCCGCTCCATCCAAGAGTCGGCGGATTGGATTGACTGCAGCCGCTTCGGCCACATGCCACTCAATCCGTATACCTGTCCCCTGGACCGTCTGCGTCTGCCGCCGAGCTTGCTCTACGAGGTCCACAGCCCCCGAGTGGCGGAACCATTCCTTGGGCTTCAGTCCCTCGAAGAACCTCGCGTAGCCAGGCCCCTTCGCCTCCAGTAGCACTCCATCCTTGAAGCCGTCGAACTTCACGCCTCCGGCTTGCGTGCTCGTGCCACCGACCCAATATGCTTCATCTGCCGGATGCCCGGAGATCTGCTCCTGATAGCGCCGGGCACGGGTGGACATCGACTCCTTTGCTGGCCCCCACTGCCCTGGTCCCTGGGAAGGTGCTCCTCCCTTCGAGGCGGTGCTCGCCCGCTGGAGGATGATGGCCGCCCCGGGCCCGCCGCTGAGTACCGCAGCCGCGCGCCCTGCTGGCACTGAGACACGCTCCAGTGCCAGTGCTCCCTTCGCCGACAGCGAGAGCACTGGCACCGAGACTTCCGCGCCTACCGCCATCCCCTTCAACGTCCGCGTCGTGGCCGAGGCAGCTCCCCTGGTGATGAGCATGCTCGTTGTGAGCCGCGATACTTCGCGGATCTGCTCGCCACGGGTCATGGACTGAAAGCGCTCCCAGTACATGGGCGAGGACGCGATGAGCGCCACCACGCCCGCTGGCAGGTGGCTCAGCCCCGCGAGACTGTCCACGGGACGCGTGAGCAACTGGCCCAGCGCGTGGTACAACTCCACAAACGCGTCCTCCGCTCCATCCAGGGTGCGGCTGATGACGTCCGCGTCGTCGTACACCTCGGCCAGGGGCCGCCAATCCGAAACCTGGAGCTGCGCGTCCACGGTCCGGAAGACACCGCCCTTGCCGCTGAAGAAGCGCCCCAGCTCGAAGCCATGCGCTCGGAAGGCGCCGTCCTTCCACTCGACCGTTGCCACTCTCTGCTGGGTTCGCCCGGTGAGGGCCCACGCCAGATAGCCGTCGGGTCGCAGCACCGCGATCTGCTCCCGGGCGAAGCGCTCCACCCGCCGCACCAGCTCCTGCCGCGTGACTTCGCCTCCCTCCATCACCTCGCGCAGGATGAAGCCTGCGGCCATGCGAGGCGGGAAGGTCCTCAATGTGACGGGCTTGCCCAGAAGCACTTCCATCAGCCGCGCGGCTGCGTGGGCGTCAGCGCGCCTCCCAGGGGATGTGCGTCCTGAGCCGCCAGCCCCGCGTTTGTCAGCAACTGCCCCCAGGCGTTCGGTTGCACGTCATCGGGACGGATGTCGCCTGCCATGGCCACCGCGCGAACGGGGCTTGCCGCCGTCACCACTTCGCGCACCGCCTTGCGGCGGTACAGGGGAGGCGCTTCCTCGCGAGGCGTGGCACTCGGCACCGGTGCGGATGTACGCGGCGCCTCGTCGTTCGACGCCCGCGCTCCAGAGGCGTTCGTGGCCGTGCGGGACGTGTCGCTCAGCGTCCTTCCGGGCCCGGCAGGTAACGAAACGCAGCCGGTGAAGAGGAGGGCCACGCACCCGAGCAGGACGTTGTTGGCGCGCAGTGTCCGCCCCTTGGCCCACCGAGGCGAAGGCTCCCGGCCGTGAGCCTGCCCCGATTCCGTGACACCCGAGAGGTATGGAAGGAGCACGGAATGTCCTCGCCCGGCGAGAAGTCGATGAAGCCCCGCAGGGCGCTCAATGCGTTCCCGGCGGACTTCAAGGCCGAGATGGTGGAACTGATGCTGGAGGAGGGCAAGGCCAACCTCCAGGAGCGCCGAGGCCCCTTGATGAGGGCATGGCGGTGGAGGTGAGGCATGATGCGCCGGCGTCCATCTGGCGCTGAGGCCCGGGGCAGGTCAGGGCGGCTTTCGCACCGATTCGAGAGGTGACGACCCCATGAGTGATTCATCGACGGAGTCCTCCTCCCCAGGCGGCGCGCGCATCCGGGGCATGGAGCAGGTGGACCGGTTGTCGGTGCCGCTGCCCCACGGCACCGAGGTGACGACGCGCGTGGAGCGCCTGGCCTCCGGAGGCCGCCGCATCCCGCAGGGCGTGGTGGGCCGTGTGGTCCGCGCGCATGACGGCGGCTTCGACGTGCAGATTGTCGGCGTGGGGGAGGTGTGGTTCGCGAGGGATGAGCTGGTGCCCCGGCGCCCGGGGCAGGTGCAGTTCGCCCAGCGCCGCGAGGCGGCCTGGAGCGCGCTGACACCGTGTGTGGTGCTGGAGACGCGCGTGGGCAGCCATGCCTGGGGGCTGGCCGACGAGCGCTCGGACGTGGATGTGCGCGGCGTGTTCGCCTTGCCGCTCCCCTGGCGATTTGGACTGGTCGAAGCGCCCCGGGACCTGGTGAGCGCGGATGGCAGCACCACATACTGGGAGGTCCACAAGGCGGTGGAGCAGGCGCTCCGCGCGGATCCGAACACGCTGGAGACGCTCTTCGTGCCGGGCGCGAAGGCGTTGGACCCGGTAGGCGGGTGGCTCCTGGAGGAGCGCGACGCCTTCGTGTCCAAGGCCCTGTTCGGCAGCTTCGGGCGTTATGCCATGAGCCAGCTTGACAAGCTCACGCGCAGCCAGCGGCTGGCGGAGCATCGGGACCTGCTGCTCGAATGGTTGTGCGAGGAGCCCGCGCCGGACCTGGACGAGGTGGCGCGTCGGCTGTCGGCCGTGTCGCCTCGCGCGGCGCCGACGGCGCAGGATGCGCTGCTGGCGGCGAAGACGTACGTGAAGCAGCTCTACCGCTCGCTCTGGGACCAGGGGCTGCTGGCGACCAACGACTTCAAGGCGCTCACCGCCTATGCACGGAGCGGCGGCCAGCGGCCTCCCTCCGCGCGCGAGCTGCGCCCGAAGAACGCCTACAACCTGCTGCGCCTGGTGGCCACGGCGACAGGGTGGCTGCGCGAGGGGGCGCCCGTCTTCGAGGCCTCTGGCGCGCTGAAGGCGCGGCTGCTCGACATCAAGGCGGGCCGCGTGCCGCTGGAGGACGTGCTGCGGGACGCGGAGGCAATGGCGCCGGACCTGGAGGCAGCGCACCGGGAGAGCCGTCTGCCGGAGCATCCGGACTACGAACGCGCGGACCGGTTGCTGCGGCGCGTGGGCGAGGAGTTGGCGCGGCGCTGGGTGCTGAAGGAGCCCGGGCCGCTGGGACGTGACGCGCCGGAGGCCCCGGCCATGGCGTGGAGGGATTCGGAATGAAGGGCACCCTGACGGAACATCAACGGGCCATGGCGGACCGGGTGCTGGACGAGGAGTCCCGGCACCGCGCGCATCTGGTCGTCTCCCTGTCCGGAGCGCACGCCTATGGCTTCCCCTCGCCCGACAGCGACCTGGACCTGAAGTCCATCCACGTCGCGTGGACCGCGGCGCTGCTGACGCTGCAGCCCGTACACGTCCCCACGGAGCGGCTGGAGGTGCTGGAGGGCGTGGAGGTGGACTACTCGTCCAACGAGCTGCTGCCGGTGCTCCAGGGCATCCTGCAAGGCAATGGGAACTACCTGGAGCGGGTGCTGGGGGCCATCCCCCTGCGCGTGTCTCCGGAGCTGGAGTCGCTGCGTCCGCTGGTGCGCGCGGTGCTGTCGCGCAAGCTGCACCGCCACTACAACGGCTTTGCCCAGGGACAGCTGCGCGAGTGGGAGAAGAGCGGGTTCCGTTCAGCGAAGCGGCTGCTCTACGTGCTGCGCACCACGCTGACGGGGGCCCATGCGCTGCGGACCGGCGAGGTGGAGACGGACGTCACGGAGCTGCTGTCGCGGTACGGCTTCGCGGAGGCCCATGCCCTGGTGGAGCAGAAGCTGCGCGGGGAGAAGAGCGAGCTCCCGGAGGCCCTGAGCGAGCGGTGGCGCGGCGAGGTGTCGCGCGCGTTCGAGGTGCTCGAAGCCGCGCGGGCGGACTCGGTGCTTCCCGAGTCACCGCCCGCCGAGGCCGTGGCCGCGTTGGAGGCGTGGATGCTGGACCTGCGGCGGAGGAACTTCGGGGGACACCCGTGACGTGTCGTCCCTAGGACGGACTCACGCCCGCCACCAGATAGAAGCGGAACTCGCCCGAGTTGACGCTGTAGGCCGCGTCCACGCCCACCAGGGGCAGCACGATGTTGCGCAGGTACAGCCGCAGGCCGGCGCCCACGCCCTGGGCCACCGTGGCGTTCCCCAGCCCGCCCGCCGCGTCCGGCAGGTAGCTGCGCACCACGCGCCCGTTGACGTCCCGCAGCTCCCGGTCCCCGGGCAGCTTGCGCCACATCATCATCCCCGTGTCGGAGAAGGCGACACCGCGGAAGGACAGCGGGTTCACCGTGAAGAGGGGGAAGTGGTACTCGGCGGTGAAGGACAGGCGCGTGTCGCCCCGGAACTGGCGGTAGACGAAGCCGCGCAGGGAATTGCCGCCCATGACGAGCTCCTGATGGAACGGCAGGTCCACGCCGGCCACGGCCTCGCCGCGCAGCACCAGGTTGTGTTCACCCAGCAGCCGCAGGCCATGGCGGTACAGCAGGCCGAAGCGCTCGTAGCGGAAGTCACTGCCGACGCCGGGCTTGGAGCGCTCGTAGGAGGCCTCCAGGTTGAGGCCCTCCATCACCGCGTGCAGGTTCTGCCGCGTGTCGATGCCCACCATCAGCCGCAGGGATGCGTCCTGCTGCGACGGGCCCAGGGAGAAGGCGGGCGTCGTCACCTCCTCGGAGGAGTCGGGGGACTTCGCGTCGATGGACATCAGCCGGTACTTGGCCGCCGCGCGCACGCGCTCGAACAGCAGGAAGCCCAGCTCTCCGGCGATGGACGCGGAGTTCATCCGCGTGCGTCGCACCACCTCCGGACGCCGCTGGCCGGAGCCGGGCAGGTACTCGTCCACCCGGTCGCTGCGAAGCTGGCCTTCCAGGCTGAAGCGGAGCTGGGGCAGCCCGAAGAGGTTCGGGTCCAGGAAGCCCGCGAAGAGGCCGCTCTCCGCCGTGCTCACCTGGGCCGCTGTCGCGAACTTCTTGCTGCGGCCCCAGAGGTTGTTCTCCGCGTACAGCACGCCGCCGCCGACGTTGTCGGATTGCAGCACGAAGGTGGGCGCCACCACCCAGGACGCCTTGTCCTCCACCTCCAGAATCAGCCGCACCCGGCCGGGCCCGGACGGCTCGTAGTGGACCTTCACCTCCTGGAAGAGGCCCGTGGCGACCAGCCGCCGCTCGACCGTGGCCAGGTCCTCGAGCGCGAGCGGGTCTCCTTC
Source organism: Myxococcus sp. SDU36 (assembly GCF_030168875.1). NCBI lineage: Bacteria > Pseudomonadati > Myxococcota > Myxococcia > Myxococcales > Myxococcaceae > Myxococcus > Myxococcus sp. SDU36. The sequence continues at coordinate 188,157 of NZ_CP077414.1, forward strand.
CCCCACGCGCGCGTAGGCGCGCACCGTGTCCGGCTGGGTCTTCTTCGGGCCGCGGACCACCACTTCCTCGACGACCGGGTCTGACTCCGTGATTTGCGCCGGTGCCAGGGGCGCCAGGAGGCTCAGCCCCAGCGCCGCGCATCGAACCCACACGCGTCTGCTCATTGCTCGTTGCACGTCCGTGAAAGGGGCTGCCGGCCAGCGCCCGCGAGGCACAATCTACCTCCAGTTTCGTCCCGGGAGGTGCTCCGCGCGCCATGCCCGTCTGCTATGCCAGTGCGCATGCTCTCCTTCATCCACCAGCTCCGGCGTCGGCGCCTGCTTCGCCGCCCTTTTCCGGAGGCCTGGCTGGGCTACCTTGACGCGCGCGTGCCCTTCTTCCGCACCCTCTCCCCGGAGCTGCGGCAGCCCTTCCTGGACAAGCTCAAGGTGTTCGCGTGGGAGAAGGAGTTCATCGGCGCCGGCGGCCTGGAGGTCACCGAGGAGATGCGCGTGGTCATCTCCGCCACGGCGGTGCAGCTCGTGGTGCACCTGGGCCTGTCGTATTACGACCGGCTGCGAGAGGTCATCGTCTATCCCGGCGCCTTCCGCATCCCGGACCGCACGGGCGTGGTGCTGGGCGAGGCGAAGAACTGGGGCTCCGTCATCCTCTCGTGGGAGTCGGTGCTCGCGGGGCTGCGCAACCCGGACGACGGCCACGACACCGCCACACATGAGTTCGCCCACGTGTTGGACCGGGCCGATGGCGCCTTCGATGGCACGCCCAACCTGCGCGCGTATTCGCATTACCGGGCCTGGAGCGCGGTGATGAGCGAGCACTTCCACAAGCTTCAGAAGGGCCAGCGGCGGGAACGACAGGTCCTGGATGACTATGGCGGGCTCAACGAGGCCGAGTTCTTCGCGGTGGCCACCGAATCGTTTTTCGAGAAACCCCGGCAAATGCGGGAGAAGACGCCGGAGCTCTATGCGGAGCTGAAGCGCTTCTATGGGTGGGATCCCGCGGCTGGCGCCTGAACGTCCGAGCGCGAAGGTCCCGGCTGTGCTACGCGGCGGCCTGGATGTTCATCTCCTGGAGTGGAATCCATGGCCTCAGCCACCAGCCCGTCCGCATCCATGTTCATCGACCTGGAACGGGAGTCCTGGCGTGCGCTGCGTGCCGCCACGCCGCTGCCGCTGGAGTCCTCGGAGATTGATGGGCTGCGGGGCCTGGGAGAGCACCTGGACCTGGACGAGGTGGTGGACGTCTACCTGCCCTTGTCCCGGTTGCTGAACCTGCAGGTGGCCGCGGCGCAGCGGCTGTGGGCGGAGCAGCAAGCCTTCCTGGGCGGCTCGGCGCAGAAGGTGCCGTACATCATCGCCATCGCCGGGAGCGTGGCGGTGGGCAAGAGCACGACGGCGCGCATCCTCCAGGCGCTGCTGAAGCGGTGGCCGGACCACCCGCGCGTGGAGTTGGTGACGACGGACGGGTTCCTCTTCCCCAACGGGGTCCTCACCGAGCGCGACTTGATGAAGCGCAAGGGCTTCCCGGAGAGCTATGACCGGCGCGGCCTGGTGCGCTTCCTGGCGGAGCTGAAGGCCGGACGCGCGGAGGTGGCGGCGCCGGTGTATTCGCACCTCGTCTACGACGTGGTGCCCGGTGAGGCGCAGGTGATCCGCCAGCCCGACATCCTCATCCTGGAAGGGCTCAACGTCCTCCAGGCCGGGGCGCAGGAGGGCAAGCAGATGCCGGCGACGTTCCTCTCCGACTTCTTCGACTTCTCCATCTACGTGGACGCGCACGAGCACGACATCCGCCGCTGGTACGTGGACCGCTTCCTCAAGCTCCAGCAGACGGCGTTCCGTGACGAGCGCAGCTACTTCCGCCGCTTCTCCGAGCTGAACCACGAGCAGGCGCTTCAGCTCGCCGAGTCGGTGTGGGGCGAAATCAACGGGCCCAACCTGGCCCAGAACATCGCGCCCACCCGCTCGCGCGCGCGCCTCATCCTCCTCAAGGGCCCCGACCACAAGGTGAAGCGGGTGAGGCTGCGCAAGCTGTAGCCGCGCGTCAGAAGCGCAGGCGGTAGTGGAGCGCCTTGGGCCGCGTCAGGGCGTCGAAGCCCAGCGCGCTCAGCGTCACGCCGCGTCCGGAGTCCTTCACGCCGCTCCAGGGCAGCGCGGGGTCCAGCGCGTCGCAGCGGTTCATGTAGACGGTGCCCGCTTCCAATTGCCGCGCCAGCCGGTCCGCGCGCTCCCGGTCGGACGTCCACACGCTGGCGGTGAGGCCCAGTCGCGAGGCATTCATCAGCGCCAGGGCCTCCTCGTCCGAGTCCACCGGCGCGATGGGCAGCAGCGGCCCGAAGGACTCTTCACGCATCAGCCGGGCCTGGGGACTCACGTCGCGAAGCAGGGTGGGCTCGAAGAACCGGCCCCGTCCCTCCACCTGTGTCGCGCGGCCACCGGTGACGAGTCGTGCGCCCAGGCTCGTGGCGTCCTGGACGAAGGACTGCAGCTCGGCGGGGTGCCAGGGCTGGGCGATGGGGCCCATCGTCGTCTGCTCGGACTCCGGGTCGCCCAGCACGTAGGCGCGCACGAGCGGCTCCGCGGCGGCGACGAAGCGCTCGTACAGCGAGCGGTGCACGTACACCCGCTCCACGGCGCAGCAGCTCTGCCCCGCGTTGTACATGGCGCCGTCGACAATGTTCTCCACCGCCTTGTCGAAGTCACAGTCCGGCGCGACGTAGGCCGGGTCGTTGCCTCCCAGCTCCAGGCCAATGTGCAGGAAGCGCTCGCGCGCGGCCGCCTGCATCTTGTGGCCGCCGAGCACCGAGCCGGTGAACAGCACGTGGTCCACGCGCGCGTCACCGACGAGCTGCTCCGTCCCCGGGTAGTCCAGGAAGATGGCCTGCACCGCGCCATCGGGCGCGCCGGCTTCGGCGAAGGCGCGCGCGAAGTGGCCACCGCACAGGGGCGTGCGCGGCGAGTGCTTCACGATGACCGCGTTGCCCGCGAGCACGGCGGGCGCGATGGCATTCACCGCGGTGAGGAGCGGGTAGTTCCACGCGGGCAGGTCCAGCACCACGCCCAGCGGCTCCTTCGCCACTCTTCGCTCGAAGCCGTCCTTGGGCGGCAGGACGAGGTCCGCGAGGGACTCCTCGGCGATGGCGGCCATGTGGCGCAGGCGTCCCGCCATGCCACCCACCTCGCCCCGGGCTTGGGACAACGGCTTGCCCATCTGCCGGGTGATGTCCCGTGCGATGGCTTCGGTGTTCTTCTCCATCGCCTCGCACGCGCGCAGCACCAGTTTCACGCGCTCCGCCACGCTCAAGGCGCGCAGCGCGCGCGCCGCGGCGCGGGCCCGCTCCAGCACGGTGTCCAGCTTCGCGGGCGACGTGGGCTCCACCGAAGCGGCGACGTCGCCGGTGAAGGGATTGTCGACGAGGTGAGTGCTCTGGCTCATGGACTCGCAGGAAAGCCATGGACGCGCATTGCGTCATGGGCCCGCGAAGTCGCCGGCCGCCCGGGCCGCCCCGGCGCGTGCGGTACGTGACAGATGGCGTCCGGGAAGTGTTGTCAGCCCATCGCCCGCCGGCTTCAGGCGTCGGGTGGGGATGTCACGCAGAGGGTGCCATCCTCAAGCCCGGCGATGCGCTGGCGGAGCAGTTGCTCCAGCTCCGGCGAGCCTTCTTCCTCAATGAACTCCAGGGCCCGATGTTCCGCCTGCCGCGCCTCTTCGCACGCGCCGCTGCCGGCCAGGGCCATGGCCAGCGTGTCCAGGGCGTTGGGGCTCCACGGCGCGAGCGACACCGCCCAGCGCGCCAGGGGCAGGGCCTCCGCGTGGCGGCCCTGGGTGACGAACAGCCACGCCAGCTCTCGCGCCGCATTGGCGTTGCGCGGGTCCAGCCGCAAGGCCTCGCGATAGGCGGCCTTGCGCTCCTCTGTCGCGGTGGGCTCATTCCGCAGCGCCGCGCCCAGCAGTTCCCAGGCCTCGCTCTCGTGCGGGTGGGCCTCCACGGCGCTCCGGCCAATGGCCACGTGTTCGTGCGCGGGCGCGGCGCGCAGCTTCACCGACAGCGCCAGGAGTCCCGTGGGATTCAGCCGGAGCGCCTCGTCGAGCTCGTCCTTCGCCACCTTCCGGCGGTTGGTGATGAAGGGCTCCCGGTGCGCCAGGTGCGCCCCCAGTGCGGCGAGCTTCGAGCGGATGGCGTGGACCTGCCCATCATCGAGGGGTTCCTCGATGAACGCTGTCCCCACGGGCGGCACGGAGACGGTGCGCTGCACGAAGCGGCGGTTTCGCAGGTATTCGTAGAGCACGCTGTCGAGGGAGGGGGACGTCAGCTCGGGCAGCGTCCGCGCCAGTGCCTGCTCGGGGGCGGCTCCCTGGTTGAGCAACGCCAGGTATTCGGCGAAGGGTTGGGGCCGCTCATTCAGCAGCCAATGCACCAGCAGCCAGCTCCCCGCGTAGTTCGCGCCGACTTCCTTGTCCTGCTCGCGCGCCTCCAGGGTTCGGTCCCACTGGAGGACCCGCTGAATGGTCCAGCCTCGTGCCAATCCCCTCCTGACTCCGTCGAGCCAGGACGTCATGAGCGCGATGGCCGTCCAGTGCGGCACGCCGACGACCGCCGTCTGTCCATCCTGGGAAAGGCGCAGCGTCTCCAGGTATTCGGCCAGGCCTTCGGACAACCAGCGAGGCTGACGGGAGAGCGGATAGGCACTCAGGGAGTGGGCCAGTTCGTGGTTCAGCGGGGATGAGGACGCCAGGGACATGCCGGAGAACGTCCGCTCCCACTTGTCGGGCCGTCCCGACAGGACGATGAGCGCCTCGCTGTCGGAGCGGAAGAAGAAGGCGCGCACGCGGCGTGGGTAGAGGCCTTCGAACTCGCGCGGATCCTGGAGCACGTAGACGTCCAGCTTCGTCATCTGCTGGCTCAGGGCCTGCGGCCACATCGACGTGAGGATGGCGGCCCGGGTCCGCTCCAAGGTCCGCATGGCCTCGCGTGCGTCCTCGGCGGCAAGGTCCGTGTGCAGCGTGTAGTGGTCGCTGTCCAGGCGTACCCAAGGCCGGCCGCCTTCGCCCGGACACGTGGTGAAGCGCGGGCCCACGACGCACGCGAGCTGGGTGGTGGAGAGCAGGGCGAGCAGTGCCCCCATCGCGAGGCCGTGGCGCAAGTCGGGTCGTCTCCTCGGCCGGGGCGCGGTCCCCGGCGCACGGCCAGTGTAACGTCTGCCGACCCGGCACATAGCGGCGGGCGTCAGCCGTGGCCCGGCGTCACCGCGTCCCGCGAGCGGGCCGCACCATGTCGATGTGGGGGATGCCGTCCTCGTCGTAGACGTCGCCCTGCGTCTGGAAGCCGAAGCCTTCGTAGAAGCGCTGGAGGTAGTGCTGGGCCCCGATGTGGATGGCGGCCTGTGGGTACAGGCTGTCCAGCCGGGCAATGCCACGCGCCACCAGCTCGCGCCCCAGCCCCTGGGCCCGCGCGCGGGGCGACGTCACCACGCGGCCCAGGCTGCTCTCCTGGGGGTACTTCACACCGGGAGGCAGCACCCTCAAGTACGCGGCGAGCAGCCGGGCCCCCCGCGACTCCGTGTGGAGCAGCAGGTGCTCCGCGCTCCGGTCGAACCCGTCCACGTCCTGGTAGATGGAGCGCTGCTCCACCACGAAGACTTCCTGCCGCAGGGCGAGCACGTCGTGCAGCTCGTCGAGGGACAGCGCTTGGAAGGACTTCCATTGCCAGCTTCGCATGAGGAGGGCGTCTAGCACGGAGGTACGTGCTGCATGGCGCTGACGATGGCGGCGCGGTCGATGCCAGGAGGGGCGCGCTGGCAGGCTGGCAGGCGTGCTCGCCCGAGCGGGCAGGTGCAGGTGTGCGCTCGGGAAGGTCCAGGCGAGGGCGGACCTCCGGCGCGGCCAGGGACGGGCGGTTAATATGCAGGCCGCGATGACTGCCCCGCACGATGCCCTGCCTGCCCCCAGCCTCGCTCCGAGCATGGAGGCGCTGGTCTCATTGCTCACGCGCCGCAGCACGGTGGTGCTCACCGGGGCGGGGTGCAGCACCGAGTCAGGCATCCCTGACTATCGGGGGCCCGGGACGCGGGCGCGGGCGCGCAACCCCATCCAGCATCGCGAGTTCCTCACGCGCCCCGAGGTCCGGGCGCGCTACTGGGCGCGAAGCCTGATGGGCTGGCCGCGCTTCTCCTCGGCCCGGCCCAACGCGGCGCACGCGGCGCTGGCGGAGCTGGAGCAGGCGGGCCACGTCCGAGGCCTCATCACCCAGAACGTGGACCGGCTGCACCACGCCGCGGGCAGCTCGCGGGTGATTGAGCTGCATGGCGCGCTGGCCCAGGTCCGCTGTCTGGCGTGCGGCGCGCAGGAGGCTCGTGACGGGTTGCAGGCGCGGCTGCTGTCGCTCAACCCCGGCTTCTCCCACGAGGTGCAGGCGCTGCGTCCGGACGGTGACGCGGACCTGACCTCCGAGCAGCTGTCGTCCTTCCAAGTCCCGGCGTGCCTGAGGTGTGCTGGCACGCTCAAGCCGGACGTCGTCTTCTTCGGCGACAACGTGCCGGTTCCCACCGTGGCGTCGGCGTTCGCCCTGTTGGAGGAGGGCGACGCGCTGCTGGTGGTGGGCTCTTCGCTGGCCATCTTCTCCGGCTACCGCTTCCTGGTGCGCGCGTCCGAGCGCCGCATGCCCATCGCCATCCTCAACCTGGGGGAGTGCCGGGGCGTGGAGCTCGCGGACGTACACCTGGAGGCCCGTGCGGGGGATGCGCTCCCCCGGCTCGCGGCGGCCCTGGCCCGGAGTTGACGCGCCGCGCGGCTGTCACCTCACGTCGTAGACCTTGCGGACCGGACTCCCTCCTCGCTCGATGTCGAGCTCGAGGTGCGGCGTGCCCCGCAGCAGCGTGAAGGCCTCCAGGGCCCCGTCGGGCGTGTCGAGCGAGACACCATTGATGCGCCGGAGCACGTCACCAGACTGGATGCCGAGCTGTTCGTAGAGGGAGCCCTTCTTGATGGAGAAGACCTTGAAGCCCTGAGGCTTGCCGTCGCGGAAGGCCGGCACCACACGGGCCTGGGTGAGCAGGCCGTCCGTGTTGGTGAGCGCGTCTTCGACAGCGCGGCGGGACACTTCATAGGTGTGCTCACCCACCGCTCGGACGCCGGTGGGCACGGGCGCGGCGTTCGTCAGGAAGGACGCGGATGAGACGCCGCCATGGCGGTCGGCGCGGATGGACTCCTCCCGGCCGTCCACCAGAAAGGTGATGCGCTCGCGCTCGATGGAGACGACGCGGGCGCCCTGCAGGTCGTCACCGGTCATTACGCTGCGGATGCGCTTCGCGTCGAGGTCCTCGAGCGAGGCGAGCGACCACTTCGAGTCATGCGCCACCAGGGTGCCAAGCAGCTTCAGCCGCAGGGAGGTGTTCATGGCCGCGCTGCCACCGGACGGAGGGGCCTCCTCCGGCGATTTGTCGAGAGTCAGTCCCGTGAGCGTTGCCAGACGACTGCCTTCCAGTGCAGTGCGGGAGCGTGAGGCAGCCTCTGCCGACAAGGCTGGCTCATCCCGCATGCCTGGGATGCGTGGAGAGAATGCGAACTCTACGAACAGGTTGGATGTGCTCGCCAGGAGCAGCATGGCGAGTGCGATGAAGGTCGTGGTGACGAGCCAGAAGTGCTTCCGGAGTGGGGTGGCCATGGCCGAGTGCCTTTGCGTTCGGGAGTGACACGCGGCCCATGAGCAAGTACGAGGCCAGGGCCTGCGCGAGTCCGCGCTTGCTCTGGGGGCCTTGCCCGCACGGGACTCACCCAGCCAGCGCTGTCACGGAGGCGCGACGTGTCTGTGACAGGCTGTCACGGGGCCCTTTGACAGAAGTGTCACACGTTGCGCGGTGCGTCGCGTGTTGTTGGGTATTCGTGTAAATTAGCAGTGGAAGCGGACGCGGGTGTCCTGTCAGGTTTGACAATTTCGTTGCCAGTGTTTGTCTGGGGATGAGGCAACTTCACTTCATCACGGCCGAGAATCGTGAATATCCCCCCGCCCAACGCCGCATCGGGTGACGAAAGGTTTTGGCCTTGAAGACCCATTCCGTTCGCAGTGGCGACACGCTGAGCGCGCTGGCCCGCCAGTACAACACGTCCGTCTCCGCGCTCGCGAAGGCCAACAACATCGCTGACCCGAACAAGATTCGCGCGGGCCAGAAGCTGACCATCCCGGACACGTTCGAGAGCGCGCCCACGCGGGGGGGTGGCACCACGGGTTCCGGCACGGCCACTCCGGCGAGCGGTGACAACTTCACCCCCGCGGCGACGACGACGCGCGCCGCCAACGGTCAGGTCCGCGACGACGACGGCCGGCAGTTCCCCACGTCCCGTGACGGCACGCCGCTCTACAAGCAGGGTGACGCGCAGTGGGGCTCGCGCCGGCTGGGCACCAGCTCGAGCCTGTCCGCGGCGGGTTGTGCCATGACGGCCACCGCCATGGCGGTGAGCAAGATCACCGGGAAGACCATCAACCCCGGGGAGATGGACGCGTACCTGGACCGCAACAACGGCTACTCGGGCAACGCGCTCAAGTGGGGCTCGGCGGCGGCCATGGGCGGCCTGGGCGCCGCGAAGCAGGCGTGGAACCTGAACACCATCAACAATCAGATTGACGCGGGCCGGCCGGTGGTTGTGGGCGTGGATTACAAGGCGGGCAGCGGCGGTGGCGCGAACGGCACCGACCACTGGATCACCATCACCGGCCGTGGCACGCAGAACGGCAAGCCCGTCTACTACGCGAACGACCCGGCCACGGGGAAGGAGATCACCCTCAACGTCCAGGGCAACCGTCTGTCGGGCGGCCCCCAGGGCTACAAGACGACGGGTGAGCTGGTGACCTTCTCGGGTGGCAACCCGCGTCCGGGCAACACGAACGGCGGTGGTGGCACGGGCGGCGTGGGCTCCCAGCCGCCGCCGACCTCGGGCGGCTCGGTGAAGGGCATGAAGCTGCCCGCGGGTGACCTGGAGAAGGGCGCGAGCGGCCCTGCCGTGAAGCAGCTCCAGGAGGCGCTGGTGAAGGGCGGCTACATGACCCAGGCCGAGATGAACACGGGCCCGGGCGTCTTCGGTCCGCGCACGGAGTCGGCGCTCAAGGAGTTCCAGGCCGCCAACAACGTGAAGAACACGGGCTACTACGGCCCGCTGACGCGCGCGGCGTTCTCGAAGCTGGGCGCCACCGTGGCCAGCGGCGGCGGCGCCACCAGCGGCACGGGCGGTACGCAGGGCACGGGCAACGCGGGCCCCGCGAAGGGCAACAACGACCTGAGCGGCTTCTCGTCGAACAAGTACGACAACCTCATCAACGAGATGTCGCAGAAGTACAACGTGCCCGCGCGCCTCATCAAGGCGGTCATCCAGCAGGAGTCCACCTTCAACCCGAACGCGCAGTCGGGCGCGGGCGCGGTGGGCCTGATGCAGCTCATGCCGGCCACCGCGCGCGAGCTGGGCGTCACCAACCGCACGGACCCGCGCCAGAGCATCGAGGGCGGCACCAAGTACCTCTCTCAGCAGCTCAAGCGCTTCAACGGTGACGTGCGGCTGGCGCTCGCCGCCTACAACGCGGGCGCGGGCAACGTGAACAAGTACGGCGGCGTGCCTCCGTTCAAGGAGACGCAGGACTACGTGCGGAAGATCACCGGCTGGTACAACGGCACCGGCCCCGCGTAGCTCACCGCGACGCGCCGCGACTTCGGCCCGGTTCCCTTCGTGGGCGCCGGGCCGTCGTCTTTCCGGCGCTCAGGGCGTGGGCCAGAAGGCGGGCGCGTAGACGTCCGGCACGGACACCACGCGCTGCTGCGTCTTCGGGTCCCAGACGGTGGCCGCCGCATAACCGCCGTAGGACGTGACGAGCAGGAGCCCCCGGTCGAACTGGAAGCCCAGGTACGCGTCCGGCTCCGTGAGGTCCTTCAAGGACAGGCGCTGGTCTCCATGGGCCCAGAGCAGGGGCTGGCCGAGCACGCGCATGGGGCCCTCCTGGCGTGCCCGGTAGTAGAGCGTGCCGCCGGGGCCGGGCAGCTCCATCCACCAGCCCGCTCCCTCGCTCACCGGCGTCTGGGCATCCAGCTCCTTCGCCAGGGCCGGCGCGGTCTTTCCGCCAGGAAGCCGGGTGGGCAGTGAGGCCGTCCACGTCGGCGTGAGGGTCGCCGCCGCTTCAAGCAGGCCGTGCTCGGAAGGCGTGTCCTCCTGGAAGCGTGCCGCCTTGATTTCGATGCGCTGCCAGCCGCCGTCCTCCAGGCGATAGGCCATGGCCAGCCCCGGCACGCCCTTGCCCTTCGGCACGGGGAAGGTTTCGCCCTCGAAGGTGAGGGGGCCCTTCGACTCGGAGGCCAGGACGACGAGCGCCACCGGCCGGCCCCGCGTGTCGAAGCCGACGCGCGACACGTAAGGCTCGTTGGGGTTTCCGGCGCTGGTTCCTCCGGGCAGGGACTTCAGGTCCAGCGGCTGCCCGGACTTCGCGGCGACGTCCACGCGCCAGGCGCGAGGGACTTCCCCTTCGCCCGAGGGCCACGTGAAGAGGAGTCCCTGCTTGCCATCCGGACTCCAGGACACCGAGGACCTGTCGCAATAGGCGTCGAAGCGGAAGACGCGGGTGGCCGTGCCCTTCAAGGGCTGGCGCATCCATTCGCAGTGTTCGGCGTCCTCGGTGGGCTTGAGGTAGCCGAGCTCCGGCTGTGCCTCGGCGGGGGGCGGAGCGGGCTTGGGCGGAGGTGCGGGCACGGCCTCCGCTCGGGGCGCTGCCGCAGGGGCCGGGGGCGCGGCCGGCTTGTCCTCTTTGTTGGACTGACAGCCCAGGAGGGTGAGGGCGGCGAGCAGGGCGGAAGGGGTGCGGAACCGATGCATGGAATACCTCGGCGGAGCGGGCCTTCGATTGGGGGGAGATTGTGCACGGCTCGGAAGCCACGGAACAGGACAGATGCCGCGATAGGCTCCGCGCCATCATGTCGAGCCCCACCGAGTCCGCCGCGCACCCTCGCCGCTTCCATGCCGAGTCCCTGATCCACATCCATCGGCATTTGCTGGCGTCGCTCGGTGCCGGGCCCGTCACCATCGAGGTGCCAGACCCGGACTTGGGCAGGGGCTGCTACCCCGGCGAGCGCGTGGGACCGTCTGGCGCGCTGCTCCATCGGCCCCTGCGCAGCTGGTGCGACCTGGCGGAGGGGCTCGCGTGCCGGCTGCTCACGCCCCGCGAGGTGGATGCGACGCACATCGCGCTGACCTTCGAGCGGCTGGGACCCGAGGCGCCCTGGCACGCGGGAAGCGTGGCGGAGGAAGCGGCGTCACCGCAAGAGCGCTACGGCGCGGCCTCCGCGTTCGCTCGCCTGCGCAAGCTGGAGGACGCGGGCTTCTTGTTGCCCTGGCTCGAAGCGCTCGGGCGCATCCGGTTGCCGGCGTCCGCTCGCGTGCTCGACCTGGGCGTCAATCGCGGGGATGAGCTGGCGGCGTTCTCGTGGCTCGAAGAGAGCCCGGACGTGCGCTTCGTGGGAGTGGACCACAGCGCCAGCGCCCTTGCAGAGGCACGCGCCCGCTTCCCCGATGCGCGGCACCGCTTCGTCGTCGCGGACCTCAACGCGCTGCCGGAGGAGCTGGGGCGCTTCCACCTGGTGGTGTCCGTTGGCACGCTGCAGAGCCCCGGGGTGGATGACCATGCGCTGCTGCGCAAGCTCGTGCAGGCGCATCTGGAGCCACGCTCGGCGCTGCTGCTGGGCTTTCCCAACTCCCGCTTCCGGGATGGCGAGGTCGTCTATGGCGCGCGGGTGCGGAACCTGCGCGAGCCCGACCTGTCGCTGCTGGTGAAGGACCTGTCCTTCTACCGCCGCTACCTGCACCAGCACGGCTTCCGCACGTTCCTGGGCGGCAAGTACGACCTGCTCCTCACTGCGGTGCGGGACGCGGGCGGCTGAGCACGGCTCGCCGCCCGCGCTGGCTCAGGACGGCCGAGCCTGGGCGGAGGGGCTGGGGACGTGGCCCGCGCGCACCACGAAGTCACCGAAGCCTTCACCGGGCTGGCGCTCGCGCGCGTAGCCTTCCAACAAGGGCTCCAGCGCGGCGAGGATGGCGTCCTCGTCGATGTTCTCCCGGTAGAGGCGGTTGAGGCGCTGGCCTCGCGCATCGCCGCCCAGGTGCAGGTTGTAGCGACCGGGCGCCTTGCCCACGAGCCCCACCTCCGCCAGGTACGGCCTCGCGCACCCATTGGGGCACCCGGTGATGCGGAGCAGCAGGTTGGCGTCCTGCAGGCCATGCACCCGCAGCCGGTCCTCCAGCCGTCCCACGAAGGCGGGCAGGTAGCGCTCCGCCTCCGCCATGGCGAGCCCGCACGTCGGCAGCGCCACGCAGGCCAGCGCGTTGCGCCGCACGGGGCTGGCGCTGCGGAAGCTGTCCAGCGCGTGCGTCGTCACCAGCGCGTCGATGGCCTCGCGGGCCTCAGGTGTCACGCCAGCGATGACGAGGTTCTGGTTCGCCGTGAGGCGGAAGTCCCCGGTGTGGATGCGCGCGATCTCCCGCAGGCCCGTCAGGTGCGTGGCGCCGGGCCGGTCCGCCACGCGGCCGCTGTCCAGGTGCAGCGTCAGGTGCCACTGGCCGCCATGGCCCTCCGTCCACCCGAAGCGGTCTCCGTTGTGCTCGAAGGCGAACGGGCGCGCAGGCTGGAGCGCGAAGCCGAGCCGCTTCTCCAGCTCCGCCGTGAACCAGGGCACGCCGCGCTCCTCCAGGACGTACTTCAGGCGCGCGTGCTTGCGGTTGGCGCGGTCCCCGAAGTCGCGATGAATCTTCACCACCTCCTCGGCGACGGCGAGCGTCTGCTCCGGCGAGATGAAGCCGACGACGTCCGCCAGCCGGGGATAGGTGGCCGCGTCACCATGCGTGGCGCCCATGCCGCCTCCCACGGAGACGTTGAAGCCCACGAGCGCGTCGCCCTCGATGATGGCGATGAAGCCCAGGTCCTGCGCGAAGACATCCACGTCATTGAGGGGCGGCACGGCCACCGCGGCCTTGAACTTCCGGGGCAGGTAGGTGGGGCCGTAGATGGGCTCGTCCTCGCCGCCGGCCACCTTCTCCTTCCCCAGCCAGATTTCGTAGTAGGCGCGCGTCTTCGGCAGCAGGTGCTCGGAGAGGCGCACCGCCCACTGGTACACCGTCTCGTGGACGCGCGAGTCCACCGGGTTGGGGTTGCACAGCACGTTGCGATTCACATCGCCGCAGGCGGCCAGCGTGTCCATCATCGCGTCGTTGATGCGGGCGATGGTGGGCCGGAGGTCGTCCTTGATGATGCCGTGCAGTTGGAAGGCCTGCCGCGTGGTGATGCGCAGCGTGTGGTTGGCGTGCTCGCGCGCCAGGGCGTCCATCGCCAGCCACTGGGCCGGCGTGCACACGCCTCCAGGCAGGCGGGTGCGGAGCATGAAGCTGTAGTTGGGCTCCAGCTTCTGCTGACGCCGCTCCTCGCGCAGGTCGCGGTCGTCCTGCTGATAGCTGCCGTGGAACTTGATGAGGCTGGTGTCCGGCGTGGCGAGGCCGCCCGTCACGGGGTCCTCCAGGCTCTCCTCCAGACTTCCCCGGAGCAGTCGGCTCTGGGTCTTGATGTGCTCCACTTCGGAGAGCGGCTTGGGCTGATGGCTCATGTCGTTGCTCGCAATCGCAAACGGGTCAGTAGACGTCGCGCAGGTAGCGCCGCTGCTCACGCAGGGACTCCAGCCAGGCGTGCGCGTCCTCGCGGCTCTTGTCGCCGTGGGTGGAGACGACGTCCACCAGCGCCTCGTGGACATCGGGGGCCATGCGCTGGGCGTCGCCGCACACGTAGAGGTGGGCGCCGCCTTCGAGCCATTCGTAGACGTCACGTCCGGACTCACGCAGCCGGTGCTGCACGTAGACCTTCTGCGCGCGGTCCCGCGAGAAGGCGAGCGACAGCCGGTGCAGCGTCTGCTTCTTCAGCGCCTCCTGCCACTCCGTCTGGTAGAGGAACTGGGTGCGGAAGTGCTGCTCACCGAAGAAGAGCCAGTTGCGGCCCTTCGCCCCAGCCTCGGCGCGCTCCTGGACGAAGGCCCGGAAGGGCGCCACGCCGGTGCCTGGGCCAATCATCAGCACGTCCTTGTCGCCGTCCTCCGGCAGCCGGAAGCGCTCGTTCGGCTCGATGAAGACGCGGACCGCGTCGGTGCCGGCCGTGCGCGTGGCCAGGTGGTACGACGCCGCGCCGAAGTGCCGCAGGTCGAAGGCCGTGTAGTCCACCACCGCCACCGTGAGGTGCGCCTCTTCACCCACGCGCCTGGCGCTGGAGGCAATCGAGTACAGCCGGGGCGTGAGCCGGCGAAGGGCCTGGACCAGCTCGGCGGCGTCCCAGGTTCCCTTGTGGGCGCGGAGCACGTCGATGACCTGATGTCCCGCCAGCAGCGCGCGGAAGGACTCGGCGCGGCCCGGTTCGAGCGCTTCGCGCAGCGCCGAACTGCCGGACAGCCTGGCGTGTCGCTCCAGGAAGGGGCGGTTGAGCCGGGTGATTTCCAGCTCATCGCTCAGCCAGCGCGCCAGCGGGAGCGTGCGGCCCTCGCGAGTGACAGGCGCTTCGCCGTCGAGACGCAGCTCGGACAGGAAGGACGCCACCAGCTCCGGCGGATTGTGGGGCCACACCCCCAGCGCGTCGCCAGGGGCGTACTCCAACCCGGAGCCCGCGAGCGACAGCTCCAGGTGCCGCACGTCCTTGAGCGCGCCGCGCGCGGTGATGCGCTGGTTGAGCAGCACCTCCGCGGTGTAGGGCGCTTCCTTGGTGAACGCGGACGCGGCGTGCGGCTCCCGCAGCGGCACGACGGTGGCCGTCACCGCCGCTCGCGGAGTCAGTGCTTCGCGCGCCAGGGTGAAGGCCTGGTCGAGCCAGCCCTTGGCCACGGGCTCGAAGTCCACGTCGCAGTCGGCGCGCTCCAGCAGCCGGCTGGCGCCCAGCTCCGCGAAGCGGACGTCGAGCAGCCGGCCCACTTCGCAGAAGCGCGGGTAGCTGGAGTCTCCCAGCCCGAGCACGGCGTAGCGCAGCCCCTCCACGCGAGGCGCGCGCTTGCCGAGGATGAACTCACAGAAGCCCCGTGCATCGTCCGGCGGGTCGCCATCTCCCTGGGTGCTGATGACCACGCAGAGCAGCTTTTCCTTGGCCAGCTCCCGCACCGGATAGTCGCTGGCCCGGAACAGCCGCGCGGCGAAGCCGGCGGACTCCACCTGGTGCTTGAGGCGCTCGGCCAGGAGGCGGCTGTTTCCCGTCTGCGTCCCGTAGATGATGGTGAGGGGAGCGGCGGGCGCGGCCACGGGCGCGGGCGTCACGGGGATGACGGTGGCCTGGGGCGCACGGACGGCCAGCCCCGCGGTGTAGCCGCTCAGCCAGTGCAGGGCGGAGGTGTCCAGCCCCTCCACGAGCTTGAGCAGCAGGGCGCTCTTGTCCTCACCCAGCAGCGCGTTGATGAACGGGGGCGCATGGGGGGCAGGGGATGCGCTCATCGTGCGGCCTCCCAGAGGGTGAGGATGTGGCCGAGGTGTTGCTCCACGTCTGCGCTGGCTTCCAGCTCCAGCCACGCGGCGCCGGCATCGCGGGCCTCCTCGCGCAGGGCCCGGCGTGTCTGGGGCGTGTCGCTGTGGACCAGGGCCACCAGTCCCGCTGCCGCGAGCGCCAGCGCCACCTCCACGTCACCGGGGGCGGTGGCGACATGCCAGCCCAGGTCGAACAGCCGGCGCTCCAACTGGAATGCGCGTGAGCCCGCGTCCGGCGTGGCGGGCAGCAGGACGATGGCGCCGGGCTGGCCCAGTCGTCCCCGCCGCTCGGGCTGGGTGACGAGCGACGCGGCGACATCGCCCCGCGCGGAGTCCTCCACCGGCCCCAGGACCATGCCCGCGCCCACCGTGTCGTGGGTGAGCGCGTCGATGACGATGAAGGCGCCCGTGCGGCGGTTGTCGCGGTACGCGTCCGTCAGCAGCGGCCGACGGCACACCACCCGCACCCGGCCGATGTCGTTGAGGGACAGGGACTCGGCGGGTTGCTCGGACAGGTCCGCCAGCTCCTTGCGCCACAGCACCCGTTCGATGTGCGCGGGCGCGGTGCGCGAGGCCTGCTTCACCAGGTAGCGGCGCGAGCAGTCCAGCGGCTGCTCACCGAACCACACGAGCATCGCGTCGAGCTGGTGGAGCGACAGCGGCGGCTGAGCCACGTGGGCCAGCATGTCGCCTCGGCTGGCGTCCACCTCGTCCGCGAGCCTCAGCGTGACGGACGCGGGGGACGCGGCCTCCTCCAGCGGTCCATCAAAGGTGTCGATGCCCGCCACGCGCGTGCGCCGCCCGGAGGGATGGACCTGGATTTCATCGCCGACGCGGACGGTGCCGGAGGCAATCTGTCCCGCCAGCCCCCGGTAGTCCTGGTGGGGCCGGAGCACGTACTGGACGGGGAAGCGGAAGGGCGCGTCGTCCTGCCGTCGCTGGTGGGGCAGCGACTCCAGCCACGCGAGCAGCGTGCCGCCTTCGTGCCAGGGCGTGCGGGCGCTGGGCCGGGTGATGTTGTCCCCGCGGCTGGCGCTGACGGGGAAGAGCCGCACGCCCTCGAAGCCGAGCGCGTGGGCGAAGTCCACCAGCTCGGTGCCGATGCGCTCGAAGGCGTCCCGGTCGAAGCCCGTGAGGTCCATCTTGTTCACCACCACGGCCAGGAAGGGGATGCCCAGCAGCGAGGCGATGTACGCGTGGCGGCGCGTCTGCGGCAGCACGCCCAGCCGCGCGTCCACCAGGATGACCGCCGCGTCCGCCGTGGAGGCGCCGGTGGCCATGTTGCGCGTGTACTGGATGTGGCCCGGCGTGTCCGCGACGATGACCTTGCGCCGCGCGGTGCTCAGGTAGCGGTAGGCGACGTCGATGGTGATGCCCTGCTCGCGCTCGGCGCGCAGGCCGTCCGTGAAGAGGGAGAAGTCCAGCTCCTCCTCGTCGGCGCCGGCCGCGGCCTTCAGGCCCTGGGCCAGCACCTCGGAGGGCACGGACACGGCGGCGGCGGCCCGCTTCGCGCTGGCCTTCCGCACGGCGGAAATCTGGTCCTCGAAGAGCCCGTCGCACTCGTAGAGGAGCCTGCCGATGAGGGTGGACTTCCCGTCATCCACGGAGCCGACCACGACGAGCCGGAGCAGCTCCCGGGCGGAGTGCTGGTCGAGCATCTGCTGCAAGCCGGTGTCCATTAGAAGTACCCCTCGCGCTTCTTGAGCTCCATGGAGCCCTCTTCGTCGTGGTCGATGAGCCGGCCCTGCCGTTCGGACTGGCGGGCGTTCACCATCTCGTGGATGACGGTCTCCACCGTGGTGGCGGAGGACTCGATGGCGCCGCTGAGCGGGTAGCAGCCCAGCGTTCGGAACCGCACGCGCCGGAGCTCGGGCTTCTCCCCGGGCCGCAGCCGCATGCGCTCGTCGTCCACCATGAGCAGCGTGCCGCCCCGGTCAATCACCGGGCGCTCCGCCGCGAAGTAGAGCGGCACCACGGGGATGCGCTCGCGCAGCACGTAGTGCCACACGTCCAGCTCCGTCCAGTTGGACAGCGGGAAGACGCGCATGCTTTCGCCCGCGTCGACGCGGCCGTTGAAGAGGTTCCACACCTCCGGCCGCTGGCGGCGCGGGTCCCACTGGCCATGCCTGTCCCGGAAGGAGAACACCCGCTCCTTGGCGCGGGACTTCTCCTCGTCGCGCCGCGCGCCGCCGAAGGCCGCGTCGAAGCCATGCTTCGTCAGCGCCTCCAGCAGCGACTGCGTCTTCATCGCATGGGTGTACTTCTGGCTGCCGTGGTCGAAGGGGTTGATGCCCTCGGCCAGCGCGCGCTGGTTCTGGTGGACGATGAGGCGCAGGCCGTGGCGCGCCACGAAGGCGTCCCGGAACGCATACATCTCCCGGAACTTCCAGGTGGTGTCCACGTGGAGCAGCGGGAAGGGCAGGGGCGCGGGGTGGAAGGCCTTGCGCGCCAGGTGCAGCAGGACCTGGGAGTCCTTGCCGATGCTGTAGAGCATCACCGGGTTGGCGAACTCGGCCACCGTCTCCCGGAGGATGTGGATGCTCTCCGCTTCCAGCTCCGACAGGTGGGACGCCCGTGCGAACGTGTGCTCACTCATGACCGCCCTCCGCCACGCGCGCTGGCGCGTGTCCATGCTCCAAGGTTCCCTGCGCCACCAGTGAAGGCAGGCGCGCGCGCAACGCGACGACCTCGCCCACGATGAGCAGCGACGGCGAGCCGAGCCCGTCCCGCGTCACCGCCTGGGCGATGTGGCTCAGCGGCGCCTCCACCACCCGTTGATGCTCCCACGTCCCCGCCTCCACCACGGCGGCCGGGGTGGCCGCGGAGCGCCCCGCGCCGACCAGCGCGCGCACCGTCTCCTCCAGCCGGCTCCCCGCCATGTAGAGGACCAGCGTCTGGGCCTTCGCCAGGAAGTCCCAGTCCGGCGCGCTGCCGCCCCGGTACGCGGTGGCGAACGTCACCGCGCCGGAGATGCCCCGGTGCGTGACGGGGATGGCCGCCGCCGCGGGCACGGCCGTCCCGGCGGTGAGGCCCGGCACGACTTCATAGGGGATGCCCGCTTCTTCCAGCGCGAGCGCCTCCTCGCCGCCGCGGCCGAAGACGAAGGAGTCACCACCCTTGAGCCGCACCACGCGGCGCCCCAGGAGCGCCTGGGCGATGAGGATGACGTGAATCTCCTCCTGGCCCACGGAGTCGCCGCCGCCCTCCTTGCCCACGTAGATGAGCCGGGCGTGGGGCCGCGCATGCTCGAGCACCCCGGGGTGGACCAGCCGGTCATGGACGACGGTGTCCGCCTCTCTGAGCACGCGCGCGGCGCGCAAGGTCAACAGCTCTGGGTCTCCCGGGCCCGCGCCGACCAGGAACACGCGGCCTCTCATCTGCTCTCTCATGGTGTCTCTCCAGGAATCTTCAAGTGCTTCAGCTCCGCGCGGAGCTGCGTCCAGGCGGCCTTGCGCTCGCCCCGCTGCAGCAGCGCGCCGATGTCTCCCACCGCCACCTGCTTCAGCAGCCGCTGGCGCGCTGGGCCTCGGGGCAACTGCTCGCGAAGCCAGCCGCTGAGTCGCGCCAGCCAGACGTGGTGTCGCGTCACCTGGGCGGTGAGCGTCTTGCGCAGGTGGCTGGCGAGCGCGGGGGCCCGCCCCGCGGAGGACACGGCCACGGTGATGGGGCCGCGCCTGCCGACGGAGGGCAGGGTGAAGTCACACAGCGGCGGTTCGTCCGCGGTGTTGACCCACAGGCCCAGGGCCCGGGCTTCGGTGGCCACCTGTCGGCCCACGGCCGCGTCGTCCGTGGCCGCGAGCACCAGGTGATGGCCGCGCACGTCGCCGGCCTCGTAGGGACGGGGCAGCCACTCCAGGCGCCCATCGGCCGCGAGCCGGCGCAGCGTGGCGGTGGTCTCCGGCGCGATGACGCGCAGCCGCGCGCCGGCGTCGAGCACCGCGATGGCACGGCCCTCCGCGATGGCGCCGCCGCCCACCAGCAGGACGGAGCGGCCCTCGAGTCGAAGGCACACGGGATAGTCCATGGCGTGTGAAGGCATGGCGCGCGTCATCGGACCGGGTGGAGGCCGCACTCGCGGTTCTCCGCGGACTCCCACCACCAGCGGCCCGCGCGCTCGTCTTCGTAGGGCTTCACCGCGCGCGTGCAGGGCGCGCAGCCGATGGACGGGTAGCCACGGTCATGGAGCGCGTTGTAGGGCACGCCGTTCGCCCGGACGTAGTCCCAGATGTCCCGGCTGCTCCACGTGGCCAGCGGGTTGAGCTTGAGCAGCCCATGCGCGCTGTCCACCTCCAGCGTCGCCACGTCGGTGCGGGTGACGGACTGCTCGCGGCGCAGCCCCGTCACCCACGCCTGTTGGCCCGCGAGCGCGCGCGCCAGGGGCTCCACCTTGCGGATGGCGCAGCACGCCTTGCGCGCCTCCAGGCTCTGGCGGAAGGAGAAGTAGCCCTGCGTGGACTCCAGCGCCTCCACGCGCTCGCGCTCCGGAAAGTACGTCTCCACGGTGACGCCGTAGCGCTTACGGACCACCTCCATGAGCTCGTAGGTCTCCGGGGGAAGGCGTCCGGTGTCGAGCGTGAAGAGGCGCAGGCTGGGCGCGTGCTGGCGCGCCAGGTCGATGAGGACCATGTCCTCCACGCCGAAGCTGGTGGCGATGGCCGCGCGCGCGCCGAAGCGGCGCTCGGCCCAGGCGAGGAGGTCCTGCGCGGGGGCGTCCTTCACATCGGAGGCTTCGGCGAGCAGGGCCGAGGCATGGGGCTGCTGCGGGAGGGACATGGTGACTCCGGAAAAAGAAAAGGCCCGCCTCTTTCGAGGGCGGGCCGCACGAGCAAGAAGGTTCGAGAAGGACGCGCTACACGCTTCTCGATGCTCGGCACCCGCCTGAAGGCGGACACTCGGGACACGCACAGCACAGACAGCACGCGCCGCCCGTGGCGCAGGCGTCATCACACCCGGCGGGGAGCGCGGGAGCGCGGGGGACACGGGCGTCGGCGGCGGTAAAGGTCATGGGCGAGTGGTGCGGGGCTGGGAGCGGAAACGAAAACGGCCCGGTTCCTGGAAGAGGAGACCGGGCCGGGAGGAGCGCGAGGAGGGAGGCTTGGAAGGGCTTCCCGTCTGCGCGTCAACAACCCAGGGCCGGCTGACGACAACAAGCACACGACAGACAGCAGCGGCTGGCAAACGGCGCGGCGGTCGGTGTGTGGGAGTGCGTCATCGCGAGGACCTACGCTAGCGGCTGTCTCATGCGCGCGTCAACCGGCCCTCCTCCAGGAGGTGTGCGGGCCTCGGCCTGCCCGAGGGCGACGGTCGCTCGTCTGCCCGTCTGGGGAGCGTGGCCGGGCGCCGTGGGGTGAACGTCCGCGTGGACGTTGGGAGGAGGCGGGGAGGCGGGCGCTCGTTGCCCCTGCGGCAGCGGGCATCACCTTTGCGGCAAGCCGCATTCACCTGTCACCCATGGAGGTCATTGATGGCGAGCACCAACAAGGACGTCGAGACGCTCAACTCGTTCCTGCGCGGCGAAATCTCCGCCGTGGAGACCTATCGTCAGGCAATCGGGCACGTCTCGGACGGACTGGCCCGAGACGCGCTGGAGTACTGCCAGCAAGACCACGAGCACCGGGTCGAGGAGATTCGAGAGCGCATCCTGAGGATGGGCGGTGAGCCCGCGGAGGGCTCTGGCATCTGGGGCACCTTCGCCAAGCTGGTCCAAGGCGGCGCGGACATCCTGGGCGAGAAGGCCGCCATCCAGGCGCTGGAGGAGGGCGAGGACCATGGCCTCGCCGACTATCAGCGCGACGCGGACCAGGTGCATGGCGAGGCCCGCCGCTTCGTGCGGACGGAGTTGATTCCCGCGCAGAAGCGGACGCATGAGCGGCTCAGTCGTCTCAAGCGCACCCTTCACTGAGGGCGCGCCGCGTGAATGCACGCCGGCCGGGTGCCTCGTTCCAGGCGCCCGGCCGGACTTTTCTCAAACCGTGCGACACGACACCGGCTCGCAGCTCCGGAAATCGCGACGGCCTCAAGCCTCGCGCGGCGCCCTGAACCCTCCCCTGGCGGGGTGCTGGAGCTTGCGCGCATGGCATGCGATACCTGGGGTTGGCTCGTCGCGTTTGGGGAGGCGGAGCATGTCGCCGGACCGCGGTTCATCGGAACGTGATTCTCGCCCGGAGCAGGTCTCCGGCGAGGAAGCCCGGACCGTGCCCGCGACCTCCTCCTCGCTGATGGACGCCAGCCACGCGGGGACGCTGAGCGCGGGCTGTGAAGCCCTCTTCCGCTCCACCGAGACGACGCTCCAGTGGGCCTGGCGGGTGCTGAAGTGCGCGAAGGCGGGCCCAGGCGCGGGCCCCCTGGCCACGTCCGCCCGTCAATGCGCGCTCGAGTTCCTGGACCGCGTCCCGCCTCACGTGCGCCGCGGCGTGGCGGAGCTCCTGGGGTACAGCAGCCTGTGGCAGGCGGTGTGTACGCGGCTGGGACGCCCGGTGGCGCGCTCCAACGAGGAGCTGCTGCATGAGCTGGGCGAGGACCTCCAGGTCCTGCTCAATGGCGCCCAGGCGCGGCTGGGGACGGCCGCCGCGCTGGAGCAGGGGCTCCTGGTCCACCTGGGGCGGCTGCGTGATTCCCGTCGGGGTGAGCCGGGCGCGCCGCTGGAGCTGCGCGCGGCCCTGGACGCCTTCACCCACTCCCTGTCCGAGCTGATGACCGCGGCCAGCGCCTACCGCCGCGCGTGGGAAGCCGCCGAGACGGAGCTGTCCGAGTCCGCCGCGTGGCTGGGCGCCGGAGACCCGGGCTTCTGCTCGTGGATGGCGGACCACCTGTCCGAGACGGTCTTCGCGTGGCGCAACGCCCAGGTCTCCGTCCGCATGCTGCGCGAGCTGGGAGCGCTGTCCCGGCAGTCGTAGCCAGACGCCGGCCTCACGGCTCCACGAGGATGCGGTGCCGGTACAGCTCCAGCAGGACGTCCTCGGACAGGTCCGCCTGCTTGTGCTCGCGCAGGTGCTGGCGCACGGCGTCCACGGGCTCGCGTCCGGTGAAGTCGACCAGCAGGCCATAGGCCTCGCCGGGCAGGGCCACGGCGTCATATCCGCTGTAGGCGCCCAGGGCCACGCTGCCGTCCTGCATCCACTGCACGGTGGCATCGGGGTTGAGCTTGAGCGTGCGCGGCAACTGGGGCGCCACGGCGGTGTGGTGGAGCTTCTCCAGCGTCTTCAGCTCGATGGTGCCATCCAGGCCCAGCAGCTTCTCCACGCCGTCCGGGGGCAGCGCCTTCACCAGGCGGTAGCACTCCCGGAAGTAGTCGAGCTCGAGGCCTTCGTAACCCTGCCACAGCGCCGCGTAGGCCCTGGCGGGCGGCGCGGTGTCATCCAGATCCTCCACGGTGAGCGGCCCGGGCTGCGTCTGCGCGCGGTCCCTGCCGGACAGCACGTAGTCGGGGAGGAGCTGGAGCGCCGTCCAGCGCGACAGCTGGACTTCGGCCAGCGCCAGGTACGTCTTGAGGGACATCCAGAACTTGCGGCCGTCCGCGCCCGCCACGTACTTGCAGAAGAAGGTGGAGCAGACGGCTTCGCGGTAGGGCCAGATGGTGCAGCCGCCGCTGTCCGCGGAGTAGTAGCCGCAGCGCAGGGACGCGGAACGACGCGTCGAGCGGCCTAGAAGTAGCAGATGGAGTCGACGCCGCAGTAGCCCTGACGGTCGCCGCACGGACATCGCCGCGCCAGCGCACGGGAATACTGGACTGTCAAATAATGCAAGGAGACGTCTGGGATGAATGCAGGCGCGCTTGCTCGCTTGCATTCAATGTCAGACATTTTTTCCGACCGACGTGGCACGTCGCGCGAAGATTCCGTTCCGACTGCTGCGCTGCGTCCCACGCCCGCTGCGTGACCTCCTCACGCGCTCCGTGAGGGGCGCGGTCGTGAGTCGTGTTTCCCCCGCGCAGGCAGGCCAAAAAGCATGGCTGTCAGTGAAATCGCGTGATGACCTGACGGGACAGGTGGCATGTCCGGTAGGCTACGGAGCCGATGCCGTGGGTCATCCCCCCGTTGACCACTCGGAGGTGTGCCATGGACGGATCCGGTCCCCTCCCGTTTCCGGTTGAAGCCCAGGACGTTGGCGTCGTCGGACGCGTGAATGCGGCGTTGACGCATCAATTTCCGCACCTGCATCCGGTGGCGCGTCACGCTATCAGCGGGCTCGTGCGTTTCTGCGACGGGTGGCGGCGTGCGTTCCCGGCGCGCCAGCCGACGCAAGTGGTGCCCGCGCTGACGACGTGGGAGCAGTTCCTGACGACCGAGCCCCGCTCGCGCCGCATCATGGTGACGGTGCAGCCGCTGGGCGTGGACACGGAAGGCGGGACGTGGGCGCCGGTGCTGCTGGCGCGTGTGGCGCGCTGGTACCGCGACAGCCGCGGCGTGCGCCGGCAGAACCAGCCCCTGGACGTCTGGGTGGCGCGCCTGGGCCGGGAAGGCGCTGATGCACGCCAACGCGCCCAGGACGCGGACGTCCTCACCGCCGCCGTCACCTGCGAGGACGGAGGGGTCCAGGTGGTGCGGATGTCCCTGGACGACGCGGCGCTGACGCCCGAGGCGGTGGCGGCGTTGCTGGCGCGCACGCTCAGCCGCTCGCTGGCCGAGGCACGCCGGGATGGCTTGTTCCCGCAGGTGCTGGTGGACCGCGCCTCGCGAGGCGACAGCGCCTGGACGTCCCACCTGCTGACGTCGAGCGCCTGGTTCGGTGCGCGCGTGGACGCGGCGACGGGCGCCCTGGAGCTGAGCTTCGACCACCTGGTGATGGATGGCACCGCGATGGCCGAGCTCTCGCTGGCCGCCTCGGAGGGGTTGCCGCGCCGGGACGTCCGCGCGGCGCCGGGCGAGTGGCTCACCGGCCCCGAGGAGCCGTCGCCGCTGCTGCGAGTGGAGCTTCCGGAGGGGCTCGACTTCCGGAACCTCACCTGCGCGATGCTCCAGGCGGTGCAGCGGGCCGGCGAGGGCGTGTTCCCCGTCGACAATCCCACGCTGCTGGTGCCGGTGCTGCCCGCGTCGCCGCACGCCGTGGCGCGGAAGTGGCGGCGCATTGGTATCGCGGTGGTGCCCTCGCGGACGCGCACGGGGCCGATGACGCCCGCGCACGTCGCGCACCTGCTGGAGCAGACGCGGCGGGGCGGCGGCGTGCTGGAGGACATCTTCTCCACGCTGTACTCGCCGGCGCTGCCGTGGTGGATGCCCTCGCTCACCACGCACGGCTTCGCCTTCACGCCCTTGCTGCGGCAGGTGCCCGCCGCCCTGGGCGGCAATGCCCTGCTGTCCAAAATCACCTTGGAGGTCGACGATGATGAAGCGCTGGCGCGGCACTCCCCGCTCTTCTTCAACACGATGCGGCCGCTGTGTGCCGTGGGGGGCGGGGTGGCCCTCTGCGTGACGGAGGTCCTCCACGCGACGCCCTCGGGCGTGCGCAAGCGCTACTTCGCGGCGCTCGCGGGCAGTGGTGCCCTGGGCACGCGCGAAAAGCTGCTGTCCTTCCGGGACGTGCTCGTCGCGGAGGCCGTCAGCAGGCTCCAGCCGCGACGTCCGGCACTTCCTTGAACCTTCCTGGTCTTCCGTCACGAGAGCTCCCCATGGTCTCCCCCCTCGACCCCGGACGCATCCGGCCGCGACCGCACCTCCAGTTCCCCTTCGACGCGAGCTTCCCGCGTATCTGGCACCCCAACGGCCCTGGCACCACGCACCTGTGGAACGGGCTCAACCTGCTCTTCCCCCAGGGCGAGCGGTTCTTCGTGCGCAGCGTCAACCACTACATGCCGCGGCTGGCGGACACGCCCGCGCTGCGCGCGCAGGTGAAGGCCTTCTTCGCGCAGGAAGGCCAGCACGCGCGCGAGCACCAGGACTACATCGAGCTGCTGGAGTCCCAGGGCTACGACGTCCACCGCTTCATGCGGTGGTACGACTCATTCCTGTGGGGCGTCATCGACGCGAAGCTCCCGCCGTCGCTGCGGCTGTCCATCACCGCCGCGCTGGAGCACTACACGGCGCTGATGGGCGAGAACACGCTGACGCTGGGCGTGTTCGCGGACGGCCACCCGGCGATGCGCAGCCTCATCGAGTGGCACGCCGCGGAGGAGATTGAGCACAAGGCGGTGGCCTTCGACGTGCTGCGGAAGGTGGCACCGGGCTATGGGCTGCGCGTGCTGGGCATGGTGCTGGGCGGGGTGTCCCTCTTCGTCCTGTGGTTCGCCGCCACGGTGACGCTGCTGCGGCAGGAGCGCGGGCTGGGGTGGACGGGCCTGCTGCGCGAGCTGTGGCGCGCCCACCGGAAGGACCCGGTGCTGTTCCGCGTGCTGGGGCGGGGCTTGCGGGAGTACCTGCGTCCCTCCTTCCACCCGCTGGACAACGACAACCTCGCGCTGGCCAGGGCCCATCTGGCGACCTTGGAAGCGCCGCCCCCGGAGGCCCCGGAGCGCGAGGCCGCATAGCGGCGCGCGCGCACCCCTGGTGAGGGAGCATCGCGCGCGGCGGTTGCCTCCCCTGGTGGGACGACCTGCCTGCTCGATGAGGCCGTTGGCGGTGCTTCCCGCTTTGTCGCGAGCGCCGCGCAGGCTCTGACGTGCGGCTGACACCTACCGTGGCTCCTGGCCGCACGTCCGGCAGGCGTCCCGGCGTGAACTCTTCACGCGCCGGGCCGACGCACGGTGATAAGGACGGCCCCGCTGTTACCCAGAGCCACGAATTCGACCCATGTCCAGCATGCACACCCTGCGTGGGGCTCCGGCCCTCTCTGACTTCAGGCTCGCCAAGCTCCTGGCCCAGTGCCGCGAGCGGGTGCCCTCCGTTTCGTCCGTCTATGCGGAGTTCGTGCACCTCATCGACGCGCCGGTGCCCCTCTCCGAGGCGGACCTGGCCACCCTGGGCCGCCTGCTCGACTACGGGCCCCGCGTGGCCACGGGCACGCGCACCGGCGGCCTGCTGCTGGTGCTGCCTCGGCCGGGCACCATCTCCCCGTGGTCCTCCAAGGCCACGGACATTGCCCACAACTGTGGCCTGGGCGAGCGCGTGCGGCGCATGGAGCGCGGCACCGCCTTCTTCATCGCGGGCCCCGACGGGCAGGCGCTGCGGGCCGCGGAGCTGGAGCACCTGAAGCCGGTGCTGCATGACCGGATGACGCAGGCGGTGGTGGGGCGTCTGGAGGACGCGGCCATCCTGTTCGCCGGGCACACGCCCCGGCCCTTCACGACGGTGGATGTGCTGGGTGGAGGCCGCGCGGCGCTGGTGACCGCCAACCGCGAGCTGGGCCTGGCCCTGGCCGACGACGAGATGGACTACCTGGTGGCGCGATTCACCGAGCTGAAGCGCAACCCCACCGACGTCGAGCTGATGATGTTCGCGCAGGCCAACAGCGAGCACTGCCGGCACAAGATCTTCAACGCGAGCTGGAGCATTGACGGCAAGCCTCAGGAGCGTTCGCTCTTCCAGGCCATCAAGAACACCTACGTCCAGCACCCGGAAGGCGTGCTCGGCGCGTACAAGGACAACGCGGCCGTCATCGAAGGCTTCGAGGTGGACCGCTTCTTCCCGTCCCCTGAAACCGGTGAGTGGGGCTCCGTGCGCGAGCCAGCCCACATCATGATCAAGGTGGAGACGCACAACCACCCGACGGCCATCTCCCCATACCCGGGCGCCGCCACGGGCGCGGGCGGCGAGATTCGCGATGAGGGGGCCACTGGCCGTGGCGCCCGTCCCAAGGCGGGCCTCACCGGCTTCAGCGTGAGCCACCTGCGCATCCCTGGCTTCGAGCAGCCCTGGGAGCAGCCCTACGGCAAGCCGGACCGCATCGTCTCCGCGCTGGACATCATGGTGGACGGTCCCTTGGGCGGCGCGGCCTTCAACAACGAGTTCGGCCGGCCGAACCTCACGGGCTACTTCCGCAGCTATGAGGTGCAGGTCCCCACGCCCGCTGGCGTGGAGGTGCGCGGCTACCACAAGCCCATCATGATTGCCGGCGGCCTGGGCAACATCCGCGCGCCGCACGTGAAGAAGGGGCGCCTGCAGCCGGGCGACAAGCTCATCGTCCTGGGCGGGCCCGCGATGCTCATCGGCCTGGGCGGTGGCGCGGCGTCCTCCATGGCGCAGGGCGCGAGCGCGGCGGACCTCGACTTCGCCTCCGTGCAGCGGGACAACGCGGAGATGGAGCGGCGCTGTCAGGAGGTCATCGACAGTTGCTGGGCGCTGGGCGACAAGAACCCCATCCGCTCCATCCACGACGTGGGCGCCGGCGGCTTGTCCAACGCGGTGCCGGAGCTGGCGCACGACAACGACCTGGGCGGACGCCTGGCGCTGCGCGCGGTGCCCAACGCCGAGCCGGGCATGTCGCCGGTGGAAATCTGGTGCAACGAGGCGCAGGAGCGCTACGTACTGGGCGTGGCGCCGGAGGACCTGGCCCGCTTCGCCGCGCTGTGCGAGCGGGAGCGCGCGCCCTTCTCCGTGCTGGGAGACGCCACCGCCGAGCAGACGCTGACGCTGACGGATACGCAGTTCGGCAACGCGCCCATCGACCTGCCCATGGACGTGCTGTTCGGCAAGGCGCCGCGCATGCACCGCGACGTGACGTCGCGCCCGGTGTCGTTCGCGCCGCTGTCGCTGGAGGGCTCGCTGGCGGTGCTGGCGGAGCGCGTGCTGAGCCACCCCACGGTGGCGGACAAGAGCTTCCTCATCACCATCGGCGACCGCACCGTGTCCGGGCTCAGCAGCCGGGACCAGATGGTGGGTCCCTGGCAGGTGCCGGTGGCGGACTGCGCGGTGACGCTGTCCACCGTGACGAGCACCACGGGTGAGGCCATGGCCATGGGCGAGCGCACGCCGCTGGCCCTCATCGACGCGGCGGCCTCGGCGCGCATGGCGGTGGGCGAGGCGCTCACCAACATCGCCGCGGCTCGCATCGGCAAGCTGTCCGACGTGAAGCTGTCCGCCAACTGGATGGCCGCGGCGGGAAGCCCGGGCGAGGACGCCAGCCTCTACGCCGCCGTCCACACGGTGGGCATGGAGCTGTGCCCCGCGCTGGGCCTCACCATCCCCGTGGGCAAGGACTCCATGTCCATGCGCACCGTCTGGGAGGAGGGCGGCGCCCGTAAGGCCGTGACGTCGCCGGTGTCGCTCATCATCTCCGCGTTCGCGCCGGTGCTGGACGTGCGCAAGTCCCTGACGCCGCAGCTCGTGGACGTGGCGGACGACACGCGGCTGCTCTTCATCGACCTGGCGCGCGGGAAGCAGCGCCTGGGCGGCTCCGTGGTGGCGCATGTCCACGGGCAGGTGGGGCCGGAGAGCCCGGACGTGGAGGACCCCGCGCTGCTGCGCGGCTTCTTCGCCGCGGTGCAGGCGCTGAGCGAGGACGGCGCGCTGTTGGCGTACCACGACCGCTCCGACGGCGGCCTGTGGGCGACGCTGTGCGAGATGGCCTTCGCCGGACGCTGCGGCCTGGACGTGGACATGGCGCCGCTGGGCGGTGACGTGACGGCGGCCCTCTTCAACGAGGAGCTGGGCGCGGTGGTGCAGGTGCGCGCCTCGGACGTGGCGCGTGTGCGCGAGGTGCTGGCGCAGCACGGTCTGTCGCGGGAGGTCCACGAACTGGGCCGCCCGGTGACGGCGTTGCAGGTGCGCGTGCGCCACGGGGGCGACACGTTGCTGGCGGAGGAGACGTTGGCCCTGCGCCGTACGTGGTCCCGTGTCAGCCATGAGCTGCAGAAGCTGCGCGACAATCCCACCTGCGCGGACCAGGAGGCCGCCGCACGGTGTGACCCGGCAGACCCGGGCCTGTCGCCGAAGCTGACGTTCGACCCGGCCCAGGACGTGGCCGCGCCGTTCATCTCGAAGGGGGCCCGTCCTCGCGTGGCCGTGCTGCGGGAGCAGGGCGTCAACAGCCAGCAGGAGATGGCCGCGGTTTTCACGCGGGCGGGCTTCGCCGCGGTGGATGTCCACATGAGTGACATCCTGTCGGGGCGGGTGTCGCTCGAAGGCTTCAAGGGCGTGATGGCGTGCGGCGGCTTCTCCTACGGCGACGTGCTGGGCGCGGGCGGCGGGTGGGCGAAGTCCATCCTCTTCAACCCGCGCGCGCGGGACGCCTTCGCCGCCTTCTTCGCGCGGCCGGACAGCTTCGGCCTGGGCGTGTGCAACGGCTGCCAGATGATGTCGCAGCTCAAGGACATCATCCCGGGCGCGGAGCACTTCCCCCGCTTCGTGCGCAACGCCTCCGAGCAGTACGAGGCGCGTCTGTCCCTGGTGGAGGTGTCGAAGACGCCGTCGCTCTTCTATCAGGGCATGGAAGGCAGCCGGATGCTCATCGTCACCTCGCACGGCGAGGGCCGCGCGGAGTTCCCCAGCGCGGAGGACGCCGCCCGCGTCAACGGGGAGGGCCTGGTGACGACGCGCTGGGTGGACAACCACGGGCGGGTGGCGGAGACGTATCCGGCCAACCCCAATGGCTCGCCCCACGGCATCGCCGGCCTGACGACGCGGGATGGGCGCTTCACCATCACCATGCCGCATCCGGAGCGCGTGCACCGCTCCGTGCAGCACTCGTGGCGGCCTCGCGAGTGGGGCGACGACGGCCCCTGGATGCGCATGTTCCGCAACGCCCGCGTCTGGCTGGGATGAGCCCTTCCCTCATGTAAATCCAGACCCTCTTGGAAGGCGTTCGACGGGAGGCCCGTTGAGGGCCACCTTGCGTCTCAGCATGGCGTCTGTCCATGCTCCGCGCCCATTCACCTCGCATGGTCCTGTCGTAAAATCGCCTGGCGCTCATCTCCTTGATTGAGAGAGACGCTCGGGCCTTTGGCAGGAGGCGTTGATGTTCATCCGTTGGGGCAGGGCTGCACGCTGCTGTATCCCACGCCAGAGGGGACGACGCGGCCGGGGGCCTTCGCGGCCAGGGGCCTGGGGGTGGACACTGCGCGCTGAGCGACTGCCGCGCGGTGGTGGCTGCCTGGTGCTGGCCCTGGCGCTCCTCACGTCGGGCTGTGCCTCGCTGCCATCTCGGACCAGCCCTGGAGGCACCCTGGCTGCCGGAGCGGGCCCGACGCCTTTGGCGGCCCCTGGGCGCGGTGCCGTCGTGAGTCCTCCCGAGGCCGCCGTGCCCGAGGACTTCTCCGACGAGGAGGCCGACGCCGGGCCGCTCCTTCACCGCCGCCGAGTCATGTCGTCGCCCTCGAGCCCCGGCGGAGGCGAGACGACGCCCCTGCGAGTGGTGGGCGCGTGCGGGGAGGTGCCTTCGGGCTGGCCGCACCTGGACTCGGAGGAGGAGGTGCTGGCACCCTTCCTTGCGTGCACCACGCCAGCGGCCTTCCTGGCCTTGCAGCGCCGGGCGGACATGCCCCGGCTGGTGGAGGCCCTCTCGGACTGGAATGCCGTCCGGCTTGGCGCCCTGGGCCCCCTGGAGGCCGAAGCGGCCCGCGTCCTCCTCAAAAAGCGCGCGGCCTTCCTCGCTACCGCCGCCCAGAAGCACGGCCTGGCCAAGGCGGAAGTCCTCGCCCTCTTCGTCCTCCACACCACCCACGACGACGAGGTGCGACACCTGCTGCGCCTGCTGGCCGAGGACAAGCTGCTGACGCGCACGCTGGGGGCCATGGAGGTGGTGTGCGAGGAGCTGAAGCAGCGAGGCCTGGCCCTCGCTGACTTCCCGGAGCGAGACTTCCGCGCGGGCGACATCGCGCGCGGGCTGGGACGGGCCGCGGACGACGTCGCCGCCTCCATTCCGCTCGTCAGCGGGAGCCGGAGCGTGGACGCGTCCGCGCTGCCCCCGCGGCTTCCTCTGCCCTACCGGGCCGCGTACGAGGAGGTGGAGAGGGCGCAGTACCTGGGGGCCTTCGCGCCGGGCAACGTGGCCCTGGCATCCTTCGACACCCTCACCTTCGGCGTGCCGCTGGGCTTCTACCACCTGGCGGCAGGGACGGCGCAGGGCGGGGCCTCCCTCGCCAAGGGGGAGTACGAGGAGGCCACGCGGCAGTTGGCGCCGGCGGCCCTCATGGTGGGCCTGTACGCGGGAGGGAAGGGCGCACGTTCCTTCCGTGAAGTCGGCCTCTCCAGGCAGGAGGGTGCGCGGCTCCAGGTGGTGGTGCCCCGCGTGGAGGCGCTGAAGGCCGTGCTGGAGCGGTTGGAGGCGCGACTTGGGGAGAGCGCCGTGGGGGAGTTGGCCCGGCACCTCCAGCAGCGCCGGGACGCGGCCATTCTGGTGGCGGAGTGGGGCGAGGCCGGCGCGCTGGCGCTGCATGAGGCGCGCGGCAACGTCGCTCAAGCGCAGGCGACGTTGGCGGTGCGGTATCGCGAGCCTCCGCGCGCCGCGTCCACCGGCGGAGGCGCAGGGAGAAGCAGTGGCAGCAGGCCCTCCGTGCCACCCGAGCCAGCCGGACTCCCCGCGGCGGTGGCGGAGGCGAAGTTCAAGCAGTGGGAGGCGGAGTTCCCGGGAGCGCGCCTGTCGATGGACGTGGCGGAGTTGACGCGGCACCGCCAGGCCCTGCGGAAGGCGGCTCCCGTCGAGCTCAAGGCCGAGCCTCTCTGGGCCGACTACGTGGCCTACCTGGAGACGAGGGCGGCTGAACTCAAGCAGGGGATTGCGGAGCAGGGGCCGCTGAAGTGGGCCGGATACCAGCTTGTGCGCGCCAGGTACGCACGGGGGCTGGCCTTCGAGCAGAAGATGGTCGCCATTCTGGAGGCGGACGCGGCGCTCCCTCGGGCGCAGCGGCGGTGGCTCAGGGACTTCGACCGGCCCCGCATCGAGACGCACGTGGGCGTGGCGAAGGCGGACCTGCGCTTCGCGGACGTGCTCGTCATCGAGGAGGGGCCCGCCGCAGGCCCAAGGCCGCGCGTGGAGACGTTCAGCTTCAAGAGCCGGGACCTACAGAGACTGGATAATGATGCGCTCGTCGCGCAAATGACTACGGATGCGAGGAGCGCGCTGAGGTTCTACGGCGGGACTCTGGAGGTCCTGCGGAAAGAGATTCGGCAGCGCGCGCAGGTCCAAAGGGTCCGCCTCGTATATGAGGGCGGAGGGCTCAAGCCGAAGAAGGCAGAGACGCTGGAGGCCGCGATGAGCGACGCGCAGGAAAAGGTCGTTGGGGTGGAGGTGATGGTCCAATGAAGATGCTGGATGCTCACGGCTCAAGTGTTGACGACAATCTCCTGCTCTCATTCGAAGGCGCCTTCGATCAGATGGCCGAAGTCGAGCGTGAGGTGGAGCCTTTCCTTCAGGCTCTCGATGCCTGCGCGGGTCAATGGATGCCGGATATTGTCAGGGGAAAGCGCAGGCGGAAGTTCTCCCGCGAGGCTGTTTGGGAAGCGCTGAAGGAGCGTCGCGACGAGAACGGCACGTCCATTGGGCTCTATCGTGCGCACTCGCCTGAGTTGGATATGTCGCTCCGTCTTGGATTCCCCCCGCTCGCCCCGAAGTTACGAATTTGGATCGACGTGAAGCCCCTCTCTCTCTTTGGGGAGGCAGGGGAGTGTAGAAGGTTCATCGACATGGTCCGGGCGTGGGCCATCCACTACCCCGTTCCATACGCCTCCGCCCACAGCATGGCTGACCGTGAGTTGGCGGGCTTCCCCCATTTCGGTCGCGAAGCGGAGGTGTCTCGGCGGGATGGCTTCGACAAGGTCTACGAGGTGTGTTGGCTGAACATCTTCGGCCCCAGGCTCGTGGAAGGTGTAGGCCGCGAGCGGATGCTCTCGACCCCTGCACACCTCGTGGAGGAACTCCCCAACGGCTCCGTTCTTCTGGTGGTACGGCCCACCGCCGCCGACTTCGCCAGTGAGGAAGCGCGCGCGGAGCAGACCCGTGCCCATGTCCATCTGCGGCCCGACCTCGACTTCGACACGGTGCTGAACTCGCTGCGAGAGCGCAGCGCCGCGCTCGCTCCCGTGGAGCCGCACTTCCTCCCTGACCTGGCGCCACTCCTCTCCCGGCTTCCGGACGAATTCGCCAACAGCGAGCGGCAGCGGAGAATCGCCGAGCTCAACGCCTTCCGACCACCTGCTCCGGAGGAGTGGCTTCCGGCCGCTCTGCCATCAGACGTGGAGAATGCCGAACGAACTCGCAGCCACTATGACGACCTGGCGGAAGGCCTGATGGCGGCGCTGCATACCAAGGTGCCTGGCATCACGGAGGAGACGCCCGAGTCCCTCACGGACCTGGACTTCTACTTCTGGAGGGAGAACTTCCCGGAGAGGTACACGCGCGAACTCATCGACAGTCACACCGCCCCGGCGTTAGGGGCCTACCTGGGTGGCGTGCTGGTGCGGCGGTTGGGCGGGACATGGGTGCCGCGGTCGAAACTGGAGGAGTCCCAGGTGTGTGTCGGCAATCGGGTCTGGCTGCCCTTCCTCCGCGCCCGTCGCTACATGCAGTCCCGCCAGGCGCTGCTCGACTACTCGCTCACCCAGTTCTTCCGGGAGGCGGAGCGGCACCGCTCATGAGCCTGGCTGCAGCCGAACGAACCGCGAACGCTGGGATTCGGCCTACAGGCTTGGACGCAGGGGCTGAGTTCAAGCGCCCCGGCGCATGACGTCATGCGCCAGGGCGGGGCTGCATGGCTGCAGGCTACGCCTTCACCAACTCCAGCGGCTGGCCATCGGGGACGTGCTTCATGGACACCGAGTTCATGCAGTAGCGCAAGCCGGTGGGCGGAGGGCCGTCGGGGAAGACGTGGCCCAGGTGCCCGTCGCAGCGCGCACAGCGGACTTCGGTGCGAACCATTCCGTGTGAGACGTCCTGGATTTCCGTCACCGCGTCGGCCGCCACCGGCTGCGTGAAGGACGGCCAGCCCGTGCCGGACTCGAACTTCGTGCCCGCCTTGAACAGGGGATTGCCGCAGCCCGCGCACACGTAGGTGCCCGGCGTCTTCGTGCCCAGGAAGCACCCGGAGCCAGGCCGCTCGGTGCCGTGGCGGCGGAGGACTTCATACTCCTGGGGGCTCAAGCGCTTGCGCCACTCGTCGTCGCTAAGGGTGAGCTTGTCGACCATTCCTTCCTGCTCCTTGTCCGGGCCCGGACCGGGACCCACGCGCACTTCAGATGCGCATCCTGCCCCAGCGTCGCGCCTGGTGGGCGGCAAGGTGTTAGAAGGCCTGTCCGGCTCCTCGCTTCAGCGCCAGGCGCAATCCGGGAGGCAGCGGCGGGGCGCCGGGGTTTCAACGGGAGTGGGTAGACGCGTCATGCCAGGCAAGGAGCGTGCAATGCGTATTGGCGAGCTGATGACCAAGAACCTGGAGACCATCGAAGCAGGCGAGCCCATCCGGGCCGCGGCGCTGAGGATGCGCACGTGCAACATCGGCTCCCTGCCTGTGCTGGAAGGGGGGCAGTTGGTGGGCATGCTGACGGACCGGGACATCGCGGTGCGGTCCGCGGCGCTGGGGCAGGACCCGAACACCACGCCCGTGCGCGAGGTGATGACGGCTACGGTCATCACCTGCGACATGGACGCGACGCTCGAGGTGGCGGAACGGACGATGGAGGAGAAGATGGTGCGTCGCCTCGTGGTGGTGGACGGCGAGCGGCGGCCGGTGGGGCTCCTGAGCCTGGATGACCTGGCCACGGTGCCGGAGGAGGTCCTGCACGCGGGCGAGGTGCTGGAGCGGCTCCAACAGGGCTGAGGCCTTGGGGCGCGAGCGGCACGCTTCACCGCCCGCGCCCCGGTGTCACCCTCAGGCGTCTGGGGCCGGACGGCACGACGCGACGAGCTCCGCCGCCGCGTCCTCCCACGGGACGTCCCGCTGCGCGCCGCCTCGCTGCCGCAAGCGGACCTTGCCCGCGGCCAGCTCGCGTGCGCCCGCCACCACCAGCCACGGGACGCCCGCCGCGTGGGCATCCAGGACCTTGCGGGACAGGGACTCGCCCCGCCGGTCCACGCTGACGCGGCAGCCCGCCGCCTGGAGCTTCGCGGCGAAGCGCTCGGCGTAGTCGCCCGCGCCTTCACCCACGGCGGCCACCACCACCTGCTGCGGCGCCAACCAGGGCGGCAGCGCGCCGCCGTGGTGCTCCAGCAGGACGCCGATGAAGCGCTCCAGGCTGCCGAGCAGCGCGCGGTGAAGCATCACCGGACGGACGCGGGCCCCGGAGGCGTCGATGTAGTGGAGGTCGAAGCGCTCCGGCAGCACGAGGTCCAACTGGATGGTGCCGCACTGCCACGCGCGCCCCAGCCGGTCCTTCAAGACGAACTCCAGCTTGGGTCCGTAGAAGGCGCCCTCGCCCGGCTGCATGTGGCAGTGGAGCCCCGCTTCCTTCGCGGCCAGGAGGAGCCAGGACTCGGCCTTGTCCCAGAGCGCATCGCGCCCCGCGCGCGCCGCGGGCCGGCCGGAGAAGGCCACCTGGACGTCGTCGAAGCCGAAGCCCGCGTAGAAGTCCTTCAGCGAGCGGGCGAAGCGGACGACCTCCGGCACCACCTGCGGCTCGGCGCAGAAGATGTGGCCGTCATCCTGGGTGAACTGCCGCAGGCGGAACAGGCCGTGGAGCGCGCCGCCGGGCTCCGCGCGGTGCACCAGCCCGAACTCACCCAGGCGCAGCGGCAAGTCCCGGTAGCTGGGCGCCATGCGCTGCACCAGCTCGATGTGGCCGGGGCAGCTCACCGGCTTCACGCCCAGGTGCCGCGCGCCGTCCTCCACCAGGAACATGTTCTCCCGGAAGTTGTCCCAGTGGCCGCTGCGCTCCCACAAGGGCTGCGCGTAGAGCTGTGGGGTGCGGACTTCCTGGTAGCCCTCGCGCCGCATGCGCTGGCGGACGTGCTCCTCCAGCAGCCGGTACAGCAGCAGTCCACGCGGGTGCCAGAACACCATGCCGGGGGCCTCTTCCTGCAGGTGGAAGAGGTCCAGGCGCTGGCCCAGCGCGCGGTGGTCGTGTTCGTCGAGCATGGCTTCGTCTCCGATTCGGAAGGGTGAAACGCCATCCGGTCGGAGCGCTGAGCGAGCGCACGGTTGCCCCGGCCGGAGAAGGCGGGGCAGGGAACCGTGCGTTCGTCAGCTCACCCCATGACGCGCACGGCTCCACGCCCGCCGAAGCGAGTCGTGGTGCCGGTGGTCGTGGTGGTGATGACGAAGCTCACGGCGAAGAAGATGCGAGCGGCGCGGGGAATTGTCAACTCGGCCCCCGCGCCGCCGCGAGGGCCCGTGCAGGTGTTGCTACGCCAACAGCGACGCGAGCCCGATGAGGCCGGCGATGAGGAAGAACAGCGACTCACCAGCGATGAGGCCGCCGCCCATCAGGGACATGGTGCTCATGTCCTCCGGGAGGGCCTCGCCTTCACCCGGGCTGCCACTCACCGCCGGTTGCCCGCGCTTGGAGAACGTGTTCCAGACGGACGTCACGATGCCTCCCGCGCCGAACCACAGCGACACCGGGAACGCCACGAAGCCGCCGAACGACGACGCGTAGGGACTGGGCAGCAGGAGGGCGTCCACCGTCCAGCCGACGGCGAAGCCCTGACGGGAACCCTTCACGTACCGCTGGTAGCGCGCGTTGCCTCGCACCACCTTGCGCAGCAGCTCGTAGGTGAAGCCGATGGCCAGCCCGAGGAGCAGGGCACTCACGACGGCCTGCGACAGCGAGCCGAGGTCGCGGATGGCGCCCACCAGCTTGTACGTCATCGCGGAGCCCCACTGGCCCACCTCGGCGTTGGGGTTGTCCAACTGGTTGATGGTGAGCGCCGGGTAGGCGGTCATGAACACGCGCGCCAGGCCCACGCACAGCAGCGCGCCCATGATGACGCCCAGCACCTGGTAGCGGAACTGGGTGACGCGGTTGGTGCCCAGGCGCCAACCTGTGGAGCGGTCCTGCTGCATGTCGCAGCCCACCGAGGTGGAGATGAGCAGGATGGTGGCGGCCATCATGCCCACCAGCGGGACGCGCAGGCCCATCATGGACATCATCAGCACGGAGATGACGAAGGCGCTGGAGATGGGGTTCTGGTCGGTGATGCCGAACGAGATGCCGTTGATGAGCACGAACAGCAGGGCCAGCCCCATGCCGAAGAGGAGCCAGCCGACGGGCTGATTCAGCACCTGCGTGCCCACCACCAGCGTCGCGCCGCCCCAGACAGCCACCCAGGCCAGCAGCCGGGGGATGTTGACCTTCTTCCAGGACTCCTCCGCCGCTTCGTCCGCCGCTGAGGCCCGCTCGCGGATGCGCTTCGCCGCCTGGACCGCCAGCAGCGACAGGTCCACCACGGCCGCGCCGCAAATCATCCCCAGGCCAATGACGAAGCCGATTTTACGGAACGGGTCCTGAGGACCCAGCCACCCCATCTCACGCAGCGTGGGCAGCATCAGCGCGCCGATGACGGCCATCACGATGGCGGGCACGGTGATGCGGCTGCCGACAATCATGCCCGCGCCCAGCGTCGCCGCGCTGGTGCCGATGGAGGCGACGAAGGCCACCTTCTCCGTCATCCACGCCGCCAGGGCGCCCAGCAGGGTGCCGCCGCCCAGCTTGGAGATGGACGCCTTGAGCAGGCGCTTGTCCGTGAGGGCGCGCAGGATGTTGGCCACCGCCAGCCCGGACGGATAGTCGAGCTGGAGCTTGTCCACGAGCAGCGGCGTGTAGAGCATGCCCACGCCCACCGCGAACATGCCCACGCAGCCGACGAAGAGCATCAGCTTCCAGTCGGCGGGCATCTCCATGCCCAGCCACACCATGGACTGGATGAGCACGGACATGGCGCACAGCGAGGCCACCGACGCGGCCATCGTCTGCATGTAGTTGGCGCCGTGCTTGCCCTCCGCGCCGTACCCGTAGGTGACGGCGCTGCCGAGGATGCCGGCCAGCACCTGGCCGCCGACGAAGAAGCCCACGCTGAAGTTCATGTACGAGGCGGCGATGCCGCCCAGGGGCCCCAGGACGAACAGGGCCACCGCGCTCAGCAGCAGGTGGTACTTCCACGTCCCCACGGGGGGCAACCAGTGGAAGCGACGTTGGGCGGGCTCCGCGAGGGCGCCACCCGAGGACGGGGAAGGGGGCTCCGGAGGGAGCGAGGGGGCTGATAATGACATTCGGCGCCGAAGGGTACCGGCCTTCCACGCTCCTGTCACAACCTGGGCCGTCGGGTGAGGGGGACGGTCCGCGGGCTCGCCCGGACGTTGGAGAAACGCCGCGCCGCGCGTGACGCGTGGCAACATCCGCCGCCATGCGATTCACCCTGCACCGGGGCGTCAGCCTGGCCGTGCTCGCCTCGGCCCGGACGGAGGCCGACCACCATGAGGACCTGGGCTGCAGCATCCAGGGGCCCACCGCCCGGCCTGTCCGCCGTGCCTTCCTCCCGCTGAAGCGGCACGTCGCCACGCTGGGACGCGAGGGCGCGCTGCACGACGCGGAGGCGCTGGTGCGCTGGCTGGAGGACACCCCACGCTATGCCGCGCTGTGCGTGGGAAAGCAGCGGCGCATGGGACGCCGCGTGTTGCGTCCCGACGTGCTGTTCCCGGAGGCCACGCGACACCGGCCGCGGGTGCTGCACCTTCGCCAGGAAGCGCTGGGCCTGGACGTGCCCGTGCGTGCGTCCGAGTGGCCCGCCGTGGCGGACTTCTTCGCGGCGCTCGCGCGCGGCGCCACACGCGCGGAGCTCCGGACCTTCGCGGCGCTGCCCGTGTTGGCGGAGTTGGTGGCGGACCTGGGGCAGGCGGGCTGGCTCGTGCGCCATGAAGCGCCCGTGGACGTGCCCTCGCCCGGCGCGCTCTTCGTGGGGCACAACACGGTGCTCGTCACTGGCCGCGAGGGACGCGTGCTGGTGGACCCGTACTTCCGGCCCGAGGGCGCGGTGGACTTGCCGGGCTATGCGGCGATGCAGCCGCGCGACGTGGGGCGGGTGGACGCGGTGGTCATCACCCATTCACATGGGGACCACTTCCACCTGGGCTCGTTGCTGCAGTTGCCTCGCGACACGCGCATCTTCGTGCCGGCGGTGGCGCGTGAGAGTCTCTTCTCCACGGACTGTGCCCTGCGGCTGTCGCAGCTGGGCTTCACGCGCGTGGAGCCCCTGCGCTGGGGCGAGTCCCGGCAGGTCGGCGACGTCACCGTGCGCGCGCTGCCGTTCTACGGCGAGCAGCCCACGGACGGTGAAGGCCCGTACCCGGACCTCTTCAACGAGGGCAACGCGTGGCTGGTGCGGGCGCCCGGCTTCTCCGCGGCGTTCTTCGCGGACTCAGGGCATGACGTGCGTGGGGACATGGCGGCGGTGTGCCGGCGCGTGCTCCGCGAGGCTCCGGTGGACGTGCTCTTCTGCGGCGTCCGCGGCTTCCGGCTGGCGCCCATCTTCTTCGGCTTCACCACGCTGGAGGCGTTCCTGGTCAACGTCCCCCGCGCGATGCTGAAGGCGCCGCAGCGGCTCATGGCCGGGCCGGAGGAGGCGCTGCGTTATGGCGCCTTGCTGGGCGCCCGCTACGTGGTGCCCTGCGCGGATGGTGGGGCGCCCTGGTACTGGCGCGAGGGCATGGGGCCTCGCTACGCGGGCTACCCCGGCGAGCCCGTGAGCGGCGCCAGCCACCTGGATGAGAACCCGGACGCCGACCCCTATCCGGAGCGGCTCGCCGAGGTCCGGCGGACGATGAAGGCCGCTCCCAAGCCCCTGGTGCTGCGGCCGGGAGAGTCGCTGCGCTGGAAGGGAGCTCGGACGCCGGAGGTGGTGCGCCACCCCGGCTTCGTGTGGCCTTTCGGCGACGCGGCGTGATGTGTCCGCCGCGCGGGCACTCAGCGCGCGGCGAGCCGGGCCCTGCCGCGCACGAGCTGCACCACGTACACCCCGGCGACCACCGCGAAGCACACGGTGGCCAGCGTCAGGTATCTGCCGATGAGCTGATGCTCTCCCCAGTCGTGGGGCATCCCCACCAGCTTGCTGGCGTCGCTCAGGCCCACGCCCTCCATCCTGCCGAAGGGAATGGCGCTGAAGTCCTTCTTCGACTTCCACCACGTCAGGAAGCCGTCCATGAGCGACAACGCGCCGAGCCCCAGGAAGCCCCAGCGCAGGGCCTGCTTGTGGAGGTAGCTGCCCGCCGGGGCGTAGAGGGTCAGCATCATCACCGTGCCCAGCACCATCATCCCGCCATCGCCGTTGAAGGTGATGAGCATGTCCACCGTCTGCGGCGACAGCAGCAGCGTGCCGACGGCTTGAAGCACCAGCAGGATGGCGCCGCAGGCCACCCACAGCCACTGACGGCGCCTCCACCCCCACCACACCCACGCTCCCAGCGCCGCGGCGAGCATCAGCGCCAGGACATGGGAGCGGCCGAAGATGGCCGTCACCCACAGCGAGGGGAACGCGGACCGGCCACAGAACCAGGCCGTCAGGGCGTGGCCCAGCTCATGGAACGGCATGGTGATGAGCCGGGCCGCGAAGGCGCTGAAGTTGCCGCTCAGCGCCACGTAGGACACCAGGAGGGCCACGGGGATGGCCCAGGTGCGCAGGCGGTGCTCGAACGCGGCCTCCTCGGCGTCGACATCCCAGGCGGGCGTCTCCGGTGGCAGCACGTCCGAGCGCAAGTCAGGCGTCTCCAGCCAGGCGGGGTCGACGAGCGGCGGCGGCTCCTCGGGCGCCACCGTGGGGGCTTCCTCGCGCTGCCGCGCCGCCCGGGCCTCCGCCTTGGCGTAGATGATGCCGCAGCGGGGGCACTCCGGCCCGGCGGCGCGGGGGGACTGGCAGCGGGGACAGGCCTGGGAGGACGGGGCTTCCACGGTCCCCTCACTCTAGGAGCCTGCCGCGTCCGGCGAAAATCCGGAGTGGTACGGCGCGGGCTGCGCTTGACGGCAACGCCAGACTCCCCCAAGAGCGCACCATGCCACCGCTGGACACGAAGACGCGCGGGCGGACCTCGCGCGGGCGCCTGCGCGCGCTGGACACGTACCTGTGCCGCTTCGAGCGCCCGTTGCTCGAACGCCGTGACGGGCCCTGGGCCCACGCCGCCTTCGTCGACGTGGGCTTCGGCGAGCACCCGTGGACGACGCTGGAGAGCGCCCAGGCCTTTCGCGCGCTCAACCCGGAGCTCGCCGTGGTGGGCGTGGAGCTGGACGCGGAGCGCGCGCGGGCGGCGCAGGTGGACGCGGATGCCCGCACGTCCTTTCGCGAGGGTGGCTTCGCATTGCCGCTGCGCCCCGAGGAGCCCGCCCGGCTGGTGCGCGCCATGAACCTGCTCCGCCAGGGGCCGCCCGAGCGCGTCCCCGAGGTACACCGCACCCTGGCCAGCTACCTGCTGCCGTCGGGCCTGCTGGTGGAGGGCAGCGCGGACCCAACGGGCGCGGTGATGTCCGCGCACCTGCTGCGCCGCGGCACCGAGCCGGCGCTGCCGCGGCGCGAAGCGCTCCTGTTCCACACCGACTTCAGCCTCGGCTTCGCGCCCATGCTCTTCCGGGACTGGCTGCCCCGGGACTTGCGCCGCCGGGTGCGTCCGGGTGAGCCCATCCATGACTTCTTCTCCGCGTGGAGCGCGGCCTGGCAGCAGGCGCGGGCCACGGGCCATGCGCCTCCGCCCGATGCGTTTCGCGAAGCCGCGCTGGGGCTCTCCGCACGCATGGAGGGAGTGGAGACCGACCCGTGGCTCTTGTCCCACGGCTACGTTGTTTGGAGGCCCAAGGAGGGTGTCTGTTTTTGACGACAGTGTGCTGTGCGTTTCTCAGAGAAGGAGAGGGCGCAGCCGAGGGAAGCCAAGCGGGGTGGCGTGCGGTTATCCTGCGCGTGACCAGGACTTGAAGCGGCGCCGCCTCTCCTTCGCGTGAGGCGTGCCGGGAACGCAGCGGGAGAACGACACCGTCATGTTGGAGCAGGCACCCCGGGTTCGAATGGAGGGCCGACCGTCCGTGCTGCTCTTCTCTGCGGGCTTCTACGGCACGCTCGCGGCCGCGCGTTGCTTCGGACGCAACGGCATCGACGTCACGGTGGCGGACCCCGGCAAGCTGGGGCCGGCGAGCTGGTCTCGCTTCGTGGGCCGCCGCCTGCAGTGTCCTCCGGAGTCCCAGGCCGAGGCCTTCATCGAGTGGCTGTTGGGCCTGGGCCGCCGCGAGCCGCTGCGGCACGTGCTCTACCCGACGAGCGACGAGCTGGCGTGGCTGGTGGCCGTCCACCGCGAGGCGCTGTCGGAGTACTTCCACCTCTACGACCCGGGCATCGACGCCGTCTACGGCCTGCTCAACAAGCGCAAGCTCTTCGAAGCGGGCCAGGCGGTGGGCTTGAAGCTGCCGCGCACCTGGTTCCCGGCGTCGGAAGCGGACCTGGACGGGGTGTCCCGCGAGGCGCGCTTCCCGGTCCTCATCAAGCCCACCACGCAGGTTCTCTACTCCACCCACCGCAAGGGGCAGCCGGTGCAGGCGCCCGAGCAGCTCGCGGAGGAGTACCGCGCCTTCTCGCGGGATGGCTACGCGCCCATGCTGGTGCGCTTCGACCCCGCGGTGTCGCGCCCCATGGTGCAGGAGTTCCACCCGGAGGCGGCGGAGGGCATCTACAGCCTCTCCGGCTTCGTGGACGAGACGGGCGAGCTGTTCGAGGTGCGCGGCGCCATGAAGGTGCTCCAGCGTCCGCGGCGGCTGGGCGTGGGCGTGTGCTTCGAATCCGCCCCGGTGCGCGAGGACCTGGCCGCGGGGCTCCAGCGCCTGTGCAAGCGCCTGGGCTACCACGGCGTCTTCGAGGTGGAGTTCATCCAGACGAAGGACGACTTCCTCCTCATCGACTTCAACCCCCGCTACTACGGGCAGATGGGCTTCGACATCGCCCGGGGCCTGCCGCTGCCGCTGCTGGCCTACCACGCCGCGCTGGGGGACCGGGACGCCCTGCGCCGCGAGCTGCGGGCCGCGCGTGACTGGCGCGGCAACGGCGAGGTGTTCTGCAACCGCATCGCGCTGGAGATGCTGCTCAACCTCCAGCGGCTGTCCGGCGCGTTGCCGGAGGACGAGGCCCGACAGTGGCGGCGCTGGCTGGAGACGCACCAGGGGGCGGCGGTGGATCCGCTCATCGACTCGGATGACCTG
Organism: Myxococcus sp. SDU36; assembly: GCF_030168875.1. Lineage (NCBI taxonomy): Bacteria > Pseudomonadati > Myxococcota > Myxococcia > Myxococcales > Myxococcaceae > Myxococcus > Myxococcus sp. SDU36. Next base: position 231,621 of record NZ_CP077414.1, read on the forward strand.
ATGCCCACCGCGGTGGAGGTGGCGCAGATTCTCTACGGCTCCGCGCGCCACCCCCGGGCCTTCCTCCGGATGATGGTGCTCAACCGGTGAGCGCGGCGCGGCTGTCCGGCGCGTCGAACGTCACCAGGTCGTCGAACGTCTCCGCGCGCCGCAGCAGCCGCTCCTTCCCGTCCTCCAGCGCGATGATGGCCGGCTGGGGATAGGAGAAGGACGTGGCGAAGGGCACGAAGTAGGCGCCCGCGTCCATGATGGCCAGCGTGTCTCCCACGCGAAGGTCGGGCAGCCGCTTCGCGTGGTAGAGCGTGTCGCCCGGCGTGCAGATGGGGCCCACCACCGTGTAGATTTTGTCGGCTGGCGCGTCCGGCCGGTTCACGTGGAAGAGCTGGTGGTACTCGTTGCGCACGCACTCGGCATGGTTGATGCCGGCGTCCAGCACCGCCCACGTCCTGTCTTCCCCCGCCTTGAGCGCGTGCACCCGGCCCAGCAGGAGCTGCGTGTCGCCCGTCATGGCGCGGCCCGGCTCCAGGAAGATGCGGGGCCGCTGACGTCCGCGCCGCGCGTAGTGCGTCTCCACCAGCTCCACCGCCAGCGCCACGTAGCGGTCGATGGACAGCGACGCCGCCGGGTCGGGCGCGGGCACGTCGCGGAAGAAGGTGAGGTTGAGGCGCCAGTCGCGCTCGGCGATGTGCTCGACGGTGGGCGTGTTGAGGCTGCCGCCCAAATCCAGCACCTCCAAATCCAGCCCCAGCTCCTGGTGCAGCGTGTCCGTGAAGTCGAGCACCGACTCCACGAAGGCCGTGAAGTCGCCCTCCGTGCGGATGGTTTCGCCACGGTGCGCGTGCAGGCCCACCACATCCAGGTGCTTCGAGCCGCGCGCCTGCTGGTAGGCCCGCAGCGCGGCGCCCCCCGCGATGGGCGTGCCGAACTGCCCCGTCCAGCCGCTGCTCGTCGTCACTCGCACCGCGACGCGCGGGCGGCGCTCCAGCTCCGCGGCCAGCCGCGCGAAGACGGCAATCTCCTCCGCGTGGTTGGCGGCCAGCAGTTGGATGCCCCGGGAGATGGCCTCGCGCACGGAGGCCTCCGACTTCACCGGGCCGTTGTAGACGATGCGCTCGGGGGGCACGCCCAGCTTGAGCGCCAGCCACATCTCGTAGGCGGAGATGACCTCCGCGCCCACGCCCAGGCCGTGCAGGAAGGACAGCACGCCGGGCACCGGGTTCGTCTTGTACGAGTAATAGACTTCACAGCCGCCCGTGCGCCCCGGCGGCACCGCGAGGAAGCGCTCCGCGTTGCGGCGCAGCGCCGCCAGGTGCACGACGTGCAACGGCGAGCCCCAGCGCTCCACCAGCTGCGCCAGCGGGACGCCTTCCAGGCTCAGGCCCTGGCCGGGCACGTCCCGCAGGCCCCAGTGCGAGGCGGGGATGTGGTTGCGCGCTGGGGCCATGGCCCGCTGGAGCACCGGGCGCAGCGTCTGCTTCACCTGGCGCCTGGCCGTCCCGAGAAGCCGGCTCTTGAGGCTCATGACGCGCGGCCCTGGTTGCGCAGGCGCAGCGGCAGCCGGCGGGCGACCTCGAAGGGCAGCACCCGCAGGGCGGCCTGCATGAGGCGGTACTCCAGCATGCCGTTCGCCTTGCGGTACTTGCCGTGAATCATCTCGTTGGACTGCACCACCAGCGTGCCGTCCTTGCCCAGGTTGTGCATCAGCGAAGGCCGGCCGGTGCGGTAGTGCAGGATGGGCCGGTTGACGTAGACGTGGCCGAACGCGCGGATGCCGCGCAGGTAGAAGTCCACGTCCTCGTAGACGGGGATGCTGGCGTCGAAGCCGCCCAGCGGGGCGAAGTGCTCCCGGCGCACCATGCACGCGGAGTTCACATACAGCGTGCCGCGGAAGAGGATGTGGGCCACCGTCCACGCGCTGTTGGGGGTGCTGGCGCCCACCTGGGCGGCCCACTCGAAGTAGGCGCTCTTGTCCTTGAGCCAGTCCGCGTCGTCGCCGAAGGGCACCACCCAGCCCACCGCCACGCCCGCGTCCGGCCGCGCGTCCAGCGCGCTCACCATGGCGTGCAGCGCGCCCTCCGCGAGCATGTCGTCGTCATCCAGGAAGTGCAGGTAGCGGCCGCGGGCCAGCGTGGCGCCGTGGTTGCGCACCACCGCCGGGCGGCCCTTCGACGGCGGGTCGTTCACCAGGTAGCGGACCCGCTCGTCCTTCAGCCCTTCCACCGCCTCGCGTGCCGTGCCCTCCGGCGTGTCGTCCAGGACGACGACCTCGACGCTCACCCCTTCCTGGCGGAGGACCGAGCGGATGGCCTCCACCACTTCCTTCTCCCGCTTGTGGGTGGGCATCACCACCGAGACGTCAATGACGGACATGGCGGACTTATACGCGTTGGCGGCCACGCCTGAGAAGCCGCCAGCCCGCGCGCCATCCAGTCACTTCAGTAGCTGGCGAACGCCAGGTCGAAATCCACTCCCTGCATCTCTGCCGGGTCGACCGCGACCTGCGCGCGAACCGCTGCGAGTACGACAGGAATGTCCGGATTCTGGCGATTCCCGCTCGGACGCAAGAGGGGTGTAGCGCTCCGTACCACCCAGTCATGGCTGCCAGTGGCCGCACGGACCTGCCTGTCCGCTCGACCGAAATCCCAGCGCGACAGGCGGTTCAGCGAAGGCTGCGTGCGGTGGCGGGCCATGGTCATCCTCCTGCCTCGACTCCGTGAGGCTGGCCGTTGGTTTTGCAGGCGTCATGCCAGCTTGCTGGCTGGGCAGACGGGCGCGCCACGGGTGACGCATTCCCCTCTAGGAAGCGGGTGTCTGCCCGGAAGAGGAGGCTTCGACACACCGGGTCAGACTTGACGCCGGGCGGCGGGCGCGACAGGAACAGGCCACACATGGCGTTCCTCCTGGCACACGAAGTCGAGCCGCCCCGGGCCTGCAGCTACCTGCCAGAGCGGCAGGCCTCGCTCGAGAACCTCGTGCTGGAGGACGTCACGCCGGAGGAGTACGAGCATCTGCTGGTGCGGGGCTGGCGCCGCTTCGGGTTGGTGTACTTCCGGCCCGCGTGCGCGGACTGCCAGGCCTGCGTGTCCTTGCGCCTCCCCGTGGAGGGCTTCCAGCCCAACCGCAGCCAGCGCCGGGCGCGTGCCGCGTGCGCGCATCTGCGCGTGGAGGTGGGGCCGCCGCGCGTGGATGACGCGCGGCTGGCCCTGTACCGCCAATGGCATTCGGAGCGGGAGGTGGCGCGCGAGTGGGCGCCGTCGCCCATCACCGCGCGAGAGTACTCGCTCCAGTTCTCCTATCCGCACCCGTCCGCGCGCGAGGTGGCGTGGTACGACGACGGCGCGGAGGGCGGCCCCAGGCTGGTGGGCGTGGGCATCTGCGACGAGACGCCGCGCGCCTGGAGCGCCGTGTACTTCTTCTACGACCCCGCCTACGCGCACCTGTCGCTGGGCACGGCCAACGTGCTGCACCAGGTGGCGCTGGCGAAGGCGCGGGGCATTCCCCACGTCTACCTGGGCTACCGCGTGCTGGCGTGCGCGTCCCTGCGCTACAAGGGCGCCTTCCGTCCGCACGAGCTGCTGGAGGACCGGCCCGAGCTGGACGCCGCGCCTCAGTGGGTGGCGCCGCCCGAGGAGGCCTGAGGCACGTCGAGCGCCGCGCCGAAGTGCTGGAGCAGCCGGCGCGCGTATTCCTCCGGCGCCACGCGCGCGTACTGGCCATGGCCCGCGCCCTCGACGACCCAGAGTGACTTGGGCTCGCACGCGGCCTGGAAGAGGCTGGCCTGGAGCTTCGCGGGCGCGTCCGGGTCCACGTCGCCGTTGACCAGCAGCAGCGGCCGGCCGCCCAGCCGGCACATCCCGTCAATGGGGCGCACCGCGTCCACCGTCACGCCCGCGCGGCGCAGCGTCCACAGCACGGGCTCCGCGCTCAGCGCACCCCAGCGGCCATAGCCCGCGTAGATGTCCGCCTCCAGCGCCGGGTAGGCCCCCGCGGCGGCCACCGCCTTCACCCGCGCGTCCTCGCTGGCCACCAGGAGCGCCGTGGCGCCGCCCATGGAGAAGCCGAAGAGGCCCAGCCGTCCCGGGTCCACGTCCGGGCGCCGTGAGACGAAGTCCAGCGCCGCCGTCACGTCGCGCCGCTCCCGGTCTCCCCACGTCACCGTGTCGCCGCCGCTCTCGCCGTGCGCGCGCGAATCGAACAGCAGTACGCCGTAGCCCGCTCCCGCGAGCGTCCGGGCCTCGAAGAGCAACTGCGCGCGGTTGTCCGCGAAGCCGTGCACCAGCACCACCGCGGCGCGGTTGCGTGAAGGCACGTACCAGCCCTTGAGCGGCACGCCGTCGGACGTGGTGAAGGCCACGTCCTCCAGCGGCGACAGCACCGGCTCCGCCAGTGGACGTGTCACCGGAATGGGCCGCGGATGCAGCAGGCCCTGACCCATGCGATGACCGTTGACTGCGAGATACCCCGCGGCGGCGAGCAACACGCAGAGGGGCGCCAGCGCCATGAGGCAGCGGAAGTGAGTGCGTGTTTTCACGGATATCTAGAATTGGCTTGGAATAAAGCGAACCCTAGCTGAGCCGGGGGGTGGCGGAGCGAATGCAAGTTGGTTACACCGCAGGTGGGTCAGGATGGAGCCGGGGGAGCCCTGTCACTCCGAAGGTTCTGGACGGCGGTGTCTCGAAGCGCGCGAGAGTGCGGGTGATGCTCGTAACGACACAGGGCGAGGCGCCTCCAGTCCCCGCGCGGAAGCGGGTGCTGTTCACGCTGGTGTTCCTGGGCTCGGGCGGCATCGAACGGTCCGTGTGCAACGTGCTGGCGGGGCTGGACCCCAGCCGGTTCGACACGAAGATGTTCTTCCACCACCGGCCCCATCCGAAGAGCCAGAGCGACCGGATTCCGCAACGCACCGAGGTCGTCTGGGGCACCGACGCCTTCGAGTACCGGCGGGGCATGTTGCCGCGCTTCTTCTGGCGGTTGGTGCGCGAGGCGCGCGACGTGGACGTCATCGTCGCGGGGCAGGAGGGCCGGGCGGCGCTGCTGGCGTGTCTGGTGGGGCGGCTCTTGCGCAAGCCCGTGGTGGGCATGATTCACTTCGACTGGGGCGCCTTCCACCTGGAGCAGCCCCGGCGGCAGCTCTGGGGCCTGCGGTGGCTCTACCCGCGCATGAGCCGCGTCGTCGCGTGCGGCCACGACTCGGCGAAGGCCTTCCAGGACCTGGTGCCGGTGCGACCGGAGCAGCTCCACGTCATCCCCAACTTCGTGGACGGCGACCGCGTGCGCGCCGCCGGTGAGCAGCCGCTGCCGGCCTGGGCGGAGCCTCTCTTCCGCAAGCCGGTGGTCATCGCCGTGGGCCGGCTGGAGCACCAGAAGGCCTTCGACGTGCTCATCCGGAGCCACGCGCTGATGCGCCAGGCCGGGGTGGACCAGCACCTGCTCATCCTGGGGGAAGGCTCGCTGGAGGCGGAGCTGAAGGCGCTGGTGAAGTCGCTGGGCGTGGAGGACTCCGTCTTCCTGCCGGGCTTCGCGCCCAACCCGCATGCGCTGATGCGGCGGGCGGCGGCCTTCGCCCTGTCCTCGCGCTTCGAGGGGCTGCCCATGGTGTTGCTGGAGGCGCTGGCCCTGGGCTGCCCCGTGGTCAGCACCGACTGCCCCTCCGGCCCCGCGGAGGTGCTGGAGCATGGCAAGCACGGCGCCCTGGTGCCCATGGAGCAGCCCCAGGCGCTGGCGGACGCCCTGGCGCGAATCGTCCAGGACGACGTGCACCGGGCCGACCTGTCCGCCCGGGCCCGGCAGCGCGCCGAGGCGCTGTCCGCCGACCGCGCCCTGAAGGCCTGGGAGTCCCTGCTCGCGTCCCTCTGACAGAGGGGGAGGGGCCCGGCCCCTCGCCTTCCGGACGGGGGGATGAAGTGGGCCTCCGCCGGGGTTCTCCTTCACGGCTTGGGCGAGGTATCCGCGCGCTTCAAGGCGCCAGCCTTCGTCTGGAGGCCCGGCCGGGCGGCACCTGAGGTAGGAATCCCTTGCCGGCCCCCGGCTGCTTCACGAGGATTCACCCCCATCATGACGACGACGAACGAAACGCAGGGCCTGAACTTCCTCCAGGAAATCATCGAGGAAGACCGGCGGAAGGGAACGCACGCGGGCCGCGTGCACACCCGCTTCCCGCCCGAGCCCAACGGCTACCTCCACATCGGCCACGCCAAGTCCATCTGCCTCAACTTCGGGCTGGCGCAGCAATACGGAGGCAAGTGCAACCTGCGCTTCGACGACACCAACCCTGTCACCGAGGACAGCGACTACGTCGAGTCCATCCAGCGTGACGTGAAGTGGCTGGGCTTCGAGTGGGCGGACCGGAAGTTCTTCGCGTCCGACTACTTCCCGAAGCTCTACGACTTCGCCGTGCAGCTCATCAAGCAGGGCAAGGCGTACGTGTGCAGCCTGTCCCCGGAGGAGATTCGCGAGTACCGCGGCGACTTCACCACGCCGGGGCGCAACAGCCCCTACCGCGAGCGCTCCGTGGAGGAGAACCTGGACCTGTTCCACCGCATGCGCGCGGGCGAGTTCTCCGACGGCCAGCACACCCTGCGGGCGAAGATTGACATGGCGTCGCCCAACCCGGTGCTGCGCGACCCGCCCATCTACCGCATCCGGCGCGCCCACCATCACCGCACCGGCGACGCGTGGCCCATCTACCCGCTCTACGACTTCGCGCACTGCCTGTCGGACGCGATTGAGGGCATCACCCACTCCATCTGTACGCTGGAGTTCGAGAACCGGCGCGTGCTGTACGACTGGATTGTCGGCAACCTCGTCGCCGGGGACCGGCCGTACCAGTACGAGTTCAACCGGCTGAATCTCAACTACACGGTGATGAGCAAGCGCAAGCTGCTCAAGCTGGTGACGGAGGGCTTCGTGACGGGGTGGGATGACCCCCGGATGATGACGATTGCCGGCCTTCGCCGCCGCGGCTTCACCCCGGCGTCCATCCGCGACTTCGCCACGCGCGTGGGCGTGGGCAAGGCGCAGCAGCTCATCGACATGAGCCTGCTGGAGCTGTGCATCCGCGAGGACCTCAACGAGACGGCCCCGCGCGCCATGGCGGTGATGCGCCCGCTGAAGGTGGTGCTGGAGAACTACCCGGAGGGGCAGACGGAGTTGCTGGAGGTGCAGAACCACCCGCAGAAGCCGGAGCTGGGGACGCGCCAGGTGCCCTTCATGCGGGAGCTGTACATCGAGGCGGACGACTTCATGGAGGACCCGCCGAAGGGGTTCTTCCGGCTGGCGCCCGGCAAGGAGGTGCGGCTGCGCTCGGCGTACTTCATCAAGTGCGAGCAGGTCATCAAGGACGCCGCGGGCAACGTGGTGGAGCTGCGCTGCTCGTACGACGCGGCCACGCGCGGCGGCAACGCGCCGGACGGCCGCAAGGTGAAGGGCACGCTGCACTGGGTGCCGGGCAACGCGCCCATCGCGGAGGTGCGCCTCTATGACCGGCTCTTCTCCGTGGAGGCGCCGGACGCGGACGAGGCCAAGGACTTCACCACGTTCCTCAACCCGGCCAGCCTGCAGACGCTGCGTGACGCCCGCGTCGAGCCGATGCTGGCGGATGCCGCCGTGGAGTCGCGCTACCAGTTCGAGCGCACCGGGTACTTCTACGTGGACCCGAAAGACTCGAAGCCGGGCAAGCCCGTCTTCAACCGCACGGTGACGCTGAAGGACTCGTGGACGAAGGAGCAGGCCAAGGGGAAGTAGTCCCTGGCGCCCGCCTTCCGGGTGCCGCCCACGCTGGCGGCACCCGGCACGGTACTTTCGTCGGGAGGCTCGCGGCCTACCGCGTCGCGGCGGGCTGCTCGAGCGCCTCGAGCATCTTCACCGCGTGCTCGTTCTTGGCGTCCAGCTCCAGGGACTTGCGGTAGTTGGCGATGGCCTGTTCCTTGTCGCCGTGCGCCGCGTAGGCCTCGCCGAGGCTGTCGTAGCAGTTGGCCTCCTTGGGGAACATCTCGACGTTGAGCTTGAACACCGCGATGGCGTCCGCCACGCGCCCGCCGCGCAGGAGGTGGTAGCCCACCGTGTTCAACTGCGATTCGCCGAAGTCGTACTGGGCTTCCTTCGCCTTCTTCAGCGCGCGGTAGGTGGCGATGGCCTCGGCGGCGGAGCCCTTGCCGAGGGCTTCCATCAGCACCTTGCCGATGGGAATCCGCGCCGGCCGGGGGGCGATGCCACGGAGGATGCTCAGCACGCCGCCCGCGATCTCCTGGAGGCCGCCCTGGGTGGTGTTGTCGAGCAGGATGACGACCTCCTTGCGCTCGGGCACGCGGACCAGCAGGGAGGAGAAGCCGTTGATGCCGCCGCTGTGGAAGATGATTGGAACATGCGTCTTGCCGTCATGCAGTTGCATGGGGGTAATGACCCAGCCGAAGCCGTAGCGCTGAAGGCCCGGGGTGAGCATCTTCTGCTTGAGCTCCGCGGGCATCAGGGTGTCGCCGTGGAAGGCCCGCTCCCACCGGTACAGGTCCTCCACCGTCGAGTACAGCGAGCCGGCGGCATAGGGCTGGCCCATGTCGAGGTAGGGCGCGTTGACGTACCCGCCTGGCGTGGGCGCATAGCCGCTGGCGCGCTTGGGCAGCACCGTGGCGGTGACGTCATAGCCGGAGTCCTTCATGCCCAGCGGCCCGAAGATGCGCGCCTGCACGGCCTGCGCATACGTCTGGCCGGTGAGCTGCTCGATGAGGGCGCCCAGCAGGTAGTAGCCGCAGTTGTTGTACGCGTACTTCGTGCCGGGCTCGAACGCCAGGTCGCCACTGCAGGACTTCTTCACGAACTCCGCGACGCCGTAGGGGTTGACCGAGTCGGCCTTGAAGTGGGGGGCCGACGTGTAGCTGGGAATGCCGGAGGTGTGGTTCAGCAGGTGGGTGATGGTGACGCGCCCACCGGTGTCGCCCCGGTAGTCCGGCAGGTGCTTCGTGATGGGGTCGTCGAGCTGGAGCCTCCCCTCGGCGACGAGCTGCAGGACGACGGTCGCCGTGAAGGACTTGGTGATGGAGCCGATGCGGAACTTCGTGTCCGGCGCGTGGGGCACCTTCCACTCGAGGTTCGCGGAGCCGTAGCCTTTCTTGAGGAGGAGGCCTTGCTCATTGGCCACGAGCACCGTGCCGTTGAACAGGCCCTTCTGGTGGAACCCGCTGATGTACCGGTCCACCTCCTGCTTCCGGTTCGCCGCCTCCGCCAGCGGCGCCGCCAGCACCCATGCCATCAGGACGCACATGAAGCGTCCGCTCAGCCAGCCCATTCCGACCTCTCTCTCATTGCGGCCAGTACGTCTCCGTGAGCGGCTGATTGCATCCGATTTCCCGGGACGCGGGGAGGTGGCGCCGCGGGTGGAGGCTCAGTCCTTCGCCGCGGGCGCCTCGCGCGTCATCTCCACCATGGTGGGGCGCCACCCCAGCTTCGCGAACAGGCGCTGCGCGGTCGCGTTGCGCGCGGCGGTGTGGAGGACGACGCGCGGCACGCCCAGGGCCGTCAGGCGCTTCATCATCTCCTCCGCGAGCAGGACGCCCACGCCCGCGCCGCGGGCCTGCGCTTCGACCCAGAGGTCGTGGAAGCCGCCGCTGCGGTCCAGCAGGGCATTCCAGTCCACGCCCTCCACGCGGCCGTAGGCGTAGCCCACGACCTCGCCGTCCAGCTCCGCGACCAGGACAACGGCGTCGGGCTTCTTCGCCTCGCGGCCCAGCCACCAGCGGTAGCCCGACTCCACGTCGTCCGGCAGCATGAAGCGCGCGGTGTCGAAGGCGTGGTGCTGCCGGGCGAGCGCCGCGCCCATGCGGCCCAGGGCGGGCTCATCCGAGGGCCTGGCGGGACGGAGGGTGACGGGCATGGCGACTCCAAGCGACGGGGAGGCCCCTTCCTATAACGGGCCTCTTCACCGAGCGATGGCCTCGTTGGAATGCGCGGCTTGGCGGCGTGGCCACGAGACAACATTGTTGACGAGGAAGGGCGTCCAGAAACCGTTGGTGGACGGGAGGCACGCCAACGGGGAAGGCGCCTCGTTGCCTCCTTGCGCTGGACGCGACCCTCCCATGGACCACCTGGAAGACAGCACCTGGATGTCGGCTCCGCTCGCCCGGGAAGATGGCACGCGGCCCGAAGGGTATGCCTTCGCGGACGAAGAGGGGGGCAGCCCGCTCGGCATCCTGGAGGCCGTCTTCCTCAGCATGGGAGATGGCGTGTCGGTGGTGGACCGGCACGGTCGGTTCATCCTCCTCAACCCGACAGCCCAGCAACTTTTCGGCGCCCTGCCTCCGCCGCAGATGCCGATGTCCCAGTGGCCCAAGTACTTCGGGCTCTACCTCCCCGACACCGTGACGCCCTATCCCGCCGAGCAGCTACCGCTCAGCCGCGCCCTGCTGCGTGGCGAGGCGGTGGACCAGGCGGAGCTCTACGTCCGCAACGCCCGCTACCCCAAGGGCCTCTGGTTGCTGGTGGGCGCGCGTGTGCTCACCGACCCGGCGGGAGAGGCGTACGGCGCGGTGTCCGTGTTCCGGGACATCACCGCCATCAAACAGACGGAGGCCGCGCTTCGCGCGGAGGAGGAGAAGTACCGCAGCCTCTACAAGCACACGCCCGCGATGATGCACTCCATCGATGCAAAGGGCCGGCTGCTCAGCGTCAGCGAGTTCTGGCTGCGCACCCTGGGCTATTCGCGCGAGGAGGTCCTGGGCCGCCGCTCCGTGGACTTCTTCACGCCGGAGTCTCGCCGGTATGCGACCGAGCACGTCCTGCCAGCGTTCTACAAGACGGGCGTCTGCAAGGACGTGTCGTACCAGATTGTGAAGAAGAACGGCGAGGTGCTCGACGTCCTCCTCTCCGCCATCTCGGAGCGGGACGCGTCGGGCCGGATGGTTCGTTCGCTCGCGGTGCTGACCGACGTGACGGAGCGCAAGCGCGCCGAGGACGCGCTCGCCGAGAGCGAGAAGCGGCTGCGCGCCATCCTGGACAACGCCAACGCCGTGTTCTTCATCCTCGACCGGCAGGAGCGCTACATCTTCGTGAACCGCGAGTGGGAGCGGCTCTTCCACCACACGCTCCAGGAGGTCGCGGGCAAGTCCACGATGGACCTCTTCTCCGGGCCGCTGGCGGCGCGCTTCCATGAGACGAGTCAGGCCGTCTTCAACACCCGGGGGCTCGTCCAGCGGGAGGAGCGCATCCCCCTGGATGACGGCGTCCACACCCACCTCACGCAGAAGTTCCCGCTCATCGACTCGTCGGGCACGCTGTACGCGCTGTGCGGCATCTCCACCGACGTCACCGAGCTCAAGCAACTGGAGCTGGGGCAGCGCTTCCTGTCGGAGGCCAGCCAGGCGCTGGTGACGTCGCTCGACTCGGAGACCACGCTCCAGCGCGTGGCGGAGTTGTCCGTCCCTACCTTGGGCGAGCTGTGCGTCGTCTCCTTGTTGGACAAGGACGCGGCGCTGCGCCCCGTGGCCGTGGCCGCCAGTTCACCCGAAGGGGGCCGCACCGTTCGCGAGTTCCTCCAGGCCCATCCCCCCGCCTCCAGTCAGCGGGAGGGGCCCTACAGGGTGCTGGAGACGGGACGTTCGGAGTCGTCCCCGGATGCCGTGGGCCTGCTGGACCCGGAGGGGCTTCAAGATGAGCGGTGGAGCGCGGTGAGGGCGTTGAGCGCTCGGGCATCACTCAACGTCCCGCTGCGGGCGCGGGGCCCCATCCTGGGCGTGCTGTCCGTCGTCTCGGCACAGCCGGGGCGTCCGTATGGCCCCCGCGAATGGGCATTGGCCGAGGAGCTGGGGCAGCGCGCCGCCTTCGCCATCGAGAACGCCGAGCTCTATCGCAAGGCCCAGGAGTCCATCCGCGGTCGCGACGAGTTCCTGTCAATTGCCTCGCATGAGCTGAAGACGCCCGTCACCTCCATGAAGCTGCGCGTGCAGCAGTTGACGCGCACCCTGTCGCGGCAGGAGTCCGGCCAGATTCCCGTGGAGAAGGTGGCCGCCATGCTGGACGTCTTCGGGGACCAGCTCCGGCGGCTGTCGCACCTGGTGGAGCACCTGCTAGACGTGTCGCGCGTCAACGAGAGCCAGGTGGACCTGCGGCGCGAGGACATGGACCTGGCGGTGGTGGCCCGCGACGTCACGGGACACCTGCGGGGGCAGATGGGCCGGGCGGGCTGCGTGTTCAAGCTGGTGGCGCCCGCGCCTGTCCTGGGGCGGTGGGACCGGCTCCGGGTAGAGCAGGTGATGATCAACCTGCTGACCAACGCGATGAAGTACGGCGCGGGCGCGCCCATCCGCATGGAGGTGTCTCGCGTCGGGGAGGACGCTCGCATCCGCATCCAGGACCATGGAATGGGCATTCCCCTGGAGGCACAGTCGCGCATCTTCGAGCGCTTCGAGCGCGCCGCGTCCCGCAACTACGGAGGCCTGGGGTTGGGGCTCTTCATCACCCGGCGCCTGGTGGATGCGCACGGTGGGACGATTCGCGTCGAGAGCCTGCCGGGAAAGGGCGCCACCTTCGTCGTCGACCTTCCTCCGGCGCCCACTGACCCGTGACTGGAGGAGGGCGGAGGGGCAGACTGCGGCCACTTCATGCACACGCTCGATGCCGAACTCGACACCGCCCGCCGCGTTGCCCGTCAGGCGGGAGCCATCCTCCTGGAGGTCTACGCCACGCGCTTCGCCGTCCATGACAAGGCGGGCGGCATGGGGCCCGTCACCGAGGCCGACGAGCGCGCCAACGCCTTCATCGTGGAAGCGCTGCGCGCCGCCTTCCCGTCGGACGGCGTGGTGGCCGAGGAGTCCGACAACACCTCCGGCGCGAGCCGCTTCGAGCGCTGCTGGTTCGTGGACCCCATGGACGGCACGCAGGAGTTCGTCAACCGCAACGGCGAGTTCGCCATCCACATCGGGCTCGCCATCGCGGGGAAGGCCACGCTGGGCGTCGTGTACCGGCCCGTCGGAGATACGCTGTATGGGGGCGTGGTGGGGCAGGGCGGCTTCGTGGAGGACGCGAAGGGGCGCCGTGCCCTGCGGGTGTCGGACACGGCGGAGCCGTCCGCGCTGCGGCTGGTGGTGTCCCGCTCACACCGCTCGCGCCTGACGGACGCGGTGGCCCGGCGGCTGGGCATCACCCATGAGCAGGCGTGTGGTTCGGTGGGCCTCAAGTGCGGCCTGCTGGCGGAGGCCGCGTGCGACCTCTACCTGCACGTCAGCGACAAGAGCTACCGCTGGGACAACTGCGCCCCCGAAGCCGTGCTGCGCGCGGCGGGCGGCATCCTCACGGACCTGGGTGGGACGCCGTATGCCTATGACGGTTCGGAGCTCCAGAACCGCCGGGGGCTGCTGGCCTGCAACGCCGCCGCCTTCGCGCACGTGGCGCCCGTGGTGGCCGGGTTCGCCCGCGAGGCCGGCCTCCTTCGCTGAGGCCTCGCGGCTCAGGACGCCGTCGTCTCGCAGCGCTGGATGATGGTGCGAAGCTGGGACTGCACGCCGGACAGCATGCTGCGCAGCCGCGCGTGGCGGAGCGAGCCGGCCAGCGCGTTGGAGAGGGCCTGGAGCACGGAGACCTCCAGTGGCGGCCACTGGCGCTCCGTCCTGCAGTCGTCGAAGCCCACGAAGCCCCACCACTCGCCGCCCACGGTGATGGGGCAGACCAGCAGCGAACGGATGTCCTGGCTCTCCAGCAGCTCCCGGGCGGGCGACGCGAACTCCCGGGGCGGTCCCTGGATGGCCTTGCCCGAGGACAGCGGCCCGACCCAGGAGGGGAGGACCTCCGCGTAGGAGACGTTCTGGAGCTCGGGGTTGTCCAACTGCGCGGAGGCCGCGGCCGCGGTCCACTCGTAGCGCTGGTGGCACAGCGCCTCGCCCGTGGGGCTGGTGGCGTTCTCGAAGATGTAGACGCGGTCGACGTCGAGCGCGACGCCCACCTTGCCCAGGGCCTCCGAGACGGTCGCGGTCTCGAAGCCGCGCTCCAGGAGCAGCTGCGACACGTTCATGATTGCTGCGAAAGCCTTCGAGGCCATGGGGTCTGCTCCAGGTGGGGGCGCCTGTTGTCTTGCAGGTCGGGGGGAACCTGGTGGGGAGCGTCGCATGCGGGCGCACCCATGGGTCAAGGCACGGTGTGCGCGGCGCCGCAGACTCGCACCGGGAGTCGTCAGCCCTGCTCCACGGCGCGTCGCAGCTCGGCGAAGAGGCGGCCCAGCGCGTCGAGCTGGTAGTGCGCGTTGAGCCCGCTGGGATTGGGCAGCACCCACAAGCGCGTGTCGCCCAGGCGTTCGGGTTGCGAGCCCAGCGCGGCCTTGGGACGGCCAAAGGCGATGCGGTAGGCGCTCACGCCCAGCACCGCGAGGTAGCGGGGCTGGTAGCGCGCCACCTTGGCTTCCAGCGCCTTCGCGCCCTGGGCCAGCTCGGCGGGGTTCAGCAGGTCCGCGGTGGCGGTGGCGCGGTCCACCACGTTGGTGATGCCGTAGCCCAGCGCGAGCAAGGCGTCCTGCTCCGTGGGTTGGAACGTGTGCGGGGTGATGCCCGCGGCATGCAGCGTGGGCCAGAAGCGGTTGCCGGGCCGCGCGAAGTGGTAGCCCACCACCGCGGAGTAGAGGCTGGGGTTGATGCCACAGAAGAGCACGCGCAGCCGGGGAGCGATGACGTCCGGCATGGTGCGACCGGTGGCTGCGTCCAGCTCATCTCGTGAGGGGCGACGGAGCGGTGTCATGGGGGCGCATCTTCGCGAGCCTACCTGGGAAGGCAAGCCCCCAGGGCCCCATGCGGCGGGTGGGGTGTTGCCCGTGGGACGGAGCGACCTGTCGCGCTCGGATGGCTGGCGAAGGCGCGCGGGGTGGGGCAGGCTCGGCGCTTTCGCGCCCACGCACCCAGGAGGCCCTTCGCGATGCCGCACATCGTCACCCTGACGCTCAACCCGACCATTGACGTGGCCACGTCCGTGCCGGAGGTCACCCCGGAGCACAAGCTGCGCTGTGGCCCCGTGAGCAGGGACCCGGGTGGGGGCGGCATCAACGTGGCGCGGGTGGTGCGGGAATTGGGCGGTGAGTCCATCGCCGTCTACACGCGGGGCGGGGCCACCGGGAGCCTGCTGGAGGAGCTCCTGGAGGCCAAGGGGCTGCTGCGCCGCTCCGTGCCGCTGCGGGACGCGACCCGGGAGAGCTTCACGGTGGCGGAAGGCACGGGGGCGCGCGAGTACCGCTTCATCCTGCCGGGGCCCACGCTGTCCGAGCTCGAGTGGCAGCGCTGCCTGGACGCGCTGGAGGACGTGGCCGTGGGCGCGGCCTTCATCGTCGCCAGCGGCAGCCTGGCGCCCGGCGTGCCGGAGGACTTCTATGCCCGCGTGGCCCGGCTGGGGAAACGCCTGGGCGTGCGTGTGGTGGTGGACACCAACGGGCCGCCGCTGCGGGCCGCGCTGGAAGAGGGCGTGTTCATGGCCAAGCCCAACCGCCGCGAGCTGCGGGACTTGAGCGGCGTGTCAACGGAGGACTTCGCCACCCAGGCCGCCGCGGCCCGAGAGCTGGTGGCCCAGGGCCGCGCCGAGGTGCTGGCGGTGTCCATGGGCGCGGACGGCGCATTGGTGACGACGCGCACCGCCCAGCTCCGGGCGACGCCGCCTCCGGTGCAGACGCGCAGCTCGGTGGGCGCGGGGGACAGCTTTGTCGCGGGGATGACGCTTGCGCTCGCGCGGGGCCAGTCCCCAGAGGACGCGCTGCGCTGGGGCATCGCCTCCGGGACGGCCGCGCTGCTCACCCAGGGGACGGACCTGTGTTCCCGGGCGGACGTGGAGCGGCTCTTCGCCCAGGTGAAGGCGGAGCTGGTGTCGCGTCCATAGGCGTGCCTGCTCGCCGTGGGAAGGAGGGCGGTACTACCCGCTGCCCCCGTCCTGGAGGGAGTGAGCGCGGCTCAGCTCGTGGTGCGCCAGGCGGCCACCGCGAACAGGAGCCAGCCTGCGAGGAAGCCCAGGCCCCCCAGCGGGGTGATGGCGCCCAGCACGCGCACGCCGGAGAGCGCGAGCGCGTAGAGGCTGCCAGAGAACAGGACGATGCCCACCAGCATCGCCCAGCCGGCGCCGTTGAGCAGGGCCGACGGGCGGAAGTGCCCCAGCAGGCCCACGGCCACCAATCCCAGCGCGTGGTACATGTGGTAGCGCGCGCCTGTCTCGAAGATGACCTGGAGGTCCTGGGGCAGCCGGCTTCGCAGCGCATGCGCGCCGAAGGCCCCCGCGCTGACGGAGAGGAACGCGTTCACGGCACCCAGGACGAGCCACCACCGCATCATCGTTCACCTTTCATCGTGGTTCGGACTGGTGCACGCTACACCGCCGCAGCCGGAGCGTCCTGGCCGACATCAACACCTGGGGCGCTCACAACAGAATGACCTCACCCAACTTCATTCCTTCCACGAAGCCGCTTCCCTTCGAGCTGCACCCGTCCTCCATCCAGGGCCTGGGCGCCTTCGCCATCCGCCGCATCCGCAAGGGCACGCGCATCATCGAGTACCTCGGTGAGCGCATCACCCAGGCGGAGGCGGACGTCCGCTACGACGACGAGGCGATGGCGCGGCACCACACGTTCCTGTTCAACCTCGACAAGAGGACGGTGCTGGACGCGGGGACGATTCACAACGAGGCGCGCTACATCAACCACTCGTGCGCGCCCAACTGCGAAGCCCTCATCGACAAGGGCCACATCTACATCTACGCGCTCACCACCATCGAGCCCGGTGATGAGCTGGTGTACGACTACGGCTACGAGCGCACCGAGGACATGGGCCCGGACGCCGAGGCGCTCTACGTCTGCCGCTGCGGCGCGCCCAACTGCCGGGGCACCATCCTGGCCCCGGAGAAGAAGGCGCCAGCCCGGAAGAAGTCCGCGTCGAAGTCCAAGTCCGCGTCGAAGTCCAAGTCCCGGAGCAAGAAGGACGCGGGGGCCAAGAAGGCGGCGGGGAAGAAGTCCTCCGCCGACACCCGCAAGTCGACGAAGCGGGCGAAGTCGCCCAGCCGCAAGCGCGCGGGCTGAACCTGTTCGCGGGGGCAGCGCCTTCCCCATGAGGGAGGGCCTGACCTCCAGCGATGGCCGGGGCCCCCTTCCGCGCGGATTCAGCGGTTGCTTCGGGGCCCTTGCGTCAAGGCACGCTCGAGGACGGCGGCGGACATGCGTAGAGGGTGAAGACCACGTCCGCGCCCAGGCGCGCGGCGCGTGCCAGCACCGTCGAGGACAACCGGAAGGCTGCCGCATACGGCGAGGCACCTGATTGGATGCCGACGTCCAGCGTGCGTGACGTGCAACGTGCCCACTCCTCGCGAGCCTCTGCTGGCAGGGCGTCGATGAGCGACAACAGCCGCTCCACGGCGTCTTCGGGCGAGGCGGGCTGCTCGGCGAGCTCCAGGCTTGCGCGGCCCTCCTCATTGTTCAGCACGGTGATGGCCGCTCCGAGCGCGGTCAGCAGTCTGGACACGCCTGTCTGGCTTTCCAGCATCAGGTCGACATTGAGGAACGTGGTCTCCGCGAGCGTCGTCACGATGGGTCTCCTCCGCGCTCACTTCGCGGGAGTGAAATGGCAATGCCCCAGACAGTTCTTGCACTTCGCGCCAGCGTTGTCGCGCGCGTCATTCTGGCACTGTGCCTTGTTCATGCCCGTTCCCTTGTACGGCGCGGCGCAGACACCCGCCTTGCGCAAATCCAGGCAGCTTGCCTTCGCCGAGGTGTGGACGTCCCGATGCTGGCAGGAACAGGTGCCCATCCGGGCCTTTGTCTTGGACGCCGACGGCGTCGGAAGGTAGCGGGCGCCGAACGGCTCCGTGGCGATGTCCGCGAGGGTCTCCTCGGACGGCGGGGTGCGGGTCCGCGCATCGAGGAACTCGACGAGGTCCGCGCGATCGCTTTCGCTGAGGCTCGGCCTGGGCGCTTCGTCGACGGTGCGGGATGCGGGTGAGGCGCTCGACATCAATGACAGGACAGTCACGCCCACCAAGGCGCTACAGGTCAAAATCCTACATTCGATTCTCTTGAGCCTTCCACGCAACATCTATCATCCCCCGGTGCGAAGCGGTGCGCGCCCCATGCGCACGGCCAGGACTCTGCCTGTCCTGATTTCCAGACGTCAACACCGCCGTCGCGGTCCAGCGCCCCGACAGTCATTCGGGTCAAGCCAGGGATTCGGTGAGGCTCATCGTCCGGGACAGGCGCGTCCCGGCGTAGACTCCGAGGCGTGAACGACGTCCTCCATTTCCTGCTCACCGAATCCGCCGAGCCCCACATCCTCAACTCCGTGGACGACTGGTGGCGGCGTCACCTGGCGCTGTCCTCCCGCTTCACCGCGCCCGCCGACCTGGCGCTGGCCGGGGGCTTCCTGGCTGACCGGCTGGGGTTCGCCTTCGCGTCCGGCTACCACGCCGCGCACCGGTGCTTGTTCCCAGAGCTCCCGGGGGATCGGCCCATCGCCCTGTGCGCCACGGAGCCGGGCGGCGCGCATCCCAACGCCATCGAGACGCGGCTGACGGAGACCGGCGCGGGCCTGCGCCTGTCGGGCACCAAGACGTTCGTCACGCTGGGCACGCGCGCGGAGCTGCTGTTGGTGGTGGCTTCAGAGGGGCAGGACGCCCAGGGCCGCAACCGCCTGCGCATGGTGGCCGTGGACGCGAAGCGGCCCGGTGTGCGGCTGAGCGCGCTCCCGGAGCTGCCCTTCATCCCCGAGGTTCCCCACGCGGAGCTGTCGCTGGAGGACGTGGCGGTGGCCCCGGAGGACGTGCTGCCCGGAGACGGCTACGCGCGCTACCTCAAGCCCTTCCGCACCGTGGAGGACTGCCACGTCCAGCTCGCGATGCTGGGCTGGCTGCTCCAGGTGGGGCGGCGCGGCGGCTGGCCGGACGACGTGCGCGAGGAGTTGCTCGCCCTGGCGGTGATGATGCGAGGACTGGCGCAACTGGACCCCGCGGCGGCGTCCACGCACGTGGCGCTGGGCGGAGGGCTCGCGCTGACGAAGCGCGCGGTGCTGGAGCGGTGCGAGCCGCTCTGGGCCGCCACGGATGCGCTCACCCAAGAGCGCTGGACCCGCGACCGCGTGCTGCTGGGCGTCGCCGGCAAGGTGCGCGCGAAGCGACTGGTGGCGGCCCGGCAGCGTATCCAGGGCGCCTGAAAAACGAAGGGCCGGGACTCCACGAAGGAGCGCCCGGCCCCGGTGCTACCGCTGCGCGGTGGCGGTGCTCAGTAGCGCCCGCCGCCCACGGCGGAGACGATGGCGGAGAGGACGCGATTCTCCACGCCCCACACCGCCTTGTTCAGGCCCTTGATGCCCGCGCCGCGCAGGTAGTCGGTGAAGTCGTGCAGCGCGGTGGAGCGCTGCATGCCCTCGCCCTTGGCGGCGTAGAGCAGCGGCGTGTTGGGGGCGCCCGTCAGGCCCAGGTCCGGCACGGCCTCGGACAGCTTCTGCGGGTCGATGCCCGTCGCGGCGGACATCATCGCCACGGTGAACTTGTGCACCGGCAGGTCGCGCGCGTTCGGGACCTTCTTGTAGACCTTCGCCTTCGTCTTCTCGTCGCTGGCGAGGCTCTCCAGCGGCACGTTCGCCATGGCGATGAGCTGCTCGTTCGTCACGTGCTTGCTGTCGAGGATGGCCCGGCTGAACAGGCTGGCCGCGGTGTCACCCTTGATGGTGATGTTGTTCGCGTCCGGGTTCGACTGGAGCCGCGACACCATGGACTGCACCGCGCGGCCCACCTCGGTGTCCGGGCCGCCACGCCACGCGCCGGGAATCGGCTGCGCCGCCACGGCCGGGCGCGCCCGGGCCGCGGACTCGAAGGAGTTCACCTGCGTGTGACCGACAGCGGTGGCGCGGGCCACGTTGGCCGCCTGCCGAGCTTCCGGCTGGGCCCGCTCGGGCGCGGTGGTGGGGTTCGAGATGACGCGGGGGCGGCTGTCGATGCGGGACATGGCCAGGGGGCTCCGGGAAAAATCAGCTTGTCGGTGATTATCGCAAGTCAGCTGTAAAGGTTGCGTGGGGCGCTATGTTCCACCGCGATGAAGGCCTTTCCCAAAGAGTTCGCTGACTGGCTGACCCCCCGAGGCCGCCGCATCCTCGACGGCAAGGCGCGTGACGTGGTGGGCGCGCTGCTCGACCCGGCGCGTCCCTTCGTGTCGCTCCAGGGCGTCATCGACCCGCGCCGTGCCGCCGCATGCCGCGATGCGTTGGACGCCGCGATGCGCGAGACGATGGTGCCCATGGAGGACCCGATTCCGGCGGACTCCATCTCCGGGCAGACGATGAACTACATGGAGCTGCTGCCCAAGACGGTGCGGGTGAGCACGGCGATGCTGGAGAGCCGCCGCTCCCGCTCGTGGCGCGCGGCGGAGTCCGTGGGGCTCACGGACATGCTGCGCTCGGACACCTTCGCCGGGTTCGCCGCCGCGGTGACGGGCCGGGCGCTGCGGCGCAAGTGGGGCATCCAGGCGCTGTGCTACGGGCCGGGGGATTACTCCGGGCCCCACAACGACCACCACCCGGAGGAGCCCGAGGCCCGGGACGGCTACGTGGACATGCACATCAGCCTCACGCTGCCGGGCGTGGACCACCAGTACCTCGTCTATGCCCAGGACGGGCACTTCACGGAGCTGACCCGCGTCAGCACCGTGGGCGGCATCACCGTGTACCGGCTGCCTTTCTGGCACTACACGACGCCGCTGCTGGCCCGGAAGGGGAAGGAGGCGGCGTCCCGCAGGTGGGTGTTGTTGGGCACCTTCCTGGATGCGGCCCCGGGGGCCCGGCCCGCGACCACCCTTCTCCCCGCACGGGCTCCGGAGAAACGCCCGCCCGCCCGGTAGGCGGGTGACTTTCGGGAGTGGCGGTGGGGCCGGACGGCGTTAGCTTGGGGCGCCCTATGAGCCCCACCGACACCGACGCCCTGGCTGGAGACCTCCTCGAGTACATCGACGCCTCGCCCACGCCGTACCACGCGGTGCGCGAGTCGGCCCGCCGTCTGACGCAGGCGGGCTACCGCCAGTTGGACGAGCGCGAGCCCTGGACGCTGGAGCCCGGCGCCCGCGTGTTCATCACTCGGGGGGACACGAGCATCGCGGCCTTCCACCTCGGCACCCAGCCCGTGGACCGGGTGGGCTTCCGGCTGGTGGGCTCGCACACGGACTCTCCCAACCTCCGGGTGAAGCCGAACGCGGCGGTGACGAAGAACGGCTACCAGCAGCTCGGCGTGGAGGTTTACGGCGGGGTGCTGCTGCACACCTGGACGGACCGCGACTTGTCGCTCGCCGGCCGCGTCATGGTGATGGTGGAGGGCCGCCCGCAGCGGCACCTGGTGGACTTCCGCCGGCCGCTGCTGCGCGTGCCCAACCTGGCCATCCACCTCAACCGCGGGGTGAACTCGGAGGGGGTCAAGCTGAACGCGCAGGAGCACATGGTGCCGGTGCTGGGCCTGGAGCGCGCGGGCGCCGCGGAGCTGCAAGGGCTGCTGCTGGAGGAGCTGGCCAAGGGCGGCGTGAAGGCGCAGGCGGGGGACATCCTCGGCTACGACTTGTGCCTCTATGACTTGCAGCCGTCCATCCGCTCGGGCGCGCACGGCGAGTTCCTCCACGCGCCGCGCCTGGACAACCTGGCCAGCTGCCACGCCAGTCTGTCCGCGCTGCTCTCCAGCAGCGCCTCGCGCGAGGCCACCAGCGGCGTCATCCTGTTCGACCACGAGGAGGTGGGCAGCCGCAGCGCGCAGGGCGCCGCGTCTCCCTTCCTGCGCACGCTGCTGGAGCGCCTGACGCTGGCGCACTCCGACGGCAAGCCGGACGCGTTCCACCGCGCCATCGCGCACTCGTTCCTGGTGAGCGCGGACATGGCGCACGCCATCCACCCCAACTACGCGTCCATGCACGAGCCCAAGCACCAGCCGCACATGGGCGCGGGCCCGGTCATCAAGTCGAACGCGAACCAGTCCTACGCCACGGATGGGGAGTCGTGGGCCTTCTTCACGGCGCTGTGCCGCGAGGCCGGCGTGACGCCGCAGCACTTCGTCACCCGCACGGACCTGGGCTGCGGCAGCACCATTGGCCCCATCTCCGCGGGGCAGCTCGGCATCCGCACGGTGGACGTGGGCAACCCCATGCTGTCCATGCACTCCATCCGGGAGATGGCGTGCGCCACCGACGTGGCGCAGATGGTGGCCGTGCTGAGCCGGCTGTTCGCGTAGTCCCGGCGGCCGGGAGCGTTTGGGAGTAACAGCCAGACCTTTCCGTGCAACGTCCCACCCGGTCCTCCGCCTTGTCGGACCGAACAGAGAACCTCTGTGCTGAGCGCCCCTGCTGGGGCCCGCCACGGAGGCGTCGATGGGCATGCATGGGAGTTGGGCCGTCGTCTTGCTGCTGCTGTTGCCCGGGGCCGGAGGGGCGCAGGAGGCCGTCACCCCAGAGGACTTCGACGCCACCGTGCGAAGGCTGGAGGAGGCCATCTCCGACAAGTCTTCCGGCGAGGAGGAAGAGGGAGAGGGAGAGGCTCAGCCCGAGGAGGAGTCCTCTGCGTCCGCGACGTCCGACTCGGCACCTCCGATGACGAACCTGCTGCGCATGGACGCGGCGACCTGGACGTTGCTGCCGCGGAGGGGCGCAGGCACCGACGAAGGCTTCGTGCAGGTGGAGCCGATGGTGGCCTTGGGGAGGGGCGAGTCGTTCCGCCTCATTCTCGGGGCGCCGGTACGGCTGCGGCTGTGGGGCGGAGGGGAAGGCGCGGGCCTCGTGAGGCGGGAGGACTGGGACACGCTGTCCGACTGGGGGCAGGTGGTGCGCCTTTTCATGGTGGGAGGGGACACGCCCGACTCGGTGTGGCTGGGGATGATGGAGGGCTACTCCCTCCTGTCAGGGCACCTGGTGCGGCGCTACGGCAACCGCGTCAATCCCGACTACCACCCGGCCGGCGTCATCGCGACGGGCACATTGGGGCCGGTGTACGCGGAGGCCTTCGCTTCGGACGTCTTGAGCGCGCGCTTGACGGGGGCGGAAGTAGCCCTGGACGTGCAGCACGTCCTCTTCGGTCGGCCCCCTGTCCCGGGGCGGTACACGCTGGCGTTGTCGGCAGTGCATGACTGGGGGCGGGTGGGCGGCACCGCGAGGCCCATGACGCTGGCGCACCTGGACGCCACCGCAGTGGTGCTGCGGCGAGGGCGCAAGGGCAAGAGAGTGGAGGCGCACCTGCTGGGCGGGTGGGGCGGACGCCCGGGCGAGGGCGGAGCCTGGGGCGCGGTGGTGGGCGTGGGCGTGGATGCGCTGACGCCGACGGTGGACATGCGGGCCCGTCTGGAGGCCCGCCTTCAGCGAGGAGGCTTCCGTCAGGGCGCCTTCGGCCCGGACTTCGAGTTGGCGCGCTTCCATGTGGCGGGCCCTGCCTCCGTGCCGCTGGCGGAGGCGTCCTTCCCAGAGGGGGCTTCCGCCTACGGGGAGGTGATTCTCAACTGGGACGCGGTGCGGCTGAGTGGCATGCGCCAACGGCACCTCTTCCTCTCCCTGGGAGTGGAGGTCTTCTCCTGGGGCCGAGCGGACGTGGACGGGCGGGTGGAGGCGCAACTCTTCCACCGGAACCTCACGGTGGGCGTCGGCGGACTGGCGACGGCCATGGGCCAGCCCGGAGCGCGCTACGTCGTCTCGGGAGAGGCCCGGTGGCGCTTCCTGGGAGGCAACTTCCATGCACTGGGGCAGGGCGGCACGCTGCTGTTTCCCACGCCGGAGGGGACGCTGCGGCCGGGAGCCTTCGCGGCCGTGGGGCTGGGGGTGGACAATGCGCGCTGAGCGACTGCCGCGTGGCGTGGCGGGCTTGGTGCTGGCCCTGTCCCTCTTGACGTCGGGGTGTGCCTCGCTGCCCTCACGGGCGGGGCTGGGAGTCACCCTGGCTACCGTCTCGGGCGCGACGCCCCTGGTTGCCTTGGGGCGCGGTGCCGTCGCGAGTCTCCCCGAGGACGAGGCGCTCGAGGACTTCGACGCGGCGTCCGCGGGCGGACCGCTTCTGCACCGCCGCCGGGCCACGCCGTCTCCCCCGAATCCCGGCGGAGGAGAAACGGCGCCCCTGCGCGTGGTGGGGGCCCTGGCGGGGGTGTGCGGGGACGTCCCCTCGGGCTGGCCGCACCTGGACTCGGAGGAGGCAGTGCTGGCGCCCTTCCTCGAATGCACCACGCCAGCGGCCTTCCTGGCCTTGCAGCGCCAGGCGGACATGCCCCGGCTGGTGGAGGCCCTCTCGGACTGGAACGCCGTTCGGCTGGGCGCCCTGGGCCCCCTGGAGGCCGAAGCGGCCCGCGTCCTCCTCAAGAAGCGCGCGGCCTTCCTCGCCACCGCCGTCGAGAAGCACGGCCTGGGCAAGGCGGAGGTCCTCGCCCTCTTCGTCCTGCATACCTCTCACGACGACGAGGTGCGGCAGCTCTTGCGCCTGCTGGCCGAGGACAAGCTGCTGAAGCGCGCCCTGGGGGCCATGGAGGTGGTGCGCGAGGAGTTGAAGCAGCGAGGCCTGGCTCTCGCTGAGTTCCCGGAGCGGAGCTTCCGCGGCGGCGACATCGCGCGCGGGCTGGGTCGGGCCGTGGATGACGTCGCGGCCTCCATTCCCCTCGTCGGCGGAAGCCGGAGCTTGGAGGCGTCCGCGCTGCCCGCGCGGCTTCCACCGCCCTACCAGGAAGCATACCGGGAGGTGGAGAACGCCCAATTGCTAGGTGCCTTCGCGCCAGGCAACGTGGCGCTGGCGTCCTTTGACTCCCTCACCTTCGGTCTGCCGCTGGGCTTCTACCACCTGGTGGCGGGGACGGCGCAGGGCGGGGCCTCTCTCGCCAAGGGGGAGTACGAGGAGGCCACGCGGCAGTTGGCGCCCGCGGCCCTCATGGTGGGCTTGTACGCGGGAGGGAAGGGGGCGCGCGCGCTTCGTGAAGCGGGCGTCTCCCGGCTGGAGCGCGCTCGCCTCCAGGCGGTGGTGTCCCGCGTGGAGTCGCTGAAGGCGGTGCTGGAGAGGTTGGAAGCGCGAGTCGGAGAGCGCGGTGTGGGGGCGTTGGCGCGCTACCTCCAGCAGGACCGGGACGCAGCGATTCTGGTGGCGGAGTGGGGCGAGTCGGGCGCGCTGGCGTTGTACGAGGCGCGAGGCAACGTCGCGCAGGCACAGGCCACGTTGGCCGTGAGGTACCGAGAGCCCCCGAGCGCCGCGTCCACCGGAGGGGCCTCCGGGAGAAAGGGCGGTACTCGGCCCTCCATGCCACCCGAGGCGGCTGGACTCCCTGCCGAGGTGGCGGAGGCGAAGTTCAAGCAGTTGGAGGCGGAGTTCCCGGGAGCGCGCCTGACGATGGACGTGGCGGAGCTGACGAAGCACCGCGAGGCTCTGCGGAGGGCCGCTCCTGCCGAAGTCGCCGCGGAGCCCCTCTGGGCCGACTACGTGGCGTACCTGGAGACGCGGGCCGCGGAAATCACGAAGGGGATTGCGGAGAAGGGTCCGCTGAAGTGGGCTGGCTACCAGCTCCTTCGTGACAGGTACGCTCGGGGCCTGGCCTTCGAGCGGAAGATGGTCGCCCTCCTCGAGGCGGACGCGGCCCTGCCGCGGGCGCAGCGGCGGTGGCTCAAGGACTTCGACCAGCCCCGCATCGAGACGCATGTGGGGGTGGCGAAGGCGGACCTGCGCTTCGCGGACGTGCTCGTCATCGAAGATGGGCTCGCTGCTGGTCCGACGCCGCGAGTGGAGACGTTCAGCCTCAAGAGCAGGGACTTTTCGGAAATGGAGCCAAAGGCGCTGGAAACCCAAATGACTACGGATGCAGGCAATGCCTTGAGGTATTACGGCGAGACGCTGGAGATTCGACGGCCCGGGATGGAAATGGAGACACAGGTTCAGCGGGTCCGCCTGATCTACGAGGGAGGAGACCTCAAACCTGCGGAATCCAGGATATTGCGCCCAGCCTTGAGTGGTACACGTGACTCGGTCCCTGGCGTGGAGGTGTCGTTTCAATGAAGCACCTGAATCTATGGGCTTCGAGGACAGAAGATCGCCTCACGCTCTCATTGGAGTCTTCCTTCAACGGTGAGGCTTCAGTTGAAGTCGAAATGGGGCCCTTCTTCGAGACCCTAGAGAAGTATGCGGGCGAATGGATGCCGGACGTTGTCGAAGGGAAGCGTGGTCGGAAGTACTCCCGAACTGCCACCTGGAAGGCGTACGAGGAAGCTCGGGGAGAGAAGACTGCTACCATTGGTCTCTATCGCACGCAGCGGCCCGCGTTGGACATGACCATTAGGCTCAGGTTTCCACCGCTATCTCCCGGGTTGGGGGTCTCGCTCCATATAGAGTCCCTTGGAACGTTTGCGTTGGCGGAGAGAAGCGGTCGCTTTGTGGAGATGGTGCGCGCGTGGGCCTTGCGCTACCCAGTTTCATACGCTTCAGCCCACAGCATGGCTGATGATGAGTTGGCAGGTGCTCCCTATTACGGACGTGACGAGGAGCGTTTACTCAGGGACGGGTTCGACAAGGTCTACGAGGTATCATGGCTCAATGTCTTCGGCCCGAAGCTGGTGGAGACGGTAGGCCGCGAGCGGATGCTCTCTACTCCTGCGCATCTCGTGGAGGAACTGCCCAACGGCTCCGTTCTCCTGGTGCTGCGGCCCACCGCCGCCGACTTCACCAGCGAGGAGGCACGGGTGGCCCAGGCCCGTGCGCATGTCCACCTGCGGCCAGACCTCGACTTCGACACGGTGCTGCGCTCGCTGACAGAACGCAGTGCTGCGCTCACTCCCGTGGAGCCAAACTTCCATTCAGAATTGGCGCCGCTTCTTTCTCGAGTGGTGGATAGGGCCCCGATACATGAGCGGCAGCGGAAGATTGCCGAACTCAACTCCTTCCGGCCGCCGGTGCCCGAGGAGTGGCTCCCAGTCGCCCATCCCTCAGACGTGGCGAATCCTGAGCGCGTCCTCGAATCCTACGCAGACTTGTCCGAAGGTCTCGTGGCCGCGCTGCACACCAAGGTGCCCTCCATCATGGACGAGACACCCGAGTCTCTCACGGACTTGGATTTTTACTTCTGGCGGGAAAACTTCCCGGAGCGGTACACGCGCGAACTCATCGACAGTCACACAGCTCCGGCACTAGGTGCCTACGTGGGGGACGTACTGGTGCGGCGGTTGGGCGGAACGTGGGTGCTGCGGCAGCAGGTGCAAGAGTCTCAGGTGCGTGTTGGAAAGCGCGTCTGGCTACCCTTCCTCCGTGCGCGCCGGTACATGCAGTCCCGCCAGTCGCTCTTGGAGTATTCGCTCACGCAGTTCTTCAGGGAGGCGGAGCGGTACCGAACCTGACCAGGCGTATTCGAGCCAGATGGTGGCAACAGACCTGCTTCGGGAAAGTCCGGTAAGGCTCGGGCTTGGCCCCCGGCGCAGCGGCATCGCTTGAACTTCCGGCCACTACCACAGGGACACGGTTCGCTGGGGTGTGGCTCCCAGCCTGATCATGCTGCGGGCCGAACGTCGGCCCTGTGCGGTGCAAGCGTGAGGTGCATGGCCGCGTCCCACCGCTCCGAGAGCACCAGGGCGCGCAAGTCCACAGGATGTGCTGGCCAGACGCCTCCATCCCGCGGGGGCCAGGGCGCTTCATGCGAAGGGTGACGAGAGACTTGCAGGTGGCCTCCACGTTGCCGCTGCCAATGGGCAGTCCCCGTGCGCGTGCCTCGGCATCGTGCATTCGCTCGCCATGGTCCTCCAGGTAGGTGAGGGACTCGTGCACCGGTTGTTGCCTGGGCCGGCGCGGGCGACACCGTCACCTCCATGGCACCTGGCGGGGGCGCCTGATGCCTCACTTTCTGCCGTCGCTCCCGGTACGCGGCCTGACGCTCGGCGTGTGCATGCCGTCCGTCTCGGGTGCGCTGGTAGCGCCGCCCGGCCGCACGCACCGACTCCGCGCGCGTCCGCACCCCGCAGCTGTGCTCGCAGTAGCGTGCCCTCTGTCACACCGGCTGCACTGCTGGAACAGCCTCCGGCACTC
Organism: Myxococcus sp. SDU36; assembly: GCF_030168875.1. Classification (NCBI taxonomy): domain Bacteria; kingdom Pseudomonadati; phylum Myxococcota; class Myxococcia; order Myxococcales; family Myxococcaceae; genus Myxococcus; species Myxococcus sp. SDU36. The sequence continues at coordinate 259,592 of NZ_CP077414.1, forward strand.
CGGCCGTCCGCTCACCACCAGACGCAACGATTCCACACACACCTTCCCCCGCGCGCCGACTTCTGGCGCGGCGCCCCGGAATGCGCTACCCCTCCCTCACCGGCTCGCCCCTCTCGCACACCAGGCGCGCCCCCAGGAAGGCCCTCCAGGTGTCGCTGGTGGGCCTTCTGACTTTCAGGACACTCGCTGCCCTGGACTCCACCGGCTCGCTTCCCAATCCTCCACTTTTCAGCTGCTCACAGCGCTGCCCCTGGCTGCGCAGTTCTCGACTTCCTGGTCGCCCATGACCAGAAATCCGCGCTTCTTGGTGACCATCAACAGCTGGGGAGCTGAGCTGGCAGGCGTCAGAGCGGCCCGCTCAAACCACGACGCACGAGCCCGGGTCTGCTCCAACCACCGTGCGGGCAGCAGCACAGGGCGTGGTGAGCCGAGCAAGTGTGTCACCGGAACGCATCGACGATGTACGCCGCTGCAACGGAGCCGTCGAGAATGGCCATCCCGGGCTTCGACTCGGGGAGCTTCCGCATCTGGTCGCGGCTCAGCCGGGCCACCGCGCAGATGGGAACCTTGTCACTGTCCGGTGGGTGAGCCTCGTAGTACCGGATCACGACCTGTGGGCCGCTCGTCCAGACCTGCCCGTACAAGCGGGTCGTCGCTTCAAGTGTACCGAGCTCGTCCTTCAGAATGCTCTCAAGGGGTCCGTCGTAGAGAGAGAGGCGCCTCGCGTCGATCTGGTTCGCGTCGAGATCCACCAGCGCCGCATCCCCAACGCGCAGCTTCAGATACCGCATGACTTCAAGCGCCTTCGCCGGGCATTCCTGCGGACCTGGAGTGCCGTCAGGGCGCAGTGCCACGCCGCCGGTCGCTGTGCATCCGGAAGACGTGGCAAGCAGGACGATGGAGCTGAGCAGCAGAGCCTTGGTCGTGGGCATGAACGGCACTTCTACTGCCGAATCAGCGTGTGATCCATCGCCACGGCCACCTGTAGGCGTCCATCGCCACGGAAGAGCTGTAGGGCCAGCGCGGTGAGCCGCCCGTTCTCCGTTTCGAAGGCGCTCTTGTCCACAACGACCGCGATCTTCCCCGATTGGCCGGGAACGATCTCACTTCGATTCATGCGGAGCGCAAAGAGCCGAGCGGTGTAGCTGGTGAAGTCGCGGGTCAGATAGGCACCGTCGAGCTTCCATGGCGCGCCATAGAGGGTGTTCGTCAGGTGAATCACGACCGCCGCTTTGTCAGGGCCCGAAAAGACTTCGACGATCATGTCCATGTCTTCGTTCTTCGAGCGCCAGAACTTCGCGCGCCGAAATGGCGTCTTCTTCACCTGTCCGTTCGCGAGCAGGGTCGCGAAGGCATGATCGACCGAGTTCTCTTCCTTCTTGAACCGCTCGTTCTCCTCGCTCAGCTTGCGCTCGCGATTGAGGGAGTCATAGAGGGACGAGAGGACGGCGTTGTAGCTGTCGGTGTTCTTGAAGACGTTGACCTGGTAATCGATCCATCCCCAGTCCTCGTGGCTCTTGGGCTTCACTAGGAACGTGAACTCCGTCTCGTCAACGAGCGTCACGAGGAGGGGTAGCGCCTCGCCGCTGTCGAGGCCGCGCAGTGGCTCAATAACCACCTTCTTGCTTCCGACCAGCAGGGGCTCGAACCGCCCTTCCCACGCCAAGAGCCGCGTCTTCGTCGGATCGACTTCTGCCTCGAAGCGAAGCGTCGTCGCCACCTGCCAGGAAACGTAGATGGACGGCGCCGCCTGGCCTGGATGGGCCGGCATTTTGAGGGTCCGAATCGTGAGCTTTTCTGCCTCATCCCTGGCCAGTGCCGGGGAAGCAATCAGGACGAGAAGCAGGCCACACCTGAGCAGTGGGAGAGCGCGCATGAGCGGCCCAACATAACAGGGCGGGTATAGGGCATCCAACCCTCGCGCACCTCGCTACTGCTCAGGAGACCGCGAGCGTCAGCCGGCGCTCGCGGGCCTCCGTCAGCGTGTGCGCGTCCAGCAGCACCGCCGTCTTCTCCGGCGGAGACAGCGGCGCCACGTCGTCACCCAGCAGCTTGCGCCGCGCGGAGGCCAGCGCCATGGGCACGGCGGCCGGCGAGGGCTGGGACTCCAGCAGCGCCAGGTGCAGCGCGTGCGCCTTGGCGTCGGAGAGGACGTGGTCCACCGCGTCCCGCACCGGCTCCAGCGCGTGCTCCCCGGCCACCTCTCGCGCCCGCTCCAGCACGCGCGGCGGCTCCGTCTCCTCGGGGATGACGAGCAGGCCCAGCCGCTCCAGCCACAGCCCCAGCGACGCGCGGGACGTGAAGACGGAGAGGGGGATGGACAGCAGCAGGCCGGCCACGACGGGCGACAGCCACAGCAGCAGCCCGGGTGACAGGAAGTACGCCACCGCGGCCAGCCCCCCGCCCACGGTGGTGTGAACAGCGTGCCGGCGGGCGGCCTCGGACCAGGGCAGGTCGGCGTCGTCGCGCTGCTGGCTGGACCACGTCACCTTGTAGCCAAGCAGCGTGCCGAAGACGAAGTGCGACTGGAACAGCATCATCACCGGCGCCATCAGCGTGGCCAGCACGCTCTCCAGCACCACGCTCAGCACCAGCCGCACCCGGCCGCCCATCCGCGCCGAGTCCCGCGAGCTGGCCAGCGCCAGCAGCAGCCCGAAGCACTTGGGCGCGAACAGCATGGCCATGGACACGGAGAACAGCCGCACCGCGCCCGTGGTGTCGAACGCCAGCGCCTCCGGGCCCAGGTCCTCCAGCAGGTGCGGATTGGAGAAGGACAGCCACCCGTCGTAGAGGCCGGCAATCAGCCCGGACATCAGGAACAGCAGCCACAGCGGGGACGCCGCGTAGGACATCACCCCCATCAGGAAGTGGCCCCGGCTGATGGGGTGCAGGCCGCCCGCGGCCACCAGGCTCAGGTGCTGGAGGTTGCCCTGACACCAGCGCCTGTCTCGCTGCGCGTAGTCCAGCAGGCTCGGGGGCGGCTGCTCGAAGCTGCCGCCCAGCTCCGTCACCAGCCACACGGTGTAGCCGGCGCGGCGCATCAGCGCGGCCTCCACGAAGTCGTGGCTGAGGATGTGGCCGCCGAAGGGCTGCTGCCCGGGGAGCACGGGCAGGCCGCAGTGCTGGATGAAGGCCTCCGTGCGGATGATGGCGTTGTGGCCCCAGTAGTTGGACTCACCCAGCTGCCACGCCGCCGCGCCCGCGGCCACCACCGGCCCGTACACGCGCCCGGCGAACTGCTGCAGGCGGGCGAAGAGGGTGCTGCGGCCCACGTTCAGCGGCGGCGCCTGGAGGATGCCCGCGCGCGGGTTGAGCTCCATCAGCCGCGCCATCGTCACCAGCGTGCGGCCGTCCATGAGGCTGTCGGCGTCCAGCACAATCGTGAAGTCGTAGTGGCGGCCCCAGCGCTCGCAGAAGTCCTGGAGGTTGCCGGCCTTCTTGCCCGTGTTGTCCGTGCGGCGCCGGTAGAAGATGCGCCCCTGGCCGCCCACGCGGCGGCACAGGTCCGCCCAGGCGAGCTCCTCGGCGATCCACGCCTCCGGGCGGGTGGAGTCGCTGAGGATGTAGAAGTCGAAGGCGTCCAGCTGCCCGGTGGCCTCCACGGACTCGTAGGTGGCCTGCACGTTGGCGAAGACGGAGGCCGGGTCCTCGTTGTGGACCGGCATCACGACAGAGGTCCGCGCGGTGAGCCGCGTGGCGGACTCCTCCGCCGTGGGCCAGCGCAGGCCGGGCAGCCGCTTGCTCACGGCGAGCTGGAGCAGCCCCGCCACCGCCGTCCAGAAGGACAGGGCAATCCACCCGAAGCACAGCGCGAAGAGCACCAGCAGCACGCCTTCGGGGACGGTGGTGCCGCGCGCGCTCAGCAGGCGGTGCATCTCCCAGGTGCCCACCAGGGTGGACACGGCGGCCAGGCCCAGGACGAAGAGGCGCCGGATGCCGGCGCTCTCCGGGGAGAACGAATGAGCGTGCATGGCGGAACCTCGCGAGCAATCTCCCGGAGCGGGAGGCGACGTCAGCGGGAGATGGACATGTCCGGCTGGCCGGCGCGCAGCCAGCGGCGCAGGCGCTCGCCCAGCGGCCACAGCACGAGCTGCTGCTCCGGCATCAGCGTGGCGACCTGCGCCGGCACCGGCACCGGCACCGCGGCGCGCAGGGCGCGGGACAGCTCTCGCGGCACCGCGTCCCGGGTGAGCACGGTGGCGCCGAAGCGCGCGCCGTCGCTGAGGACGAAGGCGGCGCGGCCACGGGTCAGCAGCCGGCCCTCGCCCACCACGTCCATGTCCAGCACGCGCGTCAGCCACGTCTCCACGCGGGCACGGGCCAGGGCCACGGCGGCCTGCGGCTTCACGTTGGACGCGGTGACACCCTCCAGCGCCCAGGCGGCCAGCGCGGCCAGGTCCTCGGCGGCTTCGAAACCGAAGCCCTGGAAGAAGGCGTCGAGCGCCACGCACGTCTCCGGACGGACCCAGTCGGTCGTCACGGAGGGGCAGGTGTTCGGCGTCGTCACGGAATCCATAGGTAGCTCCAGGTCTCGGTGAGGGTCTCCGAACCGCGCCGCAGGAACGCGCGCAGCTCGATGGGTTCACTGGTGCCCTCGGGCTCCAGCTCGAAGGTGGTGCGCCAACCACCGGAGGGTTCATGGCGCTGGATGGTGGAGCGCAGCACCTGTCCCCTGGCCGCGGTGATGACCGCCTCCACCGGCCCGTCCTCGGCGCGGGCGGTGCGCGAGAAGTCGAGGATGAACCGGCGCGTGGCCGGCGTGACGCCTTCGCCCACGGGCATGCCCGGGGTGATGGCGGAGGTGATGCGCGTCGAGGTGACGACGCCGCCCGTGTTCTCCCAGGGCGACTTCGCGCCCCAGTGCAGGCGGTAGGCCACGCGCAGCGGCGTGCCCGGGGTGAGCGGCGCGTCCGGCACCCAGAAGGCGACGATGTTGTCGTGCGTCTCGTCCGGCGTCGGAATCTCCACCAGCCGCACCGCGCCGGGGCCCCACTCGCCCACGGGCTCCACCCACGCGCTGGGGCGGCGCTCGTAGCGGGCCTCCAGGTCCTCGTAGTTGTGGAAGGCCGTATCGCGCTGCAGCAGGCCGAAGGCGCGCGGGTTCTCCGCGCGGAAGCTGGAGGTGCGCACCTGCCGCGGGTTCTGCAGCGGGCGCCACAGCTGCTCGCCGTCCCTGGACCAGACCAGCAGGCCGTCCGAGTCGTGGACCTCCGGCCGGAAGTCGTCGAACTTCGCGCGGTCGTTCTCACCGAACAGGTACATGCTGGTGAGCGGCGCCACGCCCAGGTTGTCGATGGTGCGGCGTGAGAAGAGGGTGGCCTGCACCTCCATCACCGTGTTCGAGCCCGGGGTGAGGGTGAAGCGGTACGCCCCGGTGATGCTGGGGCCGTCCATCAGCGCGTGCACCACCACCTGGTCCGCGCCGGAGGCCGGGCGCTCCAGCCAGAACTCACGAAACTCCGGGAACTCCTCGGGGCTCGGCTGCGCGGTGTCAATGGCGATGCCCCGCGCGGAGAGGCCGTAGAGGTTGCCCTGGCCCAGCGAGCGGAAGTAGCTGGCGCCCTGGAACACCGCGAGCTCGTCGAAGATGTCCGGGCGGTTGAGCGGGTGGTGGAAGCGCAGGCCCGCGAAGCCGTCCACGCCGCTGCGAGGCAGGGACGCCTTGTTGACGACCTTGCCGTAGCTGAAGAGGTCCTGGGAGAAGCGCAGTGGCCGCGAGCGGCCCGCCTCCACGACGTTCATCACCACCGGGGACTGGAACAGGAAGCCCGGGTGGAAGAACTGCACCTGGAAGGGCAGGCCCGCGTCGCGCCAGTGCGCGCGCTCCGGGCGGAAGCGGATGTCGCGGTACTGGTCGTAGCTGAGCTGCGTGTACGCCTTCGGCAGCGACTTCGGCGGCGCCTGATAGGGCCGGGCCGCCAGCGTCCGCGCGCGCTCCACCACCGTCTGCGTGGAGAAGGCCGTCGTGCCCTTCGTGACCGCGCTCTGGGCCTTGGCCGGCGCGGCCGCCACGGCGGCGCCGCTCGACGCCACCGCCATGGCACACAGCCACGGCGCACCCCGCTTCAACGCTTTCTGCCGCAACGACGTCACGTCCGAGCGCCTCCGAGCGAGAGGTTCCGCCGAACGGCTCCGGTGTCCCGGACCTCGCCCGACCGCACGCTCCGCGTGGACTCGCGGTGCGGCGCGTCAGTGCCTCAGCAACCCGCGTACCAGCCCCGCAGGTCCGAATCCGCCGTCATGAAAATGCCGTGATTCCAGAGGGTTGGGAGCGTCGTGTCACTGGGAAGTCACGGAAAGCACACTCCGCGCATGTCTCCCGTGGACGGCTCCCTGCCCAGCGGCCGGGGGGGGTGGGGAGGATAGGGGCAGGGGGTGGGGCGGCCTGTCCAAATCTTCCACAGGCTGACAATTCGCTATGCGTGCGCGAGCCGTTCCTGGATCAGGGAGAGGAGCTCCCTGCCAGCGAAGGGCTTCTCCAGGTGAGGGCTTGGCACCGACTCCAGGAAGGCGCGGGCCTGAGACGTCACCGCGCCGCCGGTGAGGAAGATGACCCGCCGGGCCTGCTCGGGGTGGCGGGCCTGGAGGGCGGAGTAGAAGTCCATTCCGCTCATGCCCGGCATCATCAGGTCGCAGAAGACGACGTCGAAGCGCTCGCCGGCCTCGATGCGCTCCAAGGCCTCCTGGGCCCGGGTGGAGAGGGTGACGTCATGGTGTGGACGCAGCGTGCGCCCCAGGGCCGTGCAGACGAGCGGCTCATCGTCCACCACCAGCAGCCGGCCCCGCTTCTCCGCGGGAGCGGGCGGCAGCGCGGGCGGTGGGCGCTCCGCCACCCGCTGCGAGGGGGGCAGGAGCACCTGGAAGGTGGAGCCCTTGCCCGGCTCGCTCGTCACGTGGATTTCCCCACCCAGGGCCGTCACCAGCCCGTGGCAGATGGACAGGCCCAGTCCGGTGCCCACGCCGGGCTCCTTGGTGGTGAAGAAAGGGTCGAACAGGCGCGGCAGGTGTTCCTTGGCGATACCGGCGCCCGTGTCCGACACCTCCACGCAGATGCGGCCGTTGCCCGAAAGGCGGGTGACGACGCGGATTTCATGGCGCTCCGGCGTCCCGGAGGGAATGGCCTGGGCGGCGTTCACCAGCAGGTTGAGGAACACCTGTCCCAGCCGTGACTCGTTGCCGACCACGGAGGGGACCGCGTCGAGCTGCTTCACCAGGCGGGCGCGGTGGCGAATCTCCGTGGTGGCCAGGTTGAGCGTGGACTCCAGCACCTGCCGGACGTCCACTTCCGTGCTCTCCGCTGAGTCCACCCGGCTGAACGTCTTCAAGTCCCGGACGATGCTGCGCACCCGGTCGGCGCCCTGCTGGGCCTCGGCGAGCGCGGCCTGGGCGCTGGCCACCGCCTCCGCCAGGCGCGGCTCCACGCTCCGGGTGCCGGTGGGCAGCACGCGGGCGAGCTCCTCGCGCGCGAAGGCCAGGTTGGCGGTGAGGTAGGCCAGGGGGTTGTTGATTTCGTGCGCCACGCCCGCGGCCAGCGTGCCGACGGAGGCCATGCGCTGCGCGAGCATCAGCCGCGCCTGCATCTGGTAGCGCTCCGTCAAGTCGTGGGAGACGGAGACGATGGAGTCCTCGCCGTCGAAGGGCAGGGGGAAGGTGGTGGACTCCACGTGGAGCACGCTGCCGTCGCGTTTGACGAGCCGCCGCTCCTGGAGGGCCGCGCGGCCGGTGCGGAGGGCTTCGTGCATGCGCGCGTCGGCGCTGGCGAAGTCCTCCTTCGGGATGATGTCGGAGATGTGCTTGCCCAGCAGCTCGTTCACGCTCTCGTAGCCCAGGGCCGTGGCGACCTTGAGGTTGGCGTAGCGCACGCGCGCGCTGGTGTCGAAGACGGCCACCAGGTCCGGCAGGCTGCCGATGAGGGTGCGGAAGCTCACCTCCGAGCGGCGCAGGCTCTCCTCCGCGTGCTTGAGCGGGGTGATGTCCGGGAAGAAGGCGATGATGTGGGGCGTGCCGCCGTAGGGCACCAGGCCCATGAAGAGCAGGGTGTGCCGCAGCTCGCCCTCGCGGGTGCGGTACTGCGCGTCCACGCCGCGCACCGTGCCGTGGCGGCGCAGCTTCTCCACGATTTGCGAGCGGTCCACGGGCGTCTCCCACAGCGCCAGCTCCACCGTGGTGCGCCCGATGACCTCCTCGCGCGTGTAGCCGAAGAGCTCGAAGTAGGCTTCGTTGGCCGCCACCACGCGGCCTTCGGTGATGGTGGTGATGGACGTGGGGACGGGGCTGACGGCCAGCAGCGTCTCCTTCAGGTCATCTCCGAAGGGCAGGTCCTTGCGGCCCTCGCGCCGGACGAAGCGGCGGCGGGCCAGCTCCAGCCGCAGCGCCAGCTCCTCCTCATCCACGGGCCACGCGAGCAAATCATCCGCGCCGGCTTCCAAGGCGGGCCGCAGTGAGCCCAGCGCGCCCCGGTGGCCCAGGAGCAGCAGCACCGACTCCTCCCCACCGGGCAGGCTGCGCAGCGCACGCACCAGCGGGACGCGGGAGGTGTCCGTCCGGGCATCCACCATCACCAGCGCGCACGTGCCGCTGCGCCACGCGGCGGGCACGTCCGCCTCGCGCGTCACGGTGACCACCGTGTGCCCTTGCGCTCGCAGCCAGGACTCGACTGGCGCCAGGTCCGCCCCTCCCCCCTGGGTGACAATCAGGACCCGCATGGGACTCCTCTTGATGACGAACGCGCATCGTTGCACGACGTCTGCTGTTGTAAAAGACGGGTGCCGTGCCGGTGTGGCGTGGAGGTGACGAAGCGCCCGGGCTGCTACACTGGCTTGCAGGACCGGTGGAGACAGGGGGAACTCATGGAACGGCGGGGCTTGGACGACAAGACGGCCATCGAGCCGCGGAAGCCACCCCCGTTGCCGGTGCAGGTGCCTCGGCGGAACTTCGAAGGGCTCTTCGTCCATGCGCTGAAGCCCACGGGGTCCTTCGCCCAGTCCTTGAGAGACATTGGCTACGACATGGAGGCGTCGCAGGAGTACTACCCGCTGGCGGTGTGGCGGGCGGCGCTGGGGGTGGCCCGCCGCCATGTCTGCGTGGGGCTGCCGCCCGAGGCCGCCAACCGCGTCCTGGGGCACCGCTACGTGGAGGGGTTCGCCCTGACGCTGGTGGGCCGCATCTTCGCCACCGCCGCGCCCCTGCTGGGGACGGAGCGGTGTCTGACGCGACTGCCCACCTATCTACGGGCGGGGCGTGAGGACATGAAGATGCTGCTGGAGCCGGTGCAGGCGGGGGAGTGGCGCATCCGCGTCGTGGACCCGGACCCGCTGCCGGACTTCGTCGCCGGCGTGGTGGAGGGCGTCCTGCTGCGCACCAAGGTGTTGCCCCAGGTGGAGGTGCTGGAGCGGCAGGCGACGGGGTACACCCTGCGGGTGCGCTGGACGGACGCCTGAGCGGGCCCGCGGGCCCGCTCAGGCGTCCGCTACACCGCCAGCCAGGGAGGCGAGTCACCGCGGGTTCTCCCTCAGTTGTGATTGGCGGCGAAGTGTCCAGTCGTTAAACCTGCGACCCGTATGCACAAGACTCACCTCGTTGGCGCGCGGACGCACAACCTGAAGGACCTGTCGGTCGACCTCTCGGAAGGGGAGTTCGTCTGCGTCACCGGCGTCTCTGGCGCCGGCAAGTCGAGCCTGGCGCTCGACACCCTGTATGCCGAGGGGCAGCGGCGCTTCGTGGAGAGCTTCAGCCCGTATGCCCGGCAGTTCCTCGAGCGGCTGGAGCGGCCGCCCATGGACGCGCTGGAGCCCGTGGCCGCGGGCGTGGCCGTGGACCGGCGCGCGCCCGTGAAGAGCTCGCGCTCCACGGTGGCCACGCTGGCGGACGTGGAGCCGTACCTGTCCGCGCTCTTCACCCGTGAAGCCGTGCCCGTCTGTGGCACCTGCGGCGTGGAGGCGGTGCGGACGGACGCGCGCGTGGCGGCGGCGGCGGCCATCCGCGAGCACGCGGACGCGCAGGCCATCCTCACCTTCCCGCTGCGCATCCCCGACACGGCGGCCTTCCTGGACGCGCGGGCCCGGCTGCTGAAGGACGGCTACCACCGGCTGATGGTGCAGGGCGAGGTGAAGGCGCTGGAGTCACTCCGTCCCGCCGAGGCGACCGACCCGGCTGGAGTCGCGCGCGTGGTGGTGGACCGGGTGAAGCTGACGAACGCGCAGTTGTCGCGCGTGACGCAGGCCCTGGAGGACGCGTGGAGCCGCGCGGACGGCGAGGCGCACCTCTTCGTCCCCGGCCAGGGCGTGCCCCAGCGGCTGCGGCGCGGGCTGGTGTGTCCGAAGTGCGCGCGGGAGTTCGAGGCCGCGCGGCCCGGCCTCTTCAGCTACCAGTCGCCAGTGGGCGCGTGCGCCGCCTGCCGGGGTTTTGGCCGCACCATCGGCATCGACTGGGGCAAGGTGATTCCCAACCCCGAGCTGAGCCTGTCCCAGGGAGCCATCCGTCCCTGGTCCGGCCAGTCCACCACGTGGGAGCGCGGCATGCTCCAGCGCTGGTGCAAGGCGCGGGGGATTGCGTGGGACAAGCCCTGGGGTCTGCTGACGCCCGAGCAGCGCGAGTCGGTGCTGGAGGGCGAGGGCGACTACGACGAGGGCCGCGCCTATCCGGGCGTGCGCGCGTGGTTCCGGTGGATGGAGGGCCGCACGTACAAGATGCACGTGCGCGTGCTGCTGGCGCGCTATCGCGCCTATACGCTGTGCGAGAGCTGCGGCGGCGGGCGCCTCAACGCCCAGGCGCGTGCGTACCGCGTGGGCGGGTTGGATTTGCCGTCGTGGCACCACCTGGAGCTGACGGACGCGCTGGCGCGGCTGGACGCGCTGCGCACCACCACGGGGCAGGGGGAGTTGGCGCGGCGCGAGCTGGCCGGCCGGCTGCGCTACCTGCAGCGGGTGGGCCTGGGCTACCTCACGCTGGACCGCCCCGCGCGCACGCTGTCGGGCGGCGAGGCGCAGCGCGTGTCCCTGACGGCCGCGCTGGGCACGTCCCTCACCGGCGCGCTCTTCGTGCTGGACGAGCCCACCGTGGGCTTGCACCCGGGCGACGTGCCGCCGCTGACGGAGGCCATCGCGGAGCTGGCGGAGCGGGGCAACATCGCGCTGGTCATCGAGCATGACCCGCTGGTCATCCGCTCGGCGCACCGCGTGCTGGAGCTGGGGCCCGGGGCTGGGAAGCAGGGCGGGCGGCTCGTGTTCGATGGCACGCCGGAGGCCCTGGCGAAGCAGCAGGACCTGCCCACGGGGCGGCTGCTGGCCGGCGTGGAGGAAGAGGCGCGCGCGCCGCGCCCGCGCACCGGCGCGGTGGTGATTCGGGGCGCCCGCGAGCACAACCTGAAGGACCTCACGGTGGAGGTGCCCCTGGGGGTGCTGTGCGCGGTAACGGGGCCCAGCGGCTCGGGGAAGAGCACGCTGATGGACGAGGTACTGTACCGGCACCTGGCGCGGCGGCTGGGCGTGAAGGACGTGGAGGCGCCCGGCGCGGTGGACGCGGTGGAGGGCATGGAGGCGGTGGAGGCCGTCACCCTGGTGGACCAGTCCCCGCTGGGGCGCACCTCGCGCGGCAACGCGGCCACGTACACCAAGGCGTGGGACCGGCTGCGCGAGCGCTTCGCCTCCGAGCCCGACGCGGAGGTGCGCGGCCTCTCGGCGGCGCACTTCTCCTTCAACGTCGACAAGGGCCGCTGCGAGGCCTGCTCGGGCGAGGGCTACGAGACGGTGGAGATGCAGTTCCTCGCCGACGTGGCGCTGCTGTGCGCGGTGTGCCGCGGCCGGCGCTTCAAGGAAGAGGTCCTGGCCGTCCGCCACCAGGGCTTCAGCGTGGCCCAGGTGCTGGAGATGACAGTGGACGAGGTGCTCCAGCACTTCGGCGGTGACGCGGCGCTGAAGCGCACGCTGGGCCCCGTGGCGCGGCTGGGGCTGGGCTACCTGCCGCTGGGGCAGCCGCTGTCCACGCTGTCCGGCGGGGAGGCGCAGCGCTTGAAGCTGGCGCGGGCGCTGGCCAGCGAGGCGCGGGGCACGCTCTTCCTCATCGACGAGCCCAGCGCCGGCCTGCACGCGGAGGACGTGCGCCACGTCATCACCGCGCTGCATGCGCTGGTGGACCTGGGCGCGAGCGTGCTGGTGGTGGACCACGACGTGGCGGTGATGAAGGCCTCGGACTGGGTCATCGACCTGGGGCCGGTGGGCGGGCGCGATGGTGGCCGGCTGGTGGCCGAAGGGACGCCGGAGGACGTGGCGCGCGGCAAGGGCGCCACCGCGCAGGCGCTGCGGGGCGAGCGCAAGCCGCTGGGCCGCGCGGTGAAGCTGCGCAAGCCGGGCAAGGGCGAGGTGCCGGCCATCGAGGTCGAGCACGCGCGCGAGCACAACCTGCATGACGTGTCGTGCCGCATCCCGCTGGGGAAGATGACCGTCGTCACCGGGCCGAGCGGCTCGGGCAAGAGCTCGCTCGTCTTCGACGTGGTGTTCGCGGAGGGCCAGCGCCGCTTCCTGGAGACGCTGAGCCCGTACGCGCGGCAGTTCCTGCCCTCCATGCCGCGTCCGGACGTGGAGCGCATCAGCTCGCTGCCGCCGTCGGTGGCGCTGGAGCAGCGCACCTCGCGCGCGGGGGCCACCAGCACCGTGGCCACCGTCACCGAGGTGGCCCACTACCTGCGCCTGCTGTTCGCCAAGCTGGGCGAGCCGCACTGCCCGAAGGACGACTCGCCCATCACCTCCGCGTCGCCGGACGCGCTCTTCGCGCAGCTCACAGGGATGAAGGGCGAAGGCACCTTGCTGGCGCCGGCGGTGCGCTCGCGCAAGGGCACCTACCTGGACGTCTTCGCGGGGGCCGCGCGGGCGGGAATCTCGCGGGCCATCGTCGACGGGAAGCTCGCGTCCACGGATGACCCGCCGCGCCTGGCGAAGACGCGGGAGCACGACATCGACCTCGTCATGTACGAGGGCAAGCTGTCGAAGCTGGACCGCGAGGTCTTCGAGAAGGCGCTGGGCTGGGGCCAGGGCGCGGTGAAGGTGGACGCCGGCAAGGGCGAGACGCTGCTGTCCACCGAGCGCACCTGTCCCAAGTGCGCCGTCGCCGTGCCGGAGCTGGACCCGCGCTGGTTCTCCTTCAACACGAAGCAGGGCCGCTGCGAGTCGTGCGAGGGCACCGGCATCCAGGGCGGCGCCGAGGCGATGGCCGAGGGCGAAGTCGCTCCGTGCCGCACGTGCGGTGGCAGCCGGCTGGCCCCCGTCCCCCGGGGCGTGCGGCTGGAGGGCGCGCGCTACCACGAGGTGGTGCAGGCGTCCGTGGCGTCCACGCTGACGCGGGTGCGCGGCTGGAAGTTCAAGGGAGACTGGGCGCTCCTGGGCGAGCCGTCCCGTCAGGAGCTGCTGCGCCGCATGGAGTTCCTGGAGCGCGTGGGCCTGGGCTACCTGTCCCTGGACCGCAACGCCGCCACGCTGTCGGGCGGGGAGATGCAGCGGCTGCGCCTGTCGGCGCAGCTGGGCGCGGGCCTCACCGGCGCCATGTACGTGCTGGACGAGCCCACCATCGGCCTGCACCCGCGTGACACGCACCGGCTGCTGGACAACCTGCGCGCCCTGGTGGCCACGGGCTCCACGGTGCTGGTGGTGGAGCATGACTCGGACACCATCCGCGCGGCGGACCACCTGCTGGATTTGGGGCCCACCGGCGGCCGGGGCGGCGGGCACATCCTGGCGGAGGGGCCGCCGGACGTGGTGCTGGAGAGTGATTCGCCCACCGCGCGCGCGTTGAAGGAGGCGCAGGTGCGGCCCCCCTCGGGCCGGGGCGAGGCGAAGCAGTGGATTGAGCTCAAGGGCGCGCGGGCCAACAACCTGAAGCGCGTGGACCTGCGGCTGCCGGTGGGGCGGCTCAACGTGGTGTCTGGCGTGTCGGGCTCCGGGAAGAGCACGCTGATTCGCCAGGTGCTGTACCCGGCGCTGCGCGAGAAGTTGGATCGCGTCACGGCGAAGCCCGGCCCCTTCACCTCGCTGCACGGGGCGGAGGCGGTGAAGCGCGTGCTGTCGGTGGACCAGTCGCCCATCGGCCGCACGCCGCGCTCGGTGCCGGCGACGTTCCTGGGCATCTGGGACGAGCTGCGCCGCGTGTTCGCGGCCACGCCCGAGGCGAAAATCAAGGGCTTCTCGCCCACGCGCTTCTCCTTCAACTCGGCCAGCGGCGGCCGGTGCACCGCGTGTGATGGGCAGGGCGCCATCTCCCATGAGATGTCCTTCCTCCCGGACGTGGTGACGCCGTGCGAGGCCTGCAACGGCGCGCGCTTCGACGCGGCCACGCTGGAGGTGCGCTACCACGGGCTCACCATTGGCGACGTGCTGCGCCTGTCCGCCGACGAGGCCAAGGACGTCTTCAAGGCGCTGCCCCGCGTGGCCGCGCCGCTGGAGTGCCTGGCCGACCTGGGCGTGGGCTACCTCCAGCTCGGCCAGGGCTCCAACACCTTGTCTGGCGGCGAGGCCCAGCGCTTGAAGCTGGCGGCCGAGCTGACGGCCTCCGCCCGGCACGAGCCCACGCTGTACGTGCTGGACGAGCCCACCACCGGCCTGCACCTGGGCGACGTGGAGAAGCTCATCACCTTCATGGGCCGGCTGGTGGACCGCGGCGACACGCTGGTGGTCATCGAGCATCACCCGTCCGTGATTGGCGCGGCGGACCATGTGGTGGAGCTGGGGCCCGACGGGGGCGAGGCGGGGGGCCACCTCGTCGCGGAGGGCACGCCTCGCGAGGTGGCGAAGCAGAAGACGCCCACCGGCCGGGTGCTCAAGTCGCTCTTTTCGGGCGAGGACACCCGCGCGCGTGCCGCGGCGCGGCGTGCGTGAAACGAGGGGGCGACTGGGGCATCCTGGGGAGCGGCATGAAAACCCTCCCCCTGTTGACCCTGGCCTCGGCGCTGGTCCTCTCCCCGGCGCTGGCCGCGGCGCCGAAGCCTGTCCCCGCGAAGTCCGAACCCACGAGCGAGAAGAAGCCCATGTCCTTCCATGACCTCTCCGCAAACCGGCTTGATGGCAAGCCGGAGAAGCTGTCCGGCTACCTGGGCAAGGTCGTCCTGGTGGTGAACACCGCGTCGGAGTGTGGCTACACGCCGCAGTACGCCGGACTGGAGAAGCTCCACCAGGAATACAAGGACAAGGGCCTGGTGGTGGTGGGCTTTCCGTCCAATGACTTCGGCGGCCAGGAGCCGGGCTCGTCGGAGGACATCAAGAAGTTCTGCGAGCTGCGCTTCAAAGTCACGTTCCCCATGTTCGAGAAGGTGAAGACGAAGGGGGACGGCCAGTCGCCCGTCTACGCGTTCCTGTCGCGGCACCACCCCGCGCCCAAGTGGAACTTCCACAAGTACGTGGTGGGCAAGGACGGTCAGGTGAAGGCCGGATTCCCCAGCGCGGTGACGCCGGACAGCGCCGAGCTGAAGGCGGCCATCGACAGCGCGCTCGCGCAGCCGTAGTCCTTGAGAGGGCGCGTGGGGGCTGGCCCTCTGGTCCCCGCCCTGGTGGCATGCGGCCCTGGCTGGCGCCCTGGCATGGGCGCCGGTGGGGGCTCACCCTGAATGCCGACTCGGCTTGAAGGGAGGCCTCATGGACACCCGGGACACGGCGTGGCCGCCGCTGCCGCTGGAGGCGTGGAAGGACACGTACGCCACGCTGCACCGGTACACGCAGGTCGTCGGCAAGGTGAAGCTGGCGCTGACGCCGCCGCAGAACCACTGGTGGAACGTCGCGTTCCGCGTGACGGCGCGGGGCATGACGACGGGGCTCATCCCCTTCGGAAATGGCGCCTTCGAGGTGGACTTCGACTTCCGCTCGCACGAACTGCACGTGCACGCCAACCGTGGGACCTCCCGGGTGATGGCGCTGGAGCCCCGGCCTGTCGCGGAGTTCTACCGGGACTTCATGGCGACGCTGCGCTCCATGGGCATCGAGGCGCGCGTCTGGGAGCAGCCCGTCGAGATTCCCGACGACACCACGCCCTTTGGTGAGGACTGGCACCACGCCAGCTATGACGGTGAAGCCGTGGAGCGCTGGTGGCGGGCGCTGCTGCAGGCCACGCTCGTCTTCGAGGAGTTCCGCGCGCGCTTCACCGGCAAGTGCAGCCCGGTGCACTTCTTCTGGGGAAGCTTCGACCTGGCGGTGACGCGCTTCTCCGGCCGTCCCGCGCCGGACCGTCCCGGGGCGGACCCCATCACCCAGGAGGCGTACTGCGAGGAGGTCAGCAGCGCGGGCTTCTGGCCCGGCATGCAGGCGACGGGCGGCGCGGCCTTCTACAGCTATGCGGCCCCGGAGCCGGAGGGCTTCGCGCGCGCCAGTGTGCGCCCGGCCAAGGCCCGGTACGACGCCCACATCAAGGAGTACCTGCTGGCGTACGACGACGTGCGGCGCGCGGAGGACCCGAAGGCGTACCTGCTCGACTTCCTCCAGAGCACCTATGCGGCCTGCGCGGACCTGGGCGGCTGGGAGCGGGAGCGCCTGGAGCGGCCGCTCATCGTCCCCGAGTCCCAGCGCGCGTCCCGCGCCGTGGAGGAGGGGACGGCCGCCGAGCAGCCAGCGCCTTGACGCCTGGCCTCGCGGAGCGCGTCACCGCGAGGCCGGTGCGCGTGCGGGGCCTTCACTTCGCCTTGGGCGGGAAGCGCTCCAGCACGTCCTTCACGGACTCCTCCAGCCGCTGCTGCTGCTGCGCCGTGCTGGCGTTCTCGTCCAGCTCCGCCTGGGCCGTGCCGCGCCAGACGAGCTGCCTGGACCGCGGGTCGACGATGTCGAGGATGAGCGAGCCCTCCTCGTACTCCCGCAGCTCCGTCTGCGGCATGGTGACGGCGCCGCCCGCGAAGAAGGGGTCCGTGAAGGGGCCGCCCCAGGGGTAGCCGTAGTAGGCGTCCACCGTCTCCGCCTTCAGCGCGTTGTGGATGGCGCCGTGCCAGCCGATGAGGAAGTCCGGGTTGGCGGTGGACTCCACCTTCTGGTAGCCGCGCGCCAGCAGGTAGCGGTCCACCGTCTGCTCGACGCGCGCGCCGACGATGGGGTTGTAGACGCGGTCGTCCTTGCCCGTGGGCTGCGGGAGCCAGGCATAGGTGCGGAACCCCTCCAGCTTCTGCGCTGCGGAAGGGTCATAGTGGGTGTTCACGTCGACGCTGGAGCACGCGGCGAAAGCCAGCGCCAGCAGCGGTGGGGCAATTCGGGTGAGCAGCCGCAAGGAAGCCTCCTCGGTGGCGGCGCGGTGCGCGCCGCTGCCTCCCTGACGGTAGCCACGGCATGGCGGGGCCCGCCGGGCGGGATGCCCGGTCCTCCCCGGCTTCGGTGCTAATCCTTCCCGGGCGCTCGCTTCATCTTCTGGCGGCCCTCGCCGCGCGCCAGGGTGAGCGCGAGCCGGGCGCGCTTCTCCTGGGGCAGCGTCTTCGCCAGCGTCAGGTACAGCTCCTTGTCGAGCGCCGCGATGCGCTCGCGTGCCTCGAAGGCCCCCAGCGCCGCCGCGTCCACCTGCGCCAGGGCCTCGCTGTCGCCTCGCGCCGCCCGGTGGAGGATGCGCGCCGCTTCACGCACCTGCTTGCGCAGCGGGCGCCGGCGCTCGTCGAAGCGCTGCAGCGTCTCCTCCAGCTTCAGCGCCTGCGCGTTGTCCAGCCCCAGGACCTCCGACAGCTCCAACACCTGCCGCAGCCGATGCCGCTGCTCCGCGCGCTCCAGCCGCTCCTCGAAGCGGGCCTCCCGCCCGGTGGGCGCGGCCACCGCCACCCAGGGCAGCAGGGCCAGCATCATCACCGCCATCCGCGTTCGCACCCTCGTCGTCACAGCGTCTCTCCCACATCGAAGTCGAGCGCTTCGTCCCAGCCCTCGGAGTCCTCGAGCAGCACCGCGTCCAACGGCTCCAGCCCCGCCCAGGCCTCGATGGCGGCCATCGTCTCCGCGTCCAGCTCCTCGGCGTCGGTGGCGGGCGCCGCCGTCGCCGTCACGGGCGTCTCCGCCGGTCCCAGGCCTGGCAGCCGCCACGCGCCGGGCACCAGCAGCACCACCGTCACCGCCGCGGCGGTGGCCACCAGCGCGCCCAGCGTCTTCAAGCCCAGGCCCTGGCGCCGGGCGCCGCGCCGCCACTCCGACAGCGTGCGCCGGGGCAGCTCCTGGAGCTCCGTCTTCTCCTGGGGCGACAGCGCGGGCAGCGCCACCAGCGAGAGCAGCTCCAGGGAGGACGCGAGCGCCTGCCGGCACCCCTCGCAGCCCTCCAGGTGCTGAATGAGTCCGAGCGCCTCGTCGTCCTCCAACGCCCCCGCGGCGTGCAGGTCCAGCCGCTGCTCCTGGTCAGGGCACGCAGTCATCAGTGCTTCTCCTCGGGTGCGCCCACCCGCGCCCTGAGGCGCTTCATCGCATGGTGGAACTGCACCTTCGCATTGTTCTCCGTGATGCCGAGCGTCTCGGCGATGTCCTTGAACGGCAGCCCGCCGTCCACGCGCAGCGTCAGCACCTCGCGCTGGCGGCGGGGCAGGGTGAGCACCTCGGCGCGCACCTGCCGCTCGCGCTCGGCCCGCTCCAGCCGCTCTTGCGCGGACTCCGACGGGTCCTCCACCACGTCGTCCGGCCCGGAGGCCACCAGCACCGGGCGCCACCGCTGGCCCTGACGGACGTGGTTCTTCGCCAGGTTGAGCGCGATGCGCACCAGCCAGGCCCGGAAGGGCGCCGGCCCCGAAGGCGTGAAGCGCCCGAAGAAGCGGCGCGAGGCCTCTAGCGCCCGCAGGAAGGCGCTCTGCACCAGGTCCGCCGCGTCCTCGGGGCGCGTCACGTAGCGGCGCACCAGCGAGAAGACGAGCGAGCGGTGCCGCGTCACCAGCACCTCGAAGGCCGCCGGCTCACCCTCCAGGAAGGCGCGGCAGAGCGCCTCGTCCGGCGCGCGCTCCAGCCCCGCCCGGGCCATGCGCGCGGGGAGGGACACCACCCGGCCGCCTGTCTCCCTGATGCTCACGTGGCTCCAACCCCGGACGGAGATAAAGGTTAATTTTGGCCGATTTCCGACAGTGATTTCTGGTTGTCCATGGATTTCAAGTTATCAGCCCAGGAAACGTGCCTTCCCGGGTTGATGGCGGGCAGTCCACGCGGGGACAATGGGTGGGCGGTTGTTACCTGGGACGGGGGCATGTTGACCCAAGGAACTGGCTCACGCATCAAGGGGGGCGTGCTCATCTCGCGGCTCAACATGCTGCGCCAGCACGGTGGGCAGGTCGGGGTGGACGCGGTGCTGCGGCGGCTGCCCGCGGAGGACCAGGCGCTGCTGCGGAAGATGCTGCTTCCCGTTAGCTGGTATCCCCTGGAGCTGAACCTGCGGTTGGACGCGGCCATCGCCGGGGTGATGTCGCCCGAGGACAAGGACCGGGCCTTCCTGGAGATGGGGCGCGCTTCCGCCCACGAGGCGCTGCATGGCCCGCAGCACGTCTTCGTCAAGGCGGGCCAACCGCACTTCCTGCTGAGCCAGGCGCCGAAAATCTACCGCTTCTATTACGCGGTGGGCTCGCGCACCTATGAGCAGACAGGCCCATGCGCGGCGGTACTGCGGACCTTCGGCGCGGAGAGCGTCACCGAGCCGGACTGTCTGACCATCATCGGCTGGCATGAGCGTGCCATCGAGCTGTGTGGCGGCCGAGCCGTGCGCGTCACCCACCCCATGTGCAGGGCTCGGGGGGCACCGCACTGCGAGTACCACTGCGCGTGGGAGTGAGCGCCCGCCGGACATGCGTTCAGGCTAAGGTCCGCGCCCGTGCAGGCTCCCAGGGACGAGCTGTCTTCGCGGCGTTTTCAACAACGATTGGCCCA
Source organism: Myxococcus sp. SDU36 (assembly GCF_030168875.1). Classification (NCBI taxonomy): domain Bacteria; kingdom Pseudomonadati; phylum Myxococcota; class Myxococcia; order Myxococcales; family Myxococcaceae; genus Myxococcus; species Myxococcus sp. SDU36. Next base: position 279,418 of record NZ_CP077414.1, read on the forward strand.
GGCGATGGGCGTGACGCGGGTGGCGCGGGTCACCGGGTTGGACCGGACCGGCGTGGAGGTGGCGTGCGCGGTGCGGCCGGGAGGCCACGTCCTCCAGGTGTGCAACGGCAAGGGCCTCTCCTACGACGACGCGGCCTGGGGCGCGCTGCTGGAGACGGCGGAGCTGTGGGCGGCGGAGACGGTGGTGCCGGGCGCCTTCGTGTGGGGCTCGCGGGCGGAGCTGGAGGGCCACCTGGGCGAGCTGTGGGGCGCCGACGAACTGGGCTCGGCGGGGGCGCTGGTGGCGCCGCGCTTGTGGAGCCCGCATGTGCGCTGTGCCTGGCTCGAGGCGTGGAACCTGTACTCCGATGAGCCGGTATGGGTGCCCGCGCAGGGCGTGCACGTGCCTCCCTCCGGGAGCCTCGGGGTGGGGCCGGTGGCGGTGGCGTGGACGAGCAACGGCTCCGGCGCGCACCCGGACGCGCGGCGGGCCCTGCTGCACGCGCTGCTGGAGGCCACGGAGCGGGACCAGCTCGCGCGGATGATGCCGGAGGGGTGGACGGAAGCGGTCGTCCAGCGTCGGCTGCTGCGAACGCCCGAGCTGCGCGAGCTCGCTCCCGCCGTGGAGGCCCTGGCTGGAGCGTTGCGCGAGCGGGGCTTTGGTGTGTACCTCTTCGACGCCACGCCCGCCGCGCGCACGCGGGGCGCGGTGGGGCTGCCGGTGGGCGCGGCGGTGCTGGTGGACCTGGAAGAGGGCCCGGTGCCGCTCACCGCGGGTTATGCGTGTGCATTGACGCGCGAGGCGGCCTTGCTGAAGGCCCTGCTGGAGGCGGCGCAGTCGCGGCTGACGGACATCCACGGCGCCCGCGAGGACGTGGCCGCCGCGGACCGGGAGGCGGCGCGGGGCTTCGCGGAGGCCTGTGCCCAGGTCCGTCCGCGGCGGCGCGCCGCGGACATGCCGGACCTGGGGGCGAAGGCGAAGGGCGCCGCGGCGGAGCAGGTGCGCCAGGTGCTGGCGCTGCTCCGGCGCGCGGGCTTCAAGCGGGCGGCGGCGGTGGCGTTGTCGTCCCCGGTGGAGGGCCTTCACGTTCAGAAGGTCGTGGTGCCGGACATGCGCATCTCGGAGCTCCTATGAAGCGGCGCGCGGACCAGCTCGTGGTGTTCCTGGGCCCCTCTCTCCCGGAGGCCGAAGCGAGGCGGCTGGCGCCCTGCACGGTGCTGCCGCCCGCGAGACAGGGGGACGTGTGGCGCGCGCTGCGGCTGCGGCCCCGGGCCATCGCCCTGGTGGATGGCGTCTTCGAGGCCCAGCCCTCGGTGTGGCACCACGAGCTGCTGGCGGCGCTGGAGGCGGGCGTGGCCGTCTTCGGGGGCGGCAGCATGGGCGCCCTGCGCGCGGCGGAGCTGGCGCCGCACGGCGTGGTGGGCGTGGGGCGCATCTTCGAGTGGTACCGCGATGGCGTGGTGGTGGATGACTCGGAGGTGGCGCTGCTGCACGCGGACGGTGAGCACGGCTGGCGTCCGCTCACGGTGCCCCTGGTCAACGTCCGGCACGCGGCGGAGTGCGCGGCCCAGGCGCGGGTGCTGACGCGCGAGGCGGCCCGGGCGCTCGTCGACGCGGGCCAGTCCGTCTTCTACCAGGAGCGGACCTGGGCGCGCGTGCTGGAGGTCGTGGCGCCTCGCTGGTCCGCGTCCACCCGGGCCGCGTGGGACGCGTGGTCTCCGCGCGGCGCGGAGGACCTGAAGCGGCGGGACGCGCTCGCGTGCCTCCGGACGGCGGGGGAGTGGGTGGCCTCGGGTGCGCCCGCGCCGCAGGGCGCTCCGCGTGAGCCGTCGTCCCTGGTCCGGCGCCGGCGGCTGGTGGATGACGTGACGGCGACGCAGGCGGGCGCCGTGTCCTCGGGGCAGGTGCTGGACGTCCTGCGTGAGTCCCCGGACGCGGCGGCGCTGGCCGAGGCGGGACTGCGGCGGGCGCTGCTCGCGGGCTGGGCGCGCACCCTGGGACTGGGCGTCTCCCCCGCAGAGGTGGCCGAGGAGGAGGCCCGTTGGTGGCAGGCCCAGCGCGTGCCCGCCTCGCGCCGTGAGGCCCACCTCGCCCGCCTGGGACTGGACGCGGTGGGGCTGCGGCGGCTGTGTGAGGAGCTCGCGCTGGAGCGGCTCGTCCTGACGCACTCCGCGCGCCTGCTGCCGGACGGCCCGTCCTGGGACGAAGCGCTGGCCTCCGAGGCTCGGCTGAGCGGGGCCTGGGCGGACGCCGCCGAGGCGGTGGACCCAACGGAGGGCGTTGGGTCTTCCTGAGCAGTGGACTTACCTCGCGGGTAAGTGAAAACGTGACATCCCCGGGGGAAACGATAAGGTCAACCCTGGAGGTTGCCCTTGTCCAGCCCCGCTCCCTGGGTGGTTACCGAGTCTTCCGCGCGAATGGCGCCGCCACGGGCCGTGCGTCCCGCGCGTGACGTTGCGGGTGGGGCGGGTGGAGGGCAACGACTGTGGCCGTGAGGTCGCCTCCCTTCCATCCGGATCAGCTCGTCCCGGGCAGCGAGGTCGGCCCCTGGCGCGTCGTCGCGTCGCTGGGCTCGGGGGGCTTCGGCCGGGTCTTCCAGGTGGAGCGGGCGGGCCGCCACTACTCGCTGAAGATGGCGCTGCGTCCGGCGGGACTCCACGCGGCGGAGGAAGAGGACATCAACGGCCGGCTGGCGCATGAGGTCGCGGCGCTGCTGTCCTGCGCGCCCCATCCGAACCTCCCGGCGTTGCACGCCGTGGACCGCTGGCCCGAGCCGCCCGACGGCTACCTGTACTTCGTCACCGACTACATCGATGGCGAGACGTTCCACGAGTGGCGCTGGCGGGTGAAGCCCACGGCGGCGCACCTGCTGTCCGTCTTCACGGAGGTGGTCCGCGTGATGGCGGACCTGCACCGCCGGGGCGTGCACCACCGGGACATGAAGGGCGACAACGTCCTCATCCGCCGCGAGGACGAGCGCCCCTTCCTCATCGACCTGGGCACGGTGCGGCTGCCCGCGGCCACGACGTTGACGGTGGGCGTGGCGCCCGCCTCGCCCCATCTGCTGCCGCCCGAGTGCGTCGCCTTCCTGCGCGAAGGCTCCTGGCAGCAGGGCGCCAGCTTCGACGCGGGCGTGCCGGGGGACCTCTACGCGCTGGGCGCGCTGCTGTACGAGGCGCTCACGGATGGCTACGCGTTCGACCCGAAGCTCCCGTATGACCGCCTGCTGCCGGCCATCGAGACGGTGACGCCGCGCGCGCCCCACGTCGTCAACCCGAAGGTGCCGCGCGCCCTGGGTGACATCGCCCTGCGGCTGCTCGCGAAGCGCCCCGAGGACCGCTACGCCAACACGGAGGCCCTGCTCCAGGCCCTCTGGGACGTGGCCAAGGAGAAGCGGCAGCCCGCCTGGAAGGTGTCGCTGGACCGTCCTCCCGAGGGCGCGGACGCGGAGGCCCCGCGGGTGCGCATGGTGCCCGACGCCTCCACGTCCTCGCGGCCCGTCCGGCCCCGGGAGTCGTCCGGTGGCGCGCCGGTGCTGCCCCTCAATCCGGAGCCCCGGGAGGCCCCCGTGGCGAGCGCGGGCGCACCCGTGGCGGCGTCCGAGCCCTCAGGCGATGCAGCCGCGCCGGCGACGCCCGCGGCGGAGACACCCGCGCCGCCGGCACCGCGTACGAGCCGCCGAGTCGCATGGGGGTGGGGCGTGGCCGCCCTGCTGGGCGTGGGGTTGGTGGTGTTCGGGGTGAGCCGCTTCGCGCTGCCCACCGCGGGAGACCCGGCTCCTGTCCCGTCTCTTCCCATTGAGAAAGGAAGTCCCGCAGTGACGAGTCGTTCTTCGAATCCCTCCGAGATGCCCCTCCCAGAGGCGATGCCGCCCTCTCCGGACGCGGGCGCGGTCCACGACACGGGCGCGCAGGACGAAGTGTCCGCACAACCGACCTCCTCCGACGCGGAGGTGGAAGCGGCCCACGCGGCGCGGCCCAGGAAGCGCCCGTCGGCCGGGGGCGCCCTGGGCAAGGCCGCCGCCGTGGCCTGCCTCACCGCCGCCTGCGCCAGCGGGCCTCAGGTGCGGGACGAGCCGCCCCAGCGCACGTGCCCGCCAGAGGTGGTGGAGGGCATGAGGAAGCGGGGCTTCAAGATGGCCAGGATGATGGGCAACTGGGAGACGCTCTACATCAACCCCAAGAAAGACATCATCCCCGTGCCGCCAGACGGCAGCCCCATCACCCTCCACGCCGTTGATGAGGTCGTCAGTCACTATGAGGGGAGGTTCCCGAGAGGGACCCGGATGTACGGCACGTTGTTCCGGGGCAAGACGCACGTCTACGGCTGGATCACCGAGGTGGAGACGCCCGACGGCCAGCGGCTGGCGGTCTGCGCCAACATCGTTGACAGTCCCTTCCCGAAGCGAGTCGGGATGCCCTACGAACCGTCGGACACACCTGGCGAGCTGCTGATGAGTTCGGGCATCAACCTGAAGACGTCACAAGTGTCCGGTCAAATGGGGACGCCCGAGTAGGCCTCCAGCCTGTCATGGTGCGGACGCGCCCTTGCTGGAGGTAACTCGCTCTTGAATGGTTCGTCCGCATTCATCGTGCTCGCGTGGGGAGTGTTGTGGGCCGCCGCGGGGCAGGCCGCGGCACTGGACACGCCAGGCACTGGCACCTCGGTCCGGCGCATCGACGTCCAGGCTGGGATGCTGGTGACGCCACCGGAGGTCCGCATCAGTCCCGGACTGTCCACCACCTTGTTCTTCGATGCGCGCATCCGCCCCGAGCAATTGGTCCTGGAGGGCCGTGAGCGGTTCCAGCGCTTCGGGGTGACCGAGGACCACCTGGTGCTGGTGCCCTCGTCCACGTTTCGGGAGGGTGAGCGGCTGCGGTTGGAGGTCCGCTTCCATGATGGCGCGGTGCCCGAGCGCGCCGTCGTGGTGCTCGTCGTGGATTCCGCGCGCGCGGAGCGCCAAATCGAGCTCTACCGCCACGCGCGCTCCGCGGCGTCCTACCGGCAGGAGGTGGAGGAACTCCGGGCGGAGATGCTCCGGCTGGAGCGCCAGGTGCAACAACTCCAGCGCTCCCGCGCGGGGGCGGAGTACACCCGTGAGTCCGTTGTCGCGGACGTTCGGGACGAGGGGACCCTCATCATCCAGAAGTGGGCCGTCCGGAAGGTGACGGGAGACGTCGCCCCCTGGCGCGTGGGCTTCATCCGCCTGTCCCCCCGGTGGGCCGCGCTGCGGCTCAAGCCGCCGAAGGAGGTGGCGTGGGATGGCTGGCGCGCGGTGGGGGTGGCGCTCACGGACGCCCAAGGCAAGCGGATGAGGACACTCCCTCCCTGGCAGGAGGGCCCGGTGGACCCCGACGGCCACCGGCCCGTCATCATCATCGTGGACGAGCCAGAGAGCGTGGACCGCGGCCGATACACGCTCGAGCTCTGGGACGAGGGCCGCAAGCGGACCTTGAAGCTGGAGGGACTCCAGGCCCGGTGAGCGCGCCACTTGAGCCCCGCGCCCCGCCGTGTAGGGTGCCGCTCAGGCCGATGACCTCCATCCCCCCGCCCGAGTCCCTCCGCTGCGTCAACGCCGATTCCCGCGAGCCGTCGGGCTACCGCGCGGCGTTGGGCGACACCCGCGCCGCGTTGCTCCACACGGACCCGCCGTACTGCCTGCTCACCCGGCGGCGCAAGGGCGGTGACCTGCGGGACACGCGCGCGCACAAGAAGATTGACCAGAACCCCATCGTCCGCTTCGAGACGGTGCGCGACTACCGCGCCTTCTCCGAGGCCTGGCTGTCGCGCGCCACCGCGCACCTGACGCCGGACGCGCCCCTCATCATCTGGACGAACCTGCTGGGCAAGGAGCCCCTCCTCACCGCCGCGCGCGGGCTGGGCTATCCGCACCTGCGCGGCGAGTACGTCTGGGGCAAGCGCACCACTGACAAGAACGCCAACGAGCAGACGCTCCGCGTCTACGAAGTCGCCCTCGTGATTGCCCGCACGCCCGCGCCGCCGCTGGCGCCAGGAGACCTGCCCACCGTCTGGGCCGTCGTCGGCGGCTACGACGATGAAGGCGAGGCGAAGCGCTGGGGCGGCCACCCGCACCACAAGCCCTTCTCCGTCCTGGAGCCGCTGCTGCGCACGTACAGCCGCCCGGGGGACACGGTGCTGGACCCCTTCGCGGGCAGCGGCTCCATGCCGTCGGCGGCGCTGCGGCTGGGCCGGCGGCCCGCGTGCCTGGAAATCGAGCCGGAGTGGGCCGAGCGCGTCACCCACCGCCTGCGCGAGACGGCCCGCGAGGAGGCTCAGCGCGCCAGCGCCCGGTAGAGGCGCGTGTCCGCCCACGCGGGGATGTCGGTGGGACGGTGTCCCCACCAGTTCATCACCAGCGTGCGGCGCTGGCGGGACGCCCCGGGCAGCTTCCCGTCGGGAATCTGGTTGTCCGCGTCCAGCACGCCGTGCGTGAGCGTGCCGTCGAACGTCACCAGCCGGTTGGGCCGGGGCGTCACCAGGTCGGCGGTGTCCAGGTTCGCGGGAGCCAGGGACGGGTTGGCCGCGTCTGGCGGCTCGCGCGTCACCACCAGCGCGCCGCCGCGCACCCGGTTGAGGAACAGCACCGAGGAGATGCGCGGGTGCACCAGCTCCCCGGTGCGCAGCGCGAGCTTCTCGTCGCGGTCCTGGTGGAAGTCCACGCGCACGTCCGTCGGGTACATGCGTGACAGCCACCACTCCACGCCGGCCACGCGGCGGCTGCCGGCGATGTGCGGACGCAGCGTGAGGATGATGTCCTCCACCACGTTGGCCGCGGGGCCGAAGTCGTACCAGAAGGTCGTCTGGTAGGTCTGGCGCAGGCGCTCCGTGCCCACGACGCCCAAGCGCCGCAGCAGGCGGCGGAAGAGCAGGGGGGGCACGGCGTTCTCGGTGAGTCGAACGAGGGTTTCCACGAGGAGGACAGCATGCCATCTTCGCCTACCGCCCGGTGGCGTGGACCATTCTCCTCCGGCGAGGAGGGCTCGGAGACTTGATGAAGGCGCACCAGAAGATGCTCGTCGGTATTGCCTCCGGCGCGGTGGCGGGACTCGTCGCCAACGTCGTCGCGGGCGGCGCGCCCTGGCTGGCCTTCGTCGTGGACAATGTCGCCTCGCCGGTGGGGCAGATCTTCATCCGCCTGTTGCTGATGCTCGTGGTGCCGCTGCTGTTCTCCGCCATCGTCGCGGCGGTGGCGGAGCTGGACCTCAAGCAGGTGGGGCGGCTGGGGGCTCGCACGCTGGGCTACACCGTCGTCCTGTCCTCCATCTCCGTCCTCATCGGCCTGGTGCTGGTCAACACGCTGCAGCCCGGCGCGGGCCTCAGTGACGAGGCCCGCGCGCTGGCCCAGGGCGGGATGACCATCCAGGCGGCCGCCGCGCCAGGGGCGTCCTCGTTCGGCGCGGTGCTCATCTCCATGGTGCCCACCAACCCCATCAAGGCCGCGGCGGACGGGGACTTCATCGGCCTCATCGTCTTCTCGCTCATCTTCGGCCTGGGCGTGGCGCTCACCCCGACGGAGCCCGTGCTGCGCCTGCGGGAAACCATCCAGGGCCTCTACGACGTGATGATGAAGCTCATCGACGGCGTGCTGAGCCTGGCGCCCTTCGGCGTGGCCGCGCTGCTGTTCTCCATGACGGCGCGGCTGGGCTTCGGCATCTTCGTGCAGCTCGCCTCGTACATGGGCACGGTGCTGCTGGCGCTGGGCCTGCACATGTTCGTCGTCTACTCGCTGTCGGTGCGCTTCCTGGGCGGGCGCAACCCCATCGAGTTCTTCCGCGGCAGCCGGCTGGCCATCGTCACCGCCTTCTCCACGTCCTCTTCCAGCGCCACGCTGCCCACCGCGCTCAAGGTGGCGGAGGAGAACCTCAAGCTGCCGCGCAACGTGTCGCGCTTCGTGCTCACCGCCGGCTCGGCCATGAACCAGAACGGCACCGCGCTCTTCGAAGGCGTCACGGTGCTCTTCCTCGCCCAGGTCTACGGCGTGCCGCTCACCCTGTCCGACCAGGCGCTCATCATGTTCATCTGCATCCTGGCGGGCATTGGCACCGCGGGGGTGCCGGCGGGCTCCATCCCCGTCATCGCGATGATTCTGGGCATGTTCAAGATTCCGGTGGAGGGCCTGGGCCTCATCCTGGGCGTGGACCGCTTCCTGGACATGTGCCGCACCACGCTCAACGTCACCGGGGACCTGGCCGCCGCCGTCTACGTGGCGCGCGGGGAGCCGGCCGACAGCCCGGCCGAAGAGGGAGCCGTGGACCCCTCCGCGTCCTGACGCCGGGCATTTCCCGCCGCACCTTCCCACGGCAAACGCAGTCCCAACGCAGTCATCGGCAAGGAGCCCCGCATGAGGGTCGCCAAGGATTCCGTCGTCTCGCTCGAATACCGGCTGCACCTGGGAGACGGTCAGGTCATCGACCAGAGCGCGCCCCAGCAGCCGCTCTCCTACCTGCACGGGCACCGGCAGATTGTCCCGGGGCTCGAGGGCGCCCTGGAGGGCATGGGCCTGGGGGAGAGCAAGCAGGTGGTGGTGGCGCCCGGCCAGGGCTACGGCGAGCACGACCCGGCGGGCGTGCGCACCGTGCCGCGCGACATGCTGCCGCCCGGCTTCTCGCCGCAGGCCGGCCAGACGTTGATGGCGCAGACGGACCAGGGCGACATCCCGCTGCGCATCCAGGAGGTGCGCGAGGACGGCGTCGTGGTGGACCTCAACCACCCGCTGGCCGGCAAGACGCTGCACTTCGACGTCACCGTGAAGGACGTGCGGACCGCCACGCAGGAGGAGCTCACCCACGGCCACGTCCACGGGCCGGGCGGGCATGAGCACGGTTGACGTGCCGCCCTGACGCGGCGCGGCCAGCCCAGGAGGTTGGCCCGCCCGTCACACGTCGCGCTCGCGAGGGGAAGTGGCGTGGATTATCTTCGCGGCCCCCATGAGCCAGTCCCCCTCGCAGACGCCCAGCCCCAGCGACCTCCGCATCCCACCGTCCGACGTAGCGGGGGACGCGGGCGCCTCCGCGGCCCACGACCCGGAGCGTTACTGGTTGGAGCACGTCTACCAGGGTGGTGCGCGCCAGCTCACGGTGCGCGCCGTCATCGCCGGCATGGCGATTGGCGCGGTGATGTGCCTGTCCAACCTGTACGTCATCCTCAAGACGGGCTGGAGCCTGGGCGTCACCATCACCGCCTGCATCCTGGCCTTCGCGGTGTTCGGCACGCTGCGCTCGATTCGGGTGCTGAAGACGGAGTTCACCGACCTGGAGAACAACGCCATGGGCTCGGTGGCGTCGGCCGCGGGCTACATGACGGGCGGCGGCAACATGGCCGCGGTGCCCGCGCTGCTGATGCTGACGGGGACGCTGCCGTCCTCGGGCTGGTTGATGGTCTGGTTCGCCGTCATCTCCGCGCTGGGCGTCTTCGCGGCCATCCCCATCAAGCGCCAGCTCATCAACATCGAGGCGCTGCCGTTCCCCACCGGCACGGCCACCGCGGAGACCATCCGCGCGCTGCACGGCCATGGTGAGGTGGCCCGGCGCAAGTCGCGGCTGCTCGGCATCTCCGGTGCCATTGGCGCGTTCGTCGTGGCCCTGCGCGACGCGCGCTTCACGTGGCTGGCCAACATCCCGGAGAAGGTGAGCCTGCCCTTCACGATGCTGGGGAAGAAGGCGTCGGCGTGGTCGCTGTCCTTCGAGTTCAGCCTGCTGCTGGTGGGCGCGGGCGCGCTGGTGAGCTTCCGCACGGGCTGGTCCATGCTGCTGGGCGCGGTGCTCACCTACGGCTTCCTGGCCCCGGCCATGGTGAGCCAGGGCGCCATCTCCGAGGTCAGCTACCGCTCCATCAACAGCTGGATGGTGTGGACGGGCTCCGCGGTGCTGGTGTCCTCGGGCCTGCTCTCCTTCGCCTTCCAGTGGCGCAGCGTGGCGCGCTCCTTCAAGTCGCTGTCCGGCCTGTTCAAGGGGAAGGACGCGAAGGCGGAGGAGGCGGACCCGCTGGCCGGCATCGAATGCCCGCCCTCGTGGTTCCCCCTGGGCTTCGCGATTCTGGGCCCGGTGGCCGTGTTCCTCATGGCCTACCTGTTCCAGATTCCGTGGTGGGCGGGCGTGCTGGCCATGCCGCTGGCCGTCGTGATGGGCGTCATCGCCAGCCGGGTGACGGGCGAGACGGACACCACGCCCACCAAGGCGCTGGGCCCCGTCACGCAGCTCATCTTCGGCGGCCTGGCGCCGGGCAACATCCCCGCCAACGTCATGAGCGCCAACGCGACGGGCGGCGTGGGACTTCACGCGGCGGACCTGCTGACGGACCTCAAGTCCGGGTGGCTGCTGGGCGCCAACCCGCGCCAGCAGTTCGTCGCGCAGCTCTTCGGCGTGGTGGCCGGCGCGGCGGTGGTGGTGCCCGTGTTCAAGATTCTGGTGCCGGACGCCAGCATGCTGGGCTCCGAGGAGTTCCCCGCGCCCGCCTCCATGGTGTGGGCCGGCGTGTCGAAGCTGCTCGCCACGGGCGTGGCCGCGCTGCCAGGCTCGGCGCGCGTGGGCGCGCTGTGCGGCGCCACGCTGGGCATCTTCCTGGTGCTGCTGGAGCGCTGGGCCCCGGCGAAGGCGAAGGCCTACGTGCCGTCCCCCGCGGGCTTCGGGCTGGCCATCGTGATTCCGGGCTCCAGCTCCATCGCCTTCTTCCTGGGCTCGGCCATCGCCGCGCTGCTGCGCCGCACGAAGCCGAAGCTGGCGGACGACATGGTGCTGCCGGTGTCCTCCGGCTTCATCGCGGGAGAGAGCCTGCTGGGCATCGGCATCGCGATGGCGAAGGCCTTCGGCGTGATGCCCAAGTAGGACGCGACGGCGGGGCGGGGCGCTTCAGTCCACCCGGAAGGTGGAGAACGAGGCGCCCGCCATGAAGCGGAAGGTGGGCGTGTCCATGCCGGCGCCCAGGCCCGGCCCGCCCAGGACGTAGAGGTCCAGCCAGGACAGCGCGTGCTTGCGGATGGCCAGCAGCAGCTCGCCGGCCGGACGGCCGCCTTGCAGCGGCAGCCCCGCCACCACGCTCACCTCGCCGCGCGTGCTCTCCCCCGCCCGCGACGTCACCGTGGCGCCCAGCCGCAGCTCGCTGCCGATGACGTCCTGGGAGTAGCCAGACACGCTGAAGAGCTCGTGCTTCTTGCGCACCAGCACGCCGGCCTCCCCGCCCACCTGCCACGTCTCCGCCAGGAAGCCGACCTGCAGGCGCGGGTGCACCGCGTAGTCGTCCCGGGCCAGCAGCGCCGTGCTGCCCACCGGGAGCGCGGCCGACACGTCCGCCGCCAACTGGAAGCCGAAGTCTTGACGCAGCAGCGCCGCGCGCAGGCCCAGCCACGGCGTCCCCATCCCCGAGCCTTCCGGGGCGTTGAAGTCCCGGAAGCGCGAGCCGCCCTGGCTGACGATGAAGGGCACCTCCGCGGCGACCTGGAGCCACGGCAGCACGCCGTAGGCGGCCGTCAGGTCCATGGTGAAGCGGTCCTCCACCAGGCCACTGCCGCTGCCCGGCTCCCACCGCCGCTGGAAGTGGAAGGGGAGCTGCTCGTAGTGCCCCTGGACGGACATCCGCAGCGCGCCCTGGGGCAGCGTGCGGCCCGTTCCCACCATCAGCGAGCCCAGCGCCGCCGGGTCCAATTCCAGACGCTGGAGGTTGAAGGAGGGGAGCGAGCGGCCCTGGGCCCGCGTTTCAGCGGGGCCGAGAAGCAGGGCCAATGAGGACAACACAGAGACAAGCGCAAGCGCAGGCCGGGACGGCAAGACGACGCCTCCAATGAATCATGACGTGAGTGCGACGGCCCCGAAGCCCCCCACGAGTCGCACGACGCGCCAGCCCCGCGCAAGGGCTGCACGCCTTCCCTTGCGTCCAGCAAGTACTGGGGTTCCCAACAACGCACTGACTTGACGTGCCAGTCGTCCGGATTCTCCCTGGGTTTCCGCGAAGTCCCATTCCCAGACATGGCTGGGAATGGACAGACGCGCGCCGGCCTATGTGCTGGCGGCGGCCAGGTCCTGCAGCTCCTGCCAGCGCGTGTACAGCCGGTCCACCTCGGCGACGGTGGCGTCCAGCTCCTTCTGCACCTCCGCCACCTTGGAGCCGTTGCTGTACACGGCGGGGTCGGCGAGCTGGGCCTCCAGGCCGGCCTTGCGCGACTCGGCGGCTTCGATGGTGGCCTCCATGCCGTCCAGCTCGCGCTGGTCCTTGTAGGAGAGCTTCCCGGCCTTGCGCGTGGCCTTGGCGGGCGCGGGGGCGGGCTCGTCCTGCCGGGGCGCGGGCTTGGGAGCGGGGGCCGCGGCCTTCGCGTCCGACTGCTCCTTCAGCCGCCGGTACATGGCGTAGTTGCCCTCGTAGCGGGTGACGCGGCCGTCGCCCTCGAAGGTGAGGATGCTGGTGGCAACTTTGTCCAGGAAGTACCGGTCGTGGGTGACGAGCAGGGTGCTGCCCCCGAAGTCCAGGAGCAGCCGCTCCAGGATGTTGAGGGTGACGATGTCCAAATCATTGGTGGGCTCGTCCAGCACCAGCACGTTGGCGCCCTCCAGGAACAGGCGCGCCAGCAGCAGCCGGTTGCGCTCGCCGCCTGACAGCGCCTTCACCTTCATGCGCTGCATGGGCACGGGGAAGAGCAGGTCGTCCAGGTAGTCGCGCAGGGCCACCTTCTGGTCGCCCAACTCCACCCAGTCCTCGCCCTGCGAGGCCGACTCGTACACGGTGGCCTCCAGGTCGAGCTGCGCCCGGCTCTGGTCGTAGTACGCCACCTTCGTGTTCTTCCCGATGACGAGCTTGCCGCCGTCGGGCTCCACCTCGCCCAGCAGCACGCGCAGGAAGGTCGTCTTGCCCACGCCGTTGGGGCCCACCAGGCCCACGCGCTCGCCGCGCTGGAGGCGGAAGTCCACGCCGTCCAGCACCTTCCGGTCGCCAAAGGCCTTCTGCACGCCCTCGGCCTCGATGACGGTGTGGCCCAGCCGGGGCGCCGCCGCCACGCGCAGGTCCGCCACCTTGGGGCGCTCGAAGCCCTTCTCCGCCATCAGCTTCTGCGCCCGGTCGATGCGCGACTTGCTCTTGGTGCGGCGGGCCTCCGGGCCCTTGCGCAGCCACGCAACTTCCTGCGCAATCCAGCGCTCGCGCTTGTGCTGCGCCAGCGCGGCGTTCTCCTGCGCCACCAGCTTCTGCTCCACGTAGGCCTGGTAGTTGCCGGGATAGGACGTCACGCCCGCGCCGGGCTGGATTTCGACGATGCGGTCCACCAGCCCGTCCAGGAAGTACCGGTCGTGCGTGACGAGCAGCAGCGCCCCGGGCAGCTTGTCCAGCTCCTCCTCCAGCCAGTCCACCGTGTCCGCGTCCAGGTGGTTGGTGGGCTCGTCCAGCAGCAGCAGGTCCGGCCGCGTCAGCAGGGCCCGGGCAATGGCCACGCGCTTGCGCAGGCCGCCGGACAGCTGCGCCACGGGCCGGTCCCAGTCCTTCACGCCCAGCCTGTCCAGCAGCGTCTTCGCGTGGTGCTCGGTGTCCCAGCCGCCCATCTGCTCAATGCGGTCGCTGAGCGCGGAGAACTGCGCCATGAGCTTGTCCTGCTCTTGCGCGGGGGCGGACTCCATCCGCTGCGCCAGCTCCGCGTGGGCGGCCAGCGTCTCCTTCAGCGGCCCCTGGGACACGGACAGCTCGGAGGCCACCGTGGCGCCTTCGGGGAACTCCGGCTCCTGGGGCAGGTAGGTGACGCGGGCGCCGCGGCGCAGCTGGAGCTCGCCCGTGTCGGCGCGGGAGGCCCCGGCCAGGATTTTCATCAGCGACGACTTGCCGGAGCCGTTGACGCCCACCAGGCCCACCCGCTCTCCCTCTTCGATGGTGAAGGTGAGGTCCTGGAAGACGGTGCGGCTTCCGAAGCTGAGCTGAACGTTGGCGGCGCGGAGCAGCGTCACGGTGTCGGACTCCTGAAAAGGCGAAAGGCGCCCCTCATTGAAGAGGGACGCCTTCCTTACCGCCAGAGTGTGGCGGATGCGCGGACTACTTGCGCGCGGCCTGCTCAGCGGCCTGCTTCTCCTTGTACGCCGCCATCAGGGCCTCGGACTCGTTCCGGGGCACCGGCGTGTAGCGGGAGAACTCCATCGTGTACTCGCCCTTGCCCTGGGTGGCGGAGCGCAGGTCCGTGGAGTAGCCGAACATGGTGTTCAGCGGCACCTCGGCCACCGCCGTGACGTAGCCCTCGGCCGTCTCGGTGGAGAGGATGGTGCCACGGCGCTGGTTCAGCTGACCCACGACGGAGCCCTGGAAGTCCTCGGGGGCCTGGACCTCCACCTTCATCATCGGCTCGAGGATGATGGGCTTGGCGGCGGCGTAGCCCTCACGGAAGCCCATGATGGCGGCCGTCTTGAACGCCATTTCGGACGAGTCCACCGCGTGGAAGGCGCCGTCGTTGATGACCACGCGCACACCCACCACGGGGAAGCCGATGAGGCTGCCCTTCTTCACGGCCTCGGTGAAGCCCTTGTCGCAGGCCGGGATGAACTCGCGGGGGATGGAGCCGCCCACGATGTCGTCCACGAACTCGTACTGCTGCACCGCGTCCGAAGGCAGCGGCTCCAGGTACCCGCACACGCGGGCGAACTGGCCGGAGCCACCCGTCTGCTTCTTGTGCGTGTACGCGAACTCGCCCTTCTGGCTGATGGTCTCGCGGTAGGCCACCTGCGGCTTGCCGGCCTGGACCTCGCAGTTGTACTCGCGCTTCATGCGCTCGATGTAGATCTCCAGGTGGAGCTCACCCATGCCGCGGATGATGGTCTGCCCGGACTCCTCGTCGCGGTGCACGCGGAAGGTGGGGTCCTCCTTGGTGAACCGGTTGAGCGCCTTGGAGAAGTTGGCCAGCGCGGAGCGGTCCTTGGGGGCCACGGCGAGCGAAATCACGGCGTCCGGCACGTGCATGGACGTCATCGTGTAGTTCACGGCGCCGTCGGTGAACGTGTCACCGGACGCGCACTCGATGCCGAACAACGCGACGATGTCACCGGCGGTGGCGTCGTTGATGTCGTTCATCTGGCTGGAGTGCATGCGGACGATGCGCGGAACCTTGACCTTCTTCTGGTTCGACTGGTTGACGATGAAGTCACCCTTCGAAACCCGGCCCTGGTAGATGCGCATGTACGTCAGCTGCCCGTAGCGGCCGTCTTCCAGCTTGAACGCCAGACCGACGAAGGGCTTCTCCGGGTCGGACTCGAGGATGACCTTCGCCTCGTTGTTCTTCTGGTCCAGCGCCTCGTTCGTCGCCTCCTTGGGGTTCGGGAGGTACGAGCAGACGGCGTTCAGGAGCAGCTGCACGCCCTTGTTCTTGTAGGCGGAGCCGCACATGACCGGCGTCATCTTCAGGCCAATGGTGGCCCGGCGGATGGCGGCGACCAGCGCGTCGTTCGGGATGGCCGCGTCGGACAGGAAGAGCTCGCCGAGCTGGTCGTCGACCTCGGCCACGCCCTCAATCATCTGCTGACGGCGCTCCTTGGCCTCCTCGAGCAGCTCCGCGGGAATCTCCTCCTCGCGGACATTCTCACCGTTGTCGCCGTCGAAGTAGAACGCCTTCATGGCGATCAGGTCGACCAGGCCCTTGAAGCGGTCCTCTGCGCCGATGGGCAGCTGGAGCTTCACGGGGTGGTGGTTCAGCTTCTCCTTCAGCTGCGCGGCCACGCGGTCATAGTTCGCGCCAGCGCGGTCCATCTTGTTGACGAACGCGATGCGCGGAACGCGGTAGCGCTTCATCTGGCGGTCCACGGTGATGGACTGCGACTGCACGCCGGACACCGAGCAGAGGACCAGGATGGCGCCGTCGAGCACGCGGAGCGAGCGCTCCACCTCGATGGTGAAGTCCACGTGTCCCGGGGTGTCGATGAGGTTGATGTTGTGGTCGCCCCACATCGCGAACGTGGCGGCGGACTGGATGGTGATGCCCTTCTCACGCTCCAGGTCCATCGAGTCCATGATCGCGCCCACGCCGTCCTTGCCGCGGACCTCGTGGATCTCGTGAATCCGACCCGTATAGAACAGGATGCGCTCAGAGAGCGTCGTCTTGCCCGAGTCGATGTGGGCGGAGATACCGATGTTTCGAATCTTCTCGATGGGTGCGTTGGCGGCCACGATCCGGTCCTTCTTTTCTTGAAAGTGCCTGACGGAACAGAGCAGGCGGGGCCTCTACTTCCCACAGGACGTAGTTTCCAGCCAAATCCGCATGGAGATTGACTCACCTGAGCCTACCTCCGCCTACTCAGTGCCATTTTCAGTTGAGGTTTCTAACGATGAGCGCGACGAAAAACTCCTCCCTGGCCCGAGCCTGGCTGGACGCCTTCAACGCCTACGACGTGGACGCGCTGGTGGCGCTCTATGCCGAGGACGCCACCCACACCTCTCCCAAGATCCGGGTGCTGCACCCGGAGACGGGCGGGCGGCTGGTGGGGCGGCAGGCGCTGTCCGCCTGGTGGAAGGCGGCCAACGCCCGGCTGCCGGGGCTGCGGTATGAGCTGGTGGCCCTCACCGCGGACGAGGACAGGGTGTTCATGGAGTACCTGCGCCATGCGCCGGGGGAGGCCCCCATGCCGGTGGCGGAGGTCTTCGAGGTGCGCGGCGACCGGATTGTCGCCTCGCGCGTGTACCACGGCTGAAGCCACCCACTTGCCGGGAAGTGGGATAGCGTGCGCGGCAATGGCGAAGAACCCAGACTCCAGCGCCTTCGACAGGGACTTCGGTTACCTGATGCCGTTCCTGGACCGCGTGGCGGCGGCCGCCTCCGAGTTGGAGGATGGGTCCGCCCGCGCGGAGCTCACCCGGCTGATGGTGGAGGAGAAGGCGCGCTGGCAGCGCATCCAGGAGCTGCTCGGAGGGGCAGGGGGCCGCGGCGCCGCCGCGCCGACGCCAGCCCGGGAAGCGCCCGCCGAGGCCCCCCGGCTGGCGCGGGGCTCGGCGGACGACCTGCACGAAGCGGCCCCTTTCGCCACGGGCCTCACGGTGGGGAGCCTCAGGAGCAACCGCTGAGCTGGTCCAACGCGTCGAAGGTGGCCGCCTTGTAGGCCTCCGACAGCGTCGGGTAGTTGAAGCACGTCTCCACGAAGAGCCGGGCCCCGGAGCCGGTCAGCAGGGCCGTGAGGCCCACGTGCACCAGCTCGGAGGCCTGGGGCCCCATGACGTGCACGCCCAGCAGCTTGAGGCTCTCCCGGTGGAAGAGCAGCTTCAGCAGGCCGTGTGTGTCTCCCAGAATCTGGCCGCGCGGGTTGGTGGCGAAGGCGGCGCGGCCGGCCACGTAGGGCACGTTCAGCTTGCGCAGGGCGCCTTCCGTCTCGCCGGCCATCGACACCTCGGGGATGGTGTAGATGCCATAAGGCAGCACCGGCGCCATGGTGCGCACGCCGCCCAGGCCGAACGCGTGCTCCACGGCGATGCGCGCCTGGTCCATGGACGTGGACGCCAGCGCCGGGAAGCCGATGACGTCCCCCACGGCATAGAGGTTGGGCAGGGCCGTCTGGTACGTGGAGCCCACCTCCACCTGGCCGCGCGGGCCCACCTTCACGCCCAGGGCCTCCAGCCCCAGGCCCGCGGTGTTGGCGGTGCGGCCGGAGGCGACCAGAATCTGGTCCGTCTCCAGCGCGGCGCCGGAGGAGAGCCGCAGCCGGATGGGGGTGTCCGCGTCCCGTGGCACGTCCACCTGCTCCACCGTCTGACCGAAGCGCGACTGGATGCCGAGCGCCTCCATGCGCTGCCCCAGCAGCGCGGAGAACTCGTCGTCCAGGAAGGGCAGCAGCTCCGCGCGCGACTCCACCAGCGTCACGGGGATGCCCATGGCGGCGAACATGCATGCGTACTCACAGCCGATGACGCCTGCGCCCACCACCACCAGCGAGCGCGGCAGCCTCTCGAGCTCCAGCACCTCGTCCGAGTCGTGGATGCGCGGGTCCTCGAAGGGGTACAGCGGCGGCCGGTACGGCGACGAGCCGGTGGCCACCAGGAGGGTGTCGCCGGTGAGGCGCCGCTCCGGGGAGCCCTGGCGCCGCACGACGACGGTGTGCGCGTCCACGAGCGCGCCGGTGCCCTGGACAACCTCCACCTTGTGGCGCTGGAGGTTGCGGGCAATGCGCTCGCGCTCGATGTCCTTCACCCGCCGTTCGCGGAAGAGGAAGTCGGACACCGTGGCCTCGTGCCGCGGCGTCGTCTCCACGCTGTACAGGCCTCGCGCCCGGAAGCCGGACAGGTGGAGCGCCGTCTCGCGCAGCGTCTTGGAGGGAAGGGTGCCCGTGTTCGCCGCGGTCCCACCCAGCACGGGTTCCCGCTCCACCACCGCCACGCGCTTGCCCGCAAGCGCCGCCTGCACCGCGCCCCACTCACCCGCCGGGCCGGAGCCAATCACCACCAGGTCGAAGTCCGCCATGGGGGCGAAGGTACGCGACCGGGCCGGTCGTTTGAAGCCAATGCAAGCGGCTAGGGGACCGAGGGCGCGCGCCCCTCGTAGCGAAGCCCCTGGCGGACCTCGTCGTCCGTCAGCAGCCGGAAGGTGCCTTCGGGGATGCCTTCCAGGTCCACGCCGCCCACGGCCTCGCGGTGCAGCGCGCGCACGGGCAGGCCCACGGCGCCGAGCATCCGCTTCACCTGGTGGTGCCGGCCTTCCGTGAGCGTCACCTCCACCGTGTGCTCGTCCCGCACGTGCACCTTCGCGGGGCGGGCGAGGCCGTCATCCAACGTCATGCCCTGGCGCAGGGGCTCCACCCGCTCGTCGCTCGCGGTGCTGAAGACGGTGGCCACGTAGCGCTTGGGCAGGCGCGTGTCCGGGGACGTCGCGTGGGCCACCAGCTTGTCGTCGTTGGTGAAGAGCAGCAGGCCCGTGGAGTCCACGTCCAGGCGGCCCACGGCGTGCCACGTATAGCCGGCCAGCTCCGGCGGGAGCTGGGGCAGCAGCGCCTCGAAGACGGTGCCGGTGCGGTGCTGCCGCTCCGTGGAGGACAGCAGGCCCGCGGGCTTGTGGAAGGCCAGCACCCGCGTGGACGGGGCCTCCAGGGGCACGACGAGGCCGTCCACCTTCACAATCGCGCCCGGATGCACGGGCGTCAGGGCCATCTTCGCCACGCGGCCGTTGATGCTGACGCGGCCGGCGCGGATGGCGTCCTCCGCTTCCTTCTGGGGAAAGACGCCCGCGCGGGCCAGCGCGCGCGACAGCCAGTCTGGCTTCTCCTTGCCCTCCCAGCGTTTGTGCTGCTGCTGCGGCGGTTTCGGCTTGTCGGGCTTGCGAGGCATGGGCGCGGCACTGTACCCGGCCCGGCCTCGGGCGGGAGCAGGAGTTGTAGAGGCCCGGGGAACCCCGGCGCGCTGGAGCCGGCTTGTGGGGGGACGCCCGGCCGGCCGGTCCGTGTCCGCACGGCCGGCGTGGCCCTCTGGGAGCGCGGGCGGGGACGTGCGTCGGTGGACACCTTCCCGTCATGCGCACCCGGATTCCATATCTGACGCTCCTGGTCCCCGTTCTCGCGCTCGCCCAGTCACAGGCGCAGGCGCCCCTGCCCATCGGCCGGGAGCCCACGACGGGCCCTTCCTCGTCCACCTGGCTGTGGGTCCTGCTGCTGGTGGTGGTCGCCGCGGCCTTCGCCTGGAGCGCGATGCGCATGGCGGGGCGCAAGGGGCCGCCGACCTCCGGGCCCGGCGGGATTGGCGTGGGCAAGGGGACGGGCATCCCCCAGAAGCCGCGCTCCGTCTAGCTAGGGCGCGGGCTGGCGCTTGCGCAGGCTGTGCAGCGCGGCCAGCCACAAGCGCGCCTCCTTCCGCGTCAGCCGGGAGCGCCGCAGCGGCGCGAACAAGTCCCGCACCGCCGTGCGGCCCGGCTGGGCGTCCACCAGGAAGCCTCCCGTCGTGAGGACGGACTCCAGCGTGGACTCCACCTGCGCGAGCTCCGAGTCCGTGGCCGCCGCGGGCAGCGGGCCCGGCGGCGTGGCGGCGGC
Organism: Myxococcus sp. SDU36; assembly: GCF_030168875.1. NCBI lineage: Bacteria > Pseudomonadati > Myxococcota > Myxococcia > Myxococcales > Myxococcaceae > Myxococcus > Myxococcus sp. SDU36. Next base: position 299,368 of record NZ_CP077414.1, read on the forward strand.
CTCCAGCATCGCCACGCGGACCTCGTAGGCGTACAGCAGCACGGCCTGCGCCAGGTTGATGGAGGGCTGCTCGGGCGCGGTCGGCACGGCGGACAAGTCATGCACGCGCTCCACCTCCGCGTTGGTGAGCCCGCTGCGCTCGTCACCGAAGACGAGCGCCACGGGCCCCTGGGGCGCCCGGGCCACCAGCTCCTCGCCCACCGCGCGTGGCGGAAGCCGGCGCTTGCCTTCGACCTTGCGCGAGCTGGTCCCCACCACCCAGACACAGTCCGCCACGGCCGCTTCCAGCGTGTCCGCGCGCCGCGCCGCGTCCAGCACGTCCCCGGCGTGGACGGCGAGCCTGCGCGCCGGCTCCAGGTCCTCCACCTCCGGGCGGACCCAGACCCAATCGGACAGGCCACAGTTCTTCAAGGCCCGGGCGGCGGCGCCCAGATTCTCCGCGTTGCGGGGGCGCATGAGGACGAATCGGACGGGCAGCACCATGCGCGGGGCACCTTAGCGCCTTCTCGCATCGCGAGGACCGCGGATGGATGTCACGCCGCGTCCCGGACTCCGATAGCCTGGGGGCCTCGAAAGCCTTCGCAGGCGCCAAGGGGCCACGGCCGGTGTGGCCCCCTGGACACCCTGCGGGTCCGCTGACGCGCGGGGGACGCGTCAGAGCCGCGGGCGCCTGACCACAGCCCTCTCTTCCCCGGTGCGCGCGGGTCCGGCACGCCGCGTGAAGAACACGCGTCATCTTCTGGAGGAATCATGGGTTCGCAGTCCGTCGTCACGCATCGGCCACCGTGGGCGAAACGCTCGCGCTGGCTCCTCGCGGCCTTGTTGGTGAGCGCCACGCTCGCGGGCTGCAAGAAGGAACAGGAGTCCACCGAGACGCCCGCGACGCAGCCCCAGCCGCCCGTCGCCGCGCAGTCGGCGGACTCGGGGACGGACGTGGCGCGGACGCCGCAGCCCCCCGCGCCGGAGGTGCTGACGCCCGTCATCCGCGCGGTCTCCACCGGTGACGTGCTTCCGCAGGAGCTCGTCATCGAATTCCCTCGGGAGGTGCGCCCCCGCGATGGCTCGGTGCTGAAGGACACCGTCGTCACCATCACCCCGGACGTGCCGGGCAGCCTCTCCTGGTCCTCCCTGTCCACGCTGACGTTCACGCCGTCGGGCGAGGGCTTCGCCTTCGACACGAAGTACGCCGTCGCGGTGTCGTCGGTGGGGTTGGACTCGGGCGTGGTGAAGCCGCCCGCGGCTGGGGACTGGTCCCATGCGTTCACCACGCCGCCCTTCCAGTTCGTCCGGATGGTGCCGCGTCAGCTCGACACGGTGAAGGGCCGCGTGGAGGTGGAGGCCGTCTTCTCCGGCCCCGTGGACGTCGCCGCCTTGCGTTCGCGGGCGAGCTTCCGGGTGGGCGGGCAGGCGGTGGGCGACGTGAAGTGGCGCACCCTGCCCACCACGCGCAACGTCGTCAGCGCGCAGCTGACCAGCGGGCTGCTCAAGCAGGGCCGCACGGTGGACTTCAGCCTCCAGGCGGGACTGCCCGCCGCGTCGCAGGCGAAGGCCACGGCCCCCTCCGCGCGCGGCGCGTTCGAGCTGCGCGCCGGCAAGCGCATGGACATCACCCGCGTGTCCGTGGAGCAGGGCGGCACCGGCTTCTACCTCGAGGTGAGCTGCCGGGACGTGGACGGCGCCGCGCCGCCCTCTCCGCGCGAGACGGAGGGGTATGACCCGTACTACTGGGACCACCGCAACAAGGGCTGCACGCTGGATGACGGCATCGCCGCGGAGTCCATCCACCTGACGCCCGCCGTCAAGGTCGCCGTCGCGCCGTCGCGCCGCGGCTTCCGCATCTTCGGTGACTTCAAGCGCGGCTCCTACGCGCTGCGCATCGACGCGGGAACGACCTCGGTGGGCGGCGGCATGTTGCTGGCCACCTTCGAGGACGCCTTCGCCGTCCCCGCGCGCTCGCCGCAGCTGTCCTTCGCGACCACTGGCCGCTACCTGCCGCGCGGCGCGTGGCGCAACCTGCCGCTGCAGCACCTCAACCTGGACTCGGTGGAGCTCACCGTCCGCAACGTGCCGCCGGAGAACCTCGTCTTCTGGATGAGTGACGACCACCGCGAGCGCGCGGACGAGCGCACCTCCAACGTGGTGGCGAAGCGCACGCTGGCCCTCAAGTCGCCGCCGGACACGCTGACGACCACCTACGTGGACGTGGCCAGCCTGGTTCCGGCGAACACGAAGGGCCTGGTGGAAATCACCGCGAAGCAGAGCCACCACGTGGCGGCGAGCCGCATCCTCCTCACCAACCTGAGCCTGGTGGCCAAGCGCGGTGAGGCCGAGCCGCGCTCCAACGGCGCTGGTGAGGTCTGGGTGTGGGCGCTGGGCATGGAGAGCACCGAGCCGCTGTCGGGCGTGGAGGTCTCCCTGGTGAAGAAGAGCGGCGAGTCGGTGGCCCGCTGCACCACGGTGGCGGCGGATGGCTGCCGGCTCCAGGTGCCCGCGCCCGGCATCGACGACAGCGCGCCCTTCGCGCTCATCGCCCGTGACGGCGAGGAGCTGACGTACCTCAAGTACAGCGAACTGAAGACGGAGATCGCCAACGCGGACGTGCACGGCGAGCCCTACCGTTCGGAGAAGGCCTACCGCGCGTCGGTGTGGTCGGACCGGGGCGTGTATCGCCCGGGCGACACGGCGCACCTCGCCGCGGTGCTGCGGGGGCAGGACGACAAGGCGCCGCCGGTGGGCATGCCGGTGGAGCTGGTGGTGGTGGACCCGCGCGAGCGCGAGCTGAAGAAGGTGTCGCTGAAGACGAACGAGGCGGGCATGGTGACGCTGGACCTGCCCTTCGAGGCGTTCCAGGACACGGGCAGCTACCGCGTGGTGCTGAAGGTGGCGGACCGCGACGTGGCCCTCTACAGCATCAGCGTGGAGGAGTTCGTCCCGGAGCGCATGAAGGTGGAGGCGCGCACCGAGCAGGCCGGCTACCTCCAGGGCGAGGAAGTCCCGGTGGGCGTGGAGGCCGCGTACCTCTTCGGTGGCTCGGCGGAGGGCAGCCCGGTGGAGCTGACGTGCCGGCTGATTCCGTCCGCCTTCAAGCCGAAGGAGAACGCGCAGTACGCCTACGGGCTGTGGCGCCAGGACGGCAGCGAGCCCCGCCCCGTCACGCTGGGCCAGGTGCAGGGCACGCTGGACGCGAAGGGACAGGCCGTCCTTCGTTGCCCGGCCCAGGGCGCCATGGGGGCCCTGCGGGGCGCCGGGGCGCTGAGCGCGCTGGCCAGCGTCTTCGAGTCGGGCAGCGGCCGCTCCACCCTGGGCAGCGTGACGGTGCCGGTGCACCCGGAGGCCTACTACGTGGGCCTCCAGGGCAACACGGGCAAGGTCAAGGCCGGCAAGCCCTTCACGGTGAAGGGCGTGGTGGTGGACTGGGACGGCAAGCTGCTGGCCGCCTCGGACAAGACGCCCAAGTCAGTGGACGTGGAGTTCCTGCGCCTGGAGGAGGAGTACGGCTCCTTCTACGACGAGAACGAGGGCTACGAGCGCTACCAGCGCTACCTGCGCCCGGTGCGCGAGGGCCGCTCCACGGTGACGGTGAAGGACGGCCGCTTCTCGCTGGACGTGACGCCGGGCGCGGACGCCGCGGGCTACATCGTGCGCGTGCGCTCGGGCGGAGCCCAGACGGACCTGGAGCTGGAAGGGGAGGGCCGGTACTACTGGTGGGGTGAAGGCTCGCGCGTGGACCAGACGCCGCGCCCGCTCAAGCCCACGTCGCTGGACCTGGCGCTGCCGGCGAAGGGGCGCGTGGGACAGGCCATCACCGTGAAGCTGAAGTCACCCTACAAGGGCCGCATGCTCTTCACCGCGGAGACGGACCGCGTGCTCGCCTCCCACTGGGTGGCGGTGGAGCCCGGCGAGGTGACGTGGAGCTTCACGCCGTCCGCCTTCGCGCCCAACGTGTACGTGAGCGCCTTCCTGGTGAAGGACCCGCACCTGGAGTCCGCCGAGGCCTTCATGCCGGACCGCGCCTTCGGCGTGGGCAGCGTCACGCTGGAGCCGGTGGAGTACACGCAGACGGTGACGATGAAGGTGCCCAAGGAGGTGCGCTCCAACGATACCTTCACGGTGGACCTGGAGCTGGGCCCGCAGGAAGGCCCCACCTTCGCCACCATCGCGGTGGTGGACGAGGGCATCCTCTCCCTCACGCGCTTCCAGAGCCCGGACCCGCAGAAGCAGCTCTTCGCCCGGCGGGCGCTGGGCGTGGAGACCTACGAGACGCTGGGCTGGACGCTGCTGGTGCCGCCGGGAGGCGCGTCCCGCTCCACGGGTGGTGACGGGGAGGGCGGCGCGGACGGCCGCGTGCAGCCCGTCAAGCCCGTGGCGCTGTGGAGCGGCCTGCTGCCGGTGCCGGCCAACGGCAAGCTGCGCGTGCCCTTCAAGCTGCCCCAGTACCGCGGCGCGGTGCGGGTGATGGCGGTGACGGCGGGGCCGCAGCGCATCGGCCGCGCCAGCGCCCAGGTGCTGGTGCGCGACCCGCTGGTGCTCCAGACGACGCTGCCGCGCTTCCTCACGCAGCACGACGAAATCCAGGTGCCCGTCTTCGTCACCAACCTGTCCGGCAAGGCGCAGGACGTGAAGGTGACGCTCCACGCGGAGTCGCTGCCGGTGCCGGGGCTGGTGATGCCCGCGGCGGCCACCTCGCCGCTGCAGCTCCTGGGCAAGAGCGAGGGCACGGCGCGGGTGGCGGATGGCAAGTCCCACACCTTCGTCTTCCAGGCCCGCGCGGTGCAAGCGGTGGGCGCGGCGCGGCTGTCGGTGACGGTGGAGGGCGGCGGCCACACCTCGCGGGAGTCGCTGGACGTGCCGCTGTCTCCGGCGGGCCCGCGCGAGCGCCGGGTGCAGCAGATTGAGCTGGCGCAGGGGACGACGGACGTCTCTCAGTACCTCCAGGGCTGGGTGCCCACGACGGAGCGCTCCACGGTGTGGGTGACGGCCAACCCGTACGCGCGCTCGCTGCAGCACCTCTCGTACCTGGTGCAATACCCCTACGGCTGCGTGGAGCAGACGACGTCCTCCACCCGGCCGCTGCTGTACGTGTCCGAGCTGGTGAACGACGTGGACCCCACGCTGACCCGGGGCGCGTCCGTGGGGGACATGGTGCTGGCGGGCATCAACCGCGTCCTGTCCATGCAGACGCCGTCGGGCGGCTTCGGCTACTGGCCGGGCGCCACGGAGCCGGTGGGCTGGGGCTCGGCGTATGCCACGCACATGCTGCTGGACGCGCAGAAGCTGAAGTACCCCGTGCCGCAGGACCGGCTGAGCGACGCCCTCACGTGGATGTCCACCGAGCTGAACAAGCTCGAGGGCCGCCAGGGCCGCGACGCCATGTACACGGACAGCGCGGAGGCCTACATGCACTACGTCCTCTCCGTGGCCGGCAAGGGCCGCAAGGCGCGCGTGCAGAAGATGGTGGACGCGCTGGCGGCGCGGGCGCAGAAGCAGGCGCTCACGGGCGAGGAGCAGGAGCGGGACTACATGCTCAAGGCCTCGCTGTGGCTGGCGGGCGACCGGCGCTATGAGAAGGAGCTGCGCAACCCAGACTTGTCGCCCGTCACCGACGAGCGGAAGAACGACTGGTCCTTCTATTCGGACCGGCGCCGCCGCGGCTTCATGCTGAGCACCTTCCAGGACCTGTTCGGCAAGGACGCGGCGGGCGAGCCGCTGGCCCGCATGGTGGCCGAGTCCCTCCAGGCGCACCACAGCAACTGGTACACGACGCAGGAGCTGGTGTGGGGCATCACCGGCCTGGGCAAGCGGCTGCAGGGCACGTCCACCCAGTTCTCCGCGCCGGTGCTCAAGGCGGACGGCAAGGTGCTGACGCCGGTGCAGGACAAGACGGTGCGCTCGTCGGACCGGACGTGGGCCCTGGCCCGGGCCAGCGAGCGGCAGGGGCTCCAACTGGAGGTGACGTCCAAGGACGAGGGGCGGCTGTACCTCGTGCTCAGCAGCGAGGGCGTGCGCTCGGACAGCAAGCCCCGCACGGGCGGCGACGGCCTGGCGCTCACCCGCACCTGGCGCAAGCTGGACGGCACGGAGCTGGCCATGGGGCAGGCCCCGGTGGCGCTGGCGGACCTCGTCTACGTGGAGCTGGAACTCCGCAACACCACGGCCGAGCGCGTGCAGAACATCGCCCTGGTGGACCGGCTGCCGGCGGGCTGGGAAATCGAGAACGCGCGCCTGGGCCGGGGTGGCGCCACCGACTGGGTGGACCCGGCGTCGCTGTGGTCCGCGGACTACGTGAACATCCGCGATGACCGGATGGAAGTGTTTGGCAGCCTGGGGCCTCGCGAGTCGAAGAAGGTCGTCTACGCGGTGCGCGCGGTGACGGCGGGTGCCTTCACGCTGCCGTCGGCGGAGGCGGAGGCCATGTATGACCCGCGCCTGTGGGCGCGTGAGCCGGGCCGGACGATTCAGGTGTCCGGGCCGTGGAAGGACAACCTGCTGTAGCGCGCGGCGCGGGGAGACGCTCCTAGTCGAGCGTCTCCCACAGCGCGTCGAACGCGCGGCTGAAGGGCTGCACCAGCCGCGCGTCGTCGGACACCAGGACGTTCTCGTGGTTGTACTCGGCGGCCGAGCGCGTCCAGTTGTAGCTGCCCGTCACCAGCCGCAGCCGGTCGAACACGGCGAACTTGTGGTGCATGTGCGCGGACGTCCTGTCCAGGCGGACGGGGATGCCGGCGTCCCCCAGCCGCTCCATGTCGGAGCCCGGGTCCATGGCCTTGTCATCGTCACTCACCATCCGCATCCGCACACCGCGCCGGTGGGCCTCCAGCAGCGCGCGGGTGATGCGGTCATCCGTCACCGTGAAGACGCAGACGTCGATGGAGCCGCGCGCCGATTGGATTTGCTGGACGATGGCGTTGAGCGGGCCCTCGCCCGGAGAGAAGTGCGCCTCCATGCGCGACGTCTGCTCGGGCTCGGGCGCGTGCAGCGCCTGCACCGTCTCCTCCAGCCAGGAGATGACCTCCCGGGAGCGCGCGTCCTTCATCGACGCTCGCGCCAGGGCGAAGGCCCGGGAGCGGAAGAGGGTGAGCAGGGCCTCGCCTGCCCGCCGCTCCGCCAGGACGGCCTGCAATGCCTGCCGCTCGGTGGGGGTGAGCCGCCGGTCGTCGAGGATGGACGTCAGGATGGCGTCGATTTCAAAGGCATTCATCGCGCGTAGCATATGCCAGGGATTCATCGCCTCATGAGCCGTGCCCGTCGAATCATCCGGAAGCTGTTGCCCGCGGGCCTGGGGTTGTTGGGCCTCGCCGTGGCCGCGTGGCTGGCGGCCTGGCGCGTGCCCCTGCCGGCCCGGCTCTTCGCGCCCGCGTCGGTGGTGATGGAGTACCGGGACGGCACGCCGGCCCATGTCTTCCTGGCCCCGGACGAGCGCTGGCGCATCCCCACGCAGGTGAAGCGCGTGGACCCGGACTACGTCCAGGCCCTGCTGGCCCTGGAGGACAAGCGCTTCTTCCACCACCCGGGCGTGGACCCGCTGGCGGTGCTGCGCGCGGCGGCGCGCAACCTGTCCACGGGGCGGCGGGTGTCGGGCGCCTCGACCTTGACGATGCAGCTGGTCCGCGTGCTGGAGCCGCGGCCCCGCACCTTCACGTCGAAAATCATTGAGGCCTTCCGGGCGATGCAGTTGGAGGTGCGGCTGTCCAAGCAGGAGGTGCTCGCGGCCTATCTCCAGTTCGTCCCGTATGGGCGCAACGTGGAGGGCGTGGAGGCCGCCGCGCTGGCGTACTTCGGCCACACCGCGGCGAACCTGAGCCCCGCGGAGATTTCCACGCTGCTGGCGGTGCCGCAGAACCCGAACCGGCGCTTCCCCACGGCGCGGAACACGTCCCGGCTGAAGTCGGCGCGGGACGGCGTGGCGCGCAGGCTGCTGGACGTGGAGGCGCTTCCCCGGGGGCCCGAGGCGGCCCGTGTGTCGGCGCAGACGGTGCTGCGCGAGGTGCGCGACACGCCGGTGCCCACGGACCTGACGCCCTTTCCCCGCGAGGCGCCGCACGTGGCGGTGTGGCTGCGCACGCAGCGGCCGGAGCAGGCCCGGCTGCGCACCACGCTGGAGGCCGGCACGCAGCGGATGGTGGAGCGGTTGATGCGGGACGCGGCGCTGGGATTGGCGCCACGAGGCATCCACAACGGGACGGCGGTGGTGGTGGACCGGCAGCAGGCGGAGGTGCTCGCGCTGGTGGGCAACTTCGACTTCTTCGACCCGCGGCACGGCGGGCAGATTATTGGCTTCGCCACGCCGCGCTCACCGGGCTCGGCGCTCAAGCCCCTGCTGTATGCCATGGGCATCGACCTGGGGATGGTGGGGCCAGAGCAGCTGGTGGCGGACGTGCCCACGGCCTACGGCGGCTATGCGCCGCGCAACTTCGACGGCCGCTTCCAGGGGCTGGTGCGCCTGGAGTACGCGCTGTCCCAGTCGCTCAACATGCCCTTCGTGCGGCTCCTGGAGCGCGTGGGCGTGGAGCGCTTCCTGGGCGCCCTGCAAGCGGCGGGGGTCACCAGCCTGGTGCAGGAGCCCGGCTACTACGGCCTGTCCGCGGCGGTGGGCGGCATCGAGCTGACGCCGCTGGAGCTCGCGGGCGTCTACGTCGCGCTCGCGGGGGATGGGCGCGCGCCGCCCCTGCGGCTCCTCTTGGACGAGAAGGCGGGCGAGCCGGTGGAGGTGCTGTCCCCCGGCGCGGCGTGGCTGACGCGCCGGGCGCTGTCGCTGAAGGACAGGCCGGACTTCCCGGCGCGCCGGCGGCTGACGGGCATGCCAGCGCGCGTGCACTGGAAGACGGGGACCAGCTTCGGCCACCGCGACGCGTGGGCGGCGGGCTCGGGGCCCCGGCACACGGCGGTCGTCTGGCTGGGGAACTTCGACCACACGCCCAGCGTGCACCTGGTGGGCGCGGACGCGGCGGGGCCGGTGCTGTTCGACATCCTGGAGGGCGTGGGCCCGCGCGGCCTCAACCTGCCGGACGAGCGCGTGAATCCGCCGGATGACCTGGCCGTGGTGGAGGTCTGCGCCTATTCGGGGCACCTGCCGACGGACGCCTGCGTGCAGCGCAAGCACGTCTACGCGCGGCGCTCGGCGGTGCCCACCGCGCGCTGCCCGTACCACCAGCACGTGGAGGTGGACGTGGCCACGGGGCTGTCGGTGGGCCCCATGTGCCGGACGGGGCGGAAGACGCAGACGCGGGTGTACGTGACGTGGCCGGCCACCATCCGCCGCTGGCTGGAGGAGCAGCACCGGCGCCTGCCGGAGCCGCCCGCCGCCGCGCCTGGCTGCGAACCGGGAGGCGCGCGCGCAGCCCCATCCATCGTCTCCCCCGCGCCGGGACAGGTGGCCGTGCTGATTCCCGGCGTCCCGGCCTCGCAACAGGAGGTGCCGCTGGAGGCGGAGGCCTCACACGAGCGGGCGCTGACGTGGTTCGTGGACGGGGCCCTGCTGGGGACGGCGCGCGCCGATGAGCGCGTGTGGTGGACGCCGTCCGTGGGCTCCCACGAGATTCTCGTCACCGATGACCGGGGACTGAGCGCGAAGCGGACGCTGGAGGTCCGCATTCGGCCCTGAACCACGCGCGCGGCGCTCAGCGCACTTCCCAGCCCCGCGCGCCGCGCTCGTAGCGCCTGCCCGCGCCCAGGTCGCCGTAGAAGAGCAGGTCTTTCACGCCCACCACGGAGCGCCCGTTGAAGAGGCCAATCTCTCCGTTGGCGGGCATCTGGATGCCCAGCTGCGCGGCGTTGAGGCGGACGCGCTGCCCCGGGGCCACCGTCACGTCCGGCAGCACCGCGCCGATGGGCGCGCGCACCTGGGTGGGCAGGTGGCTGGGGCTCTGCGCCAGGCTGATGCGAAGCTGCGTCGTCAGCACCATGCCCGCCAGGGAGAGGGGCGCCGAGGTGCGGTTGCCCACCTCCACCCAGCCCTCGCGCGGGTGGACGGCCTCCAGCACCAGCGTGGGCCGCTGCTCCGCGAGCCGCTCCAGCTCCTTGAAGATGAAGCCGCGGCGCTCGCGCACGTAGCGCTTCAGGTAGGCGCGGCCCGCGGAGAAGCGGCCGTAGTCCATGAAGGGGTCGTCACGCATGTGCGGGTCGATGAGCGCATGGAGCTTGTCGATGTGCGCGTCCATGACTTCGCTGGTGAAGAGCTCCTCCATCGCCTTGTCCAGCCGCGCCTCCAGCCGCTCGCGCAGCACGGGGTTCATCACCACGCGGGTGGCCAGGTTGGAGAACACCGGCAGGTAGCCGGGGTACGAGGCCGTCTCCAGCTTGCGCTGCTCGTACATCTTCGCCACCCAGGCGTCGGTGAGGGTGAAGCTGAACAGCGGGTGGCGCATGTTGCTGGTGCTCTGGCTCATGTCCTCCACGCTGATGGGGTACCACCAGCGCGAGTCCACGTTGTTGAGGTCCCACGGGACGTAGGACCACTTCGCCACCGCGCGGTCGTAGATGAAGTAGCTCTCCGAGTCCTCCACGAAGTTGTTGGACATCAGCGCGTCCATCACCATGGCGCGCAGGTAGTGCTCCAGCTCGAAGCGCTTCTCCAGCTCGCTGACGAACTGGGGCTCGGGCGTGTGGTTGATGGCGCCCACCATCTCCCAGAGCTTGTCGTCCGGCTGGGACTCGTTCGTCTTCTTCGCCCAGTCACCCTGGTACGGCACCTTCACCATCTTGAATTCGCAGTCCTTCCAGCCGCACCGGTAGATGGTTGCATCCGTGTCGGCGTAGGCGTGCGCCCGCAGGAAGGCCTTGTTCACCTGCTCGATTTCCAGGAACACGCCCTGGTACACGCCGTTGACGTCGAGCCGCACCAGCGTGCCCTTCGAGGCGGGGACGCGCATGGCCTCCAGCAGGTCGAAGGCGAGCTTCTCCGCCAGCAGCGTCGCGTCCGCGTACTCGGCCACGAGGTTGAGTGACGTCCGCCCCTCGAAGCGCACGCCGTCCTCGAAGCTCACGTTCCAGCTCTTCTTCGGGAAGAAGCGCGCGGAGGCGCCCCGCAGGCGCACCTGCACGCGGTACGTCGTCCCGTTCGCCTTGAAGAGGCCGTCCTGCTCCGTCGTCCACGGGTCCGCCTCGAACCTCCGCATCGTCTCTTCGGGGATGATGAGCTCGTACCGCGGCACCGACGTCTGCGCGGGCGGCATCGCGAAGGGCCGCTCCGTCTCCGGCACGGGCGGCGGGGGCTCGGGAGGTGGGTCCACCGGTGGCGGGTCGACAGGAGGCGGGTCCACGGGCGGCGGTGGCTGTGCCGGCGGCGGCTCCTCCTCGCCAGGCGGAAGTCGCGGGTTCTCCACGCCCGGAGGGTCCTGGAGGGACGGGGGCCGCTCCGCCTGGGTTCCATTACAAGCCCACAGGCTCAGCAGCGGCAGGCACAGCAGCAATCGAGAAGGAGTCATCAACCCCGGCGCAAAGCAACGGTTGTGCCTGTTCCCAGGGCCACCCTTTGGTGAAGAGCGAACGCTTGAAGCGGCGCGCAGGCACCCGCCGTCGCGTGCAAGGGAAACGGATTACCCAACCTGGCTGCTCGTCCCACCCTGGAGGGAATGGGACGCGAAGGGGCCCCTGGCGGGGCAGGCGGCCGGGCTGAACGGGGCCCCTTTCCTCGGGTGGGCTGTGCACGGCGTGGGGCGGCGGTCCTAGCTTCTAGAGAAGAGGGGGCGCGCCGCGTCAGGGAGAGAGGGCCTCATATGGAATCGTGGAACCAGACGTCGTCCGACACCGTCCGTGTCCACACGCCGCTGGTGGTGAACCGGCGCATCGACGAGCACGTGGAGCGCTGCGTCCGGCACATGGCCGAGCGGGGGGACCGCGCGGAGATGACGCGCTACCTCGCCCGGCTGGAGCGCGAGTGGGACATCAACCGCGCCCTCGCCGTGGGCACGTCGGCCCTGGGCCTGCTGGGCCTGCTGCTGGGCCGGCGGGACGGCGGACGTTGGCGGGGGCTCACCGCGGTGGCGGGGGGCATGTTGCTCCAGCACAGCCTGTCCGGCTTCAGCCCGCTGTCCGAGCTGCTGCGCGTGCTCGGCGTGCGCACCCGCCGGGAAATCGACCTGGAGAAGTTCGCCATCAAGGCACTGCGCGGCGACTTCGAGCGCATTCCCATGGAGGGCGGGCCCATGGCCCGGGCCAACGCCGCCCTCGTCGCCGCGCAGTCCTGACGCCACTTCAGCGGCGCGGCGCGGTGTAGCCGCCTCCCAGGGAGGGCATCAGGGCCGGGGACATGGGCGTCGGCGCCGGGCCGACGCTCTTCCCGGTGTTCGCCTGGTCGAAGAAGCCGTTGAGGCCCGCGATGCCCAGCGAGAAGTTCGTCACCCAGCCCGGGTCCGGCTGGCCCGCCGCGGCGCCGACGTCGAACGGCCGCGCGAAGTGCAGGCGCAGCAGCAGGGGCCCCAGCGCGAGGTTGAAGCCGACGACGCCGTTCACCACGCGGTGGTTCCACAGGTCATCCCGGCCTTCGCCGACGCCGCCCGCGTCGATGGCGGCAATCGCCTCCAGGTCGCTGAGGAAGGCCACCCGGATGATGTCGTTGAGCGGCAGCTGCGCCTCCAGCGTGGAGTAGACGTAGTGCCGGCCGAGCAGCCACTGGATGTCGCCGAAGTTCACACCGCGCAGCGTGTCGAACGAGGACAGGAAGTAGGAGCGCGCGTACCGGCCTCCCAGCGTGGTGCCCAGGCCGCCGCGGATGAAGATGTTCGCGCGGCCGTAGATGGGGAAGTAGCGCTCCGCGTCCACGCGCACGTTGCCGTAGGCCTGGTTGTCGAAGGGCTGCACGCCCACCGTGGTCTCCAGCATGGCCGCGCTGCCGGACAGCGGGCCGGTGGCGTAGTGGTACTTCAGGCTGTCATAGCCAATCTGCCCGCTCAGCTCCGTCTGGAAGCGAATGGAGCGGTTGCGCGAGTTCCACTCCGTCAGCAGCTCGCGGTTGGCCGCGTTGCGCTCGGGGAAGAACAGCTCGAACTCCGTGTAGTCGTCCAGGAAGTACCGGGTGCCACCAATGGCCAGGTCGCCCTGCACGAAGAGGAAGGTGCTCAGCGGGTAGCGCACGCTGCCGAGCGCGCCGAAGAAGCGCTCACCCGACGTGAAGAAGGCGTTCTGCGCGCCCTCCTCGCCCTCGAAGGTGCGGTCCACGCGGAAGCGCAGGGACTGGAAGAGGCCGCCGCCCCACGTCATGCGCGACTTGTCGTTGACGTAGAGCAGGTAGCCGTCCGTCAGGTCGAAGCTGCCGTACACCGCCAGGGTGAGCAGGAACTGGTGGTCCTTCATGCGGTCACTGGCCGCCGCGAAGAGCTGGCCCACGAAGCCGCCGCCGCCCGCGCCCGCGAAGCCGAAGAAGGGACCGAACTCCAGGTTCTGCCGGGTGAAGGGCTCGTAGTTCGTCGCGTCCGTGAGGGGCCGCACCGCCAGCGGGTTGGGCGGCTCCGGCGGCGGCTCTGCGGGCACGTCCAGCGCCAGCATGCGCGGCGGGCGCAGCACCGCGGGCCGGCGCTCACCGGAGACGTGGAACAGCATCCACAGGCCGCCGTCCGGGCCAGGGCCGGGCTCGAAGACGCCCGTCGTCAGGTCCGTGCGCCGCACGATGCGGCCGTCCTTCGTCAGCTCGTGCAAGTCGGAGCTGCTGTTGTTGAAGGCGGTGAAGAAGAGGCGTCCGTCCGCCAGGGCCACCGGGGCCGTGTGGTCCCGCTCCTCGCTGGTGAGGCGCTCCACCTGCCGGGGCGCGTCCGGGCGCACGCGGAAGAGGTTGAACTGGCGGTGGGACGTCGCGTCCGACGTGAAGATGACGCCGGAGGGACCCCACGTCACCTCGCGCTCGGAGAACACGTCGTCGGTGAGCTGCAGCGGCGGGGCGTCCGGGCCCGCCTGCAGGTCGATGGCGTAGATGTCCCGCAGACCCGCGTCGTTGATGCCGATGAACGCCACCCACCGGCCGTCGGGCGAGAAGGCCGGCGAGTACGCCGCGAGCAGCCCGTGCCGGTCGATGCGGTACGCGGTGCGGCCACCCAGGCTCAGGTCGACCACCAGGCCCACCTCCCGGTCGATGCCGGTCCGGATGGCGTTGCGGCGCACCAGCACGTCCGAGCCTCGCTGCTCCGACTTGTGCGTGTAGTCCTGCACGTAGATGATGTCGCGCCCGGTGATTTCCGCGATGAAGGCCAGCTTGTCGTTCGTCAACGCGAAGCTGCGCCCGGAGATAGGGTGCAGCGACTCCACGCCCGGCACGCCGTCACCCGCCACCTTCACCGTCTTGTCCGGCACGCGCGGGTCCATGATGTACAGCCGGCTCTCACCCGTCTCCGGGACGATGGTGCGCAGCCCCAGCACGTTGCCCGAAGGCGAGGACGCCATGGCGGTGGTGTAGCCGGGCGCCTTGTCGAGCAGGTCCAACGACGGCGCGGACTGCTCGGACGCCAGGTACGTCTTGAAGGCCCGGCGCTTCAGCCAGTTCTCGAACCGCGCGGAGATGCGCTTGGGGTTGTCACCGGTGAGCCGCTCCAGCAGCTCCTCGAACTTGAGCGACGGTGAGTCGCGCGAGCCACCCGCCAGCCGCGGCGACTCCTCCAGCACGCGCTGGATGAAGCCAGCGCCGTACTCCTCTTCCAGGAAGGACACGCGGACCTGGCCCACCTTGTAGATCCACAGGTAGCCGTAGGGTCCGGGGGAGAAGAAGTCGAGGAAGGCGTAGCCCTTGAAGAGGTCCGGGTTCACCAGCAGGTCCCGCACCAGCATCTCCGCTTCCGGGTCCATGCCGCGCTTGGCGTAGAACTCGGCGAGCCCTTCGATGAACCACAGCGGAATGGCCTGCAGCGGGTCGCCGAACATCTTGGCCTGCTCGGCCACGGTGCGGACCTTCTGGATGGTGAACTGGTGCGCCAGCTCGTGGGTGCTGACCTCCTCGAAGAGGCGGTGGTCACCCAGGTACGGCAGCGTCAGCTTCAGGTCCTCGCCGGTGCTGGTGAGCCCCAGCGTGCCCTCGGACACGGCGAAGAGGTTGGTCTGCAGGAACTCCTGGTAGCTGCTGTAGAGGATGTAGGGGAACGTCTTGGTGGGCACGTACTTGAACTGGTCCACCAGGTACCGGTAGGCCTCCTCGATGAGCGGCGCCGCGCGCTCGGCCACCATGCGCTCACGCTCGTAGAAGTAGAAGCGCACCCCGCCCGACTTGTCCCCCAGCGACTTCGCGTAGGTGTAGTTGAACCCACCGTCCGCGCCCGCGAACACTGACTGGCCGCCGCCCAGCACCGTCCCGCCGTCATCGGAGTCGCTGGCCATCAGGTAGGTGGCGCCCGCGTCCTGCTCGCCGCCGTCGGTGCCACCGGCCGCCAGCGAGCCGCCGTCCTCCGTCCCCGCATCGGCCGTGGCCAGGGCGCCGCCGTCCTCCGTCCCCGCGTCCGAGGCCGCCAGGCCACGCTCCGGGGCGCCCCCGTCTTCACCCGTCGTCAAGGGCGGCACGCCCGCGTCGGCCGCGTCCCCGAGCACCACCGGCGTGCTGCCGGGCAGCCCCGTCTGGGACTGGGGCTCGGACGGGCCCCCCGTGGCCTCCGAGGGCGGACCGGCGGGAGGTGCCTTCGTGTCGCCCACATCCGGCGACGTGGTGGGCGCGCCCGGGTTGGCGCCGCCCGGGCTCTTCGGTGGTTGTTCGTGCGCCGTCCGCTCGGCGGGCTCCGCCAGACCCGTGGCCCCCGGGCCGACGAGGATGTCCGTGTGTCGCCACTCGAATTCGTAGCTGTTCACCGCCGTCTTCCCGGGCCTTCGGGGCACGACGTAGAACTGGGCAAGCGCGAGCCCCGGGAAGAGCAGGACGAGCAGGGCAGCGGCGAGGGGACGGGGGTTCACTGAAGGCACCTCTGTGGGTGGGGTACCGGCAAGACTACACCTGCCTGGGAGGCTGCCTCCCAGCGGCCGGGGTATACAAGCGCCCTGGCGATTTCTTTCCGTTTACTTGACGGGCGGTGGGCATCGCTCCCTTGGAGACCGGAGGAGCGCGCTGTTTCGTCGGGTGCTGGCGCCGGATGATATGCAGGGGGGCATGAAACGCCTCCTCGCATTCACCAGCACCCTGGCGCTCGCCACCGCTTGCGGCAATGACAATCCGTCCGCTCCCAAGGCGGAGTGTCAGGTCGAGGCCATCGATGTGTCGGCCTGCCAGCTTTCAAGCCTCGCGGCCGTACAACCCGAGGGCATCTGGAACCTCAACATCAACCTCAACGACGGCTCCGGTGCCGCGGCCGCCATGCGGTTGTCGGGAGGGGGCAGCAACACCCAGATGCTGCTGGGCGTCACCGCCACGGAGCGGCAGAGCACCCCGGAGTCGTTCTTCCTGGCCAGCGAGTTCCAGGACGCCAACGGCTTGACGATCCGCTTCGCCGCCGCCGGGTGTTCCTCGACCGGGCCCGGGCAGATGTCAGGCATCTTCCGGCGCTGCGCCAACGGGACGGCGGACCTGAAGGGCACCTTCGACGCCGTCCGGGTGGGCCGCCGCGCGGGTGAAGAGGAGCGCTCCGGCGTGGCGCTGGTCGGCGAGGTGAAGCTGACGGACGCCACGGTCACCAACGTCGCGGTGGCCCATGGCCACGCCTACGTGACGGCGGGGGCCAAGGGGCTCGTCGTGTTCGACCTGAGCGACCCCGCGCAGCCGCGCCAGGTCCGCCTGTCCGAGCCGTCCAACGACTTCTTCACGGACGCGCTGGTGAACGGGAGCACGCTCTACGTGGGCAGCCGCCGCAGCGGCGTCATCGTGTTCGACATCACCAACCCTGCGGTGCCCGTCCGTCTGCGCTCCGTCCCCGAGTCCGTGGTGGAGGTGAACTCCCTCGCGCTGGACGGAGACGTCCTGTACGCGGCGTCTCCGGCGCCCAACTCGGAGGTGTACGTCTACGACGTCGCCACGCCCGCGGAGCCGACGCAGCTCAGGCGGTACTTCGTCGAGGGCGCGGAGCCGCGGGCGGGTGAGGTGCCCTTGCACGTCGCGGCGATGGGCGGCCGGCTCTACGTGAGCAACTGGTCCTTCGGCATGACCGTCTCGGACGTCACCAACCCATCGAGCCCGAAGCTGCTGGGCCGCTTCGCCAACACCCCGTCGCGCGCCACGGCGGTCGGCATGGTGGGAGACCGGCCCTACGCGTTCGACGCGGGCGAGGACTGGGGCGCGCACCTGAGCGTGCTGGACGTGAGCGCGCCGGCCACGGTGGCCCGGACGGGTGAGTTCCGGACGCGCCCGGAGGTGTCCATCCGCGCGGTGGCGTTCGCCGGGACGAAGGTCTACCTGGCCTATGGTCAGGACGGCCTGCGCATCGTGGATGTGTCCGTCCCCGGCTCGCCCCAGCAGGTGGGTTACTACAACACCTGGCGGGAGACGGACGCGGGCCACGGCGTCGCGTTCCTCGAAGGCCTGAGCAAGGTGCACGTGCCGGGCGACGGCTTCGTGTACGCGACGGATTCCTCGCGAGGCCTGCTCATCTTCCGCGAGACGACGGAGTAGGCTGTCTGGATGAGCGACACCCCGACGCGGTCCTGCGGCAGGTGCCAGACGCTTCCTTCCCTCGCAGAGGGCGCCGGGCGTCTGTTCCTGTGGAGCCCGGTGGGGCACAGCCAGGGGCGGCTCCTGTCCTTCCTCCGGGAAGCGCGGCACGAGGTCCAGGTGCGCGCCGAGGTCCACTGCGTCGAGGTGCGGGTCCCGGAGGCGGCGCTGTCGCCTCTGGCCTCGAGCCTGTTGGCCGCGCTCACGCAGGAGGAGGCGCGGGCCACCCGGGCGCTGTTCATGCTGGGGGAGGCGGAGCCCGGGCTGGGTGACTATGCCCGGGTGGGCTCACTCCAGCGGCTCGCCAGGCGGACGCGGGCGGGGTGGCTGGTGGCGCTGCTCTCCGAGGAGCGGCTCACCACGCACTTCCAGCCCATCGTCCATGCGCAGGACACCCGTCGCATCTTCGCGCACGAGGCGTTGATGCGGGGCCTGGAGCCGGACGGCGCGCTGGTGCCGCCCGGACGGATGATGCAGACGGCGCGCGAGGCGGACCTGCTGTTCCAGTTGGATCTGGCGGCGCGCACCACGGCCATCCGGCAGGCGGTGAAGCACGGACTGGACACGCACCTCTTCATCAACTTCACGCCCACGGCCATCTACGACGCCACGTTCTGTCTTCGCTCCACGGTGGAGGCCATCCACGCGGCGGGCATTGCGCCGGAGCGTGTCGTGTTCGAAATCATCGAGACGGACCAGACGACGGATGCGGAGCATCTGCGCGGCATCGTGGACTTCTACCGCAAGACGGGGTTCCAGGTGGCGCTGGACGACCTGGGGGCGGGCTTCTCGTCGCTGAACCTCATCCACCAGTTGCGTCCGGACATCATCAAGCTGGACATGGAGCTGGTGCGTGACGTCCACCTGGACCCGTACAAGGGCTCCATCGTGGAGAAGCTCCTGGAGATTGCGCGGACGCTGGGCATCCGCACGGTGGCGGAGGGCATCGAGACGCACGAGGAGCTGCGCTGGGTCCGCGCGCACGGGGTGGACTTCGTGCAGGGCTATCTCATCGCCCGGCCGCAGAGCCCCCCCGTGGGGGCGACGCCGTCGTTCACGGATTGAGCAGCACGTTGCCCGTGGCCTGCCGCTCGAGGTTGGCGGCGCGGAGGAGGCTCAACTGGGCGCCCGCCTCCTGGAGGGCGAGCCGGGCATTGTAGCCGTCGCGGTTGTTGACGAAGCCACGGGCGAGATTGAGCGCCGCACGCAGGCGCTCCGCGTGGACGACGACGGTCCCCTGGCCGTCCGCCTCCGCGCTGTCACGCAAGTCGGCGAAGGCGTTGTCGGCGATGTCGAGCGCATTGACGACGTCCAGCTCTCCCTGTTCCAGCGCCGTGTCCGCCGCGAGCATCCACTGGCTGGCGGTCTGAATCTGGGTCAGCCGCTCCTGTCGCGCCTGCTCCACGTCGACCGCGCGGTCGCCGTAGGTGTCCACCTGGAGTTGCACGGCCTGGTTGCGCACGGTGAGGTCGGCGTCGCGCTCGTTGAGCTGGGCTTCGAGCTGCTTCATTCGCTCACGCAGTTGCTCCAACTGCTGCGCGGGCGGCGGCGGGTTCGTGTCCGGTGCTCCCGCGCCGCCGGTGCCCGGCTGGTTGTTCACGGGTGTCACGGTGGGCGGCGTGCCAATGGGCTCGGAGCGGCCAATGGGCTCCGAGCGGCCAATGGGCTCCGAGCGGCCAATGGGCTCGGAGCCGCCAATGAAGGCCGGCGTCAAGGGGGCGGGGGAGGGGACTGCGCTGGTCGCTTCCGTGCCGTCCTGGCCCGTGGTGGGGCCCTGCCGGAGGGGCGTCTGAGCGCCGGACGTGCCCGTGCTGCCGAGGTTCTGCTGCTCCGGAGGAACGGTGTTCTCAGGGGGCGCTCCGCTGACGTCCTGTGAGCCCGTCGTGCCGGAGCCTCCTGTGCCCGTGCCGCTCAGGTCCTGCTGACCGACGTTGCCAGCGCCACCCGGCCCAGCGCCCTGTTGGTCAACGGTTCCGGTTCCGCTCACGTCCTGTTGCTCGACGGTGCCCGCGCCGGTGGTGCCACGGCCGTCCTGCCCCGTCCCACCCGCGCCGTTCGCCGTCCCACCCGGGGTGTCCTGTCCCGTCGCGGTGCCGTCATCCACCAGCTGCTGTCCGCTCCCACCCATCGCGGCCTGCTCCTGTTGCAGCGCCTCCAGGGGCGAGGGAATCGGCTCGTAGGTCTGCGCGGCCTCCTCGGTGGCGACCTGTCCCGTCGTCGGCGGTGGCGCGCCGTCGGGCAGGACGGGTGTCAGCACGAAGTCGAGCTGCGATGCATCCTCCGGCATCTCATAGACGTAGCCCGCTGGGGGCCTCAGCCCTTCAATCTCTTCCGCCGCCTGCTGGTTCGCGTCCTGGAGCGCCGCTGCGGCCGGGTCCCGGATGGAGGGGTCCTCGGGGGGAATCATGACTGGCGCGCTCGGCGACTGGCCGAGGCCCAACCCTGCAGCGATGGCAATCCAAAGGCGCATGGGGAAAAACCTGTCCATCCGTCTGGCCGCGGACACCCCAACTGCCTGTGCGGCGCTCGGAGGGTCGCTCGCAGGGCGGGCATCCCGAACCTGCCTGCCCGAGCCCTGAAAACACCGAAGGCCGCGCTCCCAGCAGCAGGGGAGCACGGCCCTCGGGCACCTCAGGACGCCGCGATGGACTCAGAGGCTGATGCGGAGCCCCGCTCCTAGCTGGAACGTCGGCGCGGGCACGGAGAAGGCCGGAATCGGCTGCCCGTCCACGACGAGCCCCTCCGGCACGTCAATGGCCAGCCGGAGCTCACCGCCGCGCCGTCCGTAGTTCACCGAGCCGTACGCCTCCACCGTGAGATACGTGAGCGCGCGGTGCATCACGTTGAGCCGCGTGGTGAACGAGCGGTCCGACAGGTTGCCCAGCGTGAACAGGTTGAAGGACGTCCGCTCCAGCGGCCCCGGCCGGTCCAGGAAGACGTAAGCGGCGCCGTAGTGCCGTCCCAGGTAGAGCGGGTTGAAGGCGTCCTTCAGCAGCAGGTACGGATACCCGAACGAGCCGGTGTAGCCCGTGGAGTTGAAGAAGTACTCCACGCCCAGCACGGCCAGGTCGTTCTCCCCATAGGGGAAGCTGTAGGTCGCGCCCGCCGTCATCTGCGGCGTGAGCCCCGAGGGAATGTACGCCTCCACCTGGACACCGTTCTGCGCGATGTCCTCGAGCGTCGTCCCCTCCGGGATGCGGTACAGCGGCCGGTCCGTGCCTTCCTTCAGCGCCACTTCGGCGTAGACATCCAGCGGCCCCAGCGGCGAGGACACGTCGAGCCCGAAGCGGGGCTTGCGTCCGTTCTGCGCCACCGCGCTGGCGCCCAGCTCCGCGGACCCCACCATGACCTCCGCGCGCAGCGCGCCGCCCAGACGGCCCAGCCGGTTGACCGGGTCGCTGCCGCCAGCCTGGGACGTGGGGCTTCCGCTCGGGTCGGTGATGGCGCCCACGTCCGTGCCCAGGTCATCCATGACGAGGATGCCGTACACGTTCCAGCCCCTGGACTCCCAGGGCACGTGCACCTTCAGCATGGACACGCCCGTGCGCAGGTCCACGAAGGCCAGCGGATCCCTGCGTTGAGGCGACAGGAAGTCGGTGGGGTTCCAGATCTGCCCGGTGCCCCACTTCACGTGCTGCTTGCCCACGGTGAAGAACACCGTGTGCTCCAGGTCGAAGCGCAGCCACGCCTGGTCCAGCAGCACGCGCGGGTTCGCCGGGGCGTCCTGCGTGGTCCGCGGCGGCATTGCGGGGTCGTAGTTCAAGCGTCCCACGACGAAGCCACGGATCCGGTCCGACGGGCGCGCGTCGAGGTAGCCGTCCACCAGCGTGGGGGCGGAGAAGGACGTCTGGCGGAGCGAGGTGTTCTCACTGCCCGCCATGAAGCCGCGCAGGTAGAACTGCCCGCCAATCTTCAGCGGATCATCCAGCACGTCCTCGGTGTCGAAGGCGCTCCGGGTCGCCGGGCCGTTCAACACGTCCGCGTCCCGGTCCCCGGCCGGCTCGGTCAGCGGCGGCTGCCGCTCCGTGGCGCCACCGGTGGTGCCGGGGTCCACGTCCGCCGCCGGCTCCGAGCCTTCACCGCCGAAGAGGGCATCCTCGTCGGGCCGGCCCGAGTCCTCGCCCGCGGGCGCCTCCGCGGGCGGCTCCTCCTGTCCGCCTCCGAAGAGCGCGTCCTCATCGGGCCGCTCCTCGGACTGGGCCCACGCGGACGCGCCGGTGAGGGCCGCGGCCAGCGCCGCGGCCAGGGTGAGCGTGCGCGGGCTCATCGGCTCTTGCTCTCGAGCCACGCCTTGGTGAAGAGGTTGGCTTCCAGCGAGCGCAGGTCCACCGTCTTGACGAGGATGGTGGTGGAGTTGCCCTTCTCGATGTCGTCGTAGATGCGCATCTCCTCCGGAATCCAGACGTCGTCCTTCTTGGACTCGCTGAACATCTTCTTCCAGCGGGGGTAGAGCGCCGTGCGCATCTTCCGGCCAGACAAGGCGTACTCCTCCCGCTTGAGGATGTTGCCGGACGCCTTGTCCACCCAGAGCTTGAGGACGGGGTAGGCCACGTCCACGCCGGGCTTGACCTTCAGCGACAGCAGGTGGGCCGTGTACTTGCCCAGCTTCGCCTCGCCCTCATAGGACGGGTCATACTCCTCGGCCAGCCGCGACTCGTCGAAGTCCGCGCGGCGGCTGTCGGTGCCGGCGATGCGCTCGCGCTCGGTGCGGCGCTCCCAGCGGCCCACGCTGGGGTTGTAGTTCCAGAGGTTCTTGTCCAGCCGCAGGTAGCCCTTGCCCGCCTCCGCCTTGGGCTTGGTGAAGAGCATCATCAGCTTGTCGTCCTCGTCGCGGCGATAGACGACCAGCTCGTAGACGAGGTCCGCCTTCCCCTTCTCCTTCTGCTCCAGGTACACCATCGCCTTGTAGTCGCCGCCGTTGCGCTGGCGGTCGTCGATGGTGGCCAGCAGCTTCACCTGCTCGGCCGGCTCCAGCGCCAGGGCGGCCGGAGCGGACAGCAGCGACACGGCCAGCGCCGCGGCGGACAGCATGTTCTTGAGGCTCATGGGTTCACCCGATGTGGTGCATCGCCGTCACCGGCTTGAGCCGCGCGGCGAGGAATGAGGGAATGAGCGAAATGGCGGTGGTGCACGCGGTGATGAAGGCCATGGCACCCAGGATGGACGAGGGGTGCACGGCCAGATTCAACGTGTCCGACATGATGAACACCGCCACCACCTCCGGGACGTGCACCGCCATGGCGTTGACGGCCAGGCACAGCACCAGCCCCGCGCTGGCGCCCGCCAGCGTGCCCAGCGTGCCCAGCAGCAGGGCCTCGAAGACGAACATCAGCAGCACGCGCGTGCGCTGCATGCCAATGGCGCGCAGGGTGCCAATCTCCCGGGTGCGCTCCCGGATGGCAATCCACAGCGTGTTCATGATGCCCACGCCGATGATGACCATCAGCACGAAGATGAGCACCCCGGTGAGGCTGTTGAGCGCGGTGAGCGTCCAGGTGATGAAGGAGATTTCGTCCTCCCAGTTCGTGATGTCCAGCCGCTGGCCCGTCCAGGCCTCGCGGTTGACGGTCTCGAACTTCATGAAGAACGCGCGCGGGTCGTGGTCCATCACCGTGTGCCCCGCGGCCGTCAGCGTCTGGCGCAGCCGGGCCTGCACCGCCGGCACGTGCTGGATGTCCTTCAGGTAGAGCAGCAGCGCGCCCGCGGTGTCGCTCTTGAACTGGTACAGCGAGCGCAGCGTGTCCGCCGGCACGAAGATGCCGAAGTCGCTCAGCATGCCCATGTCCGCCGCGATGGCCACCACGCGCGCGTCCACCGTGTTGCTGGCGCCTCGCAGCGTCTGGGCGGCCAGCGTCACGGATTCGCCCACCTGGACGTTCAGCTTCTTCGCCTGCTTCTCGAAGAGCAGCACCGTGTCGGGCTCGGCCAGGCCGTCCAGCGCGCCCGCGCGAAGCTGCAGCACCTGGCGGAGGCCCGGCTCGGACTGGATGTCGATGCCGCCCACGCCCACCTGCATGGAGGATGTCTCGCTCACGAGCTTGAGCCAGCCCCGGCCGCGCTGGACGGCGAACTCCAGCTCCGGCACGTCCTTGCGGATCTGCTCCAGGATGGCCGGGTAGCCCGTCACGACGGGCGCCGCCTGGCCCGCCGTCACCTTGTAGAAGCCGGCCACGTTGACGTGGCCGGTGGACAGCGTGGTGGCGGAGCGGAGCATCGACTCCTTCATGCCCGTGGACAGGCCCATGAGGATGACGAGCAGCGCGGTGACGCTGGCGATGGCGCCGCCCAGCAGCAGGGTGCGTCTGCGGTGGGTGCCGAGGTTGCGGAATGCGATGAGGAAGAGCTGGAGCATGTTCTCACTCGTCCGTCTGCATCGCCTGGAGGGGCGAGACCCGGGTCGCGAGGAACGCGGGATAGAGGGTGGAGATGGCGGAGACGCCCAGGACGATCACGAACGCCGCCACCAGGTTGCTGGCGCTCAGCGTGGGGAACAGCCGGGGGCCGGAGAAGAAGAAGTAGAGCGCTTCGTTGCCGGCGGGGATGCCGGCGCTGTTGAGCAGGGCCATGATGCCGCTGCCCACCAATGAGCCGGCCGCGCCGAACACGAGCCCCAGCACCAGCGTCTCCACCAGCACCATGCCCAGGATGAAGGAGCGCTGCGCGCCAATGGCCCGCATGGTCCCCACCTCGCGCACACGCTGCATGGTGGCCATCATCATGGCGTTGTTGATGATGACCAGCGCCACCACGAAGATGATGAAGACGGCGAAGTAGAGCACCATCTTCCCCAGCAGCACGAACTGCCCGATGATGCCCGCCGCCTCCTGCCACGACACCACGCGCAGCTTCAGGCCCGCGTCCTTCGCCGCCTGCCGCAGCTCCACCATCGTCTGCTCCAGCAGCTCCGGGTCCTTGAGCATCACGGCCGCGCTCAGGGCCACCCCCTGTTCGATTTCCTGCTGGGTGTAGACGCGCTGGAGCAGGTTCTCACGCGTGAGGGCTCCCTGGTCACCAATGAAGGCGGCCTGGTCGTCCACGTCGGTGGACGTGGCCTCCGCCACCAGGACGTTGTCGCTGCCCTCTCCGAAGAGGGACTCCTCGGCCTCGTCCCGGCTGAGGGCTTCCAGGCCGCTCTGCTTCTGGATCTCCGCCAGCTCCGCCTTCTTGTCCGCGGTGAGGTAGCCGTACAGTTCCCGGAAGGACATCAGGTCCATCAGGCTCAGCGCGCCGGCCATGGCGGACTTCTCCAGGCCCTTGAACTGGTAGGTGCCGTAGACCTTCACGTTGACGCTCTGCATGTAGCCGGTGCGTGTGAAGGCGGTGATGGTGAGCACGTCCCCCATGCGCAGCCGGTAGAGCTCCAGCAGCGGCGCCAGCTCCGAATAGAACTGGGCGTAGCGGGTGTCGAAGTTGGCGTCGTCGGTGGTGAAGAACTGCGTCAGCAGCGTGTCCAGCGCGGGCTCCTGGCTGCCCAGCAGCTTCTGCAGCCGCTCCACCATCTTCCGCGTCTTGACGGGGTCCAGCTGGAAGATGATCTCCCGCGTCTGGACCTGGTTCTCCTTCACCCAGCGCTGCAGCTCCGGGTCGGTGGCGATGGTCTTCTGGTTGAGCTCCCGCTCCTGCTTGATGTGGTCCAGCCGGAGCGCCGACTTCATCTTGAGGAACTCTTCGTAGAAGAACTTGGACAGCAGCATGCCGCGCTGGCCGGTGGGCACCGGCTGGCCGTCCACGATTTCCATGCGGTCGAAGGTGCGCTGGAACGCGTCCAGGTCCGTGCCGGCGTAGCGCAACTCCAGCATGTCCCCGTCCGGAATCTGCGGCGCGATGCGATTCTCCAGGAGCTCCAGCGAGGCATACGGGTCCTCCTCGAAGGCGTCCCAGAACGCGTCCGTGCGCGCCTGGGCGAGCGCCTTCACCTCCGCGGGGTCCTTCTGGGCGCCGCCCAGCTCCTGTTCGCTCCGGGCCGTCTGGTCGGCCATCAGGTTGACCATCTGCCGGACGTGCCCCTTGACGCTGTCGATGCTCTCCCGCAGCTCGGGCGTCTCACCGGCCTCGTCGCGCTTCTTGTAGAGCTCGCGCAGGTTCGACAGCGTCAGGTCCACCGTGTTGCCGGAGGTGATGATGGCGCCGCTGGTGCCCAGGGGCACCACCGTCTTCACGTTGGGGTGCTTCTCCAGGAAGGGCTTGAGCTGGCTGAAGTCGTCCAGCGCGGCCAGGTCCGGCTCGCCGCTCATGCTGCCGTAGAGGGCCAGCGGGTCCTTGGAGTCATCCGAGTAGACCTGGAGGTGGCCCGCGACGCTGCCGATGATGCTGCGGCTCATCGCGCTATCCATGCTGTCCATCAGCGCCCCGCCCACCACCACGAGCAGGGTGCCGAAGAAGATGATGCCGCCGATGAGCAGATTGATCTTGCTGGAGAACAGGTTGCGGAAGGCCACCTGCAGCAGCAAACGGAGCTGTCCCATGGTCAGTGGCCTCCAGCGGCCATGACGCGGCTGGCCTCGGCGGCGCTGATGCGGTCCAGGAACTTGCCGTCCGCCAGCCGCACCACGGCGTTGGCGTGGCTCATCACCTTCGCGTCGTGCGTGGAGAAGATGAAGGTGGTGCCCTCCTTCTGGTTGAGCTCCTTCATCAGGTCGATGATGTTCTGGCCCGTCACCGAGTCCAGGTTGGCCGTGGGCTCGTCCGCGAGCACCAGCTGGGGCCGCGTGACGAGCGCGCGCGCCACGGCCACGCGCTGGCGCTGGCCACCGGACAGCTCGTTGGGCCGGTGTTTGGCGTGGCTGGCCAGGCCCACCTGCTCCAAGAGCTGCATCACCCGCTCCCGGCGCTGGGCCTTGTCCAGCTTGCGCTGGAGCAGCAGGGGGAACTCCACGTTCTGGAAGACGCTGAGCACCTGCACCAGGTTGAAGCTTTGAAAGATGAAGCCAATGGTGTTGAGGCGCAGGTTGGTGAGCTGGCGCTCCGTGAGCTGCTTGGTGTCCTGCCCGGCCACCCGGACCACGCCGCCGGTGGCGGTGTCCACGCACCCGATGAGGTTGAGCAGCGTCGTCTTGCCGCTGCCGGAGGGCCCGGCGATGGAGATGAACTCACCGGCATGGACCTCCAGGTCCACGCCCCGGAGCGCCGGGACGACCACCTTCCCCAGGGTGTAGTCCTTGGTCACGTTCGTGATGGAGACGATGGAGGCCTGCGAAGCGGTGGGATTCATGCGGTACGTCCTTTCGAAGTCTTGTCGGGGCGTGGCGGACGGGGGGCATGCGCTGCGCGCCACCGCTCGGCGATGCCTGTCAGCTCGGCCTTGTAGAAATCACAGAAAGCGGACGCTTCTCGCAAGCTGCGATTTCCAGCGAGGCGCGGAGCCGCGAGGGCTTCGGAGCAGATGCGGGCGAAGGCGCTCAGCGACTCCTCCGCGACGCGCAGCTTGCCCTCCCAGCCCTGGGAATGGATGACGTGGTAGTGCTGCCGGTCTCCGGGAACGGTGGTCGGTTCCACCAGACCCATGTCCGCGCAGGCGCGGAGGTTGGTGGACACCGAGGCCGCGCTCACCTTGAGCAGCTCGGCGATTCGCTTGTTCGACAGGGGCTCGCCCGCGAGCATCAGCAGCGCATAGATGCGCCCGCCAATGCGCGTGCCGCCCCGCCGCTCGAAGTACAGCCCCATCGCTTCGATGAAGCGGTGCTCGGCGGTCTCCAACTCCTTCATGCCCGCGCTCCACGCCTCGCCGTGCCGGGCATCCCGTGGTGGGACGCGTGGCGGCCGGATCGGTGGGCAGGCATTTAGGCGGCGGACTTCGTTCAGTCAATACTGAATGGACTGTACGCTGATGCAGGCATGACGGCGCCGGATGTCCGCGCGCGGCATGGCGCCAGGGCCCACAGCCGGGTGGTGGCTGCGGGCCCTGAGTTCCCCATCATGGGGTGCGGTCCTGACATGCCCGTGGGTGGGGCATCAGTACGTGTCGGGCGAGGTGTTGGAGCCCGTGTCCGGGTTCAGGGTGCTGTCGTCCCCCGCGCCGCCGGTGCCTTCGTGCTGCTCCACGCCGGAGCCGCCCATGTCGCTGTCCTGGTTGATGGACGAGTCGGGCGTCAGCGCCGGGTCACCGGCGCCGCCCGTGCCCGACAGGGAGATGCTCTTGGCGATGTTCTTGGTCTCCTTCACCTGGTAGCTGGCGCGAATCTCCTGGCCAGGGCGCAGGTCCTTGGCCTTCTTCAGGGTCGGGTCGCTGAAGGTGGTGCTGCGGTCGACTTCCAGGGGGACCACCGCGCCTTGCATGTCGACGAAGATCTTGTCGCTCTCCGCCTTCACCACGCGGCCGTTGAGCTCCTTCTGGCCCATGTTGGCCTGCTGGCCCATGGTGCCGGAGCCGCCCATGCCCGGCTCAGCGGGCGTGGCGGTCGTCTCGCGTTCGATGGTGGTGGTGGTGTCCCTCTGGATTTCAGTCTCACCCACCTGGCCGGAGCCACCCTGTGCCGCCGACGAGTCCTTTGGCTTGTTCTCGTCGTTGTTGGCCAGGGCGGTACCGCTTCCAAGCATGGCGATGGTGGCGAAGACGCCAACGAGCTTCTTCATGGAAATGCTCCCGTGGTTGTTGTGAGTGGGCGGGGGCTGCGACGTCCCCCGTTGGAGGAAACCTAGGTGCGCTTGTTGAAGCGGACAGGGCTTGCCCACCCCCCTGCTGGAATGGCCGTTCGCTCTCCTGGCGGTGGTCCAGGGGCCGCGCGCGTCGTGGGAAGAGGAGAGCGCCTTGTCGGCAGCGGGGCTTTCCCTTACCGTCGGGGGCCCAGCGCCCACTGGCCAGCCTGGCTGGTGGCCCGACAGGAGACCGTCTCCGCGATGCCCCCGACCGCCAAGCCGTCCCAGACCGCGCAGGACCTCCCCGCGCCCTCGTTTCCCGCCATCGAGTCGCTGCTCGAGGCGGCCTCCGTGGAAGAGGTCCGTGGCTTCTTCGATGGGGTGAAGACGGGCCTCACCGAGCTCAAGGGCCCCAAGGTGGAGCAGGGCAAGAAGGCCCAGGCCGCCATTGGCCGCGCGGAGGAGCTGCTGGAGATGCTGGTGGAGACCCGCGAGCGGCTGATCGCCGAGTCCAAGGGTGGCAAGGGCCGGAAATGACGGTGGTTTTACCCCGGGAGGCTCTTTTTTTCCGGGGTCAGGCAACCAGCGGTGCCCCCCGCCGATAATGCAAGAGAGAGCATCCTGAGCATCGGTGATCTCTGACCTTTCCGCTGGAAGCAGCGCCTGGAGGAAGCAATGGCGAAGATCGACAACATGATGGGCCCGAACGTTCGTCTCTCGACCAACGTCACGACGGCGCGGCAGACGCCGGACACCGGTTTCGGCGCGCGGCTTCACAACGGTCTCAACAGCGCCGCCAGCGCCGTGGGCACGGGTGTGGGCGCGATGGCCGGCATGGTTCCCGGCGGGCAGATTGTCTCCGCCGCCGTCTCCTCGATGCACACGTTCTCCGCGACGGGCGGCTCGGGTATGGGCGCGCCGTATGCGGGCGTGATGAACACCGCGGTGGCGGGCAACCTGAGCGGCGCGGTGGCGCCGGCCGGCGGCGGTGTCGTCGCGGGCGGCGGCCTGGGTGGCGCGGTGGCCGGCTCCGGCTCGCCGCTGGGGCTGGGTGCGCAGGGCTCCGGCAGCACCACGGACACCGTCAATGGCAATTTCTCGCTGAACAAGATGGCCGAGGAGAACTCCAAGCTCCTGAACCTGCAGGCCGCCATCCAGCAGGAGTCGCAGACTTTCACCGCGATCTCGAACGTGATGAAGTCGCGCAACGATACGATCAAGAACTCCATCGGCAACGTCCGCTAACCGCGGGCGTCGTCGCCCCAGGGAGCGTGCATGGCGGACACCTCGGAGATTTCGAACAGCCTCGTCCCACTCGGACGCCAGCAGGCCAGGGTCCTGCTGGAGGCCGGTTATCTGTGGCTCGACATGGGCCACTTCGACAAGGCGAAGGAGATCTTCTCCGGGGCGGCCGCGCTGATGCCCCGGAGCGAGGTGCCCCAGTTGGCGCTGGGCGCGGTGGAGTTCTCGCAGGGCCGTCATGACAAGGCCCTGCAGGCCTACCGCGTCGCGCAGCGCCTGGCCCCGCAGTCCGCGCTCCCGCGGGCGCATGCGGGCGAAGCGCTGCTGTTCATGGGGAAGGTTCCCGAGGCGCTCAAGGAGCTGAAGGCCGCCATGGACCTGGATCCCGACGGGGACGGTGCCCGCCTGGCGCAGTCCCTCATCCAGGCCAAGGAGGCGGGAGTCCTGCCTCCGGCGAAGACGTAGGACGGAGGTCACGGCGATGGCTGTCGGAGGTGTCGGACGAGGCGGTGGGAAGGGCCGCGCGGGTGGCGCGAAGGGCCCTGCCGGCGCGGCTCCGGCGGGTGGCGCCAGCTTTGGTGGCCGGGTGGACCGGACGGAGTCTCTTGTCGGGCCCTCGGGTCTGGTAGGCTCCAGCAATGTCCAGGGCCCCCAGGCCGCGGATCCGGTGGCCTCCCAGGCGGTGGCCATTGCCCGGAAGCTGAAGAATGGGGGCTTCAAGAGCAAGGAAGAGGCGACGCAGGCCCTGGTCGCCGAAGTCCTGAAGGAGAAGCTCCGAATGAAGTCTTCTTCACTCACCAGCAAAATCGCAGACGCGCTCCAGGATGATCCGCGGCTGAATCAGGTCCTCGAGCGGCTGTGGTCTAAGGCCGAGTGAGCGGCGCTTGGCTCTGGGCGACGACAGGCAGGTCATCCTCGAGAAGTACGGCCCCTACGTCCGGTCGCTGGCTGCGACCGTGCGCAAGCAGTTCAATGCCCAGCTGGAGCTGGATGAACTGCTGGCCTACGGTCAGATAGGCCTCCTGGAGGCCGCCGAGCGGTTCGATCCGAAGGTCGGGGCCAACTTCCTCACCTTCGCGCACTACCGCATCAAGGGCGCCATCTTCGACGGGCTGCGGAAGATGGGCGTGCTGCGCGGTTCGGACGCCCGCGGCGCCTATGTGGGAGAGCGGGCGGCGGCGTATCTGGGAAATCTTTCGGATCGTGAGGCCGGAGCAGGCAACCGCGGCAGCTCATTCGACGATGATGTGAATGACATCTCGGATGCGGTGACGGGCTTGGCGATGGTCTTCGCCAGCAGCATCGAAGGCGCGGACACGACGGGTTACACCGACGAGTCGCTCCCCGTCGACATCCGGATGGAGCAGGAGCAGCTGAAGACGCGGGTGCGGGCGGCGATCGAGAAGCTCCCGGAGAAGGAGCGCAAGCTCCTGATGGGGTACTACTTCCAGGGCAGGACGCTGGAAGAGGCGGGAGCGGAGATAGGACAGTCGAAGAGCTGGGCGTCGCGGCTGCATGCGCGAGCAATCGACCGGCTCAAGGAACTCTTGAACGAGGAGGAGGAGCTTCCTCCTTCTCCGATGGATGCAAGGAGGGTCTCACATGGCGGGTCCGATGGCCGGAGTCTCCGCGGCGCAGGTCGCCCAGCAGAAGCTGCAGGATCAGGGCGCTCAGCAGACGAACAAGCAGGGCGCGTCGAAGTTCGACGGAGTTCTCGCTGACAAGGCGCAGGGCGCCGGTCAGGTGGACGCGGCCCAGCAGGTGAACAAGGCCCAGGCGGCGCAGGCCACCCAGCGCACGGATGCCGTGCGTCAGGTGGAGAGCGTCACCAAGACGGAGAAGGCCGCCCTCAACAAGGTGCACGGTGCCCAGGAGTCGGTGACGACCAAGGCGGCCGAGCCCGTGGTGGCCAAGGCGGAGGCGTCCAAGTCGTCCAAGGCGGGCGACATGATGACGCAGATCGTCGGTGACCTGGAGAAGGGCCAGGTCAACCTGGAGCACATCATCAAGCAGGCCTCC
This sequence comes from Myxococcus sp. SDU36, assembly GCF_030168875.1. Lineage (NCBI taxonomy): Bacteria > Pseudomonadati > Myxococcota > Myxococcia > Myxococcales > Myxococcaceae > Myxococcus > Myxococcus sp. SDU36. Next base: position 330,746 of record NZ_CP077414.1, read on the forward strand.
AGCGGCAAGGCGTTCTCCAACGCGGAGCTGCTGTCGCTCCAGGCCTCCATGTACCAGTACACGCAGCAGCTGGACCTGACGAGCAAGGTCGTGGAGAAGGCGACCACCGGCCTGAAGGACGTCGTCAAGACCCAGGTGTAGGCCCAACCCCGGCTCCCCGGCGACGCGGCCTTGAGAAGGGCGGTCCCTCCCTCTACGAGCGGGAGGGGGCGCCCTTCCGCGTTTTCCGGGGGCCTAGTAAGCTCCGACCCGCCCATGATTCGCCGACCGCACGCGTTTGCCGCCTCGCTTCTTGCCCTCCTCTTCCTGACGGGCTGCCACATCGAACTCCAGCACGCGCTGAGCGAAGCGGACGCCAACGAAATCTACGTCCTGCTCAGCAAGAACGGCATCACCGCCAAGAAGGAGAAGGAAGAAGGCGGCAACGAGGTGCGGTTCATGATCACCGTGCCCAAGGCGGATGCCGCGCAGGCGGCGGAGCTGCTCAAGCTCAACTCGCTGCCGCGGCCGGTGGAGAAGGGCCTGGCCCACTTCTCCAAGGGCAGCATGGTGCCCACCGCGACGGAGGAGCGCGCCATGCTCCTCAAGGCGATGGGCGGCGAGGTCTCCAATGCGCTGAATCAGATTGATGGCGTGCTGGAAGCGCGCGCCATCGTGATGATTCCGGAGAACAACGACCTCGCGCAGCCGGAGAACAAGCCGATGCCGTCCGCGTCGGTGTTCATCAAGTACCGCCCGGGCGAGGGGGGCAGGCCGCCCATCGAAACCGCCGTGGTGCAGCAGTTCGCGGCCACCGCGGTGCCGGAGCTGAAGGCCAGCGCGGTGACGGTGCTGATGACGCAGGCCCTGCCGCCGTCGGCGGAGACGGACTCGGAGAGCCGCCTGCAGGACGTGCTGGGGCTGCGCATGACGGCGTCCAGCGCCAGCCAGTTCAAGGTGATGTTCGCGGGCGCCTTCGTGCTGGTGCTGGCGATGCTGGGCCTGACGATGTGGACCTTCATGCGCGGCGGCTCCAGCAGCGCCCCGGCCACGCGCACTGGCGCGCGTGCCCGCGGTCGTCCTCCCGAGGCCTGACGTCACCGCCCCTCACGGTGGGGCTTCCCTCCCTCTCCCAGCGGGCGTCCGTGGGGCCCGAGAGGTGACGTTTGGATTCGTTCTTCACCTCGCTCAACAAGCGCCAGAGCATGCTGCTCCTGACGGCCGTGACGTTCTGCGGCCAGGAGAGCCTCGGCGCCTTGGAGCACCTTCCCGAAGAGGAGGGGGCGCTCCTGCGTCATCGCGCGCAGGAGCTGCTTCAGATTCCGCGCGAGAAGCGCATCCCCGCGCTGGTGCAGGAAATCAAGCGGCTGGTGAAGGACCGCCGGGGGCAGCTCTGGAGCGCCGAGCCGGAGCGGCTGGCCGCGCTGCTGCAACGTGAGCGGGGCGCGTTGGTGGAAGTGGTGCTGCGCGCGCTGCCGGGCACGTTGGCGGAGGCGGTGCGCGCGCATCTGCCGCCCTCGCGCGTGAAGCTGACCCGCGAGGTCCGGCCGCAGGTCCTGGACATCGTCCGGTGGAAGCTGGAGGAGCTGCTCGCGCGCGAGGTCGCGGGCCAGCAGGCCGCGGGCTTCAAGTTCGCGGACGTGCTCCAGCTCCAGCAGCGGGAGCTGCTCACCATGTGCGACCGGTTGGGCGCGCGCGTGCTGGGGCCGGCGCTGGCGGGCCTCCCGGACGCGGAGCGCGAGGCCATGCTGGAGCAGCTGCCGCCGGACCTGAAGCTGCTGGCCACCAAGGCCGTGGCGGCCAACGCTCCGCGCAAGTTGCCGGAGGAGGACGCCCGGGCGCAGCTGGAGCCGCACGAGGGCCTGACGCGGCCCGCGGTGGCGCTGCGCAGCGCGGGGGCTCAGCGCCTGGCGCGCGCGTGTGTGGCGCAGTCCCCGGAGTTCGCCGCGCGCATGCTGGAGAAGTACCGCGGTGAGTTCGGAAGCTTGCTGGCGAAGTGGGTGCGCGAGGAGCGCGTGCGTCCCACCGCGCGGGGCGACGGCGGCCGGACCGACATCGTGATGGACCTGGAGCGGCTGGCCACGCGTGGCCTCATCGAGCGGCCGGTTCGCCTGGCGACACCGCCTCCGCCGCGTCAGTCCGCGGTGCTTCCTCCGCCTCCGGGAGCCCGGAAGGCGGCCGCGGCGGCGGCGCCACCCGCGGCCAAGGCGGCGGCTCCTGGTGGGGCCGCGCCTGGTGGGGCCGCGGCCGCTGGGGCGCCGGGTGCCGGGCGGGAGGTGCCGGCGCGTCCGCCGGCTCGGGGAAAGGCCCCGGGGGCGGCTCGCCAGGGGGCCGGAGCACCACCGGTCCGGCGGGACTTCATGGCGGAGCGGGCGGCGCGGAACGCGGGCGTGTTGTCCTCGCGTGAGCCGTCCCGCGTGGCCGCGCCCGCGAAGCGGCAGGATGGCGCCGCGGTGCAGCGGATGCCGGCCCGGCGTGAGCCCGCGAACGCGGGCGGCGCGGGGGCTCGTCGTGAGGGTGAGGGGCCCGATACGCGCCCGCCTCGGGCGGATCCAGAGGGCGCGCGCATCGGGCCGCCGCCTTCGCGGCTGGGACAGCGCGGCGCCCGGCCTCGCCCCCAGGACCCCGACGCGCTGTCCGAGCGTGAGCGAGCGCGCGCCGCCGAGGGCTCCCGGGTGCACGCGCGTCCGCCGGAAGAGCGCTCCCGCGTGGCCGAGGGTTCGCGGGTCCACGCCGCGGGCCAGGATGAGCGTTCCCGGGTGGCCGAGGGCTCGAGGGTTCAGGCTGGGGGCCAGGGCGAGCGCTCCCGCGTGGCTGAGGGCTCGCGGGTCCATGCCAGCGTTCCAGACGAGCGCTCTCGCGTGGCCGAGGGCTCCCGAGTCCAGGCGCGCCCCGCGGATGAGCGCTCCCGCGTGGCCGAGGGCTCCCGCGTCCACGCCCGCCCCGCGGATGAGCGCTCCCGCGTGGCCGAGGGCTCCCGAGTCCAGGCGCGCCCCGCGGACGAGCGCTCTCGCGTGGCCGAGGGCTCCCGAGTCCAGGCGCGCCCCGCGGATGAGCGCTCCCGCGTGGCCGAGGGCTCCCGAGTCCAGGCGCGCCCCGCGGATGAGCGCTCCCGCGTCGAGCCCCGGGGGCAGCAGCGCCCGGCGGAGGAGCCGCCTCGGGCCGCTCGGATGAAGCTCCGGGCGGCGGACCCGGACCGGGAGGACTCGGAGGTCTCCCGGGTGTTCCGCTCACGCTCGTCCGGTGCCCAGGGAGGCGGCCGGGCCAGGCCCCCCGAGGCGGAGCCGGCGCCGGAGCGTCCCCCCCGGGTGCTGGTGGGGCGGGCCATCACCTCGCCGGCCCTGGCGCCCATGCCCAAGCCCCGGAGCGAGGGGACCGCCGTCCAGCGACGTCCCCGCTCTCCGTCGGGTACCGACCGTCCTGTGCCTCCTGGTGCGGGGGGACGTGGACCCAAGGGCGGAACGCGCTAGCATCGGGCCCGCAAGGAGCGGCCCATGGCGATCGGCAAGGTGATTCGAGGTGATGGGACGGCGGAGCCGGCGCACGCGCCCGAGCGCCCCGTGCTGCGGCCTCCCCGCGCGGGGGTGATGAACGCCGAGGTCTTCGAGGCCCGTCAGGGCGCGTCGGCCATCCTGGAGGAGGCGCAGCGCGAGAAGGAGCGCATCCTCGCGGAGGCGCAGCGTGAGCGCGAGGAGCTCCTCGCCAAGACGCGTGAGCAGGGCCGGCAGGAGGGCCTGGCGCAGGCCACCGAAATCATCCTCCGCGCGAAGATGCAGGCGGGGGAGGTGCTGAGCGGCCACGAGCAGGACGTCATCGCGCTGTCACTCAAGATGGCGGAGAAGATCATCGGCCGGAGCCTGGAGAAGGACCCGGAGCTGATGGTGGAGCTGTGCGCGGTGGCCATTGAAAACCTGCGCAGCGCCCGCTCCATGATTCTGCGGGTCCACCCGAAGACGGCCGCCGTGCTCCGCGCGAAGAAGCCCGTCCTGATGGAGCTCATTGGCCGCGCGGTGGACCTGGCCATCAAGGAGGACCCCGAGGTGGCCCCCGTGGGCTGCATCGTCCAGACGGAGTTCGGCACGGTGGACGCCCAGCTGCCCACGCAGTTGGAGATGCTCCAGAACATCCTGTTGCCGGACACCGCGCGCAAGGAAGGGCCGGCGTGAGCCGGAGCGTCAAGGGACACGCCCATGGCCATTGACCTCTCGCGGTACTTCGACCTCATCAAGGAAGCCCAGGTCGTGCGCGTGCGCGGCCGCGTCACCGAGCTGACGGGCCTCATCATCAAGGCCAGCGTGCCCAACGTCCGCGTGGGCGAGCTGGTGCTCATCAAGAGCCGCAACCGCGGCGCGGTGAAGGCGGAGGTGGTGGGCTTCCAGGGGGATGAGGTGATGCTCATGCCCCTGGGCGAGCTGTACGGCATCGGTCCGGACAGCGAGGTCATCCCCACCGGCAAGCCGCTGAGCATCAAGTGCGGAGAGGCCCTGCTGGGCCGCGTGCTCAACGGCATCGGCGAGCCCATGGACGGCCACCCGTTGCCAGAAGAGGGCCTCATCGACTGGTCCGTGGACCGTGACTGCCCGGACCCCTTCACCCGCCAGCGCATCGAGCGGCCACTGCCCCTGGGCGTGCGCTGCATCGACGGGCTGCTCACGGTGGGGGAGGGCCAGCGCGTGGGCCTCTTCGCCGGCTCCGGCGTCGGCAAGTCCACGCTGATGGGGCAGATTGCCCGGAACACGAAAGCGGACCTCTGCGTGGTGGCGCTCATCGGCGAGCGTGGCCGCGAAGTCCGCGAGTTCATCGAAGACGCCATGGGCGAGGAGGGCATGAAGCGCTCCGTGCTGGTGTGCGCCACCTCCGACCAGCCCAGCCTCGTGCGTCTGCGCGCGGCCTACGTGGCCACGGCCATCGCCGAGTACTTCCGCGAGCGCGGCGGCAACGTGCTCTTCATGCTGGACACGGTGACGCGTCTGGCGCGTGCCCAGCGTGAGATTGGTCTCGCCGTGGGTGAGCCCCCGGCCCGTCAAGGTTACCCGCCGAGCGTGTTCTCCATGCTGCCGCGCATCCTGGAGCGCACGGGCAACTCGGAGAAGGGCAAGTGCACCGCCATCTACACCTGCCTCGTGGCCGGCGGTGACATGGAAGAGCCCATCGCCGACGAGGTCCGCGGTATTCTCGACGGTCACTTCATCCTCAACCGTGCCCTGGGTGAGCGCAACCAGTGGCCGGCCATGGACGTGCTCGCCAGCCTCAGCCGTGTGATGAGCGGCATCGTCTCCAAGGACCACAAGAAGGCGGCGGGCCGGCTGCGCGAGTTGCTCTCCACGTATGAGAAGCAGCGCGACCTCATCCTCCTGGGGGCCTACCAGTACGGGACGGATCCCCGCACGGATCAGGCCATCGACAAGTACGACGCCATCATCGACTTCCTCAAGCAGGACACCCACTCCAACTCCGGATTCGAGGAGACGGTGGAGCAGCTGATCGCCCTGTTCGACGAGTAAGGCGCCGGCCAGGGGTGCTGCGCGGCGGGGATTCCGGGTTAGGATGGGGCCAACATGCCCCCGTACCGGTTGCAGGCCCTGCAGGACATGCGCGCCCGGGCCAAGGAAGAGGCGGAGCAGGCCTTTTCCTCCGCCATCAAGGCGCTGGAGAAGGAGAAGGCGGAGCTCCAGCGTCTCATCGACGAGTTGGAGCAACGCAAGCGCGAGCGCAAGGCGAAGGTGGCCGCCTACCTGAAGGAGGTCATGTTCAAGGGTGCCGGCATCAACGGCATGAACATGATGAACCGCTTCGAGGAGCGCCTGAAGGACGAAGAGGCGCAGGTGGCGCTGGAGGTGGAGCGCCAGCGGGAGGCCGTCAAGGTGGCCGAACGGCTGGTGGAGCAGCGCCGGCGGGAGATGGCCGAGGCGGCGAAGGAGCTGAAGGCCATCGAGAAGCACCGAGAGAATTGGCAGAAGCAGGTGAAGTACGAGCGACAGCAGCGTGAGGAACTGAACCAGGAGGAGATTGGCAACGCCTTGTTCCTGGCGCGCCAGCGCAAGTAACCTGCGCCCTCCCCATCCCCCTGGAATGACGCCATGAGCCGAGTTGACGACGACCGCGAAGCAGCGCGCATGGCCGAGCGCCTCCTCCAGGAGAAGAAGCTCGCCGAGGGTCAGGCCAAGAAGCGCCAGGAGGGGGCTTCCGCCTTCCAGCGGCTGATGCAGCAGTCCCAGCAGCCGCCCCCGTCGCCGGGCTCGGTGCCCGCGCAGCCCCAGCAGCAGCAGGGGGGGCTGGCGCGTGCCGTGCTCGCGCGGGCCACGCAGCAGGGCAAGACGTTTGGTGAGCGGGTGCAGCAGGAGCAGCAGCCCGGCATGAAGGAGCTGGCCCAGCCGCAAGCCCAGGCCCAGGCCCAGGGCATGGCCGCGGAGGCCCGTGGCGGCTCGCGCGCGGCGGACTCCCGGGATGCCCGGCGCACCGACGAAAAGCGGACCTCCGATAGCCGGGAGAAGGACCTGGGCAAGGCGGAGTCTTCCCTGGGTCAGGTCAGCTCCGAGCGGGGGGCCGCCATCCGGGCGAACGCGGATGCTGGTGGCGGCAAGGGCGGCGGCGGCAAGGACAAGAAGGAAGGCGGGGCGGAGGCCATGGCCCCTGGCTTCCGCTTCAACCCCGCGCTGATGGCGCCGGTGCCCGTGGCCAAGCCCAAGGACACCGCGGGCTCGGAGCGCCTGCGGGCCCTGGCCACCGAGATTGCACAGAAGATTGTCGACCGCGTCCGCGTGGGCACCAACGCCGCGGGCAACGCGGAGTTCCAGATTGATTTGCGGGGCGACGTGCTCAGCGGCCTGTCCATCAAGGTCAGCGCCCGGAACGGGAAGATTTCGGCCACCTTCAGCGGCAGCAACCGCGAGGTGCTCAAGCAGCTCGAAGGGGCCAGCGAGGGACTGCGGTCCGCGCTCAGTGGCCGCGGGCTCCGGCTTGAAGACGTCCGCTTCGAGGCGAAGGCATGAGTCTCGAATCCGAGGAAGAAGGACCGGGCGTCCATGAGCGCACGATGCTGGTGGACCTGCGCCAGCTCCGGCCTTCGCGTCAGGAGCCGCCACAGGAGTCCCCTGCCTCCGAGGAGCCCACCGCCAGCCAGGAGCGGCGCTGGCGGCCCTTCGCTTTCAGGAACCTGGAGAAGGTCTCCCGGGCCCAGGGGCTGCTCGCGGAGCGCTTGCGGTGGCTGACGCCCGCGGAGGGCACGGCGGTGGCCGTGGCGGCCCGGCTCAAGGAGGTGTTCGACGCGGAGGTGCGCCTGACGGTGGAGTCCGTCCAGGTGCGGCCCATGGCGGAGCTGCGGCGCTTCCTGGGGGACCCCACCTTCCTGGCGGTGCTCGCGCCCGGGGCGCTCCAGGGCCGGGCCGTGCTGGAGGTGGAGCTCGCGCTGGCGCACGTGGCGGTGGACCTGCTGCTGGGCGGCGCCGGGGAGACGGTGGGCCTGCGGCCGCTGACGGACATCGAGGAGGGCGTGATGGCCTACGTCGTCCTGGAGGGACTCAAGCTGCTGGTGCCAGGGCTGCAGGCGGCGGTGCCGCGCCCCCGGCTGGACGGCGTGGCGCGGGGCGTGGACGAGGTCTCCGCGCGGCTGGGGGATGACGGCCCCATGCTGGCGGTCCACCTGCATGCGACGCTGGGGCCGCACAGCGGCATGGTGCGGCTGGTGGTGCCCGCGGCGGTGCTGGACGCGGCCGAGCCCGCGGTGGAGAGCGCGCAGCGGCGGGCCCGGGGGAAGGCGGACCTGGAGGCCTTCGCGAGCCGCCTGTCGGCGGTGCGCAGCTGGCTGCGCGCGGAGATTGGCTCGGCGGAGATTTCCGGCCAGGACCTGGCGAGCCTGCGGGTGAAGGACGTGCTGCTGTTGGACGCGCTATCGGCGCGCCCGGACAAGGGCGAGGCGGGCACCGCGCGGCTGCGGGTAGGGAAGGGGACGGAGGGGTGGGCCGAGGCGGAGGTGTTCGTCGGCGAGGACGGGCGCTACCAGGCGCGCATCACCGACTTCGTTCAAGGAGCGCCGGGCCACCCGGGCACCGCGGACGAGGAGCCTGGGGATGAAGAAGAGGACTTCACGAACCCGGAGTTGGACATGCCTCCGGCACTGGAAGGGGCGGCCTTGGACGATGTGAGCAAGCCGGACGGAAGCGACCTGCTCGGAGACGTGCCCCTGCAGATTGCGGTGGAGCTGGCGCGCGTGCCTGTCACCGCGCAGCAGGTGGTGGGGCTGCGCACCGGTCAGGTCCTCGAGCTGAGCCGGGGGCCGGGAGAGCCGGTGGAGCTGTCCGTCAACGGCAAGGTGGTGGCCCGGGGTGAGCTGGTGGAGTTGGAAGGCCAGCTCGGCGTGCGCATCATCACCCTGGCGAGCTGAGTCCCAGGCGGGGCAGGGCAGGCGAGCAGGAGCGGCCGGCCGGGCGTGGGCCCGTGGCGGTCCTCCGGCCGATGCACTAGCCTCGCGCCCAGCCATGGCAGTCCTCCGTCCCCCCCTCATGCGCCTGTTGCTTGGTGCCGCGCTGGTGTTCGCGCCGCCCGCCGTCATGGCCCAGGCTCCGTCCACGTCCGCGCCGGTCGCACCCACCGTGAAGCCGGTGGCGCCTCCCGAGGCGTCGGCGCCTGCCCCGTCCCAGCAGGCACCAGCGGTTGCTTCGCCCGCGACGCCAGCGCCGGCCACTGAGCGTGTGGGCTCGGAGGCCGACGCCGAGTTGCTGGAGGCGGACCGTGCCCTGGACGCGGAGCTGTCTGCTCGCGAGTCCGCGAAGGCGGCCCGGAGCGGCGCGGCCGGAGACACCCTGCCGGAGTCCGAGGAGACGGACAGCCTGGGCTGGACGCTGGTGCGCACGCTGCTCGTGCTGGGCGTGGTGGTGGCGTCCATCTACCTCACGCTGAACGTGGGCCTGCGCAAGCTGATGGGGCTCCAGGGGGTGGCCGCGGGCCGTCAGCCCCTGATCTCCGTGGTGGAGCGGCTGCCCCTGGACCAGCGCCGCAGCCTCTTCGTGGTGAAGGCCGCGGACGATTACCTGCTTTTGGGCGGCGGCGAGGGCGGCTTGCAACTGTTGTCGAAGCTGGATGTGGAGGCGGTGGAGCGCATCCGCGCGCAGCGCCCGCAGACGAATGCAGTTCCACTGAGCCCATTCCTCCAGAAGCTCCTCTCCCGCCGCAGCGGTGGCTCGCCTTCCCAGCCCCCCGGCTCCTGACGACCGTGCCCGTGAACGTCCCTTCCTCTGCCCGCCCCCGTCTCCCGCGCGTCCCGCCCTGGCTGTTCGCGGCCGCGGTCACCGTTCATCCATTCGCCGCGCTCGCTCAGCGGCGCGGGAGCGCGGCCATCCCCGACTCGGTGGTCAACGAGGCCGTCAACAGCGACTCGTTCGCCTCGCGCCCGCTCATCCTCATCCTGGCGCTCGCGGCCATGGGCCTGGTGCCCTTCGCGCTGATGATGGCGACCAGCTTCGTGAAGATTTCGGTGGTGCTCTCCATCGTCCGCTCGGCGCTGGGCACGCAGCAGATTCCGCCGACCCAGGTCATCACCGGCCTGGCCATCATCCTCACCGTCTACATCATGGCCCCGGTGGGGCAGCAGATGTACCGGGCGGCCGGCCTGGACATCTGGGCCAAGGGCCCTGGCGTGTTCTCCTCGGAGACGGTGGGCTCCATGCTGGGCGCCGCCAACAAGTCCAAGGAGCCGCTGCGCGAGTGGCTCATCAAGAAGGTCACCACCAAGGACCGGGCGCTCTTCTTCAACCTCGCCAAGAAGATGCGCAAGGGCGAGGACCGCGACGCCGTGGAGAACAATGACTTCATGGTCATCATCCCGGCCTTCGTGGTGTCCGAGCTCAAGGAGGCCTTCCAGATAGGCTTCCTCTTGTTCGTCCCATTCATCGTCATCGACATGGTGGTGGCCAACATCCTGCTGGCGCTCGGCATGCACATGTTGTCGCCGACCACCATCTCCATGCCGTTCAAGCTGCTGCTGTTCGTGCTCGTGGACGGCTGGTATCTCATCGCCAAGGGCCTGGTCGTCGGCTACCTGTAGGAAGAGGGCTCCATGAATCAGCTCACGTTCATCACCCAGGAGGCCCTGTTCCTGGTGCTCGTCGCGTCGGCGCCGCCGGTGCTGATGAGCCTGTTGGTGGGGTTCATCATCTCCCTGTTCCAGGCCACCACGCAGATTCAGGAGCAGACGCTCACCTTCGCGCCGAAGGTCATCGCCGTGTTCGGCGTCCTCGCGTTGGCGGGGCCCTGGATTGGAAGCCAGCTGGTGCGCTTCACCTTCCACGTCTTCGACAGGTTCCCCGTCCTCATCAAATGAACGTCGCGGACCTCGTCGCGGAGCTGGGCACCCGGGCCAACGTCTCGGCCGTCATCTTCACGGTGGCGCTGGTGATGTGCCGGGTGATGCCCGTCCTCATCTTCAGCCCCTTCCTGGGCGGCGAGGTGGTCCCCACCGAGCTGAAGATGGGCGTCGGGCTGACGCTCTCCATCGTCCTCTATCCCCTCATCGCAGGCTCGGTGACGTCCATCCCCCTGAGCGCCATGCCGTACATCGCGCTGATGGCGAAGGAGGTGTTCATTGGCTTCACCATCGCCTTCGTCGTCAACACGCTCTTCGAGGCGGCGCGCGTGGCTGGCAACCTGGTGGACACCATGTCCGGCAGCAACAACGCGCAGCTGTACGTGCCCCAGCTCGGGCAGCAGGTGACGCTGTTCTCCAACTTCAAGGTGCAGCTGGCGGTGGTGCTGTTCCTCACGCTGAACGGGCACCACCTGGTCATCGAAGCGCTGGCGGACAGCCTGGTGGCGGTGCCGCTGGACGGCTTCCCGCGCTTCCACGACGGGCCGTGGCCCTTCTTCGACTTGATGATTCGCGTGTTCGCGGACCTGCTCCGGGTGAGCCTGTCGCTGGCCGCTCCGGCGATGCTGGCGACCTTCCTCACGGACGTGGCGCTGGGCGCCATCAACCGCGTGGCGCCGCAAATCCAGGTGTTCTTCATCTCCATGTCCGTCAAGCCCCTGGTGAGCGTGCTGCTCGTCTTCCTGGTGCTCGGCGCCTTGATAGACCGCATGCAGGGGGAGATGGTCGTCATGCTGCGGACCCTCAACCAGGCCCTGCGGCTCTTGTCCTGAGCCTCTTCATCCGGGACGCGCCATGTCGGACGAGAGCGGCGAAAAAACAGAAGAGCCATCCCAGAAGAAGCTGGATGACTCACGCAAGAAGGGGCAGGTCTGGAAGAGCAAGGACCTCAGCGGCGTGGGCGTGCTCGTGGTGGGGCTGGCCGCGGTCAAGGGCAGCTGGGACATGCTGGAGACGGAGCTGACGTCGCTCTTCCAGTTCTCCTTCGACCACCTGACGAACCCGGTGGACCTTTCGGTGGCCACCGGGCAGCTGCTCTACCTGGGCGTGCGCGCCGTGGTGGTGGTGTCACTGCCGGTGCTGGCGGGTGGGGCCATTGTCGGCGGACTGCTGGAGTACCTCCAGGTGGGGTCGCTCTTCACCATGGACCCGCTGATGCCGAAGATGGAGAAGCTCAACCCCATCCAGGGCATGAAGAACCTGTTCAACAAGAAGGCGATTGTTGAGCTGCTGAAGAACCTCCTCAAAATCACCGTCACCGCCTACGTCGTCTACGGTGTGGTGCGGGACTCCATGCCCATGGTGGCCGAAGCGGTGCGGCAGGACACGCGCGGCATCATGGCCATCATGGGGGAGTTGGTGACGCGCGTCGCCACGCGGGTGGCGCTCCTCTTCGTCCTCTTCGGCGTCTTCGACGTCTGGTGGCAGCGCAAGTCCTTCATGAAGGACATGATGATGACGAAGGAGGAGGTGAAGAAGGAGTACAAGCAGAGCGAGGGCGACCCGCACCACAAGGCCAAGCGCAAGGAGCTGCACCAGGAGATCATGGAAGGCGCGCAGATGGAGGCCGTGCGCGAGGCCGACGTCATCGTCACCAATCCGGACCACGTGGCGGTGGCCCTCAAGTACGACCGGGAGAAGGACGGCGCGCCGCGCGTGCTGGCCCGGGGCATCGACTTCAAGGCCGAGCGCATCAAGGCCATTGCCCGCGAGCAGGACGTGCCCACGCTGCGCAACGTGCCCCTGGCCCACGCCCTGCTGCGGGTGGAGGTGGGGCACGAAGTCCCGGAGGAGCTGTACGACGCGGTCGCCGAGGTCCTCAACTTCGTCTACGGCCTGAAGTCCGGCCAGGAGGCCTCCCATGAGTGACGACGCCGAAATCGCCATCGCGTTGAAGTACGACAAGGAGAAGGACGGCGCGCCGCGCGTGGTGGCCAAGGGCATGCGGCTCAAGGCGGAGAAGATTCGTGAGATTGCCCGGGAGCACAACATCCCGCTCATGCGGAACGTGAACCTGGCCAATGCCCTCTACCGCGTGGAGGTGGGCCAGGAGGTCCCCGAGGAGCTGTATGACGCCGTGGCCGAGGTTCTGAACTTCGTCTACGAGCTGCAACGCGAGCAGGCGGCCGCGGCCGCCAGGCGCTAGGGGGGCTGGACGTCCCCCACCCATCTGGAGTGAGGTTCGGTATCACGATGGCCAGAATCAACAATCCGCCTCCGAATACCGCCCTGTGGCCCTGGGGTGGTCCCCGCAGCGTCCGTGAGCGGCTCGTCGACCCGGCGCAGGTCGACCGGAAGAAGCTCCGCAAGACGGGCAACCCGAAGAACCCGGCGCTCGCGTCCTCGGCGCTGCTGGACTTCATCGGGCCGGCGCACTCCTCGGAGGAGCTCCGCCTGCCGCTGCCGCCGCACCCCGGCGGTCATGAGGCGGACCTGGAGGGCTTCAGTGACCGGCCCCACCTGTCCAGCGTGGCGGGCCGGGGGCACGAGGACCAGCGCCGGATGCTGGAGCGGGGCCTGGGCAAGGTGAAGGCGGCCCCGGACCGGCTGGAGCGGCTCAAGGCGCTGCTGCACCGCGAGTCCGCCATGCTCTCCCTGGTGGACCAGGTGAACGAGGAGACGAAGGAGATCATCCGCCGCATGTGGGACGCGCAGAAGGACGAGGGCTACTAGCGTCATGGCGGTCCTGGACCCGGATGATCCGAAGGACGAGGCGAAGCTGGACACGCTGCTGCAGCGCTGGGCGGATGGCAGGGCCACGCTGCGGGACGTGCGTGGCTACTCGGACGAAGAGCTCTACGCCATCGCCAAGACGGCCTATTACTTCTTCTATCAAGGCCGGGTGAGCGAGGCGCGCACGCTCTTCCAGGGCCTGTACGCCGTCAACCCGACGGACGCCTACTTCGCCAAGGCCCTGGGCGTGGTGGAGATGGCGGCTGGAAACGGGCAGGGGGCGCTGGCGGCCTTCGACGTGGCCGCCAAGCTGACGCCGCATGACCCGTCCGTGTACGTGGGGCGCGCGGAAGTGAAGCTGGCCATGGGCCAGAAGCCCCAGGCGCTGGAGGATCTGCGCCGGGCGGCGGCGATGCAGCCGGGGGATGACCCCGTGGTGCGCAAGGCGGCGGCCATGATCTCCGCCCTGAGCCGCCGCTGAGGGGCGCATTTCACATCCGGAATCGACTGTTCTTCCGGGGAGTCTGGTAGGCTGCCCGCCGCTCAATTCTTCGTCGTCAGGGAGGTCGTTGACATGTCGAACCCGAATCCTGATCCGCGCGTGCCCGCCCAGATGCCTCCAGAGGCCCCGCCCGAACTGGTCGCCAAGCGCGAGCGGCTCGTCACCGAACTGGAGAACCAGGCGAAGTCGGCGACGGGCACGCTGCAGCAGGTGATGCGGAAGATGTCCGCGCTGCTGGGCAACACCAAGCCCGGTGCTTCGCTGAGCTTCCAGCTCTACCAGGACGTGAAGGACGCCTTTACCCGCCACCTGAACGAGGCGACGAAGACGCCGGCCCTGGCCAACATGCCGCCCGTGCTGGTGGAGTCCGTGGAGTGGATGCAGGCGTACCTGAACGCCCGCGGCTTCGCCACCGAAGAGGCGGCCGCCGCCGCCGCGCCCGCCGCCACGGCGGCTCCGGCCGCCGCGCCCAAGGCCCCCGCCGGCCCGGGGGGCGCGAAGGACGCCTTTGAGACGAGCAGCAAGAAGCACGCGTCGCTGACGGGTGACGTGCCGCCTCCGCCGGCCGCGCCGCCGGACGTCAAGGCCGAGCAGAAGGACCTGGAGTCCTTCAAGGCCTGGATGAAGAACCCCAGCCTGGGCAAGCTCAAGGGCTAGGCTCACCGCGTCGGCGCCTGGCCCACAGGGACGCAACTTGGGGCCTGGCGCCGACGATAACTCCCTCGAGACGTTCTTTTCTTCCGAGGAGCTTTCCCCGTGACCACCAAGATTTCGAACAACGCGTCCGCCGCGGCGCGCAAGTCGACGACGACGACCCCCGAGGCCCAGAAGCAGGCGTGGGAGGGCGTGCTGAACTCCGCCGTGGACCGGATGAACGAGCCGGAGATCAAGGGCAGCCTCCAGTACCTGGGCGAGGGCCGGATCGACACGGTGAAGCAGAAGGTCCAGGGTGAGATGGAGTCCTTCCTCCAGAGCAACCCGAACGCCTCCGCCGACGAGGTCAAGTCGCACGCCGAGTCGACGACGAAGAAGCACGAGACGAACGCCATGTTCCAGAAGATGCGGGACGACAACTTCTTCGGGAAGCTGATGAGCCGCCGCAAGGAGCTCATCAAGGACATGTGGGGCGAGTAGCCCCGCCGCACGCCTGTCCTTGAAGCCGCCGCCCGGGTCTCTGACCGGGGCGGCGGTTTTGCTTTGCGGGGTGCTTGGGGCAGGGACGCGGGGGGTGAGGCCCGTTCGAGCCCGCAAAAGCAAGGAGCCGGCATCCCGTGAGGGAAGCCGGCTCCGAGAGTCGCGTTACAGCGGCAGGATTAGATCTTGCCGATGACGGACATCGCGATCTCGTTGAGCTTCTTCATCAGGTTGGCCACGAAGGCGGTGGCCTCCTGCTGCTTCTGGAGCATCAGCTGCGCCTCGGCGCGATCACGGTCCGGACCCGTCAGGCCGGAGAGGGACTTCTGCTCGAGGGCGGAGAGACCCTGGCTGGCTCCGAGGGCCTTCGTGGCGGCGGCGGCGGCGGTGGTGGCGGTGGTCATGGCGTTCTCCAGTAAAGAAGTTTGGGAAGCGGGTGGTTTGCGGCGGCGCTGCTTACAAAAGGATTATGGGGGAAAGGGGGGCGGAAGTTTCCTCGGGATTTTCTGATTCTTTTTCCCACCCTGGCAAGAGGGGTCCCCGCCCCGCGTGGCCCGCCCATGCCTCTTATTGAGAAAAGCGACGCACCGAGGCGAAACTCCCAGCGCGAAACACCGAAAATCACGGTGAAGCAGCATCGAACATTTCCCCCCTCCTCAGGGAGCACCGAATATGTCGAACGGCATCGGCGGAGTTGGCGGTAACCGGCAGCTCACCACGACGCAGGGCGTGGGCAACGTCAACACCTCGACGATTGCGCGCAACGCGCAGCTCATCGAGTCCACGCTGAACCTGGTGGAGAAGGCCGTTGACCTGGCGGGCAAGGCGGTGGGCGTCGCCGGCAAGGCGGTGGATCAGATGTCCCAGGCCGCGGCCTCCACGAAGCAGGCGGGTGCGACGGGCACCAACGCCGCCTTCCCCGCCGAGCGTCCCAACCCCCTGGACGCGGTGCGCGAGGCGAACTCCCTGAAGGTGGACGACGGCGGGAAGATCACCACCCCGGGCGGCTACACCATTGAGCAGCTGGGCCAGTTCGAGTGGCGCGTGACGGGGCCGGACGGCAACAACACCCGCGTCTGGGGTGATCCGCACGTCGACGAGAGCGACGGCGGCAAGTTCGACTTCAAGCGCGACACGTCCTTCGTCCTGGGCGACGGCACCCGCATCAACTGCTCCTGCAAGCCCTGGGGCAACGGCATGACGGTGACGGGCCAGCTGGACGTCGTCTATGGCGACAGCCACGTGCGCGTGACGGACATCGACAAGGGCAAGGGCAAGGTCGGCAAGGTCACCAACACCGGCATGGACGAGGTCGTCCGCTTCCACTCGAACCAGTCCGCGGACGTCTTCCACATGGGGCAGAACGCGGCCGACTGGACGTTCCACGGCAAGGAGATTGTCGGCCACGAGAACGGCGGTGACGTGCACAAGGTGGGCGAGGCCGTCATCACCGCGCCGCGCACCATGGCCTTCAACTACTCGGCGGCGGCGGACGCCCCCGCGGCGGGTGAGGTGGCCCAGAACTGGGACATGAACACCAGCCTGCCCCAGGTGAAGCCGCTGCCCTGGGACATGAGCAGTGGCAAGCCCGAGCTGAACAAGCTGAACGAGACGTTCGACTCCCTCAGCAAGGTGTTCGACCAGCTCAAGAACACCCAGGCGAACGGCTTCAACCCGTTCCGCAAGGCGGACGACCTCTTCGGCGCCTACGACAAGAACCAGCACAAGTCCGGACTGACCCAGTCCTTCAAGGCGCTGGGTGACATGTTCGGGACGCTGGAGAAGCTGTCCAAGCTGAATGATATGGTCCGCTTCCGCGGTCCCCAGTCGTTCTAGCCGCTGGACGTACTTCATCGGGCCAGGTGGGGGACTGCCTGGCCCTCCTCGAGGTAGTCGTGAGCGACTCCGCCCCCAGGGGTGAAGAAGAGAAGGTCGTCGTCCCGGAAGTCCTCGCCGAGGCGGTGATCCGCGGCGAAATCACTCTGGGGCAGTTCCTCAACCTCTCCCACACGCAGCTCTACGCCTGGGCGGACAAGGCCTATCAGCTCCTCCAGGTGGGTAGCTCGCAGCAGGCCCTTCAAATCTTCCAGGGCCTCGTGGCCGCCTCGCCCACCGACGCCGTCTTTCACGCGCAGCTCGGGGCGACCTTCATGACGCTGGAGCGCTTCGACGAGGCGTTCGACGCCTTCCGGCTGGCGCTCCAGTTCAACGACGGCCACGTGGACGCGCTGGTCGGCCGGGGCGAAATCCACCTGCGCCGGGGCAATGTCCCCGAGGCGCTCGCGGACCTCAGCAAGGCCATCCAGCTGGACGCGGGCCTCAAGCGCCGTGCCACGCAGCGCGCCCACGCGACGCTGCTCACCCTGAAGCAGCAGGCCGACCAGGTGAAGAAGACCCGGTAGGCCCCGGGGGCATGCCCCCTCCCGTCACGACACACACCAGGCCCGGGCCGCGCGAGTCGTCGCGCAGTCCGGGCTTCGTCGTTTCGGGTGCGTCGCACGAGCCCGCAAAAGCAAGGAGCCGGCATCCCGTGAGGGAAGCCGGCTCCGAGAGTCGCGTTACAGCGGCAGGATTAGATCTTGCCGATGACGGACATCGCGATCTCGTTGAGCTTCTTCATCAGGTTGGCCACGAAGGCGGTGGCCTCCTGCTGCTTCTGGAGCATCAGCTGCGCCTCGGCGCGATCACGGTCCGGACCCGTCAGGCCGGAGAGGGACTTCTGCTCGAGGGCGGAGAGACCCTGGCTGGCTCCGAGGGCCTTCGTGGCGGCGGCGGCGGCGGTGGTGGCGGTGGTCATGGCGTTCTCCAGTAAAGAAGCTTGGGAAGCGGGTGGTTTGCGGCGGCGCTGCTTACAAAAGGATTATGGGGGAAAGGGGGGCAGAAGTTTCCTCCCCATTTTCTGATCCATTTTTTCTCGGCGGCTGCGGGAATATCGCTACCGAAGCGGCGCACCGTTTTGGTGGAAGCGCCGATAACAGTCTAAGCTCCCGGCGCCCGGCGCCGCTTGCCCTACCGGCTCCGGGGCCGTCCTCCCGCCCTCGTGAGGGATGTGTGCAGATGACGACTGAATCCAAGGCAACGGTGACCAACGACGACGTGAAGCCCCTGTCCGGCCCGGAGATGCTCGAACGGGCCACGGAAGGCTTCAACCTCTTCCAGGACGGCCGCTTCCGTGAGTCGCTGACCTTGTTCCAGTCCCTGGCGTCCATGGACCCCACCGAGGCCTACTTCCAGACGGCGCTGGGCGCCTGCCACCTGGCACTGGAAGACCTGGACCTGGCGGAGTCCTACTTCAACCGCGCCATTGAACTGGACCCCACGGACCTCACGCCCTACGTCAACCGCGGGGAAGTCCACCTGCGGCTCGGCAAGGTTCATGAGGCCGCTCGGGACTTCAATCACGCGGTGAGCCTGGACCCCGAAGGGCAGGATCCGCTCAGCGCCCGGGCCCGGATGCTGGCCGCCGCGGCGCTGGAGAGCGCCGAGGAGTCGCCGCCCTCCGAATCCGACGGCGCGGCGTAGGCGCGGGCGGGGCCGCTCGAAGGCCCCGGCCCGCCTTCCCTGGCCCTGGAGTTCAGGGGAACTTCAGCTCCACGTCCACGCGGTACGGACCGTCCCCACCGTCGATGATGGGCTTGAAGTCCGCCGTCACGGATTCGGCGTAGGTGTCCTGGCCCTGCACGCGCACGACCAGGGGGCGGACGGCCTGTCCCGGCGGCGCATAGCGCCCCGTCACCGAGTAGCGCCCCAGCGGGAGGTCCGGGAAGCCGAAGCCGTCCGGCGTGTTGGTGCCCCGGGCCGTCACCGGCGTCCCGGCGCTGCCGTCCACCAGGGTGCCCACCGGGGTGAGCGTCAGCTCCACGTGCTCGCGCTGCAGGGCTTGATCCGGGTCGGCTGGGTCCACGTAGTCCGTCAGGTTGAAGTAGACGCCGCTGCCGTAGGCGCCGCCCTCGGGCTTCGCGCCGGTCAGCTTCCAGCTGAAGTCCCGGACGGCGCCCTCGTTGCCCGCGAAGGGGGTGGCGTTGCTGGGGTGCAGTTCGAAGGTGTAGCTGCGGCCGTTGAAGTCGCGCTTGAGCCGCGCGCTGGCGTTCCAGGTGGTCGCCGCCTGGCCCAGCTCCAGCCGGTAGGTGCCGTCCGCGCCCGTCACGCCCACCACATTGGAGTCGTAGAGGACCTGGTTGTCGGCCACCACCTCCACCCCCGCCAGGGGCTTGCCCGTGGTGTCCGTGGCCTTGCCCTTGACGACGTTCTTCTCCCCGTTGCCGGAGGGGCCAGGGCCGCTGGAGCCGCCGTCCGTGCAGGCCGAACAGGCCAGGGACGCACCCAGCAACATCAGCGGAAGACCCCTGCCCAAGGCATTCTTCAGTCGCATCGTCTTCTCCCAGGTTTCGTGTGGCCTGTCAGGGGGATGAACCCGCGTGGCGGGGCGCGGTGCAAGAACCAATGTCCACTTCGGTTGACTGCCCGGCTGCTTCCGCACGAGGGAGGACGGCGGGCTTCGCCGCGGGGGAGGGGGCCCTCTTCGCGACGCCCCCCCTGACAGAAGGCCCCCGGGTTGTCCTAGGATGCCTGACCGCTGATGGCTGCCACCAATCCGAACAGCTTCCTCTCCAAGTACTCCGACATCGTCCTCGCCGTAGTGGTCGTGGCCATCGTCGGGATGATGATCGTCCCGCTGCCCACGATGCTGCTGGACGTGCTGCTGACGCTGAACATCAGCATCTCGGTGGTGCTGCTCCTCGTGTCCCTCTACGTGCCAGCGGCGCTGCACCTGTCGGTGTTCCCGACGCTGCTGCTCATCACCACGATGTTCCGGTTGTCGCTCACCATCTCCACCACGCGTCTCATCCTCCTCACCGGTGACCCGGGCGAGGTGGTGGTGGCGTTCGGAAACTTCGTGGTGCAGGGCAACTTCGTCGTCGGCGCCATCCTCTTCATCATCCTGGTCATCGTGAACTTCATCGTGATTTCCAAGGGCTCGGAGCGCGTGGCCGAAGTGGCCGCCCGCTTCACCCTGGACGCGATGCCCGGCAAGCAGATGTCCATCGACGCCGACCTGCGGGCCGGCTCCATCGACCAGGACCAGGGCAAGAAGAAGCGCCGCGACCTGGAGCGTGAGAGCCAGCTCTTCGGCGCCATGGACGGCGCGATGAAGTTCGTGAAGGGCGACGCCATCGCGAGCATCATCATCACCGTCGTCAACATCATCGGTGGCCTCATCATCGGCGTGACGCAGAAGGGCATGTCCGCTGGTGACGCGGCGCAGAAGTACACGCTGCTCACCATCGGTGACGGTCTGGTCGGCATGATTCCCGCCATCCTCGTCTCCACCTGCGCCGGTATCATCGTGACGCGCGTGGCGGGTGAGGAAGAGGGCAATCACCTGGGCATGGACATGGGCTCCCAGCTGACGGCCTACCCGAAGGCCATCGCCATTGCCGCCGGCATGCTCATCGTCCTGGGCCTGGTGCCCGGTCTGCCCAAGGTTCCCTTCTTCCTGCTGGGCTTCGGCGCGGGCCTGGGCGCCTGGACGATGCTGAAGAAGCAGAAGCAGGCCGTGGAGGCGGAGGACGCCGGCCCCGCCATGGAGACGGACCTGGGCACGCCGATGGCCTCCGAGCCCGCGCCCAAGGAAGCCCTCAACCCGGACTCCGAGCTGTTCATCCCCGTCGTCACGCCCATCGTCCTGGAGGTCTCCGACGCGCTGGTGCCCTTCGTGGACTCGCGCCAGGACAACGGGAAGTTCCTCTTCGAGCTCATCCCGTTCATGCGGGATGGCCTCTTCGTGGAGCTGGGTGTCCGCTTCCCGGGCGTGCGTGCGCGTGGCAACGGCTCGCTGCCGCCGGGCGCGTACCAGATTCAAATCAACGAGGTGCCCGTCGTCACCGGCCAGGCCACGCTGGGCCACGTCCTGGTGAACGACACGGTGGACCGGCTGCGGCTGATGAACATCCAGGGCTTCGAGGCGGTGAACCCCGCCACCCGGCAGTCCGCCGCCTGGGTCCCCGAGCAGTATCGCGACACGCTGGAGGCCGCCGGCCTGACGACGTGGGACGTGCCCGGCTACATCATCCTGCACACCGCCGCCGTGCTGCGGCGCAACGCCCGCGAGTTCGTCGGCGTGCAGGAGACGCAGACGATGCTGGAGCAGTTGGAGAAGGCCTTCCCCGCCATCGTGAAGGAGGTCGTCCCCAAGGTCGTCAACGTGCTGAAGCTGACGGACATCCTCCAGCGCCTGGTGGAGGAGGAGATCTCCATCCGTGACTTGCGCGGCATCCTCCAGGCCCTGGCCGAGTACGGGCAGGTGGAGGCGGACAACGTCATGCTCACCGAGCACGTCCGCGCCGCCCAGCGCCGCTACATCTCCCACAAGTACGCGCGTGGCACCGGCACCCTGGTGGTGTACCTGCTGGACCCGAACATCGAGGACGCCATCCGCGGCTCGGTGAAGCGGACCTCCGCGGGCGCGCACCTGGCGCTGGAGCCGGAGCTGGCGCAGGAAATCGTCCAGGCCGTGCGTTCGGAGTGTGGCCACCTGCCGCCCAGCGCGCAGCGGCCCGTCATCCTCACGGCCATGGACATCCGCCGCTACGTCCGCAAGCTGCTGGAGTACGAGTTCAACCCGTCGTTCTCCGTGCTCAGCTACCAGGAGCTGTCGCCCGAGCTGAACATCCAGCCGGTGGCGCGCATCTCCACGCGCTAGCCGCCAAAGTGAGCTTCCGCCCGCGCGTCCAACTCACGCGCGGGCGGGAAGGGTGCCTTCCTCATGGGGGCAGGGCCCCCGCCCGCGACGCTAGGCGCCCGCGAGCACGGCAATCATCAGCACCAGGAAGACCAGGCCCACCACGCCCATCACCACGAGCGGCACGAGCTTGCCCTTGTCCTTGAGCGCCGCCATCGCGCCCGGCTGGGCGGGCTCATCCGGCAGGGGGTACTCCGCCGACACCGGCGGGGGCGGCTCCTCGGCGGCCTGCTCCTCGGGCGGGGGCGCGGGGTCCTCGGCGGGCGGCTCTTCCGGCGCGGGCGCGGGCTCCTCGGGCGGTGGCGCGGGCTCCTCCGGCGGGGGCTCCACGGGCTTGGGCTCCGGGCGCGGGCGACGGGGCGAGGGCGGAGGCGGCGCCTTGACCTCGGCGGCGAGCTGAACGGGCTCCTCGGCCGGCTCGGTGGGGTCCACGTACAGGAAGCGGGTGGCGCCCACCTCCAGCTCGTCCCCGTCCTTGAGCTGCCGGCGGTTGACCCGCTTCTTGTTCACCTTGATGCCATTGCGGCTGCCCAGGTCCTCCACGTGCGTGCCGGACCAGTCGCGGCGCACCTTGGCGTGCTTCCGGGAGACCAGGTCATCCTTGAGGATGATGTCCGCGTCCTTCTCGTCGCGGCCCATGATGACTTCCTTCGCGTCCCCCAGCTCGATGCGCTCGCCTTCGCGAGGCCCGTTCATGAAGCGCAGGTAGCGCTCCTCGCCGCCGCCGGCCAGGCCGCGCATGGCGTCCTTCACCATGCCCCGGGCGATGAAGGACGTCTTCTCCCCGCCAGACTCGACGCTCAGGTCCATCACCCGCTCGAAGCGGACGTCGAACGTGGCGATGGCGATGACGTCGCCGTTGCGCAGCAGCCGCTTTTCGCCCTTGGGCACGGGCTTGCCGTTGATTTGCGTGCCGTACGAGCTGCCCAGGTCCTCCACGAAGAAGAGCGTCCCGTCCTGGCAGATGCGCGCATGGTTGCGCGACACCGCCTGCTGGGCGAGCACGACCTGACAGGCCTTGTCGCGGCCCAGGGTGATGACCGCGTCGTCGAGGACGAACTCGGTGCTCTGGGCCGCGCCGGCCTCGCTGCGCTGCGTGACGGTGAGACGAACGCTCATCGAGAAGGAGGGGAGTCGGGGAGGCGGGACATCAGAACGTCGCGTCGCTCAGGAATCTCTCACACGTCTGGTACTCCGTGGGGAATTCCTCAGACGTCCCGTACTTCAGGAAGTTCTTGCAGGCGATCTGCGCGTGCTCGCGCTTGTGGGCTTCGAAGAAGAGCTCGTAGAGGCCGTAGTGGCAGGCGGCGAACTTCGCATCCAGCTTGACGCACTTGCGGTAGGTGGTCTCCTCCTCCGCCAGCAGGCCCTTCTCCCGGTATTGACGCGCGAGCATGAACAGCGCGGGCGCGGAGTTCTCCGCCTGCTGCGTGTCCTTGATCTCCTTGAAGGCCGCGTCGGTGAGGGCCGCCTTGCGCTGGGCCAGGGACAGGTTGTTGATGCAGCTGGTGTTGCTGGCGTCCAGCTGGGCGCAGTTGGCGAAGGCCTCACGCGCTTCCGGGAAGCGGCCCAGCTCCATGAACGCGGTGCCCAGGTCGTGCCACAGCAGGGGCGAGTCCTGCACCAGCTGCGTGGCCCGGGAGAGGTGCTCGCCGGCCGCGTCGTATTCACCTTCCGAATAGGCGATGACGCCCAGGGTGTGGTGCGCGTCGGCGATGCCGGGGTTGACGGCCAGGAGCGTGCGCAGCTCCTTTTTGGACTCGTCCATCTTCCCCATCTTCATCAGGGAGAGGGCCAGGTTGTAGCGCGACTCCAGGTTGTCCGGGTTGACCTTCAGGGCCCGGCGGAAGTTGTCGTGCGCCTTCCCGTACGCGCCTTCCTGCATGTAGATGGCGCCGAGGTTCTGGTACGCCTGGAGGTGCTCCTGGTTGTAGCGCAGGGCCTTGATGAAGTGCTTCTTCGCGTCCTCCTGGCGGCCCGAGTACATGGCGATGAGGCCCTTGTTGGACCAGAGGTCCGCGTACTGGGGGGAGAACTCCAGGCCCAAATCACAGAACGTGTCCGCGCGGGTCAGGTCTCCCTTGGCCATCTCTTGCGAGCACAGCTCATTGTTGATGAGCGCCCGCTCGTGCGGCGGCGGGGTCCGGACGCAGGCGACGAAGGGCAGGGCGGAGACCAGGGACAGCGCAGCAACAAGTCGGCGGACACGCATGGCGGGGCGAGTGTAGGAGAGCGCCCGCGCCCAGGCAACGCCCGGCGTGGCTTGAATCCAGGCTGTTTTCCGGGGGTTACGCCGGTAGAGTGGCGGCCCATGCGTACCCTGCTCTGCACCCTCGGCTTTACCCTGGCCCTCCTGTCGGCCAGCCCCGCGCATGCCCAGTTCGCCAACCGCAGCCTGGGCCTGTCGCTGGGCTACATGGACTTCAACCGGACGAACGGCCTGGACGACGCGTTCTTCGTGGGGATTGACGCCAGCCTCTACATTGAAAACGGCTTCGAGGTCGTCTCGTTGTCGAAGCTCGCGTTCCCGCGCGACACCACGGACCGCAACGAGCGGCGCGTGGTGGGCCTGGCGCCGTCCATCGGCATCCGGTACCTGCTGATGGAGGAGTCCATCCGCCCCTATGTGGGCTCGGACCTGAGCTACCTCATCGTCTTCAAGGACAGCGTCAGCAACTTCGTGGGCATTGGCCCCAACGTCGGCGTTGACTTCTTCGTGTCGGACTCGGTGAGCGTGGGCGCGCGCGCGCAGTACAACTTCTACATCGCGCTCAATGAGAAGACGCAGCGCACGCTCACGCTGTCTGCCGGCGCGGCGGCGTACTTCTAGGCTGCCCCTTTCGCGGGAGCAGGGCCGCGGCCACCAGCAGCGCCCACTTCTCGTCGGAGAGGTGGGCCGGCTTCTCCATGGCCAGCGCGTCCTGCAGCCGTGCTCCCAGCGCGGCGAACAGCCGGAGCCGCGCCTCCATGCGCAGCTCCTCGCGGCGCAGGGCCGCGGTCAGCACCACCTCCCGCTCCTCGCTGGACAGGCGCTTCACGCGCGACACGAAGAGCGGATCCGCCAGCAGCCCTTCCTCGCCCGGCGTGCCCAGGGCGGAGGGCACCTTCAGGCGCCGCTCGCGCACCACCAGCGTCCCCGCCAGCATGTCCCCCAGCCGCTGCTGGGAGCCGGACACGAGCGCGGTGAGCCCACCCACCAGGTAGAAGAGGGGCAGCCGGTCCACCGGACGCGCCAGGTTGCGCAGCGCCGCGTGGTAGAAGCCGATGCGCACGCCGCTCTCCTGGATGACCCGCAGCGACATCACCCGCTTGCCCACGGTGCGTCCGCTCCACACCGTCTCCAGCGTCATCGCGTAGCCCCAGTCCACCAGGAAGTAGATGACGATGGACAGCGCGCTGGCGAAGCCCGGGAAGGCGAACATCACCAGGCTGAGCGTCGTCAGGATGGTGCCGGTGAGCAGCGTGACGATGACGGCGTCCAGCAGCCACGCCAGGAAGCGCGAGTACAGGCCCGCGAGCGTGAAGCGGAACTCCACGTACTCGGGGGTGAGCACCGTGTGGGTGCCGTCCAGCAGGGTGTCGGTGGCGGTCGTCACCGACACAGTCTAGCCGCGGCGGCGGCGGCGCGCGTGCGGGCTCGCGGCACCTTCGTAGTGGCTCCAACGATTTCAGTGAGGGCGGCGGAAGTCGGGTGAAGGTGTCCGAAGTGACATGCCCGCCGTCCGGGAGGCAGGCGGGCGGCGCCTCGCACGACAGCGCTATTCAAGGGGCGAGAGGGCGTGGAGTAGGCTGCCGCGCACTCGCACCGTGCCCCCCTCCGACTCCTCATCATGGAACCGCCGCCTGTTGCCGGCGGCAGCCTTTCAGTTCGCGCTCATCGCAGGGGTGACGCAGCTGAAGACGGCCTCCAACGCCCTGGTGTTGTCGCGCTTCGAGTCCCAGGCGCTGCCGTACCTGTACCTGCTGGGCGCGTTGATGACGGCGGCCATGACGGTGTTGCCGCGCTCCAAGCCGGGCTCGCCCTTCGAGTCCCCGGGCCTGCTGACGGGCATGGGCGGCGTGGTGGCGCTGGTGCTGGCGGGGGCCCTGTCCGCGGGGCAGCGCATGCCCGCGCTGGCGCTGTATCTCTTCGCGGACACCTTCTCCACGTTCGTGTCCTTCCGCTTCTGGGGCCGCATGGCGGCCGCGTTCGACGCGCGGGAGGCGCGCCGGGCCTTCACCGCGCTCAACGGCTTCGGCATGGGCGGAGGCATCGCCGGAGGGCTTTTGGTGCAGGGCCTGGCGGTGAAGCTGGGCACGCCGGCCATCGTGGTGAGCGGCGCCGTGGGCCTCTTGGCCGCGGGCGCCATCTTCCACCACCTGTACAAGGGCCTGCCGCCCACGCCGCCGCGCGGACGCCCCGCGTCCTTCCTGGGGCTGCGCTATCTGGCGGAGAGCCCCTACGCCCAGGTGCTGGCGGCGCTGGGCATCGCGTTCGCGGTGCTGTCGTCGTTCGTGGACTACCTCTTCCGGCTGCGCCTGGAGGGCACGCTGAGCGAGGACGCGCTGACGGCGCTCTTCGGTTCGCTCCAGCTGTGGATTGGCCTGTTCTGCGTGGCCTTCCAGTTGTTGGTGGCGCAGCGCCTGCTGAAGCGGCTGGGGCTCCTGCGCTACGTGGCGATGGTGCCGCTCGTGCTCGCGCCGCTGGCGGGCGCGGCGCTCGTCACGCCCAGCCTGTGGCCGGTGCACCTGCTGCGGCTGGTGGAGACGGCGGTGAGCTACTCCATCCTCCCGGTGGGCATCCAGCTGCTCTACACCGCGGTGCCGGACGACCAGCGCGAGGGCCTGCGCGCCACGGTGGATGGGCTGCTGCGCAAGGGCGGCGTGGTGCTGGCCGGCCTGCTGCTCATCGGCGCGGGCCGCGCGGCCAACGGCGTCACCATGGCGGTGGCGGTGGTGGGCATGTGCGCGGCGCTGGGGCTGCTGCTGGTGCGGCTGAAGTCCGCGTACGTGGCCGCGCTGGGCGAACAGGTGGGAGCGCCCGAGGAAGAGGACGTGGCGCTGGAGGGCGAGGAGGAGCAGCGGCTGCTGGCCGAGGCCCTGGCGGCGCCTTCTCCGGAGCGGGTGCTGCGCGCGGTGGCGATGATGGAGCAGGCGGAGGTGCCGCTGCGGCCGCACCTGTCCGCGCTGCTGCGCCACCCGCACGAGCGGGTGCTGGAGCGCGGCGTCTCCCTGGCCCTGGAGCTGGAGGCGCACGAGCTGGCGCCGGTGCTGGAGCGGCTGGTGGAGGAAGGGCCGCGCCGGCCTCGGGACCAGGCGGTGTGGGCCCTGGCGCGGCTGTCACCGGAGCGGGCGGAGCGCCTGCTGCCCGCGCTGCTGAATCACCCGGACGTGGGGCTGCGCTGCGCGGCCATTGGCGCGCTGGTGAAGTCGACGGGGAGCGCCGTGGCGCTGGACGCGCTGCGGGCGATGTTGTCGCGCGGCGAGGGCGCGCCGGTGTCCGAGCGCCGCGAGGTGGCGCGGCTGTTGGGGCGCATCCAGGACTCACGCTTCGCGGAGCCGCTGGCGCGCTACCTGGAGGACGCGGACGGCTCCGTGCGGCACGTGGCGCTGGTCGCGGTGGGCAAGGGCGGCTACGCGGAGCTGGCGCCCCGGCTGCTGCCGTTCCTCACCTGGCGCGAGGAGCGCAAGGCGGCGCGCGAGGCGCTGGTGGCGCTGGGGGACGAGGTGACGCCGC
Source organism: Myxococcus sp. SDU36 (assembly GCF_030168875.1). Taxonomy (NCBI): domain Bacteria; kingdom Pseudomonadati; phylum Myxococcota; class Myxococcia; order Myxococcales; family Myxococcaceae; genus Myxococcus; species Myxococcus sp. SDU36. The sequence continues at coordinate 357,852 of NZ_CP077414.1, forward strand.
TGGTGGAGGACCAGCTCAACAACCGCGTGGCGCCGCTGGCGATGCGGCTGCAACTGCCCCGCGTGCTGCGCGGCATCGGAACACCGGCGGCGCTGGACGCGCTGCTGTTCTCCAACGTGCGCGACGACGCGTCCCTGCACTTCCGGATTGGCGCGCAGATGTCGCGCCTGCGCGACGAGCACCCCGAGCACCCCGTGGACGCGGAGCGCGTGCGTGAAGCCCTGGGCCGGCGGCGGGAGGTCTACCGCAGCCTGGTGGGCGCCTTCCGCGACCTGCGCGCGGCGCTGGGGGATGGCTCGCTGCTCACGCGCGCGGTGGGCGACCGGATGGACCAGGCGTTGGAGCTGTGCTTCTTCCTCCTGGGGCTGCTCCATCCGTCGCACGTGATGCGCGGCATCCACTACAACCTGGTGGGGCCGGACCCGCGCCGTCGCGCGTTGGCGCTGGAGCTGTTGGAGAACCTGGTCGACGAAGAGGACCGGGAGCTGGTGATGGAGCAGGTGGAGGCGCACCACCGTGAGCTTCCGCCCGGCGCGCCCGGCCGGCTGTGGCGGCGGCTGGCGGCGCTGGTCCAGAGCGAAGACGGCGTGCTGCGCGCGTGTGCCAACCATGTGGCGTGGGTGAACGGGCTGCACGTGCTCCCGCAGGAAGGTGACATGAGCGACAGGACAGTCCAGCGGATGTTCGCGCTGGAAGGGGTGAGTGTCTTCTCCCAGTGCGACGTGGACGACATCGCCGCCATCGCCGCCGTGGCCCGCGAGGCGTCGTTCCGCGCGGGTGAGCGCATCTACGCCCAGGGTGACCCGGGCGACGCGCTCTACGTCATCGTCGACGGCGCCGTGGATGCCTTCCACGACGGCGAGCACGTGCTGCGCTTCCAGGGCAAGCAGGCCTTCGGCGAGGTGAGCCTGCTCGACGGCGCGCCGCGTCCCACGGACATGGTGGCCGGGGTGGATACGCGGGTGCTCATCATCGACCGGCGTGACTTCCTGGACTTGCTCGCGGACCGGCCGGAGCTGCTGACGGGCTTCTTCCGCGCGGTGAGCCTGCAGCTCCAGGCGCTCATCGACCTGCCGGACTCGCGCGAGACGGGCGAGCGGCTGGAGATGACGGCGCCGCTGGGCCCCCTGGCGCCGCCGCTGCCGGATGGGCCGGCGCCGGACGGGAACGACGACCGCTCGCGCGACGACTCCTGAGCCGGGCGGCGCGGGGACGTCCCTGTCGTCACCACACGTCGGCGGGGCGCGGCACCTCGGCTTCGGGCGGCGAGGCGCTCGCCCCGGCGGCGAGCGCCTTCCTGGCCGCGGCCACGTCCTCCTCCAGCAGGTGCGCGGAGGCGACGGGGATGAGCGGCCGGACAAAGAACTTCATCGGCGGGAATGAGCCCATGAAGCGGACCACTCCCAGTCCGGCGAACACCCATGGGTATCGCTCCGTGCTGGAGATGGGCGCGAAGACTTCCTCCGTGCGCCGTCCCCAGGACGCGCCATACCGTTGGAGCGCGCCCCACCGCAGACCCGGCACGCGCGTGGTGAGCACCGTCCATGCCCGCAGGAACCAGGGTGGCCGCGTGGGCCCCGCGGACGGCTCCCAGGCCCGCGCGCTCTTGGCGGCGGTGAAGACCACCCACCACCACGCGCTCCAGGCGGTGAACAGGGCCGTGAATGCGAAACGGGAAGCGAACATGAGCGGGACGGTGAGCAGCACCAGCGCCGGCACGCCCACCATGAGCAGCAGGAAGGCCCGCCAGCGGCGCTTCAGCTTCTTGCGCAGCCACGGGACATTGAGGCGCACGCGCGGCGGGAACTCCTCGTCCTCCGGCTCCAACCCCGTGAGCAGGCTGGCCTTGCGGGAGATGGCGTCGTGGTAGTCCCGCGACAGGGCGATGACCACCCACTGCGCCAACTGCAGCGCGGCGAACAACGCCGCCCAGAAGGCCAGGCCCCACACGGAGAAGCCCTTCACCCTCCAGATGCTCTCTGCGTGAGCAGGGGCCTGGGCGTCCTCGCCGCTGCGTGTGTCCTCCGCCGGGGCCTCCGGCTCCATTTCCTTCGTGGCCTCCATCACCAGCGCGGTGATGGCCTTCGCCAGGGACGTGCCCGCGTCGGCCCCCTGGGCCGCGGCCTCCACGTCCCGGATGCGCTGCTCCAGCCGCTCTTCGGCCGCGTCCGCCGGCGCAGTGGGGGCCGCGGCCGCACTCCCAGGCCGCGCTTCAGGACCTGGGGGCGCCTCCTTGCCAGCGCGCTGGGCTTCGGCCTGTTTGCGCCGGGCAATCCGCGCGTCGATTTCCTGGAGGCGCTGGATGGCCTGGGCTTCGACCTCCTTCGCGCGCTGGGGGGCGGCCGCCGCCTCCTTCTTGGCGTGCTGGGCGACGAGGACCTCGGCGACTTTTTGAACCCGCGCCGCCCTGGCGCGCGCTTCGGCTCGGGACTCCCGCTTGCTGGCGCTTTCCGCCGCTTCAGTTCCGGAAGTCATGCAACTCAAGGCCAATGCCAGCGCTGCAATGGATTGGAGAAACCCGACACGAATGTATTGTTTGCGCGCGACCGGATCGCCCAGCAGCGCTCCACCGATGTGGAACGGCAGGCCCATTCCGTAGAAGAACTGGCGCAGGCGGCCTTCGGGCGGCTTCCGGTCTTTCAAGGAAAAGTGACGCGCACCCGCGCTCACCTCTCCCCAGAGCTCACGTGCCCGGGCTTCGCCCTGGCCAGCAAGCCCCTGCTCTGTGTGCTTGTGAACGTTGCCTTCGGGTGAGGAACCGCCGTGCGGCGTGTCGCTGTCAGCCACGTGTCTCAGCGTAGCACGAGCCGAGTTGTGCTAAAGGCGCACTTGTGAGCGCGAACCCTCTCCGTCCTCGTCCCTTCCGCCAGCCGCTGTCCGGCGTGCTGGTCCTCGCCCTCGGTGCCATTGCCGGCTGCGAGAAGAGCAATCCCACTCCTCCCCCGGCCGCCGCGCCGGTAGCCAAGGCGCCCGCTGCTCCGACTGAAGTCACGCTGCTCGTGACGGGTGGCGCGTTCGGCCAGCTCCAGCCCTCGGAGGGCAAGGGCGGCGCGGCGGAGCTGCTCGGCCGCTGGGTGGCCGATGAGAAGCACTGTCCCGGTCCCGTGAAGGATGGCCAGCCCACGTGCGCGGACGCCAGCACGCTGGCGCTCGCCACGGGGGACCACTGGAACGGCCCGGCCATCTCCTCCTTCTTCCTGGGCACGCCCACGGCCGAGGTCATGGGCCGCATGGGCTACGCCGCCTCCGCCCTGGGCAACCATGAGCTGGCCTTCGGCAAGGAGGCCTTCCTCAAGAACCGCAGCGCGGGCGGCTTTCCGTTCCTGGCCGCGAACCTCAAGGTGAAGGACCCGGCGCTGGCGGGCGACCTGTCCATGCCGGCGTTCCAGCTCTTCGAGCGCCGCGGCCTCAAGATTGGCGTGGTGGGCCTGGCGTCCGAGAAGACGGTCCGCACCGCCATGCCCGGCCGCGCGGATGGCCTGGAGGTGACGGGCTACGAGGAGGCGCTCACCACCGCCATTCCGGAGGCCCGCAAGGCCGGCGCGGACGTGGTCGTGGTGCTCGCCGACGAGTGCGTCACCGACCTGCAGCCCGCGGTGGCGAAGCATCCCGAGTGGAACGTGGCGCTGGTGGCCGGTGGCCGCTGCGCGCAGCCCGTCGACCTGAAGGACGGCGCGACCCGCTTCGTGTCGCTGGAGCGTGGCTTCGGCAAGTACCTGCGCGCGCACGTCACCTTCGACCCGGCGAAGCCCGCGGGTGAGAAGCTGACCGGCCTGGAGACGAAGGTCGTCGAGGTGTCGGGCGGCTCGCCGGACGCGGAGACGGCGCAGCTGGTGGGCAAGTGGAAGTCGCAGCTGGATGAGGCGCTGGGCCAGCAGATTGGCTTCTCCAAGGCCGGCATCCCCCAGTCGTCGCCGCAGATGGCGAAGTGGGTGGCGGGCGCGGTGCGAAACGTGCTCGGCACGGACGCGGCCGTCCTCAACAGCGGCGGCATCCGCGGCGACCTGCCCGCCGGTCCGGTGACTCGCGGCAGCATCTATTCGGTGATGCCCTTCGAGAACACGCTCCTCGTGGTGAAGCTGAAGGGCGAGGACCTGGCCCGGCAGCTGGCCAACCCGAACGCGCTCGTCTCCGGCTTCACGGCCGCGGGCAAGGGCAAGTTCAAGGACGCCAAGGGCAAGGCCCTGGACCCGAAGAAGGAGTACTCGGTCGCCACGGTGGAGTACCTCTACTTCGGCGGTGACGGCTTCGAGTTCGAGAAGCTGGCCCCCGAGCCCACCGAGACGGGCATGGCGTGGCAGACGCCGGTGGTGGACTGGACCAAGGACCAGTCGAGCAGCGAGAAGAAGCCCCTGGAGAAGCTGCTGAAGTAGTCCTCGCCGTCTCTGCTTCCGTAGGACCCCGAAGCGCCGGCGGAGCCCGCCTGGGCCCTTCCGGCGCTTCGTCGTTTCAGCGGGGCCGAGGGCTCAGGGCGTGTCCAGGGTGGGCGCCGCGGCCGGGCGGGCCTCGGACCCGCACACGGCCTGGTAGCGGGCCAGCGTGTCGTGCACGGTCCGCCGCAGCCGCTGCGGCGTGCCTTCGTGGAGCATGTCCACCGCGAGCTGCTGGGCGTCCAGCGCCTCCGGGCAGCGGCCGAGCTGGAAGAGGAGGGTGGACCACGTGTCCAGCACCGACGCGTTTCCCGGCGCCAGCGACAGGGCCCGCTGGGCCGCCGTCAGGCCTTTCTCCGGCTGGGCCGTGCGCGCGTAGTAGCCGGCGAGCCCATTCTGGGCGCTCACGCTGCCGGGCAGCAGTTCCACCGCGCGGAGCCTCGCGGCCTCCTGTTCGTCGGACGTGTTGCCCGCGGCGTCCAGCGCCTGCGCCAGGGCGTTCCACGCGTGCCCGCTGCCGGGGTGGCGCTCCACCAGCTCGCGCGCCAGGGCGAGCCTGCGGAAGGGGTCCTCCGTGGAGCGGATGCGCAGCAGCATGGCGTCCACGTTGCCGGGCTCCTCGCGCGTGGCCTCCGCCATCTCCCGTTCGATGTGGGGCAGCCGCTCCTCCATGGGGGACGCGCCCGGCGTCATTAGGAAGAGCTGCGCGCGGATGGCGTGGACCTCGGCTGCGCGCATGGGGCGCGTCTTGAGCGGGCTCGTCACGGGCGCCAGCGGCGCGGTGATGGTGCGGTAGTTCATGTGGCCCGAGCGGCGCACGTAGCCGTTCAGCTCGCCGGCCAGGTCCTCCGCGCCGCGGAAGGCGGCGTCGAAGGCTTGCTGGGGCGCCTCGCCCTGCATGAGGCGCTTCTGGAAGTCCTCGAAGCGCGCGCCGTGCCGGCTGATGAAGAAGTGCACCCACAGCCACGAGGAGGCGTAGTACTGCCGCGACTCGGCGGTGCCGAGCAGCCCCTTGCTGTCCCACTCCCAGAGCTCGTCGAGCGTGCGCCAGCCGTGCCGCTGCACCTGGTTGTAGAAGGCCCCGTGGATGCGCCCGAGGATGACCTCGCGCCGCTCCGGACTGAGGGCGATGGTCTCCAGGTAGCTGGCCAGTCCCTCCGACAGCCAGCGCGGCTGGCGGACGAGCGCGAGCTCGGAGAGGTAGTGCGTCAGCTCATGGGCCTGGGTGGTGATGTCCGCGGTGGCCTCGCTGAGCGCGTAGGCGTGCCCGGCCAGCACCAGCAGCGGGCCGTCCTCGGTGTGGGTGGAGAAGCCCTCGATGCGGATGTTGGTGAACTCCTCCAGGGCGCTGCGGTTGTGGAGGACGATGATGTCCACGGTGCCCGGCGGGTCGAAGCTGCCGCCCCAGGCCTGCAGCAGTCCTTCGCGGAGCAGCTCCAGCTCCTGGGCCGCTTCCTCGGCCGTCTCCGTGTCCAGGTTGGTGCGGACGGTGAAGTGGGGGCTGCGCACCTCCACCCAGGCGCGGCCTCCCTCCAGGGGACACAGGGCGCGCATGCTCGTGCATCCCGACAGCAGGGCGAACAACCATCCCAGGAACGCCATCCGACACGTCATGGTCCCGCGTTTTCCCACAAAGCGTCATCGGAGGGCAGGGTGGCCCGCCGCGTCACTGGGGTAGAGTGCCGGCCTATGGAGATGGCGGAGTTCATTGAGTCCCGCAAGCCGCGCTGGGAGCAGTTGGAGTCGCTGCTGGACAGGTCCGAATCCCACGGCCTGCGCGCGCTGAGCCTGGAGGACGCCAGGACGCTGGGCCGGCTGTACCGCGCCGTCTCCAGTGACTTGCTGTGGGTGCGCGCGCGCAGTGGCTCGGCGGACGTGAATGCCTACCTCAACGATTTGGTGGGCCGGGCGTACGCGTTGACGTACCCGGGCCGGCGCCCGCGCCTGGCGGACGTGTGGGGCTTCGTGGCGCGGGGCTTCCCCGCGCTGATGCGGCGCGAGTGGCGGATGTACGTGGCGTCGCTGCTGATGCTGCTGGCGGGAGTCGGCTTCGGCTACGCGGGGATGATGGTGGACCCCGACGCGGCGCACTACCTGGTGCCCGCCGAGCACCTGAACCTGGACCCCGTCGAACGCGCGGCCAACGAGGCCGCGGGGGACGGCATGTCGGTGGGAGACCAGGCCCAGTTCACCACCTACCTCTTCACCCACAACATCCAGGTGGCCTTCCTGGCCTTCGCGCTGGGCATCACCGTGGGCCTGGGCACGGCCATCATGCTCTTCGTCAACGGCCTGTTCCTGGGCGCGCTCGCGCAAGTCTATGCGGCCAAGGGCATGGCGGGCTGGTTCTGGGCGTGGATTCTTCCGCACGGCATCCCGGAAATCACCGCCATCTGCATCGCGGGCGCCGCGGGGCTGGTGATTGCGCGAGGCATGGTGGCCCCGCGAGGACTGCCCCGAGGACAGGCGGTGCGACAGGAGGCGGTGACGGCGGTGCGGCTGCTGTTCGGCACGCTCGTCCTGTTCGTGCTCGCGGGCTTCATCGAGGGCACGGTGTCCCAGATTCATCCGCCCAAGCTGTCGGTGGTGTTCAAGGTGTCCTTCGCGTTGACGGTGGGCGCGGGCGTGTACGCATACCTGCTGTCGGACTGGCTGCGGGGCGGCCGCGGGGCGCCCGAAGGGGGCGCTGAGTCCGCGCATGGATGAGCGCCTGTGGTTGCCTCCGCTGCCTGGCGCGCCGGAGGTCCTCATCGAGTGCCCGCGCTTCTCCTTCGTGAAGCGCCGCGCGGACGGGGCGGTGGACTTCGTGTCGCCGCTGCCGTGCCCGTATAACTACGGCAGCATCCCGGGCCTCACGTCGGATGACGGGGACCCGCTGGACGCCGTGGTGATGGGGCCCCGGCTGGCGCCAGGCCAGCGGCTGCACGTGCCGGTGGTGGGCGTCATCGGCTTCGTGGACGCGGGGCGGGGTGACCCGAAGGTGGTGTGCGCCGCCGCGCCCCTGACGGACGCCGAGCGCGCGGGCCTGGAGCGCTTCTTCCGCGTCTACGCCCTCTTCAAGCAGGTGCTGCACCGCGTGCGGGGCAACGTCCCGGACACCCGCTTCACGGGGTGGTTGCCGCTGCCCGCCCCGGTGTCTGACGTGGCCCCGGGCGCTACAGCACGCCGCGCGCCTTGATGTCCAGGTAGCGGTTGACGGCGGCCAGGCTCAGCTCATCCGGCTGCACGTCGAGCATCTGCACGCCGCCCTGGCTCACCCGCGCCTTGAGCACCTCGCGGTCGGTGATCAGCTCGGAGGCCACCGCGTGCTGGAAGGCCTCCTCCGGGCTGGGCGGCGGCGTGCGCAGCAGCTTCTGGAGCGCGGTGTCCTTCACCGACAGGCACAAGGGGACGTGCCGCCGCGCCAGTCGGTGCAGCGGGGCCACCATGGTGGCGGCCTGCTCCTCGTCCAGGAAGTCGGTGAAGACACACAGCAGGCTGCGGCGCGTGAGGCGGAGGTTCAGCTCCTTGAAGAGCGCCAGGTAGTCCACGTACGTGAGGCTGGGCGTGGTGCCGTAGAGCGTGTCGACAATCTTCCGGTACTGCGTGCGCCCGGCCGCGGGCGGCAGGTAGGCCTTCACGCCGTCCGCGAAGACGGCCAGCCCCACGCGGTCCCCGTTGCGCACGGCCACGAAGGCCAGGAAGAGGGCCGCGTTCACCGCGTGGTCCAGCTTGGTGAGGCCGTCCACCTGCGCGGCCATGGAGCGGCCCGCGTCCACGCAGATGAGGATGGACTGCGAGCGCTCCGACTCCAGCACGCGCGTCACCGGCCGCCCCCGGCGCGCGGTGGCCTTCCAGTCCACGTCCCGCACGCTGTCGCCCTGGGCGTAGTCGCGCAGGCGGGCGAACTCGCTGCCGCGCCCGTCGCGCCGCAGCTGCCGCAGGCCCAGGTTGACCAGGTCCAGCGCCGCGCCCGACAGCAGCAGCCGGTTGGCGCCGCGCAGGTCCGGGTACACGGCGATGTCCTGCGCCGCGGGGAACACGCGCTCGTGGGACACCAGCCCCAGCGGCCCGCGCACGCGGACGTGCACGTCTCCGAACTGGAAGCGGCCGCGCTTCACGGGCGTCACCCGGTACACCCAGCGCGACTCGCTCCGCGCGGGCAGGTGCAGCGGGGCCTCCTCCGGCGTGGCGGCGAAGCCGTCCGGCACGTCGTCCCGGACGCGCACCTGGACGGCGCCGCCGCTGCGGTGAATCAGCCGCACCACCACCTTGTTGGCCACGCCCACGTTGAGCCGCGCGGGCAGCACGCGGTGGACCTCCAGCCGGGCCCTCCGCGCGGTGAGCACGTCGAACACCGCCAGCGCCAGCACCAGCGCGTCCAGCGCGAGCACGGCGCCGCCGATGCCGGGGCTGAAGCCCGCCAGCATCATCGGCAGCGCGAGCAGCGCCAGCAGCACCCAGAGGCGCGGGGTGGGAATCACCGGGGGACCTCGACGCCGCGCACCACCTCGCGCAGCACGTCCGTCGGCGTGGCCCCGTCCAGCTCCGCGTCCGGCGACAGCAGCAGGCGGTGCTTCAGCACGGGCGCCGCCAGGAAGCGCACGTCGTCCGGGGTGACGAAGCCGCGCCCGCGCAGCGCCGCCAGGGCCTTGGCCGCCAGCAGCAGGTGCACGCCCGCGCGAGGCCCGGCCCCCAGGCGGATGCGGCTGGAGGCGCGCGTGGCCGCCACCAGCTTGCGGACGTACGCCAGCACCGGCGGCTCCACCGTTACTTCATTCAGCGCGCCGCGCGCGGCCAGCAGCCCGTCCTTCGTCACCGCGGCGTTGACGCCCGCGCGCTGCAGGTCCCCCGAGTCGAAGCCCCGGTGCACGGAGGCCAGAATCGCGTCCTCCTCCTCCGGCGAGGGGTAGCCCACCTCGATTTTCAGCAGGAAGCGGTCGAGCTGCGCCTCGGGCAGCGGATAGGTGCCCTCGGACTCCACGGGGTTCTGCGTGGCGAACACGGTGAAGAGCGGGGAGAGCGACAGCACGCGGCCCTCCATGGACACCGAGCGCTCCTGCATCGCCTCCAGCAGCGCGGACTGCGTCTTCGCCGGGGCGCGGTTGATTTCGTCCGCCAGCAGCAGGTCCGTGAAGATGGGGCCGCGCACCAGCGCGAAGCCCTGCGTCTTCAAATCAAACACGCTGGTGCCCAGGATGTCCGCGGGCATCAGGTCCGGGGTGAACTGGATGCGCTTGAACTCCGCGCCGATGCTGCGCGACAGGGCCTTGGCCATCAGCGTCTTGGCCACGCCGGGCACGCCTTCCAGCAGGATGTGGCCTCCGGCGATGAGGCCACAGAGCATCAGCTCCAGGGCCTCGTCCTGGCCGACCACGGCCTTGCGCACCTCAAACAACACGGCCTCGCGGATGGCGTGGGCGGCCTGCACGGCGTGACCCGCCGGGGCGGGGGAGGGGACGGACAGGGTGTCGTTCATGTCGTTTCGGGAGGGCTGGGCCGGGCGCCGCCGGCGGAATGAAGGCGTTGTCGCAGCCGCGCCGCGCGCTCGGCGAGCTGCTGGAGGTCCGTGTCGCGCGTCACCGCGCGGCTGTCGGTGGTGAGGGCCTCGAGCCCCTGGGCCAGGTCCGCGCGGCCACGCTCGCGCAGCCCGTGCGCCACCGCGTCCGCGGAAGCGTGCGCGGGAAGGCCCGCGTGCAGGGCCAGGTCCTGGGTGAGGCCCCGGAGGATGAGCTGGGCGGAGAAGCCGTGGTGCCGGCCCTCGCGGTACAGCCGGCCCATGGCGAAGAGCGCGTCGGTGGCGCCCACGCGCGAGGACTCGGGCGGGGGCCGCGGGCGGCCGAAGCGCTTGAGCGACACCGACCACAGCGCCACGCCGAGCAGCAACTGCAGCACGGCGAAGTGCAGGCCGTAGCGACGCGCGAAGTCCACCACCGAGCGCTCGTTGGTGAAGCCGTGGTGGAACTCGTCGAACTCGATGGGGCCGGGGCCCATCGACGCCAGGGTGCTGAGCCAGAACTGCGCGTTGTCCGCGCGCGCCAGCGCCTGGTTCATGGCCAGCTCCGGGGCGCCCACCACCAGCACGCGGCCCTGCCCGTACGGCACCACCGCCGCCACGAACATGCCCAGCCGCTCATCCTCCAGGACGGGGACGGCCGTCTCGGGCAGCTCCAGGTAGGCCTGGACCTTCGCCTCCACGCGCTCCACGCCCAGCGTGTACGGCGTGGGCTGGGGTGGCACCAGCGTGCGCATGGGCAGGGTGGTGTCCGCCTTGAAGAGCTTCACGCTCAATGCGCGCAGCACCGGGTTCTCCCGCGAGCCCCACGGCACGTAGATGGCGCTGCCGCCCTCGCGCACGTGCGTCAGCAGCTGCTCGGTTTCATCGTCGTCCAGCGCGGCTGCGCGGAAGGCGTTGAAGCCGGTGCGGGGGACGTGCTCGTCGGCCAGGCCCGCGTCGGGCTCGGCGGCCAGCGCCGTCTGGTCCGGGTCGTCCTCGTAGGCGCCGGACACCTCCACCGCCAGCAGCACCGGCGTCCCCAGTCCGGACACGATGCGCAGGTCCGCCATGCGGCGCGTCACCGGCAGCCCGCTCTCCTGGGCCAACAGGAACAGGGCCCGCGCGCCGTCCTCCTGCGCGCGGTACGTGGACAGCGTGTCCGCGAACGCGTTGCGCCGGGCGCCTCGGACCAGGAAGGTGGTCAGCACCGCGGTGAGCAGCAGGCCCCCCACCACCAGCAATGGGAAACGGTCACGCACCAGCCACCTCCGGGCGCGCCGGCGCGGCCAGCAGGGGCTCGGTGAGGGCGCGGAACTCGCGGTAGCCGTCCACGCCCACCGGCAGGTTGCCGTACCAGGCGAAGTCGAAGCGCCGCGTCAGCTCGCGGAAGGGGGCCTTCCATTCCGCGCGGCCCCGGAACTGGGACAGGTAGTCCCAGTTGCTCAGCGTCTCGTCATAGAGGATGGCGCCGTCGCGGTGGAGCCGGGACAGCAGCGCCAGGTAGAGGCTGCGCACCGCCTCGCGGTAGGCCCCTTGCGCGGCCAGCTCGTCCGCCAGGTGGGCCCAGCCCTCGGGAGGCCGGGACAGCGCGTGGTGGGCGTCCCCCGCCAGCGTGGACGCGTCCACCGTGGACACCTGCACGCCGTCGGCGCCCGCGCGGCGCTTGTCGCGGTTGAGCGCCCGCAGCAGCACCACGCCCAGCACCGCGAGGGTGAGCGTCACCAGCACCACCACCAGCACGTTGGCCACGCTGACGCCGCTGAGGACAGGCGGGGCCGTCTCCTGTCGCGGCTCCGCGGGGTCCCGCTCGAACCACTTCTTCAGCAGCTCCCCCAGCCAGTCGATGAAGCGCCGCCACCAGCCTGGCGGCTCGCTGGGGGCCGTGGGCTCGGGGGCGTCCTTCTCCGCCTTCGGCGCGGCCTCCGCGAACTCGGGCCGGGACAGGATGTCCTTCGCCCGCGCGGTGGCGGCGCGCGCGTCCGCCTGGGCCTGGGCGTCCACGGTGGCGCCCAGCGTGGTGAGTCCCTGCGTCAGCGTGGCGCGGGCCTTGTCGCAGTCCTCTTCGTCGAAGGCCTGCCGCTCCACGCGGCGCACGAAGCGGTCCAGCTTCACGGCCTCGCTGGGCCCCAGGGACTCCAGGGGCGCGTACAGGCCCGCGGCGTCCTCCGCCGTCGCGGCCTCACACGCCTCCGCGACCTCGCCCAGCCGCCGCAGCGCCTCGGTGGGGGCCAGGGGCTTCGCGTCCTCGGTGTCCTGGGCCTGCGCCGGCGCCGCCGTCAGCAGGCCCAGGCCCAGCACCACCGCCAGCATCGCCGCGCCACGCGTCGCGCCCGGCGGCGGCAGGGGACGCCCCAAATCCCGGGACGGGAGCTGCTGGACGCTGGCCAGCAGGTCGAGCCCTTCCTGGCGCACGCGCCCGTCCACCAGCAGCAACGTGGCCGTCGCGGCGCGCACCGGCTCGAAGAGGGCGAACGTCGTCACCGCGAGGAAGAGCAGCCACTGTCCGTTGTCCAGCGAGGCGTAGCGCTCCGCGAACGTCAGGTCCACGCCCACCAGCTTGCGGCCCAGCAGCAGCAGGAAGTTGAAGGCGATGTGCAGGTTGAAGAAGGCCAGCACCTGCACGGACATGAGGATGCGGACCCACATCGCGGTGCCGCGCGCCGGGCCCAGCAGCCGTGAGCACGTGCCGTAGAGCTTCAGCGGACTGCCGCGTCCCTGCATCACCGCCGCGTAGCCCACCCCGTGGGCCTGCAGCAGGAGGTAGCCGAAGCCTCCCGTCACCATCACCACCAGGGCGTTGAGGCCCAGCAGGTACGCCACGGCGATGAAGAGCGCGGGCATCCGGCCCAGCGCCGCCTTGAGTGACGCCCACGCGGAAGGCTCGCCCTGGGTGCCCAGCAGCAGCTCCTGCACGTAGTGGCACGTCGCGCCCTGGCCCAGGCCCCGGAGGAACCACGCCAGCGTCAGCAGCAGCGACGGCACCATGAGCGGCCAGCCCATGCGCACCGACTCCGCCAGGTACAACACGGCGGCCACCACGGCCGCGCCGCCGGGCAGGGTGAGGGCCCAGACGCCCGCGTTGCGGGTGCACAGGCGCAGCGCGGCGTCCATCAAGGCCACCGCGTTGCGCGGGCGGAGCTCGAGCGCGGAGACGGCCATGGGTCAGCTCGCCGCCACTTGGGCCATCAGGAGGATGCCGCCCCAGACGAGCGCCAGGCTCAACAGGGCCAGCACCACGTTGCCCGCCGACCATTCGCGGCGCTCACCCGGGCCCTCCAGCGCCTTGAGGCGCTGGGCCAGGCAGTGGGCGCAGCGGTTGATGCCCTCGAACTGCGTGGTGCATTCCCGGCAGATGACACGCCGGCACTCCACGCAGACGCCGAGGCCGGCGCGCTCCGGGTGGTAGTGGCAGCGGCCCGAGCCTTGAATCATGCCGCCACCTTAACGCACACCCGGGCCCGCCGTGCCACTCCCGAAGCGGGGACTACAGCTCGTCGAGGAACTCGTCGTTGTACGTGTAGCGGGACAGCCGCTTCACGAGCGCCTCCATGGCCTCCACCGGCTTCACGGAGAAGAGCATCTGCCGCAGCTTCTTCACCTTCTCGTACTCGCGCAGGGTGAAGAGCTTCTCCTCCTTGCGCGTGCCGGACTGGGCGATGTTGACGGCGGGGAAGACGCGCTTCTCCGCCAGGAGGCGGTCCAAAGTGACTTCGGAGTTACCCGTGCCCTTGAACTCCTCGAAGATGACCTCGTCCATGCGGCTGCCGGTGTCGATGAGCGCCGTGCCGATGATGGTCAGCGAGCCGGCCTCCTCCGTCGCGCGGGCGGCGCCGAAGATGCGCTTGGGGCGCTCCAGGGCGCGGCTGTCCACGCCGCCGGACATGGTGCGGCCGGAGTTGTCGACCTCCTTGTTGAAGGCGCGGGCCAGCCGCGTAATCGAATCCAGGAGGATGACCACGTCCTTGCCCGACTCCACCAGCCGGCGCGCGCGCTCCAGGGCCAGCTCCGCCACCTTGAGGTGGTCCGCGGTGGGGCGGTCGGAGCTGGAGGCCAGCACCTCCGCCTTGATGCTCCGCCGCATGTCCGTCACTTCCTCCGGGCGCTCGTCGATGAGCACCACCATGACGTGGCACTCCGGGTGGTTGGAGAGGACGGCCTGGGCGATGCGCTGGAGCATGATGGTCTTCCCCGTCTTGGGCGGGGCGACGATGAGCGCGCGCTGACCCTTGCCAATGGGCGAGATGAGGTCCAGCACCCGGGTCACCATCTCCTTGTGCCCGTTCTCCAGCTTGAGCCGCTCGGTGGGGTCCACCGACGTCAGGTCCGCGAAGTGCGGCAGCCGCGGCGCGCCCTCGAGTGGCCGGCCGTCCACCGTGTCCACCTTCTGGATGACGCCCTTGTGGCCCCGCATCTGCGCGAAGGCGGTGATGTACTGGCCCTGCCGCAGCCGCAGCTTCTGGACCAGGTTCTTGGGCAGCTCCGGGTCGTCCGGCGCCGCCAGCAGGCTGCGCTTGAGCTGACGCAGGAAGGCGTTGGGGCCCTTGGCCTCCGTGTCCAGCACGCCCTCCACCGGCGACAGGTTCGCCTGCTGCGAGGCCTGCTGGCCGCCGCCCCCGTGCTGCGCGTGGCGCGCGTGCTGCTGGCCCCCGCCGCCGTGCGCCGGCTGCGGTTGTTGCTGTTGCTGTTGTTGCTGCTGCGCCTGCCGCTGGCGGTGCTGCTCCAGCTCCTGCGGCGTCAGGAAGACCTGGACCTGCTGGCCGTCCGCTCCTGGCTGCATCCGGTAGGCCTGGCCGTCCGGGGTGAAGAGGACCTGCGCGCCACGGCGACGGCGCCGACGGCGGCGGCGGCGGCCGGTGGCCTGCCCGGGGGCACCTCCCTGTGCGCCACTCGCGCTGGAATCACCGTCGTCGGGCCCCTCGTCGTCGCCCTCGTCGCCACCGTCGTCGTCCGGCTCGGGCGGCGCCACGGCGCGGGCGGCGGGAACAGGGGGGGCATCACGTGGGTCGCGGTTATCGGGGTTTTCGCTCATGAAAGTTCCAGACTGTGTGCGCCCCGGGCGGCCGCTCCAGGAGGAGGGCGGGGACGCAAGGTGACTCAGGCCGTGGGACAGGAAGCGGACGCGGGGCCCTGGTGACAAGCAAGCCGAACCGCCGGTTCCTGGAGCACCCTGGCGGCCCAAAGCCGTCCGGGGTGCAGGAGTAACAGTAACAGAGGCCGGGGACGACGCCGCCGCTTTTTTCGCGAGGTGTCGTCCTCCCGACCCCTCCCTGCCGAATCACGGCCGCCGCCAGGACCTCAGCGGACGGTTATCTGGAAGGGCACCATCGCCTTCACGCCCGGCTGGAGCAACATCAGGTTCAGCCCAGCCGAGCGGGCCAGCGCCCGCAGGGACTCGGGCAGGGCGGGCTCTTGCGCGGGCAGCAGGGACAGCGCCGCGCGCACCCCGGGCTCACCGCCCAGCGCGGAGAGGAAGCCCCGGGCCTCGCCCATCACCACCAGGTCCAGCTCCTCGTCCGGAGGGACTCCGGCCCGCAGCCGCGCGGAGTCCACCGCCTCCAGCAGCCCGCCCAGCTTGTCCACGAGGCCGCGAGCGAGCGCGTCCTGGCCGCTCCACACCCGGCCGCGGGCGACCTCGTCCACCTTCGCCTTGTCCATCTTCCGCCGCAGCGCCACCTGGGTGATGAAGCTGTCGTAGGACGCGTCCGCCCACGCCTGGGCCGCCTCCTGCTCCTCCGGCGTCCAGGGGCGCCACACGTCCAGGATGTCCGCCAGCGGCGCGCGGGTCAGGCTCTCCTGGTGCACGCCCAACAGTCCGCCCAGCAGTCCTTCAAAGGCGGGCTTGATGTAGAAGACGCCGATGCTGCCCGTCAGGGTGGTGGGCAGGGCGAACACCTCGTGCGCGCCAATGGCGGCGTAGTAGCCGCCGGACGCGGCCATGTCCCCCATGGAGGCGATGACGGGCTTGTGTCTGGCCGCCTCCAGCACGGCTTCGTACATCAGGTGTGACGCCAGCACCTCGCCGCCGCCCGAGTCCACGCGCACGACGATGGCCGCCACGCTCGGGTCCGACTGCGCCTGCTCCAGCGCGCGCATCACCGTCTCCGCGCCCGCGAGGCGGCTGAAGCCCAGCGGGTCCTCGCGGCTGCGTCCGCCGATGATGTCGCCCAGCACCGGCACCACGGCGATGCGGCGCCGGCGGGCCCAGCGGCCATCGCGCTCGTCGCGCGGCGCGTACGTGGTGCTGAAGCGTCCGCCCGGCACCAGCTCCGCCACCTTCTTGTCCAGCTCCGTCGAGGAGATAATGCCGTCCATCAACCCCAGCTCCACCGCGCGCTTCGGGTGGGGCAGGCCCAGGGCCCACAGCGCGCGCAGCCGCTCCACGGGCACCTTGCGGCCTTCCTGCACGGCCTTCTCGTAGACGGCCACCTCCGTGTCCAGGTAGGCGTTCGTGGACTCCAGGGCCGCGTCGCTGGGCTCGGTGCGGGAGAGCTGCTCCGGGGCCGTCTTGAAGCGGCCCACCCGCGCCACGTCCCAGTGCACGCCCAGCTTCTCCATCGTCCCGCCGTACGTCTGGAGGTGCACGGCCAGGCCGTTGATGTAGAGAATCGACTCCTGCAGCGCGTAGATGCGGTCCGCCGCCGACGCGACGAAGTAGCCCAGGTCGTCCGTGGACAGCACCACCGCCATCACCCGCTTGCCGGACGCGCGCAGCCGCAGCAGCGCCTGCCGCAGCTCCTCCGCCTTGCCCCAGCTCACCCCGGGCAGGCTCTCCAGCTTCACCACCACGCCGGCCAGCCGGTCGTCCTGGGTGGCCAGGTCCAACCACCGCGTCAGCCGCAGGTACGGGTCCGCCTCGCTGACGCCCAGCCAGGAGAGGACGGGGCTGGTGCCGCCGCTCAAGGCATCATTCAAGTCCAGCAGCGTCACCACGCCGCCGCGCGGCGCGATGGAGCGGTACGTCTCCGACGACAGGCGCACCGCCACCAGGTGGTCCAACCCCGCGTTCGTCCCGCCCGCCGCGTAGGTGAGGCCCAGGTGCGAGGTGTCCACCGTGGCCGCCACCTGGAGCGCGACGGGCACCCCGGAGGTGAAGCCGTGGGACACGCCCGCGCCCAGGCGGAGGCCCGGAATCACCTCCGCGTTGAGGGTGTACGTCGCCTGGCCCTGGCGGAACGCGCCTTCGGAGAAGAGCCAGTCCACGCCCAGCGTGTAGCGCTCATCCAGCGGGCGCACGCCCAGGCCCAGGTTGTACTGCCGCTTCAGCGCCAGCGTGGCCTCGGTGGGGGCGTTGACGTCGCGCACCACCGCGCCCAGCGACAGCGCCCGCAGGGGGCGCGCCGTGAGGCCCACGTCGAAGGTGTCCAGCGCGTCGATGTCCCGGTTGGACGAACCGTAGGAGTGCCACGAGCCGCCCAACTGCAGCGTGCGCGTGCCCAGGGAGAGGCCCAGCGACGTGCGGCGGTAGTCCGGCTCCGCCCGGCCGCGAATCCACTCCATGGCGCCGCCCAGGCCCATGCCGAGCAGGCGCGTGGCCAGGAAGACGCCGTCTCCCAGGCCGTCATGCACGAGGTTTCGCTCGTGCAGGTAGAAGAGCTGGCTGCCTTCGACGAAGCCCAGGCCCGCGGGGTTGAGCGACAGGGCGGTGGCTTCATCCACCAGCGCGGCGCCCGTGGGCGGCAGCGTCAGCCCCCGGGAGGGCAGAGCGGGCTGGCTGATGACGCTCGTCTGGGCGAGCGCGAGGCTGGGGAGGAGCAGGAGGGCGAGCAGGCGCATACGCCCCGGGACTCTAGGCGTCCGCCGTCCCGGGACAAGCGCTCTGCGTCACCAGTCCTCGGTTCCGGACACACCGTCGAGCGGGTCGTCGCCGGGCTTGCTCCTCTTGTCCTGGGCCTTGCCACGGCCGCCCCGGTCCTCCGACGACCAGTCCTCCATGCCGCCGCGGCTGTCCAAGGGGTCCTTGCTCCGGGTCACCTGCTCACCAACGCTGTTCACCAGGTGGTTCACCACCCGCTCCATCTCCTGCTTCAGCTGGCCGAACTCGTCGCCCTGGACGGCCATGCGCCGCCCCGCCATCCTCTGGCCGGTGCGCGCGTCGTAGTAGCCCAGCGTCAGCTCGGTGCCCTCGCCATTGGCGCGCAGGGTGCCCACCATCACCCGGTCCAGCCCCAGCGACTGTGCCATGGCCGCCACGCCAGACGCCTTCTCTCCGGCGCGGTTCACCTCGCCCGCCACCCGGTCCAGCTTCGCGTCGTAGGCCTTGTACGAAGAGGTAGGCACCAACCTGGCGGTGACTTCGGTGTCGTCGGTGGCCACCTCCATGAGCTGCCCGTACTGCTGGAAGCCCGGGCGCTCCACGCGCAGCAGGTGCTTGCCAATGGGCAGCGCGGGCAGCGTCACCGGCGTGTAGCCCACGGCTTCGCCGTCCACGTACACGCGCGCGCCCGCGGGCCGCGAGTTCACCGTGGCGGTGCCGCGCAGCTGGGACGTGCGGCTGGTGGCCACCTGCACGCGCAGGGAGAGGAACTCGCGCGTGAAGCGCTTGGGGGACAGCTCATGGGTGGGGGACAGCGCGATGAGGTCGATGAGCGCCAGCTTCGCCTCCTCCACCTCGCCGCGCAGGTGCAGCACGGCGGCGTACAGCGCCAGCGCGTCACACAGCGGCGAGCACCCGCGCATGGCGCCCGCGGCCCCCTGCAGCTCCTTCAGGGTGGCGCGCACCTTGCGCTCCGCCTCCTCGTATTCCTTCTTGTCGAAGGCGGAGAGGCTCTCCGAGTAGCCCTTGCGCCCGCGCTCCAGCGAGGCCCGGGCCGCCGCGTCCTCCGGCATGCCGAACAGCTCCTCCGACTTGCGGACCTTCATGCCGGCGAAGTGCGTGAGGGCGTCGTTCATGTAGCCCTCCATCTGCACGCTGGAGGCCTCGGAGGCCGGGTCCATGGGCACCAGGAGGGTGCTGACGCGGCGCGCCTGGGGCGGGGCCGCGAGGGCCAGCGCGGGGAGGAGGACAAGGGCGAGGGCGGCTTTCATGGGGTGACCTCTGAAACAGGCGACGCGGGAGGCGGTCCGGGCATTCAACACGCGGCTCCGCCTCAGAATCCAACGCCACCAGAAACGGGGTTGAACGGGCGACCCTTGTCCTGGGACGTCGCCACGAAGACGGCCCCGGCCGTCACCGCCGCCGCGCCGCCGACCACCGCCCAGAACCACGGGCGCTTGATGAGGGTGGAGAACGAGTTGCCGCCGTCCGCCACCCGGGGCGCAGCGACGCCGGTGACGAAGGCGCGCACCTGGTCCGCCGCCGCGTCCGGGCCGTTCTTCTTCGCGCCCGGCACCAGGGAAATCTCCACCCCGCGCAGCCGCGCGTTGGAGCGCAAATCCCACGCCTGGAGCTCGGCTTGGAGGTAGCCCTTGTCCCCGCGGTCCACTGCCGCCAGCACCACGTAGCGGGCGTTGAGCCGCTCACCAATGGCGCGCGCCTCGGGCGGCGGCGTGTCACGCTCGAAGGCCTGCTCGGTGCTGGCATGGACCGCCGCGTCACGCACGGCGGACAGGCCCGGGGTGGGCTCCAGCGCCGCCTTCACCTCGGTGCGCTTGGCGGACGCGACGTCGGTGTACTGGGCGAAGGCCGCGTAGCCGGGAAGGGCCACCACCACCGGGTGCTGGCCCGCGGGCAGCTCCACGCCCTTGAGCGGCGTGACGCCCAGCTCCCGGCCACGTACGAGGACGCTGGCGCCCGCCGGCTTCGACTCCACCACCAGCGTGCCGGCCGGCCGCGCCGTCACCTCGGCGCGGGCCTGGTCGAAGGCCTTCAGCACGTCCTGCCCGAAGAGCGAGGTGTCGGGCGTCATCGACGGCTCCGCCACCACCGCGCGCTTGAACGCTTCCTGGCCGCCGGCGGAGTCGCCGTTGAGCATCCGCGAGGCGCCCAGGAACAGGTACGTCTTGGCCAGCCGCTCCGGGCTCAGCTCCGCCGGCTGCTTCGTATAGGCCTCCGCCGCGGCCAGGAACTTCGCCTCGGCGGCCTCGGGGTCCAGGTTGTCGTAGTCGGTGCGGCCCTGCTCGAAGAGCGTGTCCGCGCGCGCCAGCGAGGCCGGCGGGGACGGCGGGAAGGCCGCGCCCAGGTCCACCAGCGCCACGCCGCTCGCCTTCAGCCGGCTCAGCAGTTCGTCCTCCAGCTTCACCGCGGCCTCTTCCACCGCGGACGTCCGCGCCACCGCGAAGAGCGCCACCGGCCCCGTGGCCGTCACCGCCGCGCTGGCCAACGCCGGCTCACCCGCGGCGCCCGGCGCACCCGCGGGCGTGGCCACGGCCGGGGCGTCCGGAGACACCAGCGGCGTGACGGATGTCTCGTCGTTGTCGTTCGGAGCGCCGAAAATCCGGGGCTCGACGGATTCATCGCTGTCCGCGTCATCCGCCGGGGGGGCCTTGGTCGTCTTCACCGGCTGGGTGGTGGCGGGGGGCTTCTTGCTGGACTTCTTCTTCCGCGTGGACTGCCCGTAGGCGGGAGAGGTGGCCAGCAGGAGCGCGAGCAGCAGGGAGGTTCGGCGGAACGTAGTCACGGCGCGGATGCTAGCCGAGCCAGGGCTCCGTCTCAAAAGCCCTGCTGCGCGCGGGCCCCTCCGGGGTGGGAGGGACCCGCGAGGGTGATTCCGCCCTGACTAGACGTCCAGGTCCTGGACCTCGCTGGCGCGCTCCATGATGAACCGGAAGCGGGCGCTGACGTCCTTGCCCATCAAGTCGTTGATGAGCCGGTCCGTCTCCAGGGGCTTGTCGATGGTGACGCGCAGGCTCATGCGGTTCTTCGGGTCGAGCGTCGTCTGCTTCAGCTCGTCGGGCGTCATCTCGCCCAGGCCCTTGAAGCGCATGATGTTGGGCTTGGCGTTGCCCTTCGTCTTCTCCTTGATGATGCGGTCGCGGTCCGGCTCGTCCAGCGCCCAGTACGTCTCCTTGCCAATGTCCACGCGGTACAGCGGCGGCTGGGCGATGTGGATGGCGCCGCTCTCAATCAGCGGGCGCAGGTGCCGGTAGAAGAAGGTGAGCAGCAGCGTGGCGATGTGGTGCCCGTCGCTGTCGGCGTCCATCAGCAGGAAGACGCGGCCGTAGCGTAGCTTGCTGATGTCGAAGTCGGAGCCGATGCCGCAGCCCAGCGCGGACACGATGTCCTGGAGCTCCTTGTTCGTCGTCACCTTGTCGGTGGACGCCTGCTCCGCGTTGAGCACCTTGCCGCGCAGCGGGAGGATGGCCTGGGTGCGCCTGTCGCGGCCCTGCTTGGCGGAGCCGCCTGCGGAGTCACCCTCCACGATGAACAGCTCGCTCTGGCCCGGGTCCGTGGACGAGCAGTCCGCCAGCTTGCCCGGCAGGTTGAGCCGGTGGCTGACCGCCGTCTTGCGGCTCACCGCCTGGGACGCGGCCCGGCTGGCCTCGCGCGCGCGGGCGGCCAGCACGATGCGGGCCACCACCGATTCGGCGATGGACTTGTTGTCGTTGAGCCACTTCTCCAGCGCCGGACGCAGCACGCCGTCCACCTGGCCGGACACCTCGGGGTTGTTGAGCCGCCCCTTCGTCTGGCCCTGGAACTGCGGCTCCACCACGTAGGTGGACAGGATGGCGGTGATGCCCTCGCGGATGTCCTCCGCGGTGAGCGTCACGCCCTTGGGCGCGATGCCGTGCGTCTCGATGTAGTTGCGCACCGCCTTCACCACCGCGCCGCGCAGGCCCGCCTCGTGCGTGCCGCCCAGCGGGGTGGGGATGCCGTTGACGTACGAGCGGATGTGCTCGTCGGTGGCCTCCGTCCACGCCAGCGCCGCCTCCAGCCGCACCCCGTTGTCACGCGAGTGGTAGAAGGCCGCGCTGCCCGCGGGCACCAGCGGCTTGTTCCGCTCCGCCACCACCTTGGTGAGGTACTCCGCGATGCCGCCGTCGTGCTTGTACGTCACCGACGTGGGCGGGCTGGACGTCTCGTCCTTCCAGACGACCGTCATGCCCTTGTGCAGGTAGCTCTTGGCCTCCAGCCGCTCGCGCACCGTCTCCGCGTCGAACTTCAGCTTGTCGCCGAAGATCTCCGGGTCCGGTTCAAAGGTGACGGCGGTGCCCGTGCCCCGCGTGGCGCCTTCCGCCTTCAGCGTGCTGGTGGCCTTGCCCCGCGCGTACGTCTGGACGTGCTTCTTGCCATCGCGCTTGATCTCCACGATGAGCTTGCGCGCCAGCGCGTTCACCACCGAGCTGCCCACGCCGTGCAGACCGCCGGAGTGGATGTAGTTGCCCTGCTCGAACTTGCCGCCCGCGTGAAGCGTCGTGAGGATGACCTCCACGGCCGGCTTCTTGTGCTTGGGCATGATGTCCACGGGGATGCCTCGCCCGTTGTCCACCACCGTGACGCTGCGGCAGTCCTTGTGGAGCGTCACCTCCACCGTGGTGGCGAAGCCGTTGATGACCTCGTCCACCGAGTTGTCGAGGATCTCCCACAGCAGGTGGTGATACCCCGTGCTGTCGGTGCCGCCGATGTACATCGCCGGGCGCTTGCGCACCGGCTCCAGACCTTCCAGGACCTGGATGTCCGCGCCTGTATAGGTTTCCTTCTTCGTCGCCATGGCGTCCTCTGCCTAGTCCTTCTTCTCGGGCAACGGGATGAAGGTGACGGGGCGCGTCACCTCCTTCACGGCGTCGCGCTTCGACATCTCGTGGCCCTTGCCGCCGCGGCCCGTCAACCCGTACTTCGCAGGGGACAGGTGCAGCTTGCGGCCCTTCTGCGTCTCGAACTCCAGCTTCGCGTCCTTCTGCGAGGGCGCCGCGGCGAGGAAGTCCACCACCCGGTCATTGCCGTCCACCTTGATGACGGTGACGCCCTTGCCCGGGCCCGCCAGCTCGTTGACCTCCGCCACCTTGCACACCAGGGCGCTGGTCTTCTCCGTCAGCACCGCCAGCAGGTCGCGGTCCGTCACCGGCTGCACGCCGATGATTTCGTCGCCTTCACCCGTCTTCGCGTAGCGGCGGCCGGCGCGCGTGGAGACCTCCAGGTGCGGCTCCAGCAGGAAGCGCATGCCCAGGCCCTGCTTCGTCACGCCCACCAGCTTCTGCGGGCGCGGCAGCCGCGCGTCCAGCGACAGGGCGGACACCACGCGCTCGCCGTCGTCGAACTTGAAGAACTTCTGCACCGGCTCGCCGTAGCCCGTGGAGGCGGGCACGTCGTTGAAGCGGGTGACGTACGCGGTGCCGAAGTTGCTGAACAGCACCAGGTTCGCCTTCAGGCTGCCGGCCAGCACCGCCATCACCGCGTCGCCTTCACGCAGGCGGGTGGTGGACGGGTCCTTCACCTCGCGCACGCGCTTGACCCAGCCGTCGCGGGTGATGACCACGTGCGCGTCCTCGTCCGCGATGAACGCCTCGGCGCTGAACTCCATCTCCTCGGAGCCCGCGCCGCCAATGCGCGTGCGGCGCTTGTCGTTGTAGCGGGCCTTCATCTCGCCCAGCTCGTCCCGGACCGTGCCCCACACCTTGTTCTTGTCCTTGAGGATGCCCTGGATGCGCTTGATTTCGGCGCGCTTCTCCTTGAGCTCCTTCTGCACGACCAGGATCTCCAGGCGGGCCAGCTTGTAGAGCTTCATCTCCAGGATGGCGTCCACCTGGGCTTCATCCAGCTTGAAGCGGGCGATGAGCTTCCGGGCCGCGTCCTGCTTTCCTTCCGACGCGCGGATGATCTTGATCATCTCGTCGAGCGCGTCGTAGACCTTCTCGAAGCCCTCCAGGATGTGGACGCGCCGGAGCAGCTCGCCCAGCTCGTGCTCGAAGCGCTTCGTCACCACGTCGAAGCGGAAGGTGAGGAAGTACCAGAGGATGTCCTTGAGGTTGAGCCGCTCGGGCGCGCTCAGCTCGGGCTTGTCCTTGATGGGGACCAGGCAGGTGAGGTTGACGCCGAAGTTCGTCTGCAGCGGCGTCTGCTTGTACAGGTACGCCATCACCAGCTCGGGGTTGGCGTCCTTCTTCAGCTCCAGGACGATGCGCACGTCCTTGGTGGACTCGTCGCGCACGTCGGTGATGAGCGGCAGCTTCCGCTCGCGCACCAGGTCGCCGAACTTGGCCACCAGCGTGGACTTGTTCACCGTGTAGGGGATGGAGGTGATGATGATCTGCTGGCCGCCTCGCTTGAGGTCCTCCAGCTTGTACTCACCGCGGATCCGGATGCTCCCCTGGCCCGACTCGTAGATGTCGCGCAGCTCCTTCTTGTCGTTGAGGATCTGCCCGCCGGTGGGGAAGTCGGGACCCTTCACCCACTTGAGCAGGTCCTTCGTCACAAGCTGCGGGTTCTCGATGAGCGCCACCAGCGCGTCCACCAGCTCGCCCAGGTGATGGGGCGGGATGTTGGTGGCCATGCCCACGGCGATGCCCGTGGTGCCATTCATGAGCAGCTGCGGCACCCGCGCGGGGATGACCACCGGCTCCTGCAAGGTGCCGTCGTAGGTCGGCCGGTAGGCCACCGTCTTCTTGCCCAGCTCCGTCAGCAGCTCGCTGGACAGCATCGCCAGGCGGCACTCGGTGTAGCGCATGGCCGCCGCGCCGTCGCCGTCGAGCGAGCCGAAGTTTCCGTGGCCGTCCACCAGCGGGTAGCGCAGCGAGAAGTCCTGCGCCATGCGCACCAGCGCCTCGTAGATGGAGGAGTCACCGTGCGGGTGGTACTGACCCATGACGCTGCCAACCACCTTGGCGGACTTCTGGTACTTGGCTTCATGCGTCAGCCGGTGGTCGTGGTACATGCCGAACAGGATGCGGCGCTGCACCGGCTTGAGGCCGTCACGTACGTCCGGCAGGGCGCGCGAGGTGATGACCGACAGGGCGTAGTTGATGTACCGGCGGCGCGCCTCGTCCGCGAGCGAGGCCGGCACGGAACCGTCACCACTGCCGCCCGCGGAGCCACCCCCTCCGTTACCGCCCCCCCCGGCCCCCTGCTTCTTCCGCGTTTTCGTTTCGGCTTCTCCGAGCATGGTCGTCAATCCACAGGTGAGAACGCCCCGCACCTCGAACGCGGCGCGCGACCCGCGCACTCCTCGCGTTGGGGGGCAGAGGTATGTAACAGGGCGCCGGGACTACCATGCCACCCTGACATTGGGAACGAATTCGGGGGGTTGCGCACTCTCCAACAGTGCCCACCTATACGCCTGTCCAGGCCTGTTCGCCAGCAGAACCCCACTTCAACCCCGCGGAATTCCGAGGTCGAAGGCCTCCTGGCTGCTGGATGGGTCGGGACGGTGGGTGCGGGGGGGCAAGGGCAGCTCGTCCCTCCGGCGGCGGGCGGACGCCCTAGGGGGTCGCGTCGCGGGCCTTCCCCCACGAACCGTCCTTGAAGATGCGCACGCCCTTGCCGCTCCCGCCGCCAATCATCCCGGGAATGGTGGCCTGGAGCGGCTTGGCGCCGGGCGGCTGATAGACGACGCGGGCCTTCCGGGCGGAGGGCAGGGCGGCGCTGGTGGCGTCCACCAGCAGGTAGATGGTCTCCCCGTCCACGTGGAGCCGCTCGGGGTCCTGGCGGTGGTTGAACTCGGCCAGCAGCTCGCCGTCATCCACGGAGGAGGCCTCGCTGCCGAGCAGGCGGACCTTCACCCTCAGCCAGCTCGCGGCCGGGGCGCCGTCCTGGCTCGCGTAGTCGCGCACGCCCTGGATGACGATGGCGACGTCGGCGCCGTTGCCGGGCGCTTGCTTCGCGGCCAGGCGCAGGCCCGTCTGCTTGCTGTTGTCGGTGTCCAGCAGCAGCGTGGTGTTGGCGCAGCGGTTCTTGCACGCGTCTCCAAACGGCACCTTGTCGAAGCGCAGGCGCATGGCGAAGTCACTGCCCTGGGGGCCGATGACGGCGTTGACGATGACGGGACGCTCCCCATCCGGAGGCGCGGTGTAGCGGAAGGTGGCGCGCTCCTTGGCGGCGAAGGCGGTGCCGGCGAGCAGGGTGCAGAGGAGCAATGGGCGCTTCACGTGGAGACCTCCCCAGAGGCAAAAAGGACCTATTCAAGGGGGAAGGGGCCCGCCGCTTCAAGTCCCGGACGTTAGAGTGGGGCTTTCGACGAGGAGGATTTCGCGATGCGTGAACCGTACGTGCGGCAGCTCAAGCTCGGGCCCATGGACAATTTCGTCTACCTGGTGGGCCCCCGACACTCGGACGAAGTGGTGGTGGTGGACCCCGCGTGGGACGTGGAGGCCATCGAGCAGGCGGTGAAGCAGGACGGCAAGCGCGTGGTGGGCGCGTTCGTCTCGCACTGCCACTTCGACCACATCAACGGCCTGCCGGACCTCTTGTCGAAGTGGGACGTGCCGGTGTTCGCGCAGCGTGAAGAGGTCCAGTTCTCCCCGGAGCTGCGCGAGCTGGGCGGCGCGCTGCGGCCCCTGGGGCCGGGGGACGAGGTGCGCGTGGGGACGGAGACGTTCCAGGCGCTGCACACGCCCGGGCACACGCCGGGCTCGCACTGCCTGCTGGCCGGTGACGCGCTCGTGTCCGGGGACACCGTGTTCATCAATGGATGCGGCCGGTGTGACATGAGCGGCGGCGACCCGGAGGAGATGTACCGCTCCCTGTCCCAGGTGCTGGCGAAGGTGCCTGACAGCGCGAAGCTGTATCCAGGGCACGACTATGGGGACGTGCCAGTGACGTCCATGGAGACGGTGCGGCGGAAGAACCCGTACTTCGCCTTCGACAGCGTGGACGCCTTCGTCGCGTTCCGCATGCGGCCGCGCACGTAGCCGCCCGCGCCTCCGGTGTCTGGCGCCCAACGCGCTCTCACACCGACGACACGTTTACCCCGAGTGCGTGCCTGTCTATTGAATCGCGCCCGGCAGGAGAGGGGTGTTCGCCTGCCGTGTTTCCTCGCAGTCCAGGCGTCGAGTCAGGAGCGTTCTCATGTTTCAGGAGCAGCTTTCCCCCCAGTCGCAGCAGATGTTCGGCGAGTCGCTGAAGGAGCGGGTCGTCGAAGCCGTTCGCGAGCAGATTGTCTCCACGATTGAGGACCGGCTCGGCCGCGAGGTGCGTGAGCGCGTGGGGGAGGCCATCCGCCACGCGATGTCCGAGCGCGGCGGCGGCATGCCGCAGGGGTACGGGATGATGCAGCAGGGCTACGGGATGCCGGAGCCGGAGCGCATCGCGGACGCGCTTTGTTCCCGCCTGGCGGAGACGCTGCGCGAGCGCATCGCCTCCGTGGTGCACGAGCGCATCCGCGACGGCATCCGCGAGCGGCTGGCCGAGTGCGTGCGCGCGGGGATGATCGAGCAGTGGCAGATGTCCTCCCACGGCTTCGGCGGCCCGGATGCCGAGCGGCTGGCGGAGACGGTGCGCACCCGGCTGCTGGAGTCCCTGCGCGAGCGCATCAACACCGCCGCGCATGACGGCGTGCGCGAGGCCCTGCGCGAGCGGCTGGCGGACACGCTGCGCTCGGTGATGTCGGAGCGCGTGCCCGGCTTCAACCCCCACGACGCGGAGCGGCTGGCGGACGCCCTCCGCGGGCGCCTGGCCGAGGCCCTCCACGAGGGGCTGGTGTACAGCCTGCGTGAGCGCGTGCGCGAGTCCCTGCGCGAGCGCCTGGCCGACGGGCTCCGCGGCGTCATGACGCGCCAGTGGGGCGGCATGGCGGCCGGTTCGTTCGACCCCGAGCGCATCGCGATGACCCTCCAGGACCGGCTGTCCGAGGGGCTCCGTGAGCGCATCAACTCGGCGGTCCGCGAGCGCGTCCGCGAGGTGCTGCGGGAGCGCATGGGCGAGCTGCTGCGCGGCGCCATGGCCCGTCACCGGGGCACGATGGGCCAGGGCGGGATGATGGGGCAGGGCGGGCACGACGTGGAGCGCCTGGCGGACGCCATCCGCAGCCGGCTGGCGGACCCGCTGCGTGAGCGGCTCATCAGCAGCATGCGCTCGGAGCTGGACTCGGCGCTCCGCTCGCAGCTCCCCGAGGCCGTCCGCTCCGCGCTCGGTGAGGCGATGCGTGCCGGTCCGTCCACGCCGCCGATGCAGCACAGCGGCGGTAGCGCCGTCGACCCCGAGCGCATCGCGAGCGCGGTGCGTGAGAGCGTGAGCGCCGACGTCCGCGAGCGCGTGGGCGAGATGGTCCGCGAGCGCGTCTCCGAGGTCGTCCGCAACGAGCTGTCCAACGGCGTGCACGCCCCGCAGGCGTGATGCGTCGTCTCCCCGGAGGCGCGGCGTTGAGGTCCGCCGCCCGCCTCCGGGGAGGCAGTCTTCAGGGCGACGTCCAGTACATCGGACCGCCGTTCCAGGTGGTCGTGATTTCCATTTGAGGCGCCGCGTTCCAGGGCGACGGCGTGGTGAATCCAAGTCCGACGCCCGCGGGCTGCTCCGTGCAGCCGGACGTGAGGAGGGCTCCGGCCATCAGGACGGCCCAGGACAGCGAGCGGGGGGACGCGTGTCGAAGCAGACGCATGTGAGGTTCTCCTCGAAGGTGGCGCATCACGGCGCCGTTGCGGACGTGGACGTTTCGAAGGGGTAGCGCTGGAGCGCGAGCACCGCGCCGCTCGGGTCGGCGATGAGGGCGAGCGAGCCGCCCCGCGCTTCCGGGCACGGGGCCAGCAACACACGTCCGCCCAGCGCCCGGGCCCGTGACGCGAGCGCCGCGGGGTCCTTCACGCGGATATAGGTGAGCCAGTTGGGCCGCGCGCCTTTCACCGGGTTGGCCAGCACGCCGCCTCGGGGATGCTGTCCCTGGGCGAGGACGTAGTGCGGCCCGCCGCCGAGTGGGCGTTCGCGGACCTCGTACCCCAGGAGATCCTTGTAGAAGCCCGCCGCGGCGACGGGGTCCTGGGCCAGGTACTCCATCCACAAGAACTGGCCCTCATCGGGCACGCCCGTGTCGGCCGGGTCTCCGGGCTGGGAGCGCACGAAGCCCACCGCCGCGCCTTGTGGGTCGGAGACCACGGCGGCCCGGCCGATGTTCCGCACGTCGATGGGGCCGTCGAGCGCCTTGCCGCCGCGGGCGCTCACCTCGGTGACGGCGCGGTCCACGTCGGGCACGGAGAGGTAGCCGAGCCACAGCGCGCCTTCGCGTCGCTCGGCCGCGTTCGCCGGATGGACGATGCCGCCAATCCAGCGCCCCTGGGCGCGGATGAGGGAGTAGGGGCGGCGGCCGCCTCGGATGTCCACGAACTCCCAGCCGAACAGCTCCCGGTAGAAGCGCTTCGCGGCGGCGGGGTTGTCGGTGACGAGGTCGTGCCAGACGAACTTGCCGTAGAGCGGGGTGGGCGACAAGGGGATGGCCGCGCGGACCGCGCTGTCGGGCGTGGACGCGCAGCCGACCTGGGCGACGAGCGTGCCTCCCACGGCGCACACGCCGGCCAGTAGGAGTCCGCCGCGAAGCCTCGCGCGCCACGTGCCAGGAACTCTCATCGTCTCTCCTCGTGCCGCGGCCCAAGGCCGCTCGCGGGCTGGAGGCTTCGATATGAGGCGGCGGCCTTCGCGCGACAACCCACGGGACGCATGCGTGCGATTGTGGGTGGGGCCGCTGTGTCCGGTGTGACGCCGTCTGGCCCTCGGGCGCTACAGAGGGATAGACAGCCCATGCCCTACCGTGCTTTCGCCGCACACCATGCCAAGGTTGAATGCCAACACTTCGCGGATGCGCCGCCTCGCCGTCCTGATGGCATTTCTCTTCACAGCGTGTGCCGAGGGCCCCATCACGCGGCCTGACGTGCCGGTCCGGAAGTGGGTGGGGCCCGTCGTAATCGCGCCCGGTGGCGGGCAGTTCCGGACGGTCATCTTCTATGGTCCGTGGCAGTGCAGCCGCCAGCTCATGAACTACTGCCGCGAGAAGTGCGCTGGGAGCGGGTATGCCTTGCAGGGCTGCATGTGGCTGGCCGATGTGAAGATGGACTACCAGGGGACCGTCATCGACACCGGCAGCCGCTATGGGATGACCCACTGTTGCTGCAACTACTCAACCATCAGCGTCAGTGCGAATCAGTCGGCGCGCAACCAGTGGGACAATATCCGTGACCGGTTCCGCGAACAGTGGGCGGCCCGCTTTGGAGTGTGGCCGACTGACAGGAACGGACTGGCCTATCCGGGCCACCACATCCGCGACCTGAAGCACGGTGGCAACCCAACAGCCTGGGAGAACATCCTTCCATTCCCCAAGGACATTCACGACACACTGAACGGGCTCTACAACCAGTGCTATGCGAACAACCCTCCATGGACTCAGGTTGGACCTGACTACCCCTATGGAGCGTGAGCGCAGCACATGAAGATGACCGAACTACTCGCCGAGGTGTCGCGCCTCCATCACCCCAACCCTCCAGCGACGCCCGAGCAAATCGAAGCGTTCGAGAAGCGGGTCGGATGGCCGCTGGACCCGGACCTGCGCGCCTTCTACCTGCATTGCGACGGTGCCGACCTCTTCGATCCCCGAACCCCCACGTTCAGAGACCCGGCATTCTCGTTCCTCCCCCTGTCGCGGATTCAGCGCGCGCGGGTCGTCATGAGCCAGGACGACACCGACAAGGGTGGGCCCGCGTCCTGGTACGCGCTGTGCGAAGTGCGGGACAGCAATTACATCCTCCTTGATGTGAGCCACCAAGAGGCAGGCCGGTATCCCCTGCGCGATGGCTACCGAGAGGGATTCCCGGACCCGGACTACTGCGAGCAGATTGCATCCTCGTTCGCCGAATTCCTCGCTGGCGCGCTCTGCTCGAATGGGCGCTGGTTCTGGCTCCCGCCAGCGTGAACGATGGCGCCGCCGCCGTGCCCTGGCTCGGCGGCGCCACCCTGCCGCACGCGGCGTCAGCCCGCGCCGTGAGTTGGGTATCCATGTACGCGGCCACCGTCCGCTCCGAGTTTCGCGCCGCCGTCAAGACCGCGCCCGCGTCGTGACGGAGGGCATCTGGAGCCCCTTGGGCCTGGCGTGCAGGGACGTGTACGCCGCCACCGCCAGCAGGACGATGGCGAGCAGCGACCACAGCGCCGCCCACACCACCGCGGGCACGTAGGTGAGGTCCGCCAGGAGCGCCGCGTCACTTTGCGAGCGCACCGCGCTGTTCCACAAGTCCGAGCGCAAATCGAACAGCGCATACAGCGCCGTGAAGGCCGCGATGAACAGGTTCAGCGCGTCCACCATCCCATCCGGCAGGAACTTCGCGCCCAGCGCGAGCACCACGGCGGTGCCCAGGCAGAAGAGCAGGGTGAAGCCGTCCCCCGCGTACAGCACGCCCATGACGGTGAGCCACACGCTGGCGGCGCCCAGCACCCAGCGGCGGAGCCGGAAGCGGAAGGTGGCCAGCAGCAGCCCCGCGCCGGCCACCGCGCTGCCCAGGTAGCCCCCGGAGTAGACCGCCACCCTGGCGAACAGCCCCGGCGGCAGGCGGGACAGGCAGGAGCCCGACTCGTTGGCCGCCAGGTGGATGCGGTCCACAGAGCCCCCCACGAGCAAGGACGCCAGCGCGTGCCCGCTCTCATGCATCATCACCACCAGCACCTTCATGGGCCACAGGGCGGGCGAATCCCAGAAGTACCAGCCCACCCCCAGCATGAGGACGAGCAGGGCCAACCGGCCGAAATCGAGCTGTGCACCGCTGGCGGTCCGCATCGGTCGCTCCCTCCCGGAACACTCCAACACGTGACACTACCGCGTCAGGGGCCCGAGAGGGGGACGGGGAGGCTGGGGCATGCGCGGACGCGCGGCGGCTACGGCTGCGGCACGCCCGACTGGTAGGCCTCGCGGATGGCCTGGGCACAGGCGCGTGACTTCTCGCCCTCGCCATTCGCGCCGAGCTGGCGACTGCGGGCCAGGAGCATGTACCGGTTTCCGGCGGCGTTCACCCAGGGATAGAAGCCGAACGCTCCCGCCGAGGAGTGGCCCGTCACCGTCCACGCGCCATTGACAGTCTCTCCCTCAATCCAATGCCCCAGCCCGTAATACGCCGGGCCCGCTGTCCACGGCGTGAAGGACACGCCGGGGCCCCCCTGCCAGGCAGGGACGGCATCCGCGGTCAGCTTGGAGGACAGCGCGTACTGCCCGTTGAGCAGCTTCATCAGGAAGACGCGGTAGTGTGCCGCGCTGCCCGAGAAGCCTCCGGCCGGGGCGACGTCGCTGTCGGACTCCGGCAGGGTGGTGCCCAGCCGGGCGTTGACCCAGTCCATGACGCTCAACACGCCCGTGCCCCTTCTCGCGCCGATATCGTCCAGGGCCAGCTTCTGCATGTGGCCTCCGTTGTAGAAATACCGGCCATCCTGAAGCGGGCGGTAGGAGACGTCCTTGTAGGCGGGGCCGTAGCAATCCGAGACGCGCGTCCCGGCGTCCCCACACAAGGTGGTGTTCCCGTCGATGTAGCCGCTGGTGAAGTTGAGCCGCTTCTTCTCGTCCGGGGTGAGGTTCGCGTACCCCTTCGACTGCACGTAGGCACCCGCGTACAGCCACTTGCTCGCGGACGCGATGGGCATCACCGTCGTGGCCGTCACGCCGCTGCCTCGCGGGAATCCGTAGAGCGGCCCCGCGCCATCACCAAGCTCCCAGTAGAAGTTCCCAAGGGGCGCGCAGCTCGCGGAAGCGTTGGCCGTGTCCAGCGCGGCCTGCTCGTACACCGTGAGGGCCGCACGGGAGGTGCCCGGGGGCGCATCGGTGAGGGGGGCGACGGCGTCCTCGGCGGTGCCACAGCCGATGAGGCCCAGGGCCAGCAGCCCGCGCGCGGAGATGAGCGTCATTCTTCTGTCGTGCTTCATGGGGTGATTCCTCCTGGGAAATGTCCTGTGAACCCGGGAGGCGTCCGGAAGTTGCGCGAAACGAAGACGCACAGCGGGAGCAGCCACCTCGCGGTGACGGCTCCCGCCGGTCCAGCAGGTGCGCTCAGCGCTGGAGCGACAGGCCGTAGGCGCTGAGGATCTCGTTGACCGGCTGGAAGTACGTCGTGCCGCCCACGGAGCAGTTGCCGGAGCCGCCAGACGTCACGCCCTGCGCCTGGGTGCCGGAGATGAACGAGCCACCCGAGTCACCCGGCTGAGCGCAGGCGCTGGTCCGCGTCAGGCCGGAGACCGAACCCTGGGCGTAGTTGACGGTCGCGTTGTAGGCCCCAACCGTGCCGCAGCGCCAGCCGGTGGTGGAGCCGGAGCGGCACACCGAGGAACCAATCGCCGCCACCGTGGAGCCCGCCACGCGCGCGGAGGTGCCGGCGACCTGATTGGTCGAGGTCCAGTTGGTGTTGGTCTTCACCCAGGCGTAGTCATTGCCGGGGAAGGACGAGCCCCGGAAGGTGCCCTGGCTCACCCGGTTGTAGCCGGTGGTGGCGCTGCCCGCCCGGCCGCAGTGGCCCGCGGTGACGAAGCCGCCCACGGTGACGGCGAAGCCCACCGAGCAGCGCCCGCTTCCGATGTAGTAGGCGTTGCCTCCGACGATGTTGTACAGCGGCTGGGGGCGCTCCTTCGAGGGGACCACGCGCACCGCGTCGGTGTCCTGACCGGCCGCGGCGACGAAGCCGCGGGTGCTGGCCAGCGAGGCGCTCGCCTCGGCGACCTCGACGACGACGCTGTTGGTGGCCGGGTCCACGTACCAGGCGTGGATGTCCGAACCGGCGAACTGCGCCTGCCCGTCCAGCAGGGCCTTCACCGTGTCGAGCTGCTCCGACGTGTACTTCACCCGCTGCGGCACGGCGCCGGCGCTGCGCACCAGGGCGGCATCCGCGTCGTTGGTGACGCCGACGATGAGCTTGTTGCCCTCCGCGTTCAGCCAGGCGCCGGCAAAGCGGTCACTCAGCTCCGCCTTCAGGGACTTCTCGATGGCCGGAACCGCGGACTCGAACGCCATCCGCGCCTTGGCCTGCTCCGCGGTGAGCCCGAACTCGCGCTGCATCGCGGACACGACCTCCACGGAGGGACCTTCATCCAAACCAACAGCCTCAGCGTGACCCACAGCCAGTCCTGCGAACAGCGCCGCGGCAGCAGACATCGACGAGAGCTTCATAGGCTTCACCCTTCGGAAGAGAGGGACGTCGAACAGCGGGGGACCGTGAGCTGGCGGAACGCCTCTTGCCCGCTCACGGACCGGTATTTGCGGGTAAGCATGAAATACTGTCAATGTAGGCAATTGAGAAACAGTGGCGTACGCATTGCTTCAGCAACTGTGTAACTTGTTTGTGTGGATTTGTTGCGCTGCGGCGCGGGTTTGAGTTGTGAGTCTTTGACGCGGCGCTCGGTGGGTGTGCTGCGCCGCGCAATGCCTGGGTGCATGCGCGGCACAGCTCACGGCCGCGCAGGGGGCCTCCGCTGTCGCGTGCGGCACCTTCGCAGTGAGGGCGTCAACCCGGGTGCGTCGTCCCCGAAGACGCCCGGTCTCCAGGCCGCGAAGCGCCACGGCAAAGGGAGTCGCTTGCGGGCGCCGGACGGAGTAGGGAGGGATACCATGAAGAAGACGCTCCTCCTCCTGTCGCTCGTGGCTGCCCCCGCTCTGGCCGGGGAAGGCAAGTGGACTCCCCAGCAGGTCCTGGAGCTGGACCCGGCGTGGTTGCGCGCCCAGGGCCTCCAGGTCTCCCCCAAGAAGCTCTGGGATCCGAAGCGTGGCACCGGCCTGCTCGCGGGCGCGGTCAACGTCGGAGGGTGCTCGGGCGCGTTCATCGCCGCCTCGGGCCTGGTCATCACCAACCACCACTGTGCCTTCGGCGTCATCCAGGAGCACAGCACGCCGCAGCGCGACCTCATCACCCAGGGCTTCCTCGCCTCCAAGCAAGAGGACGAGCTGCCCGGCAAGGGCTCCCGCGTCCAGGTGCCCCGCAGCTTCACCGACGTGACGAAGACGGTGCTCGCCGCGGTGCCCGAGAACGCGGATGACATCACGCGCTACAAGGCCATCGAGCGGAAGCAGAAGGAGCTGGTCGCCGAGTGCGAGAAGCGCCCCGCCACCCGCTGCCAGGTGGCGACGTTTGATGGCGGCGTCAACTACACGCTGGTGGACGCGGTGGAGCTCACCGACGTGCGGCTCGTCTACGCGCCGCCGCGCGCGGTGGGCGAATACGGCGGCGAGGAGGACAACTGGATGTGGCCGCGCCACACCGGTGACTTCGCCATCCTCCGCGCGTACACCGCGCCGGACGGCACCTCCGCCCCGTACAGCGACAAGAACGTCCCCTACAAGGCGGAGTTCTTCTTCCCCCTGGCCACCCAGGGCGTGAAGCCCAACGACTTCGTCATGGTGCTGGGCTACCCGGGCATGACGTACCGCGCGCTGCTCGCGGAGGAGATGGCCGAGCGCCAGTCCCGCCTCTACCCGCGCATGCGCGACGTGTTCGGCGAGGCCATCCGCATCCTGGAGGCGGAAGGGGAGAAGGACCCCGCGGGCAAGATCGCCGTCGCCTCGCAGCTCAAGGGCCTGCACAACGTCTACAAGAACTCGGGCGGACAGCTCGCGGGCCTGAAGCGCGGCCACATCGTGGAGAAGCAGCGCGAAGCGGAGGCCGCCGTCGCGGTGTGGGCGAAGAAGGCGGGCGCGAAGTGGCAGCCAGCGCTGGACGCGCGGGCCGCGCTGCTCGTGGAGCAGACCGCCATCGCGAAGTCCTTCGAGCGTGAGTTCCTCCTCGCCGCGTCGTCGCGGCTGGCGCGGGGCCCGGCCCTGGCGGTGTCGGTGTCGCGGCTGGCCGCGGAGCGCGCCAGGCCGGACCTGGAGCGCCGCCCGGAGTACATGGAGCGCGAGCACGTCCGCATCAAGGACCGGCTGGAGCGCGAGCAGAAGAACCTGTTCCTCCCCGCCGAGCGCCAGCTGCTGCGGGCCTTCGTGCGCCGCGCGCAGGCGCTGGGCGCCGACCAGCGCATCGCCGCCGTGGACAAGCACTTCGGCAAGACGTTCTCGGAGACGGCCGTCCTGGCGAAGATTGACGCCATGTACGCGGGCACCCAGGTGCTGAAGCTGGACGAGCGCCTGAAGATGGCCACCGAGTCGGTGGGCCAGCTCGAGGCGCGCAAGGACGCGCTGCTCGCATTCGGCCTGGACCTGGCGAAGGAGCAGGCCGCGCTCGACGAAGTGAAGGACCAGCGCCAGGGCGCCGCGCTGCGGCTGCGGCCGGAGTGGCGCAAGGCGGTGCTGGCGCACGCGGGCAAGCCGGTGGCCCCCGACGCCAACAGCACGCTGCGCGTGAGCTTCGCCAAGGTGCGGGGCTACGCGCCGCGGGATGGCGCCCTCTACACGCCGCAGACGACGCTGTCGGGGATGCTGGCCAAGCACACCGGCGAGGAGCCCTTCGACGTCCCGGAGAAGGTCTCCAAGGTCGCCGAGGCGAAGCGCTTCGGCGCGTGGCAGGACAAGAAGCTCAAGGACATCCCGGTGAACTTCCTGTCGGACGCGGACACCACCGGCGGCAACTCCGGCAGCCCCACCGTCAACGGCAAGGGCCAGCTGGTGGGCGTCAACTTCGACCGCGTCTGGGAGAACGTGGCCAACGACTTCGGCTACAACCCGGACGTGGCTCGCAACGTCAACGTGGACGTGCGCTACATCCTCTGGATGCTGGACCAGGTGGAGGACGCGGACGTGCTGCTGCGCGAGCTGGGCGTGCGCAAGGGCCCGCCGGTGGCGAGGGAGACGCGCTGATGTCGGACGCCGGGGACGGCTCGCTTCCTTTTCCGGTCTTCAAGCCGGAAGAGCGCGTGTGTGGCAACTGCAAGCTGTTCAGCCCGCAGTCGGTGGATGAGCGCCGGGGCTGGGTGGGCACATGCCGGCTGCACTCATGGCGGGGCGACTTTCCCCCGTCCGCGCCCATCTGCGACAAGTACACGCCACGGGGAAGCGCGGCCCCCCTGGCGGCAGCACCCGCGCGCGAGCGGACCGCGCGCAGCGTGGCGCCGGTGATGGTGCGGCGCCGCGCGGACCTCAACGACGTGGTGGACCTGGAAGGGTTGAGCATGACGCGTGAAGAGCTGATGGACATCTTCCGGGAGGCGTCTGGCTTGCTGGACTCGCCGCCCCTGGCCAACAAGTGGGAGGGCGGCACGATGCGGCTGGTGCCCGCCAACACCGAGCTGCAGCCCAAGGACCTGCCCATCGACAACCTGTTCCACAAGGTCGTCATGGTGCGAGACAGGCTCCGGGTGCTGGAGCAGAAGCTCAACGCGCACCCGAAGCTGTCGGACGCGGAGAAGGTGGAGCTGCAGAGCTACATCACCCGCGTCTACGGCTCGCTCACCAGCTTCAACGTCCTCTTCAAGGAGAAGTCGGACCAGTTCGTCGGCTCGAAGAGCGAGGACTGAGGCCGTCCCCGCTCAGGGCTGCTGGCCGCGCTCTTCCATCAGGCAGAGCGTGCGCTGGCGGGCGCGGTGGAGCGTGCTCTTCACCGTGCCTTCGGGGATGCGCAGCAGCCGGGCGATTTCCGGGTAGCTCAGGCCGCGCACCTCGCGCAGGTAGAGCACCTGGCGTTGCTGCTCGTTGATGTCCTCCAGCGCCTCACCGAAGTGGCGCTCCATCTCCGCGCCCACTGCGAGGGCTTCCGGGGACAGGGGCTCCTGGACCTCGTGGCTCAGCCTGTCCCTGCGCTTGCGCGCCCGCAGCCAGTTGATGCTGCTGTTCACCATGACCCGGTGCAGCCAGGTGCTCCACGCCGCGCGGCCGCCGTAGCCGGGGGCGCGGCGGGCGAGCCGGGCGAAGACGTCCTGCACCACGTCCTCCGCGTCGGCGGTGTCACCGACGATGCGTCGGGCAATGGCCAGCGCGCGCGGACGGTGCTCGGTATACAACTCGGACAGCGGCGGAAGCGCGTATGCGTGCATGACGGGTGCTCTCCTGACACGCCGGGATGGACGTAACAGGACAAGGAACGAACGAGCCGTCAGAAGGGTCTATCGCCCTCCGGGGCCATGCACCGTGGGACACAGTCTTC
Organism: Myxococcus sp. SDU36; assembly: GCF_030168875.1. NCBI lineage: Bacteria > Pseudomonadati > Myxococcota > Myxococcia > Myxococcales > Myxococcaceae > Myxococcus > Myxococcus sp. SDU36. The sequence goes on from NZ_CP077414.1 coordinate 395,520, forward strand.
CGGGGCGGGGGCGTCCATCCGCGGACACCCCCACCTCCCTGGAAGACAGCGGCTACTCCTGCTCGTCCTGCTTCGTGAGGCCCCAGTCCTTCAGCCGCTTGAAGAGGGTGGAGCGGGCCACGCCCAGCTCGCGGGCCACGCGCTCGCGGTTGTTGTTGTACCGCCGCAGCGCCGCCTCGACGATTTGACGCTCCAGCTTCTCCAGCATCTGCTCCAGCGTCATCCCCGGCGGCAGCTCCGGCACGGCGATGCCCGTCTCGCGGTTCAGCTCCTGGTCGAAGGAGATGTCCCCCGCGTCGATGAGGGGCCCCTTGCGCAGCAGCAACGCGCGGTGCACCACGTTGCGCAGCTCGCGGATGTTGCCCGGCCACGCGTGGTGCTGGAGCCGCTCCAGGGCCGCGGGCGTGAAGCGCACGGACTGGCCACGCGGGGCGTAGGTGCGCACGAAGTGCTCCGCCAGCGAGCCCAGGTCCACCTTGCGGCTGCGCAGCGGCGGCAGGTGCAGGGGGATGACGCAGAGCCGGTAGTACAAGTCTTCGCGGAAGCGGCCCTCGCGCGCCGCCGCCAGCAAGTCCCGGTTGGTGGCGGCCACCACGCGCACGTCCACCGTCTGCGGGCGGCTGGCGCCCACGCGCTTGATTTCGCCGCCTTCCAGCGCGCGCAGCAGCTTGGCCTGCAAGTCCAGCGGCAGCTCGCCAATCTCGTCCAGGAAGAGGGTGCCGCCGTCGGCCTCTTCGAAGGCGCCCTTGCGCGCGCCCATGGCGCCGGTGAAGGCGCCCTTCTCATGGCCGAAGAGCTCGCTCTCGATGAGCTCCTTGGAGATGGCCGCGCAGTTGACGGGCACCAGCGGCCGGTTCGCCCGCTGCGAGCAGGCGTGAATGGCGCGCGCCACCAGCTCCTTGCCGGTGCCGGACTCGCCCAGAATCGTCACCGCCGCGGAGGACGGGGCCACCCGCTCAATCAGCTCCGCCAGCTGCCGCACCGACGGGTCGCCGCCGATGATGCCGTGGAAGGCCGTGGGCTCCTTGCGCGAGGTGGGCGCGGCGGGCTCCAGCACCAGCTCCGTCTCACCCACGCGCAGCACGGTGGGCAGGGGGACCTCCGCCTCGAAGATGCGCGCCGGGCCCAGCCACGTCCCGTTGGTGGAGCGCAGGTCCACGACGTGGAAGACGCCGTCGCGGCGGGTCACCTTCAGGTGCCGACTGGAGGCGAAGCGGTCCTGGAGCACCAGGTCGCAGCCGGCGTCCTTGCCCGCCGTGAAGCCGTCACCCGTGAAGCGGTGGACGGACTCGTTGAGGCCCTGCTTCACCCGCACCTGCGCGGGCTGCCAGCGGGGGGCCTGCGCGTCGCGGGACTGGACGGACGTCGTGTGCCCCACCTCGGTGGTGACGTCCGCGCCCTCGCTGCCGCCGCTGATGCGGAAGACCGCGCGCCACTGGCCCAGCGCCAGGTCCGCGCCGTCCGGCAGCTCGCCGTGGGTGACGGACTGGCCGGCAACGGTGGTGCCCTTGCCGGACAGGTCCTCCACCCGGCAGCGCTCGCCGTCCCACAGCAGGGCCACCTGGAGGCGGCTCACCTCGGGGTCGGGAATGGCGACGTCGCTCTGCTCGCCGCGCCCGAGCACCAACCGTGCCCGGTCCACCCCCACCCGCAGGACCTCCTCGCCACGACGAAAGAACACCAGCTCCGGCATCCCAGCCCTCTGTGCAGTCCAGCCCGTGAGCGCTTTACACGCCCTGGTGTTCCGCTTTCAACCCCGCGCCCCGGCAGGCACGCCAAGGAGGCGGTCGTCAGCGCCGCGGGAGGAACGTCGGTCGGTTGAGGAAGCCGGCGAGCCGGGCGGCGCGGAAGCTGGGGTCCTTCTTGTCCGGCGGGAGGATGGTGACGCCCGCGCCCACCAGGCCCAGCCGCTTCTGGAACTCCGGGTCCAGCTTGATATTCACATCCATGCCGGGCTCGCTGTACTCCAGCCGTTTGCCCAGCTTCAGCGTGCCGGTGGCCAGGGCCTCCAGCTCGTTGCTCTTCAGGCGCAGCGACTCCACCGTGCCCAGGCCCTTGACGAACTGGATGCGTCCGGTGAGCGCGCCCAGGTCGATTTGCGGCAGGTCCATGGGCACCGCCGTGCCACCCCCCATGGGGATGGCCACCTTGCCGCTCTTGATGACCATGTTCCGGGTGTCCAGCGTCAGCTCGCCGTCGGCCTGGGACAGGTCCGCCTGCGCGCCGCTCTTGGGCATCGTCAGCGACAGGGTCGCGTTCAGCTCGCCGTCCAGGTCCAGGCCGGTGAAGCCCGGCAGGTTGCCGCCGGAGGCCTGGAGCCCGTCCGCCGTCACCTTGACGCGCGTGTCGCCCAGCAGGCCCACGGAGGCGCTCAGCGTGCCGCCCATGACGCTGGCGCGCATCGCGATGCCCGGCGGGAAGAGGGCGGGGCGCAGCGCCACGCTCTCCAGCACCAGCGGCTCGCCCAGCTCCGCGGCGCCCAGCATGCCTTCGCCCTGCGCGAGCGACGCCACCGTGTCCGCGCTCAGCGGCTGGGGCGGCTTGCTCACGCGCACGTTGGTGGCGGTGATGCCCGCCAGGCCGGGCCGCAGCGAGCCGATGCGCACCGCGAGCCCCGCCTGGGCCGCTTCGCTGACCAGCCGCTTGCGGATGGCGTCGTACGGGAAGGTGATGAGCAGGCCCACGACGAAGGCCACCACCGCGAAGGCGGCGTAGCCGAGGAGAATCTTCCAGCGGGCGGCTTTGGAGTCAGAGGACATGGGTCAGGGCTTCATCCGGTAGGTGGCGACAGTGGTCCACGCCGTCAGCGTGTCCGACGCGGGCCGCGGCTCGATGCGCAACAGCTTCACCTTCACCACGCCCGGACCGCTCTCCACCGTCTGCAGGAAGTCGGTCAGCTTGCGCAGGTCCACGTCCGTGAAGGTCAGCTCCACGGCGCTCTCCACGATTTTTCCGTCGCCGATGCCCACCTCGCCCTTGGGCGTCATGTTGGGCACCTGGAGGCCGGCCAGCGTCGCCTTGTCCTCGATGTAGCTGATGAGCTGCACGTTGCTGGACGTGAGCTGCTGCTCCACCGACTGACGGTTGGCCTGCGCCTCGCGGAAGCTGGCGGCCAGCGTGTTCACCTCCTGCAGCTTGGACAGCTTCTCCTCGGTGCGCTTGCGGTACCCGGACGCGCTGTTGGTGAACGTCATCACCACGGCGAACAGGACGAACACCAGCGCCGCCGCGCCGGCGATGGACACCATGCGGCGCTCGCGCTCGCTGAGCCGCTCGAACCACGTCTGGATGGGGGCGAAGGCTTCCTGAAGCTTGGCCATGGTCAGCTCTCTCCTCCCTGCTCACCAGGGCATTGCACCTGCACGTCCAGGCGGAAGGACATCTTGCTGCCGTCCCGGGTCTTCTCCACCTTTCCCTGCCGGACGTCCTTGAAGCAGTCGTGCGTCTTGATGGCGTTGGACAGCGTGTCGATCTGCTTCGAGGAGTCCGTCTCGCCCTCGAGGATGACGCGGCCCAAATCAATCTGGATGCGGGTGAACTTCACTGGCAATTCGTCCGGCACGCGCCCCGTCACCTCCGCCAGGAGGTTGACCGCCGTCAGCCGGGGAAGCGCCGCCGCCGGGCTCTCCACGCCCGCGAGCATGTTGAGCGCGCGGTTGTAGTCCTTCTCGCACCGGCCCAGGATTCGCTGGGTGGTGTCACACAGCACCGCGTCCACCTGCGCCTCGCGCCGCGCCAGCACCGAGTTGCGCACCACGCCGAACGCGATGAGCAGCAGGATGAGCGTGGCCGCGAAGGACGCCAGCAGCCCCAGCTTGTCCTTCACGTAGTCGAAGTCGCCCTTGAAGGCGAACTCGCCCCGGCGGAGGTTGAAGCGCGGCGCGCGCACGCCCGCCGCGTTGCCACGCAGGGCCAGCGAGTACGCCTGGGCCGCCACGGGCTGCTCCGCCTGGGGAATCGGCTTCGCGTCCGCGGGCAGCGCCAGCACCCGCACCGGCAGGTTCAAATCCCGGGAGAGCTGCTCGGCGAGCCCCGGCAGCTTCGCCGTGCCGCCGCACAGCACCACCGCGCCCACCTGCTGGCGGCTGCGGGCCGTGAAGGCCTTGAGGGTGGGGCGCAGCTCGCGCAGCAGCGGCTGCAGGCCGCGCACGAAGGCCGCCGCCGCGCGCTCCGCGTCCGGGCCCTGGGCCGCGCTGGCCACCGCGCCGTGCTGCTCCTTCCAGTGGTTCGCCTCCGCCAGCGACGTCTGGAACTCCGCCGCCAGCGCCTTGCTCAGGTCCTTGCCGCCACCGGAGAAGGTGCGCGCGAACTGGACGCCCTCACCGGGCTTGCCCACCGACACGGAGGTGCGCTCGTGGCCGATGTCCACCATCGCCACCGCGCCGCCTTCACCCGTGCCCTGGAAGAGGCCCGGGTGCTGCTGGAACAGGTTCTGGTAGGCCAGGCCCGGGTGCGTGACGATGCGCGGGTCCACCTTCAGCTCGGAGAGCAGCGCCAGCAACTCCGCCAGCTCCGCCTTGCGCACCACGCCCACCAGCAGGTCGCTGGCCTTGTCCTTGCCCTCGCCGTCCTTCAAACCCACGACCTGGTAGTCGTAGACGACGTCGGAGATGTCGAAGGGCAGCAGGCTGCCGACCTCGAAGGGCAGCGTCGCCTCGATGCGCCGGGCGTCGGAGAAGGGCAGGCTCAGCGCGTGCGTGGTGAGCGCGGGGCTGGGCAGGGCGACGACAATCTGGTCCACGTTGCCCGGCGGGAGCTGGCCCAGCAGCTCCTGCACGGCGGCGCGCAGCGTGTCGGCGCGCTCGCCCTCCTGGGCACGCCGGACCTCGGCGAACCCATGGGTGGTGTGCGTCTTCGTCTTCGCCTCCAGCACCACGCCCTTCACGGCGTGACTGCCGAGGTCCAGGCCAAGGATACGGGCCATGCTATTCCTCTCTCCAGTACAGGAGCCGGCCCAGGGTGTCGTCGAGCCGGATGACGGCGGTCAGCGTCTTCTGCACGCTGCCCGCTTCTCCCACAGATTTGATGGTGAAGGTCTGACTCTTGTCGCCCACGAGCCGGTTGCCCGCGACGTTGGACTTCACGGCCGGGTCGACCAGGATGCCCGCCGCTTCCACCACCGCGACGAAGTCCTGCACGGACATCCCGAAGAAGCTGAACATGCGCGCGGCGCGCACCCGTTCGATGAGCTCGTTGAGGAACACCGGATCTCTCAGGCGCGGGTCCGGCCGCGTCTGGTCCGCCACCGACATGATGGCCAGCCCCATCATCACCGGGTCATCGGTGTTGATGTTGGGCCGGCGGTTGATGTCCGGAAAGACGGTGAGGCGGTCCCGGAACGCCGACATGAACTGGTCGTTGATGCCGTGGACCCGGTACAGCTCGTCCACGCTGTCGAAGCGCGCGTTCTTGGGCTGATAGCTGGGTTCATAACGGCTGTAGGACGCGCCTTCATCCGAGAACCCACCCGGCAGCGGATTCACCGGGTCCACCGGGTTGAACGCCGAGCCTGTCCGGTCGTCGTCCGCCCAGTCCTTGAGGGCCAGGAGGACGTCCTGGGGCGTGCTGCGCACCTTGTTGGCGTCGTCCCGCTCCCAGAGGAACTCGAAGCGCGGGTCCGCCATCATGTCCATCAGCCGCAGCGCCGTGGGCCGCGCGTCGCCGGCGCCCGCGATGAGGCGGTGCACGTTGAGCTTCTCTTCCTCGTCGGTGATGGTGGCCAGGAAGCAGCCCTCGAAGCCGCCGAATGAGCGCATGGTCATCTGCGAGGCCACCTCGCGCGCCGCCGGGTCCGCGTCCTCGTCATCCAGCTTGAAGTTGTCGTCCTGCTCGGGCTCCAGCGCGGACAGCTCGCCGCCGCCCGCGCCGTCGTTCTTCACCAGCCCGCGGAGCATGTGGCAGTCCACGCGCGCCATCTTGAAGAGCTGGATGTTGAGCGAGGAGGGCTGCACCTGTCCTGCCTGCGGCGTGCCGCCAATGCCCAGCTGCCCCAGGATGGCCGCCGGGTTGGGGATGGGCGTCTGGTCCACCTGCTTCTGGAAGCGCAGCAGCAGCCGCGACAGGGAGATGCCCGAGCGCGCCAGGTAGTAGGCGCGCACTTCGTCCCGCTGGTTGGCCGCCAGCTGCAGGTCCACCCGGCTGTTGTAGGCGAAGTCGGTGGCAATCACCGTCAGGATGGCGATGGAGACGATGGCGATGATGAGCGCCACGCCGCGCGAGCGCCGCTCCCGCCGCGCCGGGCGGGGCAGGGGCCTTTGTCGCCGCCGGGGCGGCTTCTGGAAGAAGGGCAGGGGCATGGCTCAGTACCTCGGCAGCTCCGTGTTGAGCATGATTCGGGCCTGGGTGACGTAACGGGCCTCCTTGCCGGTCTCGTCCACCGCCGTCAGCGTCACGCGCACCCGGGTGGGAAGAATCGCCTTGCGCTCCATCCGCCGCGTGTCCCACTCGTCATCCCACTCCTTCTTCTCCGAATCCCAGTAGGCGAACTCCAGCTCCTTCACGCCTTCGAAGAGCACGTCCACGTGGCCGCCTTGCTCCATGCGCTCGTCGATGTTCGGGTTGACGCGCCGCTTGAGGTCCTGCCGGCCGCGGGCCTCCCGGTCCGCCGACGCCTCCACGAAGTACTCGACGATGGCCTGGTCGGACTCCTTCACGTCCGTGTAGAGGCGCTGGTGCGAGAAGGTGGTGAGCAGTAGCTTGCCACGCTCCCCCACGAAGTTGGTGGGCCGGTCGTTCTGGTCCCGGAAGCGGGTGGAGTCGTAGCGATCGCTCACGTAGGCCGAGCCAATCTCGCGCGCCATGCGGTTCATGGCCACGCGGACCTGCCGGTAGCGGTCCGCGTCCACCTCCACCGTCTCCTTCGCCGTCAGGCCCGTCTGGAAGGCCATGGCCACCACCGTGCCCATGAGGGCGGTGATGGCGACGGCCACCATGACCTCCATCAACGTGAACCCGCGCATGCGATGCCGCATCATTGAATCCCCCGGGAGCCGCCCGGCATCATCGGGTTGCCCAGCGGGTTGGCTCCGCCCATGTTCCCGCCGCGGCGGCCCATGTCCTGCTGGGCGTCACCCAGGCGGCGCAGCGGTTGCCGCGTCGCCGGGTCCAGCATGATGCCGTTGGGGCCGGGGATGGGGTTGGCCACGGGCCGCCCGTCCTGCGTCACCCACTGGTTGTCGGAGCCTCCGCCCTGGGCCGCGGCGGCGCCGCCGTTGCGGTCCGAGCCCGGCCCGAGCGACACGACGTGCGTCACCAGGTCGATGCTCTCCACCTGCGTGCCTTCCTGCCAGTAGACGGTGAGATGCACCTCGCGGACCGTCTGGGTGATCTGCTCCACCATCTGCGTGAACATGGGCTGGGCCATGCCCATGGCCGCGCCGCCCATGCCGCCCAGGCCCGCGGCCTGGGGCCCGCCGGAGGACGCGCCGTCCTTGCCGCCGCCGGCGCCTCCGAAGAGGCCCGCCAGTCCGGACAGCGGGTCATCACCGCCGCCGCTGTCGCCAATGGGCAGGTTGAAGATGGCGCCAATGAGCTGGTCCGGCGTCACGCCATCCGTCTTGGGCGCGATGATGCGCGCGCGCCACTTGAACTGGTTCCAACCTTCATCGGAGAAGTCCCCGGACTCCTCCTGGTCGTCCAGGCTGAAGCCGTCGTCGTAGAGGTCCTGCTCCAGGTCCGTCATCTTCGACCGGGCCAGCAGCGACGCCACGGTGAGGCGCTTGGTGTAGACGTGGTTGGACACCGCGCCCGCGTTGAGGTCGAAGATGGCCATCAGCGCCAGCCCGAGGATGGCGAGCGCCACCACCACCTCCAGCAGCGTGAACCCCTGGGCGCGCTTCATCGCGGCACCTCCAGCGCCTCGGCGACAATCTGCACCTTGCCGGTGAGCGGAGACACGTCCAGCGTCCAGACGTTGTCTCCCTGCTGCACGTAGACGTAGGCCTTCTCCGTGTAGCCCTGCGGGAAGAAGTAGAGGTACGCCACGCCGTTCTCCACCGGCTGACGCTGGTGGCGCGTCCACACCGACACCTTGACGTCCGCCGGCAGCTCCCGCGCGGGGACCTCCTCGGACGTGTAGGAGGAGAAGCGGGCCGCGTTCTCCACGCGGAGCTTCTCACCCTCCAGCAGCTCCTGCGCGCTGGGGGCATTCGTCCCGCTGCCGCCGGACAGGTAGTTGCGCCGCTCGTCACGGCCGCTGCCGCTGCCCCGGTTGCGCGCGGCGCGCTCGCGCTCGCTGTTCTCCGTGCGCAGCGTCTCGTCGCGGTCTCTCGCGGTGGTGACGGCGCCCTCCGCGCATTCGGCGTGATAGCGCGTGGCCTGCTCACTCTTGGGGTCGGGAATCTCGAAGACGAGCCGGCACGTCTGGCCGCGCAGCGCCGCCGAGTCATAGAGCGAGCGGATGAGGCCCGCCAGCTCGCCCGCGCTGCCCTTGGCCTTGGCGCCGGTGATGGAGCCAATGCCCATCACCGCCGCGGAGAACAGCATCGCGACGATGATGATGGCGATGGAGATTTCAATGAGCGTCAGGCCGCGCTGGGCGCGGTGGCTCCGCTTCGTCATGGCTCCCCCCAACCGGCGGCCAGCACACCGCCGCTGCTCAGGTCCGCGTCCGCCCCCGTCCCGCCCGGCCTGCCGTCCGCCCCGTAGGACACGACGGCGCCCGTCGACCCGTTCATCCAGTACACGTACGGGTGGCCCCAGGGGTCCACCGGCACGCGCTCCAGCAGGCGGGCCTGGATGAGCGGGGTGAAGCCTTCCTCCTGGGAGGGGAAGCGGCCCATCAGCCGGTGGTGGGACTTGAACATGCCCTCCAGCTTGCGGATGTCCGTGCGCGCCCGGCGCTGGCTTGCGTCCAGCGTCCGGTCCTCCGTCACATAGACGAGCGTGAAGGCAAGCCCCGTGGCCGCCACGAAGACGAACACGAGGAGCAGCCGCCCCAGGCTCCGGCGGCGGTCCAGCCCCTCGTGCGAGGGCGTCGGGGATGCAATGGCGTCGTGCTCGTTCATGCCCAAGCCCTGTCAACGCGTGGCGCGCGCGACTTGTTCGTTACTTGTTCGCGGTGGCCGCGTCCGCGGACGAGATGTCCGCGTCGTTGCCCTCACCGCCGGAGGCGCCGTCCGCGCCGTAGGAGATGATGACCGGCTTGCCGCCCTCGTTGATGTAGACGTAGTCGTTGTTCCAGGGGTCCTTGGGCATCTGCTCCAGCGCCTGCGCCTCCACCAGCGCCTGCAGGCCGGAGGCCGTGTCCGGGTACTTCCCCTTCTTCGTGTAGTAGAGCTTCATCGCGCTCTGGATGTTCTTGATGTCCAGCCCGGCGCGATCCCTGCGCGCGGCCTCCAGCTGCGGGATGACGGCCACACCCACCGCCGCGGCGATGAGCCCGAGGATGGTGATGACCACCATGATTTCGATGAGCGTCATGCCGCGGTTGCGGCGCTGCTTCTTCTGCTGCTGCTTCTGGCTCTGGCGCATGTCTGCTCTCCATCCCGGGTGACTTTCTGGCAGGCCACCCTGGTGTCGTCGTGTCTTCTTGTCAGGGCGTCCGGGCGCGCTCCGCCGCCCCGGCGGGCGGGCGCGGCTGCTGGGGACCGTACAGCCGGGCACCCACGGTCAACAGCGCCGCCGCCATGGCGACCATCGCCGCCAGGGTGACGCGCTGAATCCAACGGTCCGCCAGGTCATTCATCATTCCGCCACACCTCACCGGATGGCCGAGTTCACCTGCAGAATCGGCATCAGGATGGAGAGCGCGACGAATGCAATCACCGCGCCCATCACCACGATGAGGAGGGGCTCCAGCAGCGAGGTGAGGGCGGTGATGCGCACGTTCACCTGCGTCTCGTAGTTGTCCGCCACGCTGGTGAGCATCTCCTCCAACTGGCCGGAGCGCTCGCCAATGGCGACCATGTGGTACACCAGCGGAGGGAACTCCCCGGAGCGCTTCAGCGGGTTGGCGATGCTCTCGCCCTCGCGGATGGAGTCGCGGGCCTTCTCCACGACCTCCGCCAGGACGGTGTTCGTCATGATGGCCTTGACGATGTCCATGGCCGCCAGCAGCGGGACGCCGCTCTTGAGCAGCGTGGACAGCGTGCGGGCGAAGCGGGAGATGGACAGCAGGCGCACCAGGTTGCCCACCACGGGGGCCTTGAGCGTGAGGCGGTCCCACTTGGGCTTGCCCGTCGGGCTCTGCGTCCAGCGCATGAAGAGGACCACGCCCAGCGCCATGCCCGGCAGCAGGATGAACCACCAGCTCTGGAAGAAGTTGCTGGAGGCGATGAGGAAGCGCGTGCTCAGGGGCAGCGTGGCCTTCATCGTTTCGAAGATCTTCGTCACCTTCGGCACCACGAAGACCATGAGGGCCACGAGGATGCCGCCGCCCACCACCATCATGATGGCGGGGTAGAGCATGGTGCTGAGGATCTTCTGCTGCAGGCGGGCCTGGTTCTCCGTGAAGTCCGCCAGGCGCGTGAGCACCGCGTCCAGCGCGCCGGAGGCCTCGCCCGCGCGCACCATGTTCACGTAGATGCTGGGGAAGATTTTCGGGTGCTGGCCCATGGCGTCCGCCAGGGACGAGCCTTCATTGACGCGCTGCTTGATGTCGGAGAGGGCGCGCTTGAAGCGCTCCTTCTCCACTTGGTCCACCAGCGCGCTGAGCGACTCCACCAGCGTGACGCCCGCGCCCAGCAGCGTGGACAGCTGGCGGGTGAAGATGGCCACGTCGTCGGTGTTGACGCGCCCCCGGCCCAGCTTGCGCAGGTCGATGTCGCGCGCCACCAGCGCCGCGTTGGTGCCCTTGGACACGGCGGCGCGGCTGCCTTCGGCCTGGGCCAGCACGTCCGTGAGGAAGATGCCGTCGGCGCGCAGCTTGGACCGCAGCGTCTTGGGTGAGTCCGCCTCGAGCAGGCCCTTGATCTGCTTGCCCGCGGAATTGAGACCTCTGTACTCGAAGACCGGCATGGTTCAGGAACCCCGGCCCCTCCCCAGGGAGGAGCTGTCGGCTACATGTCCTCCTGGGTGATGCTGAGCACCTCGGCGATGGTCGTCTCACCCAGGGCAATCTTCCGCGCGCCGTCATCCAGCAGCGTCGTCATGCCCTTGGACGTGGCGGACCGCTTGATGGTGGAGGCGTCCACGTTCTTCAGCACGAGCTGGCGCACGTCGTCATCCACGGGGAGGAACTCGTAGATGCCGGTTCGCCCGCGGTAGCCGTTGCGGTTGCAGGAGGGACAACCCGTGGCCTTGAAGATGCGTTCCACGCCGTAGCGCTGCTTGAAGGAGGCCACCGAGTGGCCCAGCTCCTTGAGCTCCGCGTCCGTGGGCTCGTGGGGCACGCGGCAGTCCGGGCACACGCGGCGCACCAGGCGCTGGGCCAGGATGCCGGTGAGCGAGGACGCCACGAGGAAGGGCTCCACGCCCATGTCCACCAGACGCGTCACGGCGCCGGCGGCGTCGTTGGTGTGCACCGTGGACAGCACCAGGTGGCCCGTCAGCGACGCCTGGATGGCGATCTCCGCCGTCTCCTTGTCGCGAATCTCGCCGACCATGATGACGTCCGGGTCCTGGCGGAGGAAGGAGCGCAGCCCCTGGGCGAACGTCAATCCAATCTTCGGGCTGATGGCCATCTGGCCAATGCCCTTGAGCTGGTATTCGACCGGGTCCTCGACGGTGAGGATGTTGAGGTCGGGCGTGTTGATCTTCGACAGCGCGCCGTAGAGCGTCGTCGTCTTGCCGGAGCCGGTGGGGCCCGTCACCAGGACGATGCCGTGCGAGCGCTTGATGACGGCTTCCATCGACTCGAGCGTCTTCTGGCTCATGCCGATTTCCGCCAGGTCCAGCAGCGTCGCCGTCTTGTCCAGCAGACGCATGACGATGCGCTCGCCGAAGGACGTGGGGATGGTGGACAGACGGATGTCGATGTCGCGGCCGGCCAGCTTGATGCGGATGCGGCCGTCCTGCGGCAGGCGCTTCTCCGCGATGTTGAGCTGCCCCATGACCTTCACGCGGCTGACGATGGCGTTCTGGTAGCGCTTGGGCGGCTTGATGACCTCCTGCAGCACACCGTCCACGCGGAAGCGCACCAGCAGCTCGCGCTCCATCGGCTCGATGTGGATGTCGCTGGCGCGCTCCTTGGCGGCGCGGAACAGCACGGAGTTCACCAGCCGGATGACGGGCGCCTCGTCGTCCTCGTCGAGCAGGTCCTTGGGCTCGTCCAGCTCGTGGGCGATGGCGTCCAGGTCCTGCGTTTCCATCTCGTCCACGAGCTGCTCCGTCTCATTGACGGAGCGGTCGTAGACGCTGTTGATGGCGTCGGTGATGGTGGAGCCCAGCGCGATGCGCTGGCTGACGCTCTGGCCCAGCAGCACGCGCACGTGGTCCAGCGCCGCGGTGTCCAGCGGGTCGGCCACCGCCACCGCCACCGTGTCACCCTCCAGGGACAGCGGGAGGATGCGCGACTGCTTGGCGAAGTTGATGGGGATGCGCTTGACCAGCTCCGCGTCCACCTCTTCGGCGAAGATGCGCGCCAGGTAGGGCAAGTCCAACTGGTGCCCCAGGGCCTTGGCCACGTCCTCCTCGGAGACCGCCTTCATCCCCACCAGGGCCTCGCCAATGCGCTGCCCCTTCTCGTCCTGGACGGCGAGCGCCTCCTGGAGCTTCTCCTCGGTGAGCGAGGGGACGATGGCGCGCAGGATCTCCCCCAGCGGGCGGCCACACAGGTAGGCCTGTCCGTGAGCCACGAGCTGCGTGGCGTCGTTGCGCGGGGAAGCCGTGCCGCTGGAGGCGGTGGTGAGGATGGGGTCGGCGGTCAGGTTCATGGCGTCTGTTCCCCCGCCTCCGGCTGGATGCGCAGGCTTTCGGCGTCTCCCGCCTCGGGGACCGGGATGGCCTCGGGCGGGGGCTGCTCGAAGTTCTGCGGGGCGGGCACTGGTTCTTCCGAACCATCCGGAGGCGGGATGCCTTCCCGCACCGCCGGTTCACCTTCCTCCGCCGGGGGAACAGGCGCCTGCCGCTGCGTGGAGGGCACGGCTCCCGGGCTGCTGGCCGGGGGAGGGGTCGGGGTGATGACGCGCTCGCCGGACACGCCCGGACCGCCGTTCTCCGCGCGCTGCTCCTCCTGCGTCACCTTCTGGCCCATGCGCGACAGCGGACCGGGCTTGCGGGTGAAGTCCACCGCCACGTCGTAGCCGGGCACCTGGCCATAGAACTGCTCCACGAACTGCTGCCGCTCCTTCATCTTGCGCTCGAAGATGACGCGGAAGTCCTCCGGCCCCCGGATGATGTAGGGCGTCAGGAAGAGCAGCAGGTTCGTCTTCGTCTTGCGGCGCGTGGTGTCGCGGAACAGGTGGCCCAGGAGCGGGATGTCACCCAGCAGCGGCACCTTGGACACGCTCTCCAGGGTGCGGTCCTGCATGATGCCGCCAATCACCAGCGTCTCCTGGTCTCGCGCGATGACGGTCGTCTTCGCGCTGCGGCGGGACGTCGTGGGGCCGAGCACCGGGTCGGTGGAGGCGATCTCCTCCGTCTGCTGGTTGATGACCAGGCGGATGTAGTCGCTCTCGTTGATTTGCGGCTTCACCGTCAGCTTCAGCTCCACGTTCTGACGGGTGATGGGGGCGTAGAGCGACCCCAGGCCGCCCAGGCCGCCCAGCAGGCCGCCGCCCAGGCCACCCGCGACGCCGCCAGTGCCCACGCCGCCCCCGAGCGAGCCCAGCGAGGACGGGTTGAAGCCGGACTGGAAGGGCACGTTCTGGCCCACCGTGATTTCCGCCTCCTCGTTGTCGCTGGTGAGGATGTGCGGCGTGGAGAGCACGTTCACGTCCGAGCTCTGCTGCATGGCGTGCAGCACCACGCCGAAGGCCGGGATGCCCAGCTTCTCCAGCGCGGGGATGACGGGGCCCTGGAGGCCGGCGAGGAAGCCGCCGTAGGACGCCAGGCTGGTGAGCGACAGGGACGGCGGCAGGCCGTTGCCGGAGGTGTTGGTGCCGATGAGGCCGGGCACCGGGCCGTTCTCCGTGCTCAGGCTGAAGCCGCTGTGCAGGTTCATGCCGAACCGCGCGTTGCGGTCCAGGTTGACCTCCATGATGACGGCCTCCACGAACACCTGGCGGCGCGGCTTGTCGAGCTGCTGGATGACCTGGACGATGTTCTTGTAGTCCGCCGCGCTGGCGACGATGACCAGCGAGTTGCTGCCCTTGTCGGCCGAAATCTTCACCTCGCCGCTGAACAGCTCCGCCGCCTGCGTCGTGGTCGCGGCGGGTGCGCCCGGCGGGCGGGCCGGCATCGGCATGCGGCCTCGCTGGGGCGTGCCGCCGGTGCCCTGGGCCAGCGACTGGAGCGTGCTGGCCAGCTCCTCCGAGTTGGCGTTCTCCAGGTAGTAGACGTTGATGCGTCCGCCGCCGCTGGTGGGGATGTCAATCTGCCCGACGATGTCCTGGATGCGGTCGAAGGCCGCGGGGCTGGCGACGATGATGAGCTTGTTGGTGCGCTCGTCCGGGATGATCTGCGACAGCGTCACCGGACCGCCAGTCGAGCCCGCCTGGCCCGCCTGTGCCGCCTGGGCTGCCTGGGCCGCCTGGGGGCTGCCGGGAGGCACGTTGCGCGCGGCGGGCTGGCCGGGGCGGGCGCCCTTGGCCTCGAAGAGGCGCTGCACCGTGTTGGCCACGTCCTGCGCGGAGGCGTACTGCACCTGGATGATGCGCATCTCGTCGCTGGCGGCGCGCGTATCCAACTGGTGGATGATGCGCTCCAGGCGGTGGATGTTGGAGCCCACGTCGTTGATGATGATGGTGTCGGGCGGATACGGAATCGTGTCGCCGTCCTTGGACACCAGCTGCTGGAGCACGCCGCGCAGCGGCTCCACTTCCACGTTCTGCACGCGGAACAGCTTGGTCACCATCTGCTCGTTGGTGGTGTACGGCTCACCGTCCTCGATGATGGTCGGGATGGGGTTCTGCTTCGCCGAGCGCTTGTCGACGATCTTCATGAACCGGCCGTACTGGTAGACGGCGAGCCCGTTGGCGTCGAGCGAGGCGAGGAAGGCGGAGTAGAAGGCGTCCGCGTTCACCTCCACCCGGCCATTCTCCGGGCCGATGATGGAGATCTTCCCGCGCACGTTCTCCGGCAGGATGAAGGTGCGGCAGGTGGCGTCCGCCACCGTCTGGACCAGCTTTTCGATCTCCACCTTGTCGAAGTAGATGCCGTAGCGGGCATTGCGGCGGGCCTCCTCGCACGTGGGCGTGCGGCGAGGACCCGCGTTGGCTTCACCAGCGTTGGTGGCGCCAGGGCCTTGAGGGGAAATCGTCCGCTCTCCGGCGGAGCCAGAGGGCGGCGAGCGGCGCTGGGCCTGCGCGGGAACGGCGAGCGCGAGGCACAGGCAGAGCATCCAGGACGGGAGCGTCTTCATGGAGGAGCGGGCGCTGCGGAGGTGATTAACGGACGTTGTACGACTTGCGGATCGGCGCACCGTTGCGCTCGATCTCGATCTCGATGCGGGCTGCGTCTTTCATCTTCGAATAGACCTCCAGCGCTTTCTCCGGGCTGTTGAGGTCGAATCCGTTGATGCGACGGATGACGTCGCCATTCTGGACGCCAATCTTGGAGTAGATGGAGTCCGGACGGATGGAGAAGAGCTTGAAGCCCACCGCCTGACCGTCCTTGAACGCGGGCACGATGCGCGCCTGCATGGCGACGTTGTTGAGGTTGTTGAGCGTCTTGTCGATTTCCGCGCGCGGGACCTCGTACTCATTTTCGCTGGTGGCGCGGATGCCACTGCCGTCGTTGGGCGGCGCGGTGTTGGCCTGGGCCACCGGAGGCGAGGGCGGCACGAAGGCCCCATCACCCGGGTTGCCGTCGATGAACTCGCGGCGGCCGCCGTTGATGATGATGACGCGCTCGCGCTCGATGCTCTCCACGGTGGCACCCTGCAGGGCGTTGCCCACCATGAAGGTCTGCGAGCGCTGCGTCGTCATGTCCTGGATGGAGGCGAAGGACCAGTCGGGGTTGCTCGCCACCAGCGTGCCGAGCAGCTTCACCCGCAGGCCGCTCTTCACGGGCGCGGCATTGGGGTCCACCTCCGCGGAAGCGCCGCCGGGCTCCTGAACCTCGGGCTCGGGCTCGGGCAGCGAGATGCCCGTCAGCCGCGACAGACGGTCCAGGTCGAGCATCGCCATGGCCGTCTCGCTGCGGCGCGGCTGTGAAGGCGCGCGAGCGGACGCCCCCCCCGTGGGAACGGGGGAGATGGCGGACTCGACGAACAGGTTCACCGTGCTCGCCGCCAGCACTCCGACGAGCAGGATGAACACCAGGTTCACCGTCCAAAAGTATTTTCGAAAGAAGAGTTCCATCACGCTTCCAGGAGAAAGCCGGGCCCTCATTGAGCAAGCCAGGTGCCATCGCGGGCCAGGCGGGCAAGACAGGACCTACGGCCAACCACTTGAAATTATTCCGGAATAGCAGGAGCCCCTGACACGCGATGTGGCCCCCGAAACCCCGCCGGACAAATTGTCAAAGGCAGGCGGGGGGCGGTGTGACGCCCTGTCAGTCGTCGGTGTCGGTGTCGGGGCCGGGCGGCGCGGCGCCAGAGCCGTCCCCGGTGGACTGCTCTCGCTCCAGCTTGCGGTAGATGGTCCGCGCGGCGATGCCCAGCAGCCGTGCGGCCAGCGTCTTGTCGCCGCGGGTGTGACGAAGCGTCTCGTGGATCACCCGGCGCTCGATTTCCTCCATGGGCGTGCCAATGGGGATGACGAGCTGTCCGGCCGAGCCCAGCGGGCCTTTTCGCACGGCTTCGGGCAGGTCGCTGGCCTCCAGCACCTCGCCGCGCGCCAGCACCACCGCGCGCTCCACCGCGTGCTCCAGCTCGCGCACGTTGCCGGGCCAGGCGTAGTTCTCCAGCACGCCCAGCGCCTCCTGCGAGAAGCCGCGCAGCACCTTGCCATTCTTGGCGGCGAAGCGGCGCAGGAAGGCGTCCGCCAGCAGGGGGATGTCCTCGCGGCGTGAGGCGAGCGCGGGCACGCGAATCTCCACCACGTTGAGCCGGTAATAGAGGTCCTCGCGGAAGCGGCCCTCCGCCACTTCCTTCTGCAGGTCCTTGTTGGTGGCGGCGACGAGGCGGACGTCCACCCTCACCGTCTGCGTGCCGCCCAGCCGCTCGATTTCGCCCTCGGCCAGCGCGCGGAGCAGCTTCACCTGGGCGGGCAGCGGCATCTCCCCGACTTCGTCCAGGAAGAGGGTGCCGCCGTGGGCGCGCTCGAAGCGGCCCTCGCGCCGGGCCACCGCGCCGGTGAAGGCGCCGCGCTCCACGCCGAAGAGCTCCGCCTCCAGGATGTTCTCCGGCAGCGCGCCGCAGTTGACGGCGACGAAGGGGCCACGGGCCCGCTGGGAGAATTCGTGGACGGAGCGCGCGGCCAGCTCCTTGCCCGTGCCGGACTCCCCCAGCAGCAGCACCGTGGCGGTGGAGGGGGCCGCCTGGCGGATGGTGTCCAGCATGGCGCGGAAGGCGGGGGACTGACCCACCATGGAGCGCCCACCCGCCGCGTTCATCTCCGCCAGCTTCGCCTTGAGCGACTGGTTCTCCGCCACCAGCGCCCGCTTCTCCAGCGCCTTCTGGATGGCCTTCACCAGCGCGTGGCGCTTGAGGGGCTTGGTGATGAAGTCGTAGGCGCCGTCCTTCATGGCCGCCACGGCCGTCTCCACCGTGCCATAGGCCGTCATCAGCACCACCTCCACGTCCGGGCGGATGGCGCGCGCGGCGCGCAGCAGCTCCTGGCCGTCCATGTTGGGCATCATCAGGTCGGTCACCATGGCGGCGACCTCCGGCCGGCGCAGCAGCTCCAGCGCCTCCGTGCCGTTGGCGGCGGCCAGCGTGGCCATGCCCTCACGCTGGAAGATGCGGACGACCGAGTCGAGGTTCGCGCGGTCGTCGTCGACGACCAGGACCGTGGGGGATGTCATGTCGTGCGGAACCTCTTGCAAGCCGTGTTCCCTTGGCTACTCGCCCGACACGGTGAGCTGCCGGAAGCGGACCGTGGGCGCGCCCACCGTGCCGCTGCGGAACTGGAGGTCGCTGCCGATGCCGTCCAGGTCCTTGAGCATCTGCAGCAGGTTGCCCGCCACCGTCACCTCCTGCACGGGGTGCGTCAATTCGCCCTTCTCAATCCACAGGCCGTTGGCGCCCGCGGACAGCTCGCCCGTCACCGCGTCGGTGCCGTGGCCCAGCAGGGCGGTGACGTAGAAGCCGCTGTCCACCTCGCGCAGCAGCGCCTCCGGCGTCTTCGAGCCCGCCTCCAGATACAGGTTGCTGGTGCCGATGGCGGGCAGCCCGTTGTAGCCGCGGGCCGCGTTGCCGGTGGTGCGCGTCTTCGCCTTTCGCGCGGTGAACGCGTCGTAGAGGAAGGACTTGAGCACGCCCTGCTCGATGATGGGCGTGCGCCGCGTGGGCACGCCCTCGCCGTCGAAGGGCGCGGTGGCCAGGCCGCGCGGCATGAGGCCGTCATCCACCAGCGTGACGTGCGCGCCCGCCAGGCGCTTGCCCAGCAGCGGGGCCAGGAGGCTGGCCTTCTGGTACACGGCGTTGCCGTCCGCCGCGCCCGCCACGTCCGACACGAAGGACGCGGCCACCTGCGGGTCGAACAGCACGGGCACCTGCTGCGTCTTCACCCGCCGGGCGCCCAGCATCCGCACCGCGCGGCGCGTGGCCTCCCGGCCGATGGACTCCGGTCCGTCCAAATCATCCAGGAAGCGGCGGTAGTCCATCCAGTAGCCCGTCTGGAGCCCCTCGCCGTCGGAGGCCACTGGCGCCGCGTACAGGTATACGTAGGTGCCGGAGTACGCGCCCGTCACGCCCTCGCTGGAGGCCATGTAGATCTCGGACACGTAGTCCCCGGCGCCCACGCCATTGAAGGCGATGACGCGCGAGTCCTCCGCTCGGGCCGCCTTCTCCACCTCCAGCGCCGTCTTGAGCTTCCAGTCCCCGGGGAGCTCGGCGACCTGGGGGTCGAAGAGCAGGCCGGTGTCTCCGAAGCGGCCCAGGTCCTTGCCGGAGGGCAGGCCGTTGAGCTTGCTGGGCGCGGAGAACTCCGCCAGCTTGAGGGCCTGGTCCACGATGTGGTCCACGGCGGAGGGCTCGAAGTCGGACGTATAGGCGAAGCCCAGCCGGTCCTTGAGCACCACGCGCACGCCCACGCCCTTGCTGGTGGACTGCGTGAGGTCTTCAATCTGCCCCTGGTGCACGCGCACGCTGCTCTGGCGGCCCACCTCCAGGAAGGCCTCCGCCTGGCGGGCACCCTTGCGCCTGGCGCGCTGGACGATTCTCTTCGCGAGCTGCTGGTAGTCCATGGTTGGTGCTCTCTCTCAGGCGACCTTGGTTCCGCCAACGGTGATGTTGTCGATGCGCACGGTGGGCAGCCCCACGCCCACGGGCATGGACTGGCCATTCTTCCCGCATATGCCCATGCCCGGGTCTTGCATGGGGTCGCAGCCCACGCGGGACACGTTCTTCAGCGCCTCCGGCCCCACGCCGATGAGCGTCGCGTTCTTCACCGGGCGGCCCAGCTTGCCGTCCTCGATTTGATAGGCCTCGCTGACCTCGAAGACGAAGTTGCCGTTGGTGATGTCCACCTGCCCGCCGCCGAAGGTGGCGCAGTACAGGCCGCGCTTCACCTCCTTGAGGATGTCCTCGGGGGCGTGGTCACCCGGGGCCAGGAAGGTGTTCGTCATGCGCGGCAGGGGCAGGTGCTTGAAGGACTCGCGCCGCCCGCTGCCGGTGCTGCGCTGGCCCATGAGCTGCGCGTTGAGGCTGTCGTAGAGGTAGCCCTTGAGCACGCCGTTCTCGATGAGGACCTTGCGCTCGCCGGGGTTGCCCTCGTCGTCGATGTTGATGGAGCCGCGCCCGCTGGACACGGTGCCGTCGTCGATGATGGTGACCAGGTCGGACGCCACCTTCTCACCCAGCTTCCCGGCGAACAGCGAGGTGCCCTTGCGGATGAAGTCCGCCTCCAGGCCGTGGCCCACCGCCTCATGCAGGAGGATGCCGCTCCACCCCGGCGCCAGCACCACCGTCTGCGGGCCGGCCGCGCAGTCCACCGCGCCCAGCGTGGCCACCGCCTGACGCGCCGCTTCCCGGGCCACGTCCTCCGGGGAGAAGGCGTCGAAGTGGCTGAAGGGCACGCGCCCGCCGCCGCCGTACATGCCGGTGCGCTGCTCGCCGCCCTTGCCCTGGGCCACCACCCTCACCGAAAGCCGGCACAGGTCCTGGGTGTCCTCGGTGTAGCGCCCGTGGGTGTTGGCCACGGCGATGCGTCGCGTCTGGTCCACGTAGCCGCCGTTGACCTGCTTCACCCGCGCGTCGAAGGCGCGGGCAGCCTTGTCGGCGCGCATGAGCAGGCCCGTCTTCAGCGACACCTCCACGTCCATCAGCGGGGTGCTGACGTGGTAGTGGCTGGGGACCGCGGCGCGGCGCACGGGGAAGCTGCGCTCGGCGCCGCCACCCTGGGCAATCATGGCCGCGGTGGAGGCCGCGCGCAGCAGTGCGGGCTCGTCCCAGTCGTCGGAGAAGGCGTAGCCCACCTTCCCGCCGGAGATGACGCGCACGCCCACGCCCTGGACTAGGCCCGTCTGCGCGCTCGTGATGCGGGATTCTTCCAGCCGCACCGCCGTGGTGAGCGTGCGCTCGACGTACACCTCCGCGAAGTCGCCCCCACGCTCCATGGCCACGGCGAGCAGGCGCTCGACAAGCGGCTGGGGCAGCAGGGCGGCGGGCGTGGACCGCCGGGCCACGGGTGGGGCCAGCTTCGAAGAGGGGGCGCGCTTCGAGGGCGCAGACGCTCGGGGCATATTTCGGAACTCCCGCGGTGAAGTCGATGGGGTATGTGGCAGCCTACATAGGAGGGGTCGCCGCCGGGAGCAACGCTCGAGGTCCCCCGTTCTTTCCCTGATCCGCGGCCTGTCCGCATTCCCACCATGGAGACGGCGCTCTAAGATGCCCGGCGCTTCGAGACTGGAAACCGCCCCATGCCTCCTCGTCCTCCTCCCTCTTCCCGTGCTGGCGCCGGTCGTTCCGGTGGTGCCGCGGGTGAGGACCCAGACTCCATGAAGTCCCCCGCCCGGCGCCGCCCCGCGTCCGAGGACGAGGACTTCGCCGCGCCCGCATCCGGCGAGGACGGCTACCCGGACGACGGGCCGCCCAACCCGGACCTCTACGGTGAGGAGGAGCCGGGCCGCTCCCGCACGGGGGAGACGCGCGTGGCCTCCATCGAGTCGGTGGAGGCGGAGCGCCGCTCCCGCGACGAGGACGAAGACGACAACGCGGACGCCACGCGCGCGGGTCCTCCGGTGCAGATGGAGGTGCTGGAGGGGCCGGACCAGGGCCGCAAGAAGCGCTTCCAGAGCGTGCGGATGGTGGTGGGCCGCAACAAGGACTGCGACTTCGTGCTGGAGGACCAGTCCGTGTCCCGCCGGCACCTGGAGCTGGTGTACGGGCAGGCCGGCGTGGTGATGCGCGACCTGGGCAGCGTCAGTGGCACCCAGGTCAACGACCAGCGCGTGGACGAGTGCCTGCTGAAGCACGGTGACGAAATCTCCGTGGGCAAGACGCGCCTTCGCTTCGTGGACGAGGCGGAGCAGATCAAGGAGCTGCGCGCCCAGGCGGAGGCCCGCGAGGCGGAGGAGAAGCGCGAGCGCGAGGCGGCCGCCCGCGAGGCGGAGGAGAAGCGGAAGAACCAGGCCGCCGCGCGTGGCAGCGACGCGGACCCGAACGACCCGCGCTTCAACGAGGCCACCAACGCCAACTACAAGCTGCCCGACTCGCTCAAGGAGGGCTCCGGCGGCAAGGGCGCGGTGGCTGTGCCCCGGTCCCGTCCGCCCATCCGGAGCACGCCGACGCGTTCGAGCGGCGGTGGCCTGACGGGCAAGCAGAAGGCGCTCATCGGCGGCGGTGGCGCGCTGGTGGTGGTGCTGGTCATCGGGCTGATGCTGATTCCGTCGGGGCCGCCGCCCCCGCCTCCGCCGGACCCGAACGCGGAGCGGGCGAAGGTGTTGATGCAGCAGGCGCGCGAGTCCGTGCGCGCGGATGACTTCGCCAACGCCATCCGCCTCATCGAGGAGGCGGAGAAGCTGGTGCCGGGCATCGACGCGGACAACCTGGCCCGGGGCGCGCGCACGCAGCTGGAGGTGATGACCTCGCTGGAGGCGGTGCGGGCGCTCATCGACGAGAAGCAGTTCGACGAGGCGCGCGCGAAGCTGGAGGCGACGCCGCAGGGCACGGCGAAGACGGATGACGTTCGCCGCAAGCTGGCGACGGCGCTGGAGGAGCAGGACATCGCCTGGCGGCTCCAGCAGGTGGAGGAGTCCTTCGCCTCGCGCGACCCGGAGACGATTCGCCCGCTGATTGCGCAGCTGCCGCCGCTGAACCGGCCGGCCTACGAGGTGAAGCTGACGGACCTGGAGGCCGAGCTGGCGAAGGAGGCCCAGGATGTGTCGCGGCGCAACCGCAACGCCGCGGCGCGCGCGGCGGAGCTGGCCAAGGAGCGGCGCAAGGAGTTCATCGCCGAGGCCTTCGCCGACGTGGAGCGCCGCTTCAACGGGGGTGACTACCAGCGCGCCGTCCTGGAGTGTGACCGGGTGATGGACAAGCACCGGGCGGAGAAGGACGTGAAGGACCGGGCCCTGGCCCTCAAGCGGCTGATTCCCCAGTTCCGGCGCGCGCTGGAGGACGGGCAGAAGAAGCTGGACGCCAACTCGCTGGAGGCGGCGGCGACGCCCCTGCGGCGCGCGGCGGCGCTGTACCGCCAGATTGGCTTCCGGGGCTCGCTGGGGAACAGCATTGACGAACAGCTCGCGTCGTCCTCGCTGGCGGCGGGGCAGAGCGCGCTCAAGAAGGGCGACCTGGGCGCGGCCGGCACGCACTTCCGCGAGGCGCTGCGGCTCAACCCGGGCGACGGGCGGGCGCGTGAAGGACTGGAGACGCTGCAGAAGAAGGCGGAGGAGCTCTTCCTCCGGGCCTACATCCAGCGGGACAGGGATCCGCGGGCCGCGGCGGAGATGTTCAAGGTCGTCATCGAGACGGCCTCGGAAGGCTCCGACGTCAAGCGCAAGGCGGAGATGTATCTGAGCGAGCTGCAGCCGTGAGTGGCGGCGGGCCGACCATGATTTGCCGGGGAGACAAGGGATGAACGAGTCGTCGCTGCGTGAGCTCGGGATGGACCTCATCGAGGAGCGCCAGTTCGAGCGAGCCCTGGCCGTGTTCGCCGAGGCGGTCCGCCGCGTCCCCGCGGACCACCGCGCGCGGATGCTGGCCGCGCGCTGCCTGGCGGAGCTGGGCGAGCGTGAGCGCGCCGTCACCGCCTACCACGCCTGCGCGGAGGGCCTGCTGCGCCGTGACTACCTGCTGTCCGCCATGGCCGCGTGCAAGCTGGCGCTGGACCTGGCGCCCAACGAGCGGCGCCTGAAGGAGACGCTGTTTCGCGTGCACGCGCGCGCGGTGCGCAACGCGCCGGGCCGCGCGGTGGTGCCCCCGCCGCTGCCGCCCGAGGTCCTCTACGACGGCAAGGTGGAGACGGACCTGATGGGGCTGCAGGGCGAGGAGCTGTCCAGCCGCGCCATCGAAGTGCTGGCCGCGACGGACCCGGGCGGCGCCGCGGACCCCAACAGCCGTCCGCCGCTGCCGCTGTTCGCGGAGCTGGAGCGGGATGCCTTCGTGGACCTGGTGCGGCTGATGGCATGGCACCGCGTGAAGCCGGAGGAGGCGGTGAGCCGCGAGGGCGAGCCCGCCGACTCCCTCTACGTCCTGGTCGCGGGCAAGGCGGAGGTGACGCGGCAGATGGAGGGTGAGGCGCGCACGCTGGGCTTCCTCGGCGGCGGCTCCATCTTCGGTGAAATCGCGCTGCTGACGGGCGCGCCGCCCACGGCGACGGTGTCCGCGGTGTCGGACACGGAGGTCTTCGAGATTCGCCGCGAGCACCTCAACGCGGTGGCCAAGAGCCACCCCTCGGTGCCGCAGGTGCTGGCGGACTTCGCGCAGCAGCGCATGGCGCGCAACCTGATGGCCACCTCGCCCATGTTCCAGACGATGCCGGAGTCGGAGCGGGGCGCGCTGCTGGGGCGCTTCACCTTCCGGGCGCTCCAGGCGCGGGAGAAGGTGCTGGTGGAGGGCGAGCACTCGCCGGGGTTGTTCCTGGTGCTGGCCGGTGAGCTGGTGGTGCAGAAGGAGGACCCGGCGGGCGGCGTGGTGACGCTGGGCATGCTGCGCGAGGGCGAGGTGGCGGGGGAAATCTCCCTGCTGACGGGCCTGCGCGCCACGGCGACGGTGGCGGCGGCGCGCAAGACGGCGGCGGCCTTCCTGGAGCGCGCGGCCTTCCACGAGCTGGTGACGGCCGTCCCGGACATCCGCACGTACCTGGAGCAGCTGTCGGACCGCCGGCTGAAGCAGATTGGCGAGGCGCTGCGGCCCGCGGAAATCATCGACGCGGACGAGCTGGTGCTCGAGCCCGAGGCGGCATGAGGCGGCCATGGTGAACGTGACGCGCTCGCAGGTGGTGGGCGGGGTGCTGGCGCTGCTGGTGGCCGGCGCGGTGCTGTACTTCTGGCCGCGGCAGCAGCTCACCGTGGAGGAGGCCATCCGCCGCCAGGTGGTGGTGATGACGCGGGAGGCGGAGGAGAAGGACGTGGGCGGGGTGATGGAGCACGTCTCCGAGCGCTTCCGCTCCAACGGGCAGGGCGGCTGGTCGAAGAAGGACGTGCGCGGCATCCTCACCGCGCAGGTGCTGCGCGGCCAGTGGGTGCGCGTCTTCGTGACGAACCTGGAGGTGCGCGAGGTGTCTCCCACGGAAGGGGAGTTCAACGCGCGCTTCATCTTCGGCCGCTCGCAGGCGGAGAAGGTGGAGGACCTGGCCGCCGACAGCGTGCTGAGCGCCTACCGCATCGAAGGCGCCTTCGAGAGGGAAGAGGACGGCGAGTGGCGCGTGGTGCGCGCCCGCCCGGAGTCCATCAGCCCCACGGACCTACTCTAGGAGCGAGCCGGACTCCGCCTTCCAGGCCTTGGCCATGCTGGCCTGGCCGGCGGACTCCAGCCGCTCGCGGATGTCCTCCACGCGCTCCGCCAGCGCCTCGCGGGGAGCGCCCTGCGCCCGGGCTCGCGCGAGCCCGAAGAAGTAGTGCTGGCAGCCGGCGGCGTGCTCGCCCTGCGCGAAGAGCAGGTCCCCCATGGCGGTATAGGCCTCCGCCATCGTGCCCGCGCCGCTGTCCGGGGCCACGGCGGCCAGCAACGGGCGGGCGCCCTCGTAGTCCTTGCGCGCCAGCAGCAGCGCGCCCTTGGCGTACTGGGCCCGGGCCAGGTCCACGCCGCGCGCGGCCAGGGCCTTGTCGTAGGCGGCCAGGGCATCGTCCTGACGGGAGGCGGCCTCCAGCACGCCGCCGCGCGCCAGCCAGTAGCGGCTGTCCTTCTCCAAGAGGCCCACCTGCTTGCCGTCCGGGGTGGTGGTCCGCACCGGGCCGAAGGTGGCCTCGTATGCGTCCAGCAGGGCCACCGCGCCGTCGGTGTCACCCGCGCCCTGCAGCGCCCGCGCGCCGTCCAGGTAGAGCAGGGGGGCATTGCGGCGCCGGGCCACGGCCGCCTCGAACGCCGCGCGCGCCTGGGCGTCACGCTTCACCGCCAGGGCCCGGGCCCGGGCGAAGAGGGCGTAGTGCTCATCGGGGACGGCCTTCAGCGCTTCGTCCGCGGCCTTCAGGGCCTCGTCGGGTGCGCCGCGGGCCAGCGCCAGCTCCGCCTTCAGCGCGCCCGCGCGGGCCTTCAGGCCGGGCGTCAGCTCCGCGCCTCGGGCCTCCACGCCGGAGAGCACCTGCCGTGCTGCCTCCGTCTTGCGTCCCTGGTAGGTGTACGCCAGCGCGGTGGACACGCGGGCCAGCAGGTGGTCCGGGTTGACGCTGGTGGCCTTGGCGAAGGCCTCCACTGCCTGCGGGTACTGGCCTTCATCCAGCAGGGCCTCGCCGTATGCGGTGGTGAAGCGCGGGTCGCGCCAGGCCGCCTCCGCCGCGCGGGCGAAGGCCTGCCTCGCGCCGGGAAGGTCGCCGCGCGCCTGGAGCGCCAGGGCCCGGGCCAGCGTCAGCCGGGCGTTGTTGGCGCCGCGGGCCTCGAGCCCGGCCAGGTACTGCTCCGCCTCGGCGGCCTTGCCCGCGGCCAGCAGGTGCAGGGCGTGGGCGCCGTAGCGCTCGCCGGACTGCGACTCCAGCTGCTCGGCGCGGGAGAGGTGCTCGCGGGCCTTGGCGTCCGCGCCGGGCTGACGGTGCTCCAGCCACAGCACCGTCTGGATGTCGGCGGCCAGGGCCTGGGCGTCACGGGCCTCGGCGTCGAGTTGGAAGAGGGCCTCCAGCTCCGTCATCGCGCGGGCGAGGTCCGCGGGGTTGCCACGCATGGCGGCCATGCGGGCCGTGCGCAGGTGGTCCTCCGTCTGCTTGCGGACGGTGCCCCGGTGGATGAAGAAGGCCACCGCGCCCGCGAGGAGTACCGCCACCACACCCACCTGAATCAGCGCGCTGGTGAGGCTTTCGCGCCGCTGCCAGTCCTTGCGCCCTTCGGTGCCCATGGACCTGTCCCCCGCGCTGGAGTTGGATGTGCGCCGGCCGTGATGCCGGGTATAGGAGTCGCGCTCAGATAGGAACGGTCCCCTGGGCTGTCAACGGGGGCGGCGGCGTGAACACGGACGTGGGAGGTCAGAGGTATGGCGGTACACACGGCGCTACCCCCCGAGGCATTCGAGCGGGTCGCGGAGGCATTCGGGCTGGGGGCTGTGCACGAGGTGACGCCCATTCCCCAGGGCTCCATCAACACCAACCACCGCGTGGAGACGCAGCGCGGGCGCTACTTCGTGCGCCACACCACGGTGCGCTCCGCGGACGACTTGCGCTTCGAATCCGCGCTGCTCGCGCACCTGGCCGCGTACCACTTCCCCGGGCCCGTGCAGCTGACGACGCGCGACGGGGCGACCTTCCTGGCGCTGGAGGGCGGCCGCGTCAGCGTCTTCCGCTGGCTGCCGGGCGAGGAGCTGCGCCACCCGGCCCTCACCGCCGACCACCTGGAGCGGCTGGGCGCGGAGCTGGGCAAGCTGCACCGCGACACGCAGTCCTTCTCCGACTCGCGGGAGAATCCCTACGGCCCGGAGACGGTGCGCGGCTGGCTGGAGGCGCTGGCGGCGCACCCGGACGCGGCGCTGGCGGCGGTGGCGCGTGAGCTGCAACGCGACATGGAGACGTCGCGCACCCTGCGGCAGGGCCTGGAGCCTCGCGGCGTCATCCACGCGGACCTCTTCATGGACAACGTGAAGTGGCTGGGGGACCGCGTGGGCGCCTTCTTCGACTTCGAGATGGCGTGCCGGGAGGACTACGGCCTGGACGTGGCCATCACCCTCAACGCCTGGTGCTTCGACGGCGGGCAGTACCTGCCGGAGCTGTGCCGGGCCTTCATTCGCGGGTACGTGGACGTCCGGCCGCTGTCCGCCGTGGAGCGCACGAACCTCTTCGGCCATGCGCTCTACGGGGCGGTGCGCTTCACGGCGAGCCGCATCCGCGACTACCACCTGTCCTCGCTGCCGGCGGACAAGCTGGTGCGCAAGGACTACCGCACCTACCTGAACCGGGCCCGGGCCTTGAATGCCATGGGGCCCGAGGGCTTCGCCGCGCTGCTGGGCCTGTGAAGGCCCCGCGGCGTCAGATGCCGGTGATGATCTTCCAGGTGCCGTCTTCCTTGCGGAACACCATCTGCTCCAGCTCGGACTCCTTCATGGGGCGCGAGTGGAGCGACGGCATCCGCCAGGTGGCATCCCAGTAGTAGATGGCGGCGGCCACGTCTTCGCCCACCTGGATGCGGCGGATGCTCAGCTCGATGCGCGGGCCCTGGATGCGGGGGAACACCCGCTCCAGGTAGGGCACCAGGGTTTCCGCCGTCAGGTCGTCGCTGGGGTCGTTCGGCGTGCCGCCGTCATCCCGGAACGCAGGCGAGATGAGCTTCTGGATGGCCTGGGCGTCCCGGGCCTCCAACGCGGTGCGGTACTGCTCCATGACGGCGAGGATGGCGCGCGTGTCGGAGTTGTCGACGATGTCCGTGCCGGGGATGCGCTTCGGGGCGCACGCGGCCAGCAGGGACAGGACGCTGAAGGCGAGGAAGCGTTTGAGCATGGCGGGGCCTTATTGGGACAACCCGACGGAAGTCAACCCATTCCCAGGCCCCGCCAGGGGCGGGTGGACGACTAACCGGGGCGGATGACCTCGGCGATGAACCGGTTGAGCACCGGCACCTCGTTGTCGAGAATCTTCAGGCCCTCCGACTGGATGACCTTCTCCGC
Source organism: Myxococcus sp. SDU36 (assembly GCF_030168875.1). Taxonomy (NCBI): domain Bacteria; kingdom Pseudomonadati; phylum Myxococcota; class Myxococcia; order Myxococcales; family Myxococcaceae; genus Myxococcus; species Myxococcus sp. SDU36. The sequence continues at coordinate 423,845 of NZ_CP077414.1, forward strand.
GATGAGCCCCAGGGGCTTGAGGAGGAAGGGCAGCTTGAGGGCGATTTCACCGTCCATCACCCGCTCCGTCTGGCCACCGCCCACGTCGCGGAAGCGCATGGTGCCGGTGTTCACCAGCATCTTGGAGATCTTGTTCGAGGTGGGGACGTTCTCGAACCTCAGCTCCTTGCGGCGCTTGTCATAGGTGGACGTCTCGACAAACGCGAACCACTCCGGGGGCACCGTCTTGGGGCCAATCTTCTCGATGACGGGCCTGGGGCGGTAGCGCACGCGGCGGCGCACGACGTCTCCGTCCGGCTTCACCTCCAGGGGCTGCAGCTCCAGCAGCACGCCGTGGTGCTGGAGCAGGAACGCGAAGTACCGCTCGTCGAGGAGCGCGCGCTCCACCTCATCCACCGTCCCCTGAATCCGATGCCGCGACTCGAAACGCATCCACGTCCTCCTTGCCAGGCTGGCACGTCACCGCTGTCTGGCTGCCTGCCTAACCGAAAAGCGTGGCTAGCGGAAAGCCTGTCGTGGCACCAGGAGTCCGCGGAAGGTCTTCTCCTCGAAGTCGCAGCGCTCCCGCCACTCGTCGGCGGAGGCCCGGAAGGCGGCGCCAAAGTCCGGTAGTGCACCGACCTCGTGCCGCACCGCGCCGCAGTCTCCTGACAGGTAGGCGGACTCCACGCGCATGCGCAGGGCCTCGCGGCGCAGCGCGTCCGGCAGGCCTTCCGCCGCCAGGGCCTGTTGCAGGTAGCCGGTGGCCAGCGTGGGCGAGCCCAACTGCTGGAGCCGCCGGCCCATGAGGTAGTTGAGGAACGGGTCCGTGGGCACCGCGTCCAGGGCGCGCGCGAGGAGCAGCAGGCGCACCTCGTCCTGTCCGGCCCGGAAGTACGCGTCGATGGGGGCCTGACGCGCGGCGTCCTCCATGGCGGCGAGCTTCACCTGGGCGGTGCGCGTCAGCTCCGGCCCGGCGTCCTTCGACAGGACGGTGTCGAGGAAGCGGCGGGCCTCGCCGGGCTGCTCGCGGCGCAGCGCGACGTCCGCCCGCGCCATGGCGACCTCCGCCTCCAGCACGGCCTGGCCCTTCATGCGCTCGCCCACCGCGGCGAGCACGGCGTCCGCGTCCGTGTAGCGCTCCAATTGGGACAGGGCGACGGCCTCGCCCAGGCGGAAGTAGGGCTCGTCGGGCTGGAGCTCGGCGGCGCGGCGGTAGCGCGCCAGCGCGTCCTCGGGGTCGCTCGCCAGCGCCTGCCGAGCGGCGTCCGACAGCCGCGCCACCTCGCGGGCGCAGGCGCGGGTGAAGAGGCTGCCGGCGCGGAAGCGCGCGAAGGCCCGCGCCACGGAGGCTTCATCCAGGGGGAGCGCGTCCACGTACTGCTCCCACTCGGTGACGAGCTCTCCCAGGGGACGACCGTACGCGGCGTCGAAGTCCGCGTGGGCATAGACGGCCCTCAGCCGGTCCGCGCCATAGGTGTCCGCCAGGTAGCGCAGGAACGAGCCGGCCACGGTGTACGCGCGCGCGGGCGCCGACTGGTAGAAGCCCTGCGGCCCCATCAGCTTGCGCATGTCTGGCGCCAGCTTCTGCCGGCGCATGCCCGCCGCCCACTGGTGCAGCGTGAGGTCGCCCTGCACCGGGCCGTCCGCGGCGACGGCGAACCCCTCGATGACGCCCATGAGCGGCCAGACGCCCAGCCGGGTGGTGACGCGGAAGGGGCCGCTGCCGGCGGGGGCCGCCATGACGTGCGCCAGCTCGTGGTGGAGCACCGAGTGGGGGAAGGGCCGGTCCTGGATGTGCAACTCGTGGCGCCAGGGCTTGGCGAACTGGGTGCGGCCGGCGCCCACCAGGCGCTGCTTCTCGTGCTCGTCGCGGTAGAGCCAGACGTGGATGCGCTCGGTGGGGGCCACGCCCAGGAAGTGCCGCGTCTGGGCCCAGCGGAACTCCAAATCCCTCGCGAAGCGGTCCACGTCCTCGCGCGGCTTGCCTCGCCAGTAGTGGAAGACGAAGTGCTCCGTCTCCCGCAGGCCGCCGAGCTCCTGGGTGAGCCACGCGTCCGTCATCCGCAGGCCCAGGGCGGGGCCGCGCGCCTCCATGAAGGCGATGGCGGCCAGGGGCAGGATGAGGGCGGCGAGGGTGGCGCGGCGCAGGCCGGCCCGGCGCAGGCGCCCGGTGCCCAGGTCCAGCAGGGCGGAGGTGAGCCCCGCGAGCACGCTGACCCACAGCAGCGTCTCCAGGCGGAACCAGCCGAGCGCGGCGGAGACGCCCAGGGCCTCGTCGTAGAGGGGCCCGGGCAGGTGGCCCAGGAAGTGGTTGAAGGCGAACACCTGGGGCCCGGCGACGATGGGCCTCGCGGTGGGCACAGCGGAGACGAGGATGAGGAGGGCGTACAGCCCCACGGCCCGGCGGGGGCGCTCGGCCGTGAAGCCGCACAGCACGCCCGCTGAGGCGGCCAGGGCGGCCGAGGGGAGGGTGAGCATCGGATAGAAGCCCACCAGTGCGAACGGGTCACACGCGGTGCGCAGCCAGGCGAACAGGGTGGCTACCAGGAAGGGGGGCACCAGGACGCCGACGTTGAGGAGCAGGGCGGCGCCCAGGGCCCGGGCCACCGCTCCGGCGGGCGTCTGGGGCCGGAGGGCCCCGGGGGGCGTCGGGGGGGCGCCCAGGAGGATTCGTCGCTCCTGGGCGGCCGCGGCGATGCCCAGTCCCCCTCCGAGCAGGCCGACGGCGATGGAGAGGGCCAGGCTCAGCTCGAAGCCGGGGACGCCGAAGAGGGGGAGTAGGACGAGCGCCGAGCCCCCGCCCGCGAGCAGGAGGACGGTGGCCAGGACGGCGGGGCGACGCAACAGGCCAGAGGCGCGGGTGAGGACTTGCCGCATGGCCTCTCCTATACTCCCAGCCAGCATGTCCGAACAGAAGACAGGTCCAGAGCACCGCCAGAACGGGCGCGCGCCCATCGAGCTGAAGGTCGACTACAAGAAGCTCAACTCGTTCTTCGCGGACTACACGAAGAACATCAGCAAGGGTGGCACGTTCATCAAGACGAAGAAGCCGTTGCCCATCGGCACGCGCTTCCTCTTCAAGCTGACGGTGCCACACCGGGAGGCCCCCTTCGAACTGCTGGGCGAGGTCGTCTGGTCCAAGGCGGACGCGGACGAGCCCGGCATGGGCATCCGCTTCATCTACAGCAGCGAAGCGCAGCGGGTGGAGTTCGAGACGGTGGTGGAGGGGCTGATGTCCGACAGCCTCGGCGGCGAGCTGACGGAGAAGCTGCTCAACAAGCCGCTGCACTCGCACTCATGAAGCACGGCCTTCGGTGGATGGTGGTGGCGGTGCCGCTGCTGGCATCGGCCTGCCAGCAGGAGGCGCAGGGCAGCGCGCCCCGTGCCACGCCGAAGGCCGCCGAGGCCCGGCCGCGCGTCACGGACATCACCGCGGAGGACTACGTCATGCCGCCACTTCCGCGTGGGCACGTGCGGCTGGAGGATGCTTTCGGTGGTGTCCACCGGGTGGAGGTGGAGATCGCCGCGACGGCGGACTCCCTCCAGCGGGGCATGATGTGGCGCAAGGCGCTGGCGGAGGGGAAGGGCATGCTCTTCCTCTTCCCGGAGGAGCGGGTGATGGGCTTCTGGATGAAGAACACGCTCATCTCCCTGGACATGATCTTCATCACCTCGGACATGCGCGTGGCGGGCATCGTGTCGCGCGCGGAGCCCCAATCGCGTGCGACGCGCTCCGTGGGGGTGCCCAGTCAGTACGTGCTGGAGGTGCCCGGCGGCTGGACGGAGAAGGTCGGCATCCGTAAGGGCAGCGCCGTCCGCTTTGAAGGCGTGGCGGGCATGGGCCTCGCGCCCTGAGGCCCTGCGGGAGAACGCCGTAACCCCATTGCGGAAATGGCTTGCACCTTGTCATCTTGGGGCGGGGGGTCTCCATGGGTACGACTTTTCTTCGTGGTTGGGTCTTGGTGGTGGCTTTGGCTGTGGTCCCGGGATGGGCTCAGTCAGGCGCCGCGGAGCGTGCGGTTGCCGAGTCACCGGCCGCCTCCTCACCGAGTCTCATCGTCGGATCCACGATTTCATCCCTGCCAAAGGGATGGCCATTGGTCGTGACAGTCGGTCTGGCGCACCCGAGGCTGTTCGCGGCGAATGCGCAGGTACCCGCCGAGGGTGACATTCTGATTGAAGCGCCCGAGGGCGGTTGGGACCGGTTTCTCACGGTCGAGGTTTTTCTCAGGAAGAATCGCGTGAATAGCCCTGTGCACTGGCCCCTGCGCAAGGCCGGGAGCGCTCCGAGCACGGTGAAACTGACGGCTGCCGCGCCTTATGTGCTTCTCCACTACCTCGTCTTGTCGGCGGAGGAGACGGCGCAGCTTGCTTCCGGGCAGTACTTCATCATGGCAACGCTGGATACGACGCAGGGTGCATCCGACAAGAGTTGGAAGGGACTGCAGACCTTCGCCCATGTGCTCTGGCTGACCGAAAAGTCAGACGGAATTCCTGCCAAAAAAGACTGTGGTTTCGTGCTGAACTCCTACGAGTATCTCCACACGACAGGGAGAGACAAAGGAGCCCTCCAGATAATTGATGAGTTCCTGCCGAAGGCTCCAAGCGGAACTGCTTTCGCGTGCTTTGCAAAGCGGGCGGCTCTTGCTGAACAGGCGGGGGACCTGAAACTGGCCCGGGATTACTATTTCAAAGCGAATGAAGAGTTCTTTTACGCCGTCGCAGCATCAGAGAGGGCACGCAAGGAGGGAGATCTCGCGCCTCATTACATCGTGCCGACTTTCGGCGACGACTGCAATCGGCTGACTGAGGTCGTCGGATCTCACCCCAAGGGCCAGAGCCCCTGATACATGTTGAGGGGTTGGGGATTGTTTGTTGACAGGCCGTGCCTGTAATCAAGCCGGCGTGCGGCGTTCCAAGAGCTCCGTGGCGCGGCGAATGAGTTGCTGCATGGTGACGGTGCCCAGGAACCGCTGCTGGGCATCCGTGACGGCCACCGGGTCGTAGAGCGCGTCGGGCGCGCGCTCCATGGCGAGCCGCGCCAGGGTGGTGAGCGCCATCCGGTCCTCGACGATGAGCGGAGCCACCTGCGCCGCGCCCTTCGTGGCCGTCAGGCGCCGCAACACCAGCGCCTCCAGCCGCTCACCATTCACCACGGCGACGTGGTCCACGTCCGCCTTCTGCTGGAACAGCCGCTCCAACTCCTCGGGCGTCACGGGCCGCTCCACGCAGTTGCGGCGGATGACGATGCTGCCCACCGTCTCGTCGTCCTCGTCCTCGCGGAAGTCGAGCGCGCGCATGGCCTCATGGCGCCGCGCCTCGAACTCGACGCTGGGGAGCACGGGCACGGGCGCGGGGCGGGCCACCAGGTAGCCCTGCGCGTGCCGGATGCCCAGGCGGAGCAGCACGGTCAGCTCGTCCCACGTCTCCACGCCTTCGGCAATCAGCGTCGCGTTGACGCTGGCCGCGAAGGCCACCAGCGACTTCACCAGGTGCTGCTGGTAGCTGTGCCGGTGGATGTCCCGCACCAGCGCCTGGTCCAGCTTGATGAACTGCGGCGCGCTGTTCACCAGCGTCACCAGTCCGGAGTGCCCCGCGCCGAAGTCATCCAGCGCGATGCCGAAGCCCAGCGCCGAGCACTGCCGCGTCAGCCGCTGCAGCAACGCGTTGTCCTCGAACGCCGCCTTCTCCGTGATTTCAAGCACCAGGTTCTTCGGGTTCAACCCGTAGCGCGCGAGCAGCTCCTCCGTGGAGCCATCTCCGAAGCGCGGGTCGCTCAACACGTCCGGGCTGACGTTGAAGAAGAAGGGCGCGCTGCGTTGCGCCTCTGGCAGCGTGGCGATGCAGCGCAGCGCGGACGTCCAGCACGCGCGCTCCAGCTCCCACGTGTAGCCTTCCAATCGCGCCTGCGTGAAGAGCACGTGCGGCTCGCGGAACTCGCCCGGTCCTCGCGACAGCACTTCGTGCCCGATGACCTCGCCGCGCAGCAAGTCCACGATGGGCTGAAACACCGAGGTGACGCTCGGCTCGTCACCTTTCCACAGCCAGGAGGGGGCTGGTGCGGAGGAGAGGGGCAGGCTCATGTGTGGAAATTGTAGCCGAACCCACCGCAGGCTCCATGCCCTCCCCGAAAGAAGCTGCAGTGCCGCATGTCACGGCGTGGCAAAACGCCAGGGCGAGGCCGGCGCTCAAGACTCGCGGACCCTCGGCTGCTCGCTTGCCGGGCCAGACGCCGGGCTGCCTTCCGACACCGCCGAGTGCATGGAAGCCCCCTGAATCATTGGAACTACGTCCTCCATGGACTGGGCTTCCTCCGATTGAAGGGAGGAGAGGGCCCGGAAGCGGCGCGCCAGGGCGGACAGCTCCGCGGCCTTGAGCTGAGCCTGGCCGCTGCGCAGTGACAGCAGGGCCACGCGGGCCCGCTCCAACTGCGCCACCTCTGCCCTCAGGCGGGCGAGGATGCGCTCGCGCCGTTGTTTCAGACCGCCCAGCCGCTCCACCTCCTCGCCCAGGGAGGCCGCGGCCAGCTCGAGCTGACGTCTCGCGAAGGCATCCGTGCTGGCGCGGGCGCTGCGCTCCAGGTCTTCGCGCTCGGCCTGGAGGTCCGCTTGCGCGCGCTCCTCGAGTTGAGCCTCCACCCCCGCCCACTCGGACGCGAGCTCCGCCGCGTCGCGCGTCATCTTCCCCAGCGTGCGTGCCAGCTCCTCGCGCGCGGGCTCACGCGGGAGCATCGCCAGGGACTGGCCACATTGCCGGTACAGGTTCAGCGCCCGCTCGGTCAGCGCATGGAAGTCACCGGCGAGCTGCGGCAACAGCGCCTCCACGCGCGCCTCCACCGGGTCCGCTGACAGCGCCAGGTGCGCGGCCACCGCGCTCAGTCCCACGAAGAGACCCAGGATGCCGCCCGCCACGCTCGCGCCCAGCAGCGCCGGCGTGGCCAGGTCCGCCAGTCGCGCGGAGAAGATGCGGGACACCTCCATGCCGCCCAGCGTCAAGCCCGCGCACAGCGCCGCGCCCAGTCCGAAGTGGAAGAGGGTGGGGCGCGCCTCCGCCACCTGGCCATTCTCCCCGCGCTCACTCAGTCGCGAGCGCACCAGCAGCGCCCCCGCCGCCGCCGCGCTGAGCGCCGCCGTCCAGCCGGGGGCCATGCCCAGGGCATAGGGCAGCGCGGTGAGGAGCACCCCCAGGCCGCCGAGCAGCACGCGGTCCCACCTGTCGCCTCGCGCACACCCGAGCACGACGGCGGCGGGGACCATCCACGCCAGCGGTAGCGGCAGGCCCAGTCGCGTGGTGGCCAGGTGCAGGATGCCGGCCCCGGCCCCCGCCGTGAGCGCCCGCGTCACGGTCTGTTCGAAGGCCTCGCGGTGATGGAGCTGCAATAGAGTGGCGTTCATCGACTCCCCACGGATGTAGGCCGGGCAGGAACTGTTCCTTTCACGCATGGGTGGCGAAAAAGGTCTGCGATGAAGAGCCCCGTCGTTCCCGAGACGATGCGCGCGCTGGTCCTCACCGCCTATGACGGACGGCCGGAGTCCCTCCGCGTGGAATCCCGGCCGGTGCCCCGGCCGACCACGGGCCAGGTCCTGGTGCGCGTGGCGGCGGCGCCCATCAACCCGGCGGACCTGATGTTCATCCGTGGGCAGTACGGCATTCGCAAGTCGCTGCCCGTGGTGCCGGGCCTGGAGGCCAGCGGGACGGTGGTGGCCTCGGGCGGCGTCGCGGGCCGGCTCCTGGTGGGGCGCCGCGTGGCGTGCGTGGCGCCCGGCGAGGGGGACGGCTTGTGGGCGGAGTACGCGGCGGTGCCGCTGGGCCAGTGCCTGCCCCTGCGGTCGCAGGTGTCCGACGAGCAGGGCGCCAGCCTCTTCATCAACCCCTTCACCGCGTGGGTGTTGATGGAGCGCGCGAAGGCGGGCGGGCACACCGCGCTGGCCCAGACGGCCGCCGCGGGCACCATGGGACGGATGCTGCTGGCGCTCGCGAAGCGACGGGGCGTGGCCCTGGTGAACGTGGTGCGGCGCCCGGAGCAGGTGGCCCTGCTTCACGATTTGGGCGCGGAGTACGTGCTGAGCACCCACGCGCCCGAGTTCGAGGAGCGGCTGCACCGCGTGTGTCACGAGCTGAAGGTGTCGCTCGCGTTCGACCCGGTGGGCGGTCGGCTCACGGGGCAGGTGCTCCACGCGCTGCCGGAGGGCGGCACGGTCATCGTGTACGGCGCGCTCTCCGAACAGGAGTGCCGCATCGCGCCCGCGGACCTCATCTTCGGGCGCAAGCGGGTGGAGGGCTTCTGGTTGTCGGAGTGGCACCGCCAGGGCTTCGGCGCCGCGCAAGTCAAGGCGCTGATGGGCGTGCCGTCGCTGGTGGGCCAGACGCTGGAGACGCCCGTGCGCGCCCGGCTCCCGCTGGAGTCGGCGGGCGAGGCGGTCCGTATCGCCTCCGCGGACATGACGTCCGGCAAGGTGCTCTTCATGCCCGGGCAGGGGCAGGCACCGGGCGCGTCACCGTGAGCCGGGCTCAGGCCTTGTCGCGGGAGATGGGGCCCGTCTTCGCCTTCGTCACGCGCAGGGAGTCCGCGGGCGCCGGCCCTACATCCCCAGCGCGGTGGCGGCGGCCTGCACGCGGGCGAGCGCGTCCTCGGGCGAGCTGCCCACCGCGGACAGGTGCCCCATCTTCCGGCCCTTGCGCGCCTCCCGCTTGCCGTACAGGTGCAGGCGGACGCCGGGCATGGCGAGCACCTGCTGGAAGCGCGGGCCGCCGTCCTTCAGCCACAAGTCCCCGAGCAGGTTGACGATGGCCGCCGGACGCACGACCTCCACGGAGCCCAGCGGCAGGTTGCACACCGCGCGCACCGCCTGCTCGAACTGCGAGGTGAGGCACGCCACCTCGGTGGAGTGGAAGCTGTTGTGCGGGCGCGGCGCCAGCTCGTTGACGAGCACGCCGCCGTCCTTCAGCAGGAACAGCTCGATGACGAGCAGGCCCTCGACCTGGAGCGACTCGGTGATGCCGCGCGCCAGCTCCGTGGCCTTGTCCAGGACCGCGGTCGGCAGCGGCCCCGGCAGCAGCGACCACGCGAGGATGCGCTCCTCGTGGTGATTGAAGGCCGGCGGATACACCGCCACTTCCCCGTTGGGGCTGCGGGCCACCAGCACGGACAGCTCGGACTGGAGCGCCAGCGCGGCCTCCACCACCACGGAGCGCTCACCCAGCTCGCGCCACGCCTGGGCGGCCTCGTCCGCAGACGTCACCTCCACCTGCCCACGCCCGTCGTAGCCGCCCTCGCTGGACTTCACGAAGCAGCGTCCGCCCAGCGCCTGGATGGCCTCGGCCAGCTCCGCGGCGGAGTGCGCCTCGCGCCAGGGGCCCAAGGGGAAGCCGCCCTTGGCGAGCCAGCCCTTCTGCCGGCCCCGGTGCTGAATCACGCGGAGCACGTCCGCGCCCGGGCGCATGGGCGTGTGCCGCGCCACCGCCTCCAGCGTGGCGAGGGGAATCTTCTCGATTTCGAGCGTCACGGTGTCGCACGCGCGCGCCAGCGTCTCCGCGGCGGAGGTGTCACCGAAGGCCGCGGTGACACACCGGTCCACCACGGAGTGGGCCGGGCAGTCCGCGTCCGGGTCCAACGCCTGGACCTGGAAGCCGAGCGTGCGCGCGGCCAGGGCCATCATCCGCCCCAACTGGCCGCCGCCGAGCATGCCAATCGTGCCGCCGGGCAGCACCACGCGCAGGCTCATGACAGCTCCCGGTGCGCCAGCACCTCGTCGGTGCGCGCCTTGCGCCAGGCCGCGAGCCGCTCGCGCAGCTCCGGGTACTTCAAGCAGAGGATGGCCGCGGCGTGCAGGGCGGCGTTGGCGGCGCCCGGCTTGCCAATGGCCTGCGTCCCCACGGGCACGCCCTTGGGCATCTGGACGATGGACAGCAGCGCGTCCAGGCCACTGAGCAGCGTGGTGGGCATGGGCACGCCGATGACGGGCAGCAGCGTCTTGCTGGACACCATGCCCGGCAGGTGCGCCGCGCCGCCCGCCGCGGCGATGATGACGGACAGCCCGCGCGACTCCGCGGTGGACGCGTACTCCATCATCCAGTCCGGGGTGCGGTGCGCGGACACCACGCGCACCTCGTGCGGGATGCCCAGCTCCTTGAGGATGTCGACCGCGGGCTGCAGGTGCTCCAGGTCGCTCTTCCCGCCCATGATGACCCCGACCCACGGGGTGACCGTGCTCGCCATTGGTGTGCGCGCCTCCGTGCGCTGTCCCGCCGAAACCACGAGGAACGCGGAGATAGGGCGGGGGGATTCCGCGGGTCAACACGGAAAGGCGCGGGTGACGCGGATGACACGCCGGCCTTCCCGTATTCCCGGTGCGCACCCGCACACAGGGTGGGGCAGGGGGGAGCCCCTGCCCGCCACCCAGGACGGCTAGGCCGCGGAGACGTTGCGGTCGCTGCCCTCGCGGTAGAGGGCCTCGATGGCGTCGTTGTAGCGGGCCACGACGTTGCGGCGCTTCACGCTCATCTTGGGGGTGAGCATGTCGTTGGCGACGGTGAAGTCCTCGCTGACGAGCAGGAGGCGCTGCGGACGCTCATAGCCCTTCACGTCGCGGGTGAACTCGTTCACCTGCTCGCGGTAGAGCTGGAGCACCTCCGTCCGCTTGAGCAGCTCCGGCATGGACGTCGTGTCCAGGCCCTTCTCCGTGGCCCACTTCTTCAGCGTGTCCACGTCCACGACGATGATGGCCACGTTGTACGGCTTGTTCATGCCGTGGACCAACGCGTTGGCGATGTAGGTGGAGAGCGTCAGCGACTGCTCGATGGGGCTGGGCACCACGTACTTGCCGTTCTCCAGCTTGTACTGCTCCTTGATGCGGCCGGTGATGTAGAGGTAGCCGTCCGCGTCCAGGACACCCATGTCACCGGTGCGGAAGCCGCCGTTCCCGGTGAACACCTTCTCGTTCTCCTCGGGCTTGTTGTAGTAGCCCATCATCACGTTGTGGCCGTGGACGACGATTTCGCCCTGCGTCGCCTCGCCGGAGGCCACCGTGTCGATTTCGATGCGCACCCCGGGCAGCGCCTTGCCCACCGAGCCAATCTTCCGGTTGTTGGGGAAGTTGGCCGTGGCGATGGGCGACGTCTCCGTGAGGCCGTAGCCCTCGTAGACGGTGATGCCGAGGTTGTCGATGAACTCCGCCACCTCCTTGGAGATGGCGGACCCACCGGAGAAGGCGTACTTCAGCCGCCCGCCGAAGCGCGCGCGGACCTTGGAGAAGACCACCTTGTCGAAGAAGGCGTGCTGCAAATCCAGCAGGCCGCTCGACTTGCCCGCCTCCGCGAGCGCGCGCCGCTGGGCCGCCACCGCGAGGCCGCGGTGGAACATGAACCGCGTCACCGCCTTCTCGCCGGCCATGCGCTTCTGCAGGCCGTCGTAGATGCGGTTGAAGATGCGCGGCACGCTGAACAGCAGCGTGGGCTTCACCTCGGAGAGGTTGTCGATGATCTTCTCCACCGCCTCCGCGATGGCCATGGACGCGCCCATGGACAGCAGCGCGTGCAGCTCCACCGTCTGGCCGAAGACGTGCGCCCAGGGCAGGAAGGCCAGGGAGCGGTCCTCCGTGCTCATGGGGAACACGTCGTGCATCGCCGACACGTTGCGGGCGATGTTCGCGTGGCTGAGCATCACGCCCTTGGGCTGTCCCGTGGTGCCCGACGTGTAGATGAGGCCGGCCAGGTCCGTGGGCTTGGGGCTCACCAGGGGCGTGGGCGTCTCCGCGCCCCGCCGCAGCAGCGTCGCGAAGCTGTCCGTGTCGCTGGTGGTGCCGCTGAATCGGATGATGTGCTCCAGGTGCGGCAGCTCCGCGCGCACGGACTGGAGGCGCTGCGCGATTTCATCCGTGGCACAGAAGACGACCTTGGCGCCGCTGTCGTTGATGATGAACTGCAGCTCCTTCACCTGCTGCGATTCGTACATCGGGACGTAAGCGCCGCCGAGCGTGTACGTGGCGTACGCGCCCACCGCCCACTCCAGGCGGTTGTTGGAGATGACGGCCACTCGGTCGCCCACCCCCACGCCCAGTTGCGCGAGCCCGCCTCGCAGGTCGTCGACCATCTCTCCGAAGCGGGAGTAGGTCGTCCAGACCCACTGGCCGTTCTTCTTCTCCCCGAAGAGTTCGCGGCTGCCGAAGGTGGAGGTGCTGCGCTTGAAGATGTCGATGAGGGTCTGGAACTGCGGGAGCTGCATGAGGGGGGCTCCACTCGGAAACAGGTTGGTATGAGGCGCTGCAGCTTAAGGCTGAACGCATCCCAGGTGGGCCCATTCCTGAAACTTCACGCCCCACCTGCACACAATCGTGAACACGACGCAGTGCGGCGGGGCGTCTGGGTGACGTGCGGGACGACTCTCAGTACGTGGAGCCGAGCTTGCCGAAGCTCTTGAGCGCCTTCACCTTGCTCTGCTTCACGAGCGAGCGCCGGGCCTCTTCGCCCTCCGCGTTGTCGTACGCGTCCATGACGGCCCGCTGTTCGGCCTGGTCCGCGGCCACCGCGGCGCTCCCGGACACCTCGCTGGCTTCGTCGAAGAGCGCCTGGTTGCGCTGGAGGTAGAGCTTCGCCTCGTCCTTGCGTCCCTCGCTCAGGGCCTCGGCCGCCTTCTGCATGTTGACGGCGCTGCGCGCTCGGGCGGCATAGACGGTGGCTTCGCGGTCCTGGCGGGCGAGCACCTCCTCGCGCCGGTGGGTCACCACCGCGGACAGCGAGGCTTCGGTGGCCACGTCCGCGTCGCGGATGAGGTCCGTGTACGCCAGCTTGAGGTCCATCACCCGGGCCGTCCGCCCCGCCGCGTCGCCGGTGACGTTGAGCCGCATGACCACGCGCTCCAACTGGCCCGCGGAGAAGTCGGGCAGCGACACGTGCACCTGATTGCCGGACTGGCTGGCGCGGTAGCCCAGCACCTCGCCCAGCGACGTGCCAGGGGGCAGGGTGAAGGTCATCGTCACGTCGCGCGCCACCGTCGTGCCGGCCTGCTGCAGGTCCTTCTGGAAGAGGGTGGAGAGCTGGGCGGCGTCCTCCAGGAAGCCGTAGGCGCCGGCGCCGTAGTCGGCGAAGGCCTGCATCAGGTCCTCGTTGAAGTCGGTGCCCACGCCAATGGCGCTCAGGGTGATGCCGGTGGCGCGCAGCTCCCGCGCCATCCGCGTCAGCTCCTCGTCGGCGGTGAGGCCCTCGGTGGGCTGGCCGTCACTCATGAGGATGAGGCGGTTGACGCCGTAGTGCCGCTGCGCGGCGGACAACTGGTAGCGCCCGGCGGACAGGCCCGCGCCGATGTTGGTGCCGCCTTCGTCCCAGATGCCGTCCACGTACTGGAACATCCGCTCGCGGTTGGCGGCCGTGGCCTCCAGGGACGGCAGGCTCTTCACGTCCGAGCCGTAGTGGATGATGGCCAGCCGGTCCGCGTCACGCAGCAGCCCGATGAGGTGCCGCGCCGCCTGCTTCGCCTGGGCCAGCTTGTAGCCGCTCATGGAGCCCGAGCGGTCGATGACGAGCGCCAGGTTGACGGGGCTGCGCTGCGCCCCCGGCACCTGCGCGCCAGACAGGTCGAAGGTGGCGAACACCTCGGAGGCGCCCGTGGGGATGTACGGATGGGACAGCCGGCTCGTCAGCGTCAGTGAGCCCACCGTGGCGGGCACGACGGGCGGCTGCGGCGGGACGGGCGGCGGTGGCGCGGGGTCCACGACGACTACCGGCTCCGGTGGAGGCGGGGCGCCCAGTTGGGGCAGCCCCAGCACCAATGCGGTGAGCGCGAGACCGCCAGCCAGACTGAGGAAGACGACCGTACGGTTCATGAGGCAGGGCTCCTTGCGGGAACAGCGCGGGCCCTCCCTTTACGAACCAGGCGCGCGGAAAGGTCTACCTCTCCGCGCGAAAAGTGTCGGGTGGGTCAATCCGGGATGAGCGCGCCGGCGCAGAAGAAGGGCGAGTTGTTCTCGCCGAACGTCCGCCGGTAGAAGGCCTCGTCCGCGGAGCGGAGCGCATCCAGGGTGTCCTGATCCAGCAGCATCGGGCGGCACGACATCCGGCCGGGTAGGTCCGGATTGACGTTGTCAGTGTCCGTCACGTCGCAGGACGAGCCGCCCTCGACGCAGGGCTTGCTGCAGTAGCCCCGGGCCTCGGCGTCTCCGTTCACGGAGCCATCTTCGTTGAGGGCGCGGGGGTAGTCCTGATCCCGCACGCAGATCAGGTCTTCGCAGTTTACGGATCCGAATGAGATGAAGTCCTGCTGGCTCGCGATCTCTTTTTCCAGGATGGCGACGGCGGGATCGCTACCAGCCGCCAGTTCCTCGGGGGTCGCCTTGCGCACCAGGGTGCAGGGCTTGCCAATCTCGCTGGCCACCTCACAGCCACCCGACAGGAGCGCGGCGGACATCATGAGGGCGGTTCGCACGAACATCTTCATGGGACCTCGGACCTCTACAAAGGGGGGATGGGGCACGGGACCTCGGGGCCCGCGAGCCTGGGGAGGGTAGCACAGCCCCCTGGAACACCAACGCCCCCGTACGACGGTACGGCGGGTGGAATTATGAAGGAATACCGGAGGGATAGGCGGTAGACCAGGCTTGCTCAGCGCGGTTGATGGTTGGGAATACGACCGATAGGATGCGGAAGCCGAGAGTCGCGATGCACCCCCGGTGGCAGTTACGCCCCCCTCCCTCACGGAGCCTCCGGATTTGAACCGCCCCAAGTTGCTGCTCGCCCTGTGTCTGGTGCCCGCGCTGGCATCCGCCCAGGGTCAAGAAGGCATGGGACTCGACCTCACCGACGAGTCCCAGGCCGAGTCATCGCAGGATGCAGAATCACCCGTGCCTCCTCCGGTGGAGGAGGCCACACCGGCCGCGGCGTCCCGCCCCGCGGACGAGCCATTGGAAGCGGATCCGCAGTTGCCGTTGACGGACATCACCCAGGAAGACCGGGTGAAGAGCGTCCAGAGGAAGGTCTACCTCAAGAAGGGCCGCTTCGAGCTGACGCCGCTGTTGAGCCTCTCGGTCAACGACCCCTTCTATTCGAAGGTGGGGCTGTCGGTCCGGGGCGCCTACTACCTGGCGGACACGCTGGCCATCTCCGCCCGGGCCTCGCTGATGCAGGTGGTGCCGTCGGATGACGTACGCACCGCGAAGCGGACCTTCAACAGCAAAATCTACTACTCGGTGCCCCAGTGGTCCGCGATGGGCGACGTGGAGTGGAGCCCCATCTACGGAAAGGTGGCGTTCCTCAACTCCATCCTCC
This sequence comes from Myxococcus sp. SDU36, assembly GCF_030168875.1. Lineage (NCBI taxonomy): Bacteria > Pseudomonadati > Myxococcota > Myxococcia > Myxococcales > Myxococcaceae > Myxococcus > Myxococcus sp. SDU36. The sequence continues at coordinate 439,085 of NZ_CP077414.1, forward strand.
ACTTCGACGGCTACCTGCTGGCGGGAGCGGGCGTGGTGAGGACGGAGACCTCGGCGCTGCCGGGGCGAGGCCTCAACCCGGCCGCGGACCTGGGCCTGGGCATGCGCTTCGTGGCGCAGGACTACATCGCCGTCAACGTGGCCCTCATCAACACCTCTTATGTGGATCAGCCCCTGGGTAGCAGCAAGGGCGCCATCCAGAACGTCATGACGCTCAACGCAGGCATCTCGCTGTTCCTGCCGTTCAAGTCGACGGGGAGGGACTCGGAATGAAGCGCTTCTTCCGTGTGCTCCTCGCCCTCTGTCTGACGGCGCCCGTGCTGGGCTTCGCCCAGACCACCGAAGAGGCGGAAGCCGGCGACGTGTCCGAGGTCGACAAGGACCGGCTCGGGCCCCTGCGCGAGCGCGTCCGGCCGGTCTCCGGCCACGTCTTCCTCAAGCAGGGCCGCTTCGAGTTCAGCCCGTCCGCGACGCTGTCGCTGCGCGACGCGTTCTACAGCAAGTACATCTTCGGCGGCACGCTGACGTACCACCCCATGGAGACGTTGGGCATCAGCCTGCGCGTGGGCTACGCCCTCAACACGGTGGCCGGCGCGGCGCAGAAGTGCACGTTCGGGGACGGCGGCGAGGGCTCCTCGCGCGGCTGCGTGCCGCCCACGCTCAACGAGCTGGACGGGAACGCGCCGGGGCAGATCAAGCTGCTGGGTGGCGCGGACGTCCAGTGGGCTCCCATCTACGGCAAGGTGTCGCTGCTGGCGGAGACCTTCGTCCACTTCGACCTGTACGGCATCGCGGGCGCCTCGGTGGTGCAGTACCGCGGCCCCGGTGACGCGCCGGGCGTGGTGGCGCAGAACTACCTCACGCCGGGTGCCAACCTGGGCGTGGGCGCGCGCTTCTTCCTCAACCGGTGGATCACGCTGCGCACGGAGCTGCGTGACCTCATCTACGTGGAGAAGGGCACCGAGATCTCCGGCAACTACCTGCGCAACCAGCTCCTGTTCGAGCTGGGTGTCTCCTTCTTCTTCGGGTCCGAGTCATGATGCGCTCCTTCCGGCTCATCCGTGTCGCCGTCCTCGGGCTGTCGCTCGCGTGGACGGCGCCCACCTTCGCGCAGAACTTCGAGGGCCTGGACCTCTCCGGCCAGTCCAAGAAGAAGAAGCGCACCACGCCCAAGAAGAAGAAGCCCACCCGCAAGAGCCGCGCCGACAAGGCGAAGCCCGCGCCGGTGCAGGACGCGGACGACGACGATGACGATGACGCCGCTGCTTCCTCCAGCGAGGCGCCCACGAGCGTGTCTCCCGCGGAGGCGACGCCCGCGGCGCCCACCCCGGCCTCGCCTCCCGCGAACACCGGGAGCATGGGCATGGGCCTGGACCTGACGCAGGAGGCGCCCAAGCCGGCCGCGCCCACCATGTCCTTCGACGCGGTGGACGTCTCCGGCAAGACGGCGGACCGCCAGCGCCTGGAAGTGGCCGTCAGCCTCTTCAAGAACGACGAGTACGAGAAGGCCTCCATGGCGGCGCACGAGCTGCTGGAGGACCCGAAGCTGGCGGGCCTGCACACCGAGGCGCGCTACGTGCTGGCCAAGTCGCTCTACCGCATGGGCATGTACCACTCGTCCCTGGGGGAGTTCTCCAAGATCCTCTCCCTGGGCCCGTCCACCAAGTTCTTCAAGACGAGCCTGGAGTGGCTCTTCTTCATCAGCCGCAAGACGAAGAACGAGACGGTCATCCTCGACGAGATTGCCCGTCACGCGAACCAGGAGTTCCCCGAGAAGTACCGCAACGAGTTCCGCTACCTGCTGGCGCGCTACCACTTCGTGCGGGGCCGCGCGCTGGACCAGGTGGGGCAGCCCGAGGAGGCCGACAAGAGCTTCTCGGAGGTGAAGCGGCTGGCGCTGACCATTCCGCGCGCCGACCCGTTCTTCCCTCGCGCGAAGTACCTGGAGGGCCTGTCCTCCTTCCGCAACGGCAGCCGTCAGAAGGACGCGGCGGCCAAGCGCGCCAACGGGGAGATGCTGGCGGCCATCGAGGCGATGAAGGAAGTGGTCCGCCTCACGCGTCCGGTGGCCGGCAAGTCCGCTGACCAGGCGAAGCTGGACAAGTCGCTGCGCGAGCTGGCCTTCATGCAGCTGGCGCGCACGCACTACGGCATGCAGCAGAACCGCTTCGCGCTCTTCTACCTGGGCAAGGTGGAGCGCGGGAACACCCAGTGGCTGGAGTCCCTCTTCGAGTCCAGTTGGGCCAACTACCGCGTGGGCCAGTACGAGCAGGCGCTGGGCAACCTCATCACCCTGTCGTCGCCCTTCTTCCGCGAGGAGTACTTCCCGGAGGCGCTCATCCTGAAGGCGGTCATCTATTACGAGAACTGCCGCTACCGGGAGTCCAACATCATCCTCCAGGACTTCGAGCGCACCTACCTGCCCGTGCATGACCAGTTGGAGTCGCTGGTGAAGAAGAACATGGAGGCCAGCGAGTACTACTCGGTGCTGTCCGACGTGCAGAAGAAGAACAAGGACGGCCTGGAGAAGAACGAGACGGACGTCATCCTGGAGCGCATCCTCCGGCTGGCCCTGACGGACCAGGACCTGCGCAAGACGAACGACTCCATCCTCGAGCTGGAAGCGGAGATGGACGCCTTCGCGAACCGGGCGGACACCTTCAAGTACTCCGAGCTGAGCAAGTCCCTGCTGGAGGGGCTCAAGCTGCAGCGCACGGCGCTCATCTCCAAGGCCGGCATCATGGCCAAGGGCAAGCTGGAGACGGAGCTGGTGGCGCTCAAGCAACTGCTCGCCAACGGCCTGCGCATCAAGTTCGAGACGACCACCAAGGAGAAGGAGTTCCTGGAGGAGCAGCTCAAGGCGGGCGGCCGCACGGCCATCGTCAAGAAGTACAAGTACTCCGTCGCCGTGCAGGACGACCAGCTCTACTGGCCGTACGAGGGCGAGTACTGGCGTGACGAGCTGGGCACCTACCAGTACACGATGACCAAGGGCTGCATCGAGCGCGACACCGCGAACCGGAGCGTCCAGTCCGCCGAGGCGATGTAAAGCCCGCCGGAAGCCGGGACTTCTCCCCCATTCGAGCCGCCGGGGCGCTATCTTCGCGCTCCGGCGGTTTTCTTTTTTCGCAAAGGGGCAACTGGTGGTGCGGCGGGCGGCGTCACTCCGTGTCGTCTTCGGAATCGTGGCGCTGGACCTCATCGGGTTCGGCATCCTGATTCCCCAACTGGGGGTGTACGGCGTGCGGTTCGGCGCCTCGCCCTTCACGGTGGGGTTGCTCATCTCCGTCTTCTCGCTGATGCAGTTGGTGTCGGCCCCGGTGATGGGCCGGCTCAGCGACAGGTACGGCCGCCGGCCGGTGCTGCTGGTGAGCCAGGTGGGCTCGCTGCTGGCGTACCTACTGTTCGCCTTCGCGCAGTCGCTGCCGCTGCTCTTCCTGGCGCGTGTCGTCGACGGCATCTCCGGTGGCAACATCTCCACCGCACAGGCCGTGGTGGCGGACATCACCACGCCGAAGGACAGGGCGCGGGGCATGGGAGTCATTGGCGCGGCCTTCGGGCTGGGCTTCGTGCTGGGACCGGCGCTGGGCGGCTTCCTGGGCGCCTGGGGCGGCAACCTCGCCATCGGTCTGTTCGCGGCGGGGCTGGTGGCCATCAACCTGACGGGCACGTACTTCTTCCTGCCGGAGACGCGGGTGGTGGGGCTTCGGGGGGAAGGGCACGCGCGTACGCTGAGGGGCGCCTCGCTGGCCATGAGCCTGCCCGTGGTGGGGCGCTGCCTGGCGCTGATGCTGGTGTTCACCACCGCCTTCGCGCAGATGGAAGGCACCTTCTCCGTCTACCTGCTGACGCGCTTCCTGTCGTCCGGGCCCGTGCCGCTCCAGGAGGGGGGGCTGTTCCTCCGGGCGGCGGTGACGGACCTGGACGTGCTGCGCGAAGCCAGCCTGCGCTCCGGCTGGCTCTTCGCGGCGATTGGGGTGATTTCCGCGGGGGTGCAGGGCGGCCTGGTGCGCCGGCTGACGGGTGGGCCCGGGAGCAGGCCGGGGCGCGAGGCGCTGCTGGCCACGGTGGGCTTCGGGCTGACGGCGGCGGGACTGGGCCTGTTGCCCGTGGCGCCGGACTATGCGTGGCTGTTCCCGGTGATGGGGCTGCTGGCGGTGGGGTCGGCGCTGGTGACGCCGTGTCTGTCCGCCCTGGTATCACTGCATGCCCCGCCCGAGCGGCTGGGGGCGGTGCTGGGGGCGTACCAGGCCTTCGGCTCGCTGGGGCGGATTCTGGGGCCGGCGCTGGGCGGCTGGCTCTTCACCCGGCTGGGGCCCGCGGCCCCCTACGGGACGGCGGCGGGGATGGTGGCGTTGTCGGGGCTCCTGGGACTGTCCCTGGTGGCCCAGGCGAGAATGGCAGGCGCGGGGGCCGAGCAAAGGTCCTAAGATGGAGGACATGGTGGGGACGCAGCCGCAGCCAGTGACGATTGCCTTCGATGTCATGGGAACGGACCACGGCCCGGCCGAGGTGGTCCGGGGAGCGGCGATGCTGTCGCTCGAGTCCCCCCACATCCACACGCTCCTGGTGGGGGACCGCACCCTCATCGACGATGCGCTGGCGGAGACGAAGCACAACGGGGAGCGCATCTCCGTGCAGCACGCGGCGGACTTCGTCGGCATGGACGAGAAGCCCGGCGAGGCGCTGGCGCGCAAGCCGAACGCGTCCGTGGCGGTGGCCGCGCGGCTGGTGGCGGAGGGCGAGGCGCAGGCGCTGGTGTCCGCGGGCAACACGGGCGCGGGCGTGCTGGCCTGTGCCCGGCACTTCCAGCTCATCCCCGGGGTGCGGCGCGCGGCGCTGGCCACGGTCTACCCGACGCGCTCGGTGCGCGGCGCGAAGGGGGACCCGTTCTCCCTCATCCTGGACGTGGGCGCCACGGTGGAGGCCACCGCGGATGACCTGGTGACCTTCGCGGTGATGGGCTCCGCCTACGCGCGCATCATCTCCCAGAACGACCGCCCCAAGGTGGCGCTCCTGTCCAACGGGATTGAGCCGCAGAAGGGCCCGCCCCGCGTGGTGGAGGCGCATGCCCGCCTGTCGGAGATGAAGGACATCCACTTCATCGGCAACGTGGAGGGCATCGACATCCCGAAGGGCACCGCGGACGTCATCGTCACCGACGGCTTCGTGGGCAACGTCTGCCTGAAGATGCTGGAGGGCGTCCACGAGACGGTGGTGGAGCTGGCCCAGTACGCCTACAAGGAGAGCCTGCGGTGGCGCGCGGGGCTCGCCATGCTGTCCAGCGGCATCCAGCGCATCAAGGACATCACCGACTGGAACCAGTACGGCGGAGCCCCCATCCTCGGGTTCGATAAAATCTTCATCAAGGCCCACGGGCGCTCGAAGTCGCGGGCCATCGCCAACGCGGGCAAGGTCGCGGCGAAGGTCGTGTCGAACAACCTGGGCGCCGCCATCCGGGAAGGCCTGAAGAAGTGAGCTTGCCGGACCGCATCGATCCGCGTCCGCCCCGGCGCATCTACCGGTGGGATTTGGACAAGACGTACCTCCAGACGGAGTTCGACTCGCTCCGTGACCTGGTGCGGACGGCGTTCCAGAAGGCCCACCAGAAGGTGGCCGTGCCGGGCGCCAGCGCGCTCATCCGCGAGCTGTCGGAGAACGGGGACTCGCGGCTGTGCATCGTCTCCGGCAGCCCGAAGCAGATGCGGGCCGTGCTGGAGGAGAAGCTCAAGCTGGACGGCGTGCGGTGGGACGAGTTCGTCCTCAAGGACAACGTGGGCAACCTGCTGCGCGGCCGCTTCCGGGCCCTGCGCGGGCAGGTGGGCTACAAGCTGCCCGCCATCCTGGAGAGCCGGGTGCACGCGCCGGTGGAGGCGGAGGAGGTCCTCTTCGGTGACGACGCGGAGGCGGACGCGTTCATCTATTCGCTCTTCGCGGACCTGGTGGCGGGCCGCGTGGACGAGCGCGTGCTGTCGCAGGTGCTGGAGGCGGGTGGGGTGTACCCGGACGACGCGCTTCGGGTGCGCGAGGCGTGGAAGAAGATTCCGGTGGGCGACCCGGTGCGCCGCATCTTCATCCACCTGGACAAGCTGACGCCCCCCGCGCACTTCACGGCCTACGGGCCACGCGTGGTGCCCATCTTCAACTACTTCCAGGCCGCGCTGGTGCTGCTGGCGGACGGCCACCTGACGGCGCCGCAGGTGCTGAAAATCGCCGTGGAGATGGTGCAGACGGCGGGCCACAACATCATCACCCTGTCCAACTCGTTCCAGGACCTGCTGCGGCGCGGGCTGCCGCTCCAGCAGGCGGCGGTGGCGCTGTCCCAGGCGCTGGAGGGGCCCAACAAGCTGCTCGCGGCGATGCGGCCCATGCCGGACATCCTGGCCGCCTTCAGCAAGCGCCTGGCCGCGCTGGGCACACCGCCGCCGCCCCCGCCGGTGCAGGCGGTGGACTACGTGTCCCTCATCCACCACGCGCTGCCCCGGAACCACAAGGGCCGCACCCGGCCGCAGTAGGGGCCGGCTGCCCGGCGGCCCCTCGGGTGGGCCGGCATTCCCCACGCGGGCCGTCCCCAGAACGTTTCCGGCGGACGCCGTGTTGATACAGGACACAGGCCCGCGGCCCCCACGCTTCGCGCGTGCCCTGTCCCCAGGTTGGGCGCAGGAAAGCGGGCGGGGGAGCCCGCTGCCCGGTGACATCCGACAACAATGTCGTCCACCGCTACTCCCTACCCGGAGGATGCGGTATAGACGGCAGGCCTTCTAGCACCCCGGTGGGGTGTCCCTGGCTGATGACGCGAGATTTGACTGAGACGCCGCCTGCCGGCGGTCTGCTGCCACCTGCGCCCGAGAATGACGCGCGCGAGGTTGCCTCTCCCGAGGCGGCAGGGACTTCCGAGCGCGGCGAACAAGAGGTTCCCATGAACTCCCAGCTGGAGCTGTCGGCGCACCCTCAAGAAGAGGACAGCGCCTCCGAGCCCGTGGCCGCCGACGAGCAGGCCCCCACTGAAACCCCCACGATTCAAGCCGCCCTCGCCGCCGAGCCGCCTCCGGCCCCCGCTGACGCGGATGCCGAGGACGAGGAAGAAGACGAGGACGAGGAGGACGACGACGAGGTAGACTTGGCCGAAGCGGGCCTGGACGACGTCGTCCTGGGCGCCGAGGCCGCGCTGGCCGCCGCCGAGGCCGAGGACGCCGCCGAGTCCCGGGGCGAGGACGTCGAGGAAGTCCCCCTCGTCCTGGAGCCCGAGCCGGAGCCGACGCCCGATGAGCGCGCGCTGCGAGCGCCCCACGTCCGGCCCACCGGCGAGCCGGCGGAAATCGACCCCGACGAGCTGGACCCGGACGCGCTCAAGGTGGTGCTCCGCCTGCACCAGCACGGCCATCAGGCGTACATGGTGGGCGGCTGCGTGCGCGACCTGCTGCTGGGGCGCAAGCCGAAGGACTTCGACATCGCCACCAGCGCGACGCCGAACGAGGTGCGCGGCATCTTCCGCAACTGCCGCCTCATTGGCCGGCGCTTCCGGCTGGCGCACGTCTACTTCAAGGGCGGCAAAATCATCGAGGTCTCCACCTTCCGCGCGAACCCGACGGAGCTGGAGCCCGTGGCCACCGGGGGGGAGGAGGACGGGGAAGGTGAGGACCTGCTCATCACCCACGACAACGTCTTCGGCACCGCGCAGCAGGACGCGCGCCGGCGTGACTTCACCATCAACGGCCTGTTCTACGACGTGGCCGAAGGGCGGGTCATCGACTACGTCCGTGGCCGCCGTGATTTGGACGAGCGCTTCATCCGCACCATTGGCGACCCGGAGGTGCGCATGCGCGAGGACCCGGTGCGCATCCTGCGCGCCGTGCGCTTCGCGGCGAAGCTGGACCTGGACATCGAGTCGCGGACGTACGCGGCCATGGAAGGCGCGGTGGAGGATTTGCCCCGCTGCGCTCCCGCGCGCCTGCTGGAGGAGACGTTCCGCCTCATCCGCGGCGGCGTGTCCGCGCCCGCGCTGAAGCTGCTGGACGCGCTGGACGCGCTCAAAATCCTGCTGCCGCCCGTCAACGCGTACCTCAAGCTGCACGGCAAGGAGGGGGAGAAGACGTTCTACGCCTTCGCGGAGTCGCTGGACCGGCGCGTGTCCGCGGGCGAGGCGCTGGATGACGCCATCCTCCTGGCGATGTTGCTGATTCCCATCAGCCGCTCGACGGGGCCCGAGGAGTCGCAGGAGGGCCGCCCGTCCGTGTCGCAGGTGGTGGAGGACTTGCTCGCGGGGTTCGTGCAGTCCGCGCGGCTGCCGCGCCGCATCGCCGAGCGCTGCCGCATGTTGCTGCTGGCCCAGCGCACGCTGTCCGGTGAGCGCCGCCGTCGCAGCGCCGCCTTCAAGCGGCACCCGCTCTTCAGCGAGGCCCTCACCGTGTTCGAGATGACGGTGGAGGCCACGGGAGAGAACCGCGAGCAGTTGGAGGCGTGGAAGGCCGGCGAGGTGCCGCCGCCGCGCGCCGCCGCCGCGGACGGCGAGGAGTCCGACGCGGGAGGCCAGCGCAAGCGCCGCCGTCGCCGCCGCCGCCGTCGTCCCTCGGCGAGCGGCTCGTCCGGTGAGAGCTCCGAGCCGAGCGACGCCTGAGTCGAAGTCGCGTCCGTCGGGCCTGGGGCCGCACCGTCAGCAGGCGTGAGGGCTCACGGACGCCGGGCCCTCAGTCCTTGGGCCCGCCCTTTTCCACCGGGCGCTCGGAGCGGTGTTCGGCGCTGTCGGTGGCCTCGCTGCCGGCGATGTCCGCGGTGGTGATGGCCTTGCTGCCAAACCGCTCGGCAATCTTGTCCAGCGCCGCGTTCAGCTTCGAGGTGCGCGGCGCGGCGGCGGGGAAGAGGCCCAGTTGGGGCGGCTCTTCATTCAACTGCACGCTGACGCCGGTGAGCCGCAGCGGCTTGCCCTGGTGCGACTTGTCCAGCAGCTCCAGCGCCGCGCGGTAGAGCGTCTGCCCGTCATCCGTGGCCTCGCGCAGCGTGGTGCGCCGGGTGATGAGCGTGAAGTCCGCGAACTTCAACTTGAGCTGCACCACGCGGCCCTTCAGCGCCGCCCGCCGCAGCCGCCGCGCCACGCGCAGGGCCTGGGCGTGGACGTGTGGCTTGAGCGCGTCCACCCCCACGAGGTCCTCGTCGAAGGTGTCCTCCGCGCCCACGCTCTTGGCGGCCCGGTCCGGCACCACCTCGCGCGTGTCGATGCCCTGGGACAGCTCCCACAGGTGCCGTCCGCTGGAGCCCAGCCTGTCTTCCAGCCAGTCCAACTCCCGGTGGGCCACGTCGCCAATCGTCTTCAGCCCGGCGAGCCGGAGCGCCTCCTCCGTCTTCGGCCCCACGCCCCACAGGCGCGACACCGGCAGGCCCGCGAGGAAGGCCACCGTCTCCTCGGCGCGCACCTCCCGCTGGCCATTGGGCTTGGCGAGGTCGGAGGCAATCTTCGCCACGAACTTCACCGTGGCCACGCCCGCGGAGGCGGGGAGGTCCAGCTCGTCGGCAATCTCCTTGCGGATGCGCCGGGCGATGTCCGCGGGCGTGCCGAAGAGGCCCACCGACGCCGTGACGTCCAGGAAGGCCTCGTCCAGGGACAGCGGCTCGATGAGCGGCGTGTAGCGTTCGAAGATGGCGAACACCTGCTCGCTGGCTTCGGCATACGCGGCGAAGCGGGGCTTCACGACGAGCGCATGGGGCGCGGCCTTCGTCGCACGGGCCATGGGCATGGCGCTGCGCACCCCGAAGGGGCGCACCTCGTAGGAGGCGGCGACCACGACACCGCGCTGCGCATGCCCGCCCACGATGAGCGGCTTGCCCCGCAGGGCCGGGTTGTCCCGCTGCTCCACGGACGCATAGAAGGCATCCATGTCCACGTGGATGATGGCTCGCATCGTGTGAGTCACTCTAGCGGGGCGCTCTGACGCCTGGCGGAGCACCTGGGGTTCGAGACACCGCGGCGGGAAGCAGGACCTGGGGCCCTGGCAACAGGTGATGGGCGAATCGTGGAAAGCCCTCAGTCCCGTTGCTCGCCGTGGGGCAGGGGCAGGCCATGTCGCTCCAGCTCGGCGCGGAGCTCCGGGGGCAGGGGACTGCGGACCGTCAGGGGCCGCCGCGTCTGCGGGTGCGTCAGGCCCAGGGAGTGGGCGTGGAGGAAGAAGCGGCCCAGCTCCGGGGCCTCGCGTCCGCCGTAGAGGCTGTCCCCGACGATGGGCGCGCCAATGCCCGCCAGGTGCGCGCGCACCTGGTGCAGCACGCCGGTGAGAATCTTCACCTCCACCACGCTGAACTCACCCGAGCGCGACAGCACGGTGAACTTCGACACCGCCTCCCGGGCGTCCTCGGCCCCGTGGGGCGCGGGCTCCACGCGGTCCGGGTGCCGGGGGTGATGACGCAGGGGGAGGTCGATATCGCCCTCGTCCGTCAGCGGCCCCGTCACCAGCGCCAGGTAGCGCTTGTCCACGGCGCGGCTGCCAAAGGCCTCGCGCACGGCGTTCCACGCCTCCCGCGTCCGCGCGGCCAGGACGACGCCGGAGGTCTCCACGTCCAGCCGGTGGCACAGGCCGCCCTCGCGCGCGTCCACGGAGGCCTGGGCGCATTCGGGATGGCGGGCCACCAGCGCGTTGGCCACCGTGCCCGTCTCCCCGGACTGCAGCGGGTGGGACGGCCGGCCCGCGGGCTTGTCCACGAACACGAGCGAGTCGTCCTCGTGCAGCACGATGAGCGGGAAGTCCGCGTCGGGCACGGCCTCGCGTGATTCTTCTTCCACCTCGACGGCGATGTGCTGCCCGGCGGTGAGCGTGAGGCCCTTCTTCGCGGGGCGGCCGTTCACCTTCACCGCGCCCGCCTCGAAGAGGCGCTTGAGCCGCGCGCGGGAGAGGCCCAGCGCTTCACCAACGAAGAGGTCCACCCGCTGGCCCGCCTTGTCGGCGTCCACGGTGAGGGTGTGCAGCTTGGAGGGATTCACTCGGACAGGGCCTCGTAGACTTCCTCGGCCGTCTGGAACCGGTCGTCCGGCTCCTTGCGGATGAGGCGGTGGGCGACGCGCGCGAGCTGCGGGTCCCCGTGAAGGTTCAGCGCCAGCACGGGGGGCGGCTCCGTCTCCAGCACCTGGCGCCAGAGCTCGTGCGGCGTCTTCGCGTCGAAGGGGGGCCGCCCGCTGAGCAGCTCATAGAGGATGACCCCCAGGCTGTACAGGTCGGAGCGTCCATCCAGGGGCTCGCCCAGAATCTGCTCCGGCGCCATGTACCGGTAGGTGCCCACCAGCTTGCCGGCCTCGGTGATGGCCGCGTCGTCCGCCAGGAACTTGGCGAGCCCGAAGTCCATCAGCCGCACCTGCCGGTCGTCGTCCACCATGATGTTGGACGGCTTGAGGTCGCGGTGGACCAGGCCGTGGCCGTGGATGTAGGCCAGGGCCTCGCAAATCTGGAGCATGGCGTCCTTGAGACGTCCCATGCGCTCGGGCCGGTTGAGGTCCTCTTCGCGCACCCCGCGTCCCGGCTCGTCCTCGGGCTCCGGGCCGCGCGGCATGGGCGGCGGCAGGTCGAAGCCCTCCAGCGAGTCATCCGAGCCGATGCCCGCGTGCGGGCTGGCCTCGGAGGAGAAGCTCTCCAGCTCCTCGCTGGGCGGCTCCTCCGCGAAGGCCTCCAGGCCGAAGGTGCCGTCATGCGGGCTGTCGTCCGAGTCATCCATCGAATCGGAGAAGCTCCGGCTCAAGGGGCCGAAGTCATCGTCCGCGGTCCGGAGGACGGACAAGGGGCTGCGCGGCGTGTGGTTGCCCGGAGGCGTATTCCGGTCACCGCTGCTCAGGTCGAGGTAGTGGCGGAGGGTGAGGCCCTCGATGAGCTCCATGGCCAGGTACGGCACGCCCTGGTGCACGCCGGACTCGAACACCTTCACGACGTTGGGGTGAGACAGGTCCACGAGTGTATCGAACTCGCGGGCGAGCCTGCGCGCGGCACGCGCGTCCCGTGCGGGGCCGGCTGAGAGCAGCTTCAGCGCGACCTCGTCGGTGGTGCGGCGGTCCAGGGCCCGATAAACGGTTCCTGCCCCGCCACTGCCAAGCGTCTCCAGAACGCGGTAGGGACCAATGTCCTTCGGGGGCATGGGGTGCCGAAATCCTACGGACCACGTCACGTCAGGGTCAACGTTGGCAGCGCCGGATTGCTCGGCGCCCGGCAGAACCGGCGGCAAGTGGTTTTACTTTTCCGACAAACCTGGGAGAACCCGAGTCAATGCAAATCGGGAAGTACCAGCTGGTGCGAAAGCTTGCGTCAGGCGGCATGGCGGAGGTCTTCCTGGCGAAGGCCGCGGGGCCGCGTGGCTTCGAGAAGACGCTCGTGCTCAAGCGCATCCTCCCGCATCTGGCGGAGGACCCGGCCTTCGTGGAGATGTTCCTGGGCGAGGCGCGGCTGGCGGCGCAGCTCGAGCACCCGAACATCGTGCAGATTTTCGACTTCGGTGAGGCCGAGGGCAGCTTCTTCCTGGCGATGGAGTTCATCGACGGGCCGAACCTGCGCAAGTTGGTGAAGCGGGCCGCGGAGGAGGCGCTGCCGCCCGCCTTCTGCGCGAAGGTGGTGGCGGCCGCGGCGGAGGGCCTGGCGTACGCGCACGAGTTCCGTGACGTGGAGACGGGCGAGCCGCTGGGGTTGATTCACCGCGACGTGAGTCCGGACAACATCCTGGTGTCGCGGCAGGGCGCGGTGAAGGTGGTGGACTTCGGCATCGCGAAGGTGGCGGGGCAGGGGCACCGGACGCTTACGGGCGTGGTGAAGGGCAAGGTGGCGTACATGCCGCCCGAGCAGCTCCAGGCGAAGGCCATGGACCGGCGGGTGGATGTCTACGCGCTCGGGGTGGTGCTGTACGAGCTGCTCACGGGGAAGCGTCCGTTCGATGCGACGACGGACGTGAGCGTGATGCAGGCGATTCTGTTCGAGTCGTTCATCCCGGTGTCGCAGCGGCGGCCGGACCTGCCGGTGGCGTTGCAGCAGGTGCTCGACAAGGCGCTGGCGAAGGACCGGGAGCGGCGGTACCCGGACTGCCGGGCGTTGCAGGACGACCTGGAGCGGTTCGTGTTGTCGACTGGCGAGCCGGTGGGCGCGTACCAGATTGCCCAGCGCATCGCGCAGTGGGTGCCGGAGGTGGCCGCGGCCCCGGCGATGACGCCGTCGCAGGGGGCAAGTCGAGGCTCCGTGGCGCCGCAGTCGAAGCCAGATGCGCGGCGCTCGTCAGTGGAGGCGCCGGTGGATTCGACCTCGCCGACGACGCCCATGCCTCGGTCGCTCGTGGCGCCCCTGGAGGTCGCTGCGGCGGATTCGACGTCTCCGACGACGCCCATGCCGGTTGCCATCGGTGACGTGGTGCGGGAACTGGAGCTGCGCTCCTCGCCGCAGCAGGACACCCTTCAGTCCTACCCGGTGGTCGTGAAGACGCCCGCGCGCCGGGCGGATGCGCCAGCGCATGGGGCGTCCCGGCCAAGGGAAACGTCCCGGGGCTCGGGGGCGAAGGTCCAGGCGCCGCATGCGCGTGACGATGACGCGGTGGCGATGGCGGCTGTCTCGGCGCTGCCGCCAGCAGACGCTTTACCGACGCCGGTTGCTCCCGTGGACGCGGACGACGCGGTGCACACGCGGAGCACGGAGTATGTCGCGGCGGTGCCTGCAGGGCGGTCGGGAGGGCGGATTGCCGTCATCGTGGGGGCCGTGGTCGCTTTGTCGGTGGGGGGCGCTGTCACCTTGATGCGTGGTGGTGATTCAGAAGTGTCACCGGTTCATGTGAATCCGCCGCCGCTCACGCAGTTGCCGAGCGAGCCTGCGACTCCGAGCCAAGGCGGCAGGGGCGTGCCGCAGGTGTCAACGGACGCTCCTGTGGCGTCGAAGGAGCCGCAGGTTGCACGGGATGCCAACATGCCCGAAGCAGGACCTCCTGCTGTGCAGGATGCTCCTCCTGGGAACAGCGGGACTGTTTCCAAGGAAGACGGCGCTGTCGTCGCGAAGCGTGAGCCCGTGAAGGCGACCGAGGACCGGGTGCCGAGCCCGTCGCGGGTCCGTGAAAAGGCGCCGGTTCAGAAGGTGGCGCCTGTCGCAAAGGGACGCCTGGAGTTCCGCGTCCGTCCGTATGCTGTGGTGTCGTTGGACGGGAAGGTCCTGGGGCAGACGCCGTTCCCCGCGGTTGAGGTGCCTGTGGGGCGACACACCGTCCGGCTGGTCAACAAGGAACTGGGCAAGGACGTGACCCGGACCGTGGATGTGAGGGCCGGTCAGCCCAATGTGTTCAAGCTGAACCTCGAAGCGGAGTGAGACGGGGCCGCACCGAGGCCACCTGATGTGTGGCCTCGGTGGCGGGGAGTCTCACTGGGGCCAGTGGAGAATCTGGCCCGCATTGCCTGCCACCCAGATGTCCGCGGGACTGGTGCCAGCAATGTCGTTGAAGCGGAGGCTCGTGTTCTCGAAGACGATCTGCCACCCCGTGCCGTCGTACCGGTAGATGCGGCCGTTGAGGGCGGTGACGTAGACGGACCTGGCGCCGAATGCGACGACGGAGGTCAGTGACTCGTTGTGCGTGTTGGGGAAGGACATCCTGCTCCAGGCGCTGCCATTCCACTGGAGGACAGAGTTCTGCCCGTTCATGAAGTCGCCCACTGCGAAGGCGGTCTTGTCGTTTACGACCCAGACTCCGCGAAGCGGCCCCAGTCCTGGAATGGTGTCCTGAACCAGCTCTGATTGCCATTGCTGGTTGACGTTGCTGAATCGGTAGGCTCGGCCCCGTTCGGGGCCACTATCGAAGCCTCCAACCGCGAACAGCGTTGAAGGGGGGCGACCGTGGATGTCGTGTAGCGGGGCGACTGGTACAGATCCGAAAGTCAATGCACCTGGCACCGGATTCCCATTCCAAATAAACGTCAATCCCTGGTTGATTGTGCCGGAATTTGAAGTGACACCATGAATCTGCAAAGTGCCTTCATGTCGGAAGCCAATGAGTCCCTGCACCCACCGGCCCATGTTGTGCGTTTCGGTGCAGGCATTCTGGGACCTATCTAGAAAGCTGAGGTTGCCTCCCGAGGAGCCAGTGTAAGCGCGGCCCTGGTTTGCCATGTCCGCCCAGACAGCGTTCCATCCCCTGTTGCTGTCGCCACAGTTTGCTGCGTTGGTCTGGAATGTCGTGGTCCTCGGTGTAAGCACCGCGGTGCTTCCTTGGGTGCCCACAACAGTCACATCGCCTGGAACTTCCGTGAAGATGGAGCGCCAGTCCTGAACAGTCGCGCCCACGGTCCGTGCCACCCAGTTTCCACTTCCGCCTGGGCACGCATCAGGGCCTTCGGGATTCCCGTCACAGTTGTTGTCCAAACCGTCGCATAGTTCCGGCGCACCCGGATATGTGAACGGGTTGCCGTCGTTGCAGTCGCCATCGGTGCTGACGTAGTCCTTCCCAGGAGAAAAGCAGGACGACAAGGCTATGCCATCACCAAATCCATCCCCGTCGTCGTCCAGGTACCAGTTGCTGGGAGGCGTCGTGGCCTGGCAGGAGGTGGTGATGCCGGTTGCGTCACAGACGTAGACACCGGGGCACGGACCCGCTGCGGTGCACGCCGTGCCGAGGTCGGAGAACGCCTCGTCAATCCGATTGTTGCAGTTGTCGTCGACGCCGTTGCAGCGTTCCGTTGCGCCCGGCCGGATGCTGGCGTTGTTGTCGTTGCAGTCGTCCGCGGGGCCCGTGACATAGCCCGGCTCGATACCGGCGCAGAAGGCGACGGGAGCGGCGTTCCGGTCGCCGTGTCCGTCCTGGTCCACGTCGGGGTAGGCATAGACGGCCATCGGCATGTCGCAGATGACGGCATCATCTTCGCCGCACGCCCGAACTCCTTCGCATCCCGCTGCCTCCGAGCAGTCCTGGCCCAGGCGCAGTTCCACCGTGTCCGACTGGCCGTTGCAGTTGTCGTCGACGTCGTTGCAAAGCTCGGGTGCGCCCGGGTGGATGCTCAAGTTGTTGTCGTTGCAGTCCGTGCCGCCCGTGAGCAGGGAGACGTACCCATCGCCGTCCGCGTCCGTTGCTTGAAGTGAGAGCGCGACTGGCGCGGCCCGTCCCGTCGTGGGCGTCGCGCTCGTCGAACGCGTCACCACGGGCGTCGCGTCGCAGGTCTGCTCAAATGCACGTGCCTCCACATTGACGGAGGCCTCCCGGTCGCTCGACGCAAACACCGCGACACGGTGAGCGCCGCCCGTGCCAGCGAGCGTGGCGGTGAACTCCTTCCCACTGGCCTCGTCTCGGGCACTGACGAGCACGCAGCCTGGCATGAACCCCGAGTAGTCGACCGTCACGGTGATGGCGTTGCACGTCGGCTTGTCACCCAGGACCGCGTCAACGGAGCCGCCCATGAGGCCCTGGACGTCGCACGGGTGCAACTCGTCCAGGCTGGGCACGGTGCAGGCCATGCCGGACAGAGCCAGGCACGCCAGAATGATGCGGTTCATCGCGCCTCCCGCAGGACCGTGGCTTCGTCACCCAGGAAGTAGGTGATGACCGCGCCCGCCGCCGCCGTCGCCGCGACACCGAACAGGATGTTGGCGCCGAGCGCCTTGCCGCGCGCCGCGTCCAGATGCCCCATCTGCTCATCGACCTCAAAGGTGTCTCGCGCGCTCTGGATGTCGCTCCGGGAGCGCAGGCCGAAGTAGCTCCCGAGGCCACCCGCGAGCACCCCGGCTCCAAGCAAGGCCACGGGAAGGGGACGGATGCGGAGGTCCCTTGGCTCATGCGTCATGAGGTCTGGCTCGGCGCTGGCGCTGAGAGACGCGGTTGGCGCAGGTGCTGCGACGGCCGACGCATTTTCCTCGGAGGCGAGGACAGGGCGGTCCTGCGAAGGGTTCCGCTGCTCGACGGGGGCCGAAGCCACGCGCTCGCCTTGAAGCTTCTGGCGGACGTCCTCGAAGTCCCGAGCCACCTTCGGAGAGACCCTGACGGGGAGCTGTGAGTCCGGCTGAAGTGACAGGGCCTCATGGAAGGCTCGCAGGGATTGTGACCGCTTCCCAAGGTCGGCGAGGACGATGGCCTCGTACATCGCGGCGTCTGCCCGTTCGTCGTCCGTCGTGGCCAGTGCCTTGGCTTGGGTGAGCGTCTTCAGCGCCTGCTCGTACTCGAGTTCTTCATAGAGCTGCGCTGCCGCCTTCAGCCGCGTGCGAAATGAGGAGTCGCGCGAGCTGGCTTGCGCGGCTTTTGCCGTCACGGTTTGCCCGAGCGCCAGTCCTGGTAGCAGCAGCGTGTAGCTCAGCACCCATATCAGGAGCGCTGCTTTCTTGAGAATGGAGCTTTCCATGAATAGAAAAGCTACCACGGTCATTCTGCTGTCTAGGAAAGGGTGCGCGAATTGCCGCGCGCGGGTGTCCGTCCTGTTGCCGCGGTGTGGCAATGCGTCAAGGAGCGGCACCTCCATGCGCGTCGAGGATGCCCGTCGCCAGCGCCAGGAACCTCGTCCGCAGCGCATCCGGAGCGAGCACCTCAAAGCCTGTGCTGACGTCGCAGAGCTGACCCAAGGCAATCGCTTCGCGCTCGAAGTCCACGACCACCGTCTTGCGTCCATCCGCCGCGAGCGGCGCGGCGTCCAGCCGTGCTCCATCCGCTGCCGGCCGAATCCTCCGCAGCGCCTCCAGCGCCTCCGGCGTCAAGCGCAGCGTGACTTCGTACGTCGCGCGCTTCTCCGCGAAGCGTGAGCACCACGCCTTCCAAAATGCCGGCAGGTCGAAGCGCGCCGGCCGGACGAAGGTCTCCGGGCGCATCCGCGCCCCCTCCACGCGCGAGCCTCGATACACACGCGGTTCCTCCTCGCCCGTGCGCGCGACGAGGTACCAACGGTCCGCCTTGATGACGAGCGCATACGGGTCCACCACCTTGCGGCTCGGCTTGCCCTCGAAGTCCCGGTACGTCAGGGACACGCGGCGGTCCTGCCAGACGGCATCACGCAGCGTCGCCAGATGGGGCACGGCCTCGCGCTCCGGAAACCACGACGACGCATCCACATGAAGCCGCTGGCGCGCGTACTCCAACGCGGGTTGCTGGAGCGCGGGCAGGGAGGCCGCCAGCTTCACCAGCCCCGAACGCAGCGCCGACGTCAGCCCCAGGTCATCCAAGGCCCCCGGTGCCGCCACGGCCGCCAGCGCGTGCAGCTCCGTTCGCGTGAAGCCCGTGAGTTGGGTGCGCCAGCCTTCCATCAACGACACGCCTCCCGCTGCGCCTCGGGTGGCGTACACGGGCACGCCCGCGCCGGACAGCGCGTCGAGGTCCCGGTGGATGGTCCGTTCGGAGACCTGGAGCTCCCGTGCCAGCTCGCCCGCCGTCATCTTCGGGCGCGTCTGGAGGAGCAGGGTCAAGCTGACGAGTCGGTCGGCGCGCATGGGCAGGTTCCGAAGCGAAGTCTACGCGAGGAATCATGACACAAGATGTCATGATTTCCTCGCCAGGCTGCGAACACGAACCCACAGCGGTCCACGGCCGTCCGTGGGCCTGGAGGAGTGCCAGCCATGAAGCCACTCGAAGGACGCATCGCCCTGGTCGCGGGAGCCACCCGAGGCGCGGGGCGCGGCATCGCCACCATGCTGGGAGAGGCAGGCGCCACCGTGTACTGCACCGGGCGCAGCGTGCGCGGCCGGCCCGCGACGGGCTCGCGTCCGGAGACCATTGAAGAGGCGGCCGAGCTCGTCGACGCCAGGGGCGGCCGGGGCATCGCCGTCCGCGTGGACCACTCCGTCGAAGCGGAGGTCGAAGCGCTGTGCGCGCGCATCCAGCGGGAGCAGGGGCGGCTCGACATCCTGGTGAACGACATCTGGGGCGGCGACGGACTCACCGAGTTCGGCCCGGCGTTCTGGAAACAGTCCGCCGCGAAGGGGCAGCAGATGTTCGAGCGCGCCGTCTTCACGCACCTGCTCACCAGCCGCCACGCCGTGCCGCTCATGCTAAGCGGCGAGCGGGGGCTCCTCGTCGAAATCACGGACGGGGACTCGTTCGGCTACCGCGGCAACCTCTGGTACGACCTGGTGAAGCTGTCCGTCATCCGGCTCGCCTTCGGGATGTCCCGGGAGCTGCGCCGCACGAACGTCACCGCGCTGGCGCTGACGCCCGGCTTCCTCCGCTCCGAGGAGATGCTGGAGAACTTCGGCGTGACGGAGGAGAACTGGCGCGACGGCGCGGCGAAGGATCCGCACTTCATCGCCTCGGAGAGCCCAGCCTACGTGGGCCGGGCGGTGGCGGCGCTCGCGGCCGATTCAAACGTGGGCGCCAAGGCCGGCCGTGTCTTCAGCTCCTGGGCCCTGGCCCGCGAGTACGGCTTCACCGACGCGGACGGCTCCCAGCCGCACTGGGGCGACTATTTCGCGCGCGCCTTCGGCAAGCCGTACCGGGTCGCGGACGAGGACGCCTACACGTCCTGGCGCGACGGCCCCATGGAGCTGGCGAGCCCGGATTGGCCGCTGGGCTGAAGGGTTCTCCAGCGAACGGTTGCCCACTTCGGCCTACATCAGGTAGCCCCTCTGACGTGGAGCGGCCACCCACCGCCACCGGGCGACCGGTCAGGGGCCGACCGTGACGGTTGGGGCACGCGCCCGTGGACGGCGCGCGGCGGCATCGCTAGGGTGCGCGGCTTCATGGACCGCCCCTCAGTGATTTCCACCCTGGAACAAGCCGTCAAGGCCCGGCCGATGCCGCGCCACGTGGGCATCATCATGGACGGCAACGGGCGATGGGCGGAGTCCCGAGGGTTGCCCCGGCTGGAGGGGCACCGGGAGGCGACGTCGAGCGTGCGTGAAGTGACGCGCACCGCGCGCCGCCTGGGCATCCAGGCGCTGACGCTCTATGCGTTCTCGTCGCAGAACTGGGCGCGTCCGGCGGAAGAGGTCGCCGGGTTGATGGACCTGCTCCGGGAGTACCTGGAGCGCGAGCGCGCCGAAATCCTGGACAACGGCATCCGCCTCAACGCCATTGGAGACGTGGACCGGCTGCCGCGCTACGTGCGCGACCCGTTGGATCGGCTCCGGGCCGACTCCGCGCACAACACCGGCATGGTGCTGTCGCTGGCGTTGTCCTACGGCGGGCGAGAGGAGATCCTCCACGCGGCGCGGCGGCTGGCCGAGGCCGTGGAGCGTGGAGAGCTGGCGGCGGGGCGGGTGGAGGAGAGCGACTTCGAGCAGTTCCTCTGGACGCAGGGGCTGCCCCCGCTGGACCTGATGGTGAGGACCAGCGGCGAGCTGCGCGTGTCCAACTTCCTGCTCTGGCAGATGGCGTACGCGGAGATGTGCTTCACCGACGCCTTGTGGCCGGACTTCCGTACTGACGAGTTCCTCCGCTGCGTGTCGCAGTACCAGCAGCGTGAGCGCCGCTTCGGCCTCACGTCCGCTCAGGTGCAGCGGGAGGACGCTCCTCAGCAGGCCAAGGCGTGAACGACAAGAACCGAAACCTCGTCATCCGCGTCGTCTCCGCGGTGACACTGCTGCCGCTGGTCCTCCTGCTGCTGTTCCTCGGTGGTTACTGGAGCGCGGCCCTGCTGGGCGCCGCCGCCGCCGCGTGCGTGGGTGAGTACTACCTCATCGTCCAGAAGCGCCTGACGGTGGCCTCCTGGGTCGGGATGGCCTTCGCCGCGGTGCTGCCGTTCCTGCCGCTGCGGGACGCGGCGCGCACGGGCGAGACGGCCTTCTGGCTCACCATTGTCTTCGCGTTCTTCGCGTGGATCTACCACCTCTTCAAGGGCCCGCTGGCGGAGGCGCCCACCCGCACGGCGCACCTGGTCAACGGCTTCCTGTACGGCGCGGTGGGTCTCACGGCCATGTCCGCGCTGCGCCTGTTGCCTGATGACGGCATGGCCTGGGTCATCTGCGCGCTGGTCATCACCTGGGCCAATGACACCGCCGCCTATTTCTTCGGGCGGTTCATGGGGAAGCACAAGCTCTACCCGGAGGTGAGCCCCAACAAGACGTGGGAGGGCTTCTTCGGGGGCATGCTGGGCTCGGTGGGCGGGATGTTCATTGCCCAGCAGTTCTTCTTCCCCGTGTTCACGGCGTGGGACTGCGTGCTGCTGGGCATCGCGGGTGGCATCCTGGGGCCGGTGGGCGACCTGTGTGAGTCCATGCTCAAGCGGGCCTACGGGGTGAAGGACTCGGGCTTCCTCATCCCCGGACATGGTGGCGTGTTGGATCGCATCGACGCGCTCCTGTTCAACGCGCCCCTGGTGTTCGTCTACGTGCAGTTCATCCGGGGCCTGCTGCCCTAGGGACCGCCCCTTCCGGTTGCCCGTCTGCTCGGCGGGCCCGGTTGCGCGTTGTCCGCCTGGGCGCCCACGATTACTGTTGCGCCCATGCTCCAAAACATCGGGTTCTTCGTCATTCTGCTCGGCGTGCTCGTCACGGTGCACGAGCTTGGCCACTTCCTGGTGGCGAAGGCCTGTGGTGTGAAGGTCCTGAAGTTCTCCATTGGCTTCGGACCCAAGCTGATCGGCTTCACCAAGGGCGAGACGGAGTACCAGATTGCCCTGCTGCCGCTGGGCGGCTACGTGAAGATGGCGGGGGACATGCCCCACGAGGAGCTCAGCCCGGAGGAGGCCAGCCGGGGCTTCCTGGCGCAGCCACCGTGGAAGCGCGGCCTCATCGTCCTGGCGGGGCCGGCCTTCAACCTCATCTTCCCCATCCTCGTCTATTTCTTCGTCTTCCTGGGCCCGCACCAGGCCACCTCCACCTACGTGGGGACGGTGAGCGAGGGCATGCCCGCGGTGGCCGCCGGCATCCGCCCCGGAGATCGCATCCTGTCCGTGGATGGCGAGCCGGTGCGCACGTTCAATGACATGCGGGAGGCGTTCGTCGGCCGCTTCGAGCGGCCCGTCCCCATCGTCCTGGAGCGCAACGGCCAGAAGCTGACGGTGGATGTGACGCCCACGAAGAACGTGGAGACGTCCCCCATCGACACGGTGGAGCGCGGCTCCATTGGCGTAGAGGCCGTGTCGAAGCCGCCCATCGTCGGCGTGCCGCCGGGTTCGGTGGCGGAGCAGGCCGGGCTGCGGACCTTCGACCGCATCCTGGCCGTCAACGGCGTGAGCGTGGAGACGGAAGCGCGCTTCCAGCAGGAGCTGGACAAGCACGCGGAGGGCACGCCCCTGGAGCTCACCCTCCGGCGCATGGACTCCGTGGCGGCGGGCGCCGTGACGGGGCGGGCGGCTTCCGTGCTGAAGCTCACCGTGCCGAAGCAGCCGGGCGTGGGGCTGGCGACGGTGGGCGCGGAGACGTCCGACCTGTACCTGGCCACCGTGGCGCCGGGGAGCGCGGCGGAGAAGGGTGGCCTGCGGCCCGGAGACCGCATCATCGCCCTGGATGGCGAGAAGCCGGAGTCCTTCGTCAAGTTCTCCTCGAAGCTGAACGCCCTGAAGGAGCGCTCCTTCCAACTGACGTGGCGGGGCGCGGACGGCGAGCGCACGGAGACGCTGGCGCAGGCGCCGCTGAAGACGGAGGACGAGCTGGGCACGGCGAGCGCGCCCATCGTCCTGGGCGTGCGCAACTGGGTGCTCTCCGCGGCGGACATGCCGGTGCTGGACGAGGTGACGGTGCACCTGGGGCCGGGCGCCGCGCTGAAGCAGGCCGCGCTCATCGTCCCGAAGATTGTCGGGCAGATGGTGCGGGTCCTCGGCGGGCTGCTGGTGGGCTCGGTGCCGATGAACACCGTGGGCGGCCCCATCATGATGTACCAGCTGGCGTCCAAGAGCGCCGAGCAGGGCCTGGACAGCTTCCTCCACCTGATGGCGCTCATCTCCATCAACCTGGGGGTGATGAACCTGCTGCCCATCCCCGTGCTGGACGGCTTCCACCTGCTCTCCGCCGCCTGGGAGGGAATTCGCCGCCGCCCCATCCCTGTTCGCGTCCGCGAGGTGGCCAACATGGTGGGGCTCGCGCTGCTCGTCCTGCTGATGCTGTTGGCCGTGACCAACGACATCACCCGCTAGAGGACGCATGCGAGGACTCGCCGTTGCCGGACTGCTCTGCCTGGGTTTCACCTCCGCGTGCGCCTCGCGCGCGGCCAGGCCCGACCCGGCGGAGGACGCCGCCCGCCCGTCGAAGTCGCCGAAGTCCCGCGGTGGCTCGCCCGGGGTGACGCGGCGCGGGCAGATGCCGCGCTCGTACCTGGGCGAAGGGCTGGCCTCGTTCTACGGCCCCGGCCTGCACGGGCGGCCCACCGCGAGCGGGGAGCGCTTCGACCAGGAGGCGATGACGGCCGCGCACCGAAAGCTGCGCTTCGGCTCGTGCCTGCGCGTGGTGAACATGGAGAACGGGCGCGCGGTGAAGGTGCGGGTGAATGACCGGGGCCCCTTCATCGACGGGCGCATCGTGGACGTGTCCAAGGGCGCCGCCCGGAAGCTGGGCATGCTGGACAAGGGCGTGGTGCGCGTCCGGCTGTACCGCTGCGAGGACCGGGTGTCGGAGATTCCGCAGGCAATGTGGGCCGCGCCGGTGTAGTGAGCCGTCCCATGTTTCTCTCGCTGGACACCTCGACGTTGACGTTGTCGCTGGCCCTGGTGGAGCGAGCGCCCGATGGCGCGCTGCGCACGCTGGAGCACGTGGTGGTGGGTCCGCCGCGGAAGCAGAGCGAGCTGCTGCCCGGCATCGTCGGGGAGCTGCTGGAACGCCATGGCGCCACGCTGCCCGCCCTGGAGGGGCTGGTGGTGGGGCTGGGGCCGGGTTCCTTCACGGGGCTGCGCATCGGCCTGGCGACGGCGAAGTCGCTGGCCTACGCGACGAAGCTGAAGGTGGCCGGGGCCTCGTCGCTGGCGGCCGTGGCGCTGGAGGGCCCCGAAAACGTGCCGCTGTACTGCCTGGCGGTGGCGCGCAGGGACGACCTGTACTTGGGGGCCTACGTGCGCCGGGGCGGGACGGTGGAGCCCCTGGAGCCGGAGACGGCCATGTCACCCGCGGAGGTGGCCGCGCGCATGGCCGCCGAGCCCCGGGCCGTGGCGCTGGGGCCCGCGCTGGTGGACTACCGCGCCGCCCTGGAGTCGCACGGGGTGGCGCCGCACCGGCTGCTGGCGGCGCCGACCTTCCCGTCGGCGGTGGCGCTGGCGGCGCTGGCGCGCTTCCCGGAGGCGCAGACGCTGGAGGCGCTCTTCGCCATGGAGCCGCACTACGTGCGGGCCTCTGAGCCGGAGCGCAACCCGAAGTTCCCGCCGCTGCCCGGGCCGGCGCCCACCGCGCGGTTGAAGGAAGACTGAGCCGCCTCGTGGTGCTCGCGCTCCCGGCCTCCGGTGGCGTAAAGGACGCGCCATGAGAGACGACTTGACGATTGGCGTGGTGGGCGCGACGGGCGTGGTGGGCCGCGAGGTGCTCGCCGCGCTGTACGCGCAGGATGTGCCCGCCGAACAGGTGCGCGCCTTCGGCTCCGAGCGCTCCAAGGGCCTGGAGGTGGAGTACGGCGAGGACTCGCTCGAGGTGGAGCAGGCGACGCCGGACGCCTTCCGGGGCGTGAAGCTGGTGCTGCTGGCCACGCCGGCCGAGGCGTCTCGCAAGCTGGCTCCGGCCGCGCAGGCGGCGGGCGCGTGGGTGGTGGACGCCAGCAATGCCTTCCGGGGTGACGGCAACGTCCCCCTGGTGCTGCCGGGCTTCAACACGGACGTGCTGGGCGCGGGCTTCACCTTCAAGGGCCGCATCGTGTGTCTGCCAGGGGCCGTGACGACCGCCGCGGTGCACGTGGTGGAGCCGCTGCGGAAGGCCTTCGGCGTGGCGCGCGCGCAGGTGACGGCGCTGATGGCGGCGTCCAGCGCGGGTGTGCGCGGGGTGGCGGAGCTGGAGAAGCAGACGGCGGACCTGCTGTCGGGCCGCGAGCCGGAGCCGCACGCCTTCCCCCACCGCGTGGGCTTCAACCTGGTGCCCCAGGTGGGCGGCTTCATGGTGAATTCACCCTGGACGGAGGAGGAGGGCGGCTGGACGCTGGAGGCGGCCCGGCTGTTCTCGTCCAGGGGGGACGTGCCCGTCATCGCCGGGACGGCGGTGCAGGTGCCGACGTTCTACGGCCACGGCCTCACCCTCAACGTGCAACTCAAGAAGCCGGGCCCGGTGGAGCAGGTGCGCGCGGCCCTCAAGACGTCCGGCGTCCTGAAGGTGCTGGATGTGCCGGGCGAGCGCGTGTACCCCATGCCCATGCTCGTCACGTCCGACCCGGCGGTCCATGTGGGCCGGGTGCGCGCATTCCCCCAGGCCCCGGAGTGGGTGACGCTGTTCGCCTCCGTGGACAACGCCAGCCGGGGTGCCGCCCTCAACCTGGTGGAGGCCGGGCTCCGCCTGGCCGAGCGCCCCGCCTGACAAATTGGCAAAGCCTCCGGAGCCGTCCTGCCTGTTTGGCGCGGCGGGGCGGCCGTCCCGGAGTGATGCCCAGCGGACGAGAATGCGTTTCATGTGGCCTCCCGCTTGCTAGCCTGGGCGTACCCATGCGCCTCATTCTCGTTGGCCTCTTGCTCTTCGCGTCGACTGCCCTGGGGCAGCAGACCGTGACGTTCACGGCCTCGCCAAACATCCTCCAGAACAATCGCATCGTCGTCTCCCAGGCGGACTGCACGGCGGAACGCACCGTGACCTGGAGCCGGACGGGTCTGCTTTGCGAGACGCTGTACTTCTGGCTTTCCAGTGACGGCGCCTGTACGCGCGCTCCCGCGGGGGCGGACCTGTTGCTCCAGCAGGTCGCTGCTGGAGATACCACTACCACCACGGGAACGCTGACGCTGCGCGCGAGCGCGGCGCTGGAGGCGGGGGGAGATACCTGTGAGTCGCAGACCGCGACCACGACCTTTCGGCTCTGCGCCTCCACCCCGCGTGTGACTGTTGACGTTATCGGCAACCAGACGTGCGCGGACACGGTCAGCTCGGTGGGCACGCCAGCCATCGACCTCGTGTATGACCCGGAGCCCCCCTCCGCGCCCTCCGCTCCCGCGGTGACGGGCCTGGACGGCGCGCTCAGCGCCACCGTGACGGTTCCCAGCGATTCGGCGTCGATGGTGGTGGAGGTGCTCTCGCTCGTTGGCGGTGAGGACGGTGGGGTAGGCACGGGCGAAGTGGTGAACTCGAAGGTGCAGGCCGTGGCGAACACGGTCTTCCGCATGGATGGGCTCGAGAACGGTGTGGAGTACGCCGTGCGGGCGATTGCCATTGATGCGGCGGGCAACCGGAGCGAGCCTTCCGCCGTGACGTTGGGGACGCCCATCGCGAGCGAGGGTTTCTACGGCGGATACCTCGGTGCTGGCGGTGCCGAGACGGGTGGTTGCGCCGCGGCGGGCGGAGGCATCACGGGATGCGCGTTGCTGGCGTCCCTGGGAATCTGGTTGTCGTCGAGGAGGAAGCGGTCATGAGTCGGGCATCGGCCCTGGGGGTCGTGGCGTTGCTCGCCGCGCTGCCCGCGTGGGGGCAGAACACGGTAGTGGTGGAGGAGGAAGTCTCGCTGCGCTCGCCACGTACGGGCGGTATTCAATTCCGCATGGGTGGCTACAAGCCCCTCATCGATGAAGAGCCTGGCCTCAATGGCACGCCGTACGAGGACTACTTCGGCGGCGAGTCGCTGCTGACGTTCGAGGTGGAGCTCCAGCGGTACTTCTACCAAGGCGTAGGCACGGCGGGCGTGGGCTTCTCCGCTGGCTACGGCGAGAAGTACGGCACGGCGCGGCTTGCCACGGGCGCGCTCGCGGCGGAGCGCACGGCGCTGCGCCTGGTGCCCCTGGCCTTCAACGTCTTCTACAAGTTCGACTACGCCGCCTTCGAGTGGGGCATCCCGCTGGTGCCCTACGGCAAGCTGGGGCTCATCTACACGCCGTGGTGGATTACCAAGGGCGCCGGCACCGAGGTGGTGGATGGGAACCGGGGCTCGGGCGGCCGTTGGGGCTGGGGCGCGACGGGTGGCATCGCCTTCCTGCTGGACGTGCTGGAGCCGCGCTTCGCGCGCGACTTCGACTCCGACCTGGGCGTCAACCACAGCTACTTCTTCGCCGAGTACACCTATGCGGATGTGGACAACTTCGGCGGCGCGGGGCTGAACCTGTCGAACCGGCGCTGGATGTTCGGACTGGCGCTGGATTACTAAGCGGCTCATGCCGCTCAATCCGCGCCGCCCTGGGTCTCTTGTCGCGCTCCTCTTGCTGACGGTCGCCGTGGGCCCCTGGGCCTCCGGCTGCCGCCGCGTGGTGCGGCCGGACCTGGGGCAGGACCGGACGGTGGAAGCGGGCGTGCCGGTCGACCTCGGCTCGCAGCGCGAGGACGCCACCACCGTCACCTGGGACTTCGGTGACGGCAGCGACGCCCAGACGGCGCCGTGGGTGTCCCACGCCTTCTCCCGGGCAGGCGCCTATACCGTGCGCGCCCTGCACGAGGGAGAAGAGGTCGGCCGCGTCCAGTTGACGGTGGTGCCTCGGCCGGTGCTGCGCGCGGTGCCCTCCAGCGCGCGCACCGTCATGTGGCTGCCCGAGCTGCGTGGCCATGTGGACCTGTTGATGGACTTCTATGCGCGCCTCGTGGGGCCGGAGAATGCGCGGCGAGCCGTGGAGTCCTCTCCGCTGCTGCCGCTGCTCTTCGCGGACCTGGAGGACGGCACCGGGACGGTGGTGGACCCCGACGAGGGCTTCGGCTTCTTCCTGCTCCCGGAGTTCGACGGCGTCGTGACGCTGCTGGGCATCACGGAGCCGGAGGCGGCCCTGAAGGCCGTCGCCAACGAGCTGGAGCGGGCGGGGCACGGCCCGATGCCGCAGCCGGACGGCTCCGTCATCGTGGAGCCCGCGTCTGGTGGCCCCCCGATGTTGCTCTTCGAGGACCGGGGCTACCTCTATCTCGCCGTGCCGGAGGGGCTGGAGGAGCCCGACGAAGGCGAGCCGCAGCAGGCGCAGGTGCTGGCCATCCCCGACGCGGAGGTGGCACGCCAGGCGGTGCGGAGCCTCGCGGGGCCGGGCATCTCCGAGGATGCGCTGCTGACCGAGCTGCGAGGGAAGGTGGCGAACGGCAGCGTGTATCTCTTCTCCGGGCAGCAGCCCGGTGTGACGCCTGATGAAGAAGGCACCCACCCGATTCGGGGCTTCGCCGCGTCGCTGGCGGTGAAGCCAGAGCGGTTGGACCTGGATGGGTTCCTGGCCTCGTCGACGCCGCTGTTCCAGGGCGCCCGCGCGCCCGCGTCGGCGTTGCTGAAGGACGCGGAGCTGGGGCCCATCGCCGCGGCGCAGATTTCCGTGCCGCCCGAGGAGCTGGCTCGGCTGGCGTTCGGCGCGCCGGGCTCCGAGCGCCGCGAGCGAATGGTGGCGTCCTGGCGTCGTGAAGGACTGGACGTGGAGGCGTTGCTCGAGGCGCTGCGCGGCGACGTGGTGCTGCGCGCGTACTTCGACATCCCGGCCTTCTTCCGCAACTTCATCCGGAACAAGCGGCCCGACCTCAAGGGCTCCATCGTGGTCGAAGCGGGGCTGACGGCGTCGGAGCCCGTGCGGGCGCTCGTGCAGCAGCAGTTGGAGGATTCCGTGCTGCGCTACACGACGCAGCAGGAGGCGAATGGCACGCTCTTCCGGACGCGGCTTCGGGAGCAGCCGGTGGAGCTGCGAATCACGCCCGAGCGTGCCAGCCTGCTGGCGGGGGAGCTGCTGCAGGGGCGTCCTCGCGGAGACGTGGGCGCCGAGCTGCGGGAGCGCTTCGGCGGCGAGGCCTTCAGCTCGGGCCACGTGTCGGTGATGGTGGATCTGGGCCGGCTGCGCGCGGACCTGCGCGCGGCGGAGAAGGTGCCCGGCGTGCCGGGGCCGTTGCTGGGGGCGACGAAGGCGCTCTCGGGGGCGCTGCTGGACCGGATTACGCCGCTGGACTCGGGCTTCCTCGACTTCAGCCCGGTGGAGGGCGGTGGCCGGCTCAAGGGGCGCCTGTCCCTGCGCGCGGCGCAGGAGGCCTCACGTTGAGCGGCGGCACGGCGGAAGCCGGGAGCGTGCGCGTCACCGTCCTCTACTTCGCCGCGGCTCGCGAGCGCACCGGGCAGGCCCGTGAGTCCCTGGACGTACCCGAAGGCGCGCAGGTACGGGACGTGTTGCAGCTGCTGACCGCCAGGTACGCGGCGCTGGCGCCACTCCTGCCACACCTTCGCGTGGCGGTGGACCAGGAGTTCGTCGGGCCAGATGCCCCGGTGCGCGATGGGGCGGAGGTGGCGCTGATTCCTCCCGTGGCGGGAGGCGCACCTGGGAAGTTCCAGGTGGTGGACCGGCCCCTGCGGCTGGAAGAGGTGGTGGAGGCCGTCAGCGGAGAGGCGTACGGCGGGCTGGTGACGTTCAGCGGCTCCGTGCGCAACCAGACGAAGGGCCGGCGCGTGTTGCGCTTGGAGTACGAGGCCTACGCGCCCATGGCGGAGAAGAAGCTGGCGGAGATTGGCGCGGAGGCCGCGGAGCGGTTTCCCGGTGTGCGCCTGTCCATCATCCACCGCGTGGGGACGCTGGTGCCCGGCGAGCTGGCCGTCGTCATCGCCGCGGCGTCGCCGCACCGGAAGGAGGCGTTCGGTGGCTGCGAGTACGCCATCGAGCGGCTCAAGCAGGACGTCCCCATCTGGAAGAAGGAGTTCTTCGAGGATGGGGAGGTCTGGGTCGGCCTGGGGCCCTGAAGCGCCAGCTCAGCGGACGCGCAGGAAGGCGGGGACCGTGACGCCGTCACCGCCGTCGGGCTGCGTGCCGAGCTCTTCCTCCGTGAGCGGACGCAGGGGCGTGTCCAGGCCCATGGCCTTGCGGCGCTCGGCTTCCTTGTCGGCGGCCATCTTCATGGCGCGGACCTTGGATTCCTCCATGCGCTGGGGCGTGGGGCCCGCGATGAGGAAGCCCACCGGGAGGCTGAGGAAGAGCATGCTCACGATGATGAGCCAGCCGAAGTCCTTCCACTGGAGCCGGTTGACCTGCTCCTTCACGACGGAGCCCTGGATGCGCAGCGAGAGCTGGCCTTCCGAGAGGCGGAGCGTCATGCCCTCCGCGAGCTCCACCGTGGTGCGCCCGTCCTGCTGGTGCAGGTCCGTCTTCGGCACGGCGGCGAAGGCGTCGCCTTTGATGGCGCGCTCGGCACGGGCAGCGGGCGGCAGGTGGATGCGCCAGCCCTGCGCGGTGCGCTCGGCGAGCAGGAACGGCTCTTCGGGCAGGGTGAAGCCGTAGAGCGGCAGCGGCGCCGTCTCATCCGGGGCGGCGTGGACATTCGAATGCTCCGGCCCGTAGCTCCACGCCTCGGACAGATTGTCGCCCCAGTACAGCTCACAGAAGATTCCACCGCCTGCCTTGGTGTTCATCGCGGGGGGAAGCATAGGGCCTTGCATGGCTCGCGGCTCCTTCATCGACCAGGAGACGTCTTCCGAAAGACGGCCGACGCCCGGTGGGTCCCTGGACAGCCGGGCGGCGGGCTGGGTTCCGTCCCAGGAGGGAGAGGCGGAAACCCCCGCCGCGCCGCGGGAGCAGGGCCCCGCGGCGCGGTTTGGGGACGTCTGCTAGGTCTCGCCGGAGCTTTCCGCCAGCGCGACTTCCGTCAGGACGCCTTGACGGCTCCGGAGGCGCTGAAGCGCCGTCAACGTCACCCCTGCCATCAAGGCCGCGTATCCCACCAGTGGCCACGCCGTGTCGCCGTCCAGCAGGACGATCATCAGCGTGCCGAGGACGCCGACGATGAGGCTCTGGATGCAGAAGTAGAGCGCGACCGCCGTTCCCGCCACATCACCAAAGGCCTGGAGTGCGCCATTGGCGGTGACGGACACGGAGAACACGATGCCCGCCGAGATGAGCCACATCGGCGCGACGAACGTCCAGAATGACGGTGTCGCCAGGAGCTGCCCGGCCGTCAGGAGCCCCGCGCCCAGCAGCAACAGTCCCATGCCTCGCGTGAGGCTTCCCGCCAGTCCCCAGCTCGCCACGAAGCGCTTCGCGAAGCGGGTCGTCAGAATCATCGCGAGCGCGGCGGTGGCGAAGGCCAGACTGAACCCGAGCTCGGAGAAGCCGGCCTGACCGATGAGCACCCGGGGCGCCGTGGAGAAGAACACGAAGAAGGCGCCCATGGCCGCGCTGAAGCCCAGGGTGTACGTCCAGAACGTGGCGCTGCGCAGGATGTGCCGGAGCGCGGGCCGCGGCTGGGGGCCCTGGGCCGGGCGCGACTCATGCCACCGCGGCAGGGCTTGCAGCAGCGCCGCCGTCGCCAGGATGCCGAGCGTGATGAAGATGGCTCGCCATCCCAAGTGCTGCATGAGCAGCGCCCCCGCGATGGGGCCGAGCGCGGGGACGAAGGCCAGCATGGCGCTGAACAGGCTGTAGAGGGTCGCGCTCTCGGGGCGCTCCGCATAGACATCGCGGACCGTCGCGAACGTGGCGACGAGGGCCGCGGAGGCCCCCACGGCCTGGAGGAGCCGGAGGCCGACGAACAGCGCGGCCTCCGAGGTTCCCGCGAGCAGGAAGGATGCGGCCGCGAACAGGAGGGCGCCTGTCAGCAGCACGGGTCGCCGGCCGATGCGGTCGGAGACCGGGCCGAACACCATCTGCCCGAGCCCGAGCACCGCCAGGTACAGGCTCAAGGTGAGCTGGACGATGGCGGGGGAGGTGTTGAGGATTCCGGGCATCGCCGGAACGACAGGCAGGTAGATGTCCATGGCCAGTGAGGCCAGGAGGTCGAACGGAGCCATCAGCAACAGCGCTGCTGGCACGGAGTGGTTCCAAGACGGGGATTTGAAGTCAGGCACGATTGCATCCGCACAAATGAGGAACATCTGGCGGCGCTCTGCCTCTCCACGGGTACGGGGATGCGCTGGAGCAGAGGGCCGCGGCAACGGTTGACGTGTCGCCGCGGCTCACTCATCTGCGGATTCGGTGCTTCCCATCTCGCTGGCTCCCATGCGGCGCGTCCGCGCTCGAAGGTCGGGGCTGGGTGTCGCAATCACGACAGGACTGGAACCGCGTCCGCCGTGACCGGACGGGACGACGACGTCGAGATTTCCTGACAGCAGGTGCCGCGCGCGGTGCGTGGGCTCCAGCAGGGTGGCGCCGAGGGCAGAGCCGGGTGTTGTCTATGGCCCCGCGTCGGCTGTCCCGGTAGCGCCGGCGTCAGGGGGCGCGTTCGTGCCAGCGCCCGTGCCCGCATCCTGGGCCGGCGAGTCCTCCAGGCCGAGCCGCGCCGGCAACGCGCGCCGAATCTCCGCGGTCGCCATCAACACCACGGCCACGGCGATTCCCAGGAACCCCACCGTCTGCGCCACCGTCTCCACGCGAGGGGGAATCCGTCGGCCGCTCGCCGCCTCGACGAGGAGCAGCACCACGCGGCCACCATCCAGCCCGGGCACGGGCAGCAACGTCAACAGCGCCAGCACCACCGACGCGGCCACCAGGGTCCGCAGCAGGGCATCCGTCCCGGACGCCATCGCATCCGCGGACTCCTGCCGCACCAGCGCTCCGGGGCTCGCCGCGTCCGCGCTCTCCAGCCCGTGCCGCATCATCCGGTTCAACAGCGCCACGCCTTCCGCGGCCACCTTGCCGGTGTGCGTGAACGAATGGCTCAGCGCCTCACCCGCGCTGTGCGCCTTGTAGACGTACTGCTGGCTCACCCCGATGCGGCCCGTGCCGCGCTCATCCCGCCGGGGCCGCACCACCACCGAGCGCGCATCACCGCCGCGCTCCACGTCCAGCTCCAGCGGGACGCCCGGCGCCGCGCCCACCTTCTCCACGAACTCCGACCAGCTCCGCAGCGGCTGCTCCGCGACCTTGACGATGCGGTCCCCTGGCAGCAGCTGCGCCCGCGCCGCCTCCGAGCCCGGCTGCACCGTCCCCACCGTCAGCGGCACCACCACGTGCGTGCCCGACGTGTACAGCGCGAACAGGACGCCCAGCGCGAGCGCATAGTTGGCCAGCGGCCCCGCCAGGATGATGAGGATGCGCAGCAGCGGCCCTCGCGCCGCGAAGCCCGCCGCCTCGTCCGCGTCCGCGCGGTGCGGGTTCATCCCCTGCAGGTGCGCCGTGGCGCCCAGGGGCACCGCCGCCACCACGTACTGCGTCCCCCACAGCCGGAAGGACACCAGCGGGGGACCAAAACCGAACACGAAGCGGGGCACCCGCACACCGAGCAGCCGCGCGGCGACGAGGTGCCCCAGCTCGTGGAGGGTCAGCAGGCCTCCCAGGGCGAGCAGGACGAGCGCGTAGTGCATCCTCCCGCGCCGCTCCTAGAGCTTCCGCCGCTGACCGGTCCGCTTGTACGTCACGTAGTCGGACAGGATGGTGTCGTGGTCGAAGCACAGGTCCTTCGGCAGGTCATCCACGCGGAAGGCGCGGGCTTCGGCCGCGTCGTCGGCGCCCTTCGGTTCACCTTCGGCCGAGCCGATGTAGACGGTGGAGATGTTGTGCTGCCGCGGATCCCTCCGGGGGTCCGAGTACGTGAAGAACTGCTCCGACAGCTTCACGTGAAGGCCCGTCTCTTCCAGGACCTCGCGCACGGCGGCGACGTCGAGCGGCTCGCCCTCGTCCACGAAGCCACCCGGCAGGGCCCAGCCGACAGGCGGATTCGCGCGCCGGATGAGGACGAGGCGTTCACCGGGCAGCTCGATGATGCAGTCCACGGTGGGCTTGGGGTTGCGGTATTCGGGCATGACCCCCAGTCTACCCGCTGCCGTCACGCTCGCACTTCCTAGATGCGGGCCGTGGGGTATGGTGCGCGCCGTGTCGACTCCGAGACGCCATCGCCTCGTCCTCTCCGGTCTGCTCCTGGCGTGCCTGGCGGGCTGCCTGCCCCGCGCCCAGGAGCCGGGTGATTACGTCTTCGAGCCCGTCGAGGTGCTCCGCGACGACTGCGGGCTGCTGGAGACCAACCGCGGCCAGCTCTACGGCACCCTGCAGATCAGCGGGCGCGTCGTCCGCCTGGACTTCGGGTTCCTGGACAGCCACCTCGTGGGCTATTTCCTGGAGGACGGTGAGCACTTCTCCATCGACGGGAGCGTGGTCAAGGCCGCAGCCGAGGTGAACGGCCAGGAGTGCCTGTTGGATCAGATCAACATCCACATCGACGGCACGACGCAGTGCGAAACGCAGTTCAACGGCGTGCTGCGGGTCCGCTACGACACGCGCCGCCCCGACGAATGCGTCTGCGAGATGTGGCTGCGCTACGAGGCCGTCAAGGAATCGAAGCGCTGTGACACGGAGGGTTGAGACGCGCACCCTGGGTTCCTAGAACAGGGTGGCATTGTCCACGCTGGAGGAACGCATGGCGGATTCGAAGCATGAGATTCACTCGGTCCTGACGGAAGCACGCGTCTTTGCGCCGCCAGAGGCGTTCGCCCGGCGCGCGCACATCCGGAGCATGGCGCAGTACCAGCAGCTCTGGGACGAAGCCGCGAAGGACCCGGACAGGTACTGGGGCGACCGCGCCCGCGAGGAGCTGTACTGGAAGGAGCCCTTCCAGACGGTGCTCGACTGGAAGCCGCCGCACGCGCGGTGGTTCGTCGAGGGCAAGACGAACCTGGCCTACAACTGTCTGGACCGGCACCTGGCCACCCGCAAGGACAAGCCCGCCATCCTCTTCGAGGGCGAGCCCGGCGACCGCCGCGCCCTCACGTACGGCGAGCTGTCCACCGAGGTGAACAAGCTTTCCAACGCGCTCAAGTCGCTGGGCGTCCGGAAGGGCGACCGGGTGGGCATCTACCTGCCCATGGTGCCCGAGGCCGCGGTGGCCATGCTGGCGTGCGCTCGCATCGGCGCGGTGCACTCGGTGGTGTTCGGAGGCTTCTCCGCGGAGGCGCTCCAGGAGCGGATGAACGACGCGGGCGCGAAGGTGCTGCTCACCGCGGACGGCGGCTGGCGCAAGGGCGCGGTGGTGCCGCTCCTGACGAACGTGGAGGCCGCGCTGCCGAACATGCCCACCATGGAGAAGGTGGTGGTGCTCCGCCGCACGGGCAGCACGCTGGCGCTGTCCGGGCCCAAGCTGGTGGCGTGGGACGCGCTGGTCAGCGGACAGTCCGCGGAATGTGAACCGGAGTGGGTGGAGAGCGAGCACCCGCTGTTCATCCTCTACACGTCGGGCTCCACCGGGAAGCCCAAGGGCGTGCTGCACACCACGGGCGGCTACGCGGTGAACACGTCGCTCACCATGCGCTGGGTGTTCGACCTGCGCGAAGACGACGTCTACTGGTGCACCGCCGACGTGGGCTGGGTGACGGGCCACTCCTACGTCGTCTACGGGCCGCTGATGAACGGCGTCACCACCGTCCTCTACGAGGGCGCGCCCACCCAGCCGGGGCCGGACCGCTTCTGGGACATCATCGCGCGGTACAAGGCCACCATCCTCTACACCGCGCCCACCGCCATCCGCGCCTTCATGCGCCTGGGCGAGGAGCCGGTGCGCAAGCATGACCTGTCCTCGCTGCGGCTGCTGGGCAGCGTGGGAGAGCCCATCAACCCCGAGGCGTGGATGTGGTACCGCGACGTCATCGGCGGGGGCCGCTGCCCCGTGGTGGACACGTGGTGGCAGACGGAGACGGGCGGCATCATGGTGTCGCCGCTCCCGGGCGCCACGCCGACGAAGCCTGGCTCGGCCACGCTGCCGCTGCCCGGCATCCACGCGGAAATCCTGGACCGCGAGGGCAACAAGGTGCCGCGAGGGCAGGGCGGGCTGCTCTTCATCACGCGCCCCTGGCCCTCCATGCTGCGCACCGTGTACGGCGACCCGGACCGCTACGTGCGCACGTACTTCAACGAGCTGCCCGGCATGTACTTCACCGGTGACGGCGCCCGCACGGATGCGGACGGCTACCTCTGGTTGATGGGCCGCGTGGATGACGTGGTCAACGTCGCCGGCCACCGCCTGGGCACCGCCGAGGTGGAGAGCGCGCTGGTGGCGCATGCCACCGTCGCCGAGGCCGCCGTGGTGGGCCGTCCGGATGACTTGAAGGGCACCGCGCTGGTGGCCTTCGTCACCCTGAAGCAGGGCAACACGCCGTCCGACGCGCTGAAGAAGACGCTGGCCGCCCACGTCAGCCGCGAGATTGGCGCCATCGCCCGGCCGGATGAAATCCGCTTCGCGGAGGCGCTGCCGAAGACGCGCTCGGGGAAGATCATGCGCCGGCTGCTGCGTGACGTGGCCGCGGGCAAGCAGGCCTCCGGCGACACCACCACCCTGGAAGACCTCAACGTCCTGGCCGCGCTGCGGCAGAACGACGACTGACGGACACTTGCTCGCACTCCAGGGCAGGGGGCGTCAAAAGTCCCCTCTGTCCTGGGGTGAAAAAGCAGGATTCATTGTTTTTCCGTCTGGAAATGCGTGACTGTCTGGGTGCCTAGCGCTTGTTTCAGCCTACGCAGCACATCCGGTTGAATCGGAACAAACGAATACAGCGGAGCCGTCAAGATAGGCCGGTTGACACTGGAAAGATGCAGAGGCATTAAATGCGCAGCTCGCCCCCCTCCCCGAGCGCCGCGCCTCTCGTTGACAGCGCGACCTTCCCCCCTGGACGTGCTTCATGGATTTCCGAGCTCAACTCGACTCGCCGCTCTTCACCCACTTCATCTCCCACTACTCGCAGCCGACGGGACCTGACCTGCTGGGTCGGACGGAGCCCTTCTTCGAGTGGCAGGAGTCGCGGCGTCAGGCGGGGCTGTGGCCGTACTCGCGGAGCCTGGAGGCGGCACCGACGGCGGAGTGTGGTGTCCGCAGCGAGACGGGGGCGGCGCGCCAGGGGCTGAACTTCGGTTCGCAGGACTACCTGTCCTTGTCCACGCACCCGGCGGTGGTGGAGGCCGCTCAGCGGGCCATCCAGGACTACGGGTTGCACAGCGGGGGCTCGGCGATGCTGGGGGGCAACACGACGCCGTCGCTGATGCTGGAGAAGGCGCTCGCGGAGCACCTGCAGACGCCGCACGTCGCGTTGTTCTCCACCGGCTGGGGCGCGGGCTTCGGCGTCATCGCCGGGCTGGTGCGTCCGGATGACCACGTGGTGCTCGACGCGCTGTCGCACGCGTGCCTCCAGCAGGGCGCCGCCGCCGCGACGACGAACGTGAGCCGCGTGCCGCACCTCAACAACCGCGCCATGCGGCGCAAGCTGCAGGAGATTCGCGCCCGCGACACGCGCAACGCGGTGCTCGTCGTCACCGAGGGCCTGTTCTCCATGGACTCGGACGTGCCGCGGCTGGAGGAGCTCCAGTCCGTCTGCCGTGAGTACGGCGCCGCGCTGCTGGTGGACGTGGCCCATGATTTGGGCGCGATGGGGCCCCGGGGCACGGGCAGCCTGGGCGTGCAGGGCCTGCTGGGGAAGGTGGACCTGGTGGTGGGCGCCTTCTCCAAGACGCTCGCGAGCAACGGCGGCTTCGTGGCCACGCGCTCTCCGGCGGTGCGCCAGTTCATCCGCATCATGGGCGGGCCCCACATCTTCTCCAACGCGCTGCTGCCCATGCAGGCGGCGGTGGTGCTGGAGTCGCTGCGCATCGTCCGCTCGGAAGAGGGCGACGCGCTGCGCGCGAAGGCGCGGGAGAACATCCTGGCGCTGCGCGGGGCCTTCCAGGCGCGGGGCGTGACGTGCCTGGGCGAGCCCTCCAACGTCGTCCCCGTGCAGGTGGGCGACGCGAAGGTGGCGCGGCTGGCCTCGAAGAAGGTGTTCGAGCGCGACATCTTCGCCAACCTGGTGGAGTACCCGGCCGTTCGCTTGCGCGAGACGCGCTTCCGCATGCAGGTGATGGCGTCCCACACGCTGGAGCAGGTCCAGCGGGCCGCCGACGGGGTGTGCGACGCCATCGACGAGGCCCGCGCCGAACTGGAGGTCCGTCCGGCCGCGACGCGCGCGTCCCGCCGCGACGAGCGCCCCCAGGTGGAGCTGTAGCCACCTCGAGCGCCCGCGAGGCGTGGGCGCTCAGGTGTCGTCGAGGCTGGTGGCGCGCAGGTGGGTGACGTCGCCCCACGTCACCAGCCGCCACGCGCCTTCGTGGTAGTCGAACTGATTCCACCCGGCGTTGAGCACGGAGAAGGTGCGCGGCGCCGCGTGCGGAATCCCCAGGCTGTGGCGGAACAGGAGGCTGAGCACGCCTCCGTGCGTCACCACGACCAGCCGCTCACCCCGGTGGCGCGCGCCCAGCTCCTCCAGGCACTCCACCGCGTGGCGCAGCCGCTGGGACGTGCTCTCCCCGCCAGGGACGACGTAGTCCGGCGCACCCCCGGCGTACGCGGCGAAGACGTCCGGGTACTGCAGGCGTGCCTCGTCCCGGGTGAGGCCTTCCAGGATGCCCAGGCCCCGCTCGCGCAGGCGCGTGTCGGCCTGCACGGTGTGGCCCGTGCGCGTGGCGATGCGCCGCGCCGTCTCCTGGGCCCGCCCCAGGTCGCTGCAATAGAGCGCCGAGAAGCGGACGGGCGCCAGGCGCGCGGCCAGGGCGTCCGCCTGACGCAGGCCCACCTGGCTCAGGGTGCTGTCCTGATGTCCCTGGAGGCGCCCCAGGGAGTTCCACTCCGTCTCTCCATGGCGGAGCAGGATGAACTCGGTCGTCATGGACTCAGCGCGTCCGCTCCAGGTGGGTGATGCCTTCCTCCAACAGCGCGGCGACGCCTCGCCTCACCACGTGCACCACCTTGTGGCTGTAGGCCGGCCCACCGTGCGTGTAGTGGCCGCTGACCTTGTGGTGCAGCTCCGTGGCGCCCCACACCAGCACCAGGTCCGCCCAGTCCAGGTCGCTGCGGGCGCGGTCCGCCGTGCGGCGCTCCGTGCCGTCCACCATCCGCAAGTCAATCCGGTGGCCCAGCTTCTCCTCCAGCTCCTCGCGCACGGCCGGCGAGCCGCCCACCACCACCACGCGGCGCACGCCGTAGCGCTGGCAGGTCTCCACGAAGGCCACCTCCGCGCGGCGGTTGGCCGAGCCTCCGCAGCGCTCACAGTGCAGCCGCGGCTCGACGCGAATCGGCTCGCGCCCGCTGGCCTGCGCCACCTTGAGGCACGCGCCCTCCGCGCACACCGGGAAGAAGCGCTCCGTCAGCAGCTCCGCCGCCTTGAGGAGCTTGGGCTCGCTCATGCGCTGGCGGCCGGGCCGGGTGAGGCCCACTTCCTCCAGCACCGCGCGGGTGCGGGAACGGGCCTCGGGCAGGGTGAGGCCTCGCGCGGCCATCCACTCGTCGATGCCCCGGTCGGCGCTCATGACTTCACCACCGTCCGGGAGGGCGCCACGGGGAACAGCTCCGCCTGGAGGGCGGAAGGCGGCGAGCCAGTCGGCAGGCCCAGGGCCTCGCGTACCGGCGCGAAGCTGCGCCGGTGGATGGGCAGCACGCCCTTTTCACGCAGCACCTGCAGGTGCTGCGGCGTGGGGTAGCCCTTGTGCGCGGCGAGCCCGTAGCCCGGGTACTGGGCATCCAGCTCCGCCATCCAGCGGTCGCGCGTCGTCTTCGCCAGGATGGAGGCCGCGGCGATGCTCAGCGACAGGGCGTCCCCCTTGATGATGCCCCTCTGCGGCACCGAGCACTCGGGCACCGTGCGCGCATCCACCAGCAGGTGGTCCGGCTTCACCGACAGCCCCTCCACCGCGCGGCGCATGGCCAGCAGGCCCGCGTGGTAGATGTTGATGCGGTCGATCTCCTCCACCTCCGCGCGGCCCACGGCCCACGCCACCGCGTCGCGCTTGATGGCCTCGGCCAGCGACTCGCGCTTCTCCGCGTCGAGAATCTTCTTCGAGTCATCCAGCCCCTTGAGCCGGAAGCCCTTGGGCAGCACCGCCGCGGCGGCGACCACGGGCCCCGCGAGCGGCGCCATGCCCGCCTCGTCCACGCCGGCGATGTGCGTGTGGCCCTGCTCCCACAGCTCCGTCTCGAAGCGGAGCAGCTTGCGCAGGCGCTGGCCTTCCGCGCGGTTCTTCTCCTGGCGCGAACGGATGCGCCGGGCGAGCGCCTGCGCCCCCGCGCGCGGGTCCGCGTCCAACGCCTCCAGCAAGCCGGCGGGGACGGGGTTGGCCTGGGTGACGAAGCGCGTGGTCAGCTCGGACAGCGCGCACTGAAGCACCTGTTCCACGGTGTCTGCGGACATGATGAGCGCCCGGACCTACCTGGAACGTGTGCTGACATGACCCCATGCGCAGGGAACGCGCTCACGGCGGCAACACAGCCCCGCGGCCCCGTGCACGGAGGAAGCCGACTGGAGGGCCCCCCTGGAAGCAGGGTGGGCCAGACGCGGGGAAGGCTGACGAGCGTCACGCATGTCACCAGCCGTACTCCATGGGGTGGGTGGAGCACAACCACCCTCGCGCCCATTCAGATGAATCCGTGAAGCCGAGGTTGTTTCAGCGTCGCGCGGGGCGGGTCCTACGGATTGAGCTGGAGTTGAAGGGTGGCCGGCTCTGGCTGGCAGTTGCAGGCGTCACACACCCACTCCACCTGCTGGGCCCCGGACACCTTGGCGCCCGCGGTGGCCACCACGCGCACCGCGCTGGGCGCGAGCGATTCGTTGATGGCGGTGCTGACGCCCTGGTCGTCCGTCACGCCGGTGATGCTCACGTTGGAGCTCACATTGGTGCCGGTGACTGTCGCCCCGCGCACGCGCGCGCCCTCCGCGGACAGCACCTCCACCTTGAGCGACACCAACTCCGCCTGGCAGTCGTCCACCGCGCGCTCCATGCGAGGCGCCTGGTCACATGCCGTGAGGAGACCGAACCCAATGAGCCATGAAAACGAGCGTGCGCGAACCATGCCGTGAAGGGTGATGCTGGCGTGCGGGCGCGGCAACGTCTGCATCAGTCGGAAGTCGGAGCCACGCGTTCACTCGCGAAGCGTGCCGCTGCCGTGTCTGGGTAACGGTGGAGCACGTAGCGGTAGACTTCTTCCGCGCGTGGCGCGTCGTGCATCCGCTCGCCCAACACACGCGCCAGAAGTACCAACGCACGGGGCGCGGTGGGCGCATCGGGCGCCGTGTCCGCCGCGGATTCCAACGCCGCTACCGCCAGTGGGAAATTTCCTTCCACGGCCGCGGCCTGTCCGACGAACAGGTGGTGCTCTGGGGACACACGCAGCCGCGGTTGCTGCCGCACGGTGGCGTACAGCGACATCACGCGTGGAACATCGCGGGCGTTCACCGCGGCCGCCAGTGCCTCCAGGGTGTCGTCGCTGGAGGTTCCCGTCTCGGTGGCGGTGGCCGCCGCTCCGGAGAAGGGGAGGGGCCCGGCTTCCCGCAGGGGCGGCGCCATGCGGCTCGGTTGCGCGTCGCCCAGCACGGGGCCCAGGTAGTCTTGCTCCAGGCCATACCCCAGCGCATCGCCCCGCGTGTACAGCAGCAGCCCCACCACGTGCGCGGCGGTGAAGGGGATGACCAGTGTGACGGCTTCGGCCAGCACGCGTGAGATGATGAAGAGGTCCAGCACGCGCAGCAGCAGCGCCACCCCGTGCGTCATGAGGTGGAGGACGCCCAGGCCCATCAGCGTTCCCGCGACCAGCGTGTAGTCCCGTCCCAGCCGGCGGACGATGCGAAGGGTTCCGGGCACGTCGAACAGGGTCAGCAGTGGCTGGCGCGCGGCGGTGATGAGGAGCGCCGCGGGCAGCCAGAGGGCGCCGAGCAGCAGCAGGCCCATCAGCACCGGATCCACCGTCAGCAGTCCGGGGGTGTCCACGCCCCGAAGCCACGCGCCGAGCGCCGAGCGCCCCTCTTGGACGAGCGGGCGCAGCACCGTGACGTAGAGGAACGCGGGCATCCAGACGACGGCGAAGGTCACCACGCCGCGGAGGCCGGGGAGGACCGCGTCATGGAAGTAGTCGCGGTAGTCGGGCGAGCGCAGCGCCGTCTCGCCGCGGGCCGAGTCCCGCGCCAGCGTGAAGAAGGTGCCCCAGAAGACGCCTCCGTAGAGCGTCAGCGGGATGATGGCCGAGAAGGAGATGGCCAGCTCCACCAGCCACCGGAGCGCCGCCAGGAAGACGCTGACCGCCACCATGACCTGCACGCCGGACGGGGTGAAGACGTAGCGCCACGCGCCCTTGAGCCGCCGCGCCACGGACACCCGCCTGCGGGAGGTGAGCAGGGTCTGCGCCACGTCGCCGCAGCGCTCGCATGCCACCAGCTCCACCGTCTGTGCCCGCCGGCCCACCACGCAGTCGGGGCAGAGCGCTTCGTCGCACCGCTCGCAGCGCCATCCGGCCACGGCGGTCCGATGCCGCTGGCAGCGGGGCAGGGGCGCATCCGGTGGAATGATGTGGGGCGATGAGGGGCTCATGGCCCCCAAGCCTACGACTGCCCCGGGGACTCTTCCCAGGGGGCTCCGAGCCACGCCTGATAGGCGGCCTTCTGGGCGTCGGTGGGGCGCTCCACGCGGGACAGCCACGCCGCCTCCGCGGGCTTCGTTCCCAGCACCACCGGGATGTCCACCAGCCGGTCGCGGCGGAACACCGTGAGCCGCACCGTCTCGCCGGGCCGCCGCTCCTCGCAGCGCGGCAGCAGGCTGGCGCCGTCCACCTTCCAGCCATCCAGCGCGACCAGGTCGTCCTCCACGTAGAGCCCCGCGTCCTGTGCGGGCGAGCCCTCCATCACCACGGCGATGGTGCCACTGCCCCGCGTGGTGACGCCCAGCCAGCCCTTGGGCTTGCCTTCCCCTGTCCGGCCTCGCGGCGGCGGCGTGCCTCCCTTGTCGCTGGCGGCCTCGCGCGGACGGAAGTTCAGCTCCAGGCCCACGTGGGAGAAGACGGAGTAGTCCAGCGGCTGCGTGGTGCGCAGCGCCCGGTCGAAGAAGGG
Source organism: Myxococcus sp. SDU36 (assembly GCF_030168875.1). Taxonomy (NCBI): domain Bacteria; kingdom Pseudomonadati; phylum Myxococcota; class Myxococcia; order Myxococcales; family Myxococcaceae; genus Myxococcus; species Myxococcus sp. SDU36. Next base: position 481,759 of record NZ_CP077414.1, read on the forward strand.
CGTCAGGTCCACGCCGGCCACCTCACTGGCCGCGGCCTCGACGCCGTCCTCGGGGACGCCGGAGCCGTCACCGTGGCGCTGCCACAAGAGGCGCGCGACGTCATCCAGGCTCCGGGCGTCATGCGTGGCGCGGCGCAGCTCCAGGTCGAGCAGCGCGGAGACGACCTCGCCCTTGAGGTAGTAGGAGATGGCGCTGTTGGGCGAGTTCTCGTCCGGGCGGTAGTGCTTCACCCAGCTCACCAGCGACGCCTCCGTCAGCGTCTGCACGCGGCGCCCCGGCGTGGCATGCAGCGCGGTGAGTGTCTCACCCAGGCGCGTGAGGTAGCGCTGCGCGGACATCAGCCCGGCGCGCCGCACGAAGAGGTTGTCGTAGTACGCCGTGGCGCCCTCGAAGGCCCACAGCAGGGACGTGTAGTTCTCCTTCGCGTAGTCGAAGGGCACCAGCGCGCGCGGCTTCACCCGCTTGATGAACCACAGGTGGAAGTACTCGTGCGCCACCAGGGTGAGCAGGTCCTCCCAGCCGCGGTTGGTGGAGAGGCCGACGCGAGGGAACAGCAGCGCGGTGCTGGCCTTGTGCTCCAGGCCGCCTCGGCCCCGGTCCGTCAGGTACAGCAGGATGAGGTAGCGCGGCATGGGCAGGCCGCCGAACACGCGGGCCTGGTACTCGCAGATGCGCTTCAGGTCCGCGCACAGCCGCTCCGGGTCCCGCACCGTGTCGCCCCACACCACGACTTCGTGTGGCACGCCCGCCACGCTGAAGGTGAGCGGCGTGTGGGGACCGACCTCGAAGGGGCTGTCCACCAGCTCGTCGTAGTCCTGGGCGACGAACGTGTCGGCGCGCTGGCCCAGCGCGCAGAAGGTCCGCCAGCCTGTGGGCGCGTCCACCGTGACGTGGTGCTCCAACCCGCGCGTGGCCTCCGTGTAGAGGAACGTGGCGGCGCCGTTGAAGTAGGCGTGTGAGCCGTCCAGGTGGTTGGTGCGCACCGTCAGCTCGTTGGCGTAGAGGCGGTAGCGCAGCGTGACGGCCACGCCCTTCGCATCCACCCGCCAGGTGCGCTTGTCCGCGCGCCGCACCGGCAGGAGCGTGCCGTCCGGCGCGTGGGCCGTCACGTCCTGCACCTGCCGCGCGAACTCCCGCACCATGTAGCTGCCGGGCGTCCACACCGGCAGCACGGCCTCCAGCTCGCTGGCGCCTCCTGGAAAGGAGGCCTCCACCTCCAGCAGGTGCGCGTGCGGCCGGGGCATGGAGACGCGGTAGCGGACAGCAGGGTGCATGAGCAGGGTCTCTCTCCCCCGGCCGCAGGTTACTTCGCGCGGACGAGGACGGCGCCGAAGAATCCGTCAGTCCCGTGGGTGTGGGGCGCCAGCCGGAGGAAGGGGCCGGGGCCGACCTTCTCGGCCAGCTCCGCGCCCAGCAGCTCCGCCACCGGCTTCACCGTGAAATCCGGGTGCTTGGCGAGGAAGTCCTCCACCACGTTCTCGTTCTCCTCCCGCAGCACGCTGCACGTGCCGTAGATGAGCCGGCCGCCGGGCTTCACCAGCGTGGCGAAGCGCGCCAGCAGGGCCTTCTGCCGGCCCACGTGCATCTCCAAATCCTCGGGCGTGAGGCGGTAGCGCGCGTCCGGCTTGCGGCGCAAGGTGCCAGTTCCGCTGCAGGGCGCGTCCACCAGCACCCGGTCCGCCTTGCCCTTGAGGGGTTCCAGCGCGCCTTCGGCCTCCGGGCCCTCGTGGGGGATGAGCTGGGCGCGCACGTTGTGCACCCCCGCGCGGCGCGCGCGCTTCTTCAGGTCCTCCATGCGGCGCTCATCGATGTCCAGCGCGTGCAAGTCACCCCGGTTCTTCATCTGCGCGGCGAGCTGCAGCGTCTTGCCGCCGGCGCCCGCGCACGCATCCACCACGCGCGTGGGCGGCGCGTCCACCAGCATGCCGAGCAGCTGGCTGCCTTCGTCCTGCAGCTCCAGCAGCCCGTCGCGGAAGCTCTCCAGCGAGAAGGCGTTGATGCGCGTCTCCAGCACCAGGCCCATGGGCGACAGCGGCGTGGGCTTGACGTCCACCGTCTCCGCCTTCAGCCGCTGCGCCAGCGCGTCGCGGTCCCCCTTGAGGAGGTTGGCGCGGGCGACCAGCGGGGCGCGCTCGTTCATCGCCTCCGCGGCGCGCGCGGCATCCCTGCCGAACGTCTGGAGGAAGCGGTCGGCGAGGAAGTCCGGCAGCGACGCGGCGATGGGGAAGCGCTCGCGGGCGGGCAGGGCCTCCAGGGCGGCGGCGGCTTCGGGGAGGGCACTCAGGGCCTGGGCATCCGGGGGCGCCAGCGCGGACTGGCGAGCCACCAGGCCCTGGGGCTCGCCGTAGAGGACGCGCGAGGCGGCCAGGCGGAGCACGTCCTGACGCGACGTCTCCAGGCTGTCGAAGCGCGGGTGGGCGCGGGACAGCAGGAAGTCCACCGTCCGCTGGCGGCGCAGCAGGCCGTAGACGCGCTCGGCCACGGCGCGGCGCTCGTTGGAGTAGAGGTTGGCCTTGCGGCGCAGGGTGAAGTCCAGCGCGCGGTCGGCCATGCGGCCCTCGTGCCGGACCGAGGCGTACGCCTCCAGGCAGGCCTGGAGGACCAGGTCTTCTCGCAGGGGCCGTTCGGGCCGCTCGGAGGGGGCGAGTTTCTTCCTGGACGGGGCGCCGGACTTCTTCGGGGCCGACCGCGAGTGCGGGCGGGACTTGCGTTGGGTGGCCATGACGGATTGCGGCTTTGCATTCCTCGGGCCGCGTTGACAAGCGCGGAAAGCAAATCCGCCCTGGCGGACGCCCGCCCACCTCCAAGTGACGTCAGGAGGAGGGGAGCGGGCGACCAGGACGGGGGAGGCCCTACTTGCGGCGCCGGTGAAGCAGCCCCGCGGCCAGCAGGGCCAGGGCCGCCGGGAGGAGGGTGGCGGTGGGCCCCGCGGCGCAGCCTCCGCTCGAGCTGCTCAGGCCGTCATCCGGGGTGTCGGGCGAGTCCGGAAGCCCCGGGCGGGGAGCCGGTGAGCCCGGGTCCGTCGTGCCGGAGTCCGGCGCCTGGGGCGCCTCACCGGGTGTCTCTGTCGCCGCCACCTGGACCAGGGCGGTGGCCGTCTGCATCACCGAGCCCCGGGTGGCGGTGGCCGTCACCGTGTACTGCCCGGGAATGGCGAAGACGTACTCGGCGACCGCTCCCTCGGCCGCGCCGCCGTCACCGAAATCCCAGGTCACCGTTGCGGCCTCGAAGGACGGCGTGGCCCGGAAGAAGGCGCGGTGGGGCACCACGCCCCGCTCACCCTCCACGACGAGCGTCAGCTCCCCCTCCGGAAGCTGCTCCTGGGGCGGCAGCTCCTTCTGCAGCGTGAAGCGGTCCACGGCGTCCCCGTCCACTCCGAGCAGCTGCGCGGTGAGCGTGCCGTCGACCACCGTCACGTCGAGGAAGCCATAGGCCTGGTTGTCGCGGATGACGCTCCAGTCGGGCTTGCTGCCGGGGAGCTTTCGCAGCGTCGCGCCGCCGCCGCCCACCACGAGGTAGGGGATGCCCTTTTCGCCGGACCCGGCGACGGCGTCACCCTTCATGGGCTTGCTGCGCTCGTAGTTGTGGTCGTGCCCGGTGAGCACCAGGTCCACGCCGTGCTTCTCCATGATGGGACCGAAGTGACGGCGCATGGAGAGCTGCGAGCCGTGCTCGCCGCTGGACCAGGGCGGGTGGTGGAAGAAGACAATCTTCCACGGCTGCGTCGACCCCGCGAGGTCTCGCTCCAGCCACGCCTTCTGCGCATCCCGCGTGCAACGGTCCGCCGACGCCAGCCCCACGGCGCAGTTGGAGTCGAGCGCCACGAAGTGCACGTGGCCCCAGTCGAACGAGTAATAGCGCTCCGTGCCCTCGGGGTTGTTGGAGGGCAGGTAGAGGTTGTCCAGGTAGGGCTGCCCCTGGTTCGTCACGTACTCATGGTTGCCGATGGCGGCGAAGAACGGCACCCGGGCCAGCAGGGCCTCCATGGGCACGAAGAGGTTGTTCTGGATCTCCGCCTCGGTGCCATCGGCGTAGGCGTTGTCTCCCAGCGCGACGAACAGCTCCGCCTCCCGTTTGACGAGGGCCGCGGCGACCTTCCTCTGGTTCGAGCCGCCCGTGCCGAAGTCGCCCACCGTCACGAAGTGCACGCTGCGGGTCCCCGGCACCGGCGCGGTGCGGAAGCGATTGAGCGGCGTGCGCAGGCCACAGGCCGACACCTCGTACGTGTACTCGGTGCCCGGCTTCAGCCCGGTCAGCACCACCGCATGCGCCTTCCCAGCGTCCTGGGAGGCGGCGGCCTGGTTGGCTGCTCCCTCGCCGTAGCGCACCTCCGCCTGGCAGTTGGCGGCGAGCCGGAAGGCAATCGTCGCCGTGTCTGGCCCCACCTTCTGCAGATATGGGTCCCGATACAGCGTCCCCGCACCCGCGGTGCTCGTCGCCAGCGTCAGCGCGGCCACCCAGGGAGCAAGGTGAAAGGGGGTCTTCCGGTGCATGGGGCCTCCTCCCGAACAAGCTCGGGGCAGAGGCGCAACCGTTCAACCGCTGACCTTCATCCTGCCCCCACCCGGAGTAGGAGGCGGTGGGGCAGGGCCCCGTGTCTCCGCCTCCTCCCCGGTCAGGCGTCAAGGCTTGATGTCGTAGGACGCCAGGTCCTCGGTGCGTTCGCCTTCCTCACGCACCTTTCCGATGCCCGGGACGAGCCAGTAGAGGCGCGTCTTGTCCTGCTTCACCTCGCCGCTGTTGTTGACCTTGTCGCGCTGAAGCTTGACGGAGTTGGTGAAGGTTCCGGCGCGCGTCGTCACCGTCACGCCGGATTCGAGCACCTTCCAGATGTACGTCGGGTCCTTCTGGTCCTTCGAGCCGTCGCCCAGGGTGATGTATTCGAGCACGTCGCTCTTGTACGTCCAGGGCAGGGCGTCCGGGACGCGCGCCACGGACTTCACCGTGGCCGGAGACCAGGTGGTGGAGCGGACCTGCTGGCCGTCTCGGTAGTCGTCCTCGCGCAGGCGCACGACGAGCCCATTGGTGAGCTCCACCTGCCACGAGTACTCCTCATAGAGGGTTCCGTTGAGCACGCGGTCCTGGCGGCTGTGCACCTGGACGGCGTTGATGCCCGCCTGGCCGGGGACCTCGCCAGGGCCCACCACCGTCACCTGCTTCTGGAAGTTGCCCTCGACGGGGTCCTGGATGTCATAGGTCCAGGTGCTGCCCGCGGTCAGCGGCCACAGCGACTGCGACCCGGTGGGCTCCTCTCCGTTGCCCTGTCCATCCGGTCCCCCCGGCACCACCGGCTCTCCCGGCAGTCCTCCGCCGGGCGTCGGGCCCTGCGAATCTCCCGCGGGCAGGCTGTTGCCGCCACACGCCACCAACCACCCCGCCGCGAACACGGCCACCCAGCTGCGCCTCATACCCGCTCCTCCCGTGTGCTCCTCGGATTCACCGCCGTCCACCGCAAGCCCCGCAGGGCCGCCCCCTCCGTGCGGCCCAGCGCCGCGGCGAGGGAGCCCGGCTCCGGCTCCTCGACTTCCAGCTCCAGCCGCCGCCCGTCGAAGTCGAGCGCGCAGCTCTTCACCATGACGTTCCGCTCACCCAGGACCCGGCGCAGCGTGGCCTCCGCGCCCACCAGGTCATCCGACTGCGCCGACAGCACCAGCCGCTGCTTCGCCGTGGCGGGGGGCGCCTCCTCGCGGTTGAAGCAATCCAGCACGAAGAGCAGGGCCATCACGAACAGCATCCCGACGGAGGCCAATCCCAGGCTGCCGTGGCCGCACGCCATGCCCAGGCCAATCATCAGGAAGAGGATGGCCGCGTCACGCGGGTCCTTCAGCCCCGAGCGGAACCGCACGAAGCCGCCCAGGCCCACCAGCCCGAAGGCCTTCGCCAGGCTGTCGCCGATGACGGCGGTGATGACCGCCGCCGCGGCGCACAGCAGCACCTGCGCCTGAACCATGTCCGCCTTGGGCAGCGCCCGCTTCATGAGCAGGCGCCAGGGCCGCAGCGACAGCAGGGTGCCAATGAGCGCCGCGGCCAGCATCCGCGGCAGAATCGCGGTGACGGACAGCGCGCTGAACTCCGCTTTCGCGCCTTCGAACAGGGCTGAGAATGGTGCGTCCATGTCGGTGACCTAGGCCTCCACCCGGGAAGAGGTGTCCACGCGGGGCGTGCGCGCGGGCTGCTGTGAGAGCGTCCGTGCGGTGGCGGCCACGGCGTAGGCGTTGCGAAGCACCGGCAGCCGGTCTGGATGCTCCGCCAGCACGCGTTCGACGAGCGCCTGCGCGTGAGGCCCCATGGGCAGTCCCTTCAAGGAGGACAGCGCGGTGGTGGGCCACCGGCCCAGATGGTCCACACGCAGCTTCCAGGCCCGCGAGGCATCCATGCCGTCCACCGAATCCAACGCCTCCTTCGTCTGCGGCGCGCCGCGCTCGCGCAGCGCCCAGGCTTCCTCGGTGTCCAGGCCCGTCAGCGAGCGGAGCACCAGCTTCAGCGCCTTGCCCGCCAGGGCCTCCCGCAGGCCCCGGGCCACCGGCGTGTTCAGGCCCTGGGTGCTGCGCAGCACCGCCAGCCTGTCATGCGGCAGCAGGACTTCGCGCAGCGCATCCGCCCGCGCCCCTGGGACGCGGGTGAGGCTGCGCGCCACCTCCGCGAACAGCTTGCGCTGCATGCCCGCCTCGCGCACCACCCAGGACTCCTCGCAGTCCTGGCCCGCGAGCCCCGCGAGCACGTCCGCCAGCCGCCCGTCCCGCATCGCGCGCTCTCGCAGGGCCCACGCCGGGGCCGAGCCGTCCTGCTTGAGGCTGGCCAGCACCTCCGTCGGGGCCTGCGCGTACAGCCGCTGACGCAGCATGGCCGCGCGCGAGTCCGTGCGGCCCGTGAGGCTGAAGGCCACCTCCGCGGGCGCCAGGTTCGACAGCAACTCGCGCAGGTCCATGGCCGACACGTCATCCAGGCCCGCCATGCCGCGCGCGATGAGGCCCGGGAAGCGCTCCGCGAATGCCAGGCGCTGCTGGTGCGCGGCCAGGCCCGGGATTCCGCTCAGCATCCACACCGCGAGCGCCGGTTCGCGCTGCTCCACGGTGTCCAGCGTCTGGAAGAAGCGCTCCTCCAGGTTCTGGAGCGTGGTGGGGCTGGCATGTCGCGGCCGGGCCGACGCCGGGACGATGCGCTGCACCTGCTGCTCGCGCCCCTCCAGCCGGGCGACGACGGCGTCCACCAGCCGCTGCTCCAGCACGCGCAGGGGGACGTCGTTGTTCTCCAGGATGAGCCACCGCTGCGGGTCCTTGCGCGCCATCTCCAGGAAGGACTCGCGCACGCGCACCGCCAGGCCCGCGCCCACCAGCCCCTTCCGGCTGTCCCCGTCACTGGCGCGCTTGCTCTGGAGCTTGCCCAGGCGCTTGCGCAGCCGGGCGAGGTCCGGATCCACGTCCACCAGGATGACCAGGTCCGGCCACAGCCCTTGCGAGGCCAGCTCGCACGCGGGCCGCAGCTCGTCCATGGTCAGCCCGCGGCCTCCGCCGCTGAGCGCCAGCTGTGAGTACAGGTAGCGGTCGGTGATGCACACCTCGCCTCGGGACAGCGCGGGCGCCACCACTTCATCCAGTTGCTGGGCGTCCCGCGCCAGGTTGAGGAAGAACTCCGTGCGTGGAGACATCTCCAGCAGCCGGGAGTCTCGCGTCAGCTCCCGGATGCGCCGCGCCGCGGGCGCCTGCAGCTCGCCGCCCTCCCGCGCGTGCGACACCCGGTAGCCCAGCCGCTTCAGCTTCGCGGCCAGCAGGTTGGAGAGCGTCGTCTTGCCGCTTCCGTCAATTCCCTCGAAGTCGATGAACACTGTGCCCTATCCCCCTGCGACGCCATCCGAGGCGAAAGCGTGGACCTTCGCCATTCCCTCTGCGAACTTGCTGTAGGCCGGCGCTCCGCCCGGATTGAGCGACGCCAGCCACTCGGGCAGCTCCTGCCCGAGGTGCTTCACCTCCACCACCACTCGCGGCTCCACCCACTGCGCGGGCGCCAGCCGCTCCACCGACAACGCAAGCTGGGACAGCGCCTGCTCCGGCGCAATCCGGTGGTAGCGAATGTCCCGGTCCACCGTCACCCGCCACGCCTGCGACGACTGGTACACGTGGCGCGTGTACGTCACCGCCAGCACCGGGCCGAGGCTGCCTCCGGCGATGAGCGGCAGCAGGCTGGCCCCGCCGCGCAGGACGCGGCCCAGGTCCGAGCGCGGCACCCAGACGCGGCGCTTCTGCGTGAGGCCGCGGCGCTCCCGTTTCACCTCCAGCACCACGCGCGCCTCGCCGTCCGCGCCCAGGTCCGGTGCGTACTCCTTCGTCCGGACCTTGAGGCAGTCGTCTGGCGTGAGCAGGGCTCGCGCCGCCAGCGGGCCACCGGGCCGGTCGAAGTACACGGACACGATGCGCGTGGGAGGCGGCAGGTGCCCCTCCAGCTCCAGCGACAGGCGCGTGCCCAGGGCCGCGGCCGTCTTCTCCTCCAGCACCAGCTTGAATTCCCGCCGGAGCCTGGTGACTTCACCTTCCGCGAACGACAGCATCGTTTGGGTCTCCGTGCTCAGAAGCGTGCGCCGAGTTCGATGGAGTGCTGCAACCCTGGGAATTCATCGCCGGGGCGCAGCGCGCGCTCCGTCTGGAACTGCGCCCGGAAGCGAGTGCCGAGCAGCACGTTGAAGCCGCCCACCAGCGAATGTCCGTCCCCCCGCACCGTGTCGCCGCGAAGCTGCAGGGCCTCCACGCCCGCGACGGGCTGGATGGCCCATTCGTCGCCCACGTGGATGAGGTACTGGGCCAGCAGCATCTGCGCCGTGAAGGGCCCCAGGGGCAGCCGCCCGGAGATGGCCTCGCCGGTGAAGACGAAGCCCGCCAGCTTCAGCTCCGCGTCCGCGGCCACCGCGTGCTTGCGCGCCAGGTCCATGGCTTCGGAGACGTAGGTGCTGACGCCCACGGTGAGCGGCTTGAAGTTGAAGGGCCGCAGGCTCACGCGCGCGGCGGCGTCCTCCTTCAACCGCCCGCCCGCCTCGTCGATGGCCCCCTGGAAGAAGCCCGCGGAGACTTTGAGCCCCCAGACCTGCTTCAGCCGGACCTCGCCCATCAGCCCCATGCGGCGGCCGCCCATCTGATGGGTCTCCGTGATGTACTCCTCCACCAGTCCGCGGGCCTGGATGGGCAGGTCCCACGACGACTCCAGCGAGCGCTGAAGAAAGGGCGTCTTGAACTGACCGCCGTAGAGGCGGAAGCGCTTGCGGTCATCCGCCAGACGCACGAAGGCGTCCTTGAGCATCTGCGAGTCCGCCAGGTCCGCCGTCACTTCGGCTTCCAGGTTGGCCAGCGACGTGCGCACGCCCACGCGTGCGTCCGCGATGGAGAGGTTGCGCTGGTACTGGTGGCGCTCGTCGGCGCGGGCCCGTGCGGACACGCGTCCGATGACGCGGAGGGCCTGCGACTCGCCCCTGGGCTTGTCGTCAATCGCGTCCGGATTCTCGCCCAGCGAGTCGTCCTGCGGCTGACCGGGCCGCTGCTTCGGCTTGCGCTGGTTCGCGTCCTGCTCGGCCTTCGCCCCGTCATCCGCTCCCGGGAGGGGCGTCACGGAGGGGGGCTGCGCGCCGGGAGACGTCCTCGATGGCGGCGGCAGGGCCTGGGCCATGGCGCCCTCGAGCTGCGCCTGCGGGGCGCCGTCCTCCTCCGGCAGCAACAGCTCCGGAGGCTCCACACCGTCCACCCCGCCACCCGACAGCGGATCATCCTTCACGGGCGCGGCAACTGCTTCCGTCCGCGGGCCAGGTGTCTTGGCGACAGCCCACGCCGGCATGCCCATCAAGATTGCGACGAGCAGGTTCCGCCTCGTCCGCTCATTCACCCGCCACCCGCCCATGTCCACGCCTCCCCGACCGCCACCGGAGCGCGTCCACTGCAACACGGGTGCCCGTTCGATGAGCGGACGCGGAGGGCGGGGTGGGGTCCGGTTCCGGACGAAAAGCGGGCCTGACGGTGTAGAAAACCCGTGACCAGGCCGTCACGTTGCCGTGACGGGGAACGAAAGTTCCCAATGTCGCGGCAGGCGACCCTGTACGAACGCCCGTCGGCTGGAAGGAGTTACTGGCTGGACGGAGGATCGGCCGGCGGGGTGGGGGGGCTGCCCGCTTCCGGCGTGGAGGGCGCCGCCGGTGGAGGCGGAGTCTGCGTTGCCCCAGGGTTGGCGCCGGACGACTTCACGCGCCGCAGGACGTTGCGCAGGCCCAGGGCCAGCGCCGTGCCAGCGCCCACCAGAATCAGTCCCCAGCCCATGCCGCGGGGGAGGGGCGAGCGGGCCACGGAGAAGCGCGCGGTGATCACCTTGAGGTGGGTGCCGCGGTATCGCACCTCCAAGTCCCACGGCCCGGGCTCATCCGGGGTGAACTGGGTGTGCCAGTTGACCCCGTCCCGCGTCAGCGTCTTCGTCTGCTGGGAAGGCGACCCGGTGGGGTGGAAGGTGACGGTGAGGGGGCCATCGAATTCGGGGCCCTCGAAGCTGCCTACATGCAGCGACACGGAGATGGGTTCCCCCTCCGTTGGCATGGCGGGGTGGACGGTCCCCTGGAGCCGCTCCTCCGCGTCGGACCAGCGGAGTTCCAGGACATCCCCACGGCGTTCGACGCGAATCTGATCGTTCGCGGGAGCCGCAACCGTGGTAGTTGCAATGAGGAGGCTGGCGAGCAGTACCCATCCGGATTTGAATCCGGGGTGCCTTTGCCTCCGAAGTGGCTGTCCTCTAAGATGCGCTGCCCTGCTGCATTCCACCTGAGCCTGCTCCCCGCCGGCAATGTCCCGGGATGAACCCTCAATCATTCGGGAAATATCAGCTTCTTAAGAAGCTCGCCACGGGCGGCATGGCCGAGGTCTGGCTGGCGCGCCAGACGGGCATCGAGGGGTTCCACAAGAACCTCGTGGTGAAGCGCATCCTCCCGCACCTCGCGGAGGACCGTGAGTTCGTGGAGATGTTCCGGAACGAGGCGCTGATCGCCGCGCGCTTCAATCATCCGAACATCGCCCAGGTCTACGAGTTCGGCGAGGCCAACGGCACCTATTACATCGCCATGGAGTTCATCCACGGCGAGGACCTGGGCCGGGTGATGCGCAAGGCCGCCAGCACGGGCCAGTGGGTGGCCCGGCCGCTGGCCATCCGCATCGTCGCCGCCGCTTGCGAGGGCCTGCACTACGCCCACAGCCGCACGGACGACGCGGGCCGGCCCCTGCGCGTGGTGCACCGCGACATCTCGCCGCAGAACATCCTGATCAGCTTCGACGGCTCGGTGAAGCTGGTGGACTTCGGCATCGCCAAGGCGGCGGATCAGGCGTCGCTCACGAAGTCGGGCGCCATCAAGGGCAAGTTCGCGTACATGGCGCCGGAGCAGGCCGCCGGCAAGCCGCTGGACGGCCGCGCGGACATCTTCGCCATCGGCCTGGTGCTCTACGAGCTGCTCACGGGCGTGCGTCCGTTGAAGCGCGACTCGGAGCTGGCCACGCTGCAGGCCGCCATGGAGTGCGCCATCGCCGCGCCTTCACAGGTGGCGGACGTTCCGGAGGAGATGGACCCGGTGGTGATGCGGGCCATCGCGAAGAACGCGGACGACCGTTACCGGGAAGCGCGTCAGTTCCAGATGGCGCTGGAGGAGATTCTCGTCGGGCAGCGCTGGGTGGCCGGCTCGGTGCAGATCTCCGAGCTGATGGAGACGCTCTTCGCCGACCGTCTGGCGGAGGAGAAGGCCCAGGGCCAGGTGGTGCCCGTGGGCGAGGACTCCGCGAACTCCGGCACGCCCATGCCGCCCACGCCGCCGCCGCAGGAGCGTGGCCGCAGCCGCACCTCCGCCGCCGCGGACATGAACTGGGAGGCGCCTCCGGGCGAGGCCTCGGTTCGCGAGCGTCAGCGTGGAGCGCCTTCCCGGACGTCCATGGGGCCCCGGCGCACCTCGGCCGCGGCGCCCGCGGTGGAGCCCGACGAGCAGGGGGAGTGGGAGGCGCCGTCTGGAGTCGAGGACGCCCCGCCGCCGCGCCGGAGCAGGACGTCCGCGGAGCTGCGCCGTCCGTCCAACCCCAACTCCACGCAGATTGCGCGGACGAGCTCCCGTTCGGACCTGAGCCGGACCGGCGTGGGCGAGCCGCCCCCTCCTCGTCGCTCCGCCACGCGCGCCGCGCCCATCGTGGATGATCCAGGGCCGCCGCCTCCGTCCCGCTCGCGGGCGAGCATGGCGGCGGTCGATGAGCGCACGCGGATGGAGGACGAGGAGCTGGACGACGAGCGGACCATGCTTCCGCCGCCGGAGCCCGCGCCGCCGCCTCGTCGCAGGACGGGGATGCAGTCCGGTATCCACCCCTCCGAGGCCCCGCCGCGCCGCCGCACGTCGAGCCGCGCGGAGATGCCGTCGGCCCCCCCGCGTTCGAGGACGTCGAGCGTGGCCCTGGCGCGTTCGCGCGCCGAGGAGGCCGAGGTGGACCGGGCGCTGGAGAAGTCCGCGCGGAGCGCTCGCGCGGGGGTGGCCAAGCGCAACATCGCCACGGTCGGGTTCATCGTGGGGCTGGTGGCCGTGGGGTTGGTGTTCCACAAACCCATCCTCTCGGTGCTCAACAGCCGCGCCTCCGACGGGCAGTCGGTGACGCTGTCGGTCAACACCAACGAGAAGGTGAAGGTCTCGGTGCGCCACACCGAGCGCTGCGGCAGCCAGCAGCCGGTGACGGAGCTGGGGGAGACGCCCCTCGTCAATGCGGCGGGCGCCCATCTCCAGGACACGCTCATCCTGGTGAACGAGCAGCAGGGCATCTACAAGGAGGAGGTCGACACGCTCGCCTTCGGTGAGCCCGGTCAGGCCAAGTCCTTCACCTACGAGTTCCGCCGGGGCCAGCTCCAGCTGACGCTGAAGCCGGACGGCCTGCGCGGCATCTCCGTGAAGCGCAATGGCCAGGACCTGGGGCCCTACCTGGGCAACAAGGGCATGAAGCTCGACCTCATGGAGGGCCGCCACAAGCTGGAGTTGCAGGGCGGGCCGCTGAAGGAGCCCTTCATGTTCGAGGTCGACATCAAGCCCGGCCTCATCAACAAGCAGACCGAAGACTTGTCCGCCTTCGTGGGCTAGCGGCGTGCCGCCCCGTCAGTAGCGGGGCAGGCTGGGGTCCACCTGTCGGGAGTACAAGTCAATGCCGCCTCGCAGCGACACCGCGTCGATGCCCAGCGACATCAGGTAGGCCGCGCCGTCCAGGCTGCGCACGCCATGGTGGCAGTAGACGACCACGGGCCGGCCGCGCAGGGGCTCCAGTTCCTCCGCGCGCTCCTCCAATTCCGGCAGGGGAATCAGCAGCGAGTCCGGCAGGGCCACCCAGGCATTCTCCGAGGCAAAGCGCACGTCGAGCAGGGCGGGGCGGGACTCCGCGGGGCCGGCGAGCAGCTCGGCGAGGCGGGCGGGGGCAATCTCGGGAATGGGCATGGCGTGTGGGCACCTCAGGCGGGCGTGGGGGCGGCGCAGAAGCGCTCGTAGTCGATGAGCTCCACCGTCGCGCCCGGTGCGCACACGGGGCATTGCGTGTCCCGGCGCAGCTTGAGCTCCTGGAAGCGGGTGCCCAGCGCGTCGAAGGTGAGCAGCCGCCCCACCAGGGGTTCACCCTGGCCGAGGATGAGCTTGAGCGCCTCGGTGGCCTGGAGCAGGCCGATGAGTCCGGGCAGCACGCCCAGGACGCCGGCCTCCGCGCACGAGGGCGCCAATTCGGGCGGGGGCGGGGCGGGGTAGAGGCACCGGTAGCAGGGGCCCTGGCCGGGGACGAAGGACGTCACCTGACCCTCGAAGCGGAAGATGGAGCCGTGGACGTTGGGCTTGCCGAGCATGACGCACGCGTCATTGAGCAGGTACCGCGTGGGGAAGTTGTCCCCGCCGTCGAGCACCAGGTCGAAGCCCTCCAGAATCTTCAGCACGTTGTGCGAGGTGAGCCGCTCCTCGAAGCCCACCACCTCCACGTCCGGGTTGAGGGCTTCAATCGCGGCCCGGGCGCTGGCCACCTTGGGCTGACCCTGACGCTCGCGGGTGTGGATGACCTGCCGCTGGAGGTTGCTCAGGTCGACCACGTCCGAGTCGACGATGCCCAGCGTGCCCACCCCCGCGGCGGCGAGGTACAGCGCCGCCGGCGAGCCCAGTCCGCCGGCTCCCAGCAGCAGGACGCGGGCCTGGAGCAGCTTCGCCTGGCCCGCCTCACCCACCTCGGGGAGGCTCAGGTGGCGGCGGTAGCGCTCCTTCTGCTCGGCGGTGAGGACAAAGGGCTTCTCCACCGGGAGGGCGGCGTCACTCCACCGGTTGTAGCCGCCGGCCAGGGAGGCCACCCGCTCGTACCCCAGCTCCTTCAGCGTCTTGGCGGCCAGGGCGGAGCGGGTGCCTCCGGCGCAGTAGACGACCAGCTCCTCGTCACGCTGGACCTGGCTTTCGACGCGTAACTCCAGGTAACCCCTTGGAATGTGGAGGGCGCCGGGCAGCCGGCCACCGGCGTATTCGTCCGCCTCCCGGACGTCCAGCAGCCGCACGGAGGCTCGGGCATCCAGCAGCCGCTTCACGTCCTCCACGGAGACCTCGCGAATCTCTTGTTTCACTCCGGCCAGCAGCGTCTGGAAGGTCCGAGCCATGTCGGATGCATATAACCCAGGGGCTGGGCCCATGGCTTTTCCGGGCCCGGGCGTTATAAGTCCTCCAGAGGAGACATGGACATGGACAGCACCCCCACGACTTCCGCCGCCCCCGCCGCCTCGCCGGCTTCCCAGGCCACTCCGGTGGCCGTGCGCCTGACGGACGCCGCCATCCAGCAGGTGAAGAGCGTCATCAAGGCCCAAGGCTTCGAGGGCTACTTCTTCTCCATCCGCGTGGTGCCCGCCGGTTGCAGCGGCCTGGGCTATGACTTGAACCTGGTCAAGGAGTCCAAGGCCGGTGACGCCGTCTGGGAGCAGGACGGCGTGCAGATTGCCTCCGACCCGATGAGCAGCCAGTACCTGGCGGGCACGGAGATTGACTACGTCTCCGCCATCACCGGTTCGGGCTTCAAGTTCAACAACCCGAACGCGAAGTCCTCCTGCGGCTGCGGCACGTCGTTCACGACCTGAGCCGAGCCGCCGCGGCAGCGCCCATGACGCGGGCGGGAAGGCCGGGCCGGGGCGGATGCCTCGCCCGGCCTTCGTGCGTCAGGCGCCCGCGATGGGCGTCATCACCTTCAGCCAGGACTGGTTCTCCTTCTGGCGGGCCAGCCGCAGCGTCCGGCGCGCCTGCGCCTCCTGGAAGGCGGCGCGGTCCGCGTCCGTCTCCATCAGCAGGGGCGGCACCGGCACGCGCTTGCCGGCCTTGTCGAGGGCCACGAAGGTCAGCAGCGCGCTGGTGGTGAGGTGCCGCTCGCCGGTGAGCGGGTTCTCCGCGTGCACCGTGACGCCCACCTCCATGGAGGTGCGGAAGGCGGCCAGCACCCGGCCGTGCAGCAGGGCGATCCACCCCACCTTGATGGGGGCGTGGAAGTGCAAATCATCCATGGAGGCCGTCACCACGACCTGCCGGCAGTGGCGCTGCGCGGCCACGGCCCCGCAGACGTCAATCCACTGCATCACCTTGCCGCCGAAGGCGGCATCCAGGTTGTTGGCGTCCGGAGGCAGGATGAGCTGCGTCATCACCACCTCCGTGTCCTTCGGATTCTTCGCGCTCGGGTCGGTCATCTCGCACCTTGGGTTGTCGGACGGAGCCTGCGGCGGGGCCGCGCCGGTTCATCCGGTGGATATCCCAAGCGCTGACGCGATGGGCCAGACAATGTCCGCGCGGGAGCGGCGCTCAGGCCAGGAAGGTGGAGACGCGGTCGAGGAACTCCTCGCGTCCCCGGCCTCGCCGGATGTCCTGTGTGGACACGTCCAGGGTGAGGCAGTCCACGCCGTACTTCTCCTGCAGCACCTGGGGGAAGCTGGCGTAGTAGCCGTTGAGGCCCCGGAGGAACTGGTGGCGGATGCCCTTCTCCTCCTCGCGGCCCCGGGTGCGGATGCGCTGGAGGAGCACGTCCACGCTGCCGACCTCGAAGCAGATGACCTTGTCGGGCCGGATGATGTGGCGCGACAGCCGCTGGAAGTACTCGTAGTACAGGTCCAGCTCCGCGTCCGTCAGGTGCCCCAGGCCGTGGAGGTACTTGGCGAAGATTTCCGGGTCCTCGTACAGCGTGCGGTCCTGCACGCAGCTGCGACGGTAGGAATGGATGAGCTCGTGGTGTTCGACGCGCCGGATGAGGAACTCGAGCTGGAGCGTGAAGGACCAGCGCGTCATGTCCGCGTAGTAGTCACGCAGGAAGCGGTTGTCGATGACGGGCTCGTCGAACAGCTCGTAGCCGAAGGCATGGCTGATCATCTTCGCCGCCGTCGTCTTGCCCGCGCCGATGTTGCCCGCCAGCGCCACGAAGCGCCGTGCCTTGGGCACCTTGATGCGCATCGTGTTGCGGGAGCGCGGGGTGGCCGCGGGGGCCGCTTCCTGGGCAGGGGCGGCCTGGGCGGGCTTCGAGCGCGTGCGAGCGGTGGTGCGAGGCATGAATCCGGGGCTTAGCCCGGCTTCGAGGGAGCGTCCATGATCTGCCTCAGGACGTCCGGCCGGTCGGTCATGATGCCGCCGACGCCTTCCGTCAGGAGCTGCCGCATCTCCCCCGGGTCATCCACCGTCCAGACGTTGACCCACTTGCCCCGGGCCGCGCACTGTCGGAGGAAGTCCGTGTCCACCAGCCGGACCTCACCGAAGTAGAGCGGCATGTCGAGCACGGTGTAGCGCGGGTCCTCCGGCGGCGTGTCCCCGCCACGCAGGGCGATGACGAACGCCGCGAGCGCATCGCGGGGATAGAAGTGACAGGCGGAGGGGAGGCGCTCGGCCAGCCGCTCGGCCACGGTGTCCAGCTCACTGCCCATGCACACCCGCTCCAGGGCCCCTTCCGCCTGAAGCACCTGGGCGAAGGTGTCCTCGATGCCAGGGACATCCGGCTTGAGCTCCACGTTGAGGCGCAGGTCGGGGAAGGCGCGCAGCAGCTCGCGGAGGCTGGGGACGCGCACGCCCTGGCCCCGGAACGGGAAGGTGCGGCCTTCATCGGGCGTGAAGTGGAAGCCCGCGTCCAGCCGCTGGAGTTCGGCCAGCGTGAGCGCGGCCAGGGGGCCGGTCCCGTCCGTGCAGCGCTCAAGCGTGGCGTCGTGGGCGACGACGAGCTCCCCATCCCGGGTGAGGTGGACGTCGAGCTCCAGCATGTCCGTGCGATAGCGCTCCACGGCCTGCCGGAAGGCCGCCAGCGTGTTCTCCGGCGCCACGGCCGCGCCCCCGCGGTGGGCGATGTGCAGCGTGGGCCGCAGGCCGCGGAGGAAGGGGAGGGGAGAGGATGCCATGCCGCCAGTGTAGCGACTGGCGACATGGGGCTGGCTAACGGTTGAAGCGGTAGACGAAGATTCGTGAGGGGTCACCGCCAGGGCTGGCGTCCCATGCCACCCAGGGGGTGCCGTCCGAATCCAACTGGAGTGATACCGTGGCGGCGCCGTTGGACTCCGGAATCGCACCGGGCGCCTTGTCGAGTGGCTGCCAGTCGTCGCCGGTCCACGTCCTGACATGTACGCGTCTGGTGGTGCCCTCGTCTTCAATCCAGGCGATGACGGGGGTTCCCTCGCTGTCCAATGCGAGGGCGGGGCTGGTCGCGGGGGTGTCTCCGGGAGCGGCACTGACAGGGCCACCCAGCGACTTCCACTGGCGATCTTCCCACTGTCGCACGTGGATGTCCGTCGCCGTCGTGCCAGAGCCGCTGGGATTGGATTCCTTCCACGCGAGGACAGGCACGTCCGCCGCCGACATCTTCAAAACGGGCTGAGACGCGGAGGTGCCGCTGGCGTGGTGCCTGATGGCGCCGCCCAGTGCGTTCCAACCCACGGCCGTGCGCTGCTTGACGAAGATGCGCGCGTCCTGGGCCGGAGCACCTCCACCGTGCGTGACTTCAGCCCAGGCGACGACCGGGAGCCGCGAGCTGTTCAACGACAAGGTGGGGGTGGAGATGATTCCGCATTGTTCCGGAGTGCCGCGAGACGGGGGATCGAGCTGAAACCAGCTCCCGTCGTTCTGCGTCTGGACGGCGAGATGGATGTCACCCTGGCAGCCGAATCCCGAGTAGGCGCCGGTTCCGTGCGCGAGATAGGGCGCCCCCGCCGCATCGAGCGCTAAGGAGGGCGCTTCGCGCTGCACGGGCCAGTTCGCGGGCCAATCCGTGGCCCAATCACTGGTGGTCAGCGCGAAGCGTTCCCATTCGGAGCCCGCCCAGCGATGGATGGCCGTTTCGGCCACGTCGACAAGGTTGAGGTCTTCGTCCTCCCGTTTGGAAAAATGGGAGAAGGCAACGACCGGTTCGCCGTCGTTGCTGAAGCGGAGGTCGGCGGTGGTGCTGGCGGGCTTCAGGACGGAGCCCAGTCGCTCCCAGGTCTGCCCCGTCCAGCGACGTACCCCCACGCCGTTGTCGACCCGGAACGCAACGACCGCAGCTTGGGCGGCGTGCTCCCACAACGCCAGCCGTGACAGGGTCGCGGCACCTTCTTCGATGACAAGCCCATCGCGGGGACCGACAGGGAGCCACGCGGGGACGTGCCAGGACCAGCTCGGTGAAGGCACTTCAACTGGGTTCCCCGCGAGGTCCCGGACACCGGTGAGCTTCACCTCCACGGTGCGGGGCAGCGGAAGCTCGACGCCCGCGTGGATCTCCAAGGTCCGCTGGGAGGCGGAGAGGCTCAGGGTCTTGACGACGCTTTCGCCGTTGACGAGGAACTCGACGCTTGACGCAGCGAGGCTGTCGGAATGGAGCGCTTCGGAGAACTCGACCCGGATGGGGTGGGATGCGCTGACGTCTTCTTCCCCGTCGGTCGGTACCTTCTGGGCGATGGAGGGCGGTGTCCGGTCGATGGTGATGACGAGTGGCTCGCTCTGCCACGTCGCGTCCTGGATCCGGATGCGGGCCGTCAGTGAATGTTGACCTTCAGTATGCGCCGAGGTGTCCCATGCGAATTCGGTCGGAGCCGTGACGTTTCCAATGCGCGCGCCATCGAGCAGGAGTTCGACGTCGGTAGGCGCCCCTCCGTTGGATTCGATCCGGACGGTGACCGTGTCGCGAACGTGGGTCGCGCCCCCGGCGAGCTGGAGCCGGACATGTGGCGTCCCGCTGTCCGGGAGTTCCGGTGGCTCGACGACGTCGGGGACATTGATGCAGGCTGTCAGGACGCCGAAGCCAAGCAGGGCGCTGAGGCACGTATTGGTGGTCATGAAGTGATCGAGTGCAGGACGCATTCCATGGTGGCATGCCGCGTGCGGCGCAGGCCAGACCGCGGGATACGGGACGAGGGTGGAGGTGTTTCCATCGCCGGATGGGAATCCCGCGGAATGGACGCTCAGGCCGCGATGATCGCTGAGGCGAGCGCCCTTCGCTGGCTCGCAACACGCACAGTGCGTCGTGGCAGTCTGGATTTCACGACAGACGAGCGGTCACAGGAATCGTTCACTCGACGCAATACGGAGGGTCGCGATTTCACCAGACTGACACCTCTGACGAGGAGGCTTCCTTGCCGCCCCCCTCGGGGCACCGGTATAAGGCGCCAACCCCCTGGCCGACAGGCGGCGGTTTTCACGAACCGCGGCGCCGGAACGAATGGAGATTCTTGAAATGCAACTGCGCAAGACGCTAGGCGCGGCGGCGCTGGTGACCGCGGCGACGATGGCATCCATGGCTGGCTGTTCTGGCCGTGACGACGATACGGATCCTCCTCAGGCGGACGCGGGATGCATCGGCACCTGTAGCCCGGACTCCGGGACGGGCGACGCGGGGACGGGCGACGCGGGCACGGGTGACGCGGGCGTTCAGACGGTGACCATCCGCGAGGCGCGCCTCCTGGGGGATCGTCCAGAGATCATCCTGGAGGGCGTCGTCGTCACGACGGTGGCCTACGTCAATTCGAACGACACGGGCGTTTCGGCGGACTTCTGGGTCGCGGATCCGAACAACCCGCAAGACGGCATCTTCGTCCAGAAGTACCGCACGGATCCGCCGAACACGTACGTCCCGGCGAAGGGCGATGTGGTGACCATCCAGGGCTACGTCCAGAACAACAGCCGCTTCCGAGACCGGGAGGGTTACCGCAAGGTCCTGAAGAACAACTTCGACTTCCGCGGCACCGGCGCAGCCACCCCGATGGTCATCACCAAGACGGGGACGATGACGCCGCCCAACGACATCGCGGTCAGCATCGATAGCGGCTTCGGCAACTCGGATGGAGGCGCCGGCCGGCCCAACCTGGAGCACATGGGCGCTCGCGTCCACATCCAGGGGCCGCTGACGCTCACTGACGCCAATCCCATGGCCATGAAGCGGCTCGCCACTCCCGATGGCGGTGAAGACACCGTGCACTTCGGCTTCGAGGTCTCCGGCGGCGTGCTCGTGAACAACAACAGTACCTTCGGCACGACCACCGACGGTGGCACGCCGCGCTGCGACTACCGCGTCACGGTGAACGACGGCGGTTCCGTGACCTTCCCGGACGGCATCCGCGGCGTGTGGGACACCTTCACCCACGCGCCCTGCGTGGATGGTGGCACCAGCACCTTCAGCTGCTTCAACGACGCGGGCGTGATTCCCGGCGCGAACAACACGTGGACGACGGCGCTCTACCCCGAGGGTTGTGACGACCTGCAGGGTGTCGTCACGGAGCCCGAGACGCTTCGTCCGGCCGCCCCCGGCGCCCAGACGGAGTAAGGGTCCGCGACGAGGGCGTGTCCCTCGTTGGTTGATTCGGCCGCCCCTCGCCCACCCGGGGAGGGGCGGCTTCTTTTTGGGCCCGGAAGGCGGGGTGGGTGTCCGGAACCCACCGAAGCGGGTCCCTGGCTCCCAGGAGCCGGTGATTGTGGGTAAGCTCCGGAAAAGTCCAGCCCATTCACCTTCAGACAGACGGCTTTTCTTCGTGAGCTCGCCCCAGACGGCCATTCCGTTCGGTAACTACCTGCTGATCAAGCGACTCGCCGTGGGAGGCATGGCGGAGCTGTTCCTGTCCCAGCGACCGCCGGACCCCGAGCTGGTGGTGCTCAAACGCATCCTCCCGTACCTCTCGGAGGAGCCCGAGTTCGTCCAGATGTTCCTGGACGAGGCGCGCATCGCCGCGCAGCTCCACCACCCCAACATCGTGCAGGTGCACGAACTGGGGAAGGAGGGCGACAACATCTTCATCGCCATGGAGTACGTGGAGGGCGTGGACCTGCGGCGCGTCATGGCCGAAGAGTCCAAGTTCGGCGCCACGGTGCCCTATGGCGTGGCCGCGCGCATCTGCGGGCAGGTGGCCGCCGGCCTGGACTACGCGCACCACAGCCGTGGCGTGGATGGGCGCCCGCTGGAGTTGATCCACCGCGACGTCAGCCCGCAGAACGTGATGATCGGCTACGACGGGCGCGTCAAGCTGGTCGACTTCGGCATCGCCAAGGCGGGCGCGTTCATGGAGCGCAGCAAGCCGGGGGTCATCAAGGGCAAGTTCCTCTACCTGGCGCCGGAGCAGGTGTCGCAGGAGCGGCTGGACCACCGCGCGGACATCTTCGCGCTGGGCACCATGCTGTACGAAATCACCACCGGCCGGCAGCCCTTCGCCAAGCCGACGACGGAAGGCATCCTCTACGCCATCCGTTACGAGGACCCGTCGCCGCCACACCTGCTGCGCGACGACTACCCGCAGGCGCTCTCGCGCATCGTCATGCGCTGCCTCACCAAGGACCGCGCCCTGCGCTACCAGCGCGCGTCCGAGGTGCACGACGCGCTGGAGGCCTTCCTCGCCTCCGGCACTCTCCGGCAGAGCCTGGACGTGTCGGAGTACATCTGCCGGCTGCTGGGCGAGGAGGAGGAGCGCACCATCCTCCACATCCCCGAGGCCAAGGGCCCCGGCCGGCGTGAAGCCACCGTACCGCTGCAGGGGGTCCGGCTCTCCCATGACGCAGAGCCGCCGCGGCGCCCGTCCGTGCTGGAGTCCACCGCCCCCACGCTGTCCTCCACCACGCCCGAATCCGACCTGGCCCCGGTGCCCAGCGCGCAGCTCACGCCTGGTCTCACGGCCCGGCCCACGCCTCGCCGCGCGTCAGGGGACTCGGTGCCGGTGTCCTTCTCCGGCGATGAGCCAGAGCCCGCCACGCAGATGGCGCGCCCGCGCGAGCTGCCTGCCCGCCAGGCGGATGACGACGACGAGGATTCGGAGATGTCCACCGCTGTCGCCACCACGCCCGTGGGTTACCGAGCCGCGGCGCTGGCGGTGGAGGACCTGGACATCGGCGACGGCGAGTCCACCGTGCCGCAGCGGAGTCGCCCCAAGGGCATTCCATCCCGTCCTGCCGCGACGCCGCCGGCGCCGGTTCGCCGCTCCGCGCCACACATGGCGCCTCCTCCCTCGCGCGTGGCGGAGGCGCCTCGCACCCGTCGCCCCGGCCCGTCGTCTCCCTCTCACGTGGCGGCCTCACGCAGGCCCCCTCCGCCGGAGGAAGACGCGGCTTCGTCCGTCTCCATCACGCCGGTGCCTCCGCGCCGCGCGTCCTCGCTGGACCTGGAGCTCTCCCAGTCCGTCTCCCTGACCCCCGCCACGGTCAATCAGCGGCCGCCCCCACCACGGAGCCCGCCGCCGTCCCGTGGCGCCCGGCACGCGGAAGCGGACGACGAGGACTTCCAGGACACCGGCCTGAGCCATTCCTCGCTGGAGTACACGGACCCACGGCCCACGCTTCGGGATGAGCCGGACGATGACGAGTCCACCATGGGCTATCGCGGCGACTCGGGCGAGTTCACCGCCGACACGCGGGCCACGCAGCCCAGGCGCAAGCGTCCGGTGGTTCGGGTGGTGGCGTGCGTCGTGGGGCTGCTCGCCCTGGGCATTGGCGTGATGTGGTGGTTCATGGTCGGCGCGCAGGCGGCATCGGCGAAGCCGCCGCGGGACTTGTCGGTCGGCGCGCTGGAGCAGCAGGGGACGGCGTCGCCTGTCGTCCGGCCCGTCACGGGACAGGCGTCGCCTGCCGCCGGGCTCACGAACGCGCCCGCCGTGGAGCAAGACGACGGCCGCCCGGAGGCGACGGCGCCGACTGAACCGCCGAAGCCCCCGGAGCCGGGAGCCGCAGCGGCCCCAACCGCCGACCCGGATGCGCCGCCCACCGCCGCCGCGGAGCCCACGCAGGTGAGCGTCCGCTTCAATGCTCCTGCCCGCACGGTGCTGCGGCGCGAGGGGGGCGAGCGCCTCCCCATCAACACCCTCGTCTCGCTGCCCGCGGGCCCCATCCGGGTGAGCTACCAGTGCCCGGGACGTCGGAAGCCGAAGGGTACAAAGCCCTACCTTATAGAGCCGGCGAGCGAGGGAGCGCTCGTCCTGCAGATTCCGTGCAAGAAGCGACGCTAGTGACATCGGGCGTTTGACGGGTATGCGGCATCCTCCCCCAGCGGCGGACAAGTGGGACCGGGTGGGCTTGAGTGTCCTTAAGTCGTTGGAATTCCAGGGTTTTCGCCTTCCCGAGCGCGTTTACACATGTCAGACGGGTCCGTAGAATCCGGAACCCTTATGGCGCGCCCGAAGAGTCAGAAAAACGTAATCAGGAAGCGGAGTTACACGGCCGGCCGGGTGGCCCGGCAGGTTCCTCTCGTCCCCGAGCCCAACAGGCTCCTGAAGGTCTGGCGTCGTGTGCTCGAGCGGCGGCTGCGCACGCGCCTGCGCGCGAAGGTGGCGCTGGAGATTCACGACAACACGCACACCATGCTGACGTTCCAACGCCAGCGGGCCATGTGGCGGCTTCGGCTGCACCACATGTTCCTGGTCGCTCCGGACGACGTGGTGCAGGCGCTCGCCAGCTTCGTGCGCAAGGGTGACCCGGACGCCAGCGTGCTGCTGGACAAGTTCATCGAGCGCAACCGCGTCTACATCCGGCGTCTGTCTCCGGCGCAGATGCGCAAGCGCATCCGGCTGGAGCCCGTGGGGCAGCACCACGATTTGGAGCGCATCTACGACCGGCTGAACGAGCGCTACTTCGACGGCCGCATCGACGCGGCCATCACCTATGGCCCGGCGCCGCGGGTGAAGGGGCCTCGCAAGAGCATCAAGATGGGCTCCTACTCCGCGGACTCGAAGGTCATCCGCATCCACCCGGCGTTGGACCAGCCGGTGGTGCCCCGCTACTTCGTGGAGTGGATTGTCTTCCACGAGATGCTCCACCACGTGTACCGGACGCGGAAGGGCGACGACGGACGGCGCTGCATCCACCCGCCCGAGCTGATGGAACATGAGAAGCAGTTCCACGACTACGCCCGCGCCCTCGCGTGGGAGCGGGAGAACCTGGACCTGCTCCTGCGTGCCCGCGTGACGCCGGCCTGAGTGGCCGCACGTGGGTCCCCTGGGCTCAGGGGATGATGAGCCCGCCGGGGCTGCGCCGCTCCAGCGAGGGGGCCGGCGCGGCCTGCTCGGGGCCGGTGTCCGCGCCGGCCCGCGCTCCGGTGGCGGCCACCAGGGCCACCACCTTCTCGAAGAGCCGCTCGGCGAAGCGGGAGAAGGGCTCCTGGGCCCCATGGAAGAGCCGGCGGGCCTCGGCCCGGGCAAGCTCCGCCTCACGTGGGCGGCTGCTGCGCTCGAAGTAGTCCGCCATCCGCCACAGGCGCAGCGCATAACGCTGGCGCACCTCGGGGGTGAAGAAGTCCCGGGCCACGCCGAGCACCGCCGCCTGGAGCTGCTCCTGGCGCTGCGCGTCGCTCAGCGACAGGGGGCTGTGCACCACCTCGTCCATCTTCTGCACCAGGGCCCGCATGTCGGACTCCGGAGGCAGCCACGAGGCCAACTCCACGGTGTCATGGAGGACGTCGGCTTCCAGCGCGCGGCGGAGGTCCTCGAGCTCGGGCGGGGGCAGCTCGGTGGGGGACAGCCGCGGCTGGACACCGAAGTGGCGCAGCACCACGTCCAGTCCGTCGGGGAAGGGCGTGCGGGTGCGCAGGTTGGTGCCGGCGGCCTCGGCCAGCAGGGCCGCGGCTTCCTCCAGCGGCAGCTCCACGATGCCGCCGTGGGCCAGTCCGTCCTTCACCAGCTTCCGCCAGGTGGCGCGGTTCCTGTCCCCCAACTGGAGCGCCACCACGCCGCGCTCGTCGGACAGCTGCATCTGCACCACCTCCACGCCCGCGCCGCGCAGCACCCGGGCCAGCACCAGCGCCCGCTCGCCGCTACCGGTGACGGCGCTGGCCAGCGCGTTGAGGGTCTCCGGGGCGGCGGCGCGGGGCGGCTCGGCGGGGGCGGCACGCGCGGGCCCGGCCACGGCGACGCCTCGTGAGCGGAGCTGGTACAGCGCCTTCTTCGCGGCCTTGGCCAGGGGCTTCACGGCCGAGGACGACAGGGCCTCCGGCAGGGCGGTGTGCCCGTCCGACACGGCGGCTTCGAGCGCGGCCAGGGCCAGCGGCTCCGGAAGCGCCTCCACGCTGGCGAGGGCGGCCTGGGACACGTCGCGCACCAGGGCGCGGGCGGACTCCACCGCTTCGGCGGGGAAGGCGGGCAGCGGCGCGCCGGCGCGCAGGGCGTCCAGCAGGGAGCGAGGGTCCGAAGAGGAAGAACGCATACCGGACCTTCTACTGCACGGCGCCTGTCCCGGGGCATGTCCCGCGTGGGCATTGCGCCCACCAGGTCACAGTGCCAGGCGCGACGGAGGATTCAGCGCCGGCGCACCAGCGCGCTCTTGCCTGGCTCCGCCACCACGGCCAGCTCGGACTGGAGCCGCGGACCGAACACTCGCGACGGTGGCGCGCCGCGCACGAGGAAGTGGTCGTACCAGACGCCCTGCCGCTCGTAGTCCAGCTGCTGCGGCCGCCACTCGGAGGGGAAGGTGGGGGGCTCCTCGCCGGTGTAGCGCAGCGGGGAGTGCGGCGTGGACGCGAAGGTGAAGTTGGGCACGCCGCCGCGCGCCCGGGCCAGCACCGCCGCGCTGTGGATGAAGACGGGCTGTCGCACCACCCGGGAGCTGGGGTCGAACATCAACCCCATGACACGTGGGCGCGGGGCGGTGGCGGCCACCAACGGCCCCCATTCGGCCTGCGCCTCCCGGGAGAAGGCGCGGTAGCCGCGCGCCATGACGAAGGCCAGCACCACCGCGCACGCCAGGGCGGCGACGCGCAGGGGCCTCCGCCACGCGGGCATGGCCGCTGGGACGGTGGCCACCAGGAGCGCGGCGGCCAGGTGCGCGTAGCGCGTGTTGAGGTAGTAGACGTAGCCGCGGATGTCGAAGGGCAGCAGGAAGTAGAGCGCCAGGGCCAGCAGCCCCAGCCCCATCAGCCGCGAGCGCGCCACCAGGCCCTGCGTGTTGGCGCGCGCTGGCCGCAGCAGTCCCGCGGCCCAGCCCGCCACCGCCACCGCGCCCACGGCGTACAGCGCCCACCGGTCCGAGCCATCCCGGAAGGTGTTGGCGAGCACCTGGAAGAACTCGGCGCGGTTCTGCTCGAAGCCCTTCCACGCCAGGTTCTGCGGAGAGAAGGTGGGGCCCCACGCCTTCCAGGGCGCCCCGGGTTGGATGTCCGCGGGCTCGCCGAAGCGCAGCACCACCCAGCCGAGGAACAGCGCGACGCCGGGCACCACCCCCAGCAGCGCGGGCACGCGAGGCCGCAGCCGCGCGGCGAGCCCACGGGCTTGTGCGTCCTCTGGCACGCGCGTGGTGAGCAGCAGCCAGGGCAGCCCGAAGGCGAGGAGCCCGAAGGCCTGCACGTGGAAGAGGAGCACCGCCACCAGGCACACCGCCAGCCCGCTGCCCCACGTCCGGCGGCGAGGCGTGTCCTCCAGCGTGCGCACGAAGAGGCCGCAGCACAGCAGCGTCAGCGGCAGCGCGGCGCAGTAGTTGATGAAGCCCCAGTTGAAGCTGTCGCCGTAGGCGAAGGGCAGCGCCAGCAGGGCGGGCCAGGTGGGCCGGCCCAGGCTGCGCAGCAGGAAGCCGAGGCTGAGCGGCAGCCCCACCACGTAGGCGGAGAGGAAGACGCGGTTGGCCAGCTCCAGCGGCAGCAGCCAGTTGAGGCCGCTGACCAGGTAGTAGTAGCCCAGGTACGGCGTCAGCGCGTGACGCGCGGCGAACAGCTGCGGGTACAGCGTGGTGGGGTCATCCAGCCGGTGCAGGACGGAGATGAGGTACAGGTGCTGGGGCAGGTCCACCAGGGGCAGGTGGCGCGACACCCACAGGGGGAGCACCCCCAGGACGAGCGCGGCGGCATGGACGAGGCGGGAGTGTCGGGGCGTCACGGAAGGCGCGGACTGTACGCGGCGCCTCCCTGCACGGCGAGCCGTCCGTTCAGCCCGGCCAGCGCCTGTTTCCCAGGTAGACAAAGGTATGGCCGTCGGCCTTGGCAGTCAGGGAGGGCTGCGGTATAGGCGCCAGTCGAGCAGGGGTGCCTGGAGCGCCCCGAGGAGAGCACCATGACGCGCATCGGAACGTGGGTGGCCGGAGGGCTGATGGCGAGCGGCCTGCTCCTGGCACCGGGCGCGGCGGAGGCCTGCGAGGCCCACCGGCGTCCTGCCCTGGACGCGGCGGCAGCGAAGGCCACGCCGTCGGACGCCGAGCCCTCCCCCCGCGGCGTGGAGCGCCCATTGGACGCCCTGGACTCGCTCATGGCCGCCAGGTGCCAGTGCGGCAGCAAGGCGGACTGCACGTGCAAGAAGGGCTCGTGCGACTGCGGCAAGTGCAAGAAGCCGAAGCGGCGGGTGATGGACGCGCTGCGCGGCCAGCCCGCGAACCTGAAGCTCGACGAGGCGCGCTACGACGCGTCCGCGGGCATCTTCATCTAGGCGTCTGGGCGGAGCCCTTCTCCGCCTTCACCACCAGCAGCGACGGCAGGGCCACGCGCTCGAAGCGCACGAAGCCCGCCGCCGCGGCCTCCCGGCGCAATTCGGCCTCTCCCCGTGGATGCAGGCCCACGCCGCGGTGGAGCAGCGCCCGGGGCGCTCCCGGCGACGCGTAGGTGCTGGCCACCCAGCGGCCTCCGGGCCGCAGCACGCGGTGGACCTCCATCATCATCCGGGGCAGGTCCGCGACGAAGGGCAGCGCGTCACTCATCAACACCGCGCCCAGCACACCGTCCTGGAAGGGGAGGTAGGGGGCTTCGGCGCGCAGGAAGTCCACGGCGACGCCGGCCTCGCGCACCTGGGCCACGCCTTCTTCCAGCATGGCGCGGGACACGTCGAGCGCGGCCACGGGCGGCGCGTCGGGCTCATGCGCCAGCCGCCGCGCGAGCTGCCCCGTGCCGCAGCCCACGTCCAATACAGGGCCTTCCGGTGTGCCCAGGAGGCTGCGGTAGAGGACGAACTCGCTGTCGCCATCCAGCGGCTGGCGGGTGAGGGCGCGCTGGAGCACGGGGCGCATGTAGCGCTCATAGGAGCGCGCCACCCAGCGCTGCTCCATGCCGCGCTGCAGCGGGCCGGACGCGGCGGGGTCCACCACCAGGTCGGCGACGCCCTCGGCCACCGGGTGGCTGGCGCCGCACGTCTGACAGCGCAGCGGACCGAAGAAGAGCACCGGGGCGTCCACCTCCGGCTGGAGGGCGCCACGCCGGCACCGGGGACACCGCAGGAGAGGAACGAGCGCGCGCCGCATGGGGCCGGCAAGGGTACCGTCCCCCGTGCGGCGCGAGCACCTGTTTTCCGCCGGACGCCGTCAGGCCGAGGGCTGCGTGCGTGGCACGCGCTTGTCCTCGGCCACCAGCACCGGCCAGCCGCGGGCCATGGCCTCGCGGAAGAAGGCGGCCAGCTCCCGGCGGCTGTGATTCACCGCGCCCAGGAACGGGTCGATGAGGGACTCCTCGCCCAGGCTGCGCGTGGCCGCCAGCTCCACGGGCGTGCCGCAGCGCTCGCAGCGGATGGACACCTGCCGCACCAGGGCCACCGGCACCGCGTACCGGGCGCCGCAGTCTCCGCACTTCCACACCAGGGCGCGCTCACCCGCCTCGCGGCGCGCCAGGTTCTCCAACTCGTCCGCCAGCCGCAGCAGCGCCGGGAGGTCCTGGGGAGGTTGCGCGAAGACGGCGGACGGGCCGTAGCCCGTCTCGGGCGCGCCCAGCGACGGGGGCCGGTCCCCCTGTAGCAGGGTGCGCAGCCTGTCCTTGGCGCGCATGTCTCGAAACTCAGCGCCGGTGAGCGCACGCTCCACCGCCTCATGGACCGGAGGCAGCTCCGGCTCGAGGCGCTCATCGTCCGGCAACGCCTGGGGGAAGTTCACCAGCCGGTGCGCGGGGACTGCGAGGAATCGGAAGGCCACGGTGGCTCCATCGCATTGTGCTTCGTGGGGTGCAAGACGCGAGTTGGCAAATGTCCGCTGCTGCGGGTTATCCGCGGACTGACTACTGAGACCAGTCCAGCATGCGTTGCAGCGGCGCGCGAGCACCCTCGCGCAGGTCCTCGGGCATGGTCAGCTCGGGCGTGCGCTCCTTCATGCACCGCCAGAGCTTCTCCAGCGTGTTCAGCCGCATGTACGGGCACTCGTTGCACGCGCAGCCGTTGTCCGGCGGCGCGGGGATGAACGTCTTGTCCGGCGCGGCCCGCTTCATCTGGTGGATGATGCCCGCCTCCGTCACCACGATGAACTGCCGCTTCGGGCTACGCACCGCGTAATCCAGAATCGCCTTGGTGGAGCCAATGAAGTCCGCGTGGCGCAGCACCGCCTGCTCACACTCGGGGTGGGCCACCACTTCCGCCTCCGGGTACTCCACCTTCAACTGCACCAGCTTCTTCTCGCTGAAGATTTCGTGGACGATGCAGCTGCCCGGCCACAGCACCATGTCGCGGCCCGTCTGCTTCATCACGTAGCGGCCCAGGTGCTGGTCCGGCGCGAAGAGAATCTGCCGGTCCTTCGGCACCTGGTTCACGATTTTCACCGCATTGGACGACGTGCAGATGACGTCGCTCATGGCCTTCACCGCGGCGGAGCTGTTGACGTAGCTCACCACGAAGGCGTTCGGGTGTTTGTCCTTGAACGCCTTGAAGGCCCCCGGCGGGCACCGGTCCGACAGCGAGCAGCCCGCCTTGAGGTCCGGCAGCAGCACCTGCCGGGACGGATTGAGGATTTTCGCCGTCTCCGCCATGAAATGGACGCCACAGAAGACGATGACGTCTGCCTTCGTGCGCGCCGCGGCCTGCGCCAGTGCCAGGCTGTCGCCCACGAAATCCGCCAGATCCTGAACTTCGCTCTCCTGGTAATAGTGCGCCAGGATGACTGCGTTCATGGAACGCTTGAACTCCTGGATTTCCTTCGCGTAGTCGACTTCGGCGCCCATGGCACCTCCCGAGTCCCACATTTAACCGGGACTGGAAGTGCCGGCCAGGGTGCGGTTTGCCCCACTCCGCTCATGCCCGGGTGGTCGCGAATCAAGCGGGCGGCCCTTTTCCAACATCCGCCCTGTCCTCATGCTGGGGCACTCCCTTCCCCATGAGGTCCGGTAAGATGGTGAGCCGGGCCGGACGCCGCGCATGCGGTTCGGCCATTGCATCTGGGAACTTCGAACCACGGGGGGAATGTGAGGGGGCGCCGTCGGAAGGTCCGGCGGGGCGGTGGCGGCTGGCGGTCACATTCCGACCCGTGAAGTGGTTCATCCGGGAGCAGGCGGCTCTGACCCGGTGGAGGAGGACATATGACCGTGACGACGCGCGCAGTGCTGGTCGTGCATCCGGAGGCGGAGCGTCGTGGACGGCTTCGCGCCTTGCTGGATGGCTACGAAGTGCTCGAAGCCTCCAACCGGCAGGAGGCGGTCGAATTCCTCTCGAAGTCCGCTCCCGCGCTGGTGTTGACGCATCCGGACATCTTTCCCCGGTTGTTGAAGGACCTGGAGCGCTACACGCCGCGCTCCATCCGCGCGGTGCTCTGCCCCAGGGACAACGCGCAGGCCCACCACAGCCTGGTGGACGTGGCCGCCGCGGGGCACATGTTCTTCACGCTGGAGGATGACCCCAGCCCGGCGCTGCGCCGCGCCGTCCAGGAGCTGCTGGAGCTGCGCGAGTCCGAGCGCCGCGAGCCGCACGGCGTCCTGGAGGCCTGCTTCACGGCGGATGGCACGACGTTCCGCGCGTGGCTGCTTGACGTGGCCACGGGGGGGCTGGGCCTGCGCCTGGAGTCCAGCGTGCGCATCGAGCGGCTCACGCCGGGCACGGAGCTGGAAGGGCTCCAGGTGCTGCGCGGCGACACGCTGGTGCTGCGCGCCGGCCACGCCACGGTGCGCATGGTGCGTCCGCTGCGCGCGCACGAAGGCCAGGGCTTCCACCTGGGCGTGTCGCTGGAGCGCCCCATGGAGCACGCGCGCTCTTCTGCCGCGCCGCTGCTCAACGACTCGGTGCGCATCCGCGGCCTGCTGCGCCGCGCCGTGCGCGCGGGGGTGGGCTTCGGGCTGCGCACGCACGAAGGCAACCGGTTGGTGGACTTCTCCCGAGCGGAGGTGCTGCCGGAGGAGTCCCGCCTGGTGCTGAGCGACCAGTCGCAGCCGGGCATGCTCTTCCATCCGGGCGACGTGGTGCGGCTGTGCCTGGACTTCGGCGGCGTGTGCCACGTGGGCACCACGGCGGTGCTGGCCTCGGAGCCGAACCAGGTGGAGGTGGCCCTGCCGCGTACGCTGAGCCTGCACCACCGCCGCAACAGCCTGCGCTTCCGCTCCTCCGCGGAGCGGCCCTTCGCGGTGTCCTTCCATTCGCCGCTGACGGGGGAGGCCATCGTCCGCCCGCTGCTGGACCTGCACACCGGCGGCTTCGCCTTTCCCTTCGACGCGGGCCGGGAGGCCTTCCCGCCGGGGCTGGTGCTGGACGACGTGATGCTGCAGCTGCCGGACGGCACGCGCTCGCGCTGCCGCGCGCAGGTGCAGGACACCGGGCAGCTCACGGTGACGGAGGAGGGCGCCAGCATGAGCCGCCCGCGCCGCTGCGGCCTGCGCATCCTGGAGCTGGCGCCGGAGGCCCGCGCGGCCATCCTGGACGCCTTCGTCAAGGCGCGGTGTCCCGATGCGCGCGATGCCTCCGAGCTGCCCTTCTCCGACGTGTGGGACTTGTTCCGCTCCGCGGACGTCCGATTTCCCGACTACCCCTTCCACGAGACGGCGACGCCCGAGCCGCTGGTGGACGCGCACCAGCGGCTGGGCAACGGCATCCACGGCCTGTCCAAGGCCATCGTCTATCAGCGCGAGGGCCGGCTCTACGGCCACATCTCCGGGCTGCGCATCTACTCGCGCACCTGGCTGTCGCAGCACCTGGTGGTTCGGCCGGGCTACCACCGGCACGAATCCATCTCCCAGGAGCTGGTGGCGCTCGCGGCCGACTACGCGGAGAGCCTGGACGACGTGGAGTACCTGCGCGCGCTGTGGCGCTGCCGCAACCGGTGGACGTCGCGAATCTACGGCGCCATCGCCAGCCGGTTGGAGCGCCCGGGCTTGAGCTGCCTGCATGCCTTCACGCCGTGCCGGCTCCCCGTGGACGCCGCGTTGCCGCCGCCTCGGGGCGATTTGCGCGTGCGCCCCGCGGAGACGTCCGATTTGCGCTGGCTGGAGCAGCACCTGCGGGAGACGCAGGACGTGGTGCGCCTGCGCAGCTCGGACCTGGTGGAGGGCGAGATGACCATGGGGACGCTGGGCGGGCGCTACTCGGACGCGAGGCTGCGGCGCTCGCGCGGCATCGCCCTGGTGGAGGGCAAGGACGGGCCCCAGGGCTTCGTCCTCATGGAGGACTCGTCGCCTGGTCTCTTCTGGGCGGAGTGGTACAACGCCTTCTCGCTCGTCATGGTGGAGCCGGATGCGCGGGAAGCGGATGCCGTGCGCCAGGCGCTGGTGACGCACGCGGTGGCGGACTCGGCCCGGCGGGGTCGCTCCACCGCGGAGTGCCTGGCTTCGGACGCGGACCTGCCCGCCCTGGAGACCCTGGGTTTCCACAACCTGGGCAAGGTGATGGAGTTCACGGCCCACCGCCGGCTCGTGCGTGATTGGAACGCCTACCTGCTCGCCGTCTTCGAGCGGCTGGCGGCCCATGGCCGGGGTGGTAGCCGGGTGGATGACAAGGACATCGCGGCATGACCTACCTGATGGAGTCGGCCCAGGAGGTGCACCGCCTGCAAGCGCAGGCGAGCGCGGCGTCCTATGCGGACCGGCTGAGGCTCACCGGACTGAGGCCCGGGGACGCCGCACTGGATGTGGGCTGTGGTCCCGGCGTCATCACCTCGGAGATGCTGGACGTGGTGGGGCCGCAAGGCCGCGTGGTGGGCATCGAGCCCCAGGCCGAACACCTGGCGGCGGCCCGGGGGCTGCTGGCGGGCAGGCCCAATGTGGAGCTGTGTCAGGGCGCGCTGCCGGACACACGCCTGCCCGCAGACCACTTCGACTACGTCTGGTGCCAGTACGTCTTCGAGTACCTGGGAGAGCCGGGCCCCGCGCTGGCGGAGCTGGTGCGGGTCGTCCGGCCGGGTGGGCGCGTGGTGGTGGCGGACATCGACGGGGTGGGGTTGTGGAACTGGCCGTTTCCGGAGGACCTCCAGGCGGAGAGCCAGAAGCTGCTGGCCGCCCTGCGCGCGGCGCGCTTCGACCTGCACGCGGGCCGCAAGCTGTTCCACCTCTTCCGCAAGGCCGGGCTCGCGGACGTGCGGGTGCACATCTCCCCGTTCTACGTGGCGGCGGGCGCGGTGGACGCGCGGCTCCACGAGGACTGGGTCATCCGCTTCCGGACGCTGCGCCCGCTCGCTGAGCCCTTTTTCGGGGGCGCCGGCCCCTATGACGCATTCTGTGAACGCTTCCTCGCGCTCCTGGACGACGCTGACACCCTCAAATATGCGATGGTGTTGACGACCGAAGGAGTGAAGCGTTGACCGTCCCCGCGGAACTGGCCTCCGCACCGTCAGCACCCGACACCCCCGAGCTGAGTGTCCGGATGCTGCGCAGCGTGATGCTGTACTACGAGCGGACCTACGGCCGGGACCGGCTGGTGCGGGTGTGGCAGCGCGAGGAGCTGCCGCTGACGTTGGCGTACGTGGAGACGCTCACCAACTTCGTCTCCGTGGGGTTCACCGAGCGGCTCTTCGACGTGCTCGACAAGGACTCCGGCGATCCGGACTTCATGACGAAGGCGGGGCGCAGCATCGCCAGTCCGGAGGCGGTGGGCTTCCTCTATTACATGATGAAGGCGCTGGCCACGCCGCGCAGCGTCTACGAGCGCGCGCTGGAGCTGGACCACACGTACAACCGCGTGGGCGGCTTCCACATCGACACGCTCACCGACTCGCGGGTGCAGGTGCGCTACGTCAGCCGCATCCGCGAAAGAGATCGCAACTTCTGCCGCGCGCGCCAGGGCAACCTGTCCGCGTTCCCCGCCATCTGGAACCTGCCCCTGGCGGAGGTGAAGGAGCTGCGCTGCCAGGTGGATGGGGCGGACTGCTGCGAGTACGACATCCGCTGGCAGAGCCTGCCGCCCCTGGCGTGGCGCTACATCGTGGGTGGCATGGCGGGCATGGTGGCCGGCCTGCTGTCGGGCACGTTGAACCTGGCGCCGCCCATCTTCGCGGTCAGCTCCCTGGGCATGGTGGGTGTGGCGGCGGGGGCGTGGCTGGACACGCGCGCGGCCCTGCTGCGCAAGGACGAAAAGCTGTCGGAGCAGCACCAGGGACTGCAGACGTCCCTGGAGGACCTGCAGCTGCGCAACGAGGAGATCTTCGCCGCCAACAAGGCGCTTGAGGACCGCGTGGCCGAGCGGACGCAGGAGCTGTCCGAGGCCAATGCGAAGTTGGAGGCGTCGCTCACGCGGCAGCAGGAGCTGGACCGGCTCAAGAGCGAGTTCTTCGACAACGTGAGCCACGAGCTGCGCACGCCGCTCACGCTCATCCTGCTGACGCTGGAGGCGCTGGCGAAGCAGGCGGAGTCGCTGCCGTCAGAGGTTCCTCCGCTGGTGACGAACATGGAGCGCAGCGCGCAGCGCCTGCTGCGGCTCATCAACAACCTGCTGGACCTGGCGCAGCTGGAGTCGGGCAAGGCGCGGCTGCGCTACCAGCCGCTGGAGCTGTTCGGCTTCCTCAGCACCGTGGTGCCGCCCTTCCACACCATGGCGGACCGGCAGGGCGTGACGCTTCGGCTGGAGGGCGCCTCGGTGACGCCCATCCATGTGGACCACGAGCGCATGGACATCGTCTTCCAGAACCTGCTGGGCAACGCGCTGAAGTTCACCCAGAAGGGTGGGGTGACGGTGCGCGTGCGCGAGGACGACTCGGACGTGCACGTCGAGGTGGAGGACTCCGGCCAGGGCATTGCCCCGCAGGACATCCCCGTCATCTTCGACCGCTTCTCCCAGGCGGACAACAGCGGCACCCGGCGCTTTGGTGGCTCGGGCATTGGCCTGGCGCTGGTGAAGGAGACGCTGGAGCTGCACGCGGGCGGCATCTCCGTGACGAGCGAGCTGGGCCAGGGCTCCACCTTCCGTGTGCGGCTGCCCAAGGGCACGGCCCACATCCGCGAGGACCTGCGCGAGCGACGCCAGGCCGTCATGCCCGTGCGCCGGGAGCGCCGCATCTCTGGGGCCTTCCCCTCGCTGGAGCCGACGGGCCAGGACGTCCTGGGCGCCGCGCCTCCGCCGGCCAGGGACCATGCCGGGCCGGGGCCCGAAGCGGCGCGCATCATGGTGGTGGAGGACGACCCGGAGATTCGGAGCTTCCTCGCCAGGATGCTGGCCCAGCACTACCGGGTGCTGGAGGCCATCAACGGCGATGACGGGCGGCAGCGCGCGCTGCGCGAGCGGCCGGACCTCATCGTGTCGGACGTGATGATGCCTGTCATGTCCGGCCTGCAGATGCTGGTCGCCCTGCGCAATGATCCGCAGACGGTGGACATCCCCGTCATCCTCCTCACGGCGCGTCAGGAGGTGTCGGCCAAGGTGGAGGGCCTGGGCACCGGGGCGAATGACTACCTGGGCAAGCCCTTCAGCCCGAACGAGCTGCTGGCGCGCATCGAAACCCAGCTGCGCCTGCGCGAGGCGGCGGTGCGCGCCGCGGAGAACGAGCGGCTGGCGGCCATCGGTCTGCTCACGTCCGGCTTCGCGCACGAGGTGCGCAACCCGCTCAACGGGCTGATGAACGCCCTGCTGCCGCTCAAGGACATGCTGACGGCCGGAGGCTCCGACGTGGAGCTGAGCAAGGCCATGCTGGAGGTCGTGGAGGAGTGCGGCCAGCGCATCCGCCACCTGGCCGAATCCCTGCTCTCCTTCACGCGGACCAGTGAGACGCCGGTGGTGCTGTCCCTGGATTCGTCGCTGGACTCCACGCTGAGCGTGCTGGCGTGGAAGGTGCCGCCGGGCGTCAATGTGGAGCGCGCGTACCACTGTGGGGAACCGGTGCGAGGCAATCCGGGCGCCCTGAACCAGGTCTGGCTCAACCTCCTGGACAACGCCTTGCGAGCGGTGGGGGACAAGGGCCGCGTGCGCATCTCCACGGCCAACACGGCCGACGAGGCCATCGTCACCATTGGTGATGACGGGGTGGGCATCCGCCCGGAGGACATGGAGCGGCTCTTCCAGCCCTTCTTCTCCACCCGCGCGGCGGGCGAGGGGACAGGGTTGGGGTTGGCGCTCAGCCGCCGCATCATCATCCAGCACGGCGGGAACATCGCCCTGAGCAGTGCTCCAGGGGAGGGCACGCAGGTGGAGGTCCGCCTGCCGCTGCGCCCCGTGGCGCCCCGTGTCACGGGGGGCATGCCTGACCTCGCGTCCGAGCCGCGCGTCGGTCGCCTGGGCTGACGCGGGACGCAAAGGCCCCGCCCTGTGCCCACGGCGTCCGGGCGGCGGAGAAGGGGAATTCCCCATCCGCTCAGGTGTCCTCCTGGGCACGGCCCGCGTGTCTGCTACAGTCACGCCACTTTTTCGTCGCACCTCTCCTTTCAAGGAAACCACGGCATGCAAGGCACCGTAGCCGCGGGCGATGCCCGCAAGGGGCACCCGCGAGGGCTCTACCTCCTGTTCTTCACTGAGATGTGGGAACGCATGTCGTATTACGGCATGCGGGGCCTGCTCGTGCTCTTCCTCACGAGCAAGGTCAACGGAGGCTTTGGCTGGTCCACCGCGGACGCACTCAGTCTCTACGGCACCTATACGGGCCTGGTGTACCTGACGCCCATCGCAGGCGGCTTCATCGCGGACCGCTTCATGGGACAGCGCCGGGCGGTGGTGCTCGGTGGCGTGTTGATGATGATAGGCCACCTCGTCCTGGCCCTGCCCAGCGTGACGATGTTCTACGCGGGCCTGGGCTTCCTCATCATCGGCAACGGCTTCTTCAAGCCGAACATCTCCACCATGGTGGGCGGGCTGTATGCGCCCGGTGACGGCCGCCGCGACAGCGCCTTCACCATCTTCTACATGGGCATCAACCTGGGCGCGGTGCTCGGCAACTTCATCTGCGGCACGCTGGGTGAGCGCGTGGGCTGGCACTGGGGCTTCGGCGCCGCCGGCGTGGGCATGCTCCTGGGGCTGATTGCCTTCCTGTCGCTGCAGAGCAAGCTGCTGGGGCAGGTGGGCCTGGTCCCGGTGAAGATGGTCACCGACGCCGAGTCGAAGCCGGGCACCCCGAAGAAGTCGTCGGGCTTCAGCCGCGACGAAGTCGACCGCATCGTCGTCATCTTCATCATCGCGCTCTTCGTCGTCGCCTTCTGGACGGGCTTCGAGCAGGCCGGTGGACTGATGAACCTCTACACGGACGCGAAGGTGGACCGCGGCGTGCTGGGCTGGGAGGTGCCCACCACCTGGTTCCAGAACTTCAACTCCATCTTCATCGTCGCGCTGGCGCCGGTGTTCGCCGGCCTGTGGAGCTGGCTGGCCGCGCGGGGCAAGGACCCGAGCATCCCCGTGAAGATGGGCCTGGGCCTGTTGTTCCTCTCCACTGGCTTCCTCTTCATGCTGGGCGCTTCCAGTGAGAGCGCCTCGGTGGGCAAGGCGGCGGCGTGGTGGGTGGTGATGGCCTACCTGTTCCACACCATGGGGGAGCTGTGCCTGTCCCCCGTGGGGCTGTCCATGGTGACCAAGGTGGCGCCAGCGCGCATCGTCTCCGCAATGATGGGCGTGTGGTTCCTCGCGAACGCCGCCGCCAACAAGCTGGCCGGCGTCTTCGGCGGCTACTCGGAGAAGCTGGGCGAGTTCGGCGTGTTCCTCTACATCACCATCGGAACGGGCATCGCCGGCATGCTGCTGCTCATCGTGTCGCCCATCCTCAAGCGGATGATGCATGGCACGGACGAGGTGAAGCCCTCCGCGCCCCCGTCCGAGCAGCGGGGCAGCTCGGTGGCCGCGGCCTGAGCCCCTGCCTCAGCATCAGTGACTGACGTCGACACGCCAGCGTACCTCAGGGTGCGCTGGCGTTCGTGTATTCGCGCCCAACGCGGGCGTGAGCGGGTGGCCAAAGCCCCCTGGGGCGCCGGCCACCGCGCGACTCCGTGAGGGAGGCTCGTGAGCGTGAGTCGCGGTGCGGCAGCGCTTTGCCGTTCGGCTGGGGCGCTGTGTCGTGCACGACGCCTACCACGCCGTCCGCGCCCTCACGGACCTTCTTCAAGTCCTCGCGCGTGAGAACGCATCAGGCCGTCCGAACGGCGACAGATTCAGCCGCAAGGGGGTCGCCCTGCTCGGCGACGCCCGGAGCGGCGCCGTGCTCCCATTGATGATGCTCCTCGTGTTCGGGACGTCGGTCATCGTGGCGAACATCCCCTTGAAGTCGCAGACGACGCTCGCGATGCCTGACGAGTTCCGATCTCGCGCGGTCTCCGTGCGCATCTTTATTGGTGCGACCGCGGTGCCGGCGGGGATTGCCGTGACTGGCTGGCTCATCGCGACCTTCGGTCTGGGGATGACGCTCGTTATTTCCGGTGGCGCTGTCGTTCGCCGTCTTCCTAATCCTCAACACCGGGTCTTCTTAGACGCCGACGCGGCCGTGACGTCCCGGTTCTATGTAGAGCACTATCCTGCGGCCTTCAGCGGACGGGATGATAAGGATTCAGCGCGAAGTCGCGGGGTCATGGAGACGCATGAATGAGATTCTCCTTCGAGCATTCGCTGCCAACCGTGCTTGTCCGCGTGGACCGGGCGACAGGCGAGTACGTTCTCCAGAGGCGAGAGGAGGCTGACGGCGGCGCTGTCTACGAGCTGATCCTCAATGGCAAGCTCTTGATGGATTCGGCGGAGCACCGGAGTGAGGAGGCGCTCGCGGAGATTGGTTTGCGTGAATGCCGCGAAGGTGGCGAGCTCCACGTGCTGGTCGGCGGGCTCGGCTTCGGCTTCACGCTGCAAGCACTGCTGCGCGATTCACGGGTGGCTCGGGCCGTCGTGGTCGAACTGGAGCCCATGCTGGTGTCGTTCCTCGAGCGCCCCGACGTCCGCGCCGAGCTGCCGGTTCCCGATCTCTCGAATCCGCGGGTGCTCGTGCGCGAGGGAAACGTTCGGGATTCGATTGTCGCGGCGAACGGCGAGTACGACCTGATGCTCCTCGACGTGGACAACGGTCCAGAGTCGCTCTCGGCGGTCGGGAACCACGACCTCTACTCGGAGGCCGGTCTCCGCCAATGTTGGGACGCTCTCCGGCCCGGCGGCGTGCTGGCCATCTGGTCCTCGGAGCCAGCCCCTCGATGCCTGGACCGTCTGAAGACGTGCTTTGAAGGCGTGCGCCAGTGGATCGTTCCTGTGGACCGCGGGGCTCGGCGGATCGACTACCGGATTCTCACGGGGCGTCGAGCGGACGGGCGATGACGGCGAACCCTTGGATCGGCGCGTACGAGGTGCGTTCGTCCGCGTGGCTGTGGCTGTTCTGATTCCCGTTCGCTGGCGGAAGCGCCTCCCGGTGTCGAGGTGTGCCCCGTCCAGTTGCCAGGCCGCGAAGAGCGATTCTCCGAGCCGGCGTTTCGCACGACTCGCGAGCGGGTGCTCCGACGATTCCACTGCTGGACGTGCTCTCTGCGTGGCGCGCCGAGACGACGGGAGCGTTCGACGTGGAGCTGTTGCCGGATGGACACTTCTTTCTGACCGCGTCACGCGGCCTGCTGTTGCAACGCATGTCTTGCAGGCTTGACGTGCTTGTCCGTTGAGACTTGATTGACGGCTTTCGGGCGCGATGGTACCCGTAGTGAATGGCGGGGGACGTGGATCTCGAAGAAGTGAGTGTTCTACTGCGGAGCCTTGCCGACGCGACGCGGCTCCGCATGATTGCCGCGCTCATCGAAGCGCCGCGGACGCTCTCGGAGCTGACGTCGCTGCTCTCGATTGATATCGAGAGCGCGGCCCATCAGCTCCGGAAGCTCGAGAGCGCGGGTCTGCTCGTCGCGACCACCGATTCGAAGGTCCGCTTCCTCGCGGATCTCGGCCGGCTGCAACGCGTGGCGATACAGCTCTCACCACCGAAGCGGGTGCGTGGCGCCGCGACGGCCGCCGAGGTCGACAGCGAGACCCGCGGCGTGTTGAGCGCGTTCTTCGATGGCCCTCGGCTGAACGCGCTGCCGGTGCAGCGGCGCAAGAGGGAGCTGGTGCTCGAGGAGCTCCTCCGCCGCATCCCGGCGCAAGAGGAGTACCGGGAAGCAGCGCTCAATCAGATGATTGGCGCGATGTTCGATGACTTCTGCAGCGTGCGTCGCGAGTGGGTCATGGCCGGATACATGACGCGAGATGGTGGTGTGTACCGGCTGGCGGCGCGCGGGCGCGCGGTCCTCTCAGCCTAGTCGGCCGGTCCCGCATGCCGCCGTCGTCCGTGCGGCGGCGCTGTTCGTGACAACGGCCACGGGGCAGGGGCCCGGGCACAGCCCTTCGCGTTGCACCAGGGAGCCTGCGTGGCGGCCAGGCGCGAGCGCTGCGCGCATGGGCGGCACGCGCAGCTGCCGCCGCGGCGCGGTGCCTTGGGTGCCCTGGAAGACGTGAACGCCAGCGCGCCCAGCTTCGGGCGCACCGGCGTTGCATGCCGCCTGGCGCGGTGCCTCGGCGCCCTACGCGGACTTCGCCGAGCCGGGCGTCACGCCAGCGGCGGTGCGCTCCTCGGTGGGGATGGGCGCGGACGTCTGGTAGTAGTCGCGGACCACGTAGCGGCGGGCCACCAGGGCCATGCCCACGGCGGCCAGCAGCGCGAAGCCGGCATAGAAGAAGAACTGCCCGGAGCCGGTGAAGACGTTCAGCTTGGAGCTGATGGCCACCGCCACGTTGGCCAGCGTGTTCGTCACCAGCCACACGCTCTGGATGGTGCCCTTCATCTCCCGCGGGGCCTGCGTGTACGCGAACTCCAGGCCCGTGGTGGACATCAGGATTTCGCCCAGCGTCAGCACGATGTACGGGAGAATCTGCCACGCGATGTTCAGCGTCGTGCCGCCCTCCATCGTCACCTGGAAGACGCCGGCGATGATGAACGACAGCGCGCCCACCACCAGCCCCAGGGGCATGCGCCGCAGCGGCGTCAGCTCCCAGCCGAAGCGCTGGAAGGCCGGGTAGACGACGGCCGTCAGGAAGGGGATGAGCAACATCACCAGCAGCGGGTTGACGAACTGCATCTGGCTGGCCTGGAAGGTGAACGGCCCCACCTGCGGGTCCATGGCCCGGGCCTGCACCACCCACGTCGAAGCCTTCTGGTCGAAGAGCATCCAGAAGAAGGGCACGAAGGGGAGCAGCAGCGCGCTCACCTTGAACACCGCCTTCACGCCGTCCACGGCCTCCTCGGGGTGCTCCTTCCTCGCGCCGTCCAGCCAGCCGCCGCCCTGGCCCCGGTTGCGCAGCGCGCTGAACACCACCTTGGTGAAGCTGTGCGGGTTGGCGCCCGTGGCCGGCACCCGGACGTACTTGTGACGGCCCAGCCAGAAGATGAACGTCGCGATGAACATCAGCACGCCGGGGATGCCAAAGGCCACCGACGGCCCGAAGTGCTTGAGCAGCAGGGGGATGAACAGCGACGCGAAGAACGAGCCGAAGTTGATGGTCCAATAGAAGATGGCGAAGACCTTCTTCACCAGGTGGCTGTTGGACTCGTTGAACTGGTCCCCCACCATGGCCGCCACGCAGGGTTTGATTCCGCCGCTGCCAATGGCGATGAGCGCCAGGCCCGTGAAGAACCCCGTGACGCTGTCCTCGAAGACGGCCAGGCACGCGTGGCCCACGCAGTACACCAGGCTCAGCCCCAGGATGATGCGGTACTTCCCGAAGAAGCGGTCCGCCAGGTAGCCGCCGATGAGCGGGAAGAAG
Source organism: Myxococcus sp. SDU36 (assembly GCF_030168875.1). NCBI lineage: Bacteria > Pseudomonadati > Myxococcota > Myxococcia > Myxococcales > Myxococcaceae > Myxococcus > Myxococcus sp. SDU36. The sequence continues at coordinate 523,988 of NZ_CP077414.1, forward strand.
TACACGCCCGCCATGAACGTGTGCATCAGGCTCTTGGCTTCGGCCTCGCGCAGCGCGTTGTCCGGTATCTGCGTGCGCAGCAGGTAGTCGATGAGGAACACCGTGAGGATGTTCCGCATCCCGTAGAAGCTGAAGCGCTCACACGCCTCGTTGCCGATGATGAAGGGGATTTGCGGCGGGAACTTGCTGCGCTGCGCGGCGGTTGCCTGGGCCATACGACGGGGTGCTCCCTGGTGATGAAAGGTGGGGGCTCCTAGATTCCGGGAAGCCGCACCCTACCCAACGCGCCGCCGGGACTCCACCGAACGGATGGGCCCCGCCGCGCCACCCGGCGCTTCCCTGGCCGCACCCACGCCGGAAATCTCCCGCCCGACTGCCTGCGTCATTCCGGTGAGCGTGTGTGTTTATTGATACAACTCAAGTTGCCTGGCTGGGTTTGACAGGAATTGGAATACCCCTATCATTTCACATGATGCCTTTCCTCCAAGGTGGTGCGGGGGGATGGGGGTGAATGAAGGCACCCCCGCCCCCCCGCTCCATTTTCCCAGGAGGCATTGCGCGGTGCGTCGTCAGCCCCGCGCGCCCTTCTTCACGGGCGCGGGCGCCGGGTCGTCCACGCGCACGCCCACGCGGGCCCTGCGGGCCTTGGTGAGTACGTGGCCCAGGTAGCGGCCGGTGTGGCTGCCTTCGACCTCGGCGACCTGTTCGGGCGTGCCGGCGGCCAGAATCAGGCCACCGCCCGCGCCGCCCTCGGGGCCCAGGTCGATGATCCAATCCGCGCTCTTGATGACGTCCAGGTTGTGCTCGATGACGAGCACGCTGTTGCCCGCCTCCACCAGCCGGTTGAGCACGGCCAGCAGCTTGCGGATGTCCTCGAAGTGCAGGCCGGTGGTGGGCTCGTCGAGGATGTAGAGGGTGCGGCCGGTGGCCACGCGCGCCAGCTCGCGGGCCAGCTTGATGCGCTGGGCCTCGCCGCCGGACAGGGTGGGGGAGGGCTGGCCCAGGCGGATGTAGCCCAGGCCGACGTCATGGAGCGTCTGCAGCACGCGCATGATGTCGCGGTGCGCGCCGAAGTGCTCCATCGCCTCGCGCACGCTCATGTCGAGCACCTCGGCGACGTTCTTCCCCTTGTAGCGCACGCGCAGGGTGGCCTCGTTGAAGCGCTTGCCGGCGCACACCTCGCAGGGCACGTAGACATCCGCCAGGAAGTGCATCTCCACCAGCTTCACGCCGTCGCCCTCGCACGCCTCGCAGCGGCCGCCCTTGATGTTGAAGCTGAAGCGGCCCGGCCCGTAGCCGAACGCGCGCGCCTCGGGCGTCATCGCGAACACGTCGCGGATGTTGTCGAAGAGCTTGGTGTACGTGGCCGGGTTGCTGCGCGGGGTGCGGCCAATGGGGCGCTGGTCGATGTCGATGACCTTGTCCAGGTGCTCCATGCCCAGCACGGCCTTGTGCTTGCCGGGAGACTCACGGCTCTCATAGAGGTGCCGCGCCAGCGCCGGGAAGAGAATCTCGTTGATGAGCGTGGACTTGCCCGCGCCGGACACCCCGGTGATGGCGCTGAAGACGCCCAGCGGAATCTCCGCGTCCACGTTCTTCAGGTTGTTCTCCTTCGCCCCCTGGATGACCAGCTTGCGCTTCGGGTCCGGCCTGCGGCGCTCCTGGGGAACCTCGATTTCCTGCCGCCCGGAGAGGTACGCGCCGGTGGAGCTGGCCTCGTTCGCCATGACCTCCGCGGGCGTGCCCTGGGCCACCACCTGGCCGCCCAGCTCGCCCGCGCCCGGCCCGAAGTCCACCAGCCAGTCCGCCTCCTCCATCGTCTCCTCGTCGTGCTCCACGACGATGACGGAGTTGCCCAAATCCCTCAGGCGCTTGAGCGTCAGCAGCAGCTTGCCGTTGTCGCGCTGGTGCAGGCCGATGGAGGGCTCATCCAGGATGTAGATGACGCCCGTCAGCTCGCTGCCCATCTGCGACGCCAGCCGGATGCGCTGGCTCTCACCGCCCGACAGCGTGGACGCGGTGCGGTCCAGCATCAGGTAGCCCAGGCCCACGTCCACCAGGAAGGACAGGCGGCTGCGAATCTCCTTCAAGAGCTCGGTGGCGATCTTCCGCTCGTGCGCGGACAGGGCCAGGTCGCCCAGGAAGCCCAGCGAGTCGGAGATGGTCAGCCGGCTCAGCTCGACGATGCTGCGCCCGTGCACCTTCACCGCGCGGCTCTCCGGCTTCAGGCGCTCGCTCTTGCAGGACGGGCAGGGCTTGTCGCTGAAGTACTTCTGGAGCTCGGTGCGGCGCGCCTCGGAGGTGGTCGTCTTGAAGTTGCGCATCATGCGCTCGACCAGGCCCTCCCACTCCATCTTGTACTTGCCGCCTTCGCCCCACGCGACGGTGAAGGACTTGCCGCCCGCGCCGTACATCAGCGTGTCCTTCTCTCGCTTGGTCAGCTTCGCGTAGGGCACGTCCAGGTCAATCTTGAAGGCCTTGGCCAGGCTCTCCACGAAGTCGGCCGTCCAGCCCTCGCCGCGGTTCATGCTGCCGGCCCACGGTTCGATGGCGCCGTCGCGGACGCTGCGTGACGTGTCCGGGACGATGAGGTCCGGGTCCATCTCCGGCTTGGTGCCCAGGCCGTTGCAGTCCGTGCACATGCCCAGGGGGTTGTTGAAGGAGAAGGACGCGGGCGTCAAATCACCGAAGGACAGGCCACACTTGGAGCAGGCGTTGAGCTCGCTCATCACCCGGTCGGCGGCGAGCGTGCCCTTCTCGTCGGTGATGATGATCGTGCCCTTGCCCTCGCGCAGCGCCGTCTCCACGGAGTCGGTGAGGCGCGTCTTCACGTCTGGCTTGAGCACCACGCGGTCGATGACGAGCGCGATGTCGTGCTTGGACTTCTTGTCCAGCTCGATGCGCTCCTCCAGGCTCTTGAGCGCGCCGTCGATGCGGGCGCGGGAGAAGCCTCGCTTCTGGGCCTCGGCGAGCAGGTCCTTGTGCTCGCCCTTGCGGTTCGTCACCAGCGGCGCCAGCACCTGGAGCTTGGTGCCCGCGGGGGCCTTGAGGATTTCGTCGACAATCTGCTGGGCGCTCTGCTTGCCCACCTTCACGCCACAGTTGGGGCAGTGCTGCACCCCGATGGAGGCATAGAGCACGCGCAGGTAGTCGTGCACTTCCGTGACGGTGCCCACCGTGGAGCGGGGGTTGTTGCTGGCCGCCTTCTGCTCGATGGAGATGGTGGGCGACAGGCCGCGGATGGTGTCGTACTTCGGCTTCTCCATCTGTCCCAGGAACTGCCGGGCATAGGCAGAGAGGCTCTCCACGTAGCGGCGCTGGCCTTCCGCGTAGAGGGTGTCGAAGGCGAGCGAGCTCTTGCCCGAACCGGACACGCCGGTGAAGACGACGAGCTTCTTCTTGGGAATGTCCAAGGAGACGTTCTTGAGGTTGTGCTCCTTGGCGCCTCTGAGGGAAATGACGTCGGGCTCGGACATGGGCGGGCGATCTACCACTGAATATGCGTTCCGGTAGGGGGAAACACGTCGGAACCCGTCTGAATGCAGGGAAACGTCCTGGGTTGCGCGCCGCATCCCACATCTGGCGACCCCTAAGGCGGGGAGGCCTGGCTGCCTGCCCCACCCGGACGGAGGATTCGTCTGTGTGGGACCTGGAGTTCCTGAAGGAATTTCAGGAGTGTCCTGCGAAAGGACACCCGCATTTCCCGGGTGGGCGCTGGCGTTTCCCTGCGAGGCCAGTGGGTTGCCGCGTGGGAGCGCCCCTCACCACTCTGTGGGCGGACCGGGCACCGGGGTTGCAAAGGGCCCCCCGCTGAGCCGTGAGGTGACCAGGGTGTGTTCCTGGCGTCTCCCGGTGGGGCGGGGAGGACGTTATGCGCAGGGCGTTTGGGCTGGTGGCGTTGGTGGTGGCGATGGTGACGGGGGTGGCGTGTGAGCGGCCCGCCTCTCAAAAGGCGAAGAGCGCCTTCGTTGTCCGGCCGGAGACCGTGGACTTCGGTCCCGCGGCGCTGGGGCATACCAAGACGTTCAAGCTGCGAATCGCCAACGCGGGCCGGGCGTCCTATCGCGTGGAAGGCGCTGTCTCCAGCGTGCCCAACGTCGACATTCCCCCCTTCGAGCCCTTCATCCTGTCGGCGGGTGGTGAACAGGACATCGAAATCCACTTCCTGCCGCGGGTGGAGGGCGAGGTTCAGGGCGTGGTGGAGATCCTCACCGACGCGGAGGTCGGCGGGCGCGTGCCGGTGTCCGGCCGCGGCGTGAAGGCCTTCCTCGAGGTGCCCTTGGAGGCGCTCGACTTCGGCAACGTGGCCATGGGCCTGGTGGAGATGCGCGAGGTGACGGTGCGCAACCCATCGGACGTGGACAGTCCGCTGACGCTGTCGGTGCAGGGCGCGGACGCCGACCAGTTCACCGCCGGGCAGGGCCTGCCCTCCTCGCTGGCGCCGGGCGAGCAGCGGGTGGTGCCGGTGGCCTACGCCCCGCGCCGGCTGGGCGCGGCCGAGGCGGCGCTGCACGTGGTGGTGTGCGACGGGTGTGAGCCGGCGGTGGTGCCGCTGACAGGCACCGGCGTGGCGTCCAAGCTGGAGGTGACGCCGCTGCGCGTGGACTTCGGGCGCGTGGCGCTGGGGGCCACGGCGGAGCAGGTCATCACCGTGCGCAATCAGGGCACGCAGCCGTTGAGCTTCTCGGGCTCGCAGCTCGTGGACAGCTCGGAGGGTGTCTTCCACATCGCCAATGAGCCGGTGGTGGCCAACGGGCAGTTGGCACCGGGCGCGGCGGTGGAGCTGCGCGTGGCCTTCACGCCCGCGGCGGTGGGCAAGGTGCGTGACGGGCGGGTGGAGATTGGCGTGCGCGAGCAGGGCTCCAGCGCCCCGGGCCCCAAGGTGTCGCTTGCGGGCGAGGGCGGCGGCTCGTGCGTGACGGTGCTGCCCCGGCGGCTGGCTTTCGGCACGGTGGCGGAGGGCATGACGGCGACGCGGGCTGTCACCGTCTACAACCGCTGCCGCGAGGACGTGAGTGTCACCGACCTCCAGCTCGACACGCAGCAGGGCGGCTACTTCACCCTGGCCCAGGCGCCCGCCAGCGTGAGGGTGCCCGCGGGGCAGAATGCCCAGGTTAGCGTCACCTTCCGGCCCAAGGCAGGGAACCCGGACGCCAGCCAGGGGCAGCTCTCCGTCACGGTGCGTGACAGCGGCTCCGCGGCCACGGAGGCGGTGGCGCTGGAGGGCCGGGGCCAGGCGTTCGCGCCGTGCCAGTACGCGCTGCCCCAGCAACTGGACTTCGGCAAGGTGCCGGTGGGCGCGGAGGTGGCGCTGGGGGTGACGCTGCGGAACACGGGCGCGGAGGCGTGCTACCTGGCGTCGATGCAGCTCGCCCAGGGTTCTGACGGGGTCTTCTCCGCGTCTCCCGTGCGCAACGGCGTACTGGAGCCGGGCGCGAAGGCGACGCTGGTGGTCCGCTTCAAGCCGTCCGAGGAGGGTGGCTTCGCGGGGCTGGCCGAGGCCTGGGTGAACAGCCCCACGCAGGGACACCCGCTGGTGGAGCTGCGGGGCGAGGGCGTGGTGGGGTGCTTCGCGGTGCAGCCCACCACCGTGGACTTCGGCGTCACCAAGCTGACGTGCGGCCCGCGCACGCGGGAGCTGGTGGCCGTGAACTCGTGCGTCGGGCCCATCCAGGTGAGCCAGGTCGCGTTCGACGCGGACGCGGGCGAGTTCTCTCTGGATGCTAGCGGCAATGCGCCTTGGACGCTGACGGGCCAGGGCACGCGCACGCTGACGGCGACGTATGCGCCGGTGGATGAGGGTAACGACGCCGCGGCGCTGCGCTTCACCCTGGAGGATGGCTCCGTCTACACCGTGGGCATGGTGGGGCAGGGCGTGACGAAGGCGGAGCAGACGGACCGCTTCTTCCAGGAGTCACAGGCGAAGGTGGACGTGCTCTTCGTGGTCGACAACTCGGGGTCGATGATGGAGGAGCAGCAGGGCCTGGGGCAGAACTTCGCGGCCTTCTTGAGCGCGGCGGACGGCGCCGCGGTGGACTACCGCATCGGTGTCACCACCACGGGTCTAGACCCGTCTCCGGGCGGCTGGTCCGAGTGCCCGGGCGGCGCGCAGGGGGGGGAGAATGGCCGGCTGTTCCCCGTGGATGGCTCACGGCCGCGCATCATCACCCCGGCGACGCCGGATGCCGCGGGCGTCTTCGCCAGCAACACCCGCGTGGGTGTCTGCCATTGGAACGAGCAGGGGCTGGAGTCCGCCTACCGCGCGCTGGCGGACCCGCTGCTCTACAACGAGGATGACCCGCGCACCGCGCAGCCCAACGACGGCAACGGCGGCTTCCTGCGCGAGGACGCCCGCCTGGCCATCATCTTCGTGTCGGACGAGGAGGACTTCAGCGCGCAGCCGGTGTCCTTCTACGAGACGTACCTGCTGGCGTTGAAGGGCAATGACCGTTCAAAGCTGAGCGTCAATGCCATCGTCGGGCCGTCGGACCTGGCCAGGTGCCCCACGTCCAGCAGCTCGGGCAGCCGCTACATCCAACTGGCGGAGGCCACGGGCGGCGTGGTGGACAGCATCTGCACGCCGAACTGGGCCAGCTCGCTGGAGAAGCTCTCCGACAGCACCTTCGGCGCCAACCGCAAGTTCCCGTTGTCCGAGACGCCGGAGGACCCGGGCAGCATCGTCGTCGACGTGGACGGCGTCCGCGTGACGTCCGGCTGGGAGTACGACGCCCGCGAGAATGCCATCCTCTTCGACCGCTCCGCGGCCCCCGAGGCGGGCTCACTGGTGGAGGTGACCTACCCGCTGGGCTGCGGCTGAACCGGCGTGCGGAGCGAGGGGTGCCGCCGGGCGTCCTGTCTTCAGGACGAGGCGTCCGGTGGCATCAGCGCGTTGAGGATCGCATCGTCCATCCGGCCCTGGCACAGCGGTCCGGCGCGTCCGTCGGGCCGAGCCTCAGGCCACGGAGCGCGATGCATGGCGGCGCTCGTGGTCGAGCAGCCACTGCTTGCGCTCCAGTCCACCGCCGTAGCCCGTCAGTGACGCGTTGGCCCCGACCACCCGGTGGCAGGGGACCACCACGCCAATGGGGTTTGCGCCGTTGGCCATGCCCACGGCGCGCACGGCCTTGGGGCGGCCGATTCGCTGGGCCAGTTGGCCGTAGCTCGTGGTGGCGCCCGCGGGGATGTCGCGCAGTGCGCGCCAGACCTCTCGTTGGAAGGGCGTGCCCGCGGTGGCCACGGGCAACGCGTCGATGACGCTGACGTCTCCGCGCAGATAGGCCTGCATCGCGGTCGTCCTGCCAGACGGGTCGCTCGCGGGCTCGAGCACATAGCCGCTTGCGCCGTAGTGGAGCCGCAGCAACCGGAGCATCCGGGGTTCGTACTCCTCCCAGTCGACCGCGCGCAGGCAGCCCGCTTCGTCACAGACGACCAGCATCAAGCCGATGGGCGTGGGGGCGCGGTCCATGAGCAAACGCAGCGGCGGGGGCATGGTCATCTCTCTGTCGCGAAGGAGAACGGGGAAGGTGGGGTGTGGGCCCGGGCCGGGCGGCATCCGCGGCCCAGAGGTGCTGCGCGGCATAGGCGCGCCAGGGGCTCCAGGCCTCGGAGCGGCGGAGCGCTTCATCCGGGGCAGGCCGCACGCCATCCTCGCCCGTGAGTGCGCGCAGCAACGCGACGTCCGCCGAAGGGAAGGCATCCGTTTCGCGCACGGCGCGCAGCGCGATGTACTGCGCCGTCCAATCTCCGATGCCGGGGATGCGCTTGAAGTGTTCGACCGTCTCTTCCAGCGTGGCGCGCGGCTGGAACAGCCTCGGGTCCGCGACGGCCGCGGCGGCCAGGCTCGACAAGGTCCGGGCCCTGGCGGCGGGCATCCCGAGCGCGCTCAAGTCCGCCTGCGCAAGCCTCTCCGGCCGGGGAAAGGTGTGCGTCAGCCTGGCGTCTCCCGTTGATTCGACGCCCATGGGCTCGCCATACGCCGCGACCAGCCGCGCCCCGAGTCCTCGCGCCGCGGCGACGGTGACTTGCTGGCCCAGCACGGCCCGGATCGCGAGCTCGAAGCCGTCCCAACCTCCCGGTGCTCGCAGTCCCGGCCTCAGGGCCACCAGCGGAGCGAGCCGCGCGTCCCGGGACAGGTGTTCCCGGATGACGTCCATGTCCGCGCCCACGTCGAAGACGCGCCGGACCTGCGCCACCACCGTGGGCAGGGCCTGAACCTGGAGGAGGCGGAGCGTCGCGAGCAACCCATCGCGTCCAGGGGCTCGGAAGACCTCGACGGTGCCCTGACCGCCCGCGGTCGCCACGGTCCGCCGGTAGCGCCCGGCCTCGAGGTGCTCCAGGCCCGGCAGGGCCCGTGCCTCCAGGTGCGCCAGCATCGCCTCCCAGTCATAGGGGGGCTGGTAGGGGATGAAGAGCGTGACACCCGCGGCGGCATCGCCCACCGGGGCCCGGCTCCGGCGGAGCGCGCTGGGAGGCCGTCCATACAGCGCGCGGAACACGTCGTTGAAGCGGCGGACGCTGCGGAACCCCGACGCCAGTGCCACCTCGGCCATGGGCAGGGTCGTCTCGTGCAGGAGCTGCCGTGCGAACAGCACGCGCCGCGTCTGGGCGACAGCCACGGGCGAGGCCCCCAGGTGCTGCTGGAACAACCGCCGCAGCTGCCGGTCCCCCACGCCCAGCCGGTCCGCGAGCGCCTCCACCCCGGCGCCGTCGTCATCCAGGCCGCCCTCGGCGATGAGCGCCAGGGCCCGGGCGACGGTGTTGGAGGTGCCTCGCCAGAAGGCGAGGTCCGGTGACGTCTCCGGGCGGCAGCGCAGGCAGGGCCGGTAGCCCGCCTCCTGCGCCCCGGCGGCGCTCGGATAGAAAGTGCAGTTCTCGAACCGGGGCGTCCGGGCCGGGCAGATGGGCCGGCAATAGATGTGCGTCGTCCGGACGGCGGTGAAGAACCGCCCGTCGAAGCGGGCATCTCGGGTCTGCATCGCGCGGTAGCACGCGCTGGCGTCCAGGCCGTTCATGGGGGGCAAACTCCCATACCCGGTGGCCGCTGTCTGGCCGCTTTCGGACCTCAATGGCACGGGTTGGTCGGGGTGCGTCATCCATCGCGAGACGGGGATTGGCCGCCAGGAGAGGTTGCGTTCTGTCAGCCATTGGCGACATGGGATGAACTCGACTCGACAGGGCGGTAGGGCGCGTGCAGCCTTTCAAGCAAGATGCCGGAACCTCTACTTGTCGCGGCCGTGGGCGACATTCATGGCCGCTTCCACCGTGTGGAGACGTGGCTGGACGCGCTGGAGCAGGCACGAGGCCGCCGGGTGGGCCTGGTGTTGGCGGTAGGCGACGTGGAGGCCTTCCGCCGCGCGGATGACCACCGGCGCAAGGCCGCCAAGCGAGCCATGCCCGCCGAGTTCGCGGAATACGCGGATGGGCTCCGGAAGGTGAAGCGGCCCCTGTACTTCATCGGCGGCAACAACGAGGACTTCGAGGCGCTGCATGACCTCCCGCAGGGCGGCACGCTGGCGCCGAACGTGACGTACCTGGGCCGCGCGGGCGTTCGCGAGCTGAGCGGACTGCGGGTGGCGTACCTGTCGGGCATCCACGCGCCGCGGTTCATCGACCAGCCGCTGAAGCCCCCCTCCACGCCGGACATGGTGAAGCAGGCCGGCTACTTCCGCACGCCGGAGGTCGAGCAGGTGGCGGCCTTATGCGACGTGGACCTGATGCTGGTCCACGAGTGGCCGCGAGGCATCGTCCAGCGCGCGCGGGAGGAGAACCCGTCACCGCCGAGGCCGCTGCCCTCCTATTGGATTGGCAATCCCGTGACGCGGAGGCTCGTGGACACGGTGTTGCCGAAGTGGATGCTGTGCGGCCATTCACACAAGGGCTTCGCGGTGACGCTGGAGGGCCCGGGACGTCCGGCCACCCGCATCGCCTGCCTGGACCAGGCGGCCAAATCCCAGGAGTCCATCTTCTGGTTGGAGTACGAGGAGCGTCAGGCCCTGCGCGCGGGCTGGGGCCTGTCGGGCGCGGTGTCATGGACCGCGGGCCAGCGCTGGGACATGAACTCGCTGCCACCGCTGGCCGCGGAGGGAGAGGGCGCCCCCGCGGAGTTCGGCCTCTGAGCGGTGCTGGCGCGGCGCTAGAAGGTGCCGGAGATGCCCATCATCCGCGCGCTGGCCACGGGCGTCATCTGGACCTGCCCTGACTGGACGCTCGGCGTGGCCTCGCCCTTCCGGCCATGGAGTAGCAGGGGCACGGCGAGGCCGACCGCCGAGCCGAGCAATGCGCCGGTGGCCACGTCCGTGAGGTAGTGCTTGTCGGCGCCCATGCGCAGCAGGCCCACGGAGGTGGCCACGGGCACGCCCACCGCCCAGATCCACGCCTGGTGCTTGTAGCCGCGCAGCGCGGCGACGGTGCCCGCCGACACCACCAGTGAGAAGGCGAGGTTGGTGTGGCCGCTGTAGAAGGACAGGTTGTTGTCGCTGGGGTGGTCGGTGAGGCCCTTCTGGTCCTCGGGCAGCACATGGACGAAGGGGCGCTCACGGCCGGCGATGAACTTCACCGTCTGGTTCGCCAGGGAGGCGAGCACCGCGCTCTGGACGATGATGGTGGCGTCCTGGGCGAAGTAGCGCGTCGGCGCGCCCGAGCCCTGGCCCACGGCGTACTGGATGCCGAGCACTCCCGCGGGCAGCGCGCCGAAGCCGATGATGTTGCTCCAGTCGTGGGCCCGTTTGCGTGCGGACGGCGTCGACCCGGCGAGGCCCCGTCCCCAGCGGTCCAGCCGGTTGAGGCGGTCCGTCCCATCTGGCGCGCGGTCGCACCAGCGACACTGCGCCGGGGCCAGGTCGTCCTTGAAGAACGCCTCACTGGAAATCCACAACACGCCGGCCGCGCCGGTGATGACGCCATCCCGGGTCCAGTCGAAGCGGAGTTCATGGAGCCGCGGCTCGTCCGAGCCGTCTTGCGCGGCGGCGGGGAAGCAGGGGACGACGGCCAGCAGGACGGCAATGGCAAACGCTCGATAAGGGAGGCGCACGGGGGCAGCATACGGGCGCAATCCCGTCGGGTTCCAGCGCTGTTCCATGACTTCATGCGTAGACTGGCCGCGCATGTCTTTGGAGGCGTGCCCCCCCTCATGCAATTGACCCCCGCGTCGGAACTGCCGCTGCGCGCCCTCTCCACGCTGTTCGCCCGCGCCTTCGAGGGCTATTTCGTCACCGTGCCGGACACCCCCGGCCTGTTCGACGCGCGCGTGCGCAGTGAGCACATCTCGCTGGAGGAGAGCCGCGTCGCGCGCGTGGACGGGGAGCCCGTGGGGCTCGTGTTGATGGCCCGCCGGGGCCGGGAGAGCCGCGTGGCGGGGATGGGCGTGGTGCCCGCCTGGCGGAATCGCAAGCTGGGCGGCGCCATGCTGCGTCCCTTGCTGGAGGACGCGCGAGCGCGGGGCGACACCCGGCTGCTGCTGGAGGTCATCGAACAGAACGCGCCCGCGGTGAGGCTCTACGAGCGGCTGGGCTTCCAGCGCGTGCGCCGGCTGGTGGGCTTCATGGGAACGCCCGAGCCCTTGGCAAGTGTCACCACGCTGGAGGAAGTGGACCCGTGGGAGTGCGCGCGGCTGCTGCCCCAGGGGTTGCCCTGGCAACTGGCCCCCGCGACTGTCCTGGGGCTGGCGCTACCCGCGCGTGCGTTCCGGCTGGGCGCCGCGGTGGCGGTGGTGGCGGACGTGTCGGCGCCCACGCTGGGGGTGCGGTCCGTGGGCGTGGAGCCCTCGGCCCGGGGGCAGGGCGCTGGCCGCAGGCTCCTGGGCGCACTGGCCGCGCGGTGGCCCGGGAAGGCGCTGGTCGTGAGCGTCGTCGTTCCGGAGGGCCCCCTGGCGCGCTTCTTCCTGGGCGCGGGGATGGGGGCGACTTCGCTCACACAGCTCGAGCTGGAGCTGCCACTGGAGGCGCGTTCATGAGACCCCGAGGCTCGCTGTAAGGCCGGGTGGCCCGGCGCGGATATCGATGGATGGACCGGGAATACCTGGACAGCGGCCGGGCAGGCACGGAAATGACCTGTGCGGCGGGCCATGAATGGAGCATGAAAGTCACCCGCCCGGTCGTTCTAGAATCCACCCCGCATGTCCTTCCGCTCTGGCCGCACCCTCCACGTGTTCCCCGACGCCGGCCGGCGGCAGGCCGCGTTGCGGGCCATGGGCGACGCCAGTGGGCTGAGCGTGGGCGCGCACCTGCTGACCTGGGAGGAACTGCTGCAGGCGATGGGCGGCGCGCGCGAGCTCAACCGGCGTCCGTGCCCGGCGGTGGCGGCGCGAGCGGTGGTGGCCTCCCTGGGGTTGGAGCTGGGGCCCACGCCCTTCGGCGACTATGTGCGAGAGCCCGCCTTCGCGCGCGCCGCGTTGGACGTGGTGCTGGACCTGAAGGCCGGGCGCCTGTCCGCTCGGGAGCTTCAGGACGCGGTGGAAGTCCTGCCGCAGGAGCGCAGGACCCGGGTCCGCGTGATTGCGCGCCTGTATCACCTGTACGAACAGCGGATGGCGGAGCTCTGCCTCGCCGACCGCGAGGACGTGCTGCGCGGTGCGCGCGAGGCGCTGGGCCGAGGCGCGTGGCCCGTGGGGTGGGAGGGGCTGCGCACGCTCGTGCTGCACGGGGTGTACGACGTGCGGCCCTCGGGGCTGGAGCTGCTCCTGGCGTTGGCGGCGGCGTGCGAGTCCCGCAGGGTGACGTTGCGCGTGGAGACGCCGGTGGGTGGCTCGCCCGCGGCGGACGCGGCGCTGACGGCGCTGTTCCGCGCCTTCGAGAACCGCGGCGACTCCATGACGCACGTGGACCTCTTCAAGGCGGACGTGACGTTTGAAGGCCGGCCTTTCATCGACCTGGGACGCCACCTCTTCTCGCCCGCGGCGCCGCGCGACGTGTTGAAGGACGCGGTGCCGGCCCTGCGCGTGTGGAACGCGGCCACGGCCCGTGACGAGGCGCGGCTGTTGGCGCGGGACGTGCGGCGCCTGCTGGCCGAAGGCGTGGCGCCCGGCGACATCGCGGTGGCGTATCGCGAGCTGGGGCCCGAGGCCGGGTGGCTCGCGGAGTCGCTGGGGGAGCTGGGCGTGCCGGTGCGTCTCCCCTGGGGCGAGCCGCTGGGACTCGCCGGGCCCGTGCGGCTGGCGCTGGACCTGCCGCTGTTGGTGGAGGATGGCTTCCCAGTCGAGCGCATGGCGGACCTGATGAGCAGCCGCTACGCGCCCAAGCTGTCGCGCGGTGGGCCGGACGCGCCCGCGACGCTCTTCGCCCAGGCCGCCGTGCGTGATGACCGGCTGGGCGCGGTGCGAGGCCGGGGCGCCTACGACGTGCGGCTGGATGGGTTGGCCCGGAGGCTGCTCGCGCTCAGCGGGACGCGCAAGGCGCAGGACAGCCGCCGCGCCGACGCCGTGAAGCTGCTGCGTGAGCGCTGTCTGATGTTGGTGGAGGCCTGTCGCCGCATCCCCGAAGAAGGCACCGCCGTGGAGCTGCTCGCGGCGTGGTGGCAGGTGGTGGAGCGGCTGGGCCTCGTGGCTTCGGAGGGTGCGTTGGCGCCACGCGAGGAGGGCGGGCTGGGCGCGCGCGCGGCGGATGCTCGGGCCCGGGACGACGCCGCGCGCGAAGCGCTCCGCCTGCGGGTGCAGGGCCTGACGCGGATGATGAAGGCGGTGGGCGGAGGACCGAAGATGCGCCGCCGGACCTTTGGCCGTTGGCTGCGTGACGCGATGGCGGATGCGCACCTTCCTCCGCGCGGGCCTCGTGGCGCCGCCGTCGAGGTGCTCGACGTGGCCGAGCTGCCGGGCCGCTCCTTCCAGCACCTCTTTCTCGCGGGGCTGACGGAAGGCCGCTTCCCCGGGCGTGACGCACCGTCACCGTTGCTGGCGGACGCGGAGCGCGCCGCGCTCAACAAGCACCTGGGCCGCGATGTCTTCCGGCTCACGGGCGGCGAATTCGACGACCGTGCGGCGTGGCGCCTCACCGAGGACCGCCTACTGTTCGCCAGCGCCCTGGCGGCCTCCGAGGCGACCGTCAGCCTGTCCTTCGCGGTGGAGTCCTCGGGGGGGCAGGAGCAGGTGCCGTCGGCGTTCCTGGAAGAGGTGCGCCGGCTCACGGCCCTGAAGTGGGCGCCGCGCTCGTTGTCGCCCATTCCGCCGCTGGACGAAGTGCTCACCGAGTCCGAGTTGCGCCGCTGCGTGGCGCTGGAAGCCCTGTCCCAGCCGAAGCTGCGCGTCACCGAACCCGACGCGGCGGCCTCGGTGCTCCGGCGTCGCTTCGCGCCCGAAGCCTGGTACGCGGGCGCGCGCGAGCTGTCGGAGGTGGAGCTGGAGCGCCTGTTCTTCTTCGGCGATCCGAAGGTGCAGCCCGGCCCGTACTCCGGCTCGGTGGACGTCGACACGCAGCGCGAGTCCCTGCGCGAGACGTTCCGGTTCGACATCACCCGGCCGCTCTCCGCGTCGGCGCTGGCGCGCTTCGGCAACTGCGGCTTCCAGGGCTTCCTCTCGTACGGCCTGAAGGTGGCCGAGCCGGATGTGCCGGGCGAGGAGTTCGACGCCCGGGGCCGCGGCACTTTCTGGCACAAGGTGGTGGAGGAGGTCTTCGCGGCGCTGAAGGAGAAGGGGTTGTTGGGCAAGGCGCCGGAGGAGGTTCCAGACGAGGTGCTGGACGCCGCGCTCAAGGCCGCCATCAAGGACTTCGAGCGCATGCACCACGTGGGGCATCCGGAGCTGTGGAAGCTGGCGCACGAGCGGGCCCGGGCGATGGCCCGCCGCATCCTCGTGGATGAGCGGCGCGGCCTGCCCTTCGACGCGATGACGCCGGAGAACTTCGAGTTCCGCTTCGGCCCCGCCGCCCGTGACGACAAGTGGAGCAACGTCGTGCTGCACGCGGGCGAGGAGCCCGTGTACTTCGAGGGCACCATCGACCGGCTCGACACGTCGGGCGGCGAGGTGGGCGTCATCGACTACAAGTCGGGCAAGCTGGAGAAGCGCTCGTTGAAGGAGCGGCTGCTGACGTCGGACTTCCAGCTCCCGCTGTACCTCTACGCGGCGCGGGAGAGCGGCCACGCGGACGCGCGGCAGGCCGCGTGGTTCTCCCTGCGCACGGGCATGGCCATCCGCCTGTCCGAGGTCATCTCCGACGCGGAGCTGGACGAACTGCTGTCGAAGGACCCCGAGGTCCGCGCGAAGGTGGCGGAGAAGGCAGGCCTCAACCTGCCCAACGCGGTGGAGGCGCTGGTAGGCACGCTGCGGCAAGGCCAGTTCGCCGCGCGGCCCCAGGACTGCGGGGCGTGTGGCTATCGCGCGGTGTGCCGGATTACGGACCGGCGCGTGACGGAGGATGGGGGATGAGCGCCGAGCCGTCCCTCTTCGCGCTGGAGCGCAACCTCGCCCTGATGGCGGGCGCTGGCGCGGGCAAGACGTACAGCCTGGTCACCATGACGTTGCACCTGCTGGCCGGCGCGCGCGAAGCCGGCGGTGCGGTGCGTCCGTCGCGGCTGTGCATGCTCACGTTCACGGACAAGGCCGCCGCGGAGATGCGCTCGCGCGTCCGCCAGCGTCTGGACGGGCTGGCGCAGGGCGACACGCGCCTGGACCAGGAAGTGGAGTTGCGGGCGTCGCTGGCGCGGCTGGACAAGCCGTTCCCGCTGCCGGATGCCTGGCGGCAGCTGCGCGAGGAGCTGGGCGCGGCCACGGTGGGCACCTTCCACTCGCTGTGCGGCCAGTTGCTGCGCCGCGCGCCGCCCGCGGTGGGAATCGACCCGAACTTCGAGGTGCTGGACTCGCTCGAGGCGACGGGGCTGGTGCAGGACGTCTGCGAGCGTGTGGTGCTGGACGCGCTGGAGGCCGGTGACGCGCAGGTCCGGGAGCTGTGCCAGGAGCTGGGCTTCTCCGGCTCGGGCTTCTCCGACGGGCTGGTGGCCGCGTTGATGGCCGTCTACGGCAAGCTGCGCGAAGAGGGGTTGCGCGCGGAGCAGGCCGCCGTGAGTGACGCCGCCGAAGCGCGCGCGGAGCTGGAGTCGTCGGTCACCCGGTGCCTGGAGCTGTGCGCCGAGGCGCGGGGCCTGGACGCGAAGGGCGAGTGGAGCCGGCTGCTGGGTGGCCTGGAGCGCGCGCTCAACGGCATGACGCCCGAGAACTTCGGGCAGGGCGAGCGTTTCCCGTGGTTGCGCGCGTGCTTCAAGGCGGACGGTCGCAACTTCGCGCGGCTCAGCAAGGGCGCCGCGGGGCCCGTGCGAGCGCTCTACTGGCGCGTCTTCGGCAAGAGCGATGGCTCCGTGCCCCGGTTGGATGATGCCTGGGCCGCATGGCGCACCGCGCCCTTCGAGGTGACATTCCGCGAGCTGCTGACGCGGGTGGAGACGCGGCACGACACGGAGCTGTCCCGCCGCAACGTGTTGGACTTCACGTCCCTGCTGGTGAAGTCGCGCGACCTGCTCCGCGCGCATCCCGAGTTCCGCCGCCAGGTGCAGGAGCGCATCGGCGCGCTGCTGGTGGACGAGTTCCAGGACACCAACCGCCTCCAGTTGGAGCTGGTGCTGCTGCTGGCGGAGAAGCGCGAGGACGGGCCGCGCGAGCTGGCGCCGGACGTGGACCTGGTGACGGCGCTGCCGCTGGAGCCCGCCTTCCTCTGCGCGGTGGGTGACCGCAAGCAGTCCATCTACGAGTTCCGCGGCGCGGACGTGTCCGTCTTCTCCGTGCTGGCGAAGAAGCTGGTGGACGAGGGCGGCACGCGCGGCTTCCTCCAGCACAACCGCCGCTCCGTGCCAGGGCTGCTGTCGTTCTTCAACCGCACCTTCGCGGGGGTGCTCGTCGCCGCTGATTCCCAGGCGCCTCGGCCCTTCGAGGTCATCTATGTACCGGAGCAGGACGACCTCGCCGCGGTGAGGCCGTCGCTGACGGACGCGCCCGTGGTGGAGCGGCTGCAATTGGAGGAAGCGGACACGGCGGCGGACCTGCGATGGCTGGACGCGGATGCGATTGCCCGCAGGCTCCGGTGCCTGCTGGCGCCGGGGGCACCTGCCTCCGTGGCGCGCGAGGATGGCGAAGGGCTGCGTCACGCGCGGGGCGGTGACGTGGCCATGCTCTTCCGGACCTTCACGCACCTGGAGGTGTACCGGCAGGCGCTCATCCGCCACGGTGTCCCGCACCGCGTGCTGCGCGGCCGCGGCTTCTACGGCGCGCAGGAGGTGCTGGACCTGGCCTCGCTGCTCGCGCTGCTGGCGGACGCCGAGGATGCGCTGGCCTTCGCCGCGGTGCTGCGCTCTCCCCTGGTGGGGTTGAAGGACGCGTCACTGTTCCGCCTGGCGGGAGACGCGCCCCTGTCCTTGGCGTCGCCCCGGCTGACGGACCCGGAGGTGTTGGCATCGTTGTCCGAGCGTGAGCGGCAGCGCCTGGAGCGTTTCCTCACCGCGCTCCCAGGCCTGCGGCGGGAGCGCGACCGGATGGGCGTGCGGGAGCTGCTGGTGTCCGCGCTGGACGTGACGGGCTACCGCGAGACGCTGGCGGGCTCGCCCTACGCGGAGCAGGCCAGCGCCAACGTGGAGAAGCTGCTGGCGCTGGCGTCGCGGCGGGACGAGCGCGGCACGGGCGGCTGCGTGGCCTTCGCGCGCGAGCTGCGGATGCTGGCGGAGAACAACCCGACGGAGGCCCAGGCGGACCTGCTGGACGCGAGCGACCCGCGCGCGGTGCAGCTCCTCACCATCCACAGCGCCAAGGGACTGGAGTGGCCGGTGGTGGTGGTGCCTTCGATGGGCGGCCGGAGGCGCAGCACCTCGGGCCGCGCCCACTTCGAGCGCACGCATGGCATCTCCCTGCGGCCGTGGGTGCCGGATTCGCTGGATGATGACTACACCTCCAGCCGCTTCGACGCGGTGCGCGCGGAGCTGAAGGCGCGCGAGGACGCCGAGTACCGCCGCCTGCTCTATGTTGCGCTCACGCGGGCCAAGGACAGGTTGGTGCTGGCGGGCGGCTCGGAGCCGCGCGGTGGCAAGGACTCCTGGTGGCACCTCATCGACGGGCGCCTGGAAGTGGACGCGGAGCTGCGGGGCCTGGTCGATGAGCTGGACGTCGACACGCTCCCTCCGCCCGCGGACCCGGAGCCGCCCGGCCCAGAGGCCCTGTTGCTCGCCGAGGCGCGCGTCGAAGCCGCGCTGCTGCGGGTGCGGGGGCAGCGTGTCGCGCAAGCCGAGTCCCTGGGCGCCGCGGTGGCCTCCGCGGAGGCGCTGCAGGACTTCATCGCCTGTCCGCGCCGCTTCCACTACGTGCACCGGCTGGGGCTCCGTGGTGCGCCGTGGCCCTGGGAGGTGCTGCCCCGTGGCGCGCCGCCGCTGGTGGAGCCCGACGGTTGGCTTCCCGCCGAGCGGCCCGAGGACCTGATGCAGCGGCTGCTCCGCGCCGTCGACCTCCGACTGGCGGCGCCGGAGGTGGACGCTTCGGAGCGGCGGGCCCACCTGGAGACGGTGCTGCGTGACGCGGGCGCGCTGCCGGACGAAGAGGGCATGGACGCGGTGCTGGACACCGTGGAGCGCTTCCTGACGTCGGCGTTCGCACGTGAACTGGCGCGGGCGCCGTCACAGACAATTCACCGGGGCTTGCCCTTCATGCTTGCCCTGGAGGGTGAGGTGGGTGTCGAGGGCGCGGTGGACCTGCTGTGGGAATCACCCCCAGGGGAGGCCGTGGTGGTGGCCTTCAAACACGGTGGGCGTCATCCGCTGGGAGCGGCCGCGTACACCTACGAGCTGGCGGCCCTGGGGCTGGTGGCCCGGCGGATGGTGCGAGAAGGGGTGCCGGTGCGGGTGGGAGTCGTCTTCCTGCGCGAGCCCCAGCCGGAGCCCGAGTGGTTGTCCGGGACGCGGGGCCTGGAGGAGGCCGCCGGGCGGCTCGCGGGGGCAGCACGGGCAGTGGCACGCGGTGAGGCCAGGGGTGAATGGGATGGGAGGGAGAAGGCAGCCTGCCAGGCCCTGCATTGTGGCTTCGCGGAACACTGTCACCCGGCCCCCCCCGCGTGCTAAGCGGCGAGCACCATGCCGAACGTCGTCGTCATCGGAGCGCAGTGGGGAGATGAGGGGAAGGGCAAGGTCGTTGACCTGCTCACCGAGCACGCCCAGGTCGTCGTCCGTTTCCAGGGCGGCAACAACGCGGGCCACACGCTGGTGGTGGGCGGACAGAAGACCGTTCTCCACCTGATTCCCTCGGGCATCCTCCACCCTGGTAAGACGTGTGTGATTGGCAACGGAGTGGTGGTGGACCCTGCCGTCCTCGTCGGGGAGATTGACGCGCTGAAGGTGCGCGGCTTCCTCAAGGACGACGCGCAGCTCCTCATCTCCGACAATGCCCACGTCATCTTCCCGTGGCACAAGCTGCTGGACAGCTTCCGCGAGAAGGCGCGCGGCGGTAGCGCCATTGGCACCACGGGCCGGGGCATTGGCCCCGCGTACGAGGACAAGGTGGCCCGTCGCGGCATCCGCATGCGGGACCTGCTCAACGCGGACCGGCTGCGCACGCGCATCGAGGCCCGGCTGCCGGCGGCGCTGGACGAACTGAAGGACCTGTGCGCGCGGGCGGGCGACCCGGTGCCGCAGCTCGAGGTGCCGCAGGTGCTGGCGGAGTTCACCGCCCTGGGTGAGCGGCTCAAGCCCTTCGTCCACGACGCCTCGCTCTACCTGTCCGGTCAGGTGCGCCGCGGCGCCCGCATCCTCTTCGAGGGCGCGCAGGGCACGCTGCTGGACGTGGACCACGGCACCTATCCCTTCGTGACGTCCTCCAACTGCGTGGCCGGCAACGCGGCGGTGGGCTCGGGCCTGGGCCCCACGGCCATCGACAAGGTGATGGGCATCAGCAAGGCATACACCACGCGCGTGGGCGGCGGTCCGTTCCCCACGGAGCTGAGCGACGCCACCGGTGACCAGCTGCGCAAGGTGGGCGACGAGTTCGGCGCCACCACCGGCCGGCCCCGTCGCTGCGGCTGGCTGGATGGCGTGGTGCTGCGCTACGCCTCGCGCGTCAACGGCCTGTGGGGCATGGCCCTCACCAAGCTGGACGTGCTCAGCGGCCTCAAGACGCTGCAGATCTGCACCGCGTACGAGCTGGACGGCCAGAAGGTGACGGAGCTGCCCGGGGACTACGAGGACCTGGAGCGCGTCAAGCCCATCTACGAGACGCTCCAAGGCTGGGACGAGCAGATCGCCGGTGTGCGGACCTTCGACGAGCTGCCGGAGAACGCCAAGCGCTACGTGCGCCGGGTGGAAGAGGTCAGCGGCGTCCCCGTGGTGTGCGTCTCCGTGGGCGCCGACCGCGGTGAGACGGTGCTGCTCCAGAACCCGTTCCGGAGCTGAGCGGAGGCGAAGGGCTGGCGTCGCTCGCGGGCGTGCTGACGCGGCCCTGGTTTTTCTGCTACGGCTTCCGGGTCGACACCCCGGGAGCCGTCATGGTCGTCTTGCGCAGGTTCGTCATCGCGCTGTCCGCGGCAATGCTGCTGGGAGCCGCGGAGCCCTCCGCCGCGGCCCGGGACGCCTTCCTGCGCGGGGAGTCGGCGCTGGCGCGTGGCCGCTGGGATGACGCGGCCGCCGCCTACCGCGAGGCCCTGGCCGACACGCCCGGCTATCCCTCCGCCCTCAATGGCCTGGGCAGCGTGCTCTTCCGCAAGGGGCAGGTGCGGGAGGCGCTCACGCACTTTCGTGACGCCACGCAGGCGGACCCCGGCTTCAAGATGGCCTGGTTCAACCTGGGCTATGCCGCGCGCAAGACGGGTGACGCGGCCACCGCGGCGCGGGCCTACGAGCGCTACACCGAGCTCGAGCCCGGCGACGCGGACGGCTTCTATGGGCTGGGGGAGAGCTACCGGCAGCTCGGCCAGAAGGACAAGGCGATTCCCGCGTACCAGGCGTACATCGCCCGTGAGCAGCGCAAGGGGGAGCAGGTCTGGGTCCGCAAGGCGACCGAGCACCTGAAGGCCATGGGCGCCGAGCCGCTCCCGGTGGCCACCGCGCCGCCCTCGGTGGCGCCTGCCGCGGAGGCCGCGACGTCCAACCCGGCGCTGGCGGCGTCGCGCATCCGCGACGGCGACGCCTTGATGAAGGAGCGCCGCTACCGCGAGGCGGCCTTCGCCTTCCTGGATGCGTCCCACGCGGATGCGAGCCACGTGGAGGCCCTGTTCAAGCTGGGCAACGCGCTGGCGGTGCTGGGCTACTACGGACAGGCGGTCGCGCAGTGGGAGCGTGCCACCGCGCTCACGAAGGACGCGGCCATCCAGCAGAGCGCGAAGGAGAACATCGACCGCGCGCGGGCGAAGCTGGCGCAGGCGGGCGCTTCTCCCCAGGCCGCGGGACAGGCGCCGGGCTCCGGCCCCGTGGCCGACACGACGCGCGCGCTGGCGCGCCGGGCGTATGAGCAGGGCGTGCAGCGCATCGGAGCCAAGGACTTCAGTGGCGCGCTGACCAGCCTCACCCAGGCCATCCAACATGAGCCCATGCTGGCCGTGGCCTTCGTCGCGCGAGGCAGCGCCAACATCGGCCTGCGCCGCTACGCGGAAGCCGCGGCGGACTATCAGTACGCCTTGGAGCTGGAGCCCGGCTCGGCGTCACCGCTTTACGGACTGGCCGAATCTTTCCGTGCCATGGGACGCACGCTGGAGGCACGCGACCTCTACGAGCGCTATGCCGCCTCCTCCGCCGCGGACATCCGCCCCCAGCTCCAGGAGGAATCCCGACAGAAGGCGGCGCGCCTGCGTTGACCGGCAGGCAGGACGCCCGAGGGGAGGTGGACCGTGTCAGCCCCAAGCATTAGCTTCCATGAATGAGCGGGCGCGACGCGGAACCGAACGGACGGCAGGTCTTCAGACCCCGACGGGTCCTCGCAGCGGCCATGGCCGCCGCGGGTCTCCTCTGGGTCGCCGTACTGGTGTACCTCCTCCGATTCTTCGATGAGGTCCCGCTCAAGACCTTCCTCTCAGCGGGCTTTTTCGTCCTCTTCTTCGCCGTGTCGCTCATGTACTACGGGCGCACGCACATCGTCGTGGACGCCCGGGGCCTGACGTACCAGGGCATGGTGCGGACGCGGCGCTTCACCTTCGCGGACATCCGCAAGCTCGATGTCCTGCCGGGGCCCGTGACGGTCTACGCCATCCGGGGCAAGGCGGGGCTCGTCCACTTCACCAGCTTCTTCCGGCACCATCAGCAGCTCGCCCGGCTCCTGGTGGAACGCGCGGGGCTGGGGCCCGTTCCGGGCTGAGCCTCCCGTCAGCTCCCCGTCGCGAGCAGGTACGTGACGGCCACGCCCGCGCAGGCAGCCATCGCGCCCAGGCCAATCAGCCACCATTCGCCGCGAGGCCTGGGCACGTGGGGAGGCGCCTCTGGCGTGGGTTCCGCCGTGGCTTCGGCGGACGCAGGGCTGACCGCGTCGGCGGGTGTCTCCTGCTCGCCAGCAGGGGGGGCGGGGGGCGGGGGCTCTTCCACGGCGCCCTGGAAGCGGAGCAGTGAGCGGCCCATCTCGATGACGTCACCATCCGCCAGCGGAACCCGGGCTTCGATGCGCTGGCCGTTGAGGAAGACGCCGTTGGGGCTGCCCAGGTCCTCCAGGGAGAATCCTCCCGCCTCATGGACGACGCGCGCATGTGCCCTGGACACGGCCCGGTCTCTCAGCCGCATCGCCACGTCGCTGCCCCGGCCAATGTCCGTCTGGGGCTCCGCGAGCGCATGGACGCGCCCGACATCCAGACCCGTGAGGCAGGTGAGGGTGGCCGCGCGCGACGGGGCCGGTTCGTCCGTTCCTGTCAGCAGTCCCTTGAGGAGCGCCACGGTGCCCAGCCCACGCTCACTGACGGCCTCTTGAAGCACGCGCAGGCCCATGTCGTCGGGCAGGCCCAGCGCCTCTCCGGGAATCACCAGCCTCGGGACACCCGGAGGGACGAGCACGCCATTGACGGAGAAGGTGCGCGCGGCCTCCACCATGAGCCGCTGCGCCTCGATGCGCAGGCTGAGAAGGCCAGGGGGCAGCCCCTCCAGTCGGATGTGGTCATCCGGGCCGCCGCCCAGGAGGTGGATGCCATCGGAGAGCTCGAAGGGGGTGGTGGAGCCCAGGTGTTCGAATTCGAAGCGCATGAGACAGCCCCGGAGCAACGGGCCGGCCGTCTCAGGACGCCAGGGTTCCGCGGACTTGCCGTCCGCGTGCGTCCCGGTGGCGATGGGGGCCGTCCGAAGCGCGAGACACCCGCGGGAGGCGCCGCGGCGCCTGCTCAGGCGGCGCGGGGCGTCTCGGGGGGTGACGACTGGCCGGCGTGGGAGCCCGTTCGCGTGCCGGGATACACGGCCACGGCCGAGCCGTCCGCGACGAAGGCGGAGCTGGGCTCGCCGCGCAGGAAGGGGACGAACCTCGCGCCGTACAGGCCTGCCACGTCGATATCGAGCGCGGAGGTGGCCACCTGCCACACGGACCAGCGGGGATGCTCCACGCGGTACTCGGCGCAGCCGCCGTCCCGTTGCGCGGTGTAGCCCCAGTAGTGCTCGGTGATGAACTCCGCCTCGGAGTCCGGTTCGCTGGCCCGCGGCGGCCCGCGCGTCGTCGCCGCCAGGTGCTGCCACCGTCCCCCCGCCTTCCACGCATATTCGGCGCGGCCGGGGGCGCCGGTGTGCGCGCCTTCCATCTCCACGACGTGGCGCATGGGCAGCGCGACATACGGCTCGTTGTAGAGCACTCGCGCCACGGTGGCGATGGCCTGTCGCGGGACGATTTCCTTCACGAACACCACACCTCGTCGCCAGCCCTCGGGGCCGAGGCGGCGCACGTAGAAGCGCAGGTTCACCTCGTCGAAGTTCCGGTGGAACGGCACGGGCAGGCCCCGCACGCGCGTGTCCAGGAACCGGAAGCCCACCATGCTGGCGAACGTCCGCCCCTGCCAGGTGTCCAGCTCCGTGTCGCGGGGGACGAGGGGCCGGAGCACCTCCGGGTCCACCTCGTAGTTGAGCATGACGAGATACCGCCACTCCGCCGTGAGGAAAGGGCGCATGCCTCCGTCCTAATGCGGGGCCTTCTCCCAACGCCACTCAGCCTGGGAGGGCGGGCGTGCCTCGCGCTCACCCCTCGCAGAAGCCGGCATTCTGCGACGGGGGCGCGCGCCACGCCCAGGCACCGGCGGCCGCGTCACTACCAGGTCGCGCCGATGTTCACGGTGCCCGCGTAGCTGCCGCCGCTGCTGAAGTTCCGGTCGCCAATCGTGACGTCGCCGGGCGGGACGTTCGCCGCGAACTGCTGGTCCAGGAGGAAGCTGTACTGGAGCCGGGCATCGGCGGTGAAGTTGCCCCTGTGGATGCGCAGGCCGCCGCCCACGGGGATGTTGCCCACCGTGTCATCCGCGAAGGCGAGCGTGGGCGCCCGCACGTTGTACCGGCTGAGGCCCACGCCGCCCAACACGTAGGGCTGCACGGGCGCGGCACCCAGGCCCAGCGTGGCCACCACGTGCGCGCCGTTTCGCACCAGGTCCGGGCCGCCCCGGGCGCCCGTCACCACGCGCTGGTCGAACTCGTTGAGGGCGCCCGAGTAGCCCAGCTCGAGGCCCAGCACCTTCGTGGGCTTGATGGCCACCGTCACGCCGTAGCCCAGGCCGGGGTTGATGTCGGACCCCAGCGCGTTCGTGTAGCCCTCCACGCCGCCGCCCACGAGGAACGTCAGTCCGCGCATGTCCGCGGTGGACTCCAGCCGCTCCTGTGCCATGGCGCTCCCTGCTCCCAGCACACCCACCACCGCACCCACCTTGAGTAGAGTCTTCATTCGCGCCTCCCTTGGGCGTGAACCACCGGTTGAGGCGAGAAGATGGGAGCCACCCCCCGGCATGACAATTGCCGGGACTCCAAGGCGAGAGCGTCACGAGGGTTGCCTGCTCGCTCACCTCGGGGTGAACCCATTGGACGCGAAGCCCGCTAGGATGCGCGGCCCCGATGCGTCTCCCGTCCTCCGCCCTCGCTCCGCTGCTGGCTGTCACCTGTCTTGCCACCGTCGCCTGTCGTGATGAGCAGGCCGGACCGCGTCAGCAGACACCCCGCCTTCCCGCGCCCACGCAGCTGCGCGCCCTGGACGCGGCGCCCGCGGACCTCACGTTCCGCAGCGGCGCGACGTTCGCCGGTGGGGCGGTGGTGTACCTGGGCTCCAAGGTGTCACCGGAGAAGGCCGCGCCCGGCACGCAGGTGAGGTTGGCCCATTACTTCCAGGCGGTCCGCACGCCGCCGCAGGGCTTCGCCTTCTTCGTCCATGTCGTGGACCCGGCCAGCGGCGGCATGCTCACGAACGCGGACCACGAGGTGCAGGGTGGCGCCGCGCCGCTGGCGTCATGGCCGGTGGGCAAGGTCATCGAGGATGTCCACTCGGTGCCCATGCCGGGCACGCCCGCGCGCGTGATGCTCGGCTTCTGGCGGGGAGACTCCCGGCTGCCCGTGGATGACACCAAGGCGCATGATGGCTCGCAGCGCATGCTGGGGCCGCAGCTGGGAGGGGCCGCGCAGGAACTGCCCGAATATTCCGTTCCGCGCGTGAGCCAGCCGCCCACCCTCGACGGTGTGCTCGACGACGCGGCGTGGCAGCAGGCCAGGCCGGTGGTGCTGCGCCGGAGCTTCGACGGGAGCGCCGCGCGCCTGCGCACCGAGGCGCGGCTCGTCCATGACGGCACGTTCCTCTACGTGGCCTTCGACCTGGATGACCCGGACGTGTGGGGCACGCTGCGTAAGCGCGATGACCCCATCTACGAGGAGGAGGTGGTGGAGATCTTCCTCGACGCCAACGCGGACGGACGCACGTACAACGAGCTCCAGGTGTCCCCGCACAACGTCATCTTCGACGCGTACTTTCCCGCCCGCCGGCAGGGCATGGACCGCTCCTGGGATTCAGGGATGACGTCCGCCGTGAAGGTGCGGGGCACGTTGGATGAGGCCTCGGACCGCGACGAGGGCTGGTCGGTGGAGATGAAGATTCCCTTTGACCGGCTGGCCAAGGTCCCGCACCTCCCGCCCCGGCCGGGTGACCGCTGGCGCTTCAACCTCTACCGGCTGGAGCACCATGACCGCCGCACGGTGGAGGGGCAGTCCTTCTCGCCCCTCTTCGTCGGCGACTTCCATGCGCTGCCGCGCTTCGGTTGGCTCGTGTTCGAATAGGGGCGCCCGCGCTCACGGGTGGGGGCTGATGTCCCAGTGCGCGTCCGCGACGGAGCGCTCGGTGGGGTCCCCCAGGAAGCGGAGGAAGCCGCGAAGCTCCATCGTGTCGATGAGCTCCTCCGCCTCCAGCTCCGAGATGCCCCGCATGTCCACGAGCAGGTCGCGCATCACCGATTTGCCGCGGAGGTACCCGATGGGTTCTCCCGGGCCGAGCGCGTTCTTCAGGTCGGCGGTGAGCTGCTGGAGGTCGATATCCTCTGGAATCATCGTCCCCAATCTGGTGACGAGCCCTGTGCCTGCGCAACCGGCATGACCTGGGGGGAGGGCTCGTGGGACAGGAAGGTGAGCAGGCGGACGTCCTGGCCGTCGCTCTCCACGGTGATGGCGCCATGGTGGTCGGTTCGCCAGCACTCGCTGCCCTGCGCCCGGTATCTCGCCTCCACGTCTTCGTGGGGAAAGCCGTACCGGTTGCGCCGGCCCACGCAGAAGACGACGTGCCGTGGGCGTGTGCGTGCCAGCAGGGCCTGCGTGGACGAGGTCCGCGAGCCGTGGTGAGGGGCCTTCATCACCGTCACCGGGCCCAGCCGCTCCGCCAGGGCCTCCTCTCCATCCGCCTCCACGTCGCCCGTGAGGAGCACGGTGACGTCGCCGTGGCGCACCAGCAACACCACGCTTCGGTCATTCGCGCCTTCCAGCAACTCGCGTGCGTCCAGCTCCGGTGGCCCGAGCACTTCGATGGTTGCCTCGCCCAGGCGCAGGGGAGGGTGGCCCACCTCGACCTCCTCCACGAGCGCCGGCCCCGCCGCGGCCACCACCTGCCGTGAAAGGGGGCCGTCTCCATCGCCCGCGGGCATCCACAGCCGCTGGGTGGGAAGCTGCTTCAGCGCGGATGCCAGCCCGAGCGCATGGTCCGGATGCGGATGCGACAGCACGGCGAGGTTCAGCCGGGAGATGCCCGCCTGCTTCAGGTACGGGAGGATGAAGCGCTCCGCGGTGTCCATGCCGCCTGGAACGCCGCCGCCGTCCACGAGCATGTGCTCACCTCCGGAGCTGACGACCACGGCGTCGCCCTGTCCCACGTAGAGAAAGGTGACGCGCAGCCCAGGCTGCGGCGTGAGCGCCGGTGCCAGGATGGCGGCGACGACGGCCGCGGGAGCCAACAGGCCTCCCAGCCGCCAGCGCCCCGTGCCGAGCGCCCACGTCAGCAGCCCCGCCGCGTAGAGCGCCGACAGGACGCCCAGTGACGGCACCTCGACCGAGGCCAACGGCGCCGCCGCGAAGAGCCGGGTGATGACCAGCAGCAGCTCTGAGGCCCAGGCGCCGGCCCACAGCACCGGTGTGGCCAGCACGGGGGCCACGACGAAGAGCGCGGCGCCCCCCGCGGCCAGGCCCGTGAGCAGCCCGCACAAGGGCAGGGCGACCACGTTCGAAATGAGCCCCGCGAGGCTCACCCGTCCGAACGTCGCCGCGACAATGGGGAGTCCCGACAGCGTCGCGGCGGCGCTCGCGCACAGCGTCTGCGCCACCGTCTCCTGGGCTTGCCCCCACCAGCGCCGGACGCGGTGGGGCTCGGACGGGTCGGGCTCGGCCAGGGGCAGCGCCTGCCGCAGCGGCGGGGACAGCAGCACCAGTCCCAGCACGGCGAGGAACGACAGGCGCAGCGACAGGTCCGCCACGCTGGAGGGCGCCCAGGCCACCAGCACCACCGCCGCCGCGGCCAGGCCGTTGAGTCCGTCCGCGCGCCGCCACAGCGCCAGTCCCAGCAGCACCACCGTGGCCATCACCGCGGAGCGCACCGCGGGAGGCTGGTTGTCGGTGAACACGACATAGGCCCAGACGAAGGGCACCGCCGCGGGGGCCGCCACCTGCCGCGCATCCAGCATGCGCCACCGCTCCCCGGTGCGCACCACCAGCCGCCGCAGCACCGCGAGCGTCATCAGCGCCAGCGCCGCCACGTGCAGCCCGCTGACGCTCAACACGTGAGCCAGTCCGGCGCGGGAGAAGGCCTCCTCCCACGAATCATCCAGCGCCGCGCGTTGTCCCGCCGCCAGGGTGAGGAAGAGCGCCGCCGCGTCCGTTGACGGCGCCACGGCATGGACCGCCGTCGCCAGCCGCGTGCGCGTGTCCTCCAAGGACACCCGCCACGCCGGGGCAGGGGAGAGCACCACCAGGCGCCGCGCGTCCATGCCGCCGGTGAAGGCCACGCCCTGTCGCCGTCGCGCTGCTCCAAAGTCCTTCTCGCCCGGGTTGGAGGGCGGCGCGTCGGGCAGCAGCTTCGTCTCCGCCCGGACACGTTGACCGGGCAGCAGCGGCGGTGGCTCGCCGCGCAGGGACAGGTTCATCCGGAACCGGACGGGCACCAACGGTCCAGGAGCGACGCCAGCCCGCGCGACGGCCAATCGGACACGCGTCGTCCCGTCGAAGCGGTCCACCCGCTCCGCTTCTCCCTCGAGGACGACGGCGTTGCCTTGGGTCAGCTCCGCCGGCACCTCCACCTGGGACTCCCAGCGCGCCAGCCCCACGCCCGCCGCCCAGAGCGACGCCAACACGGCGAGATGCGCACCAGGCAGCCTGGCAAGCGCCAGCCCGAGTGCTCCCAGTAAAAGCCCGCAAACGAGAAATGGTTCCGCGGCCGTGCTTGTTACCGGGGCGCAGAGGGCTCCGAGTGACAGGCTCAGGGCGGGAAAGAAGAGAGGACGCGCGCCCAGGTCGCGCCAAGCATGACGTTCCACCTTCCAACCCCCACCCGCCGCCCGTCACACTGGTGCACACATCTGCCGACACCGCGTGTGGAAACCGACAACGTAGTCGGGCGCGTCCTGGGTGGTCAAGGCGTTATCGTTGCCCGTGGATGTGGTTTGTGGTAGTAGTGCCCGGCTGAAAGGCCGGGAACGAGTCTTTCAAGGAGGCAGTGAGTGCAGACCAGCTTCAAGACTGGTGACAAGGCGGTCTACCCGGGCCAGGGCGTCGGTGAAGTGATGGGTATCGAACACACCGAGGTGGCCGGGCAGCGCCAGTCCTTCTACGTGCTGCGCATCCTGGAGAACGGAATGCGGATCATGATTCCGATCAACAAGGTCGGGTCGGTCGGCCTCCGGGAGATCATCAGCGAGGAGGACGTCAAGCAGGTCTACTCCATCCTCAGGGAGAAGGACATCTCCGTTGACTCCACGACGTGGAACCGTCGTTACCGGGAGTACATGGAGAAGATCAAGACGGGCTCGGTGTTCGAAATCGCCGAAGTGCTCCGCGACCTCTACCTCCTGAAGGGCGACAAGGACCTCTCCTTCGGCGAGCGCAAGATGCTGGATACGGCGCGCTCCCTGCTCATCAAGGAGCTGTCGCTGGCCAAGGACTGCACCGAGGATGAAATCGAGTCGGACCTG
Source organism: Myxococcus sp. SDU36 (assembly GCF_030168875.1). Taxonomy (NCBI): domain Bacteria; kingdom Pseudomonadati; phylum Myxococcota; class Myxococcia; order Myxococcales; family Myxococcaceae; genus Myxococcus; species Myxococcus sp. SDU36. The sequence continues at coordinate 553,513 of NZ_CP077414.1, forward strand.
AAGAAGATCTTCAATCTGGCCTGAGCCGCGGGACTGCCGTCCAAGACTCGTCGCCCCGGGTTCCCCATCAGGGAGCTCGGGGCTTCGTCTTTCATGCCACATGATGTCCGCCCATGAGTGAGCCGCTGCCGGGGTCCCCCATGGAAGAGGCGCGAGCGCGCCGCATCGCGGAGCTCGAGGCCCGGTTGTCACGCCGCCGCGTGGGCGTGCGTCCCGTGGCCGCGGTCATGGCCATCTCCGTGGGCCTGGCGCTGCTCGGCATGCAGTGGAAGGACCTGTCGTATTTCCTGTCCCCGAGCGTGCCGCTGACGTTGGGCGCGGAAGGGGCCTACCGCTTCGAGGCGCTCGCCTCCAACCGTTATGCCCAGGTGCACGGGGTGCCCACGGTCCGGGGCGCCTATGAGCGCGCGGATGGAGCGCTGTATGTCCTGGTGGGGCTGCGCGACTCGCCCTTCGTCGTGCGCCGGCCGGCGCTCCCGGGGGAGCAGTGGACGGAAGGCCGTCCCCCACCGCAGCCCGACCAGCGCCCCTTCGCGGTGCGAGGGCGGCTGCTGGCGCAAGAGGATGCCTCTCGCTACCGCGAGGCCCTGGCTCTGATGGAGCGCATGGGCGAACTCCAACCACGGGACGGCCGGTTGTGGCTGCTCATCGAAGGTGAGCGTCCCGGCGCGGACAGGGGATTGCTGCTCGTATGCCTAGCGCTGGTCACCTTCGTGGTGCTCAACGCGATGCTGTTGGTCAAGGGGCTGAAGCGCCGGTGAGCCGGCCGAGCTGCTCGCGGGCCTCGCGGTTGCCGGTGTCGTACTTCAGGGCCTGCTCGAAGGCGGCGCGCGCCTCGTTCACCCGGCCCGCGGCGGCATGCTCCGCGCCGACCTGGACATGGAGCCGCGACACCTGCTTGCGCAGGGGCGGGCCGTGTTTGCTCCAGCCGTGTGCCAGGGCATCGTCCACGGAGAGGGCAACCGTCAGCTGCGCGATGGCCTCCGGAAAGTCCCGCTTCGCCAGGGCCTTCTTCGCCTGCGACTCGGCTGTCTCGAAGCGGAGGAGCTGTCCGTGCAGCGCGGTGAGCTTCTCCGCCTGGGCCAGGTCCCGGGCCGCCGCCACGTCCCCCGCTTCGTAGCGGCGCAGGACCTCGATCTCCTTCGAGGACCTGGCGTCGGATGGCGCCGCCGCCGAATCGAGCGCCCCGGCCGTGCGCTTGTTCGAGGGTGCTGGCTCCACGCCGCGCGCCCGGCGCTGGGCGTTCGCCGCGGAGTCCGCGCCCCCCATCGCGAGCGCGCTGGCGGAAGCCGCGTCAGCCTCTTGCGTCCGCCGCTGGGCGTTCGCCGCCGAAGCACTGCTCCCCGTCGCGCGCTCGTACGAGGGGGCCACGGCCACGGGGCGCACCTGCTTCGTGGTGCCCCGCGCCACATTCAGGGCGCTGATGCCCGTGGCCTTGGGCGTCAGGGGCGCGTTCTCCTCTTCGGGAGGCGGAGTTCCCGACGTGGCCGACACGGCTCCAACTGCCGTGTCGCCCGTGTTCTCGGCGGGCGCTTCCGCGGCGGCCCGCGGGGGCGCACCGGACACGACCACCGTCGGCGAAGCGAGGGCCGCCGGTGGCGGAGCGGGGGAGGTGTGCTCCGTTCCGTCGGCCATCCCCATGGAAAGCAGCGCGATGAGCGCGGCCACCCCTGAGCCCAGCGCCGCGGCGCCCAGGGCCACCCCCACCGTGCTCAAGGCCCTGCGCGAGGACGGCTTGTCGTCGTGGGAGACGGCGGGCACGCCGTGGGCGGGTGTTCCACCGGGGCCGCGCAGGCGCAGCAGGGCATTTCCGAGGGAAACCTCGTCCCCCGGCATCAGCTCGACCTCCGAGGCGAGGCGATGGCGGTTGAGGAAGGTGCCGTTCTGGCTGCTGAGGTCCTTCAGGAAGAAGCGGTCGCCGCGGCGGGTCAGGTGCGCATGCCGGCGGCTGATGGACGGGTGCTGCAGGCGGAGGTCGGACGAGGAGGACCGCCCGATGACCAGCGCCCCCTGTTTGATGGGCACCAGTTGCCCGGCGCCGGGGCCTCGCTCGACGTACAGGAAGGCAGGCGCGTACCCAGGGTCCGAGTACTCATTCGAGGTGTCGAAGCGGGAGGCGAGCTCGCGGTCGCTGTTGGCGCGCTCTCCCGGGCCCTGGCGCCGGCTGCGGCGGGAGCCGGCGGGAAACTGGGGAACCCGCTGGGGGCGCGGGTCGTCCGCCTGGAGCGGGTCCACTTCGTCGTCGTCGAAGGGCAGCTCCACGTCTGAATCCTGGGACGCCTGCGTACCGGGCGGGCGGGGCGGTCGAGGAGGCCGCTTGGGGTTCGGTGGAGCCATGGTGCCCATTCTCCCAGATTGGGGGCGGCGACGAACCCCTTGCGAATACTGGCCTGTCCGCGACCCGAGACTCTAGAGTGAGGGACACACCCACGCCTATGGACCCGAGAGGATTGCCGCACGTGACCCCGCCCGCTATTCGGCTCTTCAACACGATGACCATGCAGAAGGAGCTGCTGCAGCCCGCCATTCCTGGCGAGGTGGGGGTCTACGTCTGTGGTCCTACCGTCTACAGCTACATTCATATCGGGAATGCTCGCACCTTCACCTCGTTCGACGTGGTGGTCCGCTACCTCCGTCACCGGGGCCTGAAGGTCCGGTACGTCCGCAACTTCACGGACGTGGACGACAAAATCATCAAGGCGGCCGCGGAGACGGGGGAGGCCCCGGTGGCGCTGGCGGCGCGCTACGTGGAGATCTTCCGGGAGGACACCCGGGCGCTCCACCTGCTGGAGCCGGACTTCTCGCCGCGGGTGAGCGACCACCTCCCTGAAATCATCGCCATCATCCAGAAGCTCGTGGACAAGGGCCACGCGTACGCCTCCCAGGGCGACGTGTACTTCTCCGTGAGCAGCGACGCGGACTACGCGAAGCTGTCCAAGCGCAACCTGGACGAGCTGTGCGTGGGCGACCGCGTGCAGCCGGGTGAGCTGAAGCGCGAGCCGCTCGACTTCGCCCTGTGGAAGGCGGCCAAGCCGGGAGAGCCCGCGTGGGAGAGCCCCTGGGGCCCCGGCCGTCCGGGCTGGCACATCGAGTGCTCCGCCATGAGCGCGAAGTACCTGGGAGAGACGTTCGACATCCACGGCGGCGCGCTGGACCTCATCTTCCCCCACCACGAGAACGAAATCGCCCAGAGCGAGTCCGCCAACGGCGTGACGTTCGCCCGGTATTGGATGCACTGCGGCTTCCTGGACCTGGAAGGCGCGAAGATGTCCAAGTCGCTGGGCAACGTGGTGCGCCTGCGCGACGCGCTGACCAAGGTGGACCCGGAGGCGCTGCGCTTCTTCTTCCTCGCCACGCACTACCGCCACCCGCTGTCGTTCTCCGACAAGGCGCTGGCGGATGCGGAGACGCGCATGGAGTACTTCTACGAGACGCTCCGCAAGGTGGACGAGCGACTCTCAGGGAAGGACTTCGGCAAGGGGCCCCTGCACGGCGCCCCGCGGCGCTTCTTCACCGAGTTCGAGTCCGCCATGGACGACGACTTCAACACCGCGGGCGGCCTGGGCGCGCTGTCGGGCCTCTTCGGGATGATGAACGAGCTGACCGACAAGCCGCCCGTGAAGGACAAGGCCCTGGTGGGCCGCACCCTGCAGTCGCTGCGTGAGGACGTGCGCAGGGTGTCCGGCGTCCTGGGCCTCTTCGAGGACGCGCCCGAGGCGTGGCTGCTGCGCCGCCGGGAGCGCGCCGTGCGCGAGCGCGGCATCGACGTGGCGGAGGTGGAGCGCCTGCTGGGCGAGCGCACCGCCGCCCGCGCGGCGAAGGACTTCGCCGCCGCGGACCGGGTGCGGAGCGAGCTGAAGCAGAAGGGCGTGGAAATCATGGACACGCCTGCTGGCACGACGTGGAAGGTGGCGCCGCTCCAGGGCTGATGCGGTGCTTCGGGTGTCCCGGGCTTCGTGTTAGGGCTCGGGACACCATGATGCGCTCGCTGCCCCTGCTCTTCGCCCTCTGCTCCGCTCCCGCGCTCGCGCAGCGCGTGCAGTTGACGACGCCCGCGGAGAAGTCCGCGTCCGGTGTCATCGCTCCGGAGGTGCTGCGCGCGCACGTGCGCTTCCTCGCCAATGACCTGCTGGAGGGCCGCGGTCCCGGCACACGGGGCGACGCGCTCGCGCAGGCGTACATCGCCGCGCAGTTCGAGGCGCTGGGGCTCAAGCCGCTGGGCACGGACGGCTCGTACCTGCAGCCCTTCGACCTGATGGGCGTCACCAGCAGCCCCAAGGCGTTGTCGTTCCATGCGCCCCAGGGCGCGGTGCACCTGAAGTTCCACGAGGACTTCATCGCCGTGTCCGGCGTGCAGGCCCCCGAATCGAAGCTGGAGGCGTCCGAGCTCGTCTTCGTGGGCTACGGCATCCAGGCGCCCGAGTACCAATGGGACGACTTCAAGGGGATGGACCTGCGCGGCAAGACGCTGCTCATCCTCAACAGCGACCCGGAGGATGACCCGCGGCTCTTCGCCGGGAAGACGCGGCTCTGGTACGGCCGCTGGGATTACAAGTACGAGCAGGCCGCGAAGCTGGGCGCGGCGGGCGCCATCATCATCCACACCACGCCGAGCGCGGGCTATCCGTGGCAGGTGGTGCAGACGTCATGGACGGGAGAGCAGTTCGAGCTGCCCGCCGCGGAGGGGCCGCGCCTCCAGGTGAAGGCCTGGACGACCGAGCAGGCCACGCGCCGGGTGTTGCAACTGGCGGGCAAGGACCTGGGCGCGCTGTGGGCCGCCGCGCAGCAGCGCGACTTCCAGCCCGTGCCGCTCGGGGTGACGGTGTCGTCGCGCCTCACCAACACGGTGCGCCGCAGCCCCACCGCCAACGTGCTGGCGCTGCTGCCCGGGAGCGACCCGAAGTTGTCCCAGGAGGTGGTGCTCTACACCGCGCACCATGACCACCTGGGCAAGAAGGAAGGCGGCAAGCCGGGCGAGGACACCACCTACAACGGCGCGCTCGACAACGCGTCCGGTGTGTCGGCGATGCTCAACATCGCCCAGGCCTTCAAGGCCCTGCCCAAGGCGCCGCGCCGCTCCATCCTCTTCGCCGCCGTGGCCGCCGAGGAGCAGGGGCTGCTGGGCTCGCAGTACCTGGCCGAGCACCCGCCCGTGCCTCACGGCCGGGTCGCCGCCAACATCAACATCGACGGCGCCAACATCCATGGCCGCACCCGCGACCTCACCGTCATCGGCCTGGGCAAGTCGAACCTGGACGCCACGCTGGTCGCCCTGGCGAAGACGCAGGGCCGGGTGGTGAAGGCGGACCAGCTGTCGGACCGGGGCTTCTTCTACCGGTCGGACCAGTTCAACTTCGCCAAGCGCGGCATCCCCGCCGCGTACTTCGGCAGTGGGATGGACTTCATCGGCAAGCCGGAGGGCTGGGGCAAGCAGCAGCGGGAGCTCTGGGAGTCGAAGCACTACCACCAGCCGTCGGACGAGCTGCGCCCGGACTGGGACTTTTCCGGCGCGGTGGAAGACGTCCGCCTGTTCTTCCTGCTGGGGGCCCATGTCGCCCGGAAACCGGAGCTGCCGCGCTGGAACAAGGGGGATGAGTTCGAGTCCGCCCGGCTACAGTCCCTGGAAGCGCTGAAGCGGCAGGACACTTCGAAGTAGCGCGGTCACGAACATCCGGCCTTCCCACCCGCGCGGTGTTAAGTCTCGCGGGTATGTCGGACTTCCAGCTCGTCAGCGACCACAAGCCCGAAGGCGACCAGCCGAGGGCCATTGGCGAACTCACGCAGGGCCTCCTGCGGGGCGACCGCTACCAGACCCTCCTGGGCGTCACCGGGTCGGGCAAGACGTTCACGATGGCGAACATCATCGCCAACGTGCAGCGGCCCACGCTGGTGATGGCCCATAACAAGACGCTGGCCGCGCAGCTCTACGGCGAGTTCAAGTCGCTCTTCCCGAACAACGCCGTCGAGTACTTCGTCTCGTACTACGACTACTACCAGCCCGAGGCCTACGTCCCGTCGACGGACACCTTCATCGAGAAGGACTCGTCCATCAACGACAACATCGAACGGATGCGCCACTCGGCCACCCATTCGCTGCGCACGCGGGACGACGTCATCATCGTCGCCAGCGTGTCCTGCATCTACGGCCTGGGCGCGGCCCGCAGCTACGTGGACCTGGCGGTGCGCGCGGCGGTGGGCGAGGAGATGGGCCGCGACACCTTCATGCGCAAGCTGGTGGAGGCCCAGTACAAGCGCAACGATTTGGACTTCCACCGCGGCACCTTCCGCGCGCGCGGCGACACCGTCGAGGTGTTCCCCGCCTACGAGGAGGAGCGGGCCGTGCGCGTCAGCTTCTTCGGCGACGAGGTGGAGCGCGTCACCGAGTTCGACCCGCTGCGCGGCGTGACGCTGGGCGCGCTGGAGAAAATCGTCATCTTCCCCGCCAGCCACTACGTGGCCGAGGAGGACGTGCGCCGGCGCGCCATCCAGACCATCCGCGACGAGCTGACCGAACAACTGCAGACCTTCAAGCGCGAGGGCAAGCTGCTGGAGGCGCAGCGGCTGGAGCAGCGCGCCATGTTCGACCTGGAGATGATTGAGCAGGTCGGCTACTGCAGCGGCATCGAGAACTACTCCCGGCACTTCTCCGGCCGCGCGGCGGGAGAGCCGCCGCCGTGCCTCATCGACTACTTCCCGCGCAACCTGCTGGTGATGCTCGACGAGAGCCACCAGACGGTGCCGCAGATTGGCGCCATGTACCGCGGCGACCGGGCGCGCAAGGAGACGCTGGTGGGCTTCGGCTTCCGCCTGCCCAGCGCGCTGGACAACCGCCCGCTCAAGTTCGGTGAGTTCGAGGAGCTGGTGCCCCAGGCCATCTTCGTCTCCGCGACGCCGGCCGAGTACGAGCTGCAGAAGTCGCAGGGCGTGGTGGTGGAGCAGATCATCCGCCCCACCGGCCTGACGGACCCGGAGGTGGAGATTCGCCCCGTGGGCAATCAGGTGGACGACCTGCTGGAGGAGGTGCGTCAGCGGGTGACTCGCAGCGAGCGCGTCCTGGTGACGACGCTCACCAAGCGCATGGCGGAGGACCTCACGGAGTACTTCTCCGACGTGGGCGTGCGCGTGCGCTACCTGCACTCGGACATCGACGCGATTGAGCGCATGGCCATCATTCGCGACTTGCGCAAGGGCGAGTTCGACGTCCTGGTGGGCATCAACCTGCTGCGCGAGGGCCTGGACATCCCCGAGGTGTCCCTGGTGGCCATCCTGGACGCGGACAAGGAAGGCTTCCTGCGCAGCCACGTCTCCCTCATCCAGACGATTGGCCGCGCGGCCCGCAACGTGAATGGCCGCGTCATCATGTACGCGGACAACGTCACCGACTCCATGAAGAAGGCCCTGGAGGAGACGACGCGCCGCCGCGACATCCAGCGCGCGCACAACCAGGCGCACGGCATCACCCCGCGTTCGGTGAAGAGCAACATCACCGACTTGTCCGAGCACGCGGCCTACGAGGCGGGTGACGTGGGCGCCCTGCCGATGGCGGCCGAGGGCGAGGACGACGTCCTCCAGCCGAAGGAAATCAAGCGGCTCATCGAGGAATTCACCAAGGAGATGCTCGCCGCCGCGGACGAGATGCAGTTCGAGAAGGCGGCCGAGTACCGCGACCGCGTGCAGCTCCTGAAGGACATGGACCTGGGGCTGAAGCCGGCGTCGCGCTCGCTGCTGCGGGCCCCGGCGAAGGCCGCGGACGCGGAGGCCCCGAAGAAGGGCCGGGGGCGCGGGGGCGGAGGACGCTCCACGCGGGCCCGGAGCCGCAAGTAGCCGGGGGCGGGCATGGACGCGAAGCTCCTGGAGAAGCTGGACGCACTGCCCACCGGGCCCGGCGTGTACCTGATGAAGGACCGCCGGGGCCAGGTCATCTACGTGGGCAAGGCCATCAACCTGCGCAGCCGGGTGCGCTCGTACTTCAACCGCACCGGCGACACGCGCGTCTTCGTGTCCTTGTTGGACCAGCTGCTGGGTGACCTGGAGACGGTTCTCGTCAGCAACGAGAAGGAGGCGCTGCTCCTCGAAAACGAGCTCATCAAGAAGCACCGGCCGCGCTTCAACGTCCTGCTCAAGGACGACAAGCAATTCATCTCGCTTCGCCTGGACCGCACCCAGACCTACCCGCGCCTGGAAGTGGTGCGCAAGTACGAGCGCGACGGCGCGCGCTACTTCGGGCCGTACTCCAGCGCGGGGGCCATTCGCGAGACGCTGCGGGTCGTCAACCGCTTCTTCCGCCTGCGCACGTGCACCGACCACGTGCTGGCCAACCGCAAGCGGCCCTGCCTGTTGCACCAGATTGGCCGTTGCCCCGCCCCGTGCGTGTACCCGGTGCCCCAGGAGGACTACCACCGCAGCGTGGACGAGGTGGTGATGTTCCTGGAGGGCAAGGCGGGGGAGCTGGTGGAGGGCCTGCGCCTGCGCATGAAGCGCGCCGCGCAGGAGCTGAAGTTCGAGGAGGCCGCGCGGATTCGCGACCAGCTCAGCGCCATCGAGCGGAGCCTGGAGCGCCAGAAGGTCGCCACCACCGACTTCAAGGACCAGGACGTCTTCGCCTTCCACCGGGAGGGGGACCGCATCCTGTTCTACGTCCTGTGGGTGCGGCAGGGCCGGCTCAACGGCGGGCAGGCCTTCCCCTTCGGCAGCCAGGAGTTCCCCGACGAGGAGCTGATCGCCTCGTTCGTCAACCTCTACTACGACCAGGGCAGCTTCGTGCCGGAGGAGGTGCTGCTGCCGCTGGAGCTGGAGGACGGCACCGGGGGCCTGGAGGCGCTCCTCACGGAGCGCAAGGGCGAGCGCGTGCGCGTCCTGGTGCCCAAGCGCGGGGAGAAGCTGGACCTGGTGAAGATGGCGGCGAAGAACGCCGAGCAGGCCTTCGTGGAGCGCCGCCGCACCAAGGACGAGACGGACACCGTGCTGTCCCGGCTCCAGCAGCGGCTGGGCCTGCGCAACTTCCCGCGCCGCATGGAGTGCTTCGACATCTCGCACTTCCAGGGGTCGGCCATCGTCGCGTCGCAGGTGGCGGTGACGGACGGGGACGCGGACAAGTCGCGCTACCGGAAGTACAAAATCAAGACGCTGGAGAAGCAGGACGACTTCGCCAGCATGTACGAGGTCATCTCCCGCCGGCTGAAGCGGGGCCTGGAGGAGCAGGACTTGCCGGACCTGCTCGTCATCGACGGTGGCAAGGGGCAACTGGCCAGCGCGCACGCGGCGATGAAGGACGTGGGCGTGGAGTCGGTGGACGTGGTGGGTCTGGCCAAGAGCCGCGACCTGGAGGTGTTCGACCGCGACGCGGAGAGCGCCCGGAGCCCCGAGCGCGTCTTCGTGGTGGGGCGCAAGGACCCCATCGTCCTGTCCCAGAACTCGGCGGAGCTGTTCATGCTCACGCGGATGCGGGACGAGGCCCACCGCTTCGCCATCACCTACCAGAAGCAGGTGCTGCGCAAGAGCCGGGTTCGTTCGGCGCTGGAGGACATCCCGGGCGTGGGGGAGACGCGGCGCAAGCAGCTGCTGCGGCACTTCGGTTCGCTCAAGCGGGTGGGGGACGCCTCCATTGAAGAGCTCGCGGAGGTCGTCGGACCGGCCCTGGCCGAACGCGTCCATGCGGGCCTCCACGGGCATCCAGAAGAGGATGCGGAAGATCCCGTACGGGAGGCTTCCCTTGACGACGCGCACGAACCCGTCGACGAAAAAACGCAGGGAGGGTCGCCACCCGGGGCAGCGTGATTAATTTCCGCTGCAGACCTGATGGGAAGTGCGCTGGAAGCGCGACGTTCCTGGGGTTTTTCATTGCGACTGGGCTCGGCGCTGAACTATAGCGGTTGACGATTCCGAGCACGTTTCACAGAGGGCGAGGGACCGACATGAGGCTGTATCCGAAGGTGATCCCGATCATCTCGCGCGAGGCCATTCAGCAGCTCATGCAGGACGGGGACATCGAGGTGGAGCCGATGCGCGTGGCCGACGCCGAGATGGACCTGTCAGCCATCATGCGTGAGTACCTTGCGAACGAGGAGCGTGTGAACCAGGCGACGCGTGAAGCGCTGGAGCGTCGCGGCTACGACTATTCCAAGTTCAACCAGGTGAAGCGCGAGATGGCGGACGTCCGCGGCTTCAAGATGGGCGACGAGGGCATCGAGTACGTCATCAACCAGATGATTGAGTTCCTGCTCATCAGCCGGAACGTCGAAGAGGTGTACTCGGCGGATAACGGGCTGCGTCAGAAGATCTTCGCCGTCATGAAGCGTCACCTCGACGTGGACGACGAAATCGACAAGGAAGCCCGCTCCCGCCTGAAGCACCTGCAGGAGGGCACCAGCGCCTTCGACATCGAGTACAACAAGACGGTCGAGCAGATCCGCAGGGCGCGCGGCCTCATCTAGTTCGCAGGGGTGGGGCATGCCGTTCCCCGCTCCGCTGCCTACCTTGTAAACCAAGGAGGCAGCGTCGATGGCGGGACCCTTCACCACGTTCGTTCTGTCCGGCTTGCTGGCGGCGGCGCCAGGCGGGTTCACGTTCGAGGGCCGCGAGGCCAGCGCGAGGACCGAGCAGCCAGACGGCTTCTTCATCCAAGGCTCACTTCCCTTCACGGACCTCGCCGAGCGCGGCACGGGGAGCGCGTCGCTGACGGTGGAGGACCGGGTGTCCCCTCCGGGCGCCACCTATGGCGACAAGGGGACGCTGGAGGCGTCCTTCCGGCTGGGGGCCACGGAGTACCGGGTGGAGCTGACGCGGCCTGGCTTCCCGCCGGAGCAGGGGCAGGGGGGCGCGGGTCCGCTTCCTCGCCCGCCTCAACATGCCATTGGCGGCGGCGTGCTGCTGGACGTCCCGCTCTACGGCGACAGTGGCCTGGGCTGGACGGCGATGACGCGCACCCACGCCGCGGTGGCGGTGTGGGGCGTGGGCAGCGTCTGGCGCAACGGGCAGCTGCTGACGGACACGGCCTTCGTGCACGCGGCGGCGCTGGCCGCTGGCGCGTACGCGGATGACGACACCCACCGGCTCCTGCGGCAGGCGCGCTACGACGACACGGAGCTCGTGGTGCTGGTGTGGAACCTCCCGCCGCGGGTCGAGCCGCGTGGCTTCATCCAGTTCGTGTTCGAGGACGTGGCCATCGACGTGGGCGGCATCGCGGTGAGCTCGCGGCCCTTCGTGGAGAACACGGGCAATCCGCCGCTGAGCTGGCGTTCGCTGACGCCGGTACCGCCCTCCGCCACGGTGGGGGCGCCCGTCACCGCTTCGCCTCCACCCGCGCCGTCGGCCACCGGAGCCACCGGAGGCAGCGGGACGGCGGGGCTGGACGGAGCGGCGACGACGGGGGCCGTCACGCGGGTGACGGTGCCGGCGACGGCTCCAGGAAGCCTGGTGACTACGCCCGTGCCGACCCCGACGGTGCCAGGGGCGCCGGTGACGCCCGAGGTCATCAGTGGGGAGCTGCCCGTGCCGACGGTGACGAACACGCCCGCGACATACTCGGGGCAGCTCCCGGTGACGCCGTTGGATGGGACCACCGTGGTGGTGGGGGCGCCCGGGAGTGGCACGACGACAGGGGCGTTCGCGACGCCGCCCACGTCCACCTTCGGTTCATTCACCGTGCAGCCGCTGGCGCCGGGCTCGTTCGATGCGTTTGTCGGGACGGGGCAGTCCAGCGCGGGAATCATCGCCACCGAGCCGCCGCTCAACTCGAATCCAGCCGTGCCGCTGCCGGGGCTGCTGACCACGCCCGCGCCGCTGAATGCCGGGCCTCCGGCGCCGTTGCTGGGGACGCCCGCGCCGCTCAACGCCGCGCCGGCGCTCCCGCTGCCGGCGACGCCTTCTCCCGTGTCGGGGCCCACGACGACCGGTGCTCCCGCCGCTCCCGCGACGACCGGTGCTCCCGCCGCTCCCGCGCCCGCCGCGCCTGGGCCTTGAGCGCGGATGGGCGTAGCGCCAAGGCTTCGCCCATCATGTTGGCGCGGCCACGCGCTGGCTGGGGGGCACCCTGCGGCAGTGGACAGGCGTTCGCGGCGGGGTTGGGACCGCCGAACCGACGCGGCTGTCAGCGGCTGCGCACCACCGGCGCCTGTGCCAGCCGGCTCATTCCCGCGGCCTGGGACAGGCGCTTGCGCAGCCGCACGACGGCGTCGTGGAGTGAATCCAGTTGCTGAAGGACGCGCAGGTCATCACTCGAGTCCACCAGCGCGGCCGGTGTCAGCGCTTCCGTGCGAAGCGTGTCAAGCAGGTCCGTGAAGTGGGCTTCCACCTCGCCAAGCGCGTCCAGACCCTCGCGGAGGTCATCCTCCAGCAGGTCCACGAGCACCGCCGCGTCCGTGCGCGCGGGCAGTGAGCGGGCGAGCTGCTCCACCGCCACCCGGACCGGGTCTGCTGCACGGCGCGACGGCGGAGGGGCGACGAGGGTCAGGGCCGGAGGGGGCATGGCCTCGACGCTACAGGCAGGTAGCACTCCGTCAATTTTCCAGTCAGGCCCGAAGCCCGGCGCACCGGCACATGCGCAGGCCCGTGGCACCTGGCCACGGGCCTTGGGTGTTGCGACGAGGTGGGGCCTCAGCCGCTCACCACTTCATCGTTTCCTGACCTTCACTCTTTTGGGGTTTCTCACCGGGGCGCGACACGGAGGTGAGGGTGGCGCGCACGGCGCCCAGGTCGATGGTGCCCACGGCGGCCAGCGGCAGGCGGCGCGCGTCGTCTGAAATCCAGACGTGGACTTCACGCTTCTGCTTGGGCCTGTCCAGGCGCACGGCGGTGCCCGTCATGTGCCAGGCCTTGAACTGGCCCAGCGGCGTCGTCACCTGTTCGCGCTTCACCACCGTGCCCTGCATGCGCCACATGCGACGCACGCCGTAGACATCGAAGCAGACCTGGAGGTTGTCCTTGAGGGGCAGTTGGCGCAGCAGGTAGATGGCCCCGGCCACGTCCAGGCCGTCCTTGTCGAAGGTGTAGTTGAACTGCCCCTTGGGGCGCTGGCCGTACTGGTAGTCCACCTTGACGGTGCGCTCCTTCTGGCCGAACGCGACGTCCACCTTGCGGCGCTGTTCGTTCTCCAGGGTGTCCTCGACGTAGCGCTTGGGGCGCAGCGTGCGAGGGTGGAGGTACGCGGTGGCGCTGCCGCGCACGCGCCGCACCTTGGAGAAGAAGGTGTTGGTCTGCGCCTCCACCTGGATGGGCAGGTGCCCATCCTTCTGCTTGTGGACGCGCATCGTCATGGTGCCCGCCTGCGCGCCCATGGCGTCGAGGTCGAACTCGAGCACCTCACCCGGCATGAACGCCATGGGCGTGCGCAGCGCCGGCAGCGCGGCGTCGCACGGCGCCACGGTGAGGGGCGCCGTGGGCTCCTCGGCCTTGGCGCTTTCGGCCTCCGGCGCGTCCGTCTCCGCGTCTGGCAGCTGGGCCCAGGCGCTTGCGCTGGACAGTGACAACAGGGCCGCGAAGAGGGTGCGCAGGGGGCTCATCCTTTTCCTTCCAGGGACTACGGGGTGCTCTGCGGCGTCTGACGGTCCGGGCGCTTCGCATATTCCGATTCCGCCCACCGCTTCCGGAGCCGGGCGGTGACGTCCTCGCGGACCGCCTCCCATTCTCCCGCATCCGCGTTGATGTCCCAACCGGTGCGCGCCAGCTTGCGCGCGGCCGTCCGGGCGAAGGCGGCGTCACCCAGCTCGGCGAGCAGCCGGAGGTACTCATAGTCCTCCAATCCGTCCCGGATGTGCTTCAGCCGCAGCGTGAGGATGGGCTGGTGGCCAGAAGGACCCACCCTGGCGGGTGTCCCCGGGTAGAAGAGGGTGCCGTCGCCGTTGCCGCCGAACTCGAAGACGTCCTTCCAGGGGTCCTTCTTCGTGTTGTAGGCGAAGACGGTGTCGAAATAGAGCTCGCCGTCCACGCCCGAGGAGAAGGCGAGTACGCCCATGGCCCGGTTGAGCGGGGCGGGGTGGTCCACCATGTACGAGGCCCAGCCGCTGTAGGCCTTGTCCACCGCCTTGTCCGCCGGGGGGCCGCCATTGCAGCCGTGTGAATTGCAGCTCTGGTACCACCACACCCGGGTGTCACCTGCCAGCCGTTTGCGCAGCGCGCTCGCCTCCACCACGCTGCGGCACGTCTGCGGCCCGGGCCGTGGATAGAAGCAGTTGAGCGTGGGCGTGAGGATGTCCGCCGAGCCGTTCAGCGCGTCATCCAACGGGCTGGTGACGAGCACGGGAATCGCGCCCGCCGCGCGCACCCGCGTGGACTGGGCCTTCACCAGCGGCACGTCTTCGGGCTTGGGTTCGTCCTTGGCGTAGAAGAAGAGCTGCGCGGGCCAGCCCTTCTCGCGGAAGTGCTCGGCGAAGGCGCGGTAGTACGCCGTCTTCTGCGCGTCCGTCTTCGCGTGTTTGCTGTCCCGCACGTCGGTGCTGGTGAAGCGCGCGCCGGAGGGCACCAGGCTGCCGTCCAGGAAGGGCGCCAGCTCCGCGTCGTACTCGCGCCAGTCCAGCACCGCGCGGCCCTTCTCGAAGCGCACCGGGGGCGGCGTCATGCTCATGCCGTGGGCGCTCACCCGGTGCTCCAGGAGCGCGCGTCCATAGTCCCGCAGCAGCTTGCGCGCCTGTTCCGACTCCGGCGCCACGCCGTGGCCCCGGGCGATGCTGTACAGCGACACACCGAAGCTGTTGGGCAGCGAGGACGTGGCGGGCAGGGCGAAGGGTTGTACCTCGGCGGTGAACGGCACCTGCCGGACCTTCGCGCCACCCACCTTCACGAGCAGCTGTCCCCGGTACGTGCCCGGCTCCTGCTTCTCCGGGGCGCACACCTCCACGTAGAAGACGGTGGGCAGCTTCGAGTCGTGTCCCGGCGCGTCCACCGGAACCAGCGCGTCCGGCCACGGGCCCGTGCGGCCCTGGCCGTTGGACGGCGTCTTCACGTCGATGAAGGCCTCGCGCCAGACGCTGGCCTTCAGCGCCGCGCCCGGCCCCTTCAGCGTCAGCTTCTCCACGGCGGGGCGCTCCACCCGGCCGGGAAGCGCCACCTGCACGGCCTCGCACTCACCGCGCGCAAGGCTGAGGCGCGCCTCCTTGCGTCCCTTCACTGCTTCGCCCGGCCGGACCTTGACCAGGGGCGACACCACCTGAGGCTCCTGCGTGGCGGACATCGCCGCCGCCACCACCGCCCACGCCCATCCTGCGCCCATCCGCCCCCTTCACTCTCCGGCGGGTGCTACCCGCCATTCTCGGCGCGGGCCACCGCCATGCTCCGGCCCGGCTTGTAGTCGGTTATCTCCGCGACGATGGTGCCCAGCGCGAACTCCGCCTCCACCCGCACCGGCACGTGGCTGGGGTCCGTGGTGAAGTAGACGAACATGTCCCGCTTCGAGGCGAGGTTGCCGCCGAACTCCGTCTTCACGCTGAGCTTGAAGACCTCTTTGTCGCCCAGCGCCGTGTCCAGGACTTCACGCCCTTCCACCTTCGCGCGGAGGGTGAACTGCTTGCTGCCGGTGAAGACGGGATAGGCATACTCCTGCCCCACGGCCAGCTCCCGGTTGCGCAACGCGAACGTCGCGCCCGTCACATCCAGCGTGCCCTCCGCCACCTCGCGGGTGGCCTCGTACGGGGACTCGCCTTCCTTCTGCTTCACCACGAAGGCCGTCTTGCCATCCGGCTCCATCTTGATGCGCTGCCGGCGGCGTGAGCCGTTCTCATCCGCGTGCAAGTCACTGCCCACCACGCGCTGGCGCTCCGGTTGCCAGTAGGACACGAACTTGTCCTTGATGGGCCACACGCCCAGCATGTCGTTGGAGCGTGCCACCGCGACGATGGGCCACACGTCCTGGCCCCACTGCTTCATGTGGGCGCCCACCGTCACCTGCGCGGTGCCCGCGGTGATTCCCAGGTATCTGACGCGGTAAGAGCTCTGCTCCCCGGGGCCGAACGCCGGGTTCACGGACTCCTGGGCCATGGCCGTCGCCGACCAGACCAGACCCGCGAACGCCGCCGCGAACCCCCACTTGGACTGCGTTTGCATCGGGTGAGCTCCCTCGCTTGGAAGTTAGGTAGCCTGGCCGCACCGCGCCAGACCCGGCTTGGAACCATTCCCGCCACCGCCCATTTCCACGGACGCGGTGGTTGGCCCGCCATTCAAATGAGGGCCGCTCACTGCACGGGGAGGCACACTTTCCCACGTCATGCTCCCGCGCGCCTCTTCCCGGCCAGGGCCTGTTCGCCCGGCAGGCGGGAGTGCCGCGCAGCGGCGTGTCCACGCCACGACACCGCTGGTAGCCTTCGCGCGGGGCAGCCCGCGGTGTCGGGCGCCATCCCGCAGGAGGGGCCCATGTCTGGTGGTGGCGGTTCTTTCGACTTCGACGATGACGAGAAGGAGTTCGCGCGTGGAGGTGGCAAGGCGCACAAGGACTTCGACTGTCCTTCGTGCAACGCCAACAACCCCGTGGATGAGCCGCTCGCCCATGGGGACGAGGTGCGCTGCCACTACTGCGGCTCCGAGTTCAAGGTCAGCGTGAACTCGGAGGGGCGGGTGAAGCTCAAGGAGATTTGAGCGCGCGCTCGCCGAAGATGGCGGTGCCCACGCGGACGACGGTGGCCCCTTCTTCAATGGCCCACTCGAAGTCATGCGTGGTGCCCATGGACAGGCCCGGCAGCCCGTGGCCCCGGGCCAGCTCGCGCAGGGACTGGAAGTCCGCGCGGGCCCGGGCCTCGTCCTCCGTGGGGGGCGGCAGCGCCATCAGCCCCACCGCCTGGAGGCCGGGCAGGGCGCGGACCCCTTCCAGAAAGGCGCCGAGCGCGTCGGGGGCCAGGCCGCTCTTGGTGGCCTCGCTCCCCACGTTGACCTCGACGTAGACGGGCAGGGGCGGGGCGTTTTCGCGTCGCTTCGACAGCTCGCGGGCGACCTCCAGCCGGTCCAGGGCGTGGAAGGCCCCGGCCGCCCGCGCCACGTACTTCACCTTGTTCGTCTGGAGCGCGCCAATGGCATGCCAGCGCAGGCCGTCCAGGTCCGCCAGCTCCGCGGCCTTGTCCCGCAGCTCCTGCGCGTAGTTCTCCCCGAAGTCGCGCTGGCCGGCGGCGTAGGCCTCGCGGATGAGGTCCGCGGGCTTCAGCTTGGACACCGCCACCAGTGTCACCGACTCCACGGGCCGCCCCGCGCGGGCGCAGGCCGCCGCCACCCGCTCCCGCACCGACGCCAGCCGCTCCGCCACGCTGCCACTCATGAGGTACTCCAGGGCAGGGCCACGCCGGCCCGCTCCAGTAGGGCCACCGTCTCACCCAGCGGCAGGCCCACGACGTTGGAGGTGCTGCCCTCCACGCTCGCCACCAGGAAGCCGCCCCGGCCCTGGATGGCGTAGGCGCCCGCCTTGTCCAGGGGCTCGCCGCTGTGCGCGTACCAGGACATCTCCCCGGCGCTGAGTGCGCGGAAGGTGACGCGGGTGCGGACCACCAGCATCTCCTCATGCCGGCCGGCCAGGGCCACGCCGGTGTAGACGTCATGCGTCCGCCCGGACAGGCGCGTGAGCATCGCCTGGGCTTCCTCGGCGTCCCGGGGCTTGCCCAGCAGCTCGGCGCCCAGGGCGACGGTGGTGTCGGCGGCCAGCACCCAGGCGCCCGGGTGGCGGGAAGCCACCACGCGGGCCTTCTCCCGGGCGAGCCGCCCGACGTAGGCCTCCGCCGCCTCGCCGGCATGGGGCGTTTCGTCGATGTCCGCCGCGGAGACGGTGAAACGGAGGTCCAGCTGTGACAGAAGTTCCCTGCGTCGCGGCGACGCCGAGGCCAGGACGAGCAACGTTTGATCTGCGTTCATGTGCATGTTACGGCTCGGCTCGGCCTTACCAGACTTGTGCCCCTGAGTGGACTCTACGGATGAATCCCGCGGACCTCCTGTCGGCCATGAAGCGGACAGTGGAGCAGCTGGCCGCCTTCAACGAGATGGCCAAGGCCCTGACGTCCACGCTCGAGCTCCGCGAGGTGCTGGCGCTGGTGATGCAGAAGGTCAGCAGCCTGCTGCTGCCTCGCAACTGGTCGCTCATCCTCCAGGACGAGCGCACCGGAAAGCTCTACTTCGAAATCGCGGTGGGTGACGGCGCGGACGTGCTCAAGGGCCTCCAGCTCAACCCGGGCGAGGGCATCGCCGGCGCCGTCTTCACGTCCGGCGCGGCGCGGCTCGTCCATGACGTGGGCGGGGACCCCAGCTTCTCGCCTCGCTTCGATGAAGCCTCCGCCTTCCACACCCGCTCCATCCTCGCGGTGCCGCTGCTGGCCCGGGGCCGGGTGCTGGGCATCATTGAACTGGTGAACGGGCCCATGGACCCGCCCTTCACCAACGAGGACCTCACCATCCTCACCGCCATCGCGGACTACGCGGCCATCGCCATTGAGAACGCGCGCAACTTCCGGCGGGTGCAGGAGCTGACGATTACGGACGAGCACACCGGCTGCTACAACGCCCGGCACCTGCGCGCCCTGCTGGACCAGGAGGTGAAGCGCTCGGAGCGCTTCAGCCACCCGCTGTCGCTCGTCTTCCTGGACCTGGACCACTTCAAGAGCGTCAACGACACCCACGGGCACCTGGTGGGCAGCGCCACCTTGAAGGAGGTGGGGGACCTGCTGATGACGTTGGGCCGGCAGGACCTGGACGCCGTCTTCCGCTATGGCGGCGACGAGTTCGCCATGCTGCTGGTGGAGACGAACCAGGAGGGCGCGGCCATCATCGGCCAGCGCGTCTGCGAGGCCTTTCGGGGGCAGGGCTTCCTCCACGAGCAGGGCCTGGACGTGCGCCTCACCGCCAGCGTGGGCGTGGCCACCTACCCGGACCATGCCTCGTCCGCGTTGGACCTCATCCGCGCGGCGGACTTCGCCATGTACGCGGCCAAGGGCCGCGGCCGGGACGCGCTCTGCGTCGCCGAGCCCATGGCGCCCAGCGGCGGCACGGGCTCCCACGAGTTCCCGGAGCGGTAGCCGGTGCCCCGGCCCGTGTGGCCGCGGCAGCCCGCAATGCGCGAGGGCCGGGGAGGGGAGTCCCCTCGGCCCGGCCCTCGGGGGGCGTCACGGTTGGACGCCGGGACTCACCCGGTGCCCACCACGGAGTCGATGGCGGCGGTGTTCGTGTTCACCGTGCCCTGCTCACGCAGCGCCTTGAGGAACGACTCCGTCAGCTCAATCTGCTTCGCCTGACGGGCCTGGGTGCGCAGCGCCTCCTTGCGCTTCTCGAAGCCCTCGGTGTCCGGCTTCTGGCGCTCCACCACCTGCGCCACCACGAAGCCCTCGCCCATGGGGAACACGCTGTCGAGCGCCTGCGGGGCGCCAACGGCGAAGGCCGCCTTCACCAACTCCGGCGCGGGGCCCAGGTGCGGCACCGCCTCACCCTCGGCGGTGAAGCTGTCCGTCTCCACGGCCTCCGGGCGCGTCTCCGTCTCGAAGCGCAGCAGCGCGGGCTGCTCCTTCTCCGGCGGGAAGAGCGTCTTCAGGGGCTGCCCCGACTTGACGGAGGCCAGCGCCTTCTCCGCCTCGGCGCGGGCCTGCTGCTTGGCGCGGTCCTGCTTGTAGAGCGTGGTGGCGATCTCGTCCTGGACGTCCTCGAGCTTCTTGTCCTGGGCGGCCTGCTTCTCATCCACCTTCACCAGGTGCACGCCGAACTTCGTCTCCACCGGCTGCGTCACCTCGCCCTGCTTCAGCGCGAAGGCCGCGTCCGCCAGCGCCGGCTCCCAGCTGCCGCGCTCCACCCAGCCCAGGTCGCCACCGCGCGCCTTGCTGCCCGGGTCCTCGCTGCTGTCACGCGCCACCTGGGCGAAGTCCTTGCCGCCCTCGATTTCCTTGCGCAGCGCCTGCGCCTTCTCCAGGGCCGCCTTCTTCTGGTCGGCGGTGGCCTCCGGGGACAGCTTCACCAGCACCTGCCGCGCACGGATGCGCTCCGGCTGCTGGTACACGAACCGGTTGGCCTCGAAGTACTCCTTGATCTCCTTCTCGTGCGCCTTCTTCCACTCGGCCAGCTGCGCCCCGGTGGGGGCGGGGACGTTGTCGGCGTACATGGCCGGCAGGAAGCGCGCGAAGACGACCTTCGCCTGGTTGCCTTCCTTCTCGAAGCGGGCGCGGACCTCGTCGTCCGACACCACCGCGTTGGCGCGCACCACGCCCATCATCTTCTGGGCCGCCAGCTGACGGCGCAGCTCCACCTCGAAGTCCTGCGGGGTCTTCCGGTAGAAGTCGCGCAGCACCTGCTGGTAGCGCTCGAAGTCGAACTGGCCCTCCTTCTGGAAGTCCGCGTTCTGGTGGATGAGCTTGCGCAGCTCTTCGTCGGACGGGGTGATGCCGTGGCGCTCGGCCGCCTGGGCCAGCAGCTCCGTGTTCACCAGGCGGTCGAGCACCTGGTTGTGCATGCCGAACTGGCGGGCGAGCGACTCGGGGACCGGGCTGCCCTGCGAGCGCAGGAAGCTCATCTGCTGGGCCCAGGCCGCCGCGAAGTCACGCAGCGGGATTTCCTTGCCGTTCACCGAGGCCACCGAACCAGGCGCCGTCGTCCCACCCGTGGCGCTGAAGCCGGTACTGCCCGGGCCGAAACTGAGCGTGAACACCACCGCGATGCCGATGATGAACAGGAGCGAGGCAACCTTCCGGGGATTCAGACCGTCCATTGTCGTCACTTCTGGGGCAAACGCGCCGAGAAAAGCCGTGCGGAAGGACTCGCGACGCGGTGTTGTTGGTAGCCCGGCCGGTGGGTGGTGGACCAGGAACCGCCCCCCATGCAGGCCTTGACTGCCTAGGATAACGCACCGGAAAATGCAAGCGATTTAGAGCCCTTAGCCAGCCCCTGCTCCCCCGTCACACCCCCGGAAACTCCTGCCTGTGTGGTCGCTCCTGAAGCGGTACTACCGCCCCCTCATCGTGGGCTTCCTGCTCCTTTCGCCGCTGGTGGCCTTCCTGCTCGGTGGCCGCAAGGCCAGGGAACCCAACTTCGTCGACCGGGCGGTCATCGCCGTGGCGTCCCCCGTGCAACAGGGGCTGACGGCCCTCATCGAGGGTGGGGGCGCTGGGGTCCAGAACTACCTGGACCTCCGGGGCGTGCGGCGGGAGAATGACGCGTTGCGACTGGAGAACCTCCAGCTGCGCGCGGCGGTGCAGGCCCTGGGTGAGTCGCGGATGGAGAACGAGCGGCTGCGCAAGCTGCTCAACTACGCGGAGGCCGAGCCCGGGCCGGAGATCCCCGCGCGGGTGGTGGGCGTCAATCCGGTGGCGAAGCTGCTGTCGGTCCGCATCAGCAGCGGGGAGGATCAGGGTGTCTTCCGCGGCATGTCCGTGGTGACGCCGGACGGAATCGTGGGACAGGTCATCCGGGCGACGGGCGGGTACGCGGATGTGGCGCTGGTGACGGACCCGCAGAGCCGGGTGGCGGTGCGGGTGCAGCGCTCGCGGGCCCGGGGCACGGCGGCGGGAACCGGAGGCGGCCCCCTGAAGTTGGAGAACATGCTGCGCACCGAGGATGTGGAGGACGGTGACCTCATCATCACCGCGGGCACGGACGGCATCTATCCGCCCGGCGTGGTGGTGGGACGCGTGACGAACCTGGAGAAGAAGGAGCATGGCATGTTCCAGGGCGCGGACATCGTCGCGGCGGTGGATACGAGCAAGCTGGAAGAGGTGTTGGTGGTGGGCAGCCCCTACAGCGCCATGGCGCCGGGCAGCACCGCGGAGGGCGCGTCGAAATGAAGTTCCTGGTGTCTGTCGCACTGGCGCTGGCGTTGCTCACGCTGGAATCGGTCCTGGTGAAGCAGGCCGGCCTGGAGCTCGGCCGGATTGACGTCACCGTGGTGCTGGTGGCGTTCCTGGCCCTGCGGGCCTCGCTGTTGGAAGGGGCCTTCTCCGCCTTCTCGGTGGGGTACCTGCTCGACCTGATGAGCGGGCAGCCCACCTGGCTCTACACCTTCCTGGCCGTGTTCATCTTCCTGGTGGGCCGGCTGGTGCCGACCTTCGTGGAGGTCCGGGGCCCGCTGGCCTTCGCCTTGTTCGCCATGGGCGCGGACGTGGGCCATTCGCTGCTGGCCACCTTCTTCACCTGGCTGACGGTGAAGGAGGACGGTCCGGGCCCGCTGCTGGCGGAGCTGCCGCTGCAGGTGGCGCTCACGGGCATCGCGGCGCTGGCGCTCTATCCGTTGCTGCGGCGCTTCGAGGCGTCTCAGGAGCGGCCCGCGGGGTTGCTGCGGTGACGCCACCCACCTTGGGCAACACGACGCCGGGGCGCGAGCTCAAGCGGCGCTTCCTGTGGCTGGGCCTGGCCATGGTGCTGGGCCTGGGGCTGCTTTCCATCCAGCTCTACCGGCTGCAAATCACCCGGGGCGAGGAGTACGCCGCCAAGAGCGTGGCCAACTTCGTCAAGGAGGTGCGGCTGCGCGCCGACCGCGGCGTCATCAAGGACGCGCGTGGCACCATCCTGGTGGACAGCCGTCCGTCCTTCGACGCCTTCATCACCCCGGCCTTCTGCACCGACTGCTACGAGCAGGTCATCCCCCGCCTGGGGGAGCTGCTCCAGTGGGATGCGGACCAGCGCAAGAAGGTGGAGGACCTGGTGCGCATGGGGCGGCGCAACGCCCCCTTCCAGCCGGTGCCGGTGCGCGTGGACCTGTCGCGCGACGAGTACGACAGGCTGGCCGCGCGCCGGGACATCCTGGACGGCGTGGAGGTGGCGCCCGTGCCGCACCGGCACTACCGCACCAACGCCGTGCTGTCGCACGTGCTGGGCTACATGAATGAAATCACCCAGGAGGAGCTGGAGCGCCTCAACGGCGACGGCGCCCGCTACGCCCTGGGGGACTACATTGGCCGGCGCGGGCTGGAGCGCTACTTCGAGCAGCGGCTGCGCGGCACCGACGGCGTGCGCAAGGAAGTGGTGAACGCGCGCGGGCAGACCATTGAGGAGCTGAACGACAAGCTGGGGGACAACGCCGTGGTGGCGCCGCGTCCGGGCAACAACCTGGTGCTGTCCATCGACATGCGGCTGCAGGAGGAGGCGGAGCGGGCCTTCCCCGGCGTGACGGGCGCGGTGGTCGCCATTGACGTCAACACGGGCTTCATCCGCGCGCTGGTGTCGCGCCCGGGCTTCGACCCCAACCTGCTCACCGGCCGCGTGACGCCGGCGCAGATGGTGCTGCTGTCGCGAGATCCGCTGGACCCGATGATCAACCGCGTGGCCGCTGAACACTACAGCCCGGGCTCCACCTTCAAGGTCATCACCGCCCTGGCCGCGTTCAAGTCGGGCGCCTTCCGTCCGGAGACGGTGGTGAACTGCCCCGGGGGCTACCGCCTGGGCGCGCGCACCTGGCGTTGCCACAAGGACGCCGGGCACGGGCACATGGATGGGCTCGCCGCCATGAAGACGTCATGCGACACCTGGTTCTACAAGGTGGCGGACACCATCGGCCTGGACCCCATTGGAGAGATGGGCAAGTCCCTGGGCCTGGGCAGCCCCACGGGCGTCAACGTGGTGGCGGAAGTCCCAGGCATCATGCCGACCAGCGCCTACCACGACAAGGCGTCGCCCGGCGGCTACACCAAGGGCATGGCGCTCAACAGCTCCATTGGCCAGGGCGACAACAACGTCACCCCGCTCCAACTGGCGCTGGTGTACGCGGCCATCGCGAACGGCGGCACGCTCTACAAGCCGCAGATGGTGAACCGCCTGGAGAACCTGGACGGGCAGACCATTGAGTCGTTCCAGCGGGAGGTGGTGCGCAAGGTGGACCTTTCGCCCACGCACCTCAAGGCGGTGGTGGAGGGGCTGGTGAAGGTGGCGCACGAGCCGGGCGGCACCGCCTACCGCGCGCGCATGAATCACATGCGGGACAAGGACATCCTGGTGGCATCCAAGACGGGCACCGCGCAGGTGGCCCGGCTGGGCGCGATTCGCTTGAAGACGCACCAGATGAGCTTCTTCGAGCGCGACCACGCCTGGTACGCGGGCTTCGCGCCGGCGGACAAGCCGGAGCTGGCCATCGTCGTGCTCAACGAGCATGGCGGCCACGGTGGTTCGGACGCGGCGCCCACCGCGATGGCGGTGTTCCAGAAGTACTTCGATTTGAAGAAGCTGGACGCCACGGCGCCGCCGCCGCGTCCCAACCAGCCTTACACGCCGTCCTCCGTGACGCGCGCGCCCGGTCCTGACGAGGCGGCGCTGACGCGGGGGGTACGGCCACCGGCCCGGCTGCCGGGCGACGACGAGGAACGCACGCGTGCAACTGCGGATTGAGCGGCGGATGGTGCCCCACATTCCCTGGGGCCTCATCTTCTCCGTGCTGGCGGTGTGCGCGCTGGGCATCTGGAACCTGGCCTCGGCGTCGCGGCCCCCGCACTCGCCCGTGTGGGGTTCGCAGATGCTGTACCTGGGGGTGAGCATCACCGCCGTGCTGGTGGTGTGCCTGGTGGACTACCGGTGGATTCAGCGCATGGCGGTGCCCATCTACGTCACCAACATCCTCCTGCTCATCGCGTTGCGGTTCTTCGGACACACGGCCAAGGGGGCCGAGAGCTGGTTCGCCATTGGCCCGTTCCGCATGCAGCCCGCGGAGTTCATGAAGATTGGCGTCGTGCTGATGCTGGCCAAGGTCTACCACGACGACTTCCAGCCCAATGAGCCCTCCTATGGCCTGACGCGGCTGTGGAAGCCGCTGCTCGTCGTCCTCGTCCCCTTCACGCTGGTCCTGGTGCAGCCGGACCTGGGCACCGCGCTGATGATTGGCCTGTCGTCGCTCACCATCATCCTCTTCGGCAAGGTGCGCTGGTACCTGGTGGCCACGCTGGTGACGGCCGTGCTCGCCGCGGGCATCGTCATCTGGAACGACTACATCCGCGACGTGCCGGAGCCTCGGCCCACCATCGTCCGGCACCACCTGAAGAAGCACCAGAGCCAGCGCATCTCCGGCTGGTTGGACCCCGAGGCGGACCTGCGCGGCAGCGGCTATCACGCGGCGCAGTCGAAAATCGCGGTAGGCAGCGGCGGCGTGTCCGGCAAGGGCTGGCGCGAGGGCACCCAGACGGGCCTGCGCTTCCTGCCCGAGCAGCACACCGACTTCATCTTCTCCGTGTGGGCGGAGGAGCATGGCTTCGTCATGTGCCTCGTCCTGCTGGTGCTCTACGGCGCCATCTTCATCTTCGGCCTGGGCGTGGGTTTCAACGCGCGTGACAGGTTCGGCGCCTTCGTCGCCGTGGGCGTCGTAGCGATGCTCTTCTGGCAGGTGTTCGAGAACATCGGCATGGTGATTGGCCTGCTGCCGGTGACGGGAATCACCCTGCCGTTGATGAGTTATGGCGGCTCATCCCTGCTTTCCGTGATGCTCAGCATCGGCTTGCTGGTGAACATCAGCATGCGCCGTCACATGTTCTGAGAATTTCCGGATTTATCCTCGCGGGCCGGCCGCAAGCGTTTCTCGGCGCGCGGCATGGGGTGGTGTATGAATCACCCCACCAACGCACGGGGAGGGCGAGTCCTCCCGGGCAGATGAGGACGCGTCATGCAGAGGAAGGGTGGCCAGAAGGCAGTCGGGAGCACGCGGGTGGAGGCGCCGGTGCGCGCGCCCGCGCGAGCGTCAGCGCCGGCCGCGGCGCCGGCGAAGGAGGTCCGCCCCGCGGTGGTTCCGGCGCGTCCTGGTGGCAACGTGGCGGCGGTGAGCCCCGAGCCGAGGCCGGCCTTCTCGCCGTTGATTGAGATGAATCAGGGCGAGGCCGAGCACCGCCACTTTCCCCGCGCCCAGCTCGCCACGCGCTTCGAGGTCTGGGTGGATGACGAGGCGGGCGAGCGCCGCTTCGAGGCGAGCCTCGTGTCCGTCAACGTCAGCGTCAGCGGGGCGTTCCTGGAGAGCACCTTCTACCTGCCGCTGGGCACCGTGCTCGGCGTGCGCTTCGCGCTGGAGCCGGGCGCCGCGCCCGTGCAGGCGCGCGCGGAAATCGTGCGGGAGGAGCGGGAGAACGGGCCGGAGGGCCGCAGCGGCTTTGGCGTGCGCTTCCTCGACTTCAGCGGTCAGACGGAGGTGGCGCTGGCGCGGCTCTTCGTGGGGATGCGGCTGAGGGCCTTCGCGGAGGACTATCTCAAGTCCCAGCGGGCTCGATCGCTGCCCAATGAGGTGGAGCGCGTCGTGGACGTGCTGGCGGCCTGGGAGCTGCTCAAGGCGACGTCGTCCGTTTCCGACCCCTGGCAGGGCTGAGGCGTTGGACCGGTCATCGCCCAGGGCCGTGGGCGGGTGTCCGGTGGGCAGGCACTCAGGCCGACTTGCCGCCCGAAATCTGGCGGCGGCGTTCGGCCTGATAATGCGCGGAGCACAGCCCCTTCGAGCGCTGCTCGCGAGTACAGCCCTCCATCGTGCAACGGCGATCCATTGAAACCAGGTTGGCGCCCGCCATCACCTTCGGCGGCCGGCCGCGGCGCCGGCCCGCGGTGAGCGCGGTGGAGCTGGGCGAGGCGCTGCCCAGCCTGGGCATCCCGTCGTTGAGCGCGCGCAGCATGCCGCGTCCAATGGCGTCTCCCAAGGCTTCGGCCCAGTTCACCATGGCCGGCGTCAGCGGGACGGTGGACAATTCTTTTCGTGGACGTGCCATGAATACTCCAAGTGAAAACAGTCAGCCAACACAGACACTGCTATGTGCCTATTTGGCGGTTGAAGTCATCGCTGTCAATACAACCTTGGAGGGTCTGTCTTGACTCGTAAACGATCTCAGAAAATTGATGACAAGACTGCAAATGGATACGTGTTTCCCGTATGTCCTCACGGCACTGTGACACTCGCAGCGGTCGACCCGTCTGTCTCGGCGGGTGAATCCGCGAAGTATGAGAAGACGCTCAAGACGCTCCAGGAGCGCGTCTTCGCGCTGCAGATCCAGAACTACCTTGCGGGGCGGAAGGCCGTCGTCGTCTTCGAGGGCTGGGATGCCTCTGGCAAGGGCGGCGCCATTCGCAGGCTCACCACGCTGATGGACCCGCGTGGGTACAAGGTCTGGCCCATCTCCGCGCCGTCGGAGGAAGAGCGCAGACACCACTACCTGTGGCGCTTCTGGCGCAAGACGCCGGGCGCGGGCGAGGTCTGCATGTTCGACCGGAGCTGGTACGGCCGGGTGCTGGTGGAGCGGGTGGAGGGCTTCGCGAAGCCGGCGGAGTGGCGGCGCGCCTACGATGAAATCAACGCTTTTGAACACATGCTCACCGCGGACGGTGTGCGGATGGTGAAGTTCTTCATCCACATCGACAAAAAGACGCAGCTGCAGCGGTTTCGCGAGCGCGAGGCGGACCCGGCCAAGCGCTACAAGCTGGGGGAGGAGGACTGGCGGAACCGGGCGAAGTGGAAGCGGTACGAAGCGGCCATCCAGGAGATGCTGGACCGCACGCACCGCCTCGACGCGCCGTGGCACGTGGTGCCGGGAAACGACAAGCGCTACGCGCGGTTGGAGGTGCTCCGCCGCTGCGTGGAGTTGCTGGGCTGAGACAGGCGGCCGCGGGGGAGGGCGCGAGGAGCGCAGCAGGCGCGCTCTGTCGCCCGGCCCCGCGGCGGCGATGCTACGTCAGGGCCTTCTTCACGGCGTCTTCGATGCGGGCCTTGGGCACCGCGCCGACAATCTGCTCCACCACGCGGCCGCCCTTGAACAGGAGCAGGGTGGGGATGGAGCGGATGCCGTACTCCTGCGGCGTGTCCTGGTTCTCATCGATGTTGAGCTTGGCGAACTTCACCTGGCCCTTGTACTGCGAGGCCAGCGCTTCGATGGAGGGCGCGATGGCGCGGCACGGCGCGCACCACGTCGCCCAGAAGTCCACCAGCACGGGCTCCTGGGAGTCCAGGACCTGCTGCTTGAAGTCGCCATCCCCGATGTTCGTCACGTCCGCGCCTGACATGGTGTCTCCTCGTGCCCTGTCCGGGCACCGCCGCCGCGTCCTGTAGTACGCGTCCGGTGGGCCTGCAAGGATCGGCCGACCATCAGCCAATCTGGCGGCTCAGATGCGGCTGGGTGGCGCCTGTTTCAACCATTTCCCCCAAGCGTCCCCCCGGCGGCGGGGCGGCTGGTGTAAGCTGGCGGGCGTGACGAAGCTCTTCCTGCCCCAGGCCCAGCTCGAGGAGTGGGCGCTGGCGGACAAAGCAGACCTGCGCGAAGGCCGGCTGGTGGTGATGGCGGAGGGCGGCGTGACCTTTCCCGTCACGCCCGCGGTCCACTTCGTCCAGCTCGTGTCGGGCGAAGACACCCAGGGGTTGGTGGCCCGGGTGAAGACCGAGGAGCAGCTTGCCCGACTGGGTGCCGAGCAGATGGCCGACTCGGTGCTGGTGGGGGACAACGCCTATGAGGTCGTTCCAGGGTATGTAGCGGAGGTCGCCGCCGGCGCGCCCAGGCCAGAGGGCGCGGATACGAAGCCTGACTCTGAAGCAGACCTTCTGGCTGCCTTCATCCTCAACAAGATGGGCTGATTCGTCCGTCTTCCGTGGTTATGAGCCTGCCCCTATGAGCCACACGCTCGTCTCGCTCGCCTGCCACGCCTATGGCATCGCCGCCGTCGTCTACCTGGCCTTCCTGGTCCGCCAGTCGGACGCCCTGGCCACGGCCGGGCGCGTGCTGGTGGGCGGTGGGTTGGCGCTGCATGGCGTGGCGCTCTTCGAGCTGCTCGGGGTGCAGAGCGGGCGGCCGGTGGGCCTGGCGCAGGGCTTCTCCGCGCTGGCCTTCCTGTTGCTGGCCATCTTCCTGTTCCTGGACGTGCGCTACCGCCGGCCCGTCATCGGCGCCTTCCTCACGCCGCTGGCGCTGGCCGCGCTGCTGCCCGGGCTGCTGATGCAGGGCGGGCAGGCGCCGCTTCCTCCGGGGGTGCGTCAGCCGTTGTTGCCGCTGCACATCACCCTGGCGCTGCTGGGGCTGGCTGCGTTCGCGGTCGCCGCGGGCGTGGGCGTCATGTACGTGCTCATGGAGCGGCAGGTGAAGGCGAAGCGCTTCGGGCTCTTGTTCTCCCGCCTGCCCTCCCTGGAGTTCCTGGACACGCTGAACCGGCGCCTGGTGGTGTGGGGCTTCCTGGCGCTGTCCATCACCCTCGCCACGGGGGCCTTCTTCGTGGGCACCGCGCCGGGCCCGTGGACGGTGGATGGCAAGACGCTGGCCACCCTGGTGGCGTGGGCCGTCTTCGCCGCGCTGCTGGTGGCGCGCTCCGTCGCGGGCTGGCAGGGGCGGCGGGTGGCCTTCCTCACCATGGCGGGGTTCTGCCTGGTCATGGTGTCCTTCCTGTCTTCGTATGACGTGCCAGCGCCCTCGGCGGCCATGAGGATGCCCTGAGTATGGAGCTCATCTGCATTGGCCTGTCCCACCGGACGGCGCCCCTCACCGTCCGCGAGCGGCTGGCCTTGCCGGAGTCGCGTCAGGTGGACGTGCTCCAGCGGCTGGCCCAGGCGCCCGTGGAGGCCCTCTGGGTGTCCACCTGCAACCGCGTGGAGGTGTACCTGTTCGCGCCGAACGCGGCGCTGGCGCGGCAGCGCGCGTTGACGGAGCTGCAGGTGCTGGGCGGCGTGGAGGCCCTGGAGCACCTCTACGAGCACCAGGGCGAGGCGGCGCTGGTGCACCTGTTCCGCGTGGCATGCAGCCTGGACTCCATGGTGCTGGGCGAGGCCCAGATCCTGGGTCAGGTGAAGGACGCCTTCGAGCGGGGCCAGGGCGCGGGCGCGGTGCGCGGTGAGCTGATGCGCGCATGCGCGGCCGCCTTCAGCTGCGCCAAGCGCGTGCGCACGGAGACGGCCATTGGCCGCGCGGCCACGTCCATGGCGGCGGCGGCGGTGCAGTTGGCCAGCAAGGTGTTCGACGGGCTCGCGGGCAAGACGGTGCTGGTGGTGGGCGCCGGAGAGATGGGCGAGCTGGCGGCGCGCCACCTGAAGCAGGCCGGTGCGTTGAAGCTCTACGTCACCAACCGCACCCTGTCGCGCGCGGAGGCGCTGGCGGCGGAGGTGGGCGGACAGGCGCGGCCCTTCGAGGAGCTGCTCAGCCTGGTGGCCGCGGCGGACATCGTGGTGTGCAGCACGGCGTCGCCGGTGCCGCTCTTCACGCGGGACAACGTGGGCGCCTTGGGGCGTGGGCGCAGGAGCCGGCCGCTGTTCATGGTGGACCTGGCGGTGCCGCGCGACATCGACCCGGCCGTGGGCACGCTGGACTGGGTGCACGCGTACGACGTGGACGACATCCAGAAGTTCGTCGCGGACAACGCCGCGGCGCGCGCGGAAGAGGCGCAGAAGGCGGGCGTGCTCGTCGCGCAGGAAGTGGCGCGCTTCGTCAAGGAGCGCGCGCTGCGTGAGGGCACGCCGGTGCTGGCGCGGCTGCGTCAGCGCGCGGAGGCCATTGCCCGCTCCGAGGTGGAGCGCACGCTGGGCGCCCTGGGCGACGGACTCAACGACAAGCAACGCAAGAGCATCGAGGCCATGGGCCGAGCCATCGTCAACAAATTGCTGCATGAGCCCACCGCGCGGCTGCGCGCCGTGGGGCCGGAGGGGGAGGGCAACCGGTTGGCCGGCGCCGCCGCCGAGCTGTTCGGGCTGCTGGAGGATGAGGTGGGCACCGCCGCCACCGCGCCCTCCGTCATGGCCGCGCCGGTCCAGGCCGCCACGGGGGGCAAATAATGCCGCACGTGCGCATCGCCACCCGGCAGAGTCCCCTGGCGCTCTGGCAGGCGCGTCACGTGGGCGCGCTGCTGAGCTCGCATCATCCCGGGCTGGAGGTGTCCCTGGTGGAGATGACCACCGAGGGAGACCGCTTCCTGTCCGCGCCGCTGTCCGCGGTGGGCGGCAAGGGCCTGTTCGTGAAGGAAATCGAGCAGGCGCTGCTCGACGGCCGCGCGGACATCGCCGTGCACAGCCTCAAGGACATGACGTCCGTGTTCCCGGAAGGGCTGATGCTCGCCGCGGTGCCGGAGCGGGAGGACCCGCGCGACGCCTTCTGCGGTCTGGGCGGGCTGACGCTGGACGCGCTTCCCCAGGGCGCGCGTGTGGGCACGTCGTCGCTGCGCCGCAGCTGCATCCTGCGCTCGCGCCGGCCGGACGTGGACATCGTCAGCGTGCGCGGCAACGTGCAGACGCGCCTGGCGAGGACGCGGGAGCAGGGGCTGGCGGGCGCACTCCTGGCCTACGCGGGACTCAAGCGCCTGGGCCTGGAGGACGTCATCACCCAGGTGCTGTCGCCCGAGGTGAGCCTTCCCGCGGTGGGGCAGGGCGTGCTGGCCATCCAGTGCCGCACGGACGATGCCCGCGTGCGCGAGCTGCTGGCCCCGCTGGAGCACGCCACCACGCGCATCGCCGTCACCGCCGAGCGCGCGCTGCTGGCGAAGCTGGAGGGGGGCTGCACCGTGCCCCTGGCCGGGCATGCCACCGTGTCGGGTGACACCGTCTTCCTTCGCGGCCTCGTGGGCCGTCCGGATGGCACACACGTGGTGCGGGGCGAGGTGCGCGGCCCCGTGTCGCGGGCCCATGCGCTGGGTGAATCCCTGGCGGATGACCTGCTGTCGCGTGGGGCGGCGGACATTCTGCGTGATTTCGCGCGCCGCTCCGAGGCGCGGGAGTCCTAGACTGCCGCGCGCGTGGAACGGCGACTGGAAGGCAGGAGAGTCTTGGTGACGCGCCCGCGTGAGCGGGCCGAGGAGCTGTGCTTCCTCCTGGAGGATGAGGGCGCCGAAGTGCTGAGCGTGCCCCTGCTGGAGCTGCATCCTCCGGAGGACCCACGTCCGCTGGCGTCAGCGGCCGAGCACATCCAGCGCTACACCTGGGTGGTGTTCGCGAGCCCGTCGGGCGTGGAGGCGCTGATGGAGGCGCTGCGCGAGGCGGGCACCCAGGACCGGATACAGCGGGTGAAGGTGGCCACCGTGGGGCCGCGCACGACGCGCGCCGCGGAGGGCTACGGCC
Organism: Myxococcus sp. SDU36; assembly: GCF_030168875.1. NCBI lineage: Bacteria > Pseudomonadati > Myxococcota > Myxococcia > Myxococcales > Myxococcaceae > Myxococcus > Myxococcus sp. SDU36. The sequence continues at coordinate 585,410 of NZ_CP077414.1, forward strand.
TGGACGTGGTGGCCGAGCCTTCGGAGGGCACGGGCGAGGCCCTGTTCAACCTCATCAAGGACGCGCTGCAACCGGGTGACGAAGTCCTGCTCCCCGCCGCCGAGGAAGGCCGGCGCGAGCTGGAGGACGGGCTGCGGGAGCGCGGCGTCCTGGTGACGCGGGTGACGGCGTATCGCGCCACGTCCGCGCCCCTGCCACCGGAGTCCTTGGCCCTGCTGGATGCCTCACCGCCGGACGTCGTGCTCTTCGCCTCACCGCGCACGGCCGAGGCCTTCGTGGAGGAGGCCGGACGCGAGCGCCTGGCCACCGCGCGGGTGGTGGCGATTGGGCCGACGACGGCGTCCGCCCTGGAGCGGCTGGGCGTGCCCGCGGCGGCCGTGGCGGAGCGGCCGACGCCAGAGTCCCTGGTGGATGCCGCCGTGCTCGCGGTGACGAGCACCGTGCACTGACGGTGGCGCGGCGCCGTGTCCGCACGGACGCAGGGCGGCCGTGACGGCGGCTCCATGCCTGGCTGGTGGCGCGCGGGGCGCCGCGGGTGTTTTCCGCTCGGCGCGCCGACGTGGGCCGAAGTCCGTCTGGTACGCTGTGGGGTCGCGCTCCGGCGGGCGGCCGGGGTGAAAGGAGACGCGCTTGGTACAGCCTGTGAGTGGCGTGGGGAGCACTGCTCCGAAGAGCCGGGATGACTTCACCACGCTGTTCGTGCTGGAGGCGCTCGTGGCCCAGGGGCTGCTGCAACCCCAGCAGGCCCAGGAGGTGCTGGCCCGCGAGGGCGCCGCGCGCGCCCGGGTGCTCAAGGCGCACCAGGGGACCCCGGGCGGCAAGGAGGCCGCGCGGTACGACGTGTCTCCGGTGGAGGTCGTGGCGGCGTTCCAGGTGCCGCTGTCCAACGGCCGGGGCGTGCTGGACGAGGACCGCGTCACGGAGGCCGCCGCGCGCGCCGCCGGCATGAGCTATTGGAAGATTGACCCGCTCAAGCTCGACATGGCGCTGGCCACGCGCACCGTGTCCAGGCCCTACGCGCAGAAGCACGTGCTGCTTCCCCTGGAGCGCACCCCGCAGGGCAAGCTGCTGGTGGCGGTGGCCAACCCCTTCGACAGGGAGCTCTTCGAGAGCTTCCACCGCCTGACGGGGATGCCGGTGGAGCCCGTCCTCAGCGCCAAGGCGGACATCCTCAAGTCCATCAGCGACATCTACGGCTTCAAGAAGACGCTGGCGCGCGCCGCCGACGACTTCAGCGCCGCCGCCGGGGCCCAGGTCGCCAACTTCGAGCAGCTCGTCTCGCTCAGTGGCACCCAGGAGCTGGAGGCGTCGGACCGGCCCGTGGTGCAGGCGGTGGACTACCTGCTGCGCTACGCGTTCGACAACCGGGCCTCGGACATCCACATCGAGCCCAAGCGCACCACCAGCGTGGTGCGCCTGCGCATCGACGGTGTGCTGCACCCGGTGCACACGCTGCCGGCGCCGGTGCACCCGCCCATCGTCTCGCGCGTGAAGATGCTGGCGCGCATCGACATCTCCGAGCGCCGCAAGCCACAGGACGGCCGCATCAAGACGGAGCGTGATGGCCGCGAAGTCGAGCTCCGCGTGTCCACGTTGCCCACCGCGTTCGGCGAGAAGGTGGTCATCCGTATCTTCGACCCGGAGACGCTGGTGCAGGACATTGCCCAGCTGGGCTTCGAGCCGGACGAGAAGCGCGCCTTCGAGTCCTGGATTGACCAGCCGCACGGCCTCATCCTCGTCACGGGCCCCACGGGCAGCGGGAAGACGACGACGCTCTACTCCGCGCTCAAGGCGCTGGCGGGCCCCGACGTCAACGTCACGACGATTGAGGACCCCATCGAAATGGTGTGGGACGCCTTCAACCAGGTGCAGGTGCAGCCCAAGGTGGGGCTCGACTTCGCCGGGGCGCTGCGCCACATCCTCCGCCAGGACCCGGACGTCATCATGGTGGGCGAGATTCGCGACCCGGAGACGGCGGAGAACGCGATTCAGTCCGCGCTCACCGGCCACCTGGTGCTGTCCACGCTGCACACCAATGACGCGCTGGGCGCGGTGGCGCGCATGCGGGACTTGGGCGTGCCGTCCTTCCTCCTGGCGCAGAGCCTCCTGGGCGTCATGGCCCAGCGCCTGCTTCGCCGGGTGTGCAGCCATTGCGCGCAGGAGACGACGCTGACGCCGGACGAGCTGCTCGCGCTCCAGGCCCCCCTGCCGCTGCTGCCCGGTGGCGTGCGCCTGCTCAAGGGGGCCGGGTGCGTGCGCTGCCGCGGCACCGGCTTCGTGGGGCGCACGGGTGTCTTCGAAATCGTCACCAGCGCGGGCGAGCTGAGGGACCTCATCGCCCGGGAGGCCCCCTATTCGCAGATGGTGGACGCGGCTCGGCGCTCCGGCATGCGGACGCTGCGCGAGGCCGCCGTGCGCAAGCTGGCGCAGGGCTTCACCGCCTTCGACGAGGTGGTGCGGATGACGACCGTCTGACGCGCGACGGCCCGGCCTCCCACGAGGAGAGACCGGGCCGCGCAGGGCCTGCCGGCTGCCCCAGCGGGGCAGGGCGGTGGACTAGAAGCGCGCCTGGAGCAGCGTGTTGAAGCCCAGCGCGTGCGGGCGCTCGAAGCTCGGCTGCGCCACGCCCGTCACGTCGTCCCGGAACGTGGTCCGGTTGGTGTCATAGGTGTAGTAGACCTCACCGACGGCGGCGACGGAGTCCGACAGGTCCCAGCGGAAGGTGGCCTTCGCGGAGTAGATGGGCTCCGCCCTGCACGCCGCGCTGCCGCGGCCGCACGTCTCCGGAAGGATGCTGAGCTGATTCACGTCACGCACCACGACGGTGCGCGTGCCGATGAGGCTCGGCGGCGGGTCGTTGCCGCCCAGCACCGGCGTGGGGCTGCGGAACGAGGCCGGCTGCTGCACACCGAGGATGAAGCCCGGCGTGATGTGCAGCTTCGGCAGGTGGTAGTCCGCGCCCACCGCGAGGAACATCTCCGGATTCAGCTCCGTGCCCTCCGGGAAGTCCTGGAACGGGGGGAAGCCCGGCACCTCGAACTGGATGAAGGACAGGCTGCGGTACAGGCCGAGGAGGCTGACGCGGAGCAGGTCGTACTTCGCGCGCGCCTGGAGGGCCACGGCGGTGGCGCCCTGCGGCTTGGTGGCGCCGAAGTCGTTGGGCTTCTCCAGCGTCTGCGACAGGTAGCTGCCTTCCAGCGACACGGTGTACGACAGGCCGCCCGGGTACTGCTCCGGCGCGAAGAAGCGCTGATAGATGTCCGGGTCGTTCTTGTAGAGCCGGAAGTCCACGCTGGTGCCGACGGGCACACCTACGTGGTAGACGACCTGGCCGGACACGCCCGCGGCGTTCACCGGCGCTTCCACGCCGAGCGTCGCCAGGCCGGGCACCAGGCCCTTCTGGAAGTAGCCGCCGCCCGCTTCGACGCGCAGCGTCTCCAGGATGTCCCAGCCCGCGCCGGCCATGAGGCCGTACTTGGTCTCTTCCTCGCGGATGAGCTCGTTCTGCATCAGCGCCGTCTTGCCGCCGACGTACGCGTACCAGTTGTCGCGGGTGATCTGCAGCTTGCCGCCGGGCACGCCGTTGGTGGCGGCGCGGGTGGTGAACACGCCGCTGCCACCCCAGGAGATGCGGTACGCATAGCCCAGACGGAAGCGGTCCGCGGACACCGGGAAGCCGACGAGCGAGAGGCCTTCCTTCTCGCTCCAGCCCGGCGGCTGGTAGTTGAGGCGGATGTAGCTGGAGTTGTCGCGGATGTCGACGCCGCCCGACGGCCGCTCGAGCACCACCAGCGTCAGCGCCGCTTCAGTCGTCAAACCCTCGAAGAAGGCCGGTGCTCGCTTGTAGAGCACCACGTTCGACAGGGACTCGAAGCCGGAGAACCGGGTGTTGAAGTTGTCGTAGAACTGCGTGTTCTGGTTGCCGGCGCCGAACCGCGCATTGGGGCTGTTCGGCGTCGTCTCACCAGAGCCCGCGAGCACGTTGTCGTCCGCGAAGACGAACGACAGACGGGTGTCCACGAAGTCACTGGCCCACGCGGGCGCACTCAGGGAAATCAGGCCGGTCAGGGCCAGCTTCTGCAGCGTTTTCAATGTCCCTCTCCACGGAGCGGTCCGGGGGGACCGCTCCTCCCTGCTTCCCGTCACCGGGTCGCGAGAATCATCAGAAGACTACGGATTGACGCAAGGCCGGATGGGCCGCGGGCACTCCATGCCCGGGCCGGGGTAGCAGCAGATGTCGTCCAGGTCGCGAGGCAGCACGTTCCACCGGGGGCGGGCGGCGCTCACCTGCCGCAGGTGACCCACGACGTCGAAGCTGGCCGCGCGCAGATTGCGGCACTGCTGGGCCGCCTCGGCGTTCGGGTCATCCTCGCTGCAGTCGGGCACCAGGTCCGGCACCGCGTCCTTCGTCACCAGGTTGATGCGCGTGCGCGCGTCCGCCGCCACCTTGCAGGTGAGGGTGCCGTCCTCGCGGTTCTGGACGGAGGCGTACACGGTGCCCTCACCCGCGGCCATGGTGTGCTGCAGCGGCGTCTGGGCCGCCAGCGCCACCGGCGTGCCGCTGGCGCCGAAGCGCACGTTGGCCGGCTTGTCGCAGGACACGTTGATGCGCAGGTTCGTGCTGAACGTGTCCGACTGGGCCCAGTTGACGACGGTGGGGTCCGCGTTGACGGTGGCGGTGAAGGTCTGGATGCGCCCGGGGACGGACTCGTCCAGGCCCGCCACCGCGGCGCCGGTGGGGTTCATCTCCACCACGAACTGGCCAAAGCCGTTGTACGTGTTGCGCTCGGCGCAGTGGACGCCGGCGAACTGGCCAATGCCCAGCGTGCAGTCGATGTTGCACTGCCGCTCGGCGAGCTCCGGGTCGTTCGGGTTGTCCGTGCCGCAGCTTCCCCAGGTGCCCGCGCGGGTGTTGGGACAGAAGAAGGGGACGGTGCCGTTGCCGTTGGCGTCACAGCTGTGGAAGACGCGCGGGAACTTCACCCGGCGGAGCTTCACCAGCGACGACTCCAGGCTCTCCATCTTGTAGTTGCCGTAGCTGTAACCACAAAGCGGGTCCGTCATGTAGAGCGAGCCGCTGTAGCCGCACAGCCGACCGTTGATCTCCACCGGCGGCGACAGCTTCAGGTACTTGTCCCACTCCGTCTGGGGAAGCAGCCGGACGCGCTCGCGCACCGTCCAGGCGGGGAAGGTGAGCTGCGTGGTGGAGGTGAACTCCTGCACGGAGCCAGACACCGACCACAGCAGGTCGCCCGGGTCGAGCCCTTCGGGGAAGGAGTAGTTGTAGATGTAGAGCGAGTTGAAGCGGCCGGGGTAGTAGCCGTCCGGCTCCCCCGTCTGGATGTTGGCGCCCGGGACGCTGTTCTCGCCCACGCGGCAGGCCGTCATGTCCGTGACGAAGAAGCCGCCCGGGTCCGTGCCCGTCACCAGCAGCGTCACCGGCTGCTTGTCGTTCGGGTCTCCCTCGGGGCAGTTCTGGAGCAGCGGGGGGCCGGCCTCCGGGTTGCGCCCGATGCGCATGTATGTCCCGGCGTAGGCGGTGAGCTGATCGCTGTTCTGCGGAACCTGGACCGTAGCGATGGTCGGCTCCTCGAACTTCATCATCCGCGACAGGCCGGTGGAGTTGGTGCGGGTCGCCGGCTCCTGGGGCAGCTCGCCGGGGATGACCTGCCCTTCGGCGTAATCCACCTGGGGCGGCTCGTCCTGCACCCAGACGTGGGTGTCGCCGTAGAGCTGGCCGGAGCGCACCGTGCCGGTGCCCCGGCCGTTGGTGAGCTGGGTCCAGCGGTAGCGGTATTCGCCCGTCAGGTTGCCCGGCACCGTGCGGAAGGACACCGGCCCGTTGAACGACTCCATGGGCTGGCCCTTCGCGTCCAGGGCGGTGATTTCCACGTCGAAGTCCACCGGCGTGAGGGGCAGGGCCAGCCGGCAGTCCGCCGTGCCGCGAACCTCCAGCGGCACCTGGTCCTGGCCGCCGTGCGCGGTGGCGCACTCGTTCACCACCGGCAGCGGCGTCCGCGTGCCGCCGGTGTAGATGCCCGTGAGGTTGACCCGGAACGAGGCGACGCCATCCGGCTGCGGCGTTTCCTGGGTGTAACAGCCGGCCGCCGCCAGGGCCGACAGGAAGAGCAGGCGCTTCATTTACTTCACCCTCCGGCCGATACGGGAATCCTCAACCGCGTCCGCGATGGACACGGAGGTGGGGTTCTCACAGAAGTTCCGCAGCTGGTTCGTCACCGTGCCGCAGATGGGGTTGTTGCCAGCCAGCACATCCCGGCAGTTGCAGCGGCCGGTGTACGGGCCCTCCGGCACGTTGCACTGGCTCTGGATGTCCTCGGCCGTCAGGCCCGGCACACCGCAGCGCTCCGCGGCGTCCGAGGGGAGCGACAGCAGGTCCTTGCAGGCACAGCTGCCCACCTGCTTGTTCAGCGCGGCCTTGAAGTCGGAGGCGGCGCGGCAGGAGCCCACCACCTGTTCGTTCACCGTCCAGCGGCCGTTGATGAGGTTGCCGCAGTAGTGGCCCGCCTTGGACGTCTGGTTGCCCGCGAGGATGTCCTCACAGGTGCAGAAGTCCTGCATGTAGCCGATGAGCGAGTCGCGCAGCGAGATGCCCGTCTCGATGCGGGTGGTGTTGCGCTTGAGGATGTTGAAGCCCGAGCCACCCTTGGCGATGTAGTCGTTGACGGCGATCTTGTACGTGCCGGTGGTGTCCAGCGGCTTGCCGTTGATCTGGATGTCGGTGCCCGGGTGCGCGTAGCAGCGGCCCACGCTGGAGTCGTTGCTCTGGTCCACCAGGCACTGCCACGGCGCATGGCCCTGACGGTCCTGGTTGGGGCAATCCGTGCCGTTGAGCGCCGGGTTGCAGGCCGTCTGCAGGTCGTTCACCTGCACCTGGGCGCAGTCCATGGTGAACCGGGCGCCGGAGATCTGCGCCTGGCTGACGCAGCCGCGCTCCGCGGAGCGCTCGGTGACGAAGTCGAACAGCTCCTGCATCTCCTTGCCGGAGAGGTACATGATGTTGATGGTGTTCTCGAACGGGAACACGTTGAACATCGACTCCTGGCTCACCACGCCCGCGTAGAGGTTGTCGCGGATGCCCAGCGAGTTGGTGAGCGCCATCTCCGCCTCGACGCGGCGGCGCTTGCGCATGGAGTCCGCGGCGATGTTGCCCAGCGGCGAGTCACCCCCCGTGGAGTTGTTGCGGCGCTGCACGTCGCGCGGCGCGTAGGAGAAGATGGACGTCAACTGCAGGTTGAAGTCCATGCCCAGGATGTACGGCTGGAGCAGGTGCGTGGTCATCCGGTCCTCCTGGTTCTTGCACGCCTGGATGGCCTGACGGACGCGCTCGTCGCGGAGGAACTGGCCCTCCTCCCAGAACACGTTGCTGTCGTGGCGGAAGCGGCGCATGGCGTCGTCGCACCACAGGGCGTCCAGGGGGAACACGCGGAAGTCCTGGCTGATGATTTCGCCGCCCTCGCCAGCGCCGAGCACCTCGGGCATCTTCACCACCAGATCCAGCCGGCCCACGTACTTGGCGAACGCGCCGGAGTGCGCGAGCACCACCTTGCGGCCCGCGGGGTCGGTGAGCAGCTGCGGCGGGTTGAGCACGACGTGCAGGTGGCCTCCCATCACCGCGTCCACGCCCACCACGCCGGGGATGCGCACGCGCACCACGGACTTGTCGTCCCCTTCGGGGCCGAACCACTCCAGCACCTCCCAGGGTTCCTTCTGGCGCTGCACGTAGGCCTTGGCGCGGGCGTACTCGTAATAGGCCTCGTAGCCCTGGATGACGTCCTGGTCCTCGTGGAGGCCCAGGTGGCTGACCAGCACGATGAGGTCCGTGACGGGGCGCAGCAGGTCCACGTAGGCGCGCGCCACCTCGTTCTGCTCCAGCGGCGTCACCTGGAGGCTGTTGCCACCTTCGACGATGGAGTTGAGCGAGGAGATGTTGGCCATGCCGATGATGGCCACCCGGATGCCCTTCACGTTGCGAATGGTGTACGGCTCCACCTCCAGGGCCGTCTGGTGGTTGCCGTTCGCCCGCCAGTCGTCCCAGAAGTAGTTGGCCGCCAGCAGCGGGAACATCGCGTGCTGCTGCGCCACCTGCGTGAAGTTGAGCAGGCCCGCGTCGAACTCGTGGTTGCCCACGACGGCCGCGTCGAGCCGCGCCTCGGAGAGGAACTTGAACTCCACCTCGCCGGTGTTGAGGTTGAAGATGGGCGCGCCCTGGAAGCAGTCGCCCGAGTCCACGTGCAGCACACGCTCGCCTTGCGAGCGCTCGCGCTTGAGCAGCGCCCCCATGCGCGTGGCGCCACCGAAGGGGCCCGCTTCCGGGATGGTCCCCAGGTCCACGTCCGTCTTCAACGGCGTGAAGTCATAGGGGATGAGGCGCGAATGGATGTCAGAGGTATGAAGGAGCGTCAGACGCACCTCCTGCCCCTCGAGGTTGTAGTCCTGGCCTTCCAGCACCGGCATGCACGAAGCAGAGGCCAGGGCGCAGCAGAGGCCGAGCAGGAGGCGACGCATCAAGAGAATTCCGTGTTTCGGGGGGGAGACAGCGGTAAAGCGGGCGCAAGGTACGGGATCGAGCTTTGTCGAGCAAGCAACGCCACCATGGCGGGCCAGGTTCCGGCCATTGGCGTTCCTACTCCTCAGGAGAGCAGGCGGACATGCGGCAGCGTCATTCCAGTGTGACTGACATCGAGATCATCGAGGATTTCTCGTCTACCGCGAGATGCGACGAGGGCTTTCTCCGGGTTCGGCGGCTGCGCTGCCGCAACCGGCGCGCGGACGGCTCCTCCTCTCCCGTCTACCGGGTGGATGTGGTGGACCGGCCCCGGTTGGACGCGGTGGCGGTGCTCGTGTACCGCCGCGGCGCGTCAGGTCTGGAGGTCCTGACGCGGATGAACCTCCGGCCCGCGGCGTTTTTCCGGAAGGACAACCGCGGCGCGATGACCGTTCCAGACCCCGCGTCCGGCTACTTGCGCGTGGAAGAAATCGTCGCGGGGCTGCTGGAGCCGGAGGACAAGGGCGAGGAAGGCCTGCGTCGCCGCGCCGCGGTAGAGGTCCATGAGGAGGCCGGTTTCAGCGTGAAGCCGGAGGACATCCGGCTGTTGGGCGGCGCCTTCTTCCTGGCGCCGGGCATCCTGTCCGAAAAGGTGTTCCCCGCCGCGGTGGATGTCACCGACCTTTCACCCGAGGAGCCCGAAGGGGATGGGTCGCCGCTGGAGGAGGGCACGCAGCTGCACTGGCGCCCCATCCAGGAGGTGTTGGACGCGTGCCGGCGCGGTGACATCCCGGATGCGAAGACGGAGGTCGCCTTGACGCGGCTGCTCGCCCTCCCGTCCTGACGGGCGTGCATTGGTTTCGCGCCGCCGCGTGCCGGGGTAGGGTGCGCGGCGTTCCGAAATCCACCGCAGAGGTCGCTGCATGTCGTCGCTGCCCCCCTGGCTGGCCCAGTTCCTGCCCATCCTCATCCTCCTGGGGGCCATCGGCCTCGTCCTCGCGCGCCTGCCCAAGGTGGAGCTGGGACACTCGGAGGCGTTCAAGCGCCGCCGGCTCTTCAACTGGTTCCCGTTGGGCATGACGTACGCGTTCCTCTATATGGGGCGCTACAACCTCAACGTGGCCACCAGCGCCATGGGGGACCGCACCTCCAACGCGGACTTCGGCACCATCTTCGCGTGGGGCACCGCCGTCTACGGCGTGGCCTTCCTCCTCAACGGCCCGCTGACGGACAAGCTGGGGGGCCGGAAGACCATCCTGATGTCGGCCGCGGGTTCGGCGGTGGCGAACGTGGCCATGGGCGGCGTGGTGTACGCGGTGCTGACGCGGGACTGGGCGCCGCCGGGCGGCCTGGTGGCGACGCTGTCGTTCCTCTACGCCGTCAACATGTACTTCCAGAGCTTCGGCGCGGTCTCCATCGTCAAGGTGAACGCGGCCTGGTTCCACGTGCGCGAGCGTGGCCTGCTGGGCGGCGTGTTCGGCATCCTCATCTCGCTGGGCGTCTACTTCGCCTATGACTGGAGCCGGCTCATCGTGAAGGCGGCGCCCACCTACTGGGCGTTCTTCGTGCCCGCGGCCATCCTCGCCGTGTTCCTGGTGGTGGACTTCTTCGTCATCCGCGACACGCCTGGCCACGCGGGGCATCCGGACTTCGACACCGCGGACGCGTCCTCCGGAGAGACGGGGCCTGCGCTGGGCGTGGCGGGCGTGCTCAAGCGCATGCTGACCAACCGCGCCATCATCATCATCCTCTGCATCGAGTTCTGCAGCGGCTTCATGCGCAACGCCATCATGCAGTGGTACCCCAAGTTCGCGAAGGCGACGGGCATCAGCGAGACGTTCGTCGCGGCCAACTGGGGCATGCTGCTGTGCGTGGCGGGCATCACCGGCGGCATGTTCGCCGGCATCATCAGCGACCGCGTCTTCGACTCGCGCCGCGGCCCGGTGTCCGCCGTGCTCTACGCGGGCATGTCAGTGGGCGCCATCATCTCCTTGTTCGTCCTGGAGAGCGTCGCCCTGGGCTGGACGGTCATCTTCATGTCGCTGTGTGTCATCGGCGTGCACGGCATGTTGTCCGGCACGGCCAGCATGGACTTCGGGGGCAAGAAGAACGCCGGCCTCGCGGTGGGCATCATCGACGGCGCCGTGTACGCGGGCACCGCGCTGCAGTCCATCCTGCTGGGGTCCATCCTGCCGATGGGCGACGAGGCGAAGACGGCCGCCAACTGGGGCAACTGGCCCTACGCCATGCTGCCGCTGTCCTTCCTGGGGCTGCTGCTGGCCACCCAGGTGTGGAACGCCCGGCCCCAGCCGAAGTCCACGCCCGTGCCGGCCACCCTGCCGGTGCCTCCGGCGGCGCCAGCGGACCGGACCGGCACTGGCGGGTGATATCCCTGTGGCCCCGACGAGGTGTGACGTCGGGGTCACTCCCGCGTGACAGGGATGTGACGTAGACTCCAGGTGTGTCCCAGTTACCCGCACCCCTGCAGAGCCGCTTTGAGGTCCACGACCGGAAGCAGTTCGAAATCAAGCTCGAGTACCAGCCCTCCGGGGTGGAAGAGACGCGCTACCTCGTGGAGGCGTATCTCTTCCTGCCCGGGAGCCTGAACATCGACGCGGAGACGTACCCTCGGGCGGACTTCTACGCGGACATCCACAACTACGTGCGCTTCAAGACGCCGGTGATGGCGGTGAACGAGCTGTTGACCTCGGACACCTCGCCGCTGGTGCGCCTGGAGGCGTGGCTGCGCACGGGGATGGGGTCCGAGAAGGACGTCGTGTACCAGGCCAAGCTCCTGTCCTGCGTGCTGCGCGGGGCGCTGCGCCGCTTCGCCACCGGGGTGGAGTCGCGGTGCGAGGGGCCGGTGGCGCTGCCCACGGACGCGTGCGCGGTGCTGGAGTCCGAAGTCATCGCCATGCAGGCCGGCGTGACGCGGGTGCTGGAGCGCTTCCGCATGTGGCTGCGCGCGGTGGGGGAGCTGCACCTGCGGGAGCGCACGCGGGCGTCGCTGCGGCTGGTGGATGAATACGTCAGCCTCCTGGTGGAGGGCGGCTTCCGGCGCTCGGTGGCGGACATGAAGGCGCTGCCCCGCGGCGAGCCGTGGCATGGGCTGCGCAAGGGCCTGATGGAGGCGGTGCTGCGGGAGGAGGCGTACCGCAAGGAGCACCGGCTGCGCAGCGTGCTCAGCCCCACGGGGGACAACGAGGAGTACATCCTCCGGCTGGGCTTCCTGAAGAAGTTCTGCATGAACGTGCTGTTCCTGTCGTCGAAGCGGCGGCAGAAGCGGCAGGGCTGGGAGGAGATGCTCTTCGCGCTGGCCGCGGGCGTGGCGATGGCGGTCGCCACCGCGGTGGCCTTCTGGGCGCAGGAGCGCTACGCGCAGGCCAGCCTCAACTTCTTCCTCATCCTCGTGGTGGGGTACATGGTGAAGGACCGCATCAAGGAAGGCCTGCGCCGGATGCTCAGCCGGGTGGCGGCCATGCACCTGGCGGACCGGACCACGAACCTGGTGGACCCCGTCACCGGGCGCGTCATTGGCGCGTGTGAGGAGCGGGTGGACTACGGGCCCGCGCTGAAGGTGCCGGACACGGTGTCGGCGCTGCGTCAGCGCGACGACTTCCTCACCGCGACGCAGGGCGAGCTGTCCGAGACGGTCATCCGCTACCAGAAGCAGATTGTGCTGGATGCCCGCCACCTGCCGCGCACGCAGCGGGGCCTGACGGGTGTGACGGACATCCTCCGCCTCAACGTGGAGCGCTTCCTGCGCGACATGGACGAGCCGGAGCTGGCGCTGGAGTACGTGGACCTGGCGGACCTGTCGGTGGGCCACATCCGCGGCACCAAGCGCTACCCGGTGGACATGGTGTTCCGCTTCACGGTGGTGGAGGAGGAGACGGACCGCCGTCAGGACTCCGTCCAGTTCGTGCGGCTGGTGCTGGACCGCAACGGCATCCAGCGCATGCAGCGCTTCACGGACCCCGGCCCCGGCGCGCCGCCCAGCCGTTCGGGGTGGAAGTCCGCGGCGTGAGGCGGGCGCGACGTTCCAGGCAGGGAGGGGGGCGCATGACGCCCCTGGTTGAGGTTTCGGCGGCACCCTGGCGCGCGCGCGGGTAATCTCCCCGGCGCACATGGCTTACGACGACTTCAAGAAGCGCATCCGCGACGACTGGCGTGACACCCTGCGTTCCATCCTGGAGCGCGCCCGCTCCCTGGGCTCCTCCGCCGTGCTGGCGTTCGACCTGGACTCCACCCTGTTCGACAACCGGCCCCGGCAGGCCCGCATCCTCCGGGAGTATGGCGCCGCCCGCTCGCTGGCCGCGCTGGCCGCCTGCGAGCCGCGCCACTGGGTGACGGGCTGGGATATGAAGGAGGCCATGCGCGCCTGCGGCCTGGAGGACGCCCTGGTGGAATCCCACTTCGCCGAAGCCCGCCGCTTCTGGGCGGAGCGCTTCTTCACCAGCGACTACTGCGTGGACGACGAGGCCATCGACGGCGCGGCCGGCTTCACCCACCAGGTGGTGGCCACCCGCGCGCGGCTCGTCTACGTCACCGGCCGTCACGAGGCCATGCGGGAGGGCTCTGTCTCCTGCATGCGCCGCCACGGCCTGGCGCTGCCGGATGACGAACGGGTGCTGCTCGTGATGAAGCCCACGCTGGCCGAGGACGACGACGCCTTCAAGCGGGAGGCGCACGCGCGGCTGGGCCGGCTGGGGAGCGTGGTGGCTGCCTTCGACAACGAGCCCACGCACGCGAACGACTACCGGCGGAAGTTTCCAGAGGCCACCGTCATCCATCTGGCCACGGACCATTCGGGCCGGCCGGTGGAGTTGCTGGACGGCGTCATTTCCGTCCCGCACTTCGCGCTGGGTTCCTGACGCACCGCGCCTGAAAGAGGCCCGGTGTTGACGGGGTTTGAAAGGCTTTGAAGTCCCCCTGCCGCGCGCTATTGAGTCGCTCGGCGTCCGCCGCCCCGGGAGTCCCGTGGGCGGCCAGCATGGAGGCATCCCGCAGTGGCCAGCCCGTACTCGAAAGAACTGCTGTTGGACATGTACCGGAAGATGTACCTCATCCGTCGCTTCGAGGAGCGCGCGGGTCAGCAGTACACGCTGGGGAAGATCGCCGGGTTCTGCCACCTCTACATCGGCCAGGAGGCCGTGGCGGTGGGACCTGCGGAAGCCCTGCGTCCGGATGACTACATGCTCAGTGCGTACCGTGACCACGGCCAGCCGCTGGCCCGTGGCAGCGACGCGGGCATGGTCATGGCCGAGCTGATGGGCCGGGGCACCGGCTACAGCAAGGGCAAGGGCGGCTCGATGCACATCTTCGACATCGAGCATCACTTCTACGGCGGCTACGGCATCGTCGGCGGCCAGATTCCCCTGGCGGCGGGCATGGCCTTCGCCAGCCGCTATCGCAACGAGGACCGCGTCACGCTCTGCTACTTCGGCGACGCGGCGGCCAACCAGGGCTCCTTCCACGAGACGCTCAACATGGCGTCCAAGTGGAAGCTCCCGGTCATCTACATCTGCGAGAACAACCGCTACGGGATGGGCACGGCCATCTCGCGGACGTCGGCGGTGCCGGAAATCTACAAGCGCGCCAGCGCCTACGACATGCGCGGCGAGCCGGTGGACGGCATGGACGTGCTGACCATGTACGAGGCCGTCAAGGACGCCGCCGAGTACTGCCGCGCCGGCAAGGGCCCCGTGTTGCTGGAGGCCAACACGTACCGCTTCCGCGGTCACTCCATGGCCGACCCCGCCACCTACCGCACCAAGCAGGAGGTGGAGGCGGAGCGCAAGGGCGACCCGATTCCGAAGCTGCGCGCCTACATCCAGAAGCAGGGGTTGGCCCAGGACGACGTCTTCGAGTCCATCGAAGAGGAGATCAAGGCGCGGGTGGACCAGGCGGTGAAGTTCGCCGACGAGTCGCCCGAGCCCAGCCTGGAAGAGCTGTGGCGCGACACCATCGTGGAGGAGGGCGAGGAGGACGTGCGCCCCCGCGAGCGCGTGTTGGGTCAGAAGGTGAACTGGCCGACGTACCCCAGTGGCCAGGAGCTGAAGGTGACGTGGGACCTGGAGCCGCGCGAGCAGGCCGAGGCGGCCGACAAGAAGGCGGGCCTCATCCGCTAGGCGCGCGCTGACGTGTCTACCAACCCTTTTTCAGATTCGAGTCGGAGCCGACGATGCCCGAGTTGATGTACCGCGAGGCGCTGAACCAGGCGCTCGCCGAGGAAATGGAGCGCGACGCCAACGTCTATCTGATTGGCGAGGAAGTGGGCCGCTACAACGGCGCCTTCAAGGTGTCGCAGGGACTGCTGGACAAGTTCGGGAGCGCGCGCATCATCGACGCGCCCATCGCCGAGCTGGGCTTCACCGGCCTGAGCGTGGGCGCGGCCATGGTGGGCTTGCGCCCCGTGGTGGAGATGATGACCTGGAACTTCGCGATTCTCGCGATGGACCAGATCGTCAACAACGCCGCCAAGCTGCGGCACATGTCCGGTGGCCAGCTGCGCTGCCCCATCGTGTTCCGCGGCCCGGGTGGCGCCGGTGGCCGGCTGTCCAGCCAGCACAGCCAGGCGCTGGAGGCCAACTACGCGCACTTCCCGGGCCTGAAGGTGATTGCGCCCGCCACGCCCGCGGACGCCAAGGGCATGCTCAAGGCGGCCATCCGGGACGACAACCCGGTGGTCATGTTCGAGGGCGAGCGGCTCTACGCCATCAAGGGTGAGGTGCCGGAAGGCGAACACGTCGTGCCGCTCGGCAAGGCGGACGTGAAGCGCGAGGGCACGGACGTCACCATCATCACCTGGAGCCGCATGTATTACTTCTGCATGCAGGCGGCCGAGGAGCTGGCGAAGGAGGGCATCAGCGTGGAGGTCCTGGACCTGCGCACGCTGCGGCCCCTGGATGAGGAGGCCATCCTGGCGAGCGTGCGCAAGACGAACCGCGCCGTCATCGTGGAGGAGGGCTGGGTGCTCGCCGGCGTGGGCGCGTCCGTGGTGGACATCATCCAGTCCAAGGCGTTCGACGACCTGGACGCGCCGGTGGAGCGCGTCACGGGCCTGGACGTCAACATGTCCTATGCCGCGAACCTGGAGAACGCGACGCAGCCGGACGCACCGAAGATCATCGCCGCGGTGAAGAAGGTGCTGTACCGCGAGGGAGCCTGAACGCGTATGGCCATTCCCATCCAGATGCCGAGCCTGTCCCCGACGATGACGGAGGGGAAGATCGTCAAGTGGCTCAAGAAGCAGGGGGACAAGGTGTCCTCCGGCGAGGCCGTGGCCGAGGTGGAGACGGACAAGTCCAACCTTGAAATCGAGGCCTACGACGACGGGTACCTGCTGCAGGTGCTCGTCGGCGAGGGCGAGATGGCCAAGGTGGGCGCGCCCATCGCCTATCTCGGCGCGAAGGGTGAGAGGGTGGACGCCGGCAAGCAGGCCGCGCCCACCCCCGCCGCCGCGACGCCTCCCGAGCAGAAGCCCCCGCCGGCGCCCGAGGCCTCCGCGCCACAGGCCGCCGCGAAGCCCGCGCCGTCGGGTGGCGGCGACAACCGCATCGCCATCCAGATGCCGAACCTGTCCCCGACGATGACGGAGGGGAAGATCGTCAAGTGGCTCAAGAAGCAGGGGGACAAGGTGTCCTCCGGCGAGGCCGTGGCCGAGGTGGAGACGGACAAGTCCAACCTCGAAATCGAGGCCTACGACGACGGCACCCTGGCGGAAATCGTCGTCGGCGAGAACCAGATGGCGAAGGTGGGCGCGCCCATCGCGTACCTCACCGCGAAGGGCGCCAAGGCGGCACCGTCCGCTCCAGCGGCCAAGCCCACGGCGTCCGCTCCGGCTCCCGAGAAGCCCTCGGCGCCCGCTCCGAAGCCCGCGCCTGCTCCGGCGGCTCCGGCCCAGGCGGGTGGCCGGCGTCTGCGCGCCAGCCCCGTGGCGAAGAAGATCGCGCGTGAGAAGGGGCTGGACCTCACCCAGGTGAGTGGCTCCGGTCCGTCCGGCCGCGTGGTGAAGCGCGACATCGAGGAGGCGCTCGCGCGTGGACCGGCGGCGGCTCCTGCCGCGAAGAAGGCCCCGGCCGCGCAGCCCGCTCCGGGCGTGCGTCCCGAGCCGACCGTGGTCCCCCTCTCGTCCATGCGCAAGGTCATCGCGCAGCGGATGACGGAGGTGAAGCCCGGCGTGCCTCACTTCTACCTCACCATCGAGGTGGACATGGAGGCGGCGTCGAAGGTGCGCGAAGAGGCGAAGGCGTTGGACCTCAAGGTCTCCGTCAACGACCTCATCGTGAAGGCCGTGGCCATGGCGGTGCGCCGCTACCCGAAGATCAACGTCTCGCTGCAGGGCGACAAGGTCGTCCAGTTCCACAGCGTGGACGTGGGCATCGCGGTGGCGCTGGAGGAGGGCCTCATCACGCCCATCCTCCGGGATGCGGACCAGAAGGGCCTGCAGGCCATCGCGTCGGGCGTGCGTGAGCTGGCGGAGCGCGCTCGCAAGCGCGCCCTCAGGCCGGAGGAGTACACCGGCGGCTCCATCACCGTCAGCAACCTGGGCATGTACGGCATCGACCAGTTCGTCGCCGTCATCAACCCGCCGCAGGCCTCCATCCTCGCGGTGGGTGCCGTCTCCGAGAAGGCGGTGGTGCGCGACGGTCAGCTGGCGGTCCGGAAGATGATGACCGCGACGCTGTCGTGCGACCACCGCGTCATCGACGGTGCCATTGGCGCCGAGTTCCTGCGCGAGCTGCGCGGGCTGCTCGAGCACCCCACGCGGCTGCTGTTCTAGGCCGTCCCGTTGCCCCGCTCCGCGCGCCCGTCCTGGGGCACGCGAGGGCGGGGCCGGGCCTGTGGAGAGGCTCTTGCTACTTGAGCGTCGGCCCCTTGCGGCCATGCGCCTCCTGCTCCAGCTTGCGTTGAGTCTCCGTCACGCCTGCTTGCCGCTCGCGCGACGTTCCCGTCGGCAGCTCGTTCTCCTCATCGTCCGAGCGACCGCGGATTCCGGGCCAGGGCTGTGGGCGCGTGCCCTCCACATGCTCGATGCGCTCCGCATAACCGTTATCTCCGGCTGCGCTCTGCTCCGTCTCCTCGGATTTACCCTTGCTGTCCGCCATGTTGTGTCCTCCCAAGCAGGTGCCATCCGGCACGCTTCGTGGCGGTAACGGTGGGACGTGTGCCGCGCGCTGACCACCCACAAGCGGGTTGCACGGCTTGACCCCCTGCCTGTCCCACGAGCGCGAAAAAAAAGGTCGGCGGCCCTGGGCGTTCGCTGCTTAACTTGCTTCCAATGAACGACGACATGACACGCGAACGGCTTGCCCAGGGTGTGTCGGAGTTGGAGTCGCGCGGAGGCCCGCCGCTGCCGCTGGCGGAGTCGCTGCACAAGGCGCTGGAGGGCGCCGTCTTTCCGCTGTCCGCGCGGCAGTTGACCTGGGTGGCCCGTGAGAACGAGGCCCCGGCCCTGGTGCTCTCGCTGCTGGGTTCACTGCCCCGGGCCCGCTTCGGCTCCGTGGACGCGGTGGCCCGGGCGCTGGAAGGATAGGGCCCCTTGGGGAGGTGCGATGCGTCAGGCGCTCGCTCTATCCTGGGGGTGCGCGCGGTACCCAGCAGATCGCGAAGGGGTTGAGGCGCTATCCTAGACCTTACCAGCCTGGCCCCCTTCATGGGACGCTGGCCAGGAGGAGCGTCATGAACCCGTCTGAACTCCCCGCGGTCCTCTACGTCGACGATGACGCGCTGAACCTCCGGGTCTTCGACGCGAACTTCGGGCAGCGCTTCCGCATCTTCCGCAGCTCCTCGCCCAGCGAGGCCTTGGCGCTCCTGGAGCAGCGCAGGGGCGAGATTGGCGTCATCCTCTCCGACCAGCGGATGCCCGGCATGACGGGCGTGGAGCTGCTGGAGCGGGCGCGCACGATTGCGCCGGACGCCAAGCGCATGCTCGTCACGGCCTACGCGGACATGCAGGCCGTCATCGACGCCGTCAACCGCGGTCAGGTGACGCGCTACTTCGTCAAGCCGTGGGACCGGACGGAGCTCCAGGCCGCGCTCGATGACGCGCTCAAGATTGCCCGGCTGGAGCTGCGCATCCGCGAGGTGGAGGGACGCATGATGAAGTCCGAGCGTCTGGCCACCCTGGGACAGGTGACGGCGGGCATCGCGCACGAGCTGATGGGGCCGGTGGGCTACCTGTCGCAGAACGTGGTGTCGCTGCAGCGCGACCTGGGCAGCGTCATCCAGTACGTGTCGCGGCACCTGCAGACGGACCCGGACGCCACCGTGGCGGAGACGGTGGAGGACCTGCCCGCCCTCATCAAGGACCTGGCGGAGGGCGCGGAGCACCTGCGGCAGGTGGCGCTGGGCCTGCGAGCCCAGGCGCGCGGTGAGGACCTGGAGGCCACGGCGGACGTCGCGGAGGTGGTGTCCTTCGCGGTGAAGCTGGCGCGCGCCGAGGTGCGGGAGCGGGCGCGGCTGACCAGCAACGGCGAGGCCGTGCGCGTCACCTTCGGCCCGGTGAAGCTGTGCCAGGTGCTGCTCAACCTCATCGTCAACGCGGCGCAGGCCATGGGCACCACGGGACGTCCCGGGCGCATCGAGGTCCGGTGGACGGTGCGTGCCGACGACGTGGTGCTCACCGTGGCGGACAACGGCTGCGGCATTCCCATGGAGCTGCAGGAGCGCGTCTTCCAGCCCATGTTCACCACCAAGCCCGTGGGCGTGGGGACCGGCCTGGGCCTGTCCATCTGCCGCGAGCTCGTCACGCAGTTCGGCGGCAGCCTCCGGTTGTCCTCCACGCAAGGGGAGGGCACCGAAATCGAAATCACCCTCCGGCGAGCCCCGCTCCCCTGAGTCCGAAGGCGTTGCTGAGCATGCGCCACACGCGGTGCAGCGTCTGTGTCTCGGTGGCGCGGATGTCCTCTACCAGCACCGCGCGGCGCAGCGGGCCGTCCGCGTCGTCTGGCGCGTACTCCACCACCAGCGCGTAGCGAGGCCCGGGGCGCTCCACCATGTGGACGGCCCGCACCGCGTCGAAGGGCACCACCGCCGCGCGGGTGGCGCCGGGGGTCCGGGCCAGTTGTTCCAGCCGCAAGGACTCGGTGCGGAAGTGAAGGATGAAGCGCCGGCGGCCCAGTCGCGACTCCAGCTTGAGGGCCAGCCCCACCAGGGCCGCCGCCAGCAGGCCCAGGGTGAAGGCCGCCGTCGCGCCTTCCCGGACGCCCACCAGGATGGCGGCGCCCACCGCGCACCCCAGCCCAACGCCGACGAACAACCCAGGCAGGACACGCCGCGCCCAGGGCGGCGGCAGGGCTTCGCCCACCAGCCGGCCGCCGTCATAACGCAGCCTCACGTCCCCCAGCCGCCCGGGGACCCGGTTGTCCTGCAATGCATCCTCGAAGCTCGCCACGCCCCCAGCATAGCGGGCCTGAAATGCGGGCTTCGTAGTTGGAAGTAAGCTGTGCGAATCTGCGTGGCCATGGAGTTCCCGTTCGAAACCGGTGAGGGTGAAGGAGGGGAAGGAGGGACGCTCGCGTCGACGGTGCTGGTGGTGGATGACGAGCCCGTCGTGCTGGACATCTGCGCCCGCCTCCTGGAGCGAGATGCCGACCTGGTGGTGACGCTGGCCGCGAGCGCGGAGGAAGCCCTCCCGCTGCTGGCCGAGCAGCGTTTCGACGTCCTGGTGACGGACAAGAACCTGCCCGGCATGGGCGGCGTGGAGCTCATCGCCGAGGCGCGCCGTCTCCAGCCGTCCCTGGAAGCGGTGATGATTACCGGCTACGCCAGCTCCGAAAGCGTCGTCGCCGCCTTCGCCGCGGGCGCCAGTGACTACATCCTCAAGCCCTTTGACGATTTGCGGGTGCTGCGCGCCAAGGTGCGTGCCGCCCTGGAGCGTCGGACGGCGGGCCTGCTCGTGCGGGAGCAGGCGCGAGAGGTGGCCCGAGAGGCCGCGGCCCTCCTGGCCTCCGGACAGGACGCGCCGGAGCCCGCCTACGAAGCCCTGGAGGCGGAGCTGCGGGCCTACGAGGAATCGGTGCGTCTGGGCCTCAATGGCCGGGTCGCCGTCGTGGGCAGCGCGGACACCGTCGCCGTCATGCAGGACGCCGGCTTCGAGGCGGTGGAGCTGCCGCCCTACGCGCCCGAGTTGGAGCGCGTGGACGTCGTCATCGTGGAGACGGGCGACCCCCAGTGGCGCACGTTGGCCGAGCGCCTTCAGCGCAAACCGCCCGACGTGCTGCTGCTCGCCAGTCCGCAGGCGGACCTGGGCGACTTGTTGGAGGCGATTACGCTGCGCATGGACCTGGTGGGCTTCGGCACCAGCCAGGGCGCCGTCGCGCTGCCGGAGAAGGTGCGCATGTTGCTCCTGCGCAGGGGCGTGCAGCGGGCGCAAGATCGGCTCGCGGCGGCGCTGGCCACCTTCCGGCAGAGCATCGCCGCGCCGCTCCCCTGAAGCCCTCCCGTCGAGGCGCCGGGCCTCGCGGAGGGGCCGTCGGCGGCTGGCCCGCAAAGCGAAACGCCCACCTTCTTTTCAGAAGGTGGGCGTCTCAGTGTGACCCTGCCGGGATTCGAACCCGAGTTTGAGCCGTGAGAGGGCTCCGTCCTAACCGCTAGACGACAGGGCCAAAACTTGTTCAATCGCTGCTAACTGCCCGCGACTTCTACCTTTTTTCGTCTGCCCTCGTCAACCCTTTTTGTTTCGTGCTGCCCAGGTTGCTTCGGACTGACGAGGACTGCGACTGCGGGACTGCAAGCTGGGGAACTAGGATTCGAACCTAGATAAGCAGAGTCAGAGTCTGCTGTCCTGCCGTTAGACGATTCCCCAAGGACCTGCTCGACTGCGGCGCTTCTCTACCAATACCACTTCGGGACTGCAACAACTTCGGCGCGGCGTTTACTTCTTCCTGCTCTTCGTCGTCGCCGGCTTCTTGGCGGGCCTGGCCGCCTGCTGGGTCGGGACGATGTAGATGCGAACCTCGTCGTTCGCCTCGTAGATGTTCAGCCCCGCGAAGTTCTTCCCCGAGGGGTTGGTGATGTGCACCGCCTTGACGCCCGGCTGGTTCACGATCTGCCGGCGGGGGTAACCGCTCGTCGAGTAGACCGCGCGGTAGTAGTCCAGCGTGCCATCGAAATCCCTGGGCGACCGGTAGCGATTCTCACCGACGCGCCTGGACCCATCCGGTAACTGCGCGCCGTTGACGACTTCGGCGCCCGCTGAAACCGCCCAGAGCGCCACCAGCGCCGCTCCGAGCGGGCGCGCCTTATAAAAACCGCGTTTCAGGCTGTCAAGGGCACGCATCATGGGTCCGAAAGATAGGGGCCTGCGCCGCTGACGTCCACCGCTACCTGCGCCTGACGGCTCAACCGCGCGTCAGCGCCGCGTCGATGCGTCGCAGGGATTCGTCGCGGCCCACCAGCACCAGCGTCTCGCCGATGCCCGGGCTGGTGGTGTTTCCGGTGAGCGCCACGCGGATGGGCTGCGCCACCTTGCCCATGCCGACGCTGGAGGCCTCGCTCACCTGCTTCACCACGCCGTCCAGCGCCTCCACCGACCACTCCGGCAGCGCGGCGAGCGTCTCGCGCACCTTGCGCAGCAGGTTGAGGGACTCTCCGGAGAGGTGCTTGGTGGCGGCCTTCTCGTCCAGGGTGATGCCGGAGCGGAAGTAGACGTTGGCCGCGGTGGTGGCGATGTCCTCCAGGGTGTTGGAGCGCTCGCGCAGCGTGCGCACCAGCGTCTCCAGCCGCGGGTCGCCCTTCGCCTGGACGCCCTTCGCCTCCAGGAAGGGGAGCAGCCGCTCCACCACGGTCTCCACCGGCAACTGCTTCATCCACTGCTGGTTGAGCCACAGCAGCTTCTCCGGGTTCCAGACGCCGGAGGTGGTGCCCACGTCGCTGAAGTCGAACCACTCGAGCATCTGCTCGCGGCTGATGACCTCGTCGTTGCCGTGGCTCCAGCCCAGCCGGATGACGAAGTTGAGCAGCGCCTCCGGCATGACGCCGTTGCGCTTGTGCACCATCACGTCCGCTTCGGGGTGCTTGCGCTTGGAGAGCTTCTCGCGGTCCGGGCCCAGGATGAGCGGCAGGTGGGCGAAGTCGGGAGGCGTCCACCCCAGCGCCTGGTACAGCATGAGCTGCGGGAAGGTGGAGTTGACGTGCTCCTGGCCGCGCGCGACCAGGGTGATGTCCATCAGGTGGTCATCAATGACGCACCCGAAGTTGTACACGGGGATGCCGTCCGCCCGCATCATGACCCAGTCATCCAGGTCGCTGTGCGTCTTGGTGATGGTGCCCAGCGCCTTGTCGGTGAAGGACACGGAGCCCTCTCCCGCGGGCATCTTGAAGCGGATGACGGCGTCCGCGGCGGCGCGGCCGGCGGGGGGGGCGGTCCGCTCACGGCAGGTGCCCGGGTACTTGAACGCGCCGCCCGCCTTCTCCGCTGCCTGCCGCTGCGCGTCGAGGTCCTCCTTCGTGCAGTAGCACCGGTAGGCCTTGCCCTCGGCGATGAGCTGGTCGGCGTGCTTGCGGTAGGTGTCCAGCCGCTGCATCTGGAAGTAGGGGGCGTAGGGGCCTTCTTTTCCGGGGCCCTCATCCCAGTCGATGCCCAGCCAGTTCAGTCCGTCCAGGATGGCCTGCACCGACTCCGGGGTGGAGCGGCCCTGGTCCGTGTCCTCCATGCGAAGGACGAAGGTGCCGCCCTGGCGCCGCGCCTGGAGGAAGTTCATCAGCGCCGTACGGGCACCGCCAATGTGGAGGTAGCCGGTAGGCGAGGGAGCGAAGCGGACGCGAAGGGCAGGAGGCATACGGGCGCGCGGATTAGCAGGGCGACGATGGAGGGTCAACGCGGAGGGGCATTCCTGGAGTAAGTTGGATGGCCAGGGAGAACTCGTATGTCGATTCGTCAGGTAGTTCGCACGTTGCTCCTGGCTGTCCTCCTGGTGGGCGTGCCCGCGGCCGCCACCACCCAGCTCCGCGTGGACCTGTCCGGGCTCGCGGTAGGCGCGGACACCGTGGTCCACGGCGTCGTCCGGCGCGTGGAGAGCCGCTGGAGCGGCGACAAGATGCGCATCCTCACCGATGTCGAAATCCAGGTGACGGAGTCGCTCAAGGGCCAGCCTGGGAGCACGGTGCTCGTCACCCAGCCCGGCGGCCGCATGGGGGACATCGGCCAGGTGGTGCACGGCCTGGCGTCCTTCACGCCGGGCGAGGAGGTGGTGGTCTTCCTGCAGAAGCGCGGCCCGCGGGCCTTCCGCGTGTCCGACATGGCGCAGGGCAAGTTCCAGGTGAAGCGCGAGGGCAAGACGGCGCTGGCCGTCCCGGAGCCCACCGAGTCGCAGCTGCTGGACCCCGTCACCCGCAAGCCGGCTGCGTCCGCGCTCCAGTCCATGACGCTGGTGGAGCTGAAGGCCGCCATCCGTGAAGCCCTTGGGGAGCAGACGCCGTGATGCCGCTCGCGCCCCTGCTCCTGGCCATGGCGCTGGGCCAGACGGACCCCTACGTCCGCAGCCGTGTCGATGCGGGTGACACGGGCACGCAGTGCCTCTACTGGACGTCCCAGCGGGTCGTCTGGAATCAGAGCACCTACGGCAACCCGGACACGGCGGGAGACTCCGAGTTCGACGCGATTCGCGCCTCGTTCCAGAGCTGGCAGGACATCTTCGCCGAGTGCGGGAACCTCACGTTGGTGGAGGGCCCGCGCGTGGACGAGCGCCAGGTGGGCTACCGGCGCCAGGGGGACAACACCAACCTGGTGCTGTTCCGCACCCGGGACTGCAACACCGTGGTGCCCGAGAGTGAGGCGTGCTGGGACGACGACACGTGCGCCAACACGTATGACTGCTGGGATGACGACGACAACACCATCGCCATCACCCTCACCACGTACGACGAGCGCTCGGGCATCATCTACGACTCGGACATCTCCTTCAACGCGGCGCGCTTCTCCTTCACGACGGCGACGTGCTTCCCCCCGACGACGACCCACTGCGTGGCCACCGACGTGCAAAACACCGCGACGCACGAGGTCGGCCACCTCATTGGCCTGGACCACACGCGCGCCAGCGGCTCCACCATGAATCCCAGCGCGCCGCCGGGCGAGGTGTCCAAGCGCGTGGTGGACTCGGGCTCGCGCGGCTTCGTCTGTGACGCCTACCCTCGGGGACAGGCCAGCCAGTCGTGCTTCCATCCGGTGACCTCCATCGACCTGGGGCCCAAGGCCGGAGGTTGCTCCGCGGCGGGCCCGGGTGGGGCGCTGTCCCTGGTGGCCGTCTGGTCGCTGTGGCTGGCGCGCCGCCGTCGTCACGAGGAGGCGGTCCGGTGAGAAAGGCGCTGGTGCTCGCGGCCGCGTGTCTGGCCACCTCCGCCCAGGCGCAGCAGGGCGAGGAGCCGTCCTATCGCCGCACCCTCGTGCCCGGGCACCCGCTGTGCCTGCTATGGCCGGTGCGTGAGTACGTCTACCACCTGGACGCGGCGGGCAGCTCGCGCACGCCGGGGGACTCCGAGGTGGCGGCCATCGAGGCGTCCTTCGACTCGTGGCGGCGCGTCTCCGAGGGGTGCAGCGACTACCGGTTCACCCGGGGCGAGGACTGGCGAGCGCCCATCGCGGTGGGCTACGACGAGACGCGCCCCCGGGAGAACTACAACATCATCACGTTCCGGGAGACGGCGTGCCACGAGGTCGCCCCGGCGGATGATGCGTGCTGGACCGAGGAGAGCTGCGGCAACGCCTACCGCTGCTGGGAGCATGGGTCCGGCACGATTGGCCTCACCACGTCCACGTTCTCCTATCGGGACGGGCGGGTGTTGGACTCGGACATCGAGCTGAACGCGTCCCAGCCGGCGGGGGGCTACAGCTTCCTCTTCACCACGGTGGACTCGCCGGTGTGTGAAGGCGAGCCTTCGGTGGACTGCGTGGCCACGGACCTCCAGAACACCATGACGCACGAGATTGGCCACGTGGTGGGGCTGGACCATGTCTTCGTCCCGGGCGCCACCATGGAGGCCACCGCGCCGCCGGGGGAGACGCGCAAGCGCGTCATCGACTCGGGGTCGGCCGCCGGGTTCTGTGACATCTACCCGCGTCACCTGCCGCCCACGCAGTGCTTCGTGCGGGAGGGCGCGGGGTTCGCGTTGAGGGCGGACGGACGGGGCAGCGGCTGCGCGGCGGCGCCGGGACCGGTGGCGCTGGGGCTGGTCGCGCTCATCCTGACGCGTGTGCGGCGGCGCGCGGTCCGCGCCGCGGCGTTCCTCCGGCGGGATTAGGGGGGCCTGGCGTGGCCGTCGCATTCTTCGACCTGGACAAGACGCTCATCGCCGCCAACTCGGGCTCGCTGTGGATTCGCCGCGAGCTCGAGCTGGGGCACATCTCCCGCTTCCAGGCGCTGCGCGCCAGCCTCTGGATTGCCCGCTACCACCTGGGCTTCGTGTCCATGCAGGACGCCGTGGCGCGCGCCATTGCCCAGCTCGCCGGAACCCCCGCGAAGCCGCTCCAGGAGCGCACCGCCGTGTTCTACGAGGAGCAGGTGCGGCCGCTCTACCGGCCCGGCGCCTGGGCCGTGCTGGACGCGCACCGGCGCGCCGGGGAGCGGCTCGTCCTGCTGACGTCGTCCACGGGCTATCTGTCGGAGCTGGTGGCGCGGGAGCTGGGACTGGACGCGGTGCTGTGCAACCGCTTCGAGGTCGACGGCGCGGGCCTCCACACCGGCCGCGCCCTGGGCACCATCTGCTTCGGTCAGGGCAAGCGCGTCTGCGCCGAGGCCTACGTGCGCGAGGCGGGCGTGGCCCTGTCGGCGTGCGCCTTCTACACCGATTCGTATTCAGACCTGTCGGTGATGGAGGTGGTGGGGCGGCCCGTGGCCGTCCACCCCGACCACCGGCTGCGCCGCCACGCCCGGAAGCGGGGCTGGCCGGTGGTGGACTGGGGCGTACCACCCGGCGGCGCCGTGCCGGCCGTTCCGCCCGCGCCGCCCGTGGTGCCGTCCACCGGACCCTGATTCGCACCGGGTCCGGCGGGGACGTCCGCGAGGCCTCCTCAGCGGCGCGGTGCCACCAGGCGCATGCTGAAGGTGTAGTCCACGTTCACCGGGTAGCCCTTGTAGACGATGGGCTTGTAGGTGCGGGACGCGAGCGCCTCCAGCACCACGCGCTCCATGTGGGCCACGGCCTTGATGGTCCGGCACTTCTCCACGCGGCCCTGCTGGGTGATGGTGCAGCGGACAATCATCACGCCGCTCGACTTCGCGGCCATCGCTTCGCGCGTGTAGATGATGTCCTTGCCCTGGCCGATCATCTCCGGGCGAGGCATGTCCTCATTGTAGGGGAGCACGTCGCCACGCGCGGAGGCCACCGCCGCGTTGGAGAGGACCGGCAGCGCCAGCCCGGTCGCCGAGCCCTTGGCGGGAGCCGCGTCGGCTGTCGAGGCCGCGGCGCCTCCCACGGCCGCCGCGATGGGGAGCTCCGCGGCGGGCGAGGCCGTGGGGGCGAGCAGCACCGGCGCGGACATGCCGCCCGGTGTGGCCACCGGCTCCTCGACTTCCTCCGCCGTCTCATCCGCGCTCACGGAGGCCACCCCGACGTGCCGGCCGCCGCCCCGACGCTTCTGGAGCTTCTGCGACAGCACCACCTCGCCCGTGCCGCCCGTGACGACGGTCTCCATCTGGTAGCCCTCCATCGCGAAGGTCAACTCCACCGTGACGGAGCCATCCTGTCCCGCCGGAATCTCCAGGGTGAGGGGCGTGACGCCTCGCTCCTTGCCCCGGTAGAAGACGCGGGCGCCGGAGGGCTGGCTCATCAGCTTGAAGCGGACCTTGCTCGCGTTGGCGGCGGCAGCGGGCTCGGGGGCCGGCTCCGCGGCGGGCGCGGCGGCGACGGGCGCCGGGGCCTCCGCCTGCGGCGCGGGGGCCGGCGGTGCCGCTTCCTTGTTGGCCATGAAGAACACCGCGCCGCCCGCGATGAGGGCCGCCACGACGAGGCCGCCCAGGCCGCCCGTCAGCAGCGTGCGCTGCCGGGCGCGCTCGACGTCCCTGGGCACCTCCACGCTGATGTCCACCGCCAGCGTGTCACCGGACTCGGTGTTGTTGCCCACGTTGGAGAACAGCGCGGGGGACGGGTAGGGGCCCGTCGTCGTCGCGCCGCCGGGCCGCTTGAAGATGCCGCTGTTTCCGCCCGCGGCCATGCTCGCCTCGCGCAGGCCCTCCAGCAACTCGTCCATCGTCTGGTAGCGCCGCGCCGGGTCCTTCTCCAGGCAGCGCCGCACCACCGCCTCGATTTCCGGCGGGATGTGGAGGTCCGGGCGCACCTGCTGGAAGGTCGGCGGGGCTTCCTTGTAGTGGGCGAAGATGAGCTCGATATGGTCGCGCGCGATGAACGGCGGACGCCCCATCAGCATCTGGAAGAGCACGATGCCCAGCGAGTACACGTCGCTGCGCGCGTCAGTGGCGTTGCGCGCCTGCTCGGGCGCCATGTACTGCGGCGACCCCAGGAACGTGCCGTTCTGGGTGATTTCGGGGGAGAGCTGCCCCTCCTGGGGCGCCGCCACCGACTTCACCAGGCCGAAGTCCAGCACCTTGACCAGATCCTGATCCTGCTCGTTGAGGAGCATGATGTTGGCGGGCTTCAGGTCGCGGTGGATGATGCCCTGGCTGTGCGCCTCGCGCAGCGAGCGGCAGATCTGCTGGGTGACGGAGATGGCGCGGGACCACGACAGGGGGCCGACCTGCCCCAGCACCTGGGCCAGCGTGCGGCCGTCCAGGTACTCCATGGCGATGAAGAAGATGCCGTCGTCCGTCTGCCCGTAGTCGATGACGGTGACGGTGTTGGGATGGCGCAGTTTGGACGTCAGCGACGCCTCGCGCAGGAAGCGCTTCTGGAAGCCAGGGTCCCGGCTGCTGGGGAAGCTGGGGTTGAGCACCTTGATCGCCACCACGCGCTCGAGCGGTGCCTGCAGGGCCCGGTAGACCCGGCCCATGCCCCCGATGCCCAACGGTTCCAGGATGCTGAAGCGGCCGTTCAGGGTCCGCCCGATGAGCGGATCCGCGCCCGTTCCAGTGGGTGCCTCGGGATTCGGCGAGTCGCCCTTGATCATTCGTAGCCCCAGACAGCAAGCAACATCGGTTCTCCAGAAGTGTCGCCGCACTTCATCAAACCATACCTGCCGCGCGCTTCGCACCAGGGGGTTGTCCGATCCAGCACGTCTGATGCCTTCCGTTGCCGCCATCACCCGTCATTCGTGTGAGAGTGAATGCCGGTTAGCCCGCATTGACGCTTCTTTGTCTGGCAGACTAGCGTGCTCCAATCCCGCGCTTCAGTGACAGGCGGGAGTTCCCCTGATGGCAGACACAGCAGATAATTCCATGGCCGCGCAGTCGCGCCGCCTCTCCGTCGAGGAGCGGCTGGGTCAGCTCGAGACGGAGCAGGCCCAGCTGCGCCAGGAGCTGGCGTCGCTGGCGGGTGAGCTGCGACTGCCGGGCCTGTACCTGGCGGTGGACGCGGCGGGTACCAGCGCGCTGATGGACGCGGAGACGGTGCAGGAGGTGGTGCGGCTAGTGGAGTTGGAGCCGCTGCCCGGGGCGCCCGCGCACGTGGCGGGGACGTTCGTCTACCGGGGCAGTCCGGCCGTCGTCGTGGACCTGGCGGCGCTCCTGGGGGTGAAGCGGGAGGCCTCCCTGGATGCGCACCTGGTGGTCTGCGGTGGCGGCGCGCGCACGGTGGCCGTGCTGGTGGACCGCGTGCGCGACCTGGTGGAGTCCCCGGTGCTGGTGGACGGGACGCCGGATGGGGCGTCGCCGCTGCCGTGGGATGCCAGCGGGCTGATGGCGGGCCTGTGCCGGACGCCTGAGGGCGTGCGCCCGTTGCTTCGGACGTCCGCGGTGCTCGTGGGGCCGGAGGCGCCGTGAGCGAGGGGGTGCTCGACGACGCGACGCTGGCCCGGGTCGAGGACGTCCTCCAGACGGCCTGCGGGGTGACGTTGGCGCGCAGCCTGCGCCGCTCGCTGGAGACGGCGTTGGGCCGTGCCGCGCGTTCGCGAGGCCTGGCGCCCGACGCCTTCCTGCGCAAGCTGCTGGTGCGCGAGGCCGCGGCGGTGGAGTGCTTCATCGAGCACGCCGTCATCGGCGAGACGTACTTCTTCCGTCACCCGGAGCACCTGCGCACGCTGGCGCGCCTGGCCCAGACGCACCCGGCCCCGTGCTTCCAGGTGTGGAGCGCGGGCTGCGCCAGCGGCGAGGAGCCCTACAGCATCGCCATGGCCCTGCTGGCGGAGGGGCTGCCCGAAGGCCGCTTCCGCGTGCTGGCGACGGACGTGTCGGAGCGGGCGCTCCAGCGCGCGCGGGAGGGCGTGTACGGCCCATGGTCCCTGCGCCGCATCGAGCCGGAGCAGGAGCAGCGGTTCCTGGTCGCCAGCGGCGACGACTCCTCCGTCATCCCCCAGGTCCGGCGCGCCGTGGAGTTCCGGCGCCACAACCTGGCCGTGGACCCGCCGCCCTTCATGGGCCTGGGCGCCATCTTCTGCCGCAACGTGCTCATCTACTTCCCGACCGAGCTGGCGCGGGAGGTGCTGAAGCGCTTCATCGCCGCGCTGGCTCCCGGTGGGCTGCTCTTCGTCTCTCCGGCGGAGGTGCCGCTCACCAATGGCCTGGGCCTGGAGACGGTGGACGCCGAGGGCAGCGTGGCGCTTCGGCTCCCGGTGCCGGGCGCTCCTCGCGCCGTGGCGTCCGAGGCGCGGCTTCCTCGCCTGGGGGCGGGCCGCAATCAGGTGGCCTCGGCGGTGCCTCCAGCCGGGTGGGCTCAGGCGCTGGACGCTTCAAGGGCGCGCCGCGCGCGCGTGCCGACCCGGGGCGCGACGCCGTCCACGGAGGGCGGGCCGCTGACGTTCGGCACGTCCCTGGGCGTGCCCGGGGCGTCGCGTCCTGAGTGGGCCGCGTCCACGCCAGCCTCCGCAGCTCTGGCCGTACCGCGGCCCGTGGCCGTGGACGCGCCTGTTGCCGTGGAGGGCCCTCCCCTGGAGCGCGCCATCATCGCCGCGCGCGCGGGCCACTTCGAGGCGGCGGAGGCGCTGGCGCGCGAGGCCGCGAAGGCGCTGGTCCCCGAGGCGTACCTGCTGCTCTCCATGGTGGCCGAGGTTCGTGGCGACCTGAACGGGGCGGTGGAGGCGATCCGC
The DNA here is from genome assembly GCF_030168875.1 of Myxococcus sp. SDU36. NCBI lineage: Bacteria > Pseudomonadati > Myxococcota > Myxococcia > Myxococcales > Myxococcaceae > Myxococcus > Myxococcus sp. SDU36. Next base: position 616,054 of record NZ_CP077414.1, read on the forward strand.
AAGGCGCTGTACCTGGAGCCCCGGCTGGCGCAGGGGCACGCCACGCTGGTGGCCCTCTACGGGCGGATGGAGCGGCGCGAGGACGCGGAGCGTGCGCGGCAGAACGCCCTGCGCGCGCTGGACGGACTGGATGATGAGCACCCGCTGCGTGGGGTGGAGACGATGACGGCCGGCGGCCTGAGGCAGGCCCTGGCGCCAGTCGAGCAGGCTGGCTGGCATGGCGTGCGCTGAGAGGCGCGCGCTCCGCACGAGGTGGGAGGCAACGTGGACGTCAAAGAGACGCACCTGACACCGCCGGGCCGCGCGCCGGGGAGCAGGCTCAGTCTGCGAATGAAGATCCTCGCGCTCACCGGGGCGACGGGGGGGCTGGTGGCCGTCATCCTCATCACCACGACGTGGATGCAGATGGGCGATGCGCTTCGCAATGACCTGTCCCGCCGCGCCAGCTCGGTGAGCGTGGAGCTGGCGAAGACGCTGACGCCCATGCTGGGCGCGAGGCGCGACCCGGAGCGGCTCCAGGAACTGGTGCAGGGCGCGCTGAGCCTGGGCCCCGAGGTCGCCTATGTCCGCGTCCATGACGCGGACGGCGTCCTCCTGGGCGAGTCCGCGGCGGAGCGCTACGTCGGCGAGGCGCAGGCTCCGGCCTCCGTCGAAGGCGATGCCTCGGTGCTCCGCCGCAGGTCCGTGAAGGGCACGGGCCTGGTGGAGACGACGACGCCCGTGCTCGCGGCCGGCTCCACCGCGCACCTGGGCACCCTCCAACTGGCGCTCCATGAGGAGGGGCTGAGCCAGACGCTGCGGGAGGCCACGCGCTTCACGGCCATCATCAGCCTGCTCGTGCTGGTGGCCTGCCTGGTGGCGGCATGGATTGTGTCCGGGATGCTCGTGGTGCCGCTGGAGCGGCTGGCGCGCGCGGCGGCGGGCATCGCGGCGGGGGATTTGCGCCAGCAGTTGGACCTCCAGGGCTCGGATGAGATTGGCGACGTGGCGCGCAGCTTCGCGGTGATGACGGACGCGCTCTCCCACCTGCTGCAGGACCTGCGGAGCGCGGCGGCGGAGATGGAGCGCGAGGCGGCGGGCGTGCTGGCCACCTCCACCCAGCAGTCGGCCATGGCCCACCAGCAGGCCTCCGCCATCAATGAGACGAGCACCACGGTGGCGGAGATTGCCCAGACGTCCAAGCAGGCCACGGCCTACGCGGACTCGGTCATCTCCCAGACGCAGAAGTCCGAGGCCCTCAGCGCGGAGGGGCAGAAGGTCGTCAGCGAGAGCGTCTTGGGCATGGAGAACCTGGGCGAACAGGTGAAGGCCATTGCCCTGTCCATCACCGACCTCAGTGAGCGCACGATGCAGATTGGCGACATCATCGGCACGGTGAAGGACGTGGCCGAGCAGTCCAACCTGCTGGCGCTCAATGCCTCCATCGAGGCGGCCAAGGCCGGAGAGCAGGGCCGGGGCTTCGCGGTGGTCGCCACGGAGATGCGCACGCTGGCGGAGCAGTCCCGCATCGCCGCGGAGCAGGTGCGCGGCCTGCTCAACGAGGTGCAGAAGGGGACGCGGCAGGCGGTCAGCGCCACGGAGGAAGGCAGCCGCCGGGCGCAGGCGGCCATGGAGCTGGCGCGCGAGGCGGGGACGACCATCCTGGGCCTGTCGGAGGTCATCCGCGAGTCGTCAGGCGCGGCGCGGCAGATTGCCGGCAACACGCGTCAGCAGACCATTGGCGTGGAGCAGATCTCCACGGCCATGAGCGAGCTGACGTCCGCCATGGGAGACTCGGTGGAGAGCACCCGGCGCATCGAACAGGTGTCAGGCAACCTGACCAATCTCTCGAAACGGTTCTCGGACCTGGTGGGTAGGTACCAGTTATGAACGCAAAGGTGCTCATCGTCGAAGACACGAAGACCATCACCAACCTCCTTCAGGTGTACCTGATGGGGTGGGGGCTGGAGTTCTTCGACGCTCCGAATGGCGCGATTGGATTGACCAAGGCGCGGGAGCTCAAGCCGGACCTCATCATCTCCGACGTGCAGATGCCGGAGATGGACGGCTTCGCGCTGTGCGCGGCGGTCCGCGCGGACCGGCAGCTTCACGACACCCCTTTCATGATGCTCACCTCGCTGAAGGACGACGCGAGCCGGCAGAAGGGCAAGCTGGTGGGTGCCAGCGCCTTCCTCAACAAGCCGGTGTCCGTGGACGACCTTCGTTCGAAGGTGCGCGACATCCTGAAGCTGCCCGCGACCCGGTACTGAGCGCATGTCGAAGGACGACGCCAAGATGGATTACGCCGGGCTGCGACGCCAGCTCACCGAGGCGCACGCGCTGCTGGACGGCAAGCAGGGTGTGAGCCCGGAGAAGCGGCGCGAGGTGCTGAGCGCCCGGGCCCGGGCCCTGGCCGAATCCCGCCACGAGGAGCGCCAGGAGGTGCTCTCCGTGCTGGCCTTCACAGTGGGCGGCGAGCGCTATGCGGTGCGAATCGAGCACGTGGACCACGTGATTGAAGCGCGCGGCATCGCCTCGCTGCCCGGGGCTCCCCGGCATGTGTTGGGGGCGCTGGTGAGCCGCTCGCGCGTGGTGCCGGTGTTGGACCTGCGCCAGCTCCTGGGGCTGGAGGGCGGCGGCATGTCGGACCTCGGCAAGGTGGTGGTGGTCGAGGCGGATGACAGCGAAGAGGGGTTCGGGCTGGCGGCGGAGTCCGTCGAGGGGCGCAAGGAGTTGCCGAAGGGGGAGCTGTCCCAGCCTCCGCCCGGGCCCTTCTTGTTCCTCACGCCGGACCGGCTGACCGTGTTGGACCTGGAGCAGCTCGGGGGCCCGTCCGCCACGCGGCCCGAAGGGGAGTAGGCACGCGCCATGGATCCTCAGCTCTTGCGCAGCATCTGGCCGGTGTTCTCCGCGGAGACGCGCGAGCAGATTCAAGCCATCGGGTCGAAGGTGTTGGGGCTGGAGGGCCCGGCGCAGGGGCGTGAGCCGGACCTGCTCCCGTCGCTCAAGCGGCTGGTCCACAGCCTCAAGGGCTCCGCGGCCAGCCTGGGCCTGGACGACATCGAGCAGGTGGTGCACGCCATCGAAGACGGGCTGGCCACCTTCAATCAGGAGGAGCGGCTGCCCCGCGACCTGGTGGAGGCCATGCTGCGCGGCCTCTCCGCCATCGAAGGCGCCATGGCCCGTGGCGACGCCGGCCAGTCCCCCGCGGTGGAAGGCCTGTCCTCGCTGCTGGCCGCCCTGGGGCACGAGTCCGCGGAGGCCGTCCCCCAGACGGCGGCCTCGGGCGCGGCCGCGCAGGGGCTGGAGGTGCTGGACCTCCTCGAGGCGGGGCTGAGCGCGCTGTGCTCGCCGGACGTGCCGGACCGGGCCGCGGTGGTGCGCACGGCGGTGGAGCGGGCCCGCACGTTGAAGGCGTCCGCCGAGTCCGCCGGAGCGCAGAAGGTGGCCACGCTGGCGGAGGCCGCGGCGCTGGGCTTCACGCGCATGGAGCCGGGCGGTGACTCCGCGGGGCGGGCCGCTGCGGACGTGGCTGGCACGCTGGTGGAGCTGCGGACGGCGTTGGAGGCGGCGGGTGGGGCAGGGGCGGTGGCGCGCGCCGTCCATGCGCTGCGCGAGTCGCCGTCCCCCGCGCCCGTGGAAGGCGCGGCGGCGCAGGGGGCCCCGGCCGCGGTGGCCACGCCGGAGTCCCGTGGACCGGCGGACCAGACGGTGCGCGTGTCGGTGAAGACGTTGGAGTCCATCGCGCTTCAGGTGGAGCTGCTCCTGGCCGGGCGCGCGCAGCAGACGCGGCGGGGCGCGGCGCACCGCGTGTTGATGGACGGCATGCGCGAGGTGCTGATGCACCTGGAGCGCGCGTCGTCGCAGCTCGCGATGGCGGGCGGCGGTCCCGCGCTGGAGCCGCTCCGCGCGGGCGTGACGCAGATGCGCGGGCTGCAGAAGCAGCTCCTGGAGCTGACCAAGGAATCCCACCGCGACGGTGAGCAGCTCACGCTGGTGGCCCAGGTGGCGCGCGATGACCTGCGCGACCTGCGCATGGTGCCGGCCTCGCAGGTGCTGGAGCCGCTGCGGCGCACCGTGCGCGAGACGTCCGCGCGGCTGGACAAGCAGGTGACGCTGGAGCTGACGGGCGGCGAGGTCCGGCTGGACCGGCGCATCCTCGACGCGCTGAAGGACCCGCTGCTGCACCTGGTGCGCAACGCCATTGACCATGGCCTGGAGTCCACCGAGGAGCGGCGGGCCGCGGGCAAGCCCGAGGCGGGACGCCTGACGGTGCGGGTGGAGCCCCGGGGCCCGCGCATCGCGGTGGTGGTGGAGGATGACGGCTCCGGCTTGTCACCCAGCCGGGTGCGCGCCACGGCGGTGCGGCGGGGACTGCTGCCGGCCGACGAGGCGGAGAAGCTGTCGGACGCGCAGGCGGCGCGCCTCATCTTCCAGCCGGGCTTCTCCACGCGGGAGCAGGTGACGTCGACGTCCGGGCGGGGCGTGGGCCTGGACGTGGTGCAGGCGACGGCGCAGCGGCTCCAGGGCTCGGTGGACGTGGCCTTCACGGCGGGGCAGGGAACGCGCTTCACCGTGGACCTGCCGCTGACGCTGGCCGCGGCGCTGGGGTTGCTCGTGCGCACGGGCACCACGGTGTCCGCCATTCCCTCCGACAGCGTGAATCGCATCCTCCGGCTGAACCCGGATGACGTGGGCACCGTCGCGGGCCGCGTGGTGGCGCGCCTGGACGGGGAGCAGCTCACGTTCCTGCCGCTGGCGGAGGCCATTGGCCTGCCCCGGCTGCCGCTGGCGCTGGACTCCGGCAAGGTGCAGGCCGCCGCGCTGCTGACGGTGGGCGAGGACAAGGTGCTGTACGCCATCGACGAGGTGGTGGGGCAGCAGGAGATTGTCGTCCGCTCGCTGGGGCGTCACCTCAAGGGCGTGCGGCACCTGGCGGGCGCGGCGGTGCTGGATGACGGCCGCGTGGTGCCGGTGCTCAACGCGGCGGAGCTGGTGCGCGCGGCGCGGCCGGAGACGCGCTCGGTGGCGCGTGAGACGACGCGGCCCCGCATCCTCGTGTGTGATGACGCGCTCACCACGCGCTTCGCCATGAAGTCGCTGCTGGAGATTGCCGGCTACCCGGTGGTGACGGCGGCGGATGGTGAAGAGGCGTGGGGCATCCTGGAGCGCACGCCCTGCCAGCTGGTGGTCAGCGACTGGCAGATGCCCCGGCTGGACGGCGTGGGGCTGGCGCGGCGAATCAAGTCGCACCCGCAGCTGCACCGCACGCCCATCATCCTGGTGACGTCGCTCGACAGTCCCGAGGACCGCGCCGCCGGTCTGGAGGCGGGCGCGGACGGGTACCTCGTCAAGCGCGAGGTGGAGCGAGGCCGCCTGCTGGAGCTGGTGCGCCAACTGCTCCCCGCGTCCTGACGGCGGCGCGCCTCACGCGTCGCGAGGCGCCACGGGCACGGTGTCGTCCACCGGCAGGTGGACCACCCAGCCGTTGCCGGTCTCCTCCGGCGACGAGAGGCCACCCCGCAGCCGCTGCGTCAGGTGCCGCAGCAGCGTGACAGTCTTGTCCGGCAGCGCCTTGCCACCCCGGAGGGTGACGCGCAGCTGCCACACGCCCGCGTCCCCCACGGCCTCCACGCGCACCGCGGCGGGCGCGCCCGACGCCGCCACCGCGCGGGCCAGCGTGCGCACCAGCAGCTCCACGTCATCCCGGGAGCCGGAGAGGGCCACGGGCCGGTCCGGAAGCGTCAGCGTCGTGTCCACGCCGCGCTGGCCGCGCGCGGCGGGGATGAAGGCCGTGCGCAGCATGGGGCGCAGGTCCGCCACGCCCTCGTCCCGCACCTTCGCCAGCCGGCGCTCGATGATGGCGCTCTGGTCGTCCGCCGAGCGGCGCAGCCGCTCCAGGTAGCGCTGGAGGGGGGCCGTCAGCCCGCCCGCCGTTCCCTTCAGCATCATGTCCACGTATCCCTTGATGACCATCAATGGTGTCCTGAGGTCGTGTGAAGCCCGGGAGCGCCGGTGCTCCTGGTTCACCACCTGCCGCTCCAACCGCCGCTGCGTCTTCAGCAGATGCACGTGCCGCGCCGCCGCGTCCGACTCGCGGGCATGCACCGCGAGCAGCACGGCGCCGAACGCCGACAGCCGCGCGAGCACCCGCGCGTCCCGGCCGGTGGGCCGCTCGGGCCACACCACCAGGGCCGGCCGACGGCTCACCCTTCCCCGGACGCGCGTGGCCGTGACGACTCCCGTCGCCGCGACGCAGACGCGCCCGTCATAGAAGGCCGCTCCGGAAGCGCCCGTCATCCGCTGGGCCTCGCGCACCAGGGACTCCAAGCCCGCACGCGCACCACAGCGGAAGGCACGCTCGGCGACCGCCGCCAGCGTCTGTTCCACCCCTGCATCGGACTCGTTGCCGATGCGCCACCCCGTCCAAGCACCTGCCAGCACGCGGGAAGGTATGGGCACGCCACGCACGCGCCGCAACACTGCTCAAGGTGGGAGCCGGGCGGCCACGAATCGGAAATCCTTTTCCCTTCAGGGCGTGTGATCCCCCCACTTTTTACCGTCAGGGGGGACGGAGCCGCCGCGCAACCCCGCTCAACTCCTGAGAAACAGCCCCTGGCCAGGCACTTGCTAACGGCATCCGGCACGGGTGGCGGAAGGGGCGAATGGGGACTCTCGATTACTACGCGGCGATCGCTCGACTTGCACCAGGCGCACTGGCGCGCAGCGCGGTGCGGCGTGTCCAGGGTGTGGCGCGGCAGGCGCTCTATCGTCGGCGCGAGCGCGCGGACGAGGTGCAGCTCCTCGAGTGCTACGGGGCGGCGGATGGCGCGGAGCTGGTGGAGCTGGCGCTGGGCCAGCGCACCTCACGCATCTGGTGTGAAGTCTCCCAGCGGGCGTCGGTGCTGGAGGCGCTCGCCTCGGTGCCCGGCGGCCTGGAGCGCGCGCGGGCCCGTGCCCAGGCCGCGCTTCGCCAGGAGTGGGACGTCTTCGGCACTCCGGTGGCTTTCGGCGAGGGCCGTCCGGTGGACTGGTCCTTGGACCCGGTGAGCGGCCACCGCTATCCGGTGGAGCCCGTGGAGCGCCTGTCGCTCGCCGTGACGGGGAGCGATCCAAAGTATCCGTGGGTGATGGGCCGGCTCGACAGCGTCGTGGCGCTGGGCCAGGGCTCCTGGGTGGAGACGGCCGCTGACGTGCGCGCGCGACTGGCGGAGGCCTTCGTGGCGCAGGTGCTGGACTTCCTCCAGGCGAACCCCGTGGGGCAGGGCGTGCACTGGGCGTGCGCCATGGAGGTGGCGCTGCGCGCCGCGAACCTGGCGCAGGCGCTGGCCATGTTCTCCGCCGCGTCCGCGGTGGCCCGGCCGGACTTCCTGGTGCCGGTGCTGAGCGCGCTGGCCGAGCACACCGCCTGGGTGGAGGCCCACCTGGAGGACCGCGGCGCGGTGCCCAACAACCACCTGGTCTCCAACTACGTGGGCCTGTTGGTGGTGGGCCTGCTCTTCCCGGAGCTGCCGGGCGCGCCGCGGCAGGTGTCGCTGGCGGTGGGGGGGCTGCGCGAACAGATGGAGAAGCAGGTGCACCTCGAGGGCACGTCCTTCGAGGGCTCCATTCCCTATCATCGCCTGTCGGTGGAGCTGTTCACCCTGGCGTACCTCGCCGCGCGCGGCGCGGGTGTGCCATTGGGGCCCAGGTACGAGTCCCGGCTGCGTCGCATGTTCCACGCCGTGCGCGCGTGGTGCTCCGAGCAGGGCCTGGCGCCGCAGATTGGCGACAACGATTCCGGCCGCGTCGTCCCGCTGCGCGAGCGCGAGGACAACGCGCACGGCTATCTGGTGGGCCTGGGCGCGGCGCTCTTCGGCGATGCGGGCCTGGGCGGCGGCGAGTTCGTGGACGAGGCCGCGTGGCTGCTGGGCCGCGCCGGGCAGGCGCGTTTCGCCGCGCTCGCGCCCGCGCCCAAGCCCGTGTCGGTGAGCTATCCGGAGGGTGGTTTTCACATCTTGCGCGGCGCGGGTGTCGTTATCACTGTCAGCGCCGGCAAGCAGGGACAAGGCGGAGTCGGGGGACACAGCCACAACGACAAGCTTTCTTTCGAGCTCCACGTCGACGGGCGTCCCGTCATCGTGGACCCGGGCACCGGCACCTATACGCGTGAGCCCGCGCTGCGGAACTGGTTCCGCGGGACGGCCGCGCACAACACGGTGCAGGTGGATGGCGCGGAGCAGGCGCCCCTGGACGCGGCGCGGTTGTTCGCGCTGCCGGAGGAGGCTCGGGCGCGGGTGGTGGCCTTCCTGCCGGGGAAGTCGGTGGACAGGTTGTTGGTGCGGCATGACGGCTACCGCCGGCTGGCCGCGCCCGTGGGAATCGAGCGCACGTTCCGGCTGGACCGGGGCGAGCGCGCTCTGGCCGGACGTGACCGCTTCGTGGGCATGGGCCGGCATGACGTGGTGGGCAGATTCCATCTGCCAGATGAACAGGCGCGAGTGGTGTCGCCTCAAGCGCAGGTCCTGTCACGCGCGGGTCGTGTGATGGAGGAGCCGGTGTCGTTCGAGCCGCTCGTGGTGGAGCTGGGCCCGGAGGGGGCCCCGCTCGCCTGGGTGGTGCTGGAGCAGGGGCTGACGGCGCGGTTGGTGCCGTCGAAGTATTCGCCAGGGTACGGGAGGGTGGTGCCGTCGCTGGCGGTGGAGTTCCGGGGGCAGGTGACGCCTCCGGCGTGGCTGAGGTGGGTGGTCGTTTTCCGCTGAGTGTCGGGTCGGGATGTGACCGTCTTGACGGCACGTCGCATGAGGAGAGGTGAGGACGATGAGGGTGATGGTGAGCAGCCCGCTGCTGGAGCGCATCAAGAAGCGGGACGCGAGGGTGGGTGTGGTCGGACTTGGCTACGTCGGTCTTCCGCTGGGCATGGCGTTCGCGGAGGCGGGCTTCCCCGTCATGGGGCTCGACATCGACAAGCGGAAGATTGACAAGATTGAGAAGGGGGAGAGCTACATCAAGCACATCCCCAGCGCTCCGCTGTCGGAGCTGAGCAAGTCAGGGAAGCTGAAGGCCACCACGGACTTCGCCAAGGCGAAGGACATGGACTGCGTCATCATCTGCGTGCCCACGCCGCTCACCGCGTCGCGTGAGCCGGACATGAGCTACATCATCCAGACGGGAGAGGCGCTCGCGCCGCACGTGCGCCGGGGACAGCTGTTCATCCTGGAGTCCACCACGTACCCGGGGACGACGGAGGAGGTGCTCAAGCCGCTGCTGGAGAAGAACGGCCTCAAGGCGGGCGAGGACTTCTACCTGGCCTTCAGCCCCGAGCGTGAAGACCCGGGCAACAAGAGCTTCAACACCAAGACGATTCCGAAAATCGTCGGTGGCTACTCTCCCGCGTGCTCCGAGGTGGCCGCTGCGCTCTACGGCAGCGCGCTGAAGGAAGTGGTGCCGGTGTCCTCCACCCGCGTGGCGGAGCTGACCAAGCTGCTGGAGAACATCTTCCGCTGCGTCAACATCGCCATGGTCAATGAGATGAAGATGCTCTGCGACCGCATGGGCGTGGACGTGTGGGAGGCCATCCAGGCGGCGAGCACGAAGCCCTTCGGCTTCATGCCCTTCTACCCGGGCCCGGGCCTCGGCGGGCACTGCATCCCCATTGACCCGTTCTACCTGACGTGGAAGGCGCGCGAGTACGAGTTCCACACCAAGTTCATCGAGCTGGCCGGCGAGGTGAACTGGCAGATGCCGTACTACGTGGTGCAGCGCACGATGGAGGCGCTGAACAAGAACAAGCAGACGCTCAACGGCGCGAAGGTCCTCTGCCTGGGGGCGGCGTACAAGAAGGACATCGACGACATGCGTGAGAGTCCGTCGCTGCGCATCTTGACGCTGCTGGCGGAGAAGGGCGCGGACCTGTCGTACCACGACCCGTACGTCCCGGAGCTGCACAAGGGCCATGGCTTCAACATGGAGATGAAGTCCGTGCCGCTGAAGCCGGAGACGCTGGGCCAGTACGACGCGGTCCTCATCCTCACGGACCACTCGGACATCGACTACGCCATGGTGGTGGACCGCTCGAAGGTCGTCATCGACACGCGCAACGCCACCAAGGGTGTCAGCAAGGGTCGTGAGAAAGTGACGAAGGCCTGACAGTCCTTCGCCGCCCGCCCGGAAACCGACCCTCCGGGCGGGGGGCCTCTCGTTCACGGATTCCGCCTTCGCGGCGTCCGTCAGCGCGGAGCTGCTCGTATCGTGGAGGGGATGGGCTAGTGTCGGGGCCGTGCAACCCCTCCTCCAAAACGTGTTTCCCTTGCTGGCACTCTCGGCGCTGCTGACGGCGGCGGCGCCCGTGCCGGATGCGCGCGTGAAGCTGCTCGAGGCGATGTCCGCCGAGCTGGCGCGCAACCACCAGCAGCTGAAGATGCAGAACCACGAACCCCCGTACTTCATGAGCTACCAGCTCAAGGACTACGAACAGCACGCGATTTCCGCGCGCTACGGGGCGCTGTTCATGGACGACGGCTACCGCGAGCGGAAGCTGTACGTCGACGTGCGCGTCGGTGACTACGACTTCGACAGCTCGGTGGCGGAGGGGCTGGAGTTCAGCTTTTCGACCAAGGGCACCAGCTACGTGTCGCGCAAGGAAGGCCCGCTGGACGACTCGCCGCTGGCGCTGCGCACGTCGCTGTGGCTCATCACCGATGAGAAGTACAAGTCCGCGCTGTTCCAGTACCTGAAGAAGAAGGGCGAGGACGTCTACGCGGTGGAAGACCCGAAGCGTCCGCCGTCCTTCACGCGCGAGAAGCCGGTGAAGCACGTGGCGCCGCCGGTGGAGGCGCCGTTCGACCGCGAGCGCTGGGTGAAGGTGGCCCGCGCCGTGTCGGCGCGCTTCAACGCGCACCCGGAGCTGTTCGACTCGGAGGTGCGCGTCACCAAGGACAAGGTGACGCGGCTGTTCGTGTCCTCGGAAGGCAGCCGCATCATCACCGAGGAGACGCTGTACGGCCTGCATGTCTCCGCCGTCACCCGCGCGCCGGACGGGCAGCTGCTGGACAACTCACGCAACTTCTACGTGCCCACCGAAGCGGAGCTGCCGGACGCGGCGCGCCTGGACAAGGCGGCGGATGACGTCATCCGGGAGCTGCTGGCCCTGCGCGCGGCGCCCGCCATCGACCCGTACACGGGCCCCGCCATCCTCGCGCCGGAGGCGGCCGGGGTGCTCTTCCATGAAGCGGTGGGCCACCGGCTGGAGGGAGACCGGCAGGAAGGTGACAACGAGGGCAAGACGTTCAAGGGCCAGGTGGGCAAGCAGGTGCTGCCGGCGTTCATCTCCATCCACGACGACCCGACGCGGCGCGTGCTCCAGGACGAGCCGCTCAACGGCTACTACCTCTTCGACGAGGAGGGCGTGCGCGGCCAGCGGGTGACGCTGGTGGAGAAGGGCGTGCTGCGCAACTACCTCCAGGGGCGCCGGCCGGTGGAGGGCTTCCTCCAGTCGAACGGCCATGGCCGCAGTCAGGGCAACCTGAAGCCGGTGGCGCGCATGGCGAACCTGTTGGTGGAGAGCACGAATGGCGTGAGCGACGCGGAGCTGAAGAAGCGCCTGATTGCCGAGGCGAAGCGCCAGGGCAAGCCGTTCGGCCTCATCATCCGCGACATCACCGGGGGCAACACCAACACGTCCGGCTACGGCTACCAGGCCTTCAAGGGCGTGCCGCGCATGGTGTACCGGGTGGACGTGAAGACGGGGAAGGAGACGCTGGTGCGCGGCGTGGAAATCGTGGGCACGCCGCTGTCGGCGGTGAACCGCATCCTCGCCTCGGGGCAGAAGCCCGGCATCTTCAACGGCTTCTGCGGCGCGGAGAGCGGCAACGTCCCGGTGTCCACCGTGGCGCCGGCCATGCTGCTCCAGGAGCTGGAGCTCCAGCGCACCATGGAGGGGAAGGACCGCCCGCCGATTCTCACCAGCCCGGCGGCGCTGGAGTCCCCGGCGGCGAAGCCGTAGCGCTCGCGCCTTCAGTGCCCCAGCCGCTCGTGGGCGGTCGCCAGCACACCCTGAAGCCGCTGGGGCTCGAAGGGCTTGGTGAGCAGCGGGTTCTTCACCTGCTTGAGGAAGCGCTGCATCTCCACCGAGAAGACGCCGCCGGACATGAAGACGATGCGCTCGTGAAGGCCCGGCCACGTCGCGCGCACCGTCTCGTAGACGTCCATGCCGGTCAGCTCCGGCATCATCAAGTCACAGAGGATGACGTCGAAGTCTGGGGTGGCGCGCAGCCGCTCCAGGGCTTCCCGGCCGTTGGCCGCGGAGACCAGCTCATGGCCGCGCATGAGGCGGCGGAGCAGGTCCACCACCCGGGGCTCGTCGTCCACCACCAGGATGCGCCGGGTGCGGTGCGTGGGCGCGGCTTCGCGTGAGGCCACCTTCGGCTCGGGCCGCGCGGCGCGCCGCAGCGTCACCTCCACGGTGGTGCCCTTGCCGGGCTCGCTGTGCACGCGGAGGTCTCCGCCCAGCGACGTGACGATTTCGCGGCAGATGGGCAGCCCCATGCCCATGCCCTCGCCGCGCGTGGTGAAGAAGGGGTTGAAGACGTGGGGGAGTATCTCCGGCGGGATGCCCCGGCCGGTGTCGGCGACGGACAGGACCACCGCGTCGGCCTCCTCGCGCAAGGAGAGCGTCAGCTGATTCTCAGAGACGCGCCCTTCGGGAAAGGCCTGCGCCGCGTTGACCACCAGGTTGAGGACGACCTGGCCCAGCTTGGTGGGCGTGCCCAGGACGGGAGACACGTCCGGCCCATAGTCCCGCACCACGCGCGCCCGGTGGCGCAGGTGCGTCGCCGCCATGCGCAGCGTGCGCTCCAGGACGGCCGGGAGGTCCACGGGCTCGTCGGCGCGGGTGTCACCCTGGGAGAGGGCGCGGAGGTCCGCCACGATGCGCCGGATGTGCCGCGCGCCTTCCAGCGCCTCCTCCAGGACCTGCTGGCACTCGTCGGCCAGCGGGGCGGGCAGGGTGTGGCAGGGAAGCCGCTGCCGCAGGTACTCGATGTTCCCCATCGTGTACGCGAGCGGGTTGTTGATTTCGTGCGCCACCCCCGCGGCGAGGAGGTTGAGCGGATTCGTCCGCTGCTCGCGCCCCTGCTCCATGCTCAGCCGGGCGGACCGTTCCTCACGCGTCAGGGCTTCCCGCGACAGCAGTGCTTCCAGTTCACCCCGCACCTGCTGAAGGGTGGCCGTCTCACGCTGGAGTGCCGCCCGGACGTCCGCGGGAAGGTCCGCGCGCGCTGGCGGCGCCAACTCCTCCAGCGCGGCGAGCGAGGCCCGCATGCGCTCCAGCAGCGTTTGTCCGTCCGACGTCGCGCCGGACCGAGGCTTCGGCGTGTCCTCCTGCTCCATGGTGTGCCCCTCGAACCGAGGCCGACGACGCCCCGCGGCTACCAGTTTCGCACTCAGTGAGAAATATATCCGTGCCTCTATACACTGCATCCAGTGTGCACTTTTGAAAAATGCAGGGACACAGCAGCGCCTCACTGAGGGGTAGGTAAGGGTACGATGGGGATGGGGCTCGCGGGCCGGGGACGCGCCGGATGGAGCTGTCTGGCGCCCTTGAAGCCGCGCAGGCGCACGTACCGGCGGAAGTCCTGGAGGAAGCGCTCCTGGGGGACGCCCACGGCGCGCTGGAAGGCGCTGTCGAAGTCCGGGCCCTGGCTCATGCCGCGCAGCACCTTGCGGATGGTGTCCTCGCCATAGCGGCGCGCCAGGAAGGTGAAGGCGTGGTGGGCGGCGCCATACACGACGCCGCTCTCGGACTGGTAGAGCGCGTCGGCTTGCGACAGGGGGTCGGCGTTGGAGTGCTGGCGCCAGTAGTGCTCCAGGTCGTCCAGGCTGGAGACGCGGTAGCCCTGTTCGGCGGTGTAGGAGGCCATGCCTTCGCGGAACCAGAGGGGAATCCGCTTGCGCGTCCAGCCGAGCCGGTCCGAGGCCACCTGGTACATGAGGCTGTGGGTGAGCTCGTGCAGCAGCAGCTCGTCCACCTGACTCTGGCTGGCGCCCCGGGACGTCCAGGTACGAGGGCTCTGCAGCTCGATTTGCTCGTAGCGCGCCCAGGCGCGGAGGAAGTCATGGCCCGGCCGGTTGGCGGCGCGCTCCAGGGCCGCGTGGTTGGGGTGGACGACGATGGTGACGGTGTCGTCGAAGGTGCCCCAGCGCTGGAGACGCGGAATGGCGCGTTCGACGGCGAGCCTCACCTGCATGGCCGCTTCGGTGTCGCGCGGCTGGTATTCGACGTCGATGCCGGTGCCCCTGCCGACGAGCACGCGGGCGCTCTGGGAGGCGGCGCAGCCGGTGAGCAGCCCCAGCACGAGCAGCACCGCTGCCCAGCCGGGACTGCCGCGACGCAACCTTGTTGCTGGTGACGCCTGACTCACTCCGCACCCAACCAGCGAACCACCGCGCGTCCGACATCGGCCACGGTGGAGAAGGACTCCACCTCGGGCGCGGGCGGGCCGAAGTAGAGCACGGGCACGGGGTGAAGCGTGTGTCCCCGAGTGGAGAGGTCCTCCACGTTGCCGTGGTCGCTACAGACGAGCACCCGGGCCTCGGCGGGGCGCGTGGCCACGAGCGCGCGGGTGAAGGCGTCGAACGCGTCCAGCGCGGCCAGGGCGGCCGTCCAGTCCTGGGCGTGGCCGGCCTCGTCCGCCAGGTAGTGCTCGAAGAAGGTGAAGTCCGCGCCTGAAGCGATGTTCCAGAACACGGCGGCGGCTTGCTCGGGCGAGCGCCGCGGCGCGGGCAGTCCGTAGGCACGGGCGCTGGCGCCGGTGATGTCGTGGGTGAGGCCGTCCCCGGCGCGGGCGTCATCAAGTGTCCGCAGGGGGATGCCCCCCGCGGCGAAGGCCAGCTTGGAGGCGGAGGGCTTCACCTTGCGGAGCGACTCCGGGGACAGGACGAACTCCGGCGGGGACGTGCTGGGCCGGCGGGGAACCCCCAGCGCGTCCAGATAGGGGGCGGGATAGGCGTTGGCGAAGGTGGCGGTGCGGCCCGCCGCGCCCAGCCGCCGGATGATGGAGCGGTCCGCCATCAACCCCCGCAGCGGCGCGTTGGGGTAGCCGAGGACGTGGCGGCCCAGCAGCACGGGGGCCGGCTCTCCCGTCAGGATGGCCGTCTGATTGGACGCGGACTGGGGCCGGCCGGGGACGCCGAAGGTGGTGTCCGTGGGGATGCAGCGGCCTGCGTGGGGCAGGGGCGGGCTGGGGGCGTCCTCGAAGTGGGATAGCAGGTGTTCCCGGTGGGCGAGCGGATTCACGGCCGGGTCCTTCCGGCCAATGCCCACACCATCGATGAACAGGAGCGCGACGCGCACGGCTGGGGACTGTATCCTCGAATCCGACACGCATGGCCCTCCACGGCGACCTCTTCAGTTATCCGCTCCCTGAGTTCCTTCAATGGTTGGACAGCTCCCGCAAGACGGGGACGCTCCAGCTTTCGTGGGAGGCGGGCGAGCGCAAGCTCTTCCTGCTCTCCGGCCAGGTGGGTGCCACCGCGGCCGAGGGGCTGCGCGGACGCGTGGCGCGGCTGCTCACGCTGTCCAAGCTGGCGTCGGGGACGAAGGTGCTGGCCGGCTTCGACGAGCTGGCGCGCACGCCGGACGTGGACGCCGCGTTCGACATCCACGGCATCCAGGCGCGGTGGATTCGCGACCTGGGCCGCGAGGAGCTGTTCGCCGCGATGATGGACCTGACCATCGCGGGCCGGGGCACCTTCCATTGGACGGAAGACGCGGACCGCTCCGGCGAGGACTGGGTGCCGTCCGACATGGGCATCCGCGAGCTGCTCTTCGAGTCCCTGCGCTGGGTGGATGAGCAGTCCGACGTGGACAAGGCGCTGCCCATCGACGCGCTCAGCGTGCGCGCGCTGGCGCCGCCGAGCCCGAGCCAGCCGCTGATGCATCGAATCATCCTGGGGCTGTGCACGTCGCCGCAGAACCTGGGGCGGCTGCGCCTGTCCATGGGCGTGTCCCGCTCCTCGGTGACGCGGCGGGTGCACGAGCTGCTGCGGTCGAAGCTGGTGGAGGTGGACGGGGCGCCGCAGGTGGAGGCGGATCCGGTGGCGGAGATGCTGGAGAAGGGCGCGGTGCTGATGCGCGAGGGCCAGTACGACGCCGCGGGCATCGTCTGCGCGTCCCTGCTGGCCAGCGACCCGGCGGACCGGCGCGTGCGCGAGTTCGCCCGGCTGGTGCAGCGCGAGCACGTGGCGGCGCTCTACGCGGACATGCAGCCCCTGATGGTGCCCCTCATGATTCACGACCCGCAGGGGCAGGCGCTGCTCAAGCCCGAGGAGCGTCAGATCGCCGGGCTGGTGAATGGCACCTGGGACGTGTCCACGCTGGTGCTGGCCAGTCCGGCCCGGGAGCTGGAGACGCTCAAGACGCTGGCGAAGCTGCAGCGCATGGGGCTGCTGCAGTTCGTCTCCCCGCGCTGAGCGGGGCGGAGGCTACTCCGCGTTGGGCAGGCCCACCGCGTTGAGCCGGATGAAGACCTGCATCATCACGTAGAGGGAGAAGGCGGCGTCATCCACGCGCAGGTGCTGCTGCGTGGCCAGGCCCTGGAGCCGGAGCAGGTCGGCGCCGTCCACGCGGAGCAGGAAGGCCTGCTGCCCCAGGGAGCCTTCGCCCGCGAAGGCCAGCGCGCGCCGGATGGCGTCCGTGCAGGCGGTGACGCAGGTGGTGTAGTCCCCGGTCATGAACGCGGCCTCGGCGGCGCGGGCGTGGTCGAACATGTCGCCCGGCGCCAAGGCGCTGGCGGGGCCCAGCAGCGTCGGGCCGGGCTGGGGCACGGGGATGGGGGCCGGCTCCACGCGCGGCGGCGGCACCACGGCCATCGGGGCCACGCGAGGCACCGGGCCGCCACCCTGCACCGGCTGGGGCGCGGTCGCGCCGGCGCCGGGCTGCTGCCGGTGTTGCAGGTGCTGGGTGAGCTGGGCCTCCAGGCCCGCGGGCTGTGCGCCGGTGGTGGGGCGGGGCGGCGGGACGATGCGCTTGGCGCGCAGGTCCTTGATGACCAGCCGGGTGATGGCCTTGAGCGTGTCGAGCACCCCGCGGCCGTTGGCGGCGGACGTCTCCAGCTCCGGGACACCCCGGGGGTTGAGCTCCTTGCGGAGCTCCTCCACGGGCAGCACGCCGTCCAGGTCCCGCTTGTTCCACTGCATCACCAGCGGGAAGCGGTCCAGGCGGATGCCGTGCTCGAAGAGGTTCTCCTCCAGGTTGGCCAGGGACTCGCGGTTGGCGTCCATGGCCTCCGGCTGCGAGTCCGCCACGAACACCACGCCGTCGGCGCCCTGGAGCACCAGCTTGCGGGTGGCGTTGTAGAAGACCTGCCCCGGCACGGTGTAGAGCGCCAGTCGCACGGAGCAGTCGCCCACGCGCTCCACCTTCACGGGGAGGAAGTCGAAGAAGAGCGTCCGGTCCCCCTCCGTGGCGATGGACATCATCTCGCCGCGGTGTGCGGGGCGGACCGTCTCGTAGATCTTCCTCAGCGAGGTCGTCTTCCCGGAAAGGCCCGGTCCGTAGAAAACGATTTTCGCGGCCACTTCACGGGCCATCAGATTGACGCTGCTCACGGTGCCAGCTTACCTAGTCCGACTTGACACCTCGCGCCAGTTGACGACGAGACATTCACACCAGGTCCGCGAGGCTCAGCGCTGGAGGTGATGCCACGGGGCCCAAGGCAGGCTCGCCAGGATGCGCGCCCGCAAGGCCCCCGCGACGGCTCACGCCGCTTTCCGGAAAGGAAATACGGCACGAACCGCACGAAACGGGATGAATTCGCTCGTGGGGGGCAGTCGCGGTGGTGAGACGCGCGTCATGCCCCCCTTCGAGTGAGAGGACCTCACGCAGCCTTCGTCACCTTGCCCGCCTTGATGCAGCGGGTGCACGCGAGAACGCGCTGGGTGCTGCCCTGAACGCTGGCCCGAACCTTCTGGAGATTCGGCAGGGTCCGCTTCTTCGTCTTGTTGTTCGCGTGGCTGACGTTGTTACCCACCAGCGGACGCTTGCCACACAAGTCACACTTCCACGCCATGACCTCTAACTCCTTGAAAACTGGGGCGTTGGACGCCTGCCGATTAAAAGAGCGGCGGAACCTGCCAGAGAACGGCCTGGAAATCCAGCCTTAGATCCTGGATCAGCCCTTGAGCGGATCCTTCTTCTTCAACATGTCCTGCACCAGCCGCGCGGCCCGGATGCCCGAGAGCAGCTCGCCTTCCAGCCCCAGACCGGGGAGGACCTCGCGGGTGGCGAGCAGGATGTTCTTGGCCGGCGTGCGCTGGGCCAGGCCCGTGACGCCCAGGAAGGCTTCCGATTCGAAGCTGAACAAGGGGTGCGGCATCAGCCGGCTGCCGCGGACCCCGCCGGCGTCCAGGTAGGGGGCAGAGCGCAGCACGCGGTGCTGGGCGGTGAAGGGCATCAGCGCGTCCAGGTGCTCGTCGATGCGCGTCGCCACGCCCTGGAGGTGCTCCTCGCCCAGGTCCCGCGCCGAGGCCGGGACGAAGGCGCCGGCGCACACCACGCGCAGCCCCTCCGTCGCCTTGGCCTCCTTGCCGCCGTGCGCCGGTGTCGCGCGCGCGGGGTGGACCTGGATCAGCACGGGGCCCAGCTCCGCGTCGTCCGTGTCCAGCAGGGCCAGCTCCCCCAGGCCGCGAGGCAGCGCCGACTCCGGCACCACCCAGTTCACGGTGAAGAGCAGGGCCTTGGTGTTGGACTGGTCCAGGTGCTCCAGCAGCCCGCGGTGGTGCTTCTTGTCCGTCACCAGCCGCCGCAGCGCGCCCGCGTCCGTGGCCGCCACCAGGCAGGACGCGCGGTACATCGTGTCCGAGCGCATCAGCTTCATGCCCGCGAACTTGCTGCCGTCGAAGGCCAGCTCCTCCACGATGAAGCCCGCCGGGTTGTCGCGCCCGAGCACGTCTCCGCCCAGCTCCGCCACGCGGCGGGCGAGCACCTCGCGCAGGCCCTCGTGGCCGCCGGGGAAGTAGGAGGGGGTCGACAGCACCTGGGACATGGCCCGCGTCAGCGCCAGGGGCGCCTCCGGGCGGTCCAGGTGGGTGACGAAGGGCAGCAGTCCCCGCACCAGGGACACCGACGCGGTGTCTCCCGTGAGCCGGGGCGGCGTCTCCAGGCCCGGATGCGCCCGGATGAGCTTCTTCAGGCCCCAGCCCTCGAAGAAGCCGTCCGGCGGCAGGGCGGGGCCCGCCTTGAAGAAGGCATCACTGGCTTCGTGCTGCGCGGCGGCGCCGGCCAGGGTGCCCAGCAGGGCTTCACCCTCCTCGCCCAGCTCGCGCGTCACCTCGGCCTTGCGGCGGGCGGCGTCACCATGGAGGTCCATGCGGCTGCGGGACATGAGGAGCTGCAGCTCCGGCGCGTGGGGCCGCAGCGTGCGCTGGACGCTGGCGTTGACGCCCAGCTCCGTGAGGGCCTCCTCCACCGCGGGCATGGCCTTGAGCGGCGGAGCGACGAAGGGGGCGTAGGGGAGCACGTAGCCGCCGTGCTCGTAACCCGGCCCCATGCCGTCGTGCTCCACCAGCAGGACGCGGTGGTTGCGCTTCGCCAGGAGGGCCGCCGCGAGCGCACCGCCCAGCTGACTGCCGAGCACGATGACGTCGTAGACATGCCGGGACGGCCCGGCGGGAAGCTTGAGCTTGGCAGAGGACGTCGCCATGAGGCGGGCAACACTACACAACGTGCCCGCCGCTGGCGCCCTTTTCACCACGGCGCGCCCGCGGGGGGCGGGTCAGCGGGCCTGGGCGCTGAAGAGGCGCTGCTCCAGCTCGGGCGGCAGCTGGGTGAAGTCCGGGAGCACCCAGTGCGCGCCGGCCTCGCGGAGGTCGGCTTCCGGCGCGGCGGTGGTCAAGCCCACCACCGTCATGCCGGCTTCGCGGGCGGACATGACGCCCAGGACAGCGTCCTCGAAGGCGAGGCACTCGGTGGGGGCCACGCCCAGCGCCTTGGCGGCGGCCAGGAAGATGTCCGGGGCGGGCTTGCCGCGCGTCACCTGTTCGGCGCCGACGATGCTCGCGAAGAAGGGCCGGATGCCGAGCCCGTCCAGCACCAGCTCGCGGTTGCCTTGGGGCGCGGCGGTGGCGATGGCCGCTGGGACGTGGGCCTCCCGCAGGCGATGGATGAAGGCCTCCGCGCCCTGGTGCAGCTTCAGGTGCGGCCGGTACAGGGTGCGGTAGTGGTGCTCCTTCTCCTCGGCGATGCGCTCCACTTCATCCGGGGCCACCGGGCGGCCGAGCAGCTCGGGGATGATCTCCTCGTTCTTCCTGCCGGCGAAGCGGCTCTGGAAGTTGTCGGCGGTCAGCGGCAAGCCCAGCTTCCGAGCGAACGAGACCCAGGCCTCGTTGTGGAACTGCATGTTGTCGACGAGGGTGCCGTCCATGTCGAAGACGACGGCACGCAGGGGCGCCAGTGCGGAGGTCATGCGTTCCCCATAGCGCGTCTGTCCCCGAGGTGGGCCAATGAATCCACCCAAGGGGCTGCCCGCCTGATATCCCCGGCGCCATGACGGACGACCTCCTGCTCGAGACGCGTGGCGCGGTGGGCGTGGTGACCCTGAACCGGCCCAAGGCCCTGAACGCGCTGAACCTGGGCATGTGCCGCAAGCTGCACCCGGCGCTCGACGCCTGGGCGGCGGACCCGGCCATCCAGGCCGTCGTCATCCGGGGCGCTGGCGGCCGGGCCTTCTGCGCGGGTGGAGACGTGCGCGCGGTGGCGGTGTCGGTGGGGGACGCGTCCGTTGGAGAGAAGGAGCGGGTGTCTCGCGAGTTCTTCCGCGCCGAGTACGGGCTGAACCACCGCATCCACTCTTTCGGCAAGCCGTTCATCGCGCTGGTGGACGGCGTCTGCATGGGGGGCGGGCTCGGCCTGTCGATTCACGGCACCCACCGGGTCGTCACCGAGAAGCTGGTGCTGGCCATGCCGGAGACGGCCATTGGCCTCTTCCCGGACGTGGGCGGTGGCTGGTTCCTGCCGCGCTTCCCGGGTGAGTCGGGCACGTACCTGGGCCTCACGGGCGCCCGGTGCGACGCGGCGGACGCGATGTGGCTGGGCTACGCCACGCACCACGTGGAGTCCGCGCGGCTGGACGCGGTGCTGGACGCGCTGGTGAGCGCGCCCTGGGGCACCGGCGCGGCGAGCACGGTGGTGGACACGGTGCTGGCCGGCTTCCACGCGGACGCGGGCACGTCGCCGCTGGGCGTGCAGCACGCGGCCATCGACCGGTGCTTCGCGGCCGAGCGCGTGGACGACATCCAGCAGGCGCTGGAGGTGGAGGGCACGCCGTGGGCCCAGGAGACGTGGGCCACGTTGCTCCACATGTGCCCGGCCAGCCTGAAGGTGACGCTGCGCCAGCTCCGGATGGGGCGCACCCGCGACTACGTCGAGATGGCCAACGTGGAGTACCGGCTCAGCCAGGCGATGACGGCGCGGCCGGACTTCCGTGAGGGCATCCGCGCGGTGCTCGTGGACAAGGACAACAAGCCGCACTGGCAGCCCACCACGCTGGCGGAGGTCACCGAAGACATGGTGGAGGCGCTCTTCGCGCCGCTGCCTCATGACACGTGGACGGTGCCGGCGCGTCGCGGGTAGGG
This sequence comes from Myxococcus sp. SDU36, assembly GCF_030168875.1. NCBI lineage: Bacteria > Pseudomonadati > Myxococcota > Myxococcia > Myxococcales > Myxococcaceae > Myxococcus > Myxococcus sp. SDU36. The sequence continues at coordinate 637,642 of NZ_CP077414.1, forward strand.
GCTGTCGCTAGAGGTCCTCGTCGCCGAGGACGGTGATGCCCTCCGCGCGAAGCAGCGCCGTGGTGATGCCTTCGCCCGCGCGGAGCTGGCCGGACTCGTAGACGCGCTGGCTTCCGCACGACGGGCTCTTCTCCTTCAGCAGCGCCACCGTCGCGCCGAAGCGTCGGGCCGCGTCGAGCGCGAGCCGGGCGCCCCGTTGGAAGGGCTCCGTCCGGTCGATGTCCGCGGCGCGCTCGACAGCGGTGGCCCGCCCGGCCCAGACGTCCACGCCCGTGCCTCCGCGCAGGTCCACGGGCGGGCGCGGCACGGGCAGGCCCGAGGCCACCTCCGGGCACACGGGGACGACGTCCTTGTCCGCCAGCGCCGCGAGGACGCGCTCGGAGCGCTGGCAGCGGCCGTCGTACCGGCAGGCCTCGCCCAGCAGACAGGCGCTGACCAGCACCACGCGGGCTTCCCGGAGCGCGGTGACGCGCTCGTCGCGTGAGGGCAGGGCGCGCTCGCTCACGCCGGGTCGACCGTCGCGCCGGGATTGCGCAGCGCCAGCTCACCCACCGTGGCCCGCGCTTCCACGCGCGTGCGCGCCGCGTCCAGCGTCACCTTGCCCGTCACCGCGAGCCGCACGGCCAGCGGGTAGAGCCGGTGCTCCTCCTCGAGGATTCGCGAGCTCAGCGCCTTCTCGTCGTCATCCGGAAGCACCGGCACGGCCGCCTGCGCGATGATGGGCCCCGTGTCGGTGCCCGCGTCCACGAAGTGCACCGTGCACCCGGCCACCTTCACGCCGCGCTCCAGCGCCTGTCGCGGCGCATGCAGGCCCGGGAAGGCGGGCAGCAGCGACGGGTGGATGTTCAGCACCCGCCCCGCGTAGTGGCCCAGGAAGTCCGCGCTCAACAAGCGCATGAACCCCGCCAGGCACACCCACTCCACGTTCGCCCCGCGCAGCGCGTCCAGCAGGGCCTTCTCGAAGTCCGCCTTCGTCGCGTGGGCCTTGTGGTCCACCACCGTGGCCGTCACCCCCGCCTTTCGCGCCCGCTCCAGGGCGAAGGCGGTGGAGACGTTGGACACCACGCAGGCCACCTCGGCGGGGAAGTCCGCGCGCGCGCAGGCCTCCAGCAGCGCCTGGAGGTTGCTCCCGCTGCCGGACACGAGCACGCCCAGGCGGACCCGCTGGCCGCTCATGGGTCGATGACCGCCGTGGCCTCGCCCTGGCCCGCCTCCACGCGGCCGACCTCGAAGGCCCGCGCGCCCCGGCCGCTCAGCACGCTCAGCGCCTGGGCGACGTCTTCCTTCGCCACGACGAGGATGAGCCCCAGGCCCATGTTGAACGTGCTGAACATCTCGTCGCGGGCGACGCTCCCCAGCTTCGCGATGAGGTCGAAGATGGGCGGCTTGGGCCACGTCTGCTCGCTCAGCACCGCGCGCGTGCCGTCTGGCAGGCAGCGGGGCAGGTTGCCTGGAATGCCGCTGCCGGTGATGTGCGCCAGGCCCTTCACCTTCACCGCCTGGAGCAGCGCCAGCACGTCCTTCACGTAGATGCGCGTGGGCTCCAGCAGCGCGTCCACCAGCGGCCGGTCCAGGCCCTCGGGCGTCGCGTCCAGGGCCAGCTTCCCGTCGTCCAGCAGCACCTTGCGCGCCAGCGAATAGCCGTTGCTGTGCAGGCCGGAGGAGGGGAGCCCGATGAGCGCGTCACCCGGCTTCACGCGCTTGCCATCAATGATGGCGGCGCGCTCCACCACGCCCACGCAGAAGCCCGCGAGGTCATATTCGCCACGCGCGTAGAAGCCCGGCATCTCCGCCGTCTCGCCGCCCAGCAGGGCGCAGCCGGCCTGCTCACAGCCCAGGGCGATGCCCTTGACCACCTCGGCGGCGTCGTCGACCTCCAGGCGCCCGGTGGCGAAGTAGTCGAGGAAGAAGAGGGGCTCGGCGCCGCAGGTGAGGATGTCGTTCACCGACATGGCCACCAGGTCGATGCCCACCGTCCCATGGCGTCCGGCGGCGAAGGCCACCTTCAGCTTGGTGCCCACGCCGTCCGTGCCGGCCACCAGCACCGGCTGCTGGTACTTGCCTGGCGGCAGGGCGAACAGACCGCCGAATCCACCGACTCCGCCCATGACTTCAGGACGCAGGGTGCGCGCGGCATGGGGCTTGATGCGCTCGACGAACGCGTCGCCGGCCTCGATGTCTACTCCGGACTGCTTGTAGGTCGTTCCCACGGGCGGCCTTCTACCCGGCCCCCGCGCCGGTGTCTCGCGTGGCGTGGCGGGTGTCCCACCGTCGCGCACAGAAAAGGGAATTTGACCGGGCGAGTGTGGGCTGATTGACTCCTTTGCAGGATGGGCGCCGAGGAAACCCTCTTTCAACGTTTCGGCAAGGAGTTCCCCCAGGGCACCGAGCTCTTCCGCGAGGGAGAGGCCGGCAAGGAGATGTTTGTCATCCAAGCGGGACGGGTGGCCATCTCCAAGCGAGTCCGTGACGTCGAGAAGGTGCTCGCCGTCCTGGGCCCCGGTGAATTCTTCGGGGAGATGGCCATCATCTCCAACAAACCGCGCAATGCCTCGGCCACGGTCAACGAGGACGCGAGGCTGCTGGTCATCGACCCCAAGACGTTCGAGGGGATGATCCGCGGAAATGCGGAGATCGCCGTCCGGATGATCAAGAAGCTGGCAGAGCGCCTCTCCGAGGCGGACGCCCAGCTCGAGAACCTGCTGCACAACGACCCGGCCAGCCGGGTGGTGCACCAGATTCTCCAGGCCTGCCAGCACCGGGGCCGGCCCCTGGACGAGGGCGTGGAGATCGACTTCGCGGTGCGGGAGCTGCCGCGCCAGATTGGCGTGGGCGAGCCCGCGGTCCGCGCCGTGGTGGACCGGCTGGAGCGTTCCGGCCTGGTCGAGCGGGACGGGGACCGGATGACCGTGCCGGACACGGCCAAGCTGCACGACTTCCTCCAATACCTGGAGATGAAGTGGAAGTTCGGAGACCTCTAGCGTGAAGCTGCGAGTCCTCGGCTGCCACGGCGGCGAGCTACCCACCTGCAAGAGCACCTGCTTCCTCGTCGATGACGTGCTGGCGCTCGATGCGGGGGCGCTCACGGGGACGTTGTCGCTGGACGAGCTGTGCCGCGTGGACCACGTCCTGGTGGGGCACAGCCACTTCGACCATGTGAAGGACCTGCCGCTGATGGCGGACCTGGTCATCGGCCGGCGCGACACCCCGGTCACCATCCACGCCTCGCGCGAGTGCGCCCGGGCCCTGCGCGACAACATGTTCAACAACGCGCTCTGGCCGGACTTCACCCGCATCCCGACGAAGCGCCAGCCCGTGCTGCAGATCAAGACGTTCCGGGCCGGGAGCACCTTCCAGGTCGGCCCCTACACCGTGCGCAGCGTGCCGGTGAGCCACCCCGTGGAGTCGTGTGGCTTCATCATCTCCAACGGCAAGAGCGCCCTGGCGATGAGCGGCGACACCGGCCCCACGGACAAGCTGTGGAAGGCGCTGAACGAGACGAAGAACCTCAAGGCGCTGCTGCTGGAGACGTCCTTCCCCAACAAGCTCCAGTCGCTGGCCGACATCTCCGGCCACCTCACGCCGCACACGCTGGGCCTGGAACTCCAGAAGTTCGAGCGCAACGGCGCCTCGGTGCTGCTGTACCACCTCAAGCCCGCCTTCGTGGCGCAGCTCAAGAAGGAGCTGGCCGAGCTGCCGGTGGACGTGCTGGAGCTGGGCGATACCTTCGAGCTGTAGACGCGTCGCGCCATACGGAGGGGTTGACGGCCGAAAGCGACCGGATTAACCCCGCCCACCTCATGGCCTGGTTTTCGAAGAAGCCGCGCATCGCCGTCGACACCGAACCGCAAGCCGAGCCCCGCCCGTCCCGCATGGAGGGCCTGTGGGCGAAGTGCGAGACGTGCGACGAGATCATCTACCGCCAGGAGCTGGAGAAGCACTGGATGGTGTGTCCGCACTGCGAGCACCACCACTACTGGGCGGCGCGCGCGCGTCTGGCGGCGCTGTTGGATCCCGACAGCTTCGAGGAGTTCGACAAGGAGCTGGAGCCGCTGGACCCGCTCGGGTTCAGTGACACGAAGAAGTACAAGGACCGGCTGAAGTCCACCCGGAAGAACCTGGGCGAGCCGGATGCCTTCATCTCCGGCGTGGGCCGCATCCAGGGCCACCAGGTGTCGGTGGGCTGCTTCGTCTTCGAGTTCATGGGCGGCTCCATGGGCTCGGTGGTGGGTGAGAAGGTGACCCGCGTCTTCGAGCGCGCGCACGAGCTGAAGTGCTCCGCCATCATCTTCTCCGCGTCGGGCGGCGCGCGCATGCAGGAGGGCATCTTCTCCCTCATGCAGATGGCCAAGACGTCGGCGGCCATCGCCCGCTTCCGCACCGGCACGCGGCCGTACATCTCCGTGCTGCTCAACCCCACCACCGGCGGCGTCGCCGCGTCCTTCTCGTGGCTGGGCGACGTCATCCTCGCCGAGCCCAAGGCCCTCATCGGGTTCGCCGGTCCGCGCGTCATCGAGCAGACCATCCGCCAGAAGCTGCCGGAGGGCTTCCAGCGCTCCGAGTTCCTGTTGGACCACGGGATGATTGACGCCATCGTCCACCGCAAGGACCTGCGGGCGAAGCTGGGGCAGATCCTGGGGCTGCTGGGCTGAGCCCGCCCCGGACACCGGAGGAGGCGCTGGCCTTCTTCACGAAGCTCAACCCCTCCGGCATCAAGCTGGGGCTGGAGCGCGTGCAGGAGGCCCTGGCCGCCCTGGGACATCCGGAGCGGCGGTATCCGGCGCTCCACGTCGCCGGGACGAACGGGAAGGGCAGCACCTGTGCGATGACGGCGGCGTCGCTCCATGCCGCCGGGCACCGCGTGGGCCTCTATACGTCTCCGCACCTGGTGCGCGTCAACGAGCGCATCCGCGTGGACAGCGAGGACATCTCCGACGCGGACTTCGGTCTGCGCATCCTGGAGGTGTTGGAGCGCTACCCCAGCGCCGTGTCCTCGCCCATGACGTACTTCGAGTTCGGCACCGTGGTGGCCCTGTGGCACTTCGCCCAGGTCCGCGTGGACGTGGCCGTGCTGGAGACGGGCCTGGGCGGCCGGCTGGACGCCACCACCGCCGCCAGCCCGGTGGTGACGGCGATTACGCCCGTGTCCTTCGACCACATGGAGTACCTGGGCGACACGCTGGCGGCCATCGCCGGCGAGAAGGCGGGCATCCTCAAGCCCGGTGTGCCGTGTGTCGTCGCGCGGCAGGCCCCGGAGGCCCTGGAGGCCATCCTCCGCAAGGCCGAGGACATCGGAGCGCCGGTGCGGCTGGAGGGGCGTGACTTCGCGGGCGAGCGTCAGCACGACGGCGGCCTGTCGTACCGCGGGGCGACCTGGTCCCTGGAGGGGCTGTCCGTCGCGCTGCGGGGGCCCCATCAGCGGCAGAACGCGGCGGTGGCGCTCGCCTGCCTGGAGGCCTTGCAGGAGCGCCGCGTCACCGTGCCGCCCGAGGCCGCGCGTGCGGGCCTGGCGTCGGCGTGCTGGCCGGGGCGACTGGAGGAGGTGGGGCAGCAGCCCGTCCTCCTGCTGGACGGCGCCCACAACCCAGCGGGCGTGGAGGCGCTGCTCGCGTCGCTGGGGGACCTCTACCCGGGGCGTCGCATCCACCTCGTCTTCGGCGTGGTGGGGGACAAGGACCGGGGACCGATGCTGCGAGCGCTGCTTCCGGCGTGCGCCTCGGTGCAGCTCACGCCGCTGGAGACGCCTCGCTCGCTGCCTCCCGAGGCCTACCTGGCGGAGGCGCGCGCGTTGTGCGCGGACGTGACTGCCTGGCCGGACGTGGACGCGGCCCTTGCCGCGGCGCGCGAGCGGGCAGCCGCGGACGACCTCGTCCTTTGTACAGGTTCACTGTTCCTTGTCGGGATGATGAAGGCCCGCCTGTATCGAAACCTTGGCGCGATGCATCAGCCGCCGTAGATTCTAGGCATGCGCCTGCCGGACTGGAGAGCCGCCGCGACATCGGGGCCGCCCATCCCCTCCATCGACGAAGTCGACTTCAGGGCGCTTTACTCGAAGACGAAGTACGTCGTGGAGACGGCGGACGGCTGGTCGCTGGTCATCACCCGCTACCGTCCGGTGAAGCAGCCTTTCGCGCAACCGTTGTTTGGTGAGCCCCTGCTGCTGGTGCACGGTTTCTCACAGAACCGGCACACCTGGACCAGCGGGCAGTTCGTCAAGAACCTGCTCTTCTTCGGGGTGGACATCCACATCCTGGAGCTGCGGGGGCACGGCAAGAGCTCCATCGCGTTCCAGAAGGAGCGGGCCGACCGCTTCAAGCGCCCCCTGCCGCCGGACATCGACTACGGCTGGGACATCGACAGCTACTTCCTCTACGACCTTCCCGCGGCCGTCTCCGGCGTGAAGCGCATCACCCGGCGCGAGCGCATCTTCTACTGCGGCCACTCCATGGGCGGGATGCTGGGCTACGGCTACGCCGGCATCCACAATGACTTCGAGGGCCTCATCACCATTGGCTCTCCGGCGGACCTGGGCCGCGGCTTCATGCTGCTGCGCCTGGTGGCGCACGGCGCGCCCCTGCTGGTCGGGATGATCGACCTGACGCTCGCCAGCCTCAACGTGAGCGGCAAGGTGGAGGGGGCGGGGCGCTCGCTGCTCGCGCGGGGCGTGGGCGTGTTGAACAAGGGCCTGGGCCGCCGGCTGAAGCCGAAGGTGCGGCGGACGCTGCGCTTCGACGCGGTGCCGGTGGACATCATCCTCAAGTCGCTGGAGCGCCAGCTCGCGAAGGCGGAGAACTCGCCGCTGTATCAACAGCTCACCACGCGGTTGAACCGTCTCATCAATCCGGAGCGGGTGAGCGCGGATGACATCCGCTGGTTGCTCCGCGAAGGCGGAGAGCGGGAGCCGCGCCGGGTGCTGGAGCAGTTCGCGCGGTGGATTCGCCGGGGAGAGATGGTCTGCTACCGCACCGGCTTCGACTTCAAGCGGGGCTTCGGTCGCATCGAGGTTCCCATGGCCATCATCTTCGGGGACCTGGACCCGCTGGCCTCGCTGGAGTCGACGCGCAGCGTGTATCGCGCCGCGAAGAGTGAGTACCTGCTCTGGCGCCCGGTGAAGGGCAACAGCCACATCGAGCTGACGATGGGGCACGACATCCGGCAGATCTGCTACGACATCAAGAACCTCATCGAGTACGCGCGGACCCACCGGTATCGCTCGCCGAGCCTTCCGCGGCTCCGCTAGACGCGCCTGGACGGAAAGTTGGAGGCACGTTGCTGCGTGATAGCCTCCACGCTCTTTTGTCAACGTGAAGGGGTGTGGTCGATGAAGCTGTTCGCCGCGTGGCTGCTCGGTGTGGTGCTCGTGCCCTTCTTGGCGCTCGCGCAGGCTCCGGCCACGAACCTGAACACCATCACCGGGGTGCAGGTGAATGGTGGGACGGTGACCATCTCCGGCTCGCAGAAGGCCAACTTCACCACGTTCACCATGACGGACCCGCCGCGGCTCGTCATCGACATCTCCGAGGCCGTCTTCTCCGACGTGGCCGAGGAGATTGAGGTGGGCAATGGCACGGTGACGGCCATCCGCACCGCCAGCTATGGCTCCGAGGCGTCCTCCATCGCGCGCGTGCTCATCGGCTACGAGCGCGAGGTGGAGGCGGACATCCAGGCCAATGGCAACCAGCTCGTCGTCCGCGTCGCGGGCGGCGGAGGTCAGGCCGTGGCGCAGGGGCCGGGCACCGAGCAGCCCCAGGCGGGAAGCAGCGCCGCGGATGCCGCCGCTGCCGCCGCGGCGGAGCGTCAGGCCCAGGAGCAGGCCGCCGCGGAGGCCGCCGCCGCGGCTCGCGCCGAGCGTGAGGCCCAGGCGCAGGCTTCCGCCGAAGCCGCCGCCGCCGCGAAGCGTGACGCGGAGGCGGAGGCGAATCGTCAGGCGGAAGCGCGGGCCGCCGCTCAGCGCCAGCAGGAGGAGCAGGCTCGGGCGGAGGCGGACCGCAAGCGCCAGGAGGAGGCTTCGCGTGCCTCCGCGCAGGCCGCCGCCGACGAGCAGCGGCGCCAGGAAGAGGCCGCCGCGGCGGAGCGCAAGCGCCAGGAGGAGGCCGCGCGCGCGTCCGCGCAGGGCTCTGTCGCCGACGAGCGCCGGGCCCAGCAGCAGGCCGCCGCCGAGGAGCTGGAGCGTCGCAAGGCGGCGGCCCGGGCCGAGGCCGAGCAGCGGAAGGCCGCTCAGCAATCCGCCGCCGAGGCGCGTCGTGCCGCCGCGCGGGCCGCGGCGGAGGAGCGCCGGGCCCAGCAGGAGGCCGCCGCCGAGGAGCGCCGTCAGCGCCAGGCCGAGGCGCGCGCGTCCCGGGAGCGCCGCCCGCGGCAGGCGGTGGAGCCGTCCCGGCCGAGCAGCTCCGGCGCGGTGTCCTCGCGCCGCAAGACGCTGACGCTGGTGGGCTTCCAGCAGCAGCCGGGCGCCTCGCGCGTGTTCATCCGCACCAATGAGCCGGTCAGCTACTCCGTGTCGGAGCAGGGCCGCTCCGTGGTGCTGGAGCTGGAGAACACCCACGTGGACGCCAGCAACAACACGCTGCCGCTGGACACGTCCTTCTTCGCGACGCCGGTGAGCCGGGTGGACCCGAGCGCGTCCGGGCGGGATGTGCGCATCACCATCCAGCTCCGGCAGGCCGCGCCGTTCCAGGCCCGCCAGGAGGGCAACGTCATTTCATTGGACTTCCAGCGCACAGGCCGGTGAAAAGGGAGGGCCGCTCGGCCTGGGCGCGGCATACCCTGCACCCCTGAATGAGCTTCCTCGTTCCGCTCGCCGCCGCGCTGCTGGTCTCCACGTCGCAGGTGCCGCTCGCCACCCCGTTGGCTCTGCCCAACGGTGAGAAGGCGCAGCTGGCGGCGGACCTGGTCGTCTACGAAGCGGACACGAAGGTCGTCACCGCGCGCGGCAACGCCGTGCTGCGCACGGAGACGATGCAGCTTCGCGCCGACGAGGTGACCTACGACGAGGTGAACCAGCGCGTCACCGCCTCGGGCGGCGTCATGTTCGTGGGCCCCAGCGGCCTGGCCGCGGTCGCCGACACCGTGAAGATGGATGTGCGCACCTACGAGGCGAACCTCGAGGGCGGCCTCTTCATGCAGAAGCAGGGCGTCACCCAGGAGGCCCTGTACACGGCGACGACGCCCCAGGCGCTGCGGGCCATGGGGGAGACGCCCCTCCTCATGAGCGGCTCGCGCATCCGCCGGACGGGGGAGAACACCTTCCTCGTGGAGGACCTGGCCTTCACGCCGTGCAACTGCAGCCCGGGTGAGCCCGGCTGGCGCATGGAGGCCTCGTCGGCCACCGTCGTCCTGGGCGAGCGCGCCACGATGACGCTGCCCGTGGTGTACGTGAAGTCCGTGCCCGTGTTCGCGCTGCCGTGGCTCTACATGCCGCTGTCACAGCGGCGCACCGGCCTGCTGCTCCCCAAGCCCACCTTCTCCGCGCTCAACGGCTTCTCCCTGGAGCAGCCCCTCTTCATCACCCTGGGGCAGAGCTACGATTTGACGCTCACGCCGGGGTACTTCAGCGGCGGCTATGAAGTGCACGAGGGCGTGCCCGGCGCCCCCGGGCCGGTTCGGGAGCCGCGCTACCTGGGCGTGAAGGGGCCGCGCCTGCTCACCGAGTTCCGCTATGCGCCCAGCGAGCGGACCCGGGGACGGGCCACGCTGGGGTTCCTCTACGACCTCCGGCCCATCCGGGATCCGAGCACGCCCTTTGGCATCTTCTACCGGCGGACGGTGGACGGTATTGCCACGCCTGAGTTTGTCGACGAGCGGCGAGGCCTCCGGGGCGAGGCGTCCTGGCAGCACACGCAGGACATGGGGGGAGGGTGGCACAACCGGGTCGACGCCTCGTTCGTCTCGGACGGCAACTACACCCGCGACCTCACGGCCGACCTCGTCACCCGCGAGTTCACCTACCTGCGCAGCACGGGCACGGTGTTCCAGCGCCAGGACGACCGCTACGCGGGGCTCGACGTGGCGCTGCGCCAGGACATCCGGTGGGGGTACCGCTTCTTCCAGGACAACCGCGTCCCGGCGGCCACGGACCCGGCGCGCCCGGACCTGAAGGGCCCCACCACGTTCCAGCGCTTGCCGGCCATCACCCTGGCCCTGCCGGAGCGGCCCGTGCTGGGCGGAATCATGGGGGGCCTGTCGGTGCAGTACCTGCGGCTCGCGCCCCTGCGAGGCGGGTACGGCGACGAGGGCATCGACGGCATCTTCCAGCCCGACGGGCACTATGTCCCTTTCGGCACTGGGGGACGCTCCGAGGACATCACGCAGTCCGACGGCCTCTTCAATTCCAACGACCGTGAAGCCCGCAACCGGATGGACTTCTTCCCCCGCCTGTCGACGTCCTTCGGGCTGGGCAGCCTGATGCGCGTGTCGCCTTCGCTGGGCCTGCGCCAGGACGTGTGGCTGGGCGAGGTGTCGGGCCGGACATGGCAGCGGGGCTATCCCATCGCCGGGCTGCTGCTCGAAAGCCAGGTGGCGCGCGTCTTCGAGGGCCGTGAGACGAGCTTCCGTCATGCCATCACCCCCTCGCTGGAGCTGCGCTACGTGCCGGGCGGGTGGGGCCGGCTCCCTTCCGCCGGGGGCTCCGGGGAGGACCTGGCCCGCCCCTATGACGAAGTGGACGCCGCGGTGCCGTTCCAGGGCGACGGCCGCACCCAGGGCTTCCTCCACGCGGTGCTCGCCGTGGACCAGACGCTGCGCTTCAAGCGCGGCAACGACATCCGCGAGCCGCTGCGCCTGCGCATCGGACAAGGCTTCGACCTCACCCGGCACGTGCCCGCGGCGGGGAAGGTGGACGACCCGGGGCCCGTGCTGCGCGACACGTTCGCCCGGCTCAGCGCCACCGCTGGAATCCTCACGGCCGCGGGCACCGTTCGCTATGACCCCAACGCGGGTCGCTTCGCCGGGCTCTCCGCGGAGGTGAATGTCGACAACGGCAAGGGGCACGCCGTGTATGCGCGCTTCGATGACCTGCTGTGGGCCGGTGGCGCCGCGCTCGACATGGGGGTGGATCCCCGCTCCGTGGGCCCTGAGGTGCTTCGCCGCTCGCTGGATACCCTGGTAGGCGGACTATCCCGAGTAGAGCCCGGCTTCCCTCCGGCCGAACGGGCTCAAGCCCTCATCGCGGGTACGCGTTTGAAGCTCGGATTTGGGCTGGGAGTGCGGTACGAAGCAATTGTGCAACCGCTTTACCAGGATCCAACAACTCAAGAAAACCGCCCTCTGGCTCAGCAGACGTTCGGCCTCTCGTATGGGCCTGCATGCGACTGCTGGCGGGTAGAGGGGGTGGTGACGCTGCGGCGGGAGCTGGGGCTGGAATTCTCCGGCATCAACTTCATCGTGGCGGATTTCGGATCCTTTGGTTCCGGAGGCTAGGAATCACCAGCAGTGGGTGGTGGTTCCTCCAACCCCGAAACAGCCAGGAGAAGTACTTCGTGTCGGACCTCGGAAAACGAATTGGGCAGCGCATCCGCGAGCTTCGGACACAGCGGCCGGAGCGATGGACGCAGGAAGAGCTCGCGGAGCGGGCGCAGATCAGCGTGTCGTTCCTTTCCATGATCGAGCGCGGCGAGCGTGTCCCCCATGTGGAGACGCTGGCGGCCCTCGCCAACGCCCTGGGCGTGAGCCTGGGCGAGCTCTTCACGGGAACGGAGCAGACCCTTGCTCAGACGGAGGACCTCCTGCGGCCCCTGTCTGACTTCGCGCGCGCCCGTGGCCTCACCGCCCGGGACGTGGACCGTCTCCTGGGCGTGGCCCGGGTGATGTTCAGCGGCACCGCCGCCTGACGTGAGCCCAGGGATTCCAGGCCCTGGACGCAAGAGGGCTCCGGTCCACCTGTCCTGTCCTTGACTGGACGGTAGGTGGCCCGGGAAGATGCGGAAGATGCGCTGTGCGCTGCTCGCGTACAGCCCGCTTCCTTCATCGCCTTCAAGGAGTTTCCCCTGATGCGTCCGGGTCTGGCCCCGTGGGTGGCCTTCGCGAGCCTGCTGTTCGTTGCATGCTCGCCGTCGGCCCCCGCCACACTTGAATTCGTGGACCAGTCACCGGCTCAGCCGCGACTGGGAGAAATCACCACGCTGCGCTTCCGCGCGGTGGACTCCCGAGGCCAGCCGCAGGCGGGTACGCCGGTGTCCTTCACGCTGGAGTCCCCCGTTCCGGGCATCGAGCTGTCGCCCACCGAGGGTGTCACCAACACGGGTGACGGCATCGTGTCCGTGCAGGTGACGGCGCGCGGTGGCCGGGTGGCCTCCGCCGTGGTCATCGCCACCGCTGGCACGGGCTCCGAGATGAAGCGGGCCGTCTCGCCCGTGGTCAGCTTCGCGGGCACCAACTCGAACTCCCGCCAGTTCACCTTCCAGTGCGGCTCGTTCTCCGGCAACGCCTCCGGTCTGCACCACGCCGTGGGCGCCTGGGACGAGACGCGCAGCCTCATCGCGGGCGTGAAGGTCAACTGCATCGCCCACGTGGGAGATCGCAACGGTGACGGCGTGGTGGGCGCGCAGGTGTCCTTCCTCACGGAGGCGGGCACCATCGGTCCCAGCGCCGTGTCCGTCACGGACGTGGTGGGCAACGCGGAGGTCCTCTACAAGACGTCCCTGCCGCTGCCGCAGGACGTGGAGCCGGGCGTCTTCACCTGGAACCCGCTGGTGGATGCGACCCACACGGGCGAGTACCTGGCGCCGCTGTGGATGCACCCCTTCCTCTGGGACGAGAACCCCATCGCCGTCTACGGCAACGCCCCGCAGCCCCAGCAGGACCGCCCGGAGCCGCGCCGTCCGGACCCCATCCGCCCCGGCATCGTCCTCAACCCGCGTGACAACCTGGTCTCGCTGATCGCCATCACCAGCGGTGAGGAGGCCTTCGACGACCTCAACAACAACGGCGTCTGGGACACGGGCGAGCCGTTCACGGACCTGACCGAGCCCTTCGTCGACAACAACGACAACGGCACGTGGGACCCGGGCGAGCGCTACGTGGACACCAACGGCGACGGCCGCTGGACGGGCAAGAACGGCCAGCACGACGCCAGCACGCTCATCTGGGTGCAGGAGCGCATCCTCTGGACGGGCATGCCGCACGGGCTGGACAAGGACCAGACGCAGCGGCAGATCAGCCCGCCGCCCAACGCGCCGCCGCCGCTCATCAGCCACTACGGGGGCCTCGCGATTTCGTTCATCGTCTCCGACCCCTGGTACAACCGCATGGCCCAGAACGGCGAAGATGATGGTTGCGATGGCGGCGGCACCGGCCCCGTCAATGTGTCCCCGGCCGGCACGGGCATCGCGCTGACCTACCCGTCCTTCAACTTCGAGACGTACGTGGTCAGCGACGCGCACGAGCCGCCCGCCGAAGGCCCGCCGCCGCCGCTCTTCGTCCCCCCGGCTGAGTGGACGGTGTCGCCCATCTGCAAGTACACGGCGGCGCTGCTGGAGGGCCACGAGGCCGTCGTCCAGGGCCCCACCGTCAGAGGCACGGTGGAGTAGCCGCCGCCGTTTCTCCGGGCGGGTCCAGGAAGGCATTGACCCCAGGGCCCGCCCTCCGTAGGTTCTCCACTGGTTGACTGGCGAATCACCCGCCGGTGGAGGACAACCGTGGGTCAGCAGAGCAAGCCGGCGGCGGACAGTGGCACGCGCGAAAGCGAGCGCCGCCGCACCATCCTCCGCGCGGCCATCGACGTGTTCGCGCGCAAGGGCTACCACGGCTGCCGCATCGCGGACGTGGCGAAGGAAGCCGGCGTCGCGTACGGGCTCGTCTACCACTACTTCAAGAACAAGGATGAGCTGCTCGAGACGGTGTTCGACACCGGCTGGAGCGGCTTCGTCACGCGCGTGCGCGCGGTGGTAGAGGGCGAAGGCTCGCTGGCGGAGAAGGTCCACGGCATCGTCGAGGTGGCCTTCGAGGCCTACCGGGTGGACCCGCGCGCGGTGAAGGTGCTCATCCTGGAGATTGCGCGCAGTCCGGCCGGCTCGCGCATCAACCGTCAGACGGCCTTCGTGGACGCCATCCGGCTCAGCTCGGCGCTCTTCCACGCCGCGCAGGAGCGGGGCGAATTGCGGCGGGGGTTGGACCCGCACCTGGCCTCCGCGCTCCTCTTCGGCAACATCGAAATGGCGCTCACCGCCTTCGTCGTGGGGCTTGCCGACGCGCGCGACCCCGACGCGCTGGAGCGGGCGAAGTCGCAGATCGCCGACTCCTTCCTTTACGGCGTCCTCACGGGCGCCCAGGCCGCTGAGGTGTCCGAATGGAAGCCGGAGAAGTCCGCTACGAAGTCCAAGGCCCCCAAGCGCTCCTGACCATTGACCGGCCCAAGGCCCGCAACGCCTTGTCCCCGGGGGTGGTGCGCGAGCTGATGGCCGCGCTGGAGCGAGCCGAGTCCGACGCCGCGGTGCGCGTGGTGGTGCTCACGGGCGCCGGTGAGAAGGTCTTCTGCGCGGGCGGGGACCTGGGCACCATGGCTGGTGACGCGGGCTTCCTGTCCACGCACGAAGGCCGCCGTTCCTACGGACGGCTGCTGGCGCGCTTCCAGGAGCTGCGCAAGCCCACCGTGGCGCGCGTCAACGGGCACGCGCTGGCGGGAGGCCTGGGGCTGGTGCTCGCGTGTGACCTGGCGGTCGCCGTGGAGGGCGCGGACCTGGGCACGCCCGAAATCGACGTGGGCCTCTTTCCGATGATGATGATGGCGCTGCTCCAGCGTCACCTGGGCCGCAAGCGCGCGCTGGAGCTGGTGCTCACCGGAGACCGGCTGCCCGCGCGCGAGGCGCTGACGTTGGGGCTGCTCAACCGGGTGGTGCCGGCCGCGGAGCTGGACGCCGCGGTGGGCGCGCTCGCGGGAAAGCTGGCGGGAAAGAGCCAGGCGGTGCTGGCGCTGGGGCGCCGTGCCTTCTTCACCGCGGAGGACCTGCCGCTGCCCGCCGCGCTGGAGTACCTGGCCTCGCAGCTGTCGCTGAACGTGCTGGCGGACGACGCGGGGGAGGGCATCTCCGCGTTCCTGGAGAAGCGTCCCCCGAAGTGGAACGACCGCTGACGGCGGCTACGGCGTGCCCAGCCTGGCGTTGCCGCCCCGGGCGACGCTGGGCGGCAGGTGCGGGAAGAAGTCCAGCTTCAGCAGGCGCGCTCCGTCCACCCACAGCCCGTCCACCTTCACGCCCCAGTGCAGGTGCGGGCCGGTGACGCGGCCGGTGCTGCCCACCTTGCCCAGCACCTGGCCCTGCTTCACCCGTGCGCCCGTCTTCACGTCGATGCGGGACAGGTGGAAGTACGCCGTGTAGAGCCCCGCGCCGTGGTGCACCAGCACGGTGTTGCCCGCCGCGTAGTTGGCGCGCGCCATGACCACCGTGCCGTCGTTGGCGGCCTGCACCGGCGTGCCCGGGTCTCCGTCGATGTCCACGCCGAAGTGCTGGCTGGACAGCTTGCCGTTGAAGGTGCGGCGGTCGCCGAAGGGCGCGGTGATGCGGTCCTCCCGCGGCCACGCGAAGTTCCGCGAGAAGTGCGGCGCGCTGAAGTCCTGGGCGAAGGCCGCCGCGAAGGCGCGGCGGTCCGCGGCCATGCGCCTGCGCACCGACGCGGGCGGCTTCACGTACTTGCCGGCCACGCGCAGCTCGCGTGACGGGTAGCCGGGCTCCACGATGTCCACCGTGCCTTTCAGCTCCACCCGCGGCGCGCCCGGGGTGACAGGGCCCATGGCCGTCACCTCCGCGGCGCCGGGCGTCAGCTCCACCGGCAGGCCGGAAACGGCCAGATAGCCATCGCCCCAAGGGAAGAAGCGCAGCGCGCGTCCGGCGAGCGTGCCGGTGGGAGGCGCCGTCACGCCGCTCACCCTCACCAGCACCGGGTCTCCCGGCTTGGCCGCGGTGGGCTGCAGCGTCAGCTGGGGCGGGGCCTCCGGGGGGGCGTCCTCGCTGGACGCGCCCGCGGGCACCGAGGCGGTTTCGGTCGCACCGGCCTCCGCTCCGAGTGCGAGCAGGGCGAGGAGCAGGAAAGGGGACTTGGAATACTTCCGGCCGGGTGCGTGCGAAGGCATGGGCCGTTTTTACACCACGTCGCGCGCAACGCTTCCCGGGGTGTGGTGTTGATTCGCCGGACGCTTGCTCCGCCCCTCGAAAGCGCTCGGCGTGTCGCCTGGGTGGGAGGATGACCGCACGCCTCCTCTGAGCGAGGCCGACACCAGCGGTTGTCGGTACTTGGACGACGCATCCTGTCCGCATGCCGCCTGCCTGACCGTAGGGCAGGCGGGCCACCAGGGCACATTCCGTCAAGGCGTACCCGGGGGACTGGGGGCTTCCTAGCTTCTGAACGGACTCGTTGATTGGGAGATTCGCGGATGCCTCGTCCCTATAGCTTTGACCACTACCAGGTTCCGAAGACGCTGCCGGCGCCGAAGCGAAGCCTGCGTCGGCAGGACAAGGCGCGGCTGGCCCATTCCAAGGCGCATCCCGAGGCCATGGACAGCCACGAGGGCGTTCACTACGGCAAGCGCTTCGCGGAGACGGAAGAGCGCTACATCGCGCATCAGATGGAGGCGCAGTTGGAGGAGCTGGCGCGGCCGGAGCCGGACGCCAAGTTCTCCCACGGCCCGGAGTTCAAGGCGGCAGGTGGCACGTCGAAGCGCAAGGCGCGTCCGACGTCCGCGCCTGCCGTGGGAGGAACGGCGCCGATTGGCGCGCTGCCACCCACGCGCGAGCAGCCGCCGCGCGGGCGGCTGCCGGAGCTTCGCGACGAGGCGGAGCACCAGCTCCAGGCCCTGCGGGGTGGACTGGGCGACGCCGTCAAGGCCGTGTCCCGGCTCCTCCTGCTGCCCGTCACGGTCGTCCGCATGGCCGCGGGCCGCTTCCTTCCTCTGTCCTGACCTGGGTGAGCGACGCGCGTGGAGCTGAGGCTCGTTTCGTACAACATCCACAGTGGTATCGGGACGGACGGCCGCTTCGACCTGGGCCGGGTGGGCGCGGTGCTCCACGAAGTGGACGCGGACATCGTCGCGCTCCAGGAGGTAGGCGACTTCCGCGCGGTGACGCCTCGGGAGGACCAGCCAGAGCACCTGGCGGACATGCTCGGGCTGCACATGGCGTTTGGTCCCAACGTCGTGCGCAACGGCCGGCGCTACGGCAACGCCATCCTGTCGCGGCTGCCCATCCTCAAGTCGAAGAACTACGACTTGAGCGTGGGCCGCCGCGAGCCTCGGGGCGCGCTGCGCTGTGACCTGGACATCGGGGAAGGGCAGCAGCTCCACGTCTTCTCCCTCCACCTGGGCCTGCGCCTGGGCGAGCGGCGCAGGCAGGAGGCGCTGCTGCTGTCCTCGGACATCCTCCGCGATGCCGCGCGGAAGGACCCGTTGGTGGTGTGTGGAGATTTCAACTATTGGGGCAACGGCCCGGTGCCCTCGATGGTGCGCGAGGCCATCCACGACGCGGCGCTGGAGCTCGGCGCGCCCGCTCGCACGTACCCCACGCGCCTGCCCCTGCTGCGGCTGGACCGCATCTTCGTGGACGCGGGCGTTCGGCCGCTGTCCATCCATCCTCACCGCACGGCGTTGAGCCGGGTTGCGTCTGACCACCTGCCCCTCGTGCTGCGCTTCGAGACGCCCATCGCCGTGGAGCCTTCCGTCTCTCCCCCGGTGCAGCTCATCGGGTAGACTGGGCGGATGGGCTGGCGCGCGCGTTCACTGGCCGACGCTTGCGTGTGCCGGACAAAAACGCCGTGACGTGGTTGTCGCGGAACGGGTGCATGCCTAGGTTGGCCCGCACCTGAGAGGCCGTATGCGTCGGCCGGAGAGCGCATGCACGTGGGAAGTGAACAGGCGGAGCGCGGAATCGCCGCGCTCGTCGGGCGCATGGCCGACGGCTTCAGCCGGCTGGTGACGCAGCACCTGCAACTGGCGCGCATGGAGCTGGCCGAGGACGTCAAGGCCACGGGCCTGGACGTGGCGATGATCGTGGCCTTCGTGCCCTTCATCCTCGTGGGTTATGGTTTCGTGTGCGCAGCGATGGCCGCGTGGCTGTCCACGTGGTTGGGGTGGCCCGGAGCGCTGGTCGGAATCGGCCTGCTGAATCTGGTGGGCGGCGTGGGCGGCGCGATGTGGGCAGTGAACCGGCTGAAGGCGCGCCGGATGATGGACGATACGTCACAGGAGCTCTCGCTCAGCGTGGCCGCGCTCACCAACGCCGCCCCCAGCGCAGCCGTGAACGCGCTCGAGGGGACGAAAAGGGAAATCTTCAAGGAGCCCCCACATGGCCGCTAGCAATGGACAGCCCAAGGCCTACAGCCCCCGCAGCAGCGCGGACCTGCGTGCCGAAATCGAGCGCACGCGCGCCGAGCTGGCCACGTCCGTGAGCGCCCTTCGCGAGGAAGTGGCCGTGGCCGCCGACTGGCGCCAGTGGGTGAACCGCAATCCCTACGCCTGCGTGGGCGCCGCGTTCGTGGTGGGGCTGTGGCTGGGCTCGCGCGACTGACGACTTCCGTAGTACCCCCAATGAGGAGCTGACTTCGATGGAGATGAATCCGCAGCAGATGGCCGACAGGGCCCGTGAGTTGCAGGACCGCGTGGTGCCGCAGATCGACGAGGCCCGTCAGAACATCGTGGACCTGAACAACCGCGTGGTGAGCTTCATCCGCGCCAATCCGGGCACGTGTCTGCTGGGCGCCGTGGCCGTGGGCTTCCTCGTCGGACGCATTGCCTCGCGCCGCTGAGCCGCGCGCTGGAACCACACGAGAGGGTGAACGCATGACGACGTTTCCGGGTGCATCGAGCAATGGCACGCCGCAGGACCCGCAGGGGAGCGGCTTCGGGCAGCGGGTGGACCACATTGGCAGCGACGCGCAGCAGCTCTGGTCCGACGCGCGCAGCGCGGTGACGGACTTGGGGCAGACGCTGGACCTGCGCGGACGCGTGGAGCGCAACCCTTACGGGATGATGGCGGCCGCCGTGGGCGTCGGCTATCTGCTGGGCGGCGGGCTCTTCACGCCGCTGACGGCGCGCATCCTCCGGCTGGGCGTGCGCCTCGCGGCGCTGCCGCTTGTCAAAGATGAGCTGATGGGCATGGCGGAAGCGGCCTTCCAGGGCTATCAGACTGGACGTGGTATGGCTGGTCCGGGCCCGCAAGGCTCCGCGTCGGCGAATGCCAGCTCCGCAGGAACTCCTCGCCCGCCGACGTACTGAGGCCGGGCTCTCCTCCACCCCACAACCCCTGGAGTCGCAAATGGTGAATTTCAACAACCTCAAGAAGCTGGACAAGGACGACCTGCTGCACCTGGTGGGCCTGGAGACGCGCCGGGACACGGTTGACACGATCCTGCCCGTCGTGGGCGCCTTCGCCGCGGGCATCCTCGTGGGCGCGGGCCTGGGCCTGCTGCTGGCGCCCAAGCCGGGCAACCAGCTGCGCGATGACCTCCGTCAGCGCCTGCACACCGGCCAGGAGTATCTGACCAACGCGGTCGGCCGCTCGCCCGAGGGCGCGACGCAGACGGGCCCGCAGGGCACCGTGTCCCGCACCTCCTGATTCGCGGCATCCGCCGCACACGGCCCTGGACGGGGCCATGGGCCTCCATTCGCGCCGGCAACGGCCGCGGGTGGGGGCCTTCCCGTTTGGAGCCGGTTAGAGTCCACCGCCGTGAGCGAGACGACGCAGGGTGGGATGGTGAAGCACGCCGGGGCCAGCGAGGGCGTGCGCCCGGACGCGGCGCTGGCGCGGCTGCGCGCGCTGGAGACGCTGGAGTCCGGCTACGAGGCGTGGCTGGAGCTTCAGGTGGAGCATGCGGCGTCGCGGCTGCGCTTCAGCGAGGAGCGCGAGCGGTTGGAGCAGCAGGGCTCGTTCCTGCTGGGCGCGGTGCGCGCAGCGGGGCTGACGCCTCCGCCGGGCGCCGAGCCCGCGCTGGTGACTCCGCCGGCCGCTCCGGGGGACTTCCTGCGGGACGCGGAGGACAAGCTGACGCAGGCCCGCGACGCGCTTGCCCTGCGCGAGGCGGAGAGCGAGGCGAAGCATGCCGAGGCCTTCGCGGAGATTCGCGCCACGCTCAAGGACCGCATCCAGCGCTACCTGCGCGCGAGCCGCCCGTCCCTGACGTTGCTGCTGCGCCGCGTGGGGACGGAGCGCGCGATTCTCCATCTGAAGCGTGTGTCCGGAGACACGCCCGTGCTGCTGTGCTTCCTGCTGACGGGCAGGATTCCGTCCCGGTACGGCTTCCTGCTGGACGACTCCACCGAGGACGTGTCGCTGCCGCCCGCGCCGCTCTACGCCGATGAGGGCGTGGCCGCGGAGCAGGTGCGCCCGGACGCGGCGGGGCTGGAGGCGCGCGTCAGGGGGGCAGGGGAGGTGGCGCCGCTGAAGGGCTTCCTCCCCCTGTTCGTTCCGCGCCCTTCGGGGGGCGAGGACTTCTTCCGGTTGCTGCAGCGGGGCGTGGTGCTGGAGGTGGAGGTCTCGGACGGGACGGCCTTCCGCAACGTCCTCTCCCGCGAGGAGTCCGAGCGCTTCGCGGGGCACCTGCTGCGCCTCAAGCTGGAGGGGCGCATCGGGCTGGACATCGAAGTGGGCTGACGCGCCGCCGGGGCGGTGCTTCCTAGCGCGTGCGCACCACGCCCACTTCGGCGGTGCCCGCCAGCAGCGCGCTGCCGAGGAACAGGTTGCCGGACTCGGCGCCGCCCATGCGCACGGCGTGGAAGATGACCAGGTAGGTCTGCTCGCGCTGGGGGAACGCGGCGGCCGGAATCGTCACGCGGGCCTCGCGGTACGGGCCCGGCAGGCCCACCAGTTGGAGGAACTGGACCGGCGTGGAGGGCAGGTTGGTGTACGTCGGCTCGCCCTGCGCGCCCTCGGCGCTCAGGGGCACGACGGTGACGAAGCCGAGCGTGCGTTCGGCGTTCGCCGGGGGCGCGGGCCGGTCGAAGGACAGCGGCGTGCTCGCGTCGATGCGCAGGAAGCCTTCGGGCGGGTGCAGCGCGGCGATGGGCTCCTTCATCGGCGCGTCGTCCACCTGGCCCACGTAGCGCGTGCCACCCCGGTTCGCGATGAACTGGTACGTGGCGCCGGACTGGTAGGTGAAGTCGGAGGAGCCCACGCTGGTGCGGCGGTAGTTGCCGGAGCCCTCGTCCGCGAGCGCCGTGGCCTGGCCCCCCACCGGCTGCACCGTGATTTCGGCCCCCGCCAGGCCGGAGGGCTGCGAGTTCTCCCCCGTCCGGCTGCCGAAGAAGAGGATGGCGGCCGTCTGCGCGGGCAGGGCGATGACGTCGCCGCCATCCGGGCTGAAGGTGCCCGCGTCATGGCCGGCCAGCGCGGAGGCGGAGACCTCGACCTCCGGGGTGGAGAGCAGCGTGCCGACCATGACGTGCTCGGCGGTGAGCTGGTCCAGGTCGCAAGCCAGGAAGGCGAGGGAGGAGGCGGCAAGCGCCGCGGACACCAGGGTGTGTTTCATGGGAGCACGAGCATAGCAGGCGCCCCCGCAACGACGCCCGCGCGCGGGCCCGTCTCGGGGTATCCTCCGGACCACCCGTGCAAGGTCACCGCGTTCACTCCGCAGGCCGGCGCTTCCTGAAGCGGCTTGGCGTCTCGCTGTTGATGGCCCTCCTCTTCGGAGGCGTGCTGGGGCTGCTCGTGTACCTGCGCCCCACCAGCATCGTGCCGCCCAAGGATCCACCGTCGGCCTGGGTCCCCTCCGCGGCGGTGAATGCCGTGCAGGCCTGGCTGGAGGGCTGGGAGCGCGTCACCTACGACTGGCGCGTGCGGGAGCTGGGGGAGCGCTCCGAGCGCCCCGACGAGGCCGTCGTCATCGCCATCGACGACGAGACGCTCGCCGAGGCCCGCCAGGATGTACGCCCCGGCGTCGCCACGCAGCCCTGGCCGCGCCAGCTCGTGGGCCGCATGGTGCACCGGCTGGTCCAGGAGGGGGCGTTGCTGGTGCTGGTGGACCTGCCCTTCACGGACCTGAGCCCCAACGCCTGCGCCGAAGCCTCGCCCGCGCCGTCGCTCTCCTGCGACGACGCGGCCTTCGCCGCCCAGTTGGCGAAAGACGCGGGCCGGGCGCTGCTGTCGTTCACCTGGGAAGCGCAGGGCCCCCGGGTGCTGCCCCCCGCCAACCGCCTCTGGCCGTACCGCGTGAAGCTGGGCGTCTATGACGCGCCCGAGGAGGCCTCCCTGCGCGCGCAGGCCGTGCTCGCGGCGCAGCGCCCCGCCTTCATCATCCCCGCGGGCAGCCAGGTGGAGGTCTGGGGCGGCGCCACGGACGAAGCGGACGGCAAGGCGCTGGGCTCGCGTCTGGGGGCCACCGCGCACGTCCTGGAGGAGCGCCGCGCCGCGGATGACAGCTACCGCGTGGGGCCCACGGAGCTCTTCGTCGCGCTGGCGGAGGTGCAGGTGGAGGGACTGGACGCGGCGGGCCTCATTGAGCTGCGCCAGGTTCAGCACCCCGTGGTGCCGCTGTTGAACGGCAGCGCGGGGTTCGGCGCGTCCACGCTCGTGGCGGGGCGGGACGGGCGTGTGCGCGCCGTGGCGCACCTCATGAGCTACACCGTGCGCGGGAAGCGCCACATCCTGCCGTCGCTGCCCCTGGCCGCGGCCATGCGGCTGGCCGGTACGCGCACGCTCCGCTACGCGGACGGCAAGCTGCACGTGGGGGACCAGTACGCGTTCCCCATGAGCGCCTCGGGCCTGAGCCTGCTGCGCTGGGACGCGCCCAACGCGGGCCGGGGCTCGCGCGGCTCGCTGGCGCGCTCCATCCGCGCGTGGAACGTGCTCCTCAACGTCTTCGACGTGGCGGACGAGCGCCCCGCGCGCTTCGAGAATGACCTGGAGGGCCGCACCGTCGTCCTCACGCGGACCTCCGGCGAGTCCGCGCACCTGCGTCCCACGCCCCTGGGGCCACAGACGCCCGGAGGCGCGATTCTGGGGCAGGCGCTGGCCAACATCCTCCGCTCGGAGGGCATCACCCGCGCGGCGCCAGATCTGGACCTGCTCCTCACGCTGGGGCTGGCCTTCCTCGGGGCCTTCCTGGCGCTGTCGCTCAGCTTCCTGCTGCGCTCGGTGCGCGGCGCCGTGCTCTACGTGGGCTTCCTGGTGGCGGCGGGCGCGGGCTACACCTTCGGCGCCGCGTACGTCTTCGTCGAGCAGCGGCTGTGGGTGGCCATGGCCGGGCCGCTGCTGGCCATGGTGGGGGCCTTCGTCGCGACCATCCGCTACGCCTACGGCACGGAGCGGCAGATTCGTGACTTCGTGCACAACGCGCTCGGCCGCTACGTCAGCCCGGACGTGGCCCGCCTGGTGGCGCGGGACTTGAGCCTGATGCGCCCCGAGCGCCGGCAGATGTCCGTGTACGTCTGTGACATCGAAGGCTTCACGCGGCTGTCGGAGGGCCTGCCGCCCGAGCAGCTCGTGGGCCTCTTCAACGCGTACCTCACGGAGATTTCCGCGGTGGTGCGGTCCACGGCGGGGCAGGTGGACAAGTACATCGGCGACTCGGTGATGGCCTTCTGGGGCGCGCCGGTGCGCACGGACCGCCACGCGCACCTGGCCTGTGAGGCGGCGCTGAAGATGCGGGAGGTGCTGACCGAGCGTCAGCCCGCCTGGGAGAAGAAGTACGGCCACCGCCTCAGCTTCCGCGCGGCCGTGGACACCGGGGAGCTGGTGGTGGGCGACCTGGGCAGCGAGCTGAAGTCCAACTACACCGTGCTCGGAGACGCGGTGGGGCTGGCCTCGCGGCTGGAGTCCATCAACAAGGTGTACGGCACCTATGTGCTGGCCGGAGACACCACCGCGCAGCTCGCCAGCGGCAGCTACGTCTTCCGCGTGGTGGACCTGGTGCGCTTCAAGGGCCGCCCCCAGCCGGTGCGCGTGCATGAGCTGGTGGCGCGCCGCGGAGAAATCACCCCTCGCATGCAGGAGCAGCTCGCGCTCCACGAGCAGGCCCTCACCGCCTACCACCAGCGCCGCTTCGCGGAGGCGCACGCCCTCTTCGAGCGCGCCTCGCACGAGTACCAGGACACCGTCGCCGCGCTCTACGCCGGCCGCTGCGCCCGCTTCCTCGTCACGCCGCCGCCCGCGGACTGGGACGGGGTGCACGGCATGGAGGAGGGCGCGCCCACCACCGCGGCGGCGGCGGCGTGAGTCACTGCTCGCCGTCGTCCGAGTCCGGCTGGCCGAAGAGCTCCTTCACGGGCGAGTCCTTCGCGATGTGCTCCGCTACCACGCGGCGCATCTTCTCCGCCGTCATCGCCGAGTAGTACACCTCGCCCGGCCAGCCCATGAGCTGGTAGTCCTCGGGGGAGAGCGGGTCTCTCTTGCCGCCGGTGTCCTCGCGGACGACGACGTTCGGCCCCATGTGGCAGAAGCCGTAGCAGCCGCCGCGGTACAGCTCGCAGCGCGGCACCAGCCCCTGGGCGGAGAGGGTGTCCCGGGCCTCGGCGTGGACGGCGTCCGCGCCGCCCGCCTTGCAACTGGAGCCCTTGCACACCGACACGCGGTAGCGCTTCACGGTGGCGTCTCCATGCGGCTGCCATCAAGCGTATTGAAGAGGTTCAGCTTCACCACCAGCCCCCTGAAAAAGCGCCGGCCCGCCTACCGCTTCAACGCGGGAGGGCGGGCCGGGAGTCCTGGTGAGGCCGGTACGGCCTCACTGGGCATCTGGATTCACTTGATGAACTTCGTCACCTGGATGGGGCCTTGCTGCGTGACGACCGTCTGGTGGCCCGCATGGGCCCCCGCGGGCAGCGCCTTGCCGTGGCCGTCGTGCGCTCCGTGCGGCAGCTTCAGCTCCACCAGGCCCTCGCCGATGCGCGTGTGCGCTTCCTTGTGGACGTGGTGCGGCTCCTCGGAGCCCTCGCGCTTGTTCCACGGGTCCGACGGGTGCGACACCGGCGGGCCCTTGAGCAGCTTCGGGATGTCGTAGACGAAGTTCTGCCGCGTGTACTCGGGCGGGGTGTGCGTGTAGGTGTCCATGCGGATGGCGTCCTTGGGGCACGCATCCACGCAGAGGCCGCACACGATGCACCGCAGCTCGTCGATGACGAACTGGGTGGGGTACTTCTCGATGACGCGGTCCTCGGAGTCCGAGGCTTCGTCCTCGTACTCGCCCGCCTCGATGTAGATGCACTGCGCCGGGCAGATGGTGGCGCACATGTAGCAAGCCACGCAGCGCGGCTTGCCGTCCTCGCGCGGAACCAGCCGGTGCAGGCCGCGGTAGCCCTCGGGGTAGATGGGCTTCTCCTCGGGGTACGCCACCGTCGTCATCAGGCTGGCGCCGGTGCGGTCCACCACCTGCGTGTTGGTGTCACGCGTCCCGAAGAGGTTGCGGAAGAAGTGCTTCGCGGTGATGCCCAGGCCGCGGAGCAGGTTGGGCACGTAGGTCCGCTCGCGGATGTCCGTGCGCGGGTCCTTGCTTACCTTGTAGGCCATGATGGTTCTCGATTCCCGGATGCTGGGGCCGAAAGGTGCGGCCTAGTGGGTGGACGCCGGGGCCGCGCCGTGGGCGTGCGCCGGCACGTCATGGGCACCATGCCCGCCGTGTCCGTGGTCGTGGCCATGGGCGCCGCCGTGTGCATCGCCGCCCTCGGGGACCTTCGTCGTCGTGGTCAACACCACCAGGAGGCCAATCTCCGCCAGGCCGAGGATGGCCAGCGCCCGCAGGGACGGATCCCAGAGGACCAGCGCGCCGGTCACGAACACGTTCGCCAGGCCGATGGGGAGGAGGATCTTCCAGCCCAGGGACTGAATCTGGTCGTAGCGGAAGCGGGGGAACGTCCAGCGGATGAGCAGCTGCACCCAGATGAGGAACAGCACCTTGAGCCAGAACACCGTGCCCAGGATGGTCCCCAGCAGCCAGCCGTGCTCCTGCATGACGGGCAGGTTGGCCAGCCACTCGTTGCCGAAGGGCAGGTGGTAGCCGCCGAAGAAGAGCGCCGTCGTCACGCCGGCCAGCACCACGACCTCCACGAACTCGGAGATCATGAAGAGGCCGAACTTCATGCCGGAGTACTCGACGAAGTAGCCGATGATTTCGGACTCGCCTTCCGGCAGGTCGAACGGGGCGCGCTTGGTCTCCGCGAAGGACGCGGCGAAGAAGAGCAGGAAGCCCAGCGGCTGGATGAAGATGCCCCACGCGGGCAACCCCAGGTCGAAGGCGCCGTCGGTGCGCCACAGGTACTGGGCCTGGCCCGTGCCGCCGGTGAGCGCGCTGCCGATGTCACCGATGATGGCGGGGAACTGGACCGAGGAGAACGTGAGGAAGAGGCCGACCAGGGACAGGCCGAGGGCGACTTCGTAGGAAATCATCTGCGAGGTGGCGCGCACGCCGCCCAGCAGCGCGAACTTGTTGTTGGAGGCCCAGCCGGCCAGCGCGGTGCCGTAGACGGCCAGCGAGGCGATGGCGAGCACGTAGAGGACGCCGAAGTCCGGCGTGGCCACCACCATGTCCACGTTGCGGCCGAACACCTGCACCGACGGACCGGCGGGCACCACGGCGAACAGGGCGAAGGTGGGCGCGAAGGCCAGGATGGGGCCCAGGTTGAACATGAACCGGTTGGCGGTGGCCGGAATCAGGTCTTCCTTGGTCAGCATCTTCAGCACGTCCGTGAGGATGTGCGGGAGGCCGCCCAGCGAGCGGTTCTTCAGGCCGGGCAGGGCGATGCGGGCGCGGTTGGGACCCATGCGGTCCTGGATGAACGCGCTCCACTTGCGCTCCGCCATGGTCAGCAGCGTGGCGATGACCATCACGAAGATGAGGACGAGGAACAGCACGTTGGTCAGCCGGCTCGCGCCCGTGAACCAGTGCTCCTCCACCAGGCCACCCACCAGGTAGGCCGACGCCATGCCACCCGCCATCAGGAAGACGATGGTGAACATGGCGACGAGAATCGTCAGTACGCGGCTCATGACTAGATACCCCTCACCCGAGGCGTGCCGAACTCACGGTACCCCGCGGGGCGACCGTCGGCACCTGCCGGCAGCGGATTGATGCCCGGCTTCTCCCGGTCCGCCGGAGACGCCTTCTCCCAGTTGAACTCCGCGAACTCGGCCACCTGGCCCGCCAGCTCGCGCCACACGTCGACCGCGCGCTTCCAGGTGGACTCGCCACCCAGCTCACGCGTCAGCTCCCGGACCCACTCCCAGCCCGGGACGACGTCGCCCTTGGGCGGGTACGCCTTGCGGAAGCGCTGGATGATGCCGTCCTGCTGGACGAACGAGCCCTCGTCCTCCACGGGGACGGAGGCCGGCAGCAGCACCGTGGCCTGCGCGGTGATGGCGGACTCGGTGAAGGCCTGCGCCACGAACACGTCCAGCTGACCGGCGGCCTCCGCGAAGGCGTCCACGTTGCCCGGCACCTCGGTGCCGATGGCGTAGAGCGCCTTCACCGTGCCCGCCTTCAGCGCGGTGGTGAGCGCGTCGAAGGTCTCCAGCTTGAGGCCCAGCCCCTTCGCGATGAGCTCCAGGCCCTTGCGGTTGGGGTTCTTGTCCGCCGTCATCAGGAAGTGGTCGGCGGGGCCCGAGGCACGGCCGCCCACGTACACGGTGGACACACCCAGCGTGCCCTTGGCGAAGCTCAGCCCGGCCAGCAGGTCCTCGTTGGAGGCCAGGGGCGAGGCCAGCACCGCCAACTGCCTGCCGCCCTGCACCGAGCGCAGCGCCTTGGCCGCGGCCTGGACCGCTTCCTTGCGCGTGGTGACGGGTACCGCCTCACCGGCGCGGCTGGCGCGGCGGCCCACCTGCGCCTGCAGCACGCGGCCCAGGTTCAGGTACTTGTAGGTGAGCCGGCCTTCGTCGCACATCCAGCTCTTGTTGATGGCCTCGTTCTCCCGCGGGCGGTAGCGGTACGAGTCCTGCGACATCCAGTCCACGTAGGTGGTGCAGCCGCGCGAGCAGCCGGTGCACACCGACGGGGTGGCGGACAGGAACCACGCGCGCGCCTTGAAGCGGAAGTCGCGGCTGAGCAGCGCGCCCACCGGGCACACGTCCACGGTGTTGAGCGAGTAGTTGCTGTCCAGCTCGCTGCCCGGGAACACGTCGATGCGCTCGTGGCTGCCGCGGCCGAACACGCCCAGCTGCGGCTCCTGGGCCACCTCGTTCATCACGCGCACGCAGCGGGTGCACATGATGCAGCGCTCCTGGTCCAGCACGACGCGGGGCCCCAGCACCTTGCGCTTGTTCTTGAGGGCCTTGGTGCCCTCCAGGCGCGAGGGCCGGTAGTCGTACTTCATGTAGTAGTCCTGCAGCTTGCACTCACCGGCCTGGTCGCAGATGGAGCAGTCGACAGGGTGGTTGAGCAGCAGGAACTCCATCACCGCGCGCTGCTGCTCCTTCACCTTCGGCGTGGTCGTCTTGACGACCTGGCCTTCGGCCATGGGCGTCTGGCACGCGGGCACCATCTTGGGCGCGTTGGACGCTTCAATGAGGCAGATGCGGCAGTTGGCCGCGATGGAGAGGCGCGGGTGGTAGCAGTAGTAGGGGATGTCCGAGCCGACCGCCTTGGCCGCCTCGATCATGTTCGTCCCCGGCTTCACCACGACTTCCCTGCCGTCGATGGTGGCGGTGATGAACCCCGGGTTCTTCGGCGCCGGCTTGGGCGGCGGGCCGGAAGGCGGCTTGGGCGGCGGCGTCCCCGTGGGGCCGCTGGCGGCGGCGGGCGGGGTGTCCAGCTTCGCGCCGGCGGGCGGGTTGGACGGCTCCGGGCCAATCTTGGCCGCGGGCGTGTCCGTGGGCGCCCCCTTCGGAGGCGGCTGCGCATCACCGGTGGGCTTCTTCGTGTCGTTGTCGCTCACTGCTCGACCTCGCCGCCGATCATGTTGATGGTGTCAAACGTGGGGATGAGGTCCGCCAGCATCTTGCCTTCGATGATGTGGGGGACGGCCGCGAGCACGGGGAAGCCCGGCGCGCGCACGTGGACCTTGTACGGACGGCCGCGGCCGTCGCTCACCAGGTACCAGCCCAGCTCGCCGTTGGAGGCCTCGGTGGCGTCGTAGACTTCACCGGGGGGCACTTGGATGCCCTCCATCACCAGCTTGAAGTGCGACATCACGCCTTCGATGGTGCCGTAGACCTCGGGCTTGGGCGGCAGCGCGATGCGCCAGTCATCTACGATGATGGGGCCCGCGGGGATGGTGTCCATTGCCTGGCGCAGGATGCGGATGGACTGGCGCATCTCCTCGAGCCGGACGAGGTAGCGGTCGTAGTTGTCGCCGTGCTCGCCCAGCGGGATGTCGAAGTCGAGCCGGTCGTAGACCCAGTACGGCTTCGTCTTGCGGATGTCGTAGTCCACGCCGCACGCGCGCAGGGCGGGGCCGGTGTAGCCGAACTCGATGGCGTCCTCGGCGCTGATGACCCCCGTGCCCTTCGTGCGGTCCACGAAGATGCGGTTGTTCGTCAGCAGGCCTTCCATCTCGTCGAGCAGCGCCTGGCCCTGGTCCAGCGACTTGTGGACGCGGGCAATCCAGCCCTCGGGCAGGTCACGGTTGCTGCCGCCCACGCGGCCGAAGCTGGTGGTGAGGCGCGCGCCCGTCAGCTCGGCGGTGCGGTCATGGAGCAGCTCGCGGAACTCCATGGCGAGGAGGAACGGCGCGAAGCCGCCCATCTCCAGGCCGGTGGCGCCCACGCACGTCAGGTGGTCCGTCAGCCGGTGCAGCTCGGAGCCGATGACGCGGATGTACTGGGCGCGCTCGGGAATCTCCAGGCCGATGAGCTTCTCCACGGCGTTGAGGAACCCGAAGTTGTTCATCATCGCGGACAGGTAGTTGAGCCGGTCCGTGTAGGGCAGGCACTGCGTCCACGTGACGTTCTCGCAGCTCTTCTGGAAGCCGCGGTGCAGGAAGCCGATCTCAGGGTCGATCTTGACGATCGTCTCGCCCTCGAGCTCCACCTTCAGCCGCACGGTGCCGTGCGTGGCCGGGTGGGAGGGGCCCATGTTGATGACCATCCGCTTGGTCTGCAGATGGGCTTCCAGCTCCGACTCGTGGGCGTACGCGTCGGTGTCGGGGTTCGGCGCTTCGGGCTTGAGGGTGTCAGCCATGGATGTCCTCGCTCAGGAGAGCCCGCTGGTGCCGGGGCCGCGGAAGATGTCCTTGATGGGGCGCTCGGGGATGAGCGGCTGCCGGTCTCTCAGCGCGTAGTCCTTGCGCAGCGGATGCCCCTCGAACTCGTCGTAGAGGAGGATGCGGCGCAGGTCCGGGTGCCCGTCGAAGCGGATGCCGTAGAAGTCGAAGGTCAGCCGCTCCCACCAGTTGGCGCCGCGGAAGAGCGGCACCAGGGTGGGGACCACCGGGTTGGCTTCGCTCACCCGCACCTTGAGCCGCACGTGCTCGTGCCGCTTGAGGGAGTAGAGGAAGTAGACGACCTCGAAGCGCGGGTCGTTCTCCGCCAGGTGCAGCCGATCCACGGCGTCGATGGAGCCGAACAGCTTGAACTCCAGCTCCGGGTCGTTCTTCAGGAACGCGGCGACCTTCGGGAGCGAGTCTGCATGGATGACGGCCCAGGCGCCTCCGGTCCGGTCCACGTAGCGATCCGCCACCGCCTCTGGGAGCTGGGCGGAGACCCTGTCCAACGCGAAAGTGCTCAAGGGGGCCCCAATGACTAAGGGAGAAGAATCCGCGGCTTTATAAGGAGCCCTCGGCGGGTGCGTCAACGTAAACCCTCAACCATGTAGCCCACTTAGGAGGCCCAGAAGCGGGCGTTGCGCGAAACCGGGCGGGTGGGTGGGCGGCGGTCCGGACAGGGGGTGGATCAACCGGTCGCGAGCCCGGCCGGGGCTTGTCCCACAATGACGGGGCCGGTGCGGACGCCCACCCCCATGCGCAGGACGGGGTCGCCTCGGGCGGTCCGGGCGGCGTTGACGCCCTCCAGCTCCACCACCATGTCCAGCGCGCAGCGCACCGCGCGGAGGGAGTGCTCCGCGTCGTCCAGCGGCGCGCCGAAGTACACCATGAGCGCGTCCCCGATGAACTTGTCGAGCGTTCCTCCATGGCGGAACACCACCTCCACCATGCGGCCGTAGTACGCGTTGAGGACCTCCACCACCTGTCCGGGCGGCATGCGCTCGCTCAGCGCGGTGAAGTCCCGGAGGTCAGCGAACAGCACCGTGACTTCCCGGAGCTCCGGGGCCAGCGAGTTCTGCCGCTGCAGTCGCTCTGCTACTGAGGGCGAGAAGTAGCGGCCCGGGCGGGCGCGCTTCAACTCCTCCCGGGAGACGGCGGCGGTGAGGGCGCGGATGCGGCCCAGCAGGTGGTGGGCGCCGGCCGCCATGATGCCCAGGAGGACGACCGCGGCCACCTGGGCGCCCACGCCGATGGCCGCCTCGTCCTGGAGCCGGACCACGCCGACGGCGGCGACCGTCATGGCCACCACGGTGACGGAGCGGCGCAGCGACAGGGCCGCCAGCAGCACCAGCACGGTGTAGATGCCCAGCGTGAAGCCGGCCACGCCGCCTGGAGAGGGGGATACTGGAATCGCCAGGTGCTGCATCCAATAGATGACGGGCGCGTCCACGAAGGCCAGCGTCAGCCCGGCCCACGAGGCGCTTCGCGGCCAGCGTGACACCGCCACCCGTCCAGCCACGGTGCACAGCCAGTAGATGCCCAGGGGCGCGACGTAGACCGCCCAGTCCGCCATGCCCCGCGCGACACCTTGGTACAGCGCGACGCCCAGCAGCAGGGGGACTGCCACCAGTCGCAGCCGCGCCATCTGCCGTGCGTTGTGATGGCGCTCGGCATCCAGCGCCTGGCTCACCAGGTCCTGGCTGTCGTCGGGATGGGCACCGTGCGGTGACGCAGGGCCCTCGCTGGCTGCCATTCGAGGCGGAGTCAAGGCCCTCCATTCTGCAATGACCTCGCGCGGAGCGCACCTTGGCGGGGGCGGTCGTCCGGCCGGCACACGCCTGTTTCAATCGGGTATAGAAGAGGAGGTCATGCCCGAATCCCCCCCTTCCGGCATTCTCCATTCCTGGTGGCCGCGCCTCCTCGTGGGGGCCGCGCTGGGTGTGTTGCTGTTCGTCGCCGAGTCGTGGTTGCTGCTGCGCTCGGGTGTCGTGGGCATGGACATCCCGGTGGATGGCCCCTACGCCGCGTTGATGGCGGCCGTGCGGCCCGTCATCCCAGGCCTGCTGTTGCGCGTGGCGGCCGTCTACGCCGTGGCCGGCATGGTGCTGACCGCCGCGGGGACGCTGCTGGCGCGTGCCTGGGGCCGAGGCGGGGCGTGGGCGACGCTGGGGCAGGGGCTGCTGCTGTTCGCGCTGCTGGCGTGGGACCGGGCCATCGCGCGTCCGGCCCTCTTTGATGACCTGCCCGCGCTCCGGCCGCTGCTGGCCTGGCTGGTGGAACATGGCGAGCCCTGGCATCCGCGCGCGGTGTTGGCGGCCTGGCTGGTGGCGCACGCCGCGGTGTGGGTGAGGCGCTCTGGGCAATGGCGGCGCGCGCTGTGGGGCGGCGCGGCGCTGGCGGGCGTGGCGGGGCTGCTGGTGGTGGGGAAGGGGCTGGCTGGACGCGGCGCGCCTGGGCATCCGCTGGTGGTCGTCATCGGCATCGACGCGTTCCGGCCGGACCGATTGAAGTCTCAGGGCGGGTCGGGCGAGGTGGCGCCCCATGTGGAGCGCCTGCTGGAGGACGGCACGCTCTTCACCCGCGCGTACACGCCCATCGCCCAGACGGAGCCCGCGTGGCGTTCGCTGCTCACCGCGCGGTGGCCGCACGAGACGGGCGTGCGCTACTCGCTGACGTCCGACTCGCGGATGCAGCTCCAGCGCACCTTCGCGGAGTCCTTCGCCCAGGCGGGGTGGCGCACGGTGTTCGCCACCGACTGCTCGCGCTTCCACGCGGAGGGGCCCGCGTCCGGCTTCGAGACGCGCCTGCAGCCGCCGCGCGGGGCGGTGAACTTCCTCCTGGAGAAGCTGCGCTACCGCGCGCTGGGCATGTTCGCCGACCACGCGCCCGGCGCCGCTTGGCTGCCCGAGTTCATCGACAACCGCGCGCTGGCGGGCATCCATGACCCCATGGGCTACGCGGAGCGGCTGGCCGCGCGGCTGGTGGACGAGTCGAGCCAGGGCCCCACGCTGTTCGCCTTCCACGCGACGGCGGCGCACTTCCCGGGCGACCCGGTGCATCCCTTCTACCGCCGCTTCGTGCCGGCCTCGGAGCCGCTGGAGCGCCGGCTGCGCATGCACTTCGCGCCGGTGTCCCCGGGCGCGAAGGGCGGCTGGAACCGCGCGGGCGCGGAGGCGCTCTACGACGAGCTGATTGCCCAGGCGGACGCGCAGGTGGGGACGCTGCTGGACGCGCTGCGCCGCTCGGGGCGCTACGACGACGCGCTCATCCTCCTGATGTCGGACCATGGCGAGAGCTTCCACGCGGACCGCGACGACCTCGCGGGCGCCACGCCGGTGCATGGCGCTCGGCTGTCGGAGGAGGAGAACCGCATCCTCCTGGCGGTGAAGCCGCCCAAGGGACGAGGCGCGGCGCCGGCCCTGGTGGACTCGCTGGTGCGGCTGGTGGACGTGGGGCCCACGCTGCTGGAGCTGTCCGGGCTGCCGCGCCTGTCGGACGTGGACGGCGTGTCACTGGCGCCGCTGCTGCGCGGCGAGGACCTGGCGCCGCTGGCGCTGTACGCGGAGACGGGCTTCACCCACGTGCTGCCGGAGGTGTTCGACCCGGGGCACTGGCCGGGGGCGCCTCGCTCCTTCGACGCGTACCGCATCCGTCCGGATGGCGTGGTGGAGATGGGGCCCGCGGCCCACGTCCGCATCCTCCAGGAGAAGGACGTGGGCGCCTTCGACGGCCAGCGCTGGTGGGTGGACCGGCCCCAGGCCAACGGCACGGTGCTGCGCGCCTGCCAGGGCGACTGTGAAGGGCCGGACGCCCACGCGCTGGAGGCGTGGTTCGACGGCGTACAGGGCCGGACGGCGGCGGGAGGCTGGCGAAAGGTGGCCGGCCAACGCCCTGGGGCCGCGCATCCACAACCGCGTGGCGGGTGACGTCGGCCAGAAATACCAGGGCCCCGGCGCTTCCACTGACTGAGGAGGGAAGCGGGCGGGGCCCTGGCGGTACCGCGCGTGGGGCGCGTTACTTGTTCATGGACAGCAGCAGGTTGTGCCGCGCGGCCGTGGGGTTGGCCTCCTCGCGGTCCGCGATGCGGTGGACCTGGTTGCCAATCTTGTCCTGCAGCAGCATCAGGCCGTCGAGCACCTGCTCCGGGCGCGGCGGGCAGCCGGGGATGTACACGTCCACCGGGATGATGCGGTCGATGCCCTGCAGCACCGCGTAGTTGTCGTAGAAGCCGCCCGAGGACGCGCACACGCCGAAGGCCACGACCCACTTGGGCTCGGCCATCTGCTCGTAGACGCGCTTGAGGATGGGGGCCTGCTTCAGGTTGATGGTGCCCACCACCATCAGCAGGTCCGCCTGGCGCGGCGAGAAGCGGGGGAACTCCGCGCCGAAGCGGGAGATGTCGTGCCGGCTGGCGGCCACGGACATGTACTCCATGCCGCAGCAGGCCGTGGCGTACGGATAGGTGAAGAGCGAGTACTTGCGCGCCCAGCCCAGGCCCTTGGAGACGATGGACTGGAGCCAGCCCATGGAGTCGTCACGGCGCGTGGTAACGATGTTTGCGAGGTCTGCGTCAGCCATGATGTCTCAGCTCTCCCAGTCCAGGGCGCCCTTCTTCCAGATGTAGATAAGGCCGACCAGCAGCGTCGCCGCGAAAACGAGCATCTCCACGTACCCGAACCAGCCGAGCGCCTGGAAGTTCACCGCCCAGGGGTACAGGAACACCGCTTCCACGTCGAACACGATGAACAGCAGGGCCACGACGTAGAACTTCACCGCGAACCGCTGCCGCGCCGGGCCGCTCGACTCGGAGCCAGCCTCGAAACTGGTCGCCTTGATGGCGCTCGGGCGGCGAGGACCCAGCCGCGTGGTGATCTGGGGAATGAGCATCGCCATGCCACCCGCCAGCAGCAGGACGACGGCCAGCGGCAGGTATGGCGTGAGGGGAGTCGGAGTCATCGCGCGCGGAACCTAATGACACCGCGCTCGCCATGTCAAAGGGAAAGTCCAGGGGGCGGCGCGCCAACCCCTTGAGATAACGGCGAAAAGCGGTGTTCATGACGCCCCAGGGCGCGCCCGGCGAGGATCAGCCGCCCGCATGGGCCCCGTCCAATCGGCCGGTTTGACGCTCCGCGAAGGGACGCCTACCGTCCGAGAACCGCCGGCCTCCATCCGGCGTGGAACTTTCTCACCGGGGAGATGGCAAGCATGTGGGGCCGGCTCGGCTTGCGGACGCAGGTGGCCATCGCGGTGCTCGTGCCCTGCCTGGCGGTGGTGAGCTTCTGCGTCGTGTACTTCCCCATGCACCAGCGGGAAGTCACCCTGGAGTTGCTCCAGAAGCGGGTGCGGGTGGTGGCGCGGCTGATGTCACAGCACCCCGCGCTCCTGGCCGCGGACGGCACGCCGGAGTCCATGGCCCGGGTGCGGGACGTGTTGTCGATGCTGGAGGCCCCCGAGGCGCTGAACGAGCGCAGCGGCTTCACCCTGCGCTACCAGGGGCTGGTGTTGGCGGACGGCGCCGTGCTCCATGAGCGCGGCTCCATTCCCGCGGCGGTCCGCTCGCTCGGCGTGGAGGGGCTGGAGGGCTGCATCACGTCCACCCGACGCGAAGAGGTATCGGTCCGCTGCGCCAGTGGTGAGCGCCTCTACGTGGCGAGCTTCGGCGTCCAGGAGGCGCTCAGCTCGGTGGATGACTTGCGGGGCGCGGTGCTCGCCGGACTGGCGGGCGCGCTGGTGCTGGGGCTGGCCTTGTCGCTGTTCATCAGCCGCGCCATCGCCGAACCGGTGGCGCGGGTGACGGAGGTGGTGCGGGACGTGGCCCGGGGCGACATGTCGCGCGGGGAGCTGGACGTGCCGGCCACGGGCGAGGTGCGCCTCATGGCGCAGTCCTTCAACAAGATGCTGGGCACGCTGCGCAGCTCGGTGATGGAGATGGTGTCGCGCACGGAGCAGCTCTCCGGCGCGTCGCGCGGCCTGCTGGGGGCGTCCGCGGACCAGGAGCACGTCATCAGCCAGCAGGCGGCCTACGCGCAGCAGATCGCCGCCACGTTCGAGGAGCTGAGCCGCACTGCCGAGCAGATCTCCAGCTCCACGGAGGTGGTGGAGTCGAGCGCGCGGCGCACCCACGAGGCCGTGGCGGAGGCCATGGCGGTGGTGGCGCAGGTGGTGGCGGGCATCAACGACATCCGCACCGAGTCCAAGGGCGTGGCGGACGCGATTGTCGGCCTCAACCAGGACCTGCAGCAGGTGTCGAAGATTGCCCAGGTCATCAACCAGGTGGCGGAGCGCTCCGACCTGCTGGCGCTGAACGCGGCGCTGGAGGGCACCAAGGCGGGCGAGGTGGGGCGGGGCTTCTCGCTGGTGGCCGCGGAGATGCGCAAGCTGGCGGAGAACGTGTCCGCCTCCGCGCGTGACATCGCCCGCATCGTGGAGAAGGTGCAGGACTCCGGCGAGGAGGCGGCGGCCAAGGCCCGCGTGGGCATGGCCACCAGCGACCGGGGCGTGGAGGTGGCCGAGCAGGCCTCCTCCGTGTTCCAGCGCATCGTCGAGCTGGCGCGCGGCACCAGCGAGGCGGCGCGGCAAATCACCATCGCCACCCGGCAGCAGCGCCAGTCCAGCGAGCAGGCCGTGCAGGGCGCCCGCAACGTCGCGGAGCTGGTGAAGCAGGGCGTGGACGCGACGGGCCGCACCACGCGCATCGCCCAGGACCTGCAGGCGGTGGCCGAGGGGCTCACCGCCGTCACCAGCCGCTTCAAGACGACGCGGAGCTGAGGCTCACTCCCGCTGCCAGCGCAGTTGGAACTCCACCTCGTCCACGCCATCCTCGCGCTCGTGCTCGATGTTGAAGAGCGCGTCGGCGGGGATGCGCAGGCGCTCGCCAGCGACCTGGATGCTGAAGGCCTTGCCCGCCTCGATGGCGTCCGCCAGCCGCCGCAGTTTCGCGACGAAGTCCTTGCGCGGGTACGTCTTCTCCAGGTCTCGGTCCGCTCGCTTCTCCTTCGCCTTCTTCTGCGCCATCGTTGAGGGCTCTTTCGTCCAGGGTTTCCCTGAATGATGGCATCGCCCGCGTTGAGCGCGCAGCCCGAATCCGCGCCGCGTTCGAGGCGCGCGTCAGCCCATCAGCCGGTGGAGGCTGAGGTCCAGGCGGCTCTGGACCAGCCCCAGGAGGCTCTCCACCTCGCGCCCGTCCAGCTTCAGCCGGGTGGCCAGCTCTCGGTGAGTCCCTTTCAGGAGCCGCTCACGGGCCTGGGCCACGTGGCGCGCCACACTGGAGCGGGGCTCCGCGTACAGCGTGGCGATGCGGTCCATGGTGAGGCCGTGGAGATGGTGCAGGCGCAAGAGCGCGCGCTCCCGTTCGGACAGCGTCGCCAGCGCGGCCTGGAGGGATTCGGACAGGGCCTGCCGGGAGTGGGCCTGGAGCACGTCGCGCTCGGGGTCGTCCCGGGACAGCAGTTGCTCCAAGGCCTCCGGGGGCGTGGAGGTCTGCTCGTGGCGGCCGGCCTGCTCCAGCAGCTCGCCGCCGACGCGCGAGGCGACGATTCGCACCCAGCCGCCCAGCGAGCCACGCCCCGAGTACTCCGCGATTTTCGGCGCGCCGCCGTGGACGCCCAGCAGGAGCCGCTGGCGCGTCACCTGGAGCACCTCGTCCACCATCGCCGTGAGGTGCCGTGACAGCCGCGCGGCGACCTTCTGGAGGACGTGCTTCTCGAAGAGCTGCAACGCCTGGGGCTCTCCCTGGGCGCAGGCACACGCCAGGTAGACGTCCGCGGCGTGGAGCTGGTGGAGCGCGTCCAGGGACGTGCCTTCCGTGCGCAGGTGCCGGCCCACGTGGCGAAACAGGGCCGCGGGCGCCAGGGGCACGGTGGGCCACGCCGCACGGCCTGTATCGAGCAGCTCCGTGAGCAGGGCCTCCAGCGCGGGCGCGGGCGCGGAGCGCAGCGCGTCGTGCAGTGACTCGGGAGCCCCCGCGAGCAGCAGCGACGTCAGCGTTTCCGGCGCCTGGCTCATCGGTTGACCTTGCTCACGCGGGGCAGGTGACGCGCCTGCCAGGCCACGAGCTCATCGTGCTCGCGCCGCGCGCGCAGCCCCTGGGCTTCCAGCCACGCTTTCGCCTCGTGGATGAGGGCCGTGGCCTGCTCGCGCCCGTCCGGGTCGGGCCGCTCCCACAGGGCCCTCGCGAGGAGGAAGGACACTCGCGCGGCCTCCTTCCGGTCCAGCCACACGCGCGCATGGATGCGCCGTGCGCGCTCGAGCAGCGGGACGGCCCGCTCCGGCGCGCGCAGGCCCAGGTGCGCCTCGCCGAGGCAGGCGAGGTCGAGCGCGGCGTCCGGGCTGTCGTCACCCTGCGCGGCTTCGTCCAGGGCCAGGGCGCGCTGGCAGCGGGTGAGCGCCGCTTTGAACGCGCCCGTCTCCAGGTCCACCCGGGCCAGGTCCCGCTCCACGCCGCACGCCACCACACTGTCGGTGCCGTTCTCCTTCTGGAGGATGCTCAACGCCTGCGTCAGGTTGCGCCGCGCCACCGCTGGCCGGCCCGCGCGCAGGTGGATGAGGCCCAGGTTGCGCAGCGACATCTCCAGGCGCGGCGAGTCCTGTCCCACGCTGCGTTGGATGCGCTCCAGCGCCTGCTGGTTGTGGGCGAGCGCCTCGTCGAGCCGGTCGGAGTCATAGGCCACCATGCCGAGTCCGCCGAGCGCGGTGACGGTGCTGGGATGGTCCGGCCCCTTGCTGCGCTCGAAGATGGCCAGGGCCCGCGCGTAGTGGCTCCGGGCTTCCTCCAGGCGTCCCTCGCGGCGCAGCAGGCCCGCCAGGTTGTTGAGTGGCGCGGCCAGGCTCGCGTGCTCCTTGGAGCGCGCCGCCTCCAGCAGCCTCAGCGAGCGTTGGAACGTCTCGAGCGCTTCCTGCGTGCGGCCCAGGGAGAGCAGCTCGGTGGCGATGTTGTTGAGGTTGAGCGCGAGCACCGGGTGCTCGGGGCTCCACTGGCGCTCCTGGAACGCGTAGGCCTGGGCCTCCCGGTAGAGCCCCAGGGCTTCCTCCGCGCGGAGCTGCCGGGAGCGGACGCGTCCCAGGCCGGTGAGGAAGTACGTCACGCGAGGCCGCGAGGGGCCCGCGGTCCGCCGCGCCAGCTCCAGGCCCTGGGTGAACTCCGCGTCCGCTTCGTCCAGCTTGCCCTGCACCAGGAGCAGGCCGCCCATGCGCAGGTGCAGGTCGGTGGCGATGTGCGGGAAGCGCTCGCGGCCCAGGCGCTCCACCGCGGCGCGGGCGTGGTGCACCAGCCGGTTCGCCTCGTCCATGCGCGCCATCTGGTCGCCCACCACCCACAGGAGGAGGTTCCAGACGCGGGCCACTGTCTCGTCGTCGCGGCCCGCCTCGGCGGCCCAGAGCGCCTTGTAGAGGTGCTCCTCGGCTTCCTTGGGCTTGCCCGCGAGCCCATGGGCATAGCCGTGCAACGTGAGGACCTCTGCCTCCAGCGGGCGGTAGTCCAGCCCCTGGATGTCCTGGAGCAGGGCCGTCGTCTCCTTCAACGCGCCGGGGTGGTTGCCCGCGTCCATGTGGGCCCGCGCCTCGGCCAGCTTGCGTCGCGCCGCGTCCACGCGAGGCCGCAGGGCATCCGGAGGCTGGGGCCGGTTCGCCAGCTCCGGAGCGTCCCGGCAGCCGGAGACGCCCTCCAGTGACGCCACCAGCTGCGGCGCGTTCTGCACCGTCCGCGCGTCCGCCTTCTCCAGCACGTCGACGACGGCGGCCAGGTGCCACAGTCGCGTGTCCAGGCACGCGGCCGTCTGCCATGAGGCGTTGGCGTCATCTCGCGAGGCCGTGCACGCGTCGGTGCGCAGCGCGCGCCACGTGTCCGCGTGTCCGTCCAGCGTGCTGGCGACGGCTTCCCACGCGGCGGCGGCGAAGGGCTTTCCCGTGGCCAGGAAGGCCGCGTGGATTCGCTCGCGGCGCTCCGGCCCCCAGATGGTGGTGAGGCGCTCCGCCTCCCGCTCGCAGCCGGCCTGCCTCCGGTGCGCCGCCACGTAGCCCACGGTGAGTCCCAGCGCACAGGCCACGGCGGCGGCGCCCACCCAGGCCAGGCGCCTCCCGGTGCGAGGGGCCAGCTCGGCCAGCAGCGCCTCCATCGTCGGGAAGCGTTCCTCCGGCTGGGCTCGCAGGCCCCGCAGCACCGCGCGCCGCACACGGGCCGGGATTTTCGCTTCGCGCTCCGGCGCGCGGATGCGTCCTTCCCGCGCGGCCTGACCCAGTGCTTCCAGCGTCCGGCCCTCGAAGGGGCGCACGCCGTGGAGCGCTTCGTACAGCGCCACGCAGAAGCTGAACTGGTCCGAGCGCGCGTCCACGCCGTGGCCCTGAAGCTGCTCAGGCGCCATGTACGCGGGGGTGCCCAGCAGCGCGCCCGAATGGGTCAGCGGCGAGTCCACCCACGAGGCCGGCGCCGTCGCCAGCTCCAGGCTCACAGGCGCGGCGTGGCCGAGGACTCGCCGGTGGGACGGGCGGGCCAGACCGAAGTCCGTCACCCGCACGCGACCCTCCTTTCCAACGAGCACGTTGCCCGGCTTGAAGTCGCGGTGGACCAGCCCGGCGGCGTGGGCGGCCGCCAGTCCCCGGCCCGCGTCCACGAACACGCGCACCACGTCCTGCCAGGGACGCGGCGACTCCAGCCACTCCGCCAGCGACGCGCCCTCCACCAGCTCCAGCGCCAGGAAGACGCAGTCGCCGCAGACGCCCACGTCATGGACGGTGACGACGTGCGGATGGGCCAGCCGGGCCAGGGCCTGGGCCTCGCGCAGCAGCCGCAGCCGCAGCTCCTCCAGGTGCCGGCCCTCGGGGCGCAGCAGCTTCAGCGCGACCCTTCGGTCCAGCTCCGGGTCATGGGCCGCGTACACCTCGCCCATGGCGCCCCGGCCAATGCGCTCCTGCACCACGTAGCGTGAGAGCCGGGTGCCCGGAATCACCAGGGGCCCAGCGACGGGCGGGGGCACGGCCTCCGACGCACTCGCGCCCAGGGCCAGGTGCTCCTGGCAGCGCTCACAGCCTTCCACGTGGGCCAGGACGCGCGTGCGGTGCGCGTCCGGGAGCGCCCCTTCGAGGAAGTCGCTCAGTGTCGTCTCGCTCGGGCACCCCATGGAGGCCTGGAGACTATCAAATTCCGGGAATTTTCACTTTTGCCCGCCTGTGACGGCTCAGGCCTGGGCGCGGGATTTGAGCCGGGCGAAGAGCTCGGGAGGCATGGAGGCGGTGCCCAGCCTGTGGTCGGCGGAGATGGCCTCGCCGTGGAAGTCGCTGCCCGCGGTGGGGACCAGGTCCAGCTCCCGGGCCAGGCCGAGGTACTTCTGGCGCACGCTGGGGTTGTGGTCCTCGTGGAGCACCTCGAGGCCGGCCAGGCCCATCTGGGCGAGCGCGCGGATTTCGAGCCGCTCCATGCGCGACGAGCCCGGGTGGGCGAGGGTGGCCGTGCCGCCCGCGTTGCGGATGAGGCGGATGGCGTCCTCGCCAGCCAGCTTGACGCGCTCCACCCAGGCGGCGCCGCGCGTTCCCAGGAAGCGGTCGAAGGCCTCCTTCACGTCCACCACCCAGCCCCGGTCCACCAGCACGCGGGCCAGGTGGGGGCGGCCCAGCTGCGCGTCGCCGGCCACCGCCCGGACGTGCTCCATGCGCACCGGGTAGCCCAATTGCCGCATGCGCTCCAGCAGGGCCTCCATGCGCTGCTCGCGCTCCAGGCGGAGCCGGTCGGCGAAGCGGGCGATGTCCTCGTCGTCTGGCCGCAGGAAGTGCCCCAGGATGTGGCACTCGCGTCCATGGATGAACGCGGAGATTTCGATGCCCGGCACCAGCTCCACGCCGTGGGCGCGCGCCGCCACCTCGGCCTCGGCCAGGCCCGCGACGGTGTCATGGTCCGTAATCGCCAACACCGTCACCCCAGCGGCGGCCGCCCGCGCCAGCAGCTCCGTGGGCGCATATTGACCGTCGCTGGCGGTGGTGTGCGAGTGCAGGTCAATCACGGCGGGCTCCGGGGTGTGGGGTGAATGTTTCCCATACGCGACCTGTGCCGGGTTTCACACCAAACTTGCGGCATGGGGGGTGCCGCCGCCACCCGGAGTGTGGCTACTGTCCGAGCCCTATGGGCAAGAAGTCCGATACGACCATCGAGAACCGGGTCTACCTCTTCGAGTCACTGGCGAGCAGCTACGTGGCGTCCGCCACCGAGGTCTTGTCCTCGGAGGACCCCGCGGTGCGGCAACGCGCGCGCCGGGCCCTGGCGGAGCTGGCCTTCGTGTCCTGTGTGATGGCGGACACTTCGCATCTGCCCGCCGAGCAGGTGCGGGCCCAGGTGCTCGGCGCGCCCGAGCGTGTCCCGGAGGCGCCTTCAAAGGTCTCCGGCGGCGCGGCCCGGAAGCGCAACAAGTAGCGGCCCCGGGTGCCGTTCGGGTGGTATGCCGGCTGCGCCCTTTTGCTTCGAGGAGCGCCGACATGAGCCTGCCGCAGACGCCCGCCACGGGCGTGGTGATGACGCTGGTCAGCCAGCCCCAGTTCAAGACGCAGCTCACCCATGGCCCGTCGGGCAGGGTGAACCAGACGGAGGCGCCGCGCGACAACGGGGGCACCGGTGGCAGCTTCTCGCCCACGGACCTGGTGGGCGCGGCGCTGATGTCATGCGCGGTGACGACGATGCACCTGTTCGCCTCGCGTGAAGGCATTGCCCTGGGCGAGGTGAGCGCCCGCGTGGAGAAGCGGATGACGCCGCCGCCGCGCCGCATCGCCGAACTGGTGCTGGACATCCAGATGCCGGCCGGCCTGTCCGCCGAGCACCGGGCCACGCTGGAGAAGGTGGGCCGCGAGTGCCCGGTGGCCCGCAGCCTCCACCCGGACGTGAAGCTGCCGCTGACGTTCAGCTACCCGGACTGAAGGACGCCCAAGGCACCGCGCCGCCTTGGCGCGGGCGCCCCGGGCGGACGGCTCAGGCGCGCGCCGCGCCCGCGCGCAGGTTGACCAGGGCGATGCCCACCATGATGACGCCGATGGCGAGCAGCGTGGGCAGGCTCAGTTGCTCGTTGAAGAAGAGCAGGCCGGAGAGCACGCCCGTCGCCGACAGCACGTAGCCGAACTGGCTGAAGTACACCGGGTCGGCGACGCGCTGGAAGTGGAAGTAGACGCGGTAGCCAAGGCTGGTGAAGACACACTGCGCCAGGATGACCCGCCACGCGGAGGGGCCGGCCGCCAGGGGGCCGCCGCTCGCCAGTTGCAGCGGGAGCAGCGCGAGCGAGCCGCCCAGCAGCATGCCTCCGGCCAGGAGGGTGGACTCCACGCCCTGTGGCATGTGGAGCTTCCGGTACACGTTCCCCGCGGCGATGCTGATGGGGGTGCAGAGGGCCAGGGCCAGCCACGCGGAGGCGCCCAAGCCGCCCGAGGCCTCGCGGCTCAGCACCAGGAGGGCGGCGCCCACCAGCCCGACCAGGATTCCGGCCAGGCGGAGCGGCCGGTAGCGCTCGATGCCCAGGCCCCAGGCGAAGGTGTACGTGAAGAGCGGCGGCAGGGTGTACACCAGCGACGTCAGGCTGGTCCCCATGCGCTGCATGACGATGAACGTCACGGTGTTGGGGATGGCCACGCTGAGCACGCCCGCAATCAGGCTGTAGCGAAGCACCGGCCACGTCGTGGCCGCCCCGGTACCGGCGGCGCGGCCCGCGGCGGCGACCAGCGCCAGCCCGCTGCCCAGCGCGGGCCAGAAGGCGAAGGCCAGGGGGGACCAGCCCTCCTCGCGGGCCACGCGTGACATGGGCAGCATGCTTCCCAGCAGCATGCCCGTGACGATGAGCAGCAGGAGCGGCGCGTCACCCAGTTGGCGGAGCCGTGACGCGGAGGCGGTGGGGGGCTGCATGGGGGCCGTCAAAGCGTGGTGCCCAGCGCGAGCGCCGCGGCCCAGAGGCCCCCGCGCGAGAAGCTGAAGCCCAGGGGCGCGTCCAGGTTGATGACGAGCCGGGCCTCGGCGAAGCCCGCCGCGCCCGTCAGGCGGACGTGGGGGATGAGCGCGAAGTGGGTGGGGTCCATCTGCGGCGTCGCCGTCGCGATGTAGATGGCCTGGAGCGTGGCGCCGACGATGACGTTCGAGGAGACGTCCACGTTCGCGGCGCCAGAGAGCTGCACCACGGCGTCCGCGCGCCGGCCGCGTGCCTCGGAGAGCTGCACGGACATGGGCAGGCGGCCGTCCAGGCCCAGGCGCAGGCGGCCCGTCCGCCAGCTCGCGTCCGCCCAGGGCGTGAGCCCCAGCAGGCCAGGCGCCACCAGGCTGAAGGCGCTGTTGCCCCGGAGCGTGGCGGCGCGCCTGAGCAGGGCCGAGCCGGCGGCGTCCGGGTCG
Organism: Myxococcus sp. SDU36; assembly: GCF_030168875.1. Lineage (NCBI taxonomy): Bacteria > Pseudomonadati > Myxococcota > Myxococcia > Myxococcales > Myxococcaceae > Myxococcus > Myxococcus sp. SDU36. The sequence continues at coordinate 682,023 of NZ_CP077414.1, forward strand.
GTGATGAGGGTGAAGGGGAGCACCAGCCCCGCCCCCGTGCGCACCTTGATGTCGTCGTCCCACAGGACGGTGCCCAGCCCGACGGAGGGGTTGCCGGCCTGGAAGGCGGTGCGGCCTCCGGCGCGCGCGGGGGCATAGGCGAACAGCCAGGCCGCGCTGAGCGTCCATCGCTCGGTGAGCGGGACGCTGGCGAAGAGCGCGGGGGCGAGCACCGTGGTGGCCTGCCCGTCGAGCGTCCCGGAGTAGGCATACGTCTCGTAGGCCAGGGCGAGCGGCGGTCGCCGGGGCTCGGCGCTCCGGGCGCTGGGCGCCGCGAGCAGGAGCATGGCGGTGCTGAGGGTGACGAAGAGCGTTTTCATTCGGAGGGACGGCGGGGGAAGGCGGGTATCGGGCGCGCGTGGCGGCGGGCACTGCGCAGGAGCGGAGGTCCCCGGATGCCGGTGGGCACCCGGGGGGAGGGCGGGTTCCTTGCCGCCGCCCTCGTGCGCTGGCCGGAATTCGTGAGGGAGGCCCGGCAGCGCCGCGGCCACCACGCTCGGCAGCTCGCCCTGGCCACAGGAGATGACGCCGGTGATGGGCACGCTCAGTGAGCGCGCCACGTCCTTGATGAGCGACCCCAGCTCCGCCGCGCGGCCCTCCGGCAGACTTCGTGCCGCCAGGACCTCACCTGAAAGACAGTCGCGGAGGACCCAGAGCCTGTCGTCCCCAAGGCCGGGGCACAAGCCGCCGATGCCCAACACCACCCGGCCCAGCTTGTGGGTCACCGCCTGGATGTGGGGGCTGTCCGCGACGCGCAGGGCCAGCAGGTCCTCGTACCGGTCGATGAGGTTCGTGACGCTCCGCTCGGAGATGGGAACGCCCCGCGCCCGCAGGGCGGCGTGGATGAAGGGGACGCTGCGCTGCTCCTGGTGGCGCAGCGCCCCGACGAGGGCCATGACGTCCAGGCCGAGCTCCTGCTCCGGCAGGACCCACAGGCCTTCTTCCTCGGCGCGGATGGCCCGCAGGTGCAGCGCGCAGCCCTCTTTGTGGCAGACGCGCACCTGCACCTTGAGCGCGACGACGCCGGACAGCGTCACCACGTTGCGGCGTGCCCGGTAGTCCGCGGACACCTTGCCGCCACACGCGGCGCAGTGCCTGCGCCGGTTCTCAAGCGTCACCTGTCTGCTCGCGGGGGGATGTCCGGTGGTGCGGGCCATGGCGCTGACCATCTCGTGAAGGCAGCGCCGTCAGGGACGGGCGCCGGTGGGACCGCGTGCGGGGAGGGTGGGGTGACGGCGGGGCTACGGCGCGCCGTTCGTGGCCGCCGGCGCGGGCTTCTTCTGGTTCAGTTGGATGTCGAGGGTGATGGTGACCTCCTCGCCCACCGCCACGCCGCCCGTCTCCAGCACGTCGTTCCAGCTCAGGCCGAAGTCCTTGCGGTTGATTTTCGTGGTGGCCGACCCGCCCCGCTTGGTGTTGCCGTAGGGGTCCTTCGACACCGTGTTGAAGCCCTCCACGTCCAGCACCACGGGCTTCGTCACGCCGTGGAGGGTGAGGTTGCCCGTCACCTTCAGCCCCGCCCGGGCCTTCTCCACCTTCGTCGACTTGAAGGTGATGGTGGGGTACTTCGCGGTGTCGAAGAAGTCCGGGGCGCGCAGGTGCTCGTCGCGCTTGGCGTCGTTCGTGTTGACAGTGGTGGCGTCGATGGTCGCCTCCACCTTCGACTTCGTGAGGTTCTGCTCGTCGATGTGGGCCGTGCCCGTCACCTTGGTGAAGGTGCCGCGGACGTTGGACACCATCATGTGTTTCACGGAGAAGAGGGCGACCGAGTTGGTCGAATCAATCTCGTACTCCGTGGTGGCGGCGAGCGCGGGCAGTGAGAGGACGGCGGCGGCGGTCAGGGACAGCAGGGACAACTTCATGGTGTGGCGCTCCTGGGAAGGAACCTGGGGGGAAGCTCAGCTCACGTAGATGCGCTTGTGGTCGCGCGTGCCCTGGTAGCGGAAGCCCGTGCCCGGGGCGTCCGCGGCGGGGCGCTCGTCCAGGCGCTCGCGCGCGCGCATCACGTCCTCGTACTCCGGGATGGAGAGCGCGCGGCGCCGCTCCAGCAGCGTCTCCAGGCCCAGGGCCTTGACGCGGGCCTGGGCGCCGGGCTGCACCACGCCGCTGAAGAACTCGGCGCACGAACCGCTGCCGTAGGAGAAGAGGCCCACGCACCTGCCGGACAAATCCTCCTGGGCGGTCCCCAGGAGGCTGGCCAGCGCCAGGTACATGGAGCCCGTGTAGATGTTGCCGACCTGCGAGGGCAGCATCAGGCTGTTGCCCACCAGCCGGTCGAAGCTGCCTTCCGGGGCCGGGTCGCCGTCGAGCATCCGCAGGTGCCGGTGGGCCTTGCGGGACATCTTCCCGTAGGGGACGTGGTAGACGAGCGCGGCGAAGCGGTCGCTGTAGAAGCGCTCGCCGCCCGCGTCCCCGCCGACGGCCTGGTAGGCCCGGTAGGCGCCCTCCAGCGCGTCCAGGTAGCACTGCACCGAGTAGTGCCCGTCCACCAGCGCGTCCTTGGAGTAGAGCGGCCGCCAGAAGTCCATCACGTCCTTGGAGTAGACGCCGGTCTTCCCGGCCTCGAAGGCGATGAGCCGCGGCTGGTCGGAGACGAGCATGGCCACCGCGCCCGCGCCCTGCGTGGGCTCACCCGGGGTCCCCACCCCGTAGCGGGCGATGTCCGAGCAGACGATGAGCGCCTTCTTGCCGCGGGCGCTCCCCGAGCGGACCCAGTCCAGCGCCACCTGCAGGGCCGCGGTGCCGCCGTAGCATGCGTGCTTCGTCTCGAACACGCGGCAACTGGTGGACAGCCCCAGCAGCCCCTGCACGTAGGAGGACACCGGCTTGGAGTGGTCCACCGCCGTCTCGGTGCCCACCACCAGCATGCCCACCTCAGAGGGCGCGCACCCGGCCGACTCCAGCGCCGCCCGCGCCGCGCGCGCCGCCAGCGTCACCGTGTCTTCGTCCTCCAATGGCACGCACATGCGCGTCACGCCCAGGCCGTCCACGTACTTGCCCGGCGCCACGCCTCGCGCCAGGGCGAGGTCCGCCAGCTCCACGTACGTCGCCGGGACGGCGATCCCCATTGCTTCCAGGCCTGCCTGCATTGTTTCCCCCTTGGGTATGTCTGTCGTTGGGTGTGGCACACACCGCTCCCGTGCTCCGCGGCCGCGGCGAGCGTGCCTGTCGTTGTGTATGTGATTCAGCGGCGCGCGTAGGAGCCGGTGCGCAGCTCTTCCAGGATGCCGGGCCCGCGCGGGGTCCACCCCAGCAGTTGCTCCGCGCGCCGGGACGTGAGCTGCTGGTCCAGCGCCAGCGCGTCCGCGAAGGCGCCGAACTGCTTCCGGGCGTCCTCCAGGGGCCAGGCGAGCGTGTTGCCCTGGGCCCCCGCGCCCTCGCTCGCGGCGGTGGCGATGTCCTTCACCTGTACGGAGGGGCCCTGCACGGCGACCAGCACGGTCCCCGCGGGCGCCTGCTCGAGCGCGCGCACGTAGAGCTGGGCCAGGTCCTCGATGAACACCACGGGCCAGTGATTCTGGCCCGTGCCCACGTAGCGCGCCGCGCCGTCGTCGCGCGCGGAGGCGGCGAGCATCATGGGGATGCCGCCGGTGCGCCCGTACACGATGCCCGGGCGGATGACGACGCCGTGCACCCCGGGCGCGTTGAGCACGCGCTGCTCCACCGCGGGCCGCCAGGACACGAGCTCCGCCGCCTTCAGCGGGCTGTCCTCGTCGACGACCGCGCCCCGCGTGTCGCCGTGCACCCAGACGCCGCTCGTGTAGAGGAAGCGCTTCCCGGTGCCCTCCATGGCCCGCAGCGCCGCGGCGACGGCCGGCGCGTCCACGGCCTCGCTGTTGGTCGTCGCGGTCCAGACAATCGCATCCGCCTGCTCGGTGAGCGCGGCGAGGCCCGCGGCATCCGCCAGGTCTCCAGGCAGGGCCTGCACGCCGCGGGCGGCGAGCTTGCGGCGCGCGTCGTCCGAGCGCGCCAGTCCAAGGACGTGGTGGCCCGCCCGCGCGAGCGCGTCGACGACGGCCGAGCCGATGTAGCCGGTTGCGCCTGTGACAAGGGTTCTCATGGGGATTCTCTCAGGGGTGAAGGGTGAATCACTCGACGCGCAGGCCCACCACCTGGCCCGTCTGGGCCCAGGCGTAGGCGCGCAGCAGCAACTGCCAGACGACCTCCAGCTCCTCGGCCGTCCGGGGGCCGAAGACCATGGGCGTTCCCGAGCGGGGATGCGGCACGCCCCAGCCTTGCTGGAACACCTGCGCGGCCATGTCGGGCGGGAACTTCATGTGGAGGCTGCCGTCGTGCGCCGGGTGGATGTGGGCGAACTCGGTGCCCACCTGGAACGCCGCCCGGGGACCGCGCGCGAGCTCGGGATGGAGCCAGAAGGCGCGCGCCCCGGGAACGGAGATGCCGCTGGGCGCCACGCGCACGCCCGGCAGCGCCGAGGCCCGCAGGAAGAGCTGCTCCTGCAGCGCCGTGGGGGCCTGCTGGCTGAGCTGCATGTGCGCCAGCGGCGTGCCGACAGGCGCGTCGCTCGTCTCGGGCCGCGGGCCCTGCCGTCTGGGCAGCGGGAAGCCGGGCTCCGGCGCCGCCATGCCAGGGGCGGGCGCCGCGGCGGTGGCCGGAGGCCGCGGTGCTTCCTTTTCGGGAGAGGTGCACGCGGCCACGGCCAGGGATTGCGCCACGAGCAGCCACCGCACGGAACGACTGGAACGCATGCACGTTCTATTAGGCTTGTCGTGGATTGGACACAACGCGTTGTATGGAAAAGGATTGTTTCCTGGAGAAGCCCAATGGAAGAAGTGGTGCCCTACTTCACGTTCGCCGAGGTCGTTCGCATCGGCAGCTTCACCGCCGCGGCCCGGGCGCTCGGGCTGTCGAAGGCCACGGTGAGCAAGCAGGTGATGCAGTTGGAGGCCGCGCTGGGCGTGCGCCTGCTGCACCGCACGACGCGGAAGCTGTCGCTGACGGCCGAGGGCCAGTCCCTGTACGTGCGCTGCCAGCGCATCCTCGCCGAACTGGAGGCGGCGAAGGCGGAGGCCCAGTTGCTGCGGCGCAAGCCCCGGGGACGGCTGCGCGTGAGCATCCCCATGACGTTCGGCCTGCTGCGGGTGCTCCCGGCGGTGCCGGAGTTCCTGGCGCGCTATCCGGAGATAGAGCTCGACATCCAGCTCGATGACCGCGTCGTCGACCTGGTGGAGCACGGCTTCGATGTCTGCATCCGGATTGCCCAGCTCCCCGACTCGTCGCTCGTCGCCCGGAAGCTCACCTCCAGCCGGCGGGTCATCTGCGCGACGCCCACGTACCTGGGCCGCCACGGCACGCCGCGCAAGCCCCAGGACCTGAAGCAGCACCGGTGCCTGCAGTACACCTACCTGGCGTCGGGGACGGCCTGGCGCCTGCGCGGCAAGGAGGGCGAGGTCCTGGTGGAGACGGGCGGGCCCATGCAGGCCAACAGCAGCCTGGCCCTCAAGCTCGCGGTGCTGGGCCACGCCGGCCTCGCGCAGTTCCCCATGTTCGCCGTCTGGGAGGAGCTGCGCGACGGCCACCTGGTGACGGTGCTCGACGATTATGCGCTGCCGGAGCTGTCCATCTGGGCGGTGCATGCGCCCGGCCGCACCGTCACGCCCAAGATTCGCGCCTGGGTGGACTTCCTGGCCCGGCGCTTCGAGGGCGAGCCGGGCTGGAGCGTGGACCAGGCCCCGGAGCGGGAGTGAGCTCCGGGGCGCGGCGCCCCTACCTGACCGGGGCGTTGGCCTGCCAGTCGTGGCGCATGCGGAGCTTGCTCAGCTGCGCCGAAGCGATCTGGGTCCGCTCGCCGCCGGCCGTGAGCTTCCAGGCCTGGCTCTGGGTGAAGATGAGGTTGCGCCCGCCGCGGAGGACCGTGGCCTCGAACAGCACCTCCGTCCCCAGGGGCGTGGCGGACAGCATCATGCTGTTGAAGCTGCTGGTCAGCGCGTACTCGTCGGGCCCGAGCAGGGGCAGGGTGGCCAGCATGCTGACCACGTCCAGCATGGAGTAGATGACGCCGCCGTGCAGGGTGTGGCTGAGGTTGTCGATGGCCTCCGTGACACGGAGGCTGCACTGGCAGAAGCCCGGGCGCTGTTCGATGAGCCGCAGGCCGCAGTAGCGCTGGTAGGCGTGCTCCAGCAGGGCCTGGGAGTGCGCCCGGGCGTGTTCACTGAGGGTCGTCATGGTGTCCTTTCGTCACAGGGTCCGTCCGATGATTTCCAGCATGACCTCGCGCGCGCCGCCGCCAATGGCGAGCAGCCGCGCGTCGCGGTAGATGCGCTCGACGAGCGCCGGCTCCACGCAGCCGTGCGCGCCGTGGACCTGGACCGCGTCGCGCGCGATGTGCTCGAGCGTGTCCACCGCCACGTTCTTCGCGATGGCGGACTGCGCCGCCGTGAGCTGCCGGCTGGCCTGCCAGCGCACCGCCTGGTCCACGTAGAGGCGCGCCACGCTCAGCGCCGCGTGCCGCTCGGCCAGGCGCTGGCGGATGACGGACTTCTCCAGCAGCGGCGTGCCACCCACGCGCCGCTCGCGGCAGTACGCCACGGCGGCCTCCTGGGCGAGCTCCGCCGACGTCACGGCCATGACGGCCAGGTTCAGCCGCTCCTGGAGGAGGCACTGCTGGAGCAGCCGGCTGGCCTGCTTTCCGGCGGTGAGCAGCCGCGCGGGGGTCGCCTCGAAGCGGAGCGACGCCAGCGGCAGGCAGCGCCACCCGAGGCAGTCGCGCCGCTCGTGGCTCAGGCCCGGGGCGGAGCCCTTCACCAGGAACAGGCCCAGGGCCCCCTCCACGACGGCCCCCACCACCAGCAGCTCCGCGCGTCCGCCATTGCAGATGAAGGCCTTGTCGCCCGTCAGCCGGTACAGGCCGCCGTCGGGCTCGGCCCGGCACTGGAGCGCGCGGAGGTCGGAGCCCGCCTGGGGCTCGGTCAGGGCCAGGACGATGCGCTGGTCGCCGCCCAGCACCGCGGGGATGACCTCGGCGGCCTGCCGCGCGTCGCCGCCCTGGACGGCCCCCAGGCTGACGAAGTGCGAGGCCAGCCCCATGGTGATGCCCTGGGCTCCGCTGCGCGTCAGCTCCTCGACGAGCACGCCGAGCGCCGGGGCATCCTCGGGGAGCGTGTCGGGCGCGTGCCCCAGGGCCAGCAGGCCCTCGCGCCCCGCCAGCGCGTGGAGCTCCAGCGGGTAGGCGCCTTCACGCTCCCACCCGTCTACGTGCGGGCGCACGTGCCGTTCGACGAAGGCGCGCACCTGCTGCCGGTAGTGTTCCGTCATCGGTGGGCTCCTAGAAGACCGTGCTGCGCGCGAGCTGCTGGAAGTTCTGGACGATGGGCTGCAGCCGCGAGGGAGACACCTGCCCCTCCGGCTCGAAGTAGTAGAGCCGGGTGATGTCGTCCATCACCTGGAGCATCTCCCGCGAGCGCCGCGCGGCCCGGATTTCGTAGCGCTTGAGCGCCGCCTCCAGCTCCGCGTCGCAGTGCCCCACCAGCGCCTGGGCCAGCATGAAGCCGTTCTCCAGCCCCAGCGTCAGGCCGTAGCCCAGCGTCGGAAGCATGGCGTGGATGCTGTCCCCCAGCATCACCACCCGGCCCCGGTACCAGTGGCCGCCTCCCGTCAGCGCGCTGAGCTTGTGGGTGAGGATGGCCTCGTCCGGCGTCTGGTCAATCATCCGGAGCACGTCCGCCGGGAGCTCCGCGAACAGCTGGAGCAGGCCCGCGCGGTCGAGCAGGGGCCTGTCACGGTGCTGGTAGGCGGCGAACCAGTAGCGGAGCGCGCGCGCCTGGGACAGGGGATAGGTGACCACCCGGGAGTGGTTGGCGGTGAAGATTTGACAGCGGTCGAAGTGGAGCAGGGGCGAGTCGAAGGTCACCACGCCCCGGCTCGCCACGAGCCCCGTGGAATGCGGCTCCAGCCCGGGGTTGACGAAGGCCCGCGTCGTCGACGACACGCCATCCGCGCCGACGGCGAGGTCGAAGTCGAACGCATGTCCGCCGCTGAAGGTGATGCGCACCTGGTCGCCCAGGTTCTCCAGGCGCTCGCACCCCATGCCGTAGTGGATGTCGTCCTCCTCCAGGCACGAGGCGAGCAGGCGGAAGAGCTCCGTGCGGAGGAACATCATCGCCGGCGCGGGCAGGCCCAGCCCCTCCGGACGCACCGGCTGGCTGTGGATGAGCCGGCCCTGCTTGTCGTGCGTGTCGAGGTACTCGATGGGCTGCCCCCGGGAGAGGAAGTCCCGGGTGCCGAGCACGAAGCGGAGGATCTGCATCGCCTGGGGCCACACGTAGATGCCCGTCCCCGAGTCGCGGGGCCCCCGGCCCCGCTCGAAGACGACGCAGTCCACGCCCAGGCGCTTGAGCATGACGGCGCACGCCAGCCCGTTGAGGCCCGCGCCGATGATGGCCACCCTCATGCAGCCTCCTCGCGGGTGTCCCAGGACTCCTGGACGGCGGGGGCGCGCAGCGCGTAGCGCCGCTGGAGCAGGCACAGGCTGGTCAGCTCCATCAGCATCGGGTCCAGCAGGCCCTGCTCGTGCGCCGTGAGCTGCGGCAGGCGCTCCAGCAGCCCGCGCACCCGGGCCGGCTCGAAGAAGGGCAGGGCCTCCAGCTCGGAGCCACCCAGCACGTCCCGCACCAGCTGGTACAGGCGGCCATCCTGCTGGAGGGTGGCGGGCGGCGCGCGGAAGTAGTGCTTCTTGCGCTTGTACAGCGCGTCCGGGAGGAAGGGCCGCATCGCCTCGCGGAACACGTACTTCTCCGTGGAGCCGCGCACCTTCATCCAGACGGGCATCTGGCACGCCAGCTCCACGACGTGGTGGTCCAGGAGCGGCACCCGGCCCTCGATGCTGTTGGCCATCTCCATCCGGTCCCCGAGCGTCGTCAGCACGAAGTTGGGCAGGTAGGACTTGGCCCACAGGTACATGGACTTGTGCACCGGATCCCGGCCCTCCAGGTTGCGGTGGTCCAGCCTGTCGTAGAACTGCCGGTAGGGGTCGGAGCCCTCGAACCGCTCGCGGAAGTCCCGCCGGTAGAGCGCCTCCAGCGCCTTGAACCACCCGGCCTGGTTGTCCAGCCAGGACACGCCGTGGCTGAGCTGCTGGACCATCCAGTGGATGTCCTGGGGCATGTCCGGCTGGACGTAGCCGTTCTCGCTCTCCTGGATGCGCTGGCGCAGCGTGTGGATGACCGCGGGGTCCTGCCGCTCGGGGTTGTACAGCAGCATGTCTCGGCGGAAGTGCGGGTACCCGGCGAAGACCTCGTCGGCCCCTTCCCCGGTGAGGACGACCTTCAGCCCGGCCTGGCGGACCTGCTGGCTGAGGATGTACTTGGCCACGCCGTGCGCGTTGAAGAACGGCGTCTCGTTGTGCCACAGCGCCTGCTCGAAGTGGTCGGCCAGGTCGTTCTGGGACACGGCCACGGTGTGGAAGCGCGCCCCGTTGTGCTCGGCGGCGAGCCGGGCGAAGCGGTTCTCGTCGTAGTCGTCCATGTCCGTGAAGGACAGGTTGAACGCGTCCAGGGGCCGGCCCGCCAGGTGCGTGGCCACGCCCAGCATCGCGGATGAATCAATGCCACCGCTCAGGTAGACGCCCATGGGCACGTCCGCGCGCAGGCGCAGCCCGACGGACTGCTCCACCGCGGCGCGGATGGCCTCGACCATGCCCTGCTCGTCGGCCGGGTCCGGCGCGTCCTGGCGCGCGAACTCCATGTCCCAGTAGCGGCCATGGTGCAGGCCCCCGCTGTCCGCCATCACCCAGCACCCCGGCTGCACGCTGCGCACGCCCTTGAAGAGGGTGTGGTCGCGCAGATAGAAGGCGCGGCTCGCGTAGGCGTGCTCGTCCCACTCCGCGGGGACTCCGGCGGCCAGCAGCGCCTTGATTTCCGACGCGAAGTACCAGGTCCCCCGGTGCTGCGCGTAGAACAGGGGCTTGACGCCCATCCGGTCGCGCACCGCCAGCATCAGCCGCCGCTGGCGATCAAAAATCACGATGGCGAACTCGCCACGGAGCTGCTTCAGCCCGGCGATGCCCGAGCGGCGGTACAGGTGCAGCGCGAGCTCGCTGTCGGACTCCGTCTGGAACCGGCAGCCCTGGGCCTCCAGCTCGCGGCGGATCCGCTCGTGGTCATAGAGCTCTCCGTTGACGACGAGCGCCAGGTCCCCCTCGGGGGCGACGATGGGCTGCATCCCGTTGTCGAGCCCGATGATGCTCAGCCGGGTGTGGCCCAGCATCGCCCGGCCCGCCGGATCCCTCCACACGCTCCGCTCGTCCGGGCCACGGTGGTGAATGGTGGTCAACGCGTTGAGGAGGGCCCTTTCATCAATGACAGAGGGCGTACGCTGGTAGACGCCAATGAATCCGCACATGGGAAGTTGTTTCCTTCAGGCAAGTTGGAATCCGACAGCGCCAGTGCGGTCATCGCACGGCGTGTCTCAAGCGGGTTCCGCCTGGATCCGCGTCCAGTCTGAGGCCCGCATCTGACAATGAATTGGAGTCCGCAGCCCGGGCTCGTCGCGAGCACACCAGGGGCGGCGCGGACACAGTTGCTCAGCAGGCCGTCGTCAGTCTCCGCGAATGACAACAGTGTGTTTGCATTTCACCCCCTCTGAAACAATCGGCTGATGACGCGCCATGTCCGGTGGCTGTCGCATGTCAACCAGGTTGTTCAGGACATAGCATCATATCAAGCCGAGCAATAGTGGAAGTCTCGTAAAAACTCATTTGATGTTGCTTTCGGCTCGTGGGTGCATGGCGTCCGTGGCAATGGCAAATTTCGCCTGATTTTGATTGGCAAAAATAGCCTGATGTCTTGCGTGTATGTTTTTTCAGCAAAGACTGCCTGCCGTCCCAAGGGTGGCTGTGTTGAGAGCAGGCAGGCGAGCGCTCGCTGCTTCCGGGGCCGCGGGCGCATGGCCAGCTTGAGGGGGACGCGCGTCACGCGGGAGGACACGGCATGCATGCGAAGCGGCTGGGCATCTACCTCAATGACCACCTGGCGGGCTCGGTGGGCGGGCTGGAGCTGGCGATCCGCACGGAGGCGGAGAACCACGGCAACCTGCTGGGCCGCTACCTGGCGGCGTTCATCCCCGAGCTGAAGGAGGACCAGTCCACGCTGCTGTCGGTGATGGACGCCCTGGAGTTGAAGCGGGACGGGCTGAAGACGCGCGCCGCGTGGGCGGTGGAGAAGGTGGCCCGGCTGAAGCTGAACGGCACGCTGGTGCGCTATTCGCCCTTGAGCCGGCTGCTGGAGCTGGAAGGGCTGTGCGCGGCCACGGAGGGCCGCTTGTCCCTCTGGCGCACGCTGGCGCGTGTGTCGGTGAAGGACACGCGGCTCGCGGCGTTTCCCTTCGAGTCGCTCGTGCAGCGCGGCGAGGCGCAGCGCGCCGTGCTCCAGCGCCTGCGGGCCCAGGCGGCCGACGCGGCCTTCGCGGAGGAGCCGCAGCCCTTCGGCTCCGGAGAGCCCCTCCTCGCGGGCCCCTGACGGACGCCCAGGAATGAAGAAGCCCCCTGCCGCGGCGAGCGACAGGGGGCGGGGACTTCATTCTGGCGCGGGGCTCAGGTGCCCGACGTCCCCGACGCGCCGGGAGCCGGCGGCGTGGGCCGGGCGTCCGGCGTGGGCACCAGGCGCAGCTGGCTGGCGCTGCTGCCGAAGCTCGCGTCCACCTCGCGCTCCAGGTACGTGTAGCCGGACAGGCCGTCCTCGTACATGCGCAGCAGGTTGCGCGACTCGTCCAGGGTGATGCGGCCCAGGCGCAGCGCGGCCTCGGTGAACTTGCGCAGCCGCGCCACCAGGTCGTCCTTGGTGTAGCTGACGTAGTTGAGCACCTCCGTCACCGTGTCGCCAGCCACCACGTTGTCGATGAGGTAGCCCCCGTTGGGCCCCAGCGACACCTGCACGGCGTGCGTGTCGCCGAACAGGTTGTGGAGGTCGCCCAGAATCTCCTGGTAGGCGCCCACCATGAAGATGCCCAGGTAGTAGTCGTCATCGTTGAGCGCGTGCAGCTCGAGGGCGTCCTTCACCTCGCGCTTGTCGATGAAGTGCTCAATCTTCCCGTCCGAGTCGCAGGTGATGTCCGCCAGCGTCGCGCGGCGCGTCGGCTTCTCCGTCAGGCGGTGGATGGGCATCATCGGGAAGAGCTGGTCGATGGCCCACGAGTCCGGCAGCGACTGGAACACGGAGAAGTTGCAGAAGTACGTGTCGTTGAGCGCCTTCTCCAGGGAGTCCAGCTCCTCGGGAATCTCTCCCTGCTCCCGCGCGATGCGCATGATTTTGTGGCAGGTGGCCCAGTAGATGTTCTCCGCCGCCACGCGCTGCTCCAGCGACAGGTGGCCCAGCGAGAAGAGGGTGAGGCTCTCCTCCTTGGCGTCCTGCGCGTCGTGCCACGCCTCCAGCAGGTTCTTGTTGGTGACCTCGCGGTAGGTGGACCAGAGGTTGCGCACCACGGAGGGCGCCTTCTCGTCCACCTTCTCCGGGACTGGCGCCGGGTCGAACTCGCTGGTGCCCAGCACGTCCACCACCAGCACCGCGTGGTGCGCCACCACGGCGCGGCCGGACTCCGACACCAGCGTGGGGTGCGGCACGCCGGCCCTGTCACAGGCCTCCATGACGCCGAACACCACGTCGTTGGCGTACTCCTCCGTGGTGTAGTTCATGGAGGACGCGAAGTTCGTCTGGGAGCCGTCGTAGTCCACGCCCAGGCCGCCGCCCACGTCCAGGTACTTCAGCGGCGCGCCCTGACGGGCCACTTCCACGTAGAAGCAGCCCACCTCGCGCAGCGCGTTCTTCACGTTGCGGATGTTGGAGATCTGGCTGCCCAGGTGGAAGTGCAGCAGCTCGAAGGAGCTGAGCAGCCCGGCGTCCTTCATGAAGCTGATGCAGTTCATCAGCTCTGAGGAGGTCAGTCCGAACTTGGAGCGGTCACCGCCGCTGGCCTCCCACTTGCCGGCGCCGCGCGTGGACAGCTTCACGCGGATGCCCAGCCGAGGCGCGATGCCCGTGCGCCGGGCGACCTCCGCGATGAGCGGCAGCTCGCTGGGCTTCTCCACCACCAGGATGACGTTGCGGCCCAGGCGCGAGTAGAAGAGCGCCGTCTCGATGTACTCCTCGTCCTTGTAGCCGTTGCAGATGACGAGCGCGTTCTCGTTCTCCAAGAGCGCCATCACCGCGAGCAGCTCCGGCTTGCTGCCGGCCTCCAGGCCGTAGTTGTAGCCCTTGCCCGCCTCGATGAGGGTCTCCACCACGTAGCGGTGCTGGTTCACCTTGATGGGGTACACGCCGCGGTAGCCGCCCTTGAACCCGTGCTCGGTCATGGCCTTGCGGAAGGCCTCGTTCAGGTGGACCACGCGGTGGCGCAGCACGTCCGTGAAGCGGATGAGCAGCGGCAGGCCAATGCCCCGGCGGCGCACTTCGTCGACCAGCTCCTTCAGGTCCATGTTCGGGGCCTGGGGACCGTCCGGGTGGACGATGACATGGCCCTTCTCGTTGATCCCGAAGTAGGGGTTGCCCCAGTTCCGGATTCCGTACAGCTCGTGCGCGTCGGCGAGGGTCCAGCGGTGGGGAGGGGCGTTTACGGGCATCGGCGTCTCAAGGCTCCCTGGGTAGGACGGGGTGGACTCCCATGAACAACGGCTACGGCCACGGGAATCGCGCGGGAACTATCGGAAAGCCCCTCGGTATACAACAGTCGCCTGTGCGGAGGGCAGGCGGGCAGGCGAGACGGCCGCCCGGTGTGTCTCCTCCCACGGGCCGACCCTCCATTCAATTCCTACCCTTTTCCCGTGAGTCCTGAGGGACGCGTGGAAACAAGGGGAGGGTACATGGAGTCGTCCGCACGCAGGGAAGAAGCGGTGCTGACCCCGCGGGAAATCTACGAGCGGCTGGATCGCTTCGTCATCGGCCAGGCTGGCGCCAAGCGCGCCGTGGCCATTGCGGCCCACAATCACCTCAAGCGTCTCCTGGCGCGAAGGCTGCGCCGGACGTCGCTCATCAAGAAATCCAACATCTTGCTGATTGGCCCCACCGGGAGCGGCAAGACGCACATCGCCCGCAACCTGGCGGACATCCTCCATGTGCCGTTCACCACCGTGGACGCCACCGAGTACACGGAGGCCGGCTACTACGGGAAGGACGTGGAGGTGATGATCTCCGACCTCCTCTTCAAGGCGAATCACTCCGTGGAGGACACCCAGCGGGGCATCATCTTCATCGACGAGGTGGACAAGATTGCCCGCCGCTCGCAGGGGGCCCGCAACGGCGCGGGCAGCCGCGACATCGGCGGCGAGGGTGTCCAGCAGTCACTGCTGAAGCTGCTGGAGGGCCGCGAGGTGTACGTGCCCCTCAACGTCACCCAGGCCTGGAACAAGAGCGACTTCGTGCAGGTGGACACGCGCGACATCCTCTTCATCTGCGCGGGCACGTTCAGCGACTTGCACGACGATGGGGATGAAGGGAGCCGCGCCATGGGCTTTGGCGCGGAGGACGCGGCGAAGCGCAGCCAGAAGCGCATCAGCACCCGTCAGTTGACGGACTTCGGCATGCTGGCGGAGTTCCTCGGACGCCTGCCGGTGGTAGTTCAACTGGAGCGGCTGGGCGAGGAGGACCTGATTCGCGTGCTCACCGAGCCGCCGGACTCCATCGTGCGCGAGTTCCGCGAGCTGCTGTCCATGGATGACCTGGAGGTGGACTTCGCCGGCCCGGGCCTGCGCGAGGTGGTGCGCTACTCCGTGGAGCGCGGGCTGGGTGCTCGAGGACTGCGGTCCATCCTGGAGCACGTCATGGCGGACGTGATGTTCGAGGCGCCCGAGCGGCGGCGGCGCCAGGTGACGGTGGACGCGGGCTTCGTGCGGGAGCGGCTGCGCGGGCTGGATTCAACGCAGTTGAACGTGTGAGTCAGGGCTCGCGCTCGGACGCGCGGGCCGCGGCGCCCAGCCGGGCCGCCACGTCCGGATCCTGGATGAGCTGGAGCACACCGTCGTGGCGCAGCAGCGCGGCGGTGTCTCCGCGCGCCAGGGCCTGCTTCAGCTTCGGATCCTTCAGCAGGCGCTGGAAGCGGGCGTCCTTGCGCAGGGCCTTGTAGGCCGGGTCGTCCTGGAGCTGGCCCGCGCGCTTTGGATCGCTGGCGGCCTTGGCGACCTCCACCAGGTTCTTCACCGGGGCGAACTGCGTCATCTCGAAGAGGTTGTAGCGGCGGGCGACCTCGATGGAGAGCGACTCCTTCGGGGACAGGCCCACGCGGCGGCCCGCGATGACGACGTGCTGTTCGAAGAAGGCGATGGCGCTGAGCACCACCCAGGCGATGATGCCCATCTTCGCGCCGCCCAGCGCGAAGCCGAGGAAGCGGTCCAGGCCCCGATTCTCATTGTGCTGGCCGGTGGAGAGGATGCGCAGCAGCAGCGCGCCCAGGGCGTAGCGCGCCGCGAGCCACGCGCAGATGAACACGAGCACCGTGCCCACGATGGCGCCCAGGAAGAGCGGGCTGCCCAGGGCCTCCGCCAGGTGTGGGGCCGTCAGGGGGCCCAGGCGGCGCGAGGCGAAGTAGCCCACCGCCAGCCCCACCACGTTGGCGACCTGGCGCGACGCCCCGGTGATGGCGCCAATCATGGCGAAGAACAGCACCAGTCCGAGGATGATGAGGTCGATGACCATGGGCGCCGCCGCCGTCAGCGAATCTTGAACGAGCCGCCCTTGTCGCGGGACTCGTCCTGGGACTGCTTCTGGACCTCCGCCAGCCGCTCCTTGTAGCGGGCGTTGGCGGGCTCATAGGTGAGCGCCATCTTCAAGTTTCGCTCGGCGGCGGACCAGTTGCCGGCGTCCGCGTCCTTCTGCGCCTGCTGGAAGAACTGGCGTCCCTTGGGGTGGGTGCCGATCTGCTCTTCCTGCTCCTTCTTGGCGGCGGCCTTGGTCTCCGCTTCGGAGGCCTCGGTGAAGCGCAGCTTCTGGGCGCGCTCGGGGCCCGCCACGTCGACGACGTACTTCTTGCGCTTCGTGTCGTCGCGCAGGACGTAGTAGGCCTCGGTGACGCGCTTGTAGAGCTCGTTGATGCGCTCCTTCAGCTCCTTGGAGTCCACTTGGAAGAAGCGGTCCGGGTGGTAGGTGCGGCTCTCCCGGTAGAAGGCGCGCTTGATGTCCGCGGGCGTGGCGGTCCGCTCCAGCATGAGCACTTCGAAGTAGTCGAGCTGGTCCAGCTTCGCGCAGCGCGACTCCAGGTCCGCGAGTTGCTGGATGTCCAGGCCCGGGCCCGTTGACGCCGCAGGCGCTGGCGGTGGCGTGACCGCCGTGGCCGCGGCAGGGGCGACAGGCGGGACGATGGGGGCCACGGATGGAATCGAGGGCACCGCGCCGGACGGAGCGCGTGGGGCCGGCGTCAGCGGTGCGATGCCAGGGACGGCGGGCGCCACGGATGGGATGGCGGGCGCGACGGACGGGGGAGGGCGCGGCGGTGTGGTGCCGGCGGACACCAGCGCTGGCAGGGACATGGTGGGCCGGGCCCCGGGCCGCTGCTGTGGGACCGTGGAGGGCGCCACGGGAGGGACGACCTGGCCTAGCGCGAGTACGGGAGGCGGCCTCGACGCCGGTGCTGTTCCTTGGGGGCGCGCCGGTGCGGCGCCTGCCTGCGGCGCGGCTGCGGGGATTGTCGGGACCGTCCTCGTCTGGGCCGGAGCGCGGGGCGCTACCGGGGCAACCGAGGGGACGCCTGTCGATGCGGGCGAAGCTGGAGCGCCTACCGGTGCGATGGAGGGCACGGCGCCCGCGACTGGGGGCGCAGCGGCTCCCACGGGAGCGACGGAGGGAACGACTCCGGTCGAGGACGGCGACGCGGGTGCGCCCATGGGCGCGATGGCAGGAGCAACGGCGGGAATGGCGCCCAGAGTGGGACGCTGTGCCGGAGGAACCGCACCCGCCGGACGCGGAGCAGGCGTGTTTCCGCCAGCTGCCGGGCGAGGCACGGGCGTCGGTGCCCCCGCGGCACTGGGGTTCGAGCCCTGGCGCGGGGGGGACGTGTTGGCTCCAGTGGGAGTGGCGCCAGCCGGTGCGACGCGAGGCACGGG
The DNA here is from genome assembly GCF_030168875.1 of Myxococcus sp. SDU36. Classification (NCBI taxonomy): domain Bacteria; kingdom Pseudomonadati; phylum Myxococcota; class Myxococcia; order Myxococcales; family Myxococcaceae; genus Myxococcus; species Myxococcus sp. SDU36. The sequence continues at coordinate 699,103 of NZ_CP077414.1, forward strand.
CGTCGTCGCGCCAGCGGCACTGGGATTCGAGCCCTGGCGAGGGGCGGACGTATTGGCGCCAGTAGGAGTTGCGCCAGCCGGTGCGACGCGAGGCACGGGCGTCGTCGCGGAGGCCGGTGCCGGTCGCGAAGCGGGCGCCGTGGTGCCTGCAGGGGCCACGCGGGGGGCCGGTGTGTTGGCACCAGCGCCCGTCACCTGTCGCGGTACGGGCGTGGCGGCCCCCGCAGCTCCAGTGGCCGGACGCGGCACGGGCGTGGCGGCTCCCGCTGCACCGGTCGCCGGGCGTGGCACGGGCGTTTTGGCGTCAGCACCGCTGGTACCCTGCGGAGCCGTGGGCGCCTGCACTCCAGGGGGCGCGACCGCCGGGCGCGGCACCGGCGTCGTGGCGACCGCGGCGGACGGCGCCCCTTCAGCAGCCGCACGTTGCCCCGGCACAGCTCCTGCTGACGGCCTCGCGGCAGGGCTCGTCACGGCACCCACCGCCGGAATCGCGGGCAGAGTCGTGGGCGTACCCCGCGGCGCCGGTCCCGAGCCTGGAGCCATGGGCGCTGCTCCAGCCGACGACGGATGCGCACTGGGGCTCGTCGCGGCACCCACCGCAGGAATCGCGGGCAGTGTCGTGGGCGTACCTCGCGGCGCGGGCCCCGAGCCCGGCACCGCACCCGACGCCGGACGTGCCGGCGCCGTCGCGGGACTCGCACCGGGCGCCGTCGCTCGTCCAGGCGCACCCTCTCCAGCGCCCGTCCGCACCGTGGGAATCCCCGTCATCGTGGCTCGGGGCGGCACCGCGGGCGTCACGCCCGTGGGACGTGCCACAGGCGCTCCCTGGGGCCGAGGCGGCGCGCTGGCGGCGGGCGACGACGGAATCGTCCCGGGCGTGACGGGACCGGGCACGGCGGCCGTCACGCGTGGGATGGCGGGCCGGGCGGGCGTGGCCGGTGTCCCGGGCGTGGCTCCCGGCGGTTTGCCGGCGCTGGGGTCTGAAGGCTCGGACATCGGCGTGGTCGGGTCGCGGCCTTACTGCGCCGCGGCGGGCAGGTCGTCGCTGTTGTGGCCAGCAAGCCGGGTGTTCCGGTTGGCCTGGATGGACTGCTGGATATCGGCCTCGCTCATGCCGGAGGACAGGGTGATGGAGGTCGACGTCTTCTGTCCCGTCTCCGTGTCGCACGCGGACACGTGCACCAGTCCATCCGTGTTGATTTCGAAGGTGACCTCGATCTTCACCTCGCCGCGGTAGCCGATGCGGAAGCCCGCGAACTCGAACTCGCCGAGCATCTCGCACTCGTCGGCGCGGTTGGACTCGCCCTGGTACACGCGAATCTTCACCTTCTCCTGGCCGTCGCGGCTGGTGGTGAACGTCTTCGAGCGGTCAATGGGAACCGGCGTGTTCTTGTCGATGATCTTCTCGGTGTACCCACCCACCGTCCCGATGCGCAGCGACAGCGGCGTGACGTCCACCAGGAACGTCTGCGTCTTGCTGTCCAGCAGCGCATGCGACTGGAGCGCCGCGCCCATGGCCACGACCTGGTCCGGGTTGATGCCCTCCAGCGGGTCCTTCTGGAAGTAGTGCTTCACCGAGTTGCGGATGATGGGCAGCCGCGTCGGCCCGCCCACGAGGATGACCGCGTCGATGTCGGCGGCCGTCAGGCGCGCGCTCTGCAGCGCCTCGTCGCACACCTTGAACGTGCGCTGCACCAGGTCCATCACCATGCGGTTGAACTGGTCCTGGTTGAGCTGCCCACGCAGGTCCATGACGTTGCCGTCGGCGTCCTGGCAGATGCCCTGGCAGAGAATCTCCGCGGAGCCCGTCTGGCCCACGTCGATCTTCGCCTTCTCCGCGGCCTCCTTGAGCATCTGCAGGCAGTACTTGTTCTGCCGCACGTCCAGGCGCGTACGGGCCAGGAAGTCATCCGCCAGCCATGTCATGATGCGGTCGTCGAAGTCGTCGCCGCCCAGATACGTGTCGCCCGCGGTGGCCAGCACCTCGAAGACGTCCTTGCCAATCTCCAGGATGGAGACGTCGAAGGTGCCGCCGCCCAGGTCGTAGACCACCACGCGCTGGTTGACGTCGCGCCCGAAGCCGTACGCGAGCGCCGCGGCGGTGGGCTCGTTGAGGATGCGCAGCACCTCCATGCCAGCGATGCGGCCCGCGTCCTTGGTGGCCTGGCGCTGGTTGTCGTTGAAGTACGCGGGCACGGTGACCACGGCCTTCGTCACCTCCTGGCCCAGGTACGTCTCCGCCACCGCCTTCATCTCCTTGAGCACCAGCGCGCTGATCTCCGGGAGCGAATACGAGTGGTCATTCACCGCGATGCGCACCGAGTTGTTGTCGCCCTCGACGATGCGGTACGGCATCACCGCCTGCGCCTTCTTCACCTCGTCGGAGAAGTAGTAGCGGCCGATGAGGCGCTTGGCGGAATAGACGGTCTGCTCCGGGTTCGTGATGATGTTCTTCTTGGCCGCGTTGCCGACCAGGACCGAGCCATCCTCGAGGAACGAGACGCAGGAGGCGTGAGTCGTCTCTCCCCACTCGTTGGGGATGACGACGGGCTGGCCGTCCTGGACCACCGCCACGCACGAGTACGACGTGCCCAGGTCGATGCCGATTGCGATGTCGTCCGCCATTCCGTCTCCGGTGAAGACCTTCAGCAGAGGTCCGTCGGTGAAGCGCACGGAGGTTAGGCACCCCCAGAAGCGGGTGTCAACGTTCCCGTGACAATAAAGCCCAGCCATTTCAAGGGCTTAGCGAGAGTGCAAGGGAGCATGCCCGCTGGCTTGAGGGGGCGCTCCGAGGCCATTATCTCTCATGGCGAAGGGGGTTTACTCATCCATGTCCGTCATCCTCGCCGCGCTGACGTCCGACCCGAACCTGCTGCGCTGTGAGCTGCACCGCCTCCAAGGCCAGGTCCTGCTCCAGGCAGGTCCGAAGGCGAACGCCCTGGGGGTGGGAGCCTACGCCCAGGAGGAGGTTCTGTTGCGGCGCTTCTCCAGCGGCGAGGCGCTGACCCTGGACTCGCTCGCGCCCCCGCATGAGTCGGAGGCGCTGCTGTTCCACGCCGGCCAGTTGCCCGTGGGCTTGTCGCTGGAGGAGAACACCCAGCCCTTCCGCTCCCGGCGTTGGTTGTTCGCGCACCAGGGCGAAGTGCGGGGGTTCGAGATGCTTCGCGCTCCGTTGCTGGAGTCGCTGCCGGACCACCTGCGGCGCCAGGTTCGCGGTGGAACCGAAGGGGAGGTGCTGTTCGCCGTCTTCCTCAAGCGCCTTCGCGAATTGGGCCGCACGGAGGATCCGCGACTGGAGGCCGAGGTCGCCGGCCGCCTGCTGGCGGACACGGCGCGCGAGGTGGCTCGGGCCGCGGTCCAGGCCGGCGTGGCACGCACGCCCACGCTCAACCTGGTGGCCACCAACGGCACGCTCCTGGCTGCGACCCGGTATGGCGAACAGCCCTTGTACTGCACGCGGCTGGAGGGGGCGGCCGAATGCGAGCTGTGCGAGGTGACGCCCGCGACACCGGACACGCGGCCCTCGGCGGGGGCGCACCGGCGCCGTCGCACCGTGGTGGTGGCCAGCGCGCTCAAGCGCACCACGGGATGGGTGGAACTGGCTCATGGCCACACGCTGTCGGTGGGGCCGGAGCTGCAACTGCACGAGCTGTCTGGCACGTGAGCGACGTGCGCGAGGGAGGTGCTTCCATTCAGGGAGTCTTATCAAAATATTGAATCTTGACTGGATTTGTGGTGCTCGTGTCTCCCATGTTCTCAGAAGTCGGGCCGATGTTCAGCGTCGAGGTCCGCTGGAGGAGACACGGGTGAGCGGTGGTTGGGTGTGCTCGGCGTTGTTGCGCGTCTTGCAGCGATTCATGTCGGAGACGGCGGCGCGGTGGGTGCTGCGAGGTGCCGTGGAGTCCCTCCGGTTGTCCCTGGACACGGCGACCGCGGCGGACCTGCCACGCATCCTCGAGGCGCTGGAGCCAGCCACCCGCCAGTTCGTGGACCCTTCTGTCCGGCCGCGGATGATGACGCAGTTGCGCGCGCAGCTCGCGACCGCGGCGGGGCCGGAGCGCGCGGCCACGTCCTCCTCGGTGGAGCTTCGGGGCACCACGTACCTGGTGCGCAAGGAAGCGGACGCCAGTCACGCGCGGCTGGCGGCCCGGATGCTGTGTGAGTCCCTGGGCGGGCGCGGCTACGAATGCCAGAAGGTGGCCACGGCGGTGAGCGAGCTGGCGCGCAACCAGATTTCGCATGCCGGGGGCGGCACCATCCAGCTCGTGCCGCAACTGGCGCCCAAGCGGCTGCTGCGCGTCAGCGCCGAGGACTCCGGACAGGGCATTCCGGACCTGGAGCGCGTGCTGTCGGGGACGTACAAGCGCAAGACGGGCCTGGGCTTGCTGGGCGTGAAGCGGTTGGCGGACCGCTTCGACGTGCGCACCGGCCCGAAAGGTACGCAGGTGGACTTCGAGGTGTGGCTGTGAGGCGCGGCGCGCGCGAGGTGTGAGCGCACCGTGCCAGTTGGCTGTGTGTGCATGCCGCACAGTCGGGGCATTGTACGAAGGTGGGGCCTGGGAACTACGCTAGGGCTCCGTCCCACGCGGGGGGCTGTGTCCACCTCCGCGCAGACGCTCGCCGTTTGACGAATCGCCATGGTGGCATTCCATTGGGTGAGGTCTGATGGTGCGGCTTAATCGGGACCGGATGGAATCAAGGAGCGGGTCGATGGCCGGCAACTCAGGGGAAGACAACGCCAACCCGGGGCACGCCCGGGAGGTCGCCCCAGAGCGCCCTGATGAGGGCGATTCGCCCGTGCTGGATGGCGTGTCGGATGCGGAGCTGGACGCCATCGTGGGCCAGCTGCGCACGGACAAGAGCCTTCGAGTCCGGCCCAGCGCGCAGCCGCGCTACCGCGAGGCCACGCAGTCGGAGCGGCTGCACCGGGGCGCGGGCCGTTCAAGGGCGTCCACCTTGGGCGAGGAGGCGGCGCCGCCGAAGGAAGCCGCGCCTGTCGTGAAGCAAGCCTGGTACTTCGTCACGGGCGGCGCGGCCTACGGTCCTCACGACCTCGCGGACCTGAAGGCCCACGTCGAGCGGGGGTTTCTGGGCTTTGATTCCCTGTGCTGGCGCGAGGGTTTCAGTGAGTGGCTGCCCCTGGGGCACATCCCGGAACTCGCTTCCGCGCTGCTTCCGCCGTCCGTGCCCGCGGGACCTCCGCCCGTTCCGCCGGAAGCGGCCGGGGCCTTCAGGCCTCAGGCCGCGCGCGTGGTGGAGGTCTCCGAGGCCACCACGGAGCGGGTGATTCTGGATGCACCGGGCACGGTGGTGCCCCCCTTCGCGGCCATTGCTCCCGCCGCCGTCGTGGCGGCTCCCGCGGTGGGCGCCGCCGCCATGCCGCGGGCGCAGGCGTCCAGCGCACCACCTCCCGTGGAGGCCCCAGGGGCTCCGGAAGCCGTTGCCGCGGCGCTCGCGCCGGAACCTGTCACCGCGCCGGCCGCGAGTGACTTCGCCGTGGAGGGCGCCCCGGCGTCGGACCCGATGCCCGTGGCGGAGCCCGTGGGAACCCACGCGGTGCTGGCGGCGCCGTCGCCCGAGGAGCGCACACGTCGCAAGCGCCGGCTGGGGCTCATCCTGGCGGGGGGGGCCATCGGCGGCATGTCGGTGGCCCTGGCGCTGGGCGTCTTTGGCGGAGGGAGCGGCCGTGGCGCCGCGAGCCCCGGTGATGCCGTGGACACGACGCGCGTCCCCGGTACGCCCCCGCCCGCGGAACAGCCGGTGGCCGCCGCGCCATCGCCGGAAGCCGCCGCGGCTGGGAGTCAGGGCGGCGCGGCGTCGGGCACCGCGACGTCAGCGGGTGGCACAGGCCGCGCGAGTTCGAGCCTCAGCGGCGCGGGCGTCGCGACGTCGGCCGCGGAGAGCGCGCGCGACCCGAGCCAGACACAGGAGCCCGCCCGCGCATCGCCGCCCGCGCTCTCGGCCGTCTCGGTCGACCGCGGAGGTCGCGTGCCAGAGCTGACCGGCACGGAGAGCACGGCGCGCGCCGCGACGGGCGGCGGACGGCCGTCGCCGGAGGAGCGCGTCTTCGAGCGGCCCACGGGCAGCCTCTCCTCGCGCGACGTCGCCGTGGCCTTCGTCATCGGGAAGCACTCCGTGGCGCCTGCTCCGGAGCCGGAGCCCGCCAGGCGGCCCGCCACGACGGTCGCGGAGGCCGCGACGGCTGGCAGCTCGGAGGACGACCTGGGGCCCGACGCGGACTTCGACCGCGTGCTCTCCGGCCCGGGACCCAACGCCACCAAGCACCACAAGCCGACCGTCTACGTTCCGCCCGACCCGACGGCGCCCCGCGAGTCGCTCGACCTGGCCACCGTCTTCGCGGTGGTCCATGCCCGGCGCTCGGAGCTCGCGGCGTGTGCCCGCGAGCAGTCCGCGCCGCCGCGGGAGGGGGACCGCGCCGTGCTGCGCTTGAGCGTCCTGCCCAGCGGGAAGGTGGAGTCCATCACCACCGAGACGCCGTGGCTTCGCGGCACGTCGCTCGTGCGTTGCATGCAGCAGAAGATTGGCGCCTGGACGTTCCCCAGGCACCGAACGCAGGGAGCGCCCGTCGTCTTCCGATACGAGTTCTGAGCCGCCGCGCGGAGCGCCCACGCTTCGTCCTGCTGGAGTTCCCCAGCGTGGAGCACGCCAGGGCCTGGTGGGCGTCCCCGGAGTACGCCGCCGCCAAGGCGCTCCGCCACGAGAGCGCGCACTCCATCCTGTGGCTGGTGGAGGGCGTGCCGGCCACGACGCCTGTCACCGAAACAGGGGAGTCACCGGCCTGCGCGGCCGCTGAAAAGCCGAAGCCCGGCGCCAGCCCGCGGTAGGTCGCGGGCCGGGCCGGGCTCAGGTGTCTTCAGTGAAGCGGGAGGCTTAGTTCACGCCGACGGCGGTCCAGGCTTCCTTGACCTTCGCCACCTCGGCCGAGTCCGCGCCGTGGAGGTCCGTGGCGGCCTGGATGGTCGCGATGCGCGCCTGGGCGAAGGTGGTGCTCGGCGTCATGTAGTGAGCCAGGGCGCGGTGGAAGATCTTCTGGCTCTTCTCCATGCCGATGCCGTCCTTCACCTCGATGCCGGACGTGCGGTTCGTGCCGCCGACGGTCAGCAGGTAGAAGGCGTTGTTCGCGATGCCGCTGGAGCCGTGCACCGCGGTCTGCTTCGGGTAGTTGCTGTAGTGGTCGATCGAGTAGTTGTCCTTCGTCGGATCGTTCATGTAGCGCAGGCCGTCGGTGTCATCGCCGTTGTTCGGCGTCCAGGCCGCCTCGCCAATCGTCCAGTTGAACTTCACGTCCGGATTCTGCTTGGACGCGTACCACTCGACGCCAGCGCCCATGATGTCGCTCATCGCCTCGTTCAGGCCACCGGACTCGCCGCGGTAGATGAGGCCGGCGGTGCGCTCGGTGAGGCCGTGCGCGATTTCGTGACCGGCGATGTCCAGCGCGGTGAGCGGCCCGGAGGTGCGGCCGTCGCCGTCGCCGTAGCTCATCTTCTCGCCGTCCCAGTAGGCGTTCACGTAGTTGTTGCTGACGTGGACGTAGGAGACCAGCTTCTCACCCGCGCCGTCGATGGAGTCACGACCGAGGACGTTCTTCAGGAAGTCGTACGTCATCTGCGCGCCGTAGTGCGCGTCCACCGCGGCCTTGTTGCGCTCCGGGTCCGTGGGCTCGCCCCAGACGTCATTGTCGTCCGTGATGGGCGTCTGGCCGCTGGCGCGCTCGCGGTTCAGCGCGTCGTAGGTGGCCACGCCCTTGCCGCGCGTGCCGTCCTCCAACGTGAACGTGCCGTCCGCCTGCTGCTTCGTGTCCAGCGCGACCTTGCCGCTGTACATCGACGTGTCGTCCACCGGCTTCCCACCGGGGGCCGGCTCGTTGGGCTCCTGCGCGGCCTTCGGGGTGATGGTCAGGCCCCAGCTGTTCAGCGTGCCGGTGTCGCGCGTCGCGTGGTCCTGCACCTTCAGCGTCCACTCGCCCTTGGCGGGCTCGCCCTTGAACGCGCTCAGGTCGAAGCTGCCCTTCACGTGGTCCGCGCTGCCACCCTGGCGGTTGTGCACCACCTCCGTCTTGCCGGAGGGGCTGGTGAGGGCAATCGACAGGTCGCCCTTGAACGTGTGGTCGATGTCCAGGTCCAGCTTCAGCTGGTCCACGGTGACGTCCTGGGTCACGTTGAGCTTCGACGTGACGGTGGCCTTGTCGGCGATCTCCGCCTTCGGCGTCGCGGTGGCCTGGATGTCGGACGAGGCCGCGGCGGCGCCCTTCGCGCCCTTGGCCGCGGCAGCACTCTCACCGCCGTGCGAGGCGGAGCAGGGGCAGTTCTTGAAGCCGTCGATGGTGTTGAACTGCTCGTAGACCTTCCCGGAGTTCGCATCCACCAGGTAGTTCATCCGGCGGGGCTCCTCGGTGCCGTCCACGTTGGTGACCTCCACGCGGTAGGCGGAGCGGTACTCGCCCGACGGGTCCTTGTAGATGATGCGCTCGGAGTTGGGCTGGCGGTCCGGCTTGGAGCCGAACTCCTTCAGCGCGATGTCCAGCACCTGCGCGTGCGACAGCTTGGGCTTCTGGCTGCCGATGCCCGCCGGAATCGAGGACTGGTCGCCGGTGACGCTGCGCACCTTGCCTTCGGGATCCAGGTGCGACACGAGCTGCTCGCCGTAGACCTTCACGCCCTCATGCATGCGGTCCAGGCGCACGTGTGTCATGCCCAACTCGTCGCGCTCCACGCTCTTGGGCGTGTACGCGGGGAACTGGATGCCGCCGGTGATGCCCGGGTTGCGGACGGAGGTCTGTGTGTCGGGCGTCACGTGCGCCAGCGACGTCTGGATGGCCGTCTGCGCCTCGCGGCTGTCCAGGGAGAGCCGGCCCACGGGCGGCGGCAGCGGCTTCAGCGACTTCTCCGCGCGCGCCAGGTCCGACGTCTTGGCCGCGGGGCCGAACCCGTCCTTGATGACGTTCGGGGCGATGGTCGCCGGCTTCGCGGCCGTCTTCGACTGAGCCTCGGAAGCAGCAGTGGGGCGAATCGTGGGCTTCGGACCTTCGGTGCGGCGAATCGTCATTGGGGGTCTCGAACTCAGTGCAAGGGGGTTGAAGAGTTATCGCCGCAGTGTGGCACGGAGTTTCTTGTGATATTTTCGACGCAGTAAGTCATTCGCGAAAGACAAGTAAAACCTTGTCGAGCTTCCGTTGAAATCAGGTTACGGGCGCGTCAACACATCCATGTTTCACGGAGGGTGGGCGCGACGCTGCTACGGAGAGTGGGGGCGCGGCGATACTCGGCGGTAATCAGCCGAAAAAAGAAACCTCGAGAAACCGCACGTAGAGGTTGCAAGCCGCGTGAAACAAGGCGGCGCCGATGACAGTGCCGGTGCGCTCGCGCATCCACCCGAAGAGCAGCGCCGGGAAGAACACGGACAACCGCCACGCCTGGAAGATGGCCAGGTGGCCCAGGGCGAACAGCAGCGCCGTCAGCCAGAAGGCGGGGCCCAGCCGGCCCCCCAGGAACTTGCGGCCCTGAGGCCAGGCGTCGCGCAGCCGCGTCTGGAGGTAGCCCCGGTAGAAGAACTCCTCCGGCAGCGCGACGACGAAGAGCTGGTCGATGAACCACTCACCGAAGCGCGGGGGCAGTCGGGGCTGGAAGCGGCCCTCGCCCATCAGCGGCGTGAGGTGCCTGGCCAGCGCCGTGGGCAGGTGGGGCAGCACCTCCGCGAACGCGGCGAAGCCCAGGAAGAAGAGCGGGCCCACCACCGCGGACAGCAGCAGGAACAGGCGCAGGTCCTCACGCCACGCGCGCAGCGACAGGCCGTAGTCCGCGTAGTCCTCGTCCCGCCAGCGCATGGGGATGAGCGGCAGGTAGAGGAAGCCCACCGTCGCGACCAGCTTGGGGACGCTGGTTCCACCCATCAGGAGGAAGGTGGCGACGATGGACAGGAAGCCCACTGCCCACAGCCCCACCGCTTCCTGCACGGCGTTCGGTCGCCAGGGAGTCGTCACGGCCCGGGTCATGGCATGTCCACCGACGCCAGCTCCACCTTCACCGCGCTCAGCGGAAGCACCCGGCAGCCGCGGCGGTGCTTCTTCACCACCACGGCCACCAGCCGCCCCTCCGCGTCGAAGACGGGGCTGCCCGCGGGCAGGGCCAGGGGGACGTCATAGAAGGGGGCCTGGGCCGCCCGGGCTCGCGCCGGCACGGGGCGCGTGGGCTGGCCCTTCCTGGCGGGGAGGACGCCCACCAGCCAGCGGCCGTCGAGGCTGTCGCCGTCCCGAAGCAGCTTCACGGGCGCCGCCGGGTAGGTGCCATCCGGGGCGGCGAGCACCGCCACCTGGAGGTCCTGGCTGGCCATCACCACGCGGGCGGGCAGCGTCCTTCCGTCGTGCTCCACCGTGGTGGCATTCAGGCCGGTGAAGCTGCTCCCCACGGGAGTGACGGAGGTGAGGACCTGACCCGCCGCCCCCACGAAGACGCCGGGCCCCGCGTTCCGAGGACCCTTGACGTGCACCACCGAGCGCCCGTGCCGCTCCAGCACCCGCTGGAGGTCGGCGCGCGAGGGCCTGTCGGCCTCCGCGGCGGCGGCGGCGAAGGGGAGGAGACAGAGGAGGAGCAGCGGCGGCAGGCGGGACATCGGCGGGTGCCGCAGCCTATCACCGGCGCTCGCGCAGCGCGGTGACGAAGCGGTCCGCTGAGAGCGTGTTGAGCACGTCCCCCTTCCGGGCCCAGCCCCGGCGCGCGGTGGCCACCGCGAAGGCCAGGTTCTTCAGGTCCTCCTTCTGGTGCGCGTCGCAGCTCACCACCAGGCGGACGCCCCGCTTCACGGCCTGCCGGACATATTCGGCCTTGATGTCCAGGCGCGCGGGCTTGCCGTTGACCTCCACCGCCACGCCACGCTCGGCGGCCCGCTCCAGGAGCGCGTCCATGCGGACGGGGTAGGGCTCCCGGCTGTTGATGAGCCGGCCGGTGGGGTGCCCCAGAATCTGGAGGCAGGGGTTGTCCAGCGCGGCCAGCAGCCGGCGCGTCATCTGGTCCTCGTCCATGCTGTGCCGGACGTGGATGGAGCCGATGACGACCTCGAGCTGCTCCAGCACGCTGTCGGCATAGTCGAGCGCGCCGGACTCCATGATGTCGACCTCGATGCCCTTGAGCAGCCGCACGCCGGAGACGGCCGCGTTGACGCGGTCGATCTCCTCCCACTGGCGCTTGAGGTCATCCACCTTCAGGCCACCCGCGTAGATGGCCGCCTCGCTGTGCTCGGTGATGGTCAGGTACCGCAGGCCCAGCGCCCGCGCCGCGAGCGCCATCTCCTCCAGGCTGTTGCGCCCGTCGGACCAGGTGCTGTGCGCGTGGACCGCGCCCTGGACGTCCTCCAGCGTGAGCAGGTCCTTGGGGAGCTGGCCTGCGCGTGCGGCCTCCACCTCACCGGTGTCCTCGCGCAGCTCGGGGGGGACGTACTGCATGTCCAGCAGGGCGTAGAGCCCGGACTCCTCCGTCACGGGCACCTTGGTGCCGTCCTCGCGGTGGACGCCCCATTCGGAAATCTTGAGGCCGCGCTCCTGCCCCAGGCTGCGCAGGCGGATGTGGTGCGCCTTCGAGCCGGTGAAGTGGTGCAGCGCGGTGGCGAAGTCCTCGTCGGGCAGCACGCGCAGGTCCACCTGGAGGTCACCGGCCTCCAGCCGCACGGAGCACTTGCTTTCGCCCTTGCCCAGCACCGCGGCCACGCCCGGCGCGTTCGCCAGGGCATCCAGGACGGGGCCGGCCTCCGGCGCGGAGGCGATGATGTCCACGTCCGCCACGGTCTCCGCCTGCCGGCGCACGCTGCCGCCCAGGCTGGCGCGCACCACACCTGGCGCGGCCTTCACCCGCTCCAGCAGCGCGGTGGCCACCGGCAGCACCTCGCCCAGCAGCTTGCGCTCGCCTCGCGCGCGCCGGTACACGGAGATGCCTTCCAGCATCTTCGCTTCGCTCTTCGCGCCGAAGCCGCGCAGCTGCCGCACGCGGCCCTCACGGCAGGCCCGCTCCAGCGCTTCGACGCTGCTCACCTGGAGCTCACGCCAGAGCGTGGCCACCTTCTTCGGCCCCACGTCCGGCAACTGCGTCAGCTCCAGCAGCCCGGAAGGAAACTGCGCCCGCAGCTCCTCCAGGTAGCCGAGCCGTCCGGTGGTCACCAGCTCGGTGATCTTCTCGGCGAGCGCGGCGCCGATGCCTGGGAGGCTCTCCAGTCGGCCCTCCGCGACCAGCGGGCCCAGCTCCTGGGGAAGCCCGGCGACGCGGTCCGCCGCCATGTCATAGGCGCGGACGCGGAACCCGCTCTCGCCCTGGAGCTGGAGCAGGAGGGAAATGTCACGGAGGACCTGGGCGACGGTGGCCTTGTCGACAGCAGTGGGGATGGTCACGTCGGGAGTCACGGGGAGAAGGTAATGCCCGGGCATCGGGAGTGCAGCCAATCCCGTGTTGTGGGAAAAGGGGCCGCGATGACGAAGATCAAGCTGGGACCGGCGGACTTCGCCGAGAGGGAAATGCGGGGCTACGAGGTCGGCAAGCGCAACGTGTGTATCGCGAAGATCCACGGGCGCTACAAGGGCCTGGATGATTGGTGCAACCACGCCGGGTGTCTGCTGTCCGGCGGTCGCATCGAGGACAACCTGGTCGTCTGCCCGTGCCATGAGGTCGGTTTCGACATGGACACCGGGCACAACGCGACCTCGCCGGGGGTCTGTGACGACCAGCCGACGGTCCAGGTCACGGTCGAAGACGGCGCGCTCGTCATCGATTGGCCCGACACGCCCTGAAGTCCCTCCCGCACTCCGGAGTTCCCGCCATGGCGCACGACGACCACGACCACGACCACGACCACGGTGACCACGCGCATCATCACCACGACCACCATCACCACTCCCCGCACGGCCACGACCACGGCCCGGCGGAGGAGCACAAGGCGCGAGCGCCGGTGCATGTCAGCACCTTCATCGTGACGTGTTCGGACAGCCGCGACGCGGCGCGCGATGAAAGTGGCCGGGTCCTGCGCGAGGGCCTGGAGGCGGCGGGCCACGGCATTGCGGGCACCGTCGTGGTGAAGGATGACCCGGAGGCCATTCGCGGCGCGCTGGAAACCGCGCGCCAGGCGGGGGCCCGGGCCGTGCTGTTCACCGGAGGCACCGGCATTGGCCAGCGCGACTGCACGGTGGAGACGCTGCGTCCGCTGTTCGAGAAGGAGCTGCCAGGGTTCGGCGAGCTCTTCCGGATGCTGTCCTACCGTCAGGTGGGGAGCGCGGCGATGATGTCCCGCGCCACGGCGGGCACCTGCCAGGGCATGATTCTCTTCGCGCTGCCGGGCTCGCCCAAGGCCGTGCGGCTCGCGCTGGAGGCGCTCATCCTCCCCGAGCTGGGCCACGCGGTGCGTGAGCTGTCGCGTTAGCGTCCACACCGCGCTTGTCTCAAGCCATGAGAATGGCCGGGGCCGGCGTGTTTCGTCACGAGCAATGTCCCCTGTTTTCGCCGGGAGTGTAAGTTGACGGTGAAGGCGGGGATTTCTCTCCCTGCCATCTCAACCGCACGTCCCCGCCTGGCAGTGGAGAAACGTATGAACATGAAGCGCCTCGCTTCAGTCCTCCTGGTGCTCTGTAGTGTCTCGGCGTTCGCGAAGGCGCCCCCGTCGCAGGCTTCCGACCCCGAGGTGTGGATCACCCTCGGCTCCGATGCCCTCGAACACGTCAACGCCGCCTTCGCCAGCGCTGGGCACGCGGCGCCCGCATTGAGCGGTCAGAAGGAGGACGTCACCGCGCTGCGCGTGCGTGAGTCCCAGCTCAACCTCATCTCGCGGATGATGCATGAGAAGCTCAACCGCTGTGGTGGCTTCATCTACCACGACACCGAAGCGGCCGCGCTCGCCGCCCTGGACCCGTCAGCCGCGGCGAAGGCCGCCAAGGCCACGGCCGTCACGTACAGCCTCGACAACGCGTCGACGGTCAACGCGTTGCAAGCGGGGGTTCAGGAGCTGGCCATCCGAGGGGTCATCGACCACCTGTCCAGCTACGCGACGCGCTACTACACGTCGACGACGGGCGTGACGTCAGCCAACTGGCTGAAGGGGTACTGGGAGTCGCTGGTTCCGGCGACGCGCTCCGACGTCACCGTCGAGTTCTTCAACCACGCCTCTTGGGCGCAGCCCTCCGTCATCTTGACGATTACCGGCACCACCCTGTCGGAAGAGGTCGTCGTGCTCGGTGGCCACCTGGACTCCACCAGCAACGGCAGCACGGCGCCCGGCGCGGACGACGATGCCTCGGGCATCGCCACGCTCACCGAGGTGATTCGCGTGGCCATGCTCCAGAACTACCGCCCGGAGCGCACCGTGAAGTTCATGGCCTACGCGGCCGAGGAAGTGGGCCTGCGCGGCTCCTCGGCGATCGCCACCCGGTACGCAGCGGACGACATCGACGTGGTGGGCGTGCTCCAGCTCGACATGACGAACTACAACCTGCGGTCGAACATCGACGTGGCCTTGGTGAGCGACCGGACGAACGCGGCGCAGAACACGTTCGTCACCAACCTCATCGACACGTATCAGCCCGAACTCGAATGGACCACGACGATGTGTGGCTACGCGTGCTCGGACCATGCGTCATGGACGAGCGCGGGCTTCGCGGCCTCGATGCCCTTCGAGGCGCCGCTGAGCGCGTCCAACCCGTATATCCACACCGTCAATGACACGCTCCACAACAGCGGTGGCGATGCCCGTCACGCGCTCAAGTTCGCGAAGCTGGCCGCCGCATACGTGGCGGAGCTGGCCAAGGGTGGGGTGGTCATCGACGAGACGCCGCCGGAGGTCGCCATCACCGCTCCTGCCGCCGGCAGCACGGTGTCTGGAGTTACGACTGTCACGGCTTCGGCCACGGATGCTTCCGGCGTGAACCGCGTGGAGTTCTTCGTGGATGGCGAACTGAAGGCGACGGACACCACGGCGCCGTACGCGTTCGACTGGGACACGGCCGCGGTGCCCAACGGCAGCCACGCCGTGACGGCGCGGGCGGTTGACCTCGTGGGCGTCGCGGCGACCAGCAGCGCGGTGACCGTGACGGTGAGCAACGCGACCAGCGCGGCTGGGTTCGACCCAATCCTGAGGGCGCCGCGGTGCGCCTCGGCCTCCAACGCGTGTGATTCCGGCACGCTGCTCAACGGGCGCGGCGGCTTCGTCGGGCCCGAGGTGAACGCGCCGAACACCATCAAGAACTCCTGCAGGGACGGCTTGTCGGGCACGCACCTGGTGGACCAGTCGAACGAGCGCATCGTGGTGTCCACGCTGGACGGGACGGAGTTCGCGCCGGGCAAGTTGGTCCGCGTCGATGCAACCGTCTTTGCCTACAACAAGCTCAACGACAAGCTGGACCTGTTCTTCGCGGCCGACGCCAACAACCCCGCCTGGCAGCACGTCACCACGCTGCCCGTTCCGTCCAAGGGCCTCCACACGCTGTCCGCCACCTACACGCTGCCGGAGGGCAGCGCCGCCCAGGCCGTGCGAGCGGTCTTCCGCAATCGCGGAAGCACGACGCCTTGCATGGAGGGCAACTACAACGACCACGACGACCTCATCTTCGCCGTGCAGCCGTCGGCGTTGCTGCGGTAACGCTCCCGGTGCGTCGGGTCTCCAGGCCGCGCCGCTTGCCTGGGCCTGGAGACCTCTGACGGAGCGCGCGCCTTGAGTCGCCCCACGCGCGTCGATAGGGTGCGCGCATGCGAACCGTGGATGAGTGGAAGGCGGCTCTGCGCGCCGCATTGAAGGATGCCATGCGCGCGCGGAGCACCCAGGCGGCGGCGGTGCTGCGCGAGACGCTCGCGGCCATCGACAACGCGGAAGCACCGGACCTGCGCGTGGCGCCCACCGCCGTGGGTGGCGGGTTCGCCGGAAGCGCGGGTGGGCTGGGGAGTGGGGAAGTGCCCCGGCTGGCGCTGACGCCGGAGGCCGTGCAGGCCGTCGTCGACCGCGAGCTTCAAGAGCGGCGGGACGCGGTGGCCCTCTACGAGAAACTCGGGAAGCATGACGAGGCGAGCGCCGTGAAGGCGCAGCTGGACGTGCTGCTGGCGCTTTGAGGGAAGACAGGGCGGCGGCCCGCCGTTCCTGCACCATGAGGGAGTCCCTGTCGTGACACCGCGCTCGAGGAGCCGCACCGCCTTGGCCACCGGGCTCTCCCCGCGAGCCGCCGAGCACCTCCGGCCCCGGCTGGAAGCCGTGCTGACGTCCACCGACGCGCGGGCCCGCATCGCGTTCGATCCGGTGGAGTTCCCTCATCGCTACCAGGACGCGCGAGACATCGAGGTCAGCGCGCTGCTGGCGGCCGGGTTGGCATACGGCCGCGCGGACCTGTTCCGTCCCAAGGTGGACGCGCTGCTGCGCCGCATGGGGCCGTCCCCCGCCGCCTTCGCCGCGGCGCTCGACGTGGCGGGGGCGCGGGCGCTGCTTGAAGGCTTCGTGTACCGCTTCAACGTGGGCACGGACGTGGCGGTGCTCCTGCTGGGCATGGGCCGCGTGCTGCGAGAGCTGGGCAGCCTGGAGGCGCTGTTCCTCCAGGGACTCCAGACGCGTGACACCCTGCACGGCGCGTTGGACCACTTCACGACGGGCCTGCGCGCCATTCCCATGGACGCCTTGCGAAAGGCCCTGGGGCCGGAGCGCGGGTTGAATCACCTGCTGCCCTCGCCGCTGGGCGGGGGGGCGGCCAAGCGGCTCAACCTCTACCTCCGGTGGATGGTGCGGGGGCCGGACACCGTGGACTTCGGCATCTGGAAGCGCGTGCCACCTTCCGCGCTCCTGATTCCCTTGGACACCCACCTGGGTCGCATCTCGCGGCACCTGGGATTGACCCGCCGCAGTGATTTGACGTGGCGCACGGCGGAGGAGGTGACAGCCGCGTTGCGCGTGTTGGACCCGGCCGACCCCGTCCGCTACGACTTCGCCCTGTGTCACTACGGCATGAGTGGGGCCTGCCCCGCCCAACCCGTGGCGGAGAATTGCGGCCGCTGCCCGCTGCTGCAGGCGTGCGCCGTGGGGCCACAGGTGGTGGCGACGGCGACCCGCCGGGTCCCGGGAACCACCGCTCGGAAGGGCAGAGGACTGTCGGCGACGCGACGACGTTGACCGTGGAGCGCGCGGGCGCTGCAATGGGCGCGTGGCTCCGGCTCCCGCGCGCGGAACCCGGGGCTCATGGGGCCGGAGGATTGACGCCGTGTTTGTGACGCTGGTGGCATTACCTCCCGAGGTGTCGGAGGAGGTCGAGCGAGGGATTCTCGAGTCCGACGCGGGACGGAACTGCCAGATTTTGCGTGTGCCCCTGGTGGGGACCCTGCCCGTGGCCATCTCCGAAGGACTCATCGTCCTGTGGGACGACGGCGGCCTCTTGTCGGAGCTGTGCACGAGCTGTCAGCGGTTGAATGCCCTGCGCGGGGTGCCCCGCACGCACCTGGTCGTGCTCACGAACCGCGCGCCCGTGGAAGCCGACGCGCTGGCCGAAGCCGGCGCGGATGAGTGTCTGCCCGCGCCCGGGACACACTGGGGCGTGCGGCTCGCGAGTCTGCGCCGGCGCCTGTTGGCGCTGTCGGAGGGGGACGCCACGCCCACGCCGAGCCTCCACGAGGTCACGGACCGCGCGCGGCTGGAGTCGCAGTGGGTGCTGGCGGACCGGATGGCGTCGATTGGCACGCTCGCCGCGGGCGTCGCGCACGAAATCAACAACCCCCTGTCCTACGTCAGCTCCAACCTCTCGTACCTGCGCGAGCTGCTCTCCCAGCCTGAGCTGTCTCACGATCAGCTCATGGAGCTGCGTGAGGTGGTGGCGGAGGCCCAGGAAGGCGCTGGCCGCGTCAGCGCGATTGTCCGCGACCTGCGCACCTTCTCACGCGCGGATGAAGAGCTGCACGGCCCGGTGGACATGGTGCACGTGGTGGACGGCGCGCTGCGGCTGCTCCGCAACCAGATGGGGTTGGTCGCCCGGCTGACATGCACGTTGGAGCCGGTGCTGCCCGTTCATGGCAACGAAGCGCGCCTCACCCAGATTGTCGTGAACCTGCTGTTGAACGCGCTCCAGGCGCTGCCGGACCGTGCGCCCGAGGAGAACCGGGTGCGGGTGTCCCTGCGCGCCAGCAGCAGCCGGCACGTGGAACTGGAGGTCTCCGACAACGGGCACGGCATGGCGCCGGACGTGCAACGCCGCATCTTCGACCCGTTCTTCTCCACCCGTCCCGTCGGAGAGGGCACGGGGCTGGGGCTGTCCATCAGCCTCACGCTGGTGCAGGCCATGGGCGGACGCATCGAGGTCTCCAGCGCGCCCAGCTGGGGCAGCACCTTCCGCATCGTCCTGCCCACGCAGGCCGCGGGCCAGACGGAGGGCGCGGAGCCAGCGCCGCCTCTGGAGCCTGTGGCCGCTCGCATCCGCCGGCGGCTGCTGCTCATCGATGACGAGCCCTCCGTGGGCAACTCGGTGAGCCGGCTGGTGCGTGACGTGTATGAGATTCACGTCGTCCAGGACGCGCGCGAGGCCCTGCGCTTGCTTTCCATGGGGGAGCGGTTCGATGCCATCCTGTGCGACGTGATGATGCCGGGCATGAGCGGGCTGGACTTCGTGGTGGAGCTGGAGCGGCTGGCGCCAGACCTCGCGCTGCGCACCGGGCTGATGACGGGGGGCGCCTTCACCGCGCAGGCACGTGAGTTCGTGGGCCGCCGCACCCGCGGGCTGCTGGAGAAGCCCTTCGAGCGCGAGCGCCTGTGCACCTTCGTGGAGCACCTCTTTCAATGAGCCGGGCGGTGCGGCGGAGTCTGGCAGCGGCGCTGGTGGCGCTGCTGGCCGCGGGCTTGCTCGTGGTGCCGGGGTGGCTGCGGGGCCTGTCGCTGGTGGTGCGCGCGGCGGGCATGCAGGGCCGCGTGGAGACGGCGCTCGCGGACTGGCGCACCGTGCCCTTCGATGTGAGTGACGTGCGGGTGCCCACGCGTCACGGCCCGGTGCGTGCCCGGCTGTACCGGCCGGTGACGCAGCGTGGGCGCACCGTGGTGCTGACCTCGGGCGTCCACGCGGATGGCATCGACGAGCCTCGGCTGGTGACGCTGGCGGAGGACCTGGCCATGGGCGGCCAGGCGGTGCTCACCCCGGAGCCGCCGGACCTGCTGCGCTACGAAATCACGCCGCGCCTGACGGACATCATCGAAGACGCCGCCGTGTGGGCCGCGTCGCGAGCGGACCTGGCGCCCGACGGCAAGGTGAACCTGTTCGGCATCAGCTTCTCCGGCGGCCTGTCGGTGGTGGCGGCGGGGCGGCCCGCCTTGAAAGACAGGGTGGCGGCCACGCTCTCCTTCGGCGGGCATGGGGACTTGCCGCGCGTGCTCACCTTCCTGTGCTCGGGCGAGCTGCCGGATGGAAGTCACCTGGCCCCGCATGACTATGGCGTGGTCATCATCCTGCTCAACGTGGCGGAGGAGCTGGTGCCGGCCGAGCAGGTGGAGCCCCTGCGCGCGGGCATCCGGACCTTCCTTCGCGCCTCGCATCAGGCCATGGTGGATGGCCGCCTCGCGGCGAAGACGTTCGCTCAGGCGCGCGAGCTCCAGGCGGAGCTGCCGGAGCCCGCGGCCACGTTGATGGGCCATGTGAATACGCGCGACGTGGCGGCGCTGGGCCCCCGCTTGCTGCCCTTCGTGAAGGCCTTCGCCGCGGACCCGGCGCTGTCACCGGAGCGCTCGCCGCCGCCCACCGCGCCCGTCTTCCTGCTGCACGGCGCGGGGGACACGGTGATTCCCGCCATCGAGTCCCGCCGGCTGGCCGCGGCCCTGAGCCCCCACACCGAGGTCCACGCGCTGGCCACGCCGCTCATCACCCATGCGGAGATGGATGGGCCGCGGGCGCTGATGGACGTGTGGCGGCTGGTGCGCTTCTGGGCGGACCTGCTCGACGCCTGAGCGGGGCTTGCCTCAGCTTCGCGAGGTGATGCTCGCTGCGGTGCGCACGCCGCCCACCGCGGTGGCCAGGGTGCTCTGGCCGGGGAACACCGAGTCCCCCACCAGCCACAGTCCCTCCTGGACGTGGAGGGGGCCCAGGTGCCGGTAGTTCTCCAGGCCCGCGCGCCGGGGCACGCCGCCCACCGCGCCCGAGTCTCGCTGCGTGAAGCGCTGGTACGTGCGGGGGGAGGCCGTCATCACGTGCGTCTGGCCCTCCAGCCACTCCGGCGCGAGCCGTCGCAGTCCCTGGTCCATCCGCGCCTGGATGCCCTCCGTGTAGCCGCGCTGTGCGTCCGCGGGGAGCCCGGAGAGCGTCGTCAGTGGCACATGGGTGGACACCGTCACGGTGCGGTGGCCCGGTGGCGCCCGGCCCGTGTCGGCCTCACCGCTGATGGACATGAACAGGTGGTTGCCTTCAATGAACGGCGCGGCCGGGTCCTCCACCAGCTCCAGATGATGGGCCTGGCCATCCGCGCCGTCGGGCGCGCGCACCACCAGGTATCGCATCGCCGCGCCCCAGCCGGACTCGACGCGTCGGGACAGGCTGTCCAGGCGGGGCAGCGTCTCCAGGGGGACGTCCAGCAGCCGGCTCAAGCTTCGCGGCAGCACGTTGGCCACCACGTGGCGTGTCCGCAGCTCGCCTCGGCGCGCGCTCACGCTCCACCCTCCGGCGACCGGCGTCACGGCCTTCACCCGGTTGGCCAGCAGGACGGTGCCTCCCTGGGCCTCCACCGCGCCCGCCAGGGCCCGCGCGAGCTGTCCGATGCCGCCCCGGACGTGGCCCGTGCCGCGCCAGTAGTAGTCCATGGCGGCCAGGGCGAAGGGGGCCTCCGCCTCGGCCGCGCTGCACTGGACGGTAATCTGGCAGAGCGCGTCCAGGTACGTGCGCAGCGGCGCGAACGCCGTCAGCCCCAGGTGCTCCAGCACCGCGCCCAGGGGGCGTCCCAGCCACCGCAGCAGCGGGGGATACTGGTGCGCCCGGCCCGCGTGGCGCAGCAGGGCGCGCACGTCCAACGGGGGCAGCAGCGTCGGGTCGTCGAAGAGCGGCCACAGGGCGCCGGCCACCTGCGTCTGGAGCGCGAAGAGGCGCCGCACCGCGGGCGCGGGGGCATGGGGCAGGGCGCACAGGGTTTCGATGAAGCGCTCGCGGTCCCGGTATACGGCAAGCCGCGAGGTGGAGGTCCGCAGCTCCACCACGGGGTCCAACCACTCCACCGCGACGGGCAGGGCGAGCTCCCGAATCCACCGGCCGAAGAGCTGGTGCGGCTCGAAGCCCGAGAACAGCGTGGCCCCTGCTTCGAAGGCATGGCCGCCCCGCTGGAAGGTGCTGGCGCAGCCGCCGGGGTAGTTCAGCGACTCGCACAGCGCCACGCGAGCGCCTCGCCGCGACAGCTCCAGCGCGGTGGCCAGTCCGCCAAACCCCGCGCCCACCACCACCGCGTCGTACCAGGTGCTCGGCATCGTCCCTGCCCCGAAGCCCGGGGCGGCTTGGAGGACGGCCGGGAAGACCGTGCCCTCGCCGCCCGGAACCACGGCGCTAACGAAGGCGCGCCGGCCTCGCGAGCCCTTTCAGGCCACTTTCGGAATGCTTGCCTGGCGGTGGACATCTCCCAGGCGAGGGGGCTCGGGATGTGTCGATGTGTTTCGAGGCTCCGGATGGAGGAACTCCCGGGCGTAGACTGGTGGCCGTTGTCCTCGCATCCTTCGAAGGGGCCCTCGCGCGTGCGTCCATTCTTCATCGTCCTCGGCTGTTCCTTCGTGCTGGGTTGCGCGTCCGCGCCGAAGCCCGTCCCAGCAGCGCCCCCCGATGCCGCCGAGACGTCCCAGGCGGAGGACGAGACGCCGCGCTACCTCTCGCCCTCCGAAATCGTGAAGGTGCTGGAGGACTCCAAGGTCGCCTACCGGGTCGACGGCAAGGACTCACCTCCGGGCGGGTGGGGGGACCAGCTATGGCCGCAGCGCGTGGCCCTGATTGACGTCCCCCAGGTGGTGGTGGAGGACGGCCGCCGCACCATTCGCGAGTGGCCCACCCCCGTCGGGCTGAAGGCCCTGCTCGATGAGGCCGAGCCCCACTTCCAGGCGAAGCGCTACGCCGAGGCCGCGAAGCTGTACGCCCAGGCCACCGAGCTGTGCCCCGAGTGCTACGTGGCGTGGGTCTTCCGGGGTGACGCGGACTACTTCGCCGGGGACGCGGCCACCGCGCTTGCGCACTACGGCCGCGCCACCACCCTCAACCCCTATGACCACCGTGCCTGGTTCTTCCAGGGCAATGCCCTGGCGAAGCTGGGGCGCTTCGAGGAGGCGCTGGATGCCTGGGCGCAGTGTCTTTCGCTGAGCCCGCGCTACCCCGTCATCCGCCAGTTCTTCCGCACCAACGCGCACCTGGGCCTGGTCATCCGCGGTGACACCATTGTTCCGCGCGGGTACGCCGAGCGCGACGCGGAGGGCGTCTCCATCCAGTTCGACCCCAACCACGACCCGTCCTGGCTGGCGTTCGCCAACTGCAAGGCCCTGTGGCTGGGCGAGCCGTCACACCGGGCGCGGATGACGGGCTCCACCGAGGAGCAGTTCACCTCCGTGGAGGAGATGGAGTGCCTGGCCTCGGCGCTGGCGGTCCATGAGAGCCAGAAGGCGGAGGGCAAGACGGACGCCTCGGACCCCACGCTGGACCGCCTCTTCGCCATCGCCCAGGAGGGGCTGCTGCTGGAGGCGGTGTTGTTCGAGGTGGGCGCGCGCGTCCACCCTCAAATCGCGCTCACCCTGGAGGATGCGCTCCGCCAGCGCCTCAAGAAGTACGTCCTGACGCACGTCCTGGTGCCGGCGGGCGGCCACGAGGGCTGAGCCGCCCTACCGGGGCAGCTTGAGCCGCAGGGTGAACACGTAGGACACGCTCACCGTCCGGCCCTGGTACTGCACCGGGGTGTAGCGGCGGGCGTGGAGCGCCTCGAGCACGGACTCATTCATGTGCGGCAGGCCCTTGAGGATGCGGCAGTCCTTCACGTCGCCGCGCACCGTGATGACGCACTTGGCGATCAGGGTGCCCTCCACGCGGGCGGCGATGGCCTGGTGCGTGTATTCGATGCCCGGGCCGCCCATCAGCCTGGGCAGTGTCATGCTCGCTCCGAAGGGGAGGATGTCGGTGCCCGTGCTCTCCTGCCCGGGGCTCAAGCCGGGCACATACGGCACGCCAATCACGTCGCTGTCCTCGTAGCCCTCCGGGTGTCCACCCCGCTCGCCTTCCCCCGGGTTCGCCAGCTCGTCCGTCGCGGTGCTGGTGTCGGTGCTCGCCACCGCTTCCACCGGCTTGGGCGGCGCGTCCACCACCGGCGGCGGCACCCGCGCGGGCACGCGGTCCCGGTTGCGTGGGCGCGGCGCGACGGCGGCCTTCGGCTGCGCGGGGGCGGGGGAGCCTTTCGCCACGCGCGGGGGCTGCGCCACGCGGAGCACCAGCTCCGTCGGCTCCGGAGGCGCGCTTGGCCCTGGCGACCTCGCGGAGATGAAGAGCACCGCCCCGAACAGGGCCGCGTGCAGGGCGATGGACACCCACACGCCCGTGCCAAGACGTCCAGCCCGCTGCCGTTCGATGACCGACTTGAACATTCCGGATGCCTCCCTCGGCGTCAGGCGCTCCCGGTGACGGCCGTGCGAGACGGACGGCACCGACGGGGACGGGTGGTTGCGGAGCGCCCTGTCCACGCAAGAGTCAACCTACGGAGTCGGCGTCTTCGAATGGCGGTGGGTCGGCCATCGCTTCGTCATGGTTGTGTCATGACGAAGCGACCTCCATGCGGTAGCCCACGCCCCGGATGGTGTGGATGGAGAAGCCGGAGGTGCTCGTCCACCCCAGCTTCTTCTTCAGGCTGGAGACGAAGTTGTCCACCGTGCGTGGGTCCACCACCACGTCGCGGCCCCAGACGGCGTCCAGGATTTCGCCTCGCGGCAGGGCCCTGTCCCGGTGCCGCAGCAGGAAGGCCAGCAGGTCGAACTCCGTGCGCGTCAGCTCCACCACCGAACCGTCCGCGCGAGACACCTGCCGCCGGCCCAGGTCCAGGGTGAAGCCGCTGAAGCCCAACTGCTCCGGCGGCGCCGTGCCGGAGCGGCGCACCAGGGCGCGCACCCGGGCCAGCAGCTCTCGCAGCCGGTAGGGCTTGGTGAGGTAGTCCTGCGCGCCCACCTCGAAGCCCTTGAGGATGTCGTCCTCCAGCGAGCGCGCGGTGAGCATCAGCACCATGCTCTTGTTGCCCTGCGTCCGCAGCCGGCGGCAGAAGCTGTAGCCGTCCTCGCCGGGCAACATGACGTCCAGGATGAGCAGGTCGAACGCACGCTCTTGCAGCAGCCGCTCCGCGTCGCGGGTGCTGGGGGCCTCGGCGACGAGGTAGCCCTCGTCCAGCAGGTTGTCCCGGAGACCGACGCGCAGGTGGGCGTCGTCCTCGACGATGAGGATGGCGGGACGCGAGGGCGGGGAGGAGGTGGCGGTGTTCATCGAGCCGGCTCGTTGAATATCAGCGCGAAGGTGGTTCCGTCGGGCCCCGAGGAGGCCACCTGGATGTCGCCCCGGTGCAGCTTCATGATTTTGCGGCACAGGGCAAGGCCCAGCCCGCTGCCATGGACCTCCGTCCCGGGCACCGTCAGCCGGTAGAAGTCCAGGAAGGCATTCTCCCACTCGGACTCGGGGATGCCGACGCCGTTGTCCTGGAAGAGCACCGTGCAGCCGTAGCCGGGAATCCTCTGCGCGCGGATGGAGATTTCGACGGGGCTCCTGCGGTTGTAGGCGCACGCGTTGCGGCCCAGGTTGGAGAGCAGCATCCGCAGCAGGCCCGGGTCCGCTTCCAGCTCCACGCCTTCCAAATCGGAGGTGATGTGGACGGGGACGTGGGTGGCGCTGGCCAGGTCGTCGCGCAACGGTTGGAGGAGCTCCTCCAACCGCACGCGCGAGGTCCGCAGCGTCCAGCGGCCCTTGTCGATGCGGTTGAACGACAGGATGTTCTCCACCAGGAAGTGCAGCCCATCCGCGGCCTGGACGATGCGCGCCGGGTAGTCACGCACCTCCGGCGCCTGCGCCAGCTTCCGCTCCAGCGTCTCGCCCAGCAGGCGGATGGAGGCCAGGGGCGTGCGCAGCTCATGGGAGACGGTGGCCACGAAGTCGCTCTTGAGCTCCAGGAAGCGGTACTTGCGCTGCTGGGCCACCACCGCGAGCGCGAAGATGGCCACCGCGAGCCCCCCGCACACGGCCACCAGCAGCGTCTTCAGGCCGTAGCGCGCGTCGATGTCCGCCTCCTGCCGCGCCCACTGCGGCATGTCCACCGCCAGCTTCAGCGTGCTCAGGGGGAGGACGGCGCCGCCCGCGCGCAGCCGCAGGCGCCCCGTCGCGTCGAAGAGGCCGCGCGCCTGCAGGTCCTGGGTGATGGGCTGGAGCATCGCCTCCAGGTCCACCGCGACGCCGTACACCGCCTCGCCGCGCAGCGCCACGTACCAGGACTCGCCCAGGAGGGTGGGCTCGTCGAGCGCCTCGGGAATCACCAGCATGCCCGCGCCCGCTTCGCCCGCCCGGGCCAGGAAGTCGCCCGTGGGCTCGCCCAGCGCGGCGCTCACCCGGACGATGCGCGCATGGAGGAAGTCGAAGTCCGCCTGCGTGAAGCGTGAACGCTCGCGCAGCACGTCCCGCTGAAGCCCCGACGCCCGGGCGAAGCCGCCCAGGTCCTCCGGGAGTCCCTCGCGCAGCAGGGCCCGCACCAGCGGCGTGGTGGCGGCGCCGCGCTGGAGCCGCTCCACCACCAGCAGCAGGAAGGGCAGCTCCTGCTCGGGAGTCAGCCGGTTCGCCGCGTGGTAGCGCAGCAGTTCCTCCACGCGGGTCGCCGCGCCCCGCGCGTCCTGGGCCGCCAGCGCCGCCTCCACCGCGCGCAGCCGCGTGAGGCGCGGCTCCCATTCCCTGGAGGGCGCGCCGTCCTTCAGCCGCGCGCCCAGCAGGGCGTGCACGTCCTTCGCGGGCGTCCCGGTGCCCGGCATGGGGATGGTGAGGCGCGGCAGGAACTGGTAGCCGCGGAAGTTGATGTAGTAGCCCTCGCCGGGCTCGAGCGGGTCTCCCACGGCGGCGTGGAGGGTGGGGATGCGCTCGTCGAGCCGCTTCGCCAGGTTCTGGCGCAGGGCCTCTTCGGCCGCGTGGGCCAGCGCGTCCCGGCGCGAGCGAAGCTGCGCGTGGGCGTCATCACGCTCCTGGCTGAAGATGCGCTGGAGGCTGACCAGCCCCCAGCCAAGGGCCAGGAGGCCACAACCCAGGGCGACGAGCGTAGGAAGGAGCCGGCGCAGCATGTGGAGCCGCCGCTGACTATCGCACAGCCGCCTTCCCGCAGAGGCTTTTCACTTCAGCCTCCTGGCAGGGGCGAGTGTCCTGGGCAGGTGAGCGGGCCGACTTCGGGTCCACGTCCGGACAGCCCCGCGCCGCGCCGCTGGCGTGGGACGTCTCCTCCGGGGAGGTTGGGGACGGAGGTTCACGCATGCGCGTCGTGTTTCCCTTGTCACGGCCCTGGCCGGGGGGGCCGGTGGTGCTCTGGGGTGGAGCGCTTCCGGCGGGCAGTCTGAAGTACCTGACATTCTCTCATCACCTCGAGTCCGCGCCCGCGGAGACGAAGGGACTGGTGGAGCTGTCGGGGGCGTCGTCGGCGCTGGCGCTGGACGCGCTGGGCCGCGAGCGCGGGCTGCCGGTGGTGGCCCTCACGGACACCCTGGGCACCGCGTACCTGCGCGCCAACGGCTTCGGTGGGGAGGTGCGCACCGTGCACGGCTTCACCCAGGCCTGGGAGCTGGCGCTGGACTACGAGCGCCAGGGCTGGTTCTGGCCCCGGCAGCTCGCCAATGGCTCGCTGGTGGAGAGCGTGGAGTCGTGGACCACGCGGCTGCTCGACATCGTCCGGGACGTGTATCCCGCCGTGCGCTGCGTGGTGTGTGGCTTCGGCACGGGCGCCACCGTCGCGGGGCTGTACCGGCCCTTCTCCGCCGCGGGCTATGAGGTGGTGGGCCTGCAACCCGCGTCCGGCAGGACGATGCCCGGCTGGCGGCGCTGGGCCGAGCAGAGCCTGGGCTCCAAGGACCTCTTCTATCCCTACCGCGAGGATGTGCCCCTGGAGACGGCGGAGGCGAAGGCGGCGGACCCGCTCGCCGCGCTGCTGGCCTGGGCGCGCTCGGAGCGGCGCCCGGAGGAGGTGCTCGTCATCTCCCACAACGCGAGGCCCCCGTTCGGATGACAGGGGCCGTCGCCACGGCGCGGCGCTTCAGCGGCCCTGGCCTCCGCGCTGACCACCCGGGGGGCCTCCCACGCGGCGGTCATCGCGACGCAGCGTCTGGTACTGGGCGCGCTGGGACTCGTCGAGGAGGGCGTTCATCTCCTGGTCGGTCTGCTGGCTCTCCGTGCGCAGCGCCTGGCGCATGTCGCGCATGGACTTCGTGCCGGCGCGGACCTCCTCCATGAGCGCCTGGCGCGTGGTGGCCTCGGCCTCCATTCGGCGCGTCAGCGTCTGCTCCTGGGTGTAGTTCAGCCGCGCGTCGGTGACGAACTTGCGCACGCGCTCCTGCTGCTGCGCCTGCTGCTGGATTTGCGCCTGCTGCCACTGCTGCTGGCGCTGGGCGCGCTGCTCGTCGCGCATCTCGTCCTGGACGTTGCGCACCGCGTCCTTGAGGTAGTCGCGGCCGCCCTCGGAGTTCAGCGCTTCGCCGGCGACCATGCCTTGCACCTCGGCGCGCAGTTGCTCCACCTCCGCCGCGAGCGCCGCGGGCGGCGGCGAGGCCACCACCTTCCCATCCGCCGTCAGCGTGGGGCGCCGCTCCACCTCCATCAGCCGGCGGGACAGGCTGATGGACGTGTCCTCCAGGGCCTTCAACCGGCGCTCCAGGCTGATGACGTCCGCGGCGACGCTGGTGGGCAGCTCCGGCGGAGGGGACGGGGCCGGAGCCTGCACCGTCTCACGTGGACTCCAGAGGGCCACCACGAGCGCCGTGGCGGCAAGGAAGAGGGCGGCAATGCTGGCGAGCTTGTTCACGTCTACTCCGACGGAGGCTGGGACGGCTTATTCCATATCAGGTGCTGTCCAGCCCTGTCCGCCCGCCTGCTCGCTCCCCATTCCCCAGGAACAGGCCCCCCACCGCGTCAGTGGACGTCCCACCGGGCGGCGATTTCCTCACACGCCACCCGGACGTCGTTCATCCGGCGCTGCTGGGCCCTGGGCGCCTGGAAGAGCCGGCCGGCGAAGACGTCGAACACGCCCACCAGTCGCGGGTCCACCGGGCCGCGCTGCTCCAGCCGCTCCTCGGCGTACCGCTGGAGCACCGTGGCGATGTACTGCCCGGAGCGCTCGTCCAGCGGCGTGTGCTTGGAGAAGTAGAGCTTCAGCAGCCCGGAGCGCATCAGCCCCTGGGCATCCACGCTGCGCAGCAGCACGTCCGGGCGCACGCTGATGTCCACGCCCGCCAGCGCCAGCGGCGGCAGGTCCGCGTCCACGGGACTGGCAATCGCCTGGGTGCTCAGCCCCCCCGCGGACACCAGGCACCGCTGGAGCGCCTCCGCGCACAGGGCCAGCCGGTGCGCGTCGTAGTCGGATTCCGGCTGGGCGTTGAGGAGCCGCCGCTGGTGGTAGCGGAGGATGACCTCGTCCCGGCCTCCGCACAGGAACTCAATGATGGCCTGGGCGGCGGGGGGGTAGCGCAGGTACCGCGAGTCCACCGGGTGCTTCTGGCCCTGGATGATGCGCTTTCGCAGTGACGGCGTCGCGGTGAGGTACTGGCCCAGCTTGTTGATGGAGACGCGCGGACTCTCACGGGTGACGGTCATGGTTCGGCCTTCCTTTCCGGCTTCGGGAATGAAGGCAGACTACCGGAAGGGTCTGACATTTCCGGGGCGGCCAGCCGGGCTGGCCGCCCCATGAATAGAAGACTCGTGGGGTAGGCCAGGTCAGGCCCGTCGTGGTGGGCCTCGGGTGGCCATGGAGGCGATGACGGCCATCAGCTCCACCGGCTCAATGGGCTTGGGCACATGGGTGGTGAAGCCCGCGAGCAGCGCGCGCGTCCGGTCCTTCATGCGGGTGTAGGCCGTGAGGGCCACCGCGGGGATGCCCCCGCCCTGTGCCGCGGGCAGGGCCCGGACGCGGGCGATGAAGCGGTACCCGTCCTCCTCGGGCATGCCGACGTCGGAGACGAGCACGTCGAAGGACGCCTCGCGGAGCTCGGCCAGCGCCTCCTCCGACGAGCTGGCCGTGGTGACGATGCCGCCACACGTCTCGATGATGCTGCGAAGCAGCTCGCGCGTGTCCTCCTCGTCGTCCACCACGAGCACCCGCAGGCCCGCGAACTGGGGCGGGCAGGGGATGTCCTGCTCCTGCAACGGGCCGCGGAGGGTGGGCGGCACCCGCACCTCCCGCCTCAGCGCCACGGCCTGCGGCAGGCTGACGATGAAGGTGGCCCCCTGGCCCTCGCCCTCGCTGGTGGCCATCACGGTGCCGCCGTGCAGCTCCACCAGGTGCCGGACGATGGCCAGTCCCAGCCCGAGCCCCCCGGCCTTGCGCGTGGTGCTGCCGTCGGCCTGCCGGAAGCGCTCGAACACGTGCGGCAGGAACCGCGGGGAGATGCCCTGGCCCGTGTCGGCCACCGAGATTTCCACCGAGGAGTTCCGCCGCTCCACCAGCACCTGGACGCGGCCTCCCTTGGGGGTGAACTTCACCGCGTTGGACAAGAGGTTCCACACCACCTGCTGCAGGCGGCTCACGTCGCCCATGATGGTGCCGCTCGAGTCGAGCGCGGCCTGGACGCGGATGCCCTTCGCTTCGGCGGCGGGCCGCAGGGACTCGAGCGCGGCCTCCACGACCTGGCTCACGTCGACGGACGAAACCTCCAGCTTCAGCTTGCCCGTCATGATGCGGCTCACGTCGAGCAGGTCCTCGACGAGCTGCCCCTGGGCGCGGGCATTGCGCTCCACGGTGGCCAGCGCCCGCTCTCGCTTATCCGGCGGCAGCGTGCCGGTCCTCAGCATCTGCACCCAGCCGAGCACCGCCGTGAGCGGCGTGCGCAGCTCGTGGGAGACGGTGGCGAGGAACTCGTCCTTGAGCCGGTTGGCCTCCTCCGCCTCCTCGCGCGCCACGCGCTCCCGGGCGAGCAGCCGCTCCCGCTCCGCCTCCAGCCGCTTCTGCGCGCGGATGTCGCGGCTGACGGTGGCGATGCCCAGCTGCCGCTGGGTGTCGTGCTCCACCAGGGCGAAGGTGTGGTACTGCGCCGCGATGGGCTCGCCCGTCGGGAAGTGCCGGAAGCGGAACTCCCCCTCCCACCGGCCGCCCTTGAGGACGGCGGGCGCGATGTGCTGGTCGACGTAGGGCTGGTCTTCGGCCAGGAAGAAGTCCCGCAGCTGGTACCGGGTGATGTCTTCATCGGGCTTCAGGCCCAGCAGGCGCCGCCCCACATCGTTCACCCACACCGCCTGGCCGGACAGGTCTCCCACGCCGATGAAGTCAGGGGACTGTTCGACGATGGTGGCCAGCCGCTCACGCTCCTGTTCGGCGCTCCGCTGCTCCGTCACGTCCTGCAGGGCGCCGACGACGCGGTCAGGCTGCCCCTGGACGTCGAAGTGCGTCTTCACCATGGCCAGCAGGAAGCGCTGCACGCCATCCCAGCCCCGCACGCGGCACTCCAGGCGAATCGCCCCCGCGCCCGGCTGCAGCGCCTGTTCAATCGTGCGCCGCGCGCGGTCCACGTCGTCGGGGTGAATCCGGGCCGCGGCCTCCGCCAGCGTCGGCGACTTGCCGGAGGGGAGGCCCAGGTGCTGAAGGGCACGCTCGTCCCACGTCAGCACGCCGCGCTCGTACTGCAACTCCACGACGCCCAACTGGCCGGCGGCCAACGCCATCCGCAGGCGCTCCTCACTGGCCCGGAGCGCGGTCTCCGCCTGGGCCCGCCGGACCACCTCCGCTTCGGCCTGGGCCCGGGCCTGCTGGGCGTGCGCGAAAGCCTCGCGCTCGGCGCGCTTCTCCTGCTCCACGGCCAGGTGGGTGACCACCTCGCGCGCCACGTCCTCTAAGAACTGGCGATAGGTGTCGTCGAAGCGCAGCCGGGGGCTGATGCCCAGGACGAGCACGCCCCGCAGGCTGTCCGTGTGGGTGCGGCGCAGGGGCAGCACCAGCGCCTTCTCCGTCGGCTCGGGCCAGGGGCCGAACTGGCGGGCGCCCAGGATGGACGGCACCGACTCCAGGAGGACCGGGACGTTCGCCGCCACGGCCTGCTTCGTGGCCTCCGTGATTCGTCCCAGGTCCATGACGGCGTGCTCGTGCCGCGCCAGCCCGTCGAGCCCCGTGGACGCCGTCAGCCCCAGCCGCTGCTCGTCCTCGTCCCAGTGGTAGATGAGCGCGAAGGGGATGTCCTTGGGGTTGTCCGCCAGGGCCCGGATGGCATCGGTGGTGGCGCTCTCGGAAGGCCCGGTCACCCGGGGCGCCAGCGCGCGAAGCGTGTCCAGCCGGCGCTCGCTGAGCACGACGTCGGTGACCTCGAAGACAACCTGGAGGATGCCCGCGATGGCGCCCGCATCGTCCCGCAGGGGGCTGAAGTCGAAGGTGAAGTAGGCCTCTTCATTGAACCCGTAGCGGGTGAGCATGAAGTAGGTCTTCGCCACCTGCGTCACTTCGCCCGTCTCCAGGAGCTTGCGCATCCAGGGCGAGATGACGGGATAGGTGTCGGGCCAGCACTCGCGGTAGGTGGCGCCCAGGTAACGGGGGTGGCGCGGGCCCATGATGACCGCGTAGCCGTCGTTGTAGACCTGGATGAGCTCGTCCCCCCAGAAGATGATGGCGGGGGCCGGCATCTCCAGAATCATGGCGACGAACGACTTCAGCGGGCGGGGCCACGACGCGTAGGCGCCAAGTGGGGTGCGGCTCCAATCATGCGAGCGCAGCAGCTCCCCCAGTTCGCCACCAGGGCCAGGGAGTTCAGTCTGGGAAGTGAGTTGTTTCACGCGGTCGGTGAGGTGCGGGGCGGATGCGTTATTTAACTACGCAGCCTGCCGCGTCCTGGCCGGGTGCGTCCGGCCGAATCGCGACGAAGCGGGGGAGCAGGCGCTTGAACCACGCCCAGCGTCGTGCCGTGAACAGCCCTCCGCCGTCCGGCCGCCATCCGTCCCCAGGGCAAGTTGATGGTGGATTCACGACGCAAGGTGTTGTGCAATCCCCTGACAGTCTCTGACTGGACTTTGTACTTTTTATGCAAGGAGGCCATTCCTACTTTCGCTGGTGGAGGCGCTCACGAGTACGGGGCGTTTCGGCGATTCGCGCGGGCCGTGGAGGCCCGCGCCCCAGCAACGCACGGAGGCGGCGTCATGGCGGATACGGCAGAGAACCCTCTTGGGCTGAACGGCTTCGAGTTCGTGGAGTTCACCAGCCCCCAGCCCGAGGTGATGGAGCGCCTCTTCGAGCGGCTGGGGTTCACCGCGTACTCCAAGCACCCGTCCAAGGAGCTGGTCCGCTACAAGCAGGGCGGCATCAACCTGCTCGTCAACCGCGAGCCCGCCGGGCAGGCCGCTGAGTTCCGCGCGGAGCACGGCCCGTCCGCCAGCGGCATGGCCTTCCGCGTGGCGAACGCGCGCACCGCCTACGAGATGGCCCTGGAGCGCGGCGCCAAGGCGGCGGACCCGGAGCGGGGCTCGCTGGGCGAGGGCTCCTATGTCATCGAGGGCATCGGTGGCAGCCTGCTGTATCTGGTGGACCGCCACGGGGCGAAGGGGTCGCTCTATGACACCTGGCAGGAGATTCCCGGCGCCGAGGAGGCCGAGGCGAAGAACAGCGTGGGCCTGGAGACGCTGGACCACCTGACGCACAACGTGCGCCGCGGGCAGATGCGCACCTGGTCATCCTTCTACAACCGCATCTTCGGCTTCACCGAGCAGAAGTACTTCGACATCAAGGGCCAGGCCACGGGCCTGTTCAGCCAGGCGATGATCGCCCCGGACCAGGCCATCCGGATTCCGCTCAACGAGAGCCAGGACGACAAGTCGCAGATTGAAGAGTTCATCCGCCAGTACAAGGGCGAGGGCATCCAGCACCTGGCGCTCACCACGCCGGACATCTACGGCACCGTGGAGCGGCTGCGCGCGCGCGGCGTGGCGCTGCAGGACACGCTGGACACCTACTACGACCTGGTCGACAAGCGCGTCCCCAACCACGGCGAGGACCTGGCGCGGATGCGGAAGAACCGCATCCTCATCGACGGCAGTGAGGAAGAGGGCCTGCTGCTCCAGATCTTCACCGAGAACCTCTTCGGGCCCATCTTCTTCGAAATCATCCAGCGCAAGGGCAACGAGGGCTTCGGGAACGGCAACTTCCAGGCGCTCTTCGAGTCCATCGAGCTGGACCAGATTCGCCGCGGCGTCATCAAGGTCGACTAGGCCGCGCGCCGCGCTCGCGAGGAGAATCCGGTGACCACCCAGCCTTCCCCCGAGGAGTCGCCGGGGAGCGTCCTCAAGACGGCTCCCGGCGCCTATCTGTCTGGCTTCGGCAACGAGTTCGCCACCGAGGCGGTGCCTGGCGCACTGCCGGAGGGACAGAATTCGCCCCAGCGGGCGCCGTTCGGCCTCTATGCCGAGCAGCTGTCGGGCTCGGCCTTCACGGCCCCGCGCCGGGAGAACCGGCGCTCCTGGCTGTACCGCCTCCGGCCCAGCGCCAGCCACCCGGCGTTCCAACCGCTGGCGCAGGGGCTGCTGCGCAGCGGGCCCTTCGACGAGGTGCCCGCTTCGCCCAACCGCCTGCGGTGGAGTCCGCAGCCCCCGCCGGCCCAGCCCACCGACTTCGTGGACGGGCTCGTCACCTACGCGGGCAACGGGGACGCGGCGTCGGGCGCGGGCATCAGCATCCACCTGTACGCGGCCAACCGCTCCATGGTGGACCGGGTGTTCTTCGACGCGGACGGCGAGCTGCTCATCGTCCCGCAGGCGGGGCGGCTGCGGCTGGTGACGGAGCTGGGCGTGCTGGACGTGGCGCCGGGCGAAATCGCGGTGGTGCCGCGCGGGGTGCGCTTCCGCGCGGAGCTGCCGGAAGGCCAGGCCGCGGGCTACGTCTGTGAGAACCACGGCGCGTTCTTCCGCCTGCCGGACCTGGGGCCCATTGGCGCCAACGGTCTGGCCAACCCGCGCGACTTCCTGACGCCGGTGGCGGCCTTCGAGGACGTGGACCGGCCCACGGAGGTGGTGCAGAAGTTTCAGGGGCGGCTGTGGTCGGCCCGGTATGCGCACTCGCCGCTGGACGTGGTGGCGTGGCACGGCAACCTGGCGCCGTACAAGTACGACCTGGCTCGCTTCAACACCCTCAACACGGTGAGCTTCGACCATCCGGACCCGTCCATCTTCACGGTCCTCACGTCACCCAGCGAGGTGCCGGGCACGGCCAACTGCGACTTCGTCATCTTCCCGCCGCGGTGGATGGTGGCCGAGCACACCTTCCGGCCGCCCTGGTTCCACCGCAACGTGATGAGCGAGTTCATGGGGCTGGTGCACGGCGTCTACGACGCGAAGGCGGGCGGCTTCGCCCCGGGCGGCGGCTCGCTGCACAACTGCATGAGCGGCCACGGCCCGGACCGGACCAGCTACGAGCAGGCCGTCCAGGCGGACCTGAAGCCTCACAAAATCAAGGACACGCTGGCCTTCATGTTCGAGTCGCGCTGGGTCCTCCGGCCCACGCGCCTCGCCATGGAGTCGCCGGCGCTTCAGCAGGACTACGACGCGTGCTGGGCGGGCTTCCAGAAGGCGAAGCTGCCTTGAGGGCCGCGTGAGCACGGGGGAGGGGACGGCCGGGCGCAAGCGCGTCTGGACGACGCCTGCCAACGTGAAGCTGCTCCCGGTGAGCGCCCTGGAGGACCCCGGGGCGCGCAACCTCGTCCTCCAGATGGGGGACGCCTTCTTCCACGGCTTCCTGGTGCGCAAGGGTGACGCGGTCCACGGCTACGTGGACCGGTGTCCCCATGCGGGCCTGCCGCTCGCGCGCGAGTTGGATCGCTACCTGACGCCAGACAAGGAACTCATCGTCTGTGCCTGGCACGGGGCCCTGTTCCAGGTGGAGGACGGGCTGTGCGTGGGCGGGCCGTGCTCGGGTGGCCGGCTCACCCCGTGGCCGGTGACGGTGCGCGACGGCATGGTCGTCACCGGCTGAGCCGCCGCGGGCAAGCGTTCGGCTGCACGTCCGTCGCATGACGTTTTTGGGCTTAAGCCTATAAGTCTTGATTTGCTGGTCCTGGTGCCCGAGCCTGTGGCGGCGTCGTGGTGACGCCGTTCTTGAAAGGTACGGGTGTAAGGATGAAGCGACTGGCAGCCCTGACAGGGGTGGTTCTCGCGGTGATGGTGGCGTCCGGAGCGGCCTGGGCCCGCGTCGAGCAGGCCGCGCCGCAGTCGTTGGCGGTGGCGCAGCTGCGTGTCGTGACGGCCAACCTGGACTTCCACCGTGCCGAGGCGGCTCGCAGGGATTGGAACACCATTGGTCCCGAGGCCGACATCGTGTTCGTGCAGGAGGCGAAGTACGTGCGGATGCGCGACATCCTCGGAGACGGCTGGGCGGTTCGTCAGGACACCTCGTCGGAGGACCGGCAGGGGAGCGCGGTCATCATCCGCAAGTCCGCGGTGAAGAGCATCGGCGAGCTGCAACTGGTGAAGGGGGTGGACGCCAGCGCCTGCCCGGGGGGCGGCATCATGACGCGGTGGATTGCCCGGGTAGACGTGCAACTGCACAACAACCGCTGGATTCGGGTCGCGTCGCTGCACATGCCACCCGACCGCTGTCAGACGGGCCTGGGGAGCCCCTACGCCAGGATGGCGGACAGCGTGGTGGCGTTCGCGAACCGCAGTGATCGGCTGCTCGTCCTGGGCGCGGATTGGAACAAGGTGGTCGACAGCGACCCGAACGAGATTGGCGCGCGCACGGGCTTGAAGCCGCGCGGCCCGGACTCCGGCCTGCGCATCGACGGCTTCTACGTGTCGCAGGCTATCGGCACCCAGGGCCTCGAATTCCTGCCCCAGACTGGTGACAACAAGCACCGTCCGGTGAAGATGAACATCACCGTTCCGGCGCCGTAGCGGGGCCCGGCACTCAGGGCGCGAGTCGCGCGTGGGGGGCATCCGCCCCTGGGGTGCGCGTGGCCGTGGCCGGCGCGTCGAGGTCCTCGGGCTGCAGATAGGCGGAGGCTTCGACAATCGACTCCACGGTCCAGCCCCGGTTGGAGCCCCGGCCGCTGACTTCACAGTCGCCGTCGGTATGGACGCCCACCAGGTGCCCTCGCCGGTTGAGGACGCCTGCGCCGGAGCTGCTGACCAGGGTGTCCAGGTCGCCGTAGAAGACGAGCCCGTTGCACGAATCGAGGTAATCGCCCTCGGCGATGACCTTGGGGCGTCCGCGGGGGTGCTGGATGATGGCCAGCCGCTCGGTGGCCTGGGTCGTCAGCGGGATGGGGGGGATATCCGGAAGGACATCGAGCTGGATGAGCGCATAGTCCGGCGCTATCGACTGCTCGATGACGGTGCCTTCCGTAATCAAAGGGTCGCCGTCCGCGTCGTCCTCGAAGTTGAAGACAATCAGCGGGATGTCCCCGAGCCTGACACAGTGGCCCGCGGTGAGCACCACGGCGCCCGCGCTCGCTTGAATCAGCGTTCCGGTGCAGCGCCCGTCGATGAGCACGACGGCGTCTTCCCGGTCCTGGATGACGTCAGCGAATTCGCCCACGTAGCTGTTGATGGGGGTGAAGTCGAGCGTCGGACCGCACTGCGCGAAAGCACGAACCTCCGGACTGGAGGGCGGCTCACAGACCGCGGGCTCGACAGGCTCGGACCGTCCTCCGCAGGCGGTGAAGCCCAGGAAGACGGTCCCAGCGAGGAGCGAACCCCACAGCGTCATGCGGAAGTCTGTGGGGTGTCGCGCCATGACTTAGTACAGGTACTGGAGCGCCGTGACGTCGGAGCTCTTGAAGTTACCCGTCTCGGACGAGCTGAAGCAGGAGTTCATGAGCGAGCCGCCGCGGGTGGCAGTGGTCGGCGTGCCGGGGATGTGGATGGCGCCCACGCCCGCGGTGCCCTCGTTGGTGGCCGAGCCACCGCAGCTGATGCTGCGGTTGTAGTAGTCAGAGTGGCGCAGGCCCACGGCGTGGCCCAGCTCGTGCGTCACGACGTGCTCGACCACGGCCACGCCGTAGCTGGCCGTGCCGGTGCCGATGTTGATGATGCCGTAGGGACGGCCGCCGGAGGGGAAGCCCGCCGAGCCGCCAGCGCCGGACGTGGTGCGCGCGGAGATGGTCGCGCTGCAGCCGCTGCCGCCGCGCTGCATCCGGAACGACAGGCCCAGCGCGTTGTAGTTGGCGATCGCCCGGTCAAGGCCGGACATCAACGTGGAGTTGGCCGCGTACGCGGAGTTCGGGACGATGCAGATGACGGAGATGGACGAGCTGACGAGGTTCGTCGTGCGGTACTGCTCCTGCGTCGTCAGGTCCGACTGGAGCATCTCGCGGGACGCCTCGAGCGTCACGTGCGCGTCGCGGCCCACGTACACCTGGCCGTCGGACAGCAGGATGTCGTCCGCCGGGAAGCCGGCCTCGACCAGGTTGGCGATGATCTCATCCTGCTCGTTCTGCTCACCGGCCTGCATGTCGGTGCCGCAGCCCGTCAGCATCATGCTACCGGTCACCGCGAGAACAGCAGCTCCCTTGAACATCTTCTGGAACATGGGCATCGGAGATTCCTCGTCCATTTGACTACGGGGGGTCGCGCCATCCGCCTGGTATCCACCAGCCGCGGTGAGACGCGCCCCGGCCCTTGAGCAATTGATGGGCCAACGAGTCCCGCAGGGTGAGAAACGAGAAATCGTTGACTAGCGTGGAGTCCATGCGCTCCAGGCCCAAGTCACGGGTACGTAAACAGAGTTGACGTCGGCCGCCGCAAGCCCGCGAGACGACGGTGGATTCCTCGGAAACGGCCAAGCGTTCCAAAACCACACAGTGATGTCTGGTTATCGGTCACCTGCCCCATGGGGCAAAGACACCCCAGGCCTGATCTGACACAGGTGAAAACAAACTACAACCCTGTAATCGGGCAGGGAGGGACACACGCGTCCGACGAGAGGTGCGCGTGAATGCACTGGCGGTGTATCCAGTCGCGTATGCCAATGCGCCACGTCACCTGTCCTGTTGCCGCGCTGCTGGGCGCGGTCCTAGCGTTCCTCCCTGGCTGTGGGAGCACGATGTCGAGCAATCCCTCGCCGGTGGACGCCCAGCGTGAGAACTCCACTTCTCAGCAGGCCGCGGAGGCCTGGAAGCGCGCCCGCGTGGGCGACCGCGTCACCTATGCCTTCTCCGCGACGCAGGGCCCCACACCCGGTGAGGCTGACGCCGCGCGCACGCTCGATGGCCAGTTGACGCTGGAGGTCGTGTCCGTCCAGCAGCCCTGGGTCTACGTGCGGGTGGCCTTCACGGACGCGGCGGGCAATCCGTTGTCTCAGACGCGGCTGGCGAGGGACCTGGTGGTTCCGGTGCGCTCGGACGTGACGCGCCCGGTTGACGTGCCGCGTCCAGGGCAGGTGACGGCGGAGCGTCCTTCCTTCTCCGGCCGGGACTGGGAGGCCACCCGCTATGTCAGCGATCAGCGTCCCGTGGATGGTCCGCTGCGCACGCGCGTGTATGCCAATGATTCGACGTTGCTCTACCTGACGCGCGGCCTGCTGGAGGCGAGCACCGAGTCGGCCGGGTTCCGGACGCCGGGGGGCGTCAAGCTGTCGCTGCGGGAGTTCCAGGAGGGCTCCGCCGAGGCCAGCGCTCCCGCCCCCTCCTTGGAGCGGCCGCTGGGGCCCGGCGCGTATTACGACCGGAGGGTGAACATGGCGCCCACGCAGGAGGTGCTGCGCGTGTGCTTCACCGCCGAGCGCGGTTCTGTCCTTCGCTCGGAGGGGCCCGTGGGCACCGGGAGCGACCCCTGCTCCGACTTCTCCAAGGCGGAGCCAGAGGCCCTGGAGGAGCTGGTGATGGGCCTCCCCTGGGATGCGCTGGTGTCAGGGGAGTGGCCTCCCGGCGCGGCCAAGGCGGGTGCCGGTGGCACCTTCACCGTGGGAGACCGGAGCGTGCCCACGCTGACGGAGCAGCGCACGGACGACGACGAGGGCACGCGGCACGTCTATACGGAGACCTATGCGGCGGACCCCTGGGCGCCGGGGCTCGCGGGCGTGCCGTATGAAGCGCGCTTCCAGTCGCTCGACAGCGCCACCGAGCGCGTGGAGGCGGGGGGCCAGCGTGAGTCCGCGGGCGGCAGCCGGCTCGTCCAATGGGGTTCGTGGCTCGGCGGGCAGCCGTGACGGCTGGGTAGGCTTCAGGCAGAGGCCCTCTTCCGAGCGAGCCGGGCAGGCCGGCGGAATGGGGCGCTACACTGGGGGCGGACTGGAGGCCTCATGCACCTTGAGAGATTTCGTCGGCTGCCCGCGCTCGTGCTGCTTGGACTTTCCTTCGCCGGTGGGCTGGGGTGCTCGGAGGATGACGGTGGCGTGGACACGCCCAACCCCCTGACGAATCCCAAGGAGGGGCCACCCGCCGGGAATCAGAATCCGGAGGCCACGTGCGCCATCCCGGCGGAGGCTGGCCTCGCGGACGTCTCCCGGCCCACCACCGTCATCGGCACGGGAAGCCCGGCGAGCTGCACCAGTGACGCGTTCCTCCAGGCGGTGGCGCGGGGTGGGGTCATCACCTTCGACTGTGGTCCCGAGCCCGTCACCATCACCCTGGAGCGGACGGCGAAAATCTTCAACGACACGGGGCCGGAGATTGTCATTGACGGCAAGGGGCTGGTGACGCTCAGCGGGGCGGGGCGGCACCGCATCCTGTACATGAACACCTGCGACGCGGACCAGGTGTGGACGACGGCGCACTGCCAGGACCAGGACCACCCCCGGCTGACGTTGCAGAACCTGACGTTCGTGGACGCCAGCTCCAAGGCGGAGACCGAGTTCGACGGCGGCGGCGCCGTCTGGGTTCGCGGCGGGCGCGTGAAGGTCATCAACTCCCGGTTCTTCAACAACGCCTGCGCGGATGTGGGGCCGGACGTGGGCGGCGCCGCGCTGCGGGTGTTCAGCCAGCACCGGAACCAGCCGGTGTACGTGGTGAACACGACCTTCGGTGGCAAGGCGGGTTACGGCGGCGCCTGCTCCAACGGCGGTGGCATCAGCAGCATTGGCGTGTCGTGGACCGTCCTCAACAGCCTGTTCTCTCATAACCGGGCCGTCGGCAATGGCGCCAATCCCTCGCGGCCGGGGACGCCGGGCGGGGGCAGTGGCGGGGCCATCTACAATGATGGCAACACGATGACGCTGTCACTCTGCGGCACCCGGATTGAGCACAACGAGGTCAATGCGCACGGCAGCGCCATCTTCTTCGTGAGCAATGACCACTCGGGGGACATCCGCATCGACCGCTCGGTGATTCGGAACAACACGGGTGGGTCGTGGTACCCGACGCATCCGCAGATTTCGAACCACGACGACACGCCCATCGTCGTGACGAACTCCACGATTGAGTGAAGCTGAGCGCCTCCATCGTCATTTCAGGCCCACACCACGAACTCCCGAGCGCGTAGGCGGTGGTCCAGTCACCTGCGCGCTTCTAAACCTCCGTGAACTTCGTTCCGGTGGCCCCTATGTGTTCCAAGGCTGCTTTGATTTCCTCAGAAACAATCAGGGCGATGGACCACCCCCAAGTCCGAAACACCTTCGCCTCACCCACCTGCAAGGGGTCAATCCGCAACCCGGAAACATCCCGGTACTGGCCGACTTTCTCCGGCCGTTCGTCCTCCGGCATCCAGCGCTCCACCTCTCTGCATGCGGCATCGTCAATGCAGCGAATGAGCTTTGTTGCCACCAGGATGCAGAACTGATCCGGCTGCCCCTGAATCTCAACAGGAAGAATCTGTACGTCAGAAGGCGCCATCTGCTCCAAGAGTGAGGCCACCCGAACGTGGATGACCGGCGTCCCGAACGCCGCAAGTGAGAAATCCAGGGCCCTGCCAGGAACATCAACCGGGAGTTTCAATGGTCCCTGATTTGAAACTGGCGCCCCATCCGTAAACACCCACCACTCTTCTACCTCGATGTCTCTTGAGTCAGTAGGAGCGCCAAGCAGCCAACGTCCCTTTACGGCCATGTCATCGGACAGCTTGAAGTATCGCGTTGGCATTTGAATGCCCGGGCGTCATTGGGCCCGGGTCACCAGGTTGTTGAGTTCGCTTCCGGGTGTAGAGATTCGCCGCGACAACCTTTTGAGTTCTGCGGTGAGTGCTACGCGGCACTGCTGAATACTGCGGCATGTGCGCGTTGCATCAACCAGCCGCTCAAAAATCTTCTCGTGGTACTCCTGCGGGTGAGGGCCTTTGTGGCCCTTGACGTTGACGATGTTGACCGGGTCGTTCAGGGTCATGCCCGCCTTATCGAAGAGCCTCTGAAACCGTGGTGACCAAGGGCCACCGCTGTTGGTGGAGTCCCACCACTTGTCCGTAGCAATGTGGTGATCGTGTCCCTTCGCGGCCACCGGGCCGGCAACTGCGCCGCTCATGCCCCGCGCCGTCGTGGAGACCGCGCCCGAGGCGAGCGCCATGGTGACCGCTTCCCCGGTCACCGCCATCATCTGCACTTCGCTCACTGCGGATAGCACAATACCAGCCTGAGAACTGGCCTGCATGGATGCTTGCGCCGACCCCGGCAGCGCTGGCACCTTGCCCGCGAACCCCGCCGCCGTATTCCCGATGGCCACCGTGGCGAGCATGGCGAATGCGCGCGCCGCGTTGCGCCCCATTATTTTGCCATACCGCACTCCCGCGTCGCGGAGTTCGTCAAACGTGCGAGCCCGGTCCGCCCCGTCCACCAACTTTCGAAAGCCTGTAATGAGGCTCCAGAACGTATCCACCCCCAGGTAGACAACCAACGTGGCAGTCATCGTAGCGGCCAGGCCCTTGCTCACCGGTTCCGGGACCGTCCATAAGACGAGATACAGTGTGCCCGTCCACAACGCTGCCGCCAGCATGGCGTGTGGGTCGGCCCTGTCCCTGAACGCTTCCAGCATCTCTTCGTTCACCGCCTCATGGGCGAGCGCCATGGCCAGCGCGTATCGGCCATCCCCGTTCACCATCGGACCCTCCGCCAGCAAGCGCAGGCAATCTCCCTTCCTCCCGGTACGCTCGCACCAACGCAGGTAGGCACGTGTCAGTTCCAAGTCAACTTCCGAGGACTCCCCCTCCAGTTGTTCGCCCGGCCCAAGCGGGGTGACTCGGCGGGTGCGCGCATCGAAGAGGTACGTTCCCCCACGCGCGTCCATCTCGAATAGCCGCCGGGCGGCCTCCTGCGGGTGCGCCGGAGGCCGCCGGGCCCACGCGTACTCGGACAGGGCCTCTTTGAATTCATCCTCTCCCAATTCAACGGGTCCGGCTTCGTCGGTGCGAAGGGTGAAGGTGATGACCTCGCCCCGGTCCGTCTCCAAGCGCACCACACGAGCCGCGGCGCAGCCGGTCAACAGGGGTAAGAGCAACAATGCAACGGTCCGATGCAGTCTCATGCGGCATCCCCCAAGCAATCGCTTCGAGTGCTCCGAGCACGAGCGAGCACACCCAGGCCAGGAGGAGGAAGGATGACACTTTGGGCTGACAGCGCGGTCAAGTCCCGGAGCCTGAATAGTTGGTTCGGATGGGGTTCGGGGAAGGCTCCTTGGTGTTGCCGCGCGCGTTTGTTGATGGCCGGGTGAGCCGACTGGTTGATGGGTATCCGCCAGGAGCATGCGAGCCGTTCCCCTCCGGTGGTCACCTCATCTGACTCGTGGGGGCCATGGTCAGGTCCGGGTTCACCAGCACGACGTCCAGCAGCTCCACCAGGTCCGCATGCAGTCTCTCCGCGGTGGCTGGCTCGAACAGGTCGGTGTTGAACTCCAACGTTCCGGAGAAGCCGTCCGGTGTCTCCGTCAGCGCCAGGGTGAGCTCGTAGGTGACGGAGCCACGGTTGACAGGCACCGGTGTCACGGTGAGGCCCGGCAGCTCCAGCGGCGCGGTGGGCGTGTTCTGCAGGACGAACATCGCCTGGAACACCGGGGTTCGGTTCGCTGGCGGCTCAATCCCAAGCGAAGCCACTACCTGGTCGATGGGGACTTCCTGATGGGCATACGCCGCCAGCGTCTCCTCACGCACCCGTCGGAGCAACTCGCGGAAGCTCGGGTCCCCGCGCAGGTTGACGCGCAGGCACAGCCCGTTGACGAACATCCCGATGAGCGGCTCCAGCTCCGGCTGGAGGCGGTTGGCGATGGGCGAGCCAATGACAACCTCCTCTTGTCCTGAACGTCGGGCCAGCACGGCGCCGAAGGCCGCCAGCAGCGCCATGAAAGGCGTCACCTGCTCGCGGCGGCAGAGCGCGTGCAGCGCCTGGCTGCGCTCTTTTCCCAGGTCGATGGGCTGGCGGAGGCCGTTGAACGTCCGAGTCGCCGGCCGAGGCCGGTCCGTGGGGAGGTTCAGCAGCATGGGCGCTCCCTGGAGCGCGTTGCGCCAGAAGCCAATCCGCTCCCGAAGCTCCTCTCCGGACAGCCAGTCGCGCTGCCATGCCGCATAATCGGGGTACTGAATGTCCAGCCGCGGCAGCCCTGCATCTCCCCCCGTGACGCTGGCCGTGTAGAGCCGACTCAGCTCGCGTGCGAGGACGCCCAGGGACCAACCGTCCGACGCGATGTGGTGCATGCAGAAGAACAACACATGTTCTTCGTCCTCCAGCCGCAGTAGCGACGCGTGCATCAAGGGGCCACGGGTCAGGTCGAACGGGCGCAGCGCGGACGCCAGCATGTCGCGCATGGCCTCCGCCTCGCGGTCCTCCCTCCCGCGCAGGTCCACCTCCCGGAGCTGGAAACGGGGCGGGGGCTGGATGCGCTGCACCGGCACACCGTCCTCCTCGGAGTAGGTGACGCGCAGCGCCTCGTGCCGGGCGATGAGTCCCTGGAGCGCCGCCTCGACATGGCGTGGCTCCAGCGGGCCGATCAGCCGGAACGCGCGGGGGATGTTGTAGGCGCTGGACTCGGGCGCCCGCTGGAAGAAGCGCCAGAGGCGCTCCTGGGCGAAGGACACCCGCATCGCCCCGTCGCGCGCCACCCTGCGCAGGGGCGGCACCGGACGCGCGAGGGCCACCGCCGGCTCCGTGCTGGCGAGGTGCTTCGCCAACTGGGCAACCGTGGGCTCCGCGAACAGCGTCCGCAAAGACAGCTCCACCCCGAGCTCGGCGCGGACCCTTGAGACGACCTGGGTGGCGAGGAGCGAATGGCCACCGAGGTGGAAGAAGTTGTCGTGGATGCCCACGCGCTCCATCTCCAGGAGCGCGCCCCACAGCCGGCAGAGCACCTCTTCCGTGGAGGTCCGCGGAGGCTGGTAGCTGGAGGCGTCCCCCTGGGCCGGCTCGGGCGTGGGCAGGGCGCGCCGGTCCACCTTGCCGTTGTGTGTCAGCGGCAGCGCGGGCAGCAAGGTGAAGGACGCGGGCACCATGTGCTCCGGCAGCCGCTCTCGCAGCCAGCCGCGCAGCGAGGCCTGCGCGGGGGCCTGCTCGCGGGCGACGAGATAGGCAGCCAGCTTGCGGTCCCCCCCAGCCTGCAGCGCCACCACCGTGCAGTCCTTCACCGCCGGGTGCTGACGCAGTTGCTCCTCGATTTCTCCCAACTCGACGCGGAAGCCACGGATCTTCACCTGCAGGTCAACGCGGCCCAGATACTCGATGCGGCCGTCGGGCAGATGGCGACCCAGGTCTCCCGTCTTGTAGAGGCGGGCGCCGGGCTGCGTGCTGAAGGAGTCAGGGACGAAGGTCCTCGCGGTGAGCTCCGGGCGGTTGAAGTAGCCACGCCCCAG
Organism: Myxococcus sp. SDU36; assembly: GCF_030168875.1. NCBI lineage: Bacteria > Pseudomonadati > Myxococcota > Myxococcia > Myxococcales > Myxococcaceae > Myxococcus > Myxococcus sp. SDU36. Next base: position 743,960 of record NZ_CP077414.1, read on the forward strand.
GCGCTCGCCACCGACGTAGAGCTCGCCGGGAACGCCGATGGGGACCGGCTGCAGGTGCTTGTCCAGCAGGTAGACGGGGCCGTTCGTGATGGCGCGGCCGATGGGCACGGGGTGGCCGAGCGGCGGTGGCGCGTCGATGGGCTCGAAGGTGGAGAAGACCGTGCACTCGGTGGGGCCGTAGCCGTTGAGCAGCCGTCGGGGTGGGCCGTGCCGGAGCACCTCGCGCAGCGCCAGCGGGTCCGCGGCCTCACCGCCAAAGACGAGCGTGTGGACGTGGCGGAAGGCGTCCGGCACCTGGCGCGCCAGCAGGTGGAGCACGGCGGTGGTGACGAACATGACGGTGATGGCTTCGGCCTGGACCTGGGCGGCGAGCGCGTAGGGCTCGCGAGCCGGGTCGGCGGTGATGCCGACGAGGTGCGCGCCGTGGAACAGCGCGCCCCAGATTTCGAACGTGCTCGGGTCGAAGGACGCATTGGAGGCCTGGGCGACGCGGTCCTCCGGGGTGAAGTGGACGAAGTCGGAGTTCAACAGCAAGGCCGCGACGCTCCGATGGAGGATGGCGCTGCCCTTGGGCCTGCCCGTGGAGCCCGACGTGTAGATGACGTACGCGGTGTTGTCGGCGCTGGCGACCGGGGGAAGCGGAAGGGCGGAGTGACGGGCGATGGCGTCCCCATCGGCGTCGATGCGGACAACAGGGCCCTGGAACGCTGGCAGGTGTTGGCGCCGGGCGTCGTGGACGAGCAGGAGCCCGACGCGCGAATCCTCGAGCATGAACGCCAGCCGCTCGGCGGGGTACGACGCCTCCAGCGGCAGGTAGGCGCCCCCTGCCTTGAGGATGCCGAGCATGCTGACGATGAGGTCCACGGAGCGCTCGACACACAGTCCGACGAGGACCTCGGGGCCCACGCCAAGCGAGCGCAGGTGGCGGGCGAGTTGGTTGGAGCGCGCGTCCAGCGCCTGGTAGGTGAGGGCGTGCGCGCCGTAGGACACCGCGACGGCGTCCGGCGTCCGAGCGGCCTGACGTGTGAAGAGCTCGTGGACGCAGAGGTCGCGAGGGAAGTCAGCGGAAGGCGCGTTCCACTCGCGCAGCACCCGGTGTCGCTCGGCGGGCGTGAGCAGGGGAAGCTCGGAGAGGCGCTGGAGCGGATTGGAGGCAGCGGCAGCGAGCAGCACCTGGAGGTGCCCGGCCATGCGCTCGATGCGCGCGTCATCGAAGAGGTCCGTGTCGTATTCGAAGCTGGCGCGGAGGCCCTCGGGTGTCCTCGCCATGTAGAGGATGAGGTCGCACTTCGCCGTCCCGGTGTTCACCTCCCAGGACTCCGCCGTGGCGGCGAGCTGGAGCGCGGCGGATGAAGCCGCCTCCAGCGTGGGCGCGTTCTGCAGGACGAACATCACCTGGAAGAGCTGTGCATGGCGGAGGGTGCGCTCGGGTTGGAGGGCCTCGACCAGCTTCTCGAAGGGGAGCTCCTGATGGGCGAACGCGCCGAGCGTCACCTCGCGCACGCGGGCGAGGAGGTCCACGAAGCGTGGGTTGCCCGACAGGTCATTGCGCAGGACGAGCGTGTTGACGAAGAAGCCGACGAGGCCCTCCACCTCCGGCCGGATGCGCCCGGAGATGGGGGAGCCGAGCACCAGGTCCTCCTGTCCGGAGTAGCGGTGGAGGAGGGCGCTGAAGCCCGCCAGGAGCGTCATGAACAGCGTCGTGCGCTCCCTGCGGCAGAGCGCGTCGATGGCCAGCGTCGTTTCCCCGGCCAGGTGGAAGGTCCGCCGGGTGCCCTTGAACCGCTGGACCTGTGGCCGTGGACGGTCGGTGGGGAGCGCGAGGAGCGTCGGGGCTCCGGCGAGCCGCTTGCGCCAGTAGGGGAGGAGCCGCTCCTGGCTCTGTCCTGGCATCCACTTCCGCTGCCAGGTGGCGAAGTCGGCATAGCGGATGGGCAGCTCGGGGAGCGACGAAGGACGGCCGGCCGCGAAGTCCGCGTAGAGCGTCCTGAGTTCGCGCATGAGGACGCCCACGGACCAGCCATCGGACACGATGTGATGGACCGCGAGGAGGAGGTGGTGGTCCTGTTCTCCGACCCGGAGCAGCGTGCCGTGGATGAGGGGCCCGGTGAGGAGGTCGATGGGCCTTTGCGCCTGCTGGGTGGTGATGCGCGAGACCTCCGTGTCGCGGGCTTCGGCGGGGAGGTGGCGCAGGTCGATGAGTGACAGGGGGAACGCGCGCGACGGTGCGAGGCGCGCGACAGGCCCCGATTCGCCGGCGGCGAAGGTTGCTCGGAGCGGCTCGTGACGGCGGAGCACTTCATCGAGCGCACGCTGGAGTACGCCGACGTCGAGCGGCGAGGTGATGCGGTAGAAGACGGGGATGTTGTAGGTGGCCGTCCCGGGATGGAGCTGCTCCATGAACCAGAGGCGCTCTTGCGCGAAGGAGAGCGGGACGTCGCCGCCATGAGCGCCGGGGCGGAGGGCGAGCTCCTGTTCTGGAGCCGTGGCTCCGCGCGCGGCCTCGATGGCCTCCGCCAGCTCCGCGATGGTGGGGGCATCGAAGATGCTGGGCAGCGGGAACCGGAGGTGGAAGACCTCGTTGAGCCGTGAGACGAGCTGCGTGGCGATGAGGGAGTGGCCGCCGAGTTGGAAGAAGTCGTCGTGGATGCCCACTTGCTCGACTTCCAACAGCACGCTCCAGAGCTCGCAGAGGACCTCCTCCGTCGAAGTGCGCGGGGGCTGGTGGCTGGCATTCGGGGTGGCGAGCGTCATCGGAAGGTCCCTCACGGCTGGGTAGGTGGGCACGGGCTTACTTGTGCAGCGCGGCGGTGGCGCCATCGGCGGAGACGAGGTGGATGCGCCGCGGGCGCTCTGCGAGCCGCAGGAGGCGAGAGAGCGCTTCCGTCAGGTGCTCCCTGGGGCGACTCTCGTCTGCCAGGGTGAGGACCATCTCGTAGTCGTCTCCCTCCGAGCCGGTGACGACCTGCGTGCGCGCGCTGAGCACGCCGGGGAGCGTGGTGGCCAGGCGGCGCACGGAGGCCATGCAGATTTTCTCGCTGCCTCGCACGAGGAAGTCGGACCGCCGTCCCTGGAAGTACAGGTAGCCGTCCGCGTCGATGTCGAAGATGTCTCCCGTGGCCAACAGATGGGGGCCGCGCCACGCGTGACGCTTCTCGCCTTCCACCAGGCCGATGCGCCGCTTCATCAGCGTGTCCGAGGACACCAGCAGCTCCCGCTGGCTGCCGGGTCCGCATGGGGCGAGCGACACCTGCGTCCCCGGGAGCGGCAGGCCCACCGAGGCGAAGCGGTGGGACGGCTCGGCGTGGGCCGCCAGCGTCGCGACCCGTGGGCCCGCCTCGGACAGGCCATAGGTGAGGTACAGCTCCCCTCGCGGACGCTGGCGCAGGAGCTGCGCCACATGCTCGGGGGAGAGGACATCTCCTCCGACACCCAGCGACCGCAGTCCCCCCGGGAAGCCGCCGCCCTGCTGGAGCAGCGCGCGCACCAGCAGCGGCGTCAGGGCGGACACGGTGATGCCCTGTTCGTTCAGCAAGCGCAGGTACGCGGCGGGCTGGAAGGGCGGCCCGCTGACGACCAGGTCGGCACCTCGAAGCAGCGAGGCGAAGGCCTGCGCCACCAGCGAATATGAGTAGTAGAGCGGCAGGTTCACCAGCACGGTGTCGTTGGGGCGCAGGCCCACGGCGTCCGCGTGACGGCTCGCGTTCCGGAAGAGCGCATCGAGGTCGAACACGCAGCCGCTGGCGAAGCCCGAGGTGCCCGACGTCAGCAGCACCATCTCCCCGGGCCGCGCGGCGGGCGGCTGCGCCTCTGAGAACAGGGCCACTTCGGCCCCGCCCAGGGCGAAGCGGTCCACGTCCTGGGCCAGGGGCGCGGGGCGGCGCATGGCGACCTGCGCACGGGCCGAGAGGGACTCCACGAGCGCTTGCTGCCGTGCGGCGGGCGCGGAAGGGGAGACCAGCGCGGGAACACCTCGCGCGGCGAGGATGGCGAAGGTCTGTGCCAGCAGCTCCGCGCCGTTGGGCAGGGCCAGCAGGACGACGTCTCCCGGGCGCAGTCCGCGAGCCCGCCACGCGGCCGCGAGTTGCGCCAGGGGCTGGACCGGCTGGGGGGTGGTGAGGTCCCGGACGCGGCCCAGGAACGCCTGGATGGACGACAGGGGCAGGCCCGCGAGGTTCGTGGCGATGTCAGTCATGGGGGCGAGGCTCGGACTGAAGGATTTTCACCAGGAGCGCCGGGTCCACCGCGGGGCCTTCGCCGCGCGAGAGCACCACGCACGCGGCCCGGGGGGCGCTGCCGGGCACGGCTGCCGTGCTCGCGATGAGCGCGTATTCGACGACGCATCGTGAGAGCCAGGCCTCGGCGAGCGCCAGGGCGATGCCGGCACCGTCCGTCACCGGACACGTCAACGCGAGCGTCGGACCGCGGAGCCCATGAACGATGCAGGCGAGGCCCGCCGGCGCGCTGGGCGTGGCGGCGGGGAACCGGAGGGGCGAGGCGAACCCGCGCAGCGCCTCGCTCGCGGCTTGCGTCATGGCTTCGAGGGGGGCCTCGGGACCGACCTGGATGAGCGCACACCGGTCCACCGCGGACCGGAAGCCCTCACCCAGGGGCTCGGTGGCTTCGCCAATGACACACACCAGCGCCCAGGCCATCGGGTCGGCGTAGCGCACGGTAGTCTTCACCCGCGCCGCGTATGGGTTGGCGCCATCGCTCCGCGTCGCGGCGCTGCCACGGAGCACGATGGACGTGCTTGCGAGAGACGTCACGGTCATCGTGGGACCTCGAAGACGAGCGCGGTGTCGAAGCCTCCGAATCCGAGCGTGAGGCTCAGGCCGAGCCGCTCCTCATGTCGCACCGGCCGGCCCATGGGGAGCGGACAGGGGAAGTCTCGCTCGGGCTGCTCCAGGCCGGCGACGGGCGGCACCACGCCTTCGCGCAGCGCGAGAATGAGGGCAATCGCCTCCATGGTTCCGGTGGCGCCCAGGGTGTGGCCGAACGCGCCCTTCGTCGCGAAGACGAGCGGGGACGGCCCCGCGCCGAAGAGGGCCCGGAGGGCTTCGGCCTCCGCGCGGTCGTTGGCGGGAGTGGCCGAGCCGTGCGCGTTGACGACGCCAATGTCCACGGGGGCCACCCCTGCATCCGCGAGGGCGCGCTCCATCGCCAGCCGCGCTCCCGTGGCGGCCGGGTCCGGAGACGTCATGCTCGCCGCGTCGTTGGCCGAGCCTGCGCCCCGGAAGACGGCGAGCAGCGGTGCCTCGCGTCCCCGCGCATGCTTCATGGACTCCAGCACGAGGCAGCCAGCGCCCTCGCCCAGCAGCATGCCGTCATGCCGTGCATCGAAGGCCCGTGGCCGCGTCGGTGACATGGTGGAGAGCGCCGAGTGCGCCAGCCGCTTGCTCGGCGTGAGGACGTCCACGCCGGCGCAGACGCACACCTCCGCGGCGCCGGACCGGATGAGCTCCGCGCCCACCAGGATGGCATCGGAGCCCGAGGAGCACGCCGTGGAGAGGCTGACCGGCGCCTCGCGCGCGCCCACTTCACGGGCCACCTCGTCCGCCCAGGTGTGGAGGGGCAGCTCCCGTTCACGCGCATCGTCGAGCCACGCACCCAGGCTCGTGCCCAGCACGAAGCGCGTGTCTGCGCCGTCCGCGACCAGCCCCGCCCTCGCCAGTGCGCGGCCGAGCGTCTCCACCGCCAGGCGCCGCAGCCGGAGCGCGGGACCTTCACCGTGAGGAGGAATGACCGCGGCCAGGGTGTTGCGCAGACGGTGCGGGGAGGCCACCTCGACGAAGCCATGCTCGCCAGCCAGCAGCCGCCGCCACACGGCGTCGAGCCCATGGCCGAGGGCCGTGCTCCATGCGGCCCCCGTCACCGCGGCGGGCGCTACCATAGCGGCGAGCCCAGCTCCGAGACCTTGGCGCGGATGAGGCTGGCGCGGAACGCCGCCACCCGGCGGGTGCCCACCATCGCCTTGCCTGAGTAGACGAAGAGCCCTCCGGCCAGACGGTTCACCTGAACGCGCAGCAGCACCTGGTCCCCCGGGACGACGACCTGGAGGAACCGGCTCTCCACCGAGCCAATCAATGTCAACTCGTCCTCGGCCAGCAGCGAGGTGCTCATCTGGTAAAGGATGATGCCAGCCTGCGCGAAGGCTTGGATGAGATTGCTGCCGGGATAGATGGCGCGCTCGGGAAAGTGCCCCGCGATGCAGTCCAGGTTCCCCGAGATGGAGATGAGGGCGTCGAGGAACTTCCCGGGCTCGTGGTCGACGATGCGGTCCAGGAGAATCATCGGGTGCCGGTGGCGGAGCCACTGGCGCAGGGCGGTGAAGCCCAGGGGCTTGGGCTGACGCTCCGTCGGGTTCAGGGGGAGGGTGACCGCTTGAGCGCGGCGCTGAGTGTCGGTGGAATGCATGTGGGTTCTCCGCTCTCTCGGTTGACGACAGCCATGTCCAGACTTCCAGCGGCGAGCAGCACCGGCTCGGGCGCGGAGCCCTCGCGATAGACTGTCACGCCCAGCTTCAGACTCGCGGGGCCCACGTGCTCCAGGCGGGCATCCAGCCGCAGCCAGTCCTGGAAGCGCGCGGCGGCGCGGTAGCTCAGACGCAGCTCCCGCACGCGCAGGTCGAGCCGCTGTTCTTCGAGCGCCCCGAGCCCCGCCCCCCTGCGCTCCAACTCCTCCAGCGCCGCCGTCTCCAGCAGCGAGGCATAGCGAGAGAAGTGGACGACTCCCGAGGCATCGGTGTCGACGTGCTCCACCCGGTGGCGCCACGGTGGCGCGGGATGGGCGTCGCTCATCGCCCCGCCTCCACGAACCTCCGGGTGCCCTCTTGGATGCGCTCGACGATGCGCCGCAGGTCGTCCTCGCCCGCGATGAGCGGCGGCGCGATGCGCATGGCGGGGAACAGGTAGCGCAGCCCGTGGGAGCGCTTGCCCGCGCCGGCCATGAACTCCACGAAGACGCCCGCCTCGAGGAGCCGGTGGCGCAGACGGGAGAGGCTGCCCGCGGCGCGCTCGGTCAGCTCGATGCCGTTCATGTAGCCCAGGCCGCGGACCTCCCGGAACAGCTCCGGGAAGGACTCCACCACGTCGCGCCGCAGGCGCTCGCGCAACTCCGCGCCCAGCGCTCCGGCTCGTTCGACGAGGTGTTCCTCCGAGACGTACCGGAGCCCCGCGCGCATGAGCGCGCAGGTGAGGGGCCGCAGGTCCGACGTGGAGACCGCGCCGCTGGAGCGCACGGACAGCTCACGCCGCGCGATGACCATGGATGTAGAGACCGCGCCCATGCCCAGGCTCTTGCCGATGACGGTGATGTCGGTGGGGATGGGCCCCGCCTCGTCCGTCATGGCGAAGCAGCGGCCCGTCTTCGCGAAGGTGAGCACCTCATCCGCCACCAGGAGCACGTCGTGCTCACGGCACAGGCTGGCGAGGCGCCGCAGGTAGCCCGGGGGTGGGACGAGGATTCCGGCATCGCCTTGAATGGGCTCGACGAAGACCGCGGACAGCTTCGAGCCCTGCTCGGCGAAGAAGCGCTCCAGCGGCTCCCGCTCGCCGAAGGGAAGGAACGCCACGTCCAGGCCGAAGGGGGGCTCGGAGGCCGGAGGGGGCAAGCCCAGGCGGTAGTGCCGGCGGTTGAGCAGCGGCACCAGGCCCCCCGTCCAGCCATGCCAGGCGCCCTCGAAGGCGAGCACCGTCCGCCGTGCCTCATGGCCTGCCTTCACCGTCATCCGCCGCCGGTCGAACCCGGACTCCAGCACCAGCCGCAGCGCGAGCTCCAGGCCCTCGGAGCCGGAGTTCCGGCCGCTCGCGTGGTAGGCGCTGCCCGGGAAGCGGTCCGCCCAGCGGCCACCCGGGCCGAACAGTTCCTCCAGGAGCAGGGTCCGCTCCAGTGAGCCCAGCTCATCGGTGACGTAGCCGCGCTCCAGGCCGTCCCGGAACGCCGGAGCGAGACAAGGATGGCCCGCGCCCAGACATGCGCTGGCGTAGCCACCGCTCGCGTCCAGCACCTCCAGCACCCGGCCAGCGCTCTCGCCTTCCAGGGGAACCAGGTGCTGGACGAGCCCTCGCGCCTGGACGCAGGCGAAAGGCAGACGCCCGCCGCCATAGTGGTCCATCTGCAGGGCCTGGCCGGCGCGCAGCCGGTCCAGGTCCGCCGCCTCCAGGTTTCCTCCGGGCGCGGGCACCTTCACCACGCGCCTCCCTGGGCGGAGGCCTTCAGGCCCACGATGAGCGCGGCGATTTGATTCACCGTCCGGAAGTTGTCGGAGTTGAAGTCCTCGTCGGAGATGCGGACGTTGAACTCGTCCTCGCAGATGACGCGCAGCTCGAGGAAGCCCACCGAGTCCAGGCCGATGACGGACTGCAGCCCGTCGTCCACGCCAATCTGCTCCGGGGGGAGCTCCACGAACAGGTTGTTGATGAGGATCTTCTTGAGGCTCTCCGTCAGCTCTTCATGCATGGCTGGCATTCCTTTCCAAAGTGAGCACGAGCTTTCCGATGTTGCGGTTGGCTTCCATCTCCCCGAGCGCCGTCTCCACGTCCTCCAGCGGGTAGCGTGCGTGGATGACGGGGCGCAGCCCGCCCTGGGCGAGCACCTCCATCCACCGCTGGCGGAAGCGCGCGTTCACCTCGCGCTTCTCCTGCATGGGCCTCAGTCGCAGCGAGGAGCCCTTGAGCTGCAAGCGGCGCTGGACGATGCGCAGCAGGTCCACCTGCGCCGACATGCCATCCAGCAGCCCCACCATCACGAGGCAGCCCTCGTGGCCCAACACCGCCAGGTTGCGCTCCAGGTAGGCGCCACCGACGAAGTCCATCACCAGCGGCACGCCCTCGCCGCGCGTCAGTTGAAGCACCTCGTGGACGAAGTCCTGCTCGCGGTAATCGAAGACCGCGTCGGCCCCCAGCGCGCGCAGGGCGTCCACCTTCCTCCGTGAGCCCACCGTGCAGTAGGTGGTGGCGCCCACATGCCGGGCCATCTGCACCATGGTGGTGCCGATGCTGCTGGCGGCCGCGTGGATGAGGACCGCCTGGCCTGGCTTCAGGTCACCGAGCGTGAAGAGCGTCTCGTTGGCGGTGAGGCAGGACTCCGCGGTGGCCGCCGCCTCCGCGAAGTCAAATCCAGCAGGGACGGGGAGGGCCATGCCCTGGTCCAGCAGGCAGTACTCGGCCAGCCCGCCGCCCTCCACCACACCGAAGACGGGCTGTCCCCGGGTGAAGCCCCTCACCGCCTCGCCCCAGGCTTCAACGGTGCCGGCCACCTCCACGCCGGGGATGGGGGATTGGCCTTCGGGGACGTGGTACTCGCCCTGACGTTGGATCAGGTCCGCGCGGTTGAGCGCCGTGGCATGCACCTTCACCAGCAGCGCCTCCCGCGTGGGCACGGGCCTGGGGACGTCGCGCAGCTTCACCACCTCCGGTCCCCCGGAGCCTTCGAAGACGACGGCGCGCATGGCGTCAGTACCTCGCCCTTTCCTCGACGGCCCGCTCGCGGGTGGGCACCAGGAAGCTGCGCTCGAAGGAGAGGAAGGCCTCGCCCTTCGACGTGAGGCCCACCGTCTCGCAGGTGATGATTCCCTCTCCAGGACGGCGGGCGGACAGCCGCCTGGCGAGGATGCGGCTCTCCGCGTAGAGCGTGTCGCCCGCGAAGACGGGATGCGTGAGGCGGATCTTGTCCCAGCCCAGGTTGGCGGTGGCCCGGCCGCTGGTGCTGCGCACGCTCATGCCGCAGACGATGCTGAACGTCACCAGGCTGGAGATGAGCGGCCGGCCCCACACCGTCTGCTCGCAGTACGCCGCGTCCAGGTGCAGCGGGGACGGGTTCATGCTCAGCGTGTTCATCAGGACGTTGTCGGCCTCCGTCACCGTCCTGCCGGGACGGTGCTCGAACACGTCCCCCACGGTGAAGTCCTCGTAGTGGAAGCCGAGGACCTCCCGGTACCGCTGAGGTCCAAGCTGCTTGTAGCCAGTGATTCCGGTGCCCTCCATGGTGCGTGTCCTCGTGGTCCGAAGGTGGGGCCGGTCAGAAGTGGGAGAGGATGTCTTTGACGTCGCCGCAGAAGGTGCGGACCTGCTGCTCCGTCATGTCCGCGCGCATCATCACGCGCACGCCCGCCTCGCCTCGGGCGACGACGGGGAAGAACACCGCCGAGCAGTAGTAGCCCCGCTGGTACAGCTCGGAGGACAGCCGGATGGCGCGCGCCTCCTCGCCCACCTGGATGAGGCGGATGGGCATGCCGTTCCCCGCGTGAGGCGAAGGGAACTGGCTGTCGAAGAGCTGGATGTTGCGCTGCAACTGGTCCTGGAGCTGGCGCAGCTCCGGCGAGCGGTGCAGCTCGATGCTGGCCAGCGACGCACCCACCGAGGGCGTCTGGAGATTCTGCGACCAGGCCAGCGGCCCCGCGTTCCGGTAGAGGAAGTCGAAGCTCTTCTCGCTGCCCAGCATCGCGATGCCGCCCGCGCTGCCGAACGCCTTGGCCAGCGAGGCGACAATCATTGTCAGCGGGTTCATCTTCAGCCGCGAGCGGACGTACCCCTCACCGTGCTCGCCGGTAATGGACAGCGAGTGTGAGTCATCAATGTAGAGGAAGAGCCCGTAGCGCTCCTGGAGCTGCAGCAGCCCCTCCAACGCGACGAGGCCGCCCATGGAGTAGGCCCCGTCCGCGACGTAGGCCACGCGGGGGTACTTCTTGCAGACGTCCTCCAGGTAGTTGAGGTCGTTGTGCGGGCTCGTCAGCACCAGGCTCTCATCGCCGCAGATGGGCTTGATGTAGGCCATGGAGAAGTGACAGAAGCGGTCGAACACCATGACGCGCGGCTCGCCGTCCTCGGTGACGTGGCCGGAGGCGAGCAGCGGGAGGATGCCCGCGGTCAACGCGCTGCAGGTGGCGCCGGGCAGGGTGGGGCAGCCGTACAGCTCCCGCAGGCCCTCCTCCATGCGCGCCATCAGGTTGAGGCGGATGCGCAGCGTGGACATGGCCAGGCTGTTGGTGCCGGCCTCCCGCAGCGCGTCGATGGAGCCCTGCAGAATCTTCGGGTGGTGGTTGAGGCCCAGGTAGGAGCACGAGCAGAGCGTCATGAACGCGTGGTTCGTGCAGGTATCGACGAGCCGGTTGTTGGACTCGAAGTCCACCTTGAGCCCGATGAGCCCGTTGTCCCTGGCGTGCTGCCAGCCACGGTCGCCCACGGCGATGAGCTTCTCGTTGTTGCGGTAGCGCCGGGGACCCAAGACGCTCTGCTCGCTGCTTGCTTCCATGTGGACTCCTCCTGGGGGCATTGGGATGGGGATGGGGGGACGGCGCTGGGGCTTCAGCCCTCCTGGGGGCCGAACTCCTCGAGCGTGCGCTTCGCCGCCTCGACGAACGGGGCACCGACCATGGTTCCCTCGACCACGCAGATGTTGAAGTCGCGGGCCTGGCTCTCCGTGACGATCTTCCGCGCCTTGCGCAGCGTGTTCTCGTCCGGGGAGAAGGCCTGATTGATGATCTCCACCTGGCGTGGGTGGACGGCGGCCTTGCCGCTGAAGCCCATGCTCCGGGCCAACTGGCACTCACGGCGCAGGCCCTCCACATCCGCCATGTCGAACAGCGGCGAGTCGACGACCTGCACGTTGGCGGCGCGCGCCGCGGTGACGAGCCGGGAGCGCGCGTAGTGCAAGGACTCCCAGGACAGGGACGCGCCGATGCTGAAGGAGAAGTCCGCCGAGCCGAACACGAGCGCCTTCAGCCTCGGGGTCGCGCTGGCGATGGCGTGGACGTTCTCCACGCCGCGAGGCGTCTCCACCAGGGCGAGCAGGTCCACCTGCGCGCAGCTCGCGCCGAGCACCTGCTCGACGATCTCCAGGTCCCTGGGGGATTCGACCTTCGGCACCAGGACGACGTCGGGTTTGACGGCGTAGTTGCGCAGGGCGAGCACGTCACGAAGGCCCTCGGGCCGCGTGACGGTGTTGATGCGGATGGCCCGGCGGCTGGGGCCGCGTGGCGCGGTGAAGAACGCCTCCGCATGTTGCCGCGCCGCGTCCTTGTGGCTGGTGGCAACGGAGTCCTCCAGGTCCACCAGGCTGATGTCCGCGCCGGCTTGCTGCCCCCGCGCGAAGCGGTCCACGGCGAGCGCTGGGGTGAACAGGATGGAGCGGCAATACCGGGTGAACTTCATCACGCCTCCGGGGGTAGGGCCTGCACCGCGCGCACCCGTGACCGCGCCGTCCGTGAAACACGGACGGCCCGCTCGAGGCACGATGAGTCAGTGATTGTCTGGGTACTCCTGTCGCTCCGCTCCGTCAAGGAAATGGGCAATCAATTGCGACGGAGCGCTTGGGAGGTTGTGCTATGTCTTGATATGTCTTTTGTTATGTAGAGACGTTTTTCTATGTCTCTTCGCGTGCCCGTGCTGCCCCTGGCCGCTCAGCGTCGCTTCTTGCCAGGTGCCTTGCCGTCAATGAACGCGGCCAGCCCGTCGAGCACGCGCTCCAGGCCGAAGGCAAACGCACCCTTGGGGTCGTGCGCCCCATAGGTCTCTCCCGCGGCCTTCCCGACGCGGGACAGGACAGGGTAGGGCGTGAAGTCGACAGTCTCGAGGAAGGGCGCGACGCGGTACCACCACTCCTCGTCCGTCATGCCGGTCAGGTCCTTGACCCGCTTCTCCCGGGCCGCGTTGCGGACCGCGCCGTGGACATAGTCGAGGACCAGGGTGAGGGTCCGGTCCATGTCGAGGTCCGTGAGACCCAGACCTTCAATCGCACTCAAGGCGATGTCAGCCGAACGGAAGGTGTTCGGACCCAGCACGGTCCGGTGCGTCGCAAGCGGAATCACCCACGGGTGGGCCAGGTAGAAGTCGCGGTAGTCCGTCGCCACCCGCGTCAGGTTGGCGCGCCAGTCAGCGGGCTTGAAGACGGGCCGGTCCTTCAGGATTTCGCCGGACACGGCATCCATCATCAAGTCCAGCAGCTCGGCCTTGCCGGGGATGTGCGTGTAGAACGACATGGGGGAGATGCCCACCGCCTCCGCGACGCGGCGCGTGCTGACCGCCTCGAGCCCCTCGGCGTCCGCGATGGCGACGGCCACGGACACCAGCTCCGCGACGCTGGCCTTCGCCTTCGGGCCGCGCTTCGGCGCCTCCGTCCGTCCCCACAGCAACTGCAGTGACTTCAACGGGTCACCCCGTCCGGAAATCTCGTCGCTCATCCGTACCTCGGGATAACTATTTACAGCGTACGGGGTTGTTGTGCTAAACCTCGTGTGCTGTACGAAGTTACAGGGCGACTGAAAAGTTGTCGAGCGATTTGCGGGCAGGACGTCACTCCAAGGAGAAGCCAACCATGTACGGCTCCATCAAGATTCGCGGGGCGCGCGAGAACAACTTGAGGAATGTCTCGCTCGACATCCCCAAGCGGAAGATCACCGTCTTCACGGGCGTCTCGGGTTCGGGAAAGTCGTCCCTCGTGTTCGGCACCATCGCGGCGGAGAGCCAGCGGCTCATCAATGAGACGTATCCGGCCTTCGTGCAGCAGTTCATGCCGCACTACGGCCAGCCGGACGCGGAGAGCCTGGAGAACATCTCCGCCGCCATCATCGTGGACCAGCAGCGGCTGGGCGGGAACTCTCGCTCGACGGTCGCCACCGTCACGGACGCCGCGCAGATGCTCCGGGTGGTCTTCTCCCGCCTCGCCGAGCCGCACCTGGGCAGCCCGGGCCTCTATTCCTACAACGACCCCCGGGGGCTCTGTTCCGAGTGCGAGGGCATTGGCCAGGTCGCGTCCATGGACATGGACGCCGTCATCGACAAGTCCAAGTCCCTCAACGAGGGCGCCATCCTGCCCAGGGACTACGCGGTCGACAGTTGGTACTGGGCCATCTATGCGCGCTCCGGCTACTTCGACGTCGAAAAGAAGCTGTCCAAGTACACGAAGGAGGAGCTGGAGAAGCTCCTCCACCTGGACGACGGCCGGAAGATCAAGGTCGACAAGATGAACCTCACCTACGAGGGCCTTGTCCCCAAGCTGCGCCGGACGCTGGGCTCCAAGGACCCTGAGACAGTCCAGCCGCACGTCCGCGCCGAATACGAGCGCATCTTCACCCGGGCCACCTGTCCCTCCTGCAAGGGCGGGCGGCTCAACCAGGCCGCGCTCGGCAGCCGCATCCAGGGCAAGAACATCGCGGAGTGCTCCGCGATGCAGGTGTCTGACCTGGCGGCGTTCGTCCGGAAGATTGCCGCGCCCTCCGTGGGGCCCATGCTGGAGGCCCTGGCCCACCGGCTCGACAACCTGGTGACCATTGGCCTGGGGTATCTCAGCCTCGACCGCGAGAGCTCGACGCTGTCAGGCGGAGAGAGCCAGCGGGTGAAGATGGTGCGGCACCTGGGCTCCAGCCTCACCGATGTGACGTACATCTTTGATGAGCCCAGCGTGGGGCTGCACCCGCACGACGTGGGCCGGCTCGCGGGCCTGATGCAGCAGCTCCGCGACAAGGGCAACACCGTGCTCATCGTCGAGCACAAGCCGGACATGATTGCCATTGCGGACCATGTGGTCGACATGGGGCCCAGGGCTGGCAACAAGGGTGGACAGGTCGTCTTCGAGGGAACCTATGAGGGGCTGCTGACCTCGGGCACCCTCACGGGCGACCACATGAAGAAGCACCAGTCGCTGAAGACCACGCCCCGAAAGCCCACGGGGCAACTTCAAATCAACGGCGCCCGGCTCAACAACCTCCAGGACCTGTCCGTTTCGATTCCGCGGGGTGTGCTCACGGTGGTGACGGGCGTGGCGGGCTCGGGGAAGTCGTCGCTGATTCAGGGCTGTCTGCCCAAGGCGTACCCGGAGACCCTCATCATCGACCAGAACCTGGCCCGGGGCTCGCGCCGCTCCAACACCGCCACGTACACCGGCATCCTCGACAACGTCCGCAAGGCCTTCGCCAAGGCGAACAAGGTGGATGCCGCGCTGTTCTCCGCCAACTCCAAGGGAGCCTGCCCGGATTGCAGCGGCCTGGGCGTCATCTACACGGACCTGGCGCACCTGGACCCGATGGTGACCGTCTGCGAGACATGCGAGGGCAAGCGCTTCACCGAGGAGGTGCTGGCGCACCGGCTGCGCGGCAAGTCCATCAGCGACGTCTACGAGATGGCCATCAGTGACGCGGTGGCATTCTTCACCGAGCCGGCGATCGCCAGGATTCTCCAGGGGCTGGATGACGTCGGGCTCGGCTACCTCACGCTGGGGCAGCCGCTGTCGACGCTGTCGGGCGGTGAGCGGCAGCGGTTGAAGCTCGCCGCCGAGCTGGGTCGTTCCGGGAACATCTACGTGCTCGACGAGCCCACCACGGGCCTGCACATGAACGACGTGGACACGTTGATTGGCTTGTTTGACCGGCTGGTGGATGCCGGGTCGACCGTCATCGTCATCGAGCACAACCTGGACGTCGTCTCGCGCGCGGACTGGGTCATCGACCTGGGGCCCGGGGCCGGGCATGAGGGCGGCCGGGTCGTCTTCGAGGGGCTCCCTGGGAAGCTCGCCTCACACAAGGGTTCCCTGACTGGGCAGCACATGGCCCGCCGAGGCAAGGCGTAGCGGCGGGCCCGCCGGAGCGGCGCGAGACGCCTCACGCCGCTCCTGTCACCGCGTGCGGCTCAGGCCGTCGCGGGCTCCAGCTTCCAGGGGACGAGGTTGTAGTAGTCGTCCTTGGGGTAGAGCTGGCCATCGTCCCCGTAGAAGGCGAGCGATTTGTCCGTGCGGCGGTCACCCTTCTCGGCTTGCCAGCGGCTGCGGATGTAGAACTCATCCGTCTTGCCCGGCACGGGGATGAACTTCCACGGGACGAGGTCCGCCACATTGTCCCGGTGGTAGAGCTTGAGCGCGTCGTCGTAGAAGGACAGGTGGTAGTCCAGCCGCTTGTCGCCCAGGTCCGCGCGCCAGCGGCTGCGGATGTAGTACTCGTCTGACTTGCCCGGCACGGGAATCAGCTTCCAGGGGACGAGGTCGTTCGTGTTGTCCTCCGGGTACAGCTTCACGTCCTCCCCGTAGAAGCTCAGGTGCTTGTTGACGCGCTTCTCGCCGGGGTCGGCCCGCCAGCGGCTTCGGAAGTAGAACTCCTTGTTCGCGAGCGCGGAGACGTCGGGGCGGGTGAAGCCCTCGGTCCGGATGTGCTTGTCGACGGCTTGCATCATCCAGTTCTTCTTCTTCTGGATGTCCGCGTCCTTGGGGAAGTAGTCGGACGTGAAGAGCTCGTACAGCGGCTTCAGCTCGAGTTGGAGCGGCTTGGGGTCCTGCCGGATGCTCTTCACCCACTCATTGAAGTCCGTGCTGGGCGTGCCGCCCACCCACTGGACGCTGTCGATGGTCAGCCCGCTGGACTGCTTGAAGGCGGAACTGGAGGATGTGGAGGTGCTGCTCCCCGTGTTGGCGGTGGCGCCCTTGAAGGTGGCCGACGCGGAGGTCGAGATGTCGACGCCCCGCTCCACGAGCCTGGAGTACTCCTGGGCGGAGATGTGGACGCGCTGGTACATCCTCCCGCCGAAGGTGACCTCCCGGGCGTAGTGCGTCCCGAAGGTCTTGATGAACGCGGCGCAGGCGGCCTCCGAGGTGAGCTTCGCCACCTCGCTGGTGAACCGGCTGCTCAGTGGCAGCTTCTGGGTGAAGTCATCGTTGAGCTGAAGCGAGCAGTCCTCGAAGAAGCTCTGGACGAAGGTCTCAATGGTCTCGTTCGAGCCGCTCGTCTTCTCCATCTGGCGGTAGGTGGCGCTGGCGCTGAACGACACCAGCAGCGGAATGTCCAGGCCCGCGCTGATGGTGTGCTCGAAGGACTGCGAGAAGTCGAAGGAGGAGAACCAGGTCTGCGTGCGGGAGGTCCGCTCGCCACGGGACTCCGGGAGGTAGCGTGTCCCTTCGGGGATGTAATGGCTCTTGTCCGGGGTGAGCTGGGTGCAGGACTCCGGGGCAATCTGGATGATGCTCTCCGTCGTGGCGCCACCGCCGTCCCGGATGCGCTGGCTCAGGTCCAGCGGGTTGATTCGGATGATGTCGTAGCACCTGCCAAGGAAGTCGACGTTCTTGTAGGGAACCGTTCCCTCGAACTTGTTGAAGTCGATTTGCATTGGTTCGGCCATGCGCGGAACTCCCTGGGTGAGGTGGGGGTGGGCATTCCTGGAGGTTGTGCCGGGCGCGACGGAACCACGGGCCGAGGTGAAATGGGCGCGAATGTCTGGGCGCCCGTGTTGTTGAGCGGGGATTGTCCTGGGGCGGAAAGTGCTCTCGCCTCAAAGGGTGGTTGCTGCCGCTGGGGCCCGCTAACGCGCGGCGGAGGTGGGCGCGGCGCTGAAGGTGTGGGGGGCGAAGAGGGCCGCCTTCTCCGTGTTCCGCACCCAGGGCGTCTCACCATCCAGCAGCATGACAGTCTCTTCCAGCGCGCCACGCTCGTAGGCATACGTCTGTGTAATGCGATAGCAGTCGAAGGGCGCGAAGCGGCTGATGTCTGGACGCAGCTCCATGACGGCTCGGCGGAACTCGAGGTCGGTGTGACCCGTGCCTTCTCCCAGGGACGAGCGGATGGTGCTGGCGACGCGGCCGTCTTCTCCCGGCGCGGTGAATTCCAGCCGGAAGAACATCGTCTGCTCGCGAGGGCCCGCGCTGCCGTCATAGTCCGGGTGGCGGCGGCGAAGGCTCTTCACCGATTCCCAGTGGTGGGCATAGCGGCGTTGCTCGACGGTGAAGTCGTAGTCGAACTGGGGAACCCGCTTCCACGCTCCGTCTTCCAGGCGCTCCGCTTCGCCCCTGCCGACCCAGACGAGGGTGAGCACGGGCGCAGGTCCCGGCGTGGCCTCCAGGGGTAATGCGCTGGTGCGCGCGGTGCCGCAGCCCGCGACCAGCAGGGAGAACAGCCACAGCCACTTCAGTCCGGGTTGCGTCATCATCGTCTCGTGGGAGGATGGCGCCAGTCGCGCCTATGAGCGGAAGGCTCGCCAGACACAGTGCTCGGGAATGGCATGGACAACAATCCAGCGGGTTTCCAAAACACTGTTGTAGAATCACAACAATGGATCTGAACCACCTCGCCATCTTCCAGGCTGTCGCGGAGACGCAGAGCTTCACGAAGGCGGCTGTGCGCTTGGGGCTCGACAAGTCGAAGGTCAGCCGCGCGCTGCGGGCGCTGGAGGCCAGCTTCGGTGCGACGTTGCTTTCACGGACGACGCGCATGGTGCGGCTGACGCCGGAAGGGCAGTCCTTGTTGAGCCAGGTGGCGCCGCTGCTCTCGGGGCTCAGGGACGTGGTGGCACGGACGCCCCAGGGGCCTGGCGCTCCCAGCGGAGAAGTCACCCTCACCGCGCCGCCGGACGTGGGGCGCGCGCTGCTGGCGCCCGTCCTGGCGGGGTTCCGGCTTCGCTTCCCGTCGGTGCGGGTGCGCGTGGTGCTGACGTACGACGTGGTGGACCTGCTGGGGGAGGGCATGGACCTGGCCCTGCGGGTGGGCAGGCCCGGCTCGGGGACCTTCGTCGCGCGAAAGTTGATGGACCTGGAGGCGGGTTTCTTCGCGGCGCCTCGCTATCTGGAGCGCAGGGGGCAGCCGGCGTCACCGACGGAGCTTGCGCGCCATGAGGGCCTGTGGCCCGCACCGCCCAGGGGCAAGCGCCCGTTCTGGACGGGGCCAGGGCAGCCGCCTCGCGCGGCCTCCCTGGCGTGTTCCGACTTTGGCTTCCTGCTGGACGTGGCGCGGGCGGGAGGGGGCGTGGCACTGCTGCCCACCTTCCTCGCGGCGCGGGACGTGGCCGTGGGGGCGCTGGTGCGCGTCCTGCCGGAGGTGGCCCTCCGCGACGCGCCGCTCTTCCTCGTCTCCCGGCCCGGCAAGCCCGTCCCGCCGCGTATCCAGGCGCTCAAGGCGTACTTGGTGGAGACGCTTGGACGGGCGTGAGTCATCAGCAAGGGCTTGCGCAGGACCTGGACGTCCTGGCGGCGCGGGGGGGCCAGCGGATGACTGGCGCTACATCGGCTCCAGCCGGAACTGCTGGCAGTCGTTGTTCGCCCAGACCCACTGCTGGAGCCGCGCGCCGTCGCCAGCGGTCCAGCAGTCCGCCACGTCGAGCACCTTGCCGCTATGACGCGCCTCCAGCCGCTGCCAACCGCTGCCCGTGGAGACAGGCCGGAACTGCTGGTTGGCGCCACCGGCCCACGACCACTGCTGCGCGAGGGCGCCGTCCGCCGTGCTCGCGCCCGTCACGTCGAGCACCTTGCCGCTGTAGCGAGACACGAAGCGCACGTAGCCATTGTCGGTGGGCTCCATCGTCCACTGCTGGCTGGCGCCGCCGTGGCAGGCCCACTGGTGGATGGCGGTGCCGTCCGCCGTGCCGGGCCCGGCGATGTCCACGCACTTCCCGGTGTGCTTGTTCACCAGCCGGTACGCGGTGGCGGAGCTGCCGCCCCACTTGAACGACGCGACCGAGCGCGCGGGCAGGGTGTACGTGAAGGACTGGCCGCCCCACCGCACCTTGAAGGTCCGCGAGGCACCGTCATTGGAGTTGAGCGCAATCAGTGCCAGCGAGCCGTCCGGGTTGCGGAAGGCCACCGTTTCGAGCTCGTTGTTGCCCAGCGTCGTGGCGCCAATGCGCACCGCGCCGCCACGCACCACCTTGGCCAGGTGCCCCCAGGCGTAGAACTCCTCGTTGCGCGTATAGGTGCCCGCGCCGTTGTTCACGGTGAGCATGCCCCGGCAGTCCGGGCAGCCACCCACGCGAGGACCATGGCTCGGGTCCAACGCGAGGTTCCAGTACAGCGAGCTGCGCGCGTGGTGGCGCAAAGGACCGAAGAGGTTGTTCTGGAGCGCCCACTCCAGGTTCCCCGCGGCATTCGTTGACCAGGCGCCGCCAGTGCACTCCGTGAAGTGGACCTCTTTGTTGGGATAGGCGTTCTGGAAGGTGCTCTGGACGCTGTAGCTGCCGTCGGGGCTCTCGTAGCAGTGGTAGGCGACGCCCGCGACGGCGGACTGGGCCTGGCCGTTGTTGAAGCTCATGACTTCGAGCGGATAGCCAGCGGGACCGCCGTGGTCGTACCAGTTGTGGTCCCAGGCCAGAATCTTCACCGCGCCGAAGCCCGCCGTGTTCATCGCCGGGCGCAGGTGGTGGGCCGCGAAGTTGGACTGGTCGTTCGACTCCATCTGCATCGTCGCGTAGCTGGGGTTCGCGTTGTGCGGCTCGTTCTGGATGCTCACCGCGTGGATGGGCACGCCCGCCGTGTTGTACGCCTGCAGGAAGCGCACGAAGTAGCTGGCGTACAGGCCGTAATGGTCATTGCGGAGATAGCCGCCGCCCAGCAGCGAGTTGTTGAACTTCATCCAGGCCGGCGCGCTCCATGGCACCGCGATGATTTTCAGCTCCGGGTTGAGCTGCCGCGCCTGCTGGAGGAGGGGGATGATGTACGGAGCGTCGTGCGCGACGGAGAAGTCATTCAAGTCACAGCAGGTGTCGTCGTAGCTGTAGTGATTGCGCGCGAAGTCCGATGAGCCCATCGGCAGGCGCAACATGCTCTGTCCCGTGCCAGCGCTCACGCTGAACAAGTCATTCATGATGGCGTTGCGATGGGGCGAGTTGAAGATGAGCCACGCCGACGCATCCGTGAGCGCGCCGCCAAACCCGTCGATGGTCTGGTAGGTGAGCGCCGGGTTGACGTCGATGGCCGTCACCGCCCCGGTGTCGGGGCCGAAGGTCTGGTTCGGCTCGGCGTTGAGCCGCTTCACCAGTGCGCTCCCCGACGTCGTCGTCAACCAGACCTGGACGGACTCGTTGGCGGCCAGGGCAGGGGCGGCGCAGAGCGCGGTACACAGCAAGGCTTTGAAACGCATGAGGCACTCCAGGAGTCGTGGAAACGGCCTGCCTTTAATTGCAGGTTATTCCTGGAGTGCAAGTCCTGAGGCAATAAGCGCCTACCGGCGGCGGCGCTGCTGCATCGCCCGGCGGGCCGCGGCCCGGGCCTCACCGCGCGCGGCGACTTCCTTGAGCGCCTCTTCCTCGCCGCTGTCGCCCGACAGGAAGCCAGAGAGGGTGCGGATGGTGGGGTAGCGGAAGAGGTCCACCAGCGTGAGGGGCTTCTCCACCTGGGCCTTGAGCTTCTCCAGCACCTGCACCATCAGCAGCGAGTGGCCGCCCAGGTCGACGAACTTGTCCTCCACGCCGACCTTGTCGAGCTTGAGCACGTCCTGCCAGATGCCGGCGATCAGCGCCTCCGTCTCGCCTTCCGGCCGGACCAGCTCCCCGCGCGCCTGCGCCTGCTCCGGAGGCGGCAGGGCCTTGCGGTCCACCTTCTTGTTCGGCGTCTGGGGGAAGGTGCTCAGCGTCACGAAGGCCTGCGGCACCATGTACTCGGGCAGGCGCGTGCGCAGGAACTCGCGCAGCGCGTCCGCCGCGGGCGGCTCACCCGGCTTCGCGATGAGGTAGGCCACCAGCCGCTTGTCGCCCGGAATGTCCTCACGGACGATGACGACGGTCTCCCGCACCGCCGGGTGTTCACCCAGCCGGGACTCGATTTCGCCCAGCTCGATGCGGAAGCCGCGCACCTTCACCTGGTTGTCCAGGCGGCCGATGAACTCCACCAGGCCGTCCTGCCGCCACCGCGCGGCATCGCCGGTGCGGTACATCCGCGCGCCGGGCTGGGAGGAGAACGGGTCCGGCACGAAGCGCTCGCGGTCCAGCTCCGGACGGTGGTGGTAGCCCCGCACCACACCCGCGCCGCCGATGTACAGCTCACCGGCCGCGCCAATGGGCAGCGGACGCTGCTGCGCGTCCAGGATGTAGAGCTGCGTGTTCGCGATGGGCGTGCCGATGGGGACGCCTTCGCCCACGTTCTTCACCGGGTGGGTGGAGGACCAGATGGTCGTCTCGGTGGGGCCGTACATGTTGATGACGTCGCCGGACACCGTCTCGGAGAGCTGGCGCGCCAGCGGGACGGGGAAGGCCTCGCCGCCCACCATCATCTTCTTCAGGCGCTTGAGGCCCTCGCGCGAGCGCTCCTCGGCCAGCAGCATGCTCGCCTGGGACGGCGTGCACTGGAGGTGCGTCACGGCGTGGCGCTCCAACAGCGCGGGGATGGAGCCGTCGAGCTCGGGCTCGGCGCCCGGCTGGCCCACGCCCGCGTTGGCGCGCTGACGCACCTCGGCGAGCAGCGGCAGGTGCTTCATCACCAGCTCCGTGGGCACGCCGAAGTCCACGAGGCAGGCAATCTCGTCCACGTCCAGGCCCTTGAGTCGGTCCACGAGCGCGACGCACGCGTCCACGCCGCCGAACAGGCCCGACGACTGGAAGTACCGCTCGAAGGAGAAGTCGAGCAGCGCGTCCAGTTCCTCGGCGGACAGGTGGTCGGTGCCGAAGTTGCCGTTGGCCAGCGTCGTCTGCGCCTTGAAGGCGGGGAAGCTCCAGGCCGCCTCCTTGATGAGGCCCACCGACGACTTGAGGTACGACTTCATCGGCTCGCGGACGACCTCCTTCACGGAGGCCTCGGAGTCACCGACGAAGGTGTGCAGCATCAGCGACACGGTGCCCTTGCCAGGGTGGCCGGCCTTGGCCCACGTCTCCCGGTAGAGGGCAATCTTCTGCGCCACCTCTTCCACCGACTGGCCCAGCAGGTGGGTGAGGACGTGGCAGCCCGCGCGCGCCGCCTCCTCGAACGTCTCCGGGTTGCCCGCGGTGGTGACCCAGATGGGCAGCGCCTTCTGCACCGGGCGGGGCAGGGTGCGCAGCTTCACGGTGTGGCCCGTGCCGCTCTTCGTCTCCAGCGCCTCGCCGCGCCACAGCCGGCGCACGTCTTCAATCTGCTGGAACATGATGCGCTTGCGGTCCGGGAAGGACTCTGGACGCAGCGCGAAGTCGTTGGGCTGCCAGCCCGCGGCGAAGGAGATGCCCACGCGGCCGTGGGAGATGTTGTCCACCACGGACCAGTCCTCGGCGATGCGCAGCGTGGGGTGCAGCGGCGACACGAGGCTGCCCGCGCGAAGCTGCACGTTGCGCGTCACCGCCGCCAGCGCGGCCGACGTCACGGCCGGGTTGGGGAAGAGCCCGCCGAAGGCGTGGAAGTGGCGCTCCGGCGTCCACACGGCGCAGAAGCCATTCGTATCCGCGAAGCGCGCGCTCTCCATGAGCAGGTCGTAGCGGCCCTCGGGGCGCTCGCCTTCGTCGCTGGAGAAGTAGAAGAGGCTGAACGCCATGGCGCGCGAGGCGTGCTTGCCGGCCTGCGCCGCGTCGTGCCGCTCCGCGTGCAGCACCACCGTGAAGCCGCGCGTGAGCGTCCAGAGCAGCTCCAGCACGGAGATGTCGAAGTTGAGGCTCGTCACCGCCAGCCAGGTGCCGCGCTCCGTGCCCAGGCGCTCGTCCATGCCGACGCCGAAGTTCACGACGTTGCGGTGCTCAATCATCACCCCCTTGGGCTTGCCCGTGCTGCCGGAGGTGTAGATGACGTAGGCCAGGCTGTCCGGCGTGGCCGGCGGCGTCTGGGCCTCCGGCGCTGCGGCGATGCGCTCCCACTGCTGGTCCACCGCGAGCACGGCCTTCGCCGCGGACGGCACGCGCGACAGCAGCCGCTCCTGGGTGAGCACCAGGTGGCAGCTCGCGTCCTCCACCATGAAGGCGATGCGTTCGGCGGGATAGGCCGGGTCCAACGGCACGTAGCAGCCGCCCGCTTTGTGCGTGGCCAGCACGCCCACCATCATCTCCAGCGAGCGCTCCATGAAGATGCCCACGCGCACGTCGCGGCCCACGCCCGCGCCGCGCAGGTGCCGCGCGAGCACGTCGGCGCGCGTGTCCAGCTCGCGGTACGTCAGCGCCGCGCCCCGGCAGATGAGGGCGGTGTCGT
This sequence comes from Myxococcus sp. SDU36, assembly GCF_030168875.1. NCBI lineage: Bacteria > Pseudomonadati > Myxococcota > Myxococcia > Myxococcales > Myxococcaceae > Myxococcus > Myxococcus sp. SDU36. The sequence goes on from NZ_CP077414.1 coordinate 767,780, forward strand.
CCGGCGTGCGCCGCGCCTGGGCCTGGAAGAGCGAGGCCAGGGTGGCGTCGCGGGGGAAGTCCCGCCGCGTGTCGTTCCAGCGGGCCAGCAGCTGGCGCTCCTCCGCGCCCAGCAGGTCATGCTCGCCCACCGCCTTGCCCGGCGCGTCCCGGAGCGAGGCGAGGAACGCGGTGAGCTGCCGCGCCACGTCGTCCACGCGGGCCTGGTCCACGCGCGTGGCGTCGAAGTGCAGGTGGGCGTGGCGGCCCTGGGCGTCCACGTCAACGACGAGCGCCGCGCCCCCCACGCTGGGGTTCGTCGCGCCGAGGCGCAGCGCGACGGGATACGCCACTTCGCCGCCGTGGCGCTGGAGGTTGGAGAGCTGGGCGGAGCGGCCCAGGACGTCCCGGGCGAGCACGCCCTTGTCCCGCAGCTGCGTCAGCGCCTTGCGGAAGGCGCCCGCGGCCTGCTCCGGCGCGTCCTTCATCGGCAGCTCGATGCGCAGCGGGAGCTGCGAGGCGAAGAAGCCCTCCACGCCTTCGATGCGGGCGCGCGTGGACGCATCCGCGTAGCCGACGTCGAAGCGGGGCTCGGGTGACAGGCGCGCCAGGAAGGCCACGGCGGTGAAGAGCAGCCGCTCCTCGGGAGGCAGGTCCGTGACCCAGCCCGGGGCAAGGTCGCTGGCCTCGAACTTCAGCGTGTGCGTCCCCACGTCCTTGGAGCTGCCGCCCAGGAAGGACAGGTCCGGTGGCGCGAGCGTCTCCAGGCGACGGAGGAAGAACGACTCCGCCTTGCCCGCCTGCGCGCCCACCTCGGTCAGCCGGGCGCGCAGCTCCGGCGAGGCCGCGGGCAGGAGGTCGCCCCTGGCGAGCATGCGCGCGCCGAGCACGTCGGCCCACGACAACGGCGCGCCGCACAGGCCCTTGGGGCCCTTCAACGTGAGGTCTCCTCCTTGGAGCGCCACCGTCAGCGCGTCACCCTCGATGTCGAGCACCGTGCCCGGGGCGGCCTCGGAGGCCGGCTCGGCGCGCCGGGCCTCGGAGAGGGCGACAGGGCCATTGCCCAGCCACACCTTCGCGAAGGACAGCGGGTTGGGGTAGCCGCCGTAGTCGAGCGCCGACACCAGCGCGTGCGCCACGTCCACGTCACCGTGCAGGTCGAGGACGCCCGCGGCCTCCGGACGCTGCGCGAGGCCGAAGTAGCTGCGCTGCGCGAAGTCCTGCTCCTTCGCCTCGGACGTGCCCGCGACCAGCTCCTCCGCGAGCTCCGCGAACGTCTCCATGCCCAGCGTGTAGCAGCGGGCATTGAGGCTGAAGGCCGTCTCACCGGGGGCGATGTCGAAGAGGCGCTGCTTGAGGATGCGGCCCTCGTCCGCGCCCTTCGTCATCTCGTGCCACGTGACGCCGTGCCGGGGCTCGCGGTTCAACAAGGCCCACGAGGTGACGTTGAGGCCGGCGTAGCGGGGCAGCGGGCCGTCATGGAAGTTGATGGCCATGCGCCGGGGCAGGCGCAGGACTTCGTCCTTCACCATGCTCAGGTTGACGATGCTGAAGAGCCAGTCGAAGGGCGCCTGGGACAGGAAGGGCAGCACCTGCTCGCCGGGCGGAACGTGCGGGACACCCTGCTCCTCCGCCCACTGCTGGAGCGCGGGCTCGCGCGTGACGAGCCCGAGAATCCGGACGCCGCGCTCGGTGAGCGCCTGCGCGCAGGGGACGACGAGGGTGCCCTCGCCGATGATGAAACAACTGGGCGACTCCGGAGCCGCGCTCATTCAGTACCTCCTGGGGTGCTGCGATTCGGGTGTCCCCCGTTCACAAGCCCAGGCCTTGCCGGGCAGCCGCGAGCGCGGGGGGATGCTTCAAAAGGTCGGCGTGCCCGATGTCGGGGTACACCTTGAGGGGAGCGGCCAGCGCGCGGCTGACGCGCTCGCCCTGGAGGAGCGGCAGCGCGCTGTCCGCCCCGCCATGGAGCACGAGCGTGGGGCGCTGCCGGTGGGTCCGCAGCAGCGGCCGGTTGTCGTACTCGTGCCGTCCGAAGACACGGCCCATGAAGCCCGAGGGCCGCACCTTCATCCGGAGGAAGGGCGCGAATAGCACCAGCCCCCTGGCGGGGGTCTCCCGCTCGTGGAGCGTGTTGGCAGCGGTGAGCGCCGCCATGCTGCCCATGGAGAAGCCCACGAGATGGATGCCCTGGGCCGCGGTGGGGTGTGTCGACACCAACCAGCGCATGGCGTTCGTGGCGCTGTCACGGAGCGCCTCGGGGGAGGGCTCCCCCGGTGAACCGTCGAAGCCGGGCGGCGCGAAGGCGGCGAGGCCGAGCCCGCGCCCCTGGTCCAGCGAGAGCAGGATGGACTTCGCCTCGGCGAGGTAGCCCGGGGTGTTGCCGCCGAAGTAGACCAGCCATCGCGTCTCACCGGCGGCGGGAGGCCGCGTCAGCGCGAGGTTCCAGGGCGGCGCGTCCGGACCCGTGACGGTCCATCCGCCGGAGGCCAGCTCGCTCCGCGCCGCCGCTGTCAGCGGTGTGCCGGTGTACGGGAACGGGCCGGGGAATTCAGGGTCGAATCGAGGCCATCCCACCATGAGTATCCACACCACCAGCACGACGGCGAGCGCAGGCGTCGCGTTCCGGGCCGTCAGCCGCCTGGCCTCACGGCTTGAGGTCTTTACCTCGAACCAGTCCATCGCGCCTCTCTTCGCGCGCCGCGCTGGGCGTCGTCCAGGGACTCGCGGAGCAGCCGCCCCAGGACGTGGACGTTGGGCTCGCGCACCAGGCTGTCATGGTCGCCCGGCACCTCGCGGATGTTCAGCGCCGGCACCAGCGGCTCCCAGCCGAGGCTGGTCCCCATGTGCGCGTAGATGGCGTGAATCTCCTGCGCGCGGAACAGCGTCACGGGACCGGCATAGGGGCTGGGGACGTAGCGGCTGGCCAGGGACTGGAAGCGCTCGGTGAGCTGGAGGTTGCGCAGCTCGATGGGCAGCGCTTCGCCTCGCTGCTCGTACCAGCGCAGCTTGAGCTGGCTCACCAGCCGGGTGCCGTCGCGCTCCACCTTGGTGCGCAGCTTGCGGCTGACGTAGCGGGCCGCGCCCTCCCGGCGCAGTTCCCGCAGGCGCTCATGGAGGGACTGGCGCCGCTCCTGGGTGGACGGATGGAAGGTGTCCAGGAACGCGACCAGCGCCACCGGCTCGCCCAGCGCCCGCAGCCGCTGCGCCATTTCGTAGGCGACCACGCCGCCGCCGGAGTAGCCGCCGAGCAGGTAGGGCCCGTGGGGCTGCACCTGGCGGATGCCCTCCAGGTAGATGGACGCCATCTCCTCGATGCTGTCGGCCGGAGGCAGCTTGCCGTCCACGCCGCGCGCCTGGAGCCCGTAGAAGGGCTGCTCCTTGCCGAGCGTCTGCGCCAGCTCGCGGAAGTTGAGGACGTTGCCGCCCGCGCCGTGCACGCAGAAGAAGGGCAGGGCCTTGCCGCCCTTCTGGATGGTGACCAGCGGCGACCAGCTCTTCGGTGCAGCCTTGACGCCCGAAGCCTGCGCGGCCGTCGCCGCGTCACCCGGAGCGGCGTCCGGCGTGAAGGGAATCCCGGCGGCCTCACGCACCAGCGCGGCGCACTGCTCCAGCGTGGGGGCCTCGAACAGGGTGGCCAGCGTCAGGTCCGCGCCCAGCGTCTTCTTGATGCGCGCGAACAGGCGCACCGCGATGAGCGAGTGTCCGCCCAGCTCGAAGAAGTTGTCCTTGAGCCCCACCTTCGGCGCGCCGAGCAGCTGCTGCCACAGCTCCGCCAGCTTGCGCTCCACGTCATCGCGTGGTGCATCCACGGCCGCCTCACCGGACGGCGCGCCTGCCTGGGCCGTGGCCACGGCCGCCGCGGGCTTCGCCTCCTGCTTCGGACGCATGCGGGCCGCGAGGGTGTGCAGGTCCATGGAGCTGACGAAGAGCGCGGGCGTGTCCTCCAGGGCCAGCGCGCGCAGGAAGGCGTCCTGACCTTCCGCCGGCTTGATGCCCAGGGGCAGCCAGCTCTCCAGCAATGAGCCCTTCTTCTGCGGCGAGCGGCCGAAGCGCCGCGCCTCGACGGACGCGACGAGGTAGCCCTCGATGGCGCAAAAGACGTTCCCGTCCGAGTCGGTGAGCGTGACGTCGAGCAGCGCTCCGCGGCCTTCTTCCTGGCGCACGCGGACGTGGCTCAGCGCCACCTCGGGCCAGGGCCTCCAGACCTGGAGCTGTCGGTAGGAGACGGGCACGTGCAGCCTCCCCGGCTGTCCCGCGTCGGGGAGCAGGGAGAAGGCGAAGCCGGAGGCGATGTCCAGCAACCCGGGCGGAATCCCGTACGTCGACAGGTCCTCGCGGTAGGCGCCGGGCAGCTCCAGCCGGCCCAGGGCCTCGGCCGTGCCGAAGCCCGCGCCGCGCAGCACCTTCCAGCGCGGACCGAACGCGATGAGCGCGTCCTGTGGAAGCGTCTGCTCGCCCTCGCCAAAGGTCAACGGCCGCTCACCGCAGCGAGCCTTCGCCGCGGACACGTCCAGCGCGGCGGGACGCTGGCCCGTGGCTGGGTGGAGCCGCGCGGTGGCGTGCTCCGTCCATGCGTTGCCGGCCGCGCGGCTGCGTACGCGGAAGGTGAAGCCGTCGCCCTCCGGCGCCAGCCCGATCTCCACCTCCCGCACCTCGCCGTCCGGGACGTCCAGCGGCGACACCAGCGAGAGCTGAGACAGCTCCAGCGGCTCGCCAGGACGCGCCAGCGCCCAGGCGGCGCGGGCCAGCTCGACGTAGGCCGTGCCGGGGAGGACGGGGCCTCCGCCGCGCATGCGGTGCTCGTCCAGCACCCAGTGGGCCTTCGCGTCGTAGATGGCGCGGAAGAGGTGGTGTCCTTCGGGCGCCTCCACGCGCCGCTGGAGCAGCGGGTGGCTGACGGACTCGCCGGGCGGCAGCTGCGGCGCGAGCTGCGCCGCGGCCATGCCGACCTCCTGCCAGACGCCCCAGCCTAGCGCGAGCGCGCGCTTCGCGACGCCCAGGGCCTTCAGCCGCGAGGCCTGGGCAATCAGGTACGCGTTGGCGGCGACGTAGTCCACCTGTCCCGGCGGCCCGAGCCACGCGCTCGTCGACGCGAAGCTGACGAAGAAGTCCAGGGCCGCGCCTTGCAGCGCCTCTTCCAGCGCGAGCGCCCCCAGCGCCTTGGGCGCGAGCACCCGCAGGGCCGAGTCGCGCGTCTTCGCCTCCAGCGGCCCGTCCTCGATCGTGCCCGCCGCGTGCACCACGCCATGCAAGGCGCCGAAGCGCTCCCGCACCTGGGCGATGGCCGCGCGAAGCTGGCCGGCGTCGGTGGTGTCCGCCTTGAGCAGCAGCACCTGCGCGCCGAGTCCTTCCAGCGTGCGCTGAAGCTCCGCGTGCGACGCACTGGCCGCCGACCGAGACACCAGCGCGAGCCGGGCCTTCACCTTGCGCGCGAAGAGCTCGGCCAGCGTGCGGCCGATGCCGCCCAGGCCGCCGGTGATGAGGTAGACGCCCTGGTCTCTCAGCGGCGTCGGGCCCTCGTCCAGCGCCGTCCGCTCCAACACCTGCACCAGGCGGCGTCGACCGCGCAGCGCGACGGGCGCCTCGACGTCCGGGCGCAGCAGCTCGTCCGCGAGCTCCCGCGCCTGGCCCATCACGTTGACCACCAGCTGCAGGTCCACCACGCGGGCCTTGAGCTCGGGGAGCTCCTTGGGCCCCACGAGCAGCGGACCGAAGCTGAGCGCCTGCTCGGGGCACATGACGTGCCCCTCGGCGGGCAGGGCCTCCTGGGTCACCCGCATGTAGCGCAGGCCCGGGGGCAGCGATTCAGCGGTCAGGGACTGCATCAGCGCCAGCGGCGTCAGGAAGTTGCGCGACACCGCGCGTTCCCAGTCGAGCGGGGCCAGGTCCCGGGCGGTGACGTCCACGATGCGAGGTGGCACGCGCCCCTCGGCGCCCAGCGCATCCCAGAGCGCTTCCCAGTCCTCGCGCGCATCGAACCGCAGGGTGAAGTGCCCCTCGTCCGCGCGGCGGAAGGCCTCGCCCGGCAGCGCGCGCAGCACCTGGGCGCCGCGCGCCGCCAGCTCACGCGCCAACTCGCTGATGAGCAGGTGCTGCTCGCCCACGAGGAGCCAGCGCTCGTTCTCCGCCGGTGCCTCGGGCGCCGCGCCGGCCTGCTCGCGGAAGCGCGGCGCGTAGCCCCAGCGCGACACGTTCTCTTCGCGCACCAGCGGGCGCTCACCCTCGCGCCGCGCCATGAAGGTGCCGCTGCCCGGCTCCACCCAGTGGCGCTCGCGCTCGAAGGCATACGTGGGCAGCGCCACGCGGCGCCGCTGCTGGCCGTCGAAGAGCGCCGCGGCGTCCAGGTCCACGCCCGCGGCCCAGAGGCGGCCGAGCGCGAGCTGGAAGAACGCCAGGTCGGCCACGGTGTCGTTCGGGTGCCGCAGCGACGGCACCAACTGCTCGGCCTGCGGCTTCTCCACCTGGGCGCGCAACAGCTGCGTCAGCGTCTGGCCGGGGCCGACCTCCAGGTAGACGCGCGCCTTGTCCGCCAGGAGCACGCCCGCGCCCTCGGCGAAGCGCACCGGCTGGCGCAGGTGCCGCACCCAGTAGTCGGGCGAGGTGGCCTCCTCGGGCGTCACCCATGCCCCGGTGACGTTGGAGATCCACGGGCCGGTGGGCTTGGAGAAGCGCACCGTGCCCAGGAACTCACGGAAGGGCGCGAGGATGGGCTCCAGCATTCGCGAGTGCGCGGCCACGCGGATGTGCAGCCGCCGCGCCTCCACCTCGCGCGCCTTGAGCTGGGCCTCCAGCGCTTCAATGGCGGCCACTTCACCGGAGACCAGGCACAGCCCCGGCGCGTTATGCGCGCCCAGGTCCAGGCCCTCGCCCAGCAGCGGCTTCAGCTCCGCCTCGGGCAGCTCCACGCTGAGCATCGCGCCCGCGGGGAGCTGGTCGAAGAGGCGGCCACGGCAGGCGACGATGCCCAGCGCGTCCTTCACCGAGAACACGCCGTTGAGCTGGGCGCAGGCGTACTCGCCCATGCTGTGGCCCATGCAGGCCTGCGGCGTCAGCCCCCGCGCCTTCCACAGCGCGGCGAGCGACAGCTCCACGGACAGCAGCGCCGGCAGCGCGTACGTGGCCTGCTCCAGTTGGGCGCGGGCCTCCTTTTCGGCGCCGGCCTCCGGGAAGAGCAGGGGACGCAGCTTCAGTGACTGGTGCTGTTCGAGCAGCGACAGGCACTCATCCAGCGCGCGGCGGAACACGGGCTCCTGCTCGTAGAGGCCCTTCGCCATGCCCGGGTACTGCGCGCCGCCGCCCGGGAAGAGGAAGACGACGGAGCGGCCCTCCGCCTCCGTCTGGGCCTGGGCCGTCCGCGCGGCCTCCGGCTGAGACAGCAGGCGCACGGCCTCCTCGCGCGACGACGCCACCACGGCGCGCCGGTGCGCGAAGCGGCGGCGGCCCGCGAGCAGCGTGTAGGAGGTGTCACCCAGGTTCGGCGCGTCGGCTTCACCCAGCCGGGTGGCCAGCCGCTGGGCGGCGCGCTCCAGGGCGGCGGGGGTGCGCGCGGACAGCCACAGCGTCTCGAAGGGGCGCGCGGCGGACGTCCGCGGCTGCGCGGGCGGCTCCTCCAGGATGACGTGCGCGTTGGTGCCGCCCACGCCCAGCGAGTTCACCGCCGCCCGGCGCGGACGGCCCTTGGCGGCGGCCCAGTCGCGCAGCGTGGCGTTCACGCTGAAGGGCGAGCGCGCGAAGTCGATTTGAGGGTTGGGCTTCTCGAAGTGCAGCGTGGGCGCCATCTGCTTGTGGCGCAGCATCTGGACGACCTTGACGAAGCTCGCCACGCCCGCGGCCGTGTCCAGGTGGCCGATGTTCGTCTTCACCGAGCCGATGCGGCAGAACCCGCTCTTCTGCGTCTGCGTGCGGAAGGCCTGGGTGAGGGCGGTGATTTCAATCGGGTCGCCCACCGGCGTGCCGGTGCCGTGGCACTCGATGTAGTCGATGGAGTCGGCGCTGATGCCGGAGACGTTGAGCGCCTCCACGACGGCGTCCGCCTGCCCGTCCACGGACGGCGCCAGGTAGCCCACCTTGCGCGCGCCGTCGTTGTTCACCGCGCTGCCCTTCACCACCGCGTAGATGGTGGCGCCATCCGCCAGCGCGTCCTCCAGGCGCCGCAGCACGACGACGCCCGCGCCGCTGCCGAAGAGCGTGCCCTGCGAGCGGTGGTCGAACGCGCGGCAGTGCCCGTCCGGTGAGAGGATTTCTCCCTCCTGGTACAGGTAGCCGCGGTAGTGCGGCAGCTCCAGCGTGACGCCGCCCGCCAGCGCCAGGTCGCACTCGCGCGCCAGCAGGCTCTGGCAGGCGGAGTGGATGGCGACGAGCGACGTGGAGCACGCCGTCTGCACGTTGAGGCTGGGCCCGCGCAGGTCCAGGCAGTACGACACGCGTGTGGTGAGGAAGTCCTTGTCGTTGCCCGTGTGCCGCACCAGGAACAGGCCCACCTGCTCCATCAACTGCGGGTTGGTGAAGAGGTTGTAGGGCATGTACGCGTTCATGCCCGAGCCGCCGAACACGCCCACGGGCCCCTTGAAGCGCTCCGGCGGGTGGCCGCTGTGCTCCAGCGCTTCCCAGCACACCTCCAGGAAGTGGCGGTGCTGCGGGTCCATGAGGGACGCCTCGCGCGCGCTGAAGCCGAAGAAGCCCGCGTCGAAGTCCTCCAGGCCCTCGTACACCATGCCCGACTTCACGTAGTTCGGGTCCTGGAGCAGCACCGGGTCCACGCCCGCGCTCAGGAGCTGCGCGTCACTGAACTGCGTGACGGACTCGACGCCGTCGCGCACGCGGCGCCAGAACGTGTCCACATCGCGCGCCCCAGGCAGTCGCGCGGCCATCCCCACCACCGCGATGTCTGGCGAATCCGACAGCCCTTCAACGTCTTCCGTCATGACAGTAGCCCTGCAAAGTACCGCTTCCAGCAGTTCAATTCATCACAGGATGAGGCGGGTCGAACCTGCCCCAGCTTTGGAACCGGAGTGTCGAGCTCTGTCACGGCATCCCCCCGCTGCGTTCAGCCTACTCGTGTGTGGCGTTGAGCCCGAATATCTGGCGCAGCCGCCCGAGTATACGGCCGACCTCGGCGGGAATGGCGTCGTGGCTCGTTCCTCTCGCTTCGGCCACCGCCCGAAGCTGGGTCCGCCGCTGGGCGAGCATGGAGGAGAGCTGTCGGGCCAGTCCGGGGGACTCCTCGAAGAGGCGGGCGAAGGTGGGCCGGTCTATTTCGAGGAGCAACGAGTCCTCCACCGCCACCACCGTGGCTGACCGCCGCTCTCCCGTCAGCAGGCACATCTCTCCGAAGTAGCTGCCGCGGCCCAGGCGCGTGACTTCCGACTGGGACTTCCCCGTGCGCACGCTCACCTCGCCGGAGGCGAGCACGTAGAAGGTCCGGCCCTCGTCGCCCTCCTGGATGATGCGCTCGCCGGCGCCGAAGCGGCGCACCAGCGACTCCTGGCGCAGCCGGTCCAGCTCCGCCGTGTCCAGCGTCTGGAAGAGGTCCACCGCGCCCAGGAGACCGCGGATGGTGTCCTCGGACAGCTCCGCGCGCGTCGACTCCTGCCGCACGTGGACGGTGCGCTGGGCGTAGGGAATCTCGATGTTCTCCCGGCGCAGCCGGTACCACAGGCGGGAGTGGAGGTCCTCCTTCACCGCGTCGGACTGGCCGTACTCGGCGATGAAGAAGCGCACCATGTAGCGGATGGCGGAGTCCTCGTAGCCCAGCGTCCGCGCGATGGGGGCCGGCTCCGGGAGGATGAGGGGCGTCTCCCGCATCGTCTCCAGCAGCGCGTGCTTGACCTGGTTGGGCGGGGCGTCTCGCGACAGGCGGAACTCCACGTCGATGCCGACAGGGTCCAGGTCCTGGGTGAAGTTGAGGACCAGCTCCTTGGCCACCATGCTGTTGGGCAGCGTGATGACCTCGCGGCGGAAGTTGGACAGGCGGATGGAGCGCCAGCCAATGAAGACCACGCGCCCGGAGTGCGTGCCAATGCGGATGAAGTGGCCGACCTCGAAAGGGCGGTCCAACTGGAGGGACAGGCCCGCGAAGAGGTTGCCCAGCGTCTCCTGGAGCGCCAGACCGATGACCACCGACAGCACCGCGGACGTGGCCACCAGGCCCGCCAGGTCCACGTTGAACTGGGTGCGCAGCAGCGGCAGCACCGCCAGTGGGTACAGCGTGAAGTCGATGACGTTGCGCAGGATTTTCGGCGTGCCCACCGCCGGCGCGCGCAGCCGGATCAGCTTCAGCGCCAGGGCCACGCTGGCGCGGATGCCACCAAAGGTGAACATCAGCATCCATCCGACCTGGAGCGCCTTCTTCATCCCCTCTGGCGCCGTCGCGGGCAGGGCCCACGTGGCCAGCCGGAGCACGATGAACGCGATGAGGAGCCGGACGGCGCTCTTCAAGTCCTGTCGCAGGTCGGTGTCATGGGAGGCGGCGCGCACCCCCATCAGCACGACGACGAGCAGCGCACCCACGGCCAGGGACAGGTTGCTCTGAAGGAAGGGCAGCAAGGCGGGGGGAATGTCTCCCGCCATCTCCACGGGGGTCAAGGCGGCCGTTGACGCGTGCCGCGTGAGCGGGGATACACGCGCCATGACGCTCGCAACGGTACTGGGACAGCCTCGCGCGGTGGACGCCCTCCAGGCGGCCTTGCGCAGCGGCGCGGTCCACCACGCGTACCTCTTCGCCGGGCCGGAGGGGGTGGGCAAGGAGCTGGCGGCCGTCGGGCTGGCCCAGGCCCTCACGTGCCCCGAGCAGCCAGAGGTGGGCTGCGGCGCTTGTGAGAGCTGCCAGCGGGTGGCACGGGGCCTCCACCCGGACGTCACCTGGGTGATGCCGGACGATGAGCGGGTGTCCCGAGGACTGGCGGGCCGGTCCGACTTCACCGGGACGCCCAGCCGGGAGCTGCGCGTGGAGCAGGTGCGCCAGCTCCAGGAGCGCCTCGCCCTGCGCGGCCTGGAGTCGCGCCGCAAGGTGGCGCTCATCGTCTCCGCCCAGACGATGAACGTGCAGGCGCAGAACGCGTTCCTCAAGACGCTGGAGGAGCCGCCCTCCGACACCACCCTCATCCTGGTGGCCAGCGCCATCGACCGGCTGCTGCCCACCATCCGCAGCCGGTGCGGCAAGGTGCACTTCGGTCCGCTGCCGGTGGACCTGGTGGCCCAGCGCGTGGCCGAGGCGCGGAAGCTGGACGCGGAGACGGCCAAGCTCGCCGCCGTCATGGCGGGCGGCAGCCTGGGCCGGGCCCTGGCGCTGGACGTGGCGGCACTGTCGCGGCGCAAGGACATCGTCACCGCCTTCGAGGCCCTGCGCGGTGAGGACGCCGTCGGCCTGCTGCGCTTCGCGGAGGCCCATGGCGGCTCGCGCGAGGAGGCGGAGAGCACCCTGGAGCTGCTGGCGTTATGGACGCGCGACGTGGCGCTGGTGAAGGCGGGCCTGGAGTCGGGACTGGCCAACCGCGATTTGGTGGACCTGGCCCGGCAGGTCGCCGGCCGCACGTCCGACATCCTCCTGCACCGCCGGCATTCGTTGATGGAGGCGGCGCGCGCGGGCATTGCCCGGAACGGCGCGCCCCGGCTTCAGATGGAGCGGATGCTCATCGACCTGTTCACGGAGACGTCGCGATGAGCGCCAGTGATTTGGATGACGTGCTGGCCAGCGTGAAGGGGGGCAAGGTCGCCCCGGTGTACCTGTTGGTGGGCGAGGAGTTCCTGGTCCGCAAGGGCGCCGACGAGCTGGTGAAGCTGCTGGTCCCCGACGCGGCCATGGGCCTCAACCTGGCCGTGCTGGACGCGGGCAGTCCGCGGGAGGTGGCGCAGGAGCTGGCCACGCTGCCGCTGTTCCCCGGACGCAAGGTGGTGCTCGTCAGAGACCCGGAGTTCCTGGCGCCCAAGAAGGGGCGAGGGGACGCGCTGGGCAAGGCGCGCGAGGCGTGGAAGGCGGGCAAGCGGAAGGAAGGCGCGCGGCGGCTGCTGGCGCTGGCGGCCCGCGCGGGCTGGGGCGTGGAGCAATTGGACCCGGGCACTCCCGGGGCGCCCTCCGTGGAGCAGTGGAAGGACGAGCTCAACGTGGAGCTGGCCGACGCGGACGTGGCCTTCCTCAAGGAGGCCGCCGCCTTCTGCCGCGAGGAGCGCATCTCCGCGCCGGAGGGGGACGCGTCGGTGCTGCTGGACCTCATCCAGAAGGGCGTGCCGGCGGGCCATGCGCTGGTGCTGGCCGCGTCTGACGTGGACGCCAAGAATCCGCTGGTGAAGCTGGCCCACGACAAGGGCTACGTCGTCGAGCGGAAGGTGGCGGCGCGGCACAAGGACCTCGACCTGACCGGCATCGCCAAGGAGTTCCTGGCGCCCTTCAAGAAGAAGCTGGGGCCCGGCGCGCTGGAGGAGCTCAAGGAGCGCATCGGCGGGAACATCCGGCTGCTCCAGTCGGAGCTGGAGAAGCTGGCCACGTACTCGGAGGGGCCCGCGATTGAGCGGGCGGACGTGGCCGCGCTGGTCCACCACGCGCGCGAGGAGGAGTTCTTCGAGCTTTCCGAGGCGCTCCAGAAGCGCGACTTCAGCGGGGCGCTGTCCTACGCGAATGACGCCATGGGGCAGGGGACGCACGCGTTGCAGCTCCTGGGCGCGGTGGCCTCCATCGTCCGGGGCCTGCTGGAGAGCCATGAGTGGCTGTGGCGCTACGCGGGAGGCAATCCGCCTCGCACCGCGAAGGACGTGGAGGCGCGCGTCTTCCCCCGGCTGGAAGCGGAGCTGAAGGGCAGCAAGCGGAAGATGCCCAACGCGTGGGCGCTCACGTTCAGCATGAAGGCCGCGGCGGGGTACGAGCGGCGGGAGCTCCTGGGCGCGCTGGTGGCCTGCGCCGAGGCGGACCTGGCGCTGAAGTCCTCGGCGAACGGTCGGCTGGTCATCGAGCGGCTGCTGGCCACGGTGTGTGTGCGCCAGCACGGCGCGGGTTAGAGGAGGCGCACATGGCGGACAAGCGTCGTTTCGACCTCTTCGCGGACTTCCTGGTGGCGCGCTTCCACGCGCCGCGCGTCTTCGACGTGGCGGGCGGGCAGGGGAAGCTCAACGAGGCGCTGACGAAGCGGGGCCGCGCCGTCACCACCTTCGACCTGCGGCACAAGCACCTGCCCGTCACCTACGCCCAGCGCATCTTCACACTGGAGGAGCCGTGCGAGGCGGAGCTGGTGGTGGGCATGCACCCGGACGGCGCCACCCGCATCATCATCCAGTACGCGGCGGCGCATCGGCTGCCCTTCGCCGTGGTGCCGTGCTGCTCGGACAACGGCATGCCCTACAACCCGTGGATGCGGCACCTGGCCGAGCTGGCTCGCGAGTCCGGCTTCACCACCGTGGAGGAGGTGAAGCTCTCCATGGACGGGCGGGCCCGCGTCATCGTGGGCGAGCACGGCCCGGCTACGCCGATAGCAGCCCCGTGACGTCCTTCCACGGCCCCTGACACGGCGCTGTGTCCGAGGCGAGGTAGTGCCCGACGCGCCCCGGCGCCAGCGCCACCACGGCCGACGAGCGCGTACCGTACAGCGGGGTGTGGATGCAGAGCGCCTGGAGCCGTTGCAGGAAGTCGCGGGGCAGGTCCTCGCCCGCGCTCGGGGGCGGAATCAGCTCCTCGGCGGGAAGGGTCGAGTCTGCCAGCACCGCCTTCAAGCCCGCCTCCAGCTCCGGCCAGGGCTTCTTCGCCACCTCGGTCGTCAGCAGCCGGGCCCGCTCCACCTTGGGTAGCTCCGGGGCGTTCAGCACGTCATTGGGCAGGACATGCACCCCCGGGGGGACGTCCTCCCGCCGCAACTGCCGGTCCGTCCTCCGGGCGTACGCCACGCGCAGCCGCTGGGCGTCCCCATAGAGGAGGTTGAAGGGCATGAATTCGTCGCCGGGCAGGGTCTCCAGGTAGCGTTCCACGGCGTCCACGCTGCCCGCCTGGAGGGCGCGCAGCACCACCTCGCCCCTCGAGCGGGGGGCCGGCCCCTGGCCTCGCTCGCCTCGCTGGTTCGTCAGGCCGACGAAGAGCCCGGCGTGGGTTACACCCATCCACGTCCCACCGCGCTCCTCGTCCCGGCCGCCCACGGCGAGCGGGGACTCCAGGAGCACCTGGGGGCCGGTCGCGGGGCGGCCGTAGAACTCGTCCCGGTTGGCTGCGAGCACCAGCGGCCATTCGGGGTGGACGTGGCGCAGGATGATGATGGTGCACATGCGTATCCGGTCGATAACATCCCCGGCTCCGCGGCGCATTCGAGCCCGCGGCCCTCACGCCGTCGATGACCTCGGCCATCCGAGCGGCTAAGGTCCGCCGCCCTCAGGAGAGTCCATGGCGGAGAGAATCCTCGTCACCAGCGCGCTGCCCTACGCGAACGGCCCGGTCCACATCGGCCACGCCGTCGAGTACGTGCAGACCGACATCTACGTGCGTTTCCTCCGCTCGTGCGGCAGGGACGTCGTCTACTTCTGTGCCGATGACACCCACGGCACGCCCATTGAGCTGAACGCGGCGAAGCAGGGCCTCAAGCCCGAGGAGTTCATCGCCCGCTTCCACGAGGAGCACCAGCGGGACTTCCGCGACCTCGACATCCGCTTCGACTGCTTCCACTCCACGAACTCGCCGGAGAACCGCCACTACGCGGAGCTCATCTACGGGCGGCTGAAGGAGCAGGGCGACATCGAGCGCCGGAACATCGAGCAGACCTACTGCGAGAAGGACCGCCGCTTCCTGCCGGACCGCTTCATCAAGGGCACCTGCCCCAACTGCAAGGCGGCCGACCAGTACGGCGACGCCTGTGAGAAGTGCGGCAAGGCCTACGCCCCCACGGACCTCATCGACGCGCGCTGTGCCCTGTGTGGCACGCCCCCGGTCCGCAAGCACTCCGAACACCTGTTCTTCAAGCTGTCGCGGCACGCGGACTTCCTCCAGGACGTGCTGCGCAAGCCGGGCTTCCTCCACCCGGGCCTGGCGACCCAGCTCCAGGGCTTCTTCGAGAAGGGCCTGGCGGACTGGGACATCAGCCGCGACGGGCCGTACTTCGGCTTCGCGATTCCGGGGGAGACGGACAAGTACTTCTACGTCTGGCTGGATGCGCCCATCGGCTACATCGCCACGACGGAGAAGTGGGCGAAGGAGACGGGCAAGGCGAAGAGCGCGCTGGACTACTGGAGCGCGGACGCCGACACCCGCATCATCCACTTCATCGGCAAGGACATCGTCTACTTCCACGCGCTGTTCTGGCCGGCCGTGCTCAACGTCGCGGGCTTCCACGGCCCCAGCGAAATCAAGGTCCACGGCCACCTCACGGTGAACGGCGAGAAGATGTCGAAGAGCCGCGGCACCATGGTGCCGGTGCGCGACTACCTGGACCAGTTGGACCCCAGCTACCTGCGCTACTTCTACGCGGCCAACCTGGGCCCGGGCGTGGAGGACCTGGACCTCAACCTCAAGGACTTCCGCCAGCGCGTGAATGGCGAGCTGGTCAACAACGTGGGCAACCTGGCCAACCGCGCCCTGTCGCTGCTGGCCGGTCCGCTGGAGAAGCGCTTGGCGCCCGGCCGCGCCGAGGGCCCGGGCCGCGCCCTGGTGGAGGCCGCGCTCGCCCGCGTGCCGGAGGTGCGCGACGCGTTCGAGAAGCTGGAGTACCGGTCCGCCATCCGCGTCATCACCGAGATTGCCTCGGCCGCGAACGGCTTCCTCCAGACGGCCGCGCCGTGGGCCCAGGTGAAGAAGGACGCGGAGGTCGCTCGCGCGGACCTGTCCGACGCCGCGGACGTGGCCTACCTCCTGGGCGCGCTGCTCGCCCCGGTGACGCCGCGCCTGTCGGAGAAGCTCTTCGCCCAGCTCGGCGCGGAGCCGCTGACGTTCCAGGCCCTGGAGGGCGCGAAGTACCCGCTGCTGGAGCGCAGCAGTCCCATCGGCACGCCCGAGCCGCTGCTGCCGCGGCTGGAGGAGGAGCGCGTCAACGCCATCATCAAGCTGCCGGAAGGCGCCGCCGCGCCGCAGGCCGCGGAGTCCAAGCCGGCCAAGGCCGCCAAGGCGGAGAAGAAGCCCGCCGAGGCCCCCGCCGCGACGCCGGCTTCTCCGGGGGCGGGCGAGCCCTCGGGTGAAATCGAGTACGACGACTTCGCCAAGGTGGTGCTGAAGGCCGGCAAGGTGCTGGCCGCGGAGAAGGTGCAGAAGGCGGACAAGCTGCTCAAGCTCACGGTGGACGTGGGCGAGGGGAGCCCGCGCACCATCGTCTCCGGCATCGCGGAGGCCTTCGCTCCCGAGGCGCTCACCGGGCGCAACGTGGTGGTGGTGGCCAACCTCAAGCCGCGCAAGCTCAAGGGCATCGAGTCGCGCGGCATGCTCCTGACGGCGGGGCCGGGCGGCAAGGAGCTGTCGCTGCTCGACCCGGGCGATGTGGCCCCTGGCAGCGAGGTGAAGTGAGGTGACGGACTGGCGTGCCGACCGGGACCGCGCCCTCCTGACGCTGGAGCGCGAGAAGCGCCCGGCGTTCAGGACGGAGGCCGCGCTTCAGCTCTATCACCTCGCGTCGGAGGTCCCCGAGCACGCCGCCGAGTTCCTCGAGGCGCTCCCCCGGTTGCTGGCGGACAAGCAGGTGGAGGTGCGCCGCGCGGGGGTGAGCCTGGCTTCCGTGGTGGTGCCTCCGGAGGAGCTGCCGGACCTGCTCATCGCCCGGCTCCGGGACGAGGAGTGGCAGATTCGGCTGGAGGCCACCGGCCGGATGGCGGACCTGGCCCGGCCGGAGCTGCGCGGCGCGCTGGCCTCCATGCTGGAGGACGGCACGTTCGAGGTCCGCTTCGAGGCGGCGCGCGGCATCGCCAGCCTCCAGCACGCCGCGGGCTTGGAGGTGTTGCTGGAGGCGCTGGACGCGGACCTGCTGCGCTTCCGGGCCCTGGGCGCGCTGGCGGAGCTGGGGGACGCGCGCGCGCTGCCCCGGGTGAAGAAGCTGTTCGGCCGTTGGCTCCTGCCCGCCTTCGACAAGACGCAGGCCGCCGGGGTGCTGGCGAAGCTGGGGGACACGGACGGCGCGACGTACCTCCTCCAGCGGATGGCGAAGAAGCGGTGGAGCCCGGACCGGGCCCTGGCCGTGGAGCTGTGCGGCGAGGTGAAGGTGCCCGGCGCGCTGGAGCGGTTGAAGGAAGTCCTGGACGACGTGAAGGACCCCTGCCGGGGCGCGGCCGCGCGGGGCCTGGGCCGGCTGGGGGATGCGCGGGCGCTGCCCTGGCTGGTCGGGTTGCTGCAGGACACGCAGGCCTCCGAGGACAGCCGTCTGGATGCCGCGGATGGCCTGTGGCGCCTGGGCGGGCCGGAGGCGCGCAAGGCCGTTCGCGACGCGGTGAGTAGCTTTCCCTCACCAGAAGCCCGCGCCGAGCTGGAAGAGCTGCTGCAGGAGGAGCCATGAGATTCGTCGACGCCCACTGTCACCTCGAGGTGAAGGACTACCCGGACGTCATGGCCGTGCTGGACGCGGCGCGCGCGGCGGGGCTGGTCCACGCCGTCGTGGTGGGCCAGTTCCACGGCCCGGGCAACTGGGGCAACGCGCTGGAGGTGGCGGCGGCGCACCCGGAGTTCCTGTCGCCCACGCTGGGCATCCACCCGCACGAGGCGGCGCGGGCCACCGAGGAGGACCTGGCCACGCTGGAGCGCACCTGCGCGCGTCCCGAGGTCCGGGCGGTGGGGGAGGCGGGCCTGGACTATTACTACGAGCACTCACCGCGCGAGGCGCAGGCGGAGGTCTTCCGGCGGCAGTGCGCGCTGGCGCTCCGGCTGGGCAAGCCGCTGGTGGTGCACGTGCGCGACGCGCATGACGACTGCGACGCGATTCTGGGCGAGACGGGCGTGGCGAAGGGCGTCATCCACTGCTTCACCGGCGACACGGACGCGGCGCGGCGCTACCTGGATCGGGGCTTCCTGCTGTCGCTGTCAGGCGTCATCACCTACAAGAAGACGGAGGCGCTCCAGGACGCGGTGCGCTTCGCGCCGTTGGACAGGCTGATGGTGGAGACGGACAGCCCGTACCTGGCGCCGGTGCCGCACCGAGGGCGGAAGAACCAGCCCTCGCACGTGGTGGAGACGGCGAAGAAGGTCGCCGAGCTCAAGGGCGTGACGCTGGAGGAGGTGGCCGCTGTCACCACCGCCAACGCCGCCGCCCTCTTCAACCTCAACCTGCGTTGATGCCGCCGGCCAGGGCCGCGAGGTCCTGGTCCATCTGCGGCACGTCCAGCAGCAACGCGTCCGGGTCGTACTGGAAGTCCGCCTGCTTCAGCTTCAGCAGGGCCTGCAGGGCGGGCTCTCCGGAGTGGCCACCGAAGGACGCGAAGACGACGCGGCCTCGCTCCAGGTGCAGGTAGCCCTCCAGCGTGTGCTGGCGCAGGTTGAGCCGGCCGCTCTTGTGGCCACCTCCCAGCGTGCGCAGCAGCTCGCGCGGGGGAAGCTCGTCGAAGCTGCCACGCACCACGCGCCCCGGGCCGTTGTGCTGCACCCGGTCGTCGAAGAGGGCCTGCACCGTCTTCGCGACGGCGGGCTTGTCCGCGGGCGACAGCACGTCCGTGGCGCCCGCCATGAGCAGGCGCTCCCGCGTGCCGTTGTCGGGCTCGCCCACCACCGCGATGGGCAGCCCCGCCGTCTCCGGCGCCGAGCGGGCCTGCTCCAGCAGGTCCATGACATCCTGCTGGCCCAGCCGCAGGCTCACCACCAGCACGTCGCAGTCCTGCCGCGCCAGCCCGTCCCGCGCGCCCTCGACGGTGGACAGCGCGTGCGCCACCAGCCCCTGCTTCAGCACCGCCTCCAGCAGCTCGCCGCGCGCCGTCTCGTCCGGCTCCACCACGAGCACCTGGCGGCCTTCGCTCGCCAGCCGGTGGCGCAGCAGCTCACCGCTCTGGAGCTGGATGACGATGTCCGCCACCACCGGGTCATAGAGCTCGCCCGCGTACTTGCGCAGGTGCTCCAGGGCCTGCTCCTTCGGCAGCACGCGGCCCAGGGCGTTGCCCGGGTTCTTCGTCAGCTCCAGGAAGCTGTCCACCGCGGCGAGGATGCGCGCGCCCAGGGTGATGTCCTCGCCCTTGGCGCCCTGGGGCGTACCGGAGCCGTCCCACGCTTCGTACAGCTGCGCGAGGATGGTGTTCGTCTGCGCCGGCAGGTGCACCGTCTCGAACATGCGGGTGGGGACGCGGCAGGCCTGCTTCGCCTGCGCCTTCCACTCCGGGTTGACGGCGTTGCTCGCCAGCGAGAAGTGCCGCTCCGCCGGCTTGCCCAAATCATGCAGGTACGCGGCGATGGACAGCGCGGCCAGCTCCTTGTGGGGCATGCCCATGCGCTGGCCCACGATGCCGGCCTGCCGCGCCAGTTGCGCGGAGTGTCCCCGGTGGCGCTGCCGGTCCTGCTCCAGCAGGCCGACCATGATGCCCAGCGTCTCCACGTAGTCGCTGTCACTGACCAGCCCGCGCGGGCCGCCGGGCTCGCGCCGCTGGGTGGACGGGCGGACGGCGGGGGTGCCGGTGCTGCTGCCGCGCTGCAGCCGCATCCGCGCGTCCGTCTCCACGCGGAAGCTGAGGCTGAGCCCGCCCCGCTGGCCCGCGCCCGTCCCGGTGCCGCTGCCCGCGTTGGTGCGCCCGTGCTCCGGCGCGCCCGTGCGGGACGGCGCGGCCGGGGCCTGTCCCTGCGCGTTGGCGCCCTCCAGCAGCGCGGCGAAGGCGGTGGGGTCGCCGTAGTAGTGCTTGCGGATGGCGGCGGAGATGGCGCTGCGCAGGCCCACGTACGCGTAGACCTCCGACATGCCCGTGACGAGGGCAATCTCGTCCATCAGCGACTTGTTCTGCGGCTCGGCGGCGACCACGGAGAGCAGCTTGCGCTCCGGGTCCACCGCCAGCGGCAGCACGTTCTGCGCCTCGGCGAGGCGCACCGGGAGTCGGTCCAGCACCTCGGTGGCGATGCGCGCCTTCGCCAGCTTGTCCGCGCTGACGAAGCGCGTCTGGAACTCCGCCGCCAGGAAGCGCAGCAGCGCCGCCTCCTGGAGCAGCCCCAGCTCCACCAGACAATCACCGACCTTGTGGCCGGTGATTTTCTGGTGCTCCAGGGCCTGTTCCACGGCCCCGGCGTTGACGAGTCCCGCCTCGATGAGGCGCTCTCCCAACCTCTTCGCCATGTGCTGCCTCAGCTCTCCGAAGAACCCTCGCCGCCCTTGTTGCCGGACTCGGGCGGTGCCGACGTCAGCGCGCTGAACGGCTTGAACGTCAGCTCCTTGGGCAGCGAGTTCGCGTCACGCGGCGGACGCTCCTCGCGGGGCGGACGGGGCGGGCGGTCCTCGCGCGGCGGACGCTCCTCCCGCGAGCGCTCCTCACGGGGCGGACGCTCCTTGCGCGGCGGGCGCGGGGCCTGCTCCTGCGGCGGGGCGCCCTCGGCCGGGGTGCCCGGCTGCTGCGGCTTCTCCGCCCGGGCCTTGCGCTTCTCCTCGCGGCCCTTGCGGCGGCCACCACCCTCCACCGGGGCGCGGCCCCGCGAGGTGGGCGAGGGGCCCTTCCACAGCTGACGCTCATAGGGGCGCACCACGTCCGTCCACTTGTCGTGCGAGTCGCGCTGCATGGCCTCCAGCCACGAGGCGATGCGCGCGTCGAGCGACTCCAGCGAGTGGACGATCTGCGCCTCCAGCGTCACCGGCGACTTCGGGCTGCCGTGCTGCGCGTCGCCGTGCTGGGAGATGACCAGGTGCGTGAGGTGCTGCTCCAGCAGCGGCGGGAAGCCGGGGATGGCCAGCGCCTTCTCGCGCAGCTTCTGCGCCGTCAGGACCAGGTTGCCCACCAGCCGGCCCTCGTCGGAGGACTCGGCGGCGTCCGCCGCCTTCATCACCTGCTGCAGCAGCGCGCCGGCCAGCAGCAGGTCGCGGTCCGCCATGGGGTACTGGTCCGCCACGCGGAGCGTCAGCCGCATCACCGACAGGAGGTGCTCCGCCAGTCCGCCGCGCCACGCGTGGTGCGTGCCCCGGGCGCCCTGGGCCACCGGCAGGCCGGTCGCAATCTTCGGGTCGTCCAGGAAGGCCAGCAGCAGCTGCTTCACGAACGTGTCGCCGATGCGCTCGGTGACCATCTCCCGGATGAGGCCGGCGGCGCGCGCGCCACCCGGGCCCTCGTTGCCACGGGCCTCGCCCTTGTCGGCCTTCTCGGGCTTCTCAGGCTTGGCTTCCGGGGCGGCCTTGGCCTCCGGCGCGGGCTTCGCCTCGGCGGCGGGCGGGGGCGGGGGCGGCTCGAACTCCTTGGGGTCCAGGGGCTCGGGGTCCAGGCGCTCCACGGCCTCGACGACAATCTGGGAGCGGCCGTGGAACTGGATGACGTTGCCCTGGACGAGCACGAAGTCACCCGGCTGGAAGACGGGCTCGAGCGCGTCGACGTTGTCGAAGATGCGCGCGTCCACCTCGCCACTCTTGTCGACGAGCGTGGCGGCGACGAACACCTTGCCACTGCGGGCGGTCACCTTCTCCTTCTTGGTGACGCGGAAGACGGTATGGACGCGGTCCTTCTCCCGCAGGTCGGCCGCATACACCTTGCGGACGGTCTCCACGGAACCTTCCTGGGTGGGGGGCGCGGACTCGGGCACGTTTTCGTTGGTCATTGCGGCGGCGGACACTAGCACCCCGGCGGCCGCGCGGGGGACGGCTTCAGCTGACTTCCAACGCCACCGCGTGGAGGTGCTCCGCCCCATGGGAGCCGGCCAGGATCGGGTGGTCCGGCGGCAGCCCTGGGCGGGCCAGGCGGGTGGCGATGCGGGCCTCGCCCTCGCAGGCGGTGGCCACCAGCTCGTCGAAGCCGTCCTGGGGGAGGGGTGGATGGTACCCGGTGACCATCAGCCAGCCACCGTGGCGCGTCCTGCGAAGCGCGTGACGCAGCAACTCCACGAATTCCTCGTCCGTCGCCACGGCCGGTGTGTCCAGGAGGACCAGGTCGAAGGTGTCGCGCACCGCACGCAGGACCTGGAGGGGCTTGCCCGTCTCCACCGTCACCCGGCCCAGCAGGCCGTTGGCCTCCGCGTTCTCCCGCGCCAGGTCCGCGGCGTCCGCGTTGGCGTCGAAGGCGAGGATGTGCCGGGCGCCGTGCACGCCGGCGTGGACGAAGAGCCCACCCACGTCGCAGCACGCGTCCAGCACGCGCGAGCCCTGGGCCATGCGCGCCACGAAGCGGCGGACCTCGCGCTGGTCATACGCGTAGCCCGTGCCCTGGCCGTACGTGAGGTCCACGGTGAAGCGGGCCCCCAGCTCCAGCAGCCGGCACCAGCGGGGTGGGGTGCCGTAGAGGACATGGGGGCGCTGCGTGGGCAGCCCCAGCGCCTTCCGGCGAAGGGTGTCGTTGCGCAGCAGCACCGAGCCCGCGCCCGCCACCTCCACCAGCGCGCGCGTCAGCTCCTCATGGCGCGCGTCCATGGCGCGGGTGAGCGTCTGCACCACGTAGTGGGTGTCATAGCGGTCCACGATGAGGCCGGGCAGGCCGTCTCCGTCATCGTTGACGACGCGGCAGAAGCGCGGGTCGTCCACCAGCCGGCCCCGCCGCTCGAAGGCGTGCCGGAGATGGCGCGGGATGAGTCCCTCCACCACCTCGTCCGGCTGGCCGAGCCGGCGCACCGCGTAGGACGCGTCCAAATCCACGTCACCCAGGCCCAGCACCGAGCCGTCCTCGTCCCGGAGCTGCACGGGCTCGCCGGGCTGCGGCGTGCCTTCCATGGAGACGATGTCTTCCCGGCGCAACCACGGCGCGCCATGGCGGAGTCGGCGGGCGGCGTCGCGGGACAAAAAGGTGCTGAGCACGATGGGTTCTCCTCTCGCGGCGACCCGAGGGCACCGGCGCCCCGGGGCGTGCTGCCAGGGGAGAACATGGGGTGCTGGCCCGTGGATGGCTGCCCGTCCCAGAGCGCCACGTCGGGGGGCAGCCGGGCGGGCGGGCCCGTGCGCCGCCGCCCCGTTGCTTCAGCCTCCTCCAGGCGCGCGCTTGAAGGCCTGGGTGGTGACCTGGAAGAGCAGGGTGCTGGCCACCAGCGCCAGCACGATGCCGATGCCGCGCAGCCGCAGTTCGTCACGGAACACCAGAGACAGGGCCAGCGCGCTCAGCAGCACCACGGCCGCCACGCGAAGCACCTGTCCCCGCTGCAGGGCCCCCGAGCGCGCGGGCTTCGCCTGGGCCAGGACGGGGATGCTCGCCGCCTTGCGCCAGGTGGTGGCGGTCTCCTCCCGGACCTCGTCCTCCGCGTCCACCAGCCCCTGGACGTAGGCCCGCTCCACGTCCAGCAGGCTGGGGTAGACCAGCTCGCCCTCCGGCGTCCGCACGACGTATCCCATGCGCCCTCCTCCTGGCCGTCCGTCAGGACAGTTCGGTGGCAATCTGCTCAGCGACGCGCAGTCCATCAATGGCGGACGACACGATGCCGCCCGCGTAGCCGCAGCCCTCGCCCGCCGGGTAGAGGCCTTTCATGGACACTGACTGCAGGTCCTCGCCGCGGGTGATGCGCACCGGCGACGACGTGCGGCTCTCGATGCCGATGAGCTTTCCCTCCTCGCTGATGAAGCCGCGCATCTTCCGCTCGAAGGTGCGCAGGGCCTGCTTCAGCGACTCGGTGAGCCGCTCGGGGAAGAGCTGGTTGAGGTCCGTGTGCGCCAGGCCGGGGCGGTAGCTGGTGCCGCCCGGGTCCTTCTTCACGCGCCCGGCCAGGTAGTCCGGAATCGTCTGGGCCGGGGCGTAGAAGCGGCCTCCGCCCAGCTCATACGCCTTGCCCTCCCAGTGGCGCTGGAACTCCAGGCCCGCCAGCGGCCCGCGGAAGCCCTCGCGCCCGAAGTCCGCCACGGACACGGACACAACGATGCCCGCGTTGGCGTAGCGCGCGTTGCGCCGCGAGTTGCTCATGCCGTTGGTGCACTGGAGCCCGTCCTGCGTGGGCGTGGGCACGACGATTCCGCCGGGGCACATGCAGAACGAGTAGACGCCGCGCACCTCGCCGTCCACCTCCAGGTTCTCCGCCAGCTTGTAGTCCGCCGGGGGCAGGCGCGGATTCTTCGCCGCGTTGCCGTACTGGATGCCGTTGATGAGCGCCTGCGGGTGCTCGGCGCGGAAGCCCAGGGCGAAGGGCTTGGCCTCCACCATCACCTGTCCGTCGGCGGCGAAGCGCTCGTACAGCTCGCGCGCGGAGTTGCCGGGGGCCAGGATGACGCGGTTGCTCTCCAGCGTGCGGCCGTCGGACAGCTTCACGCCCGCGATGTGGCCGTCCTTGTAGAGCAGGTCGTCCACGCGCGTGCTGAAGTGGACCTCGCAGCCACCGGCGATGAGCTCCTCGCGCAGCTTCGCCACCGCGCCGGGCAGCAGGTCCGAGCCGATGTGCGGCTTGCCCTCGATGAGGATGTGGTCCGGCGCGCCGTAGCGGGCGAAGGCCTCGATGACCTTGCGCACCATGGGGTGGTTGATGCGCGTGGACAGCTTGCCGTCCGTGTACGCGCCCGCGCCGCCCTCGCCGAAGTTCATGTTGCTTTCGAGGTCCAGCGTCCCGTCGCGCATGAGCTTCGCCACGTCCTTGCGGCGCGACACCACCTCGCGGCCCCGCTCCAGCAGGATGCTGCGAACGCCGCGCTCCAGCAGGCCCAGCGCGGCGAAGAGCCCCGCGGGGCCCGTGCCGATGATGATGGGCCACTGCTCCGGCGCCTTCACCGGGGCCAGCGGCTCGGGAGGCGGCGGCGCTTCACCCACGTCCGGTGGCAGCTTCGCGGGCTGCTTGCCCCGGGCCAGCTCCACCTCCAGCGTGTAGATGTAGCGCGGGCTGCCCTTCTTCCGCGCGTCCAGCACGGAGCGCACCACACGCACGGACGCGAGGTCGGAGCGGGTGACGCCCAGCTTCTCCGCGGCGCGCTGACCGAGCAGCTCCTCCGGCTCGTCCAGCCACAGCCCGATGTTGTTCACCCGATACGCCATGACCATCCGCTCCTGGTGGGGCGCGTATCTCGCCGCCCCGTTGAAAGATTGCAAGTCCCTGAAATCCGGGTGCGAACCCGCTGATGCACCCCCCCACGCCAATCCCCCGTACCGCCGAGGACTGCGCAACCGCGTTCGCACTGCCCTCCAGGGCCTTACGGGGCCTTGGTCTACTTCAACCCTTGGGAAATGTTGAGGAATCCGTTTGGAAGAGATCGGCTGGCACGGGGGTTGAAGCAGGGCCGTATCGTGATTAGGCGGCGTCGCTCCTTCCCGGCCGCTTCATGGAGGCACTGACCTTGAGCACCGATCAAAAGGGCACCCGGATCCTGGCGCGCACGTTCTTCAACCAGCTGCGCGCGAGCGGCTACACCCCGCACCAGGTGATTGGCATCGCCACGGAGCTGCTCGAGCTGGTGACGACGGACATCAAGGAAGGCGACAAGGCGACGGCCGTCCAGGCGGCGCAGGAGCAGGCCCCGGAGCTTCGCCCGCAAGCCTGAGTTTGGAGCGTCAGGCGCGGGGCGCCCCTTGCTCCCGCCTCCGCTGGTACGCAGCCGCGCCGGCAACAAAGAGCAGACCCGCGGTGAGAGCGCTGAAGACGCTGCTGGCCGTCTGCGTGGCCTGGAGCGCCATCAGCACGCCGCCCGCGGTGAAGGCGGCCACATCCACCCACGCGGGACGGCGCCGCGGCAGCACCAGTACCAGGATGCAGGCCGTCAGCGGCAGACCCAGCACCACCTGGCGGACGATGGCGTCGGTGCTGGTGCGCACGGTGTCCCAGTTGTGCACCAGGATGGCGGCGAAGATGACCACCGTGCCCAGCGCGAGCACCAGCACGCCCGCGGCGGCCGCGTCCTTGGCCAGCCGGGCCTTCTCGTCGAACTGCTGGACGGCCAGGTCCACCAGGTGCTCCAGCGCGCTGTTGAGGATTTCGGCGAAGAAGATGAGCAGGACGCAGAAGATGAGCGTCACCTTCTCCGCGAGCCCCAGCGCGATGCCGCTGCCCACCAGCCCCACCAGCACGGCGGCGATGAGGTGGACGCGCATGTTGCGCTGGTAGATGACGGTGTGGATGAGCCCCGCCCACGCATGGCCGAAGGAGGCGAGCAGCCCCGAGCCGTGACGGGGAGGGAAGGACGCGGGTGGCCGGGGAGGTGCGTTCATCGATGGCGAAAGCGCGGGGGAGGCTAACACCCGTGGGACGGATTGCCCCTTCGTCGTGAAGGGGTATGGTCCGACCCTGTGAATGCCCCTTCCTACCCGCTTCGTGTCCGTCTGGGTGGCGCACTTCTCGCGCTGGTGTTGACTTCCTCCCTGGCCCGCGCCGAATCCCACGCCGCGCTGGACGAAGGGGCGTGTGGCCTGGAGCCGCCGGGCGCGCGGTACACGCCGATGCCCGGGCCCCGGCCGCATGAGACGCGCCGCCTGTCCGCCGAGGAGCCGCCCGTGGTCCGGCGTGAGCTCCGGCCGGGCGCCTCCGGGACGAAGTCGGGCGTGCCGCAGACGCGCCAGCGCACGGGCGCGCTCTCCGGCAAGGTGGTGTACCTGAGCCCGGGCCACGGCTTCACGCGCAGCGCGCCGCTGAACCGCTGGGCCACGCAGCGGCCGAACACCTGGGCCGTGGTGGAAGACCTCATCTCCGCCGAGGTGCTCAACCAGTACCTGCTGCCCATGCTGACGGGCGCCGGCGCCACCGTGGTGCCCCTGCGTGAGCCGGACCTCAACGGGCACATGGCCATCGTCGACGACGGGCAGGCCGGCTACTCAGAGGACGGCGACGTGTTCGAGTCCTCCGCGCAGCCCGGCTGGGGCACGCCGCCCACGCCCATGGGCAACGGGGTGGAGCCCTTCTCGCTGGGCACGACGCGGGTGATGGCCTCCGCGCGCAGCGCCACCGCGAGCGCGACGTGGGCGCCGGAGCTTCCCGCGGAGGGCAGCTACCACGTCTACGTCTCCTACGCGGCCGACCCCACGCGCGCGCCGGACGCGCACTACGTGGTGAAGCACGCGGGCGGTGAGAGCCACTTCCGCGTCAACCAGCGCCGTCACGGCGGGACGTGGGTGCTGCTGGGGCGCTTCTATTTCAAGGCGGGGCAGCACCCGGACTCCGGCGCGGTGGTGGCGCTGAACGACACGGCGGAGGGCGGCACGCTGTCGCTGGACGCGGTGCGCTTTGGCGGTGGCAGCGGCGTCATCGGTGACGATGCGATGGCGCCCCTGGCGCGGCCCCGCTACGAGGAGTCCGCGCGCTACCACGTGCAGTTCAGCGGCGCGCCCTTCACGGTGTACGCGCCCACGGGGGCCAACGCGCTGTCCAACGAGCGCAACGCGGACGTCACCGCGCGCCCGCGCTTCGCCGCGTGGCTGCACGAGGAGGGCGAGGACGCGGTGTACGTGGCGTGGCACACCAACGCGTCCACGTCGGGCAACGTGTCGGGCTCGGAGGCCTACGTGTACGGGCCCAACCCGGTGGACGGAACGCTCAACTTCACCGGGTTTCCGGGCAGTGACGTGCTGGCGCGGGCGCTGCTGGACGAACTGGCGCGGGACATGCGCCGCGAGGTGGACCCGAACTGGCGGGTGCGCAACCTGCGCTCGGCGAACCTGGGCGAGGTGAACCCCACGCACAACAACGAGATGCCGTCGGTGCTGCTGGAGATCGCCTACCACGACAACGTCACCGATTCGAACCGGCTGAAGGAGCCCGCGTTCCGCAGGGTGGCCGCGCGCGCCATCCTCCAGGGCCTCATCAAGTACTACGCGGCCCGGGACAGCGTGCCCGTCGTCCTCCCGCCCGAGCCGCCCGAGGCGGTGGCCGCGCTCAACGGCAGCGGCGGCACGGTGGAGCTGCGCTGGGCGGCGCCGCCGGCCAACCCGGACGAGGAGGGCCGCGACGCGCCCACCGGCTACCGCGTCTACCAGAGCGCGGACGGGCTGGGCTGGGACGACGGCACGGACGAGGCGGGCCTGTCGTTCCGCGCCACGCTGGCGCCGGGCACCACGCGCTACTTCCGCGTGGCCGCGGTGAGCGCGGGCGGCGAGGGCTTCCCGTCCGCCACCGTGGGCGTGCGGACGCCGGGCGGCGAGGAGTCGCCGGTGCTGGTGGTCAACGGCTTCGAGCGGCTGGACGCCTCCCAGGCGTGCGCCGAGCCGCTGGACGCCTATGACCTCCAGGCGCCGGTCCGCCTGCTGGTGGAGACGATGAACGACGGCACCTACGTGCGCCGCCACGGCGCCGCGCTGGCGCATGCGGGCACGGCCTTCGACAGCGCGACGCGCGCGGCGGTGGCGGCGAACCTGGTGACGGTGGGCGCGCCGTACCGGCTGGTGGACTGGTTCACCGGCCGGGGCGGGGCGGGAGGGGCCCGGCCTTCGCGTGAGGAGCAGGATGCCCTGCGCGGCTTCGTGATGCAGGGGGGGCACCTCCTCCTGTCGGGCAGCCACGTGACGTCGGCGCTGGCCGTGGGCTCGGCGGAGGACCAGGCCTTCCTGGCGGACATCCTGCGCGCGGCGCCGGGCAGCGGGAAGCCGCTGTTCTCCGTGGAGGGGGTGCCGGGCGACTGGCTGGCCCAACTCACCGGGGTGGCGCTGGATGACGGCACGCGGGGCGGCTACGCGGTGGGCGTGACGGACGTGCTGACGCCCGCGTCGGGTGGCACGTCCGTGCTGCGCTACGTGGGAACCGAGTGGGCGGCGGGCGTGGCGTCGGCGCCCAACGGGCGGGTGCTGCTGCTGGGGATGCCCTTCGAGGCCATCGTCAGTCCGGTGCAGCGCGCCGGGCTCATGTCCTCGTTCCTGGTGCATGCGGGCCTGCTCACGGAAGCGCCTCCGCCGCCGGCCGAGGAATCCGGCGCCGCGAGCCTGCTCACCGCCTGCGTGGTGGCGCGTGGCGTGGACCCGCACCCGGAACCCGAGCCAGAGCCGGAGCCGGAGCCCGAGCCCCATGTCGTGGGGGTGCTGCCGCAGTTCTATCCGCTGGGCGATGCTGGCTGTGGCTGCGGGGCGGGTGGGGGAACGGGCACCGCTGTCTGGCTGTTGCTCGGGGTGACTGTTCAGCTTCGGCGTGCGCGTCGCCGCGGGGATGTCGCCGGGCGTTGACTCGGCGGGTCGCGATGCCTACGGTCGGCCGCCCTCGATTTTGACGTGACGACCCGTGGGTGCCTGGCACCCACTGCTCAAGGAGACGACGAACATGGCTACCCGGATTGCCATCAATGGCTTTGGCCGCATCGGTCGCTGCATCCTCCGCGCGGTGCTCAGCCGCAAGGAAGACCTCGAGATTGTCGCCATCAACGACCTCGACAAGCCCGCGGCGCTGGCGCACCTGTTCAAGTACGACTCCGTGCACCGCACCTGGCCGGGCACGGTGAAGGCGACGGAGAAGGGCATCGTGGTGGACGGCAAGGAGATTGTCGTCACCGCGGAGAAGGACCCGACGGCGCTCCCCTGGAAGAGCCTGAACGTGGACGTGGTGCTGGAGTGCACCGGCCGCTTCACCGCGCGCGACGGGGCGGAGAAGCACCTGAAGGCGGGCGCGAAGAAGGTCATCATCTCCGCCCCGGCCAAGGGCCCGGACATCACCATCGCCTACGGCATCAACCACAACGAGTACGACCCGGCGAAGCACCACGTCATCTCGAACGCCTCGTGCACCACCAACTGCCTGGCGCCCATCGCCAAGGTGCTGGTGGACAACTTCGGCATCGAGAAGGGCCTGATGACCACGGTCCACAGCTACACCAACGACCAGCGCATCCTGGACCTCACCCACGAGGACATGCGCCGCGCCCGCGCCGCCGCGCTCTCCATGATTCCCACCAGCACCGGCGCCGCGAAGGCCATCGGTGAGGTGATTCCGCAGCTCAAGGGCAAGATGCACGGCCTGGCCGTCCGCGTGCCCACCCCGAACGTGTCCCTGGTGGACCTGACGGTGAACACCGAGAAGAAGGTCACCGCCGAGGCCGTCATCGAGGCCTACCGCAAGGCCGCCGAAGGCCCGCTCAAGGGCGTGCTGGAGTTCAGCGACGCGCAGACGGTGTCGGTGGACTACAACGGCAACCCGCACTCGGCCATCTTCGACTCCACCAACTGCTTCGTGATGGGCGACAACCTCCTCAAGGTCATGGCCTGGTACGACAACGAGTGGGGCTTCTCCAACCGCATGGTGGACACGGCGAAGTTCCTCGTCTCCAAGGGCGTCTGAGTCCCAAGGGCGTTCAGGGCACCGAGAGGGAAGGACCGAGATGATCCGTTACATCGATGATCTGCAGCTGACCGGGAAGCGCGTCTTCATCCGCGTGGACTTCAACGTCCCCATGGAAGGCCGGCGCGTGACCGACGACACCCGCATCCGCGAGGCGATGCCCACCATCCGGCGCGCGCTCGACATGGGCGGGAAGGTCATCCTGGCCTCCCACCTCGGCCGTCCCAAGGGGCCGGACCCGAAGCTGTCGCTGGAGCCTGTCGCCGCGCGGCTCGCCGAGCTGCTCGGCGGCAAGCACGAGGTCATCCTCACCGACGACTGCGTCGGTGACGGGGTGAAGAAGCAGGTGAAGGAGCTCAAGGAAGGCCAGGTGGTCGTCCTGGAGAACCTCCGCTTCCACAAGGAAGAGGAGGCCAACGACGAGGCGTTCGCGCGCGAGCTGGCGGCGCTGGCGGACGTCTATATCAACGATGCCTTCGGCACCGCCCACCGCGCCCACGCGTCCACCGCGGGCATGGTGCCCTTCGTGAAGGAGAAGGCGGCCGGCTTCCTGATGCGCAAGGAGATTGAGTACCTGGGCAAGGTGCTCAAGAACCCGGACAAGCCCTTCGTGGCCATCCTGGGTGGCTCGAAGGTGAGCGACAAAATCAAGGTCATCGAGAGCCTGCTGCCCAAGGTGGACGCGCTGCTCATCGGCGGCGCCATGGCGTACACCTTCCTGAAGGCGCAGGGCGTCGAGGTGGGCAAGTCCCGCGTCGAAGGCGACAAGCTGTCGCTGGCCACGCGCCTGCTGGAGGCGGCGGGCCGGTTCAAGACGCAGCTGGTGCTGCCGGTGGACCACATCGTGGGCACCGAGCCCACGGAGAACAGCCCCGCGCAGGAGACGCCGGACAACGCGATTCCGCCGGACATGATGGGCCTGGACATCGGTCCCAAGACGCGCGCCATCTACTCGCAGCACATCCGCGACGCGAGGACGGTGGTGTGGAACGGGCCCATGGGCCTGTTCGAGGTGCCCAAGTTCGCCGAGGGCACCCGCTCCGTCGCCGCGGCCATGTCCATCAACACGCAGGCCACCACCGTCATCGGCGGCGGGGACAGCGCGGCGGCCGTGGAGCAGATGGGCTTCGCCGACAAGATGAGCCATGTGTCCACTGGTGGAGGTGCGTCCCTGGAATTCCTGGAAGGGCGCGACTTGCCGGGCATCAAGGCGCTGGAGACGCGGTAGGCTCCGCGTCCGACACACCACAACCCCTGGGGGGCACCATGGCCACCGCGCGTCGCCGGAAGATCGTTGCTGGCAACTGGAAGATGAACAAGTCGGTACCTGAGGCGCTGGCCCTGGTGCGGGACCTGCGGGGCCAGGTGGCCTCCTTTGGGGATACGGTGGAGGTGGTGGTGGCGCCGCCGTTCGTGGCGCTGCAGCCGCTGCATGTCGCGCTGGAAGGCGCGCCGCTGGCGCTGGCGGGGCAGAACTGCCACTGGGAGTCCTCGGGCGCCTTCACCGGGGAGATCTCCGCGCCGATGCTGGCGGAGCTGGGGTGTGCCTACGTCATCGTGGGTCACTCCGAGCGCCGGCAGCTCTTCGGGGACACGGACGAGCAGGTGAACAAGCGGGCGAAGGCGGTCCGTGCGGCGGGGATGACGCCCATCCTCTGCGTCGGTGAGACGCTGGCCGAGCGCGAGGCGAACCAGACGCTGGCGGTGGTGGAGCGTCAGGTGCGCGGGGCGCTGGAGGGCTTCGGCGCCAAGGACGTGGCGGGCTTCGTGCTGGCCTACGAGCCGGTGTGGGCCATTGGGACGGGGCGCAACGCCACGGCAGCGCAGGCGCAGGAGGTCCACGCGGCGATCCGGGGCCTGATTGAGCGGCTGTACGACGGGGAGACGGCCGGGCGGGTGCGCATCCAGTACGGCGGCAGCGTGAAGCCGGACAACGCCGCGGAATTGCTGGGCCAGCCGGACGTGGATGGGGCGCTTGTCGGGGGCGCGAGCCTGAAGGCGGGCGACTTCGCGGCCATCGTCAAGGCGGCCACTTCGAGTTGATCCTGGGGGCGGGCGGAAGATGTTGTCACCCGTTCACTACTTTGGTGTAGGGTGCGCCTCCTTTTCACGGAACGTCTGAAAGAGTCCACATGCTGACCTTCGTCACGATCGTGCACGTCCTGGTGTGCGTGTTCATGATCTTCGTCATTCTGCTCCAGCCGGGTAAGGACGCCGGTATGGGCTCCGCGCTGGGCGGTGGTGCCGCCACGAGCGCCTTCGGCGGCCGGGGTGCGGTGACGTTCCTCAGCAAGCTGACCGGCGTCTTCGCCGCGCTCTTCTTCTTCAGCTCGCTCGGCCTGTCCTTCGTGGGGCTGCGCTCCTCGGTGGCGGCGGGTGGCTCGGTGGCCACGCCTCCGGCGCAGACGGCCCCGGCGACCCCGGGTGACGCGGCGCCGGGCAGCATGGAGCAGCCGCGCGGCGAGCAGTCGACCCCGCCTGTCGAGGGGGGTGGCAACCCGGCGACGGATGAGGCCGCTCCCGCGGCGCAGGAGCCGGCTCCGGCGCAGTAGGCTTCGCGGTACGTGGTTTGTAGGAAGAATCTGATTCACGCAGCGGTTGAGATTGTCGTTGCGTGAATCAGCAAGCTCCGGTAGATGGACGCCGCAGCAAACGCCCAGGTGGTGGAACTGGTAGACACACCATCTTGAGGGGGTGGCGCCGAAAGGTGTGCGGGTTCGAATCCCGCCCTGGGCACTCCGAATCAGGCCTCCGAGTCGAAAGACTCGGGGGCCTTTTTCGTTTCCGGGGGCAGGGTGGCGCAACCCATGAGCTTGTCTCGGCCCGACCGTGGGGACTCTTCGGTGGAACTGCCGCTTCTCGCCGCTGGTGAGGTCGAGCTTCAACGAATGGTGGCCATTGCCGCGTTGGGGATGTGCCGGGCGCTGACGGCTGGCGCCGTGACTCCCTCATACGCGTGTGGGCGCCTGTTCGGCTCGGCATTGCTCTCGCGCATGGAGGGGCTGAACTCGCATCCCGAGCTTGTCCGTGCCATTCACTTGGTCACCGAGCTTGACGACCTTCTAACCTGCGCGGGCAGCTCACGGACCGCGCAAGGACTTGCGCCTCGACACGGAGTCCGCCGCGCGCATCCGCCATGCCTCGTCTCTGGGGCAGGGCACGAGAGCGCTGGCTTCCACTTCTCACGCGGCTTCCGCCGCGCTTGCTGGCTCCGTCCCAGTTTTGGTCACGCTGCTGGAGAGCGACAACGCAGTGGCGGACCTTGAGGACCGGCTCTGGGAGTGCGCCCGGCGCGCCGAGCAGCAGGTGAATGCGGCGTTCTTCGGGGGCCGTGCACCGACACGGCAGGAGTGTGGACAGGAGGTGGAGGTGGACGGCTGTGGCGTGGTCGTCACCCGTGCCATGCGCTTGGGGCAGCGCAAGCACATGCTCGCCCTTCAATGCGCGCGCGAGGTGCTGGAGCACCTGTGGCCCGCGCCATTCAGTATCGAGCAGCGCTATCGATTTTATCCGCATGCCCGGTTGCTGGAGACCGTCAGCAGAGAAGAGGAGGCGCGCCTGGTTGCACAGGGCTGCACCCGTGAACTGTGGCGCACCATCAAGCCGGACATCGTCCTTCATGGTGATTCCAACCTGTTGACGTCCGTGCTCACGCTGGACTTCAAGTTTCCCTGCCCTGACACCAATGTCCCTCGCTGGACGAGCTACGGGGAGAAGAGCGCCTATGCGGGCTCCAGCCAGGGCAGGGTCTACAATGAAGCGTTGCAGGGTGAGGCGTTCATGGTCTCCCCGCGTCTGGGCTTCATTCCATGAAGGATGCGATTCCGACGATTCGTTTGAGGAACGACAGCGGGGACCTCGTGGTCCGCGATGGCATCGTCCTGTGCTTCTTCATGCGACGCTCGCATCCGGACGCGGCACCGGCGGTGTGGCGTGCACTGGAGACCTACCGGCGCGACATTCCGGCCGGAGCGCTGGGTTGGTATGGAGCGGATGATGGGGACACGCTCCCCCTGGACGCGCGGGGTTGGGAGCACATCCGCGCGCAGATGGTCGAGCGCTCCTGGGGCCTCGAATGGCTCGTCGAGTTGCTTCAGGCTCCATGTGAAGCAAGCGGCTATCGATTCGAGTACGACGGGAGACAGCTCGACGCGCCCCTATTTGCTCACGACGATGGAGCCACGAGCGCTGCCTGCTTTTCCTTCCCCACCGAGTACCTCGCGGCGCGCGGCCCCGGGCATCTGCGCGCCCTGGCCTTGGAGATCGCGCGCGAGCTGCCATTCAGCTTCGGCTACGCCAGCCTCGCCCTCATGTCCCAGGCAGGGGGCGGGTTCTCCGTCCGGACGCAGTTCCTTGACCTGCTCAGCCGCTTTCCAGGCTTGGACCTCCCTCGCTTCGGAGACACCAGTCGGCGCATCGGCCCCCGGGCGCGGGGCGCCTATTGGCTTACGTTCCTGGGGCAGCCGCTGCTGGAGCAGTTGGGGGGCAGTGAGGCCTTGCGCAGCTCAATCGACTTCCCATCCGTAACGTTCCATCCGCTGGACGACGAGCGCCTGCTGCTCACAATGGGCGACGGACCCGAGGCCATGGACATGGAGAGACAGGGCGTGCCTCCACAGTACCGTGCCCTGGCGCGACGGCTCGAACCCTTCTTCCTTGAAGAGCGCTCCACCTGGCCGCCGCTGGACACCGCCGCGCTGACGCGCTGGCTCCGTCGGTACTGCCTGTGAATGCATCATTCCGGGAGTGCGCTGGAGAGGATTCTCGACGTCCAGGCTTGTCCCGATTTCGTGGGACAAGCCCCAATTACCTCTCCAGCCGCTGCACTGCGGCGGCCTTCATGAAGGAGTCCATACCTGCGTCATGAGTGGGGTGGATGGCGGCCAATGCAATGATGGTCTGTTTACCCAGTCCTCCGTGGCACCCCCCCTTGGGCCTCCTCCTGACGCAGTAGTGTTAACCTCCAGCGCCATGCAGGCCGTAACGCAGACACGTGCATGGCGTGGGTGGCTCTTCGCGAGCGTCCCCTTGTTGTTCCTATATGGCCCTCTGGGGATTCACGGGTTGTGGCAGGCCCACCAGGAAGCCGTCCGGCTTCGTGAATCGGGGATGCAGTTCATTCTCACGAGCGTCTACCCGCCCGTTCCCATCGCCACCTACGTTGTCAGGCTGATGCCATTCATCACCGCGCTGGCGCTCGCGGTGCTCTTCTACCGTTGGGGCGCGTACCAGCGGCCTGTTGTCAAACGCTCCCTGGTGCTTGTCGCGCTCCCGTGGCTCCTCGGGTCCGCGCACATGGTGTGGCTGTGGCGTTGCGACGACCTGCGAAGGGTGTACGGAGCTGGCGCGCGTAGCGCATCGACGGTGGCTGCGGGATTCGCAAACCTCCTGGGAATGCAGGCCATCGCCGCGGGCGGCGCTGCGCTTCTCCTGGCTTCTTTGGGGGCAGTCCTGGCGCTGGATGTCAGGGGTGTTGGGCTCCAGGGGCAGGAGCGGAAACGCGACGCGTCCTGGACCCGAGGCGCACTGTTGGCGACAACCCTTGCGTGTGTCTTCGCCATCGTGAGCATCGCGTGCGCGGGGCTCGCATCTCATGCAGGGACGAGCTTTTTGTGGGAGATGGCGAGGACCGGCCTGGTCGAATGGCCGGCGGGTCAAGACGCGTCTGCCATCCGGTGGGCAGCGCTGCAGGCGGCTCAGTGGGTTGCCGCCTTCGCGGCGCTCTTGGGCCTGGTCGCAGGCGCTCTGATGCGACGTGCGTCTACCACCTCGAAGGCTGGACGCATGACTCCGTGGTTTGCCGGAGCCCTCCTGGCTCTCTCAAGTGGTGTCCACCTGCTTGCGACTCGTGCCGTGGCCTAGGACTTTGCGCGCCTCGTTGGGGTGCGCGATACGGGAGCATCGTCCGCGGAGTTGCGCGGCGTCGAAAGCCCCGGCCACCGCCTGGAACCCGGCTCAATCAGTCGAGGCGTGAATCGGGTGGGCCGTTCGCCCGGGGCGCCGCTTTGATGCAGCGCGGGGCGGCGCCAACCCCAGGCTCGAATGAGCCCGGGGCTTGCTTCAAATCTGCCGTGCCCCGGACGGGCCGTTCAGCCCCGTCCGGCGCACGGGTGAATCACTCCGCCCAGTAGCTGTCCGTGTACACGCTGAAGCCGGACACGGTGTCGACGAAGAACGCCGCGCTGTGGCCGCTCCAGGGGTCGCGCGAGTAGCCGTAGTAGCAGCCGAAGAACGAGCGGCCCTCGGTCAGGGCGTACAGGTTCGCCAGGCCGGCGGCCTTCACGTTCGGATCCAGCGCGACACGGCGCTCGGACGCGGCGATGGTGGCCTCGACTTCGGCGCGGACCTCGGCGGCGTCGGCCAGGTACGGACGGGGCTGCTCGCCGAACACCCGCTCCGGCTCGATGCCGAAGCACGAGTCAATCTGGAAATTGTAGAACTGGCCGCCGTGCAGGTTCGTCCACCAGTCGAAGTGGCGCGCCATGAACACGCCGCCGTGCGGAACCGGCTGGTTGTTCACCGCGGCGATGAGCGCCTCGAACGGACGGCTCAGCGTGGCCGCGTTGCGGAGGTTGCGGAAGCTCACCTCGGCGATGCCCGTCGTGTTCGCGATGGCGTCCGCGCTCGTGAACGGGCGCTGGTTGCGCAGGTTCAGCGCGCCGTTCCAGGCGTAGGGGAGGATGTCGTGCAGCTCGGTGGAGCTGACGCTGTTCACCAGCGACACGAGGGCGGCCGCGTCATCGTGCGACAGGGCCAGCCCATCCGCGATGCCGTAGCACTCCACGTCGATGTAGTCCCGGTCCCGGGCGCCGTGCTCGATCTGCTGCAGCCGCGCAGGACCGACCAGCGGCACGGAGGAGATGTCCGCCAGGGACACGAACGGCGACGCCGCGCGCCGGTTGACCAGGTTGTGGACCACGTTGCTGGGCAGGTACGCGTCCAGCGTGTTGAACGAGGCCTGATTGACGAACGCGAGGATGCCCTGGCACTCGACGGCGACGTCCACGTCCGTCTCCGTGAACAGGCCGTGCTGCTGCTCCGCCTGGGGCTGCTGCGTGGACGTTTCGGTTTCGCTCGGGCCACAGCCAACGAGCAGACCGGCGGCGAGGAAGGCAGATCCAACATAACGACGCATTGGGGGAACTCCTGATAGGGGGGACAACGAAGTGCGACGGCTTAATACACCAAATGCTCCTGTTTCTGGCAATCCAGAAACAGATTATTGCCGTGTCACAAAATCGTTTCCGGGCCTGCGCACTTCAAGTGTGGCCAAGGCCCTCTGTGCGTCGCGATAGGGTGGTTTTCCCCTGGGAGACAACCTGGAGCGTCCCTGTCCGACGCCGGAGGTCCGGACGTTTGTTGGTATGCGGACAGGTGATGAATGATTGTCTTTTCTGACGTGTGGATTCGACCTGATACGTCGTCTCGGGCCACGGCTCACGGCTCAGCCCACGCGTGCACGCGCCGGGTGTTCCGGGGCGTGGAGCGTTCGAGGCTGGACGGATTCCGGTGGTTGCCTCCGTGACAGGGCGATTATCGCCCCGAGGCGTCGCGGAGTTGCGCCTCGTCCTTTCGAGGCGCGGCCCAGTCCCAGGCGATCACGGCCCATTCGTCCGCCGCGTCCCGGTAGGTGTGGAGTGTCTTGAAGCCGACCCGCTCGTGCGCGCGCAGGGAGCGAAGGTTTCGCGCGGACACCTCGGTGACGATGAGGTCGAACGCGTCCCGGAAGTGGTCCCGGTGCTGGTGGTAGAGCCGGTCGAACAAGCCCTGGCCCCGGTGCGCCCTGTCGATGCAGATCTGCCCCATCACGTAGAAGCGGTGGTCGCTCAGGGGCTTGCCTCGAAAGTCGAGCGACTCGAGGAGCGCGAACATGGGCTCCAGGACGGGCGCCAGCGCGCGGGCCTCGCGCGGCATCGTCAGGGCGTAGGCCACCAGCGCTCCGTCATGGTGGGCGACGATGCTGGGCGCCATGGCGTGCATCTGCTCCAGCGCCGGCAGGTCGTGCTGGACCGTGACGAACCCCTGTGCGCGCAGTTCGTCCTCGGACAGCGCCTGCTTCAGGTTCTTCTGTTGCAGCGCCAGGATGTGCTCCAGTTCGTCCCGGTTCCGCACGGCGGTGACTGTGTAGGTGGGTTCCATCTCCGCAGGATATGCCGCGGCCGTGCACCTTGCCGAAGCGGCGTGGGGGCGGGCAATCGGCCTCTCCTCGTCGCGCCTTGGCCCAGGCGCTTGTCTGCTCGGGGAGCCTCCTCCGCTGCGCGATTCGCCGCGCGCGCTGTCAGTGCGTGGCTGTTGCCCAGGGTTCACCGCGGTCCGCTCCTCAATTGTTGATGGTCACCAGGAAGCGCGGATTTCTGGTCATGAACGGCCAGGCGTTCACGAGCTTTGTGGCCAGAGGCAGCGCAGGGAGCGGCCGAAAAGTTGAGGAGTGGGAGGCGCGCCGGTGGAGTCCAGGGCAGCGCGTGTCCAGAAAGACAGAAGGCCCACCAGCGACACCTGGAGGGCCTTCCTGGGGGCGCGCCCTGGTGTGCGAGAGGGGCGAGCCGGTAAGGGAGGGTTAGCGCACTTTCGGGGCGGGGCGCCAGAAGCCGGCGCGCGCACGGGAAGGTGCGCGTGGAGTCGTTGCGTCTGGTGGTGTGCGGGCGGCCGGAGTGCCGGCGGCTGTTTCAGCTGTGCAGCCGGTGCGACAGGGGGCAGCGCTACTGCGGGCGTCGGTGCGGGAGGGTGGCGCGCGCGGAGTCGGTGCGTGCGGCCGGGCGGCGCTACCAGCGCACCCGAGACGGCCGGCATGCGCATGCGGAGCGCCAGGCCGCGTACCGGGGGCGGCGACAGAAAGTGACGCATCAGTCTCCCCCGCCAGGGGCCCTGGAGGTGACGGTGTCGCCCGCGCCGGCCCAGGCCACCACGCAGGTGGCCGCGGAGCCGAGCGCAGCGAGGCCCCCTGGGTATGCACCACCGTCCCTTCCTGCCTGCACGTCCTGCGGACGCGCCACCCCCTTCCTCCGTCACACCACCCTGGCGCGCACCCGACTGGGCCCGCGCTGGCGGCGCTGCGCCGGGTGAGGAGGTGCGAGGATGATTGGCCTCGAGGTACGCGCCCGGATTCGCCAACTGCACCACGCGGAGGGCTGGCCGGTGGGCACCATCGCCACGCAGTTGGGGCTGCACCACGACACGGTGGAGGCGGCCCTGGAGGACGCGCCAGTAGCCAGCGCCGACAGCAGCACGGCGAAGCCCACGGTGCTGGGCCCCTACACGGCCTTCATTGACGGCACCCTCAAGGCCCACCCGCGGCTGAGGGCCACGCGCCTCTTCCACATGGTAAAGGCCCGTGGCTACCCGGGCGGCTACGAGCAGGTGAAGCGCTACGTGCGGCGGGTGCGTCCGGGGCCTCAAGCCGAGGCCTTCCTGCGCCGCACCACGCTGCCGGGCGAAGAAGCCCAGGTGGACTGGGGCAGCTTCGGCAAGGTGCAGGTGGGGCGGGCCACCCGGACACTCTCCTGCTTCGTCCTGGTGCTGGGCCACTCGCGCGCCATGTACGCGCGCTTCTTCCTGGGCCAAACCATGGAGTGCTTCCTCCAGGGGCACGTCCAGGCCTCTGAAGCGCTGGGCGGCGTGCCGCGCAGCCTCCTCTACGACAACCTGAAGTCCGTCGTGCTGGAGCGGGCCGGAGACGCCATCCGCTTCCACCCACGCGTGCTGGAGGCCGCCGGCCACTACCACTTCGCGCCCAAGCCCTGCGCCCCTACCGCGGCAATGAGAAGGGCAAGGTGGAGCGCACCATCCGCTACCTGCGCGACTCCTTCTTCGCCGCGCGCACCTTCCACGGCCTCGACGACGTCAACCGCCAGCTTCAGCGCTGGGTGGAGGAGGTAGCCCACCAGCGCCGGGTGCCCGGCGACGCCTCGGGCCGCACGGTGGCGCAGGCGTTGGAAGCCGAGCGCCCCCTGCTGCTGCCCTTGCCCGCGCACCCGCTGCCCACCGACGTGCTGCGCCCCGTCTCCTCCGGCAAGACGCCCTACGTGCGCTTCGACGGCAACGACTACTCCATTCCCGACGGCCTGGTGCGCCGGCCCCTCACGCTGGTGGCCTCCCCCACCAGGGTGCGCCTCCTCGACGGCGCCGAGGAAGTCGCCTCGCACGTGCGCAGCTGGGACAAGGGCGCCGTCGTCGAGGACTCAAGCCACCTGGCCGCCCTGGCCAGACGCAAGGCCCACGCCCACGAGTTGCGCGGCAGGGACTTGCTGCTCGCCCGTTGCCCCCGCGCCGAGCAACTCCTCCAGGCCCTCGCAAACCGCGGCGACAACCTCGGAAACCACACCGTGAAGCTGCTGGCGCTGGCCGACAGGTACGGCTCCGCGGAAACCGACACCGCCATCGCCGAGACACTCGCGCGCGGCGCACTCGGCCCCGCCTCCGTCGCCCACATTCTCGACCAGCGCAGCCGGAAAAAGGGCGCTCCTCCGCCATTGCCCCACGTGCTGCCGGATGACCCGCGCGTGCGCGAGCAGCGCGTCCCCCAGCACTCCCTCAACGCCTACGACGTCCTCCTCGGGCGGGACTCGGAGCAAGCGCCATGAGCCCCTTGAAAGAGCGCCTCACCACCCTGGGCCTGCACCACACCAGTGACACCCTCGAGGACTTCATCGCCCTGGCCAGCAAGCGCAGGTGGGGGCCCATGGAGTTGCTGGAGGCCATCGCCGAGGAGGAGACGAAGGACAGGGCCCGTCGCAGCGTCGAGCGGCGGCTGTCGCGCAGCAAGCTGGGCGCCCTCAGGACGATGGCCGACTTCGACTGGGGCTGGCCCAAGCACATTGACAGGACGGCCGTCGAGAGTGCCCTGGCGCTGGACTTCATGGCCCGCCCCGCCAACGTCGTCCTCGTCGCGCCCCAGGGCCTGGGCAAGACGATGATTGCCCAGAATATCGCCTACAACGCGGTGCAGGCTGGCCACTCCGTCCTCTTCACCACCGCCGCCCAGCTGCTGCTCGACCTCGGAAGCCAGGACTCCGCCCGGGCTCTCGACAGGCGCTTGAAGCACTACTGCACCCAGGCGGGGCTGCTCGTCATCGACGAGATTGGCTACCTCTCCTACGACGCCAGGAACGCCGACCTCCTCTTCCAGGTGGTGTCGCGCAGGTATGAGAAGAAGCCGATTGTCCTGACGACCAACCTCCCGTTTTCGGAGTGGACCACCATCTTCCCCAACGCCGCGTGCGCCATCGCCCTCATTGACCGCGTCATCCACCACGCGAGCATCATCAGCATCGAGGGCGACAGCTACCGAAGGCGCATGGCCGAGGAGTCACGCGCGCAGCGCAAGGCCAAGAAGAGCTGAGCGTCCCCGCTACTCACCGCTGCCCACCGGCCTCGCTCTGCGCCCCGCAACCGGGGCGGGAGCGAGGCCGTCTTGCATTGACTCGACTCGGTACCCGCGCCTGCCGATGACCCGAATTCCGCGCTCCGCGATGACCGCATCGATGACCAGATTCCCGCGCTCCGCGATGACCGCCAACACCTCAATGGCGCGTAGGGCAGTGCGCTGGGCTCGAAGTGGAGGGCCGTGCCGATGGGAAGGCGGGTAGGTAGCAGTCGCCTTTGTACACATAGCCATCTTCGGCACAGTCCTTGGGGTCCACAGCGAGTTTCACCCAACATCCACCTTGGATGGGGACGTGGACCTTGCGTGGACATCGGCCAGATGCGTCGGGGCGCGTCTGGCCGGGAAAGGGCCGTGGTGGCAGGTCCAGCGAGATGGTGGACCATGCGGATGGCGTCTGGGCCGTCGCAACGGGCGCCGCGAACACGCTGTCTCCCACCGCCACCGTGCCGCCGTCGGTTGCCTCCACGGACATCGCCGTCGGCAGGGGACCGACTTCGACCGAGGCGCCCGCGCGGGGCCGCCAGCCGAGGCTCAGCACCAGGGGCCCTCCCAGTCCGATGATGGCGACCCACGGCCACCGGAGCCGTCGAGCTCGATAGCGGAAGGACCGTTCATTCCACTGCGCCGACGCACGGGAGCGCGGGGCACCTCCCACCAGGAGTGGCACCTCCGACCCCGAGCCCGCCCGTGCCGCCGCGGACTCCAGCGCCTCCGCCAACTCGCGGGCGCTGCCTCGGGCGTGAAAGCCTGGGGAGAGCATCCGCGAGACCAGCGCGCTCAACTCCGGACAGCAGCGCCCGTTGACGCCTCGCGGGGACGGGGCCCGTGCTCCTTCGGTATGCCAGCACCGCGACTCGGCCACGTCGGGATGGGTCGACGGTGGATACCGCCCCGTGATCATCCGGAACGCGGTGACCCCCAGCGCGAAGACGTCATCCGCCTGTCCCGGCGCATACGGAGACGCGGAGGCACCCGCCGCGAAGCGCCACGCCTCAGGGGAACGGTAGGCAGGCGTCCCCGGTGGAAAGGGTGAGCACGTCTGCGTCGCCGCGCCCACGAAGTGACTGGAGCCGAAGTCCATGAGGAACGCCTGCCCGTCGGCCTCGCGCACCACCACGTTGTGCCCTTTGACGTCCCGGTGCAGCCCCCCGACCCTGTGAGTGGCTTCCAGCGCCCGCGCCAGCCTCGCGAGCAGGGCCATCACCTGACGTGACGTGGGGCGGTGCTCGCTGGCCCAGTCGTAAAGCGGCGTGCCCTCCACCCAGTCCATCGCGAGGTAGGGGTGGGGCGGTCCCTTGGCGGGTTGCCACTGTCCGCTCGCTCGCAACCGGGGAACGGCGGGGTGGCGGATGCGCGACAGCAGCTCGGCCTCGCGCGCGAAGCGTTCGTCCCGGGGGTGCAGGGCCAGCTTCAGGGCAACGGTGTGCGTGCCCGTGAGGTCCCGGGCCTGGTAGACGGCGCCATAGGTGCCTTTACCTCGCAGGTCCATGAGGCGCCACGGGCCCACCCGAGTCCCTGGCGGGAGGCGGGCCGGATTCAGGAGAGGGAGCCCCATGCAGGCAGAGGCTACTTGCTGAGTAGTCAGTTTGCACCGGAATCTGTCAGGTCAAGGCGGCTCGCTGGGAAGAACCTCAGAAGGCGCAGCGCGCTAAAGGCGACGCAACCGGCGGCCTCGGGGCGGCGGTTGCCGTGCGCCTCACCGGCCATCACCTTGACGCAATGAGCCGATGCCGGGTGGAGTGTCGGCCTGGTCTCCTTCCGGGGGAGGGCGTGCCCATGGCGAGTGTGGTTCCTGCTTACGCGGAGTGGTCGAATCTGGAGCGTCGAATCCGGGCGCTTGTTCCCGAGGCTTTCGACCCGTCTGGCCGAGTGCTCAACCTCATCGCGGGTGAATGGGGGCAGCCCGGAAAGGGGAAGCCCTACCTGTCCCCGGTAGACGGCACCGTCCTGGGCCGTCTGCCCATGATTGATGCGAACACGGCGCGCGTGGCCGCGAGCGCCGCCGCCAAGGAGGCGCGGACCTGGGCCCGCCAGGACCTCGATGCGCGCAAGGAGCGCGTCACCCAGTGCCTGGCCATGCTTCATGAGCAGCGCGAGCTGCTGGCCCTCATCCTGGCCTGGGAGATTGGCAAGCCCGTGCCACAGGCCCGCGTCAGCGTGGACCGCTGTATCACCGGCGTGGAGTGGTACATCTCCCAAATCGAGCCCATGGTGGAGGGCCGCCGTCCGCTGGGGCTCATCTCCAACATCGCCTCGTGGAACTACCCGCTGTCGGTGCTGGTCCACGCGGTGCTGGTCCAGGTGCTCGCGGGCAACAGCGCCATCGCCAAGACGCCCACGGATGGGGGGCTCTACTCGCTGACGCTCTGCATGGCGCTCGCGCGCCGCTGCGGGCTGCCCGTGTCGCTCATCAGCGGCTCGGGTGGACAGCTCAGCGACGCGCTGGTGCGCAACCCGGAGATTGCCTGTCTGTCCTTCGTGGGCGGCAAGGCGAACGGACGGGACATCGCGGCCAGCCTCTATGACCGCAACAAGCGCTACATGCTGGAGATGGAAGGCGTGAACGCCTACGGCATCTGGCACTTCAGCGACTGGGACGGGCTGGCGAAGCAGCTCAAGAAGGGCTTCGAGTACGGCAAGCAGCGCTGCACCGCGTACCCGCGCTTCGTCGTGGAGCGGAGCCTCATGCCGCGCTTCCTGGAGACGTACCTGCCCGTCGTCTCCGCCCTGAAGGTGGGGCACCCGCTGCTGGCGGAGACGCCGGAGGGCGAGCCTCCCGCGCTCGACTTCGGCCCGCTCATCAACAGTCAGAAGGTGGAGGAGCTGCACGGCCTGATGAGCGAGGCGGAGGGCCGCGGCGCCGTGCCCCTCTTCGCCGGGCGGCTGGACTCGGAGCGCTTCCTGCCGGACCAGGACGTCTCCGCGTACCTGGCCCCGCACGCGCTGCTGCACGTGCCGCGCAACTGCAAGCTCTACCACGGCGAGCCCTTCGGCCCCGTGGACACGCTGGTCGTCGTGGACAGCGAGGAGGAGCTCATCGCGGAGATGAACGTGTCCAACGGCGCTCTGGTGGCCTCCATCGCCTGCGACGAGCCCGACACGTGCAAGCGCGTCTCCACCGAGCTGCGCGCCTTCAAGGTGGGCCACAATGCCCCGCGCTCGCGCGGAGACCGGGAAGAGGTCTTCGGTGGCATCGGTGGCTCGTGGAAGGGGTGCTTCGTCGGCGGCAGGTACCTGGTCC
This sequence comes from Myxococcus sp. SDU36, assembly GCF_030168875.1. Classification (NCBI taxonomy): domain Bacteria; kingdom Pseudomonadati; phylum Myxococcota; class Myxococcia; order Myxococcales; family Myxococcaceae; genus Myxococcus; species Myxococcus sp. SDU36. Next base: position 812,563 of record NZ_CP077414.1, read on the forward strand.
AGGCCGTCACCGAAGGCGAACCCGGCGAGCGGCTGCACGGCAACTTCCACGAGTACACGCAGCTCCCCGACACGCGCTGAAGCGGGCTCAGCGCCTGCTCGGGCGCCTGGCGCCGCGCACCTCGTTCGCGAACAGCTCCGCGGCGGGCGTGCGCGGCGCGCCTCTTCGCCACAGGAGCGCCGCCAGCTCGGCCCGGGGCGCGGGGGAGAGCCGCTTCACCACCAGCCCCGCGGCCTCCGCGAGTTGAGGCTCCGGGAGCACCGTCACCGCGAGCCCCGCGCGAACGGTGGCCAGCACCGTGGCCACGGCGTTCGACTCCAGCGCGACGTGCGGCGCAATCCGGATGGCGGCGAACCAGGCATCCACGCGCGCTCGCACGCGCAGCCCTTGGGACAGCAGCGCGAAGGGCTCCTGGGCCAGGGGCTTGGCGCCCACGGCCTCCAGCTTCGCCAGGGCATGGCCCTTGGCGACCACCAGCGCCAGCTTGCTATCGAAGACGGGCTCCGCCTCCAGGTCCGGCGAGCGCGCGGGGGCGTAGCCCAGCCCCACGTCGAGCCGGCCATCCGCCAGCCGCCGCTCCACCCTCCGCACCACGGCCTCCTCCGCGCTCAGCACCAGCCCCGGGTGCTTGCGCAGCACGGCGGAGAGCGCGGGCAACACGACGCCGCGCATGCTGGGCGGGTAGCCCACGCGCAGGGCGCCGGTGGTGAGGCCCCGCAGCGCGCCCACGGCGACTCTCCCCGCGTCCACGTCCTCCAGCGCCCGCGAGGCGTAGGTGCGGAACAGCTCGCCCGCTTGCGTCAGCCGCACGCCGCTCCGGGCGCGCTCGAAGAGGGGCGCGCCGAGCTCCTCCTCGAGCTGGCGAACCTGCTGCGACAGCGTGGGCTGCGAGACGTGGACGCGCCTGGCGGCTCGCCCGAAGTGCAGGGTGTCCGCGACGGCGGAGAAGTACCGGAGGTGGCGCAGTTCCATGGCCGCATCATAGGCATTGCCTATCAAAGCCATGGGAACAAACGAATGTACCAATCATGGCCCGCGCGTAAGTGTTCTCCCATCGCGAGGTCGCGAAGGAGGCACTCGATGAAGGCGGCAGAGCTGTTCGTCAAAGCGTTGGAAGCGGAGGGCGTGCGCAGCGTCTTCGGGCTTCCCGGGGAGGAGAACCTGGACGTCATCGAGGCCATGCGGGCCGCGGGAATGCGGTTGGTGCTCACCCGTCATGAGCAGGCCGCGGGCTTCATGGCGGCCACCTATGGGCGGCTCACCGGCCGCGCGGGCGTCGTCCTGTCGACGCTGGGGCCCGGGGCGACCAACCTCGTCACGGCCGCCGCCTACGCGCAGCTCGGCGCCATGCCCATGGTGATGGTCACCGGGCAGAAGCCCATCCGGGCCGGCAAGCAGGGCCACTTCCAGATTGTCGACGTGGTGGGGATGATGCGCCCGCTGACGAAGCTGACGCGCACGCTCGTGTCGGCGGAGCATGTCCCTTCGGCCGTGCGTGAGGCGTTCCGCCGCGCCGAGGAGGAGCGCCCCGGCGCGACGCACCTGGAGCTGCCGGAGGACGTGGCCCGGGAGCAGACGGACGCCGCGCTGCTGGCGCCCAGCGCCCAGCGCCGGCCCGTGGCGGACGAGGCCTCCATCGCGCTGGCCGTCGAGGCGATTGCCTCCGCTCACCGGCCCTTGCTGATGATTGGCGCGGGCGCCAACCGCAAGCTCACGTCGGAGATGCTCCGCGTCTTCGTGGACAAGACGGGCATCCCCTTCTTCAGCACGCAGATGGGCAAGGGCGTCGTGGATGAGTCGCATCCCCTGTGGATGGGCACGGCGGCGCTGTCGGAAGGGGACTTCGTCCACCGCGCCATCGAGGCCTCGGACTGCATCATCAACGTGGGCCATGACGTCATCGAGAAGCCGCCGTTCTTCATGCGCGACAGTCGCCGCACGGTGGTGCATCTCAACTTCTCGTCGGCGGCGGTGGACCCCGTGTACTTCCCGCAGCTGGAGGTGACGGGCGACATCGCGAACGCGGTGTGGCGCATCGGTGAAGGGCTGGGGGCTCGTGCGCACTGGGACTTCGCGCCCTTCGAGAAGTTCCGCGCGGGGCTCGAGGCGCAGCTCGCGCACGGTGGGGATGACGACCGCTTCCCCATCTACCCCGCGCGGCTCGTCGCCGAGCTGCGGCGCGCGGTGCCGGACGACGGCATCGTGTGCCTGGATAACGGCATGTACAAGCTGTGGTTCGCTCGCTACTACCGCACGCGCCGGCCCAACACGCTGCTGCTCGACAACGCGCTGGCGACGATGGGGGCCGGGCTGCCTTCGGCCATCGCGGCGAAGCTGGTGCATCCCCGCCGCAAGGTGGTGGCGGTCTGCGGAGACGGCGGGTTCATGATGAACTCGCAGGAGCTGGAGACGGCCGTTCGGCTGGGGCTGGATTTGACGGTGGTCGTCGTGCGCGACGACGGCTACGGGATGATTCGCTGGAAGCAGGGGGAGATGGGCCTGCCGGACTTCGGCATGGCGCTGGGGAACCCGGACTTCGTCCGTTACGCGGAGGCGTATGGGGCCCATGGCCACCGGCCGGCCAGCGCGACGGAGTTCGGCGCCACGCTGGCTCGCTGCCTGGCGTCGAGCGGCGTCCACGTCATCGATGTGCCCATCGACTACTCGGACAACGCACGGGCGCTTGGCGCGGGTGCGGAGGAACTCGCCGCGCTCTGAAGGGCGCGGCGGTTCGCGAACACTGGAGGAACACCATGCTGGCTGAACGTTACCCGTACTACCTGGCCAACCGTCCCCGGCAACCCAACGCGGAGCTGGCCGTCACCCACAAGTACTCGGGCGAGGTCGTGACGCACGTCGCGGTCGCGGATGCCGCGGCCGTGGAGGAGGCCATCACCGCCGCGGTGCGCGCGGCCGAGCCCATGCGGAAGCTGGCGCCCTACGCGCGGCAGGCGGTGCTCGAACACTGCGTGCGCCGCTTCCGCGAGCGCGCGGAGGAGCTGGCGCTGGCGCTCTGCATCGAAGCGGGCAAGCCGCTGCGCGACGCGCGAGGGGAAGTGGACCGGCTCATTGAGACCTTCAAGGCCGCCGCCGAGGAGGCGGTGCGCGGCGGGGGCGAGGTGCTGAACCTGGAGGTGTCGAAGCGCGCCGCGGGATACCGGGGCTTCACCCAGCGCGTGCCGGTGGGGCCGTGCTCGTTCATCACCCCGTTCAACTTCCCGCTCAACCTGGTGGCGCACAAGGTGGCGCCGGCCATCGCCGCGGGCTGCCCGTTCATCCTCAAGCCTTCGGACCGAACGCCGGTGAGCGCACTCATCATGGCGGAGGTGCTGGCGGAGACGGAGCTTCCCGAGGGGGCATTCTCCGTGCTGCCCGTGCGGCTGGAGGACATCGCGCCGCTCATCGAGGACGACCGGCTGAAGCTGCTCTCCTTCACGGGCTCGGAGAAGGTGGGGTGGGAGCTGAAGGCGCGAGCGGGCCGGAAGAAGGTGGTGCTGGAGCTGGGCGGCAACGCGGCCTGCGTGGTGGACGAGGCGCCGGGCGCGCCGCTGGACTTCATCGCGGACCGGGTGGCGCAGGGCGCCTTCTTCCAGGCCGGGCAGAGCTGCATCTCGGTGCAGCGCGTGCTGGTCCATGCGTCGCTGTACGACGCGCTCCGGGAGCGGCTCGTCGAACGGGCGAAGGCGCTGCGGCCGGGCAATCCGTTCGATGAGGCCACGACGCTGGGACCCATGATTGACGAGCCCGCGGCGCGGCGCCTGGAGGGCTGGATTCAGCAGGCCGTGCAGCGCGGGGCGCGGGTCCTCGCTGGTGGCGGCCGGCGCGGCTCGGTGCTGGACGCCACGGTGCTGGAGGGGGTCCCCAAGGATGCGTCGCTGAGCAGCGAGGAGGCCTTCGGCCCGGTCGTCCTGCTCCAGCCCTTTGACACCTTCGACGAAGCCTTGGCGCAGGTGAACAGCGGGCGCTTCGGACTCCAGGCGGGCCTCTTCACGCAGGACCTGTCGCGGGCGATGAAGGCCTGGGACGAACTGGAGGTGGGGGGCGTCGTCGTCGGCGACGTGCCGAGCTTCCGCGTCGACACCATGCCCTACGGAGGCGTGAAGGGCTCGGGCATCGGCCGCGAGGGCGTGAAGTACGCCATCGAGGACATGACGGAGCTCCGGCTGCTGGTGCTTCGTCAGGCGTGAGCACCCGGAGACGCTTGGAGCGAAGAAAAGGGGAGCGTCCTTGTGGGACGCTCCCCTGGAAACGGGACGAAGCAGTCGCGTGCGAAGGGGCGTGCACCCACTTCACTTCAGGCCCGCCAGGACGCTGCGGCTGTCCCTTCCCAAGGCGTACGCAAGCCTGTCCAGCCATGCTGCGCTGAAGGACCTGCTGGGCGAGGTTCGGAAGGTGCTTCCAGTCGAAGGAGTGCGTCGGCTGCCCCTGGGCGTCGCGGTCGTACCTCGGCCATGGGCCCGGAACGCGGCGCCGCCTCCGGACTTTTCCTCCGCGTCGACAGGTGGCGGCGGGACGGCTGCTGGCGATATGAGACACTGCGCCAGCCACCGCACCCATGGACGAGAAGCGCTACCCCATCCCGGCCGGGCTCCACCGGGTGGAGCAGGACATCCAGAAGAGCCGCTTCATCACCACGGCCGCCCACACGCCCACCGTGGAGGAGGCGAAGGCCTTCATCGCCCGCGTCCGCGAGGAGTTCGCCGACGCCACCCACAATTGCTGGGCCTTCGTCGTCGGGCCTCCGGGCTCCACCGCCCAGGTGGGCATGAGCGACGACGGCGAACCCCATGGGACGGCCGGTCGGCCCATGCTCACCGCGTTGCTCCACGGGAGCGTGGGCGACGTGGCCATGGTCGTGACCCGCTATTTCGGCGGGACGCTGCTCGGAAAGGGCGGGCTGGTGCGCGCCTACACCGCCGGCGTCCAGCAGGCGCTCGAGAGCCTCCCCACCACGGAGCGTGTGCGCAAGACGCGACTGGCCGTCGAGGTGGAGTACACGCACGTCGACGGGCTGCGCCGCCTGCTGCCGTCCTACGAAGCGCAGGTGCTGGCGGAGGAGTATTCGGCCACCGTGGGTTACCGTCTGGAACTGCCCGTCACTCAGGTGGCGGCCCTGCGGACCGCGTTGAACGACCTGACACTGGGACAGGTGCTCGTCGAGCCGCTCGATTCGGACGATTGACCCTGGGCCACGGAGGGGAGAGCCTGCGGCCCGATGAGCGCCGGTCCCGACCTCTTCTCCGCCTCCGTCGACGTGAATCGCTTCGCGCCCCTGGCGGAGCGGATGCGGCCTCGCACGCCTGACGAGTTCATCGGTCAGTCCCACCTGCTGGGGCCGGGACGTCCGCTGCGCCAGCTCATCGAGCGCAAGGCCATCGTCTCCTCCCTCTTCTGGGGGCCTCCGGGCGTGGGCAAGACGACGCTCGCGCGGATGATGGCCACCGGCGTGGACGCGGAGTTCGTCATCCTCTCCGCCGTGTCGGATGGCATCCCCCGCATCCGCGAGGTGGTGGCCGAGGCCGAGCGCCTGCGCAACCAGTACAGCCGCCGCACCGTCCTCTTCGTCGACGAGATTCACCGCTGGGCGAAGAACGTGCAGGAGCAGGCGCTGCCCCACGTGGAGAGCGGCCTCTTCGTCCTCCTGGGCGCCACCACGGAGAACGTCAGCTTCGAGGTCCGCCCCGCGCTCGTCAGCCGGTGTCGTGTGTTCCAGCTCAAGGAGCTCACCGTCGCGGACATCCAGTCGGCGCTGACGCGGGCGCTCGGTGACTCGAAGCGGGGCCTGGGGGCGCGCAACCTGACGGTGGGAGAAGAGGCGCTGACGCTGCTGGCGAAGGGCGGCGTGGGCGACGTGCGCAAGGCGCTGGGGGCGCTGGAGCTGGCCGCCAGCCTCACCGCGGACGGCGCGGAGATTGCGCCCGAGACGGCGCGCGAGGCGGTGGGCACCAGTCTGTCCCGTCACGACAAGGATGGGGACCAGCACTACGACTTGCTGAGCGCGCTGCAGAAGTCGTGCAGAGGCTCCAACGTCCAGGGCGCCGTCTTCTGGGCGGCGAAGCTGCTCCAGACAGGCGACGTGGCGTCCCTGTGGCGACGGCTCAAGGTGATTGCCGTGGAGGACGTGGGCATGGCGATGCCGGAGGCCATCAGCATCGTGCGTGACTGCGAGGAGTCCTTCCACGCCATGGGCATGCCAGAGGGGCGCATCTGTGTGGCGCACGCCGTCGTCCTGCTGGCCACGGCGAAGAAGAGCAACCGTGCCTATGCGGCGTTGGACGCGGCGCTGGCGGCGCTCCAGGAGCATCCCAACGCGGAGCCTCCGCTCCACCTCCGCAACGCGCCCACCGAGCTGATGAAGGAGCTGGGGCACGGCAAGGGCTACCAGACGCCCTGGAACTTCAAGGACCACTACGTGCCCGGGCAGACGTACCTGCCCGCCCCGCTGGAGCGTTCCGTCTTCTACCGCCCGAGCAAGGAAGGCTACGAGGCGGAGCTTCACGAGCGCATGAGCCACTGGTGGCGCGAGGACAAGGCGTCCCGCGGCGAGTAGTCCGGGTCGCCCTCACGGGCCAGTGATTGCCGTCCGGTGCGCAATGCGACTGGGCAGCAGTTCGGGTTGTTCATCCGAAGACGCCCTCCCAGCTTGTTGCTCAATGAGCACGCGGCGGTTCGCCGCCTCAGAGGGGGGAATCGTGATGAACACTCGCAGGCCCACGTTGATGCAAGGGGTGCTGTCCGCGTCCGTCGCCGTCTTCACCGTGCCGGTCGCCAGGGCGGCGATGCCACCCGCGCCGCCGGCTGCCTGCTCGGTGGCGGGCGGATACACGCAGCGCAACCTCGTCGCCAACAGTCCCGCGCTGGGCGCGGAGAACGTCGACCCGCACCTCATCAACCCGTGGGGCCTGGCCTTCAACCCGACGGGTGTCTCGTGGGTGGCGAACAACGGCACGGGCACGTCGTCGCTCTATGACGGCAGCGGGGGCCAGCAGCCCCTCATCGTGGGCATCCCCGCGCCGCCGGGCGTGGCCGAGTTGGGGACGCCCACCGGCGTGGTGTTCAATGGTTCGGAAGCGTTCGTCGTGTCGGGGACGGGCGTCTCGGGGCCTGCCCGCTTCATCTTCGCCACGGAGCAGGGCCTCCTGGCCGCCTGGGCACCCATGGTGGACGAATCCTGGGCGATGGTTGTCGCGGACAGCTCCACCGCGGGCGCCGTGTACAAGGGGCTCGCGCTGGCGGGCAGCGGGGCGGACGCCATGCTGTACGCGGCGGACTTCCGGAACGGGCGAATCGACGTCTTCAACTCCCGCTTCACGCGCATGCCGATGCCCGGTGCCTTCGAGGACCCGTCCCTGCCCGCCGGGTATGCGCCCTTCAACATCCAGAACGTCGAGGGCACCCTCTACGTCTCGTATGCGCAGCAGGACGCGGGACTCACGGATGACGTCCCCGGCATGGGCGCGGGCTACATCAACGCCTTCGACCTGAACGGACAGTTGCTGCGTCGGTTCGCGTCTCAGGGGGCGCTCAACGCGCCGTGGGGCATGGCCCTGGCGCCGGCGGGCTTCGGGCAGTTCAGCAACCACCTGCTGGTGGGCAACTTCGGGGATGGCACCATCCACGCGTATGACCTGGCCTCGGGCGCCTGGGCGGGTGCGCTCACTCGGCCGGACGGGCAGCCTGTCGTGGTCGACGGGCTCTGGGCCCTGAGCTTCGGCAATGGGCCTGCCCAGGCGCTCTTCTTCACCGCGGGGCCCGCGGATGAGACGCAGGGCCTCTATGGCCGGCTCGACATGATGCCCGCGTGTCCGCAGGGCCTGCCCCCGTGGAAGGCGCCTCGGGGGCCCGAGGTGCAGTGAGCCGGATGAAGACATGGGCGGCGCGGGCCGGAGCACGTTGCTCCGGCCCGCGCTGTCACGTGGGGCGCTACGCCGTGAAGGCGCGGCTCAGGGCTGCTGCGAGCCGCTGCCTCCGTAGCCCTGGTCCTGCAGTTGCTGCCAGCGCGCCTTGGCCTGCTGTTCGCGCTGGAGGTTGGCGTCCACCTGCCGTTGCTGCTCCGCCGCCTTTCGCCGGGCGTCGGCGACGGCGCTGGAGAAGTCGCCAGGGGACAGCTCCTTCGCACGGACGTCCGCGTTGGCGTTGACGGCTTCGTACTCCGCCTGTTCGAGCTGGGCGTCGGCCACGTCCAGCTCCCGCTGGCGCATGACCTCCAGGGACTTCGACGTCGTCACCGCGTCGTCGCGCCAGGCGGTCTCCGCCTCGGCCAGGGTGAGGGCGTGCTGGGCCGTGCAGGCGGCGTGCTGGGCCCGCTCGATGGCCGCGACGTCACCCGTCGCCTGCGCGACCTCGAGCGCTGCCTCACCTGCTTCGTGGCGGGCCTTCGCGGCGTCCTCGTTGCGCTGGGCGACCTCTCGCGCGGCCTCGGCGTCCTGGCTGGCCACCTGGGCGCGGGTGATTTGCTCCTGGGCCTGCTCCTCCGTGAGCTGCGCCTGGCGCACGTCTCCCAGGTCGCCGGGCGGGACGCGCGCCACCCACTCCTTCTCCACCTTCGCGCTGGAGCGCTGGGTGGCACAGCCTCCCAGCAGCATCACGGCCGTGCCGGCCACCCCCAGGTACATGCGACGCCTGCCTGGCTGCGCCATGCCTTCCTCCCGGTCATAGGGTCCTGTCCGAAACTGTGCGCATCCGGGGGGAGGGTGAAAGCGGCGGCGCACCGCTCGGCGCGCCACACGCCCCCGCCGCGTGGGGTGGGGCAGTCCCGGGAAGTGGCGGTCGCCGCGCTGTCAGCGAGGGGCGAGCAGCGCCTCGAAGAGCGCGCGCGGGTCCAGCCCAGGTGGCAGTCCGGAGACGCCGCCGTCGTTCACCTCGACCACCGCCCAGCCCCCGTCCTGGAGCATGGCCACGTCCAGGGTGAGGAAGGGCGAGTCGATGCGCCGGGCCAGGGGCTCGAAGCCGGTGAAGTCCGGCACGTCGACGTCGAACTCGTGGTACGGCTCAGCCGCGAGGAGCCGGCCGCCTCCGAAGAAGAGCCGGAACTCGACGTGGGCCGGGCCCGCTGGCGTGCGGCCGTATTCCTTGAAGGGGAGGAACTTGCGGACAACGAGCCCGCGTTCGAAGCGGTCTCCGCGCTCGTCGACGAGGTTGGCGCAAATCTGCTCAAAGCGTGCCTGCGTCGTGCCCTCGGGGATGAAGCAGGCGTCGTCCCAGCGCTCCTTGGCCGACTTCACATGGTCCTTCACCAGCCAGGGCCGCGGGCCGAGATCCTGGGCCGCGTGCCAGGCCTCCGCCGCGTCCGTGCCCTCCGTCCAGACGCTGCGGGCGGTGTAGCGGGAGAGCTGGGGGTACCAGTTGGGCAGGTAGAGCGCCGCCGCGTACTGCTCGGGCGTCGTCGTCAGCCGGTGGCCCAGGGCGGACACGGCTTCGTCCAGCGCGGTGTACTCCTCCTCCGTCAACATCCAGCCGCGGTAGAGGAGCCGGAGCCTGCCGCGCTCCGGGAGGGTGGACAGTGCCTGTTCGGCATTGCCGGAGAGGAGTGCCCCCAGGTCGGCCTGGTAGGTGTCGACCCCGAGCGCTTCAACCGCGTCGGCCTCCACGTCGAAGGGGTCGTCCTGGGTGGGATTCCGGCCGAAGAGGATGGCGCGCGCGTGAGACGGACGTCGGGAGCTTGGCATCCAGAAGCCTCGCATCAAAGGTGGCGGTGTGTGGGGGGGGCACCTCCGACGCGTGCGCGCGCGAACCCTGACGGCCGCTTCCGTGACGCCGCCGCAAGTGACGGGAGCGAATACAGCCCCCTACGCCCTGGGTGGAGTGGCTCCCTGAGTCCGCATTGATTCACTTGGGGTGTTGTTGAATCTTCTGTTCAGCGTAGAATGTTTCATCGGGTCCTGGGGGACCCGGTAGCTGTCACAACAGAGGGGGAGTCCGTCGTGTCCAGTTCATCTCGTATTGCGTCGTCGTCCACAGCGCAGCTCCAGGCCTTGGAGCTCATGCGCCGCCAGCTTCAGCCCAAGGCCGCTTCCAACACCGCCAGCACCGTCAACACCGCGCGAGGGCAGGCCCCCGCGGCAGCCCGGTTTGACTCCGGGCGCTCCTCCTTCGAGCTGACGGGGAGCACACGCGCCAGGGGGCCCAACCTCACGGGGGAGTCGCCGGGGGCCCCGGTGCTCGTGCAGTATCAACCGCCCACGCCCACGGCGCCTGGGTTCACGCCCGTGACGCCGCAGGTCGACAGCCCGGCGTTCGGGGGCCTATCGCTGGGCGAGTTGAGTCACCAGGACGGGACGTCCTACAGCCAGCGTGTCGCCGAGGTGGTCGCCGGGACGGTGCCGGGTGCGAGCTACTGCGCGGCCACCGCGTTCGACGAGCTGCTGGAAGCCCTCCCTCAGTGGACCACCGCCGAGTCCATCGACGCGGTGCTGATGGAACACCGCGTGCGCTCCTCCGGAGCCATCTGGGATCAGTTGGTGGAATCGGGCGCCTTCGGTGAGCATCTGGGCAGTGGTTACAGGGAGGGGCTCGACCCGAGCTCGGGCGGCATCTCCGAGGCGGAACTGCCGGGCGGCCAGCCCATCCCCGTCGAGTTGGACTCCGGGGGCGGGCCGCCGCTGCGCTTCGAGGCGACGGAGGTGGAGTTCGCCTTGGTGCCCAATCAGCTGAGCTCAGGAGGCGCCGTCTCCACCCTCGAATCCTTGGAGGACATGGAGGTTGGTGAGATGAGCGCGGTCATCATGCGCCCGCTCAACTATGGCGGCGCCGCGGCCAACAACGTCACCGGTCACTGGGTGGTCGTCGAGCGGACCGAGGAGGGCTATCGCCTGACGCAGTCCGCGCCGGAGGACTGGGCGCTGCTCGGCGGCACCTCCAATGATTCCGCGCAGGGGGGCGTGTACGTGCACGAGTTCACCGGCGACTCCGCGCTCGAGGACGTGAGCACGTACATCCACGCGGAGGCCCAGTACTCCGCGGCCCAGGGGACGCCAAACGCGAGCGCCGGTATGTACGCGGTCGCCGTCCTGCGGCCCGTGCTCCCGCCGGACGCCTGAGTCCGGGCCTTGGCGGGAGCCGCCCGCTTCCGGCTCAGTCCCCCAGCGCGTCGTAACGGACCAGCCGGAAGCGGGCGCCCTGCGCCTCGCGGATGCGCGCCGCCAGCTTCTCGTGCAGCTCCGGCGTCCAGGCGCTCCACCGCTGGAAGAAGGCCGCGGTGGCCGCCTTGTCGCCCCCGTGCTGGAGCGCGAGCACCTGCTCCAGCAGCGCCGTCACGACGGCCGGGTACTTGTCGTACTGGATGCTCAGGCGCGCCGTCCGCGGGTCCGCCTGGATGAGGCCGTGCTCCAGGAACCAGTTGAACTGCACCAACTGCATGCGCTGGTAGGGCTGGTCCTCGCGCGGGCGCACGTTCTGGAGCGTGCGGCGGATGCCGGAGGCCTGCACCGCGCGCAGCCCGGCGGCGTCCAGCGTGCCCTTCTTGTGGAAGGCCTGCAGCGAGAAGAGGCTCACCAGGTCCGCCTTCATCTCCTCCACGGCGCCCGCGTAGTCCTCCAGCGCGTCGTCCAGCGTGCGCCCCGCCCGGTCGCGGTCCGGCCCCAGGTAGTGGCCCACCTCGTGCCAGAGGGTGCGCTGGAAGTTGCCTTCGGAGACCAGCTCCCGGGCGTGGGCGTCCACCACCGCGGCGCGCCAGATGCGCTCGTCGGACGCGAACAGCTCCGGGTTGCGCATGATGTTCTCCCTCAGGAGGATGGTGCGGCCGTAGCGGCGCGCGGCGAGCGCGTCGTTGGGGAGGATGCTCGCGGTGTTGGTGCCGCGCGACTGGCCGAAGTCGGCGATGACTTCGTAGACGCCCACGGGGATGTCCTCGCGCACGCGCTTCTTCGCGGTGTAGGGCAGCGCGTCCTCCACCGCCTGGAGCCCGCCCAGACGCTTGCGCAGCGCCTGCGTGGCCGCCTCGTTGCTCAGCAGCACCGACAGGCTGTGGAACGCCTTCACGCCGAAGAGCGCGTCGTCATACGTCTCATACGCGCCCAACTGCACGTTGAGCTTCTGGAAGCGGCCCGTCACCCACGCCGCGTCGCCGCTCTCGTAGTCGTTGCTGAGCAAGTCCCGCGCGCGGTTGCGCAGGTAGCGCGCCAGCTCCGCGTCGCTGGCCTCCAGCCGCTGCGCCGCGCGCATCACCAGCCCGTAGGCCTTCACCAGCTCCGGCCCATAGGCCACCGCGTACGGCACCGCGTAGAGCGCCTTGGCGTCGGGCCGCTTCGCCTTCGCTTGCAGCGCCTGGCGCAGGCCCGGGTGCAGCGTGTCCAGCACCGGGTGCGCCTGGAGGACCTTCACGTCCTGGCGCAGGTTGGCGGCCGTGGCGCGGCGGACCACCGTCTTCTCGCTCAGCAGGGCCTGGCGCTCGCCGGGGTTCGCGGCCAGGAAGGCGTCCACCTCCGCCCGCGTCACGTCCACCGGATACACGTTGCGCGAGGCCACCTGCGCGTCCACCGGGAGGAACGCCTCCCGCGCGTTGCTCAGGGTGCTGGCGATGGGGCCCTGGTACAGGCGGTACAGCGTGAGCAAATCCCGCGTGCGCTGGGGGCCGCCCAGCTTCTTGTCCAGCGCCTCCAGCTTCGCGAGCGCCGGGAGCGCCTGGTGGTGGCGCGAGGACTCGTACAGGCCCTGGAAGATGGCGCCCACCTCCAGCAGGTCCTTCACCGCCGCCTGCTCGTCGGGCGTGAGGCGGGAGAGGTCCGGCGACAGGCGGACCTCCTGCGTCTTGGCGAGGACCTCGGCCACCTTCTCCTCCGGCCAGTAGCCCGACGGCAGGGTGGGGGAAGGACGGCTGGGGGCGGCGGCCTGTGCCGACAGCGCCAGGACGGCGGCGGCGCCCAGGGACAGCGCGTGGGGGATTCGCATGGCGCGCAAGACTGCCACGGAGGTGGGCCTATTCCCCACGGGTTCGGTTGGATTGCGTCACGCACGGGTGACGTCCTGTGCGCCGGACAAGTCTTGCGCTACACGGTGCGCATGAAACTCAAACTTCCCTTGTTTATTTCGCTATCCACGGTTCTTCCGGCGCTGATCAGCTGTGGCGCCCCGACGTCCATGGACGCCGAGCACGAGGCGGTTGTGCTCGGAACGCAGGCGCAGGCGCTGGCCACGGGGACGCCCGCGGCGGAGGGCGTGCTGTCCTTCCTCAACGACTACTCCATCTCCTTCACCGTGCTGGACCTGGAGGTGCCGCTGAACGCCCTGGCGGCGCAGGCGCTGATTGACTACCGCGAGGGGCCGGACGGCGTGCTCCACACGGGCGATGACCGCCGGTTCGTGAGCATCGAACAGGTGGACGCGGTGCCGCAGGTGGGCCCCGCGGCGCTCGCGGCGCTGGAGGCGTACGCCAAGGGCACGGGCCGCGTGGCGTTGCCGGTGGACGGGCACGTGGGGACCTTCCACGGCGTGGCCTTCAACCTGGCGGAGGCCCGCCGCGCCATCCACGCGGCGAACACGCAGAGCGCGTCGAATCTGCAGACCGTCTTTGGCATCCCCGCGGCGGCGGTGCAGAGCCTCGTCGCGGCGCGCCCCATCGCCCACATGGTGCAACTGTCGCGGCTGGCGAACGTGAACGCCGTCGCGATGGGGCAGCTCAAGGCCCACACGCAGCAGGCGGCCGAAGGTGACCCGTGCACGGGCCCTGGCATCTGTCAGCCGGGGCTCGTCTGCGAGGGCCGCCCCGGTGACGGCTCCAGCCCCTATGGCCGCTGCGTGGACGCCTCGTATGTCGCGGGCAACGGGGACATGTGCTCCCGCTTCGTGGCGTGCCCGTCGGAGCAGCTCATCTGCATCGGCCTGGCGTCGGGCTGGGTGGAGGGCTACTGCGCCCCGGCGTGGATGGGCGCCTCCTTCATCGAGTACTCCGACCTGAAGCTCCAGTCGACGAACCCGCTGGTGACGGCGCCGCTCGTCGTGGTGGGGCTGGCCACGGTGCCCATGGACATCAACGTGGAGCTGGACATCGTCCACACCGCGCCGCACCGGCTGGTGCTGACGCTGGAGGACCCGGGTGGCGAGACGGCCCTGCTGTGGGACGGCCCGAACGAGGGCACGCCGCCCTCGCGCATCGTCGTGACGCGGGGCATTCCGCGCGACGGCAGCATCAACGGCCGCTGGAAGCTGCACGTCGCCAACCCGTCCGGCGTGGGCAGCGGCACGCTGCGCTCGTGGACGCTGAAGCTCACCAGCCGCTACGACTGAGCCGGCTGCTTCGCGGTGGGCCTTCTCGCTTCGAGGGCCCACCGCGCGTCTCACGGCGGCTACGCGGGCCGGGTGACGTGCACCGGTGGCAGCCGCTGGGCCCAGGGCCGCGCCTGCTCGAGCTGCCCCGCCAGTTGGAACAGCGTGGCCTCGTCGGCGTACCGTCCGGCGAACTGAACGCCGATGGGCAGGCCCTCCGCGCTCCAATGCAACGGCACGGACATGGCGGGCTGCCCGGTGACGTTGAACAGCGCGGTGAAGGGGCAGTGGCCGAACGCGTGGTCGTACCACTCGCGGGCCGTCCGGGGCGCGTTGGCGTCCAGCAGGCCCAGCGGGAAGGGCGGCGCCGCCACCGTGGGCGACAGCAGCACGTCGTACTGTTGGAAGAAGGCGCCCACCTGCCGTGACACGAAGTTGAACACGCCGAGCGCCCGTTGCAGGTCCGTGGCCTTCAGCTCGCGGCCATGGCGCACCACCGCCCAGGTGGTGGCCTCGAGCAGCTCCGGCCCCGGGTCGCGCCCGGAGAACTGGCTCAGCATGCCCACCAGGGAGGCCATGGTCGCTGACCAGACGGTGGAGACGGCCTCGTGCAGCAACTGGCCGTCGTGCTCGGGCGCGGCTTCGACGACTTCGTGGCCCAGCTCCGTACACAGCTTCGCCGCCGCTCGCGCGGCCTCCACACATTCGGCGCTCACCGGAGCGCCCATGGGGGCCTCCGTCATCAGCGCGATGCGCAGCCGGCCCGGCGCGCGGCCCACTTCCTCCAGGTAGGGCCTCCGAGGCGGCGGCGCGAAGTACGGGTCGCCTGCCTCCGGGCCCTGGGTGGCGTCCAGCATGGCCGCGCTGTCGCGAACGCTGCGGGACAGTACGTGCTCGATGCCCATGCCGAAGATGAAGTCACCCGCGTCCGGCCCCAGCGAGTTGCGGCCACGCGTGGGCTTCAGCCCGAAGACGCCGCACAGCGACGCGGGGATGCGCAGCGAGCCGCCGCCGTCGTTGCCGTGGGCCACCGGGACGATGCCCGCCGCCACCGCCGCCGCAGAGCCGCCGCTGGAGCCGCCCGGACTGCGCTTCACGTCCCACGGATTGCGCGTGGGCCCGTGCAGCACCGGCTCCGTGGTGGCGTTGTTGCCGAACTCCGGCGCGTTCGTCCGACCCAGGAGCACCAGTCCCGCGCGCCGGTAGCGCGCCATCAACGCGCTGTCATGGGGGAACACCGTCCCCTGGGCCATCCGGCTGCCCATGTCGGTGGGTACCCCCGCGGCGTGCACGCCAATGTCCTTGATGAGGAAGGGCACACCCCGGAAGGGGCCGTCGGGGATGTCTTGCTTCAGCGCGTCGCGCGCCTCGCCCTCTCGCAGGTCGATGACGGCGTTCAGCGCCGGGTTGACGCGGTGGATGGCCTCCACCGCCACCCGGAGCAGCTCTTCGGGCGTGACTTCCTTCCGACGTACCAGCTCCGCCAATCCCACTGCGTCAAAGCGGCTGTAGTCATCCAGGTTCATGAATCCCTCGCGGGCGCCGGTGGACATGCGGCGGACCGGGCGCGGGAAGCAGGATATTCATGAATCCCAGGTCGTACTCCAGGCGCCTCAGCCCGTCGCCTGGGTGCGCTCCTCCCTTTGTGCATTCACCAGGGACGCGTAGGTGCCTTGGCGCTCCAGCAGCTCCTGGTGCCGGCCCACCTCCACCACCTGGCCGGCCTCCATGACGAGGATGGTGTCGGCGTTGCGCACCGTGCTGAGCCGGTGGGCGATGACGACGCGCGTGCACTTCAAGGACGCCAGTGCCTGCTGCACGTTCGCCTCGGTGGTGGCGTCCAGGGCGCTGGTGGCTTCATCCAGCAGGAGGATGGCGGGCCTGCGCACCAGGGCGCGGGCCAGGGCCAGCCGCTGCCGCTGGCCGCCGGACATGGAGAGGCCCCGGTCCGTCAGCGGCGTGTCGTACTGCATGGGCATGGCCATGATGTCGTCGTGGATGTGGGCCCGCTTCGCGGCCTCCACGACACGGTCCATGTCCATGTCCGGGTCGCTCAGGGTGATGTTCTCCCTCAGCGACGCGTTGAAGAACGAGGCGTCCTGCAGCACCACGCCCAACTGACTGCGCACCGCGCGCAAGTCCAGCTCGCCCAGCTCCGCGCCGTCATACCGGACGTGTCCGGAGGTGGGCAGGTAGAGCCCCAGTAGCAGGTGCGCCAGGGTGCTCTTGCCCGCGCCCGAGCGGCCGACGAGCGCCACCATCTGCCCCGGCTCCACGCTGACCGACACGCCCTGCACCACCCAGGCGGAGTGGGGGTTGTAGCGGAAGCGCACGTCCTCCAGGGTGATGGCGCCGCGCAGCGTGGGCGCGCGGCCCTGGTGCGCCGCGTCGCGCTCGGGAGGTGTGTCCAGCACGTCGTTGATGCGCTCCAGGTAGGTGCTCAGGAACTGGAGCTGCCCGCCGGTGCCCAGCAGGTTGGACAGGGGCACCAGCAACGCGGTGGCCAGCGCGTTGAGGCTCAGCATCTGTCCCAGCGACATCGCGCCGTCCAGCACGCGCCACGCACCCACGGACAGCAGCACCAGCGGGGACACGCGGCGCAGCGTGCCCGTCAGCGCGTCCAGCCAGGCGGAGAGCCGGCCGCGCTCCAGCTCCACGTTGAGCAGGTCCACGTAGAGGTTGGCGTAGCTGCCCACCATGCGGCCCTCCACGCCGAAGGCCTTGAGCGTCTGCATGCCGGACAGCATGGCCATCAGGTAGCTCTGGCTGCGCACGCCCATGTCCAGGCTGCGCGAAAGGTGGCTGCGCTGGCGGGCCCGGGGCAGCGCGAACACCAGCACCTGCAACAGGCCCAGGCCCACCACCAGCAGCCCCAGCGACGCGTCCGCCGCCAGCAGCAGGCCCAGGTAGAGCAGCACCAGCGCACCGTCGAGCGCGCTGGACAAGAGGCCGGTGGAGAGCAGCTCGCGGATGGCCTGCTGCGAGCCCAGCCGCGTCAGCAAGTCGCCCGCGGGCCGAAGCTGGAAGAAGGGGTAGGCCAGGCTCACCAGGTGGTCCAGGAGCCCCTGCGTCATTTGCGAGTCCAGCCGCGTGCGCAGCTCCACCAGGAGCTGGCCGCGCACCACCGACGAGAGCAGCTCGAAGAGCAGCACGCCAGCGAGCGCCGCGGACAGCACGCCCATCAGCGAGTAGTCCTGCCGGGGCACCACGCGGTCCACCACCATGCCGGTGAGCAGCGGCACCGCCAGCGTCAGCACCTGGAGCACGGCGGACAGCGCGAGCACCTTCCCCAGCGTGCCGGCCTGCCGCTTCACCAGGGGCACCAGGTAGCGGTAGGGCCCGCGCCGCGTGTGACCCGGCTGGAAGCTCTCGGATGGCTCCAGCAGCAGCGCCACGCCGGTGAAGCACTGGCTGAACTGCTCCAGGGAGACGCGGCGGCGGCCCTGGTCGGGGTCCACCACCTCGACCCAGCCGCGGCCCAGCCGCTCGAAGACAACGTAGTGCGTGAAGCGCCAGTGGAGGATGGTGGCCGGAGGCAGGAAGGGCAGGCGGTCCAGGTCCACGGAGATGGCGCGCACGCGCAGGCCCAGCTTCTGGGCGGCGGCCTTCAGCGCCTTCGCGCTGGCGCCGTCACGTCCGGGGCCTGTCACCTCGCGCACCGCGTCCAGGCCCATGTGGCGGCCATGGTAGGCCAGCACCATGGCCAGACAGGCGGCGCCACAGTCCGTCATCGTCATCTGCCGCACTTCGGGCACGCGCTTGCGCAGGCCGAGCCTCCATCGGCGCAGGGGTTGCCGCGGCGCCTCGGCCGTCATGGCGGCATGTTCCCTTCCGGGGCAATGAGCGCCGGCCACGCCAGGACACCGAGCGCCAGCGCGAGGCCGAAGAAGAACAGGAGCGCGAAGGTCCACCGCGTCCACCGGCCACCGATGCGCAGCAAATCGCCTTCGTCCTGCACGACGCGCTGGTAGTGCGCCAGGGCTTCCTTGCGGAAGATGGAGGGGCGGCCGTCGGTGGGTGGCTGCATCGTGGCGGGACGTTAGCGCATGGGGTGGGGGACTGGCCCGGGACTGAGCCAGGCCCCCTGTGCCTTCGCTACATGCAAACGAAGGGCGGGCACGGCGTGCAGTGGTAGCTGCCGAACTGCTCGCAGCTGTCCGCACCCGAGATGCTCTCCAGGAGGTCGTCCCCCAGCTCCAGCTCGGCGGCGGGGTTGGCGGGCAGGGACGCGCGCTCCTCCGACGTCAGGCTGTTGAAGTACTCGGGGTCACGCCACGCACGGAGGATGTGTTCTTTCTTGCTCATGACTGCTCCTGAATGTGAAAGGGGGTGGCTCAGAAGCAGTGGAACGGCGGGCACGGCGTGCAGTAGGGGCTGGACTGGCCGGGCAGACAGAAGTCGCCGCCGGTGATGACCTCCAGGAGGTCATCCCCCAGCTCCAACTCGGCGGCGGGATTGGCGGGCAGGGACGCGCGCTCCTCCGACGTCAGGCTGTTGAAGTACTCGGGGTCACGCCAAGCGCGGAGGATGTGTTCCTTCTTCTGGCTCATGACTGCTCCTGGACACGGCTGGAGGGACGGCCATCCGAGGTGCCCAGCCCTTCACCTCGGACGATTCGTGGAGGCGCGACAGCCAGCAGCGAGGGCAAGCGCTCCGGCATGGCCAGCCGCGCCAGTCCGTAGGCGATGCCCGCCAGGCCCACCATCATGCCCGGCGTCTCCGTGCTGCCCTGCAGGCCGAAGAGGTAGCCGTGCTCGGAGATGCCGCGCAGGATGCCGCCCGCCACCGCGTTCGTGCGCTCCTGGAGCTTCGAGTCCCCGAGCGTGGCCGCCGCTTCCAGCAGGAAGTCCGCGTTGCCCAGGTCACCGTGACACAAGCCGTGGTTGCGGCCGAAGCCTCGCGCCAGCGTGGAGTCCAGCGCGATGGCAATCTCCTCGCGCACCGCGGCGTCGTCCACGAAGGGGAGGCCGGACAGCCGCGCCAGGCCGATGCCGGGGGCGCCGGTGCACCATGCCCAGAGGAAGTGCTCGGCCCCGTCCGAGGCCGCCGCCAGCTCCTTCGCGCCCACGCGCAGGTCGGGCCAGTTGCGCTCCTCGGGCGTATAGAGCCCGCGCTCGTACTCCATGCCCGCGAGCGCCGCATCACGCAGGCGCGTATCGCCCGTCCGCGCGAACAGCCGCAGCAGCGCCAGGCTGACGCCCGCGGCGCCGTGCGCCATGCCCGCGAGGTAGCGGTCCCCCGCGGCCTCGCAAATCCAGGCCGCGCCTCGGTCCTGGGGCGTGGACGTCTCCAGCAGCCGTTGGCCGCAGGCGTCCACCGTGGCCCACAGCGTGTCCGACGGACGGTGCTCCCCGAGCACCAGCAGCGCCAGGAGGCAGCCCGCGGCGCCCGCGCCCACGTCCAGCACCGTGTCCTTCTCCACCAGGGGCCGCAGCCGCCGCACGTACCCAACGGCCTCGTCCAGGAGCGCGTCGTCCTTCCACAGCACGCCCAGGTGCGTCAGCGCGTAGAGGATGCCGCCCCAGCCGTTGAGGATGCCCAGCCCCACCACGCTGGCGGGCTCCTCCGCCAGGAGGCGCGCCTGGGTGCGCAGCGTGGCCCGCGCCAGCCGCGTGAAGCGCGCGTCTCGCGTGACGTCCCCCAGGTAGCCCAGCGCGAGCGCGATGCCCGCGCGGCCCTGGAACACATCCGGCCCTGGTGACCCGAGCCTCCAGCCGCCGTCTCCCGCATCCAGGCCGAGCCAGTGCGCTTCGTCACGGCGCGCGAAGGCCAACGGCAGCAGCCGCTCGCCCGCGCGCCGTGCTTCCGCGAGCAGCGCGTCGCGGAGGCCCGGCGGGGTGTGCTCCCGGAAGGGATAGCTCGGCCGCGCCACCGTCCGCGAGCTCAGCAGCAGGACATCCAGCGAGCGCTCCAGCACCCAGCGCTGCCGCGTCTGGTCCTCTGGCGACAGGCCCTCCAGTCGGCGGCGCACGCGCGCCATGCCCGTCTCCTGGAAGAAGTCCGGCAGGCGCTGGCCCGAGCCCGCCTCCAGGTCCTTCGAATCGGCGCGCGCGGTGAAGTACGGCAGGTCTCCCCGCTCCAACTGCTCCGTCTCCAGGGGCACGAGCGCCGCGAAGTCCGGGACAGGCACCACGGCGCGCCACAGGTGGTCGAAGAAGCGCTGGCGCTCGAGTCCGTCCGCCAGCGCGTGCGGGTGGTAGCTCTCGTGAAGGAGCGCGCCATACACCGCCGTGTTGCGGAAGAGGACGCGCATGGGCACTCGCGCGAAGGCGGCCAGCGGCCCATCCTCGGCGAGCAGCGCCTCGCGGTGCTCCAGCAGCAGGCCGTACATGCGGGTGAACCCGTCGGCCAGCGCGTCGCGGTAGGCCAGCACGGGCGCGGCCTCACCCTCCAGGCGTGGCAGGTTGTTGGCGCCGGGCATCGCCACCGGCCGTCGCTCGAAGCGCATCCGGTCCGTTCCGCGCTCCGCCGTCATCAAGTACGCCTGCGGCGTGAGCTGACCTGCCTGAGCGCCCAAGCCGCTCAGGTCCACCCCAGCCTTCGTGCGCGTGCCCCAGAACTGCTGTGGCAGCAGTCCACTGCGGAGCACCGACACCGGCGGCGCCTCCACCGCGTGCTCGGAGTCTCGGAGCGTGCGCGCGCCCGACAGCGGGTGGAAGAGCGTCTCCACGTCCACCAGCACCGGGTGCTCACCCGCGGCGATGAGGTTCTCGAAGTGCAGGTCCGTGCCGTCCAGCGCGTGCATCAACGCGACGTAGGCGCCCTGGCGTTCGTAGAAGCGTCGGACCTCCTCCGTGGACGCGCACGGCGCGGGGTCCACGTACTCCATCCACCCGTATTCGCCTCGGTCCAGCGCCTCCGCGCCCTTCATGACGGGCGTGGCGCCGCGCGCGTTGAGCCACGTGAGGAGCTGCTGGAGCCCGGCCTCTGCTCCCAGCGAGCGCGGCTTGTAGACGAGCCGCAGCCCGGACTCGAAGCGGAGGATGAAGACGCCCTGACCGCCCCGGTGCGGGTCGGAGAAGCCGCCGCGTGCCTCCACCAGCGCGCCGGGAGGCTGGCCCGCGTTGAACCACTGCCAGAGCAGGGACGCGTCCCGCGTCAGCCGCTTCATCAGCCCCAGGCAGTTGGACTCCCACTCCGCGATGCGCAGGACGACGCAGCGGGCCAGCACCGGGTAACGCTCCAGGATGTCCAGGGCGACCTGCGGCTGGCGCAGCCGCTTCGTGAAGTCCTGGAAGCGCGCCTCCGGGGTGTCTCCGGCGAGCAGCTCCTCCCACTGCGCGGCATGCAGCTCCACCACCATGGCGCGGCCCAGCACCGGTGCCAGCACCTGGGGCAGGTGGCCCAGCATCGTGGAGACGACGACGCCCGGCTCCAGGTCGAGCCCAGGCGCGGCGTGCCTCAGGGGCGTCAGCGCGGCGGTGAGCTGCGTCACGGCGCGCGACACCAGCGGCTCCACCACGGGAAGGAAGGCCGAGCGGTCCGGGCCCCCCGAGTGCTCGGGCCAGCGGACGGGCGCGTGCGAGGGCTCCGCGTAGGCGCGCTCCAGCACCTGCACCCAGCCGGGAGCTTCAGCAGGCGTTGCCCAAGGTGCCTCGGTGGGCACCTCCAGCAGCGTGAGCAGCTCCGCCTCGCTCAGCCCCGAGGATTGTAATCTGCGCTGCCACCAGTCCGCCTGTCCGAAGGGCTCCTGCTGACGCCATGCATCCAATCGCTTGCGCGCCGCAGCGGATGTGTCGTGTTGCGTCGTGTTGGTTTTGAGAGTGAGTTCAGCTCGCTCGGTGAGTGTGGTGGCCCGTGCCCAGCGTGCGAACCGCGACGGGGTGTTGGCTCCCGGTGTCGCCTCGTCCTGCCTCTGCGTGATTTCCACGCGTCCTCTCGTTTCCTGGGCATGGCCCGGTGAGCTGGCTTCGTTGGCGTATCAGGGAGACGACTGTAATGCAGATAAGTCATTTCATATTTGCGTGTCAATGCTGGGCGCCCATGTGTGCGTGAAATGCAATGCATATGGGAAGGTGGGAGTGATTGACGCGACACCATCAGCATCGGCACGGGCCGCTGATGTTGAAGTTTTCCCAGGCAGGACCCCACGTCCAGACCCGCCTGCCACGCGACGGAGCGCGCTCAAGGCCGTTGCGCGCCGCATGTTCGGGGCGTAGGGAAACAGCGCCCCATGTCCGCTACCGCCCAACTGCTCGAAACCGTCCGGAAGGAAGCCAAGCCGGGAATCTGGTCCAACGGGGTGAACCTCGCCCGCTCCGGAGCCGTGGTGCTCCAGTCCCAGAAAGGGGGCGAGCTGGAGCTGAGGGTGCGCGCCAAGGGGCGCCCGGTCGCCCTCACGGTGGTCCTGTATCCGAACGACGATGCCTGGGAGTGTGACTGCCCCAGCCTGGTGGACCCCTGCGAGCACGTGGTGGCGGCGGCCATCTCCATCCAGCAGGCGGAGCGGCAGGACGCGCCCATGGAGACGGCGGCCACCCGCTGGGCCCGCGTCGTCTACCACTTCACCCGCGAGGACGGCGGCCTGGCGCTTCGCCGCTCCATCGTCCATGTGGACGGCACGGAGACGCCGCTGGAGGGCAGCCTGACGTCGCTGATGGCCCGGCCCGCGGAGGCCGCGAAGCTCCAGGTGGAGAACGCGGACCTGCTGGCCGACCGCATCCTGGAGCAGCGGCGCACGCGCGGCACCCTGGCGCCGGAGACGCTGGACGCGGTGCTCAAGGTGCTGGAGTCGGCGCGCAACGTGCTGCTCGACGGGCGCCCGGTGGCGGTGTCCGACGAGCAGGTGCTGCCGCGCGCGGTGGTGGAGGACCGCGGCGGCCAGATCGTGGTGACGGTGACCCGCGATTCGCGCATCCAGGAGGTGGTCAGCCCCGGGGTGGCGCTCGCGACTGACGCGCTGGTCCGCCTGGGCGAGACGTCCATGTCCGGCCCCTGGCTGCAGCACCTGCCCATCGTCCGCACGTACTCGGCGGACCACTTGGGGGACCTGACCTCCAAGATCATGCCCGAGCTGGGGCGCCGCCTGCCGGTGGAGGTCCGCAGCAAGCGGCTGCCGCGCCTGGACCGCGAGCTGAAGCCGCGCATCCTGCTGGAGCTGAACCAGCTCGACGCCGGCTTGTCCGTGCTGCCCACGCTCGTCTACGGCGCGCCGCCGGTGGTGCGCATCGACAACGGGCGCATGGTGTACCTGCGCGGCGCGGTGCCGCTGCGCGACGAGGCCGCCGAGCAGCGCCTCATCCACCAGCTTCGCGACGAGCTGAACCTGGTGCCCGGCCGCCGGCTGACGGTACAGGGCTCGGAGATGGTGCGCTGGGCGGACAAGCTGCGGCGCTGGCGCGGCGACCTCGCCGGTGACGCGGCGGGGCTGGTGAGCCCCGACGTCAAGCTGCGCCCGTCGCTCCACCTGGAGTCCAGCGTCACGGGGCAGGGCGTCCCCGACGTGCGCTTCCAGCTCTCCTTCCAGGTGGAGGGAGCCCGGGGCGAGGTCAAGGCGGTGGACGCCGCCGCTGTCATCCGGGCGTGGACGGAGGGGCTGGGGTTGGTGCCGCTGGAGGGTGGCGGCTGGGCGCCGCTGCCCCGGGCCTGGCTGGACAAGCACGGTCAGCGCGTGGCGGACCTGCTCAACGCGCGGCAGGAGGATGGGAAGGTCGCCAACCACGCGCTGCCGGAGCTCACCGCGCTGTGCGAGACACTGGAGCAGCCGCCTCCGCCGGGCCTGGACCGGCTGGCGCCGCTCATCTCCGGCTTCGAGAAGCTGCCCCCGCCCGAGCTGCCCGCAGAGCTCAACGCCACGCTGCGCCAGTACCAGCTCCAGGGCGTCAGTTGGCTGGGCTTCCTGCGCGGCGCGGGGCTGGGCGGCGTCCTGGCGGACGACATGGGCCTGGGTAAGACGCTCCAGACGATTTGCGCCCTGGGGCCCGGGTCGCTCGTGGTGTGCCCCACCAGCGTGCTGCCCAACTGGGCCGCGGAGCTGAAGCGCTTCCGCCCGTCGCTGAAGGTGTGCGTGTACCACGGGCCCGGCCGCGCGCTGGAGCCGTCCGCCGACGTGACGCTCACCACCTACGCCATCATGCGGCTGGACGCGGCGGTGCTCGGCGCGAAGACGTGGGACTCGCTGGTGCTGGACGAGGCGCAGGCCATCAAGAATCCGGACAGCCAGGTGGCGCGCGCGGCCTTCGGGCTCAAGGCGAACTTCCGGCTCGCGCTGAGCGGCACGCCGTTGGAGAACCGGCTGGAGGAGCTGTGGAGCCTCATGCACTTCACCAACCCGGGCCTGCTCGGGGGGCGCAAGCACTTCGAGGACACGATTGCCCGGCCCATCTCCGAGGGCCGACAGGGAGCGGCCGAGGGGCTGCGGCGCCGCATCCGTCCCTTCGTGCTCCGGCGCTTGAAGCGGGACGTGGCGCCCGAGCTGCCGCCGCGCATCGAGTCCGTGATGCACGTGCAGCTGGATGAGCGCGAGCGCTCCGTCTACGACGCGGTGATGGCGGCCACGCGCAAGGAAGTGGTGGCCCTGTTGAATGAGGGCGGCAGCGTGCTCAAGGCGTTGGAGGCCCTGCTGCGGCTGCGTCAGGCCGCGTGTCACCCCGCGCTCGTCCCGGGCCAGCGGGCCAGCACGTCGTCCAAGGTGGAGACGCTGGTGGACGCGCTGGAGACGGCCGTCTCGGAAGGCCACAAGGCGCTCGTCTTCTCGCAGTGGACGTCGCTGCTGGACCTCATCGAGCCGCGCCTGAAGGCGGCGGGCATCGGCTTCGGCCGGCTGGACGGCGCCACGGCCAACCGCGGAGAAGTCACCGAGCGCTTCCAGTCCACGGAGGGTGAGCCGGTGCTGCTCATGTCCCTCAAGGCGGGCGGCACGGGCCTCAACCTCACGGCGGCGGACCATGTCTTCCTCGTGGACCCGTGGTGGAACCCGGCGGCGGAGGCGCAGGCCGCGGACCGCGCCCACCGCATTGGCCAGGAGCGCACGGTGATGGTGTACCGGCTGGTGTCCCAGGGCACCGTGGAGGAGCGCATCCTGGGGCTCCAGGAGAAGAAGCGGGCCATCTTCGAGGCGGCCCTGAGCGAGGCCTCCGCCGCGACGGCCATCACCCGAGAGGACCTGCTCGAACTCTTCTCGTGACGCGCGCGGTCCATCTCTTCGCAGTGGGGTTCCTCACCATGCTTCCCGAATCCGCCGACGCCCGGCCCAAGGCCCCCGCCGCGCTGCAGACGCTCATCCAGCGGGAGTGGCAGTACCAGTTGGAGCACAGCCCGACCTACGCGTCCGTGCAGGGTGACCGGCGCTGGAACGACCGCTGGGATGACCTGAGCCTCCAGGCCATCGAGGCGGACCACCAGCACAACCTCCAGGTGCTCGCGAAGCTGAAGAAGCTGGACCGCGAGGCGCTCTCCGCCGCGGACCAGCTCAACTATGACTTGTTCCGCCGCGACTACGAGACGTGGGTGGAGGAGCACCGCTTCAAGACGTACCTGATGCCGGTGAACCACATGGGTGGCATCCCGGAGGGCATCAAGCAGCCGCCGGGTGTGCAGACGGCCTACCAGCTCGCGGACAGCCTGCGCTTCGAGACGGTGAGGGACTACGAGGACTGGGTGGCGCGGCTCCAGGGCTTCGGCGCCTATGTGGACCAGGTGCTGGCGCTGCTGCGCGAGGGGCTGCGTGAGAAGCGCATCCACCCCCAGGTCGTCCTCCAACGGATTCCGCCGCAGGTGGCGAAGCAGCTCGTGGCGGACCCGGCGGCCAGCGGCTTCTTCGCGCCGTTCCGCCGCTTCCCCAAGGGCCTCGACTCCGCGGAGCAGCAACGCCTGTCCACGGCGGGCCGCGCGGCGATTGCGCAGGGCGTGCTCCCCGCGCTGAAGCGCTTCCACCAGTTCCTCACGGAGGAGTACGTTCCGAAGGGCACGGAGGCGGTGGGCATCTGGCAGCTCCCCGACGGCGAGGAGCTGTATGACTTCCTCGTGCGCAAGTTCACCACCACGGGCCTGGGCGCGGAGGAGATTCACGCGCTCGGCCTGGCCGAGGTCCAGCGCCTGCGCGCGGAGATGGAGGCGGTGAAGGCCCAGACGGGCTTCGAGGGCACGCTGGCGGAGTTCTTCCACTTCCTGCGGACGGATGCGCGCTTCTATGCGCGGGACGGGGATGAGCTGCTGATGCGCTACCGGGCCTTGTCCAAGCGCATCGACCCGCTGCTGGTGCGGCTGTTCAAGACGCTGCCCCGGCTGCCCTATGGCGTGGAGCCGACGCCGGAGGCCACGGCCCCGGACGCGACCACCGGCTTCTATTGCGCTGGCGCGCCGGACGGCTCGCGGCCGGGCACGTACCTGGTGAATTTGTATCGGCCGGAGACGCGCCCTCTGTGGGAGATGGTGCCGCTCACGTTGCACGAGGCGGTGCCTGGCCATCACCTCCAATTGGCCCTGGCCGCCGAGCAGCCCGGCCTGCCCGAGTTCCGTCGCTACGGCTACTACGTGGCCTATGGCGAAGGCTGGGCGCTCTACTGCGAGACGCTGGGTGACGAGCTGGGCCTGTACGCCAATCCGTACGACACGTTCGGCCAGCTGGCCTACGACATGTGGCGCGCGGTGCGGCTCGTCGTCGACACCGGCATGCACGTGAAGCAGTGGACGCGGCAGCAGGCGCTCGACTTCTTCATGGAGAACTCGCCGCGCCAGGAGCTCGACACCACCAACGAGGTTGACCGCTACATCGCCTGGCCAGGGCAGGCGCTGGCGTACAAGGTGGGGCAGCTCAAGATTCGCGACCTGCGCACACGCGCGGAGCAGGTGCTGGGCCCGCGCTTCGACGTGCGAGAGTTCCACGACGTCGTGCTTCTCGACGGCGCCCTGCCGCTGGACATCCTGGAGGCGCGGGTCCAGGCGTGGGTGGCGGCGCGGCAGCGTGGGGCCGCCGCGCCCGAGCCTCAGCGCGCGCCTTGAAGCGCGCTCGGCGTCACGGCGCGGGCGCGGGTGTCGGCAGCCGGCCATACTTCTTCATCGCCTGGATGAGCCGGTCCTGAGGCAGGCCGAAGGCGCGGCTGCCCTCCGCGCCCGTCATCGTGTCGGAAGCCAGCATCGAGTTGAGGATGGCCTCCTGCGTGGCCTGGATGGTGGCCTCGAAGAGCGGCGTCAACCGCTCGTTGTCGAGCGCCGAGACGCTGGACACGGCCGTCCCCGCGGGAGGCTTCAGCCGCTGCGTGGAGAAGGCCAGGAAGATGTCGCCGGAGGAGTTCGCGCCCAGGCCCCCCATCTTCCCGATGCCCAGCGGCACCCGCTTCGCCAGCCGCTCCAGTTGATGCGGCAGCAGCGGCGCATCTGTCGCCACCACCACGATGATGGAGCCGGCGCCCTCGGGCGTGCGGGGCTGGGGGTCGCCGCGCGACGTTGAGCAGGCCGGCAATGCCTTGAACATTCCGGGGCTTGGCTTCTTGGGTCCGGTGTAGCAGGGGCGCAGGTCGCTGATCTCCTCGCCCACGGGCACGCCCTCCACGGTGAAGAGGTGGCGCGCGCCGTAGTTGCACTGCAACAGCACGCCCACGGTGTAGCCACCCTCCGATGCGGGCAGCTTGCGCGACGCCGTGCCGATGCCAGCCTTGAAGCTGTGGCACACCATCCCCGTGCCGCCGCCCACCGAGCCCTCCGCGACGGGACCTCCCTTGGCGGTGTCGAGCGCGCGGTGGGCGTGCGCCGCCTTCACGTGAAAGCCATAGACGTCATTCAGCAGTCCATCCCACGTCTCCGCGACGACGGGCAGCCCCAGC
This sequence comes from Myxococcus sp. SDU36, assembly GCF_030168875.1. Classification (NCBI taxonomy): domain Bacteria; kingdom Pseudomonadati; phylum Myxococcota; class Myxococcia; order Myxococcales; family Myxococcaceae; genus Myxococcus; species Myxococcus sp. SDU36. Next base: position 840,528 of record NZ_CP077414.1, read on the forward strand.
TCCCACTCCAGCCCTCGCTTCATCGCCCAGGAGATGACGGAGTCGCGGACGGTGCCCACGTCATTGGTGTTGGTGAGCATGACGGGGCCCGCGAGCTGGCCGGACTCGGTGAGCCAGTGGGAGCCCGTCATCTCGCCGTTGCCGTTGAGGGAGTAGATGGCGGCGAAGACCTCCTCGGACACGCCGTCCTTGCCTCGGGGCAGCACGGCGGTGACCCCGGTGCGCACCGCCCCCTTGCCCGGCGGGCCTCGAGTGTCGCCCGAAATCAACGTCGTATGGCCCACCGTCACGCCGGCCACGTCGGTGATGGCGTTGTTCGGGCCCGACTGTCCGCCGAAGGTGATGCCCAGGTCGCGGGCGCGGGGCCTCGCCTGGGTGGACTGCGCTTCCGCTGGCGGGGACCACAGCGACAGACAGGACACGAGCCCCAGGCGCAGGGAGAGACGGAGCGGGTTCATGGCGTGGCGTCATATCGCGACCGCGTCAGGCCCCCCAACCACGGCTGTGCATGGCCCTGCGCGCGGACGGTTGGCGTGTGCCCCCGTCAACCTGAGTTCCATCCGACTGGCTGTCCGCGAGCGTGCAGTGGCGCTGGCACCACCGGGCCGGGAAGTGTGCACGGAGCTGCCGCTGACGCGCGCGGACGACGCAGGGCGCGCGGATGGGGCGCGAGGACAGGTGACAACCCATGGGCCACATGCCTGAGGTCCGGCCCCGCGAATCTTGGGGGGGCCATGGCGTGGAGGGCAGGGGGCGGAGGACTGAGAGGGTGGGCCGCGTTGCTGTGGGCAACGTCTGTGTTGCTGGCGGGTGTCGCCCGCGCGGACGGGTGGCGCGTGGAATACGACGCGCCGGTGCCGCTCTTCCTGGACCGCAGCTACATCCTCGACTCGCCCAGCCGCATCCGTCGTCAGGGGTCGCCCGACTCGCCCGAGACGCTCATCTTCGAAGCACAGGTGGCGCCCAACCTCTTCCTGCCGCAGCTCCATCAAGGTGACTTCACCCAGCCTGGCGGCGAGTACTTCCTTTCGCTCATCATCACCCCGGGCGTGCAGCTTCGCATCATGGACACGGCAAGCGACCCGGTCATCCCGCCGTCCTTCATCGCGAAGGTGACGCTCCAGGTGGCGCACCTGCGGCCGCTGGCGAAGCCTCGGGCGGAGGGCGCTGCGGTGCGGGGCCTGGCGCTCGCGCTCAACGTCATCGCGGCGCACTATTCGAATGGGGAGTCCGGGTGCTTCTACAGCAACCAGACGCGCGGCGAATCCGGGTGCACGCCGTCGGAAGGACAACTGCCTCTGAACGAGGTGTCCGGCAGCTTCACCACGAACCTCTTCCGAACGGAGCTTCACGCGCGTCTGGCGTTCGACGTGGAGCCGGACCTGCGCAACGCATGGCTGGTAGGCGGATTCGCTGCCTTGGAGCTGAATACGTCCATTGGCCCTGGCCGCATCACCCGCTCCCAGCGCGTCGTGTATGGCGATGGGCACTGGGCGGCGGGTGTCATGGGCCAGCGCACGTGGAGCAGCCACCGCTTTCCGTTGGAAGTGTCCGTGTCACAGCCTTTCGGAGAGATGCCCGCGCAGCGGGCTACGTGGAAGGCTGAATTCGGCGCCTATCCCTGGTGGGGCGCGGGCTTCGGCGTCTTCGCGCGGTACGTGAAGGGGCAGGACTATTACAACATCTTGTTCCTGGAGCCCGTGGCGCTGTGGCAGTTCGGGCTCGCCTTTGAACTCAACCCCGGCGCGCGACTGCGGGCGGCCGAAAGAGGCCGGCCGCCCGGATTCCCATGAGTCGGGAGGGCGCCCCATCAAGGCAGGCGCGCGTCGAGCCACGTCAGGTGCGCGTCGACAGTCTCCGCCACCGCCTGCGCCTGGTCCGACGTGCTGGGGTCCGAGTAGGGATTGCCAATCTCCTTGTGCTTCCACTTCACCCAGGTCTGCTTGTACCAACCCCAGTCGAGGTTCGTGCCCTTCGAAGGCGGGGTGCTGCCCGCGTAGCCGGAGAAGGCGCGGATGCCCGTGGCGGGAGCCACTTCCTGGCCGCCCACGACGTGGAAGATGTGGAGCCTGTTTCGACGAGGGAACTGGGCCGTCAGATTCGTGGCCCAGGCGCCATAGAAGGTGCCCCAGGGGCGCACGGGGTTGTTGATCTTGCTGTCGAAGGTCCCCAGCTCACCCTGGCTGTTTCGGCACACGCCGTCGAACGACGACACGTAGATGTCAATGCTGTCCAGCGCCGTGTTCGCGCGGAGCGCTTGCGCCATGCGCATCATCAAGCAGCCACCGCGAGAGCTGCCCGCCAGGTAGATGGCACGCGTCTCCGGACGGACCTGCGCCTGGAGCCAGTTCGAGAAGCCATTCACGATGCGCTGCTTCGTGTCGCTGTCGAACAGGTGGTCGAAGTTGGCGTCGTTGACGACGGACAGGTACGTCTTCCCGCTGGGAAACCACCCCAGGGCGCGCAGCTTCATGGCCAGCGAACGGCCGTCCAGGCTCACGTTGGGACAGGAGATGCTGTCACAGGACGCATCCCAGTTGGAAGACTGCCCGGTGACACCGCTCGAGTGGCCGCTGCTCGAAATCTTCTGGCCCGCGGACATGATGACCAGGGCCTCGCGCGCGCCTGGCGCGTCGACCTCCGCGATGCGGATGTTGTGGAGCGCGCCGTCGGAAGCGCCGGCCGCGCGGAAGTGCTCGAAGCCCGCCGCCGCTTGATAGGCGCCCGAGCCGTTCCTGTAGACGACGCGGCGGGACACCACCGTCTGGCTGCTGCCGCTGGGATACGTCAGCGCCTGGGCATGGGCTTCCAGCGCGCCGGCGGGCTCGGGCGCGGACAGGTCCGGCTCCATGGGGCCCCCGCAGCTTGCGAGGGCACCTGTGAGCAGCAGCGCCAGATTCAACCTGGAGAAGACATGACGAGCGACGCGTTTGGTGCGGACCATGGTGTGCTCCGAGGGCGGAGGGAGGTGCATCGGCACGCCCTGGACGCGCCCCCTGGGCCCAGGCCGAGCTTGACGGGGGACGTTACACGGCCTTGCTGGCGGTTCCGTTCGTATCTCGCTTGAATCAGAAGGCTTCGCCCACGTTCAGATAAAAGCTTGGTTCGTTCCCGTAGGCGATATCGAGCCGGATATTGACGGGGACGTCTGACATTGGTGCGAAGCGCAGGCCCACGCCGGCCGCGGGTTTGATGTCGCGAGCGTCGAAGTCGCGTGGGCTGCGTGCCACCGTCGCCGCGGAGACAAAGGCCGCGCCGCCCAGGCGCCAGAAGAGGGGCGCACGGTACTCGACCTGCGCGCCCAGGTGCTGGCGCTCGCGGAAGCGTCCCTCCAGGTACCCCCGGCTCAACTCCATGCCGCCCAACCTTCCCGTGTCATGGAAGGGCGGCTCTCCGTCGCGCAGGTCGACGAGTCCCTGCATCGCGAGGACGTGCCGCTGTCCCCAGGGGAGCGTGATGTAGCGCCGGACGTCCAGCCGGAGCACATCGAAGACGTAGTCGGAGCCCCAGTCGCCCCGGGCCCGGCGCAGGTTGAGCCGCGCCAGCGCTCCCGTCACCGGATTGAGCGTGTTGTCCCGTGAGTCATAGAGCGCGGCGAGTCCGAATTGAACCGTCGAGCCGCCCGCGGCGCCCGTCATGCGCCGCACCGCCCCGTCCTCCGCGACATGGGCAAAGCGCGCGTGCTGATAGCGCATGGTGGGACCGACATAGAAGCGAGGCGCGACGCGCCACTTCGGGCTCAACTCGAACTCGAAGAAGATGGGCGTGAAGTCCTCCACGTCCTCCGCCCGCGTGCGTGCGCCCATTCCGAAGAAGCGGTCCGGGAAGCGCGCCGCGCTGGCGGTGGCCGTCAGGTTCAACCGGTCGTCGAGCAGATTCACGTCCGGCTGGAGGAGGAGGGTGAACTGGCTTCGGGTGCTCGCGGCGGCGGCCAGCATCACCTGGGACTCCCGGCCACCTCGCGACGCCGGGGGTTGGTAGACGAGCGATGCCGCGCCGCCCAGGAGGAAGCTCGTCTCCGGCTGGTAGGCGGGCAGCACGAAGGGGACGATGCTGAAGCGCCCCGCCGGTGCTTCCTCGGGAGTGGCCACGAGCAGGACGCCGAGGACGGCCGTGAGGAGCGGTGTCATGGCGGCGCCTCAGACGTTCTCGTCGAGCCAGTCGAACATGCGCGCTTCCGCCAGTGCCGTGGACGCCGCCTGGCAGTGCAGGGGCGCGGCCTCTTCGTGAGTGAACATCATCAGGTGCTTGGGGCCGCGCAGCGCGTCGTAGAGCTTCTTGGATTGGCCCGGTGAGGCGTCCTCCGCCTCGCCCTCCATGATGAGCACGGGGCAGCGGATGCGGTTGATGATGGCCTCGTTGGTGAACTCCTCCAGCTTGCGGAAGAGCTCCGACGGCGACCGGGCGCCATGCTTCCAGTACACGTCACGCAGCCAGTACTGGGCGGTGGGCCAGCGGTCCGCGAGCGCGGCAATCGCCTGGTCGAACTTCTCCGGATGCGATTTCAACAGCGCCAGCGAGCCCGGCAGGAAGCGATTGAAGTGCGAACTCGTGGCCTCCCACCAATTGAGGACGCCGGGGTTGGCGATGCACAGGGCAATGCGCGGCTCGAACGCCGCCGCCCGAGGCGCCAGCGCGCCGCCGAACGACAGGCCCATGAGGAGGATGCGGCGAGGGTCCACTCCACTGATGCGCTCGGCCGCGTCCACCACGGGGCTGACGGCCTTCTCCCAGTCCGGCCGGAAGCTCAGCCGGTGTTCCCGCAGCGAGCGGCCCTGGCCCGGGCCGTGGAACATGAGCACGTGATAGCCGCGCCGGGACGCGCCCTCCCAGACCCACTTCGTCTCCTCCGGCCAGGCATGCAGTCCCTGGTGGAGGATGATGACGGGCGCGCTGGGCTTCGCGTGCGGCGAGCGCACGAAGTACGCCGCCAGCGTGGTGCCCTCGTAGGGGATGGCCAGCGGCTGCACGTCGTAGCCGAGCAGTCCGTTCGACTGCTCGAAGGTGGTGGCCGCCTGACGCGTCACCTCGAGTGTCCGTGGGTCCTCGAGGTCCGTGTAGTGCATCGTCGCGGCGCGGTAGTAGTTCGCAGCGCGCGCGTAGGCCTGGCCGGCGCTCAGCAGGTGGCCCTTGGCCTCGGCGTCCCGGGCATGACCGTGGACCCGCCGTGCCGTCTTCGTCCACGCCTCGAACCAGCTCAGTTCGTCCCCGGGCTGGATGCGGCTGGCCGTCTCCAGCACGTCTCCCACGTCGCTCTGGCCATGGGTGGCGTGGCTGAGGAACCAGAGGACCTGGTTGTCCATCAGCCCGTCCCCCGTGAGGCGGATGTCGTACCAGGCGTCGCTCCGGGGGTTGATGCCCTGCACGTCCTTGGACACCGGTGCCAGCGCGCTCCGCAGTCCCAGCGCCGCCGCCGCGCCTCCAGCAAACAGCCCCGCTCCCAGCAGCACGCCTCGTCGGGAGGGTCTTCCTGCGGTAGGTTCGCCTTCGGGTTTGACCATGGGATTCAATCTCCTGGGTTAATCGATTGATTGAATCAATAGATTTAAAATTGTGCGCGTCTGTCAAGCGCCAGCGCGGACTCACGTCGTTTCAGGGGTTTGCAGGGATGGGAACCAAGGAGCAGGAGGCCCGGGAGCGCATTCTCCGGGCGACCATCGTGTGCATCGGCCGGGATGGGCTCGATGCGACAGGCATCCGGGAGATTGCCCGCGAGGCGCAGGTGAACAGCGCGGCCATCAGCTACTACTTCCGGAGCAAGGAGAAGCTGGTTGCCCTGGCGCTGGAGCAGACGCTGGACCAGGCCTTCGGGAACGTCCTGGAGGACTTCGATCGGCTCCGGCTGGAGGGCCAGGGCATTCGCGAGGCGTTTGAGACGCTGCTCGAGGATTTGATGAGCAACTCGCTGCGCTACCCGTACATCGCGCACGCGCACTTCCACGACGCGCTGGCCCATCAGCGCTACGACGGCTCCGCCATCCAGCGCCTCAATGCGTTCCTGGCCGAGCTGGCTGGGCGGCTGGCTCCGGCGGCGCCGCACCTGCCGGAGAACCGGCTGCGGATGGCGCTGACCCAGGTCTGGGCCTCCCTGAGCCTGCTGTCGATGATGCCCCGGCTGTTCGACCAGTTCATCCTGCTCGACTTCGGCACGCTCGACACACGGAGAGACTGGGTGCAGCAGGCGTCACGGCTCCTCTTCGCTCCTTGAGGTCCGTGCCCAGTGGAGGCGCATGAGCAGGGCCGCGCCGCTTGAGCGCCTCCGAGGCGGCGTCCTGCACCCAAAGAACCAGATTGCTACGCGCGACGTCCAGCGCCCCGGCTACGGCGATCAACGGGAACTGCCCCTGAAAGGCAAGCTGGGCGGGGCCAGCTCCAACGCCGCCTTCGGAAGCTCGTTCGCCGTCGTCTTCTTGCCCAGGAGCCGCTCCAGCTCCCGCGACCTGGGCGCTGTGCGAGGGGAGGGCCATAAGGCACGTCTCCACCGCGACTGTCCCGGCTCAGCCGGCGCTGGCCGCCCACCGCCAGCAGGGCCGCGACGGTGACCAGCACCCGCAGGTGCTCATCCTGCGCCGACCCTTTGGCCGCCAGTCCACGCCGACCTGCACTGCAACAGCGGAGCGGGCGCCTGGTCTGTACGCCGTGTCCCAGTGAACCTCCTTCGATCGCGAAAATACGGAAGACGGTGGTCAACGCAGCAGGTTGACAGGAGACGCGGTGGTGGTAGAAGCCGCGCCCTCGACGAAGAAGCCCGGCGGAAAGGGCGGAAGCGTCGAGGGGGCAACGAAAAGTAGCAGTTGACAGGGAGGGCGGCGAAGCGGTAGAAACCGCGCCCCTCCGGAAGAAAACAGCGGAAGCCACTGGGCGGCGCTGAAGACTCCGGAAGCCAGCAGGACGGCGAAACAGCAGCTTGACAGTAGACGCCGGACTGAAATAGAAGCTGACGCCCCGCCGGACGAAAAGACGGCGAGGCAGCAACGAAGAAGACGGTAACAAGAAGTCGCGGGAATCACAAGCGACTCGGTCTTTGAAAACCAAATAGCAAGCCCAAGAAGAAGCTAGATTGCGGAAACCGCAGTCAATTTCATAAGACGGTGCCAGCCAGGTCGCGCTGAGAAGCGCAGCCGGCAGCACTGGAAACGAATCAGCGAGTTTCAGGTTCCTTAGCCGGACCTGAGACTGACGCCGGTTCAGTTCTTCAAAAATTCAATTGGAGAGTTTGATCCTGGCTCAGAACGAACGCTGGCGGCGTGCCTAACACATGCAAGTCGAGCGCGAATAGGGGCAACCCTTAGTAGAGCGGCGCACGGGTGCGTAACACGTGGATAATCTGCCTGAGTGCTCGGGATAACCAGTCGAAAGATTGGCTAATACCGGATAAGCCCACGGTCTCTTCGGAGACTGAGGGAAAAGGTGGCCTCTGTATACAAGCTATCACATTCAGATGAGTCCGCGGCCCATCAGCTAGTTGGCGGGGTAATGGCCCACCAAGGCAACGACGGGTAGCTGGTCTGAGAGGACGATCAGCCACACTGGAACTGAGACACGGTCCAGACTCCTACGGGAGGCAGCAGTGGGGAATTTTGCGCAATGGGCGAAAGCCTGACGCAGCAACGCCGCGTGTGTGATGAAGGTCTTTGGATTGTAAAGCACTTTCGACCGGGAAGAAAACCCGTTGGCTAACATCCAACGGCTTGACGGTACCGGGAGAAGAAGCACCGGCTAACTCTGTGCCAGCAGCCGCGGTAATACAGAGGGTGCAAGCGTTGTTCGGAATTATTGGGCGTAAAGCGCGTGTAGGCGGCGTGACAAGTCGGGTGTGAAAGCCCTCAGCTCAACTGAGGAAGTGCGCCCGAAACTGTCGTGCTTGAGTGCCGGAGAGGGTGGCGGAATTCCCAAGTAGAGGTGAAATTCGTAGATATGGGGAGGAACACCGGTGGCGAAGGCGGCCACCTGGACGGTAACTGACGCTGAGACGCGAAAGCGTGGGGAGCAAACAGGATTAGATACCCTGGTAGTCCACGCCGTAAACGATGAGAACTAGGTGTCGTGGGAGTTGACCCCCGCGGTGCCGAAGCTAACGCATTAAGTTCTCCGCCTGGGAAGTACGGTCGCAAGACTAAAACTCAAAGGAATTGACGGGGGCCCGCACAAGCGGTGGAGCATGTGGTTTAATTCGACGCAACGCGCAGAACCTTACCTGGTCTTGACATCCTCAGAATCCTTCAGAGATGAGGGAGTGCCCGCAAGGGAACTGAGAGACAGGTGCTGCATGGCTGTCGTCAGCTCGTGTCGTGAGATGTTGGGTTAAGTCCCGCAACGAGCGCAACCCTCGCCTTTAGTTGCCACGCAAGTGGATCTCTAGAGGGACTGCCGGTGTTAAACCGGAGGAAGGTGGGGATGACGTCAAGTCCTCATGGCCTTTATGACCAGGGCTACACACGTGCTACAATGGCCGGTACAGAGCGTTGCCAACCCGCGAGGGGGAGCTAATCGCATAAAACCGGTCTCAGTTCAGATTGGAGTCTGCAACTCGACTCCATGAAGGAGGAATCGCTAGTAATCGCAGATCAGCACGCTGCGGTGAATACGTTCCCGGGCCTTGTACACACCGCCCGTCACACCATGGGAGTCGATTGCTCCAGAAGTCATCTCACCAAGAGGTGCCCAAGGAGTGGTCGGTAACTGGGGTGAAGTCGTAACAAGGTAGCCGTAGGGGAACCTGCGGCTGGATCACCTCCTTTCTAAGGAGACCGGGCATCGGACAGCACTTTCGAGTGCAGTAGGCGATGCCAGCGACTCTTCGGAGTCGCGTCAGGTCGACCAGGTCAACGTTTCCGGATAACAATCTAGCGACTAGTTTGGGCTTGCTGTTTGGTTTTGAAGGACTGAGTCCGCAAGAGGACTTCAGCTCTTTGAGAATGAAGGATGCTGTAGGGTTTGCCGACGCGGTAGCCCCCTGGGCCTATAGCTCAGCTGGCTAGAGCGCGCGCCTGATAAGCGCGAGGTCGGTGGTTCAAGTCCACCTAGGCCCACCATTTCCTCCTCAAGCGAGGAGGAAAGTGGTGACGCGCGCGAATCCATCAGCTCCACAAGTTTTCCCTGAAGCAATGAGGGAAGCGTTCTTTGACAAGTGCATACGAAGGGTAAGTTCAATTTCTGCTGAGAGAAGTTCTCGCAGAAGCCCTGACGAAAGTACCCGCCGACGCCGTGAGGCGAAGGTGAGGGAAAGAGTCAGGTGCTTTTAATCAAGCGTAGGTAAAGAAGAAGTCTTCCAGGCTTGCTGCGAAGAGCAGGAGTCTGGGCCTTGGTTTCGAGTTTCGATAAACCGCCGGGAGGCGGGCGTGAAAAACAAGAGATTAGGGCAAGTAAGCTACTAAGGGCGTGCGGTGGATGCCTAGGTGCCAAGAGGCGATGAAGGACGCGGGTGGCTGCGAAAAGCTCCGGGGAGCTGTCAACCGAGCGTTGATCCGGAGATGTCCGAATGGGGAAACCCAGCGCTGCGAATAGCGGCGTTACCTTCCACTGAATACATAGGTGGAATGGAGCTAACCAGGGGAAGTGAAACATCTCAGTACCCTGAGGAAGAGAAAACAATGAGTGATTCCCAAAGTAGTGGCGAGCGAAATGGGAGCAGCCCAAACCGAAACCACGAAAGTGGCGTCGGGGTAGAGGGTCCACGGTAGGACTTTGACTTGCTAGCGGAAGCCTCTGGAAAGAGGCACCAAAGAGCGTGATAGTCGCGTACGCGAAAGCGAGTTGGAGCTGAGTGGGTTACCCAAGTAGGGCGGGACACGTGCAATCCTGCCTGAATCAGCCGGGACCATCCGGTAAGGCTAAATACTCCTTGGCGACCGATAGTGAACAAGTACCGCGAGGGAAAGGTGAAAAGAACCCCGGTAAGGGGAGTCAAAAGAACCTGAAACCGCATGTCTACAAGCAGTTCGAGCACTACGGGGCAACCCAGTGCGAGAGCGTACCTTTTGCATCATGATTCGGCGACTTAATATACGTAGCGAGGCTAAGCCGTTAGGTGGAGCCGGAGCGAAAGCGAGTCCGAACAGGGCGTTTAGTTGCGTGTATTATAACCCGAAGCGGGGTGATCTACACATGGCCAGGTTGAAGTGCGGGTAACACCGCATGGAGGACCGAACCCGTGAAAGTTGAAAATTTCTGGGATGAGCTGTGTGTAGGGGTGAAAGGCCAATCAAACTCCGTGATAGCTGGTTCTCCCCGAAAGATATTTAGGTATCGGCTCGGGCAATTCAATGCCGGAGGTAGAGCACTGGAACGGCTAGGGGTCTCACCAGATTACCAAACCGTACCAAACTCCGAATGCCGGCAATTGTTATCCCGGGACGCAGTCAGTGGGTGATAACGTCCATTGGCAAGAGGGGAATAACCCAGACCGACAGCTAAGGCCCCCAAATCTAGTCTAAGTGAACACTAGAAAGGATGTGGCAGGTCATTGACAACCAGGAGGTTGGCTTAGAAGCAGCCATCCTTTAAAGAAAGCGTAATAGCTCACTGGTCAAGACAGGCCGCGCCGAAAATGTAACGGGGCTCAAGACTAGTGCCGAAGCTTCGGGTCATACGTAAAGCGTATGGCGGTAGGGGAGCGTCCCAGTTGCAGCGAAGGTCGACTGAAAAGGCGGCTGGAGCGACTGGGAGTGCTGATGCCGAAATGAGTAGCGATAAAGGGGGTGAGAAACCCCCTCGCCGTAAGCCCAAGGTTTCCTGGGTCAAGTTAATCTTCCCAGGGTTAGTCGGAACCTAAGCCGAGGCCGAAAGGCGTAGGTGATGGAAAGCGGGTTAATATTCCTGCACCATCTTGTGAGCGTTGAACTAAGGGAGGACGGAGAAAGCTAGGCGAGCTGACCGGTGGTTGTGTCAGTCTAAAGGTGTAGGGGTGTCGCGTACGAATAAAGGCGCGGCAGCCATCCCCGAGACTCCATGGCGCCCCGTAAGGGGTAAGTCGCTGATGCTCTGCTTCCAAGAAAAGTCCCGTAGGGAGCTTACAGGGTGTCCGTACCGTAAACCGACACAGGTGGGCGAGGAGAAAATCCTAAGGCGCTTGAGAGAACTCTCCTCCAAGGAACTAGGCAAATTTCCACCGTAACTTCGGAAGAAGGTGGGCCTCTGGTAGGTGTAGGCGTACAGCCGAAGCCGAGAGAGGTTGCAGAGAAATGGCGGTAGCGACTGTTTACCAAAAACACAGGACTCTGCGAAGGCGACAAGCCGACGTATAGGGTCTGACTCCTGCCCGGTGCTGGAAGGTTAAGGGGATTCGTCAGCCGCAAGGTGAAGCGATGATCCGAAGCCCCAGTAAACGGCGGCCGTAACTATAACGGTCCTAAGGTAGCGAAATTCCTTGTCGGGTAAGTTCCGACCTGCACGAATGGAGTAACGACTTCCGCGCTGTCTCGGAGAGGGACTCAGCGAAATTGAAATAGCTGTGCCGATGCAGTTTACCCGCAGCAAGACGGAAAGACCCCGTGAACCTTTACTATAACTTGACAGTGACACTAGGGATTGACTGTGTAGGATAGGTGGGAGCCTTTGAAGCCGGGCCGCTAGGTTCGGTGGAGGCAACGGTGAAATACCACCCTGTTGATTTCTGGTGTCTAACCATGTCCCGTCAGCCGGGATTGGGACACTGTCTGGTGGGTAGTTTGACTGGGGCGGTCGCCTCCCAAAAAGTAACGGAGGCGCGCGATGGTTCCCTCAGCCCGATTGGAAACCGGGCGTCGAGTGCAATGGCATAAGGGAGCTTGACTGCGAGACGGACACGTCGAGCAGGTGCGAAAGCAGGTCATAGTGATCCGGTGGTCCTGAATGGAAGGGCCATCGCTCAACGGATAAAAGGTACTCCGGGGATAACAGGCTTATCTCCCCCAAGAGTTCACATCGACGGGGAGGTTTGGCACCTCGATGTCGGCTCATCGCATCCTGGGGCTGGAGCAGGTCCCAAGGGTTTGGCTGTTCGCCAATTAAAGCGGTACGCGAGCTGGGTTCAAAACGTCGTGAGACAGTTTGGTCCCTATCTGCTGTGGGCGTAGGATACTTGAGAGGCTCTGACCTTAGTACGAGAGGACCGGGTTGGAGGCACCGCTGGTGTACCAGTTGTCTCGCCAGAGGCATCGCTGGGTAGCCATGTGCCGATTGGATAACCGCTGAAAGCATCTAAGCGGGAAACCGACCTCAAGACCAGGTATCCCGGGCGCAAGCCCCTGAAGACCCGTCGAAGACTACGACGTTGATAGGCCGGGTGTGTAAGCGTGGTAACACGTTCAGCTAACCGGTACTAATTGGTCGTGAGGCTTACTTTCCCCATTCTCTTGCATGCCCCCTCAAGGGGAGTAAGGGACTCGGGGCCAAGGCCGAGGCTCGAGCGCTTCACGCGCTCGCCTGGAAGACTGAAATACGCACAGCGAGACTTCGCTCAAACGAAATTGAAACTTACCCTTTGTATGCACTGTCGCTTGTTTTCCGGTGGCTATGTCGGAGGGGTTCCACCCGTTCCCATCCCGAACACGGAAGTTAAGCCCTCCAGAGCCGATGGTACTTCGCGGGAAACCGCGCGGGAGAGTAGGTCGCTGCCGGATTCTTTTTGAGAAACCCCCGGTGTCCCTCGTGGACACCGGGGGTTTTCTGTTTTGGGCCGTTTGCTTTCGCGCGTCACACAGGGACTTCGAGGTTCATCGACAGGCCCGCTTCGAACTCGGGCACTTGCCGGAGCCGCTCCAGGACGATGCGGGTGCAGTGGAGCGTGACGAGGGGAATCGTCCCCGGTTCGCTGATCCACCGGACCGCGTCCATCAGGTGGTGGGCTTTCAGGAACGAGAGCACGGCATCCCAGAAGCGGCGTCCCTCGTCGAGCGCGGTCTGGTAGGCGGGCCGGCGGTCCGATGCCGGGATGGCTTCGGCTCCACGCTTCTTGCGCGGCAAGGGCCGGTACGGCGCGGCGCTCTGCCGGGGCATGACGATGGCTTCAATCCACATCGCGTCACCCTCCACACTCCCGGTCCTCGGGTGGGTCTGGGGATTATCGGACATGGCGCGTGCAGGTTGCGCCCCCTTCAGCTCGCACTCAAGGGTGGGGCCCGCTCGCCCCCATGGCATGCGTTGCCTGCCTCGGGCCTCACGGCTCGCTCGCACTTCAGGCGTGCCAGTGAGCGCACGTCTGCTTGCTTGCTGGGTGTGCGCTACGCCAACCGCCTGAAGTTCCAAGAGCGCACGTCAGACAACGCGGCGGAGGGCCGTGGGCCGCCTGCCGTCCGTGCATCCACATCCTACCTTGTGAGGCATGAAGGCATCTCGTCGGCAGCTCCCCGTCTATGTGCCGCCGCGGACGGTCTGGGTCGTCGGAACGCAGGTCCTGCTGCTCATCTTGTTCTGGGCCGTGCTCCGGGCGCTGTACCCCGTGCTCACGCTCCTGGCGGTCGTGCTGCTGCTGTCCATCGCGCTGAGCCCCCTGGTGCGCCGGCTGACGCAGTGGGGGCTTCCCCGCGGCGCGGGTGTGGCCATCGTGGCGCTGGCGCTGCTGGGGATGATGGGCGTCCTGGTGAGCTCGTTGGTGCCCATGCTCATCCACCAGCTCCAGGGCCTGGCCCAGTCGATGCCCGCCACGATTGAACGGCTCGCGCAGTCCCGTTGGGTGGAGGAACTGGGCACGCGGTATGGCGTGCAGGTCCAGGCGGAGGACCTCATCCGCTTCGAGCCGACGGACGTCGCGGGCCGCATCATCAACGTCCTGTCGTCGACGCTGGGCCTGGTGGCGGGTGGCATCACCGTGGTGGTCCTCACGGTGTTCAGCTTGCTGTTCGGTGAAGACCTCTACGAGAGCGCCCTGCAGTGGGTGTCGCCGCGCCGCCAGCCTCGTGTGCGGCTGCTCGTGTCCCGGATGCGCAAGGCCGTCGCCAACTACCTGGCGGGGACCCTGCTGGTGATGACCATTGGCGGCACGGTCGCCGGGACCATGGCGCTCATCCAGGGCGTGCCGTACTTCCTGCCGCTGGGATTGATGGTGATGCTGATGGGCGTCATCCCCTACCTGGGAAGCATCATCAGCGCGGTGCTGGTGGGCCTCATCACCCTGGCCACCGTGGGCCTCAAGAACGCGCTCATCGCGGTGGCCGTCTTCATCGTGTACCAGCAGGTTGAGGCCAACGTGCTGAGCCCCATGATTCAGCGGCGGGCCATCAAGATGAACCCGCTGCTCATCTCCATCGTGGTGCTCTGTGGCGGCGCACTGGCGGGGCTGACGGGCGTGGTCCTGGCGGTGCCGCTGGCCGCCGCGGCGCAGGTGCTGGTGCAAGAGGTGCTGGGGCTTCGCCAGGAAGCGTGGCAGCGCGGCCATCGGCTGGAGGCCACGAAGCGGGAGCCGGGTCGAGGCGCGGTGGAGGAAGGGTTGCTCTTCGCGGGCCCCATGGCGGGGCCCCGTCCGCCGGCGCCGCCGAGCCCAGCGTCCCCGGCGCCGCCGAGCCCAGCGCCCCCGGCGCACTGAGCGCGAAAGCAGAAGGGCCTCCGGACATGGCGCCGGAGGCCCTTCGCGTTCATTCCGCCGTCACGCCGGGTGACGGGGGGCGTTCATCAACGGGCCACCTGCGTCGAGCGCCCCTGCACGCTGCGCGTCTTCTCCGGCGCCGAGGAGGCCACTGCGGCCGCCACGCCGAAGACGAGGTCGTCGCGGTCATTGTAGCTGCCGGAGGTGCACGCGCTCACGGTGCCGCCATACCGGAACTGCGCGCGGATGGCGTGGGTGCCCGGGGTGGAGCCCAGGTTGAACGTGTGCGTGAACGTCCGTGAGCCGCTCGTGCAGGTCAGGTTCGTGGTCAGCGCCGTCCACGAAGGCGCCGAGGCGTTGGTGGTGTAGTACAGGTCGAAGCGGTCCGAACTCCCCCAGCACCACACGGTCACCTCTGCCGTCACCTGCTTGCCGACGGTGAAGGCGCCATGGTCCACCGTCCGGATGCTCACCCGTTCAACGCTCTCATCGCTGCGGTAGGTGCCGGAGTTTCCGTCCGCGCAGGAGGCGTTGATGGTGTTGGGCTGGTTGGGTTCGGTGCCGCTGGGCATGGTGCCGCGGCCGGCGACGAGCGTCGGCCCGGTGTCGCATCCGCAAACGTTGCCGCAGGACGGCGCCCGCAGCGTGGCGTTGAAGGTGGCGGCCACCGGCGTGCAGATGTTGGTGGTCGTGAAGCTGCTCACGGCGCTGTAGGCGCTGGTGCCGCAGGAGTCGGCCGCCCGCGCGCGCCAGTAGTACGGGGTGCTGCTGCCCAGCGCCGGCGTCACAGTCCACGCGCTGGAAGTCAGCGCGTTGGCGCTGGCCACCACGTTGGTGAAGGCCGCGTCGGTGGCTACCTGCACCTGGTAGGTGGCGGCGCTGGGGACGTCGCTCCAGTCGAGCGCCGCGGATGTGGCGACGCCGGTGGCGCCGTTGGCGGGGCTGCTCAGCGTGGGCGCCGCCAGGGCGACGCAGCCGCGCGTGGTGAAGGTGGACACCGCGGACCAGGTGCCCACGCCGCCGCACGAGTTGCTCGCGCGCACGCGCCAGTAGAACTGGGTGCTGGTGGCCAGGGCTGGCGACACCGTCCAGGTGCTGGCCGACAGGGCGCTGGCGCTGGCCACCACGTTGGTGAAGGCCGCGTCGGTGGCCACCTGCACCTCGTACGTGGAGGCGCCCGTCACGTCGTTCCAGTCCAGCACCGCGGACAGCTCCACGCCGGAGGCGCCTCCGGAGGGCGCGGCCAGCACGGCTGTGCCGGGCGCGGCGCAGACGGGCGTGGCGCAGGTGCACGCGCTGGCGGCGCCGTAGCACGCGTTGGAGGACGCTGGGACGATGGAGTAGCAGTACTGTCTGCCGTTGGCGACCTCGCCGTCGGTGTAGGTGGTGCCGGTGACGGTGGCGACCTTCGCCTTGCCGAAGTCGCAACCCGCGAAGCCCTCCGTCTTCATCACCCAGTACTGGCTGGCGCCCGCGGACGCGTCCCAGCTCAGGCTCACCTGGCCGTCACCCGGGGTGGCGGTGGTGTTGGCGGGCGCCGCGGAGGGGCCGGCGGCGCAGCCGCTGTTCGTCACGGTCGGCGTGGAGCAGGCGATGCGGTGCCGGTTGTACGCCGCGTAGATGGCGGACATATGCGGCGTGCCGTTGGCCAGGTTGCCGTCGTCGTCGTCCGCCGCCAGCCACTGCATGTAGCCGTTGGTGGCGCCACAGCCATCTGACGTGCCCGCCGAGCAGTTGCAGGCGTGCCACGTGCCCACGTTGCCGCTGCCCTGGTAGAACGTCTTGTTGCCCACGATGAAGGCGGTGTTGGAGTCGTAGTTGAACGGCGGCGCCGTCAAGTCCCGCGTGACGAAGTCCCAGGCCGCCTGCCGCACGGGCGAGGCCGCGCAGTGGACCTGGCGGCTGCACGGGCCGGAGCCGGAGCTGCACATGGGGCACACGAAGTTCTGCGGCGTGGCGGGGATGTTGGGCACGCTGGCCGCCCAGTCCGCGTCACGCACGCCGGAGCACTTGGTGTTGCACCACGACGTGCCGGAGACCTGCGCCTCCTGCTGGTTGTAGCCCGTGCCGTCCGGCGTCAGGCCGCAGCCGGTGTTGACCGTCTGGAAGAAGCCGTAGCCCACGCAGGACGTCTGCAGGCGGTAGATGGCCGCGATGTCCGCGTAGCCCTCCGACGAGTTGCTGAGCGAGCCGTTGGCGTCGAAGTCGTCGATGCCGTGGCCCCACTCGTGGTCGAACACGGCGCCAATCTCACCGGTGTTCCGGCAGCCGCCGCCGCTCCGGTAGAAGTTCACCGAGGAGCCGTTCCAGAAGGCGTTGCAGGTGCTGTTGATGTTGACGTTGGAGAGCAGCTGGCCCTGGAGCCAGGTGTTGGTGGGCAGCCACCCGCGGGCCTGCTCGGCCAGCTTGTTCAGCTCGTAGAAGCTGGAGCGGGACGCGGCGGTGTTGCCCGGCGACGTGCCCGGAGGCACGGTGCAGTCGTGGTTGTTGTTCACCCCGCCCAGGTTGAGGTTGCCCGTGGTGGAGCTGACGTTGATGGCGCCGCACGAGTCGTTGATGCGCACGTACTTGCCCGCCAGCGTGGTGGTGACGGTGCCGGAGCTGTAGTTGACGATGCCCGCGCCATCCGTGAAGTTGTTGGGTGCCGCCAGCCCGGTGTTCGCCCAGGGCATGGGCGAGTCGGGCTGCATGGTGCCGCACGTCTCGTTGGAGGTGCAGGTGCCGATGTTGGTGGACGGATAGATGCCGCCCTTCATCTGCGCGTCGAAGTAGTGGTTGTCGTCCTCGACGGCGAGCACCTCTCCGGTGTGGGCGTCCACCGTCGACTTCCAGCGCTGGTCCCCGCCCGCCTCGGAGAAGCCGTAGGTGTACACCAGCCGGTGCTCGTAGCCGGTGCCGACGGCGCCGTTGAAGGACTCGCCCTGGAGCGCCACGGGGGCAATCTCCAGCGTGGGTTGCTGCCACAGCATCTGGGGACTGGTGTTCAGCCCCACGAAGCCGTTGCCGGACACCAGCGCATCCTGCGGCGCCAGCCGGGGGCGGGTGTCGATGCGCACGTTGGCCCAGGCCTCGGTGCCGATGAGGATGAGGTTGCCGTGGCTGATGGTGGCCGCGATGCGTCCATGGCGCACGGGGACGCCGTTGACCTGCTGGGAGATGTGGACCTGGATGAGGTCGTCGTTGATGCGCGTCACCCGGGGGCTGCCCATCTGCATCAGGTCGACGTTGAACGCGGCCTGGTTGTCCGCGATGAACTTGAAGATGAGGTCACCGACGGCGGCCTCGTCCACGTCCGCGATGGAGCGGCCGATGGACTCACGGACCTCGTCCATGGTGACTTTGTTGTTGAAGCCGTCGCCGGGGATGAGGGGAAGGGTGCCTTGCACCGCGGTGGGGGTTCCCGTGCGCGGGTCGATGTAGACGTTGAACTCACGTCCGTTGCGCTTGAAGAAGTCATCCCACGCGTCGGCGCCGAGCGAGTTCATCCGCTGGCGGGCCTGCTGCAACGGCAGGTTCTGGATGGGCAGGTACAGCTCTGGCTTGAAGAAGGCCTTGTCGGCGACGGCGCTCTGTCCCTTGTCAGGTGGCTTGAATGCCCAGGCGGAGGTGGATAGGAGCAGGACAAGACATGCTGCTGACACCCGTGTGTGGCGCATGCGTTTCTCCTCTGCGGAACCACGAGGCACATGTCCTCGCGGTGGCTCCTGCACGGAGCTCGTCAACGCCCATATCGGGTGCGAAAACAAATCTGAATACGTGGGATTCCGTTCGCTATTCCCGAGGAAAGTTTTGAAGGAATAACGGGCCTTAGCAGTGTTCACTGTTGGTGTGTCTGACGTTCGAGGCACCGTGCGCGGGAAGGGCCCGCATCCTGTCGGATTGGAGTTTTCCATGAGGGCGCGAGGCGACTTCAATCTGGCCAGATGCGCACCCAGTCATCCTGGATGAGCTTGCCGCTGGCGCGGTCGGTGCTCCCGCTGGCCATGAAGCGCCGGGGAGCGGCCAGCGCGAGCATGCCGGCCTCCACCCAGAAGAAGAGCAGCGCGGCGGCGGCGACGGCGGGCAGCCGCGTGGCCCATTTCCGTGCGGAGACGCGAGTGGCGAGCACCACGAGCGGGAGTAGCAGCAGTGGGATGAGCGCGGGAAAGACGGCGAGCAGGCCGCGCGTGTAGCCGAAGAAGGCGACGGTGATGAGGGCCCGGTGCAGCAGCACCGCGGTGAAGAGCGCGAAGCCGCGCCATGCGGGAAGCAAGGACAGCGCGGCGCCCGCGAGCAGCAGCAGCGTGAGTGGCCACTTCACCCACGCGCGCTCCGGCACGAAGACGTCCACGGGGGCCCGGTCGCCCCTCAAGCCCGCGGGCAGGTTGGAGGCCCCCAAACCCAGCCGGAAGCCATCCAGCCAGCGGTCCAGCTTGGCCACCCACAGGCGCGCCGCGTCCGCCGGGTAATCCCTCATCCACGCGAGGCCCTCCGCGTATCCGTGCAGCAGCAGGTGTCGCTGTGCGGCGTTGGCCACGTCCAGGAAGCCCTCCTGGCCCATCTGGTTGACGCTGTCAGGGGTGAAGCCTCCCGTGGCCGCGGCGTGGTTCGCCATGGCGAAGTTGATGGGGCCGTACACGGTGACGGGGGCCAGCACGGGCAGCGGCTCCAGGTGCGGCGTCCGGGCGTTGAGCTCGCGCAGCACGCGCGCGTTGTGGATTGCCCAGGGGGCCAGCACGACGGCGGTGACGAGCAGGGCCGCGCCCCAGCGCAGGGCCAGGGTCCACGGGGGCGTGGCGCCTCGGTAGAGCCAGGCCCAGGCGAGGAGGAAGGGCCAGAGGTACAGGTGTTCGGCGCGGGTGAGCGAGCCCAGGCCCATGACGGCGCCCAGCAGCACGGCGCCCGTCCACGTGGGGCCCGCGCGGTGCTGGAGCATCAGCGCGCAGGTGGCCGAGAGGAAGAGGACGTAGAGCACTTCATTGCTGTACGTGGTGGACAGCACCAGCCAGCCGAAGCTGCACGCGAACAGGGCGGCGCCCAGCAGGCTCCAGCCGGTGCCCAGCACCTTGCGCCACCACCACCCCGTGAAGGCGACGGTGCCCGCGTTCAGCAGCGCCAGCGCGAGCTTGTACGGATAGGCGCTGCCCTGCGGCGGGCCCAGCACGCGGTAGAGCAGCCCCAGGAGCCAGGGAAACAGGGGCGGGTGGTAGGGCAGGGTGACGGGCCCGGTGTGCCCGCGTGCGAGGTCGGCGGCGTAGGCGTGGAAGAAGCGCGCGTCACCGTAGAAGAAGATGGAGAAGGGCCAGGTCCGGTCGGGCGACGCCTGCAGGTAGAGCCAGCGCAACAGCAGGCTGAGGCTGAAGGTCGTGGCGGCGCCCAGGGCCACCGGGTGCCGCCGACACAGCTCGCTCACAGCGGTGAAGCGCCTGCGCATGCCACCCCCCGGACGCGTTGCCCGCCACCTTAGCCAGGCGCGAGCGCGGCGGCCAGGCGGCGCTCAGCTTCGCAGGGGCGGCTTGCCCTGGTGCGCCACCAGCAGGTCATGCATGTCGTTGGCGTGCTCCTCCTCCTTGGCGAGGATGTCCTCCATCATCCTGCGCGTCGTCGGGTCATGGTTGGCGAAGTAGCGAACCAGCTCCTGGTACGTCTGGATGGCGATTCGCTCGGCGATGAGGTTCTCCTTGATCATGTCCACCAGGTTCTGCCCTTCGGCATACTGGCTGGCGCTGCGGGACAGCAGGCCTTCGGGGTTGAAGTCCGCCTTGCCACCGAGCTGGTTGATGCGCTCGGCGATGCGGAGCGCGTGCTCCTGCTCCTCTCGGGCGTGCTCTCCAAACTCGTCCTTCACGGACTCGCTCTGGATGCCCACCGCGGCGATGTAGTGGTAGGTGTAGCGCAGCACGCAGACGATTTCCGTCGCCAGCGAGCGCGTCGTTGAGCAGTTTGATGGTGGCGTTGACGTCGCCCTCGTAGTTCTCGGTGATGTCCGTGAGGAAGGGCTGCTGGACTTCGGCCATGGTGGTCCCCCTGTTCTGGGCTTCGCGCAAAGGTAGGAAGGGCGAGGCGCGAGGAAGCCACCCACGGGAGGAACAGTCCGCCACCACGGCCCGGGGGCGGACGAGGGCGCGGGGACTCCTGCCGGGCTTTCAGAAAAACGACGAACTTCCACACGTCGGTGGCAGGCTGCACGCGTTCGTTTCCTAGACTCGGCCGAAGCGGCGGTCGTCCGCTCCGTCTGCCTTGATGCCCGGCATGGAGGGAAGTGTGTCCCACGCAGGTGAGCAGTCCATCCTGGCCATCGACCTCGGGACGTCCGCCGTCAAGGTGGCGGCTGTCACGCTGAGGGGACGGATTCTGGGCGGAGACGTGGAGCCGCTGGAGCTGTCCCTGCTACCGGATGGGGGCGCCGAGCAGCAGCCAGAGGCATGGTGGCGCGCCATCGTCCTGGCGACGCGACGGCTGCTGTCCTCCGGGGCCGTGCGCGCGGAGGACGTCATCGGCGTCAACTGCAGCTCACAGTGGTCTGGCACCGTCGCGGTGGACGCGTCCGGCACGCCCGTGTGCCCCGCGCTCATCTGGATGGACTCGCGCGGTGCGCCGGACGTGAAGCGCGCGGTGGGCGGCTTCCCCTCCGTGGAGGGCTATGACGTTCGCCACCTGATGACGTGGATTCGCCTTTCGGGCGGCGTGCCCAGCCTTTCGGGCAAGGACCCGGTGGGCCACATCCTCTACCTGCGGCGCGAGCATCCGGAGGTGTACCGCCGGACGTACAAGTTCCTGGAGCCGAAGGACTGGCTCAACCTGAAGCTGAGTGGCCGCTGCGCCGCTTCGTATGACTCCATCACCCTGCACTGGGTGACGGACAACCGCGCGCTGGGCCGCATCGCCTATGACGAACGGTTGCTGAAGCTCGCGGGGCTCGAGCGGGAGAAGCTCCCGGACCTGGTCCCTGCCTCCACGGTGCTGGGGCCCCTCCATGCGCAGGCCGCGAGCGAGCTGGGCTTGCGAGAGGACGTGCAGGTGGTGACGGGCGCGCCGGACATTCTCGCCGCCGCCGTGGGCTCTGGCGCGGTGGGGGACTTCGAGCCCCACCTGTGCGTGGGGACCTCGTCGTGGCTGTGCTGCCACGTGCCCTACAAGAAGACGGACCTCTTCCACCAGATGGCGTCGCTGCCGTCCGCGCTGCCCGGGCGCTACCTGCTGGCCAACGAGCAGGAGTCCGCCGGCATCTGCCTCACCTTCCTCAAGGACAACATCCTCTACGGCCGGGACGCGGAGGCGGGGCCGGACGGTGATGCGCCGGACCTCTACCGGGTGATGGAGGCGCAGGCGGGCAACGTCCCCGCGGGCAGCGACCAGCTCATCTTCCTTCCCTGGCTCAACGGCGAGCGCAGCCCCGTGGACGACAAGTCGCTGCGCGGCGGCTTCTTCAACCAGTCCCTGAAGACGACGCGGGCGCACATGGTCCGGGCAGTGATGGAGGGCGTGGCCTACAACTCGCGCTGGCTCTTCACCTATGTGGAGAAGTTCGTGGGCCGGCGGCTGGACTCGCTGCGCATCATCGGCGGCGGGGCCCGCTCCGCGCTGTGGTGCCAGATTCACGCGGACGTGCTGGGCCGTTCGGTGCAGCAGGTGGACGAGCCCGTGCTCGCCAATGCACGAGGCGCCGCGTTCCAGGCCGCGGTGGCGCTGGGGCAGTTGACGGTGGAGGAGATTCCCTCGCTCGTGCCGGTCGCCCGCACCTTTCATCCGGATTCAAAGAACGCGGCGCTCTACGACGAGCTGTTCCGCGAGTTCGTCAACATCTACAAACACAACAAGGCCATCTTCGCGCGGCTCAACCGCGCGCGAAGCGCCTGAACCCCCGAGGAGTCCGTCATGGCACTTCCAGACCTGAAGGCGCTGAGCCTGCTCAACCACGTCCCGCCGCGGTTGCTGTCCGCGGCCGAGCGCTACCTCAAGGCCGTTCCGGGCGTGAAGGGCCTGCTCAACCGGGAGACGGGCACGCTGCTGTCTGAACTGGAGAGCGGCCTCAAGCCCTACCGCGGGAAGATGCAGTCGTTCGACCACCTGCCGCCGACGGGCCGCGCGCGCGAGGACGTGCTGCGCGAACTCCAGGCCCTGGAGTCGCAGGAGGAGTACCGCTGGCGCGAGGGCCGCGTGTCCGGCGGAGTGTACAATGGTGACGCGGAGCACATCGCGTTCCTCAACCGCGTCTATGCGCTGCATTCACAGAGCAACCCGCTGCACGCCGACCTGTGGCCCAGCGCCACCAAGTTCGAGGCGGAGGTGGTGGCGATGACGGCCAGCATGCTCGGCGCGGACGTGGCGAACGCGGGTCAGCCGGAGGAGGCGCGCATCTGCGGGGCCATGTCGTCCGGCGGCACCGAGAGCATCATGCTGGCGATGAAGACGTACCGGGACTGGGCCCGGGACACCAAGCGCATCACCCGGCCGGAGATGGTGGCGCCCGCCAGCGCGCACCCGGCCTTCGACAAGGCGGCGCACTACTTCGGCATCAAGATGGTGCGGGTGCCGGTGGGCCCGGACTACCGCGCCGACGTGGCCGCCATGCGCAAGGCCATCAACCGCAACACCATCGTCCTCATCGGCTCGGCGCCCGGCTTTCCGCACGGTGTCATCGACCCCATCGAGGCGCTGTCCGAGCTCGCGCGCAACAAGCGCATCGGCTTCCACACCGACGCGTGCCTGGGCGGCTTCGTGCTGCCCTTCGCCATGAAGCTGGGCTACGACGTGCCGCCCTTCGACTTCCGGCTGCCAGGCGTGACGTCCATGTCCGTGGACACGCACAAGTTCGGCTACGCGGCCAAGGGGTCCTCGGTGGTGTTGTACCGGGGCACGGAGCTGCGCTCGCACCAGTACTTCACGGCGACGGACTGGCCCGGCGGCATCTACTTCTCGCCCACCTTCTCCGGCAGCCGGCCGGGGGCGCTCATCGCCTCGGCGTGGGCCGCGCTGGTGAGCACGGGGGAGCAGGGCTACCTGGACGCCACCCGGAACATCCTGGAGACGGCGGCGGCCATCAAGCAGGGCATCCGCGACATCCCGGAGCTGCACGTGCTGGGGGACCCGCTGTTCGTCATCGCCTTCGGCTCGGAGTCCCTGGACATCTTCCAGGTGATGGAGCGGATGAGCGAGCACGGGTGGAACCTCAACGGCTTGCACAAACCGTCCGCCGTCCACCTGTGCGTCACGCTGCGCCACACGCAGCCCGGCGTCGCGGAGCAGTTCCTGGTCGACCTGCGCGACGCCGTGGACTACGTGAAGTCCCACCCCAGCGCGAAGGGGACGATGGCGCCCGTGTACGGCATGGCCGCCTCCGTGCCCTTCCGCGGGCTGGTGAGTGACTTGCTCAAGAAGTACATGGACCTGCTCTACAAGGTCTGACGGCGTCGCTCACCCTCGAAGGGCCGACGTTGGCGACTCAACCCGCCGGGTTCCCTCACCGCGCGATTCCGTCGAGCGCGGTGATGCTCTTTGCCGGCAGCACGAGTGACGCCGCGGCCACGTTCTCGCGCAGGTGCGCGACCGACGACGTGCCTGGGATGAGCAGGATGTTCGGCGCGCGGTGCAGCAGCCACGCGAGCGCGACCTGCATCGGCGTCGCGCCCAGCTCGTTCGCGACGTCCGACAGCGTCGACGACTGGAGCGGCGTGAAGCCGCCGAGCGGGAAGAACGGCACGTAGGCGATGCCCTGCTTCGCCAGCGCGTCGATGAGCGCGTCGTCACCGCGATGCGCCAGGTTGTAGTGGTTCTGCACGCAGACGATCTCGGTGAGCGCTTGCGCCTGCTCGACCTGACGCGCCGTCACGTTGCTGAGGCCGATGTGGCGAACGAGCCCCTCGCGCTTGAGCTCGACGAGGACGGCGAGCTCTTGGTCGAGCGGGCCTTCCGTCGGCGTCATGCTCATCATGCGCAGGTTCACGATGTCGATGGCGTCGAGCCCGAGGTGGCGCAGGTTGTCCTGGAGGTCCGAGCGGATTTCGGCGGGCGACAGCGCCGGGAGCCACGACTTGTCCGCGCCACGCCGCCCACCCAACTTCGACACGATGACGACATTCTTGGGATACGGATGCAGCGTGTCGCGAATGAGCTGGTTCGTGACGTGTGGCCCGTAGGCGTCGCTCGTGTCGAAGTGGTCGATGCCGATAGCGAGCGCCTCGCGCAGCACCGCTGCGGCCGCTTCGGGATCACGCGGCGGTCCCCAGACGTGCGGGCCCGCGAGCTGCATGGCGCCATAGCCCATGCGGTGCACCGTGAGCGTGGTACCGGGGAACGTGAACCGACCGCCGAGTTTGTCTGTATGGGTCATGTGCTTGAATCTAACGATGGTCACAATTCACACCAGCAAATAGGATGCATGGCAATCATGAACGCTGTTCGTGCCAGGAATCTCGACCTCAACCTGCTGCGCGTGCTCGTCGCCGTCGCTGACACGGGATCGGTCACGAAGGCGGCCGCGCGGCTCTACCTCACGCAGTCGGCGGTGAGCGCGGCGCTCGCCCGGCTCAGCGAGTCGCTGGACACGCCGATGCTCGCGCGCCACGGACGCGGCGTGATCTTGACGAGCCGGGCAGCACGCCTCGTGAGCGAGGTCCGTCCGCTGCTCGAGGCGATGCTCCAGGCCTCGCTCGCACCGGCGCGCTTCGACCCGCGCACGAGCGAGCGGACCATCCGCCTGGGGCTCTCCGACTTCGGAGACGAGTGGCTGCTGCCACCGCTGCTGCGCCGGCTCGGACGCGACGCACCCAAGATGCGGCTCGTCTGCATTCCGGTCCAGTTCCGAACGGTGGTCGAGGCGCTGGCGACCCGTCGCGTCGACCTCGCGGCGACAGTCATCGACAAGCTGCCGCAGGCCATCCTGCGCACGCCGCTCATCCGGGGCCACTTCGTCTGCCTGTTCGATCCGCGCCACGTGCGCCTCGGCGCGCGACCCAGCAAGCGCACGTATCTCGCGCAGGAGCACGTCATCGTCTCCTACAACGGCGACCTCCGCGGCACGGTCGAGGACGCGTACGGCGTCGAGCGACGCGTCCGCTGCTCGGTCGCGAGCTTCAGCGCGATCGGCGCCATCGTCGACGGCAGCCAATTGGTGGCGACCTTGCCCGACGTCTTCGCGGCGCAGCTCCTGCGGCAGCGTCCGCACCTGCGCAGCGCGCCCTTCCCCTTCGCGCACCGCGCCGGCGGCATGGACCTGCTCTGGCCCGCCGCGCTGGATGACGACGACGCGTGCGCCTTCGTCCGCGCCGCGATCATCGATATCGCCAAGCAGGTGCCCGCCACTTCCTGACGCGCTCGCAGTCGTTCTCCAACACCACTGGCAGGGTTGCTGGGAGTCCAGGAGTGGGGTGATGCGGCCTCGGGCAACCTCCGCGCCGACCCCTGACCGCGTGGGTGCCGAGCGAGTTGCTCGGCGCCGTCCGTCGAGATTCCTTCCACCTGATTAGAGCGACCGGCTGGCGATCTCCGCCAGCTCCGCGTCCGTCAGCACCAGGGGGTTGGCCTTCATGCTGCTGGCCCCCTTGGCCTTCGCGACCAGCGCGGGCACCTGGGCCTCCGTCAGCCCGTAGCGTCCCAGCCCCGGCACGCCCAGCGCCACGCGCAGTTCGTCCACCCACGCCACGGCGTCCTCGCCCCTTGCATCCTCCCGCCCCGTGAGCAGCACCGCCAGCTCCCGCGCCCGGGGCAGGGACGGATGCTCCGGCGCCCGGGCTCGCAGCGCGCGCAGGTTGACGTCCAGCACCGCGGGCAGCAGCGCCGCGCACACCGCCCCGTGGGGCGCGTCGAACATGCCGCCCACGGGCGCGGCGAAGCCGTGCACCGCGCCCAGGCCGGCGTTGGCCAGACACAGGCCGCCGAAGAGACTGGCCAGGGCCAGGTCCTCGCGCGTGGGCGCATCCGCGCCGTCCAGCACCGCGCGCCGCAGTGAGCGGGCCGACCTTCGCAGACCCTCGCGTGCCAGCGCGTCCGTCAGCGGGTTGGCGCGCGCGGAGAGCAGGGGCTCGATGAGCTGCGACAGCGCATCCATGCCACTGGACGCCAGCACGGCGGCGGGCGCCCCCGTGAGCAGGTCCGGGTCCACCAGCGCCACGCGCGGAAGCATGTGCGGACCGCGCAGGCTGGCCTTCACCTTCGCGTCCTTCGAGCCGAGCACCGCGTTGCGCGTCACCTCGGAGCCGGTGCCAGCCGTGGTGGGGATGGCCATGAAGGGCAGGGACGGGCGGGTGAGCGGCTGGCCCCGGCCAATGACTTCCAGGTAGTCCAGCGGGTCGCCTCCATTGGCGGCGAGCGCGGCAATGGCCTTGCCCGCGTCCAGCGCGCTGCCTCCGCCCAGGGCCACCACCGCGTCACAGCCCGCTTCCTTGATGCGCGCGGTGCCTTCGCGAGCACGCTCCACCGTGGGCTCGCCGTCCACGGAAAAGACAGTCACCCCCAAACCCAGGCGCTCCAAGGCTTCCTGGAGAGGCCGTGCGCGTGTGGGATTGGCGCCGGTGACGAGCAGCACCCGGGAGCCCCCGAGGCCGCGGAGGGCCTCGGGCGCTTCGGCCAGTCGGCCCGGGCCGAAGAGGACGCGGGTGGCGGTGGCGAACTCGAACGAGGAAGACGCGCTCACGTTCGTCACCAGCCGGCGTCTTCGGGGAAGCGGTTGACGAACTTCCGGCTGGTGCGGGGCTCCGCCATCATCGGAGCCACGGTGTCGCGCCAGGTGAGGTAGTGCGCTGTCTCCTTGTGCGCTGCGGGGGCTTGCGGCGTCCGGTACGCCTCCACCAGCACGAAGCGCGTGGGGTCCTCGGCGTCCTGCATGACGTCGAAGCGCGCAATGCCAGGCTCCTTCACGCTTTCGCGCGCGTTGGCGAGCGTGGCCTGGTGGAAGGCGTCCACGTGCTCCGGCTTGACGTGGACCTGGACGTGAACGACGAGGAGGCTGTGGGACATGCCCCGGAAACTACTCCGGGCCGGGGCCGCGTGGGGACGCGGCCTCCGGCCCAGGAGGGGGCAGGGGTGTTGGCTGCCCGTCAGTGACTACGGGGCCTTGAGGACCGTCGTCGGGCTGATGACGTCTTCCAGCTTGCGGGCCATGGTCCACCCGTCGTGGTAGACGATGCCCACGGGGCTGATGGTGTCATTCCGGTACAGGCCGACCTTCAAGTAGTTGAGCTGCCCCTTGTACTGGGTGGCGATGAAGCGCTTGGGCAGCACCACCTTGCCGTCCAGGTACAGCTCCACGAAGCCCACCTTCGAGTCAGGCGACCACTTCACGTGGAAGATGAAGTCCAGCCAGCGGCCGCGAACCAGCGGCGTGCGCCAGACGATGGTGCCCGGGTTGCCGCCGATGTTGAGGCGAATCTCCTCGCCGTAGACATAGAACTCCACCGGGGGCGAACCCGAGTTGCCCTCGTGGTGCCACTGGGTGAAGAGCTGCCACGTCTTCGCGCTGGGGAAGCTCGAGTCGAACATGGTGCTGAAGCGGTAGTAGTACTCAGAGTTCACGGGCTCGCGCGTCATCCGCACCAGCTCGTTGCGGTTGCCGCTGGAGTTGATGGGGTCGTCACCCTTGCGTACGGTGGCCTTGAGGGCGTAGCGGCCCTGCCGCAAGGGCGAGCTCACCAGCGCCAGCCGGTCCGCGCTCACCATCTGCGTGTGACTCCACTGGGAGCGGCTGTTGGTCTCGAAGTCACCGACCCACACCACGCTGGCGCCATTGCCCGGCTGGGGCTGCTCCGGGGTGGGGTTGGGAGTCGGCTCCGGGGTGGGGGTCGGCTCGGTGGGAGGCACCGTCGACGACGTGGACGAGCAGGCACGCGCCTCGGCGATGCTGGCCCACTCATTCAGGCTGTTGCCCTGGAACGTGACGCGGACGCGCCGCGTATTGATGGTGGGGAAGCTGTACGTCTCCGCGGCGGCCGTCTTGCCGCTGCTCTTGCCCGAATAGACCTGTGTATAGGTATAGCCATCCGGTGAGACCGAGACGAAGAAGTCATTCGCGCGCAGGTTGCCCTGATGCCACGCGACGGAGACGCCGGCGACCTTTTGGATGGAGCCCAAGTCGTAGTCAATCCAGGAGCCCTTGCCGAGGCGGCTCCACCGGGTGCCCAGATTGGAGTCCATGGTATTGGCCGGAACGTTGCCGTCATGGCCATTGGAAATCACCGACCGGGCCGTCAGCTGGGTGCAGCCCGTCGTGGTCAGCGCCGCGGCACTGACTGTCTGGTTGTCGGGGGCCTCGAATTCAATGGGGGACGCGTCGGATTCGGGGGAGACATCTTCCGGGGCGCCACAGCCCGTGCCGCTCATACCGAGCAGCGTTCCAACCAGCAGGAGGGTCTTCTTCATGGGGGGCTCTCTGGGAACTAAAGACAGACAGGTGGTGACTCCGCGCCGTGGGGGGACGGGCGGGTGGTGTTTGGCTTTGCTAGGTGGGCTTCTCCAAGGTCACGGCGGGTGATTGCCGTGTCGTGCTCTCAACGAGCATCCGCCAAAAGTATTTCGTATTCAACACGTGATTTCGAGCTCGCCTGCTCGCCAGGTGCCGCCCGGGGCGTACCTTGTTGCTGTTTCATCTGGTCTGGTTGGAATTGTTTGTCATTGTGCGACGCGGGCACTGGAGGCGCGCTGGGCGTGAGGCTTTCCATGCACTGCGGGCCTGGGTGGGCGCCGGGGTGCACTGCGACGCGAGTCGAGGGTGTGCGGTGGGGAGCGAACACTCCCACACCCCTGGCGACCGGAGGCGCGAGGTGCGTGCAGGCGCTACAACACCCCGGGTCGTACTGGCGACGCGAAGGACCGGCGCTCGACTCACACAGCGTCATCCTTCAGGGAGGTGGCCATGAACCCGGCTTCGGGCTCGTGCGTTGCGTGTGGGGCGCGTTTCCTGGGAGGCGTACTGGCGTGTCCACGGAGCGCGGCGGGGGTGTCCCGGGAGGCGCCGGTCCGCCGGTGGGCGCCTGGGTTGTGCCACCCGCCGCTGGTGGGCCGCGTCGCGGTGCTGAAGCGACTGGTGGGGCTGGCGGAGGACGTGCGGCGCGGGCTGGGACGTGCGGTGTGGTTGACGGGGGAGGCGGGGATGGGCAAGACGCGCGTCAAGGACGCCTTCGTGGAGCGCCTGGCCTCGGAGGGCTTCGAAATCTGGGAAGGCAGTGGCCTGGCGTTGCCGGGCGCGCCGGCGGGCATCTTCCGGGAGCTGCTGGACGCCACGCGGGACCTCAGCCCGCCCTCCGGGACGGGCCGCGTGTCCAGCGCGGACGCGGAGCGAATCCAGCGCTTCCTGGAAGGCCGTGAGCGCCAGGGCATTCCGGCGAGCCTCGCCTCCGAGCGCACCGCCCTGCTCGACTCCCTGTGCCACGCGCTGATGCCCCACCGCCGTCCGCGCCTGCTGGTGCTGGAGGACTGGCAGCATGGGGACGCGCTCAGCCATGCGCTGGTGGAGGAGTTGGTGTCGCGGCTGTCGCACACGCCGCTGCTGTTGTTGGCGCTCCAGCGCCCCAGTGGCACGGCGCCGGCGCCCCTCTCGGCGGAGGTCCTGACGGTGGGGCGGCTGGGGCCCGCGGAGTCCGCGGCGCTGCTGGAGGGCCGGCTGCGGAACCGGGGGGCGCTGACGCCCGAGGCCCGGGAGGCGGTGCTGCGCGGTAGCGCCGGACACCCGCTGCACCTGCTGCACGCGGTGACGCTGCATGAGGAGCAACCGGAGCGGGAGGTGCCACTCATGGGCGAGGCGGCACTGGCCGCGCGGCAGGCCTTGTTGCCCCCGGTACAACGGGACGTGCTGCGGGCCGCGTCGGTGCTGGGTCCGTCGTTTCCCCGGGCGGTGCTGGTGGCGTTGGCGGGTGGGGTGGGGCCGCTGGCGCTGCTGGAGACGGGGGGCTGGCTGCGCTCCGTCGCGGGAGGCCGGTACACGTGGGCGGTGGAGCCCGCCCCGGGCGTCGATGAGCTCTTTGAGGCGGAGCTTCCCGCGGCGCACCGGCGGGCCGCGGAGGCCTATGAGGCCCTTCCGGAGCCGCTGCGTCAACGCGCCTGCATGGAGTTGACGCGGCAATGGCTGTCAGCGGAGGAGTCCTCCCGGGCGCTGCCCTGTCTGGTGTCACTGGCAGGCTGGCATCTGGCGGCATTGGAGCCGGGGCCCGCCATGGCTGTGTATCGCTTCGCGTTGGGCCTGGCGAATGCGCTCAAGCCAGACGCCGCGCGGGAGTGGCAGCGGCGGCTCTGGGAGTACATGGGCGACGCGCACCGGCTGGCGGGTGAGCCCGTGGAAGCGGAGGCCGCGTTGTACACGGCGCGGCAGCTGGATGATGAGGGATTGGCGTCTCCCGCGGGAGACCGGGCCCGGCGTCTGTTCAAGCGGGCGTCGGTGGTGCTCGCGCTCGGCAGGTATGAGGAGGTGCTGGGGCTTGACAGGGAGGGGCGCCGGGACTGTCTGTCCGCGGCGCCGCTGATGTCCGTGTCGCTGCATGCGCTGTCCGCGCTGGCGCTGTCCGCGCTGGGCCGGTTCGAGGACGCGCGCGCGCGGGTTGTCCTGGCCCGCGAGCAGTTGTTGCAGGCGGCCAAGGAAGACGGCCCCGCGAGGGCGGGCGTGGAGGCGCTGCTCCACCGGGCCATGGGCAGCGTGCAGCTCGGGCTGGGGTTCCCGGAGGCCGCGGCGTCCGAGTACGCCCAGGTCCTGCGGTGGAGCGAGCGCTCGGGGGACACGTGGGAGCACTCCACCGCGCTGCTGAGCCTGGGCGATGCGTATTCGCGGGCGGGAGACAGGGAGCGCGCGGCGCACTTCTTCCAACTGTCGCTGGAGCTGGATTCACGCACGGGCGACCGCCGGGGCATGGCCTACACGCACCATGGACTGGCGCTGCTGCACGCGCGCGCGGGTGCGCCGGAGCTGGCGAAGGAAGACGCGCTGCGAGGGCTCCAACTGGCGTCCATGCTGGAGGACCGGCGCCTCCAATCGCTGCTCCGGTGCGTGCTGGGGCGGGCCCAGTTGCAGCTGGGCGAATGGGAGGACGCCGGACGTCAGCTCCAGCTCGCGGCGAGAGATGCCTCCGCCGTGGGGGCTCGCTTGGAGCTGCTTCAGGCGGAGGCGTGCCTGCGGGTGCTGGAGGCGCGGCGCTGAGCGTCAGGGGCCGGCGGGCCCGCGACGCCGCGCATTCGGCCTGCGCCGCACTCCTTGCTACCCACAGGGCCGCGAGGCGTGAAATTGTTCATGCGTGATTGAAATCGAGACCATCGAAGCCTTCGAGCGGCACCTCGCGGCGGGCGCCGGGTTCGCCAACGTCATCATCCAGGGGCTGGACCTGCGGCGGTACACCCAGGCGCTGGCCTCCGCCGAGCTCTTGGGCGCCGTCTTCCTGGGCTGTGAGCTGGAGAAGGACGCGCTGAAGGCCACCGTGGAGCATGGGGCCATGGTGTTCCCGCCCATCTCCGGCGTGCCCTATCAGCCCTACCGGGGCGCGCTGTACTCGCCGGAGGAGCTGTACGCGGGCTTTGACCCCGCGCGGCCGGAGTCCTACGCGGACACGCCGGATGCGCGCATCTACGCGCACTGGGCGGCGAACGGGCGCGGCAATCCTCCCACGCTGCTGGAGACGCTGGCGCAGCGGCTCCATGACCACTCGGTGACGGAGGCCATGGAGGCGCTGCTGTCCGGGTCGGGTGGCGTGCGCAAGGTGGTGGCCATCATGGGGGGCCATTCCATGAAGCGCGGCCAGCCAGACTACCGCGCGGTGGCCTCCCTGTCGCGCGAGCTGGCACGCCGTGGCTTCTTCATGGTCAGCGGCGGTGGCCCGGGGGCCATGGAGGCCACGCACGTGGGCGCGTGGTTCGCGCGGCGCACGGAGGCGGAGCTGGACGCGGGGCTGGCGATGCTCGCGCAGGCGCCCAGCTACACCGACCGGGAGTGGCTCGCGCGTGCCTTCGATGTTCGCCGCGCCTTTCCCCTGGGCGAGGATGACCTGCCGTACTGCGCCAGCCTGGGCATCCCCACGTGGCACTACGGGCACGAGCCGCCCAACCCCTTCGCCACGCACATCGCGAAGTACTTCGCCAACAGCGTGCGGGAAGACGGTCTGCTGACCATCGCCAAGGGCGGCATCGTCTACTCCCCCGGCAGCGCGGGCACCATCCAGGAGGTGTTCCAGGATGCGTGCCAGAATCACTACAACTCAGTGGGCGTCATCAGCCCCATGATCTTCCTGGGCACCGAGTTCTGGACGCGCACCCGGCCCGTGTACCCGCTGCTGCATCAGCTCGCGCAGGGCTACGACTACGCGCGCTACCTCATGCTCACGGATTCGCAGGAGGAGGTCGTCCGGGCGCTGGAGGCGTATGACCGCGAGGCGCATCCGTCTCGCTGAACGCCCGCTGCCTCGCTGGGATTCTCCGAGTCGCCCGCCTCCATCTGGCAGGCACGGGGGCAGGGGCCCGGCGAATCCGCCTGGACGTGGTCGCCCCGGCTGCGTTGTCGCTGTTCGACGCAGCCGGGGCGGCGTATTCTCGTGGTTTCGGGAAGGAGCGCTCGGATGCGGCCCCGGGCCGTCTTCTTTGACTTGGATGACACGCTGATTGACCGCGCGGGCGCCTTCACGCGCTACGTGGACTCGCTCGTCTCCCGCTACCTGTCGTTGCTCCCCGCGGCTCGGCGTGCCGAAGCCGTGACCTGGATGCACGCGGTGGATGGGCGTGGCGGCGCGTCCCGGAGCGCGTTCTGTCAGCAGGTGACGGAGGCGTTCCCCTGCCTGGGCCTCACGCCCGACGCGCTCTGGGAGGACATGGCGACGCGCCTGCCTCAGCTCGTCCAGGCGGACGCGGGCGTCTGTGATTGGGTGGCCTCCGTGGCCCGCTGCCGGCCGGTGGTGGTGGTGTCCAATGGCTCGGCGCGGGTGCAGCGTACGAAGCTGGCCCGCGCGGGGCTCGCGGAGGTGCTGCCGGAGGTCTTCCTCTCCGGCGAGGTGGGCGCGGCGAAGCCGGATGCCCGCATCTTCGAGGCCGCGCTGGCCCACGTCGGACGTTCGCCGGAAGAGGTGCTGCACGTGGGCGACGACCCGGAGCGGGACGTCGTGGGCGCCGCGCGGCTGGGGCTGGCCACCTGCTGGGTGTCTCACGGCCGGCCGTGGCCCTCCGCGCTGCCGCCGCCCATGTTCACGGTGGAGCGCATCCCTTCGCGCATCGACGACATCGCCGGAGTGCTCACGCGATGGACATGAACGCCGTGGTCGGCTCGCACGACCTGCTCTTCATCACCCTGGACACGCTGCGCTTCGACGTCGCCGAGGCGCTCGCGGCCCAGGGGCGCACGCCGAACCTCTCCGCGCTGCTGCCCGGAGGCCGGTGGGAGCCGCGGCACTCTCCCGCGAGCTTCACGTACGCGGCGCACCACGCATTCTTCGCGGGCTTCCTGCCCACGCCTGCCACGCCGGGGCCGCATCCCCGGTTGTTCTCGATGCGCTTCGAGGGCAGCGAGACGACGGCCGCCAACACCTGTGTGCTGGACGCGCCGGACCTCGTCACCGGGCTGGCGGGCCGCGGGTATCACACCGTCTGCATTGGCGGCGTGGGCTTCTTCAACAAGCGCAATCCGCTGGGCAACGTGCTCCCCGGGCTCTTCGCGGAGAGCCACTGGCGCTCCGAGCTGGGCGTGACGGACTCGCGCTCCACCGAGCACCAGGTGACGCTGGCCGTCCAACGGCTGGAGGCGCTGCCGCGTGAGCAGCGCGTCTTCCTCTTCATCAACGTGTCGGCGTTGCACCAGCCGAACCGGCACTATGTGCCCGGCGCCACCCAGGACTCACGCGAGTCCCACGCCGCGGCCTTGGAGTACGTGGACTCGCGGCTCCCTCCGTTGTTCGCGGCCCTGCGGCGCAGGGGGCCCGCCTTCTGCATCGTCTGCTCGGACCATGGCACCACCTACGGCGAGGACGGCTTCACCGGCCATCGCCTGGCCCACCCCGTGGTGTGGACGGTGCCCTACGCTGAATTCCTGCTACCTCGAGAAACCGCACCATGACGCGTCTGGAGCAGATGCTCGAAGGGTCGCCCTATGTGGCGTACCTCTACGGCTACCCACACAAGACGGCCTACCGGCCCTTCACCCCCGCGCTCCCGCTGGAGTCCGTCTGGGCGGAGGAGCGGCGCGACGCGCTGTTCCTCTACATCCACGTGCCCTTCTGTGAGATGCGCTGCGGCTTCTGCAACCTCTTCACCGCCGCCGGGCCGAAGCAGGACGTGGTGGACGGGTTCCTGGGCGCCCTGGTGCGCGAGACGAAGCGGGTGAAGGCGGCGCTGGGGACGGCGAGCTTCGCCCGGGCCGCCATTGGCGGTGGCACGCCGACGCTGCTGGACGTGGCGGGGTTGAACACCGTGTTCGACCTGGCCGAGGGCGTGATGGGCGCGGACATGAAGAACATCCCCGTGTCCGTGGAGGTGTCGCCGGAGACGGTGGACGCGAAGAAGCTCCAGGTGCTGCGCTCGCGCGGCACGGACCGGGTGAGCATGGGCATCCAGAGCTTCATCGAGGCGGAGGTGGCCGCGGTGAAGCGGCCCCAGAAGACGGCGCAGGTGGAGGCCGCGCTGGACCTCATCCGCTCCACGGGCTTCCCCACGCTGAACCTGGACCTCATCTACGGCATGGAGGGGCAGACGGAGGAGAGCTTCCTCTACTCGCTGCGCACGGCGCTCCGTTACTCGCCGGAGGAGATTTATCTCTACCCGCTCTACGTCCGGCCGCTGACCTTCCTGGGCAAGAAGGCGCGGGCGTGGGACGACCTGCGCCTGTCGTTGTACCGCGTGGGCCGCGACTTCCTCCTGTCGGAGGGCTACACGCAGGTCTCCATGCGGATGTTCCGCGCGCGCCATGCGCCGGACGCGGGCGGTCCGGTGTATCGCTGCCAGGAAGACGGCATGGTGGGGCTGGGCTGCGGGGCGCGCTCGTACACGGGACAGGTGCATTACTCGTCTGAGTACGCGGTGGGCTCGCGCGAGGTGCGCTCCATCATCTCGTCGTACAGCGAGCGGACCGAGGCTTCGTTCGGTGAGGTGGGTTACGGCTTCCGCCTGGACTCGGAGGAGCGGCGGCGGCGCTACATGCTGTTGTCCCTGCTGGCGGACGGCGTGGACCTGGCCGTCTACCGGCAGCGTTTCTGCACCGACGCGCTGGAGGACTTTCCGGAGCTGGAGGAGTTGGAGGCGCACGGGCTGGCGCGGAAGAACGGTGGGGTGGTGCAGCTCACCGCCGCGGGCGTGGAGCGCTCCGACCTGATTGGTCCCTGGCTGCACTCCGAGCAGGTGCAGGCGATGATGAAGGAGTACGCTTGGCGATGAAGCTCACCGTGCTCTATCGGGGCCCGCTTTCGAGCTGCAACTACGGCTGCGAGTACTGCCCCTTCGGCAAGTGGAAGCACACCGACGAGGAGCTGGCCAAGGACCGCGCGGACCTGGAGCGCTTCGTCGCGTGGGTCGAGGCGCGCACGCAGGACACGGTGTCGGTGTTCTTCACGCCGTGGGGCGAGGCGCTCATCTGGCCCTGGTACCAGGAGGCGCTGGCGCGATTGTCACACCTGCCTCATGTGGAGCGGTTGGCCATCCAGACGAACCTGTCCTGCAAGCTGGACTGGGTGGCCCAGGCGCGCGCGGACAAGCTGGGCATCTGGGCCACGTACCACCCGGAGTGGACGAAGCGGCACCGCTTCGTGGCCCAGTGCGCGAAGCTGACGGAGCTGGGCGTGCGGCACAGCGTGGGCGTGGTGGGGTTCCTGCGCTTCACGGTGGAGGCGGAGACCCTGCGCGCCGAGCTGCCCGCGGACACCTACTTGTGGATCAACGCGGTGAAGGACGGGCAGGAGGAGCCGTACACGGCGGAGGACGTGGCGCGGTTTACGCGTCTGGACCCGCTCTTCCCGGTGAACAACACGCGCCACCCGAGCCTGGGCCGCGCGTGCCAGGGCGGGGAGTCCGTCATCTCCGTGGATGGCGAGGGCACGGCGCGGCGGTGCCACTTTATCGACGAGCCGATTGGGAACATCTACGCGCCGGACTTCGACGCCGCGTTGAGGCCCCGGCCGTGCGCGAAGCAGACCTGCGGTTGTCATATCGGGTACGTGCACCTGGAGTACCTGGAGCTGGACCGCGTGTTTGGCTCTGGCATCCTGGAGCGCGTCCCGGCGACTCCCTTGTGGAAGGGCGCGCTGGGCAAAGGAGTATCTGGAGCGGTTCCCGGCAGCGTGAGGGGCGAACGTCACGGAAACTGACGCAGGGCTTCGCGAATCTCCCACTCGTAGACGGTGAGCCCGTCACGGCGGAGGTTGGGGAGCAGGTCTCCGAAGGCGTTGGCCTCCAGCACCCGGTGCCCGGTGAAGTGCTCCTCGTACATGAGGTCGATGCCCACGTGCAGGCAGTCATGCGCGCGCGCCACCGTGCGGCAGCTCTCCATGGCGTCCGCGAGCTCGTTTCCAGGCACCGCTGCGTGAAAGTCGTCCAGGTCTCCCCGCCAGCCACCCAGGTGCAGGTTGGTGATGGGCCGCATGCTCTGCCGCACCACCGTGAACGCCGGCTCGCCCCGGACCATCAGCACCCGGCAGTCGAAGTAGTCGCCGCCCAGCCGCGCCTTGGGAATCGAGCGCTCCACCTGTGCGCCTTCGCCCAGCAGATACGTGAGGAGTTCATCCACCTGCGCTGGAGCCTCGACGCGGCGGACCTTCAGCGAGTTGTACCAACCCGTCTTCGTCACCTCGATGGTGGTGGTCAACGCGTCCGCCGAGCGCCCCCGCCGGTAGATGGCGAGGCATGACGCGGAGGAGCCGCACGACACCTTCACGTATACCTCGCGGCAGTCCTCTGCCTCCATCCGCTCCCGGAGCGATTCCACGTCCGTGACGCCGTCCAGCGGCTCCGGAACCGGCACGCCCAGGGCGGCGTAGCGCCGAGAGGTGATGCGCTTGTCGAAGAGGTCCGCGATGGCTGCGGGCTTCTGGAGGACGCGCCAGCGCGGATGCGCCGTGAAGACGGCCTCCAGCTCCGACAGGACGCGCAGGAAGCCCAGGTGGTGCTGCCGGGGGCTGAGAATCCGGCCGTGGTCCACGGGCAGGCGGTCCACCTGCTCCGGCGTCAGGATGGAACAGCCGTGGCCCACCGCGTCCGCGTAGCCCCGCTTGAGCAGGGCCTTCTCCACGTCCCAGCTCTCCCCCGTGGAATCAATGCGGACCAGCGCCTCCGAGTCTGGCAGGTCCGCCAGCAGGCCCGGCGTCGTCAGCAGCTCGCGCCAGGGCACGACGTGCGCGGACGGGAGCCCCTGGTGGGACAGGGCCTCCTGGAACAGCGTGACGCGCCGGTTCTCCGCGTTGCCGATGAGGATGAACGGCGGCGCGCGTTTCATGCCGGACTACTCGCCCACCGCCACGTAGCGGAGGCCTTCCTCGTCGTCGAAGTCATCGCGCTGGCTCCCCGTCGCCACGTCGGGACACAGGTTGGACAGCAGCTTTACGCCCTTGCGCGTGAGCAGGTTCCGCGACACGTCCAGCTTCTTGAGGTGCTTGAACGCCGCCGCGCTCGCCGCCAGGACCGCCGCGTCGGAGTCCCTCAGCGTGCCCTTCGACAGGTCCAGCGACTCCAACTGCCGCAGCACCTTCGACTTCGTCAGCAGGGGCGCGAGGTCCTCGGAGAACCCCGCGTTGCACAACCCCAGGTGCTTCAGCCTTGGCAGGCTGGCGGCGTCCAGGAGGGGCTGTACGTCGCTGGCGCAGCCCCGGCCGCCGTGCTCCTCGCTGCCGAACCAGACCTCCAGGTGCTCCAGCTTCGGCCACTTCGCGCTGGCGATGGCCTGCACCGCCGGCCGCGGGAGTCCGCCCGACTCCAGGGTGAAGCGCCGCAGCTCGGGGAGGTCCAGCGCCCCCAGCCGTGCGTCTCCGCCGCGCAGGCGCAGGGACGTGAGCTGGGGCAAGGCCTTGAGCATGGGCGCGAGGTTCCCCAGGGTGACCCAGGAAATCTCCGACTCGTCCGGGAAGACGAAGTCACCGATGAACAGCGTCTTCAGCGTCGACGGCGCCCACTTCGTGAGGACCTTGACGACGTCGTTGTACCCGGCGTCGCCATCGCGGTCCGGCAAGCCGAGCGTCAGCTCCTGGAGGAACCTGCCCGAGGGGTGACGGAGCAGCATCGTCAGCACCTCGACGATGTCGAAGTCCGGGTCCGCGTCGAAGTCGGAGGCCGCCACCCGCGCGCCGCGGATGAAGCCCAGGTGCCATGCCAGGGTCAGGGACTTCTCGCCGAGCATCGACATGAGGCCCGCGCCCAGGAGCGTTCCCTGGTGCTCCTTGTACAGGGCCGCCGCCTTGCGCTTGAGGCGGGTGGCCTCCGCGCCCTGGGCCTGTTGCTGCGCGTGCTGCAAGGCAATCAGCTCCCCGCGCGGGTCGCCCTGGCCCTGGAGCCAGTCGGCGTAGACGAGGTAGCCGTCGTCAGCGTCCGGAGCCTGGAGGATGGCGGCCTCCAGCTCCGGGTTCGTCTTGGGCGCGGGCGCCGTGTCCTTCGGCTTGACGCGCGTGTAGCCCTTCTTCTGCTTCTCCAGGACCTGCTTCTGGTACGCCGTCATCGCCGTGTAGTGCGTCTTGAGCGTCTGGGCCTTCACCTGTCCCTCCGTGCCGAGGCGTCCCCAGCGGGTGGTGATGACGGCGTCCTTCCGTTCGATTTCCCAGAACTTGCTCGAAGTGCCTTCCGTGTATTCGAAGCGCGGCATGGTGTGTCCCCCTGGAGTGGCAGCTCGACGGACGGGGGCTACTCGCCCACCGCGGAGTAGCGGTAGTCCTCTTCGTAGTCGCGCTGGTTGCCCACGGCGGCGTTGGGAAGCGCCTTGGACAGCAGGGCTTGCGCCTCTTCCGTCAGCGTGTTCTCCGTGACGTCGAGCTGCTTGAGGTGGGCGAAGGCCGCCGCGTTGTCCGCCAGGGCTTGCGCGCCCTCGTGCGACAGGATGCCCATGGACAGGTCCAGCTTCTCCAACTGCTTCAGCACCTTCGCGGTGGGCAGCACCTTGGCGAGCTCGTCCGTGAACTCGGAGTTGCGCAGACCCAGTTGCTTGAGGTTCGGCAGGTCCTTGCCGTCGAGGATGGGCTGGAGGTCCTCCACGCCGCCCTCCGCGCCGTAGTCTTCGCGGCCGAACCACATCTCCAGCCGCTCCAGCTTCGGCCACTTCGCGCTGGCGATGGACTTGATGGCCGCCAGGGGCAAGCCGCCCGTCTCCACGGTGAACTCACGCAGCTCGGGCAGGTCCACGTCGCCCAGCGCCAGGTCGCCGCCGCGCAGCCGCAGCTTGCGCAGGCCGGGCAGCACCTTGAGGAGGCCGGAGATGTCGTGCAGGTGCGTCCAGGAGATCTCGGTCTCGTCCGGGTACTGGAAGTCGCCGATGAACAGCTCCTCAACCGTCTTCGAGCCGCCCGCCTGGACGATGGCTTCGGCGGCCGCGCCGTAGTCGTTCTCCTCGAAGTCCGTCATGCCCAGCGTGAGGCCGCGGATGAAGCGCGCGGAGGGATGCTTGAGCAGCGTCCCGACTGCCTCGGCGACGTCGAACTCAGAGTCGTAATCCTTCTTGCTCACGCGCGCGGAGCGGATGAAGCCCAGGTGCCACTCCAGGGACAGCTCCTCTGTCTTCACCCCGGCAGCCAGCTCGCCGAGCAGCAGCGTCTGGTACTTCTTGATGTGCGCGGTGGCCTTGCGCTTCAGGTCGCTGGCCTCCGTGCCGCTGGCCTGGGAGGCCGCGTGCTGGATGGCGATGAGCTCACCACGCGGGTCGCCCTGGCCCTGGAGCCAGTCGCTGTAGACGAGGTACGCGTCCACGTTGTCCGGGGCCTTGAGGATGGCGGCCTCCAGCTCCGGGTTGGAGGCGGGCGCTTCACCGCCACCGCCGTCGGAGTCGTCGTCCTCGTCCTTGCCCGCGAGAACGTAGCCCTTCTTCTCCTTCTCGCGGACGAGCTTGTCGTGCTCCTTCTGGGCCTCTTCGGGAGAACCGAAGGTCTGGGTCTTCTCCTGGCCGTCGGTGCCGATGCGGCCCCACCGCGCGGTGAAGCTGTTGCCGGAGAGGTTGATTTCCCAGAACTTGCTGGAGCTGCCTTCCTTGAACTCGTACCGCGCCATGGCTCGTCCTTCGTCCGTTGCGCCAGGTGGGGCGCGTTGTGGGACGGACGCTAGAGAAGCCCTTGCGCAAGCTCAAGCGTTACCCCCGTCCAGGCCTCCCAATGCGCGCGGGGGAGGTCGGCGCTCATCGGTGAATCCGGATTTCGAGAATCCAGCACGCGCGGGGAGGGGGCGCTGAGGTCGAGCACATGCCGTTCGACGCGGGGAGCGCTGGGGTGCAACGCCGCCTCGACTTGACTGCTTGCGTCGAGGAGCACCAGGTCCACCCGCGCGCGCTTCGCACGCGCCTCCGCATCCGTCAGGACCTCGTCCAGCGTGGCGGCGGTGAGGACCTCCGCCGTGCCACGGGCCCGCCACTCGCGCAGCAGCAGCTCGCAGAGGCCGCGCTCGGCCTCCAGGGGCGCCGAACCATCAGGGGCGCGCAGGAAGACGGCGCGGAAGAGGAGCTCCTCGCTGCCCAACCAGAGGGAGAGCCGCCGCACGAGGCAGAGCAGCAGGCCCATGGAAATCACGACGCGCTGCCAGCGGACCCCCGCGTCCTTCACGCGCGCATCCACGAGGCTCGGCGGCAGGACGAAGGTGATGACGCGCCGGCGGCGGACGGAGATGCTCTCGTCGCGCGTGTAGTAGAGGAGCTCGCCCTCCACGTAGCGCACGTCGAAGAGGTCGAGGTCGGGCTCGTCCTCCATGTAGACCAGCTCGGAGGTGACGAGGTTCTCCAGGCTGCCCACGTTGGACACGGAGGAGAAGCCACCTTGTGGGAAGGCGGCCTCGTCCTCCATCGCCATGGGGAGCGGCGCGGTGCTCACCGGGCGGGCGCGCAGCTTGGGCGGCAGGGTTCGCGACAGGGCCTCCGCGGCCTCTACTGCCTGCTCCAGGGCCAGCCGCTGCGCCTTGCCCTGAAGGTGCTCCAGGTTCTCCAGCGTGAAGGACTCCGCGTCGCCGAGCAGCGCATGGGCGCGCCGAGCCGCGCTCGCCAGGGCTTCGTAGCCTTCCGTGAGCCGGTCCATCGCGGTGCTGGCTCCTGATTCGCGCAGGGCCGCGTAGCCCGCCTGGAGCAGCTCCGCGGGTGGGCGCTCCAAAACGCGCCGGACAAGCGCCGGGCTCACCGGGCTCACCGTGGTGAAGCCCATGCGGGTCAGGATACGTGCGACGAGGAAGGCGACACCTCGCGGCCGGAGCGCCTCGGGCAGCCGCGCGAGGGCGGCGGAGACCGTCTCCAGGTGGGGCTCCGCGGCCAGGCGTGCCAGCACGTGGTCGTCATACGCGCGCACCGCCGCGCGCAGCCGGGGCTGGGTGTCGGGGACGGGCGCGGAGGGCGCGAGCGGAATCCCCGCGACGAGTCGGCCGAGGTCCGCGATGAAGGCGGGTGGGGGCAGGGCGGGTGACTCCGCGAGCGTGGCGAGGAGCCACGGCACGGCCGGGGTCAACGCGTCGGCCGTGAGGTCCTCGTGCCGTATCAGGCACAGCCCCGCGCACAGCCAGCGCTCCGTGTCCTGGGGGCTTCTCAGCTCCGTGCTCATCCGCGACTCACGAGAGACCCAGCAGCCGGGGCACCTTCTCCTCCAGCAGGTCGATTTCCTCCCGCGTCTCACCCAGGTACGAGAGGAGCTGGAGGTCCTGCCGCTCCACCGCGCCGCCGTGGAATATCCACGCTCGCGTGCGCAGCAGGCGGTAGAGCTTCACCAGCTTGCGGTCGCTGATGAACACGCCGTCCTCGCGCGTCAGCGTCTGCACCACGCGGCGGAACTCACGCAGCAACTCATCGCGGAAGAACAGGTCGCGGTCGCGCAGCTCGCGGCCGTCCGGGCCCGTCTCGCGCTTGCCCATCATCAGCGTCAGGTAGCGGTGGGCCTTGAGCAGGTCGTCCAGCGTGGCGTGCCCCTCCGCCCAGGGCTTCTGGTTCATCTCCCGGTGCGTCTGCGAATCCAGGCCGGAGTCCAGCAGCTCCAGGAAGTAGCGGTCCTGCACCGGACGGCACGCGGCCTTGAGGCAGAAGCGGTCCTTCAGCGCGCCCAGCTCGGCGTGCTCGGGCAGCTCGTTGGTGGCGGCGAAGAGCACCTTCAGCTTCACCGGCTGCGGCGCGCCGTCCTGGTAGAACTTGCGCTCGTTGATGACGGTGAGCAGCGCGTTGAGGATGGCGGAGCTGGCCTTGAAGACCTCATCGAGGAACACCAGCCGCGCCGTGGGCAGCTTGCCGCCCTCGCGCCGGATGTAGCGGCCCTGGCGCAGCAGGTTGATGTCGATGGGGCCCAGCACCTCCGACGGCTCGGTGAAGCGCGTCAGGAGGTACTCGAAGTAATCCTCGTTGGGGATGCGCAGCGCGTCCCGGAACTTGAGGACGAGGTCCGACTTGGCCGTGCCCGGTGGGCCCACCAGCAGCAGCGGCTCCTGCGCCACCGCCGCCACCGTCATCAGGTCCACCAGCGTCTGTTTGCCCACGAAGTGACGGCCCAGCGCCAGGCGGAAGCGGTTGAGGCGCTCGCGCAGGCCGTGGGCTTCCTGGGAGAGCGCGTCGAACGTCAGCTCGGAGATGGCGGGTTGGCTGCTCATGTGCGCTCCTCCAGCTCCCGATGGATGCGCCGTCGCACCAGGAATTCGTCTTCGTCCAGCCAGCTTCGCGCGCGCGCTCCGGTGCCTTGCGCCACCTCCACGTGGCCCTGCACCAGCGCGTCCGCCAGCTCCACCACGGAGAGGCAGAAGTGGCTGTTGGTGTTGTAGCTGTCCGTGACAACGGGCAGCCCCTCCGAGATGCGCGCCAGCCCCGGAAGCGCCAGCTCCACGGGGGCATGTGCCAGCGCGCTCGCGAGGCTGCGCATCAGCGCCAGCCGCTCCGGGAGTCCGCCCTTCGCCGCGCCCAGTGACTCGAAGGCGGCGTCGAACACGTCGACGGCCTCGGCCGTGCGCCCCTGCATGGACAGGCCCGCCGCCACGCCGAGCCGCGCCGTCAGCGGTGTCTTGGGGCCCGCCAGGCGCTCTTGCGCCGCGTCCACCAACTCGGCGGCTTCGCGGGACAGGCCCACCCGGCGCAGACCGCGCAGGCTCACGCCCAGGATGCCGTGACTCCAGGCGGGTGACGTGGGGGCCAGCGCCGTGAGCACCTTGCGCAGCCGTGCCGCCAGCGTCATCGCGTGGTCCGCTCGGCCGAAGAGGGCCGCCAGTGTCAGCGCATCTCCCAGCATCACGGCCTGGGCTTCACCGGGGAGAGACTCCATCGATGAGACGAGCCGGTTCAGGAGTGGAAGCGCTCGCGCCGGAGCGACGCGGGGCAGCGTGTCCAGCAGTCCTCCGATGAGCCGCCGCCGTTCCTCGGCGGGCAGCGTCGCTTCGGTGGCCTGGGCCGTCAGGGTCTCCACCTGCGCGGCCACCTGCGCCGGGTCCTTCAAGTCACGAAGGGTGGCGAACTCCTCGCCGCGCAAGTCCCTGGCGCCGCGCCCGAAGGCCCTCGCGGGGTCGAGCCGCTCGCTGGGCTCCAGCAGCACCGAGGCCTGCCGCAGCCGGTCCACCTTGTACCGCTGGAAGGTGCTCAGGGCGTTCAATTCGGCGGCGATGTCGGAGG
Organism: Myxococcus sp. SDU36; assembly: GCF_030168875.1. Taxonomy (NCBI): domain Bacteria; kingdom Pseudomonadati; phylum Myxococcota; class Myxococcia; order Myxococcales; family Myxococcaceae; genus Myxococcus; species Myxococcus sp. SDU36. The sequence goes on from NZ_CP077414.1 coordinate 884,687, forward strand.
GCAGCGGTGTCTCGGGCGGCTGGCCTTCCAGGGCCTGGGCCACGCGCGCGCCGTAGGCACGGGAGAGGAAGCCGTGGATGGCCTCCTTCGTGTCGACCGCCTCCGCAGCCGCGGACGCCAGGGTCCGCGCAGGGTCCGCCTGCCCGAGCCGCGCGAGTCCCACCGCGAAGACGTAGCGGACATAGGCCAGCGTGAGCGCGGGCGCCGCTTCGATGGACGAGCGGCGGCGGGACGTGTGCTCGAAGCGCTCCAGCAGGGCTTCGAGCTGCGCCACCACCCGGGGCACCTGCGCAGAATCCGTGCCACCGCGCAGGAAGCGGGGCACGTCTCTGGCGAGCGACAGGCCCCGCTGGAGCAGCTCCAGCACCCGGTCGCTCGCGCGTGCAAGGCCGAGCGCATCGCCCCCCGCCAGCGTGTCGAGCGCCGTCCGCGTCAGCCAGAGCGTCCGGACGTCGAGCTCCGCGTCATGCCGGTCCAGCCATCGCTGGAGTGCCGCCACGTCGACAGGCGCGGGCGCATCCGGGACGCGCACCGCGCGCACCAGGCTGCTGGCGACGCCGCGCACGTCCTCGCTCGTGGGCGCGGGTGACGCCATCCGCTCGGCGGGGGATGCGCCTCCTTCATTCTCTGCGTCGGCCCAGCGCCGTACCAGCTCGGTGGCCTCGGTGTCGGACGCGGACCACAGCGCGCACGTCCAGCACAGGCTCGCGTCACGCTTGCGGCCCAGCCGTCCGTTCAGCTCCGCCATGCGCGTCCAGAGCTCCTGCCGATGGGGCGAATCGGCGGGCACCTCCAGAGCCAGGAACGACTTCTCCAGCGCACTCAGCTCCTCTTCCACCGCGTTGGATTGCGCGGGCGTGAGCGGCGCCAGGCGGGCGCCGGTGGGTACGGGCTGCGCGACGCGGACCGCGACAATGGGGGGAGGACTCGCGGGCGCCACCGGAGGGCCTGACTCCTCACGGCGGCCACGGCGCGCGCCTCGCGAGCTCCGGCCCTCCTCTTCGTCCGATTGCACCGCGCGGGCCGCGCTCTGCCACTCCCCCTCCGCGGCCTCGAAGGCGGCGAAGTCGAAGCTCGCGCTCCGGACCCACGGCATGAGCGCGTCGGCGTGGGTGTCCACGACGTAGTCCACCCAGGTGTCGAGCGGCTGGAACGCGGACTCCGGCAGCCGCTCCGCGCGGAACCCACCGCCCCCGGTGGGATGCAGCCACGTCACGGTGTCGGCCTGGGGCACGAGCAGCGCGCGCAGGCGGTCCCTGCGCACGGGCGGCTCCAGCAGTCCGTCACACGGGAGGAAGAGGTCCGCGAGCTGCGGCAGCGGCGCGTAGGCCATGCCCGACAGGCCCAGCTCCGGGGGCCGCTCCCGGCCGGCTCGGGCACGCAGCACGATGCACGGCGCCTCCGCTGGTCCCGTGACGGCGAAGCGAAGCTGCGCGAGCAGCGGCTCCGGCAGCGTGTGGGCCAGGGACTCCACCTGGGCGAGCGCATTCTCACGCAGCACCCACAGGCTCGCGGGCTCCGTGCGCGCGGCTCGCGTGAGGCGCAGCGGCACCGTCAGCCGGCCCGGCGTGGGCGCGGGCGTCCAGTCATCGCCCGGGGCTGGGAGCCGCAGGTCGGTGTGTTGGTACAGGTCCGTCCACGGGCCGTCCGGCGCGGTCAACCAGGGGCCTTCGCCGCGGATGAGCAGCAACGTCCCAACGGGCGCCTGGAGCGTGCGCGCGAGCGGATGCGTGTAGCCCACCTCGACCCAGACGGAGAGTTGCCCCGGGACCGCGGGAGCGAAGGCGCGCAGCGGGCCCGTGGCGTCCAGCGCGCGGGTGAGGGTGAAGTAGGGCGGTGACATCGCGCGCAGCAAGGCGCGCCGTCCGCTTCCCCCCGCGGCTTGGGCGAAGCACACCTCCTGCCGGTCGCACCCCAGGCGCAGCATCTCGCCCGCGAGTGGAAGGAGCGCATCGGCGCTCGGGGGCAGGAACAGCACCGGGCCCGTCGGTGCGGTCTCTAGCGGCGCGCGCCGCGACGTCACCAGCTCCGCCCAGCAGAGGACCGGCGTGGCCTCCTTCGCGCGGCTCCGCGTCACCTGCACGCCCAGGGACGCGAGCTGCGCGAGCACCTCCTTGGCGGGCATCACCTCCGGCAGGACGTGAAGCGCGCCGTCGGGCGTCCGGTGGTAGCGGGCGGGGGCGGCCTGGACTTCGGCGGGGACAAGTCCGGAGGTCAGCGCCAGGTGGAGCGCTTCCTCACTGGTGAAGACGAGCATGGACATCAGGCCTTCTGGCTGACCTTCTCGGAGGCGTCCTCGGCGGTGGAGGTGGGCTCGGCCGTCTTGCCCGACGGCGTGTCGCGCCGGACGATGACGCGGCCCAGCTCGGAGGCCTTCAGCGTGCCGCCCTGAATGAGCGAGTCCACCAGCCGGCGGTGCTCGTCCTCGTGCTCCATGGGCAGCGCGTCCGCGTCGCTCTCGTATTGGATGATGACGTCCTTGCGGCCCGTCGCCGGGTCCACCTGGAGGCGGAGGATGAGGCTAGCCAAGCGCGGGCTCCTTCTTCGGTGCCACGAGCGCGGGCACCAGGTGGGTGAAGGCCTCGCGGTCCAACACCTTGCGTTCAATGAGCAAATCCCTCAGGGCCACGACCCGCTCCTTCTCCCGCTGGAGGATATCCCGGGCCCGGGCCCGTTGGACGGCCAGGACTTCCTGTATCGCGGCCTCCAGCGTGCTTCGCGTCGCGTCGGACAGGGCATGCCGGTCCGCCTGCCGTCCCGGAGCATCAAAGCGGCGCACGGGCACGCCGTCTCCGCCCATGCCCAGGTCTTCCACCAGCTCGCGCGCGATCTCCGTGGCGCGCTCCAAATCATGCGCGCTGCCCAGGGAGAGGTCGTCCAGCAGCAGGTCCTCCGCCTCCCGGCCGCCGAAGAGCATGCAGATGCTGTCCAGCAACTGGCCTCGCGTGACGACGTACCGGTGCGCCGGGTCCGCGTACTGCACGTGGCCCAGCGAGCCCGCCAGGTCGCCCCGGATGCTGATGCGGTCGATGGCGGGCGCGTGCTTGCAGAAGAGCGCGCACACCGCGTGCCCCGCCTCGTGCGTGGCCACCACGCGCTCCTCCGTGGGCGTGAGCTCCGGCCGGTCCAGGAACTCCGTGAGGGCGCGCTCCACGTCCACCGCCTCGGTGGGGCCTTGGACGCCCTCGCGCAGCCGTCGCCGCGCGAGCGCCCGGCACAGCGCCTGGATGTGGTCGCCGGAGAAGCGCGTCCCGGTGCCCTCCACGCGGTCGCCCGTGCGCTTCACCGCGTAGTCCAGGGCGCGCTCGGTCAGCTCCAGTCCCAGCTTCTGGTGGTAGATGGACAGGATGGCGCGCCGGTCCGCGCTGTTGGGGTAGGGGATGCAGAGCTGGAACTCGAAGCGGCCGGGGCGCAGCAGCGCGGGGTCCAGGGACTCCACGAAGTTGGTGGTGCCCACGACGAAGACCAGCTCCTCCTTGCGGAAGCCGTCCATCTCCGTGAGGAGCTGGTTCACCATGGAGTGCTCCACGCCCGAGCCCGTGTACGTGCCACGCGCCGACGCGAAGGAGTCCAGTTCGTCGAAGACGATGATGCTGGGCGCCGCCTGCCGGGCGCGGACGAAAATCTGACGGAGGTTCTCCTCGCTCTCGCCCACCCAGCGGCTCTTGAGCTCGGGGCCGCTCACCACCTGGACGGCCGCGCCCAGCGCCGAGGCCATGGCCTTGGCGAACAGCGTCTTGCCGGTGCCGGGAGGGCCCCAGAAGATCATCCCGCGCGGCAGCAGCGCCTCCACGCGCTTCACCGCCTCCGCGTCGGTTAGCGTGTCCTTGTGCGCCAGGACGTCCAGAATCTCCTGCTGGAGCCGCTGCTTCACCTTGGCGTAGCCGCCGATGTCCGTGTGCAGCTCCAGCTCCGGAACGCTGAGCGAACCGGTGAGCGTGGCAGAGCGCAGCTGCGCATACGCGGGCTTCGGGTTGGCGGGGTAGTCCTCTCCGGTGATGGCGCCCAGCAGCCGGCGCAGCCGCACGGCGTTGACGCCGGAGACGTGCTTGTAGAGCGCGTAGGGCTGCAGGCCCCTGCCGAACTTGCGGCACTCGCGCTGGGTGATGAGGTAGCGCAGCCTGTCCCTGCCCACACCGAGGATGCTCTCCTTGTGGGGGAAGAGGTTCTCGATGACGCGCGGCACGGCGAAGGACGGGTCCTTGAAGCCGACCCAGAGCATCTCCGGGTTTTCGTACAGCAGGGGGATGACCTCGCGCGCCTCGCTGGTGAGCCCGCCGGTGCTGGTGGTGAGCAGGTCCAGGTGGGGCAACACGACGATGCGCTCGCGCACCGCGCCGCGCACCGCGTCCCGGAGCTGCGCGATGAGCGTGGCCATCATGCCAGGCGCGGGCATTCCCGGTGGGGGCTCCTGCGCGGTGCGGCCGTCCAGGTAGAGGAACTGCTTGCCGTCCTGCTTCAGCCTGTCGCGCAGGCACTTGTAGAAGTAGGGCGTCAGCTCCTTGTCCGCCTCCACCATGACGGGCAGCCCGCGCAGCAGCGCCTCGCAGACGCGGTTCAGCTCGGCGGGGTAGGCGGCCTCGACGGCGGCGAAGGGCGACAGCTCCGTGGGCAGCGACTCCTCGGGGATGCGCTGACTCATACGCGCACCTTGATGGTGAGCGAACCCGTCGCCGCGTCCTCGTGGACCTCCTCGATGGTGCCGAGCTGCCCGGCGCGCACCTTGAGCGCCTCCGCCGTCACCTTGTTGGAGATGGCATCCAGCTCCGACTTGAGGTCGCGCAGCCGGCCTTCGAGCCGCTGGGTGACCTGCTGCCGCAGCTTGTCGGTGGCGACGTCCGCCGCGTCCTCCAGCCGCGCGCGCGCCAGGTCCTGGGCGCGCAGCTTCGCCTGCTCCACCTCGTCGGGCCGCTCCACGGCCAGCTCGCCGCGCGCCTGCAGCTCCACCTCCTGCTCGCCGCTGAGGGTGACGCTGACGTCTCCGGTGGTGACGTCGATGGCGACCCGGACGCCATCCGCCTCCGTGCGCAGCGCCACGTCGCCCTCTTGCGCGAAGCCGCGATTCGCCAGCTCGGCCGCGAGCAGCCCGGCCAGCTCCTCGCGCGAGAGGAGCGGGAGCAGCTCCAGCTTGGAGCACAGGCCGTCCTCGGCCTGGACGACGCGGTTGAGGGACTCGGAGACGGAGACTCGGTAGGCGCGGCTCATGAAGCGCTCCCGGTGGAGGAAGGTGGAGGTGCGGCGGAGGCGCTGGTGAGGGCGGTCGTCAGTTGCCGGGCATGGTCCTCGGCGCGACGGAAGCCTGCCTCACCGAAGGCGTTCCATTCAGACAGCAGGTGCTGGGCGGCGTCGTAGCCGTCGTCGAAGAAGCGCACGGCGCGGTGCTCCGCGTCCCAGCGTGACAGGCGGCCCAGGGCGCGCAGGAAGGCCGCGGCGGCACGGGCCGCCTCGGCCCGCGAGGACAACGTCGCCGAGGAAGACAGCCCCTCCACCCAGCGCGTGGCGGGCTGCTCCAGCAACGGACGCGCCGCTTCGAGGAGGAAGCCCGCGAGGTCCCTTCGGCCCGCGCCATCCACCGCGTCGAGGAACGCGGCGAGCACGGCCTCCTGCGCCGCGCCCAGGGCCAGCGCCTCCCCGGGGGACGCGATGTGACGCTTGGACTCCTCCAACCCACGCCATCGCCGCACGAGCTCCAGCCGCAGCGCCTCCAGCAGCCACGCGCCGTCCGCCAGCAGTGGCGCGAAGGCGGCGGCGTCGAGCTCCGGGCGCTGCGTCCCGAACTGCTCCGGGAAGCCCAGCCAGCAGAGGGCGGAGCGGCGGAAGAGCTGCTGTGCGCCCAGGGCCGGCGCGCAGGGGGTGCCCGCGACCAGGCGGCAGCAGAGGTAGAGGAAGAGCTCGTCGGCGAGCGTGGGCGCTCCGTCCACTTCCAGCGGCATGGCCCCGTGCTTCGTGAGGGGCTGTTCCAGCAGCCACCTCAGGACGTGGAAGGTGAGGGCGGAGAAGCGCAGGGCGGGCGGCGCATGCCGCTCCCAGAGCCGGCCGGTGCGAGCCTGCCCGTCACGCACCGTGAGCTGCTGGCGCCAGCCGCCGCACCGGGCGAGCGCGAGCACACCGCCCTTGGCGAGCGTGTCCCGTAGGACGTGCATCGCGCCGGGGCTGAACTTCGCGGGGACGGCGTGGCGGTTGCGGAGCAGGTCCTCCACGGGGGCGAATTGTCCCAGGCTGGCGATGGCGCGGGCGAGCGTGAGCAGCTCAAGCTCCGACGGAGCGACGCGAATCATGGACGGAACCGGTCGGCGAGCGCGGGCCAGCCGTTGATGACGAGCTTGCCGCCGACGAAGTGCACCTCCGCCGTGTTCGGCGCGGTGAAGCACGCGTCGTGCGGCGAGTAGCGGCCGGTGAGGAAGTGCATCACCTGGTTGCGAGAGCCAATCCACCGCCGCGCCGTCTCCGGCTGGTCCGCCTCGAAGCGGCCGTCCACCAGCAGGTCCACCGTCGCGAGCAGCCGGTCCACGTCGCCGCGCGCCTGGGCCCGCAGCTCCGCGAGCGTGTGGCCGGTGAAGACCATGATGCTCAGCCCGGCGGCGCGGACGCGCTCGCACAGCGCCGCAGCGGGGCCGGGCTGGGAGAAGGGCTCGCCGCCCAGCAGGGTGAGGCCCTCGATGCCGGGCGTGGACAGAATCTGCCGGGCCAGGGCCTCCACCGTCTCCACCGTGCCGCGCTCGGTCGCGAACATCTCCGGGTTGCAGCACCCCGGGCAGCGCAGGGGGCAGCCCTGGACCCAGAGGGCGTAGCGCACACCGGGGCCCTCCGCTTCCGTGCGGGGGACTCGCTGGGCAATCCGGAGCGTGGGGCCGGAGCGGGAGGTGCCTGCTGCGATGGCCATGAAGACGGCCCCAGCATGCCAGCAGCGGCGGGGCAGGGGGAGCGCCAGGACGTGTCACATGCCGCGAGACGGGCTCGTTTGCTTGTTGATACCTTCTGCCGCCCCATCGTTCATGACCTGTACCTACATCCAGGTCGAGTGATGGCTGGTGAATCTTCCCGCGTCACAAATTGTCAGCGTCGCTTCATCCCTCAAGTAGACTGTGGTGCTCATGACGCGGCCTGTGTCCGCCCACGCCCCTCGAAGCGAACGCAAGCCGTTGTACGTGAAGGTGGTGACGCAGCCCGCGCTCCATGGGTGCTGGGCCGTCAACATCAGTGAGACGGGCATCGGGCTCATCGCCACGCCGCACACGCCGTCCGAAGGGCCGCGTGAGGGCGAGGACGTGGAGCTGTCGTTCTCCCTTCCGGACTCCGGTGAGCACATCCGCGTGCGCGGCGTGGTGCGCTGGCGTCACGACGCGTCCGGCGCGGTGGCGGCCATGGGCGTGAGCTTCCGCGCCTTCGAGGAGGCGGACGGCGTGAAGCTGGCGCGCTACCTCGCCTCGTCGCACCTCCAGGTGGTGGTGGCCTTCGCCACCGAGCCGGAGGCGCGCGCGGTGACGGCCGCGCTGGAAGGGGTGGCCAAGCTCCACTTCGCGGCCAGCCCGTCGGACGCCCACGCGCTGGTGACGCGCGGGGACGCGGCATGCCTGGTGGTGTGCGGCCAGGACGAGGAGCAGGCCCTGTCCCTGGTGGAGTCCCTGGCCGCCGGCCGCGCGGAGGCGGACCCTTCCGGCGCGGGGCCGCCCAGTGATTTGGCGTCGCGAATCGTCTATTGCGCGCCGGCCGCGTCGGAGCGGCTGGTGGCCCTCTTCAACGCCGGGCGCATCTTCCGCGCGCTCGGGCCTTCACCCACGCGGGAGGCCGTGCACCAGGCGGTGCTTCAAGCGGGGCGCGAGCACGGCGTGCGCACCGAACAGTGGCGCATGGCGCTGGAGCTGGAGCGCAGCCTGCTGCGTGAGCGCGCGCTGTCGCAGGAGCTGCCGCCCGCCCCCGGTGGACGCGGCGGGGACGAGGTGGGCTTCCGCAGCGCCGCCATGCAGCGGGTGATGGAGCTGGTGCGCCTGGTGGCGCCCCACCGCGTGGCCGTGCTGCTCCAGGGCGAGACGGGGACGGGCAAGGAGGTGCTGGCGCGCATCCTCCACCGGCTCAGTGGCCGGGGGGACGTGCCGCTCGTGGTCCAGGACTGCGGCGCGCTGTCGGAGACGCTGCTGGAGAGCGAGCTGTTCGGCCACGTGAAGGGGGCCTTCACGGGCGCGGTGGCGGACCACCCCGGGCTCTTCGTGCTCGCCAACGGCGGCACCATCTTCCTGGACGAAATCGAGAACACCACCGCCAACCTCCAGGCGAAGCTGCTCCGCGTGCTGGAGACGGGGGACGTGCGTCCGGTGGGCGGCACCCAGGTGCGTCACGTGGACGTGCGCGTGGTGGCCGCCAGCAACAAGGACCTGGGCGAGGAAGTGCGCGCCGGCCGCTTCCGCGCGGACCTCTTCTACCGGCTCAACAGCTTCACGGTGGACATCCCGCCGCTGAGGGACAGGCCAGAGGACGTGCCGGAGCTGGCGCTCTACTTCCTGGAGTTGTTCAACCGCACCTTGCGCCGCTCGGCCAGTGGCATCGCGCCGGACACGGTGGACGCGCTGCGGGCCTACGGCTGGCCGGGCAACGTGCGCGAGCTGCGCAACGTCATGGAGCGCTCGGTGTTGCTCTCCCGCCCGGGCGAGGTGGTGTCGCGGCGGCTGCTGCCGCCGGTGCTGGGCTCCACCCTGGCCTTGCGCGGCGAGCCGGGTGGGGATGGCTCACTGCGCGCCCGGCTGGAGCGGGTGGAGCGGGAGTTCATCCGCGAGGCCCTGGAGCGCCACGGCGGGGTGCTGCGGCGCGCGGCCGTGGCGCTGGGGATGGACCCGGTGACGCTGGGCCGGCGGGCCCGGCGCCACGGCTTGTGGAAGGCGGACAGCTAGGCCCTCCGCCTCAGTGGGTGCGAATCCACTGGAGCATGGGCTTCCAGACGCGCACGCGCGCGTCATCCGCGAGGAACAGGTCCGCGTGCCCGAAGTCCAGGGCGCGCGCGGCCTCCGGCAGCGTGCTGACGTTGAGCCGGGTGACGTCCCGGCTGCCCAGCAGCGTGAGGCTGTGCTCGCCGTAGCGGCCCACGCCGCCCGCGGCGCCCACGTACAGCACCGGCACCTTCACGTCGCGCAGGCGGTCGTCGTAGGGCACGCTCTTGCCGCAGGCCCACGCCTCCGTCTCCACCACCTCGTTGATGCTCTGATACGGGGCGGTGCGCTGGCCGAACTCGAAGAGGTAGCCCTCCCGGGTGAAGGAGAGCTGCTCCGGCAGGCCCAGGGCGTCCGGCGTGCTGCCCATCAGGTGGTAGGCCGGGACGATGGGCTGCAGCGGCGCGAAGAGCACGCTCGTCGCGCCCGCCGCGACCACGGCCAGCTTGCGGTTGGTGGGCACGCCCGTGCCCGGTCCGAAGATGTCTTCCATCACCAAGGGGGACGGCGCGGCCGGCTGCGCCGCGGCGAGCTGGCCAATGGCCTGCAGCATGATGCCCGGCGCCGGCCCGAGCAGGCCGCCCTCCAGTTGGCCCTCACGGCGGGCATTGCTCAGCACCTCGTAGCGCTCACACGCCCACGCCTGCTGCTGCGCGTCCCGCGGCGAAAAGCGCACCGCCATGTCCATGGGGATGAAGCCGTCCACCTGGCGCAGCCCGCGCGGCAGCCGGGCCTCGCGGTTGAGGTACGCGTAGCCGACCACCGCGCCCCGGCTCCAGCCCAGCAGGTGCATGGTGCCCAGGAAGTTGCCGCCCGCGAGCCGCAGCAGCTTCGCCACGCCCAGCCCCACGCCCACGTCGGCCGCGTGCGTTTCCAGCGTCCAGTGCTTCATGAAGCGAAAATCCTGCGTGTCCCGCGGCACGCCCGCCCACCGCAGGTCGAGGCCCCACACGTCCACGCCCTCCTTCGCCAGGTACGCGGCGAGGGACTGCTCCGGCGGCACGTACGCGGAGCCGACGCTGGAGAGGAACGCGGCCTCGAAGCCCCACCCGTCGCCGTGCACCATGAACACCGCGCGCGTCGCACGCGCCGGCCGCCACGCCCCGTCCTCCCGCACCACCCGGTGCAGGGTGACGACGTCATGCCCCGACGGCCCCACCCGCAGGCGGTAGCGGTAGTGGGCCACGTCGCCGAACAGCGCCACCCGCTCACCGCCTCCCAGATTGCTGGAACCCAGGAACGCGGCGCTGTCCGGCGCGCCCTCCGCCAGCGCCACGCCCTGGAGCGCCGCGGCCCGTGAGACAGCCTGTCGCATGTCATCAGAAGGGGCTGCTTCGGCGGTTCGAGCCAACGACAGACATGCCAACGAGACACAGAGGAAGAGCACGGGACGCATACAGACCTCGGATCGGCTGAAGATGTTCGGGGAGTCGAATGACGTGTCGCCCCCCGAGCAGAATTCACGCCAATCATCAAACCCCTGTAACTCCTGGAGTGTTCTCCAGGCAGGGACTTCATGGGTGAATGCCACTGTGGATCGAACCTCTGACATCCCCTGCCAGGTGGGGTACTTCGGCGCGTGCTTCATCACTGAAGCCCGCGCATCACCGGTGCGGCTTCCGGGGCGTCACGAGGAACCCGGCAGGGATTGCGAGGCTTGGGTGACGAGCGCGCGCAAATGACCACAGGCGACCAGAACGGGCAAGAGCGGATTAGCGCTCCAGTACGGGAGGACTGACGGGGTCCGAACGGCACCAGGTGACGTGGGAGGGGTGCTGAACACACGCGCCCATGGGGCTCTCGCCACCCTCCTGGGTGGGGGGGCACATGAAAGCCAGACTTCAACGCGAGGCGGCCCATGGTCGAGCAGCGGTTCCAGCGCAATCTGGGCGTGGTGGATGCGGAGACGCTGGACAAACTGTCACGCACGCATGTGTTGGTGGCGGGCGTGGGCGGCGCGGGAGGCCAGTGCGCGGTGGACCTGGCGCGGCTGGGGTTCGGCGGCGTGACGCTGGCGGACTTCGACGTCTACGAGCGCCACAACATGAACCGGCAGGTGGGCTGCTTCGAGAGCACGCTGGGCCGCGCCAAGGTGGAGGTGGTGGGGCGGATGTGCCGGGACATCCACCCGGCCCTGCGGCTGCGGGAGGTGCTGGAGGGCATCACCGCGGCCAACGTGGAGGACGTGCTCGGCGGAGGCGGGGGGCTGGGCCCGGTGGACTACGTGGTGGAGGTCATCGACATCGCGGGAGCGTGTGAGAAGCAGGTGCTCCACCGCGCCTGCCGTCGGCGTGGGGTGCCGGTGATGACGGGGCTGATGTTGGGCTTTGGCGCGGCGCTGCACGTCTTCCAGCCGGACGCGCCGCTGTACGAAGCGCTCTACCTCCTGCCGGATGGGCGCATCGACCTGCCGGCCATCATCCCCCACCTGGGCAGCTACATGCTCGGCGAGTACATGGACGCGTGCTACCAGGGCCGGGGCCACGCGCCCACCTGCGTGGTGGGCGCGACGAGCGCGGCGGGGATGATGGTGACGGAGTTGACGCGCGCGGTGATGCGGGGACCCCGGTCCATGGTGTCGTGGCCGGAGTACCTCTACGTGGACTTCTTCGACCACCGCTTCGTCCGGGGCACCGCCGCCCAGGCTCACACCACGCCGCGTGAGCGGGCCTCCTCGATGAGCTTCACGCCGTCCACGCCCAGGCTCTTGCCCAGGTAGGGGGCGACGAGGTCGGCGTGCTTGTGCACGCGGTGGAAGGCCTCGTCGAAGGTGCGCGTCACCAGGTTGATGCCGGAGATGATGACCCGCTGCAGGTTGTACTGCAGGTCATTGCCTTCGACGATGGCGTGAATCTCCGTGAAGAGGGGGCGCGCGTCCGAATGGAAGGTGGACAGGTTGCGCCGCTGCTCCGAGTTGGGCACGGACGACTTCGGTGAAAGGCTGGCGACGAGGACCAGCGGGTGCCGGAGCTGCTCGTGCGCGCCCTTCATCTGCTGGAAGACGGTGTGGATTTCTTCCTGACTGGGTGGCGCCTCCCATCGGAGGAAGAACACTCTGCCGATGATGGCGGTCTTGTAGACGGATGTGGCCATGATGTCCCCCTGCTGCTGCTTCGGTGATTCCACCGGGAAATCCCGGTGCCCCTTCGCCAGGAACGAACGGCGGCGCCTGGCGGTCTGCGCACCCATTGGCGCGCGTCCGGGCAGCAGACGGAATCAGACTGGAGGGCGGACATCCGCGGCCCGACATTGCCCCGCCGGGCCGCGAGGTGTCCGGCCCCCGACGAAGCGGGGGCCGGCGGGGTGCGTCAGTTGCCGGTGAGGGTGATCTGCTCACCCGGCGCGGCGGCGACTTCCTCGGCGGTGAAGAGGATGGGCCGCCACTGCTTCTGGGAGAACAGCCGCGTCTGGTCCGCGTAGTACGGCGAGGCCGGGTTGCTGGACTCGCTGTAGGTCAGCAGGGCGCTGGCCTGCACGCCGGTGGGCGTGAACTCCATGGCCATGATGAAGCTGCTGCCGTTGTTGATGACGTAGCCGCCGTTGGCCAGGGCCGTGCGGCTGTTGACCACGGTGCGCGTGGCGGTGCCCGACTCGGCGTTGGGCGTGGTGGACTTCAGCGTGCCGAAGCTGACGATGTTGGCCGCGCCGTCGTAGTTGCCGCCGCCGTGGATGGGGATGCGCTCGCCGCTCACGCGGGGGGTGAACTGCGCCTGACCCAGCGGGAGGTCCAGCGCCAGGCCCGCGCGCGTCAGCGTGTCCACGGCCTGGGCCAGCTTCGTCAGGACGGGGTCGGTGCCCTGGGCCGGCGCGGGCGCCAGCGTGTGGGGCGTGGCGATGGGGTTGGCCGGGTCGAAGGGCGTGGCGTACAGCGCCGGGCTCGCCTGCAGCTCGCTCATGGTGAACGCGCCCGCGAACTCGCGCCAGACGATGGCGCCCACGCTGTCCACGTCATAGCGACGGTCCCACTGGGCAATCAGCGCGCACGCCTGGCTGATGTCCACGGTGCCAGCGCCATAGGGCACCGTCGTCTGGCCGGTGCAGCGGGCCACCACGTCGTCGATGAGCAGCTCGGCGATCATGCCGCGGTTGTTGAGGATGGCGTCCTGCAGCTCGGTGCGGGTGAAGAGGCCGTCCGCGCCGGACGCGCCCCCTTCGACCTGTTCGGTGAGCATGACGGCGTTGAGGCGCGTGCGCGGCGTCTGGGGCACGTCCTCCAGGCCGTGCAGGGGCGAGAAGCCCTTGAGCGGCGCGGCGGGGTTGGCCAGCCAGTAGCTGTCATTGGCGTTGAAGACGAAGTCGGTGCGGTCCAGCTGGGGCACCTTGCTGAAGGGCACCAGGCCCGGGCTGCGGGCGCCGGCCTCGTCCTGCCACTCGTTCTGGCTGTTGCTGCCGTCGAGCAGCACCAGGCCCATCTGCTGCCAGATGGCGGTGGTGGCCAGGTCCGCGCCCTGGCGGGCGGCGTTCCAGGTGGCCAGGGCCACGGGCGACAGGTTCGGCGTGGGGGTGGCATCCGTGTACCAGGTGTTGCCCGCGCGGTCGGCCGCCATGGTGTTGACCCAGGGGATGCCCTGCTCGCGCGCGTAGACGGCCTTGAACTCAGCCAGGCTGCCGGCCTGGTTCATGCCCATGAACTGCGCCAGCAGGGTGTCGTTCTCCAGGTTGGCGTCCCGGTAGGTGAGCGCGGACGCCTCGGTCCACTCCGCGACGCCGGGGATGGAGATGATGGGGCCGTAGTGGCTGCTGTACATGCGGCGGGTGACGTTGACGAGCGTGCCGTTGTCGAGCAGGACCAGGATGGTGATGTCCTTCCAGGTCATCTCCCGCTCTTCGTTGTCGTAGTAGTACGAGGTCGGCTTGCCCGGCACCAGGCGCAGCCCGTACAGGGTCATGCGCTGGCCGGAGGAGAAGGTGTGCGTCCAGGCCACGTCGTTGTTGAAGCCGATGAGGACCGCGGGCACGCCCAGCAGGCCCACGCCGTAGATGTCCAGCTCCCCGGGGACGGTGAGGTGGCTCTCCCACAGCTTGAGCTCGCCTTCCCAGGGGAAGTGCGGGTTGGCCACCACCATGCCGTGGCCGGTGGCGGAGCGGTCGCGGCCAATGGCCCAGCCGTTGCTGCCCACCTGGTGCAGTTCAGGCCGCTGGATTTTGACGTGGTCGCGGTCCGGCGTGCCAATGGCGGTCGCCGTCACGTTGGGCGGCGTGGCCGCGGCGAGGGCGAGGGCGACCTGGTAGCTGCTGCCCGTCAGCGCCGCGCTGAAGGCGTAGGCCAGCAGGTCCACCTCGGAGATGGGCCGCACCCACCTGGCGCCGGTGCAGGGCGCGGGGAGCTGCTCCTTGGGCGTCTCCTCGAGGTAGCGGTTGAAGCCGGCCGCGTAGCCCTTGAGCATGGCCTGGACGTTGGCGGGCTGCGCGCTGAAGCGCTCCGTGGCGCGCGCGTGGAGGCCCAGTGAGCGGTAGGCGAAGTCGCTGCCCGCGTAGGTGCTGCCGGGGCCCTGGCCCAGGAAGCGGGCGCGCTCACCGCGCACCTTGAGGATCTGATCCGCGAGGATGCAGACGTGGTCCTGGGCGAAGGCATAGCCGTTGCCGTACGCCACGCTGCCCAGGTCCTTGCCGGTGATGTGGGGGACGCCATGGGCGGTGCGGCGGATGGTGGCTTCGTAGGTGGGCGTCTGGGCCGGAGGCGTCCCTTCGCCGTCGTCGTCACCACACGCGGTGCTGAACAGCAGGCTCATGCCTGCGAGAAGGGAGAACTGCCAGCGGGTGCTCCGCGTACGGCGGAGCACACCGCGCCGGAGGGGCGAGGGAAGTTTGGGGTGCATGACAGTCGTCGAGCGTAGGGAGCGGCTGATCACACCGTCAAAATGTTTCTGAAACTGAATTGATTTCTTTCACCGCCGGGCACAACGCAGTGTGGCAAGAACGAGCTTCCGGCCGAGCGGGAGGGGTGTGGTAGGAAATCGCGCATATGCCGACCGAGCCGTCCCGTGCCCGCCGCCCGCGCCGTCACTTCTCGATGATTCGCACGTTCGTGCTCGCTGACTTCGTGACGCTGGGCAACGGCTTCGCGGGCGCGGGCGCCATCCTCTCCTCCATGCAGTACCTGGCGTCTGGGGACGTGGGCTGGCTGTGGGGGGCCTTCGGCCTGATGCCGGTGGCGCTGGTGATGGACGTCATGGACGGGCGCATCGCGCGCTGGCGCTTCAAGAAGTCGCCGCTGGGCGCGGACCTGGACTCGCTGGCAGACGTCATCTCCTTCGGCATGGCGCCAGCGGCGCTGGCCTTCGCGGTGGGGATGCGCGGCTCACTGGACGTGGCGGCGCTCCTCTACTTCGTGGCGTGTGGCATCAGCCGGCTGGCGCGCTTCAACGTCACGTCGACGGACCTGGCGGACGAGACGGGGAAGGTGAAGTACTTCGAGGGCACCCCCATTCCCACCAGCCTGGCGCTGGTGATGGTGATGGCCGCGGCGCTGTGGGCGGGGCGCATCGGTCCAGACCTGTGGGGCGGTGTGTGGCACCTGGGGCCGTTGGTGTTGCACCCGTTGGCGCTGATGTTCGTGGCCAGCGGAAGCGCGATGATCAGCAAGACATTGCGCATTCCGAAGATTTGATACCGGACACCCACCCACCCCTGGGCGCGGGGTTACCCATGTGTGGCTGGTTGCCCACCCTGAAGTGGGTGCCTAGCTTCGCCACCGTTCCTTCCGCCGTCCTCCATGTGGGGCGCGCGGCGGCCGGGGTTGACGGTAGTGGGGAAGGGGTGGGCCATGACAGGGCGCTTGGGCTGGGTCGCCCTCGCGGTGGTGGGAATGCTGGTCGGTTGTGCGGATCGCGAGCGCTCGGCGCTGGCGGACGGGCGGCTGACGGCGACGCCGGGTGGCGTCGACTTCGAGCGGGTGGCCATCTTCGATGCGCGCGAAGCGGAGATTTCGCTGCGCAACGTGGGCCGCGCACCGGTTGACGTGAACGAGGTCTGGGTGGAGGGCCCGGAGGGAGCCTACCGCGCCGAGTTCACCCATGAGGGTCCGCACAGCTTGCAGCCCGGGAGCGCGTGCTCGCTGCGCGTGCGGTTCGCGCCGCCCGCCGAGGGTTCTCAGCCGGCGGTGCTGGTGGTGCGCTCGGACACGCGCATTGAACCGCTGCTGCGCATTCCCCTGACGGGGAGCGGCGTGGACGCCCGGGCCCGCGTGTCGCCGCGGCGGCTGGACTTCGGCCGCATCGAAGCGGACGCCACGAAGGTGCTGCCGCTGCGCCTGGAGAACCCCACGGCGCTGCCCGTGGAGGTGACGCCGCGGCTGGTGGGCGCGGACCGCGACGAGTTCAGCGTGGCGCCGGTGACGCTTTCGCCCGGTGAGCGTCGCGAGCTCCTGGTGACGTTCCACCCGGTGCGGGTGGGCCGCAAGCAGGTAGCGCTGGCGGTGTCGCCCTGCCGCGGCTGCACGGACGTGACGGTGCAGGTGGCCGCGGAGGCGCTGGAGCGCGCGGTGGTGGCCGAGCCGGAGGTCCTGGACTTCGGCGCGGTGCCCGTGGACCGGGACGCGGTGCGCGAGTCGAGCATCCGCAACATCAGCACCGAGCCGGTGACGGTGACGCGGCTGACGCTGGAGGGCCGCGACGCGTCCTTCACCCAGAACAACATCGGCTTCCCCCTGGTGCTCCAGCCGGGCGAGGCGCGGACCTTCACGTTCCGCTACACCCCGGACCACCAGGGCGCGGCGCAGGACACCGCGCTGTACCACGTGGAGAGCCGCCGCCATCCGACGACGCCCGTGCAGCTGCGCGGCTACGGCGGCGCGCCGGAGCTGTGTGTGTCCCCGTCGTTCCACGACTTCGGCACGCAGCCGCTCGGCGCGAAGGTGCGCGTCATCATCAACGTGAAGAACTGCGGCGCGTCCAACGAGGGCGGGCTCACCATCAACACGCTGGACTGGCTGCCGCAGCAGGGTGGGGCGCCCCAGTTCAACCACACGCCGCTGGCGCTGCCGGTGACGTTGCCGCCCGGTGGCGAGGTGAACCTGGAGGTCTTCTACGAGCCCACCGAGCTGCGCGCGGCGGAGGGCTCGCTGGTGATGACGACCAACGCCTTCTCAGCGGCCACGGTGCAGATGGACTTCCGCGGCAACACGGAGGCGCACGCGCCCTGTGAGCTCGCGCTCACGCCGCAGGCCCTGGACTTCGGCACCATTCCGCCCACGCAGGGCGCGGTGCTGGGGCTCAAGCTGGAGAACCGCGGCACCGACTTGTGCCCGGTGAAGAACATCCGCCTGCGGGATGACGGCGGCGGCGTCTTCACGCTGCCGGGCGGCGACCTCTACGGCGGCATCATGTACCCCGGCGACTGGTTCAGCTTCCAGGTGGCCTTCATGGCGCCCGTGGCGGGCGGCCACTTCACCGGCACCGTGCAGATTGAGCAAATGCAGCCGGCCAACCCGGTGATGCTGGTGCCGCTGGTGGCCAACACCCAGGCGGTGTGCCTGGTGGCCTCGCGCCGCTACATGGACTGGGGCGTGGCCCGGCCGGACTGCCCCGCCGAGCCCATGGAGGTGAACTTCCTCAATGCCTGCGCCGCGCCGGTGACGGTGAGCGACGTGTGGATCGGGCCGGGCACCACGGATTCGGAGTTCGGGTTGTCGGCGTTGCCAGACCCCATTCCCTTCATGCTGCCGCCCAACGAGGCCTTCACAGTGGGCGTGGAGTACTTCGGCCTGGTGTCGGGCATGAACCTGTCGCCGCTGTACGTGGGCTCCAGCGACTTGCCGGCGCCGCTGATGGTTCCGCTGGTGGGCGAGTCGTCGATGCGGGTGGAGAAGACGGACAACTTCGTCCAGCAGGACGTCAGCAAGGTGGACGTGCTGCTGGTGGTGGACAACACCGCCTCCATGGCGGTGGAGCACCCGCGGCTGGTGGAGGCCATTCCGACCTTCGTGCAGACGGCGCTGGACCGGCGGGTGAGTCTCAACGTGGCGGTGACGACGACGGGCATCCACCCGGTGACGCCGTCGGACCCGGCCAACGCGTGCCCGGGCGGCGCGGAGGGCGGCGAGGCGGGCCGCTTCTTCCCGGTGGACCAGTCGCTGCCGCGCATCCTCACGAACGCGACGCCGAACCTGGCCCAGCAGCTCCAGCAGAACGTGCAGGTGGGCCGGTGCGCGGAGGTGGAGCAGGGCTTCGAGGCGATGCGCCGCGCGCTGTCCCGGCCGCTGGTGAACAGCGCGGATGACCCGCGCACGCCGCCGCCCAACGACGGCAACGCGGGCTTCCTGCGCGAGGAGGCCGCGCTGGTGGTGCTGTTCGTCAGCGACGAGGACGACCACTCGCCCGACGCGGTGGACACCTACGTGGACTGGGCCCAGCAGCTCAAGGGACAGAACCAGCCGCAGCGCGCGACCTTCTACGCCATCGCTCCGCCGGCCGAGGGCTGCGCGACGGCGGGCGGCGCCGGTACCCGCTACTCGCAGGCCACCTCCCGCACGGGAGGCGAGGTGGTGAGCGTCTGCGCGGAAGACTACCGGCCGCTGCTGCAGGCGGTGGGCGACAAGGCCTTCTCCGCGCAGCAGCGCTTTCCGCTCAGCGACCTGCCGGAGCCCGGCAGCGTGGCGGTGACGGTGAATGGCACGCCGGCCACGACCGGCTGGACCTACGACGCGGCCACCAACAGCGTGGTGTTCGACGTCGTGCCGCCAGCGGGCACCCGCATCGCCATCAACTACCGCCGCTCGTGCGACGCGATGTAACGCACCGGGAAGGCCGGACATCCGGCCCTCCACGGTGGTGTCAGTCCCCGGTGCTACAGGTCTGCTTCCGCCTGTGCGGATGACCAGAAAATTGGAGGTCACCTCGCGGTGTGTACCCTGAGGTCGTACCTGCAGCTGCCGAGGAGGCACCCGGTGAACTCCCAGGACCTTGAAGGAACGATGACGAGCGCGGCCCGCCCCTTTGGAAGGGCCCCCGGACTGCGCGTCATCAAGGGAGAAGGGCAGCGGAGGGAGGAGCCGCTCGCTTCCCGGGACGCCGTGGCCCGGGTGCTGATGGAGGCCGGTGCGGACCTGCTGCTGCGGCGAATCAGCCCGGCGCGGGCGGGGGAGATTGAGCGGAAGGTGGACCGGGTCCTGGACCTGTTCGACCGGGTGGACGCGGCGCCGGTGCTGATGCCGGTGCTGAAGCGTCACCTGGACGAGCTGGAGACCCTGATGCGGGAGACCCGCGAGGTGCGGGCCGCCCGGAGATAGCGACAAAGGCCGTTTCCGGAGCAGTTGGGGGTTTGACCCTCCTTCCCGGTGCGCTTACGCTCGGGTCCATCCCGCGCCCGGAACTCGGGGCCACTCCAAGGGTGGTTGTCCAGGGGCCGGTCAGGTCGCCGTGTCCATCGAAACCTATGGCAGGTATCAGCTCCTGAAGCGTCTCGCCACGGGCGGGATGGCGCAGATCTATCTTGCGCGGCCTCAGGGGGCGGAGCCTGACAAGCGGGTGGTGGTCAAGCGGATCCTCCCGCACCTCGCGGAGAACGACGACTTCGTCAAGATGTTCCTGGACGAGGCGCGCATCGCCGCCCGGCTGAACCACCCCAACGTGGTGCAGATTTTCGACCTGGGCGCCCAGGACGACTCCTTCTTCATCGCCATGGAGTACATCCACGGCGACGACCTGCGCCGGCTGTGGAAGCAGTCGGAGCTGATGGGCCAGCCGCTGCCGGTGCCGCTGGTGTGCCGCATCCTCATCGAGGCCTGCGCCGGCCTGGACTACGCGCACAAGCGCACGGACCCGACGACGGGCCGGCCGCTGGGCATCGTCCACCGCGACGTGTCCCCCCAGAACATCCTGGTGACGTTCGAGGGCGGGGTGAAGGTGGTGGACTTCGGTATCGCCAAGGCGGCGGACCAGGCCACCGTGACTCGCTCTGGCGTGCTGAAGGGGAAGTATTCGTACATGTCGCCGGAGCAGGCGGCGGGCATGCGGGTGGACTGCCGCGCGGACATCTTCGCGCTGGGCATCGTCCTGTACGAGCTGCTCACCGGCACGCGCCTGTTCAAGCGCCCCAACGACATCCAGACGCTGACGGCGGTGTCGGAGTGCCGGGTGGTGCCGCCCTCGCACGTGACGGCACATGTGCCGGCGGACCTGGACGCCATCGTCCTCAAGGCGCTCGCGAAGGAGCTGCCGGACCGGTACCAGGAAGCGGCGCACCTCCAGCACGCGCTGGAGGAGTGGCTGCGCGCGCACCAGGCGCCCTCATCGTCCGCGCACCTGTCCGCCTTCATGAAGGAGGTCTTCGCGGAGCGGCTGGCCGAGGAGGCCCGGGCGGGCGACGTGCTGGGCGAGGACTCGGATTCAGGTGCGTCGCGGCAGGAGGCTCCGCCGCGCCGCACCGGCCTGCGGCCCGCGTTGCCGCCCCGTCCACCGCCCATGTCGCCGGAGGATGACGCGACGGCGGCGCTGCGCCCGCGACCGGCGTCCCGGACGGGCCGCTTCGAGCTGGAGCCGGACAAGCCCGCGCCGCGGCAGACGGGACAGCGCCGGGCGGTGGAGCCCGAGCGGCCCTCGCGCTCCGGCATGAACGTGGCGCCTCCGCCGCCGCCTCCTCCGCCCGTGGAGGAGGACGCGCCCACGGTGGATGCGCGCGCACCCGCGTCGGTGACCCGGACGGACGTGAAGCTGGGCGGGGCCGCCGCCGCGCCGACGGACCCTCGAGGCGCTCCGCGGCCTTTCGGCAACACGGGCCGCTTCGACCTGGGCGCGCCGGCCCTCCCCGTGGATGACGAGGATGCGCCCACGGTGGATGCCCGCGCTGGCGCGCGCTCGCAGGCACGAGGGGGGTACGTGGTGGAGGAGGACGCGCCCACCATCGCCATGATGGACACGGGCCGGCCCGCGCGCGTGGTGATTCCGCTGCGGGACGGGGAGCAGCTCGAGGAGGACGCCCCCACGCTGTCGCTGGGCATGTCGCGCGCGGCGAAGCGCCCCGTGGCCCGCGCGGCGGCGACGGGCGGCAATACGTGGCTGTACGTGGTGGGGCTGGGGTTGCTGGTCCTGGCGGTGGTCGTGGTGTTCTGGTCGATGCGCTCGACGGAGCCAACGCCGGTGACCTTGGACCCGGAGGCAGCGGTGCCCGCGCCCGTGCCCATGCAGGCCGAGGCGCTGGTCCAGGCTCCGACGGAGCTGAGGCCCCCGCCCGTGGTGCCCCATCCTCCCGGGGAGTCCGCGCCCGCTCCGGTGCGGCTGCACATCGAGACGCAGCCCGCGGACGCGGTGGTGCTGGTGGATGGCCAGCGCCACGGCGAGCGGCCGGTCGTGCTCGAAGCGGCGGTGGGCCAGCAGGTCGCCGTGCGAGTGGAGGCCGACCGGCACCAGGCGCAGACGCGCACGGTGACGGTGGGGGAGGCAGCGGCGCAGGTGGCGCGCTTCACGCTGGAGCCTGAGCCGGGTGCGGTGCCCGCCGCGCCCGTGGCGGCGGTGGTTCGCGAGCGTCCGGCGCGGCCGGAGCCCCGGCAGGAGGGGCGGCTGGCCCGGGTGCGCTTCGTCGTGCATCCCTGGGCGGAGGTGACGTGCGGTGGCAAGCGGATGGGCGAAACGCCCTTCGAGGCCGTGGAGCTGCGCGTGGGCAGCTATGACTGCCGCTTCGTCAACCCCGACCTCAAGAAGACGCTCAGTCGACGTATCGAGGTGAAGCCCATCGACCTCAACGTCGTGAGCGTGAAGTTCGAATAGCACATGCCTTGGATGCTCCCGTGACGCTCGAAGCCGGCACCCACATCGGCAAGTACGTCGTCCGCCGCAAGCTCGCCGAGGGCGGCATGGCGGAAATCTACCTGTGCACGGCGCGCGGCGCGGAGGGCTTCGAGAAGGAAGTCGTCATCAAGCGGGTGCGCGCCTTCCTCGCCAGCGACCCGGAGTTCGTGGGGATGTTCATCGCCGAGGCGCGGCTGGCCTCGCGGCTGAACCACGCGAACGTGGTGCAGATTTTCGACTTCGACAAGCACGAGGACACGTACTACCTGGCCATGGAGTACGTGCGCGGCTGCTCGTTGTGGGAGCTTCGCAAGCGCGGCAAGGAGCTGATGGAGCCGGTGCCGCCCATGCTGGTGGCGCACATCGGCGCGGAGGTCGCCCGGGGGCTGCACTACGCGCACCGCGTCCGCGTCAATGGCCAGCCGCTGGACCTGGTGCACCGGGACGTCACGCCGCACAACGTGCTGCTGTCCTTCGACGGCGCGGTGAAGCTGACGGACTTCGGCATCGCCAAGGCGGGCAACAAGCTGACGCAGCCGGGCGTGCTGAAGGGCAAGTTCGCGTACATGTCGCCCGAGCAGGCCCGGGGCGAGGCCGTGGATGCGCGCACGGACATCTTCGCGCTGGGCGTGGTGCTGTGGGAGATGCTCACCGGCGGCCGCCTGTTCGACGGGGACTCCGAGGTGGCGGTGCTGCGCGCGGTGCAGCTGAGCACCATCCCGCCTCCGGCCCGGCTGAATCCGGACGTGCCGGCGGACCTGGACGCCGCCGTGGTGCGCGCGCTGGACAGAGATCCCGCGCTTCGCTTCCAGACGGCCGCGGAGTTCGAGCGCGCCCTGGCCCAGTGCGTGCTGACGCATGCGAGGTCCGTGGACGACACGGACCTGAGCGCCTTCATGCGCCGCTTGTTCCCCACCAGCCTCACCCAGGCGATTCCCACCGTGCAGGAGCGCACGCACGTCGTGGAGGGGGCGCCGGCGCCTGGGGCAGGGGTGGGGGCCGTGCCGCGTGAGCCCACCGCGGTGCTGGCGCCTCCTGGCCGCAGCGGCCTGGCGTTGCCGACCTCTCCGGACGAGGACGTCAACGCGCCGACCTTCGTGTTGCCTCGCAGGGGCGAGGAGGCCGCGCTGGACGCGGCGCCGCTGCCGCCCATGGCCACGCCGATGATGCCGCTGCCGGCGGTGGCGTCGTCGCCGGTGCCTCGCGGCGCTGCTTTCGAGGGCACGCCTTCCACGCCGGGGCGGCAGAGCCGTCCGGAGGGCATGGCCGCGGTGTCGGGGCCGCGCTCCGGTGGGGCCGAGGAGGCTCGCGGTGCCGCCTCCAGCGAGGACTCACGAGCCGAGCAGCCGCCGGGCAGGAGCTCGGGTGTCCCGGCGGTGGCCGGGAGCGCGCGAACCCCGAGTCGTCCGGACGGGAGCGCCGCCGTCGCGTCACCGTCAGGGCCCTCCGGGAGCCTGAGGCTGGCCAGCGCCTGGGACGATGAGGACGACGACGAGGAAGGGACCCCGTCGAATACAGAGCCGGAGTCACATCCCGGGGAGTGGGCCGCAGAGCCTGATGCTTCCGAGGTGCCCGCGGCGGGTGCCCGTGCGTCCGGCCCAGCGGCTCGCGCGGCGAGTGTTCGTGTGTCTGGCCCCGAGACGCTCGCGGCGAGTGCCCGTGGCCCCGGGGCCGAGGTGCCCGCGACGGGAGCCCGTGCGTCCGGACCCGAGACGCTCGCGGTGAGTGCCCATGGCTCCAGAGCCGAGCTGCCCGCGGCGGGTGCCCGTGCGTCCGGCCCCGTGGCCCCTGTGTCCGTGCCGACGGCGCGCCGTCCGTGGGCGCTGGGACTGTCCGTGGCGTTGGGGCTGGCTGTCGTCGGGGGCGGCCTCGCTGTGATGCGGGGGACCGGTGCAACTCCTCCGGTGACGCCGGCGGAACCCGTGGTGGCCGCACCCGTTGTGGATGAGGCCGTGCCGGAGGAACAGCCCGCGCCTTCAGCGGTGCCTGGGAACGCCGGGAGCGGGGAGAAGGCGCCCGCCGGAGCCGCCGACGCCGAAGCCGAGGTGGACGGGCTGATGCGCGAGGAAGTGCTCGCCGCCGCCACCACCCACCCGCCTGCCGACCCCACGCCGGGGACTCCCGAGCCCCAGGAGACGACGCGCGTGCGCGCGGCGCCGGCCAGCGGAACGCTCCAGGTCCAGGCCGCGCCCTACGCCACCGTGTTCATCAACGGCAAGCGCATGGGCGAGGTGACGGGGCGGGCGTCGTACCGGTTGCCCGCCGGCAACCACAAGCTCGTCTTCCAGCACCCGTCCGGCGAGCGCCGCTACGACGTCGCCGTCACCGCGGGCGGCACCGTGAGCCGCGAGTTCCGCGCCCCCAAGGGGCGCTGAGCCAGGCCGGCTCCCGGTGCGGCGGCCTCACCGGCAGCCGCGCCGGAACCTGACCGCAGGTCCGAAGTCACCCGCCCGTGCTCGCTTCCGCTTGAGCACCCTCAACGTCCAGTCCTGAACGCTGCCGCCGCGCACCAGGCGAGCTGCCTTCGGGCTGTCACGCCTACCTCGTCCCACCTGCCGTCCCGCCTGTTCAAAGGCGCGCGATTCGTCCGTCGCCGCCTGCCTGCCTGGTGGTCTGCCTTGACACCCAACCGTCCGTTCTGGCACTCAGTGGCCTCCACTCAGTGGATTATATTCAATGGAATCCATGGACCTGCTGGCTCCTGAGGAGATTGCTCGGATCGAGCGCGAGAACGCGAGCGGTCTGCCCGCGAGCGCCATCCTGGAAATCTTCCGGCCACGGGGCGTGCGCCTCTCGGAGGCGACGTTCCGGAAGTACGTGCAGGCGGGCTTGCTACCCAGGAGCCGCCGGGTGGGGCGGAAGGGGAAGCACCAGGGGAGCGTCGGGCTCTACCCGGTGGAGGCGGTGCGCCGCATCAATGTCATCAAGAGGATGATGGCGGAGGGGCACACCCTGGAGGACATCAAGCGGTCCTATGTCTTCCACAGCAACTACATCGATCAGTTGGAGCGGGACCTGGCGGGCCTCCTGAATGGGTTCCAGGAGGAGCTGGGGGACCGTGCCTTTGGGGGGGAGCATCGGCGTACGCTCGAGGCGCAGCTAGCAACCTTGCGGCAAAGAGCGCAGGATCTGGTCCGGGATGTCGCCCGGCTGGGTAGTGCCGTGACCGCACGCGCAGACGAAACCATCCGTTCGCAATAGAATACCCGGGAACCGGGTAGACTGGCCTCACGTGGAGGGGACATGTCGGAAGTGAAGCAGCTACAGGAGGAGGGGGGGGACCAGGAATCGGACCAGGCGCAGGAGCGCCGCCGTTCCAAGACCATGTCGCGCAAGGAGATGGCGCGCGACCTGCGGAGGAGGCGCCTCACGGGTCAGGTGGACCCCGAAGAGGCCGACCTGCTGAAGCAGATGGACGACACGCGGCCGCGCACGCGCGCGGACTGCATCAACGGTCCCCGGCCGTGCAACTTCGTCTCCTGCAAGCACAACCTCTACCTGGACGTGAATCCGGAGACGGGGTCCATCAAGCTCAACTTCCCGGACAAGGAGATCTGGGAGCTGGAGCACACCTGCGCCCTGGACGTGGCGGAGAAGGGCGGCATCACGCTCGAGGAGGTGGGGGAGATCATGAACCTCACCCGTGAGCGCATCCGCCAGGTGGAGACGCGCGGGCTGATGAAGCTGCGCGAGGCCACCGAAGCCGAGCCGCCGGTTTCGGCTCGCAAGCCCTGATGTCCGCGGGTGGTTTCCACCCGCAAACGGAGGGCCGACGTGTTGCGTTGACACCCCAGGGGGTGGTTGCTACTACCGCCGCTTCCCGCACACCGAGGCCCACACGTGCTGGCTCTCCTGAGCGTTTCCGACAAGCGAGGTCTGGTTTCCTTCGCCCAGGGGCTCGTCCGCCTGGGCTTCCGGTTGTTGTCCACTGGGGGCACGCTGGAGGCGCTCAAGGGCGCGGGGGTGCCCGTCACCAAGGTGTCCGAGCACACGCAGAGCCCCGAGATTCTGGGGGGCCGCGTGAAGACGCTCCACCCCCGTATCCACGGCGGCATCCTGGGACGGCTGGAGCTGGAGGCCGACCGGGAGGAGATGAAGGCGCACGGCATCGAGCCCATCTCCCTGGTCGCGGTGAACCTGTATCCGTTCCGGCAGACGGTGGCCTCGGGCGCCGCGGAGCCGGAGGTCATCGAGCAGATTGACATCGGCGGGCCGGCGATGGTTCGCGCCTCCGCGAAGAACTTCCGGCACGTCTCGGTGGTGGTGGACCCGGACGACTATCCGGCGGTGCTGGCGGAGCTGGAGCAGCAGCAGACGGTGAGTGAGGACACGCGGCGCCGGCTGATGCGCAAGGCTTTCGCGCACACGGCGGCCTACGACGCCTCCATCTCCGCGTGGCTGTCCGCGCAGGCGGGCGAGCCGTTCCCGGGGGAGCTGTCGCTGGCGTTCCAGAAGTCGCAGGACCTGCGCTACGGGGAGAACCCGCACCAGCGCGGCGCCTTCTACCGCGAGCACGCCACGCCCCAGGAGCCGACGGTCGCCTTCGCCAAGGTGCTGCAGGGCAAGGAGCTTTCGTACAACAACATCCTGGACCTGGACGCGGCGCTGGGCCTGCTGCTGGAGTTCCCGGAGGCCCCCGCGGCCGTCATCATCAAGCACAACACGCCGTGCGGGGTGGCGGTGGATGACGCCCTGGTGAAGGCCTACCGCACCGCCCGTGCGGTGGACGAGGTCTCCGCCTTCGGTGGCATCGTCGCGCTCAACCGCGAGGTGGACGCGGACACGGCCCAGGCCATGGCGGAGACGTTCCTGGAGGCGGTCATCGCGCCGTCCTACTCGCCGGAGGCGCTGCGGGTGCTGGCGGCGAAGAAGAACCTGCGGCTCCTGGAGGCGGGCCCCGCGCTCGCCAGTCCCCAGGCCCGGCCGCGTGCCCAGCTGGACGCTCGCAGCGTGTCCGGCGGCATGCTGCTGATGGACCGGGACTCGGTGGAGCCGCCGCTGTCGTGGAAGGTGGTCTCCAAGCGGGCCCCCTCGCCGGAGGAGGAGCGGGCCATGCGCTTCGCCTGGAAGGTGTGCAAACACGTCAAGAGCAACGCCATCGTCTTCGCCTCGGGTGAGCAGCTGCTGGCGCAGGGCGGGGGGCAGACGAACCGGGTGGACTCGGTCCGCATCGCGATGCAGCGCGGCGGAGCGGCCCTCCGGGGGAGCGCGGTGGCCTCGGACGCCTTCTTCCCGTTCCGGGACGGCCTGGACGAGGCCGCCCGGGCGGGTGCCACCTGTGTCGTACAGCCCGGCGGTTCGGTCCGTGACGCGGAGTTGATTGCCGCCGCGGATGAACATGGGATGGCCATGGTGCTGACGGGAGTGCGACACTTCCGGCACTGAGCCATGCGCATCGTCTGTCAGAAATGCGCGGCCGCCTACGCGATTGATGACAAGCTCATCACCGCCAAGGGCGTTCGCGCGCAGTGTCCTCGCTGCCGGAACCTTCAGTTGGTCCGGCGCGATCCCTCGGCTGTGCTCGCTGCTGGCGCGCCGGCTCCGGCGTCGCAGCCCGCGGCGCCCGTCACGCTGACGCCTGTCTCTGGCGCCGCGCCCGCGTCGAGTCCCGCGGACGACCTCTTCGGCGACTTCGGTGCGCCGCCGCCGCCCGCCGCGCCGGCACCTGGCGCGGCTCCGGCGCCCAAGTCGGCCCAGGGCGAGCGCGCGTCCGGCTCGGACCTGTTCGGCGACTTCGGGGCGATGCCGTCGCCGGCTCCCGCGTCCGCGCCGCCCGTGGACCCCTTCGCGGACCTGGGGACGCCGGCGTCGGGAGGTGGTGGGGCGGGTGCGGAGGACCCGCTGCTCGACTTCCTGGGACCGGCGCCCTCCGCGCCGCAGGGCCTGGAGTCCCAGCCTTCGCGTCCGGCGAAGCCCGCCGCCGCGCCGGCCGCGACGTTCGGCTGCCGCGTCTGCCAGAAGCCGCTGACGGACTCCTTCGACCAGGCGCTCGGCATCTGTGACGACTGCCGCCAGCCTGGCTCCGCGCAGGTGCCGCCCGCCGCCGCGAGCCGTCCGGCCGCTCCGGCGGGGAGCTCCGACTTCCTGCCGCCCATGGCGGACCTGGGTGGAGGCTCCGAATCGGAGGCGCAGGGTTCCGAGCCAGGGCGCGGTGCCGAGCCCCGCGGGGGCGCGCGCGTGCCCATCAGCACCGACATCATTCCGGACATGGGGCCGGAGCCTCGCAGTGGCCTCCGCGCCTCCACGCCGCAGTTGGGCGCGGAGCCTCGCAGCGGCTCGCGCTCCGCGCCGGTGCGCATCAGTGGTGGTGGGCGCTCCCGTGGAGGCAAGGGCGGGCTGGTGGCGGGCCTCGTGGGGCTCGTCGTCGTGGGCGGAGGCGTAGGCGGTTACTTCCTGTACCAGCAGCAGCAGGAGGCGTCGCGCCGCCAGGCGGGCCCACCACCCGCGGCCCCCATCCCGGACGCGGTGCAGGCGGTGCTCCCTCGCTGGAAGCTGAAGTACCTGGAGATTCAGGGCACCAGCGCGGAGCGGTTCGCGTATGGGCAGCAGCAGCTCGCCCGTGACGAGCGCTTCGCGTACGCGGAGGCGGAGGAGTCCTTCCAGCAGGCGCTGGTGCTGGACCCGGCCAGCGACGCCGCCATCGCGGGTTACGTCCAGGCGCTGGCCCTGGGACGCGGCGCGCGCATGGACGACGCGACGTTCCAGGAGGCCCGCGCGCTGCTGTCGGCGGCGGAGTCCCGGTCCGGCCGCACGGCGCCGCTGCTGCTGGCGCACGCGAACCTCCTGCTGGCCCGCTCCGGGCAGCCCGAGCAGGCCCGTCCGCTCGCGGAGGAGCTGCTGGCCCGCGCGGAGCTCCCCGACGCGCAGAGGGCCGAAGCGCACCTGGTGCTGGGCCGCACGTGGCTGTCGTCGTCCCGCGAGCTGGCGCGCAGCCACTTCGACTCCGCGCAGAAGCTGTCGCCGGACATCAAGCGGCTGCACTACTACCGCGCGCTCGCGCATGCGTCGGGCGGTGAGTACTCCGCCGCGCTGGACACGCTGCGCAAGCGGCTGGAGGCGAGCCCGAAGGACTGGGAGAGCCTGGCGCTCACCGCCCGCATCTACCAGGAGGTGGGTGAGCCCTCGGAGGCGCGCAAGCTGTACGAGGCCCGGGTGAAGGCGGAGCCCGGCGAGCTGCGCGCGCTGCTGCCGCTGGCGATGCTGCGCTACCAGGCGGAGGGCAACGCCGCGGGCGCGGTGAGGGACTTGCGCGCGCTGATGAAGAACCGGGAGCGCTACGACGCGCCCGAGGTGGCCGAGGTGCTGGTTCACCTGGCGGCGGCGGAGCGCACCGCGGGCAGTCAGGACGCGGCGGTGAAGTCGGCGGAAGAGGCCCTGCGGCTCGTGAAGGACCTGCCCGAGGCGCATCTCCAGCTCTTCCTGGTGGCCCTGGGCCGCCGCGACGCGGAGAAGGCGCGAGCCCATCTGCCGGGCTTCCGCGGGCAGTTGGAGGACGGCGCGCTGGAGAAGGTGCTCGAAGGCCGGCTGCTGCTCCTGGAGAAGAAGCCGCTGGAGGCGCTGGAGGCCTTCCAGGACGCGGTGAGGCTGGACGCGCGGCGGCTGGACGCGCAGCTGCTGGCGGGCGTCGCCGCGGCGAGCGCGAAGCGGCGGGACGATGCCTTCCGCGCGCTGCACCAGGCATTGCAGTCGGACCCGCTCCGGCTGGAGCCGCGGCCCGCGACGTCCGCCTACTGGCTGCGCCCACGCGAGACGGTGGAGGGCGTGGAGGGGGCCATCCTCGCGCTGTCCGAGGGGCCGGAGGATCCGTCTCCGCTGCTGTACGAGGGCCTGCTGCGCTTCCACCAGCACCAGTTCGACGCGGCCGAGCGCCACCTGCGCAGCGTGTTGGAGGTGGACGCGAACAACGCGGGGGCGCTGGCCTACCGCTCGCTCATCGCGCTGCAGCGAGGGGCCACGGCGGAGGCCCGGCGCCTGGGCGAGCGCTCCGCGGCGGCGGGGCGGCAGCTGCCGGTGTCGCACCTGGCGCGCGGCCTGGCGCTGGCGGAGGCCCGGCAGGTGGAGCCGGCCAAGCGCGCGCTTCGGGACGCGCTGGCCCTGGCGCCCACGCTGCTGTCGGCGCAGGCGCGGCTGGCGCAGCTGGAGTCGGCCCGGGGCAAGGACGCGGCGCGAGACACCCTGGTGAAGGTGGTGGGGTTGGATCCAGCCTACCTCCCCGCGAAGCGGATGCTCTACCTGTTGGAACGGTGAGGTGGATGTGAAGGTCCTGCTGCTCGGTTCCGGTGGCCGTGAGCACGCGCTCGCGTGGAAGCTGTCGCAGAGTCCCTTGTTGACCCAGCTCTGGTGCGGCCCTGGCAACCCGGGCACGGCGAAGCTGGGCACCAACGTGGCCCTGCGCGCGGACGCACCCGCGGAGGTCGCCGCGTTCGCGAAGCGCGAGGCGGTGGACCTGGTGGTGGTGGGCCCGGAAGCGCCGCTGGTCGCGGGCGTCGCGGACGCGCTGGCCGACGCGGGCATCGCCTGCTTCGGGCCCGTGGCGGCGGGCGCGCGCATCGAGGGCTCCAAGGCCTTCGCGAAGGAGATCATGGCCGAGGCCGGCGTGCCCACCGCCGCGTTCCGGACGTTCACCGACGTGGCGGCGGCGGAGGCCTACGCGGTGGCGCAGGGGCGCATCGTCGTCAAGGCGGATGGCCTGGCGGCGGGCAAGGGCGTCATCGTCGCCCACGACGTGGAGGCCGCGCGCGCGGCGGTGCGGGCCGTGGGCGCCATGGGCGTGGCGGGCCAGACGATGGTCCTGGAGGAGCTGCTGGAGGGCGAAGAGGTGTCGGCGATGGCGCTGTGTGATGGCGAGCGCTACGCCATGCTGCCCTTGTCCCAGGACCACAAGCGCGTGGGCGAAGGTGACACGGGGCCCAACACCGGCGGCATGGGCGCGTACAGCCCCGCGCCCTTCCTGTCCGCCGCGCAGCTCGCCGAGGTGGGCGAGCGCGTGGTCGCCCCGACGCTGGCAGTGCTGCGCCAGCGGGGAATTCCCTTCCGGGGCGTGCTGTACGCGGGGCTGATGCTCACGCGTGGCGGCCCGAAGGTGCTGGAGTTCAACGCGCGCTTCGGTGACCCGGAGACGCAGGTGCTGATGATGCAACTGGGCGAGGACCTGCTGCCGCTGCTGGACGCGTGCGCCCGGGGCGCGCTCACGCCGCGGACGCTGGTGTCCGCGCCCGGCGCCTCGGTGGGCGTGGTGCTGGCGGCGCGGGGCTATCCGGACGCGCCGCAGAAGGGCCAGCGGATTGAAGGGCTGGACGCGGTGCCGCCCGACGCCACGGTGTTCCTGGCGGGCGTGGAGGCGCGTGATGGCGGCGTCGTGACGGCCGGAGGCCGGGTGCTGACAGTGTGCGCGCGGGGCCAGGACCTGGCGCAGGCGTGCGAGCGGGCCTACGCGGCGGCGGCGGCCGTGCGCTTCGAGGGCATGCACTTGCGCCGGGACATCGGCGCGCGAGGGATGAAGGCCGCCCCGTGAACAGCCTTTCGCGCTACCTGCTCCGGGAGCTGTTGGTCCCGCTCGGGGTGTGGGTGGCGTTCATGTTCCTGCTGCTCTTCGTCATGCAGTTCCTGCGGGGCACCGACGTGCTGCTGGGCTCGTCGGTGACGCTGGTGGACCTGGCGCGGCTGCTGGCGTACCTGGCGCCGCACTTCCTGATGATGGCGCTGCCCATCGCCTTCCTGCTGGCCATCCTCCTGGGGCTGGGGCGGCTGGGCGAGGACCGGGAGCTGGTCGCGCTCCAGGCGCTGGGCATCGGGCCGGTGCGCCTGCTGGCCGCGCCGATGGGCATCGCGGTGGCGCTCAGCGTGCTGATGCTGGTCATCACCTCCACGGCGCAGCCCTGGGGCCTGGCGGGCCTGAAGGTGCTGGTGAGCGAGGTCATCCGGAAGAACGCCGTGGGCGACGTGAAGTCCGGCGTCTTCTACGAGGACCTCAGCAACCTGACGCTGTACGCGGAGCAGGTGTCGACGGACGGGAAGTGGACCCACGTGCTCCTGCATGACGACCGGGAGGCGAACTCGCCGCTGCTGGTGCTGGCGCAGCGGGGGCAGGTGGGCACGTCCACCAGCGGCGAGGTGCTGCGCTTCGCGCTGGAGGCGGGGGAGGTGCACCGCTCCGCGGGCGTGGAGACGGAGGAGTACAGCATCATCCGGTTCGACCAGGCCGAAATCAGCGTGGGCATGGGCGCCTCCATGGGCAAGCGCAGCCGCTTCTCGTTCTCCCGTGAGGAGCTGACGCCCGTCGAGCTGATGGAGGCGGCGCGCGAGGCGGAAGCGCGGGGCGAGGATGCGCGCATGTTCCGGATGGCGCTGCACAGCCGGTTGGGGAACGCGCTGGCGCCCATCGCCTTCGCGCTGCTGGGCACGCCGCTGGCCATGGGCCGGCGCCAGTCGGGCCGGGCGTGGGGCTACCTGCTGACGCTGGGCGGCTACGTCCTCTACTACCTGCTGAGCCGCGTCTTCGAGCAGATGGGGCAGAAGGGCCAGCTGCCCGTGAGCCTGGCGGGGCAGATGGCCAACCTGGTGTTCGTCGCGGTGGGGCTTTGGGCCCTGTACCGGGTGAGTCGGTCGGGGACGGTCAAGTGAGGGGAACGCTCTTCATCTACGTGCTGCGCACGTACCTGCGCTTCGCCCTGGGCATCCTCGGGGGGCTGGTGCTGGTGTTCGTGGTGGTGGACTTCGTGGACCGCGCGAAGCTCTACACGGGGCCGGGCTGGGTGCGGGACGCGGCGGAGCTCTACTTCTACAAGGCGATGATGTCGGTGCAGCAGCTGGGGCCGGCGGCGCTGCTGCTGGCGGCGGGCACCACGGTGTCCGCGCTGCGCAAGCAGGGCGAAGTCACCGCCATCCGGGCGCTGACCTTCGGCCCGTCCGCGCTGTACCTGCCCATCCTGGTGGCGTCGTTCGTGGCCTGCGTGGGGCTGGTGGCCTTCGACGAGCGGGTGGCGACGTACTCCGGCCGGCGCGTGGACGAAATCTCCACCCAGCGCTTCAACAAGTGGGGCGACTGGCGCTTCTACTACACGCCGAAGCAGTGGTTCCGGCGTGGGGACAACATCTTCTTCCTCCGGGGCGGCAGCGCGCAGGAGGGGTTCCAGGACGTGTCCGTCTTCACGGTGACGGAGTCCTTCAACCTCCAGCGGCGCCTGGACGCCTCCGGCATGTTCCCGGTGGAGGGCATGCGCTGGCGCCTGACGGACGTGGTGGAGCGCACCTTCGACGGCGAGGGGAAGACGTCCGTGCGGCAGCTCCCGGAGGCGGAGTACGAACTGGGCGTGGCCGTCACCGCGTTCCGCATCCGGCCAGGGCGTCCGGAGCAGATGCGGGCGTCCGAGCTGCGCGAGCAGATTGTCGCGCGCCGCGACGTGGGCCTGGCGACGAAGCAGTTCGAGCTGGCCCTGCACAACCGCTTCGCCTACCCGATGGCGGCCTTCCCCGCCGCGCTGCTGGGGGTGGGGCTGGCCCTGCGCGCCAACCGGCGGGGGCACCTCACGGCCGCCATCATCGAGGGCCTGCTGACGGCGGTGGCGATGTGGGGCTTGATGATGGTGTGCCGGACGCTGGTGCTCACGGAGCGGCTGTCGCCTGGCGTCGCCGCGTGGGCGCCCACCGTACTGCTGGGCCTCATCGCGGGGGCGGTGTGGTTGCGGCGCGAGGGCCGGCTGTCCCTGCCGCGGCGCTGGCTGCCGGTGAGGTAGCGTGTCCGCGCTCATGGGAACCGCGTCCGAGCTTCCGGTGGACCTGCGCTGGCGCCGCGCCATCAACGCCGTGCTCGTGACGTGGACCGTGGGCCTGGTGCTGGCGGAGGTCGTCCTCCAGGTGGCGACGGGGGCGGCGGTGCTGCTGGCGGCGATTCTGCTGGTGCGGGGGCGGCTCCGCCTGACGCCGGACGTGCGCGCCTATGCCGGGGCCAGTGGGGCGCTGTGCCTGTGGCAGGCGGTGTCTCCCGCGGTGGCGCTGCTGACGGGCGCGGCGCAGACGTGGCCGCGCGGCGCGCGGTACGGCCAGGTGCTGGACTCGGTGGCGGGCGCCGCGGCCGCGTGCATTGGCGCCGTGGGCGTGCCGTGGCTGCTGCTGGCGGGCGTCCTGGCGGGAGGGTGGCTGCTGGCCGCGCTGCTGGGGGTGTTCCAGAACCGGGTGCGCTGGTCCATGGAGCTGCCCGCGTTCCTCAAGCTCAACCTGGGGCGGCTGCACGAGAACTTCGGCACGGAGGAGTCTCCGCGCTACGCGGCGGGTGGCTTCTTCTCCCACCGGCTTCGCTTCGCGCATGGCGCCATCGCGGCGCTCGGGCCCGCGCTGTCGGTGCTGGGCAGCGCGGACCAGGCGCGGCGGCGCGTCCTGGCGGGCGCGGTGGTGATGGGGATGCTCATCTCCATCTACAACGCCTTCGCGCGCGCGGCGCTGGGCGCGGCGCTGCTCGTCAGCGTGGTGGCGTTGCTGCTGTTGGTTCAAGGTTCCGCGCGGAAGCTGGGGCTGGCGCTCATGTTCGCGCTGGTGGCCGTCGTCTCCATGAGCCCGGCCTGGCGCACGCGCCTGGAGAAGGCGCTGGGCAACATCTACGGCGGCGAGCGCGAGCACGCCATGGCCGTGGGCTGGAGCCTGGTGCGTGAATACCCGCTGACGGGCGTGGGCTTCGGCAACCACAAGCCGGCGGCCCTGGCCACGCAAGACGAGACGGGCATCACGGACTTGCTGGCCACCGATTCGCACAACCTGTGGCTGACGGTGTGGGCGGAGACGGGCCTGGTGGGGCTGTTGCTGATGCTGGCGATGCACGGCTTCCTGGCGCGCGCGCTCATCCGGCGCTACCGCGAGGGCTCGCTCGCGGCCACGGGCGCGCTGCTGTCCTGGGTGGGCTTCCACATCCTCGCGCTGGTGCACTACCTCCCATTCCACTCCAGCGTGTACCTGTCCTTCTCGCTCGTCTGGGGACTGGGGCTGTGCGAGGGCAGTGAGCGCCTGCGCGGCCGGGGGGCCGGTCAGGGGCTGTTGCCGCTGGAAGGCGCGCCCACGCCCTATCGGCCAGACGTCCCGCGCGAGCCTCCGGGCGCCGGGGTCTCCAGCACGCGGCGGTAGACGACCAGGGTGCGCCGGGCACAGTCGTCCCAGGTGAAGCGCGCGACGCGCTCCCGGCCCAGCTCCACCAGCTCCCGGCGCAGCACGTCGTCGCGGAGCACGCGCAGCGTCGCTTCACGCCACGCCGCCGCGTCGTCCGGGGGGAGCCTCAACGCCGCGTTGCCCACGACCTCGGGCAGGGCGGTCGCATCCGCCGCCAGCACCGGACAGCCCGCACCCATGGCCTCCAGGGCCGGCAGCCCGAAGCCTTCGTAGCGCGAGGGCAGCAGCAGCGCCGACGCCGCGCCGTAGAACAGCGACATCTGGTCCTCGGGCAGCTCCTCCAGGTCGAGCACGTTCTCATGCAGCCCCAGCTCGTGCGCCACCGCGCCCTTGCCCGCCAGCAGCACCACGGGCACGGGCAATTCCCCAGCGAAGTCCTTCAGCAGCGCCAGGTTCTTGAAGCGCTTGGCGTTGCCCACCGCCGCCACGTAGCGCGCTGGCAGCTCGTACCGTTCGCGGAACGCGGCGGCCTCGGCCTGGGTCGGCGGCTGGAAGCGGGCGTCCACTCCGTTGTGAATCACCTGGAGGCGGTAGGGCGACAGCTTGAGGTGCTTCGCGAGCTCGTCTCGTGAGAACCCGGACACCGTCACCAGGGCGGTGGCCCGCTTCGCGCGAGGTCCCACGACGACGCGGTAGTAGAGGGACTGGGCCGGCGAGTACTGGTCCGCCAGCGCCAGGTGGTTGGCGTCGTGGAGCGTGGCCACCAGCCGCCCGTTCCAGAAGAGGGGCAGCGAGAAGGACGTGGCGTGGAACGCGGCTGGCGCCAGCCTCACCAGGTCCGCCGCGAGCGCTGGCTGCTCAATGGGCGAAAGAAACCCGGCCAGCGCGCGGTGCAGCGGCATGCGCGGCGTCAGCTCACCCAGGCCGGGAGCGAGCCCTTCGGGGGGCACCAACGCGGAGAAGCGCAGGTCGGGCGCGAGCACGGGCATCCGCCGCGCCAGCTCCAGGGCGTAACGGGCAATCCCATGCAGCCGTCCGCGCACCATGCGCAGGTCGAGGAGGACGTGAGCCACGGCCTCCGCGTATCACACGCGCGGCCTCCATGGGGGCGGGCGGGCACCCTCGACGCTTGCCGCGCCGCGCGCGCCCGGTGTTAGAAGCCGTGCCGTGAAGGTTGCCCTGGTCCACGATTGGCTCGTCACCCACCGAGGTGGTGAGCGCGTCCTTGATGCCCTCTGCGAAGTCCTGCCAGACGCGGACATCTACACGCTCATCCACAAGCCGGGCTCCCAGTCGCCGGCCATTGAATCCCGTCGCATCTTCACGTCCTTCCTTCAGCACATCCCCGGCATCCACACGCGCTACCGGCACTTCCTGCCGCTGATGCCGAAGGCCATCGAGTCCCTCCAGCTCCAGGGGAAGTACGACCTGGTCCTCTCCTCCAGTCACTGCGTGGCCAAGGGCCTGCGCACGCCGCGGGGCACGCCGCACCTGAGCTACGTGCACGCGCCCATGCGGTACATGTGGGACTTGTTCGACGACTACTTCGGCCCGGGACGCACCGGCCTCCCGGTGCGCGCGGCGGCCCATGCCGTCCGGCCCTGGCTGCGCCGGTGGGACCGTCGCACGGCGGCGGGGGTCCATCGTTTCATCGCCAACAGTCGGCACATCGCCACCAAGGTGCAGCGCTTCTGGGGCCGTGAGGCGTCCGTCATCCACCCGCCCGTCTCCTTGGAGCGCTTCGCCCAGGTGCCCCTGGAGGGCGGGGGCCAGGGCGGCTACTTCCTCTGGCTGGGGGCCTTCGCGCCGTACAAGCGCTTGGACGTGGCGCTGGAAGCGTTCCGGAACCTGGAGGCCCAGCTCTGGGTGGTGGGAACAGGCCAGGAGGCCGCTCGCCTGGGTGCCGGAACCCTGCCTGAGAACATCCGCTTCCTTGGCAATGTCCTGGATGCGTCACTTCCGGCGCTGTACCGAGACGCCCGCGCGCTCATCTTCACTCCCGAGGAGGACTTCGGCCTCACTCCGCTGGAATCCCAGGCGACGGGCCGGCCCGTCATCGCCTACGGGAAGGGTGGCGCGCTCGAGACGGTGACGGAGCAGACCGGAATCTTCTTCTCGGAACAGACGCCAGCCTCGCTCGCGGCGGCCGTGCGCCACTTCGACGAATGGGAGACAGGCTTTCGGCCTGAAGCCGCTCGCGCCCAGGCCGAGCGCTTTGGCCGCGCGCAGTTCCAGAGTGCCATTCTTCGAGAGATCCACTCGGTGCTGGGGGAGGTGTCGCCAGATTCCCCAGGTCCCGTCGCGGGACTGTGACTTCGCTGTCGCTCCTGGCTTGGTCTTTTGTGAGCAGCAGGTGGAGGCCGCTCCCGGCGGTGGGGGAGGGGTCGCCGCAACCCATTGTTTTCACGAATTTTTTCGTGCTAGCAAGCGCGGCTATCAAACGGTGATGGGCAAAACGCGTGTCCGTCTGAAGAGGGCGCGAGTCTTGCACAGGGGTGGCCACCCGTTGATTACGCCACAGGAGTACTGCGGTGTTCAGTCGTCTCCAGCGTTTCTACACGTCCATCAAAGTCGTCGCCGACATGGTGATGCTCGCGCTGGCCTTCGTCCTCGCGTACGCCACACGTTTCTCCGGCATCGTGCCCGTCACGGAGGGGATACCTCCCTGGACGGACTCGTTCTTCTCGCTGCTGATGGTGCTCGTCATCTTCCCGGTGACGTTCCACCAGTCACGCCTGTACGGCACCAACCGCTCCCGGACGAACACGGGCGAGGTCTTCGAGGTCTTCAAGTCCACCATCACCGCGGCGCTCATCCTGGTGGCGGTGACGTACTTCGTGCGCGAGCGCTACTCGCGGCTCACGCTGGTCATCTTCATCGTCTATGCCTTCGCGCTGGTGACGTGCAGCCGGCTGGTGACTCGCTATCTGGTGAGTGAAATCCGGCGCCGGGGCCACAACCTCAAGTCCATCCTCGTCATCGGCGCGGGGGACCTGGGGCAGCGGGTCATCGAGACGGTGGAGCACCACCGCGAGCTGGGCTTCCGGGTGACGGGCGTGCTCACGCTGCGCCAGGAGAAGGTGGGCCAGTACGTGGGTGGCGTGCGCATCATCGGGCACGTGGACCAGGTGAACGAGGTGCTGGACGCCGAGCCGGTGGACCAGGTCATCCTCGCGCTGCCGCTGGAGGGGCACGCCCAGGTCAAGGGGCTGATGGACAAGCTGACCCTGCGCACCGTGGACGTGCGCGTGGTGCCGGACCTGTACCAGTACATCACGCTCTATGGCGGCCTGGAGGAGTTCGGCGGGCTGCCCATCATCCGCCTCCAGGGCGACCCGATGGAGGGCTGGAGTCGGGTGGCCAAGCGGGCCTTCGACATCCTCTTCTCCCTGCTGGCCATCCTCATCACCTCGCCGCTCATGGCGGCCACCGCGCTGGCGGTGCGGCTCACCAGCCGCGGGCCCATGCTGTACCGCCAGGAGCGCATGGGCATGGATGGGCGCACCTTCCCCATCCTCAAGTTCCGCACCATGCGCATCGACGCCGAGCACAGCGGCGCGATGATGGCCCGCCCGGATGACCCGCGGCGCACGGTGATTGGCACGTTCCTGCGGAAGTACTCGCTGGACGAGCTCCCTCAGTTTTTCAACGTCCTGCGCGGTGACATGAGCCTGGTGGGCCCGCGCCCGGAGCGCCCCGTCTTCATCGAGGAGTTCAAGCGGCAGATTCCGCGCTACCACCTGCGGCACAAGGTGAAGGCGGGCATCACCGGCTGGGCGCAAATCAATGGCCTGCGCGGCCAGACGTGCATCGAGAAGCGCATCGAGTACGACCTGTACTACATCGAGAACTGGTCGCTGCTGATGGACCTGAAGATTCTCGTGCGCACGGCGCTGGGCGGCTTCCTGTCGAAGAACGCCTACTGACGCCGCGAGCCCGGGCGGTGGCGCTTGCCACGGCCCGGGCCCGGGGGTTCAACGCCGCCTCGGGGTGACTACTGGATGTTCCACACCACGGTGCCGGTGCAGCTCCCGCTGGAGTAGCAGCCCGCGCGAAGCTGCAGGGTGGTGGCCGTGGGTGAGGTGTACGTCAGGCTGGAGCCCCGGCCACCGCAGGCGTCGTCGTTGGCGGCCGCCTGCGTGGCGCCGTTGAAGAGGCGCAGGTAGGTGTCGCCCGTGAAGGCCGCGCCCGTCACGCCGCAGGTGGCCACGGTGATGCTCTTGCCCGCGGCGATGGTGACGTCGCGGTTGGTGGTGTTCTGCTGCGCGCTGTTGGTGTTGGTGCCGCTGTAGCTGAAGCTGCCGCTGGTGGGGCCGCCGGAGCCGCCGGTGATTTCCCAGACGACGCGGCCCGTGCAGCTCCCGCTGGAGTAGCAGCCGGCGCGGACCTCGTGGTTGCCGGCGGTGGTGGCGGTGAAGGTGATGCTGGAGCCGCGGCCACCGCAGGCGTCGTCGTTGGAGGCCACCTCGGTGCCCGCGGGGTTGCGCAGGCGCAGCCACGTATCACCGGTCAACTGCGTCCCCGTGAGGCCACACGTCGCGACGGTGAGCGTCTGGCCGGCCGTCAGCGCGATGGTGCGGTTGGTGGTGTTCTGCTGTGCGCTGTTGGTGTTGCTGGCGCTGTAGTCGTACGAGTTCTCCGGGGGCGGGGGCGGCGGGGGCGGCGGCTCGCCGTTGCCGCCGGTGTCGGGGCAGCCGGCGGCGGGCAGCGCGCACTGGGGCAGGCTGGTGCCCAGGTGGCTGATGACCGCTTCAATGGGCACGCCGCGGTTGGGGCAGTTGGCGCAGTGGTGCAGGGCCACCACCAGGTTGTCCGAGTGGCCGATGACGGGCGAGCCGGAGGAGCCGCCCTGCGTGTCCGCGTAGTAGCCGATGTCGTTGGGGCCACCGGACTGGCAGGAGGCCTCGTTGCGGCTGTAGATTTCCGCGAAGCCGGACTCGTCCCGGGCATGCGTGGAGCGCACGGCGATCTTCTTGCCGTGGCCGGCCGGGTGCTGCGGCAGGTAGATGCGCTCGTCCACCACGGCGCCGGAGGAGCGCAGCTGGAGGTAGCCGTAGGTGTTCACCGGGTTCTGGGACAGCTGGATGAGCGCGTAGTCACGCGGCGCGTCCACCTTCACCAGCGTGCCGCCCGGGATGACGGTGCCCGGGCAGCCGAACCAGCTCGCGCAGCTCGTCGAACAGCTCGCGCCCTCCGCCATGAACTCGTAGTGGGTGTTCTGCGCCTCGCTCGCCGTGCCGACGCAGTGCTGGTTGGTCATCAGGTGGCCCTGGCTGCCCACGAGCCAGCCCGTGCAGGCGCCGGAGCCGTTGATGAGCAGGCGCGCCACCGGACGGGCGCGGCCGTAAATGGTGGGGTCGCTGGAGGCGTAGCAGGGGGCCCACTGCGTGTCGTCCGCGCCGCACAGGGCCTTGTCGCCCGACAGGCCCATCTCCTCGTTGGAGTAGCCCCGCGCGAACCGGTCGATGGAGTAACCGTGCTTGTTGAGGATGCCGCGGCGGTTGACGCTGTCGTGGCTGTGCAGCTCGATGATGGCCGTGTCACCGGCGATGTGGATGCCCCAGAAGCCACTGCGCGCGCCCGGGTGCGAGTTGTCGTAGCGCCACGACCGGGAGTTGTCTGGCGCGCGCACCACGACGAAGTCGCCTTCCTCCAGGTCGAGCCGCTCGAAGTGGGGCGCGATGTACGCCGCGCCGGGGTGGGTGATGACGTCCGTGTGGATGGGGCCGTCGGAGGCGCGAAGCTGCGTGGTGGCGTAGGGGTGGGTCGTCTCGAAGCGGCGGAAGACGTCCTCGCCCACCTTCGTGAGCCGCTGTGACGAAGAGGAGACCTCTTCCTGCTGGCAGACCTCATCGGAGGCCAGCGCCGACGGCGCCCCCGTGGCCAGCGCAGTGACGAGACATGCGAGTGGGATGCGTTTCATCGATTCTCCTGGGAGTGAAGCTCTTGCGGAGCTGACTGCACTCCCATTTATACCCGGTAAAACTGACAATTCTCTGTAACGGCCATGGGTTCCGGGGCAGGCGCAGCGTGGCTGGAGATTTCTCTTTTCACGGCAAGTGACGCTCCGGCTGGCGCGGCGGGGTGTGTGGGGGCGTGGGCCTCGAGCCGGGGGCCTGGTTTCACTCGGAGCAGGTGCGTGTGGCGCCGCTCGTGCGGCCTGGCTGGCATGCAGGGGCCAGGCGACGGGAGGGGCGTCTCAGCCGCTGAGAAGGCGTCTAGAATCGGGCGGACATGGCCGAAAAGCTCGGAGCGATCCTGGTCCGCAAGGGCCTCATCACGCAGGCGCAGCTCGACGAAGCCCTTCGGGCCCAGCTCATCTACGGCGGAAGGTTGGGCTCCAACCTTGTCGAGCTGGACATCCTCGACATCGACACCCTGGCCATGGTGCTGGGGGAGCTGTTCCGCTACCCGGTGGCGCAGGAAGCGGACTTCGAGGCGGCGCCGGAAGCGGTGCTGCAACTGCTCCCCGCGGCGATGGCGGAGAAGCACCAGGCCTTCCCGTTGGCGCAAGAGGGCCGGCGGCTCAAGGTGGCCATGGCCAGCCCGCTGGAAATCGAGCACGCGGATGCGCTGGGGTTCATCACCGGCCTGCGCATCGTTCCGTACGTCGCGCCGGAGCTGCGGCTGTTCCAGTTCCAGGAGCTTCGTTACGGCATCAAGCGCGAGATGCGCTTCATCCAGATGAGCTCGACGAAGCGCCCGAAGCGGACCGGGGCCGCGGCGCTGCCCGTGGAGGTCTCTTCGACGCCCGCCGCGCTGAGCATGACGCCGCCGCCTCCCGCGCCCGTGCGAGCGGAGTCCGAGGCGGAAGGAATGTTCGGTGGGCTCGCGCCCGGGCAGTACTTGAGCGGCGATGACCCGGACACGGAGCCCGAGGATTCCGGCTCGGTCCGGTGGGCGCCGGCCGTGTCGGGGAGCGCGCATCCGTCGGACCAGCTGCCGCCGCCCGCGCCACCGGTGGCGATGATTGATTTCGGCGAGGACGGCGGGATGCGGGTGGTGACGCCCGAGGTGCCCGTGCCTCCGACGCTGACGCCCGTGGGTGGCAGCGCGCGGCCTGCCTCGCCGCCGCGACTCACGCCGACGGAGACGCCGCGTGCCGTCGCGCCGCCTCCGTTCGCGATGGAGCCGGAGCCCGCGGAGGAGATTGACCTCCTGGAGGATGGGGAGGTGCTGGAGGAGGGCGACGTCGTCGAGGACGTGGCCGCTGTGCCCGAGGGCTTCGAGGGTGCTCCCGCGCCGGGAGTCGCCGCGGCCTCGGCCATGCCGGTGGCTCCGCCGGGCGCCGGTGGGGGGACGCAGCCGCCTGGATTGGCGTCGCGGCAGGGTGTGGCGACGCGGCCTCCGGTTCCATCGATGGGCGTCGCTTCTTCGGAGCCCGTGCTGCCGGCTCGGGGGGCTTCGGGGGCGGGCGAGGGAATGGGGGTTCCGCCTGGGATGCTCGCGCGGCCCTCGGGGGCTCCAGTGCCTCCGGGGACGATGGGGGCTCGGCCTCCGTCGTCTCCTGGGCTTCAGGCGGTGGCGGGACCTCCGGGCATGGTGGGCGCAGTGCCGTCGTCCGCGTCCGGAGGGATGTCCGCACCTCCAGGGGTGATGGGACATCGCCCGCCGTCCGCGCCCGGAGGGATGTCCGCACCTCCAGGGATGATGGGACATCGCCCGCCGTCCGCGCCGGGCCTGCCCGCGGTTCCTGGGTCACACGGTCAGGTGCCGCCAGGCATGGTGGGCGCTCGGCCTCCATCCATGACGGGGGGCCCGGCAGTGCCGGGGCCTCATGGGCCGGTGCCTCCCGGGATGATGGGGCAGCGGCCTCCGTCCGCGTCGGGGCTGCCCGCCGCGCCCGGGCCACACGGGCCCGTTCCTCCCGGGGGGATGGGACATCGCCCGCCATCCATGACGGGGCTGCCCGCGGTCCCGGGGCCTCATGGGCCGGTGCGTCCGGGGATGGTGGGCGCACGACCCCCGTCGTCGCCGGGGCTGCCTACGATGCCCGGACCTCATGGGGGACCGGTGCCTCCGGGGATGATGGGCGCACGGCCTCCGCCCCCGCCCGGATTGCCAGGGCCGCATGGACCGGTGCCTGCGGGGATGATGGGAGCCCGGCCTCCTGCACCTGGCCTGCCTGGGCCTCACGGGCCGGTGCCTCCGGGGATGATGGGAGCGCGTCCGCCGTCGTCTCCGGGACTGCCTGCGGTGCCGGGGGCTCACGGGGCGATGCCACCAGGAATGGTGGGCGCTCCGCCTCCGCCTGCGCACGGGGCTCCACAAGCTCCGGTGCCTCGTGGGGCGATGCCACCAGGAATGGTGGGCGCTCCGCCTCCGTCCTCGCACGGGAGGCCCCAGGCGCCCGTGCCTCGGGGGTCGATGCCACCAGGAATGGCGGGCGCACAGCCTCCGCCTGCGCACGGGATGCCCCAAGCGCCCGTGCCTCACGGAGCATTGCCTCCGGAGATGACTGCTGGGGCTCGGTCTGTCGCCGGGCCAGTGCAGCCTCATGCGCACTTGCCTCACGAACAGACGCCTCCGGGCACGCTGCCCGTACCTTCGTCCGTCGGTGGCCCGCCTGTGCCCCTGCAGGGCGCACCCACGCCGAGCATGGCGCTGGGCCCCATGAGTGGACCGCCCGCGCATGCGTTCCCGACGCCGCCTTCAGGCGTGGTCGCTGCGCATCCAGCGGGCATGCCGTCGCAGCTCTCAACGGAAATGACGCCTCCCGGAGCGATGCCGCCTCCCGCGTCACCGGGGGATGCACGGCCCGTGGAAGCGGAAATGCCAGTCCCTGGCAATGCCGTTGCGGAAGCTCCGCGGACCGACGAGCCAGCCGAGACTCCTCCAGCGGAAGCACACACTGCCCCGTCCTCGGCCGCCGCGGATGGAACGGAACGTCCGTTCCACCTCGAGCAAGCCCTGGGGACGTCGGCGCCGAGCGGTGACGTCCCGGCGCAAGACCTTGATTCAAGCCGAGTGCCGGTTCCTCCCGGAATGTCGCCTGCGGTTCCTCGCGGGCACGGTGTCGCACCCGCGCCCTTCGCGTCTGAAGCGCGAGAAGACTCCAACGAACTCGGCGTGGTGCCACAACGGGGGGGCATCCCTGCTGAGGCATCGGTTCAAGAGCACGTGCTGTCTGCCGTCGACGCGAGTGGAACTCCTGCGCAGGCGTTGCCCTCGGACGCTGAAGGGGTGTTGGACGTGGATGCCGTTGCCGTCGCGGCTTCCGACGTGGTGTTGGCGACCCCTGTCGCGGTCGAAGGTGCGTCGTCGGTGGACGTGGAGGTGGCCCCCGAGACGGCAAACCGGACGGATGCCACGAACGTGGTTGAGCCAGTCATCGCCACCGACGCGGCAGGTGGGCCGCAGGCGGTTGACGAAGCCACTGAGGTGACGGCAGAGGGCGTCGGTACGGCATCGGGTGGCGTCGCGAGCGAAGCCGCTGGAGTGACGGCCGCAGACGTCGGTGTGGAATCGGGTGGTGTCGCAACCGAAGCCGCCGCGGTTTCGTCGGACACTGCGGTTGCCGCGGTCGTTGATGTCACTGCAGTCGATGCCGCTGAGTCCGTGCCAGTTGTCACCGTTGAGGCAACTGCGACTTCCGAGGCTCAGGCAATCGGCGCCACTCCCATTGTGCTGGAGGCCGCGGATGTAACAGGAGCTCGGGCCGAGGAACCGGCGGCCAGTCCCATTCACGACGAACCGAATGTCGCTGTCGAGTCAGCGGTAGCAGGCGCGGTTGCCGCTGACGC
This sequence comes from Myxococcus sp. SDU36, assembly GCF_030168875.1. Taxonomy (NCBI): domain Bacteria; kingdom Pseudomonadati; phylum Myxococcota; class Myxococcia; order Myxococcales; family Myxococcaceae; genus Myxococcus; species Myxococcus sp. SDU36. The sequence continues at coordinate 929,171 of NZ_CP077414.1, forward strand.
GGAAGCAGCCATTGTCGCCACATCGAGCGTCGATGACTCGGCGGCGGGTGCAGCTTCCTCCGCGCAGGAAGTTGCCGGTGATGCGAATGCGCACGTGGCCACCTCGGCGGCCGATGCCGTCTCGGCACAGCCGGACGACTCCGTTGGTCCAGGTGCGAACGTCGAGGCCTCGGCCGCGAGCTTCGTGACTGCCCAGCCGAATGACTCCGGCGTGGCAAGTGAGAGCGTTGAGCCGCCTGCTGCGATCACCGCGGACACTTCGACCTCGGATGCACATGCTGTCGCTGCTGGCGCGCCGGATGTCGCCGATGGTTCGAGTGACACGCGTCCGGTTGGCACCGAGCCGCCTGCTGCCGGTGTGATTGATGCGGCACCCGAAGCGTCCGCCGACGGCGAGTCGTCGACGGCACTGGCTCCCCAGGCAACCGTGGATGCGGCAGTGGTGGCACTCGAGGGTGCGCACGTTGCGTCGTCCACGAATGTGGAGGGCACCGCGGTTCCTTTGCCGGACGTTGATGCACGTCCAGCCGCAGACGCGCCCTCGACCCCAGCTGTGAGCGCGGTGGTATCGGCGTCGTCCGATGATGTCGCTCCGGTCGGCAGCCTCACGAATGCCAGCTCCAACGAAGTCGTGCTGACGGCTTCGGAGGAGGTGGCAACGCCGGGTGGCACGGAGGCCACTGCAACGGTGGAAAGTGGAGAACGAGGCGTCAGCGCTCCGGAAGCGGCACAGTCCGCGGATTCGATGCCGGTCACGGCTCAAGCAGTTGCCACGGACTCCCACGCCACCGCGACACCGAGCGATGCGTCGTCTCACGGAGTCGCGGAGTTGGCTGCGGCAACCGAGCCAACACTGTCCATCGAGTCCGTTCCATCCCCGGGCGAGCGGGCCGCGCTGCCCTTCGGTGAGGTGACGCAGCCCTTCGGCCTCAAGCTGGACCTGGCGGCCAGCGCCAGCGACTCCGGCCCGACGGCGGAGGATGTTGCGACAGGCACGCATGAGGAGCCGCCAACGCAGGACAGCCTGGCGCCGCGCAAGGCACGAGGCTTCGTCGTCGCGGAGCATGGTGACCTGCTCACCACACCCGTTGCCCCGGCGGCCAGCCTCGACGCCACGGAGCCCGCCTCGAATGACGGCGCTCCCGCGTCCTTCGCCGAGTCACCCGAACTCGCGGCCCCACCCGCCGCCCCCACGCCCCGGGCGCCCATTGAACTGGACGACCTGTCCGGCGCGTCCGACGAGCCGATGCAGCTCGCGTCGACGTGGGAGTTCGTGGGCTGGCAGGGCGGCGATGACGCGGGTTCCATCGGCCACGTCCCGGAGACGACCTGGGCGGACCGCGTGGTGGACCTCGACGGCCCGGCCGCGGCCCCCGCCGCGACGGAAGTGCCCCTGGCCTCGGCGTGGGACTTCATCCAGCAGCCATGGCAGCCCACGGCGGCGGAGCCTTCGGAGGTCATCGCCACGCTCCTGGCCGCGGCGGCCAGCGCGTCCACGGAGGTGCCCGTGGGGGGCCCTTCCGTGACGGCGGAGCACGTGTTGTCGGCGCTCGACGTCGTGAACACCCAGGGCACGCTCGGCAGGGTGGTGCTGGCGTACTGCGCGGGCCGCTTCCAGCGCGCCTTCCTCCTGGGTGAGAGCCTCGGGCTCGCGCGGGTGGGGCATGCCTGGGGCCCGGGCAGTGACAGCGCGGCGGTCGCCGGGCTCAAGGTCGACCTTGAAGCGCCGTCCCTGCTGCACACCGCGATGACGTCCCCGAGCGCCAGCGTCTTCGACGCACCGGCATGTCCCCAGGACGAAGCCATCTTCGCCGCGCTGGGAGGGGAGGGCACTTCGCACCTGGCCGTCATCGCCATCCGGAATCGGGGCCAGACGGTGGCCTTCATCGTCGCGGACCCTGGCGCGGAGCCCATCGCCGCGCCCGCGCTCGATGAACTCACGCGCATCGCGCAGAAGGCCTCCGAGGCCTTCTCCCGTCTCCCCACCCGGAGCGCCTGAGCCCGAGCCGGAGGCGGGGAGACGAAAAAAGGGCTCCTGAGCCAGGTGCTCCGGAGCCCTCTTCACTTCAAGGACGGCGCGGCGCGCTCAGCTACAGCCGCTGGTCGCACCGCAGTTGCCGCATTTGTAGCAGGCACCGCTGCGCACCATGATGGCGCCGCAGGTGTGGCACGGCGGAGCATCCGCCTGATTCAGCCACGTGGACCCCTTTGATGAGCTGGAGCCGGACCGCTGCACCGGAGCCGTCTGCGCGGGCAGGGCCTCCCGCTTCGGCTGCACGTCCACCCGGCCCAGCACCGCGTGCTCTTCCTCGCTGGGCAGGAACTTCAACTCCAGCCAGCGGAAGATGTAGTCGGTGATGGACTTGGCGATGGGGATGGCCGGGTTGCCGGTGAAGCCGCTGGGCTCGAAGCGGGTGTGGCTGAGCTTGTCGACCAGCACCTTCAGCGGCACGCCGTACTGGAGCGCCAGTGACACGCTGGTGGCGAAGCTGTCCATCAGCCCGCTCACCACCGAGCCTTCCTTCGCCATGACGATGAACAGCTCACCCGGCAGGCCATCCTCGTACATGCCCACCGTCAGGTAGCCCTCGTGGCCGCCGATGGAGAACTTGTGCGTGATGGAGCGGCGCTCGTCCGGCAGACGCCGGCGGACCGCGCGGGGCTCCGGCTGGACGGCGGGGGCGGGCTCGGGGGCCACGGTGGCCTTGGCGGCGCGCGTGTCCTTCGACGTGTTCAACGGCTGCGTCCGCTTGCACCCGTCGCGGTACACGGCGATGGCCTTGAGGCCGCGCTTCCACGCCTCCAGGTAGGCCTTCTCGATGTCCTCCACCGTCGCGTTCGACGGCATGTTCACCGTCTTGGAGATGGCGCCGGAGAGGAACGGCTGGCAGGCCTCCATCATCTGGATGTGGCCCATCCAGTGGATGCTGCGCTCGCCCTGGGCCGGCTTGAAGGCGCAGTCGAACACCGGCAGGTGCTCGGGCTTCAGGTGCGGCGCGCCCTCGATGGTGTCCTGCTTGTCCAGGTAGCTGATGATGTCCTGGGACTGCGTCTGCGGGTAGCCCAGCTTCTCCAGCGCCAGCGGCACCGTCTGGTTGACGATCTTCAGCATGCCGCCGCCCACCAGCTTCTTGTACTTGATGAGCGCGATGTCCGGCTCGATGCCGGTGGTGTCGCAGTCCATCATGAAGCCAATGGTCCCCGTGGGGGCCAGCACCGTCACCTGGCTGTTGCGGAAGCCGTGCGCCTCCCCCAGCGCGAGCGCGCGGTCCCACGCGTCCTTCTGCGCGGCGAACAGGCCCTGGCTCACGCCCTCTGGCGCGATGTGGTACGCGGCCTTGCGGTGCTTGCGGATGACGCCCAGCATCGGCTCCGCGTTCTTCGCGTAGCCCGCGAAGGGGCCCTGCTTCTCCGCCAGGCGGGCGCTCATCGCGTAGGCCTCGCCGCACATCAGCGAGGTGATGGCGCCCGCGTAGTTGCGGCCCGCGGGCGAGTCATACGGCAGGCCCGACGCCATCAACAGCGCGCCCAGGTTGGCGTAGCCCAGGCCCAGCGGCCGGTAGTCGTGGCTGTTCTTCTCGATGCGCTCGGTGGGGTAGCGCGAGTTGCCGACGATGATCTCCTGCGCCATCAGCAGGATGTCGACCGCGTGGCGGAACGCCGTCACGTCGAAGTCGCCGTCGATGGTGCGGAAGTGCATCAGGTTCAGGGACGCCAGGTTGCAGGCCGAGTCGTCCAGGAACATGTACTCCGAGCACGGATTGGACGCGTTGATGCGCGCCGTCGCCGAACACGTGTGCCAGCTGTTCACCGTGGTGTCGAACTGCATGCCCGGGTCACCGCACAGGTGCGCGGCCTCGGAGAGCTCCCGGAACAGCTCGCGCGCCCGGTAGGTGTCCAGCGGCTGGCCGTCTCGGACCGACCGCGTCGTCCAGGTGGCGTCATCCACCACCGCCTTCATGAACGCGTCGGTGACGCGCACCGAGTTGTTCGAGTTCTGGAAGAACACCGACGCGTACGCCTCGCCGTTGAAGGACGCGTCGTAGCCGGCCTCGATGAGCGCCCAGGCCTTCTTCTCCTCGGCCAACTTGCAGCGGATGAACTCGAGGATGTCCGGGTGCTCGGCGTTGAGGATGACCATCTTCGCCGCGCGGCGCGTCTTGCCGCCGCTCTTGATGACGCCGGCGAAGGCGTCAAAGCCGCGCATGAAGGACACCGGGCCGGACGCGGTGCCGCCGCCCGCCAGCAGCTCCTTGCTGCCGCGAAGGGTGGACAGGTTGCTGCCCGTGCCGCTGCCGTACTTGAAGAGCATGCCCTCCGTGCGCGCCAGCGTGAGGATGGAGTCCATGTTGTCCTCCACGCTGTTGATGAAACACGCGGAGCACTGTGGCTGCGCCTCCACGCCCACGTTGAACCACACGGGCGAGTTGAAGGACGCCTTCTGGCGCAGCAGCAGGTGTGTCAGCTCCGCGTGGAAGGCCTCGCGGTCCGCGTCCCGCGTGAAGTAGCCACCTTCCACACCCCAGCGGGTGAGGGTGTCCACCACCCGCGCCACCAGCTTGCGCACGCTCGTCTCACGCTCCGGCGTGCCCGGCGTGCCGCGGAAGTACTTCGACGCCACGACGTTCGTCGCCAGCATCGACCAGGACTTCGGCACCTCGATGTCCTTCTGCTCGAAGACGGCCTTGCCATCCTCGCCGGTGATGCTGGCGCTGCGGTATTCCCACGCCAGCTCATCCGCGGGGTCCACGCCCGGCGTCGTGAAGAAGCGCTCCACCGTCAAGCCCGTCGCCGCCACGCGCGCCTTGCGCCCGCCGCGCCGCTCCTTCCCATTCACCGTGGACTTCGAGCTCAGCTCTTTATCCATGTCGCCACCCTCCACGAATTCACTATGAGTTCTGATGCAAAATTTTGCGAAACGCCAACGTCGCGAGATCCCGATGGATCCGATGGATCAGCCCGGCGCGAAGCGCGGGTGATCTCGGAGTGGACTCGCGACGACGGAGCAGGGGCGCGCCCGGCCCCTCGGCTGTGCTTGGGGGATGCCCGCCGGACTGCCGGACGAGGCCATGGATAGACCCCTGTAGCACCTCCGTCAATGAATCTATCGATACAACAAATGGTAGCCGTCAAAGTCATACCCACCACGAATTGTGTGTGGCCGCGAAGTGGGCGTCCGGTGTCTGCCTGCCTGCCCTGCTGCTACTGCGTTCAGCGAGGGAGCCCGATCTAGAGGGCCGCGCCCGCCCTGGCAACACATGCTTTGCAGTGCCTGAATCCAGATGGCGAGCCATGTAGCGTCACTTCAAGCCAAGCAAGCGTGATCACTGGGAGACGTTTGCTGTGAGTCTGTGCACGACTCGGGTGGGTGCAACCGGGCTGATCCGCGACGGGCGGTGGATCCGCCCTGGGCGCGGTCCGCTGGTGAACGAGGCCGTCGATTTTGGCCTGGACGCGCGTTAGGAGGCGGACATGGCTCCTCCCTACCAGCGCCACGTCTTCGTCTGTACCAACCGTCGTCCGGACGGAAATCCCAAGGGGTGTTGCGCCACCAAGGGGGCGGAAGAGGTCCGCGCCGCCTTCAAGGAGGAGCTCGACAAGCGCGGCCTCAAGGGGCGCATGCGCGCCAACGCGGCGGGGTGCCTGGACATGTGCAGCTTCGGTGTCGCCGTCGTCGTCTACCCGGAAGGCACCTGGTACGGCGGCGTGAAGGTGGAGGACGTGAAGGACATCGTCGAGCAGCACCTCCTGGAAGGCCGCCCCGTGGAGCGGCTGCTGATGCCCTTCTCCCGCAAGGCTCCGCCTCCGGCCTGAAGCGCGCTTATCGGCATTAACCCGAAATAATCGACGCCTGCCTCTGACTGCGTGAACCCGCAGAGGAGCCGCGCGGAACCGACGTTGGGACGCCTGGGGCAGGCCTGCTCCGGACTTGGGCCCGGCGTATGTCCAGCGCGGCGAGGAGCACATGCATGCGTCGCAGTTGGTGGGCCTCTGGCCTGATCGCCACCGCCTTGTCCGTGGCTGGCTGTGATTCCGAAGTCCCGTCGTCCCACGTCCCGGACATGACGGTGTTCCAGGAGGCGGCGCTGGCCGCGGAGTGGGCCGTGGGCGTCGCGTACTCCGTGGGGACGCGCGTCACCTATCAGGGGCGCCTCTATGAGTGCCGGCAGGCGCACACGTCCCAGGCGGACTGGACGCCGGTGGCGGTGGCCGCGCTGTGGTTGGACCTGGGGCCCGCGGGCGGTGGTGAGCCGGATGCGGGCAGCGGGGGGACGGACGCGGGCACGGGCGGGGACGTCACCGCGCCCACCGTGGGCTTGAGCGCCAGCGCCTCGCGCATCATCGCCGCGGGGCCGTTGAGCCTGACGGCCACGGCGACGGACGACGTGGGCGTGACGCGGGTGGAGATTCTGGAGAACGGCGCCGTCGTCGCCACCGGCTCGCAGTTCAGCCGGGCCTTCATCGGCTGGGAGCAGAACGGCACGTATGTCTACGCGGTGCGCGCCTACGACGCCGCGGGCAACGTGGGGACAACCACGCTCACCGTCGTCGTGGAGATTCCGGGCGGGCCGCCGCCGGGAGGAAAGCGCATCGTCGGCTACTTCACCGCGTGGGGCATCTACGCGCGCAACTACCACGTGTCCAACGTGCAGCCGTCCAAGCTCACGCACATCAACTACGCGTTCTCCAACATCTCCGGGGACGGGCGCTGCGTCCTCGGCGACCCGTACGCGGACATCGACAAGGGCGGCGGCTGGCAGGGGGAGTGGGACCCGGGCCAGCTGCGCGGCAACTTCCGCGCGTTCAAGGAGCTGAAGCGGCAGCACCCGCACCTGAAGCTGCTCATCTCCGTGGGCGGCTGGTCCTGGTCCACGCACTTCTCCACCGTGGCGTCCTCGCCGGCCTCGCGCGCGGCCTTCGTGAAGTCCTGCGTGGACCTCTACATCCGCGGCCAGTACCCCGGCGTGGACCCCGTCAACGGCGAGGGCGTGTTCGACGGCATCGACATCGACTGGGAGTACCCCGTGGGCGGTGGCCTGCCGGGCAACAGCAACAGCCCCGCGGACAAGCAGAACTACACGCTGCTGATGCAGGAGTTCCGCGGCCAGCTCAACGCCGTCACCACGCAGACAGGCAAGCCGTACCTGCTCACCATCGCCACGGGCGCCTCGCCGGACCTGCTGGAGAACAAGCAGGAGACGAAGAAGCTGTCCGACGTGCTCGATTGGATCAACGTGATGTCCTACGACTACCACGGCGCCTTCGAGAGCACGGTGAACTTCCACTCGGCGCTCAATCGCGTCACGGGTGACCCGGGCGCGGCCACGGGCTTCTATACGGATGGCTCGGTGGGGAAGATGCTGGCGTTGGGCGTGCCGCCCGCGAAGATTGTCGTCGGCGTGCCCTTCTACGGCCGGGGCTGGGGTGGTGTGCCCAACGTGAACAACGGCCTGTTCCAGAGCGGCGTGCCCACGCGCGGCACCTGGGATGACGGCTCGTCGGGCCTGACGGGCGTGTTCGACTTCAAGGACATCAAGGCCAACTACGAGCGCGCCGGTTCCGGTTACACGAAGTTCTTCCATCCGGAGGCGAAGCAGGCCTACGTCTACAGTCCGTCCACGGGCATCTGGATTGGGTATGACGACGTGCAGAGCATGAACGCCAAGGCGGACTACATCCTGGACAAGAACCTGGGCGGAGCGATGTTCTGGGAGTTGAGCGGTGATGACGGCTCGCTGCTCGATGCGCTGGCACGGAAGCTGCGCTGAGCACCTGACAGACATTGTGAGCGTGTCGTGAAGCCATACGCCGGGGGACTTCTGTTCCCCGGCGTGATGGCGTTAGGGTTTGCCGCATGTCCTTCGCGGCAGCCGTCCTGCTGGTGGCGCTCTCCAGCTCTTCCGTGGCCGCCGAGCCGTGGACCGCCGTCGTCCGGGTGGCGTCCGACGAGGACACCGCCTTGCTCGGGCGGGTGCGGGGGCAGAGCAGCGACCTGCCCGTGCGGCTCGAGGTCTCTTCCGGAGCGCCGCTCGGGGGATTTCGCGAGGGCCCATGGCTGGCGGCGGAGCGGCTGGCCGGGCGCCACCAGGCCCGCGCCGTCCTCTGGTTCGTGCGAGAGGGCAGCGACGTTCGCGTCCAGGTGGCCGAGTTCGACAGCCGGCGTCTGTTCACCCGGGCCGCGCGGCTGGGGCAGTCGCCAGGCTCGCTGGAGTGGTCCACGGGGGCAGAGGCGCTGGCGCTGGCCGCGCGCTCCGCGCTGCGCGCGGTGGAGGCCGGAGCGCCGCTCGGTGACGTGGTGGAGGTGCCGCCGCCGCGACTGGCCCTGAACGGCGAGGAGACCGACACCGCGGTGGGGCGTCGCAGCGGGGAGGCCGCCTCCCGTGATGGGGCCACGTTGAGGCCGCCCACGTCCCCGTCCCCGGGAGCGGCCGCTGCACTCGCGGAGGAAGGGAGCTCGGCTTCCGCGCGGGAAGGCGTGGCGTCACCTCGCGAGGGACGGGCGTTGGCTTCGGTCGAGGCACACCCCGCGCGCCCGCTGTGGCTCACGTTGGGGGCCCATGCCGCGCTGGATGGGTACACGCGCATGGGGCACCAGGGGTTGGTGTTGGGCGTTGGCGTGCAGCCGGGCCGGTGGCGGCTGCGCGCGCAAGTCCTGGCCAGCGTGCCGGCCCGGCTTCTCGATGCCCGCACGGAGCTGACGTTGGGGCAGCACGCGGCGTCGGTGTGGGCGGGGCTTCCCTGGGCGGCGTCGGAGCGACTGGACGTGGAGGCCGGGCTCGGCGTGGGGGCGGTCGTCTTCACTCGCCGGACGCAGGCGCTGACGGAGGAGGTGGAGGCGGCGCCACCGGGCACGATGCTGGCCCTGCTCATGGGCCCCGAGCTTCGCGCGCGGTGGCGGATGGGGGCGCGTGTTGGCCTGGAGGCGAGTCTGGCCGCGGAGGTCCTCCTGGGCCGGCCCGAGCTTCGCTACGCCATCGACGGAAACTTCGTGTCTCGCGGCGCGGGCTGGCCCGTCCGCCCACGGCTGGGGTTGGCGATGGTGGTTTTTCTGTGAGCGCGGATGACCCGAATGGCCCGGTGCCGTCCTCCATGGCGGCAATGAGGAGCTCGGGCTCACACGCAGCAGACCCACGTCGTGCGGCGGTAGACCCTCGCATCCAGGCGGCCATTCAGGGCGAGCGCGAGGCAACCGGGGCGTTGTTGATGGAGCTGCTCCCCCGGGTTCGCAACCTGGTGCGCTACCTGGTGCGCGGAGATGGGGACGTGGAGGACATCGCCCAGGAGGCGCTCATCGCCCTGGTGCGAGGGCTGCCCTCCTACCGCGCCGAGGGCCGCTTCCAGTCCTGGGCGGACCGGGTGGTCGCGCGGACGACGTTCGCGTGGCTGAAGCGCTCCCGAGGCCGGGAGGCCCAGCACGCGGACGCGCCGGTGGAGCTGGTCGCGGTTCCCTCCGAGGAGGCCCTACCGGACGAGTATGTTCATCGTCGGCACATGGTGACACTCCTGGATCGGCTTTCAAATGAGCAGCGGCATGCACTGGTGTTGCATCACGTGCTGGAGTTGAGCGTGCCGGAGATTTCGACGGAGCTGGGCATTCCCTTCGAGACGGTGCGCAGCCGGCTCCGCTTGGGGCGGACGGCGCTGCGCTTGCTGGCGTCCGCGGAGGGTGACGGAGGGGAGGAGCGCGGATGAGTGACTTCAGGGAAGAGGCAGATGACGCCCTGAACGCGCGGGTCCTGCCGTTGGACGAAGGCGCGGGGCCGGCCCTTCGCATCTCCCGGGAGCGGTCGGCGCAGATGGTGCTGTCCGCGCTGGAGGCAGGCGCGTTGGTGTCACGGCCCGCGCCCCGGCCACGCGGCAAGCGGCCTCCCGTGTGGTTGATGACCGGCGCGCTCCTCGTGGCGGGCGCCGCGGCCGCCGCGGTCTGGAGCTTCACACGCCCGGGCCAGTCGTCGACGTCGCGGCCTGAAGCGCCTGCGCTGACAGGGCCCCCGCGGTTGAACACGGAGTCACGACGGAGCGGCAGCGCGGTGGTGGACGCGGCACCCTCGCGGTTGGACGCCGTCCCGGAAGTGGCTCCGCCCGAAGCGCCAATGGTGCCTGCCGCGCCCATCGCTGTCGCCAAGGTCGCATCCCAGCCGGTGCGTCCGCGAGCGCCAGCGGCCACCGTGAAGTCGGCTGCACCGGAAGACCTCTTGCTCAAGGCCAATGGGCTCCGCTCGGAGGGGCGGTGGAAGGAGGCCGAGGCGCTCTACTTGCGCGTCATCCGCGCCGAGCCCGCGTCGCTCGCGTCCTATGTCGCGCGCGTCGCCTCGGGCTCGCTTCGACTGGAGCACCTGGGGGACGCGCGAGGCGCCCTGCGTCAGTTCAAGGCGGCGCTTCGCATCCAGCCGCGTGGTGTGCTCGACCAGGAAGCGCAGCATGGCATCGCCGAAGCGTACCGTGTACTCGGCGACCGGGACGCGGAGCGCGGCGCGCTGGAGTCCTTTCTCTCCATCCATCCGGATTCGCCGCTCGTGCCCTCGGCCCGTGCGCGCGTTCGGGAGCTCACCGCGCCATGAACAGGCGATGGACGTTGGCTGTGCTGTTGGCGGCCTCGATGGGAGGCTGCACGCGGGGAGACCTGGTGGCCACGGTCCAGTCGCCGGACGCAGGCCAGGTGGGCTCCTCGGCGGATGCCGGCGGGCCGCCCGAGGACTGGGAGACGTACTGCGCGGGGCGCGGACCTCCTGTCGTCGTGGGGGATTCCGATACCGATTCGCAGGTGTGCAGTGGACGTCTGGCGGAACGAACCTTCCGTCACGCGCTGTGCACCTGCGAGGGGCTCGCCCTGGGCGCGTCCTTCGAAACGGATGCCTTTCGCGGCACCGCGGGGACGTATCAGCCAGGAGGCGCGGGGGGCGACGTCGGGGTGAATGGCGCGCTGACGGCCAATGACGCGGTGTCGGTGGGAGGTGCGCTGAGTATTGGCGGCGCGGGAGGAGCCCGGCTCGGGCAGACGTTCCGCGTGGGCGAGGCGCTGCACTGCGGGGGGCCGCTTACCGGCAACCCCGTCTCGGCCACCGTGGTGGGGGACGCCCGCGTACGCGGTGACGTCGCGTTGCCCGCCTTCAGCGTCGGTGGCGTGCTCACGGTTCCAGCGGGCCACGTCCTGGGGCCGGTGGACGCGGCCGAGGTCCGCCGCGAGCCCGTGGACCCAGTCATCCCCTGTGCGTGTGATGCGGCGTTTCAGGTGGATGTCTCCGGGCTCATCGCACGGCACGTGTTCGACAATGACAACGCGGCCATCGGCCTTGACGCCACGGCGCTGGAGGACATCGAAGGTGAACGTGCGCTGGAGTTGCCATGTGGCCGCTTCCACCTGACGCGCATCACCGGGACGGGCCGCGCCACGCTCACGATTCGCGCGCGCACGGCGCTCTTCGTGGAGGACATCGTCGACCTGGGGGGAGGCCTGTCGGTGGACGTCCAGGCGCCCGGAGCGCTGGACCTGTTCCTGGGGGGCTCCGTCGCGGTGGCGGGACCGCTCACGCTGGGGTCCACCGCCACGCCTTCACGCGTGCGCGTGTACGTCGCGGGCTCGAACGTGCTGGCGCTGTCCGCGGGCAGCACGCTCGCGGGCAATCTCTATGCGCCCCGTGCCGCACTCAGCCTGAGCGGGGGCGCGGAGGTGTTCGGTTCCGTGTTCGTCCGTTCCGTCGAGGCCTCCGGGCCGCTCCGCCTGCACTATGACGCAGACATCCGCGATGTGGGCGCCGAGTGCTCGGACGACTGAGACACACGCCACTGGCCCTGCGTCTCCGTGCCAGGCAGTCGTCGGTTGTTCAAAGGCCTTGAGCCCCGGAGTCCGGCATCGCGCGCGCAGGGGCGGCGGCTTGATGCTCCTGTCCACCGCCTTATCCGGACTGCACCCCACGGGGGGCTGGTGACGTGCGTGCAGGTCCCCAGCTTTGCGCCGCTGTTCGCGAAGGGGAGGCTGCACATGAGGCGGGAAGTGAAGGCCGGCATCGCCGGGCTGCTGTTCGGGGCCGTGGTGGCTGGCTGCGGGGTGGCGCCGGAACAGGAAGCGCAGGTCGGAGTGGAGGACATGACGGCGGAGGCGTCCGCGAGCACCGAGGCTGGGCTCGAGGCTCCTCGTGGCTACCCCGCGCCAGCCGCGGTGGCGCGCTTCGGCCCGGCGGTCGCGTACGGTGGTGGCAAGTACTTCGCCGTCTGGACCGACGTGCGGACCGGCGGCATCTACGGCACCCGGGTGAAGCAAGACGGCACTGTGCTCGACACGGAGGGTCTCCGCATCAACATCAGCGACGAGCCTGGAGTCCGACCGGCCATCGCCTTCAACGGAAAGCACTTCTTCGTCGTCTGGGAGTCCCGGGACGGTGTCGACGGCGTGCGCGTGAAGCCGGATGGCACCGTGGTGGGCCCGGTGTTCCGCGCCATCCAGACGGGCGAGTCCTTCGGCCCGGTGCGCGTCGCCTGCTCTCCGAAAATCTGCCTGGTGACGTACACCATCTTCGGTGACTTTCCGGTTATCTACTTCACGCGGGTGACGAAGGATGGCGTCGTCCTCGCAACGGCCGACCGGACGCTCAGCGCCTCCTCCAACTCCGCGTATGACGCGTCGTCGACCTGGAACAACAGCAAGAAGACGTTCCTGGTTGTCTGGTCCGACGAGCACGGCGAGGGCCCGGAGGACGCGGACATCTACGGCAACAGGGTGAAGGAGGACGGCACCATCCTGGACGGCAACGGCTTCCCCATCTCCACGGCGGAGGGCGCCCAGTCGACGCCCGACGTGGAGTGGACGGGCAAGAGCTACCAGGTGGTCTGGTCCGATGACCGGAATGGGAACCCGGACATCTACGGCGCGCGCGTGAATTCGAAGGGCACCGTGAAGGACCCCGCCGGCATCCCCATCTCCACCGCGGCAGGGGCGCAGACAGTGCCGCGCATCGCCCACCACAATGACAAGTCCCTGGTCGTCTGGGACGACACGCGCGACGGTCCTCACAGCGTGTGGGGGGCGCGTTGGGACGAGGAAGGTGACGTGTGGGACGGCTCGGGCTTCCCCATCTCCTACGATGAGCTGCCAGAGCAGTACCTGCCGGACGTCGCCTACGGGGCTGACAGGTTCTTCACTGCCTACGCCGCCCAATTCATCTATGACCCCGCTGAGCCGCACTACATCCTGGGCACGCGGGTGACGCACCAGGCGCAGGTGAAGGACGTTCCCCCCCTGACGCTCACGCGGTAGCGAGGGCGGGCACGCCAGGGCTGGCCACTACGCGGACCACTGCCGTCAGGCCGCGTGCTTGCGCGGCGCGCCTCGGGGACCCAGGCCGGCGCATCCCCGCCGGCCCGGGCCGCGCGGGCTCACGGGCTCAGGCCGAGCTCGCGGTTCTCCAGGGACGTCAGCCGAGCGGAGTCGTACAGGCCCCGGAGGGTGGGGTTGGAGATGCTCTCTCCGAAGATCACGTGGAACGGAATGGCATCCTGCGGATCATCCGGATTCTCCTTGAGCGCGTCCGTCACCCAGTCCTGGATCTGGTCGATGGTGAGGTCCTGCAGCGTCCCCAGCCCCGGGATGCTCGAGGAGGGGAGCAGGTCCTTGAGCTTGAAGAGCAGCCCCGTCACTCCCTTGACGGCCTCGTTGCGCTTGTTCAGCTCCTCGACGGAGAGGAGGAAGCCACCCTCGATGGCTCCCACCAGGCTGCCCATGGACCGCGCCAGGCGCTGCGTTTCCTGTGACGGTGATTTTTCGTCCTTCTCCGCCTCCAGTTGCGCCTGCATGTCACTCAGCTTCGAGGTGATGAACGCGTGGAACTCCTCCTGGCCCTCGAAGGAGGGCTCGGTGAAGAGCGTCCGGGTGAAGAACTCGGACAGCCTGCCCGCGCCTTCGCTGCCAATGGAGCCCGAGGCGTCGCTCGCCGCGGCGAGGATCGCGTCCGCGTGCTGCATGAAGAAGCGCGCCGCCGCCGCGCGGGACTCGGCGTTGTCTCCCAGGTGACCGATGCTGTCCATGAACAGCTTGATGGACTCCGGCGTGGCGGGCTGGATGGCGCTGGCCGCGTCCAGCAGCCTTCCAAGCGCCTCAGTGCCGGCGGCGTCGGGGGCGTTGAGGTTCTTGAAGACGTGGCCCAGGGCGTCTGGGTTGTCCTTCAGGAACGCCTGGAGCTGGTCCGGCGGCAGGCCCGCCAGCGCCGTGGCGATGGCCACCGAGCGCGCCGGGTCCGGAGCGTAGCTGTCCATCATGACTTCCAGCTCGCGCTGGGCGTAGGCGGTGATGAGCTCCGGGTTGCCCGTCCCGGCGATGATCTTCGCCAGCGTCTCATGCGTCTCGCCGTTCACGGCACCCGAGTGGTGCGAGCCGACGGCCGCCGTCAGTTCATCGAGCGTGACGGCACCCGAACGGTAGGCCGCGTCGAGGGCGGCGGAGAACAGCGGCAAATCCTCCTCGCTCACCTGGTCGAGAAGCTGGCCCGCCTCGGTGCCGTACTGGAAGAAGCGATCCATGAAGGCCGCCTGCTGCGCCGGGTCGGGGTGGGCCTTCAGCCAGTCCGTGAGGTAGGACGGGTCCTGCCGGTTGGTGGCTTCAACCTGCGCCTCCTCCGCCGAGGCCTGCTGCTCGGGCGTCAGCGCCGGGGCCTCCACCTGGCTCGTGTTGAGGGCCGCCATGGTGTCCCCGAGCACACCCCGCGCGAGTCCAAGCGGAGCAGCACCTTGGAAGACATCCGCGTTGCGCTGCGTCTGGTATCTGACAGCGGAGGCCGTCGCCGTGGGCGTCCGGGCCTGGGCCGGCCCCGCGTCCTTCTGGAGTTTCGAGCCGAGCTTCGAGAGCGCGCGCCGGTCGATTCGGGGGGACATACACACACCTTTCTTGGAGAGGGCTTGAATGTCGGGGGCACCGGGATTGTCTGCCGTGACGCGAACATGTTGCGTCTGGCGTTGTGGCATCCCGGTGCCTTCACTCCGAAGCGGGATGTGTTTCGTCAACCGGCAGGCTTCAGGGAATGCGCTCCCAGGCGTCCTGCCAGTTCAATCCCGTGCCCGGCGCGTAGTGCAGCGCGGCGCCCTTGCACCAGCCGGAGTAGGGGAAGGGCTTGCAGCGATAACGCAGGCCGTCAGTGCCCCGCACCACGGTGCCCGCGGCATAGCCTTCAATCCCAGACGGGTAGACAGGCTCGCCACCGCCATCCGGAGGCGGCTTCACGATGTCGACCTGGAAGGTGTAGCCCGTCTCACGCGCGTAGACGCGGTTGCCCAGCGCGTCCTGCACGGGGTTCACGTGCCCCGTGGTTTGGAGCACGCCCACCTGCACGAGGCTGGACGCGCCGTTCACCCGCTGCGCCAGCGCGTGAATCCACTGGGCCGCGGGCGTGGCCGTGGCCAGGGGATGCACATGGGATTCGGCGTCAGCGCCCTGCGCGTCGAACACGCGCAGCGTCACCGAGCTCCCCGCGGGCAGGTCTTCACGCGCCTGCACCTGGCCCAACTCCTTCCACGCCGTGGGCGGCGGCGGGGTGTTGGTGAACTTCACGTCGGTGCAGGCGTAGAAGGCCTCCGGGCTGTCCGAGCGCTGCCAGATGCCATAGATGACATGCGCACCCGTCTTCCCTTGAGGGAAGGGGCAGTTGAGCCGGTATCGGTTGTTCTGGGCGGAGACGTGGGTGATGGAGCAGAAGGGGTTTGCTTCCAGGTCCGACCACTTCAGCGGCAGCGCCGGGTTGTAGCCCTCGCGCGTGACGTAGAGGCGGAAGTAGCCGGTGGCGTGCACGGCGGTCGCGTGAAAGACGAACTCGAAGCGGCCCTGGGGGTCCGGAGTGATGAGCGTGGAGGGCCAGTCCGTGCGCGCGAGGTCCAGGCCCCGGTGGCTTTCATTCGCGGCGCTACACAGCTTCCCGTCCGGGATGATTTCGCGGTGCCTGTCATTGGCGTTGCCCTGACGCACGCCATTCCAGTCGTAGAGCGCCTGCGTGCCGCCGGCCTGGATGAGCGCCTTGCAGGCGTCTGACTTCGGCGTCTCCGGCCCTTCCTTGAAGCAGGTGTAGACGCGGCTGAGGGGTACTTCCATGGAGCCATGCGCCAGGGCCACGCTGGCGCACGACATGAAGACGACGGCGAGCGACGCGCCGAGACACCGCTGCACTGCTGAGGTCATCCCTTCCTCCTGTGGTGCGAGGAGAGAGGGCGCGGCCGCCGAAATCGGGTCAACGGCCTAGATGGCCTTCCACGCCATCAGGAGCTTCGAGGCCACTTCGGAGGTGATGAGCGGCAACACGCCGCCACCGCCGACGATGTTGACGATTTCCGACATCGACCCGCGGCACACACCGCCCCACGCGGGCTGCCGCGCCAGGCCCACGGAGGCATAGGCGGAGTAGTCCACGAAGAAGGACGTGGGCAGCACGGTGCCGTTGGGCTCGCAGAGCAGGTGCTCCTCGGGCGGCGAGTCCACCGCCTCCTGCACCACGAAGCCTCCGCCGGCCGTGTCCGCCGCCGTGCGCGCGCACAGCTCCGCCCACGTCATCGGCGCGCCATAGGCCGCCTGCACCCGCTCCGTGTAGGGGACGGTGCCCGTGGAGCGGCCCAGGAAGACGGCTCGGCCGCCGTAGTCCCAGGACCGCTTGAGGACGAAGCGCGCCGGCGTCGCGGCGACCAGGGCCACCAGGTCCTCCACGCGCTCTCCGTCGGGGCCCTGCGTCGGTCCGGGCTGGAACATCCGCGTCCACGGCACGGACGCGCGCACCGCCTCCAGCTCTTCGCCCGTGAGCCGCGCGGCCTCCGCCAGGGCGGGCTCGGCCAGGGCCTGCGACAGGCGCGCGAACGTCAGCTTCACCTCCACCTGCGAGGCGGGGGGATTGAGGAACACCGCCTTCTTGCCGGGCACCGTGCCCAGGAAGTCCTCCACCCAGGGGGAGGGGGACTCCTCCAGGCGCCGGACGAAGAGGTGCCGGTACACCAGGTCGTACTTCTTGCCGTGGGCCACGAAGGCGTTGTCACCGGACACCTCGTCCGGATGGACCAGGTCCGCGTCCGCGCCGAAGTCGCGGAAGCGCTCGCACAGCCAGCGCAGCTCCGTGATTTGGGCGTCGTTGCGGCGGCACAGCAGGGCCACCGTGTCCGGCATCCTGCCGTTGCGCTCGGCCGCGTAGCCGTCCAGCAGCGCGCGGTACAGCGCCAGCGCGTTGCTGCCGTTGAGCGCCAGCAGGGCGGGCAGGGCCTTCTCCGGATAGCGGAAGTAGCGGCCCACCACCTCGATGAAGGTGCGGGCCGCGATGTCGGAGTACCCCTGCATGGCGGGGATGGTGGCGTTGACCTCCAAGGCCCACGGCGTGCCGCCGGCGACGAAGTAATCCACGCGGGTCGTGGCCAGGCGGGTGGACTGGCGCCAGGTGCGCTCGGCGAGCACGCGCTCGACGGGGGAGAGGGCGCCCAGCAGGGTCTCCGCGTCCGCGCCCTGGAGCTGCGCCTGCGCCATCTTCACCGTGGCGGAGGACAGGCGGGCGGACAGCTCCGAGCGGCGGCGAATCTCCGCGGCGTCCAGCACCACGGGCGTGGCGGTGATGGGGATGGGGCGGGTGGTCCCGTCCGGTCGCGTGACGGCGAGGCCCCGCTGGTAGGCGATTCGCGCCAGGTCGGGCGCGATGTGGCGTGCCTGGCTCCGGAGCACGTCGATGAACTCTTGCACGAAGTCGTGACCTCGGTGGTGCGCCCGGGTTCTCCCCGGGCGGCGCGCACCCTACGCCCGGACGGGTCCACCGGTCCACGGGCCCGGAGGCTCCCGTCGGAGCGGGACGCCCCCCCCCGGGGGCCAGGGGCCGCCCGCCGGGCCAGGGCCGGCCGCCCCGGCCCCCCCGGACAGTGGCGCTGGAAAGGGTTCTTGTGTTGCGTTTGTTTCTGAGTTGCTGTTGTCGCTTCATCAGGGGGGATGTCCACTGGCGAAGGTCACGTGAGACAGTCTGACTTGCGCGAACGGTCTGTCTGGCTTACAAGCGTAGACGCCGTTTGACCGGGAAAGCCCTGACGTGAGCCGCTCCACCCATCACCAGCCCGTGAGTTCCGTCCGGTCGCGCCGCCTGGCGCTGCCGTTCGCGCTCGTGTGCGTGCTGGCGTACATGGGGAGCGTGATGCACTTCGCCCTGGTCCAGCACGCCACGTGCCTGGAGCATGGCGAGGTGATGCACGTGGAGGTCGGTGACGCCCACGGCGCCGGTCACGTCGAGGCTTCCTTCGACGACGTGCGGGTCACCTCCAAGCGCACGGAGGCGGACTCCCACGGCGCCGACGCCCACTGTGTCCACGCCTTCTTCCGGCGGGAGGCTCCGCCTCCGCAGCAGGACACGCCGTCCCGCCTGGTCGCGCCCGCTCGCTCCGAGCCCGCGCTGGCGGTGTTCCGCTTCCACGCGGAGCCCGTCGCCCGGCTGCACCTGGCTCCCAAGGCGTCTCCGCCGCGCGCGTGAGGCCCGGGAGTCTGCTCACTCATGTGGCCTGTCGCGCCGTGTGAGGCTGCCCGTCCGCTAAGGCCAGACAGACTTTCGTCCGCTCCGCGCGGGCTGTGAGTCATTGCGGCTTTGCGTCCACGCCGGCTGAGCTGTCTCACGGCGCCCGTGTTTCGTGCCTCGCGCACACCCCTTCCATTCCCACGCACCCGTGGCGGCCCCTCCATGTCCTGGCGGTGTCCGTCGCTGGCGCGCGGGCGTGGCACACCCGCAGTCCAATCCCGTGGAGTAGCACCATGACGAAGAAGCTCCTTGCCGCGTTCCTGCTGTCCACCGCCCTCGTCTCCGCCGGCTGCGGCGACGACGACCATCCCGAAGAAGAGGGGGTCGACGCCGAGGCGTGCGAGCACCTCCAGGAAGGGCCCGCCACCACCGTCACCGCCACCCTGGGCACGGACGCGGCCCCCGCGATTCGCGCTGACCACCGCCGCTACGACATCACCCTGGCGGACGGCCCGGATGGGAAGCAGGGCGCCGTGTCCTTCGCCGCGAGCGAGGCCGCCGACTACGTCATCTACACCAACGCGGACGTGCCCCTCTCCATCACCACCGCCAGCGGTGAGGCGGTGGAAATCGAGGAGAGCACCAGCAGCTCCGAGGGCTGCACCGACATCAAGGGCCGCCACGTGGTGCCCCTCGCGGTGGGCACGCACATCCTGACCTTCGGCCCCACGTCCACGGCGACCGTCTCCGTCATCGTCGAGGAGTCGCACGACCACGGCCACGAGCACTGACGCTGTCCCCGGGCTCCCTGGCCCGTTCACCCGGGGGCCGGCGCTGTCAGTGCCGGCCCCTCGTTCCCCGAAGAGAGAGATGACCATGGGTTCCTTCCAGCAGTTCCTGACGGACAAGAACATCCCCTCCGAGAAGCTCCTCCGCCTGTCGCGTCAGCTCGAGTCCTACGGCTCCGAGGGACGCACCCTGCTGAAGCAGCGGAGCGCCCGTCGCCGTGACAAGGACACGCAGGGCAAGAGCTACGAGTCGCTGTCCATCGGCAAGCCGAAGAGCGGCCGGGGCATCAGCACGCAGCAGCTCCAGGCCGCGCTGGGAGACCTGCCGCTGACGGCCAGCGTGCGCGGAAAGCTGGTGCGCGCCGTCAACGCGGTGCTGGGCAAGCAGGGCGGAAGCCCGGTGGATGCGCCCGCGCTCTTTGGTGCCAGCCCCGTGCGCCGTGGCGCCACGGCGAAGAAGTCCGCGAGCTGAGAGGAGACAGCGCCCATGTCCGGCAATGCCATGTCCACCGTGCTTCCCTGTGAGCTGCGACGCGATGGAGACCGGCTGTTCGACGTCTCCATGTGGTGCCTCGGGCGGGATGTCCTCTGCCCGGAGGGGAACCTCCTCGTTCGACGAGGACTCGTGCGTCACGCGCGCCCCGAAGGCGCGGAGGGACAGAGTCCCTACACGGTGGACCTTCCGGGCAGCGGGCGCCTGACGCTGTGGGGCTTCGGCGCGCTGTGCGAGTGCGGCGAAGCCATCTTCGTCCCGCGGGCGGGCTTCGCGCCCGTCCTGCTGGATGGGGTGCCGGGCCGCCTGCCGTTTCGCGCGGAGGAGCTGGGCCCGGCGCGCCTGCCGACCGCGGGGCACGAGCGGCGGGCGCTGCGCGCGGGGCTGGCCTCGCTGGCGGAGTGGCTGGCCGAGCATGAGGATTGGGTGTCCTCCGAGGTGGGGCCGTCCTGGCGGCGCGAGTGCTTCGAGGCACGGCGCAAGGCGCCCCCTGTCGCCGCGGACGGACTGGCCTCGGCGTGGCGGCGCTTCGCCTCCCGCCTTCGTTCCCTGGATTCTGGATTCAACGTCTGCACCGCCCCGGTCACCGGGGTCTGAGGAGGACATCATGTTGGCGCGACTGCTCCGAGCCGATGAACCTTCCGTCCATGCCCGCGCGCCGTGGGAGGACGTCGCGGATGACGCGCTCCCCACGCCGCGCATGCGCGAGGGCCTGGGCAACGCCCACCTGGAGGTCACCACCGCCCGGCCCCAGGCTCAGGCCTGGTTCGACCAGGGCCTGCGGCTGTTGCACCTGGGCTGGGGCGGTGAGGCCCGCCGCGCCTTCGCGCAGGCCACGCGGGAGGATTCGTCGCTGGCCATGGCCTGGTGGGGGCTCGCCCTCACGCGAGGCTCTGGCGCCCGCTTCGCCACCGCCCGCGCGGAGGCCATGGGCCGCGCGCTGGCGCTGAGCGAGGGCACGTCGGACCGCGAGCAGCGCTACATCGTCGCGGCCAGCCTGCTGGCGGAGAAGGGCCCGGCCAATGGGCGCCACGCCTTCGTGCGCGACATGGAGTGCCTCATCGACCGCTATCCCGAGGACGGCGACGCGCGGCTGCTGCTCGCGGGCTTCCTCCTGGACGGCTACGAGCCGGATGGCCGGCCCGGACAGGGGCAGCCGTATGCGCAGGCCCTGCTGCGCGAGCTGCTGCGCTCCCACCCGGACCACGCGGGCGTCCACCATGCGTGGGTGCAGGCCATGTTGAACAGCGGCCGGCCGGAGGCTGCTCGCGACAGTGCTCGCCGGTTGGTGACGTTGGCGCCTGGCGCCAGTCCCGCGCTGCTCTCCGCGGGGCGCCTGCTTCAGCGGGTCGGGCTGATGGCGGAGGCGCAGCGCGTGCTGGAGGCCACGGTGGCCGCGGATGATGCGTACCTGGCCGAGGAAGGATTGCCCACCTCCGACGCGCCGAGCGCCGAGCCCGCCATGCGGCTGCTCAGTCTGGGCTGCGCCGAAGTGGGGCAGTACGGTGAGGCCCAGGCGTGGGCCCGTCGCCTGCGGCAGCGGGTGGAGGGCGCGGGAGGCGACGACCAGGCGCTGCTGTTCGCCGCCGCCACGATGATGTCCGCGCACCTGCGCTTCGGCTTCTGGCGCGCGGCGGCGGACGTGCCCATGGAGCTGTCCGACACGGCCAGCCCGGCGGAGCGGGCGCTGCGGGACGGGATGCGCCAGTACACGCGAGGCCTGAGCCTGTTGGAGGCCGCGCGGCTGGGCGAGGTGGAGCGGGTGTGCAACGCGCTGGACGCACGACATGCGCTGCTGGCGGAGGCTCGCCGCTCGGAGGACCTGTCCCTGTGCCCTCGGGATGTGGCGCGCGTGGTGGAGGTGGCCGCTCAGGAGCTGCGCGGCGCGCTCGAGGCTCGCAAGGGCGACGTGGGCCGCGCCGAGGCCACGCTGACGCGTGCGTGGCGGTTGGAGCGGCGGCTCCGGGCAGCGGGGCCCGCGGCCTTCTCCCGGCCCGCGCGCGAGGCCCTGGTCCGGCTGCGTCTGCGGACCCACCGCGAGGACAAGGCGGTGGAGCTGGCGAAGACGCTGGTGGCGGAGCGACCCGGCTGTGGACACCTCCGCCTGCTGTCCGCGGAGTCTCAGGTGGCGCTCGGCGCTTGGAGCAACGCGGTGGAGGACTTCACCGCGTTCCTCGACTGCTGGCGGGACGCGGACCCGCATCAGCCGGAGCTTCGCCGCGCTCGGGCCTTCATCGCCGGGCGGGGGCGCCTGCTGCGGCTCGTGCACCCGCCGGAGCTCCTCGCCCTGCGGGAGGCTGGAGCGCCGGCGCTGGCCGCGCAGGCGACGGTGTCCTGCTGAGCCGTGTCGCGGTGCTCGACTCGAGACACGCGCTAGACCTCGTCGGGGTGCAGTGCGTCGAGGATCAGGGAGAGGCCGAAATCGAACTCGTCGGCGTAGTGGTAGCCCGGCTGGAGCGCGTGCTCGGTGATGAGCTCCTTGAGGTGCGGGTAGGCGTCGGCTGGCAGGTCGCGCAGGATGTCGGTTGCGACCTCGTCGAGTTCGGCGGGGCTCGTGAACGGCAGGCTCAGCTCCTGGAGGACGAACCCGTAGAGATAGCTGTCGATGACTGAGAAGGCGTGCGCGGCCATCGCGACGGAGAACCCTCCCGCTCGCAGGGCGCCCAGGACGGCGTCATGGTGGCGCAAGGTGGACGGGCCGGGCTGGCTGCGGGAGTCCATCAGTCCGACGGCCCAGGGATGGCGTCGAAGCACTGTGCGCGACGAGGCGGCACGGTCGCGCATGGCCTCCTTCCAGCCCATGGTCGCTATCGGAAGGTCGATCTCTCCGAACACCGCGTCGACCATCCCGTCGAGGATGTCCTCCCTGCTGGCCACGTGGTTGTAGAGCGACATCGCCTCGACGCCCAGCCGGGCGGCGATCGCCCGCATGGTGACCCCGGCCGCACCCTTCTCGTCGGCCAGCGCCATTGCCGCGGTGACCACCCGCTCCCGACTGAGCGGCGCCCGCTTCGGGCTCGCGTGCTGGCCGGTGCTGCGCTTGCGCATGGATGCTCCCTCTCGCTGACGTTTGACGGGCTTACGACGTAAGTATAGTGTTGCTTACAACGTAAGTTCAGGCCGGGATGAGAGGCAGGAGAAAAACATGAGCACGCACCAGCAGCGGAAGGTCTGCATCATCGGCGCCTCGGGGAAGCTCGGGCAGTACATGGTGCGGCACGCCCTGGAGCGAGGCTACGAGGTCGTCGGCGTGTGTCGCGAACGCAGCGTCCCGAAGCTCGCCGCGTTCTCGGACCGGATCACGATTGTCCCCGGGCCGACGAACGACCGGGAGGTGATCCGCAAAGCGGTCGCCGGATGCGACGGCGTGCTGACGGTGCTGGCTCCCTGGGGCGTGCAGCAGTACTCGTCGGGCACGGCGCAGGCGGTGCTCGACTTCGCCGTCCCCGACGCGCGTCTGGTCTTCTCCTGTGGCTGGCACATCACCCGGGACGGACAGGACCAGTACTCCGGGAAGTTCAAGGCGTTCGTCCGGATCTTCACGTGGCTGGCCCGCGCCATCCGCCTTGCCGAGATCGACGACCAGGTGGAGGCCTGCCGCCGAATCTTCGCCAGCGATCGGCGGTGGACCGTCGTCCGTGGCAGCGACCTCGAGGAGGGCGAGAGCCAGGGCCTGCCCGTGTGGAGCCGCCACGTCGGCGATCCCGTGCTCGCGAGCAACCTGACGCGGCGCGTGGACTTCGCGCTGTTCATGGTGGAGGCGCTCACCGACGACACGCTCATCCATGAGGCGCCAGCGATTGTCGGGTGCCGCTCACCCAGCGCGCTGGCCCACGCCGGCGGTGGTCGATTCACCGAGCCCGCCGGGAACACGACCTCACCCGTGGGAGACACGCCCCGTTGACTGTCACCCGCTGGAAGTCCTCGCCGTGCGGGCGTCCACCATCAGCGCTGGCGGCTCCCGCCGCTTGACGGGCCCGCGCCGTTCGCGCGAGGAGGGGGCATGCCCACCTTCCGCCTCAAGCAGGACCAGGCCGCGTTGCTCGTCGTGGACATCCAGGAGCGCCTGTGCGCCGCCATGGACCGGGACGCGCTGGACCGGATGCTCAGCCGCACCTCCGCCGCCATCGACGGTGCGCGCGCGCTGGGCCTCCCCATTCTCCTGACCGAGCAGTACCCCAAGGGGCTGGGCCCCACGCACTCGCTGCTCCGCATGCGCGCGCTCAAGGACGTCAAGGCGGTGGAGAAGCTGGAGTTCAGCGCCGCCGTTCCGGACGTGCTGGCCTCGCTCGGCGGGCGCACGCAGGTGCTGGTGGCGGGCATGGAGGCGCACATCTGCGTCTTCCAGACGGTGCGTGACCTGGCCGAGCGCGGGCTGTCCCCGTTCCTGCTGGCGGACGCGGTGCTGTCCCGCGCGCAGGAGGACCGGCAGGTGGGCCTCCAGCTGTGCCGTGACGCGGGCGCGCACGTCGTCACGGTGGAGGCCGCGCTGTTCGACCTGCTCGGGCGCGCCGGCACGCCCGAGTTCAAGCAGGTCTCCGCCGCGGTCCGCTGACCCTCAGCGCGCCTTCTGCACCGCGTGGACGAGCATCCGGAGGACGGTCGCCACGGCCACCAGGGCCGCGGCGAACACCGTCTGCGAGCCCCCCACGGGGAAGTCGTAGAAGAAGGCGAAGAGATAGCCGCCCACGCCCGCGATGGCACCGAAGAGCGTGGCGACGAAGAAGGTCCACGGCAGCCGCAGCTCCAACATCAGCGCGGCGATGGCGGACAGCGTGGAGAAGGCGAACACCGGCAGCGCGCCCAGCGCCCGGGCGCACACGCCCACCATGACGCCAATGCTGACCATCAGCACGCCGTCCAGCAGGCGCACCGGCAGCCCCTGCACCAGCGCGCCCGTCCGGTCGAAGCTGGCGAAGGTGATGCCCCGGTACCACCACAGCTGGATGAACATGACGGCCCCGCCCGCGATGGCCACCGTGTAGAGCTGTTCGGGCGTCACCAGCACCGCCGTGCCGAAGAGGATGCCCTGGATGTCGTGCGCCTCCTGCGCGATGCGGTCTCCCACGAGCACCGCCGCGCCGCCCGCCAGCGCGTAGGCCAGGCCCAGCAGGCTCTCCCGCGTGAGGCGCAGCTTCGCCGGCTCCGTCATCAGCAGCAGCGTGGCCAGCAGGGCCAGGGTGGTGGCGCCCAGCACGGGCTCCACGTGCGTGCCCAGGTGGATGGCGGCGTAGAAGGCCAGCGCTACGCCCAGGCCCGCGGATTGGGCCACCGCGGCGCTGACGAACACCATGCGCCGCAGCACCACGTACACGCTCAGGAAGCCCAGCACGCCGCCGGCGATGAGCGCGCACAGCAGCGGGTCCCTGAACAAATCGAACGCCAGGTGGAACTGCTCCCACTTGGACGGTTCAGCGAGCGTCGTTTCCACGGTGAGGTCCCAGGGGCGCGCGGTGGCAGTACTCGTCGCCGTACTGGCGGCGGAAGGCGGGGTGACAGAAGACGGTGCGGGCATCGCCCATGACGAAGGCGGACGTCTCGCGGTCCACGAAGACGAGCACGTCCGCGTGCTCGGCGGCGACCTCCAGGTCGTGGCACACCACCACCACGCCCAGGCCCCGCTCACGCGACAGCGTGCACAGCCGCTGCATCGTCTCGCGCTCGGCCACCGCGTCCATGGCGGCGGTGGGCTCGTCCAGCAGCACCAGGTCCGCCTCGGTGGCCACCAGCCGGGCCAGCAGCGTGCGCTGCTTCTGACCCTCCGACAGCTCGCGGTAGGGCCGCGCCGCGAAGGCCTTGGCGCCGGCCGTCTCCAGCGCGCTCTGCACGGCCTGCCGGTCCGCCTTCCGGGCGAAGGGCCACAGGAAGCTCCAGCCGCGCAGGCGTCCCCACGCCGTCAGCTCGCCCGCGCGCAGCGGCAACAGCGAGTCGATGGCGGACGTCTGCGGCACATAGGCGCTGCGCACCTGCGCGGAGGCGCGGGAGATGGTGCCGGACACCGGCGGCTGCATGCCCAGCAGCGTCCGGAACCAGGTGCTCTTGCCGGAGCCGTTGCGGCCCACCACCGCCACGAACTGGCCGCGGCGGATGGTCAGGTCGATGGGCGGCAGGATGGCCTTGCCGTCGTAACCGATGACCAGCTTCTCGCAGGTGAGCAGCGCGTCACCCGGGGTGAAGGGGGTGGGTACCGCGTGCGCGCCGTCCGAGGGCTCAACGGTCTTCACGCCGCACCTCCGCCTGTGGCTCCAGGGTGGCCATTGCCTCCACCATCGCGGTCCGGAGGGCGACGTTCTCGGGAGCGTTCAGGTCCACCACGCCGTCGGGGCCGGGCGTGGTGGACGCCCAGTCCAGCGAGTCGAACAGCGTGGGCGCCAGCGCCAGCCGCAGGGCCAGCTTCACGCGCGGCTTGTTCTCCCGGTCCGCGGGGATGTCCACCGTGCCACGCAGCACCAGCAGCGGCGTGGCCTCCGCCGCCGCCGCCAACGCGAGCCGGAAGCGGCGCTCGTCGTTGAAGCGCGGCGTGGCGCGGCTGTCGCGCACGACGCCTTCCAGGTGCACCGACGACACGTCCCACTGGTAGCGGCTGACCTGGGTGCGGTCCAGCTCGCAGGACGGCTCGCAGCCGGGCGACAGCGTCTGGTCCGCCAGCAGGTCCAGGTCCGCGTCCACATGCAGGCTGGCCACCGTGGCCTCCGCGCCGCCACCGCCGCCATCCAGCTCCGCCTGGATGTCCTCGTAGTCCACCAGCGCGCCGTCGTCGCGGTGGCAGTGGCCGTTGTGGCAGTTGCCGTAGCCCGGCGGCGGGTTGGCCGGGTCGAAAGTCGCGGGGCCGCGGGTGCCGCCGCTGGCCACCAGGTCGATGTGGTCCACGCCCAGCGCCGCGCCGTCCAGGCGGAGCTCGAAGTCGGAGGCGAGCCGCTGGAAGCCGTTGCCCACGTCGCGCCCGGCCACCGGCGTGTAGTCCGCGCGGACGGTGGGTTCCAGCACGGCGAAGCTCTCACCGGAGTCCAGCGCGCAGCCGGACAGGAGGAGTAGGGGAAGGAGGAGGCGGGTCCGCATGGCTCAGGTCCCCTTGCCGGCGAGCCCCTTCTCCAGGCGCTCGACCATTTCGTTGATGTGCTGGAGGTACGTCTCGTTCGCCTTGAAGTCCGTGCCGCCGTGCAGGGTGACCAGCGGCGCGGGAATCTTCGAGGCCACCAGCCGCGCGGTGGTGTCCGGGTAGTAGCTCTCCATCAGCACCATGCGCGCCTTGCGCTGACGGCCCTGGGCCAGGACGCTCGCCACGTGGGACGGGTTGGGCGGGATGCCGGGCTTGGGCTCCAGGTAGATGATGGTGTCGAAGCCCAGCCAGTCCGCCAGGTACGCCATGGTCCGGTGGTAGGCGATGACGGGCTGGCCACGCAGCGACACCAGCCGCTTCTCCCAGTCCGCGCGCGACTTCTCCAGCTCGGTGGTGAAGGTGGCCAGGTTGTCGCGGTAGGCCCGCGCGTTCTTCGGATCCAACTGCGCCAGCCGGTCGGTGATGCCACGCGCGACGGACAGCGCCTGACGCGGGTCATAGAGGAAGTGCGGGTTGCCGCCCGGGTGGACGTCGCCCTGGCCCCGGTCCACCTGCACCGTGGGGACCTCCAGCAGCTTCACGAACTGCGAGGCCACCAGGTAGCCCGGGTTGCCCACGAGGATCTTCGAGTTGCGCGCGCCCACCTGGAGCGTGGGCAGCCATCCAATCTCCAGGTCCAGACCCACGGCGATGAGCAGGTCCGCGCGGTTGAGCGCCAGGGCGAGGTTCGGCTTGGCGTCCACGAAGTGCGGATCCTGGCTGGACAGCGCCAGGGCCTGCACCTTGACGTGGTCGCCGCCCACGGCCTTCGTCAGCGCGGCCAGGTCCGGCAGGGTGGTGACGACGTTGAGGTCCGCCCGGGCGGGGGAGGCGACGGAGAGGGTGAAGGCGGCGCACACGGCCGCGAGCAGACGGGAGAGACGCATGGTCATGGCTCCTGAGAAAGGGGTTAGAAGGCGTGGGCGCCGTGGGCGCCGGTCACCAGCTCGAGCGCGAGCATCAAGGAGTAGCCGGGTTCATCCCGCCACCCGGCCCTGTCACGGGCGCCCTGGAGGCGCAGCCGGGAGAACTCGGTGGGCCAGAAGGTGACGTTGGCGGACACGCGGTTGCGTGACTCCGTCCACTCCGGGTCCAGCGGGTCGATGACGCGCGCGCCGTCTTCGCCGCGCGCCGCGGTTCCCAGTTCGTAGCGCAGCGCGGTGGCCCACCGCGGCGAGAAGCGCCAGGCGGCCTGGGCGTAGGTGTTGAAGTCCGTCAGCACGTCTCCGGGCACCTGGCGGCGGCGGTAGTAGGCCTCCGCCTGGAGCGTGATGAGCGTGGTGTTGTAGGCCTGGGTGATGGGCCGGTAGCGCAGGTACAGGTCCGTGCCGAACACGTCCGTGCGGTTGCGGTAGCCGGTGGGGTT
This sequence comes from Myxococcus sp. SDU36, assembly GCF_030168875.1. Lineage (NCBI taxonomy): Bacteria > Pseudomonadati > Myxococcota > Myxococcia > Myxococcales > Myxococcaceae > Myxococcus > Myxococcus sp. SDU36. The sequence goes on from NZ_CP077414.1 coordinate 957,360, forward strand.
GGGCCCGGTGGCGGTGGACAGGCCCCACATGAGGGACACGTCGTCCGACAGGGGGAAGAACTGCTTCACCGCGCCGGTGAGCTGCAAATCGAACGGGGACTGCACCCGCTCGTTGGTGGCGCCCAGGAAGCTGCGCGCGGTGGCCTCGCCGGTGGCGTCGGTGGTGCTGCCAATCACCTCCACGTACCAGGGCAGGGGCGCCAGCCAGGACACCTCGGCGCCCAGGCCGCGGTTGCCTTCGCCTCCGAAGATGCGGCCCACGGCGAAGGGCTGGTCCACGAAGTCCCACGAATGCGGGTGCGTGGGGTTGATGCGGCCGAAGCGCGTGAGGAACTGACCGGCGCGCACCTGGAGGTTGTAGGGCAGCGTCAGCGTGGTGCCGTAGGCCTCTTCGATTTCCACGCCGAACTGGCTGAAGACGATGTTGGCGTCGAAGCGGAAGTAGGGGTCCACCACCGAGCCGATGGACAGCTCCAACTGCTGCAGGTTGAAGCCGTTGTGCGTGGGGTCATGCGCGCCGCTCTGCAGGGGCTCCTTGTCCGTGAAGGCCGCGGCGGCCACGTCCAGGATGAAGCTCAGGTCCAGGAAGTTCGCGCCCGTGTTGGGGTTGTTCACCCCGGGGATGGAGAGCGCGGAGCCACCGCCGGGGCTGGAGGCGGGCGGCGCCGCGGTGCCGGTGGGCGCGTTCTGCTGCGCGGCCGCGGCGTCGCTGCCAAGCGCCTTCTCGATTTCCTCCAGCTCCTCGGGCGTGAGCGCGGGCGCGGCGTCTTCCTGTGACTCCTGCACGGGGGCGTCCGCCGGAGGCGCGGAGGCGTCCTGGGCGCTGGCGCCGCTGGCGAAGAGGAAGGGCGTGAGTGAAACGACGATGAGAGCGCCGTGAGCACGGCGCGAACGGGTTGCCACCTGGAATGCTCCTCGAACGGGGCGCCCGCGAAGCGGCCACGCCCACCAATGACCTGCCAGTCCTCAGACGACGCACGTCACGCGCGCGCGGGCGGCGAGGCCTTGGGGGCGGTATCGAGGATGGAGAGGGGGGGCTGGACGCGGGGCGGCGCGGTGGCCGGACGGCTCACTGCGAGCAGCGTCAGCACCAGGGCCGTGCGGTGGGGCGTCAGGAGCTCCGCGCGGGAGCTGGACGTCACCAGCGGACATTCCTCATGGGTGAGGGCGGTTGAGTCGGTGACGGCCTCGGGCAGGGCGGACAGCTGCGGGCTCTGTTCAATCGCGAGCCGGGACAGCCGCGCGCCCGTGCCGAGCGCCGTCTCCTCGAACGTCTGATGCTGCGGACAGAACCGGTGCGCGTGCTCGTCCCTCGCGTGTATCAGCGCGCCCAGCGGCTGACACACCCACAGCGCGACGAGCAGCGTCGCGGTGCAGCGGGCGAAGGTGTGGGCTCGCTGATTCATCGGAAGGGGCGGTTGCCCGGGTGCTCTAATGAGGCGGCACGGCGGGTGTCAAGGGACGGTATCACGCTCTGATTCGTCCGGGTGGGGATGTGTCGGCCCCGGTCGGGCGTTGGGGACCAATGGGATGAACGGACAGCCGGACGGAGGATTCATTCCAGTGGCGACGCTGGACGCGCTCGACGCGCGGGGTCGCGCGGTGGTCCAGGTGGACGGGGTCGCGGTGGCCCTCTTTCGCGTGGAGGGGGAGCTGCACGCGGTGGCGGACGCGTGTCCCCACCGGGCCGGGCCCCTGTCCGAGGGTGACCTGGTGGGATACGTGGTGCACTGTCCGTTGCACACCTGGCCGTTCGACGTCCGGACGGGGCTGTGCCCGCGGCACCCCGGAGTGCAGGTCCGCACCTATGCGGTGCGTGTGCAGGGGCAGCACATCCTCGTGTCCGCATCGGGTAGGGTCCAGGCCCCCTGAATGCCGGTCCCTTCCAGGAGCGACTCCGCTGTGACTTCGTCCCGAGCCCGCCGCAAAGCCCCCTCCGCTGCCGCCCCCGCGGGTGTCCCGGATACCTCGGCCATGGCGCGTGCCGTGGCGGACTTCCTGCGCGCCGCCGGCCTGGACCTCCAGGACATCCACCTGGCGGACACCCCCGAGCGCGTGGCCGAGGCCTGGACGGCCGAGTTCCTCGACGGCTACAGCCGCACCCCGGAGCAGGCGCTGGGTGAGACGTTCCCCGCGCCGCCGGGCTCCTCCGGCGAGCTGGTGGTGGTGACGGACCTGCGCTTCCACTCCATGTGTCCGCACCACCTGCTGCCGCTCACCGGACGGGCCCACGTGGCCTACGTGCCGGGCAAGCGGGTGGTGGGCTTTGGCCGCCTGTCATCACTGGTGGACTGCTTCGCGCACCGGCTCATCCTCCAGGAAGACCTGGCGCGGGAAGTGGCGCGTTCCCTGGCCCTGGTGCTGGGCAGCCCCGCCACCGCGTGCATCATTGAAGCGGAGCAGGCGTGCCTGCGCTTGCGCGGTGACAAGCAGCGCGACGCCGTCACCCACTCGGAGGCCTATGAAGGCACCCTGCGGCGTGACGGCCCCCTGCGCCGTGAGCTGTGGGCCCGGTTGGGGGCCCGGCGATGAGCACGCCCGTGCCCGGGCCTCGCGTGGCGCCCGAGCGCGTGGCCCGCGTGCGCGAGGCGCTGTCCGCTGTCCTGGCCCCAGAGCAGCTGCGCGAAGATGACGCCTCGCTGGCCGCCTATGCCCGGGATGAGTCCGACAGCGGCGTCCATGCGCCCGACCTCGTCGTCTTCCCTGCCGACACGCGGCAGGTGTCGGAGGTCTTCAAGGTGTGCGCGGCGCACGGCGTGCCCTTCACCCCTTGCGGCGCGCGGAGCGGCAAGAGTGGTGGCTCGCTGCCCTTGCACGGTGGGGTGGCGGTGAGCCTGGAGCGGATGAACCGCATCCTCTCCATCTCCCCGGAAGACCTCACCGCGGTGGTGCAGCCCGGCGTCATCACGGGTGACTTGATGAAGGCCGTGGAGGCGGTGGGGCTCTTCTATCCACCGGACCCGAACTCCTGGGAGCTGTGCACGCTGGGCGGCAACGTGGCGGAGAACGCCGGCGGGCCTCGCGCGCTCAAATACGGTGTCACCCGGGACTACGTCATTGGACTGGAGTGGGTCCTCCCGGACGGGGAGGTGGTGCGGGTGGGCCGGCGCACCATCAAGGGCGTGGCGGGGTATGACCTGGTGGGCCTCTTCGTCGGCTCGGAGGGCACGCTGGGGGTCGCCACGGAAATCACCGTCCAGCTCATCCCGCTGCCGCGCGAGGTGCTGACGGCCCTGGTGGTGTTTCCGTCCGTGCTGCACGCGGCGCGCGCCGTGTCCGCCGTGCTGGCCGCGGGCATCCTCCCGCGTTGCCTGGAGCTCATCGATGACGTGGCCCTGCGGGCGGTGAACGGCCGCGGCTTCCAGTTCCCCCCGGGCGCGGGCTCCGCCGTCATCGTGGAGGTGGATGGCAACGGCCGCGAGGGCTTGCTCGCTGAGCTGTCTCAATTGGGTGACCTCTGTACCGCTCAGGGGGCCACCGAGACGCTGGTGGCCCAGGATGCCTCCCAGCGCGAGAAGCTCTGGGCCGCGCGCAGGGCGATTTCCCCAGCCCTCCGGGCCCTCAAGCCTCACAAGATTTCCGAGGACATCGTCGTGCCCCGCTCCAAGATTCCCGAGGTCATCGAGCGCCTGAAGGCCCTGGGCGCCGAGCTGGGCCTCACCGTGGCCACCTATGGCCACGCGGGAGATGGGAACCTGCACGCCAACATCCTCTACGAGGGCGCCCACCAACGGCCGCTGGTGGAGGAAGCCCTGCGGCGCATGCTGGTGATGACCGTGGAACTGGGCGGTACGATCACAGGCGAGCACGGTGTGGGCCACGCGAAGCGGGAATATCTTTCGCTGGAGCAGTCCCCCGCGCTCATCGATTTGCAGCGCAGGCTCAAGGCCTTCTTCGATCCATCAGGGTTGCTCAATCCCTCGAAAATCTTCCCCGCGCCCAAGCGTTGTTGATTCGTGACCGGCGCGGCTCGTTTTCGTCCCGGCGTCGAGCGGCTTACCGTCCAAGTCATGGGAAGGGCTGGGAATGTCGCTCGAAATGCCGAATCGGACCTGGAATGAGAAACCCTTTCGCTCGTTGCGCGTCTCAGTTCCAGGTGGACGCGAGGCGGCGGAGGAGCGCGCGTCCGGCATCGAACGGAGGACGGGAAATCATGGCCAATTCGACGAAGTACGCAGCCGAGGGCCTGTCGCACTACCTTCGGAACCTGGGCGGGCACCAGCAGCTGACGCGTGAGCAGGAGTACGAGCTCGCGCGCCGCGCCCGCCAGGGTGACGAGTCCGCGCGGCAGACGCTCGCCAGCTCCAATCTGGCCTTCGTTGTCGCCGTGGCGAAGAAGTTCGCCAATCGCGGCGCGCGCCTGGATGACCTCATCCAGGAGGGCAACGTCGGTCTCATGAAGTCGATCGAGCACTTCGATCCAAAGAAGAACGTGCGCTTCGCCACCTACGCCGTGTGGTGGATTCGCGCCTACATCACCCGGTACCTGAAGGACAACCGCAGCCAGGTACGCGGCGGTGAGGCCGAGCGCGGCAGCATGGTGGACTTCTCGCTGGACGCCACCATCGACGAGGACGGCGAGACGACCTTCCTCGACCGGCTGGAGGACAACGGCCCGTCGCCTCAGCAGGTGTTCCTGTCGCACGAGCAGGACACGGAGATTCAGGAGGCGCTCGCCAAGGTGCGCAAGCGCATCGGTGACCTGGGCTGGGACATCCTCACGGAGCGGCTGACGCAGGACAAGCCGCTGACGCTGGAGGAGCTGGGCCAGCGGTGGGGCGTGTCGCGTGAGCGCGTGCGTCAGGTGGAGCTGAAGACGAAGAACTTCCTCGAGCGCTACCTGCAAGCGTTCAACGAGAACGAAGAGCACCTGGGCGAGCTGGCCGCCGACGCGGCGGCATGAGCGGCCCTCCAGGGCGCTTCCCACCTGGGAAGGCGCGTCATCGGGGCGGGACGGACCGGGTCACTCCGGGCCGCTCCCGCCTCTTGTCGTTTGGCGGATGTTTGACCCGCCATGGTTTGCTAGCGGGCAAAAGCGCGTGCTAAGCCCGGCGCTTATGCGCCTGATTTCATTTGCTTTGAGCCTCCTCCTGAGCCTGCCTGCCTGGGGGGCTGAGGCCTCCCTGCTGTCCGAGCTTGACGGGCTGTACGCGAAGCGCGGCGAGCCCGGCGGGGAGAAGGCCTATGAGGGGGCGTTGAAGACGGCGCTGGACGCGGCGCCGGAGGACTACGAGCTGGTCTGGCGCAAGGCGCGCATCCTCCAGTGGCAGGCGGACGGGGCGGCAAGCGAGAAGCTGAAGAAGGTGCTGGGTCGCCAGACGTGGGACTGGGGTGAGAAGGCGGTGAAGCTCAACCCCGCCCGGGTGGAGGGCCACTACTACGCGGCCACAGGTATCGGCGCCTACTCGCAGGCCGTGGGCATCATGAAGGCGCTGGGCGAGGGGCTCGAGGGCAAGTTCAACGAGCGGCTCGACAAGGCCATCCAGCTTGACGCGGACTATGACCGGGGCGCGCCGCTGCTGGCCAAGGGCCGCTACTACTACGAGCTGCCCTGGCCCAAGCGCGACCTGGCGAAGTCCGCCAGCCTCTACGAGAAGGCCATCGCGAAGCACCCGCGGATGCTGCGCGCCTACTACTTCCTGGCGGAGACGCTCCTCAAGGACGGCAAGGCGGAGAAGGCGCGCGAGGCCATCCAGAAGGTGAAGCAAGGCAGCATCGCGTACGACCCGGCGGAGGGGCGGCGCGTGCAGGAGTGGTCCAAGAAGGTCGAAGCCGATATCGAGAAGGAGCTCAGATGAGGGCAGAGAATCAGGTGGCGGTTCCCGCTGCCGCGGGGGGTGATGCGACGCTGGTCCAACTGCTCATCCAGCGCGCGAAGAACGCGTCGGCGGTGGGCGCATGCCACAAGAAGGACGGCCGCTGGCAGGACGTCACCTTCGCCCAGTTCCTGGACGAGGTGAAGGCGCTCTCCGCGGGCCTGGTGGCCCAGGGGGTGAAACCCGGGGACCGGGTGGCCATCTTCGCGAACACCAGCCTGCAGTGGCTCATCTGCGACGTGGCCATCAGCGCCGCGCAGGCCATCACCGTCCCCATCTACGCGTCCAACACGCCGGATGAGTGCCGGTACATCCTCAACCACTCCGAGACGACGCTCGTCTTCGTGGACAACGACGAGAAGGACGCCCGGCAGGCAGGCCGGCTCACGCGCCTTCGCCAGAAGCTGGCGGAGTGTCCGGCGCTCCGCCGCGTCGTCGTCTTCGAGGGCCCCGTCGCTGGCGGCACCGAGCTGTCGCTCGCCGACGTCGTCGCCCAGGGCCGTACGGAGCACGCGGCCCGTCCCGACGACTTCGACGCGCGGGTGGCGGGCGTGAGCGTGGAGGACACCGCCTCCATCATCTACACGTCCGGCACCACGGGTGACCCCAAGGGCGTCATCCTCACGCACCGGAACTGGGCCTTCGAGGCCAAGGCCGCCCAGTCGGTGGGGATGATGACGCCCAGCGACTCGGTGATGTTGTTCCTGCCGCTGGCGCACGTCTTCGCGCAGGTGGTGAAGGCGGGCTGGCTGAGCATGGGCTACCGGCTCATCGTCGCGGAGTCGGTGGACAAGCTGCTGGCCAACCTGGTGGAGACGCGCCCCACGGTGCTGCCGTCGGTGCCGCGCGTCTTCGAGAAGGTCTACAACAACGTGGTGGCCAACGGCTCGGCGGCCCCGGGCCTCAAGGGCCGGCTCTTCCGCTGGGCCTTCAAGCTGTTCGACGAGTACGTCGAGGCGCGCGGCCAGGGCCGCGAGTACGCCACCCTGGGCTTCGCGCTGGCGAAGAAGCTGGTGTTCTCCAAGGTGCACGCGGCCATCAGCGAGAAGCTGGGCGGCAACATGCGCGTGTTCATCTCCGGCGGCGCGCCCCTGGCCCCGAAGATTGGCTACTTCTTCGACCTGCTGGGCCTCAAGGTGCTGGAGGGCTACGGCCTGACGGAGACGTCCGCCGGCACCACCATCAACCGCGAGCACAAAATCAAGATTGGCAGCGTGGGCTCGCCCCTACCGGGCATGGAGGTGATGATTGCCTCCGACGGTGAAATCCTCATCCGCGGCCCGTCCGTCATGAAGGGGTACTACAAGAACCCCGACGCCACGGCGGAGGCCATCGACGCGGAGAACTGGTTCCACACCGGGGACATTGGCGAGCTGGACGCGGACAACTACCTGCGCATCACCGACCGCAAGAAGGACCTCATCGTCACCGCGGGCGGGAAGAACGTGGCGCCGCAGAACCTGGAGAACGCCCTCAAGACGCACGCCATCATCAGCCAGGCCATGGTGTACGGCGACAAGCGGCCGTACCTGGTGGTGCTCGTCACCGTGTCGGAGGAGGGCGCGCGCAAGCTCCTGCAGGACCAGGGCGCCCCGGTGGGCACCTACGCGGAGAACGCCCGGCGTCCGGAGGTCCATGCGGCGGTGAAGGCCGCGGTGGATCAGCTCAACACGCAGCAGCCGCCATACGCCACCCTCAAGCGCTTCACCGTGCTGGAGAACGACTTCAGCCAGGAGACGGAGGAGCTGACGCCCAAGCTCAGCGTGAAGCGGAAGGTCTGCACCCAGAAGTACAAGGCGCAGCTCGACCGGATGTACGAAGGCACCGCCGTGGTCGGCTGAGGCTCACGCCACACACGGCCAAAAGCGAACGCCCGGCCCACCCCTTGTTCCAGGGGGCGGCTCGGGCGTTGCGCGTTTCAAGGCACGGCGCACGTCCTGCCGGGAGGCACTGCGGCCACCCGGCGGCGGCTCAGACGTGGCTGCTGGGCGTCTGGCTCTTGGCGACGTCGTTCTGTACGCCGGAGGCGCTGGAGAGCGAACCCGAGGCCTTCTTGTCCCCAGGGGCCGCCGCCGCGTCCTCGCCCTCACCGCCGAAGCCGCGCTTGAAGTTGCGGATCGCACTTCCCAGCGAAGAGCCCAGCTGTGGCAGGCGCGACGCTCCGAACAGGAGCAGCAGCACCCCCATGATCAGCAGGATTTCCATTCCCTTCAAACCCATCATTTGGCTCCTTCGCGAAGACGCCAGGAGCATACCGATGGCCGCCGCCGACCGCTAGCAAGACCGGCGGACGATTCAAGCCTGCATGGTTGCTGGAGAACCGAGCGCCGCGACGGGGGCCTGGGCCAGGGTGAGGAAGAGGGTGCTGCCGCCTCGGTCCGACTCGACGCCCACGCTGCCACCGTGCGCCTCCACCTCCTGCCGGGCCAGATAGACGCGCAAGGGGTCCTCCAGCCGCTTCTCCCGGAAGGCGCGCTCCTCGCGCTGGAAGACGGCGGCGGCGTCCTCATCCGTCAAGGGCGCCCCGTCCCGGCGGACCTCCACGCGCACCCTGGGCGCGAAGTCGCGGAGGCCCAGGCGGATGACCTCACCCTGCTGGGCGCGGGCCAGCTGGTACTGGATGAAGGACTCCACGGCGTGCTGGATGCGGGCCCCGTCCACGATGACCTCGGGCACCGCCTCCGCCGGATTCAGGTCCAACACGAGCGCCACCTGGGCCGCCGTGGCCGCGGCGCGCTGCCGCTCCACCGCCGCGTCCAGCAGGGGCAGCAGGGACTGGCGCTCCTGCTCGCAGGGCAGGGAGCCCAGGTCCGCCCGGCTGGCATCGAAGAAGTCCTGCGAGAAGGCCAGCGAGCGGTCCGCGTTGCGGAGGATGGTCTCCAGGCCCCGCTGCACCTTGGCCTCCAGGGGCACGCGGCCGTTGAGCAGCAGGGCCGCGTACGAGCGCACGTTGGCCAGCGAGCCGCGCAAATCGTGCGACGCCATGGACAGGTAGCGCACCCGCCGGCGCACCCCGGCCTCGTCCCACGCCAGGGGCGAGGTCCATAGCAGCACCGCGCCGTCCTCCAGCGTCTCCTCGCCCGCCATCAGCACCTGGCCGGCCCGCTCCCAGAGGCTCCCGCTTCCGGAGCGCCGCTGGAAGCCCGCCACCGCCATGAGCTCCGGCAGGGAACCCACGCGGCTGGGGAGCGCCTCCAGCCCCAGCTGCTCCAGCAGGGAGCGGCCGAGCAGGCGCGGGCTGCCTCCACGAGGCAGCAGCAGCAGCAGCCCTGGCGCCGCCATGTCGCCTGCCTTCAGCTCCCCCACGCTCGCCACGTTCCACACCCCCAGTCCATCAGGTCACGGAAAGGGTGGGCAGTGACTGTCGGTTTTGCAACGTGGGCCCATGTCCGGCGGCATGGGCGCATTTTCTTGCGCGGCCGTGTGGGAGGATGGTTGAAGAATCCCAGCGACGCACCTCGGGAGACGGCTCTGACCTTGCACAATGCGCAGCATGCGAGGGCCCCGGTGGTCCTGGTCGTTGATGACGACCCGGACATCCTGGAAGCCCTTTCAGAGATTCTGGAAGCCGAAGGCTTCGAAATCCGCCGGGCGCGGAACGGGAAGGAGGCGTTGGACCGGCTCGAACCCGAACCGCCCAACCTCATCCTGTTGGACCTGATGATGCCGGTGATGGACGGTTGGGAGTTCGCCCAGCGGATGCGGCAGAAGCCGCCCGAGGTGGCGCGCATCCCCCTCATCGTCCTGAGCGCGGACCGCAATGTCGGCAGCAAGGCCTCCGACATCGGCGCGGTGGGCCATCTGGCGAAGCCGTTCGAACTCAACGACTTGTTGGACATGGTTCGCCGCTCACTGAATCCCACCGCCGCGTCCACCAGCGCGTGACAGATGCCGCATCCGTGTCTTGACCTGCCAGGGGGGGCACCATTACGGTCCCCCTGTCTTTGATTTTCAAATCAACGGTCAGGCCAAGGAGTGTGTCGTGAGCGCGAAGGACATCATCGAGAACCAGATTCCGGAGACCCTCAAGGCGAAGCCGGAGCTGGCGAAGGAACTCAACGCCGTCATCGTCTTTGACGTGTCGGGTGAGGGCGGCGGGAAGTGGACGCTGGACGCCACCAAGTCCGAGGGCTGGGTGACGGAAGGTGCGGCCGACAACGCGAAGATGACCATCTCCGTGAGCAACGACGACTTCGTGAAGATTCGCGAGAAGAAGCTCAACGCGCAGATGGCGGCCATGCAGGGCAAGCTGAAGTTCAAGCCCATGGACATGGGCCTCGCGATGAAGCTCGCGAAGCTGCTCTGAGCAGACTCCGCCCGCTGACTTCCGTCGCACGCGGCGCGTCTCCTTCACAGGGGCGCGCCGCGGTCGTTTCCACTCCCCTGACGCGCAGCTTCCGAGGAATGCCCCATGTCGTCGCTCCCGCTCACTGGCCTGAGAGTGCTGGACCTGTCGCGCCTGCTGCCCGGCCCCTACGCCACCCTGGTGCTGGCCGACCTGGGGGCCACCGTGGACAAGGTGGAGGAGCCGGAGGGCGGGGACGCTGTCCGCCAGATGCCGCCCCTGCGGGACGACGTCAGCGGCCTGTTCTACGGCCTCAACCGGAACAAGCGCTCCCTGACGCTGAACCTGAAGCAGCCCGAGGGCCGCGAGGCGCTGAAGCGGCTGGCGCGCCACTACGACGTGCTGGTGGAGAGCTTCCGGCCCGGTGTCATGGACAAGCTGGGCGTGGGCGAGTCCGTGCTGCGCGCGGAGAACCCCCGGCTCATCTACTGCGCCATCTCCGGCTACGGGCAGACGGGGCCGGACCGGCTGAAGGCGGGGCACGACTTGAACTACGCGGCCCGCGCCGGCTTGCTGGGCTACGGCGGTGAGTCCGGCGGCGCGCCCGCCTTTCCCGGCGTGCAGATGGGCGACATTGGCGGAGGCAGCCTCTTCGCGCTGGTGGGCATCCTGGCGGCGCTGCACGAGCGCGAGCGCACGGGGCAGGGGCGCTTCGTGGACGTGTCCATGACGGATGGCGCGCTGGCCTTCCTGCACATGCACCTGGCGTCGCGTCTCTACATGGGGACGGAGGGTGCCGCCCTTCAGCGAGGCACGGAGGCGCTCAACGGCGGCTACGCGTGCTACGGCCTGTACCGCACGGCGGATGACCGGTGGCTCGCGGTGGGCGCGCTGGAGCCCAAGTTCTTCTCGGGCGTGTGTGAGCGGCTGGGGCGCCCGGAGCTGCTGGAGGACGTCTACGCCCCGGGCGAGCCCGGCGCGCGCGTGAAGGCGGAGCTGACGCGCCTGTTCGCCGAGCACCCGCTGGCGTACTGGCAGGCGCGCTTCGCGGGCTCCGACCTCTGCATCGAGCCGGTGGCGGAGGGGGACGACGTGCTGAAGGACGCGCAGCTCCAGTCGCGAGGCCTCTTCGTGGAGGCGGAGGACGCGGTGCTGGGCCGCAAGGTGACGCACCTGCTGACGCCGCTGCGCATGGGCGAGACGCCGCTGCGCACGCCGCCCGCGTTGGGGCAGCACTCGCGGGAGATTCTGGAGGAGGCGGGCTTCACCGCGCAGGACCTCGCGCGGCTGGGGCACTGACGGCGGGCGTGCGCCACAGGGCCTCGCCGTGCGCGGCGTGGCAGGTGTCGCCCAGCAAATCCAGCGCGAGCTGCGGCTGCCGCTCGGCCAGCGCCTGCCACCCGTCGAAGGCGCCGCCGGCGTCCAGCCGGCGCACGGTGTGCTCCAGCGCCGTGCGCGCCCGCTCCACCATCTGCTGCTGGGCCTTCGTGGGGCGCCACCCGGTGTCGTCGCGGTAGCGCCCGAGCGTCTCCAGCAGGTGGCCCTGGAACTTCAACATCTGCACCAGCAAGGGCAGCCGGTGCGCGAACGGCGCGTTGACCAGGGCCGCCTCGTACTGCCTTCCTTCCGAGTCCAGCCGGTACAGCAGCACGTCCACCTGCGCGTCCAGCCGCTTGCGCCATGCCTTGCGCACGGCGGCGTGCCGGGCCCAGCCCGCCACGGCCTGGAAGTAGTGAAGCCCGCCGCACGGGTGGGCGTAGATGCCCTGCTTGCGCTTGGGGACCTGCGGTCTCCCCTCGCGCATCGCCACGGACAGCTCGGCCTGGGCGGCTTCGAGCGTGGCGAGCGCGTCCCGCATCACCGCGTCGATGTGGAGCGTCCTGCCCTCGCTGTTGCGGAACGTGGCGCCGGGCTCCAGCGCCAGGGACAGGGCGTCCAGCGCCCAGGCGCCCTCGGGACTGGCCCCGAGCGATGGGCGGAAGTCGAGCTGCAGCTGCTTCACCAGCGCCTGCACCATGACGGGGCCCCAGGACGCGTTGAAGCGGTGGCGCACCGGGTAGCCCGCGTGCAGCAGGCTCTTGAGCTGCAGGGCGGGGTGGGGCTCCACCGGCGTGCCGTTGGCGGTTCGGGTGTCGAAGTAGAGCCGCTGCGCGGCGGCGGGGGAGGTGGACGGGGGCGGCGTCCGGCGCAGGTAGCGCGCGATGATGGCGTCCGCCGCGGGCTGGCCGTCGCGGGTGCGGAAGTCCCGGCCGTCCAGCGCCAGGCCATGGGCCAGCGCCCAGGGGTTGTCGGGCGTGGACGCCCACAGCCTGCACCGGGAGGCCAGCAGCGAGGACACGTCGGGTGGGGAGGCCGCGCGCGCGGGGGCGGCTGCGCCCAGTCCCACGGTGAGGCTCACGAGGAGGATGGCGGTCATCGTCATGCGGTGTGCATCCGGGGAAGTGCATGCGCACGGTCGCGCCAGCGACGCCCGCGGCGTCTTGCGCGCGCCGGCCCGAACCAGGGGCCGGCGCGCGAGCGGAAAACGCTCAGCTCGTCTGGGCGTCGCGGTTGGCCGATTCCGCCTCGGCCGTCAGCCGCGCCAGCATCCGCTCCAGGATGCCGAACACGGCGTCGCGGTCATCGGAGCTCATCAGGCTCAGCACGCGCCGCAGGCTGGCGTCCAGGCCCCGGTCGATGCGGGAAAAGACTCTGCCGCCCTGCTCGGTGAGGCGCACGACGACAGCGCGCCGGTCCTCCACGTCGCGGGTCCGCTCCACCAGGCCCATGCTCTCCAGGCGGTCCACCACGCCGGTGATGGTCTTCCGGGTGATGCCCACCCGCAGGGCCAGGACACCCACCTGCACCGGACCGTCGTTGCCCAGCCACGACAACGCATGCATCTGCGTGGGCGTGAGCTGGAGGTCCTCGCAGATGCCCGCCAGCGGGTTCTTCAGGGAGCGGTAGCGGCTGAACTCAATCAGCAGCTCGTGGAGGCGCCGGGACTCGGGCGTGGAGGCTCCGACGTCTTCCTCCAGCAGACCGTGGCTCTCCTCGGAGCCACCGTCCTCGGGAAGGTCCTGTCCCTCCGCGCTCGGGTCGCCTCGCCGGTTCGCGAGCGCGGCCGGCCTGTCCTCCGGTCGCCGCATCAGGCGGTCTCCACCCGGGCCGCGGCGGCCACGGAAGGCGATTCGGCGCCGTGCTTCGGACCCACCGCGTGCGGCGTGCCAGAGGCCGCGTCCGGACCCTTGCGCCGCTTGAGCTTCTCAGTGAGCTGATCCATCAGCGAGTACACCACCGGCACCACGCCCAGGGTGAGGAACGTGGACGTCACCAGCCCGCCGATGATGGTGATGGCCATGGGCGCGCGCGTCTCCGCGCCGTCACCCTTGGCGACCGCCACCGGAATCATGCCGGCGATCATCGCGATGGTCGTCATCAGGATGGGACGCAGTCGCACGGGAGCCGCCTGGAGCAAGGCCTCCGTCGCCGTCTTTCCTTCCTCACGCAGCTGCAGCGTGAAGTCCACCAGGAGGATGCCGTTCTTCACCACCAGCCCCATGAGCATGATGATGCCGATGAGGGCGAACATCGACATGGACTGACCGGTGATGAGCAACCCGCCAATGGCGCCGATGAGGGCGAAGGGCAGCGACATCATGATGGTGAAGGGGTGGATGAAGCTCTCGAACTGCGCCGCGAGAATCATGTAGATGAGGATGATGCCCAGCAGCAGGGCGGAGCCGAAGGCCGCCACGGCCTTGCCCATCTCCTTCGCGTTACCCTCGAAGTCGTAGATGACCGTCTTGGGCAGCTCCTTCTCCGCGTACGCGTTGAGGAAGTTGATGCCGTCGCTCAGCGCGTAGCCCGAGGCCAGGTTCGCCAGCAGGGTGATTTGCCGTTTCTGCGACTCGCGGTCAATCTGCACCGGGCCGTCCGCCGGGGTGATGGTCGCGATGTTGCGCAGCTCCACCAACTGGCCCGTGGTGCTGCGCACGGTCAGCTTGCCCAGCGCGTCGGCGGAGGCCAGCGTCCGCGACGGCAGGGCCACCTTGATTTCGTACGTCTCGCCACCCTCGCGGTAGTCGCCGAACTTGTCGCGCCCCAGGAAGGCGCGCAGCGTGGCGCCCAGCGAGGCCGCCGGGACGCCCAGGCTGGCCGCGCGCTCGCGGTCCACCTTCACGTCGTACTGCGGCTTGCCGGAGCGGTACGTCATGTCCACGTCCACCAGGCCCGGGTTCTGGCGCATGGCGGCCTGCACCTTGTCGGCGGACTTCACCACCTCGTCCCAGTCGTCACCGCGGATGTTGAACTGGATCTGCTGGGTGCGGGCGCCGCCGCCGCCCACGGCCGAGATGTCCTGCACCGTGACGCTGACGCCGCTGCGAGGCTTGACGGCGCCGCGCAGGTACGTCTTCAGCTCGCCCTGGTTGAAGGCGCGGTCCTTGAGCGGCACCAGGTTGATGAGCAGCTCACCCTTGTGCACCTCCTCCTGCACGCCGCCACCGGCGGTGGCGAAGGTGGAGTCGATGCCGGGCAGGGCGCGGACCTGCGCGTCCAGCGCGTCCAGCTCCGCCTGCGTCTCCTGCAGCGTGGAGCCGATGGGCAGCTCCACCGCCAGCTTGATGTTGCCGTTGTCCTGCTCCGGGATGAACGTGAACTTCAGGAAGCCGGCCATGAAGAGGGTGAGGAAGAGCACCGCCACGGCGACCACCAGGGTGATGGCCCGGTGCCGCAGGATGCTGGCCAGGATGTTCCGGTAGCCCGTCTCCGTGGCGACCAGCACCTTCTCCACCGCCGCGGAGATGCCCGTGGGGCTGCCATGGTGGCTCAGCATGCGCGACGACAGCATGGGCGTGAGCGTCATGGACACGGCGTAGGAGATGAGCACCGCCACGGCCACCGTGACGCCGAACTGGTAGAAGAACATGCCCATCGTCCCGTCCATGAAGGCCACGGGGATGAACACGGCGACGATGGCGAGCGTCACGGCGAACACCGCGAGCGCGATCTGCCCGGTGCCCACGAGCGCCGCCTCCATGGGCGTCTTTCCCTCTTCCAGGTGACGGACGATGTTCTCGATGACCACGATGGCGTCGTCGATGAGCAGGCCGATGGACAGCGTCAGCGCCAGCATCGTGACGATGTTGAACGTGAAGCCCAGGGCCGCCATGACGGCGAAGGTGCCGACGACGGACACCGGCAGCGCGATGGCGGCCACCAGCGTGGAGTTCAGGTTGCGCAGGAACACCAGCACGATGAGCACCGCCAGGAAGCCACCGAGCACCAGGTCGAACTGCACCGCGGCGATGGACGAGCGGATGAACCGCGAGTTGTCCGTCACCATCTCCGCGAGAACGCCCTCGGGCAGCAGGCTGTTGACCTCGCCCAGGGACTCCTTGATGGACTCGGCCACCTGCACCGTGTTGGAGCCGGACTGCTTGCGCACCACCAGCGCCACGGCGTTGCGGTCACCGCTCTTGGCGCTGGAGCGCGCCTCTTCCGGACCGTCCACCACGTCGGCCACGTCACGCACGCGCACCGGCGCGCCGTTGGGGCTGGCGATGATGATGTTGCGCAGCTCGTCCACGCTCTTGGCCTCGGACGTCAGGCGCACCACGCGCTCACGTCCGCGGTCCATGGTGCGGCCACCCGGGACGTCCAGGTTCTGCGCCCGCACGGCCTGGCTCACGTCGCTGACGGCCAGCCCGAAGCCCCGCAGCCGCTCCGGATCCACGACGACCTGGATTTCGCGCTCGCGGCCACCGACCACGTCGATGCTGCCCACGCCCGGCTGACGCTGCAGGGCCGGCTTCACCACGTCCTCGGCGACGCGCGTCATCTCTTCGATGGGCAGCGCGCCGGACAGCGACAGCGTCATGATGGGCGCCGCGCCGATGTCGAACTTCTCCACCACCGGCGTTTCGATCTCCGCCGGCAGCTTGCTCAGCGTGGCCTGGACGCGGTCACGCACGTCCTGGGACGCCACGTCCACCTGGGTGTCCAGGGTGAAGCGGACGACGATCTGGGACACGCTCTCCAGGTTGATGGAGCGCAGCTGCTCCACGCCGTTGAGGGTGTTGAGCGCCTCCTCCAGCGGATCACTGACGTTCTTCTCCATCGACTCCGGGTCCGCGCCGGGCAGCACCGTGGTGACGGTGACGACGGGGAACTCGACGTCGGGGAACTGGTCCACGCCGATGCGCGGGTAGGCATTGACGCCAAAAACGACCACCGCGAGCATCAGCATCGCGGTGAACACAGGGCGGGTAATGAATGTCTTGAGCATTCAGGGGCTCCGAACTTGAGAGGGGAGGGCAGGCGTCACTGGACCACGCGGACGGCCGTGCCCTCCTTCACGTCCAGGGAGGAGTCGGCGAGCACGCGCTCGTCGACCGCCAGGCCCTGGAGGATGCGGACGTAACCAGGCAGCACTCGCTCGACGCGCACATCCCGCTTGCGCACCGTGCCGTCCTGCACCACCCACACGAAGCCCTCCTGGCCCCGGGCGCTGACGGCCTGGGTGGGGAGGAAGAGGCCCTTGTCGTCGGCCTCGCCCGCGCTCGAGAAATCCAGCTCCACCAGGGCGCCGGGACGCAGCGCCGTGGAGGGCTCGCCGACCACGTCCGCCAGCACCTCCACCGTGCGGTTGGAGGCGTCCACCACCGCGCCCACGACGGACACCTGCACGTCGAAGCGCGCGCCGCTGGGGCTCAACGTGCCCTGCGTCTTGCTGCCCACGCGGACCTTGTCCACCACGGACTCGGGGACCTGCGCGCGCACCTCCAGCCCCGTCGTGTCGACGATGCTGAACACGGGCGTGGAGGGCGTCATCGCCACCGAATCACCGATGTTCTTCGTGCGGGCCGTGATGACGCCGTCGAAGGGGGCGGTGATGGAGTGGTCGCGCAGCATCTCCTCCGCCAGCCGCAGCCCGGCGGCGGCCTGGGCGGCCTGGGCGGCGGCCTGCTTCTGGCCAATCACGGCCTGATCCAACCCCGCGGCGGCCACCCCGCCGGACTCCGCCACCCTCCGGGTGCGCTCCAGGGAGGACGTGGCCAGCTCCAGCGCCGCGTCCGCCGCCTGCTTCACGGCGCGCGCCTGCTCCACGCTGATGGCGACGTTGGAGGCGTCCAGCACCGCCAGCACCTGGCCCTTCTTCACCTTGTCGCCCACCCGCACGTTCATCTTCGCGATGGTGCCGGTCGCCTGGGGCCCCAGGACCGCCTCGTTCTTCGAGCGGATCTGCCCCGTCACGCGGGTGACGTCGGCGCTCAGCTCCGTGGCCGGAGTGATGGCGCGCACACCCAACGCCGCGGGACCCGTCTGCTCGGGGAGGGCCGGCTTGTTGCTGGCCTTGCCACAGCCCGTCGTCACCACCGCTGCCACTGCCGCGGCCATCCACATGCGTCGAATCACGGTCGTCCTGCTCCTGCCGGTCACGGGGCGCTTGTCCCCTGGGAGACACTTCCGGGCCGGCTTCTACATGGAAAGTCTGCGGCCCGGAAACTACAGCCTCTGAACTGTCTGTCAAGAGGATACTCCGGAGTGCGGACTATCTTCTCCCCGGCACGTCTAACGGCCGTCCGCCGAGCGGGCAGGAGAAAATGACACGACGCGGTGCGTTCGTCCCCTGGCCTCGGGGAGGGGCGCTGTGTGCCTGGGCGGTGGCGCTTGTGGCACCTGAAGGCCCCTGTTATTGATTCAAGAATCAATCCTTTTGCATCAAGGACACCCCATGCCGCACCCGTTCACCGAGGAACACGAGGCCTTCCGCAACACGGTGCGCAGCTTCGTGGAGAAGGAGATGACGCCGCACGGCCTCGAGTGGGACCGGGCGGGCATCTTCCCCAGGGAGCTGTTCCGCAAGGCGGGGGAGCTGGGCTTCCTGGGCATCAGCCACGACCCGAAGTACGGCGGCAGCGGGCTGGACTACTGGTACGTGACGGTGTTCGCGGAGGAGCTGAGCCGCAGCCTCAACGCGGGCGTGAACATGGCGCTGCTGGTGCAGAGTCAAATGGCCACGCCCATCATCAACGAGATTGGAACGGACGAGCAGAAGCGCGAGTTCCTGGAGCCGGCGCTCAAGGGCGAGAAGATCGCCGCGCTGGGCGTGAGCGAGCCGAGCTGCGGCTCGGACGTGGCCAGCATCAGGACGACGGCGCGCCGGGACGGGGATGACTACGTCATCAACGGCTCGAAGATGTGGATCACCAACGGCACGCGGGCGGACTTCATCACCCTGGCGGTGCGCACGGGCGAGGCCGGCTACGGCGGCATCTCCCTGGTGACGTTCCCCACGGACGTGAAGGGCTTCGGCGTCTCCAAGAAGCTGGACAAGGTGGGCAACCTGTCCTCGGACACCGCCGTCCTCTACTTCGAGGACTGCCGGATTCCGGCCCGCTACGTGCTGGGCGAGGAGAACGAGGGCTTCTACCACATCATGACCAACTTCCAGGGTGAGCGCCTGGTGGGCGCCATCACCACGGTGGCGGGCATGGAGCGGATGATGGAGGACTCCATCCAGTACGGCAACGAGCGCGAGGCCTTCGGCCGGCCGCTGATGAAGTTCCAGGTGTGGCGCCACAAGTTCGTGGAGCACCTGACGGCCATCGAAGCGGCCAAGCGGCTGACGTACCACGCGGTGGACCTCTTCGACCGGAAGGAGAACCCGGTGAAGGAGGTCTCCATGGCGAAGCTATTCGCGGGCGACCTGGCCCAGCGCGTGGCCTACGACTGCCAGCAGTTCTACGGCGGCATGGGCTACGTGGAGGAGACGACCATCGCCCGCATGTGGCGCGACGTGCGCCTCATCACCATCGGCGGCGGCACCTCCGAGGTGATGAAGGAGATCATCTCCAAGCTCTACGGCTTCTGAGCGCGCGCTCAGGCACCGTGGCCCAGGCTCAGCCCTTCCAGGGGCTTGGGCCCGCTGTCGAGCGCGGCGTGCATGACGGTGTCGTCACGCACGCCCTCCCACCTGGCCACCACCAGCGTCGCCACCGTGTTGCCGATGACGTTGGTGATGGCCCGGGCCTCGGACATGAAGCGGTCCACGCCCAGCAGCAGCGCCACGCCCTCCACGGGCACCTTGCCGTTGAGCGCCGCCAGCGTGGCCATCAGCGTGATGAAGCCCGAACCCGTCACGCCCGCCGCGCCCTTCGACGTGAGCAGCAGCACGCCCAGCAGGGTGAGCTCCTCGCCCAGCGTGAGGTCCACGTTCACCGCCTGGGCGATGAAAATGGCCGCCATCGTCAGGTAGATGCACGTCCCATCCAGGTTGAACGAGTACCCGGTGGGCAGCACCAGCCCCACGGCGCCCCGGTCGCAGCCCAGCGTCTCCAACCGCTTGAGCAGCCGGGGCAGCGCGGACTCCGACGACGACGTCCCCAGCACCAGCAAGAGCTCGCTGCGCATGTAGCGCAGCAGCTTCCACAGCGAGAAGCCGGACAGCCGCGCCACCAGCCCCAGCACCACGAAGACGAAGAGGGCGCAGGTGACGTAGACGGCGATGAGCAGCCGGCCCAACGAGCTGAGCGATTCGACGCCGAACTTGCCCACGGTGAAGGCCATGGCGCCGAAGGCGCCCAGCGGCGCCAGCTTCATGATCATCCCGACGATGCCGAAGAAGACCTGCGCCAGGTCATCCGACAAGTCGAGCACGCGCTGGCCCATGGGCCCCAGGCGGGTGAGCGCCACGCCCGTCAGCACGGCGATGAGCAGCACCTGGAGCAGCTTCCCCTCGGTGAAGGCCGACAGGAAGTCATGCGGGATGATGTCCAGGAGGAAGGGGATGGTGCCCTGCTGTGACGCGGACGCGCGGTACTGGGTGATGCCAGAGGTGTCGATCTGCGCCGGGTCGATGTTCATCCCCACGCCGGGCTTCAGGGTGTTCACCACCACCAGGCCCACGACGAGCGCCAGCGTCGTCAGGACCTCGAAGTAGATGAGCGCCTTGAGGCCGATGCGGCCCACGTGCTTGAGGTCGCCCATCTTCGCGATGCCCGCGACGATGGTGAGGAAGATGACCGGTGCGATGATCATCTTCACCAGCTTGATGAAGCCGTCGCCCAGCGGCTTCATGGACTCGCCCAGGTCCGGCCGCAGCCAGCCGAGGAGGACGCCCACGGCGATGGCCAGCAGCACCTGGACGTACAGATTCTTCAACCACCGCATCCGCACCCCGCTCTCAGGAGGCCGCGGACTATAGCGCCCCGCCGCGGCGCTTCGTTGACGCCAGGCGCCGGCGGGCCGCGTCACTTCTTGCGGAACAGCGCCTCCGCGGCGCTCAGCAGGGTGTCCCGGCGCTCCTTTTCATGGAGGCCGCCCTCGCCAATCTGGAACAGCTCACAGAAGTTGGCGCCGTCCTTGTCCTTGGGCACCTCGGCGAAGGGCTCCTTGCACTCCTTCGCCACGCCCAGGTCGAAGTGACGGCAGTTGCGGCAGGAGCGGATGTCCTCGCCGCAGTGGGGGCAGTCATCACGCCGGCCCACCTGGTTCGCGATGATGTCCAGCCGGTGTCCACAGTGCGCGCAGCCGGGCATGGCCTCCTCCATGAAACGGGGGACGCCATTGTGCCAGCGGGCCCCGCCTCGCGGCGAGCGCTCAGCGCTGCGGACTGGGCATCAGCGCCTGGACGTGCTCCGGGGAGGCGGACTCCCGTGCGGCGGCTTCGTGCGCTCCGCTGCCCGTGGCATCGAGCAGCTGGTCGTTCAGCCGCTTGAGGAGGAACAGGAGGTACGCGCAGACGGTGGCCAGCGCGGCGATCAGCACGCCCACCAACATCCCGCGCTGCCACACGTGCGCCTTCTCCAGGACGGCCCGGCGCTCCGCGAACGTCTTCAGCTGGGCGTCCGCCGCGGCGCCGTCGAACCGGGCCGCGTAGTCCTCCGCCTGGGCGGTGCCGCGCTCCATCAGCCACTGGCCCTGCACCAGGAGGGCGTCCGCGCGGGTATGGCAGTAGGCGGCGCCCCCAGCCGACAGCAGGCAGATGCACAGCGCCGTCATCACGCTCCGGGTCGTGCCCATCCAACGTCCTCCGGACTGGCCGTTGCACGGGTAGTGACACCCGCGACTGCTCCGGCTTCCCGAAGACAGTAGCGGATGCTAGGGAGCCCCCCTGACATGGGCAAGCCCTACCGTCCTAAAGACCACTATTTCCAGAAGGCCAAGCAAGAGGGCCTGCGGGCACGTTCGGCCTTCAAGGTCGATGAACTCATCAAGCGCTTCCCCATGGTGAAGAAAGGGCACGTCGTGCTCGACCTGGGGGCGGCGCCCGGAGGTTTCCTTCAGATATTGGCGGACGCCGTGGGACCGAAGGGCCGCGTCATCGGCGTGGACATCGTCGCCATCCGTCCCTTCAGCCAGCCCTTCGTGCAGACGGCGGTGCTGGACGTGCTCGCGGATGACTTCGACGCGAAGCTGACCGAGCTCCATGCGGGCCCCTTCGACGCCGTCATCTCCGACATGGCCCCCAAGACGAGTGGCATCAAGGCCACCGACGAGGCGCGCAGCCTGCGGCTGGCGGGCAAGGCGCTGGAGCTGGCCGCGGCGCGGGGCCGGCCCGGCTCGTCCTTCGTGGCCAAGGTCTTCATGGGCCGGGACTTCGAGGACTTCCGCAACCAGATCCGCGCCCTCTTCGAAGAGGTGAAGGTGGTCCGGCCGGAGGCCACGCGCGGCGCCAGCATGGAGGTCTACCTGGTGGGGCTTCGCCGCCGTGCGCCAGAGGCCCCGGAGGCGAACTGACGTTCATTGTGGAACGTTCGGGCGTCCGGCTGTGTCTAGAGTGCCGACATGCACCGGACCCCCTGGACCCGCGCACCCTTCGTTCGCTTCTGGTTGTTCGCCCTGCTGCTGCTGACCTCGCCCGTGCTGGGGCAGGGCAAGGCGCCGCCTTCGTGGAAGGCCATCGACGCGATGGTCGAAGCGCAGAAGCTGGAGGCCGCCGCCCAGGCCGCCGAGGCCCGCCTGGCGCAGGCGAAGGCCACGGGCGACGAGGCCGAGTGGACGCGCGCGCTGGTGCGCACGGTGCAACTGCGCACGGGCCTGCATGGCTACGAGACGGCGGTGCGCTTCCTGCGCGAGCAGCCCTGGCCCAAGGGCGCGTTGCCTCGCGCGACGCTGAACCTCTTCTACGCGAACGCGCTCGTCACCTACGCGCAGGCCTACGGCTGGGAGGTGCGCCAGCGCGAGTCCGTGGCGTCCTCCGGGCCGGTGGACCTCAAGGCGTGGACCTACGCGGAGATTCTCACCGAGGCCCAGCGGGCCCACGAGGAGGTGTGGAAGCAGCGGCAACAGCTCGGCGGTGAGCCCCTCAAGGCGCTGGCCGAATACGTGAGGCCCAACACCTACCCGGCGGGGCTCCGCTCCACGCTGCGGGATGCCGTGTCGTACCTGCGCGTGTCCCTGCTGGCGGACAGCTCGCACTGGCCGCCCGAGCAGGCCCATGAGGTGTACCGCCTGGACCTGGGCGCGCTCCTGGAGGGCATCCCCAAGGCGACGCTGACGGACCCCGGCGTCCATCCGCTGGTGAAGGTGGCGGCGGTGCTCGGGGACCTGGAGGCGTGGCACCAGGCCGCGGGGCGGCGTGAGTCGGCGCTGGAGGCCCGGCTGCAGCGCTACGCGGTGCTGCACCAGCACTTCACGGACGCGGCGGACCGGACCCGCATCCGGCAGCACCTGGCCGCCTTCCTGCCCGCGTTCCGCGCCGTGCCCTGGTCGACCATGGGGCAGGCCCAGCTCGCGGAGCTGGAGCGCGCGGCGGACCACCCCGTGCGTGCCCATGCGCTGGCGAAGGCGTGCGCGGCCACGCACCCCAAGTCCCAGGGGGCGGGGCGCTGCCGTGTGCTCATCAGGACCCTCGAGGCGCCCGAGTTCAGCATGGGGGCCCTGGCGTCGGACGGGCCGCGCCGCCGCTCCGTCGAGGTCACCCACCGCAACGTGTCCATGCTGCACTTCCGGGCGTACTCCGTGGACCTGGAGAAGCGGCTGGCCCAGGTGAATGACTACAACCTCATGCCGGAAGGCGCGCAGCTGAAGACCCTCATGAAGGGCCAGCGTCCGGTGGCCACCTGGAGCGTGCCGCTGCCGAAGACGGAGGACTTCCGGGAGCACCGCACCTTCGTCACGCCGCCGCTCACGGACCGGGGGACGTACGTCATCATGGCCTCCGCGCACGAGGACTTCCGCGCGACGAACAACCGCATCATCGCGGTGTACCTGACGGTGACGCCGTGGGTGATGGTCACGCGACCCTCGAAGGGGACCCTGCTGGAGGTGCGGCTGGTGAACGGGGACACCGGCGAGCCCGTGCCGGACGTCCCCCTGCGCCTCATCCGCGTCGACTACAGGCAGGGCTTCAAGGAGGCGGCGCGCATCCTCTCGGACGAGGACGGCGCGGCCACCTTCGACTCGGTTCCGGGCGAGGGCTACCGCAACTTCGTCCTGGTGGCCGGCGCCGGGCGGGACGCGCTGCTGCACCCGGGCCAGGTGCCGTTCTACGTGCGCCATCCGCGCGCGGACACCGATTCGGCGCTCGTCTTCACCGACCGCGCGGTGTACCGGCCCCAGCAGAAGGTGCTGTGGAAGGCGGTGGCCTTCCGCGGACAGGGTGAGCAGGCGCGCTACAAGACGCTTGGGGGCCGCACGCTCGAGGTGACGCTGGTCGACCCGAACCACCAGGTGGTGGAGTCCCGGGAGGTCCGCACCAACGACTTCGGCTCCGCCGCGGGCGAGTTCACGATTCCCACCGGCCGGATGCTGGGGGCGTGGGCCGTGCACGTGAGCGCGGGCGGCCGCGCGGGGATTCGCGTGGAGGAGTACAAGCGGCCCACCTTCGAGGTGACGCTGAAGGACGCGAAGGCGCAGCTGCGCCTCAACCGGCCCGCGATGTTCCAGGGCGAGGCCCGCTACTACTTCGGCATGCCGGTGACGTCCGGCTCCGTGCGGTGGCGTGCGTACCGCGAGCCGGTGCTGCCCTGGTGGTGGTGGGGCCCGCGGTCCGGGGCCTCGCAGCGGCAGGTGGTGGCGACAGGCACGTCGCCGCTGGGCGCGGACGGGGGCTTCACCATCGGCTTCACGCCGGAGGCGGACGAGCGGTCCGCGGCCACGCCGGGGCTGACGTGGAGCTACCGCATCGAAGCGGACGCGACGGACGAGGGCGGCGAGACGCGCTCGGCCAGCCGGGCCTTCCGGCTGGGCTTCGTCGCCGTGGAGGCGCGCGTGGACCTGGACACGGGGTTCCTCCGCGAAGGCGTCGCGGCCGAGGTCCGGCTGACGCGCTCCACGCTGGACGGCGCGCCGCAGCCGGGCGCGGGCACGTGGCGGCTGGTGGCGCTGAGGCAGCCCGCGCAGCCCCTGCTGCCCGCGGAGGAGCCCTCCAGCCTGACGGAGTCCAAGGACCCCGAGGCGGTGTTCACGCCCACGCCTGGAGACGCGCTGCGTCCCCGGTGGTTCGGGTCGTACTCGCCGGAGTCCACCTTGCGCGGCTGGGCGGACGGGGCCGAGCAGGCGACGGGCTCGGTGCGGCACGACACCGAGGGCCTGGCCGTGCTGAAGCTGCCGGCGCTCAAGGCGGGCGCGTACCGGCTGCGCTACGAGACGACGGACGCGTTCGGTCAAACGTACACCGTGGGGCGCGAGCTGCTGGTGGCCGGGAAGACGACGCCCCTCGCGGTGCCCGCGATGCTGGTGGCCGAGCGGGAGACGGCGCGGGTGGGCGAGGTGGTGCGGCTGATGGCCGTCTCGGGCTTCAAGGGACAGCCGCTGCTGCTCGACGTCTACCAGGGAGAGCGGCGCATCTCCCGGCGCAAGCTCACCGCGGGCCAGTCCTCCGGGGTGGTGGAGGTGCCGGTGACGGCGGAGCTGCGCGGAGGCTTCACCGTGGCGCTGTCCACGGTGCGTGACTACCAGTTCCTGCTCTTCTCGAAGTCCATCTTCGTGCCCTGGGACGACAAGGAGCTGCAGCTGGAGTTCGCCACCTTCCGCGACACGCTGCGGCCGGGCGCGAAGGAGACGTGGCGCGTGACGGTGCGCGGGCCGAAGGGCGCGAAGGTGGAGGCGGGCACGGCGGAGCTGCTCGCGTACATGTATGACCAGTCGCTGGATTTGTTCGCGAAGCAGACGCCGCCCAGCGTGGCGTCGCTGTATCCCCAGCGGCACGCCTACGTGGACCTGCGGCCGTCGGTGCGCCTGAGTGACACCCGGTGGGTGGTGAACACGCGGTATGGCGAGGTGCCGAGCTGGTCACCGCCCGAGCCGGACGCCTTGCGCTTCGAGGAGGCCTTTGGCGTCGGAGGCCCGGGCGGGCGGAGGCTGCGGCAGATGGTGCGCGGTGGGATGGGGGGCATGTGGGAGGGCGGCCCGCCAAGGGCGGCCCTGCCCAGGGCCTCGGCGCCGGCTCGGGGCGCGCCGCCGCCGCCCCCGCCGCCCGCGGAGGCGTCTGGCCGGGCTGAAAAGAAGATGATGGCAGTCACGGAGCAACGCGCTGACCACGAGGGCGCGAGCCCGGACGCGCCGGAGCCGCTGCGCTCCAACTTCGCGGAGACGGCGTTCTGGGCGCCCCAGGTGCTCACCGGGGCGGATGGCTCGGCGACGCTGGAGTTCACCGTGCCGGACTCGGTGACGGCCTGGAGCGTCTGGGTGCACGCCGTCACGCGCGACTTGAAGGGCGGCTCGCTGCAGCGCACCTCCCGGAGCGTGAAG
The DNA here is from genome assembly GCF_030168875.1 of Myxococcus sp. SDU36. Taxonomy (NCBI): domain Bacteria; kingdom Pseudomonadati; phylum Myxococcota; class Myxococcia; order Myxococcales; family Myxococcaceae; genus Myxococcus; species Myxococcus sp. SDU36. The sequence goes on from NZ_CP077414.1 coordinate 983,142, forward strand.
GAGCTGATGGTGCGCCCCTACGTGCCGCGCTTCCTGCGCGAGGGCGACCGCGCGGTGCTGGAGGTGATGGTGAACAACGCGGCGTCGCGCCCGCTGCAGGGCACGCTCACGTTGGACATCCAGGACCTGGAGCTGCAGAAGAGCGTGCTGTCGGACTTCGGCGTCCAGCAGGCGTCGCAGGCCTTCCGCGTGGAGGCGGGGAAGGGGACGCGCCTGCGCTTCCCGCTCACCACGCCCACGCGAGTGGGGCCCGTGGCCTTCCGGGTGGAGGCGCGCGCGGAGAACCACGGCGATGGTGAGCTGCGCCCGCTGCCGGTGTTGCCGGGCCGGATGCACCTGGCGCAGTCGCGCTTCGTGACGTTGAAGGGCAAGGACTCCAAGACGATGCGGTTCGAGGACCTGCGCGCGGGGGGCGACCCGACGCGGGTGAACGAGCAGCTGGTCGTCACCGTGGACACGCAGCTCTTCTATTCGGCGCTCCAGGCGCTGCCGTACCTGGTGAACTACCCCTACGAGTGCACGGAGCAGACGCTCAACCGCTTCGTGTCGACGGGCATCCTGTCCAGCCTGTACGGGCAGTACCCGTCGGTTGCGCGGATGGCCAGGAAGCTGAGCGAGCGCCCCACCTCGTTGGAGACGTGGGACGCGGTGGACCCCAACCGGAAGATGGCGCTGGAGGAGACGCCCTGGCTGGAACTGGCGAGGGGCGGCGCCGGGCCGGAGGCCGGGCTGGTGAAGGTGTTGGACCCGAAGGTCGCCGCCGCCGAGCGCACGTCCGCGCTGGCGAAGCTCCGCAAGGCGCAGACGTCCAGCGGCGGCTTCCCCTGGTGGCCGGGGGGCCCGCCGTCGCCGTACATGACGCTCTACATCGTGCATGGCCTCTCCCGCGCGATGGAGTTCGGCGTGGAGGTCCCGCCCGAAATCACCCGGGGCGCCTGGGGCTACCTGGCGCGGCACTTCCGCGAGGAGTACGCGACGAAGCTGATGAAGGAGGACCGTGGCTGGGAGTTCCTCACCTTCCTCAACTACACGGCCTCCGCGTATCCGAACGCGAGCTACACCGGTGATGCGCTCACCGCGGCGGAGCGGGAGCGGATGCTCGCGTTCAGCGACAAGCACTGGAAGCAGCACTCGCCCTACCTCAAGGGCTACCTGGCGCTGACGCTGAAGCGCGCGGGGCGCGACGCGGACGCCCACCGTGTCTGGGAGAGCGTCATGGACTCCGCCAAGACGAGCCCCGAGCTGGGCACCTACTGGGCGCAGGAGGACCGCAGCTGGCTCTGGTACAACGACACCACGGAGACGCATGCCTTCGCGCTGCGCACGCTGACGGAGCTCAATCCGAAGGACGCGCGCCGCGAGGGCCTGGTCCAGTGGCTGCTGCTGAACAAGAAGCTCAACCACTGGAAGTCCACCCGCGCCACGGCGGAGTCGCTGTACGCGCTGGTGAAGTACCTCCAGGCGGAGGGCGCGCTGGGCGTGCGCGAGGACGCCCAGGTGACGGTGGGCCCGCGCGTGGTGCGCATGTCCTTCGCCCCGGATGAGTACACGGGCAAGAAGAACCAGGTCGTCGTGCCAGGGCCGGAGTTGAATCCGGCGACGATGAGCTCGGTGGTGGTGGAGAAGACGACGCCGGGCTTCGCCTTCGCGTCCGCGACGTGGCACTTCTCCACGGAGAAGCTGCCGGACAGCGACCGCGGGGACTTCTTCCAGGTGTCGCGGCGCTACTTCCTGCGCGAGCGGCAGGGGCGGGACGCCCTGCTCGTGCCGCTGGCCGAGGGCGCGGTGGTGCTCCCCGGAGACGAAGTGGAGGTGCAGCTCTCCCTGCGCGCGAAGCACGCTGCGGAGTACGTGCACCTGAGAGATCCACGCGCCGCGGGCCTGGAGCCGGAGAACGTGCAGTCCCGCCACCGCTGGGATTTGGGCATCGTCTGGTACGAGGAGACGCGGGACTCCGGCACCAACTTCTTCTTCGAGCAGTTGCCCGCCGGTGAGTACACCTTCAAGTACCGGCTGCGCGCCAACATGGCCGGCCAGTTCAAGGTGGGCCCCGCCACCGTGCAGTCCATGTACGCGCCGGAGTTCACCGCGTACTCGGCCGGGGCGGTGCTCACGGTGGGCGCGGCGAAGTAGCGCGGCCCACGGCGGGGTGTGGGCCCTTCAGCCCGGGCTCATTCCCCGCAGGTGGCCTTGTCGTCCGTGGGGTGCAGGGTGGCGATGCCGTAGGTCCCGTTGCGCGTGCCACACCACACGCGCCAGTTCGTCCCGCCCAGGTCCGGCGCCGAGTACACGCCGCCTTCCTTCTTGGCCCCGCCGCGCGCGCAGCACTTCGCGAAGGCCCGCGTGCCTATGGACAGGATGCCCACCGCGTCTGGCGAGCGCGAGAAGCCGCCGATGTGCTTCTTCCCGCAGGACCAGGGGGCCATGCCCTTGAAGCGGATGGTGTAGGCGTCGCCCTTCAAGGCCGCGTCGCCGCGCGCCGGGCCCTGGTAGCAGAGGCGGCCCTCCGCCTCGAGCTGGGCATAACGCGGCAGGAAGTGCAGGCCGCCAATGGGGCCCCGCTGCCAGTCGTCGCCGCAGAAGACGTGCGTGAAGGCGTTGCGAGGCCCGGTGCTGACCCAGAGGCCCGTGAGCCAGTCGATGTTGGCCTGCCGCGCGCCGGGCCGCCCCGCCACGGACAAGGCCCGCTGGAGGCGCGCGTCATCGTAGTGCCGGGAGAGGAAGCGCCGCACGTCGCCTTCGCTCACGCTCACGTCGGGACGCGCGGGGCACAACGCCAACACCTCGCGGTCCATGGCCGACAGGGGAGGCGGCTTCGCGAACAGCGGCGCGCTGTCACACGTCGTCGCGCAGCCGGTGGCCGGCGTCCAGCTCGCGGCCGTCGCGTCCGAGGGGCCCGCCTGCTCCTCGTCGGCGTCACCGTCGCTCCCCTCCGCCGTCCGAGCAGCCGCGCTGCCAGCGGGGCCCCTCAGCACCACCTGCTGGCCGCTGGACGTCGCCTGTCCCGCCCCGGCTGCGAGGCCCCGTGCCCGGGCCTGCTGCGCCGAGTGGGCCCGGTCCGCGGCCACCAGGGCCGCCGCGCTCGGGGCGGCGGGCGCGGTGGACTCCGGCGCGCCTTCACACAACACCCAGCCTTCGGCGGACGCGCCGCTCAGCTTGCACCAGGCGCGCTTGGGGCCGCCCTTCTTGAGCAGGGGGTAGGGCTTCCCAGCCTCCACCGTGAAGACGACGTGGCGGGACTCGGGCTGCTCGACGGCGTCCACCGCGACGTCGGACACGAAGACGCCGCGGCCCGCGAGGGCGGGCAGCGAGGCGCCCAGCAACAGGGCGAGACACGGGAGGGAGAGACGCATGGCGCACGGGAGTCTACAGCAGTCCCCACCATGCCCCTCGGAGGGAGGGGCAGGGGGCTCGTCCTGCGCCTGCGACGGCCGTCACCGGCCGGAGATTCAACCGAGCTTCACGCGGGCGACCTTCAGCTTGCCCACCTGCACCGTGTACTCGCCGGCGCCCAGCTCCGCCTTGGCGTCCTGCACCTTCTCGCCGTTGACGCGCACGCCGCCCTGCGCCATCAGCTTGCGGGCCTCGGTGGCGGACGTCACCAGCTTCGTCTCCGGCAGCAGCTTCGTCACCGGCAGCTTCTCCGCGCCCCCCAGGGACACCTCCACCAGGGGCAGCTCGTCCGTGGACAGCTCCTTCTTCGCGAAGCGCCTCTCGAAGTCCTCGGCGGCCTTCTTCCCGGCCTCCTCGCCCTGGAAGCGCGCCGTCATCTCCTGCGCGAAGCCGACCTTCACCGCCTTGGGGTGCAGCGCGCCGGACTCCACCTGGGCGCGCATCTCCGCCAGCTCCTTCCGCGGCTTCGCGGAGAGCAGCTCGCAGTACCGCCACATCAGGTCGTCGGTGATGCTCATCAACTTGCCGAAGATGGTGTCCGCCGGCTCGTCGATGCCCACGTAGTTGTCCAGGCTCTTGGACATCTTGTCGCCGACAATCTTCCCGTCGACCGCCTTCGCGTTGAGGCCCTCCAGGATGGGGCCCGTCATGATGACCTGGGGCGCCATGCCCTCTTCCTTCATCAACTGGCGGCCCACCAGCAGGTTGAAGAGCTGATCCGTCGCGCCCAGCTCCACGTCCGCCTTGAGCACCACCGAGTCGTAGCCCTGCAGGAGCGGGTAGAGGAACTCGTGGATGGAGATGGAGACCTCGCCGCGGAAGCGCTTCTTGAAGTCGTCGCGCTCCAGCATGCGCTGCACGGAGTAGCGCGAGGCCAGGCGAATCATCCCCTCCGTCCCCAGCGTGTCCAGCCAGCTGGAGTTGAAGCGCACCTGCGTCCTGGCCTCGTCCAGCACCTTGAACACCTGCTGCTTGTAGGTCTCCGCGTTGGCCTTCACCTCGTCGCGCGTGAGCGCCGGGCGCGTGGCGTTGCGGCCCGTCGGGTCGCCAATCAACCCCGTGAAGTCACCAATGAGGAACACCACCGAGTGGCCGAACTCCTGGAAGCGCCGCATGCGCGTGAGCAGCAGCGAGTGGCCCAGGTGCAGGTCCGGCCGGCTCGGGTCGAAGCCCGCCTTGATGACCAGCGGCTTGCCCGTGTCATACGAGTACCGGAGCTTCTTCTTCAGGTCCTCGGGCACGTGGAGGTCCACCGTGCCACGGGTCACTTCTTCGAACTGCTCCTCGGGGGTCGCCTTGCGCAGCGCGTCCGGATTCATGGCGCCGCAAGCTACCCGAAGTGCGCCAGCCGTGGACGCACTTCCTCCACCGGGCTTCAGGTGCCTGGCAGGTGCTCCCGGACGCGGTGGATGCTCCGCCCCCGGCCGGTGGCGTCGTCGATGTCCACCACCACGCCTTGCAGGTAGACGAGCCGCTCCGCCACCTCGTAGGGCGCCGGCTTGCCCAGAAAGCGCGTCAGCGACGACTCCTTCTTCATGCCGATGACGGAGTCCAGCGGCCCGCACATGCCCACGTCGGTGATGAAGGCCGTGCCGCCGGGGAGGATGCGCTCATCCGCCGTCTGCACGTGCGTGTGGGTCCCCACCACCACGGACACCCGCCCATCCAGGTGGACGCCCATGGCGTTCTTCTCACTGGAGGCCTCGCAGTGCATGTCCACCAGGATGCAGGGCGTCTGCTGGCGTAGCTCCTCCACCAGCCCTTCCACCACCTCGAAGGGGCTGGCCTCGGTGCGCATGAAGACGCGCCCCTCCAGGTTGATGACGCCCAGCGCGCGCCCATCCGGCAGCTTCACCACGGTGTGGCCCTTGCCCGGCGTGCCCTTGGGGTAGTTGGCCGGACGCAAGAGCAGGTCCGGATGCTCCTTCACCCAGGGGAGGATGGCCTTCTTGGAGTGGAAATGATTACCGCTCGTCAGCAGCTGGATGCCGCTGTCGAGCAGGTAGTGGGCCGTCTCTGAAGTGATGCCCGAGCCCTGGTCGCTGTTCTCCGCATTGGCGACCACCACGTCCACGCCGTGCTGCGCGCGGACCCTTGGAAGGAGCGTGCGGACCGCCTGGAGTCCCGGGCGGCCCACCACGTCTCCCATGAAGAGGACTTTCACGTATCGAGGAAGTCCCAGTCGCGGTACAGACCGCGCAGGGACTCAGACTCCGTTACGACCAGGTCCATGTCGACGTCATCCCCGGTCGTGGGCAGCACCGGGATGACCTGGTCATTGAAGGCCAGGCCCACCCGACGACTGCGCTGACTGGCCGCGCGGAGGGTGGCGTCGTAGTAACCGCCCCCGCGCCCCAGCCGCTTGCCTTCCCGGGTGAAGCCCAGGCCCGGCACCACGAAGAGGTCAATCTGGTCCACCGCGATGAGGTCCGCGGAGTTGGTGGGCTCTCGCACCCCCAAACGCCCCGGCTCCAGCTCGCTTTCCGACTTGATGGCACGGAACGAAAGAATCCGCCCGTGAACATGGGAGAGCGGGTAGCAGACAATCTTGCCGTCTTGCAACGCCGCAATCAGGATATCCCGGGTTGGCACTTCCCCCCGAATGGGGGCGTACAGCGCCACCGTGCGCGCCTTCTGATAATACGGCGCCGCCAGAAACCGAGACTGAACCTTGAGACCCCGTGTATCGATGAGATCCGGCGTCATCGCCTTCCGGCGCGCCGTGAGCTCTTCGCGTAGGGTCTGCTTCCTCGCCGCCGCCTCTTCCACCACCGTCTCGCTCACCGACGCCGCTCCACAGAAAAAGTCCCCCGCAGCATGGCCGTGTGCCCGGCGTCCATTGAACCCTCTAAAAGCCAGGTGGGGACCGAAGTCATGTCTCCGCAGGCTTCCCTCATCCCTCGTGAGAGGGGAGGGCTTGCACATGGAGACCGAAACGGACCCCGGAATGGACGTATCGGTTCGAATTTCTGCCGAGCATCACGCGCCCCGCAGGGGACAGCCCTTGAACAAAGCTACAGTGCTTGCAAATCCTCGAATCTACTGGGAATTCCCGCCAGAGTCTTTGGAAATGATAAGGACGGGAGGCGGCGGGGTCAAGGCATCCTCGCGCGTTTACAAGGCAGGCGCGGGGCCTCTATGATGGAAAGAGCCCGAATCCACCCACATATGCCGCCCTCGCTATTGAACAAGGGTCTTGCGACGGTTCTTTCCGTTGCCTCCGGCCTCGCGTGGGCGGGACCGCCCACGGTGTCGAACGCCTATCAAGGGGACTCCTATGGCGCGGTGTCCCTGCGCATGCAGGGAGACCGGCTGGTGGGGTTCGCGACTGGCGGACCCTGCGGCTTCGAACCCGATACGGAGGTGCTCTCTGGCGAGTTCCAGGACAACGTCCTGGTGGGCCAGGTGTTGCTCTGCCAGTTGGGTCCCCATTGTGAGCCGCGGGTGAACCAGCCCGCGCTGGTCGTGTTCAACCCGGAAGATGGGGTGATGACGGCCCTGTTCCGCCTGAAGGACGGGTGCCGCTCGCCGGTGTTGAAGAACGACTCCTTCCTTCTGCTGCGGCCGCTGTCCCGGGACGCGGACGCGGTGGCGCCGGCGCGCGCGGCTTCGGCGACCACGGCCGTGGCTGCCGCGGCGGACGGCGCGAATTCGTCCGCGGCGCAGGTGGCCGCGGGGCTGGGCCGGCAGGGCGAGGTGTCACCCTTGGAGGAGGGGCAGCGTCAACTGGCCGCGGGCAACGCGGGCGTGGCGCAGCGCCACTTCGAGCTGGCCCTGTCGCGCGACGCGCGCAACGCCTCCGCGGTGGTGGGCCTGGGGGCCAGCCAGCTGGCGCTCAATGACGTGGTCCGCGCGGTGAAGACGCTGGAGGCGGGCAAGGGGCTGGGGCGCGCGGACGTCCACCTGTGGCTGGCCTACGCGTACCTCCGGGAGGGCAACCGCGCGCGCTCGCGCGAGTCCCTGCGCAGGGCCTTCGACCTGGGCTGGGTGCCCGCGGGCCGCGCGTCGGAGACGGTCGCGGAGCAGGCGCTGCGCGAGGATATCAAGGACCTTGAAGTGCTCATGCAGCAGCAGCGGACCCGAAAGCGGATCCTCGGCCGCCCGCCGGCGGGGGCCGGAAACTCCGCGCCGTGAGCCAGCCGACTTCCCCGCAGAAGACCACGCGGGTCTTCGGCACCTATGAAGTCCTCTCCGTGCTGGGCAAGGGCGGGATGGCGGAGGTGTACCGGGCCCGGGTGCTGTCCGGTCCGCGTGAGGGCTGGACGGTGGCGCTCAAGCGCCTGCTACCCGCGCTGACGAGGGATCCGGAGTCCGTGGCGCTCTTCGCGCGCGAGGCGCAGCTGTCCAAGCAGCTCCACCACCCCAACATCGTCACGGTGCTGGATGCCGGCGAGCTGGAGGGCATCTACTTCATCGTGATGGAGCTGGTGGACGGCCGCGACCTGGGGCAGATCCTCCGCCGCTGCAAGGTGCGCGGGATTCCGCTGCCGCTCGACTTCGCGGTGTACCTGGGCAAGGTGCTGCTGGAGGCGCTCGCGTACGCGCACTCCGCCACGGGGCCCCAGGGCGAGCGGCTGGGCATCGTCCACTGCGACGTGTCGCCGTCCAACGTCTTCATCTCCCGCGTGGGCGAAATCAAGCTGGGCGACTTCGGCGTGTCGCGCGTGCTGGTGGACGGCAAGCTCCAGGGCGGTGACGTGCTGGGCAAGCCCTACTACCTGTCCCCCGAATCGCTGCTCGGCGAGGTCAGCCCGGAGGCCGACCTGTGGGCGGCCACGGTGGTGCTCTACGAACTGCTGACGCTGGAGCGCCCCTTCACGGGCCCGACGCCGGAGGCCGTGTTCAACGCCATCCGTGCCCGGCAGTACCGGCCCCTGCGCGAGCTGCGGCCCGACATCCCGGAGGCGCTGGAGGCCGTGGTGGCCCGGGCCTTCGCGGAGCGTCCCGAGGACCGCTTCCCGACGGCGGAGGAGTTCGCCCAGGCGCTGACGCCCCACTACGACGAGCGCGTGGGCACGCCGCTGGCCATCGCCGCCGTGGTGCGCGGCCTCTTCGGCGCCAGTGACGAGGTGCTCGCCACGCCGCCCCCCGGTGGGACGCCGCCGACGCCGGGCTCGCGCGCGGGGTAGGGGAGCGGGCACCCTGTTGTCCGCTCGACTGTCCCTGCCCGCCATCCAGGGTGATGACGACCTTTCCTTCCGCCGCGCGCGGTGTCGCGTGGGGGAGGAGTTCACATGGCCAACGAGCCCAAGCAGCCCAAGCCGGAGCAGTCCGCACCCGAGCCCGAGGAGCGCGCGCGTCCGCGGACCTCCAAGGCGGATGAGGCCCGGGAAGACGGGATGCCCGGTTACGGGCAGCCCGACGAGGACGTCCGCGAGCAGCCGCTCCCGGAGCAGTCCTGGTAGCGACGCGGGAGGTGAAGCGCTGGTCGCGCTTCGCACCTGTCCAACAGCGTGCATCTGGCGCGTGATCGGGCCTTGAAGTCCGACGCGGAGGCTTGGCCCCGCGCATCCGGATTGTTAGGTCTCGAAAATGGAGCGCGCTGAAAGTGTTCCTGCACGCGCTCATCCTGGCGGTTGAGCGTCGCGCGCCTTCCCTCACCCGCCAGTGCAAGTGATGGATCCTGAATGGATCACCGGACGTGGTCGCTCTTCGAGACGGGCATCCCGAGTTTCGACACCCTGCTGGGCGGAGGCATCCCCAGGCGACAATCCATCATCGTGGCCGGAGACCCGGGCAGCGGGAAGACGGTGCTGTGCAGTCAGTTGGCCTTCCTGGCCGCGGCGCGAGGCCTGCCCGTCGTGGTGGTCACCGTCACGTCCGAACCCCACGACAAGCTCGTGGGCGAGCTGAGCAGCTTCAGCTTCTTCAAGGAGGCGCTGCTGGACGAAAAGCTCTTCGTGATGAGTGCCTACTCGTCGCTCAAGCAGGGCGCGAAGGAGACGCGGGACCTCATCATCCAGACGGCGCGCAAGCGGGGCGCGAAGCTGCTCTTCATCGATGGCCTGCGCGCCATCCGGGACCTCTGGCAGGACGAGGCGCGCCTGCGCGAGTTCCTCTACGAGCTGGGCATTGGCCTGGCCGCGGCGGATTGCATCGGCCTCTTCACCACCGAGTATCCCCTGGAGAAGCTGCTGACGCTGCCCGAGGCCACCACGGTGGACGGCATCGTCTCTCTGTCGGTGGCGAAGCACGGCGCCCGTCGCATGCGCCGCGTGGAGGTCGTGAAGCTGCGCGGCCGGCCACACCTGATGGGCGAGCACCTGATGCGCATCGACGAGGAGGGGGTGTCCTTCATCCCGCGCCTGGAGGCCCTGGAGCCCACGGGCGTGGACGTGGCCCCGCCCCAGGAGCGCGCCAGCTTCGGGCTGCCGGAACTGGACGTCTTGATGGAGGGCGGTCTGCCCCGCACGAGCGCCACGTTGCTGGCCGGAAGCATGGGCATCGGGAAGACGCTGCTGGCCGCGCACTTCGCGGCGGAGGGCGCGCGCCGGGAAGAGCATTCTCTCTTCGTCTCCTTCCATGACTCCACGGCGTCGCTCGCCGCCCGGGCGCGGCGCATCCAACTGGACGTGGAGCGCTGCGTGAAGAGCGGCATGCTCAGCTACCTGTACATCCCTCCAATGGAGCTGGAGGCGGACCTCGTGGTGGACCGCATCCTCCAGGAGGTGGCGCGGCTGAGCGTGAAGCGGCTGGTCATCGACGGCCTCTCGACGCTGGAGCAGTCCATCATCGAACGGGAGCGCAGGCCGCTGTTCCTGGCCGCGCTCGCGGAGAAGCTGCGCCGGGCGGGGGTGACGACGCTGTACACGCGGGAAGTCTCCAAGGTGGCTGGCAATGAGCTCGACTTCAGCGATGCACCCGTCGCCACCCTCGGGGAGAACCTGCTCCTCCTGCGCTACGTGGAGCTGCGCGGGCGCATCCACCGCCTCCTCTCGGTGCTGAAGATGCGCGACAGCAAGTACGACAACGATTTGCGCGAGTTCCAGATCGCCGACTCCGGGATGAAGGTCCTGGACACGCTGCGCTCCGCGGAAGGGTTGCTGACCGGGCAGGCCCGGCCGCTCGGGACGAGCATCGGGGCCGTGGAATGAGCGGCGTCCTCATCGCGGAGGACGAGGAAGCGCTGCTCGAGGTCTTCGCCGAGGTCGTGGAGGCGCTCGGCTACCGCGCCATCCGGGCCCACAATGGAGAAGCCGCGCTCATGTTGGCGCGCACGGAGCCGCCGGCCCTGGTGGTCAGCGACCACATGATGCCTCACCGCACGGGCATGGAGCTGCTGCGCGCCATGCGGTCGGAGCCGAGCCTCGCGTCGGTTCCCTTCGTGCTGCTGAGCGCCGCGCGGCCCGTGGGCCGTGAGGAGGCGGACGTCTTCCTCGCCAAGCCGGTGGACCTGAACACGTTCGAGGAGACCGTCACCAACGCCCTTCGCGAGCGTCCGCCCGTGGCCGTGCCCACCCTCACCGAGCCGAAGGCCGCTTCGTACACGCGCAGGGGGCCCATCCTGGCCCGCGAGGAGGTGCTTAACTGGGTGGCTCACGAGCTGAAGACGCCGCTCTCCTCGGCCCGCCTCAACGCCCAGGTCCTGCTGCGCAAGGTGGAGAAGCGGGGCGCGGAGGACGAGGTCCGTTCGGCGGAAGCCGTCCTGCGGCAACTGGACCGGATGAACCACCTCATCTCCTCCATCCTGGACGCCTCGCGCCTGTCCGAAGGCAAGGTGGAGCTGCGGCCCCGGCAGGGCGACATCGCCGCCTTCCTCCGGGAGCTCATCCAGGAGTGGCGTGATTTGGAGCCGCAGGTGGACTTCGCGCTCCGGGGCGCCGAGGAGCCCGTGTTCCTTCCCTTCGACGGGGAGCGGGTGCGGCAGGTGCTCAACAACCTGCTCTCCAACGCGGTGAAGTACGGAGGGGAGATACGTCGGGTCGAGCTGGGCCTCGGTCTGCACCCCGGCCTGGCGGACATCCACGTCCGGGATTGGGGCATCGGCATCTCGGCGGGGGCGCTTCCCTCCGTCTTCGAGCGCTTCCAGCGGGCGGATGGCGAACCTGCCCAGGGCCATGGCCTGGGCCTCTACATCGCCTCGTCCCTGGCGAAGCTGCACGGGGGCTCGTTGTCGGTGAAGTCAGCGCTGGGCGAGGGGTCGACCTTCCACCTCCGGCTCCCCCTGAGCCGGCGTCCCGTGTCCTAGCCGGCCAGCGCGCGGACCTTCGGCACATGCCGGACGAGCGCGTCCACCACGCGCGTCACGTCCGACTCCGTCGTGCCGGGGCCCATGCTGAAGCGAAGGCTGCCACGGGCCTGCGCGGGCGACAGGCCCATGGCCCGCAGGACATGCGACGGCGTCAGCGTGCCGGAGGCGCAGGCGGCGCCGGACGACACGCAGATGCCCTCCAGGTCCAGGGCGATGAGCAGCGACTCACCCTCCACGTCGTCGAAGCGCAGGTTGCTGGTGTTGGGCACGCGCGGGGCCGCGCCGCCGTTGACGTACACCCCGGGCAGTCGCGCCGTCACCTCGCGCTCGAAGGCGTCGCGGAGCGCCGTCAGCCGCGCCGCTGTCTCCGGCAGCTCCGCGGCGGCCAGCTCCAGCGCGAGCGCCAGCGCCTCCGCATAGGGCACGTTCTGCGTCCCCCCGCGCCGGCCGCCTTCCTGGTGGCCCGGCGTGAGCGCGCGGACGTCCACGCGCTTGCGAACCAGCAGCACGCCCACGCCAGGAGGGCCGCCAAACTTGTGCGCGGACAGGGACAGCAGGTCCGCGTCCACCTCGCGCAGGGACAAGGGCACCTTGCCCGCGGCCTGCACCGCGTCCGTGTGGAACAGCACGCCGCGCCGCCGGCACGCGAGCGCGACTTCCCGCGCGGGTTGGAGCACACCCGTCTCGTTGTTGGCCCACATCAACGAGCACAAGGCGGTGTCCGGCGTCAGGGCCTCCAGCAGGTCGGCTTCGCGCACGCGCCCCTCCGGACCGGGCGCCACCCGCACGACGTGGGCGCCCTCCCGCTCCAACTGCGCCACCGCGCCCAGCAGGGCGGGGTGCTCCACCGCGGACGTCACCACCCGCCGCCGCTCGGGCTGGGGGCGCAGGTGCCAGGCGCCCACGAGCGCCAGCGCGTCCGCCTCACTGCCAGAGCCGGTGAAGCTGACTTCCTTCGGCTCGCAGCCGAGCACGCCGGCCACCTTCGCCCGCGCCGCGTCCAACCGGGCCCGGGCCGCGCGGCCCTCCTGGTGCACGCTGGACGCGTTGCCAAAGCCGCTCGACGCGAAGGCGCGCGACAGCAGCGCCGCCACCTCCGGGCGCACCGGCGCGGCCGCGTTGTAGTCCCAGTACGTCACGAGTCCTGCGCATACAGCAGCGACACGGGCCGCTCGTCGGCGACGCCGAACGCCTCCAGGAACTTGGCCACCAGCTCGCGCTTGAGCGCCTTGCGCTGCGCCAGCTTCCCGGACAGCGGCAGCCGCGCCCCGGCCATGCTGCCATGGCCGCCGGCGGAGCCGCCGTAGTCCTCGCAGATTTCACGGATGAGGCGCCCCGCGTTCATCCGCCGGTCCTTCACGCGCAAGCTGAGGAAGAGCTGGTTGCGGTACGAACCGAAGGCCAGCGACCACTTCATGCCTTCGAGGAACATCAGCCGCTCGGCCACCTCCGCCACCATGTCCGGGGAGTAGACCTCCTCCAGGTCGGTGACGATGGCCGTCCCGTACACCTTCGCCCGCTCGTAGGCCGTGTGGTAGAGCTGGAAGTAGCGCGCGGGCAGCTCCGGATGCTCAATCTGCGCCAGCAGCGTCTTGTCCATGCGCGGGAACAGCCACAGGTAGCTGTCCACGTCCGTGGGCGTCGTCTCCCGGCCCAAATCCCGCGTGTCCGCCTTGATGCCGTAGAACAGGCCGGTGGACACCTCCACGGAGGGCTCCAGCCGGGCCGCGCGCAGGTACTCCACCAGCATGGTGGACGTGGCGCCGAAGTCGCCGCCCACGTCCGCGAAGGGGGACTCCAGGCTCTCCTGACGCAGCGGGTGGTGGTCCACCACCACGTGCGCTTCCAGCCGCGCGGGCAGGGAGTGGTTGCCCACCTTGGGCTGCGTGTCCACCAGCCCGAAGAAGTCGTACTCGTCGAAGTCCAGCGTCGACACGTGCGAGACGGGCAGGCGCAGCACCTTCACGAAGGCGATGTTCTCCGCCCGGCCGATGATGCCCCCGTAGCCGACGTGGGCCTTCAGGCCCGCCTTGCGCTCGAGCAGGTGCGCCAGCGCCACCGCCGCCGCCAGCGAGTCCGGGTCCGGGTTGTCGTGGGTGAGGATGAGCGCCTTGTGGTGGCCCTGGGCCACTCGCAGGAGCCACTCCAGCTTGTCTCGGGCTGGCATATGGGCCAGCCGCGCTGGCGGGGGCTCCGTCAGCTCGCCTCCCGAGTTTCCGGTTCCGCGGCGGCTGTTGAGGGACTGTGTCACGGGCATGGGTATTCTTCTTACTTCCTCCCGTCCTGGGATTCGAGAATCCGGGGTCTGTTGCCAACACACCAATGGTGTCGACGGGCCCCGGACTCTTCACGGCGCGCGGGAGGCGCGTGAGCCTGCGCGCCCCCTCGCCGGGCCGCCGCGGGAGGTGGGCTAGCTGTTCAGCGCCTTGAACTTGCGCCCCAGGTCCCGGAAGTACTTCATCCCGTTGTCGAGCGAGTTCTCCATCGCGTCCATCAGCACCGTGCGGAAGCCCGCCACGGGTCCCCGGAAGGACTCGTAGTAGCGCTGCCGGTCGATGGAGTGGATGACGGCGGGCATGTAGCCGTTGCGCAGCAGGATGAGGTTGCTGCACATGCGCCCCACCTTCCCGCTGTGCTCGGTGAACGGGAAGATCTGCACGAACTTGTGCTGGACCGTGGCCGCCTGCTTGATGGGGTGGAACTCGCGGAACTCGGCGCTGGCCGTGTAGTCCACGAGCTTCTCCAACTCCGGCTGGATCTTCGCCGGCTGGGAGATGTCGTGGAAGTACGTGCGGTGCAGCGGCATGTCCTTGCGCAGCCCGGACCTGTCCCTCTCCTTGGCCAGCTCCTTCTCTGTGCGCTCGCGGCGCTCCATGCGCGCGCGCTCCGTCTGGGCCTCCGGCGTGTTGCCCAGGAAGAGGTCGTGTATTCGCTTGATGGTGGTCAGCGTGATTTGCGCCTGCTTCCTGGCGCCCGCTGCCTCCTCACGGAGGAAGTCACAGACGGCCTTGTGGTTCCGGATTTCGAGGACCACCGGAATCATGGAGGCCTCCGCGCTGGTTCGATGCGGGAACAGCGCGGCCATCAGCTCCTGATGGGTGTAGACGACTCCCTCCAGCGCGGCGTCGTGGTAGATCCACGACATCTCCATCTTGTCCAAGAACTCGCGCGCGTCAGGCTTGTCCTTGTAGATGTCGAGGTACCCACGCAGCGTTTCGTTCTTCTCGTCGATGTCCTGGTAGCGTTCCTTCACGGACTGCGGCTCCTTCTCGCTGCGGGTCCGCCGCGGGCGGTACTCGAAGCATGCGGCCGAGCGGTACAACGGCGCGTGGATTCTAGAAATTCCGCGCGGTTGTAACAACGAAATCATCACAGATTGACAAGGAACACCTCGCACGCCTGGTCGAGCAGGTCCTTGGAGAGCGCCGGAGGCATCTGCCGGTAGCGCGCCGCGTCCCGGATGAGGCTCACCAGGTCCCGAGGGTGGCACGAGCGAAGCTCCATGCTCCGGGGCTTGTAGTAGTGCTCGATGAGGTACGTGACGGCCTGGTCCACGTAGGGGATTCCCGCTGCCTCGCAGACGCGACTGAAGATTTCCCGGTAAGCCTCTTCGTCGGGGTTCCCGACCTCAATCTTGTACTTGATGCGGCGCAGGAAGGCCTCGTCCACCAGCTCCTTGGGGTCCAGGTTGGTGGAGAAGACGAGGAGCTGGTCGAAGGGGATTTCGAACTTCTTGCCGGTGTGGAGGGTGAGGTAGTCCACCCGCTTCTCCAGGGGGACAATCCACCGGTTGAGCAGGTCCGTGGGGTGGACCTTCTGGCGGCCGAAGTCGTCGATGAGGAGCATGCCGCCGTTGGCCTTCACCTGGAACGGGGCCTCGTAGTAGCGGGTGCTCTCCGAATAGATGAGGTCCAGCATCGCCAGCGTCAGCTCGCCGCCCACGACGACGGAGGGCCGGCGGCACACGAGCCACCGGTTGTCCATTTCGAACGTCTGCCTGCGGCCGGAGGCGTCCCCGCCGGCCTCCAGCGACACCGGCGTGTGGATGAGCCTGTCGTGGACCTGGATGATCTGATTCCCAATCTCCAGGCAGTGGGGGACGAAGACCTCGCCGCCGAACATGTTGGAGACGGCCTCCGCCAGGCTCGTCTTGCCGTTGCCGGGGGCGCCGTAGAGGAACAGCGAGCGGCCGGAGTTCACCGCCGGACCCAGCTTGTCCATCAGCTCCGCGGGGACGGTGAGGTGGCTGAGCGCCATCACCAGCTCCTCCTGGCTGACGACGGGCGTCTCCTCCGTCTGGCTGGTGATGAGCGCGTTGTACTGCTCAATCGGCACCGGCGCGGGGCCCACGTAGGTGGTGCGGGTGAGGGCGTCCCGCGCGTACTCGCGGCCCTTCTCCGACAGGATGAACTCCACCGACGCGCGGCCGAAGCCCTTGCCGCCGCGCAGGTCCACCAGCTTCTCCGTGGCGATGAAGTCCACCACGTGCTCGATGACGCCCGGCCACGGCAGGCGCATCTCTTCCGCGATGCCCATGCCCGTGCCCGTGCCCGAGTAATAGAGGTACTTCAGGGCGATGTCGGACAGGATGCCCATCTTGAGCCCCGTGTCCTCCACCGACTTCGGCTCCGGTGGAGCGATGTCGAGGATGGATGGGTTCTCAAGCTTGAACGGATTGTCGTCGTAGTCGTAGCCAGCGGGAGGAGCCATCAAGCCCCGTTCTAGCCCATTCAAGGGGCGCTCGGGCGCGGGACGTGGCGTCTTCCCTGGCTGCCAGCCCCCCTCCCAGGCCGAAGAGGGGGGCGCGGCGGGGCGGCTCAGACGTACGTGAGCCAGTCCGCGTACTTCGGCTCCTGGCCCCGCACGATGCGGAAGTACATGTCCTGCACGTGCCGGGTGACGGGGCCGACCTTGCCGTCCGCCACCTGGCGGTTGTCCACCTCGCGCACCGGGGTGATTTCCGCCGCCGTGCCGCAGAAGAAGACCTCGTTGGTGATGTAGAGCGCGTCGCGGGTGAAGGTGACCTCCTCCACCGTGCGGCCGCTGTCGCGCAGGATGTGCAGCACCGTGTCGCGGGTGATGCCATCCAGGATGGGGCAGGACAGGGGGGGCGTCTTGATGATGCCCTTCTTGTTCACCTGGAAGATGTTCTCGCCGGAGGCCTCGGCCACGAAGCCGCTGACGTCCAGGAGGATGGCCTCGTCGTAGCCCGCCATCACCGCCTCGCGCTTGGCGAGGATGGAGTTGACGTACTGGCCGGTAATCTTCCCGCGCACCATGTTCACGTTGACGTGCATGCGCGTGTACGAGCTGACCTTGGCGCGGATGCCCTCCTTCATGCCCTTGTCGCCCAGGTACGCGCCCCAGTCCCAGGCCGTCACGGCGGTGCGGGTGGGGTTCACCGCGCCCAGGCCCATGGCGCCGTCGCCCATGAAGGCCACCGGCCGCAGGTACGCGCCGTTGGCGAACAGGTCCTTCTGCGCGCGGAGCAGATTCACGCACGCATCGAAGAGCTCGTCCTCGGTGTACGGAATCTTCAGCATGATGATGTGGGCCGAGTCGAGCAGCCGGCGGATGTGCTCACGCAGCCGGAAGACGGCCAGCCGTCCGTCGTGCGTCTTGTACGCGCGGATGCCCTCGAAGACGCCCAGGCCGTAGTGAAGCGCGTGCGTCATCAGATGCACGTGGCCCTCGTCCCACTTCATCAGCCGGCCGTCGAGCCAGATTTGCTCGGCGCGCACGCCACTACTCGAGGTCGAGCTCATTCGATGTTCCTTCGCCTGGATGTTTGAGGGGTGGGACCGCCCGGGCCTTCTAGCCAGCGAAACCTATGAGGTCAAAGCGTGTTTCTCGTCCCGAAAGAGTCACAGCACCGGTGGCAGGGGGGCAAGCATCCGCCGGAGGAACGGGAGGTCCTCCGCCAGTGCCGCCCTGCCGAAGTGTAGCGCCTTCGATGCCAGTTCCACCGACGGTACGACGTCCAGTGGCGACAGTGTTCGCGGAAAGCGTTTGACGTGGTGCGTATAGGGAAGGTTCGGCGTCACCGTCATCGCGGCCAGCCGCTGGAGGGGCAGCCAGAAGGGCGTGGTCAGCTTCGGGGCGAAGGCGTCGAGCGCGAGGATGAACGCGTTGCGCGTGCCGATGCGGCCCCGGGCCACCGCCTTCCACGCCGCCTTGGCGGGCAGGTTGTCCACCAATCCTCCGTCGATGAGCCGCGCGACGCCGTGCTGGCCCATGAGGCCCTCCACCAACGTGTGCATGCCGGGGTCCTCTCGCAGCACGTCGTAGTGGATGACGCCGGGCAGCGCGGAGGAGAAGCCCGCGGCGTCGAGCGCGTCGAAGTCGCCGGTGGTGTCGTCCGCGCCCAGGTAGAGGCGGGCGGTGATTTCGGGACGGGTGAAGAGCTCGGCCATGGCGCCCATGGCGGCCTGGATGCGGCGCGCCACGCCCGCGGGGTTGAGCAGGCCCAGCGGGCTGACGCCCATCAGCCGCTCGTAGTACTCCAGCGGCCGGGGGAGCATGCCGCGGCGGATGCCGCCCACGGCGATGAGGGTGGGGACCGGCAAGTCCCTGAGCCGCATGCCGCTGCTCTCCGGCCCCGCGCCGAAGAAGCGGCCCAGCCCCGCGCGCAGGAACAGCCGCAGCGCCGCGGGCAGGCCATAGCGGCTCTCCGTGGAGATGAAGCGGAAGAGCTTCCGGAAGGACAGCCCGCGGACGATGTTGATCATGTCCGTGGGGTCGAAGCGCGTCAGGCGCGAGCGCATGATGGCGAGGATGGCGCCCATGGACGTCCCGGCGAGCAGGCGCGGCTCCAGGCCGTGTTCATCCAGGAGGCACATGGCGCCCAGGTAGACGTAGGCCGTTCCGCCCCCGCCGCCGGTGACGAGCACCAGCTCCTTCTGCCGGATTTCCCGGTCCAGCGCCTCGGGTGGAACGCGCCCGCGCAGCCGCTGCACCACCGTGTCGCGCGCCTTCGCGGCGTGCTGGCGCAGGTCCTTCACGTGCGGCATCAGCCTGTCCCGCGTGGGCGGGAAGGGGGCTTGGAGGATGGGGCCCAGGCGGCGCTCCACCTCCTCGCGAAACGGGGTGAGCAGCGCGCCCACGCCCACGTCGAGCTCGCCGTGCCGCACCTTGTAGAGGCGCGCCAGCGACAGGGCCGTGCGGAGGATGGCCTCCTCGCGCGGGTCGACCAGGGCCGCGTTGGCCAGCGACGCGCGCACGAGGCGGAGCTCCATCTCCTCGAGCGGCCGGGTGATTTGAAAGCGTTCCTTCAGCAGCACGCGCTTCGAGGGCCCTTCACGCCTGGGCGATCTGCGAGAGGTGGGACTTCGCCTTCTCGATGTCGCCTTCGTACTTGAGGACGAGGTTCAGCGTGGAGGCCACCACGTCGGCGGTGAGCTGCTCCGCGTTCAGCAGCGCCAGGCTCTGGGCCCAGTCGAGCGTCTCGCTGATGGAGGGCGCCTTCTTCAAGTCGAGCGAGCGGATGGCGGCCACCGCCTCCACCACCTGCTCCGCCAGCACCTGGGGCACCTGCGGCAGGCGCGAGCGGACGATGCGCAGCTCGCGCTCGCGGTCCGGGAAGTCGATGTGCAGGTGGAGGCAGCGGCGCTTGAGCGCGTCGGACAGCTCGCGCGCGGCGTTGGAGGTGAGCAGCACGCGGGGGAGGTGCTTCGCGCGGAAGGTGCCCAGCTCGGGGATGGTGACGGCGTTGTCGGAGAGCACCTCCAGGAGGAAGGCCTCGAACTCCGGGTCCGCCTTGTCGATTTCGTCCACCAGCAGCAGGGCGGGGTGCTCGGAGAGCAGGGAGCGCAGCACCGGGCGGGGCAGCAGGAAGCGTTCGGAAAAGAACACCGCGTCGCTGGAGGCCAGCCGGTCCGCCGCCTGCGCCAGCGTGGTGGTGCCCTGCACCATGTCCCCAATCTTGTCCTTGAGGAGCTGGGTGTAGAGCAGCTGCTTGGCGTACTCCCACTCGTAGAGGGCCTTCGCCTCGTCCAGGCCCTCGTAGCACTGGAGCCGGATGAACTCGCGGCCCAGCGCCTGGGCCAGGGCCTTGGCCAGCTCCGTCTTGCCGACGCCGGCGGGGCCTTCCACCAGGATGGGCTTGTCCATCCGGTCCGCCAGGAAAGCCGCCGTGGCGATCTCCGGCGATGACAGGTAGCCCACCTGCTCCAGGCGCTGCGCCGCGTCCTCCACGCTGGTGAAGGCGTGGCTCTCAACCGTCGAAGGGGTGCTCACCCGGTGAACTTAACCGACGCCCTCCAGGCGACTGCGGCAAAAATGCCAGGGTTGTGGCGTCATCACCGTGGCCCGTCCGCCTCGCTGCCGGGCAACCCCGCGGAACTCCGGAGGGAAATATTCTGCGCACCGTGGGCACATGTCGTGCATCTCATGGCCTCGAATCGGTACTCAGGGAGGTCAGCGGTCATGGCGTGGGCGTGGTTGCGGATGGTGATGATGGTGGCGGTCGTCCTGCTTCCGGGCGGCTTCCCGCTCCTGCTGGCCTACGTCTCCTTGCGCACACTCCGCAGCAGTTGGCGCCGTGCCCAGGAGGAGGCCCACAGTGGGGGCCGCGTGGTGTCACTCCGGGACGTCGTCTCCAGGCTCCACTTCAAGGAGCTGGTCCGCGAGGCACGCGCCGCGCTCTGAGCGCGCCAGGGAACCGCTCGCCGCTTCCTGGGTGGGAACTGAAGCGGCCCTGACACACCTGCCCGACCAGGGCACGGATGTCAGGGCCGCTTCATTGAGGCCTCGGGGTTCCGAGGCCGGCGCCGTTACTTGTCCAGCTCGTCCACCAGGGCCGTCCAGTCGTCGTCTTCCTTGGCCGTGGGCAACTGGATGAGCACGGTCCGGTCGGTGGGCTCGGACTCGTCACTCAGCGCCGCTGGCTGGGCGGGAGCCGGGGCAGGGGCCTTCTTCGCGGCGGCCTGGGCCGCGGGCCTGGCGGCCGGCTTCTTCGCCGGGGCCGCCGGAGCAGGGGCCGCGGCGGGCGGGATGACCTGGTTGAGCTGCGTCCTCACGGCCAGGTCGTCGTCCTGGGGCGCCGCGGGTTTGGCGGCGGCCTTGGCCGCGGTGGTGGACTTGCTCTTGTAGCGGGCCAGCTCCAGCTCGGCGACCTTGAGGGCCTTGCTCTTCTCCTGCACGGACTGCTGCAGGCGGGTGACCTCCTGCACCTTGACGGCGTCGCGGCGCTCCAGCTCCGCCTTCTGCTTGGCGGTGAGCTCTTCCTGCTCCTTGGCGTGCCGCGCCTCCAGGTCCTTGCGCTCCTTCTGCGCGGAGGCCAGGCGGGTGGTGGCCTCGTGGGCCTTGCTCTCGGCGGCGGCCACCTTTGCGTTGAGCTCCTTCTCCGCGCGTGATTTGGCGCCCTGCGCGTTCTCCACCGCCAGCTCCAGGTCCTGGATCTTCTTCGCCCGCGCGGTCAGCTGGCCTTGGAGGTCCTTGGCCCTGGCGTCGGCCTCGGTGGCCTGCGTCTGGGCGTCCTGTGTGAGCTGGGCGATGCGCTGCTCGGCCTTGGCCAGCTTCGCGGCCAGTTCATCCGCCGCCCGCCTGGCGTCGGCGCGTTCCTGGTTCGCCTGCTGGGCCTGCTGCTGGAGCCGGGCCTCGGCCTGCTGGACCTGGCCCGCGAGGCCGTCCCGCTCCGCGGTGAGCTTCTGCTGGGCGGCGCCCGCGGCGCGCAGCTGGTCCTCGCGGCCCGCCAGCGCCTTGCGGCCCTGCTCGAGCTGCTCGTTGAGCCCGGCGATCTGCTGACCCAGGCCCTCTGCCTGACGGCGGGCCTCGGTGGCCTGCGTCTGGAGCTTGGCCTCCATGGCCTTGAGCTGCTCGGTGCGGGTGGCGACCTCGCGGTTGAGCACCTCCGCCTGACGCATCTTCTCCTGCGTCACGTGGGTGAGCTTGCGGAGCGTGTCCGACAGCTCCGTGCCCTTCTGCGTCAGGTCGTTCTGGAGCAGCTCCTCGCGGCGCTGCGACTCCTCGGTGAGCGTGTGCAGCCGCTCCTCGAGGTGGGCCCGGGTGTTCTCCGTCTGCGCCAGCGTGGCGGAGAGCTGCGTCACCTCGGCGACGCGCGTGCCCAGCTCGTGCTTGGTGAGGGTGAGGTGCTCGCCCAGGTCCTCGCCATGGGCGCGTGCCTCGGCCAGCTGGCCCTCCAGCGTGGCCTGGGTGCTCGCGGCGGCCTTCTGGTGTTCCTGGTGCGCGTGCTGCTCGCGCGCCAGCGCGTCGCGGGTGGCGGCGAGCTGGCCCTGGGTCTGCTCCAGCGTCTGGCTGGTGGCCTCCAGCTCGGAGCGCAGGCCGTCGCGCTCGCTGGTGAGGTCACCGATGTGCGCGCTCGTCTCCGCGGCCAGCTTCTCGTGCGCGGCCCGCTCCGCCTCGTAGTGGCCCTGCGTCTCGGACAGCTCGGCGCGGAGCTGGCCAATCTGGCCGGTGAGGTCCTGCTCCAGCGCGTCCTTCGCGGCGCCCAGGTTGGACAGCTCCGCGGTGCGCTGGTCGCGCTCGCGGGTGGTGTGGGCCAGCGTGTCGCGGGTCTCCTGGAGCGCGCCGCGCGTGTCCTCCAGCGCCACATGCGTCTGCTGGAGCGTCTGGGTGGTGGCGTCCAGCTCGCCGCGCGTCTCCGCCAGCGCGCCTTCGGTGCTGGCGAGGGTGTTCTGCGTGTCGGCGAGCTGCTGCTCGGTCTGCGCCAGCGTCTGCTGTGTCTGCGCCAGTGTCTGGCTGGTGGCGTCCAGCTCACCGCGCGTCTCCGCCAGCGCGCCTTCCGTCTGCGCCAGCGTCTGCTGCGTCTGGCCCAACGTCTGGCTGGTAGCGTCCAGCTCGCCGCGCGTCTCCGCCAGCGCGCCTTCCGTGTCGGAGAGGGTCTGCTGCGTCTGACCCAGCGTCTGGCTGGTGGCGTCCAGCTCACCGCGCGTCTGCGCCAGCGTGCCCTCGGTGTTCGCGAGGCGCGCCTGCGTGTCCGCCAGCGTCTGACTGGTGGCGTCCAGCTCGCCGCGCGTCTCCGCCAGCGTGCCTTCGGTGCTGGCGAGGGTGTTCTGCGTGTCGGCGAGCTGCTGCTCCGTCTGCGCCAGCGTCTGCTGCGTCTGCGTCAGCGTCTGGCTGGTGGCCTCCACGTCTCCGCTCAGCTCGGAGATGCGCTGGTCGCGCGTGGCCACGTCCCCTTGCAGGGCTTCGATGGTGGCCTCGCGCTGGGTGACGGTGTCCTCCAGTTGGGCCACGCGCGCGGAGAGCTGCTCGCCGGTCCGCTGCGTCTCCTCGAGCTGCGAGGTGAGCGCCTGAATCTGGCCGGTGAGGTCCGCCTCCAGTTCGGCCTTGGCGGAGCGCAGCTCCTCCAGCTGACGGGAGAGGTCCGCCTCCAGCGCGTCCTTCGCCTGGGAGAGGGCCTGGAGCCGGTCGTTGAGGTCCGTCTCCAGCTCGTCCTTGGCCAGCCCCAGCGCCTGGAGCTCCGCGGTCAGCTCGGCCTCGCGGTCCTCCAGGTGCGCCCTGGCGGCCTCGACTTCGCCCTCGAGCTCGCCGATGCGCTCCAACTGCTGCTGGATGTTGGCGTTGAGCTCCGCCTCGGTGTGCTCGTTCCGGGCGATGGTCTCCGACAGCTCGCGCTCGAGCGTGCCGAGCTTCGCGTCACGCTCCTCGACGCGCTGGGTGAGCTCGGCTTCCTGGGCGTCCTTGTCCAGCCGGAGCTGGTCGCGCTCGCCGATGGTGCGCGTAAGGTCCGTCTCCAGGTCCGCGACCTGCTGGCTGAGCTTCGCCTCCAGCGCATCGCGCTCGGCGTTGAGCCGGTGGATCTCCGCGTCCGCCTGGGTGCCGTGCTCCTCGGCGCGGGTGGCGCGGGCTTCCAGGCCGCGCACGGTGGTGTCGCGCTCCTGCTCGGTCTGCTGCAGCCGCTCCTGGAGGGCCTGGATTTCACCGTCCAGCTCGGCGAAGCGCTCGTCGCGTTCGCTGATGGTGCGGTTCAGCTCAGTCTCGAAGTCGTCACCGCGCTTCGTCAGCCGCGCGATTTCGCCTTCGTTCGCGAGGACGGTGTCCTGGAGCTTCTGCTCCTTGACCTCGAACTCCAGCGTGACGACGCCGAGGTGCTTCTCCAGCTTGTCGTACTCGTTGCGGCCGTGCTCCAGCTCGCTGGCGCGGCGGCTCAGCTCCTCCTCGGCGCGGGAGACCTCCCGGCGCAGGAGGTTGATGTCCTTCTCCTTGGAGGCGACGACCTCGATGAGGTCCTTCTCCGCGGAGAACTTCTGGAGGAGCAGGTCGTCAACGGTGGCGCCGTGCTCGCGCTCCTTCTGGAGGGTCGCCTGCTGGGCCTCGTTGAAGCGGCGCAGCAGGTCGTCCACCTGCATCTTCAGGCCCTGCAGCTCCACGTCCTTCTCGTGGATGCGGTCCTCGCCGGAGAGCAGCTCGCGCTCGCGCACGTTCCAGATTTCGGAGAGGCGGGCGAGCTGGGCCTCGCGCGTCTTCAGCTCGTCGCGGAGGATTTGAATCTTGCCCTCCGGCGTGCCCATCAGCTCGCGCCGCGGCGGCGGACGCTTGAGCTGGCGGGACTCGGCGAGCAGCTCCGCCTTGCGGTCCGCGATGGACTGGAAGGTGCGGTCGAGGAACGCGCGGTCCTCTTCCGTCATCGCGCTGCGGCGCTCGCGCTTGGGCAGCTTCGGCGGCCCCCCCGCGGCGGCCTTGAGCGACGGAGGCATGGGCGGAGGCGCCTCGCGCGTCCCGTTCAGCGCGGCCTCCAGCGACGCGCCGGTGTCATCCGTGCCGGGCGGCACGATGCCGTGGCTCAATGCGGTCAGATCGCCCAGCGCGAACGGGAAGGCGAGATAGCCGTCCGCCGCCTGCGGCGTCTGACGATGCTGCGCCAGCCCGTCCACCCCGCTCTCAGAGGAGATCAGGAGCACCTTGAGGTTCTGGCCCCACTTGCCCTTCTTGATGTTGCCGCAGAGGACGAAGCCGGACTGATCCTTCAACTCCGCGCGGAGGACGACCAGGTCTGGCCGGCGCTTCTCCAGCTCACGCTGCGCGTCAGCCGCCGTCTCAGCCAGGGCGGTCTGGTAGCCCGAGCCCTTGAGCACGGTGGCCATGCTGAGCGCTAATTCATGATCGCTTTCGACGATGAGGACCCGACGCTCCATGAAGCCTTTGTCCCGGAAAAGTGCTGTGAAAACCGGAACATCCTAGCGGGCGGGCGCGACCCTTGGAAAGTTTCCAGGATCAGCTCGGTTGGCTGCCTCACGAGCTCTTGCCACGGACGACGACTTCCGAACGGCCTGAGGGGGCCGGGTGGGCGGGGTTCGTGGGCTCGTCGCGGCCGGGGAACGTCGTGGGGGGCGTGTGCCGGTCGAAGCGGATTCCGTCGGGGGGGCAGTACCCGTGCGCGAGCTGGGCGAACCACGGGTTCAGCGCCGAGGGGACGGGCTCCGGGGCGGGGCCCTCGTCGGGGGGCTCGGGGGCCACGTCGGCGTCGGCTTCCTCGAGGTCATCGTCCGATTCGATGAGCTGCGCTGCACTGCTGACGGAAATCTCCGCTTCCTCCACCTCGTCGCTGCTGATTTCGTCCGGCTCCTCGGGCTGGGGCCGCGCGCGGGAGAGGCTGTCGTCGTCGACCTCTTCGATGGATTGGGCTTCGTCCGCGGAGATTTCCTCGGGCTCCTCGTTCTCGCCGCCGGGGACCGAGGCGGAGGTCATGAGCGCCTGCGGGCTGATGGGTTCGAGCCGGGGGGGACCGTCCACGGACTGGAGCCGGGGCGGTCGCTGCCGGGGAACGGGCGGAGGCGCCGCCGCGCGCGGAGGCAGGGCGGGGGGGCGGTCGGCTTCCGGCGCGGAGGTGCTCGGGCGGAGGGCCGGAGGCGGGCGCTCCGGTGTGCTCGCGGACGCGCCGCCTCGGATGGGCGGCAGGCGCTCTGCTTCGGAGGCACCCGGGCGGGCGCTGGGCGGCGGCGCCTCCGTGTCCGTGGAGCGCGGCTGTGGCGTCAGTGCCGTCATCCGCCCGACGGGCGTCTCCATGCGCGCCGAGATGCTCCGGCTGGACAGCGAGGAGGGCGCGGGGACGATGGGCGTGGGGGTGGGGTGCTCTTCCGGGCGGCTCGAGGAAGGGGTGCCGCGGCTGCTGGCGGAGCGCGTGGGGATGAGCTCCTGGAGCAGCTCGGTGGGCACGCGGATGATGGGCGTCGGCGCGGGTGGCTCGTCCCGCTGGCCGTCGTAGGGCGAGCGCACCACGGGTGTGGCCGAGGCGGTCTCATCCCGCTCCTTGTCGTAGGGCGAGCGCACCACCGGTGTGTGCGACGGCGGCTCGTAACGCGCACCGATGACAGGGCTGCGAACGACCGGGGTCGGCGCGGGGGCTTCATCCGCGTCCCCGGAAGCTTCGCGGTTGCCTGCGTCCGTCCGGTTCAGCGCTGCGGGCGCTTTGACGATGGGCGTCGCTGATGAGGCCTCGCTGGACTCCTCGCTCACGGGCGAAGGAGGCCGGCCCGGAGGAGGAGGAACCTTGACGACGGGCGTCGGCGCCGGCGGTTCGTCCGCGTCTTCGACCTCCGTTGCCTGGACGATGGGCAGCGCGCTTTCGGAGTCGTCGTCGCTCGCGCCCTGCGCCGTGTCGTGCTCAAGACTCTCCGGCGTCGCGTCCTGGGCGGCCACGCTGGACGTGGCGGCCTCGCGCTCGCGCAGCGGCGCACCCATCACCACGGGCGGCTCGATGGGATTCGTCTCGAGCTCCGTCTTGATGAGGCGCGTGTCGAGCCCCTCATCGAGCACCTGCCCCATGACCAGCGGCAGGTCTTCGCGCGCAC
Source organism: Myxococcus sp. SDU36 (assembly GCF_030168875.1). Lineage (NCBI taxonomy): Bacteria > Pseudomonadati > Myxococcota > Myxococcia > Myxococcales > Myxococcaceae > Myxococcus > Myxococcus sp. SDU36. Next base: position 1,009,479 of record NZ_CP077414.1, read on the forward strand.
GGCTCGCGGCGGGCGCGTCCTTGTCCTCCCGAGGCTCCGGCGCCTTCTTGGCGACCGGTGCCGTGGTGGGAGCGGGCTCAGGGGGCAGCAGCGCCGCCAGCCGGTTCGTGGGCGTTCCCGTCACCGTGGTGGGCGCGGGCAGGTCGTCCTCGCTCGTGGTGGAGACGGGCGCCGACCGCTTCTCCAACAGCGAGTCATACAGGTCCAGGAGCTTGCCGCGGATGAGCCCCGCGTCGAGCGCCGCCTGCGCGTGCGCCCGGGCCACCTGGCCCAGCGTCATCCGGCGCTTCACGTCGCGCGCCAGCTCGATGATGCGGTCGGCCAGGGCCTGGCTGTCACCCGGAGGGAAGAAGACGCCCGCGCCAGCCGGGATGAGCTCCCGCGTCACGGGCAGGTCCGCCGCGATGACGGGGCGGCCCGCCGCGCAGTACTCCGAGACCTTCGCCAGCGGCCCGCCCTGAACGCGATTGCGCTCCACGTCATCCATGGGCAGCACGCCCACGTCCGCGAGCGCGAGCACCTTGGCCAGGTCGTCGTGGTGCACCGGGGGCTGGAACTCCACCCGGTCGCCCAGCCCCAGCTCCTTCACCAGGTCATCCAGATGCGGCTGCCAGTCCGCGTGGCGTGCGCCCACCAGCGTGAGGCGCACCTCTTCCTTCCGGGCCGCCAGCTCCACCGCGCGCAGCAGGGTGGGCAGGCCCTGCCACCCCACCTGGCTGCCCAGGTACATCATCCGGAGGGGGGCGCCGTCCGGGGCGCCCAGCACCTCGGGCGTGAAGGGCTGAAGGTCCACCGGCGCGGGCAGCACCCGGACCTGCTCCTCACTGGCGCCCAGCGACTGGATGTACGCGCGCGTCGTCTCCGAGCCGGTGACGACGAGGTCCGCGTTCATCAGGCAGAACAGCTCCTGCCTGCGAATCTTCGACAGGAAGCGCCGGTCCCCCTCCGTCTGCGGGTGGGTGTACCGCAGCTCCTGCGAGGGGAACGTCTGGGCCTCGTAGATGAGCCGATACCCGTAGTCGCCCTTCAGCTCGCACAAGGCGTATCCGCCGAAGGGGTCCGTGAAGTGGGCGAGCGCGTAGTCCTCGCTCTCGAGCTGCCGGCGCACGGCCCGCTCGAAGGCCTGGATGCGCGAGGCCAGGTCCCCCGAGCCTACCGGGACGCGCAGCAGCCGGGCGCCCTGGTACTTCTCGATGTGGGAGTGGTCAGGCGTCTTCGCCGACAGCACCACCACGGAGAAGCGGTCCGGCAACGCCTTCAGGTATTCGGACAAACGACGGGATGAACCCGACGGACCGGGGATGACGTCGAAACTGCACAGGAGCAGTCTGGGCAGGTCGCTCAAGCGTGGGCAGGATACCTAGCCGACCCCTGAGTGTCATCGGGTGATGAAACGAGAAGGGGGGTCGGGCGAAGAACACATGTAATGCTGGCACGTTGACCCTCTACGACCAGCGACCTAAAGGCCTGCTTGCCTATGGAAGACCTCAAGAGCGTGACGGTCAGCTACCTCAGGGAGTTGGCACGGAAGCACCTGGGGAGCGGCTACAGCCGGATGAAAAAAGAGGGGCTGCTCGCGGCCCTGGCCGCCTACGTGCCGGCCCTGGGGAAGCTCGCCCGGCTGGCGGGCATCCGCGTGCCCGCCAAGAGCGCGACCGCGAAACCCGAGGCGTCTCCCGCCCGGACCCCGGCCGCGAAGAAGGCCAAGGCGCCCCGGAAGGCGAAGACGCCGACCGCCGCGAAGCCCAAGGCGGATGGCTCGCAAGGCCAGGGCCGGGTGTCCGCGCCCAAGCGGGTGGCGGCCAAGCGGACCTCGGAGAAGCCCGGGAGCAAGCCACCCGTCAGACCCGCGCAGGTGGTCACGTTCCCGCCCAAGCCCCGAGTGGAGCGGGCGCGCGAGTCGGTGACGCCCGTCACGCCCTCCTTCACGAAGCCGCCGGAACCGGTGCCGCCGCCCGTCGCGCGGCCCGCGCCCGTGCAGAAAGCCGCGGAGCCCGTGGTGGAGGGTTTCTTCGTGGCGCGCGTGGCTGGCGAGGAGGAGGCGCGCAGCCACCACCTGGTGGAAGCAGCGCCTGCTCCGCCTCCGTCCCCCGTGGATGCCGAGGGATTGGGTGAGCTGCCGGAGGGGTATCAGGACGACGCCGTCCTCCTGTTGCCCAGGGACCCGCACACGCTCTTCGTGTCCTGGGACTTCAGCCTGGGGGCCCTGCTGCGCGCGCAGGATGCGCTGGATGCGCCGCGTCCCGTGCTTCGTGTGTTTGGTGATGAACAGATGGAGCAGGCGCTGGACTTCGCGGTGGAGGCTCGCGGCCTCTACATCCACGGGTTGTCGGCGGGGCGGACGTATCGCGTGGAGGCGCACTTCGTCGGGCTCGATGGGCGAAGTCGCCGCATTGGTGCTTCGAGCAACCTCGTGACGCTGCCTCCCGCGGGCGTCTCCACGGATTTGACGGTGCGTTTCCTTCGGGTTCCTCCGCTCGAAGCGGCGCTGCCCGCGGCTGTCGTGGAAGCGCCGCCGCGGGAAGAGGAGCGCGAGTACGTGTCGTGGCGCCGGGTGAACCTGCCTGGCAGTGGTGGCGTGCTGGATGTTCCGGAAGTCCACAGGGAGCGTCGTGGCAGGGATGTGGCGGAGGCGCACCTGGAGGGCCCCCCGCGCGTGCCCGGGGCTTCGGACCAGCGATACGTGGACTCGGTGGGGCGAGCGGCGGGGGCTTCGGACCAGCGCTATCAGGCGGATGTGGCGCGGCGACATGCGCGCGAGGTGCGTGGACCCGTGACTGCTCCCGTGCCGCGCTACCTGGAGCCCCTGGGCCGTGCACCGGGGGCTTCGGACATGCGGTATGCGGAAGGGGACGCGCCACGCCATGCAGCCGGCGACACGTCATCGCGTCGCTACCTGGACGTGAAGGGCATCCCGGGTGCATCGGACCTGCGCTACGCGGCAGGCGGTGCGACGGCACGCGCGCAGACCGATGCCTCCGCGAAGGCCGCTCACGGCTCCGGTGCGCATCCCCCAGCGGTCGAGGAGAACCACCGCTACTTCGAGGCTCCGTCACGTCCCTCCCGCGCCACGGTTCCCGACCGCGACGCCCAGGCGCAGGGTGACGCCGCCGACACGGAGGAGCACCACCGCTACTTCGAAGTGCCCCGGCCCCGCGCGGAAGGCGAGGCCCTCCAGCGCACGGCGGCGCCTGCCTCCTTCGAGGCCCGAGCGGGCCACGCCACCCCAGACGCGGCAGAGCCGCCGCCCCGGAAGCCGCCTTCGGACGACGGCCGCTCCTGAACCCGCACGGAGACCTTGAACGACCATGAGCCTGGGTTCCCTCGCGCTGGTGCTCCACGCGCACCTTCCCTTCGTCAGGCACCCCGAGCATGAGGACTTCCTCGAGGAGGACTGGCTCTACGAGGCCATCTCTGAGACGTACCTCCCGCTGCTCCAGGTCTTCGACAGACTGGCGGAGGACGGCGTCCCGTTCCGCCTGGCGATGACGCTGTCTCCGACGCTCGTCTCCATGCTGCGCGACGAATTGCTGATGAGCCGCTACGCGCGGCGACTGGACCTGCTGTGCGAGCTGGGCGCGCGAGAGGTCCACCGGACGCGCGCCGACGCCACCTTCGGCCCCATTGCCCGGTTCTACCGGGACCACTTCGAGTCCCTGCGCCGCGCGTTCCACGACCGCTACAAGCGCGACCTCGTCTCCGCGTTCCGGCGGCTCCAGGACGCGGGCTACCTGGACATCCTCACCTGCAACGCGACGCACGGCTTCCTTCCGCTGATGCAGCAGGTGCCCGAAGCCGTCCGCGCCCAGGTGACGGTGGCCGCCAACCACTACCGCCAGCACTTCGGCAGGGACCCCGCCGGCATCTGGCTTGCCGAGTGCGGCTACTACCCGGGCCTGGAGCGCCTGCTGGCCAGCGAGCGCATCCGCTACTTCTTCGTCGACACGCACGGCCTGACGGACGCCGTGCCCCGGCCCCTGCACGGCCCCTACGCGCCCGTCTTCACCGAGGCGGGCGTGGCCGCGTATGCCCGCGACCCGGAGAGCAGCCAGCAGGTGTGGAGCACCGAGCACGGCTACCCGGGCGACCCGGACTACCGCGAGTTCTACCGGGACATCGGCTGGGACCTGGACCTGGACTACATCCGCCCGTTCATCCAGCCCACCGGCGAGCGCAAGAACACCGGCTTCAAGTACTTCCGCATCACCGGGAAGACGAACGAGAAGCGCCCGTATGATCCGCTCGCCGCGCGAGAGCGGGCCTCGGTGCATGCGGGCAACTTCCTGTTCAACCGCCAGCGGCAGATGGAAGACCTGGCCTCGCGCCTGGGCGGCCGGGAGCCGGTGGTCGTCGCGCCCTATGACGCCGAGCTCTTTGGCCACTGGTGGTTCGAGGGGCCCCAGTTCCTCGACTTCCTCATCCGCAAGGTCGCGTATGACCAGAAGACGTTCCGGCTGGTGACGCCGTCGGATGACCTGCGGGAGCACCCGGAGAACCAGGTGGCGACGCCGCCGCTGTCCTCGTGGGGCGCGGGGGGGTACGCCAACATGTGGCTCGACGGCAGCAATGATTGGATCTACCGCCACCTCAACCGCTGCGCGAAGCAGATGGTGGAGCTGGCGCGGGACTTCCCGGATGCCCGTGAGCTGCAACGCCGCGCGCTCAATCAGGCCGCCAGGGAGCTGCTGCTCGCCCAGTCCTCCGACTGGGCCTTCATCATGAAGACGGGCACCATGGTGGAGTACGCCCAGCGCCGCACGCGCGAGCACCTGCTGCGCTTCCAGCGTCTGCACGAGCAACTGCGCGGCGGCAACCTGGACGAGGGTTGGCTCGCCCAGGTGGAAGCCCGGGACAACCTCTATCCAGAGCTGGACTACCGCCTCTATCAGCCCGCCTGACGCCAAGGGGGAATCAAGGTGGGGCGATGTGTCCTCCGGTCGCCACGACAGACGGTTTGGCTTGCGGGGCAGGTTTTCGGCTTTAGCTTGGTCTTCATATGAACCGTTCGACCGTCTCGTTCCGGAAGGCGCTCGTCGCCGCGCTCCTGGTCGCGTTGCCTCCCGTCGCGGCTGTCGCCCAGGCGCCGAAGTCGCCTCCCGCGGCCACCCAGCCGGGCGCCGGCAACGTCCTCCAGCCCGCGACACGGGAGGCCCAGACGCTCCCGTCGCTGGCGCCGCTGGTGGAGTCGGTGAAGTCAGCGGTGGTCAACGTGGACGTGCAGGCCCGAGGCGGCGGCATTCCGCGTGGGATGGAGGACAACCCGCTCTTCGAGCGCTTCTTCGGTGGAGGCCGCGAGGGCGGCAGTCAGCGCCGCGAGCCGCTGCGCCAGGGCGCGGGGTCCGGCTTCATCATCGACCCGAAGGGCGTCGTCCTCACCAACAACCACGTGGTGGAGGATGCCGTCAGCATCACCATCCGCCTGGACGACGGACGCAGCTTCAGCGGCGAAGTGGTGGGGCGGGATCCGCTCACGGACGTGGCGCTCGTGCGGCTCAAGGAGAAGGTGGAGAACCTGCCCACCGTGAAGCTGGGTGACTCGGATGCGCTGCGCGTGGGTGACTGGGTGGTGGCCATCGGCAACCCCTTCGGCCTGGCCTCCAGCGTCAGCCTGGGCATCGTCTCCGCGCGGGCCCGTGAGATTGGGGCCAGCCAGTACGACGAGTTCCTCCAGACGGACGCGGCCATCAACCCGGGCAACTCGGGCGGCCCGCTCTTCAACATGAAGGGCGAGGTGGTGGGCATCAACACCGCCATCGTCGGCGGTGGCTCCGGCATCGGCTTCGCGGTGCCCAGCAACCTCATCGGCTCGCTGCTGCCGCAGCTGGAGAAGGAAGGCTCCGTCACGCGCGCGTGGTTGGGCGTGGGCATCCAGGATTTGACGCGGGACCTGGCCAGCGCGCTCAAGCTCCCCGTGAATCAGGGCGCCATCCTCACGCAGGTGATGCCGTCATCTCCCGCGGCGAAGGCGGGCCTGAAGCAGGATGACGTCGTCATCGCCATCGACGGGCGGACCGTCACCTCCAGCGGAGAGCTGACGCGCACCGTGGCGCTCAAGCGCCCCGGGAGCACGTCCACGTTGACGCTCTTCCGCAACGGCAAGAAGCAGGATGTGAAGGTGGCGCTGGGCACGCGGCCGGACCTGGAGGGCGTGGCCTCGGCGAAGCAGCGGCCGGAGGACCCGCAGGAGAGCTCCCGGCGCGTGGGTGTCAGCCTCCAGAACCTGGATGCGCGCACCGCGCAGCAGGCCGGCTTCACGGACAGCAGCGGCGCGCTCATCACCGACGTGGTGCCCGGCTCGCCGGCGGACCGCGCGCAACTGGAGCCCGGCATGGTCGTCATCGAGGCCAACCGCAAGAAGGTGGAGAACGCGGACGCCCTGGCCCGCATCATCAAGGGCGCTGCGTCCGGGAGCACCTTGCTGCTGCGCGTGACGGCGCCGGGCGGGGCTCGCAACCTGCGCGCCCTGCGGGTGCCGTGAGGCCGGAGCGAGGGAGCGGCGGATGAGCGTCAACTACGTCGCGCTGGGAGACAGCTCGGCCGTGGGCGTGGGGGCGGCGCGAGGTGGGGGCTACCCCGAGCGCCTCGCCTCCCGGCTGCGCGCGGGCGGCCTGCCCGTGGGCCTCAGCAACCTGGGGCAGAGCGGCGCGCGCATCCGTGACGTCTTCACGGGGCAGGTGAAGCGCGCCGTTGCCGCGCAGCCCACGCTGGTGACGCTGGGCATCGGGACGAATGACGTCTGGCGCGGCACGCCCCTGGAGGACTTCCAGGACGACCTGGACCGCATCGCCCGCCGGTTGAAGCAGACCGGGGCGCCGCTGGTGGTGGTGAACCTCGTGGACCTGGCGCTGGCCCCGGTGGCGCGGCTGGTGCCCGCGGCGCTGTACGAAGGCCGCCTCGAGCCCTTCAACGCCGCCATCGCGAAGGTGGCCCGGGTGCACGGCATGCACCACGTGGACCTCTTCACGGCGAGCAAGGCCATGATTCCCAAGGGCCCCCACTTCTTCTCGGAGGACGGCTTCCATCCGTCCGCCGAGGGGTATGAGGAGTGGGCGGACCTGATGCTGCCCACCGTGCAGACGCTCGTGCGCCGCTGAGCGCCTACGCCTTGGCCACGCCCCCCGGAGGCTTGGGGGCGGCTGTCACGGAGGGAGGCTCGGCCGCGGGCGTGTGCGGGCCCCGCTCGCGGCCCGGGTGCAGCTCCATGCCGGCCTCGTACAGGGTGGTGCGGTTGCGGCCGGTGCGCTTGCTGAAGTAGAGCGCCGCGTCCGCGCCGTCCACCAGCTCCTCCTGGGAGGAGGCGTCGGAGGGGAAGTGCGACACGCCAATGGACACCGTGACGTGGTTTCCCGGCAGGCCCGGCTGGACCAGCGCCACGGATTCCGCCACCGCGCGGCGCAGCTTCTCCGCGACCTCCATGGCCTCCGTCTTGTTCGTCTGAGGCAGGAGGATGACGAACTCCTCGCCGCCGTAGCGCGCCAGCGTGTCCACCTTGCGCACGCGCAGCCGCAGCACGTCGCACACCCGGCGCAGCGCCTCGTCACCCACGCGGTGGCCGGCCAGGTCGTTGATGCGCTTGAAGTGGTCCACGTCCACCATGAGCAGCGCCAGCGGGGTGCCGAAGCGGTTCGCTCGCGCCAGCTCCAGCTCCATGCGCTGGAAGAGGTGGCGGCGGTTGGGCACGCCGGTGAGCGGGTCCGTCATGGTGAGCTTCACCGTCTCCGCGTGCAGCCGGGCGTTCTTCACCGCCGTGGCCACCACGTCCGCCACCGCGGTGAGCAGCTCGATTTCCTCCGCGGAGAAGCTGGCCACGTGGGGGCGCTGGAAGTTCATCACGCCCAGCAGCGTCTCCATGTGCACCATGGGCGCCGCCAGCAGCGCGCCGGTGTTCAGCCCGCCCTTCACCAGGTCCGGTTTGGCGAACACGCTGGAGCGGTCCGCCGTGTCCGGCAGGTACACCGCCTTGCGCGTCTCGGCCGCACGGCCGCAGGCGCCTTCGCCCAGCGCGAACGTGAGGCTCTCCGCGCCGCGGCCCTCCGGCCAGGCGTGCTTGATTTCCAGCAGGCCCTCCGGGTTCATCAACATGATGGAGAACTCGGGGATGCGCAGCCGCTCCGTCACCAGCCGGGTGACGGCGTCCAGCAGCTCATCCAGCTCCAGCGTGGCGTTGAGCGAGCGCGCCACGTCGAAGAGCAGCGACAGCTCCTTGAGGCGGTCCTCCAGCTCGTCCTTGAGGGCCAGCTTCTCCTTCACCAGCTCCAGGTCGCGGTGGGTGTCGATCTCCTCCGCCTTCATGGAGGTGAGCCGCGCCAGCATCTGGTTGAACGCCGCGCCCAGCCGCGCGAACTCGTCGGTGCCCCGCGCCTCCGCGCGCACCAGCAGGTCGCCTGCCTCCGCGCGCCGCATGGCCGCGCTCAGCTTGCGCAGCGGGCGGGTGAGGACGAAGTGCAGCGCCAGCCCGGTGATGAGCGCCAGCAGCACCACGAACAGGCCCATGGAGCCGAGCGCCGCGCCGAACACGGACGACAGCTCCTGGTGCAGCGCCGGCTCCGCCATGCGCAGCTGCAGGATGCTGGCGCCCGGCACGTCGCCAGCGGTGTGGCAGCCGGCGCACTCCGGCCCGCCGAGGGGACGGATGACCTCCGTCATCCGCGCCACCGAGCGCGCCCGCTCGGGGCCCGGGGCCGTCAGCCGCGCGGCCTCCGGGTGCGTCGTGCCCTCCTCACCCGTGCGGCGGGACCAGAGGATGCGCCCGTCCGGCGTCAGCACCCGGACGTCCTCCACCGAGCGGAAGAGCCGGGTGTCGGAGCGCATCACCTCCGTCACCGCGCCATGGGCCGGAGCCCCGCGCGCCTGCGGAAGGGTGAAGGTGGAAGCGACGAACTCCGCCAGCGCCAGCGACTCCACCTGCGTGGCATCCTGGACCGCGACCCGCGCCTCACGCCAGAAGTGGCCGACGCCCAGCAGCGCCACGAGCAGCCCGGGCAGGGCGATGCTCCACAGCAGCTTGCGACCAACGGTGTCGGGACCCAGGGGCATGCGGGTGCTCGCAGCTCTCGAGCGCGGGGTTTCGGACTGGTTGCACGGAGTTCAGGCGGTCCGTGAATTGTCAGGTGGCTGACGCTACCTGTCAAACGAAGCGGTGAAATCATCCTACGATTGCGCTGACGCTGGATCACCTCCTGGTGCAGCAATCAGGTGGATTCCTGGAGATTCCATGTCGACCGAGTTTCTCACCTCCGCGCTGCTGCCCGTGCCGCACGGCTTCGCCACCCGCGCTGGCGGCTGTTCGGAGGGGCCGTACGCGTCACTCAACCTGGGGTTCTCCGTGGGCGACGAGCGGGCGCGCGTGGAGGAGAACCACCGCCGCCTGGCACGGGCCGCTGGCGCGCCGCTCGAAGCGCTGAGCCGCGTGTCGCAGGTGCACGGTGATCGCGTGGTGGAGGCCCGGAGCGGGGAGGGGGCCCAGGGGCTGCGCCCCACGGAGGGGGAGGCGGACGGACTGTGGACGCAGGTACCGGGAAGCTGGGTGGCGGTGGGCACGGCGGACTGCGTGCCGGTGCTGCTGGTGGACCCGGATGGGCGCGGCGTGGCGGCGGTGCACTCCGGCTGGCGCGGCACGGACGCGGACATCAGCGCGCGCGCCGTGGAGGTGCTGGTGGCCCGCGGCGCGAGGCCGGAGCGGCTGCTGGCGGCGGTGGGCCCGTCGATACAGGTCTGTTGTTACGAGGTGTCAGAGGAGCTGGCGCGGCGCTTCAGCGCGCGCTTCGGGGAGGACGTGGTGCGGTGGGTGGAAGGAAGGCCGCGGCTGGACCTGACCCGCGCGGTGCGCCGGACATTGGTGGGGGCGGGCCTCAAGCCAGCCCACGTCGACGTGCTACAGGCCTGTACTGCGTGTGAACCCACGCGCTTCTTCTCCCACCGGCGGGACGCGGGGCGGACGGGGCGGCACCTCAATTACGTGGTACACCGCTTCTAGCCACCCGGTGTGGGGGGCCGATTTCTTGACGCTCTCCGACGGGCCTTCCTATCCTCGGGGGGACCCCTCTGCTGAAGAAGGCCCGTGCCCGCGCGCTCCGTCATCTTCCGTCTGCTCGCCGCCGCGCCCCTGTGTGCGCTGGGTGCTTGCGCCACCACCGCTTCCTCGGAGGCGGAGGTGAGCGCGCTGCGCTCCGAGCTGCGCACGCTGCGCGCGTCCCAGGAGCGCCTGGTGGAGCGGGTGGCCCGGCTGGAGGCGCATGACGCCGTGTCGCGCGCGGGGGCTTCCAGTGAGCGCCCGACTCCGCGCCCCATCCCGGTGAAGGTGGAGGCGTCCGCCGAGGCGTCGCTGGGCGCCACGCCGGAGCTGGCGGTGGTGAAGCTCAAGCCGCGCCATGAGCCCGCGCCGAAGCTGCCCACCGCCGTGGCGGTGCTGGAGCCGGACGACGAGCAGATGGAGATGTTCATCAGCCCCGCGCCGGAGGAAGGGCCCGCCGCGACCATGGTGGCGTCGAACGAGGACGCGGGGGCGCAGCAGGACCCCGACGTGCTCGACGCGGAGTTCGACAAGGCCGTCAACATGCTCCGCACCGGCAACGTGGAGGGCGGGGTGGAGAAGCTGCGCCGCTTCGCCGACGAATACCCGCGTCACCCGCGCGCCGACAACGCGCTCTATTTCAGCGGGCTGGGGCAGATTGGCCTCAACGAGTTCAACGGGGCCGCGCAGACGTTCGAGCGGCTCATCAACACGTATCCCGCCGGGGACGCCATGCTGGACGGCATGCTCCGGCTCGCCGAGTGCCGGATGCGGCTCAACCAGGCCGCGGATGCCAAGGTGCTCTACACCCGCGTCGTCACCCAGTTCCCGGGGACGGCGGCTGCTACCCAGGCGGAACAGCGGCTCGCCGCGATCCCCCAGTGATGTTTCTTTCGAAAGGACGTCCCGCGATGCGCTCCCGGATTCTCACCTCGCTGATGTTGAGCCTCGCCGTCGCGCCGACCGCGTACGCCCAGCAGGAGAACGAGGAAGAGCAGGACACGGGCGGTGAGATGGACGGCGCCGAGGTGATGGACGAGGCGCCCGACTCCGCGCCGCCGACCTCCGTCGCCATTCCTCCCGGCGCGCCCCGGGGCCGTGAGAGCGCGCCCGGTGAGGTCCACTCCGTGGAGTCGGGTGACACGCTGTGGGACTTGTCCCAGCGTTACCTGGGCAGCCCCTGGTACTGGCCCAAGGTCTGGTCCTACAACCCGGAGATCGCCAACCCGCACTGGATCTACCCCGGCAACCAGGTGCGCTTCTTCGCCGCGGGCGAGGAGGTCCCCACCCAGGTGACGGAGATGGTGGTCGACGAGGGCGACATCTCGGCTCCGACGGAGTTCGCCTCCAACGACCAGGTCACGGTGACGGGCAAGATTGGCTACGACGTGGCCGGCTCCGTCCCCGTGACGACGCAGGGCTTCGTCACCCAGCGCGAACTGGACGAGGCCGGCCGCATCGAAGGCTCGCCCTCCAACGCGGTGATGCTCTCCTTCCCGGACAGCGTCTACGTGCGCTTCAAGCGGAAGGGTGACGTGAAGGTGGGGGACCGCTACGTCGTCTATCACACCACCCAGGCGGTGAAGCACCCGGCGACCGGGCGCCCGCTGGGCTACCTCACCGACTTCGTGGGCACCCTGCGCGTGCAGCGCGTGGGCGACGGCATCGTCACCGCGCAGATCATGGACACCTGGGACGGCATCGAGCGTGGCGACCTGGTGGGCCCCGTGGGTGAGCGCCTCACCGCGCGCGTGGCGCCGAAGCCGAACACGAAGCAGGTGGACGGCACCGTCATCACCGCCCTGGTGCCGTACCTCACGGTGCTGGGTGAGAACCACAGCATCGTCGTGGACAAGGGCAGCGCGGACGGCGTGGAGCTGGGCAACACCTTCACCATCCTCCGCAAGGGCGATCCGTCCCGCCACGTGCTGGGCCACGACGTGCGCAAGCCGTCCAAGGAGGAGCAGGCCTACCCCTGGCGGAACATCGGCGGGTGCATGGTGACCGAGGTCAAGGAGCGCACCTCCAACTGCCTCATGATGCGCTCCCTGGAGGAGCTGGTCCCCGGCGACCGCGCCCACATGGCCCCGGGCGCGTCGCCCTCGGCCAGCCGCTGAGCGGCGGCAGGAAAAGTGCAATGCGCCCCTCGGATGGAGGGGCTGAGTGCTTGACCGGTGGCGGTCCGGTGTTTATGTGTCGCGCCCCTCCCAGCGGCCCCACCTTCTATATAGGTGGGTATCGAGCGGGGGACGGGTATGGCGGACGCTGAGACGGACAGCCTCACGGCGGAGCAGCAAGCATGCCTCGCGCTCTGGGCCGTTCCCGGCCTGGGGCCGAGGACGCTGGCCGCCCTGCGCGCGTTCGCGGACGGAGGCCTGGCGCCGCTCGCCGCGACTCCGGTGCGAGACTGGGTGTCCCAGGCGCCGGTTTCCTCACAGGTTCGTCGCAGGCTCGCCTCCGTGGAGCGCCTGGCGCCGGTGGCGGGGCGGGTGTGGGAAGCCTGCCGGGCGTCCGGCATGAAGGTGGCGTTTCAGGGGCAGGCGGCCTATCCAGCGCGGCTGGCCGAGGTGGAGGATGCGCCGCCGGTGCTCTTCTACCGGGGCGTGCCGGGGCTGCCGCGGCGCCGGCTGGCCATGGTAGGCAGCCGTCACCCGGACCAGGGCTTCCTCCCGTTCGCGCGGCGCTTCGCCCGGCAGGTGGCGGAGTCAGGGGTGGGGGTGGTGTCCGGGGCGGCGGCGGGGGTGGACCGGGCCTGTCACTGGGGCGCGCTGGAGGTGGGGGGAGAGACGTGGGCCTTCCTGGGGTCCGCCCTGGATGCACTCGACACGGCGCAAGCCCGCCTGCTTCCTCATTTCCTGGACCGAGGAGGCGTGTTCTTCAGCGAGCTGCCTCCCGGCGTCCGGGCGAGCACGACGACGTTTCCACGGCGCAACCGGCTCATCTCCGGGGCATCCGACGCAGTCTTGGTGCTGAGGGCGGGGAAGGACTCAGGGAGCCTGTACACGGCGGAGGCGGGGCGGGCGCAGGGGCGGCCGGTGTTCGCGATGCCCGGCGACGTGCGCCAGGAGGCGGCGGCCGGCTGCAACGCGCTGCTGCGCAACGGGGAGGCGGCGGCGTGCCTGGGCCCGGATGATGTGTGGAGGGTGCTGAAAGTCGATCCTCTGGCGGCGGTTCCTCCTGGGACGATGGGCTCGTGGGAGGACCTCTCCGTGGAAGCGAAGGGGGCCTTCGCGATGTTGGACCGGGTTCCCCGGAGCTTCGACGAGGTGCTGGTCGGCAGCACCTACTCACCGGCGGCGCTCGCCAGCGCGCTGGTGGAGCTGGAATTGACGGGGCTGGTCATCCAGCACCCCGGAAGGCTGTACGAAAGAATCTAGGTAGGAGAGTCATGGCCACGCGGACGAAGAAGAAGGTGGAAGAGACGGAGGCGGCCGAGGAGAAGGCGCCCGCCAAGAAGGCCGCCGCCAAGAAGAAGCCTGCGGCCAAGAAGAAGACCGCCGCCAGGAAGAAGACGGCGGCCCGCCGCCGCACCAAGAAGGGCGACGAGGACGAACTCCCCTCCGTGGAAGCAGACGCGGAGGAGGAGGCCACGCCCCGTGGCAAGGGCCCGCATTACCTGGTCGTCGTGGAGTCTCCCGCCAAGGCGAAGACCATCAAGAAGTACCTGGGCTCCGGCTACACGGTGAAGGCCTCCGTGGGTCACGTGAAGGACCTGCCCAAGAGCAAGATGGGCGTCGACGTGGAGCACGACTTCCGGCCCGAGTACACGGTCATCAAGGGCAAGGAGAAGGTCCTCAACGAGCTCAAGAAGATGGCGAAGTCGGCCGACCGCGTCTTCCTGGCCACGGACCCCGACCGCGAGGGCGAGGCGATTGCCTGGCACATCAAGGAGGAGCTGGCGCATCCCGACGCGCTCCGGGTGACCTTCAACGAAATCACCAAGAAGGCCATCCAGGAAGCCATCGCCCAGCCGCGCCAGCTCAACCAGGACAACTACGACTCGCAGCAGACGCGCCGCATCCTCGACCGGCTGGTGGGGTATCAAATCTCCCCGCTGCTCTGGAAGAAGGTGCGCCGCGGCCTGTCCGCCGGCCGCGTGCAGTCCGTGGCGGTGCGGCTCATCGTGGAGCGCGAGGACGAAATCAAGGCCTTCGTCCCCGTGGAGTACTGGACGCTGGACGCGCTGCTGGAGGGCCCCTCCGGCCCTCCGCCGTTCAAGGCCAAGCTGTCCAAGCTGGACGGCAAGAAGGTGGAGCTGAAGGAGCGCGTCTTCACGGAGAGCCTGGTCGCCGAGCTCCAGACGGCCAACTTCGTCGTCGCCAAGGTGGACCGCCGCGAGCGCCGCCGCAACGCGCCCGCGCCGTTCATCACCTCCAAGCTCCAGCAGGAGGCGGCCAACCGCCTGTCCTTCACCGCGAAGAAGACGATGACGCTGTCGCAGCGCCTCTACGAAGGCGTGCCGCTGGGTGACGAGGGCCAGACGGCGCTCATCACATACATGCGCACGGACTCCACCCGTCTGTCCGACGACGCGGTGACGCAGGTGCGCGAGTTCATCGGCGGCAAGTACGGCAAGGACTTCCTGCCCGACGAGCCCATGGTGTACCGCAGCAAGAAGAGCGCCCAGGACGCGCACGAGGCCATCCGGCCCACGTCGCTGGAGTACCCGCCGGAGCGGGTGAAGCCCTTCTTCGAGGCCATGGGCGAGGAGGACATGTACCGCCTCTACGAGCTCATCTGGAACCGCTTCGTCGCGTGTCAGATGAAGCCCGCCGTCTATGACCAGACCAGCGCGGACATCGCCGCGGGCCGGGCCACCTTCCGCGCCTCTGGCAGCACGCTGAAGTTCGCCGGCTACCTGGCGGTGTACGGCGCCGGCCTGACGCCGGAGGAAGAGGCGGAGAAGGAGAAGGCCAAGGCCGCCGGTGACGACAACGCCGCGGAGGGCGCCGACGCCGTGGGCGAGCTGCCGGTGCTCAACGACGGTGACGCGCTGAACCTCCAGAAGCTGCTGCACGAGCAGCACTTCACCCAGCCGCCCCCGCGCTTCAGCGAGGCCACGCTGGTGAAGGAGCTGGAAGAGCGCGGCATCGGCCGTCCGTCCACCTACGCCGCCATTCTCTCCACCATCCAGGACAAGAAGTACGTGGAGAAGCTGGAGGGGCGCTTCCGGCCCACGGACCTGGGGAACATGACCAACGAGATGCTGGTCAAGCACTTCCCCCACGAGCTGGATGTCACCTTCACGGCGAGCATGGAGGAGAAGCTCGACCAGATCTCCGAGGGCGGCGCCAACTGGAAGGCGGTGCTGCGCGACTTCTACGGGCCCTTCAAGGAGACGCTCGAGAAGGCCGAAGCGGAGATGCGCGACGTCAAGCGGGAGGAGATCAAGACGGACATCCCCTGCGAGAAGTGCGGCAACCTCTTCGTCATCAAGTTCGGGAAGATGGGGCACTTCCTCGCGTGCTCGAACTACCCGGACTGCAAGAACACGAAGGACTTCAAGCGGGACGCCGAGGGCAAGATCGTCATGGTGGAGGAGGAGACCACCGACGAGATTTGCGAGAAGTGCGGCAAGCCCATGGTCATCAAGCGGGGCCGCTTCGGGCGCTTCCTGGCCTGCTCCGGCTACCCGGACTGCAAGACGTCCAAGCCCATCTCCATCGGCGTGTCGTGCCCGGAGTGCAAGGAGGGCTACCTGACGGAGCGCCGCAGCGGCCGTGGGAAGATCTTCTTCGGCTGCAACCGCTACCCGGACTGCAAGTTCGCCGCGTGGGACCGGCCCCTGGCCGAGCCGTGCCCCACCTGCGCGTCGCCCTACCTGCTCCAGAAGTTCTCCAAGCGGGACGGTCCGTACGTGGCGTGCCCCAACAAGGAGTGCGACTACCGGCGCGAAATCACCGAGCAGCCCGGGGGCCCGGGTGGGTCACCCGAAGCCTCCTCGGCTGCTTGAAAGCCCAGTAGTTACATGGGCATGGCCCGTCCTCGGCTTGACAGCCTTGGCGGGCCCGCCCTAGAAGTCCAGGCTGCTCCCTCCCCGGGAACGTCGAACGGGTGCCCGCATCCGCAGGGGCGCGCCCCGGGGGGCGGGCGTCGAAAGGACTCTGGGCGCAATGATTCCCTCGGTAAGCGAGCTGCTGCTGGATGTGACCCTCGCGGCCACGGAAGGGGGCAAGCTGGGCGTCACGGACTCCGTCATCAAGTTCTTCAAGGATGGCGGACCGTTCATGTTCGTGAACCTGTTCTGGCTGGCGTGCTCGCTGGCGGTCGCGCTGGAGCGCGTCGTCACCCTGGTGTTCCGCTACAACCTCAACGCGCCGCCCTTCATGGAGCAGATCGCCAAGCTGGTGCGCAGCGGCAACCTGGACCGCGCCGTGAAGGTGTGCGGCATGGCGCCCAACGCGCCGCTGGCCAAGGTGGTCCGCGCGGGCCTGGTGAACGCCAACCGCGGGGAGATTGAGGTCTCCAAGGCTGTGGAGGAGGCCATCGTCGAGCACAGCCCCAACGTGTCCAAGCGCATCCCCTGGCTGTGGTCCCTGGCGAACATCGCCACGCTGGTGGGGCTGGTGGGCACCATCTTCGGCCTCATCGGCACGTTCCAGGCGCTGGGCAACGTGCCGGCGGAGCAGAAGCAGGTGCTGCTGTCGGACGGCATCTCCAAGGCGATGAACAACACCGCCTTCGCGCTCTCCATCGCCGTCATCTGCATCGTCTTCCACCTGTTCCTCACGTCGTACGCGAAGAGCATGGTGGAGGGGATGGAGCTCTACGCGCTCAAGCTGGAGAACCTCCTGTCGCGCCGCGGTTCCGTGGACCCGGCCACCACGGAGCTCGAGGCGCGCGCGTCGTAGCGCGCACGGGCACGCGGCCATGGCGTTCCACTACTCCCGGCGCAAGCTGAAGGTTCGTGAGGAGGAAGAGGCGGGCGAGCTGAACATCGTCCCGTACCTCGACATCCTCATGAACCTCATCATCTTCATGCTGCTGTCCATCACCGGCCTGACGACGTTCGGCATCATCAACGTCAACGCCCCCGCCTACGGCGCGCCGACGACGGGCATGGCCCAGGAGAACCCTGATGACGCGCCCAAGCTGACGCTGTCCGTGCTCATCTCCAAGAAGGGGCACTTCGTCAGCAGTGAGAACGCCATCCTCGGCGAGGCGGGCACGCCCACCATCCCGGTGAAGGCGGACGGCGCGCACGACTTCAGCGCGCTCAACGCGAAGATGGTGGAGATCAAGTCCGCCTTCCCCAAGGAGACGAAGGTCATCGTGGGCGCGGACCCGGACGTCCCCTACGAGACGCTGACGCAGACGCTGGACGCCATCCGTGAGACGCAGGGCCGCGAGCGCCGGCTGCTGTTCCCGGACGTCACGCTGGGAGCCATCTGAGCCATGGACACGCCTGACGCGGAAGCCGTAGCGCGGCTGAGCTACCGCCGGGCCCTGGCGCGCAAGAAGCGCAAGGAGCGCGAGGCGGCGGGGGAGATCAAGGAGCTGAACATCACCGCGATGATGGACATGATGACCATCCTCCTGGTGTTCCTGCTCAAGTCCTTCGCCTCGTCGTCCGCGGCGGTGACGGCGTCCGAGGACGTGCGTCCGCCCGTGTCCTCCACGCGCGCCACGCCCAAGGACACCGTGGCCGTCACGATTACGCCCAGGAACGTGCTGGTGGGTGAGCGGGAAGTCCTGCGGCTGCGGAACGGTCAGTTCCCGGCCGACCAGCTCCAGGGGCGGCTGGTGCTGCCGCTGGACGCGCAGCTCAAGAAGGAAGTGGAGAAGCTGAAGTACATCGCCGCGCGCAACCCGTCCGCGCCCTTCAGCGGGGAGCTGTCCGTCATCGCGGACAAGAAGGTTCCCTACGACATGCTCCTCACCGTGCTCTACACGGCGGGGCAGAACGAGCTGGAGAACTACCGCTTCGTGGTGCTCCAGAAAGAGGGCGAGTAGCACGCTCCCGGGGTGGCGCCGGGAGCGCGCGCTCGCAGCGACTCAGAGGGACGGACTGGCCATGGGGCCGCCGCGCGTTTCGAGCTCGTGGATGCTGGCGTCCTCCTCGCAGCGGATGGCGAAAGGCAGGGCCTCCAGGCGTTCGATGGGAATCTCGAAGCCGCAGTCCACGCACTCGCCGAACACGCCCATCTCCATTCGGCGCAGGGCCGCGTCGATGAGCATGATTTCGCGCCGCTGCGATTCCATCAGGCTGGACAAGGTGTAGTCGGCCAGCTCGGACTGCGCGTTCTCTTCGTACTCGGGGTCCCGCTCCTGGTTCTTCAGGGCGGTGAGCTCGCGGTGCGCACCCTCGTTGGCGCTGAGGATCTCCCGACGGCGGCGCTGCAGGAGTTCACGGACCCGGTTCAGGTCCTGGATTCGGCGGGTGGCCATGGCTTCGGTACTCCCAGTCTTCGAGTTCAGTGGCGCTCGCCCGGATGCAGGCCGCCCCCGAGCGGCGAACGCGAGAAACGTAGGGGTCCAACCCAGGTAGGGAAACCGCGCCTTCCAGCCGGGGGCGAAGGCGGGCTGCTGGGCAGCCGGCCAGGCGTGAGTCCGGAGCGAAAGCGTGGGGTTGCACACGGCTGAATCGACGCTGGGCCAGGGCGTGTCAGTCCTGCTAACAGTTGCTGGACGGCCCCGCGGCGCGGGCCTGGAGGAAGCGGATGGCGGATCAGAAGCAGCGGGTGACGGTGATTGGCGGCGGGCTGGCGGGGACGGAGTGCGCCTACCAGCTCGCCCGCCGCGGGGTGCCGGTGGTGCTGCGGGAGATGAAGCCCCAGAAGCGTTCGCCCGCGCACAAGTCGGACGCGCTGGCGGAGCTGGTGTGCAGCAATTCGCTGCGCTCGGACAACCCGGAGAGCGCCATTGGCCTGCTGCACGCGGAGCTGCGCGCGCTGGGCTCGCTGGTGCTGGGCGCCGCGGACGCGAACCGGGTGCCCGCGGGTGACGCGCTGGCGGTGGAGCGCGAGCGCTTCTCCGCCGCGGTTACGCAGTCCCTGCTGCGCCTGCCCGGCGTGGAGCTGGTGGCCGGCGAGGTGGAGCGCCTGCCCGAAGAGGGCCCGGTGGTGATTGCCACGGGGCCGCTCACGTCGGACGCGCTGACGCGGGAGCTGGAGCGCCACGTGGGGACGAAGCTCTACTTCTATGACTCCATCGCGCCCATCCTGTCGGCGGACTCCATCGACATGAACGTGGCGTTCCGCCAGAGCCGCTACGGCAAGGGCGGCGGGGACGACTACCTCAACCTGCCGATGACGAAGGACGAGTACTACCGCTTCATCGCCGAGGTGAAGGCGGGCCAGAAGGTGGTGCCGCACGCTTTCGAGGAACCCAAGTACTTCGAAGGGTGTCTGCCCATTGAAGTGATGGCCGAGCGTGGCGACGACACCCTGGCCTACGGGCCCATGAAGCCGGTGGGCCTGCGAGATCCGCGCACGGGCCAGGAGCCCCACGCGGTGGTGCAGCTGCGCATGGAGGACGTGGGCGGCACGTCCTGGAACATGGTGGGCTTCCAGACGCGGCTGACCTGGGGTGAACAGAAGCGCATCTTCAGCGGCTTCATCCCCGGACTTCAGCAAGCGGAGTTCCTCCGGATGGGGCAGATCCACCGGAACACCTTCATTGACTCGCCCCGGCTGCTGGCGAAGGACTTGTCGCTGAAGACGGAGCCCCGGCTCTACTTCGCGGGGCAGGTCTCCGGCGTGGAGGGCTACGTGGAGAGCGCGGCGTGTGGATACCTGGTGGCGTTGGCGCTGCATGCCCGGCTGACGGGGACGGACTTCGTGCCGCCGCCGGCCACCACGGCGATGGGCGCGCTGCTGCGGCACGTGACGGGGGAAGCGCACCCGCCGGACTACCCGCACCAGCCCTCCAACATCATCTTCGGCATCTTCCCGCCGATTACCGGGCGGATGAAGAAGGCGGAGAAGCGCGCGGCGTATTCGGCGCGAGCGAAGCAGGACCTGGCGGCATGGCTGCCGCACGCGGGCGTCCCGGCGGCGGGCGCCCCCGAGCACGATGACCAGAGGAGCGCATGATGCGGATGCGGCAGGGGCGGCTGTGGACCGCGGGCCTGGTGGCCTCGCTGGTGATGGCGGGCACGGGCTGCAAGCAGGGTGAGAATGGCGGATCGGAGGCGCCGGGCGTGAAGCGCACCAAGGCCGCCGCGACGGCGGAGAAGCCGACTCCGCCCGGTGCCCCTGGCGCGGGGCAGGGCACGCTGCTGGCGTCGGGCCGCGTGACGGACCTGCGGGTGACGCCGGATGGCCGCTTCGCCACGTACCTGGTGAATGGGAAGAAGCCCGCGCTGGACGGCATTCCGCCGCAGATGGTGCTGGGCGAGCTGTACGTGGTGCCCGTGGAAGGCGGCGAGCCGCGCAAGCTGGGCGAGGGCGTGACGAACGTCCCGGGCGGCCAGTTGGTGGCGCCGGGTTCGAAGCACGTCCTCTTCGTCACCGGCTACAACCCGGCGACGCAGTCGGGCGCGCTGAACGTGGCGTCGCTGGAGGACGCGAAGGCGGCGCCCGTCGTGCTGGGCACGGCGGTCAGCTACATGCTGCCCAGCCCGGATGGGACGAAGCTGGCCTACGTGGATGGCGGCAAGCTGAAGCTGGGCACGCTGCCGTCAGGGCCCTTCACGGACGTGGCGGCGGAGGTCAGCACGGCCCAGTTCACCCCGGACGGCAAGACGCTGCTCTTCAAGCGGCGGCTGTCCGCGGCGGGGGGCCTGGCGGCCATCTCCGTGGAGAAGCCAGACGCGCCGCCCGTCAAGGTGGGGGACCAGGTGGGGGACTACGAGGTCTCCCCGGATGGGCAGCGCGTGGCCTTCCAGGTGCGCAGCGAGTCGGTGCGGGGGTTGTATGACTTGTACCTGGCGGCGCTGCCGGAGCTGAAGGCGACGCGGCTGGCGGTGGCCTCGGGCGTGTTTGCCTTTTCGCCCGACAGCAAGTGGCTGGCACGCACGGAGAATGGCAGGCCGAACGTGCCTGGGGACCTGCACCTGGGCCCGGCGACGGGCGGCGCGGGGCGCAAGCTGGGCGTGCAGGTGGAGAAGCTGGCCTTCTCGCCGGACTCGCAGGCGGTGGGCTTCCTGGAGAAGTATGACTCGACGGCGAACGCGGGGCTGATGTCGGTGGCCGCGCTGCCGGACGGGAAGACGAAGCAGGTGGGGGGTCGGGTGCCCAACTTCGTCTGGGGCTCGGATGGGCGCTACGTGGCGTTCCTCTCGCGCATCCTCAAGCCCGCGTACTCGGTGGACCTGATGCTGTACACCCTGGGTGAGGAGCGGGCGGCGAAGGTGCAGCAGGGCGTCTTCGGCTATGGCTTCACGCCGGGCAACGGGCAGGTGGTGTTCCGCTCCAACTGCATCCGCAATGGGCGCTCGTGTGACTTCATGGCCATGGACCTGCCCCGTCAGGCGGACCCCCGCACGTGGCTGCAGGGCATCTTCAGCTACAAGCTGTCCGAGGACGGCCAGCGGGTGCTCGTCACGTATGCCCGCATGGACTCGGACACCTATGACGTGGCGGTGTACGACGTGAAGACGCAGGCGCGGAAGACGCTGGACCAGGGCGTCCAGGTGCCGGTGTCCTTCGGGGGCAAGGATGACTCGCTTGCCGTGTACGCGATTACGCAGGGCCCGAAGGCAGGCATCTACAGCGTCCCCGCGACGCCGTAGTTTTTGACTGTTGAGGTTCGTGCGCTTCGCCGGGCGGTGTGCTTACTTCCGCCGCCCGAATGGCTCCGCTCATCTATCGCCGCTACGGCGGCTCGCTCCAGGTCGACATTCCCTCCTTCGATGTGCTGGTGGAGGCGATCCGCATCCCAGAAACGCAGTGGATTGCCACGGCGTGCCCGTTGGAGGGCTTGAGCTGTGATCCTCGCCTGCTGACGTTGATGGACGCGGACGGCAACGGCCGCATCCGCGTGGCGGAGGTGCGCGCGGCGGTGGACTGGGCGGCCCGGCAGCTCAAGGACCGGCGCGGCGCGGACGCTGCCAGTGACGTGCTGGAGCTGGACGCGCTCAGCGAGGAGGCGCGGCCCCTGCGCGGCGCGGCGGAGAGGATTCTCCGGACGCTGAAGGCGACGGACGTGGGGCGCATCTCCCTGGCGCAGGTGCGTGAGAGCGAGAAGGCCCTGCGCGAGTCCGGGCAGAACGGAGATGGCATCATCGCGCCCGCGCACCTGCCCGAGCACCTGCGGCCCCTGGCCCAGGAGCTGATGGCCAGCTTCTCCGCGCTGACGAACCGGGCGGGGCAGGCGGGCGTGGACTCGACGCTGGTGAAGCGCTTCCGCGAGGAGCGCGCGGCGCTGCTGGCGCACCGGGAGAAGCAGGGCGCCGCGTTCGTCTGGGGTGACGTCAGCCTGGAGACGGCGAAGCGCGTGCGCGACGTGGCGCCGCTGCTGGATGCGTACTTCGTGCAGTGCCGGCTGGTGGCCGCGCAGCCCGAAGCAGCGGCGAGCCTGCGGCTGCGCGCGGAGCGGGTGGAGGGCGCGCTGGGTGACGTGGCGGCGCTGGGGAAGGCGGCGGGCGACCTGCCTGTTGCCCCGCCGGATGCGTCGGGCGTGCTGGAGTGGTCCCGCCTCCTGCGCGGACCCGCGTACGAGGCGCTGGAGGCGTTCCGGACGGACGTCGCCACGCCGATGACGGGGGATTCGCAGCGGCTGTCGGACTCGACGTGGCGGGCGCTGGCGGCGAAGGCGGACGGCGTGCTGGCGTGGCAGGCGCAGCTCGAGGCGAGCCCGGTGCGCAAGCTGATGGACACGCTGCCGTCGGTTTCTGACGCGGACCTGGATGCCCTGGACGCGGCGAGCGCGGCGGACCTCGCGCTCAAGCCCACGCTGGACGCCATCAACGAGTTGGAGCGGCTGGTGCTCTACCAGCGCTGGCTGCTGCTGTTCACGAACAACTTCATCAGCATGCCCAGCCTCTACATGCCCAAGCGGTCGGCGCTGGTGGAGCGAGGGACGCTCATCCTGGGCGGGCGCAAGTACACGCTGTCGGTGCTGGTGACGAACCGGGCCGCGCACTCCGCGCTGACGTCATTGGGGACCACCTGCATCCTCTACGTCCAGGTGGCGCCGAAGGACGGAGCGCCCGGGTACGAAGTGGCGGTGCCGGTGACGAGCGGCCGGAGCACGGAGCTCGCGGTGGGCAAGCGGGGCGTCTTCTACGACGTGGCCGGCGTGGAGAGCGACGCCATCGTGACGCAGGTGGTTCGTCAGCCCGTGTCGCTGTGGGAGGCGATGACCATGCCCTTCACGCGCATCGGCGCGTTCATCACCAAGAAGGTGGAGGGCCTGGCGTCGGCGGGCGAGAAGACCTTCGATACGACGCTGGAGCAGGGCTACACGAACGCGACGAACGCGCCGCCGGTGGCGACTCCTCCCGCGGGAGCGGCGCCTGCTGCCGCGGCGGCGCCCGCGGGGGGCGGCCTGGCGGGCATCGTGGCGGCGGGCGGCCTGGCGGCGGCGGCGCTGGGGTCGTCCTTCGCGTTCATCATGACGCAGGTGAAGTCGCTGACGCTGGTGGACCTCATCTCCGCGGCGACGCTGATTGCCATCGTGGTGATGGCGCCCGCGGGGTTGCTGGGCTGGCTGAAGCTGCGCCGGCGCAACCTTGCGCTGCTGCTGGAGGGCTCGGGCTGGGCGTTGAATGACCGGCTGATGCTGACGCCGGAGCTGTCCTCGCTGGTGACGCGCCGTCCGAAGCTGCCGGCGAACGCCCGGGTGGACCGCATGGACATGGTGCGTTCGGCGCTGGCTCGGCAGCAGGAGCACGATGAGGCGGAGGGCCCGTCTGGCTGGATGAAGCTGGCCGTCACCCTAGCGGTGATTTTCGTGCTGCTCTGGCAGGTCCGGATTCCGCTGCTGACCTGGTTCTGCCACGCGGGCTGGTTGTCGCAGGACACGTGCCTGGCGGTGCTGCCGTCCCAGCCGGAGCCGGCTCCGGCGGCGGTCGCGCCTGCCGCGGCTCCTGCCAAGGCGCCGTAGCTCCACCGCGAATCTTGCAAGGATTTCTCCGGCCCGTAGGCTCGTCCCCGATGACGAGCCTGTCGCCGCTGCTGGAGAAGTTCCGCGCCCACCTGGAGGACGAGAAGGGCTCGTCCCCGCACACGGTGCGCAACTACCTCATCGACCTGGTGGACTACGAGCGCTACCTGGTGGAGCGGATGAAGCTGTCGCTCCTGTCGGGGACGCACGCGGCGATTCGTGGCTACCTGGGCACGTTGAGCACCGACCACGCCCCAGCGAGCCGGGCGCGGCGGCTGGCGAGCATCAAGTCGTTCTACAAGTACCTGGTGCGGCAGAAGCTGCTTCCCGCGAGCCCAGCGAAGCTGGTGAAGAGCCCGAAGCTGCCGAAGACGCTGCCCAAGGTGCTGCCGGTGGAGGAGGTCTTCGCCATCCTGGACATGCCCGACCTGAAGACGGTGCTTGGGCTGCGGGACAAGGCGATTCTGGAGCTGCTCTACGGTGGCGGCCTGCGTATCAGTGAGCT
Source organism: Myxococcus sp. SDU36 (assembly GCF_030168875.1). Lineage (NCBI taxonomy): Bacteria > Pseudomonadati > Myxococcota > Myxococcia > Myxococcales > Myxococcaceae > Myxococcus > Myxococcus sp. SDU36. Next base: position 1,033,985 of record NZ_CP077414.1, read on the forward strand.
GTGCGGGTTGGGCCTGCTGGACATCGACCGGAGCGGACGCATCGTCCGGGTGATGGGCAAGGGGAGCAAAGAGCGGCTCGTGCCCGTGAATGCGCAGTCCATCCGGGCGTTGGAGGCGTACCTCGCGCGGCGGGGTGAGCTGCTGGCCACGATTCGGAAGGACCAGGCGCCGGAGGCGATGTTCCTCAACTTCCGGGGTGGGAGGCTGACGCCTCGGAGCATCGCGCGGCACCTGGACACGTACGTGCTGAAGTGCGCGCTGACGCGGAAGGTGAGCCCGCACGCGATGCGCCACTCCTTCGCCACGCACCTGCTGGGCGGCGGCGCGGACATCCGCAGCATCCAGGAACTGCTGGGCCACTCGAGCCTGTCCACCACACAGCGGTATACCCAGGTGACGTGGGAACAGCTCCAGCAGGTCTACGACTCCGCGCATCCGCGGGCCTGATGCGAGCGGCGAGCCACTGTCGGACTGGGGACCTCATTTCCACTGCATCTGAGTGTACATATGGGTCGACAGATTTCAGTCTGTCTTGCAGGCCGGGATGTTGAAACGCTGGAGTTGGAGCTCGGAAAACGGGAGCCGTTCCGCGTCATTGGAGGCACGTCGGCTGAGCCAGCCGCACGCAGCGTCCCAGAGGGACTTGGAGGACGAAGTCTCGTTTTCTTGGCCAGGGCCGACGACCTTCCACATCTTCAGTTCAGCGCCCTTCCGACTATGGGCGGTTGCTGTGTGGACTTGTTTGGTTCGCCAGTCGTGGAGTTTATCCCGTGTGTTGTTGTGGGCTCAGAGATGCGAGCAGGAAGGTTCTATTTCAAGGCTCAGCAATACGAGGGAACGCAGTTGGTGAAGAAGCCTGAGGCGTTCTTGGCGTGGGCCAGTTGGGTCATGTCTCGGTGCATGAAGGTACTGGCGTACGACCGTGCGACAAGTACGTACTGGGGTGCGGATGCGGCTCGATTACGTGATTCAGGAAGATTGACCTTGATCTCCGCCTGGGCGCCGTTCCGGCAGGCGGAGCTCCCCGGTCGCCGGTGTAATGGCGAAAAAGGAACTCGGTGATGGAGAAGACTGGTTTTGTGAAGGTCTATTTTCAGTTGGTGCAAGATGAGGATGACTACCCGCCTGCATCTGTCGAGTCGGTGTGGGCTCAGCCTGGTTCAGGTGTGCATGTGTTTGTTGTTGGTAATGTGCCCTTTTTTACTCGGGATGCCACGCTGGGAGATGTGGTTTTGACGAGAGAGGTGGATGGGCAGTTTTGGTTTGAGAAGGTGCTTGAGTATTCGGGAAATTCGCTCATTCGGGTTGCTTTTTATAATCGTGAATTGATTGAGGGGGTGCGCAAGGGCCTTGTTGCTTTGGGATGTGAAATTGAGTTCGCAGAGCAGTACGGCCTCCTTGCAGTCAGCGTTCCCGCGTCAGTGAACCTGAGTGACGTGCAGGAGTATCTGCAGAATCAGGCAAAAGGCGGGGAACTCGAGTACGAGGAACCAATCCTTATGCAGTAGAACGGGCTCGGAAAGTTCAGCCCCGGCGCTTTGCATCAGTTGGCGCCGGTGGCTGGACTTTTCGATGATGTAACGTACGTGTCCGGCCCAATGGCCTGAACGGCTGCTCGGCTTGAGCTGGAATGGGCGCTCACTTTCGCCGGAATACGCAACTCGTCCCAGTCTTGCTTCGTCCCGGTCCTCGCGGCGCACTTGCTCGTATATCTGGCCATGCAGCGTGGCCTGCCGCTGGCCCTGGGGCGGCGTAGAGGTAGCGAAACCCCACGCGCGGTGGCATAGCTGCTCGATGTGACCCCTCCCGCGCTCATCACCCTTGGCGTCCTCGCCGTCTCCCTGGTGCTCTTCGTGAGCGACCGGGTGCGGCTGGACATCGTGGCGTTGCTCGCGCTGCTGTCGCTCCTCCTCTTCGACATCCTTCCGGTGGATGAGGCGCTCGCGGGTTTCAGCAACCCGGTGGTCATCATGCTCGTGGGGCTCTTCGTGATTGGCGGCGCCATCACGGAGACGGGACTGGCGGGGTGGCTGGGGCAGCGGCTGGGGCACCTCGCTGGGGAAGGGGAGGGGCGCACCATCGCCGTGGTGATGCTGGCCACCGCCGTACTGTCCGCGTTCATGAGCTCCACCGGGACGGTGGCCATCCTGATGCCGGTGGTGGGGACGCTCGCCCTTCGGCGCGGAATCCCGCCCGCTCGCATCTTCCTGCCCTTCGCGTTCGCCGCCCACCTGGGCAGCATGCTGACGCTCATCAGCACCCCACCGAACCTCATCGCGAGCGGGGCGCTCCGGGACGCGGGCCATGAGCCGTTCCGCTTCTTCACCTTCTTCCCCATCGGCGTGGTGATGCTCGCCGCGGGCATGCTGTTCCTCATCTTCGTCGGCAAGTACCTGCTGCCCTCGGCGGCGCAGGGGCAGGCCGCGGCGCAGGCCGTGCTGTCGCCCGAGGACTTCGCCAGTGAGTACGGCCTGGGGACGTTGCTCCATTCTCTCCGCGTCCCCCGTGGCTCGAAGCTCGTGGGCCGGACGCTCGGCGAGGCCAACCTCCGCTCCGCGCACGCGGTGAACGTCGTGGGCATCTCGTCGGCGGGCGCGGCGCATCCCGTGGTGCCGCACCGCCCCTTCGGACCGGACGAAGTCCTCGTCGTCCAGGGCCATGAGGAGGCCGTCGCCGCGACGGTGGAGCACTGGGGCTTGGAGCGGCTCCCGTCCCTGCAGTCCCTGTCACTGCCTCCCGAGGAGTCGCTCGCGGAGGTGGTGATTCCCCGCCGCTCGGCGCTGGCGGGCCGGACGCTCGGGGAGGCACGCTTTCGTGACCAGTTCCGGGCCACGGTGCTCGCGATTCGCCGGGGCACGGACGCGGTGGTGGATGCCTCCTCTCCCGCCCTCAAGGACTTCACGCTGCGGCGCGGCGACACCCTGCTCGTGAAGGGCCGCAAGAAGCACCTGCGCAACCTGTCCGAGGCCCGAAGGGACCTCATCCTGCTCGCAGAACCCGACCCGCGGACCGACCGCCTCGCGGACCCGCGCAGGGCGGCGCTCGCGGTCGTCATCACCCTGGCGATGTTGACGGTGATGGCCCTGGGCCTGCTGCCCAACGTGGTCGCCGTGCTGCTGGCGGCGGTGGCCATGGTGCTCACGGGCTGCGTGCGCTCCGCGGACGTCTACCGCACGGTCAACTGGGAGAGCGTGGTGCTCATCGCCGGGATGTTCCCGCTGGCCACCGCGCTGGAGCGGACCGGCGTGACGCAGTTGGCGGTAGCGGGCCTGGAGGGGCTCTTCTCGGGCGCCAGCCCTCACGCCGTATTGGCGGTGCTCGCCATCGTGACGTCCACCCTGGGCCTGTTCATCTCCAATACGGCAACCGCCGTCCTCGTTGCCCCCGTGGCCCTCCGCATCGCGGAGTCAATGGCGCTTCGGCCCGAGCCGCTGTTGATGGGGGTGGCCATCGCCGCGTCGGCGGCGTTCGCCACGCCCATCGCGTCGCCCGTGAACACGCTGGTCATGAGCCCCGGAGGCTACCGGTTCGCCGACTACGCCCGGGTGGGCATCCCGCTCCAGGTGCTCATCGTCGCGCTGGCGGTGCTGGTGGTGCCGTGGGTGCTCCCTTTTTGAAGTCTGCGAGCAGACAGCCAGTCACTGTTCCTTGGAAACGCCGCGCCCGGCTTGTTAAACCCCGGGTCCTATGTTCCACGGCACCACCATCCTCTGCGTGCGGCGCGACGGGAAGGTCGCCATCGCCAGCGACGGCCAGGTCTCCCTCGAAAAGACCGTGATGAAGAACACGGCGAAGAAGGTCCGCCGGCTGGGCGAAGGCCAGGTGCTCGCCGGCTTCGCGGGCAGCACCGCGGACGCCTTCACGCTCTTCGAGCGCTTCGAGACCAAGCTCAAGGAGCACCAGAAGAACATGGCCCGCGCCTGCGTGGAGCTGGGCAAGGACTGGCGCACCGACCGCTTCCTCCGCCGGCTGGAGGCGCTCCTCATCGTCGCTGACAAGGAGAAGACGTTCATCCTCTCCGGCGCGGGCGACGTGATTGAGCCCGACTACGGCATCGCCGCGGTGGGCAGCGGCGGCCCCTACGCCTTCGCCGCCGCGCGCGCCCTCATGGCGCACACCCAGATGTCCGCTCGCGACGTGGTGCACCAGTCGCTCACCATCGCGGGTGAAATCGACATCTACACCAACGCCAACATCTCCATCGAAGAGCTCTAGGAGACACCCCCCGTGGCCGAATCGCGCAAGTTGTCCGCCTTCACGCCTCGCGAGGTCGTCAGCGAGCTGGACCGCTACATCGTCGGGCAGGACGCCGCCAAGCGCGCCGTCGCCATTGCCCTGCGCAACCGGTGGCGCCGCCAGCAGGTCAACGACGACCTGCGCGACGAAATCCACCCGAAGAACATCATCATGATTGGCCCCACCGGCGTGGGGAAGACGGAGATTGCCCGCCGCCTGGCGAAGCTCGCGCAGGCGCCCTTCGTCAAGGTGGAGGCCTCCAAGTTCACCGAGGTCGGCTACGTCGGCCGCGACGTCGAGTCGATGATTCGCGACCTCGTCGAGGCCGCCATCGCGCTGGTCCGCGAGGAGGAGACCGAGAAGGTCGGCCCCCGCGCCGAGGAGCTGGCCGAGGACCGCCTGATTGAGCTGATGCAGGGCAACGGCGTGAAGGCGTCGTCCGCGACGCCGCCGTTCGGCTTCGCCCCGCCGCCACCCCCACCGGCCCAGCGGGTCAGCGACACCGCGCGAGAGAAGTTCCGCGCGCAGCTCCGCGCCGGCACCCTGGATGACGTGGAGGTGGAGGTGGAGACCGCGGAGTCCTCGCCCACCTTCATGCGCGGCTTCTCCGGCCAGGGCATGGAGGAGATTGGCGTCAACCTCCAGGACCTCTTCAAGAACATGCCGGGCATGAACAAGACGCGTCGCCGCCGTGTGCGCGTGCCCGAGGCGCTCCAGCTCCTGCGCAAGGAAGAGGCCGCCAAGCTGGTGGACCCCGACCGCGTCCAGCGCGAGGCCGTGGTCCGCGCCGAGATGAACGGCATCATCTTCATCGACGAAATCGACAAGATCGCCAGCCGCGAGGGCGGCAAGGGCGGCGGCGGCCCGGACGTGTCCCGGGAGGGCGTCCAGCGGGACATCCTCCCCATCGTCGAGGGCTCCACCATCAACACCAAGTACGGCGTGGTGAAGACGGACCACATGCTCTTCATCGCCGCGGGCGCCTTCCACGTCTCCAAGCCCAGCGACCTCATCCCGGAGCTGCAGGGCCGCTTCCCCATCCGCGTGGAGCTGGAGCCCCTGACGGGCGAGGACCTGGTCCGAATCCTCCGGGAACCGAAGAATTCACTCCTGCGACAGTACACGGCGCTGCTCGGCACCGAAGGTGTGCGGCTGTCCTTCACCGACGACGCGGTGACGGAGCTGGCGCGTATCGCCCAGCAGGCCAACGAGCGCACGGCGAACATCGGCGCCCGGCGGCTGCACACCATCCTGGAGCGACTGCTGGACGAGGTGTCCTTCTCCGCCAGTGAGCTGGGCCCCCGGGATTTCCAGGTGGACGCCGCCTACGTGCGTGAGCGCCTGGCCGCCATCGTCCAGGATGAGGACCTGTCGCGCTACATCCTGTAGCGCGCTATATGCGGAGGGGCACCGTACCGCACGAAGGATGACTGCCTTGTCGCACTCCGAGCCTTCCCCCTCCGCATCGTCCGACGCTTCCACTGACGCCCTGGTCCAGAAGGCGAAGCGCCACCTGCTGCAGAACTACAAGCAGCCGCCCTTCGTGCTGGTCCGGGGCCAGGGGACGCGCGTCTGGGACACGGAGGGCCGCGAGTACCTGGACCTGATTGGTGGCATCGCCACGTGCGCGCTGGGCCACTGCCACCCGGACGTGGTGGCCGCCGCGAAGGCGCAGCTCGACTCGCTGTGGCACGTCTCCAACGCGTTCTATTCGCAGCCGCAGATTGACCTGGCCGCGCAGCTCACCGAGTGGTCCGGCCTGTCGCGCGCGTTCTTCTGCAACTCGGGCGCGGAGGCGAACGAGGCGCTGCTCAAGCTGACGCGCAAGGTGATGAAGGACCGCGGCACGCCGGCGCGCTTCGAGGTCATCTCCTTCGACAGCAGCTTCCACGGCCGCACCCTGGCCACCGTCACCGCCACCGGCCAGACGAAGTACCAGAAGGGCTTCGAGCCGCTGCCCGCCGGCTTCACCCATGTGCCCTACGGCGACCTCGAAGCGGTGCGCGCGGCCGTGGGCCCGGCGACCGCCGCCATCCTCGTGGAGCCCATCCAGGGGGAGGGCGGGGTGCGAGTGGCGCCCCAGGGCTTCCTCGCTGGGCTGCGCGCGCTGTGTGACGAGCATGGGCTGCTGCTGCTGGTAGACGAAGTGCAGACGGGCATGGGGCGCACCGGCAAGCCGTTTGGCTTCATGCACGAGGGCATCGTCCCGGACGGCATCAGCGTGGCCAAGGCGCTGGGCAACGGCCTGCCCATTGGCGCCATGCTCTGCAAGGACGAACTGGGCGCCAGCCTCACGCCGGGCACCCACGGCTCCACCTTCGGTGGCAACCCGGTGGCCGCGGCCGCCGCCAACGCCGTGGTGCGCATCCTCCGCCGTCCCGGCTTCTTGGACGAGGTCCAGGAGAAGGGCGCCTACCTCATCGCCCGGGCGCGTGAGCTCCAGGGCCGGCTGCCCGCGGGCCGCATCCAGGCCGTGCGCGGCCAGGGGCTGCTGCTGGGCGTGGAGCTGGATTGCGAGGTGGCGCCCGTCATCGCCCGACTGCGTGGGGAGGGGCTGCTGGTGAATGCCGCTGGCGAGCGCACCCTGCGCTTCGCGCCGCCCTTCATCGTCACCGAGCGCGAGCTGGACGAAGGCCTGTCCATTCTTGAGCGCGTGCTCGCCAGCAACTGACGGGCGTGGCCGTCTTCCCTCTCTTGGAGTCAGGATTCACGGACGTTTGACGCCCTGCGTCCGGAACCCTAGTCTGAAAACTCCGGAAGTCTTTCCTCGGACCGTCACTGTGAGTGCGCCAAACACGATCATCGGGCTGGGGGCCCTGACGGATCACCTCGCCACGGTGCCCCAACTGGATGCGGCTCGCCTTCAGCTCACCGCGGAAGAGGGCGCGGTGCTCCAGCTCGTGGGGCGCGTGGAGCGCATCGACCAGGTGCTGGCGCGCTCCAAGCTGGGCGAGCCGCGCACCATCGCCGTGCTGCTGGCGCTGCGGGCCAAGGGCGCCATCGTCCCCGCGCGGGTGGTGCCTCGGGGCGCGCCCGCGCCCGTGGTGGACGCGGCCATGGCGGAGGCCGTGGACCTGGAGCCGGAGCGGAAGAAGGAAATCATCGAGTTGGAGCGCTCGCTCGACGCGATGGACCACTTCGCCGTGCTGGGGCTGAAGCCCGGGGCGCCGGCGGCGGAGGTGAAGCAGGCGTACTACAACGCCTCGCGCCGCTTCCATCCGGACCGCTACTTCGGGAAGAACCTGGGCAGCTTCCGCGCCCGCATGGAGCGCATCTTCCGGCGCCTCACGGACGCGCACAACGTGCTCATGCAGCCCGACAAGCGCGAGGCCTACCTGCGCGCGAACCCGGCGCTGGCGCAGGCTGAACGCGCCGCCGCGCCGCCACCACCCGCCGCGCCGCCGCCTCCCGCGCCCGCGCAGCAGCTCCTGACGCCAGAGCCGCCGCCGGTGCATCAGGTTTCACCGCCTCCCCCCGCGCCCCGTCCGCCCGTGGCGTCCAGTCGGCCCTCGTCCATTCCGCCGCCGTCGCGTCCGCTGGCGCCGCCGCCGGAGGATGGCGCGTCCGACGCGCGCCGGGCGGAGCGGCAGGCCCGGTTGGCCCGGCATCCCTACCTGGCCCGCACCGGCCGGCTGGCCGAGTTCATGGCCCGGGGCAAGGCCGCCATCGCCAACGGTGAATGGGAGCGGGCCTATCACGACTTCCACCAAGTCCAGACGATGGACCCGAAGAACCGCGAAGCCGCGCTTCTCCTGGTCAAGGCGCGCCGGGGGCATGACTCGCAGCGGGCGACCATCGAGGTCGCTCGGGGGCGGGAGATGGAGCAGCACGGCGACACGCAGGGGGCCATGGCGGCCTACCGTCTCGCCTGCTCGCTGGACGACCAGAACGCCGAGGCCGCCTGGCGCTGCGCCCGCCTGAGCCACCTGCTGGGGCAGGATGCAGCCGAAAGCCGAGGGCTGGCGCAACGCGCCGTGGACCTGGACCCCGCCAGGGTCGAGCACCATCTGACGCTGGGAAAGGTGCTGTTGGACGCCGGATCGAAGAAACTCGCCAAGCGGGCCTTCGAGGATGCGGCGAAGCTGGCCCCGGACAACGCGGAAGCGAAGGCGGCGCTCAAGAAGCTGCGCTGGACGTTCTAGGAGTGAGTACGGTTCCCCATGGCTGAGCCCGAACCCCTCATTGGCATCGACCTGGGAACGACGAACAGCATCGTCGCCACCGTCCAGGACGGCCAGCCCGTCGTCATCAAGAACCGCACGGGGCAGGGGCTCACGCCCTCCGTCGTGGCCATGGCGAAGAATGGCAAGCGGCTGGTGGGCAGCATCGCCAAGCGGCAGGCCATCACCAATCCGCAAGAGACGGTGTACGCGGCGAAGCGGCTCATCGGCCGGAAGTTCTCTTCGCACGAGGTGCAGGACTCGCTGCGCGCGCTGCCCTACGAGGTGGTGGCCGGGCAGCACGACGACTTGCGCATCCGCATGGGCGGCAAGGACCTGTCCGTCCCCGAAATCAGCGCCATGATTCTCCAGGAGCTGAAGGCGGACGCGGACGCGCACTTCGGCCGGCCCGTCACCAAGGCCGTCATCACCGTGCCGGCCTACTTCAACGACGCCCAGCGCCAGGCCACCAAGGACGCCGGCCGCATCGCCGGGTTGGACGTGCTGCGCATCATCAACGAGCCCACGGCGGCGGCGCTGGCCTACGGCTTCGGCCGCACGGTGAACGGGCGCGTGGCGGTGCTGGACCTGGGCGGCGGCACCTTCGACGTGTCCGTGCTGGATATCTCCCAGGGCGTCTTCGACGTGGTGGGCACCGGCGGTGACACCTACCTGGGCGGCGAGGACTGGGACAACCGCATCATCGAATGGCTCGTCTTCGGCTTCGCGAAGGAGCACGGCATCGACCTGCGCAAGGACCGCATGGCGTTGCAGCGGCTCAAGGACGCGGCGGAGAAGGCCAAGGTGGAGCTGTCCAGCGTGCGCGAGGCGGGGCTCAACCTGCCCTTCATCTCCACGCCGCCCGGCGGCGGGGCGGCGCTGCACCTCCAGGCCACGCTGAGCCGCGAGAAGCTGGAGGACCTGACGTCCGACCTGGCGGAGCGCGTGGTGGGGCTCACCACCGAGGTGCTCGGCGAGGCGGGCGTGCGCGCCTCCGAGCTCAAGGAGGTCATCCTCGTGGGCGGCATGTCGCGCATGCCGCAAGTCGTGGAGGCCGTGCGCGGCTACTTCCGCCGCGAGCCGTGCAAGGGCGTCCACCCGGACGAGGTGGTGGCGCTGGGCGCGGCGATCCAGGCCCACGCGCTGGTGCAGGCGGAGCACGAGCTGCTCCTGCTGGACGTGACGCCGCAGAGCCTGGGCGTGGCCATCGCCGGGGGCTCCGTGCGCCGGCTCATCCCCAAGAACACCACCGTGCCCACGTCCGCCACGGAGGTGTTCGCCACGTCGAAGGACTTCCAGCGCCTGGTGAAGATCATGGTGATCCAGGGCGAGCACGACCTGGCGCATCAGAACGAGCTCTTGGGCGAGTTCGTCCTCACCGGCCTGCGGGAGGCGCCGCGGGGCCAGGTGGAGATTGACGTCACCTTCGACATCAACGCGGAGGGCATCGTCTCCGTGCACGCGAAGGACCGGGAGACGGGGCTGCGCCAGTCCATCACCGTCACCGCGTCCAGCGGCCTCACGGAGGAGGAGCTCCAGCGCATCATGGACGAGCAGCGCGGCTACCTCATCGCCGCGCGGGCGTCCGAGGAGCTGAAGACGCGGCGCATGGAGCTGGACTCGCTGGCGCGCGACGTGGTGGACGCGCTGACGCGGGCGCGGCTGGTGCCGGGCGGGGGGGGCCTGGCGCCCGACGTGATGCCTCGCGCGGAGCAGGTGCTGGAGCATGCGCGTGCGGTCCGCGCGGGCGAGGACGTGGCGGCGCTGGGCCGCGCGTTTGAACTGCTCACGGGATGTCTGGCGCAGCTCAAGGGCCCGGCGCCGAGCGGCACGGGGCGGTAGATGAGCAGCCAGCGCGCGAACCAGCTCATCGAGGCAGGACTGTGGCTGCGCCTCAGCGGCGATGCCCAGGGAGCGCGGCGGCTCTTCGAGCGCGCGCTGGAGCTGGATCCAACCAACACCCGCGCCCGGGAGTACCTGGCGGACGCCGCGGGTGCGCCGTCACGGGGCGCGGCGACGCCGTTCGAGCGGCCTCCGGAGCTGGAGTCTTCGCTGGGGCGGCTGCCTCCCACCGACGCGGACCTGCCCTCCTCACCGGCGCTGGAAGGCGACTGGGGCGCATGGGCGGAGGGGCAGGGCGGCCCCTCGGAGGGCGGTGGCAAGTCACCCTCGGCGGGCGTCGTCCTTCCGGAGGCGCTGGAAGGCACGCCGGCGGACGTGCTGGAGCTGCTGTCGCGCGACGTGGTCATGGAGTTCGACGAGCCCGTCATCCAGACGAAGGGGGACACCGACGAGTTCGGCATCCCCGAGGGCCACACCCAGGAGTTCGGCCTCCCCGTGGTGGAGAGCGAGCTGGACCTGCTCCTGCGCGGGGCCGAGGACCTGCTGGAGCTGGATGACCACTCCGGGGCGGTGGACCTGCTCTTCAAGGCGAAGGAGCTGGCGCCGTCCGACGTCCGCGTGGAGTCGCTGCGCGCGCGCAGTGAGCGGATGCTGATGGCCCGGCTGGAGTCCAAGCTGGGGGACCTGGGCCGGGTGCCCGCGGTGCGCCTGCAGCCGGACGACATCATCTGGCTCAACCTGGACCACCGCGCCGGCTTCGTGCTGGCGCAGATTGACGGCTCGGTGAGCTACGAGGACCTCTTCTCGCTGTCGGGGATGACGCGGCTGGACACCGCGCGCATCCTCGTCCAGCTCATCGATGAGGGCGTCATCTCCGCGGGCTGACGGCTAGCCGCGGATGATGGCTGACCACGTGCCCTTCACCACCAGGGCGCCGTGCTGGTTGCGCGACTCGCTGGTGACGACGACGAAGCCCATGCGGGCGCGCTCGTAGAGGTCCGCGATGCGGCCGGTGGTCGTCATCACGTCGCCGGGGCGCATGACGTCCAGGAACTCCAAGTCCTGCTCACCGTGCACCAGCATCTGCATGTTGATGTTCAGCGCGGGGTCCGCGATGGCGGCGCTGAAGGGGCGGATGGCGAAGACGACGGCGAAGCTGGGGAAGGCGATGAGGCCCCCATGCGGCCCCGCCTGGGCGGCCTGCGCGTCGTAGAGGAGCGGGCTGACGTGCGCGGGGGGCTCGCCCGGCGTCCCGGCGCCCGGCTTCGCGCCGCCGACGGCGAGCGTGAACTCGCGCAGCTTCTCCTCGCCCAGCGTGTAGCGATACGGGCCGTACTCACGGCCAATGAATTGCTTGTCGAGCGCCATGGCCGTTACCCGATGAAGGCTTCGACGACGGCGCCCTTGAGGACGTCCTCGCCGCGCTGGTTGGTGGCGGAGACCTCCGCCGTGAGCCGCCCGTCCTGGACGGAAGTGACGCGGCCCTGGAAGGTAATCGTGTCCTCGGGCCGCACCGGGCGCGAGAAGCGCGCCTTCACGCGGCGGACCCGACCCGGGTCCTCCACGAAGCCGGCGATGGCTTCCACCACCCAGCCCAGGGTGCACAGCCCCTGGAGGATGTTGCCGTTGAGCCCGGCGGCGGTGCCTGCCTCCGGGTCGATGTGGATGGGGTTGTAGTCCCCCGAAGCGCCCGCGTAGTAAATCGGCCGGTACCGGTCGCACTCGCGGACGTGCGTGAACGTGTCGCCTGGCTGGTAGGTGCGTGGCATGGGAGCCGTGGATCTACCACGGCTGGCCCCCGCGCGGGCTCAGGGACGCTCCGCGTCGGGTGCGCCGCCCTGATCCAACGGGTCGTCCTCGTCCGAGCCCTCACGGCGCTTGCGGTACTGCTCCCGCACGTAGGCCACGAGCTGATCCAGATAGGCCGACAGGGGAGGGCACCGCACGCCGGTGCCGTCCAGCAGCTCCAGCGTGTTGTGGCAGTTGTAGATGGCCAGGTGGTTGACGTAGCTGATGGCGGCGCGCTGCGGGCGGGCCAGCTTCTCCAGCAGCGGCAGCCGCAGCATGACGTCCGCGGCCCGCGCGGAGAGGTTGAAGCGCGGCAGCTTCTTGTTCGACTTCTCCGCGATGAGCTCGTACACGCGGCGCGCGCTCATCGGGTTGGGGTCCACCAGGTGGAAGGTGTTGCCCTGGGCGCGCGGGTCCTTCGACAGGCGCCACACCGCCTCCACCACGTAGTCCACCGGCACCACGTTGAGCGGCGCCACGCCGTTGCCCGGCAGGGGCAGGGGCACCACCAGCGGCGACGTCACCAGCAGGATGCCCAGGTAGTAGGGCCCCTCGAAGCGGTCAATCTCCCCCGTGCGGGAGTCCCCCACCACGCTGGAGGGCCGGAAGACGGTGATGGGCACGGTGGCGCCCGCGCGCTGCACCAGCCGCTCCGCCTGGAACTTCGTCTCCTCGTAGGCGTTGCGGAAGCCCTGGCCCCGGTCCAGCTCGTCCTCGGCGATGACGCCCAGGCGGTCCCCGGACACGTAGCAGGTGGAGAAGTAGTTGAAGCGCGTGAGCTTCCCGCAGTCCCGGGCCAGCTCCAGCAGGTTGCGGGTGCCGTCCACGTTGACCCGCCAGGCCGTCTCCTTGGCCACGCCCAGCTGGGCCACCGCCGCCAGGTGGAAGATGTCCGTCACCCGCTCGCACAGGCGCTGGTACTCCTCGCCCGACAGGCCCAGGTGCATGTCCACCACGTCACCGGTGAGCAGCTCCACCTTGGCGCCCTTCACCCGGGCGGCGTGCTGCTGGGCTTCCTTGAACGACTTGGGCTGCACCAGCGCGTAGATGTGCCCCTTCGGGTCCTCACGGGCGATGTGCTCCACCAGCCGCTTGCCGATGAACCCCGGGTAGCCGGTGAGGAAGTACGTTCCGGCCGTGGCCTTCTTGCGCGTCTCGCTCATGCGGCGCGCAGCATACCCGGCGCTCAGCCGCGCGCGAGCATGGCGCGCCACATCGCTTCCACCTGGGCGCGGGTGGAGGCCAGGTCCCCGCTGTTGTCGATGACCCAGGTGGCGTGGGCGCGCTTGTCGTCCAGGGGGAGCTGGGCGGCCAGCCGGGCCTCGGCGGCGTCGGAGCCCAGCCCGTCGCGGGACATCAGCCGGGCCTTCTGCACCGCGCGGGGCACCCACACCACCGCCACGGCCTCCATCCAGGCGTGCATGCCACTTTCGATGAGCAGGGGCACATCGTAGATGACGCGCGCCCCGCCCCGCGCCTCCAGCGCCTGGAGCTTGTCCATGAAGGCCTGACGCACCAGCGGGTGGGTGATGTCGTTGAGCGCGGTCCGCTCCGCGGGGTTCCCGAAGACGCGCGCGCCCAGCTTCACCCGGTCCAGCCGGCCGTCCGAGCCCACCACGCCGGGGAAGCGCGCCGCCACCGCGGCCAGCCCCGGCGTGCCCGGCTCCACCACCTCGCGGGCAATCACGTCCGCGTCCAGCACCTCCGCGCCCAGCTCCCGCAGGATGCGCGTCACGGTGCTCTTCCCGGAGGCGATGCCCCCCGTCAGTCCGAAGACGTGCACGGGCGTGCCCTACTTCGCGGCCTTCTGCGTGGTGAACGTCAGCGACTGAACCGTCTTGCCATTCTCATTGAAGAAGATGGCCAGGCCCAGGCGGGGGTAGAGGAAGTAGGTGCGGAAGTCGTCCGTCAGCTTGCGCAGGTAGCAGGGCGTGGCGGGCGCGGCGCCGGAGGGGCAGGCGGGGCCGTAGCTGTTCTCCACCGTCTCCTTGTCGATGATGGGCCCGGGGAACACGTCGATGCGCTCCACCAGCTGCGTGTCTGGATCCACCTTGAACTGGGCCTGGGTGGTGCCCTTGATGGCCTCCTTGGCCAGGTAGGCGATGATCTCCTTGCCGTCCTGTCTGACGGTGCGCGAGGGCTCGCCGAACTTCTTGATGATTTCGTCGCGCTTCGACACCCCCGGCTCAATGCCCTGCCAGGGCTTGGCGGCGGCGGGGACGGCGAAGGTGAGGACGGCGAGGACGGTCAGGATGCGCATACGGCTCCTCCCTGCTGGAACGGGCGGGCAAGGCTCTAGCAACCCCCTATGCCCGACGGAAGTTTCTGCCGGTCATTCAACCACGAGACGCCTTGCCCCGTCCGGGGGGCTCTGCTACTCCGGCTCCATGCGCGTTCCTGGCATCCGGATCCTCTCCCTTCTCGTGCTGGCCGCCGCTGGGGCGGCCGGGGGCGCCGACTTCGTAGGCCCGGACAGCTGCAAGGGCTGCCACCCCGAGGCCTACGACGCCTGGATGCGGTCCAAGCACGCCCGGGCGGAGAGCTCGCTCTCCGAGCAGCAGAAGAAGGACGGGCGCTGCCTGTCCTGCCACTCGCCGGAGCAGGTCACCCAGGCGACGGTGAACGTCACCTGTGAGACGTGCCACGGCGGTGGGCAGTACTACTCGCCCGAGTACGTGATGAAGGACTCGGAGCTGGCGCGGCTGGTGGGCCTGGTGGACCCGTCAGAGAAGCAGTGCCGCTCCTGCCACGACGCATCCTCGCCCTCCCTCCGGCCGTTCGACTTCAAGGAGTCGCTCAAGGCCATCGACCACTGGTCCGCCGAGCGCGCCCGCCGCGCCGCGGATCCGTCGGCCAAGAAATGACGTTGTGATCAAGGTCCTCGACGCACGCTTCGTCACCACCGCCGTGGAGCCCAAGGGCTACCCGACGGACCACACGGCGGAGGTGGCCTTCGTCGGCCGCTCCAACGTGGGCAAGTCCTCCATGATCAACGCGCTCACCGGCCGAAAGAAGCTGGTGCGCGTGTCCAACACGCCGGGGCGCACCCGGACGCTGAACTTCTTCGACGTGGACCTGGAGCGCGGCGGCGTCCGCCACCAGCTCCGCCTGGCCGACCTGCCGGGCTACGGCTTCGCCAAGGCCAGCAAGGCGGACAAGGCCCAGTGGGAGAAGATGATCACCACCTACCTGGAGAAGCGGCACCGCCTGGAGGCCGTGGTCAGCATCGTGGACGTGGAGGTGGGCCCCACGCCGGACGACCTGGCCACGCTCGACTATCTCCAGGCGCACGACCGCCGGGTGCTGGTGGTGGCCACCAAGGTGGACCGGCTCGTCAAGGCGAAGCGCAAGCCTCGGCTGGTGGAGCTCTCCAAGACAATGGACCTGCCGCTGGAGGTCATCCTCCCGTTCTCCTCCACGGAGAAGCTGGGCGTGGACCAGGTGTGGGGCGCGCTGCTCGACACCTTCGGCAAGTCCACCCGCGTCTGAAGGCCGCCGGCATCATCCGGTAGCCGCCGCTCCTGGTGGGGTTCTGCTCCCGGGCCGGGGGGCGCTGTGGTAGGGACCGCGCCGTGTCCGAAAACGGCAAGGGAAATGGAAGCGACACGCAGCTGGCTCCCCGGGAGCTGCGTCAGCGGTTGATGAGGCTGTCCCCGCGTCAGCGGCTGGACGCACTCCTGGATGTCGCGGAGGCCCGCGCGCTGGTGCGCTCGATGCCCGCCGAGGACCTCTACGTCACCATCCAGGAGCTGGGGCTCGCGGATTCGACAGAGCTGGTGCAGCTCGCCTCGCCGGGCCAGTTCCGCGCCTTCGTGGACCTGGGGGGCTGGCGGCGGGACGCGCTGGACGCCCACGCCGTCCTCACCTGGCTGCGCGCCGCGCGGGGCGGGGTGGACGACACCGAAGAGTTCCTGCGCAAGCTGCACGGACTGGATTTGGAGGTGCTCGAAATCCTCCTGCGCGAGTTCGTCGAGGTGCACGACCTGGAGGAGAACCCGGACGTCAACCCGCAGGGCGTGACGATGGAGACCCCGGAAGGGCGCTACCTCATCGAAATCAAGGCGGAGGGCGTGGAGATGTCCGCCGTCCGCTCGCTCCTCAACGACCTCATCGCGCAGAACCCCTTCGAGGCCGTGCGGCTGCTGGAGGCCGTGCGCTGGGAGATTCCCAGTGAGCTGGAGGAGACGGCGTACCAGTTCCGCCGCGGCCGGCTCCAGGACATGGGCTTCCCGTCGCTGGAGGAGGCGGTGTCCCTGTTCAGCCGCGTGGACGTGGCGCCTTCCCCCGTGTCCGCCGCCCGTGCGGGGCTGGCGCCCACCACGGCCCATGTGGACTACCTGGAGGCGGCCTTCCGCGGCCTGACGATGGTGGAGGCGGTGAACGCGGAGGACGAGCTGCGCGAGGTGGCCAGCGCCGCGCTGGTGGCGGACCTGGCGGACCCGGGGGACCTGGACGCCGTCCGCCGCGCGAGCGAGACGGTGCGGGACTACCTGTCCCTGGCGCTCGAGCACCTGACGGGCGCGGACCCGGAGCGCGCCACGGACGTGCTGCGCGACACGCCGCTGCGGCGCATCTTCCAGACGGGCTTCTCGCTCACGCTCCAGCTCAAGTTCCGCGCGGACCGGCTGGCGAAGGCGCCGGGCGCCATGCGGGAGGGCGTGCTGATGGTGCTTCCGGAGGAGGCGGCCGCCCTGTCCGCGCTGCGCCAGAAGCGGCCCCGGCGGGCGCTGCGCGTGGAGGGCGCGGAGCCGGTGCCGTTCCGCTCCCGGCGCGAGCTGGCCGCCACCGAGGCGCTGCTGGCCCGCGCGGAGGCCCAGGTGCAGGTGTTCCGGGGCGTGCTGGGCGGCACCGACGACTCGGCGCGCGAGGCCCTGGCTCGCTTTGGCGTGCCCCTGGAGACGCTGGGCCTGGAGCGCCTCTTCGCCGCCGTCGTCGCCATGGCGGTGCTGGAGGAGCG
The DNA here is from genome assembly GCF_030168875.1 of Myxococcus sp. SDU36. Lineage (NCBI taxonomy): Bacteria > Pseudomonadati > Myxococcota > Myxococcia > Myxococcales > Myxococcaceae > Myxococcus > Myxococcus sp. SDU36. The sequence goes on from NZ_CP077414.1 coordinate 1,050,969, forward strand.
CGCGGACGCGCGTCCGGTGCCGCTGGGGCGGGTGGTGGAGCTGGGCCAGCGCCTCTTCGAAGGTGCCCCGGAAGCGCCGCGCCTGCGCACCTCCGCGGCCGAGCGTGCCCTGAAGGGCCTGGAGCCGGCGGTGGCGCCGGAGGCGCACGCGGAGCTGCGCCGCCTGGTGACGCTGACCCTGTCGCGGTTGTTGGAGGAGCTGGGCACGCCCTGGCTCCAGGACGGGCGGCTGGAGCCGGTGGCCTCGGCGGTTCTTCCGATGGAGAGCAGCCCCATCCCGTAGGAATTTCAGTCCGGGGCGGCCCGCATGTCCGGCGAGGCCGTCCCGTCTTAGAAGATTCAGGGCTTTGCCCGATGGGGCCCCTGGCATGTCCTCTGCTTTCGCCCAGGCACGCGTATTGGTGCGCGACGCAACTGCCTGGAGGTGGAGTGAATGGTGCTGGGAGAGCAGGGGCAGCGCCGTGACGTGTGGGCCTTCTATGCGCTGACCGCTTTCGCGGCGGTCATGTACGCGGCGCCGGGTGAGTGGATTCCCGCGCTCGCGCCGCTGCGCCTCGCGTTGGTGACGTCGGGGGTGGCGGCGGGACTCATGGTGATGCGCCGGCTGGGGCGGGCGGAGCCACTGTACGTGGACGGCTCGCGCGGGCTGTCGCTGATCGCCTTCTCCACGCTGGCGGTGGCGTCCGTTGGCTGGTCCGTGAATCCGGAGGTGACGACCACCACGGGCATCGAGCTGTTGAAGCTGACGGCCATCTACATCACCTTCGTCAACGTCATCACCACGGGCCGCCGGCTGGCGGTGGTGTGCGGGGCCCTGGTGCTGGCGTCAGTGGTGACGTCCGTGGGCGCCATCAACTGGTACCTGGTGGGCGAGGACCTGGTGGAGGGTTTCCGCGCGCGCTGGGTGGGCGTCTACGCGGACCCGAACCACATGGCCATGAACCTGGCGCTGGTGGTGCCGCTGGCGGTGGCCTTCGTGGCGCGCAAGGGCAGCGGCTGGCTGTGGCGTCTGGCGTGTCTGACGGCGGCGATCCTCGCGGTGGCGGCCATCGTCGTCTCGCACTCGCGCGGTGGCTTCATCGGCCTCTCCGTGGCCATGGCGCTGTGGGCCATCCGAGAGAAGCGCCGCATCCAGGCCATTGTCGTGGGCTCGCTCTTCGTGGTGGGGCTGCTCGTCTTCGCGCCGCAGAGCTTCTGGCAGCGCAACGAGACGGTGGCCGAGTTCCACGAGGACGCGTCCGCCATGGGCCGCGTCTACGCGTGGCAGGTGGCCAGCCGCATCAGCCTGGACAAGCCGCTGCTGGGCGTGGGCGCGGGCGGCTTCCGCTACGCGTGGCCCATGTACGCGCCCCCCGAGGCGCGCCGGGCCTACGTGGCCCACAACATCTTCCTGGACGTCATCGGCGAGCTGGGCTGGGTGGGCTTGCTGTTCTTCATGGTGTTCGCGGGCGGCGCCGCGGGCGGCGCCTTCGCGGCGTCGCGGGACAAGGAAGTGGGGTGGCAGGCGCGGGCCTTGTCCGCGTCGGTGGTGGGCTACCTCGTGTGTGACTTGTTCTCCGGCTACATCCTGTCCGCGCACTGCTACGTGCTCTTCGGATTGGCGGCGGCGGCGCACCGGGTGGCGCGCGCGTCCGAGGTGGCGGACATGCAACGGGTTCCGGCTTCGCAGGGGCCGGTGGTGGCGACGTGGGAGGGGTCCGGACATGCGGCGTGAGGAGGCGCGGATGGGGCAGGAGCCCCTCCGCCTGGTTCAGTTCACCCGGTCTTTCCACATTGGGGGGACCGAGGTGCAGGTGCTGGAGTTGCTGCGGGGGCTGCCGGCCAGCTACCGGCTGCAGGTGTCCGTGTTGGATGATTCGGGGCCGCTGATTGGCGCGGTGTGGAAGCTGGGCCACGCGCCGGCGGCCTTCCCGCTCAAGGGCTCCGTGGTGCAGCCGAACACGGCGTATCAGGTGTACCGCATGGCGCGCTGGCTCAAGGCGAACCGCGTGGAGCTGGTGCACGTGCATGACTTCTACTCCACGATGGTGGCCGTGCCGGCGGCGAAGCTCGCGGGCACGAAGGTCATCGTGGGCCGGCTGGACCTGGCGCACTGGCAGGGGCGGGCGCGGCGCGCGGTGCAGTCACAGCTGTGCCGCATGGCGGACCATGTGATTGGCAACGCGGAGGCCATCCGCCACCAGCTCATCACCGAGGAGGGGCTGCCGGCCTCGCGCGTGTCCGTCATCCACAACGGCCTGGATTTGCCGCGCTTCGAGTCCCGCAGGCGCGAAGGGCTGCGCGGCCCGCTCCCCGACACCGGGGACGCGCCGGTGGTGGTCCACGTGGCCAACATGAATCACCCGGTGAAGCGGCAGGAGGACCTGCTGCTCGCGCTGGCGCAGCTGCGCCACGCCGGCATCACCCTGCACGCCTTCCTGGTGGGAGATGGTCCGCGCCGGCCCGGCCTGGAGAAGCTGGCCGGTGAGCTGGGCGTGTCCGATTCCGTGCACTTCCTGCGGCACCGCACGGACGTGCCCGCCATCTACGCCCGGGCGACCTTCGGCGTCCTCTGCTCCACCGCGGAGGGCATGTCCAACGCGGTGATGGAGGGCATGGCCGCGGGGCTCCCCATGGTGGTGACGCGCGTGGGTGGCAACACCGACCTCGTCCTGGACGGCGAACGCGGCCTCGTGGTGGACCCCGAGCGCCCCGCCCAGCTCGCCCAGGCGTTCCGTCAGCTTCTCGCGAATCCCGAGAAGGCGAGAAGCATGGGGCAGGCGGCGCGGGACTTCGTGGCGCGCGAACTCTCCCTGGAGACGATGGTCCGGCGCCATGACGCGCTGTACCAGCGGATTGCCCGGGGCGCAGACGCCTGAGGGCATGTCAGAGCGGTGTGGATACTGCGTCTCCACCGGGCGCAATGAGGGCGGGGCCGGGGCGTAGGGAGGGGGGCATCACACCTCTCTCGGAGCCCGCACATGGTCCTGCCCTTGCTGCTCATCCTCGCCGCCGCGCCGTCCACCCAGACGTGGACTTTCAACACGGACGGCACGCCTGAAGTTCAGATCGGCAATGTTGATGGCGCGGTGCGCGTAGATGCGGTAGACGGGAATGACGTGGTAATCACGGTTGTTCGGGAAGGCTCGAATAATTCCCGGAACGAAGTGGACGTGGAAGTCGTCCAAGAAGAGGGCGTCATCCGGGCGCGGGTTTGTTGCGGTCCGTGCGAACAAGAGACGCGGTCCTGCCGTCGGAGCGGGCCCGCGGTGAGGTTCACGGCGAAGGTGCCGCGGCGGGCGCGTCTGGACGTGGCGACGGTGGGCGGTCCGGTGACGGTGGCGGGCGTGGCGGGGCGGCAGTCGCTGGCGACAGTCAACGGCCGTGTGGAAGTGGACGGTTCGGAGGAGCGGTTGGACGTCAGCACGGTGAACGGCACCGTGGCATTGGCACCGCGGAAGGTCGTGACTACTTCTGTGTCCACGGTGGGCGGGGATGTCCGGCTGAAGCTGCCGGCCCAGGCGGATGTGAGATTGGAATTCAATACTGTCGGTGGACGTTTCAACGACAGTCCCGCGCGGTTGGGCAGTCGCGAGCAGACGTATGGCTCGGGAGCCCATGCGGTGGAGGTCAACACGGTTGGCGGCTCGCTCACCGTGCAGCCATAGCTTTCGAGGCCCGTCAAGCACTGGGCCCGGGGCGCTCGCCGGTGAAACTCCAAGGCGCCGGCGAGCGCTCATTTTTTTGTCAGCGAATTGATGCGATGCGTCAGTTGGCCGTGCCGGGCTTCCGGTGCTCGGCGCCGATGACGTCGCGGACCTGCTTGTAGCCGTCGCGGGCGAGCAGGGTGGCCAGGGCGGGGAGGATGTGGCCCACCATGCCTGGGCCCTCGTAGATGAAGCCCGTGTACACCTGCACCACCGACGCGCCCGCGCGCAGCTTTTCGTAGACGTCCTGCGCGGTGAAGACGCCGCCCACGCCGATGATGGGCAGCTCGCCTCCACCTCGCAGCCAGGCGCGGCGGATGACGGCGTTGGCGGGCTCGCGGACAGGTGCGCCGGACAGGCCGCCCGCTTCCTTCGCCAGGGGATGCTCGAAGGGCCGGGCCACGGTGGTGTTGGTGGCGATGAGGCCGGCGAGCTTCTGGGCCCGCGCGACATCCACCACCTCGTCCACGGCCTCGGGGGACAGGTCCGGGGCAATCTTGAGGAACAGCGGCTTGCCCGGCGCCACGGTGGCCAGGCGCTCCTGTACGGCGCCCAGGAGCTGTCCAAGCTGTTCGGGCTCCTGGAGCTTGCGTAGGCCCGGCGTGTTGGGGGACGAGGCGTTGACCACCACGTAGTCACCCAGGGGCGCCAGCGCGTCCACGCAGGCCACGTAGTCATCCACCGCCCGCTTCAGCGGCGTGTCCTTGTTCTTGCCGATGTTCACCCCCAGCGGGCCCGGGCGCCACGTCTGCATCCGCAGGCGCGCGGCGGCCCGGTCGGCGCCGTGGTTGTTGAAGCCCATGCGGTTGATGACCGCGCGGTGCTCCGGCAGGCGGAACAGGCGGGGGCTGGGGTTGCCGGGCTGGGGCCGGGGCGTGAGGGTGCCAATCTCCACCGCGGAGAAGCCGCAGGCGAAGAGGCCGTCCACCGCCTCCGCGTCCTTGTCCAGGCCGGCGGCCAGCGCCACGGGGTGGGCGAAGCGCAGGCCGGCCACCTCGACGGCCAGGCCGGGCGGGGCGCCCTCCAGGGCCTTCTCGCGCAGGGACTCACACAAGTCCCGTGAGCGGCCCAGGAAGTGGAGCCCCGCCATGCCGAGCCGGTGCGCGCGCTCCGCGGAGAGCTGGAAGAGGAGCGAGCGGGAGAGTCCGTACATGGCGTGGCTCAAGCGGGGATGAACGAGGCCTCACGGGCCCAGGCGAGCGTCTGATCCACCTGGTCGGGCGTGAGGATGCCGTTCTGTTCGATGATGTCGATCTCCCGCCGCATGTCCGTCTCCAGCAGGTAGGGGCCGTCGGTGTTGATGGTGAACTTCACCTTGCGGTCCCAGAAGGTGCGGACGATGTGGCGCAGCTCCTCCACGCCCTCCACGGCCTTGGTGTGCAGGTTGGACGTGGGGCACAGCTCCAGGACGATGTCGCGCTCGCGCAGCACCTTCATCGCGTGCTCGTCGTAGGCGGCGCGGATGCCGTGGCCGATGCGGTGCGGCTGGAGCTTCTCCACCACGGCCATGACGCCCTCGGCGCCGGTGCCGCGCGTCTCACCCGTGTGCACCGTGCACTTGAGCCCGGCGCGGCGGGCGCGCGAGAAGAGCTCCTCATACTGGGTGACGACCTCCGGCCTCAGCTCCATGGCGTTCGTCTCCGTGCCGGCCAGGTCGATGCCGCACACGCCGCGCGTGCGGTACTTGATGGCCTTGTCCACGATGATGCTGTTGAGCCGGTGGTCGAACTCACGGGCCAGGCAGAAGATGAGCCCCATCTTCACGCCGTACTCCAGCACCGCGCGGTCCATGCCGCGCAGCGCGGCGTGGATGATGTGGTCCAGGTCCAGCTCGGAGTTCAGGTTGCGCTTCATCGGGTTGAAGCGCAGCTCCATCTGCGTCACGCGGCTGCCGCGGTACTCCTTGCCGATGACCTCGTAGACGGAGCGCTCAATCGCGCTGGGGGACGACTGGATCTTCTCCGTCCAGGTGTGGAGGATCTTCAGGTAGTCGTCCAGGCTCCCCACCTTGCCCGGACGGGAGGTGATGAGCTCCACGAAGTCGAAGTAGTTCTTCACCGGGAGCTTGAAGCCCTGCTGGTGGGCGATGGACCAGAGGATGTGGGGCGCCACAGCGCCACCCACGTGGATATGCAGGTCGATCAGATCGCGTGCCATGACGGCATGTATGCACAGTGCCGGGCGCGCGTAAAGACTACCGCCGGAGCAGCACGTACACCGCGCCGGTGCCTCCGTCCTGAGGACGTGCGGTGGCGAACGCCAGCACCATCCGGCCAATCCGCTTCTCCGACAGCCACCCCTTGAGTCGCTCCTTCAGCACGGGAAGCTGGTCCTTGGAGTTCAAACCGCGCCCGTGCACCACGAGCACGCAGCGCCTCTTCGCGCGGCGGCTGTCACCCAGGAAACGCTCCAGCGCGTCGCGCGCCTCGGCCTGTGTCTTCCCGTGCAGGTCCAGCTGTCCCTGGATGGCGAAGTCGCCCCGGCGCAGCGCGCGCAGCAGGTTCCGGTCGATGCCGGGGCCCGCGCCTTCGATGAACTCGTCCGTGCCGGTGAAGTCGAAGTCGCCCTGGCCGGCGACCAGCTCGGAGAGCTGCGCGAGCGCCTCCGCGTTCTCGTCGATGATTTCCGGCAGGCGCGGGTTGGGCGCGGGCGCTTCGCCCCGGTTGGAGAGCTGCTGCACTCCGTCCATGGCGGAGTAGAAGAGGGAGGCGTCGTCCTCCTCGCGGACCTTGGAGGACTTCGTAATCCGGGGCGGGGGCGCCGCGGCCTTGCGCTTCGAGACCTCCGCCGCGGCCTTCTCCTGCGCCTCCTTCTTCTCCTGGTCCTTCATCACCTGGATGGCGGACTTGAAGGGGTTGTTGCTGAAAGCCGCTTCCTTCTTCTTGGGGCCGTTGCGCTGCTGACTCATGGCGGGAGGTGCGTCCTCGTCGTGGGCGACTGGGGGGGATGTAATCCGGCGCTACAGCCCGCGCAGGCGTCGAATCTCTTCATAGGCGTCGCGGACGTGCTGGAAGCGACGGGCGGCCTGCTCGGCGGCCTGACGGCCGAGGTGGGCGGACTTGTCGGGGTGGTACTCTGCGGCGAGCTGCCGGAAGGCGCGCTTCACCTCGATATCCGTGGCGTCCGGCGTCAGGCCCAGCGCGGTGTAATGTTCATCCCCGGCGCCCAGGTGCAGGGCGATGATGGCCTGCTCGTCCGCCTCGGAGATGTCCAGGCCCTCGGCGACGCGGCGGAGGACCTCCCGTTCGGAGCGCTGCATGCCGCCGTCAGCCAGCGCCAGCTCATAGAGCGTGTCCAGCAGCCGGTGCCGCTCGGCCGAGGGGAGCTGGGCATGGCAGGCGCTGACGGCCGCGTCCAGGTCGGGCGGGTGGGACAGGAAGGCCTTGAGGTGGCGCCGGACCAGCTCCAGGGCCTCGGGGCCGTAGCCCAGCGTCGTCTGGAAGTAGCGCCGCACCACGCGCACCTCGTCGCGGCGGACCTCGCCATCCGCGTGGGCCACCTCGACGAACACGGCGCACAAGTCACTGGCGAGCTGCTCGTAGGGCTCCTCCTCGCGAGGCGCGAGCGCCGCCTCCGACGTGGCGTCATGGGTGAGGGCGTAGGGGACGTGGGAGAAGTCGGCCAGGGCCTCCGGGTCCTCGGGCGGCAGGGCATGTTGGGCGTCGTAGTAGCGCCCCGCGAAGCCGCCCGCGATGAGCAGCAGGACAATGGCCCAGGGGCTGCCCACGAGCAGGCCCGCCATCAACCCCAGCATTGCTCCCAGCACTGTTCCTGCGCCCATGGCCGAAGTTCCGCTCCCTTTCTGGCGGGGGAGTTTCGCATAGAGTGGCGCGCGTGAACGCCCAGTTGATTGATGGCAATGCGGTCGCGGCGCGCGTGCGAGCCGAGGTCAAGGCGGAGGTCGACCGGCTCAAGCACGAGCACGGCCTGACGCCGGGGCTGGCCGTGGTGCGCGTGGGGGAGGACCCCGCCTCCAAGGTGTATGTCAGCCGGAAGAAGCAGGTCGCCGGGGAGGTGGGCATCCAGTCCTGGGAGCACCACCCGGACGAGGACATCACCCAGGACGCGCTCCTGGCCCTGGTCCAGCAGCTCAACGAAGACGCGGCGGTGCATGGCATCCTGGTGCAGCTGCCGCTGCCCAGGCACCTCGACCCGGACGTCATCATCTCCGCCGTGAAGCCGGAGAAGGACGTGGACGGCTTCCACCCGCTCAACGCCGGCAACCTGCTCCTGGGCCGGCCCACCACCCGGGCCTGCACGCCCCATGGGGTGATGCGGCTGCTGGAGGAGATTGGCTGCGAGCCCGCGGGCAAGCGGGCCGTGGTGGTGGGGCGCAGCAACATCGTGGGCAAGCCCATGGCGCTGATGCTGCTCCAGAAGAACGCCACGGTGACCCTCTGCCACAGCAAGAGTGACCTGCGCCGTGAAGTGGATGGCGCGGACATCCTGGTGGTGGCGGTGGGCGTGGCCGAGCTAGTCAAGGGCGCCTGGCTCAAGCCCGGCGCGGTGGTCATTGACGTCGGGATGAACCGCACGCCAGACGGCAAGCTGGTGGGCGACGTGGAGTTCGCGGCCGCCGCCGAGCGCGCGTCGTTCATCACCCCCGTGCCCGGCGGCGTGGGGCCCATGACCATCGCCATGCTGATGCGCAACACGCTCGACGCGGCCGTGCGCTACGGCCGGGCGCCTGTCGTCACGTAGGCCGTGAGGGTGACGCGCTGGGGGCCGGGTCCCAGCTCCGCCTGCGCGTGCTCGTGCATGGACCAGAGCAGCGCGTCCCACTGCGCGCCCAGCGCCCTGCGCGCCAGCACGACGGGCGCGCTGGAGCGGGTGGTGGCGTCCACCATGGCGGCCGTGGACGGGTAGTCGATGTGGCCTTCCACTTCGTGCACCGTGACGTGGGTGAAGCCCGCGCTGGACATCTCCCGCTGACAGGTGTCGGGGTCGGACAGGGGGATGGCGCCCGGCTGTGACGGCTTCGCGCCCGACTGCTCCCAGAGGCGGGTGTACACGGCGCGCAGCTCCTTCGAGCGCTCAAAGGGCGTCCAACTGGACACGACGGCCCGGCCGCCCGGCTTCAGCACCCGGTGAAGCTCCTGGAAGCCGCGCGCCCGGTCCGGGAAGAACATCAGGCCGAACATGGAGAAGGCGGCGTCGAACGCGTTCGCCTCGAACGGCAGCGCCATGCCGTCACCCTCCAGGATGTCGATGCCGAGCTTCGCCTCCGCGGCCCGGGCGCGCAGGGCGGAAATCATCTCCGGGGAGAAGTCCACCGCCGTGACGTGGGCGCCGTCGCGCGCGGCGAGCAGCGCGAGCGTGCCCGGCCCCGTGGCGACGTCCACGACCCGTGTCCCTCTCGCCACGCCGGCCCGGAGCAGGGCATCCCGGGAGAACGTCTCGAAGGCGGGCATCAGCTCGCGCACGTACTCGGGCGCCACCAGGTTCCAGGCCTCGGGTTGGGCAAGGGGCGATACGGCGGACATCGAGGCTCCTGGACGTGGGGCTCGGCATGGCCCGGTTCGCGTGGCAGCCTGCATGGCGAGGCCTGGAGGCGCAATTTTGTTGCGACAGCCACGGCACCGTTGGGGAGGCAACACCATGCCGAGTCGTGAGGAGCAGCTTGCCGGGGGAATCTACGGGCTGTTGGTAGGGGATGCGCTGGGCGTGCCCTATGAGTTCCACGCGCCCGCGCGGATTCCACCGCCCGAGGACATCGACTTCCAGCCGCCCAAGGGCTTCCAACGCGCGCATGACGGGGTTCCGCCGGGCACCTGGTCCGACGATGGCGCTCATGCACTGTGCCTGCTGGACTCGTTGCTCTTCCGTGGACAGCTGGACCCGGAGGACCTGGGCCGCCGCCTGGTGAACTGGCTGGAGTGGGGCTACCTCGCGGTGGACGGCCAGGTGTTCGACGTGGGCATCCAGACGCGCACGGCCCTGGCCTCGGTCCACGCCGGGACGCCCGCGCTGATGGCCGGGCCCAAGGGAGAACAGGACAACGGCAATGGCGCGTTGATGCGCGTGCTGCCATTGGCGCTCTGGCATTCGGGCAGTGACGCGAAGCTGGCCTCGGACGCGATGACCCAGTCGCGCGTCACGCATGGGCACATGCGCTCCCAGGTGTGCTGCGCGCTGTATTGCCTGTGGGCCCGTCGCATCCTGCGGGGCGCGGGTGCCTCGGACGCCTGGACGGCCGCGGTGGAGACGTTCCGTGAGCTGTATCCCGAAGGCTTCGAAGCCCGCACGGAGCTGGACACGCACGTCCTGCCTCCGGGCTGGGAGTCCATCCGCGGCACAGGCACGGGCTACGTGGTGGATTGCCTCCGCTCCGCGCGCCAGTGTGTGGCCGAGCACGACACCTACGAGCAGGTGGTGAAGGCCGCCGTCCGCCTGGGCCGGGACACCGACACCACCGCCGCGGTGGCGGGAGGCCTCGCCGGGCTCATCCACGGCGTGGAGGGCATCCCCGCGCGCTGGCGTGAGGCGTTGCGCGGGGGGGAGTTGTTACATCCCATGTTACAGAAGCTGCTCAGGTGCGCCGTGAGTTGAGATTGACCCGGCGCCGCAAAATGCCACCAAGTCTGATTTTTCATGGGTGCGGTTGACGACGGTTTAATGAAGACAGTACAAGTGACACCTCGCCGTCAATTTGCGTGCAACCCATTGCAGGAGGTGCGGCATTGGCTGACAAGCGCAGGCGTCTTCTGTTTGAGTGGCTCATTCGTGTCGCTCCCGTGGGGCTGGCGTTGCTCATCGCGCTCCACTTCGGCATCACGCTGGCCTACCTGACGCCGATAAACCCCCTGAAGCTGCGAGTGTTTCAGCCGGTGAAGGGCTACATGGAGCCCTTCTTCTCCCAGCGCTGGACGCTGTTCGCGCCGAACGTGGTGGCGCAGTCGCGTGCGTTGCTGGTGGCCTGCCGGACGGAGGATGCGCACCAGACGCGGCGCGAGCACCCCTTCGTCGACATCACCCAACCCCTGCGGGACCTCAAGCGCCGTCATCGCCTGACGCCCGCGGACCGGCTGGACCGGGCTCAAATCACGGGGGTGACCATGTTGCATGCGCAAGATGACGAAGCGGCCCGCCGTCTGCTCATGAAACCCGAGGATACGCCGGCCTACCGCGAGGCCGTCGCGGCGGTGGAGCAGGAGCGCGAGGTCCGGCGTGCGCACGGCACGCGGCTGCTGGCACGGGTCGCCTCGGCGGCGTGTCGCAGCCTGCATCCCGACGATAGAATCATTGAGGTCGGGATTCGCGTCGCGACGTTGAAGGCCCCGCCATTCTCGCGGCGCATGGAGCCGGAGGACGCAGGTGAGACGACGTTCTCGGACCTGCCCTGGCTGCCGTACGAGGCAACGGAGACACTGTGAGCCCGCCCATGTCGAATGAAAACCAGGCGCCCGTCAGCGCCTGGGATGGGGTTGTCGCGCGCGTCAGTCAGCCTCGCTTCCTCGTCGGGGCCAGCCTGTTTCGCATCTGCGCGGGGCTCGCCATCGTCATCCAGTACCTGCTGAATCATGCCCAGCGGCGATACTTGTTTGGCCCGGAGGGCCTCTGGCCGTGGGACACGTTCTCCTCGGGCATGGCGAGCTCGGCGACCTTCTCTGTCTACGCCTGGAGCCGTTCGCTCGTCTGGTTCGAGGTCTGCTTCCACCTGGGACTGGTGGTGTCCCTGTTGTGGCTGGTGGGGTGGCGCACCCGCCTCACCACGCCCCTGACGTATGTCTTCTTCTGGTCCCTGCATCAGCGCTTCCCTGGCATCTGGGATGGAGGTGACAACCTCATCCACCTGGTGCTCGTGTATGCGATGTTCGCGGACGTCGGGGCCTGGTTTTCCCTGGACGCGAAGCGCCGGGCGTCGAAGCCCGCCGAGCCGCGCTCGCTGGGCGCGCGGCTGGGGGGCATGTTCCACAACACGGCCATCCTCGCCTTCGCCCTGCAGCTCAGCCTCGTGTATGGCGTGGCGGGCCTCTACAAGGTGCAGGGCGACGTCTGGCAGGACGGCACGGCCCTCTACCACGCCTTCCGGAGCGGCCAGTTCGTCTGGCCCGGCTTCTCCGAGCTGCTCTATCAGAACGCCGTGGTGGTGACGCTGCTGTCCCATGGGACGGTCGCCTTCCAGGTGGCGTTCCCCTTCCTGCTCTTCTTGAACCGGCACACCCGCCGCGTCGCGGTGGCGCTGGGCCTCGCGTTTCATCTCGGAATCGCGCTGTTCCTCGGCCTCATCACCTTCTCCCTCTTCATGGCGTCCGTGGACCTGGCTCTCATCGACGACGACGAGTACCGCGCCCTGGGGAAATGGCTCACGCGGCTGTGGCGTCGCTGGTTCCCGGGCGGGAGCCCGCGCATGCCGGCGGCGGCCCAGGCCTTACAGGAACAGTCCTCGGAATCCCCGCTGGCGTAAGCCGGACGGGGCTCATGAAGGCAGGCCCGGCGTGTGTCCGGTGTCTGTCGTCATGCCCACCCACGCAACCCACCACCAGGAGACGTCACATGAAGAAGACGCTTGCTCGTTTCGGTCTGCTCGGTCTGCTCGCGGGCCTCGCCGGCATGTCCTACTCGATGCCCGCGGCGGCCGCCCCCAAGGCCACCCAGCAGCAGAACCTGGGCTACTACGAGTACGAGATCATCATCACCGAGAACGAAATCTACCTCATCTACGAGTACGGCGAGTTCGCCCCGGTCGCCAACGCGGCGGCCACCGCGCTGAACGACGCCACGTTCGACAACTAGTCGTTCGCCGTTCCTGACAGGCGCGCGACGTGCTTCACGGCACGTCGCGCGCTTGTTGCTTCGTGTCCCTCCAGCCCGACCCTGAGCCGTGATGAAGCGATTCCTGATGTGGGCCATTGGTGTGGTGGTCGTCGTCGTGGGTTTCCTCGTGGGGCAGCGCTTCTCCGCGGCGCCGCCCACCCAGGGCTCCCCGCCCGCCGCGCCCCCGGGCAACCGGGTCGTGGTGCGCACCGACACGTCCAGTGCCGCGGGGCCGCGGGGCCGAGGCGGCGGCCCGGGAGAGGCGGCCTCGCTGCCCGTCGTTCCCGACGCGGACGACCCGGGCACGCTCCAGCTCCAGGGCCTGGTGCTGGACGCGCAGGAGCTGCCCGTGCCGGGGGCGCTCGTGCGGCTGGATTCGGCGTCGGTGAGCCCGGTGCGGACGGGACAGGATGGCACCTTCCTCTTCACCGGCCTGCCCGCCAGGGCGTTCCAGATTGAGGCCCTCCACGAGGGGGCCATGGCCGGCCCCGTCTCCTTCTGGTTGCGTGAGCGCACCGAGCCCCTGGTGCTGCACCTGCTGCCCACGGCGTCCCTGAGGGTGGACGTGGTGGATCAGGGCGCCCGCCGTCCGCTCCCGGGCGCGCAGGTGGAGGTCCGGGTTCCCCAGCCGCGCATCGAGCAGACGGATGCCTCCGGCCGCGCGCTCGTGAAGGCGCTTCCTTCGGGCCGGCACACGCTGCGGGTGACGGCCGAAGGCTTCGCGCCCGTCTGGCGGGTGGTGCAGGTCGGCGCCGCGTCGGCGGTGCCGCAGCAGCTCACCGTGGAGCTGCGCGCAGGCGCCGCGGTGTCGGGCACGGTGGTGGACGCGCGCGGTGCTCCGGTGCCGGGCGCGCGCATCACGCCGGCCCCGCAGGCCCGCTCGCTGCTGCCGCTGACCGATGCGCGGTGGGATGGGGTGGTGGCGGACGCGGAGGGCCGGTGGCGCGTCGACAGCCTGGAGCCCGGGCTCTATCGCTTCACGGCGTCGGGGTCGCGGCACGCTCCAGGGACGTCCGCTCCGGTGCGCGTGGAGGACACCCGGCCCGTGGACGGCGTCGTGGTGGCCATGGGCGACGCGGCTCGGCTCGCGGGCACCGTAGTGGATGGCAATGGCGACCCCATGCCCGGTGCGGTGGTGCGGGTCGTCCTGGATGAGGGATTGGGTCGCACGCTGGCGCGGCAGGCCTCGGTGGACGCGCGCGGGGCCTTCCAGATGGAGGACCTGCCCCGGCGGCGGGTCGCGGTGGCCGCCGTCCATGACGCCGCGTCGTCCTCCACCCGCTACGTCGACCTCGCTCAGGACGGCGCGGGCTCGGCGGTGGAGCTGGTGCTGGACGCAACGGGCGTGGTGCGCGGGCGCGTGGAGTTCGCCAGCGGCGAACCCGTGGGCGAAGCCGTCATCATGGCCGAGCCCGCCAGCGCGCTGGCGCGAGGCCGCGTGGAGGGCACGCTGCGCGGCAGGCACGTCGCCGTCGCGGATCCGGGCGGACGGTTCGAAGTCCGGGGCCTCGTTCACGGGACGTACAACCTGCGAGCCGCGGCGCCTGGCACGCCGCCGCACCAGCGGGTGGCGTGGATGGGAGCGCCGGTCCGCGCGGAGACGGGCGGCTCCGAAGTGGTCGTGCGGATGCGCCGGGGCGGCAGCCTGTCCGGCCAGGTGCGCCTGGAGGACGGCGCGGCGCCCGCAGCCTTCACCGTCACGCTGCGAGGTGGCGCCGGCACGTCGTTTGGCGGCGGCGATGGCCGCTTCCAGGTCAACGGCATCCCCGCGGGCGAGTACACCGTGTTCGTCTCCGGCCCCGGCTTCCTCACGAAGTCGCTGCCCGCGCTGAAGGTGGAGGAGGACCAGGACACGAACCTGGGCGCGGTCGTCCTCTCGCGCGGCCGCCGGCTCACTGGCCGGGTGGTGAGCGCGGCGGGGGCGCCGGTGCAGGGGGCCACCGTCACCGTGTCGCAGCAACTGCGCGGCAGCGCGGTGGTGGTGGGCTCGGCGGCGGAGCTGGAGCACGGTCTGCAGCAGGCGCGCAGCGACGCGGAGGGCCGCTTCGTGCTGGAGGGCCTGCCCATCTCCATCCTGCAACTCGGCGCGGAGCACCCCGTGGAGGGCCGCTCCGCCTTCGTGCGGGTGGAGGAGGGCGTCCAGGACCGGACGCTGGAGGTGAAGCTCTCCGCGGTGGGACACCTCGAGGGGACGGTGCGGCGAGGCACCGAGCCCGTGAGCGGCGCCCTGGTGGTCGTCACCAGCCCGGGCGCGCCGTCGGGTGGCACCAGCAGCGCCACCGGCACGGACGGCGGCTTCCAGTTCGACAGCCTCACCCCCGGTACGTACACGGTGCTGGCGGTGGTCGACTCCGGCGCGGGCCAGCAGGTGGAGCGCGCCACCGTCACCCTCCGCCCCGCGGAGCGCGCGCGCGTGGACCTGGAGCTGCCGCGTGGCGAAGTGACGCTCCTGGTGCGCGCCCAGCCCGCGCCCCAAGGCCCGAGCGCCGACGCGGCGCGCGCCATCCTCCTGGCCCAGGGACAACCCGGGACGCAGGCCTCACCCTCACAAGTGCAGACGTTGACCCTGAGCGAGCCCGCGCGCTTCGCGAGCGTCGTGCCGGGCAGCTACCAGGTCTGTGTGAGCGCCGCGCCCGTCTCGGGGACACAGGGAACGGACGCCGGCTCGCCCTCGCCCGCCCAGTGTCAGCCCGTGCGCGTGTCGCTGTCGCCCGCGGAGCAACTGATGATGGTCACCATGCCCGCCCCCTGACACGGGCCTGGGCTGTTCAACGCTTGTTCAATCCCTGTGGATGGACCGCGCGGGTGACGGTGTGTTTCACCCCGTCATCAACGAGCCCCGAGGGCAAGTTGCATGTTTCTGTCGGAACAGTCTGATTATTCCGACAGGTTTGGATTGCCAGGGGTGTGTCAGGGGTTAGGATGGCGACTCATCCGGGGGGGCCGGTATGGCCGGGGTGAGTCACGCAATGATTGACCAGGATGTGGGCGCACCTGTGCTTCGGGGGCGATTTGGCCATACACGCGGGGAGGACGTGCGAACGGAGGGTCCCGTGTGCACGGAGGCTCCCGGCGGCAGGGTGCTCGCACGGGGGGTTGACGCGCTGGAGGTGCGGGTGGAGGCCCTGCTCGGCGAGCACCTGGAGGCCGTGCGACGGCGGGTGGACTCGCGCTTCGCCGTGCTGATGGTGGGGCAGTGGCTGGTCGCCATCGCGGTGGCGGCGGTGCTGTCGCCCTTTGCCTGGCAGGGGACGTCGCGGGTGGTGCATCCCCATCTGCAAGTGGCGGGGGTGTTGGGCGGCCTGCTGTCCGCCTTCCCGCTGGTGCTGGCGCGGCTGCGGCCCGGGGATGTCGCCACGCGGCACGTGGTGGCGGTGGCGCAGATGCTCTGGGCCGCGCTCTTCATCCACCTGACGGGTGGCCGCATCGAAACGCACTTCTACGTGTTCGGCTCGCTGGCCTTCCTGGCCTTCTACCGGGACCCGGCGGTGATGGCGACCGCCACCGTCACGGCGGTGCTGGAGCACTGCCTGCGCGGCATCTGGTGGCCGGAGTCCATCTTCGGCGTGTCGAATCCGGCGTGGTGGCGCTTCCTGGAGCACGCCTTCTGGATGGTGTTCGTCAACGGGGTGCTGGTGATTGCGTGCCGCGAGACGCTGGGGGAGATGCGGCGCGTGGCGGTGCAGCAGGTGTTGCTGGAGGGCGCGTACGCGAACGAGCGCGTGGACCATGAGCATGCGCTGGCGCGCGTGCGCCGGGAGCTGAGCTCCTACCGCGAGCAGGCCGCGCGGGTGGAGAAGCTGGCGGCGGTGGGGCGGATGACGGCGACGGTGAGCCACGAGCTGCGCAACCCGCTGGCCGCGGCCCGCACCGCCAACGCCGTGGTCGTCCGTCACCTGCGCAAGCTGGACGTGACGCTGGCGGACCAGCGGCTCCAGCGCTTCCTGGAAATCATCGAGCGTGAGCTGGCGGTGTGCTCACGCATCTCCTCCGAGCTGCTGGACTTCGCTCGCGAGCGCCCGCTGGAGCTGCGGCCCTGCTCGCTGCACGCGTTGATGGAGGAGGTGCTGGACGTGGTGCCGGCCCGCGAAGGCGTGCGCATCCAGAACAGCGTCCCCCCTTCGCTGGAGCCGCCCTGGGTGGACCGCGAGCTGCTGCGCAAGGTGCTCATCAACCTGGTGCAGAACGCGGTGGAGGCCCTGCCCGAGGGCCGGCCGGGCCGGGTGGACGTGCTCGCGGAGGGCGGCAATGGAAGCGCCTTCCTCATCCGCGTGTCCGACAACGGCATGGGCATTTCGGAGGCGATGCAGGAGCGCATCTTCGAGCCGCTCTTCACGACGAAGCCCGCGGGCACGGGCCTGGGCCTGTCGGTGGTGGCCAGCGCGGTGCGGCAGCACGGCGGCACCCTGCGCGTGGAGAGCCGGAAAGGGGAGGGCAGCGTCTTCACCCTCTGCCTCCCGGCGGGTTGCCAGGCCGCCGAAGTCGCCCTCTAGCTCCAGGACACCTCGTACTCGCCGTCCAGCAGGCCCGTGGCGCGCCCGAGGATGTGCGTGTCGCGGGCGCCAACGGCGGCCAGCGCCGCGCGCAGCACGCCCTCGTGGTAGCTGTGCGGCATGAAGTCGCGGAACATGTCGAGGCGGCCCTGGCGCTCGCCCATCCACTCCACGTCCCGCTCGCCGTAGCTGACGGCGGTGCTGTAGCCGGACGGCAGGTTGCTGACGAGCCGGCGTGGGCAGCCCCCGGACAACGCCAGGAAGCTGCGCCCCACCACGGTGCTCAGGAAGTCCTGGGCGGACCGGGCGCCAATGGTCCGCATGGCCGCCTCGAAGCCGCCCAGCCGCGGCGCCAGCAGCCCCGCGGCGCTGAAGGACAGCCGCAGGAAGCTGGTGATGGGGTACAGGAAGAAGGGCACGAAGGCGCGCTCGCGCGAGGCCGCCAGGCACCGCGCCGCGGCGGCCGCTCCCGCCTCCTTCCGGACCACGTCCAACGCCCCCAGGAAGAACATTCCCCGGGCGCGGTCCTTCTCCTCAGCGCGGCTCAGCCGCCGAGCCAGCTCCGTCAAAGGTTCAGGCGTTCCCCGCTCGACCCCGAACGCAATCATGGCCACCCCCGCGCTGGGAGACGGCGCTCGGCGCGCGCCCCTCCTCGTGTGGCTCAGAAAGTGAGGGAAATCGAGAAAGGGTGAAAGCCCGCACGGCTACGACCCCGGGGCAGGGGGGAGCGCCATGGGTGAACAGAGGAGGGGCCGCGTCAGAGGGAGCGCCAGGCTCCAGCCGCCAGGCGGCGTGGCCGCGGGCGGTGTGGCCTGAACATCAATTCACGGCGGTGGGCCGACGCTCCAACCGCCGCGTTTTGAACGCTCAGGCCTGGAAGGCTTCGCGCACTCCGTCGCGGCGCAGGGTGAAGAGCATCCACACGGCCACGGGGACGCCAATGACGCAGCCGGGAGACAGGATGTAGAGCGCGGTGATGCCGCCCACCGTGGCCAGGCCGTAGCCCTTCAGGTTGAGCGCGCAGATGGCGCCCCAGGCGGACAGCACCCCGCAGAGGATGCCCACGAGCAGCATCAGCGCCAGCGTGGGCGACAGCTCCAGCGTGGACGCCTCCGCGCCCGCGGGGACGAAGGGGGAGGTCACCTTCAGCGCCGCCAGCACGAACCCGGCGATGTTGTAGATGACGTTCAGCACGCCCACGCACAGCAGGAAGAAGGCGGGCGGGCGGATGATGTTGAGGACCTTGTGGCGCGGGTCGTCTTTGGGCAGGTGGATTCCAGGACCACTCATGAACGGGCTCGCAGTGCGCTCACGATCATCCGCGTCGCCGGGGACTTGTTGAGCGTGTAGAAGTGGATGCCAGGCACGCCGCGCGACAGCAGCTCCATGCACTGCACCGTCGCATGCGCCACGCCGAGCTGGGCCATGGCCTCCGGGTTGTCCTTCACCCGTTCGAGCTGCAACGACAAGCGCATGGGCACGGTGGCTCCGCACAGGCGCGTGAATCGTTGGATCTGCTCGTAGTTGGTGATGGGCATGATGCCGGGGACGATGGGGACGTTGATGCCCGCGCGCCGCGCCCGCTCCACGAAGTCGAAGTAGAACGCGTTGTCGAAGAAGAGCTGCGTCACCACGAAGTCCAGGCCCGCATCCACCTTGGCCTTGAGATGACGCAGGTCGTCGTCACGGGAGGGCGTTTCCACGTGGCCCTCCGGATAGCACGCTCCCCCGAGGCAGAAGTTGAAATCCTCTTCTCGGATGAATCGCACCATCTCCGACGCGTAGCGGAACCCCCCGGGCGCGGGCTCGAAGCGCGTCTGGCCCCTGGGCGGGTCTCCGCGCAGCACCAGGATGTTGTCCACCTTCGCGGCCGACAGCCGCTCCAGCACCGTGCGCAGCTCCGCCGGGGAGTGGCCCCCGCACGTCAGGTGCGCCATCGCCTCGATGCCCGTCTCCTGCTTGATGCGCAGCACCAGGTCCACCGTCTGGGTCCGGGTGCTGCCGCCCGCGCCCTCCGTCACGGAGACGAACCCCGGCTGCAGGGTCGCCAGGTCTTCCAGCGCCTTGAGCAGGTTGGCCGCGCCTTCGTCCGTCCGGGGCGGGAAGAACTCGAAGGAGAAGCACGGGTCGGAGGGATTCAACCGATTACGAATCTTCATGTTGCTTCCAGTGTAGACGCTCCGCGTCGTCCTTGATCGGGCAAGTCTCGCGGCTATAGTCCGCGCCGTTTTCCACACCCCTCCAGGAGAAGAAGATGGCCCGGCACACGCCCCTCAACGAGGCTCACCGCAAGCTGGGGGCCCGGATGGTCGACTTCGCTGGTTGGGACATGCCCGTCCAGTACAGCTCCGTCATCGGCGAGCATGAAGCCGTGCGCACCGGCGTTGGCCTGTTCGACGTCTCCCACATGGGCGAGGTGGAGTTCACCGGCCCCGGCGCCCTGGAGACGGTCAACGCGCTCATCTCCAACGACCTGGCCCGCATCGCGGACGGGCAGGCGGTGTACGCGGGCCTGCTCGACGAGCGGGGCACCTTCGTGGACGACGTCGTCGCCTACCGCTTCAGCCCCGAGCGCATCCTCATCTGCGTCAACTCCAGCAACCGCGAGAAGGACTTCGCGTGGATGAAGACGCACGCCCAGGGTGTGGCGCCCGTGGACCGGAGCGACGACTACGCGCAGCTCGCCGTGCAGGGCCCCAAGGCCGCCGGACTGGTCCAGCGCCTGACGAAGACGGACCTGTCGAAGCTCGGCACCTACCGCTTCACCGAGGGCGAGGTCGCCGGCGTGAAGTGCCTCATCTCCCGCACCGGCTACACCGGCGAGGACGGCTTCGAGCTGTACAGCGCGGCGCGGGACGCGGTGGCGCTGTGGGACGCGCTGCTCACTGAAGGCCAGCAAGACGGCGTGAAGCCGTGCGGCCTGGGCGCCCGTGACAGCCTCCGCACGGAGATGAAGTACGCGCTCTACGGCAACGACATCGACGATCAGCACACCGCGCTGGAGGCCGGGCTGGGGTGGATCGTCAAGCTGGACAAGGCGGCCTTCATCGGCAAGGAGGCGCTGGTGGCGCAGAAGGCCGCGGGCGTGAAGCGCAAGCTGGTGGGCTTCGAGCTGACCGGCAGCGGCATCCCTCGCCACGGCTACGCCATCCTCAAGGACGGCGCGCCGGTGGGCGAGGTGACCAGCGGCACCCTGGGCCCCACCGTGAAGAAGGCCATTGGCATCGGCTACGTGCCCACCGCGCTGTCCGCGGAGGGCTCCACCTTCGACGTGGACATCCGCGGCCGCGCGGTGCCCGCCGTGGTGGTGAAGACTCCGTTCCACAAGAAGCCCTGAAGCATCCTCGTTCCAGACAGGAGCACCGACATGGCCGACAACATCCCCGGCGACCTGAAGTACACCCGTGAGCACGAGTGGGCCCGCGTCCAGGGCACCTCGGTGGTGGTGGGCGTCACGCAGCACGCGCAGGAGTCCCTGGGCGACGTGGTCTACGTGGAGCTGCCCAAGGTGGGCGCCACCGTGACGGAGGGCAAGCAGTTCGGCGTCATTGAGTCCACCAAGGCGGTGTCGGAGCTGTACTCGCCGCTGACGGGCAAGGTGGTGAAGGTGAACGACGGCCTGTCCGACAACCCCTCCGCCGTGAACACCGACCCCTATGGTGCCGGCTGGATCGTGGAGATCGAGCCCTCGGACCCCAAGCAGGTGGACGGACTCCTGGACGCCGCCGCGTACACCGCCCTGCTCCAGAACAGCTGAGAGTGAAGGGACGGGGACTGGCTGTTAGGGACGGTCCTCGACTTCTCGACGCACGACTCGCCCGCGAGCCCCAAAGCCATGTCCTTGAACTGGAAGTATCAGGAGCCGTTTGCCGGCCGTCACAACGGCCCGGATGAGACCGAGCTGAAGCAGCTGCTGTCCGCGCTGGGCGTGGACTCGCTCGATGCCTTCATCGACCAGGCCGTCCCGCCCGTCATCCGCGCCCAGGCGCCGCTGAAGCTCGCGGCCGCGCGCGGCGAGCACGAGCTGCTGGCGGCCCTGGAGTCCATCGCCGCGAAGAACCAGGTGTTCCGGTCCTTCATCGGCATGGGCTACCACGACACGCTCACGCCGAACGTCATCCTCCGCAATGTCTTCCAGAACCCCGGCTGGTACACCCAGTACACGCCCTACCAGGCGGAGATTTCGCAGGGCCGCCTGGAGGCGCTGCTCAACTTCCAGACGTTGGTCATGGACCTGACGGGCCTGGAGGTGGCCAACGCCTCGCTGCTGGATGAAGGCACCGCCGCCGCGGAGGCCATGGCCCTGGCCGTGCACCTCAAGGGCGAGGAGTCCGGCGCGGCCTTCTTCGTGTCCGACGCCTGCCACCCGCAGACGGTGGACATCGTGCGCACCCGCGCCCAGCCGCTGGGCGTGGAGGTGGTGGTGGGTGACCACCGCGCGGTGGACCTGGGCTCGAAGAAGTTCGTGGGCGCGCTGGTGCAGTACCCGGCCACGGACGGCGCGGTGTTTGATTACCGCGCCTTCGGCGAGCAGGTGCACGCCGCGGGCGGCCTGTTCGTGGTGGCCGCGGACCTGCTCAGCCTCACGCTGCTGACGCCGCCGGGTGAGTTCGGCGCGGACGTGGCCGTGGGCAGCGCCCAGCGCTTCGGGGTGCCCATGGGCTACGGCGGCCCGCACGCGGGCTACTTCGCCACGAAGAGCGCGTACACCCGCGTCATGCCCGGCCGCATCATCGGCGTGTCCGAGGACGCGCAGGGCCGCCGCGCGCTGCGCATGGCGCTCCAGACGCGCGAGCAGCACATCCGCCGCGAGAAGGCGACGAGCAACATCTGCACCGCGCAGGTGCTGCTGGCCGTCATCGCCAGCATGTACGCCGTCTACCACGGCCCCTCCGGGCTGAAGGCCATCGCCGAGCGCGTGCACGGCCTCACGGTGCTGCTGGCGCGCGGCCTGGCGAAGCTGGGCCTCAAGCTGAAGCATGAGCAGTACTTCGACACGCTGCGCGTGGAGCTGACCGCCGCGCACGTGCGCGCGGTGCTGGGGGCCGCCGAGGCGGCGCGGATGAACTTCCGCCGCATCGACGAGAAGACGCTGGGCGTGTCCCTGGACGAGACGACGCGGCCCGCGGACGTGGAGGACATCCTGGCGGCCTTCGCCACCGGCACCGGCAAGTCCTCCGCGCCGGTGTTGGCAGACCTGGTGGGTGACGGCGTGGAGAGCGCCGTGTCGCAGGCGCTGCGCCGCTCCAGCGCGTACCTCACGCACCCCGTCTTCAACAGCTACCACTCCGAGACGGAGATGCTGCGCTACATCCGGCGGCTCGAGGCGAAGGACCTGTCCCTCACGCACTCGATGATTCCGCTGGGCAGCTGCACCATGAAGCTCAACGCCACCGCGGAGATGATTCCGGTGACGTGGCCCCAGTTCGGGCGGCTGCACCCGTTCGCGCCCACCTCGCAGGCGGCCGGCTACAAGGTCATCTTCGAGCAGCTGGAGCAGATGCTGACGCAGGTGACGGGCTTCGCGGGTTGCTCGCTCCAGCCCAACGCCGGCAGCCAGGGCGAGTACGCGGGCCTGCTCGTCATCCGCGCGTACCACCAGAGCCGCGGACAGGGGCACCGGAACGTGTGTTTGATTCCGTCCTCCGCGCACGGCACCAACCCCGCCTCGGCGGTGATGGCCGGCTACAAGGTCGTCGTCACGAAGTGCGATGAGAATGGCAACATCGACCTGGACGACCTGCGCGCCAAGGCGGAGGCGCACAAGGACGCGCTGGCCGCGCTGATGGTGACGTACCCGTCCACCCACGGCGTGTTCGAGGAGGAGATTCGCGAAATCTGCGCCATCATCCACGAGCGCGGCGGCCAGGTGTACATGGACGGCGCCAACCTCAACGCGCAGGTGGGCCTCACGGCGCCGGGATTGATTGGCGCGGACGTGTGCCACATCAACCTGCACAAGACGTTCTGCATCCCGCACGGCGGCGGCGGCCCGGGCATGGGCCCCATCTGCGTGGCCAGCCACCTGGTGAAGTTCCTGCCGGGGCACCCCGTCATCCACACGGGGGGCTCGGAGGCCATTGGCGCCATCTCCGCGGCGCCGTGGGGCAGCGCGAGCATCCTGCTCATCTCGTGGATGTACATCGCCATGATGGGCGGCGAGGGCCTCACCCAGGCCACCAAGCTGGCCATCCTCAACGCCAACTACGTGGCCGAGCGGCTCGACGCGCACTACCCGGTGCTGTACCGGGGCAAGCGCGGCAAGGTGGCGCACGAGTGCATCGTCGACCTGCGCCCGCTCAAGAAGACGGCGGGCGTGGAGGTGGAGGACGTGGCCAAGCGGCTCATGGACTACGGCTTCCACGCGCCCACCGTATCCTTCCCGGTGGCGGGCACGCTCATGATTGAGCCGACGGAGAGCGAGTCCAAGGCCGAGCTGGACCGCTTCTGCGACGCGATGATCGCCATCCGTCAGGAGATTCGGGACATCGAGGAGGGCCGCATGCCCAAGGACAACAACGTCCTCAAGCACGCGCCGCACACCGCGCGCGTCGTCGCCGCGCCGGAGTGGAACCGTCCCTACTCGCGGGAGCAGGCCGTGTTCCCCACGCCGTGGGTCCGTGACAACAAGTTCTGGCCCTCCGTGGGCCGGCTCAACAGCGTGCTCGGTGACCGGAAGCTGGTCTGCGCGTGCCCGCCCATCGAGGACTACATGACGCCGGAGCCGAAGGCCGCCACGGCCTGACGCGCACTTCGCCTCGCGGGGTGACACAGGCCGTCTCCCTCCGTGGGGAGGCGGCCTTCGTCGTCACGCGGGGGCGGCCATGGCGCCGCGGTCCGGCTCCACGTGGACCACCACGTCCACCAGCTGGGGATAGGCGGCTTGCAGCGCGCGCTCCACCCGGTCCGCCACCTCGTGGGCCTGCGCGGTGGTGAGCTGCGGGTCCACCTCGATTTTGAGGTCCACGTAGACGCTCTCCTCCATGCCGCGGCTGCGCACGTCGCGGCAGGAGCGCACGCCCGGGACGGCCAGCGTGTGCCGCTTCACCTCGTCAGGCTCCAGGCGCGCCGTGTCGGAGAGGATGCCCACCGCCTGCCGGACGATGCCGTAGGCCACCCAGGCCACGAACACCATCACCGCCAGCGCAATCAGCCCGTCCGCGCGCGGGTAGCCCAGCCACACGAGCAGCAGGGAGCCCAGCACCGCCAGGGTGACGTAGACGTCGGACATCGTGTGGCTCGCGTCCGCCAGCAGCAGGGAGCTCTTGTACTTGCGCCCGTAGTGCCGCTCCACCCGCGTCACCACCAGGTTCACCACCAGGGTGAAGGCCATGACGGCCGCCATGGTGCCCGTCACCTGGGGGTGCTTGTCGTTGAGCACCGAGTCGAGCGCCATGCGCCCCAGCTCCAGCATGCCCACGCCAATCATCGCGCCGATGCCCAGCGACGCGAGCGCCTCGAACTTGCCGTGGCCATAGGGGTGGTCCTCGTCCGCCGGGCGTGACGCCACGCCCATGGCCACCAGCCCCAGCACGTTGGAGCCACCGTCGATGAACGAGTGCAGCCCGTCCGCCGTCACCGCCGCGGACTGGCTGAGCATCCCGAAGAGCAGCTTGGCGCTGGCCACCACCCAGTTGGCCACGAGGATGCCCAGCAGCACGTGGCGGACCTTCCGGTTCCGCTCCTGCTGCGCGAGGTTTCTGTCGGTGAGCGTCGTTGCTTCCACGGCGCCGCACGGTACTTCAGCGCGCGCTCAGTTGGGCTGGCGGAACAGCCGCATCTTCGGGCCGCCGCCCATCTCCATGAAGAAGCCGAACTGGAACTTCACCTTGGCGTCGTCCGACAGCAGGCCGGGCGGCGGGTTGGGGAAGGGCTGCGCGCGTTTGAAGGACGACACTGCCTCGAAGTCGAGGAAGTCGAGCCCGCTGCTCTTCTCCACCTGGATGTCCATCACCTGGCCGCGCTCGTCGAGCGTGATTTGCAGCAGCGTGTACCTGTCCCGCCCCGTGTAGATGCCACCGGTGGGGTCCCTGCGGCGCAGCTGATCGTTGGGGTTCCAGTGCATGCCCACGCTCTGCTTCACGCGGTTGAAGAAGCTGGCGTACTTCCACTCGCGCGTGTTGAGCAGGGTGCCGTCGCCTTCCTCGGCGTCCTGCAGGTGGTCATTGGGCGCGGCGCCCAGAATCTTGTCCATGACGGCGCGCGACGGCGTCAGCGACGCCAGCCCCGGAGCGCCCGCGCGGCCCGTGGAGCCGGCTTCCTCGCCGCCGGTGCCGGGCTGGATGTTGAGGCGCTTGGAGTTGCCCACCACCTCGTCGCTCTCGTTCTGGTTGTTCACTTCCACGCCCGGGCCCGGCGACGTCGGGTCCGTCTTCATCGCCACCTCGTTCTTCTTGCGGGCGTCGGGAATCTCGAAGGCGGGCCTCTGGCCACCCTGGGACACGGGCCGGTCGTCGTTGCCCATGCCGTTGTTGCCGGCCATGCGCGGCGGCGTCTGCGCGTCCGTGTTCTGGCCTTCCTGATTCTGCGGCGCCGTCCGCTGGGGCATGGCGTTCCGGTAGAAGGGCGTCTGCTCCCGGGCGCGCGTCTCCTTGTTCACGCGGTTGTTGCTCTCCGCGAGGTACTTCGCGTTCGGGTCCACCTCGTTGTTGCCGGGCGCGACGTCCACCACCTGCCCCTTGGGCGGCTCGTCGGGCTTCTTCTCCTCCGGCTTCTTGTCCAGGGCCTTGGGACGCTCCGACGCCTGGGACTTCGTCTGGGGGGAGGCCTTGCCGCGGTTCTGCGCCCATTGGTCGGCGGTGAGCGGACGCACGGCCACGGAGGTGGGCCTCGTCACGGGCTTGCGCGGCTTTCCGTCACCCTGGAACGAGCTCGTCAGCAGCAGGGTACCCACGTAGACGGCATGGAGGAGCAGGGCGAGCGCGAGCGCCGCGGCGAAGCGCCCCGCGGACGACCCCTGCCGCTTCCGGCGGCGCCAGTTTGTTGGAGAACCCGTGCTCACGGCGGGATGATAAACCTCCGAACGGGCGGAGTAGTCCCGTCGCGTTCAAGGATAACCCCTCTCCAGCTTCAATAGATGGGGGCCACCTCGGCACCGTTGAAGTAGTGACGGAGGATGTCCTGGTAGCGCTGCCCGGCCTCCGCCCGGCCGATGGCGCCCGTCTGGCACATTCCTACGCCGTGCCCCCAGCCCCCGCCACGGAAAAGCCAGCCGGTGAGCCGGCCCTCGGCGTCCCGCTCGGCCACCACCACCGCCATGCTGCTGTTGAGCATGCCGAACAGGCGGCGGATGTTGAGCTCGCCCCGGACCTGGGTGGCGCCCTTGTCGCCGGACACCGACAGCACGGCCGCGCGGCCGGAGACGCCCCGCTCCGTCAGCGCCAGGGCCTGGACGCGCCCCACGCCCAGCCGCTTCAGGCGGGTATCCACCTGCTCGGCCGTGAAGCGCTTCTCCCACCGGAACTTGCTGGGCTGCGCGAAGCTGGACAGCCGGCAGGCCGCCGGGAGGTGGGCGGTCGTCAGCCAGCGCTCCAGGCTGGCGGGCAGGGCAATGGCGCCCACGGGGCCGATGACGTCCGGGCGGCCACGCAAGCTGGGGTCCGGAGCCCCACCCCACACCACGTCGTTGTCCTCGGTGTGTCCGCCGCAGACGGCGCTGTAGACGGAGTCCACCAGGCGGCCGTCCCCGCTGAAGAGGCCTTCGCCCCGGGTCGCCTCCACGGCGGCGGTGGTGCTCGCGGCCTCACCGGTACGGCCCCGGTAGACGGCGCAGTGCTGCTCCGAGCACAGGAGGTAGGGGTCCGCCAGGTGCTTGATGCCCACCTTCGCCAGCACCTCGCCGCGCGCGGTGACGGCCTGGGCCTTGAGCGCCTCCGAGTGGGCCCGGGCGAAGATCTCCGCGGGCACCAGGCCCTTGAGCAGGTCCTCCAAGGGGACGACATTCACTACCGCCAGCCGGCCCGAGCGGTCCACGACGAGCTGGAGCGCGCCCCGGAACGTGCGGTCCTCGAAGCCGTGGAAGGCGTAGCCCACGCCGTATTCGACCTGGCGCACGTCGAAGCCCGCGCCGTCGGGCGTCTCCGCGTCCAGCCGGTCCTGGGCCAGGCCCACGACGACGCCCGCCTCGTCGCGCACCTCCAGGATGGCCTTGGAAGGCGTGCGCACCTCTTCGAACAGGGTCGTCTGCACGCCGTGGCTGCGCAGCAGCTCCGCCTGCTTCCCGCTGGCGGCCTCGGGCGTGAGGACCTCGTCCACCAGCAGCAGGGTGCGCCGGTTGTCGATGACCTTCCCGGCGATGCCGTAGACGGAGCCCAGGACCTGGGCCCGGACCGCGAGCCCCTTCTCGCGCCATGACTCCAGCGCAGCCTGGAGGCCCGCGCGGTCGGCCATGCGGAACTCGGCCAGCTGCACGCGCGCGGACAGCACCGCAGGGCTCCCCTGCGTCACCCGGACCGTCCAGCGCGTGCCCGCCGCCGCGTCGAGCAGCTTCTCGTCGGGCCCGCCGAAGCGCAGGCGCATCCGGCCTCGCGGGGAGAAGGTGACCTCGTTCCGGCCCTCCATCAGGCGCACCGGTACGCGTGGCTCACCGCCACGGAAGTCCAGGCGCTTGAGGTCTCCCGGCGTGGGAATCCCCTGGGCCAGCGGGTCCTCCACCTGCGGTGGCGCCGTGCCCGTTGACGGCGCCTCGTGGTGGCCGTGGCTGTGCCGCGGTGGTGCTTCCGGGGTCGCTCCGCCAGGCGCGCCCGCTTCGCTGTCCTGTGGGCCCGACGCGGCCTCGGACGATGACACGACGGCCGGCCCGGTCGCGGATGCACGGGGGCTGTCAGCCGCGGGTTGCGAGGCCGCGCAGGCGGAGAGCAGGACGGCGGCGAGAAGCTGTGTGACGGCGTGGCGCACGGGGGGCGCCACCGTACTGTCGCACCTCCAAGCTGTCACGGACCGTTCGTCGTGCGCCCGCCGGGCAGGCTGGCTGGTGCGTGTCGGGACGCGAGGGGATGAATAGCGCACAGGGCTCCCGGCGTTGCCCCTGCTCATGAAAATCCGACACGGCAACTGCCTGAAGCTGACGTTCCTGGCCACGAGCATGCTCCTGCTGAGCTCGACGGCCTGCTCGGGCTCCGACAGTGGAGGGATGCCCGTGCCCGCTCCGAGCCCGGCCCCTCGGCCCGCGCCCGAGCCTGGGCCGGCGGAGTCGCCCGCGCCCACCCGGGCTTTCACCACGCGTCCGCCCGTCGGCGTGCAGGCGGTGGCGGGGACTCCGGTGGCCGCGCTGCCGGACCACACGGACCACGCCAACATCGAGGACCCTTCGCCTCAGCCTGCCGTCAACGCCACGGCGATGAGCGTCGCCGCCGAGGCCCCCGTCTACACCCGTGAGTGGGTGGTGAGCACGTCTGGCAACGACGCCGGGGACGGCAGCGCCGCGCAGCCGCTGCTCACCCTCAACAAGGCCATCAGCCTGGCCAGCCCGGGCGAGCTCATCCGTGTGCTCCCCGGCACCTACGCGGAGCGCGTCATCATCGGTGACAACGCGAAGCCGGGCACGGCCGCCGCGAAAATCACGCTCCAGGGGGAGGGCAACCCGCGCATCGTCCTGGGCCCCGGCGAGCACGGGCTGGTGCAGGTGCGCCAGCCGCATTGGATCATCGACGGCTTCGACATCGACCTGGAGGGCCAGACGCCCTTCGCCGTCACCTTCGAAGGCGACGTGACGGGCTCGATGCTCGTCAACTCGGACCTGCACGGCGGCACGGGCGGCGGCGCGGTGACGACGTTCAACCACGCCACCGGGCCCACCATCGAGAACAACCACATCCACGACTTCGTGAAGACCACCGGCAACGAGGACTCGCACGGCGTCGTGGTGCAGCCCACGTCGCGCGACGTCACCGTGCGCAACAACGACATCCACGACAACTCCGGTGACTCCGTGCAGTGCCTGGGGCCCGAGGGCTTCAGCAACCTGGCGCCCGCGGAGAACCTGCTGGTGGAGAACAACCACTTCTACGCCAACCGCGAGAACGCCGTGGACATCAAGACGTGCTACGGCGTGACGCTGCGCAACAACCGGATGCACCACTTCCTCCCGAGCTCCACGGCGCGGGGGGACGTCGTCGTCATCCACTACTCCGCGAGCAACGTGCTGGTGGAGGACAACGAAATCTACGACGGCGCCAAGGGCATCGCGGTGGGCGGCAACCACGAAGGCGCCATGCCCACCGGCGTCGTCATCCGCCGCAACCGCGTGTACGACATCACCGAGGCCGGAGGCGGGGAGGGCACGGGCATCCGCCTGGAGAACTCGCAGGGCACCACGGTGGTGAACAACACCGTCACCCGCGCGGCCACGGCGCTCGTCATCGGCCATGGCACCGGCGGCCCCACCCAGTCCCCGGTGGTGCGGAACAACATCTTCGCGGAAGCCCCCATCGCGGTGAGCCTGGGCCCGATGGCTCCGGGGATGAAGCTGGGCAACAACCTCTTCCCGGCGGGCGCCCAGTTCAAGCAGGACGGCGAGCCCGTGGACCTCACGGCCTACCAGTCCACCTCGGGAGACACCACCTCACGCCTGGGCTCGGCGGACCTCGGGGCGGCGTTCGCGCCGGGACCCATGGCGCAGGACTCGGGCGCCGACATCGGCATCCCGTTCTGCGGCGATGGGCCGGACATCGGCGCGGTGGAGCTGGGCTGCTGACCCGTCCACGCAGCCCCTGAAAAGGACAAGGCCCGATGCGGAGTGACTTCCGCACCGGGCCTTGTGTCTTTGAGGCGCCACCCGGATTCGAACCGGGGAATGAAGGTTTTGCAGACCTTTGCCTTACCACTTGGCTATGGCGCCGAGAGGATGGGGTCGGCTTTATACGCAGCCCGCTACCACGCGGTCAAGGCTGCAACAGCTGCCTGCTGTGCATCCGTCCCGTTACCATGCCGTCACCAGAAGGTTCCACCCCGGGTGCGCGTGCGTGCGAGCACCCGAAAGGACGAGGTGCTCGAAAGATGCTTCACGGCCACGGGCTGTACCTGGAAGAGCATGACGCGTTTCGTCGCACCGTACGTGCGGTGGTGGAGAAGGAGATTCTCCCCTTCGTGAAGGAGTGGGAGGCCCGGGAGGAGTTTCCCCGGGCGCTCTTCACCCGCTTTGGCGAGCTGGGCTTCCTCGGCTTGAAGTACCCGGTGGAGTACGGGGGCTCGGCGGCCGGGGAGCTGTACGAGGCGGTGCTGCTGGAGGAGCTGGGGCGCTGCGGCTCGGGCGGTGTGTCCGCGGGGCTGGGGGCCCAGTTCACCATCTCCACGGGGCCCCTCCATCAGTTCGGCACGGACGCGCAGAAGCGCCGCTGGCTGGCCCCCGCCATCCGGGGTGAGAAGCTTGGGGCGCTGGGCATCACCGAACCGGACGCCGGTTCGGACGTGGCGGGGCTGCGCACCACCGCGCGGCGCGAGGGCGACAGCTACGTCCTCAATGGCTCCAAGACGTACATCACCAACGGCGTGCGCGCGGACTTCGTGGTGCTGGCGGTGAAGACGGACCCGGCCGCGGGGCACAAGGGCCTGTCCATGGTGGTGGTGGAGAAGGGCACGCCGGGCTTCTCCGTGGGGCGCAAGCTGGACAAGCTCGGCTGGCGCGCCTCGGACACCGCGGAGCTGTTCTTCGAGGACTGCCGCGTGCCCGCGGAGAACCTGCTCGGGGTGGAGGGGCAGGGCTTCGCGCAGATCATGGGCAACTTCCAGTGGGAGCGCCTGTCGCTCGCGTTGGGCGCGGTGGGGGCCATGGACGACATGCTGGAGACGGTGCTGGCGCACGTGAAGTCGCGGCGGGCCTTCGGCCAGTCGCTCCACCAGTTCCAGGTGGTGCGCCACAAGCTGGCGGAGCTCTTCACCGCGCGCGAGTCGGCGCGTCAGCTCACCTACCACGCGCTGCGCCTGCACGTGGCCGGTGAGTGGGCGGTGGCGCAGACGTCCATGGCGAAGAAGGTGGCCACCGAGACGTGCTGCCGCGTGGCGGATGAGTGCCTCCAGCTCCACGGCGGCGCGGGCTACATGATGGAGTACGACATCCAGCGCCACTGGCGTGACGCGCGGCTGGGGCCCATCGGCGGGGGCACCAGTGAGGTGATGAACGAAATCATCGCCAAGCAGCTCGGCCTGTAGGGCGGGGGCGCGGTGCGGCACGGCGCCCCGTTTGACCCGTGGAGGGCAGGCGGGGGGGCGGCGTGGGAAGAGGCCCTTGGCGCTCCGGGTTACCCGAGGAGACCCCGCGGAGGGCCCGTGGAGCCCATCATCGTCTGTGCCGAGCTTTACATGCGTCTGGGGGACGACGAAGTGCTCGTCCTCGACTGTCGGGACGCCGCCGATTGGGAGCGTTATGACCTGCACATCCCAGGGGCCTTGCGGATGACGTGCGCGGAGATCGCCCGCGACCACCACATGCTCCCGGATGACGAGCTCATCGTCCTGTGTGGTTGCTCGCCGGACGCAAGGGACACGCGCCGTGTCTGTCGTCTGCTCCGGATGAAGGGGCGCGAGGCCGTCTGTCTCGACGGCGGGCTGCTGGCGTGGGTCACAGGTGGCTTCCCCACGGAGCGGCACACCCGGGCGCCCCTCGCCGCGATGCCCCGCTGAGCACCACGGTGGATGCGGCGCGTCGTCAAACGGTGCTATGGAGCGGGCGACATCCTCCTCTGGAGACTGGAGAAACGCCCCCATGGCCAGGCTTCGCGCGGCCCTCATCGGTGCCACTGGACTCGCTGGACAGCAGTTCATCGCCGCCCTCAAGAATCACCCCTCCATCGAGCTGACGGGCCTCGCGGCCTCGCCTCGCTCGGCGGGCAAGACGTATGCGGAGGCGCTGAAAACGGCGAGTGGCATGACGGCCTGGTTCGTCCCGGAGCCGCTGCCCGCCGAGCTTGCCGGCATGAAGGTGGTGGCCGGTGACGCGCTCGAGGCCCGGGATTACGACCTGGTCTTCTCCGCCGTGGAGGCGGACGTGGCGCGCGAGCTGGAGCCGCGGCTGGCGAAGGACATCCCCGTCTTCTCCGCCGCCAGCGCGTTCCGTTACGACGACGACGTCCCGCTGCTGATTCCCCCCGTCAACGCCGCGCACGCGCCCCTCATCCGGGAGCAGCAGCGCCGGCGGGGCTGGAAGGGCTTCATCGTCCCCATCCCCAACTGCACCACCACCGGCCTGGCGGTGACGCTGGCGCCGCTGGTGGAGCGCTTCGGGGTGAAGGCGGTGCTGATGACCAGCCTCCAGGCCATGTCCGGCGCCGGCCGCTCGCCGGGCGTCATCGGCATGGACATCCTCGACAACGTCATCCCCTACATTCCCAAGGAGGAGCACAAGGTCGAGGTGGAGACGAAGAAGATCCTGGGCGCGCTCCGCCCAGCGGGTGACGGCCTCACGCCGCACGACGTGCGGGTGTCCTGCACCTGCACCCGCGTGGCGGTGATGGAAGGCCACACCGAGTCCGTCTTTGTCTCATTGGACAAGAAGGCCTCCGTGGCCGAAGTGACCCAGGCCCTGCGGGACTGGAAGGGCGCCGAGCTGGCCCGGAACCTGCCGTCCGCCGCGCCGCGCTGGATTGAGGTGCTGGACGATCCCTTCCCGAACCTTTAGCTCCACGTCTGGACCGGGACACGCCACAGCTACAAATGGCAACACACAGCTCGCCGATGCATCCGAGAAGAATCCAGATAATCGCTTAGCATGCGCGAAAACTGCAACATCAGCGCTGGCGTTGAAACAGATCCTCGGCAAACATTAGCAACTAGGTTTACAACATGCTTCCTGTCATCAGTTAGGTATGACTGGTGGCGCCATCGCCTGCGCTGAACTGATCACGAGCGCTCACGACGCGCCCAGCCAACCAGACAGACGCCATTGTCACATGCCGCCGCTTGACCCTTATGAATTAAAGCACCTGTTCAGTTTGAAACATTAACGCTGGCTTATTGATAAAATAACTTCATCATCACCCGACATATGCAACACCAAAGAAAACAAAGAATAAAAATCATTACGCTTGAATTCTCCTGGTATTAGCTCCTTGATGAATAATGCAGCGCTAATGAATCAAACCACCTGCCCACCGCTGAGATGCGATCATAGTCGGCTCAATGACGCGCGCCCGCCGGATCTGGTGCTGTGTCGGTCACTAACCTTCAGTATCTTGAGTTGTCCTTCGGCAAGAGAGCCTTGCCATGGCTGGCAAAGTTACCCGGCGGTATCGCTTCAAACGGTGGACCCCAGTGGCCCACGGTCAGTAATCCAACACAGCAAAATATAAAATGGAGCTCTATAAGAAAACTGTACTTGTAATGGACTCTCATTCCTGTAATATCTAGAGCTGGCAAAATTGATAAATGCTAGACTTAATAATAACTTGATAAAATGATATTACGCACTATATGCAAATCATACCTAGATGAGTTACGCTCCATGTCGCCAGCTGCTTGGAGTTTGGTTTAACCACCTGAGCCTGCTCCGGAGTACTTGAACAGTCGCCTGCCGACAATAAAACGGCCCTCCAGCGCCCGGCGGCGATGAAGTCATGGAGCCGGTGTTCGGTGCGCTCCTGCCCCAGGGCCTGGGACTCGCTCCGGGCTGTTCCCAGCCGCTGGACTTCGACATTCATCGCCTGTCGCTTGAGCCCCAGGCTCTCGGGGCTGGAGACCGCGCCGCGCTGTGCGGTGAGCACGGGGCCCGCTGCTCGGGCCAGCAGCGGGGGCGTGGGGCCCGCGCGCGCGGCGCCTGGGGGCCTCTGTCCCACGCGTTGGGGCCTGGGTGGGGTGCTGCGTGCGTCCGCTTCGTCGAGCGCCTTCTTGAAGCGCTCTGCGTCGGCGGATGACTTCGTCTGTCCGGAGCCGTTGGTGGGCTCGCGACTGTCGACCTTCATGGCATCCCTCGTGCGGTGGGCCCGAGGAGCAGAGCAGGGGGCGTGCCAGCCCCCCCGACGCTAGAAAGTCCTCAGTCCGACTCCCGGAAGCGGTACCGCCGGGTGGATGGGCGTCCAGACGTGGGATGCGCGTCAGCGCTGCGTGCCGAAGGCGCCGGGCTGGATGGGGGCAAGGCCGGTCAGGTCGTTGACGGCCAGCGGGCACGAGGCCACGGCGGCCGGGTCCGCCAGGCTGGGCGTCTTCGCCCAGTCCCGCTCGGGGAAGATGAGGGCGTCGCGCAGCTCGATGGACGTCAGGCCCTTCTTGTACTCCCAGAAGCGGCCTCGCACGAGGACGCGGGAGCCCTTGAGCAGCTTGTTGAGGTCCGCGAACTGCGTGTCCTGCAGCTTCGCGGAGATTTCCACGCGCGGGCGCTTGGGCGCCTTGCCGAAGTTGAACTCGAAGCGCTCCGTCGTCGGCGCCTCGGGTTCCACCCACAAGAGCCGGGCCAGCATGTACGGGGCTTCCGGCTCCTCGCCCTTCTTCAGGCGCTTCTTCTTCGGCTTCTCGAGCTTGAGGTCCACCAGCTCCAGCGCGCCGAAGCCGACCTCGTGGTCCAGGTAGTTCTCGCGGAAGAGGGCCTCGGCGGTGGACGCGCCCACGGAGGTGGCCCGCTGGACTTCCTGGGCATAGCGCTCCCGCAGGGCGGGCAGGGTGACCAGGAAGCTGTCCAGCGGCTTCACGCCGTTGGCGAGGAAGCGAAGCCGCCCCATGTCGATGGCCGGGTAGTAGGGCGCCAGGGCCTGCGCCGTCACCAGCCACTCCTGGGGCAGCTTCCGGTCGATGAGCACGCGCCGCACCATGGCGACGAGGAAGGCGTTGCCGGGAAAGCGCGGGTTGACGAGCTGGGTGTTGAGGGCGTTGACGAGCACCGGGTCCAGCATGAAGTTCTCATCACGCTTGTGCAGCAGCACACCGGTTTCACCCATCAGGGTCAGCATGGCCCCGAGCACCTGGGCGCAGCTGGCATCCTGGGTCCCCTGCTTGAGCCCCTGGTTCAGCTTCGACCGGGCGAAGCGCTTGTCCAGGTCCTCCTCGCGGAAGACGGGGGCCTGCCCATTGCCGAAGAACAGCTCGGGCTGGGCGGTGGCGGGCATGGCCGACAGGGCCAGGGCGAGTGCGAGCAGTCGGTTGAAGCGCATGGCGCCTCGCAGCCTACCACGGCGCACGGACCCGCTGTGCGGCCGGCCCGTGGCGGCAGGCAGGCGTGGCACGGGGGGAATCCCCGCGTGCCACGGTGCTTTTTCCGCCTGTTGACCTTGCGGGCTTTTGTGTACCTTGCCCGCGACATGTCCTCTCCCACGGATACTTCCGCGCCCGTCACCATCACTCAGATCCAGAGTGAGGCGGAGCTCATGCAGGCGCTCGCCATCCGCGAGGTGGTGTTCATCGAGGAACAGGCGGTTCCCGAAGGCATCGAGCGCGACGCCGAGGACGTGAACGCCTACCACGTCATCGCCAACCAGGGCGGCCACGCCATTGGTACGGGGCGGCTGGTGATGTTGACGCAGCCTCCGGCCAACCAGGAAGGCAGGTGGGGGCAGATTGGCCGCATGGCCGTGCTCCAGGCGCACCGCAAGGCGCGCGTGGGCTCCCTGTTGCTGACGTCCCTCGAGGAAGAGGCGCGTCGGCGCGGCGTCAACGGCATCATGCTGCACGCCCAGCTCTACGCGCTGGAGTTCTACAAGAAGCACGGCTACGAGCCGGTCGGCGGCGTCTTCGAGGAAGCCGGCATGGAGCACCTGGAGATGCACAAGCGCTTCTGAAGTCGCCTCAGCGGCGCGGTGGCCGGGGGGCTGGCGGCTGGGCATGCCGCGGATCCTCGGGCCATGAGTGCCGGGGGTACTTGCGGCACAGCTCCTTGCGGATCGCGGGGTAGTGCCGCTCCCAGAAGCCCGCGAGGTCGGTCGTCACCTGCACCGCGCGCATGTTCGGCGCCAGCAGGTGCAGCACCAGCGGGACGCGACCCGCGCAGACGTTGGGCCCCTGCGCCATCCCGAAGAAGTCCTGGAGTCGCGACTCGACCCAGGGCGGCTTGCCCGGCTCGTAGTGGACCTTGACGCCGCGGCCTCCGGGCAGCGTCACCCGTTCTGGCGCGTGCGTGGCCAGCAGCCGCTGCTGCTCGGAGGTGAGCCGTGCGTAGAGCGCGTCCAGCAGGGACACCCCTTCCAGATCCTTGAAGCTGCGCGCGTCCGAGCACAGCGACGCCAGCGCATCGCGCAGGAAGGCGCTATCGACGGTGGGGAACCTCGCCTCGGGGAAGGCCTCGCCCAGCAGGGCCACGCGGGTGCGCCACTGCTCCAGGGCCTCCGGGTCCGCGAACTTCCCAGGCCCCGCGGCCAGCGCGGCTTCCACGAGTACGCGCGCGGTGGCCTCCGAGGCGGGCGCGGGCGTGCGGGTCTCCTCCAGGACGAGGTTGCCGTAGGACAGGCGGGTGAGCCGCTCCACGCGCCGGGCCTCGGCGTTCCACTGGAGGGTGTCCACGTCCTCCAGCGAATCTGGGTAGAGGTCGAGCAGCCACTCCGGCTCCACGGCGCTGGCCAGCCGCACCACGGCGCCCTTGCCGGGGCGCTCCTCGGCGTCGGCGGCCACCATGAGGTCGGCGTCCTGGACCACGCTCACGTCTGACAGCGTGGCCGTCCCGCCTCCGAACATCAGCAGCTCGGGCGCACGGGGCCGGCGCCGCCGGGCGACGCGGTCGGGGTAGCCCGCGAGCACGCTGAGCATCAGCGCCTGCTCCACGTCCTCGGGCCGCTGGGGCCGGGCGCCCTGGCCACGCACCGCGCGCCGCAGCTGCTTCTGGACCCGGTCCACGGACTGCACGGCGCCGGCCTCCAGGGAGAGGGCGTGCATGCGGCCCGACGCGAAGTTCGCGCGCTCGGCTTCGCGGAAGCGCTCAAGCAGCTCCAGCAAATCGGACGGCCCGCTGACGATGGCGGCCGGACGTCCTCCCTGGCCCAGGTTGGCGCGGGCCTCGCGGCGGATGTCGCGTTCGCCCATGAGGGCGGCGAGCACGGCGGCTTCGGCGCCGACGCCGCGGCGTTCACCCTCGACGATGATGCGCGCCTGTCGGGGGTGGACGGGGAAGCGCAGGAGCCGCTCGCCCACCGCCGTGACGGTGCCGGCGGGGTCGACCGCGCCCAGCCGGCGGAGCAGCGTCTCCGCGGCGTCCAGGGACGCGGCCGGGGGGGGCTCGAAGAAGGGGAAGGTTGCCAGGTCGGTGACGCCGGACGCGCGCAGGGAGAGGACCGTTTCGGCCAGGTCCGTGCGGCGAACCTCCGGTGCGTCCTGCTCCGGGCGGCCGTCGAAGTCGTGCTGGGTGTAGAGGCGCAGACAGTGGCCCGCGCGCGTGCGGCCCGCGCGGCCCGCGCGCTGGATGGCGGAGGCGCGGCTGACCTTGGACAGCTTGAGGGTGGGCAGGCCGGACCAGGGGGAGTGGGAGGCGACGCGCGCGAGCCCGGAGTCGATGACCACCGCCACGCCGTCGATGGTGACGGACGTCTCGGCGACGTTGGTGGAGAGGATGATCTTCCGCCGCGAGCTGCGCCGCACGGCGCGGTCCTGCTCGGCGGGGGACAGGTCGCCGTGGAGGGGGAGCACGTCTGCGCCGTGGCGCTCGGCGAACTCGGCGCATGCGTCGCGCGCGCGGCGGATTTCGCCGGCGCCGGGGAGGAAGACGAGCACGTCGCCATCCACGCCTTGGGTGAAGAGCCGCTTGATGCCGGAGAGCACCTGGTGGTCCAGGTGGCGATCATCGGGCGTGGGCAGATACTCCACGCTCACGTCGAAGCGCCGGCCCTCGGAGCGGAGCGAGGGACACCCGCCGAGGTACGCCCGGATGGGCTCCGCCTCCAGTGTCGCGGACATGACGACGACCTTGAGGTCGGGGCGCGCCGTCTCCTGGAGGCGCCGCAGCAGGGCCAGGGAGATGTCCGCGGACAGGTGTCGCTCGTGGAACTCGTCGAGCACGACGATGCCCACGTCGCGCAGCTTCGGGTCGGAGAGCAACCGGCGGCCGAGGACGCCCTCGGTGACGAAGGACAGTCGCGTCTTCGCGCTGCGCACGTCCTCGAAGCGGACCTGGTAGCCCACGGACTCGCCCACGCGCTCGCCCAACTCCTCGGACACGCGCTGGGCGGCGAGCCGCGTGGGAAGCCGGCGTGGCTGGAGGACGATGATTTCCTTCCCCTGCCCGAGCCCGGCCTCCAGGAGCGCGCGAGGCACGCGCGTCGTCTTTCCCGCGCCCGGAGGCGCTTCGAGGACGAGCGAACGCGCGCCTCGCAGCGTGGAGACGATGTCCGGCAACAGGGGATCAATGGGAAGCGCGACGTCCGCCATGGCCCGGTGTCCTTTAAGGCGAGTCCGCCTGCGAGGAAGCCTTCTTCTTCCGGACGCGAGGCGCCTGTGCCTCACTCGCGGCCGGAGGCTCGGTGGCCTCGGCTGAGGCCGGCTCCGCTGCATCGGCCTTCTTGCGGCCCCGTCGCGCGCCGCGTGGCGCGGTGGTGGGTGCTTCGTCACGGGCCTGCGCTGTGGCCGCGGGCTGGCGGTCGCTCGTCTCCGCTCCATCCGTGACCTTGGGGGACGCAGCATCCCTTTCGGCCGGGGCCGGAGCTTCCACGGCGGCCTTGCCCGCGAGTTCCGCGCCCGCAGGAGCCGCCTCCGGCTGGGCAACAGTGCCGTCGTGCGACTCAGCCGCGGCGGCCACGCGGGTCTCTGTCGTGGATGCCGACCCGCCGTCCTTCAGGGAGGCATCACCGACAGCACCCGAGTCGCCACCGGTGTCCGAGCGCCCGGCGCCCGAGTCCTGGCCTGCTTCCGGATTGGCTGCGCTGGCGGACGTTTCGCCCCTAGGAGAGGCAGCCCCGGATGCCGTGTCGCCGCTCGTGTCCGAAGGCGCCACGGGCGCGGGGCTGGCGACGTCGCCACCTGCATCCAGGGCTGCGACCTCGGCGAGTTCGGCCTCGGTGGGCTCCATGGAGTCCGTCGGCTCATCGAAGCCAGCCAGCGCGTCGTCGGAGAACGTCAGCCCTCGTCCCGCGCGGCGCTTGGGCTTGAGGTTCAGCCCGGCGGCCTCATAGACGGTGGGGGCGGGCACGAGCGCGGCTTCGGCCAGCAGTCGCGCTTGGCGAAGGGACTGCTCGAGCTTCCGGCCCAGCGACACCAGCTCCTCGCGAAGGAGGGTCTCCTGTTCCAGTGACAGGGGCGATGGCTCATGGCTGGTGCGCCACGCGTTGTGGGCGGTCAGCACCTGCTCCATGACGGGCCGCACGAGCGCGAAGTCCTCCCGGGCGAAGATGCGCGTCACATAAGCGCTCTTCGTGCGCCGCTCGTAGGACGTCGCGTACTCAAGGACGGCTTCGCGGGGGGCGCGCCGCAGTTGCGGGAACTTCAGATGGGGGAAGAGGGCCTCGATGACGGGCGCGCGGCTGCTGGCGGTGAAGGTGATGCCGGCGAGCAGCTTCTCCAGCACGTCCACCCACAGGCCCTGCTGATGGAACGCATACTCCTCGCGAGCCTCTTCCAGCTCAGGGAGGTCCTTCACGCGGTCGAGCACGCCCTCGGTAGGCGCGCGCGCGGTGCGCACCAGCTCCAATGCGGTGGTCAGCCAGCCCTTTTCGGCGTCGAGGCCGGGTCGGCCGGTGAGCATTTCCCCCGCCGTGGCGAGGCGAGCCTCGAAGGCTTCGGCGAAGCGGATGAGCTCATACGATTCGAGCGTGGACGACATGCGGCGGCTCCTCGGAAGGGCGGCGGGAGATAGCACACCCGGCGCCGAGCACCGAGCGGACGGGCAGGGGCATCAGCGCCCGCCGAGCAGAATCTCCAGGGCCTGGGGATGCGAGAAGTCAGGAAAGGCGACCGTGGCCCCTGCGTCGATGAGGGCCTGCACGGAGAAGGTTCCGGTCCCCACGCCGATGCACTCGGCGCCGACGCCGTGGGCCGCATGGACGTCCTTGGGCGTATCGCCGATGACGACGACCCGGCACTCCTCCATGGGGGCACCCAGCTTCGCGGCGCCGGCCTTGGCGCCGCAGCGAATCAGCTCGGTGCGGTCCTCGTTGTCGCAGCCGAAGCCTCCGAAGTCGAACTGGTCGTAGATGCTTACGCGCTCCAGCTTCACGCGAGCGCCCTCACGGACGTTGCCCGTGCCGAGTCCCACCGCGAACCCGGACCGCGAACGGGCTTCCTTCACGGCCTCGCGCATGCCGGGGAAGACGCGGTAGCGCTGGTCATCCACCTTGTGGACCTCTTCGGCGAGGTGGGCGACGTAGGCGTCGATGACCGCGTCGATGGCCGCGGCCGAGTCCTCCACGCCGATGAGGTGCATCGCCTTGCGGACGATGGCCCGGTCGGTCATGCCGGACATGGGGAAGGAGTCGCACGCGTCCCGTCGCCCGTGGAGCTTCTCGAAAGCGGCTTCCATGGAGCGGCGCCCCGCGCCGCCAGTGGTGACCAGGGTTCCATCGATATCGAAGAGGAGGACGGTGGGACGCATGGCCCCCATTTAATGGAGGCCCCGTGCCGACGCGAGCCCGGAGTCAGGTGGGCCGCGTCCGCTCAGGGCTCCACGAGCGTGAGGCCACGCTGGAGTGCCTCGCGGACCAGGGCGCGCTCCTCCACGGGCAGCCGGTCCTCCAGCGCCTGACGGGCCTGCTGCCCACCCAGGCGTCCGAGCGCCACGGCCACGGCCTCCCGGACCTGTGATTCCGGGTCCCGCAGCCGGGTGATGAGCGTGGGGATGGCATCCAGCCCCAGACACCGGCGCAGGGCGTCCGCCGCGCTCGCACGCACCTCGGCTGGGGCCTTCGCGTCTTCGAGCACCTCGCGGATGGTCACCGCGCCGCCTGAGGGGTCCACCAGCGCCAGGGAGGACACTGCGAGCGTTCGCCGCGCGGTGGGGCTTCCCTTGTCTACGACGAGCGCTGACAGGACAGGCGCCGCGCCGGGCCCCAGACGCTTCCATGCGTCATCGGACGGGGCGCCAGTCCGCGTCGTCGCATCGAGGAGCGCGACCACCTGGGCATGGACGTCGGTGCCTGGCGAGGGCGCGCTGGTGGCGAGCAAAGGCTCCGAACTTGCGGAAGCGCTCACTCGGGCCAGGCCTCCGGACCCCGCGAGCAAGACGCCGCCGAGCACCACGGGGCGCCAGGCGAGACGGCGGACGGACCACGAGGGAACAGCGCCAGGACGCGGGGGGAGGGTGGTCGTCATGGGGAGCTTCCCGGACAGAAGGGGACGTCTCCATTTTATACGTCATTGGTGCCGCGGCGGGATGTGAAGGCCGTTATGGTCGGCGCGTCATGGCCGGACGGGTCCTCTTCTTCCTTCAGCACGCCACGTACGAGCCGGCATTTCAGGCCGCCACCATGGGAATCACCGCCGCGGCCATGGGGGACGAGGTGTACTTCGTCTTCGCCTTCGATGCGCTGCGCCAGCTCGTGGGTGGTGCCTATGGTCAGCCTTCGAGCGAGCGTGAGCACGAGGAGCTCACACGCGCGGAGTCACTCGGGGTGTTGGCGCCACCGCGGATGCTGGCGGAAGCGCGCACGCTGGGGGCGAGGCTGATCGCCTGCGACACCACGGTGCGTATCTGCGGCTACGTACCGGAGGCGCTAGAGGGCACCTTGGACGAGGTGATGGGCATGGCCTCCCTGTGGCGACTGACGGCGGGCGCACGGGTGCTCACCCTGTAGTCGGTGGGCTGAGGGCCCACGTATGCCGCTCTTGGCCTCTTGGGCATCGCTCTGGCTGTAACGTCGCAGTGGCATCCAAACGGCCAGGAATCAGTCCGTCGATGCTGTAGCGCCCGACGGGAATGACGCGATAACCTGTGGCCACGCCGTACCCCCCTTTGGAGAACCCGGCCGCGCGGGAAGCCCCGCGTCCCCCAGTAGCAGAAGGAATTCATTGCCTATGCGCTCCAAGCTGCCCCTCCTGAGTGCACTCTCCGTCGGCGCCGTCGTCCTGGCCTGTCAGACGTACGACTTCGAGCCGGTGGAACCGCTTGCCATCGCGCAGACGACGGTGGAGGAGGTCATCAACGCCCGTCGAAGCAAGCCCAACATCATGTTGATGGTGGACACCTCCGGGTCGATGACGTTGCCGGTGAATCCGTCGCCTGCCTGCGACGTGGAGTTCGAGGGAAGCATTGTCCCTTGTGGTGGTGAGGCGACATGCAATGTGGATGTCTGCCCCACGCGGTGGACCGCACTGCAGTCGGTCGTTCCTCAGTTCCTGGAGAACAGCGGTCGTTTCGTTCGTTTCGCGCTGACGACGTATCCCGAAACACAGGGAGGGACGTCGATTCCGGACCTGTGCCGTGCCTCCACTGCTGGCTCCCTGCTCAAGACGCTGCCGGAGCAGGAGGATGACGATTCACTGCTGGCGCATGCCAATGAGATCAACACCCTGCTCCAGGGTATCCCCAATGGTGGTGAGGGGCGGCCTCTCGGAGGCACGCCGACCAGCGGAAGTCTGAACTTCGTGGGGGGACTTGAAGGACTCCAGGACCCCAGCCGGCAGAACTTCGTCATCCTCCTGACGGACGGTTTGCCGAACTGTAACGCTGCGAACCCAAACAGCGGTGCCGACACGGCGCTGTGCAAGTGCACCATCGAGAACAACCAGTGCCAAAGTGGCTACCTCCACCGTGGATGCCTGGACTCCGATGCCTCCGTGACGGCTGTACGTGATCTTCGCGAGAAGGGCATTCAGACCATCGTCATTGGATTCGGCGCGGAGACGGCGGTGGGGGATGGGCCGGCGGTGCTGGAAGCCATGGCCCAGGCGGGAGGCTTCGAGCGTACGTGCAACGCGGAGCGCCCGTGTGGCGAGGGCGACACCTGCAACCCGACGACGGGCCTGTGCAACCGCTCCTTTTTCCAGGCCGGCAACCAGGCTGAGCTTGCAAGTGCTCTGGAGGAGATCAGCAAGGCAGTCGTCCTGGAGGACCCTTGCCTGATCAAACTGGATGGTCCCCAGCGCCCGTCCGACCCCAAGCTGCTCGTGGTCTACGTGGAAGGCGAGCGCACGCCGTCCAGCGACAGCACGTGGACGCTGGAGGAGGACGGCGTGGTCTTCAAGGGGCAGACCTGCGAGCGCATCCTCAACTCCACCCCGGAGGCGCCCGTGCGGATTGAAGTGCGGGCCATCCGTCAGCGTTAGTCCAGCGGTTCGCGGGGCGGCTTTACCCGGCGAGGGGCGGGGATTATAGGTCCCTCCCTCCCTGGAACGGCCGCCCTGCTCATGAAAGCCACCATCCTCTCGCGCTCCGCTTCCATCCCGTCCACCCGGCGACTTGTCGAGGTGGCGCGCGCCAGAGGACACCGGGTGCGGGTCCTCAACCCGCTCCGAGTGCAGATGCACCTCGATGGGCGCAGCGCCACGCTCTATTACGGCCGCAAGAAGCTGGCGCCCACGGACGTCGTCCTCCCTCGCATCGCCCAGTCCATCAACACCTACGGCCTGGCCGTGGTGAACCAGTTCGGCCTGGCGCGGGTCCCGCTCGTCAACCACGCGCAGGCCATTGCGCAGTCGCGCAACAAGATGCGTTCGCTGCAGTTGCTCTCGGCGCACGGCATCGACATCCCTTCGACGGTGATGGCCCGTGACGCGGCCCACCTCAAGGAGATGGTGGGCTTGCTGGGCGGCGTGCCCGTCCTCGTCAAGCTGTTGCAGGGGCAGGAGAAGCACGGCGTCATGGTGTGCGAGAGCCTCCAGTCGCTGGAGGCCGCGCTCGAGGCCGTCCTGGGGCTGGGGCACAACCTGGTGATGCAGGAGTATGTAAAGAGCACGGGCATCGACGTCCGAGTGCTCGTCGTGGGAGGGCAGGCGGTGGCCGCGGTTCGTCGCCGCCCGCGCCCCGGGCGCCTGGCGCATACCCTCATCAAGGGGGCTCGGCTGGAGGCGCACGAGCTGTCACCTGCCCAGCGAGCCACCGCGGAGAAGGCCACCCGGCTCATCGGGCTCGAAGTGGCGGCGGTGGACCTGCTCGACGTGCAGGGACAACCCAAGGTCTTCGAGGTGAACAGCTCCCCCGCGCTTCCTGAAATGGAGGCGGTGACGGGCGTGGACCTGGCCTCACTCATCATCATTCGCGCGGAAGCGCTCGTGGCGGGGGCAACGCCCGTGTCCGTGCCAGACCTGTCGCCTCCGTTGGCCATGCCCGCGTCATCTGAGCCCGCCCAGCTCCCCGTGGACCGGAAGGGCTCGGGTCGCCGCGCCAGGACCGGCGAAGGCGGCGCGTGAAGAGAAAGACGGCCCCCGCCGTCTCAAGCGTGATACGCACCCCCCGCTTCCAGGAGACGCCCATGCTTCGCCGCCGACGCCTTTCCTCC
Organism: Myxococcus sp. SDU36; assembly: GCF_030168875.1. Classification (NCBI taxonomy): domain Bacteria; kingdom Pseudomonadati; phylum Myxococcota; class Myxococcia; order Myxococcales; family Myxococcaceae; genus Myxococcus; species Myxococcus sp. SDU36. Next base: position 1,095,171 of record NZ_CP077414.1, read on the forward strand.
CTCGCCGCCATGCTGGCGGCAGTGACCTGCTGCGCGCCCGTCCTGGCCGCGGATGTGGATCCGGCCTCGCTGTATGAGGTCTCCACCGAGGGGACCTCGGCCCAGGTCAAGGCAGGGGAGAAGGGGACTTTCGTCCTCGCCATCAAGACGAAGGCGGGTGCCCATGTCTCCGACGAGGCGCCGTTGAAGCTCGAGGTGAAGGGGAGCCAGGTGACCCCTGCCAAGGAGAAGCTGGTCCTGGCGGACTCCGTGGCGAAGAAGGCGGATGGGCAGGACTTCGCGGACCCTCGTTTCGAGGTCCCCTTCACGACGGCCGCCGCGGGCAAGGGCACCGTGGACGCGAAGCTCGTCTTCTTCATCTGCACGGAGAAGCTCTGCGCACGTCAGCAAAAGACGTTCTCCCTTCCTGTCGAGGTCCTTTGAGTCCCCATGCGTGAGCGTTCTTCCAAGGGCGGCCGAGGTGAGCGCGGGAGCGAAGAGTCTCCCCAGCGTGCCAGCCGGGGCGAGCGTGGCGGCGGCGAAGCCTCCCGCTTCGTCTACGGGGTGAATCCAGTCCTGGCGGCCCTTCGAGCCCGGCCAGACGAGGTGGAGCGCTTGTTCCTGGTGGAGGGGCAGCTCGGCGCCCGAGCGGCGGGAGAGCTGCTCAGCCGGGCTCGCGAGTTCGGCGTTCGCGTGGAGAAGGTGTCGCGCGAGCGCCTGGGGGCTCTGTCGGAGGGCGGCGTTCACCAGGGCGTGGTGGTGGAGCTGCGCGGCTTCAAGTACGCGGAGCTGGAGGACCTACTGGAGGCCGCCAAGGCGCAGGGCCAGCCTCCCCTGGTGGTCGTGCTGGACGGAATCCAGGACCCGCACAACCTGGGGGCCATCATCCGCTCCGCGGATGCTCTGGGCGCCCACGGCGTGGTGATTGCCAAGGACCGGGCGGTGCAGGTGACGGGCACCGTGTCCAAGGCGTCGGCGGGGGCGGTGGAGCACAGCCGCATCGCGCGGGTGGTGAACATCTCCCGGGCCCTGGAGGAACTGAAGGAAGTTGGCCTGTGGGTTGCCGCGGCGGACGTCGACGCCAAGGAGCCCATGTGGAGTGCCCGGTTGGATGGGCCGCTGGCGCTTGTCGTGGGGGCCGAGGGGGCAGGCGTCCGGGACGGGGTGCTCAAGCACTGCGACTTCCGCCTCCGGATTCCGATGGCGGGCCAGGTCGGTTCATTGAATGCGTCCGTTTCGGCCGGCATTCTGTTATACGAGGTCGCCCGCCAGCGGGGCACCGTCTCCGGCCGGTAGTCGAAGTTCAGGATCAATCTCCTTGACTTGGGCGGACGGGAATTCTAGAAGGGCGCCCCTCTCAGGGCGGTGACGGGCGGTTGACGGAGTCGCTGGGGCGGGGTAGGGCGGCAGTCGCAGTACCGGATGAGTGCCGGTGTAGCTCAGCTGGTAGAGCAACTGATTTGTAATCAGTAGGTCGCGGGTTCAAATCCCGCCGCCGGCCAGGTAGGACGGGGCCGCGGATGAGGGCCCGGGATGTGGTAGTAGGACAAGTGAATATCTGGAGGGATACCCAAGCGGCCAAAGGGAGCAGACTGTAAATCTGCCGGCTCTACGCCTTCGATGGTTCGAATCCATCTCCCTCCACTCGGCAATTGCGGGAATAGCTCAGTTGGTAGAGCGTCAGCCTTCCAAGCTGAATGTCGTGGGTTCGAGTCCCATTTCCCGCTCCAAATGTTGTAGTCACAGCATCGCCAAGCCCTGATAGCTCAGTTGGCAGAGCGCATCCTTGGTAAGGATGAGGTCACCAGTTCAATCCTGGTTCAGGGCTCCATTTATTTTTGAGGAGTGTCATGGCCAAGGAGAAGTTCGAGCGTAACAAGCCCCACGTGAACATCGGCACGATCGGACACGTGGACCACGGCAAGACGTCGCTGACGGCCGCCATCACCAAGGTGCTGGCGAAGACGGGCGGCGCCACGTTCCTGGCGTACGACCAGATTGACAAGGCGCCGGAGGAGCGTGAGCGCGGCATCACCATCTCCACCGCGCACGTCGAGTACCAGACGGCGAACCGGCACTACGCCCACGTCGACTGCCCGGGTCACGCCGACTACGTGAAGAACATGATTACGGGCGCGGCGCAGATGGACGGCGCCATCCTGGTGGTGTCGGCGGCGGACGGGCCGATGCCGCAGACGCGTGAGCACATCCTGCTGGCGCGCCAGGTCGGCGTTCCGTACATCGTGGTCTTCCTGAACAAGGTGGACATGCTGGACGACCCCGAGCTGCGCGAGCTCGTGGAGATGGAAGTCCGCGACCTGCTGAAGAAGTACGAGTTCCCTGGCGACGACATCCCCATCGTCCCGGGCTCCGCGCTCAAGGCGCTGGAGGGTGACACCAGCGACATCGGCGAGCCGGCCGTGCTGAAGCTGATGGAGGCGGTGGACAGCTACATCCCGACGCCGCAGCGCGCGACGGACAAGCCCTTCCTGATGCCGGTGGAGGACGTGTTCTCCATCTCCGGCCGCGGTACGGTGGCCACCGGCCGCGTCGAGCGCGGTATCATCAAGGTCGGCGAGGAAGTGGAAGTCGTCGGTCTGCGTCCGACGCAGAAGACGGTCGTCACGGGCGTGGAGATGTTCCGCAAGCTGCTGGACCAGGGCATGGCGGGCGACAACATCGGCGCGCTGGTGCGTGGCCTGAAGCGCGAGGACATGGAGCGCGGCCAGGTGCTGGCCAAGCCGGGCAGCATCACTCCGCACACCAAGTTCAAGGCGCAGATCTACGTGCTCTCGAAGGAAGAGGGCGGCCGTCACACCCCGTTCTTCAAGGGGTACCGTCCGCAGTTCTACTTCCGCACCACGGACGTGACGGGCTCGGTGAAGCTGCCGGAGAACGTCGAAATGGTGATGCCGGGCGACAACATCGCCATCGAGGTGGAGCTCATCACCCCGGTGGCCATGGAGAAGGAGCTGCGCTTCGCGGTTCGCGAGGGCGGCCGCACGGTGGGCGCCGGCGTCGTGGCGGAAGTCATCGAGTAATGCCGGGTCGGCCGTAAGGCCGCCGGGCTCACTGTCCCGACTCCGAAGGGAGGGCTGCGTTGTGGTAGCCTTCCCTTCTCGTATCTGGTGAGGTAGGTCATGCCGAAGGGCAATCGTTCCATCATTTCGCTCGAGTGCACTGTGTGCAAAGAGCGGAACTACACGACCACGAAGAACAAGCGGAAGAGCCAGGACAAGCTTGAACTGAGCAAGTTCTGTCCTCGCTGCCGGAAGCACCAGGACCATAAGGAAGGTAAGGTCTAGGTCGGTAGTTCAGGGAAGGTTCTAGGCCAGTAGCTCCAACGGTAGAGCAGCGGTCTCCAAATCCGCGTGTTGGGGGTTCGAATCCCTCCTGGCCTGCCAACTCTCAGTAGTCGCGGGGCCCCCGGTACCTGGAGGTGCCGGGGGTTCCTGTGTTTTCGCAGTCCCGCGAATTCGCATCCGCAGTACCTCGTGAGGCACCATGGCGACGGCATCAGAGGCCAGCCAGCAGGCTAACCGCTCGGCGATGGATCCGAAGCGGCTCGTGGTCATCTTCTATCTTCTCGCCGGCATCGTCCTGGCCCTCTTCCTGGAGCGCCTGCTCGGGTTGCTGTGGGCGCGGCTCAGCTGGAGCGACCCGGTCCTCATCGAGGGCTTGGACTGGAAGGTCTCCACCCTGGTGGGCTACCTACTGGCCGTGGGATTGGCCGTGGGCGCGTACTTCCACCCGCGCACCCATGCGCTGTCCATTGACGTGGCTTCGGAGTTGATGAAGGTCACCTGGCCCACCTGGACGGAGACCAAGGCGTCGACCATGGCCGTCGTCGTGGCGTCCTTGGTGGCCGCCGTCATCCTCTTCTGCATCGATACCGCCGCCTACAACCTGATGGTGGAGTGGCTGCCGGCCGTGTGGGGGAAGCTGTAATGGCGATGAAATGGTACGTGGTCCACACCTACTCGAACTTCGAGAACCAGGCGAAGAAGAGCCTGGAAGAGAAGGTCCGTCTGGAGGGCCTTCAGGACCAGTTCGGTGAAATCCTGATTCCGATGGAACAGGTCGTCGAAATGGTGAAGGGCGAGAAGAAGACGTCTCGTCGCAAGTTCTTCCCTGGCTACATCTTCGTGCAGATGGAGCTGAACGACCGGACGCTCCACCTGGTGAAAAATACGCCGAAGATCACCGGCTTCCCGGGAACGGCGCAGCATCAGAATCCGCTGCCCATCTCCGACCAGGAGGTGGCGCGCCTGACGTCCCAGATCTCCGAAGGCACGCTCAAGCCGAAGCCCAAGGTTCAGTTCGACGACGGCGACACAGTGCGCGTCATCGACGGTCCATTCGCCAACTTCAATGGCACCGTGGAAGAGGTCAACGCCGAGAAGGGCAGGGTGAAGGTGCTGGTCAGCATCTTCGGCCGCGCCACCCCGGTGGAACTGGACTTCATGCAGGTGGAGAAGACCACCGGCTAGCAGTTGATGCCGCGCCGTGCGCCCCTGTATGGGGTGCGCGGCGTTCGCATTTCCGGTGCCCGTATCGGGGCCGGACTCATGGGTGGGAGGGCTTCCCCGTCTGGTAGCCCGCTCGCACCACCCACTCGAAAGGCAGTTGTCGTTCGATGAAGAAGATCACAGGTCAGGTCAAGCTGCAGATTCCCGCCGGTAAGGCGAACCCCGCTCCGCCGATCGGCCCCGCGCTCGGTCAGCAGGGCGTGAACATCATGGAGTTCTGCAAGCAGTTCAACGCGAAGACCCAGGCGGAAGCCAAGGAAGCGCTCATCATCCCGGTGGTCATCACCGTGTATGCGGACCGCTCCTTCACCTTCATCCTGAAGACCCCTCCCGCCGCCGTCCTCATCAAGAAGGCCGCGGGTCTCCACACGGAGAAGAAGAAGGGTTCGGGCGCGAAGAAGCCGGGCAAGGAGAAGGTCGGGCAGATCACCCGCGCTCAGCTCGAGGACATCGCGAAGAAGAAGATCCAGGACACCACCGCCGCGTCGCTCGAGGCCTGCATGAACACCATTGCCGGCACCGCACGCTCCATGGGCATCGACGTCGTCGGCTAGGCCGCCGCGCACCCACTCACGACAAGGATTTCTGTCATGGCTAAGACTGGGAAGAAGTTCCGTGCGGCCACCGCTCTGGTTGACCGTGATAAGCGCTACGCCATCGGCGAGGGCTTTCAGCTCCTGAAGAAGACGGTGGAGGCTCGCTCCACCAAGTACGACCAGACGGTTGACGTCTCCATCAACCTGGGCGTGGACCCGAAGCACGCGGACCAGATGGTCCGTGGCGCCGTGGTGCTCCCGCATGGCACCGGCGCCACCGTGCGCGTGGCCGTGTTCGCCAAGGGTGAGAAGGCCTCCGACGCGGCCAACGCCGGCGCGGACGTGGTCGGCGCCGAGGACCTCCAGAAGCGCATCGAGGAGGGCTTCCTCGACTTCGACACCGTCATCGCCACCCCGGACATGATGGGTGTCGTCGGTCGCCTCGGTAAGGTGCTCGGTCCCCGCGGCCTGATGCCGAACCCGAAGGTCGGCACGGTGACCATGGATGTCGCGAAGGCCATCCGCGACGCCAAGGGCGGCAAGGTCGACTTCCGCGCCGAGAAGGCCGGTATCGTCCACGCGAAGCTGGGCAAGTCCTCCTTCGAGGTCGAGAAGCTCGAGGCCAACTTCAACGCGCTGGTGGATCTGGTGATGAAGCTGAAGCCGGCCGCCGCGAAGGGCGTGTACCTCCAGGGGATCGCCATTTCGACCTCCATGGGGCCGGGCATCAAGCTCGACACCACCGAGGTCAAGGCGCGCCACGGCTAATCGCCGCCAGGCCGCACGGACAGGGAGCTGCAGCCCTGACTTTGGGTCAGGGTTGTCACCTGTCTGACGTCACAGGTTCGAAAGTTCTGGATCTTTGCTGAAGCCGGGGGTATAGGCCCCCGGCTTTTGCAATTGGGACGCCACGTCGTGAGGCGCGGCGCCCCGACACCTGGTTCATGACAGCAGGGACCTGGGTGGAGAAGATGCATGTTCCGTTGGCAGCCGGGCAACCGGTCGGACGGCATCTTCGACCCCAGGTTCAAACGACCGCAAGGTCAGCCCTGCCGAGACTGGAGGTGCGGTGTGGTGCCTCTCGGAGGCTCCTCTCGCTCTGCCACTTTGGCCCAGGCATCACGCCCGTCCTGAAAAGGCGGGCCCAGTAAGGAGGTGAGTCAAAGTGCTGAAGAGCGAGAAGGAAGAGATGATCAAGGAGCTCCACGAGAAGTTCTCGAGGACGACCTCCGCCGTCGTTGCTGAGTTCACCAAGGTGGACGTGGAGACGGTGACCAAGCTCCGCAAGAAGTTCCGCGAGGGCAATGTCGAGTACAAGGTCATCAAGAACACGCTGGCGCGCCGTGCCGCGCAGGGCACGTCCGTGTCGGTCATCGCTGATGACTTCACGGGCCCCGTGGCCCTGTGCATCAGCTACGGCGACGTGGTGGCTCCCGCGAAGATCCTGGTCGAGTTCACGAAGGACCTCGAGGACAAGATCAAGATCCGCACTGCCGTCGTCGAAGGCCGCAAGGTCGACGTCGCCGGCGTGAAGGCCCTGGCGAAGCTGCCGGGTCTGCCCGAGCTTCGCGCGCAGCTGCTGGGCGTCATCAGCCAGCCCGCGAGCAAGCTGGTTCGGACCATCGCGGCTCCGGGTTCGCAGCTCGCCCGAGTCGTCCAGGCCCACGCGGACAAGGCGCAGGGGTAGTTTCCCTCATCTGTTCGAGAAGTTTTCTACCGCAACCTCTCCGGCCGAAACTCTCCAAAGGGGAGTGGGCCGTTAGTCGAAACCAGAAGGACACATTTCAATGGCTGACCTGAACACGATTGTTGACCAGCTCTCCTCCCTGACCGTCCTCGAGGCGGCCGAGCTCGTGAAGCAGCTCGAGAGCAAGTGGGGCGTCTCCGCCGCCGCCGTGGCCGTTGCCGCGGGCCCGACGACCGCCGCCGCTCCTGTCGAGGAGCAGACGGAGTTCACGGTGGTGCTGGCCAACGCCGGCGCCAACAAGATCAACGTCATCAAGGAGATCCGCGCGATCACCGGCCTGGGCCTGAAGGAGGCCAAGGACCTGGTCGAGGGCGCTCCGAAGAACGTCAAGGAAGGCGTCAACAAGGACGACGCCAAGAAGATCAAGGACCAGCTCACCGCGGCTGGCGCCACCGTCGAAGTCAAGTAATTTCTACAGGGGCTGCCCGGTTTTCCGGGAAATTTCGGGCAGCCTCCTGACCGGATGTGCAGGCCGGCGCTCCCTGAGTGGGGGCGCCGGCTTTGCCCATTTGACCGTTGCAAATTTCCCGGCGCCGCCGCGCGTTACTGAAGTTTGCCCGCCCGAGCAGTAGTCCCCGGAGCCAGAATGCCGACGCAGATCCAGAACAATTTCCGCGTGCGGAAGACCTTCGCGAAGATCGCGAAGATCATCGACATTCCCAATCTTATCAACATCCAGAAGCAGTCCTACGAGAAGTTCCTCCAGGCGGACATTGCCGCCGACAAGCGCGAGGACCTCGGTCTTCAGGGCGTCTTCAAGTCGGTGTTCCCCATCCGCGACTTCAACGAGACCTCCTCGCTGGAGTTCGTGAGCTACCACCTGGAGCGCCCGAAGTACGACGTGGATGAGTGCCACCAGCGTGGCATGACGTATTCGGCGCCCATCAAGGTCGTCGTGCGCCTGGTCGTATGGGACAAGGACGAGGAGACCGGCGCCCAGTCCATCCGTGACGTGAAGGAGCAGGAGGTCTATTTCGGCGAAATCCCGCTGATGACCCAGAACGGTACCTTCATCATCAACGGTACCGAGCGCGTCGTCGTCAGCCAGCTGCATCGCAGCCCGGGCGCCTTCTTCGACCATGACAAGGGCAAGAGCCACTCGTCTGGCAAGCTGCTCTACAACGCCCGCATCATTCCCTACCGCGGTTCGTGGATCGACTTCGAGTTCGACCACAAGGACCTGCTGTACGTGCGCATCGACCGCCGCCGCAAGCTGCCGGCCACGGTGCTCATCCGCGCGCTCGGCGCCGTCCCGGACACCGCGAAGAAGAACCCGCTGGAGTTCAAGGGCTCCACCGAGGAGATCCTCAACTACTACTACGCGACGGAGACGATCTACCTCCACAGCGCGGAGGAGTTCGAGAAGAGCGTCGAGCTCGAGCTGCTGCCCGGTCAGCGCGCGACGCGCGACATCAAGACGAAGACGGGCGATCTGATCGTCAAGAAGAACCGCAAGTTCACCCGCGCCGCCATCAAGAAGCTCGAAGCGGCGAAGATGAAGACGCTCCCGATCGATGCGGACGAGCTCTTCACCAAGGTGTCCGCCTACGACGTCGTCGAAGAGACCAACGGCGTGGTGCTCCTCGAGTGCAACGAGGAGGTCACCCAGGAGAAGGTGGACGAGCTCCTCAAGCACGGCATCAAGGAGTTCAAGGTCCTCTTCATCGACAACCTCAACGTGGGCCCGTACCTGCGTGAGACGTTGATGCTGGACAAGCTCGAGACCCCCGAGCAGTCCATCATGGAGATCTACCGCCGCCTGCGCCCTGGCGATCCGCCGACGCCAGAGACGGCCATCAACCTGTTCACCAACCTGTTCTTCAACCCGGAGCGCTACGACCTCTCCAAGGTCGGCCGCCTCAAGCTGAACTTCAAGTTCGGCCTCGAGGAGCCGCTCGACGGGCAGATCCTCACCAAGCGGGACATCCTCGAGGTGATCCGCTACCTGATCGATCTGAAGAACGGCAAGGGGACCATCGACGACATCGACCACCTGGGCAACCGCCGCGTCCGCGCGGTGGGCGAGCTGCTGGAGAATCAGTACCGCATCGGCCTGGTGCGCATGGAGCGGGCGATCAAGGAGCGCATGAGCCTCCAGGAGATCGAGACGCTCATGCCGCACGACCTCATCAACGCCAAGCCCGTCACGGCGGTCATCAAGGAGTTCTTCGGGTCCAGCCAGCTGTCGCAGTTCATGGACCAGACGAACCCCCTGTCCGAGGTCACGCACAAGCGGCGCCTGTCGGCGCTCGGGCCCGGTGGCCTGACCCGCGAGCGCGCGGGCTTCGAGGTGCGCGACGTGCACCCGACGCACTACGGCCGCATCTGCCCCATCGAGACGCCGGAAGGTCCGAACATCGGCCTCATCGCGTCGCTGTCCACCTACGCGCGCGTCAACGAGTTCGGCTTCGTGGAGACGCCGTACCGCAAGGTCGAGGGGGGCGTGGTGACGACCGACGTGGCCTTCTACTCCGCCCTTGAGGAGGAGAAGCACACCATCGCCCAGGCGAACGCGGAGACGGACAAGAAGGGCAAGTTCGCCAACGCGCTGGTGTCCAGCCGCCGTGGTGGTGAGTTCGTCCAGGCTCGCGCCGAGGACGTGGACCTGATGGACGTGTCCCCGAAGCAGCTGGTGTCGGTGGCCGCGTCGCTCATCCCGTTCCTGGAGAACGACGACGCCAACCGCGCGCTCATGGGCTCCAACATGCAGCGCCAGGCCGTTCCGCTGCTGCGCACCGCTGCGCCGCTGGTGGGCACGGGCATCGAGTCCATTGTCGCCCGCGACTCCGGCGTCACCTGCGTGGCCCGGCGCGACGGCATCGTGGAGAGCGTGGACGCCGGCCGCATCGTGGTGAAGGCGGACGTGCCGGCCTCGCTGAGCGACGTCACGAGCGAGGTCGACATCTACAACCTGCTCAAGTACCAGCGCTCCAACCAGAACACCTGCCTCAACCAGAAGCCCATCATCAGCAAGGGCGACCGGGTGAAGAAGGGTGACGTCATCGCCGACGGTCCGGCGACGGAGACGGGCGAGCTGGCGCTGGGGCAGAACGTGGTCGTCGCGTTCATGCCGTGGCAGGGCTACAACTTCGAGGACTCCATCCTCATCAGCGAGCGCATCCTCAAGGACGACGTCTACACGTCGATCCACATCGAGGAGTTCGAGTGCATCGCGTGCGACACCAAGCTGGGCAAGGAGGAGATCACCCGCGACATCCCGAACGTGGGTGAGGAAGCCCTCAAGGACCTCGACGAGAGCGGCATCATCCGCATCGGCGCCGAGGTGAAGCCCGGCGACGTGCTGGTGGGCAAGATCACCCCGAAGGGCGAGACGCAGCTGTCTCCCGAAGAGAAGCTGCTGCGCGCCATCTTCGGTGAGAAGGCCGGCGACGTGCGTGACAGCTCGCTGCGCGTCCCGCCGGGCGTGGTGGGCACCGTCATCAACGCCAAGGTGTTCAGCCGCAAGGGCGTGGAGAAGGACGAGCGCGCCAAGCAGATCGAGTCCATGGAGGAGGCGAAGCTCCTCAAGGACCAGAACGACGAGATCAAGGTCCTCCAGGACAGCGCGTTCGGCCGCATCCGCGGCCTGGTGCGCACCAAGGAGGTCCAGGGCAAGCTCGTGGACGACAAGGGGAAGATCCTCCTGAAGAAGGGGGACATCCTCGACGACGAGCTGCTGTCCACGGTGCCCTACAAGTACTGGGGTGAGATCTCCGTCGGCGATCCGCTGGACTCGCGCCTGCGCGACATCCTCCGCCACCTGGAGGAGACGAAGGAGGCCGTGAAGCTGGCCTTCGGCGAGAAGATCGCCCGCATCAAGAAGGGCGACGAGCTGCCGCCGGGCGTCATCAAGATGGTGAAGGTGTACGTCGCCATCAAGCGCAAGCTGGCCGTGGGCGACAAGATGGCCGGCCGCCACGGAAACAAGGGCGTCGTGTCCCGCATCCTCCCCGAGGAGGACATGCCGTACCTGGAGGACGGGCGTCCGGTGGACATCGTCCTCAACCCGCTGGGCGTGCCCTCGCGCATGAACATCGGGCAGATCCTCGAGACGCACCTGGGCTGGGCCGCCAAGGGCACCGGCGAAGCGCTGCAGCGCTACGTCGAGTCCAACTGGAGCTCGGACGCCATCAAGGAGCGCCTCAAGGTCATCTACAGCGACCCGGCGTTCGGCGAGTTCCTCGACAAGCTCGACGACGAGGAGATCAAGCAGCTGTGCCGCCGCTCCAAGCGGGGCATCCACGTCGCCACGCCCGTCTTCGACGGCGCGGAGGAGACGGAGATCCACGCCCTGCTGGACGAGGGCCAGCTGCCCCGCTCGGGACAGATGGTGCTCTTCGACGGGCGCACCGGTGAGCCGTTCGACCAGAACGTCACCGTGGGCGTCATGTACATGCTGAAGCTGCACCACCTGGTGGACGAGAAGATCCACGCCCGCTCCATCGGGCCCTACTCGCTCGTCACGCAGCAGCCCCTGGGCGGCAAGGCGCAGTTCGGCGGTCAGCGTCTGGGCGAGATGGAAGTCTGGGCGATGGAGGCCTACGGCGCGGCGTACACGCTGCAGGAGTTCCTCACCGTCAAGTCGGACGACGTGGTGGGCCGCACGCGCATGTACGAGGCCATCGTCAAGGGCGACAACGTCCTGGAGAGCGGCCTGCCCGAATCGTTCAACGTGCTCCTCAAGGAACTCCAGTCGCTCGCGCTCGACGTGGAGCTGCTGGAGAGCGCCCCACCGGAGCGGCAGCGCAGCTTCGGAGGCGACTTCCTCGGCGGTGGTGACGGCGAGGAGCGCAAGACGGGAACCGAGGCCTGATTGCACGGAGCGCCCGCCTGACCGGCCGCCCGCCGTCCCGAAAGGGGCGGGCGCGGCCGGAACGGGGCGGGGGCCCGAATCAGCTGGCGGCCCCCTTGGAAGAGGGGGGCGCCCAACGAGATTTCGGAGGCAACGTGAAGGACATTTTCAACTTCTTCGAGAAGCCGAAGGACCCGCTGTCGTTCAACGCCATCCGCATTGCGCTGGCGTCGCCCGACAAGATTCGCCAGTGGTCCCATGGCGAGGTGAAGAAGCCGGAGACCATCAACTACCGCACCTTCAAGCCGGAGCGGGACGGGCTCTTCTGCGCCCGCATCTTCGGGCCGGTGAAGGACTACGAGTGCAACTGCGGCAAGTACAAGCGCATGAAGCACCGCGGCGTGGTGTGTGAGAAGTGCGGCGTGGAGGTCATCCAGTCCAAGGTGCGCCGTGAGCGCCTGGGCCACATCACCCTGGCCACGCCGGTGGCCCACATCTGGTTCCTCAAGTCGCTGCCGAGCCGCATCGGCAACCTGCTCGACATCACGCTGAAGGAGCTGGAGAAGGTCCTCTACTGCGAGAGCTACATCGTCCTCGATCCGAAGGCGACGCCGCTGCAGAAGGGCGAGCTCATCAGCGAGGACAAGATGCACCGGCTCTACCAGGAGCACGGTGAGGACTCCTTCACCACGGGCATGGGCGGCGAGGCCGTCCGGGAGATGCTCAAGTCGCTGAACGTGGAGAAGCTGTCCGAAGAGCTGCGCAAGGACATGCGGGAGACGACCAGCGAGGCGAAGCGGAAGAAGTACGCCAAGCGCCTGAAGGTGGCCGAGGCGTTCCGCGTCTCCGGCAACAAGCCGGAGTGGATGATGCTGGACGTGATTCCGGTGATTCCGCCGGACCTGCGCCCGCTCGTTCCCCTGGACGGTGGCCGCTTCGCGACCTCCGACCTGAACGACCTGTACCGCCGCGTCATCAACCGCAACAACCGTCTGAAGCGCCTCCAGGAGCTGAACGCTCCGGACATCATCATCCGCAACGAGAAGCGGATGCTGCAGGAGGCCGTGGACGCGCTGTTCGACAACGGCCGCCGCGGCAAGACGATCACGGGCCCCAACAAGCGCCCGCTGAAGTCGCTGTCCGACATGCTCAAGGGCAAGCAGGGCCGGTTCCGCCAGAACCTGCTCGGCAAGCGCGTGGACTACTCGGGCCGCTCCGTCATCGTCGTGGGCCCCGAGCTGCGCCTGCACCAGTGCGGCCTGCCGAAGATCATGGCGCTCGAGCTCTTCAAGCCGTTCATCTACAACAAGCTCGAAGAGAAGGGTTACGTCACCACCATCAAGTCCGCGAAGAAGATGGTGGAGAAGGAGCGCCCCGAGGTCTGGGACATCCTCGAGGACGTCATCCGCGAGCACCCGGTGCTCCTCAACCGCGCCCCCACGCTGCACCGTCTGGGCATGCAGGCCTTCGAGCCCGTGCTGATTGAAGGCAAGGCCATCCAGCTGCACCCGCTGGTGTGCGCCGCCTTCAACGCCGACTTCGACGGCGACCAGATGGCCGTGCACGTGCCGCTCTCCATCGAGGCGCAGATGGAAGCCCGCGTGCTGATGATGTCGACGAACAACATCCTCAGCCCCGCGAACGGCAAGCCCATCATCGTCCCGACGCAGGACATGGTGCTCGGCATCTACTACATGACCCGCGCCCGCGAGTTCGCCAACGGCGAGGGCCGCGTGTTCGCCTCGCCGGACGAGGTGCGTGCCGCGTACGACCACGGCGAAGTGCACCTCCAGGCGAAGGTCGTCTGCCGCATCGACGGCAAGCGCAAGGAGACCACCGTCGGCCGCGTCCTCCTGTGGGAGGTCGTCCCGCGCGCGGTGGGCTTCGACGCCATCAACAAGGTGCTCGACAAGAAGTCGCTCGGCGGCCTCATCGACCTCTGCTACCGCCTCACGGGTGAGAAGGAGACGGTGCTGCTCGCGGACCGCGTGCGCAGCCTCGGCTACTACAACGCCACCCGCGCCGGCATCTCCATCGCGCTCAAGGACATGATCATCCCCGCGAAGAAGCAGGAGTTCCTGGACTTCGCGCGCAAGGAAGTGTCGGAGATCGAGAACCAGTACCTCGAGGGTCTCATCACCGACGGCGAGCGCTACAACAAGGTCATCGATATCTGGGCGGAGATCACCGAGAAGGTCGCCCAGGAGATGATGCAGCAGATCTCCCAGGAGGAGACGTCCGGGGACCGCGACGGCAAGCGCGAGACGCGCAAGCAGCCGTCCTTCAACCCCATCTACATCATGGCTGACTCGGGCGCGCGTGGTAGCGCCCAGCAGATCCGTCAGCTGGCGGGTATGCGTGGCCTGATGGCGAAGCCCTCCGGCGAAATCATCGAGACGCCCATCACGGCCAACTTCCGTGAAGGTCTCTCCGTGCTGCAGTACTTCATCTCCACGCACGGCGCCCGCAAGGGTCTGGCGGACACGGCGCTCAAGACGGCCAACTCCGGTTACCTCACCCGCCGTCTCGTGGACGTGGCGCAGGACGCCATCATCAACGAGTACGACTGCGGCACCATGGACGGCCTGTTCATCGGCGCCCTGGTGGAGGGCGGCGAGATCATCGAGCCGCTCGGCGAGCGCATCCTGGGCCGCGTGGCCCTGGATGACATCCTCGACCCCGTCACGGGCGAGGTGCTGGTGCGCGCCAACGAGGAGATCGACGAGGAGCGCGTCCGCCGCATCGAGAACAGCGGCATGGACAAGGTGAAGATCCGCTCGGTGCTCACCTGCCAGGCCAAGCGCGGCATCTGCGTGGAGTGCTACGGCCGTGACCTGGCCCGCGGTCGCAAGGTGTCCGTGGGTGAGGCGGTCGGCGTCATCGCGGCGCAGTCCATCGGTGAGCCGGGTACCCAGCTCACGATGCGCACCTTCCACATCGGTGGTGCGGCGACGCGGCGCGCGGAGCAGTCCAGCCTGGAGAACCGCTACGCGGGTAGCGTGAAGTTCGCGGGCCTCACCACCGTGCAGAAGACGGACGGCACGCTGGTGGCCATGAACCGCAACGGCGAACTCGTCGTCGTGGACGACTCGGGCCGCGAGCGCGAGCGCTACCAGGTCATCTACGGCGCCCGCATCCTCGTGAAGGAAGGCCAGCGCATCGAGCCGGGCGTCCTCATGGCGGAGTGGGACCCGTTCGCGATTCCGCTGCTGACCGAGGTCGGCGGTGTCGTGCGCTACGAGGACATCATCGAAGGCGTGACGATGTCCGAGGCGCTGGACGAGGTGACGGGCCTTTCGCGCAAGACGGTCATCGAGTCCAAGGACCCGGAGGCGCGTCCGCGCGTCACCATCCGCGATGCCAACGGCAACGTGAAGGACCTGCCGAGCTCCCGCAACCCGGCGAGCTACTTCCTGCCGCAGGGCTCCATCATCACCGTCAACGACGGCGATGAGATCCACCCGGGCGAGGTCATCGCCAAGGTGCCGCGCGAGACGACGAAGACCAAGGACATCACGGGCGGTCTGCCCCGCGTGGCCGAGCTCTTCGAGGCGCGCAAGCCGAAGGACGCGGCGGCGATCGCCGAAATCGACGGCGTGGTGTCGTTCGGCAAGGACACCAAGGGCAAGCGCAAGCTCATCATCACCCCCGAGGTGAATGGCGAGCAGCGCACGGACCTGGCCAAGGAGTACCTGATCTCCAAGGGCAAGAACATCAGCGTCCACTCTGGCGACCGCGTGAAGGCCGGCGAGGCGATGATGGACGGCTCGGCCAACCCGCACGACATCCTCAAGGTGCTGGGCGAGAAGGAACTCGCGCGCTACCTGGTGGACGAAGTGCAGGAGGTCTACCGACTGCAGGGCGTGAAGATCAACGACAAGCACATCGAGACCATCGTCCGGCAGATGCTCCGCCGCGTGCGCGTCACCGATGTGGGCGACACCAACTTCCTGGTCGACGAGCAGGTCGAGAAGTGGGTGTTCGAGGAGGAGAACGAGAAGGTCATGTCGGAAAGCAAGCGTCCCGCCGTCGGCGAGCCGCTGCTGCTCGGCATCACCAAGGCCTCGCTCTCCACCGAGTCCTTCATCTCCGCGTCGTCCTTCCAGGAGACCACCAAGGTGCTCACCGAGGCCGCCATCAACGGCAAGGTGGACTACCTGCGCGGCCTCAAGGAGAACGTCATCATGGGCCGGCTCATCCCCGCCGGCACGGGTCTGCCCAACTACAAGCACCTGGACATCGCGGTGGAGAGCCCCACCGACGAGGTCAACGAGATGGAGGCCGCCCTGGCCGCCACTCACGGCGACACCGGCCCCCTGGGCGAGCCTTCCCGCCCGGTAGGCACTCAGACGACCGGCGCGGCCTAGTCCGCGCGCCAGCCGTCCTCAAAGCGTTCGCTTGAAGACAACCGCCGCTCCCGGAGCTTCCTCCGGGGCGGCGGTTTTCCTTTGTTCATGGCTAATCGCGTTATGGGTTCGTCGATGGCTTGACGCTCATGGCGCGCTGCGTTAGCTGTTGGACATTGCAGTGACGCACCTGGTTACCGCTCGGCGAAAGCCGGGATAGGGGAGGACGGTATGGCCACGATGAAGACCGAGACCGAGGCGACGCAGAACGAAGTTCAGAGCTCCGAGGCCGCCGCGAAGAGCGGACTGGCGCAGAACGTGGAGAGCTTCCTGAAGGCCCAGCTGTCTCAGGCGCAGAAGCGCATTGAGGAACTGGAAGGCGAAGCGGGCAAGGTGGTGAAGCGCTTGGAGTCCCGTGGGCAGGAGGCCGCCAAGGAAGCCCAGACGCTGTGGACGAAGTTCCAGGCGGGTGAGCTGCTGACGGATCCGCGCGTGCAGGAGCTGAGCAAGCGCGCCAACGAGGCCAGCACCGAGCTGGGCCGGCGCGTGGACGCCGCGGGCACCGAGCTGCGCAAGCGCATTGACGGCATCCAGACGCGCGTCGTCGAGGCCGTGGGCGTGGCCAGCCAGGCGCAGCTGAAGGACCTCAACAAGGAGCTGGCGAAGCTGTCCCGCAAGGTGGACTCGCTGCTGAAGCCGGTGCGCCGGGTGAATGGCGCGAAGCCCGCGGGCAGCCCCGCGTCCTCGCCGCGCGCCTGAAGTTTCGTCAAATCACGACAAGCAGTGTGGCCTCTCCCTTTCTCGGAGTGCGAAAGGGAAGGGGGAGGCACATCGCCGTCGTTCCCTTCACGTCGGGGGTGTGCTTATTTCGGCCGTTCCCCGACCGGTTCGGGCCTGAACGTCCGGCCCGTACACCTCCCGGAGAGACCCCATGGACAACAAGCCCGAGGCCCCCCGAGAGAAGAACCCCGTGACGGAGACGTTCGAGCGTCTCTGGAGCCAGGCCCTGCTGGCGGTGAACACGGCCGAGGAAGAAGCCTCGCGGGCCGTGCATCGCGTGGCCTCGGTGGCGGGTTGGAGTCAGGACGAGGTGAAGCGCCAGGCTCGGGAGTTCAGTGAGCGGCTGGTGGGCCACCGCAGGGACCTGGAGCACAACGTGGAAGAGCGCGTGCGCCAGGCCCTGACGAAGATGAAGCTGCCCCGCCGCGAGGAGTTGGCGGCCTTTGGGACCCGGCTGGACAAGCTCGCCGAGCGCATCCAGGCCCTGGAGCACCGGAAGTGAAAGCCCCCGCCCCCTCGGGCGGGAGGTCCTTCGGTACGCGGCTCTTCGAACGTCTCCACGCCTTCAGCTCGGGTTGTTCCCGGCTCCCGCTGCTCGCGGGCGCGGCGCTCGTCGTGTCCGCGCGGCTGGTGCCGCTGCTGGAAGAGCGGCCGGTGCAGCCCGTCGTCCCGGGCGTCGTGGCGGCGGAGGTCATCTCCCCCGACGCGTCGCTGATTGACGCGGTGCTGGCGCGCCGGGCCCCGGACCTGGGCCTGACGCTGCGCCGGCAGCTCATCCAGGCCATCGCCGAGGAGGCCGGGCGGCTCGCGTATGATCCGCTGCTGATCCTGGCCATCATCGACGTGGAGTCGGACTTCACGGAAGACGCCGTGTCCGTGAAGGGCGCGCGTGGGTTGATGCAGATCAAACCCAGCACGCTGCACTTCCTGGCGGAGAAGGAAGGCCTGCGCCTGTCCCGCGAGGAAGTGACGGCGGACACCGCGCTCTGCGTGCGGCTGGGCATCCGTTACCTGCGCTCGCTGCAGGAGCGCTTCGGTGGGGACCTGGACCTGGCCTTGATGGCCTACAACGCCGGCCCCACGCGCATCCGCAACGCCATCAAGCAGGGCGAGCTGGAGCGCTTCCGGCGCTATCCACGGGCGGTCCGCCGGGACTTCCGGCGCTTCCGTGAGGGCCACGGGCTGGGTGGAGACTGGGCCCTGGCGCAGCGCGAGGTGCCTCCCGAGCCCATGCCCTGAAGTGGGCCTGGGTGAATCTCCGGGCACCAGGGACGCTCCAACGGGGTGCACGCGCGCCTTGTTCCGTCCCGCCGGGTGCGCTAAGCCTTCCAAGTGCCCGGGACTGTTGGAGATTCTCAGGAGTGACCCGCATGAAGAACCCCCTGTTCCCCAGCGCCGCGCTGGCCGCCGCCCTGACCCTGGCCCCGTTCGGGGCTCACGCCGGCTCCGTCTTCCTCAACGGCGTCAAGATTGACGGCGTCACCGACCAGAAGTTCGAGAAGGCCACCGTCCGCATCGACGAGGCCGGCAACGTGCACATCGACGCGCCGGGCTACGCGGCCCGGGTGTCGACGGTGACGCCCGCGGCCCCCGCCGCGTCGGCACCGGTGCCTGGCACCGCTCCCTCTGGGGCGGCCGCCCCCGCCGCGAAGACGCCTCCCGCGGCGCAGCAGGCGCCCGGCGCACCCACGGCCCCCGGGCGCATCACCCAGCGCTACTGGCTGGTGACGGAGCAGACGGTGCCGGGGATGACGGGGTACGACATCGACGTGTTCATCAACTCCACGTGGCTGCGCAAGCTGCGCGGCAACGAGGACCAGGTGGTGGTGGACATCACCCGCAACCTGCGGCCGGGGGCGAACAAGGTGACGTTCATCGCCCGGAAGGGGAACCCCGGGGACGCGCGCAGCAGTTCGCCTGCCCACGTGTTTCGGGTCATCATTGGCGAGGGGAACGAGGGCGGCGGGAACGTGATGATCGACAACCCCCTCCTCCGCTTCCAGAAGACCGCGGCGGACACGCAGGATGCGACGCAGGAGTTCACCCTCACCACGCGCTGACAGGGGCGGGGCTTCGGGTAACGGAGACAACCGTGTTCAACCTCGACGAGCGCTACCGCGGGCTGCCCGCCACGCGGGAACAAATCCTGGCGCTGCACACCTCCCTCAACACGCCGCACGTGGCCATTCCGGGCAAGCAGGCGGGGCCGGCGCAGGCCTTCGTCGTGGGCCTCCGGGGAGGGCAGGGGACCGCGGCGGTCTTCGTCTACCTGTACCTGGCGGAGGCGGCGGACTGCGCGGTGTACCTGTCAGGCCGGCGCAACGCGTCGGCGGATGAGTACCGCGACGACGAGGGAGACGCGCTGGCGTTCGTGGAGTCGCTCGGGTTCATGATGGATGACGCCAACTGGCGCGCGCTGGCCCCCGAGCAGCAGGACGAGCAGCTCAAGACGTTGCCGGTGTTCTTCAAGGACCCGACGCTCGTGCCCGCCGTGGTGGCGCGCGCCGAGGAGAAGAAGAACGTCACCACCACCCTGGGCCGCTTCCTGGCCGCCTTCTGAGTCTCCGCCCCCCTCACCCTCGTCGAGAGCCGCTCCCCATGCTCCGCCTTTCCCCCGCGTCCTGTTCGCTCGCGCTCCTGCTGGTGTCTTCCGGTTGCTCCCACACGCCCACGGAGAAGGAGAAGCGGAGCGCCGAGATTCACTACGACCTGGCGCTGCAGGCCCAGCAGGCCGGCGAGCTCCAGGAGGCGCTGCGCGAGCTGCAGCTGTCCCTGAAGAACGACCCGGACTATCCCGACGCGAACAACGCCATGGGCATCCTGCTGCACCTGGCGTTCCGCCGTCCCGACGAGGCCGTCAAGCACTACACCAAGGCGCTGGAGGTTCGCCCCGAGTTCTCCGAGGCGCGCACCAACCTGGCCAACGTGCACCTGGACCAGGGCCGCTACGACGACGCCATCAAGCTCTATGAGCTGGTCCTCAACGACATGCTCTACCCGACGCCCTTCATCGCCCAGGGAAACCTGGGCTGGGCGTACTACAAGAAGGGCGAGTCGGAGCGCGCGGTGGAGAGCATCAAGGCCGCGGTGACGACCAACCCCAGCTTTTGTTTGGGCTACAAGAACCTGGGGCTCATCTACGACGAGACGGGGCGCACCTCCGAGGCGTGCCGCCAGTTCACGCACTACCGCGAGAATTGCCCGGACGTGGCGGAGGCGTACATGCGTGAGGGCGTCTGCCAGGCGAAGCTGGGTCAGGTCGATGCGGCGAAGGAGGCCTTCGCCACCTGTGAGACCAAGGCGAAAGCTGGTGAACAGGTGATGAAGGACGATTGCCGGAGGCTGCTGGAAAAGCTCTAGCGTGTTGGGTATCTGGGGACCCGTGGACCACGTCGACTTCGGCAAATATCTGAGCCAGCAGCGAGAGCTCCGAGGACTCTCGCGTGACGACGTCGCGCGGGAGACCAAGATTCCTCCCACGCTCATCACCGCGCTGGAGGCAGGGCAGGTGGAACGGCTGCCCTCGCGCATCTTCGTGGTGAACTACATCCGCGCGTACGCGCAGGTCATCGGCATGTCTCCGGAAGAGGCCGTGCTGCGCTACGAGGAGGTGGACAAGTCCGTCCCGGCGCCATCTCCCGTGCAGTTGGAGCAGGAGCGGCGCAAGCGGGCCTATGTGGGGCTGTCCGTGCTGCTGGCGGCCCTGCTCCTGGGGGTGTATCTGTTCCTGGTGCTGAGCGGAAAGCTTCCCAATCCGCTCGCGCGTTGAAGCCTCTCCATGGAGCGATACGACGACGACGCGCTCGTGCTGTCCTCGGTGGACTATGGCGAGTCCGACCGGCTCGTCACCTTGCTGACGCGCGAGCACGGGAAGCTGACGGCCTTCGCGGCGGGCGCACGCAAGAGCAAGCGGCGCTTCGCCGGCGCGCTGGAGCCGTTCATGCGGCTGCGCGTGCACATCGTCGAGACGCGCGGCAGCACGGTGCGGCTGGACGGGACGGACATCGTCGCGGGCTTCTATGCGGCGCGCGAGGACCTGTCCCTGATTGCCCGGGCCCTGTACGCGGTGGAGCTGTGCCGCGAGCTGACGAAAGACCATGAGCCGCAGCAGGAGCTGTTCGCCCTGCTGGAGTCCTACCTGGCGCGGCTGGATGCGAAGGAGGCCGGGCCCACGTCGCTCCTGGCCTTCGAGCTGTTCGCGCTGGCGCACGCGGGGTTGATGCCTCGCTTCGACTCGTGCTCGCTGTGTGGCGGCGCGCCGGGGGAGCGGCCTCGCTTCGACCAGGCCCATGGCGGCGCGGTGTGTGAGCCGTGTGGCGCCCGTGCGCGAGAGTCCGTGGCGGTGCCGGTGGCGCTGCTCTCGGGGTTGCGCGCGCTCCAGGAGGGGCGCGCACGCCGCTGCCGCCGGACCTGCGCGCGCGTGCTCGCGGCCTGCTCAACGTCTTCATCGCCCATCACCTGGGGCGCCGCCTCAAGAGCGTGGACTTCATGGCCCAGGTGGGCCTGGACTGACGGAGTTCGGAAGCGAGGGGCTCATGCCGCCGCTGGATGTCGTGTGCTTTGGCGAGACGTTGGTGGACTTCCTCCCGGCGGCTCCGGGGCACCGGGTGCGCGACGTGCCCGCGTGGCATCCGTGTCCCGGTGGCTCGCCGGCGAATGTCGCGGTGGGGTTGGCCCGGCTGGGGCTGCGTCCGGCCATGCTGGGCGTGGTGGGCGCGGACGAGTTCGGTCACTTCCTTCGCGAGCGCCTGGCGGCGGAGGGCGTGGAGGTGAGCCACCTGCGTCAGACGGCGGAAGCGCGCACCGGATTGGTGTTCATCTCCCTGGATGGGAAGGGCGAGCGCAGCTTCACCTTCTTCCGGACACGCTCCGCTGAGTTCCTGTTGGGGCAGGCGGATGTCGACGCGGCGTTCCTGTCGGGGGCGAAGGCGGTGCACTGTGGTTCCAACTCGCTCCAGTGGCCGGAGGCGCAGGAGGCCGCGGTGCGGATGCTGGGCCTGGCGCGCGACGCGGGGCTCATCGTGAGCTGTGACCCCAATCTGCGGCTGCATGCATGGGAGGACACGTCTCTGCTGAAGGGCCTGCTGGCCCGGATGCTGCCGCTGTGCACCGTGGTGAAGCTCTCCGAGGAGGAGATTGGCTTCGTCACCGGGACGGAGGTGCCCGACGAAGCGCTGACACGACTGGCCGCGATGGGCGTGCCACTGCCCGTGGTGACGCTGGGCGAGCGAGGCGCGCTGCTGCTGTGGAAGGGGGCGCGCCTCCACGTCGCGGCGCCGAGGACGCGCGTCGTCGACACCACCGGTGCTGGTGATGGTTTCGTCGCGGGCCTGTTGCATGGGCTGGTGCGCTGGTACGGAGGGGCCGAGGGGCTGCTGCGCGACGCAACGGGCGCGGAGCTGGCGGCGCTGGGCTCGTTCGCGTGCCAGGTGGGTGCCCGCGTGGTGGAGAAGCTCGGCGCGGTCGAGGGGCTTCCCCGGGCGGAAGCGCTGGCTCACGCGATGCCGTCGCGTCCGGCGAGCTCGCGCGCGTAGTCGTGCAAGGGGGGCTCGTCCCCGAGGGCCTTGGAATGAAAAGATGGAACGGCCCATGTCTCAGCCCGTCCCCCAAGATGCCTCCGAGGAAGCGGCACCGACGCAGGCCCCGCTGACGCTGCTGCGAATCCCGGGGGATTCCCCGGAGGCCCTGGACACCTTCTGGCTGCGCGAGGTCTTCCAGGGGGACCGGGTGCCACAGCTCACCCTGCGGGCGGTGCTGCTCGGCAGTGGCATGGGGGCCATCACCTGCGCGACCAACCTCTACGCGGGCCTGAAGATGGCCGTGGCCTTTCCCGTGGCCATCACCGCCGCGTTGCTCGCGCATACGGCACACGGCGCGATGCGGCGCGTGGCGCCTGGCGTCGCGGGTGCGCCGCTCTCTCCGCTGGAGACGTGCTCCGCGCAGGCCGTGGCGTCGTCCGCGGGCTACGCGACGGGCGGCGCCCTGGTGTCTGTCCAGGGCGCCTGGTTGCTCACGACGGGCAGTCATCCTCCCGGGTGGGCGCTGCTCGCGTGGACCTTCCTCCTGTCCGCGCTGGGCGTGCTCTTCGCGGTGCCCCTCAAGCGCAGGCTGGTGGACCACGAACAGCTTCCGTTCGCCACGGGCACGGCCGCGGCGGCGACCATCCGCGCGCTTCACGCCACGGGCAATTCGTCCCGTCCGCGGCTGTCGATGCTGGGCCTGGGCGGTGGTATCGCCGCGCTCGTCACCCTGATGCGGGATGGGCTGGGCCGCCTTCCCTACGTGTTTCCGTTTCCCGGGACGCTGAGCGGGGTGTCGCTGGAGCGCCTGGGTTTCGGCTTCGAGACGAGCCTGCTTCCGCTGGGCGCGGGCGCGCTGCTGGGGCTGCGGCTCACCGCGTCCTGGCTCCTGGGGGCGCTGCTCATCCATGGTGTCGTGGCGCCGCGCGTATTCACTTCGGGGCTGCTGCCTCCGGATGGGGACTTCCTCGCCTGGAGTCTCTGGCCGGGAACGGCGGCGCTCACCACCGCGTCGCTGTTGCACTTCGCGCTGGAGGGGCGCGTATTGGGGCGCGCGTTGAAGGGACTCTTCAAACGTCGCGCGGTGCCACCCCATCCGGTGGATGCGCTGCAGGTGCCGGGACGCTGGCTGCTGGCGGGCCTCGTCGTGTTGACGCCCGCCACGCTCGCCGTGGCCAAGGTGGGCTTTGGTGTTCCCCTGCCACACGCCGCGCTCGCGGTGGCGTTGTCATTCGTGTTGTGTCTCATCGCCTGCCGCGTCACGGGGGAGACGGACGTCACGCCCGTGGGCGCGCTGGGGCAGGTGACGCAGATGACCTACGGCGTGCTGCTGCCGCGCAATGTGGAGGCGAACCTCGCCACCGCGGGCATCACCGTCAACGCGGCGTCGTCCGCGGCGGACCTCCTCAGTGACGCGAAGACAGGACACCTGCTGGGTGCCCATCCCCGGCGCGTGTTCTTGGCGCAGCTCATGGGCTGCGCGGTGGGGGCCGCCGCGGTGGTGCCGCTGTTCTTCCTGCTGGTGCCGGACCGCTCGGCGCTGGGAGGCGAGCGCTTCCCCGCACCCGCCGCCACGGTCACCGCCAGCATCGCCCAGGTGCTGGCTTCGGGCCTCTCGGGGTTGGAGCCGGGCACGCGTGCGGCGCTCGGCTGGGCCGCGCTGGCCGCCGCCGCCCTCACCCTGGCGGAGCGGCTGCTGCCCGCGCGGGTGCGACACTGGGTGCCTTCGCCCCTGGGCATGGGCCTGGCCTGCCTGTTGCCGGCGTCCACCGCGCTGGGGTTCTTCCTGGGCGGGGTGGCGGCGGCGTTGGCCCGCAGGGCGCAGCCCGGGGCGCAGGAGGGGCGGGTGGTGACGCTGGCCGCCGGCCTCATCGCGGGTGAAGGGCTGGTGGGGGTTGTCATCGTCCTGAGCCAGGCGCTCTGGTAACCTTCGTCTCACCCCATGCGCTGTCCGGTCTGCCACCGCCGTCTCGCCACCGGCGCGGTGTGTCCTGTGCATGGCCAGCGCGCTTCGTCGCCTGGCCCTGACGCGGAGCCCCTTCCGCTCCCGGACGTGCCAGGCTTGCGCCCCGCGGCCTTGCTGGGCTCGGGCGGCTTCTCACACGTCTTCACCGCGTACCGTGAGGAGGACGGCCGTGAGGTCGCGCTCAAGGTGGGACGGCCGCCTCACCGCGACCGCTTCGCCCGCGAGGCCGCCGCGCTCCACCGCGTCGGCGCGCCGACGACGCCCGCGCTCCACCAGTCGGGGGTGGTTCGAGGGCGGCCGTTCCTCGTCATGGAGCGGCTGCATGGCCAGACGCTCGCCGCGTGGATGGCGGCGTTGCCGGGCTCGGGCGCGGCGTCCGTGCCCCGCGTGCGCGAGCTGCTCAGTGGCCTCTGCGCCGCCCTGGAGCGCGTCCATGCCGCGGGCGTGGCCCACCGTGACCTCAAGCCGGAGAACATCTTCCTGCGTGAGGGGGGGGCGCTCAGCCTGCTGGACCTGGGACTCGCGCGGTTCCTGGACACGCCTGACGACGAAGCGCGTCCGGAGGCTGCGGGCCTGACGCTCGTGGGGCAGCGGCTGGGGACGCCTTACTACATGGCACCTGAGCAGTGCCTGGACGCCCGCGAGGCCGGCGCCGCCGCGGATATCTACGCGCTGGGCGTCCTCCTGTACGAGCTGCTCACCGGCGCGCCGCCCTTCCTCGGCGGGGCCGAGGAGATTCGCCACGGGCACGTCAGCCTTCGCCCAGCCCGGGTGTCGGCGCGCGCGCCCGTGCCGACGGCGCTCGACGCGGTGCTGTCGCGGTGTCTGGCGAAGGCGCCCGCCGAACGCTTCACGCGCGCTTCGGACGTGCTCGCCGCGTTTGATGCCGCCTGCAGCCAGTCCCTGTCCATGGCTCCGCCGGAGGGCGCGCCCGCTGCGGTGCTCACGTCGTCCGGGCCGGGGGCCGGCGAGCGGTGGGTCGCGCTGCTGGGCGTCCGCGCGGACCTGCCGGTCGATGCGCTCCGGCTGACCTTCGAGCCTCAGGGCGGCACGCTCGCGCGCGCCCGCACACGGGGCTATCTGGTCGGGTTCTCCGAGTCCCTGTCCGCCGAAGCCAACCTTCGCGCAGGCGCACTGGTGGCGCGCAAGCTGATGGAGCAGGGGAAGGCCGCCACCGTCCTGCACCTGGCGCGACTGCGGGTTCATCCAGGCGCCACGACCACGCGCGTCGCGGGGCCCGCGCTGGAGGCCGTGGGGGACTGGTGGCCGGAAGACCTCGCCCTGGGAGAAGCGCGCGTCACTGCCTCCGCCGCGGCGCGGTTGGGGCCGGGCGCCACGGAGCCTTCGTCCGATGGCGCGCGCCTGCGACTGCACGACGGGGGGGCGGCCACGTCCTCCGCGGATGCGCCGTCCCTGTCGGGCCGCGACGCCGTCCTGGCGGCGCTGGAGGCCGAAGCCTCACGCTGCATCGAGGAGGGGGTCCCGGGCCTGTGCGTCCTCACGGGCGACGTGGGGCACGGCACGTCCCGTGTCCTGGAGGCGCTGGCCACCCGGCTGGAGGCCGCGGGGCGGTGTCTCGTGGTGCGGCTCCGCGCGCCCGCTCCGGACGCCGCGTCCTCGGAGTCGCTGCTGGACGCGCTGAGGGCCGCCGCCGAGCCACCGCGCGTCGTCCAGGCGCCGGGCCTTCCGCTCGTGGATGAGCGACACGCCGCCGCGCGCGCGCTCGCCGAGGGGCTCCAGCGCCAGGCCCACGAAGCTCCCCGTGTGCTGCTCGTCGACGACGCGCACCTGGCGGACCCCACCAGCCTGGATGCACTGGAAGTCGCCACCCTGGCTGGCGTGCGTGCACCGCTCTGGGTCTGTGTCGCCGCGCGGCCCGCGTTGCTCGGGTTGAGGCCGCACCTGGGTGAGCGCAGCGCCCGCGTCGCGCGAATCGCGCTGCCGCCGCTGACGCCCGAGGCGAGCCGGTCCCTGTTGCTGCAGCTGCTGCGCCCCGCGGAGCACGTCCCAGAGCCGGTGCTGGCGCGGCTGGAACAGCTGGCGCAGGGCGTCCCCTTGTCGTTGGTGGAGCTCGCGGGTGCGCTGCGGGCCGCGGGGGCCCTGCGGGCGTCCCCTGGGGGCGGGTGGTACATCGCGCCGGACGCGTTGCTGGACGTCTCCGTGACGCCGCTCTTCGAGCGGCTCGCCGCGCGGGAGCTGGCCGGACTCCCCGCGGCACACCGGGTCCTCGCGCGGCTGTGCGCGGTGCTGGGCACGGAAGTGGAGGTGTCCCGGGTGGATGCCGCCCTGCGACACCTGGAGCCGAGCGAGGAGCTGGCGCGCGTGACGTCGCTCGACGCGGGGGCCGGGCTCCAGCGGCTGGCGCGCTCGGGGCTGTTGCGGCCCACGGCGCCGGGCCACTTCGCCTTCCGACACCCCTTGCTGCGCGAGGCGCTGGAGGCCTTGCTGCCGGCGTCCTCGCGTCGCGTCCTCCACGCCGCGGCGCTGCGCGCCACGCCCCGGGACGGGATGGCCGAGCGCCGCCGCTGGGCCCACCATGCCGCGGCCTGTGGCGCTCACGCGGAGGCCACCACCGCGTTCCTCGCGCTCGCGGAGTCCGCGCGCCGCGCGCACCTGTCCGTCGAGGCGGAGCAGCACTACACGCGCGCGCTCGCGTTGTTGCCGGAGGGCGAAGTGGAGCGCCGGGCCCTGGCGCTGTCGGGGCGTGGGCGCGTCCGTCACCGGCTCCAGCGCTTCCGGGAGGGGCTGGCGGACCTGGGCGCGGCGCGGGCGCTGGCCGTGGCTCGTGGTGACGAGGCCCAGCAGGTGGAGCTGCTCCTGGAGGAAGCCACGGCGCGCGACTGGATGGAGGACGTGGAGGGCTCCTCGGCTTGTACGCGTGAGGCCTTGGCGCGCATCGAGCGGCTGGATGAGCCTCGCCTGTCCCTGCGCTGCTCGCTGGCCCGGGGCCGGCTCCACGTGCGGCTGGGCGAGTGGGGCGCCGCCGTGCGCGTCCTCACTGGCGTGGTGGAGGGCGCGGAGCGGGCGCATGACCACGAGACGCTCGTGGTGTCGCTGGCGCTGCTGGGCTCGGCGCTCACGTTCCTGGACCGGACCGACGACGCCGCGTCCCACTTCGACCTGGCGCTGCTGCGCTGTGAGCAGGCCGGGGACGCACTGCACCGGGCCGCCACGTTCATCAACCGCGTGCTGCTGTGGTTGCGCCTGGGGGACGTGGCTCGCCTGGAAGAGGACCTGCGCCGCGCGATGGCGCTCGGCCGGGAGCTGGGCCACGCGCAGGTGGAGCGCTGGTCCACCTTCAACCTCGCCGAGGTGCTCTACATGCAAGGCCGCCTGGAGGAGGCGCTGCCGCTGGCCCGGCGTGTTCACGAGCTGGGCGTGCGCTTCTTCCGTGAGCATCCCGTCCCGGTGGATGCGTTGCTGCTCGCGCGCCTGGCCGCCGCGCTGGGCGACCTGGAGGAGGCGACGCGGCAGCTCCGGTGGATTGACGCCCACTGCCCGCCCGAATCGCTGCCCCCCACCGCCGTCATGCGAAGGCTGGTGGAGCTGCAGGTCCAGGACGCACGGGGCGGTGGCTCGGCGCGGGAGGCGTGGCTGGCCCTGGCGGACGACGCGGACACCCTGGCTTCGGCGGATGAGAAGGCGGAGATTCTCCTCCAGGCGGCCCAGGGCGCGCTTCAGGCGAGACGTGCCGACGAGGCGCGCACCTGGGTGATTCGCGCCGAGCGCGCGGTGGAGGAGGGCGCTCCCCTGTGGCGAGCCCGCCTGGAGTCCCTGCGGGCCGCCCTTTTCAACGTGTAACGAGAAATGTCACTGTCTTGCGGCGGTGTGACGTGAAGCGCTACGCGAATGCTGCCCGCAGATCTGCTCTCATGTCACCGCACACAACCTCCCAGGCTGGCTCGGCACATGCTTGCTGGGGGGAAGCACTCCTTCCTTCCGTCGTTCCTGGAGGACGTCTCATGGCCCTTGGTTCGCCTCGCCGGTTGGCGGTTGCCTCGCTTTTGTTGCTCGCCCTGTCGGGTTGCGGAACCGGGCCTCACGAAGAGGAGACGCCCACGGTAGGGACGCAGGCGTCGGAGATTCGCATCGCCAACGCGCTCACGACGCAGGCGCTGGTGCTCAACGCCATCTCCACCAACGCCGAGTCCAACGCGCTGCTGGGAACCTCGGCCCTGCTTCAGCTGTTCCACCCCACGCTGGGCGACGCGAACACGCGCCGGCGGCTGCATGACCCCAATGCGCAGCGGTTCATGGAGTACCTGGTGGGCTGTGCGCTGACGGCCGGACAGGAGGTCGCCTATTACGACCCGCGGCTGCCCAGCCCCGGCATCCGGAAGTGGGTTGGACAGGCGGGGCTCTGCCCTGATTGGGCCACCGCCGCGCCGTCCGAGGAGTGCCTGGAGCGCGTCTCCGCGTGCGTGCTGGCGCGCAACAACGCGGAGGGACGGCGCGTGGAGCTGTCCATGCGCGGCGAGCACCAGTTCCACGCGTCGGGCCCCAACATCTACACGCTGGATGCGAAGACGCTCCCGGCCCGGCACGTTCCCATTACGGGCAATCCGCTGGCCAGCTTCGAGGACTGCGTCCTGGGCGAGTCAGGCGCGCAGCGTGACTGCGGGTGGACGCCGGATGGCATCGGCAGCTGCACGCCCTCTTCGACTGTCGTGGTGGGCGCTGGCGGCCCGCTGTCCTGCGCGGGGCCGTCTCCCACGCTGGGCTCCAGCGTGAATGGGCCCGCCGCCCTGCGGGTGTGCCAGGGCATCGCGGGGTGCGACCATTTGGACGGGCGCAACCTGGGCGAGGCGACCGGGACGTGCGGGGCCGCCCCCGCCAAGCCGGTGGTCGTCTTCACCTGCCCGGCCGGAGGCTACTACAGCGTGATGACCGCGCCGGCTTCGAGCACGACCGTGGGACTGGTGGCGAACGTCGAGTCTCATCCGGACTCCGCGTCCACCTATGCTCTCTCCGAGCAGCAGGTCTATGCCGTGCGCGAGGGCGCGTTCTACGGAAACATCTTCCTGCCGGACGAGCTGGGGGCGGAGGTGGAGGTCGTGGCGATGGGCGAGGGGGACAAGCGGCAGTACGTGGTGGTGGGCGCCGACGTCATCGTGCGTGGCTCCATCTACCGGAAGATGTTCTCCTGCTACGACCCGGCCTGGTCCAGCGGGGCGGCGTACGCGGCGAACCGCGTCTGCGCGCTGCCCACGTCGGGCTCCAACTGCGCCGCGCGCGTGACGGGGGCCTGCTTCACGTCCCTCAATCCGCCGGTGGCCGGCAAGTGCCTGGTCCAGGACGGGCCCCTTACGCCAGGGGACGGCGACTACGAGCTGTGCCGCGACCATGCCAACGTGCTGTGGACGGAGTCGGTGACCACCTACCTCCATGCCCCGTGTGACACGGTGACGAAGGAGCAGCGCGCCCAGTCCTGCGTGCGCGCGGCGGTGCCCGTCGAGCCGCTGCCTCCGGTGGGGGAGCTGCCCTTTCCCCGGAAGAAGTAGGCCACCTGCCGCATGGCGCCGGGTGACGAAGAGGCCCTCTATGGCGAGGAGCTGGGCGCTGGTGCCCTGGTGTCGGACTGGCTGGTGGAGCAGGTCCATTACCGGGGACCTGCCTCCACGCTCTACCGCGCCCGTCATGTCCGCACGGGCGGGCCCGCGGCGCTGAAGGTCCTGCTCCCGCAGCCCTCGGATGTCGCGCTGCGCCGCTTCCGCCGGGAGGCGGAGACACTCCAGCGGTTGAGCCATCCGCACATCGTCGATGTGCTCGGCTACGGCACGCTCGCGGACGGGCGGCCCTTCATCGCGATGGAGTGGCTGGAGGGGCGGGACCTCGCCGCGGAGCTGGCCTCACGCGGACCGCTGTCGCCGGGAGAGGCGCTGGAGGTGCTGGAGCAGGTGGGGGGCGCGCTGCGCGCCGCGCACCAGGCTGGCGTCGTGCACCGCGACTTGAAGGCCCAGAACGTGGTGCGCTTGAGCCTGGGCGAAGGCGCGCCGCGCGTGAAGCTGGTGGACTTCGGCGTGGCGAAGGGGCTGACGCCGGATGCGCCGGGCGCGTCCACGCTCACGCTGACGGGCGTCTCCCTGGGCACGCCGCTGTCCATGGCGCCCGAGCAGATTCGCGGCGAGCCGCCCGACGCCCGCACGGACCTGTACGCGATGGGCGTGCTGCTCTTCCAACTCGTCACCGGACAGCCGCCGTTCCAGGGGGCCACCCGGCACGAGGTGGAGGACCTGCACCTGAATGCGCCGCCGCCTCGGCCCAGTGAGCGCGCCCCGGTGCCGGCCGCGCTGGATGCCGTGGTGCTGCGCAGCCTGGGAAAGCGGCGGGAGGACCGCTACCCGGACGTCGATGCCTGGCTCGACGCGCTCCGGCGCGCGGTGAAGGGCAGTCCCACGAAGGACCAGCCCTCGCTCGCCGTGGCGCTGTACGCGGAAGCCCGGCTCCACGGCGCGGTGGAGGACTCCTCCCTGGAGCGGCTGGATGCGTTGCTGGAGCGCGTGGGGGGAACCGCGCGCGCCGCGGGGCTGGATGTGCGCCTGGAGGGGAGCGGCTGCCTGCTGGCCTTCGCGCCGCTGCCTCCGGACGCGGGGGCGGAGCAGGCCGCACGAGCACGCGTCCTTCACGCCGCGCTGGCCCTGGTGGAGTTCGTGGCGGCGAGCGAGGCGCCGCGCCCGGTGGACCTGGCCATCACCGTTCACGTCGCGGAGCTGCCTGGCGAGGATGGGGGCGGCGGTCTGCTGCACCTGCCGGGCTGGGTCGCGGAGCCACCAGGGACGGACCTGGTGGCGACCTCGCGTGCGCTCGAGGGCCTGGAGACGGGCTTCCTGGCGACGCCCGTGTCCGCCGCGGGGCTGGGGTGCTGGCGCGTCAGCCGCCCGCGCTGAGGCTCATGGCTTGATGCCGTGGCGTCGCAGCAGGCGGTAGAGGTGGACGCGGTCCATGCCGGCGGTGACGGCGGCCTGGGCCACCTTGCCCTGGTGCTTCTCCAGCAGCGCGCGCAGGTAGCGGCGCTCGAAGTCGTCGACGACGTGCCGGCGCTGGTCGGCGTACGGCTGCGAGGGGTCCACCTCGGGCGGGCCGGAGCGGCGGGCCTCTTCCTCGGAGAGCTCCACGGCCTCCTCGAAGACGAGGCAGCGCTCCAGGTAGTTGCGCAGCTCGCGCACGTTGCCGGGCCACGCCGCGTGCCGCAGCCTGGCCAGGAAGTCCTGCGTGCGCAGCGCGCCCGTGCGCTCGCGGTCCGCGCCGAGCAGGTCGAGGATGCCCTCCACCAGCATGGGCAGGTCCTCCGGGCGCTGACGCAGCGGTGGGAGGAGCAAGCGCAGCACCGCGAGCCGGAAGAAGAGGTCGGAGCGGAACCGGCCCGCGTTGACCTCCGCGCGCAGGTCCCGGTGCGTGGCGGCGAGGAGGCGCACGTTCACCGGTTGATAGGTGTTGCTGCCCACGCGACGAATCTCGCGGTTCTCCAGCACGCGCAGCAGCTTGGGCTGCAGCTCCGGGGGCAGCTCGCCAATCTCGTCCAGGAAGACGGTGCCTCCGTCGGCTTCCTCGAAGACGCCCGCGCGGCGCTGGACGGCGCCGGTGAACGCGCCCTTCTCGTGGCCGAACAGCTCGCTCTCCAGCAGGTGCTCGGGGATGGCGCCGCAGTCCACGATGAGGAAGGGGGCGTCTCGCCGGGGACTGGCCTGGTGGATGGCCAGCGCGGCCTGGCTCTTGCCGGTGCCCGTCTCACCTTCGAGCAGCACCGTCACGTCGCGGCCCGCCGCGCGCTCCATCATCGCGAAGCAGCCGCGCATGGCCACGGAGGCGCCTACCAGCGTGCCGAAGCGCGTGCTCTCCGACAGCGGCAGGCGGTTGTTCTCCGCGCTGAAGTCGAAGCGCAGCACCACGCGGCCCAGGCGCAGCAGGCTGCCGCTGCGCAGCACGCCCTCCACCACCTGCACCCCGTCGACGATGACGCCGTTGAGGCTGTCCAGGTCCTTCACCTGGGGGCCCCGAGGCCCGATGCGCACCTCGCAGTGGAACCGGGACACCGTGGAGTCCTCCACGGCGAAGTCGTTCAGCGGGTGTGAGCCCACCGAGCACGTGTCGCCCGTGGACTCCCACGTCGTCCCCATGTTCGGACCTTCCGCCACCGTGAGCCGGAACCGGCGCACCGTGGAGGCGTCATAGCCCCGGCGTGCGTGCTCGTAGGGCAGCGTGACGTGCAGCGGCGTCTCACCCCCACCTTCGACTTCCATCCTCCATTGCGATTCGCCCTTCACGTCCGGCGAGGAGGGTGCGGCCCGAGCCCGATCCAGTGCAGACATGGAAGTCAAGATATCACGGGGGCCGACATCCGAACGCTTCTCTCCCGGGCTCATTTTTATTGCGGGGTGGGTATTGGCCGCCCGCTCTGGGAGCAAGGCAGGGCCCGCACGGAAGGCGCGGCGTCTCCGGGATTTCCGCTAGTCGAGGCTGTCTGGACCTCCTCGCCTGAGAAGCGCTGTGTCACAGCGGACTCGGAGTGTCACGGACCCCACAAGTCGACGCGGGCGGTCGCATCGGTGAAATCACAGACAGGGCACCGCGGGTGCCGCGCGGCGTTACATTCGCGGCGGGGGGCTTCATGTCTGTCATTGACGCGGGCCGCGCCGGACGGTTGCTCCATCACCGGACATGACGCGCAGGTGCCCCGCGTCCCCGCGCGTGCGCGTTGCCGCGGCGCGTCCGGCGCGGGTCCGCGAGCGGTTGGAGGACGCGTGGCGGTGGAGCGGGCGCGGGGCGCGGCCGGACGCCAGCGTTTTCGCGGCGGGCGTTGGCAGGCCCGGCATTCAATGCGAGTCTCTGGGAGAAGAGGGGGGCAGGCCGGGAGGGGGCGCAACGCGTTGGCAGCGCCCCTGCTGGCCGGTCTCACCGGAACGGGAGACTCAACATGTCAGAGTCAGCAGGTGGCCAGGGCGAGGGGAGCGGGCGGCTGCGCACGCCCGTGGAGGGGGCCCTCCGCGCGGTGCGCTCCCTGGTCGAGCTGGAGGACACGGACCGGGCGGCGCAGCTCTACGAGGAGCTGGGCGATGCGCAGCGCGAGCGCATCCGCCACGAAGCCGAGCAGGGGCCGGCGAAGGAGCGCCGGGGCTTCGTCGAGGTGCTGCGGCGCGCGCGGGACTTCCTGGGCGCGGCCCGGCTGATGGATGGCCAGGGTGAGGACGCCACCACCGGGGACCTCTATTTCCAGAGCGGCCAGTACATGGCCGCCGCGGAGAGCTACCTCCGCGCGGGGGAGGCCGAGCGCGCCGCCGCCGCCTTCGAGCGAGGCGGGGCGCTGGAGCGCGCGCTGGCCGTCTATCAAGAGCTGGGCGCGCGTGAAGCCATGGCGCAGTGCCTGGTGCGCCTGGACCGTCCCTTCGAGGCGGCCACGCTCTACCGGGAGCTGGGGCAGGCGCACGCGGAGGTGGAGGCGCTCGGGGGCGTGCGCGCGGAGGACCCGCGCTTCGTGGAGGCGGTGCTGCGCATCTGCCAGTTGCTGGACGCGGAGGGCTTCACGCACCGGGCGCTGGCGGTGCTCGCGGACGCGGTGAGCAGCTCGGAGGAAGCGCGCGGAGACCCGGCGCTGGTGACGGAGAAGGCCCGGCTGCTGCGCCGCATGGGGATGGAGGCGGAGGCGGAGGCCATGCTCATCCGCCGTTCCGGAGGCGCGTCGGCGCCCGCGGCGAACGGGTACCGGTTCCTCAAGGCCATCCCCATCTTCGGCGAGCTGTCCCTGGAGGACATGAAGGACCTCTACCGGCTGGCGCGTCAGGTCGTCATCGCGCCCGGCGCGGTGTTGCTGGAGAAGGGCGCGCCCGGCGTGGGGCTCTTCGTCCTGATGGACGGCTCCGTGGACGTCTTCAGCGGACCCGAAGAGGACGCCCGGCACCTCAACACGTTGGGGCCAGGGGCGTACCTGGGGGAAATCTCCCTGGTGCAGGACGGGCCCGTGTCCGCCCACGTCCGTGCGCGGACCTCCGTGCGGGCGCTGCGCATCAGCCGCGCGGACTTCGAACGCTTCGTGGATACGCACGAGGCGGCGGCGCTGCGCATCTTCCGCCTCTTCACCCAGAACCTCGCGGGCCGGGTGCGCGCGCTGAGCACCTGACGGCGACGGCCCAGGGCCTACGTGGGGCCGAGCGGGAGCCGGACGCTGAACGTGCTCCCTTGCCCCACCACGCTGGACACCTGGATGTCGCCTCCGTGCGCCGTGACGACCTGGTGGGCGATGAAGAGGCCGAGCCCCAACCCACTGTAGTTGTGGCCGGACACGGCCCGCATGAACCGGTCGAAGACGTGGGGCAGTGCCTCCGGCGCGATGCCGATGCCTTCGTCGCGGATGTTCAGCAGCGCCATGCCACCTTCCGCGCGCAGGCTGACGTGAACCGGCTTGCCCGCTCCGTACTTGATTGCATTGGAGAGGAGGTTGGTCATCACCTGCTCCACCCGGCGCGTGTCCCATTCGCCCTGCACGGGCCCTGCCGCGTCCAGCTTCACGGTGCTTCCGAGCTGGGTGGCTTGTGGCAGGTAGCGGGCGATGACCTCCCGGAGCAGCGCGGTGAGGTCCGCGGGTACGCGCTCCAGGGTCAGCTGGCCCACGCTGATGCGTGACACATCGAGCAGGTCGTCCACCAAATCCACCAGCTTGCGCACCTGGCGGACGGCGACGTCGAGGTCGCGTTCCACACGCGCGTTCGGCAGCATGCCTCCCGAGGCGTTGTCGACGGCTCGGCGCATGGCCGTCAGCTTCAGTTGAAGCGGGGTGAGCGGGGTGCGCAGCTCGTGGGACGCCACGGACAGGAAGTCGTCACGGATGCGAAGCGCCTCCCGCAGGCGTTCCATCTCCCGTTGCTCCTGGGCCTGGTAGCGGGCGGTGAAGTCGCGCGTCACCTTGCCGAAGCCACGCAGCTGCCCCGACTCGTCGTACAGCGCGGTGATGACGACGTTGGCCCAGAAGCGGCGGCCGTCCTTGCGGACGCGCCAGCCGTCCTCCTCGAAGCGGCCTTCACGCGTCGCCACGTCGAGCCCGTACCGCGGCCGGTCCCGCGCCACGGCTTCGGGTGGATAGAAGCGGCTGAAGTGCTGCCCCAGGATTTCGTCCGCCCGGTAGCCCTTGATTCGCTCGGCGCCCGGGTTCCAGCTCGCGACGTACCCGTCCAGGTCGAGCGTCAGGATGGCGTGGTCGGTGACGCTCTCAATCAACAGCCGGAGCTGGTCCGCGGTGTCCTGCTTGGCTTCGCCTTGCCCGGAGTATGCGACGCGCTTGGTACTTCCGGGGCAGCCGTTGGTGTCTTCCATGGGCCTCCTGCTCCTGACTTGCTGGTATGAGAACACGCCCCCTTTCGTCACGGGGAATCGCGTGACGTGGCCATCGGCCAGCAGACACTCCGACCTGTCGAGCAAGGGGTCGTCACGAAGGTCGACGCGCACCCAGGCGGGCGATAACATGCCGCGCCGAATGTCCATGCAGGGTGGCTCCGGTGACGATCCCGATCGGGGGCGGCGCATCGGGAAATACGAAATCCTCACGCGCCTCTCGATAGGAGGAATGGCGGAGCTGTTCCTGGCCTACACCTCCGGGCCCGGGGGATTTCGCAAGTTCGTCGCGGTGAAGCAGATTCTCCCGGACATCAAGAAGGACGAGCAATTCGTCCAGATGTTCCTGGACGAGGCGCGCATCACCGCGGCCTTCTCACACGCGAACATCGGTCAGGTGTTCGACCTGGGCGAGGAAGGCGGGGAGCTGTACCTCGCCATGGAGTTCCTGCCCGGGCAGAACCTGGAGCAGGTGGTGAAGGCCTCCGCGCGCCAGGGCTACCCGCTGCCGCTTGGCTTCGTCGGGCGGGCGATTCGCGATACCTGCCTGGGCCTGCACTACGCGCACCACTTCACGGCCCCGTCGGGCCGGCCCGCGGTGGTGGTGCACCGCGACGTGTCGCCGAAGAACGTGATGCTCACCTACGACGGCGTCGTGAAGGTGATTGACTTCGGCATCGCCAAGGCGCGCGGACGCCTGGGCCGCACGCAGGTGGGGACGGTGAAGGGGACCAGCGGCTACATGTCCCCGGAGCAGGTGCGGGGCGCGGCCACCCTGGACGGCCGCAGTGACTTGTTCTCCGTGGGCGTCATGCTGCACGAACTGCTGAGCGGCCAGCGGTTGTTCAGCGGGCCACACGAAGCGGCGGTGATGATGCAGATCGCCGAGGCTGACGTGCCTCCGCTGCGCGGCATCAACCCGGACCTCCCCGAAGCCTTGGAAGCCGTGGTGACGCGAGCGCTCGCACGGGACGTGTCCCAGCGCTTCACCAACTGCCGGGAGATGGCGCGCGCCATTGAAGCGGCGCTCGGCTCGGAGCTTTTCGACGAGGACGGCATGACCGCCGTCATGGGCGACCTCTTCGCCGACAAGCGCCAGAAGACGCGCACGCTGTTGGAGCTGGCCAGCCGCGCGGAGGATGCCCGCGTCAGCGAGGCGGCGGGTGCCCTCCAGCAGGAGGACGGCTCGGACGCCGCCCCCACGTCGCAGATGCCCGCCCCACGCGCCCGGCCCGGTTCGCCCCCGGCCCGGCCCGCGAGCGCACCCAGGCCCGTGCCCCAGCGCCGTCCGGCGGAGGGCGGCGTGGCCTCGCGTGGACCGTCGGGCGCCGGCAACGGGAGCGCGCCCAAGCCCGTCCCTCAGCGGCGCGCCAGTGAGGCGGCCCCTTCGGCTTCGCGCACGCCGCGCGGAGGCCAGGACAGCGCGCCGGCCGCGCGGACGCCACGGCCGCGTTCCACTGCCCTGCCGGAGGCCCCGGCCGAGTCCTTCGACGAGCCGAGTGAGCTCCAGACGCAGCGTTTCCGTTCCAGACCCCAGCGGCCCGGCGCGGACGGTGCTCGGGCCTCCGGACGGCCGGCGCGCCCTGGTTCGTCCCGGGCCTCGGACACGCCGGTGGAGACGCCCGCCGCCCGTCCGCCGCGGCGCTGGGCCCGTTGGCTGTTCCTGCTCCTCCTGCTGGGAGGCCTCGGCTGGGTGGCGACGCTGCCCGCCGTGCGTGCGCAGCTCCAGCCGGGCTTCGAAGCCGCCAAGGCGTGGGTGAGCGCGGAGCTGAATTCGCCACCGCCGGAAGACCCCGCGAACCAGCCCTGGCCACCGCGGCAGGCGGGCCCGCCGCCGGGCTTCCGTCGGGCCGAGCCGGCACCAGCACGTCCCGAGCCCTCCCAGGCCGAGCAGGCCGCCTTGGACGAAGAGGCGGTGGAGGACGCACCCGGAGCCAAGGCTCTGGCGAAGGACCCTCCCGTGCGGAAGGCAAAGGAAGGCGCCTCTTCGCCGGCGCGGTGGGCGGCCGCTCCCAAGGCCGAGCCCGAACCGGCCAGTCCCAAGGTCGCGCGGGCCAGCCCGCCTCCTCGCGAGCCAGCGCCTCGCGTGGCGGAGGCCCCTCCGGCGACTGAGCCCGTCACCACGGTGACGCAGGACCCCGAGGGAATGGCGGAGGTCCTGGATACCCGCACGGCGCAGGGGGCCGCGAAGGCGGGACTGGGGTGGATTACGCTCTACACGGTGCCGCGCGCGGCCGTGTTCGACGGCACCACCCAGTTGGGAACCACGCCCCTGAAGCGATTCCCACTGCCCGTGGGCGTCTACCGCCTGCGCGTGGTGGACCCGACGGAGGTGGCTGCGGAGAGCCGGCTCCTGTCGGCCCCCATCAAGCCGGGCGAGGAGACGAAGCTTCAAATCCGGCTGGCGGATCTCCCACCGTACAAGGAGTGAGCACCGTCCTTGACGCTCCTGACCCCCGTCACTAGGGTCCGCGCGCTATGTATTTTCAGGACCTTATCTTCACGCTCCAGAAGCACTGGGCCGACCAGGGGTGCATCAACACGCAGCCCTATGATGTCGAGGTCGGCGCGGGCACGATGGCCCCGTACACCTTCCTGCGTGCCCTGGGCCCGGAGCCCTGGAACGTGGCGTACGTGCAGCCCTCGCGGCGCCCCGCGGACGGCCGGTTCGGAGAGAATCCCAACCGCCTGTTCCAGCACCACCAGTTCCAGGTCATCCTCAAGCCGGCGCCGAAGAACGTCCAGGAGCTGTACCTGGAGTCGCTGCGGAAGATTGGCATCGACCCGTTGGCGCACGACATCCGGTTCGTCGAGGACGACTGGGAGTCGCCCACGCTGGGGGCCTGGGGCCTGGGCTGGGAAGTGTGGTGTGACGGAATGGAGGTGACGCAGTTCACCTACTTCCAGCAGTGCGGTGGCTTCGACTGCAAGCCCGTGTCAGCGGAGCTCACCTACGGGTTGGAGCGCATCTGCATGTACCTGCAGAACGTGGAGAACGTCTTCGACATCGAATGGGTCAAGGGCGTGAAGTACCGCGAGGTGTTCCACCCCAACGAGGTGGAGATGAGCAAGTACGCGCTCCAGGAGTCGGACGCGCAGATGCTCTTCGCGCTCTTCGACGCGTACGAGAAGGAGTGCAAGCGCCTCATCGAGCGCCAGTTGCCGCTGCCCGCGTACGACTTCGCGCTGAAGTGCTCGCACGCGTTCAACCTGCTGGACGCGCGCGGCGCCATCTCCGTCACGGAGCGCGCCAACTTCATCAAGCGCGTGCGCGACAACGCCCGGCTGTGCGCGGAGGGCTACCTCCAGATGCGTGAGCGGCTGGGCTACCCGCTGCTCAAGTCGCCGTGGACGGTGGGTGAGCAGCCCCCGGTGCTGGAGGGCAAGCCGGCCAGCGACTACTGGAAGACGGTGGTCCTCAACAAGCCCGTGGAGAAGAAGCCGAAGGCGGAGGTGCCCCATGGCGCGTGATCTGCTCCTGGAAGTGGGCGCGGAAGAGATTCCGGCGTCATTCATCGGCCCCGCGCTGGACGACCTGAAGCGCGTCATCACCGAGCGCATGGCCGACGCCCGCCTGAAGCACGGCGAGGTGCGGACCTTCGGCACGCCGCGGCGGCTCGCGGTGTGGGTGAGGGACGTCGCGGACGCGGGCGAGGACATCACCAAGGAGGTCCTGGGCCCCAGCGCCAAGGCGGCCTTCGACGCGCAGGGCAAGCCCACCAAGGCGGCGGAGAAGTTCGCCGAGGGCCTCAAGCTCACGGTGGACCAGCTGGGCCGCGCCACCACCGCCAAGGGCGAGTACCTGTCCGCGCGCGTGGAGGAGAAGGGCCGCCCGGCGGCGGACATCCTGAAGGACACGCTGCACGCGGCGGTGCGAGGCATCAACTTCCGCAAGTCCATGCGCTGGGGAGACGTGGACACGTCCTTCGCGCGCCCGGTGCAGTGGCTGGTGGCGCTGCTGGGCGGCGACGTGCTGCCCGTGGTGTTCGGTGACGTGACGAGCGGCCGGACCACGCGGGGCCACCGCTTCCTGTCGCCAGGCGCCATCGAGCTGAAGGCTCCGGCGGACTACGAGGCGGCGCTGGAGAAGGCGCACGTGGTGGCGGACATCACGAAGCGCCGCGCGCAGCTGGTGGAGAAGGTGAAGGCCGCCGCGAGCAAGGCCGGCGCCCAGTTGTTGGAGGACGAGGGGCTGGTGGACCAGGTGACGAACCTGGTCGAGCTGCCCAGCCCGGTGGTGGGCACCTTCGAGGAGCGCCACCTGGACCTGCCTCCGGAGGTGCTGGTGCAGGAGATGAAGAGCCACCAGCGCTACTTCTCGCTGGTGGACGGCGCGGGCAAGCTGCAGCCGAAGTTCATCGCCGTGTCCAACACGCCGGTGCGCGACGAGCAGCTCAGCCTGCGCGGCTACCAGCGCGTGCTGCGCGCGCGACTGGCGGACGGCCGGTTCTTCTTCGACGAGGACCGGAAGACGCCGCTCATCGACCGCGTGGAGAAGCTGGGCCGCGTGGTGTGGCAGGGGCAGCTGGGGAGCTACCTGGAGAAGGTGGAGCGCTTCCGCACGCTGGCGGTGTGGCTGGGCCAGCAGACGGGGCGGACAGAGGAGGCGGCCACCATCGAGCGCGCCGCCACCCTGGCCAAGGCGGACCTCGTCACCGGCATGGTGGGCGAGTTCCCCGAACTCCAGGGCGTCATGGGCCGCGAGTACGCCCGCGCGGGGGGGGAGACGGACGCGGTGGCCCTGGCCATCGCGGAGCACTACCTGCCGCGCGGCGCCGAGGACGCGCTGCCCACGCAGGACGCGGGCGCGCTCATC
The DNA here is from genome assembly GCF_030168875.1 of Myxococcus sp. SDU36. NCBI lineage: Bacteria > Pseudomonadati > Myxococcota > Myxococcia > Myxococcales > Myxococcaceae > Myxococcus > Myxococcus sp. SDU36. The sequence goes on from NZ_CP077414.1 coordinate 1,135,503, forward strand.
GGCATCGCGGACCGGCTGGACTCGCTGTGCGGCATCTTCGCCATCGGCAAGGCGCCCACGGGCGCGGCGGACCCGTTCGCCCTGCGCCGCGCGTGCATCGCCATCATCCGGCTGGTGCTGGGGCGGGGCTACCGCTTCAGCCTGTCGGCCGCGGTGGACGAGTCGCTCCGGTTGCTGGCCCCGAAGATCGCCAACGCCAAGCGCAAGGCCGGCGAGCCCGCGCCGCGTGAGCAGGTGCTGGAGTTCTTCCGCGGCCGCCTCAAGGCGCTGTGGGGCGAGCAGCACCGCACCGACGTCGTGGAGGCGGTGCTGTCCGCCGGCTTCGACGACCTGGTGGCCGCGCAGAAGCGCCTGGAGGCCCTGAGCCACCTCGTGGGCCGGGCGGACTTCCAACCCCTGGCCGCGGCCTTCAAGCGCGTGGTCAACATCGTGGAGAAGCAGGGCCGCGACGTGCAGGGGGGGGAGACCAACCCCCAGAAGCTGGTGGACGAGCCGGAGCGGGACCTCCACACCGCCTTCACCCAGGCTCGGAGCACGGTGTCGGGGTTGGTGCGCGCGGATGACTTCTCCGGTGCTCTCCGGGAAATCACGGGCCTGAAGCCCGCCGTGGACACCTTCTTCGACAAGGTGATGGTCATGGCCGAGGACAAGGCCCTGCGGGAAAACCGCATCCGCCTGCTCGTGGAGATTGGCGCCCTGTTCAACCAGGTGGCCGACTTCTCGAAGATCCAGGCCGAAACGGCCGCCGCGGCCTGAGGCGTGGCCTGCCTGCCCTCCGGGGGAAGAAGCACCCCGGGGGGCACGGCGGCGTCGGGCGCAAGGCGCATGGGAATGGCGCGCCGCGTTTCCGGTTGCCCGGGGGGAGGCCCCTTCCTACACTCCGCCCCCCTCTGATGCGCGCCTACCTTCTTACCTCCGCGCTGCTCCTCGTGTCCTGCGCCGTCGGCACCGAGAGCAAGCCCCCCCCGTCCACTCGGCTCGTGTACCCGAGCGGTCTTGCCTTCTGGCGCCCCGAAGCGGGTCCGTCCACCAACGGATACCTCTACGTGGCGAGCGCCAACTTCGACAAGTGCTACGACTCCGGCTCGGTCATCGCGCTGGATTTGGACGCCGTGGGGGTGCGGCCCTTCGGGACGGACTTCAGCCCCGAGGAGTCGCTGCCCAACGACGTCACGTCGCTGGGGGTTGGCGCCCAGTCCTACGTGCAGATTCAAAGCTTCGCCGGGGAGATGGCCATGTGGAGCCCCCCGGGCCGTCCGCCGCGGCTGTTCGTCCCGGCGCGGGCGGAGGGCAGTCTGCTTCACGCCATTGACGTGGGCGATGACGGCCTCAGCCTGAGCTGCGTGCAGGGCGGCGAGCGCGACTGCCGCGTCAACGCGCTGTCGCTGCTGGATGTCCCAGGGGCCTCCAACGGGTTGCCTTCGGCGCCGGGGCCGCTGGGTGTCAGCGTGGCCGGCAACGGCGAGGACGCTCGCGTCTGGGTGACGCACACGGAGCTGGCCGGGCCGCCGACGACCTTCGCCGAAGCGGACCTGGCGGGCTACGTGCTGCACCTCCCCGCGGCGAACCCCACGCGCGACGCGCTGAGCACCAGCGAGTTCGTGACGCTGGGGACCAATGACCGGCTCTCCGGCGTCGCCCACGCGACGGCGATTGGCAGCCGGTATGTGTACGCCTCGGGGCGCAACTCTTCCTCCACGCAGTTGGGGGCGCTGCCGGCGCGCTTCATCCTGCGGCTGGTGGACCGGACCGTCGCGGGCCGCGTGTTGGAGACCGACCTGGAGCTGTCGTATTCGGTGCGTGAGGCGCGCGGCGTGGCGGTCGTCCCGGCTGCCACGCGCGTGCCCGACCCGGCGTCACCCGAGCTCACCATCGTGGACGAGCGCGTCTACCTGCTGGCGCGCGGTCCGGACACGTTGCTCATCCTGGACGTCCTGAACGCGGCGGGCACGGCGCCCGACGCGGGGACGGCCCCCAGCGTGCGCATCGTGTCGGCGCTGCCGGTGCCCGCGGGCGCCAGCGAATTGGAAGTCATTCCGCGCGGCCCTGGCCGCGGCAACCTGGTGGCGGTGACGGGCAGCGGCGACGAAGCCGTGGCCATCTTCGACGAAGAAGTGGGGCAGCTCGTCGCCCAGGTGCAGGTGGGCAACAACGACCCGAACCAGCCCAGCCAGCCCTTTGGCCTGGCCGCGGACGTGCGCGGCAACAGCGCTCGCATCTTCACCAGCACCTTTGGTGACGGCCGCGTGGCCATCATCGACATTCCCGATCTCGACCGGCCGCAGAACGCCCGGTTGGTGGCGCGGCTCGGCGCCCGGCAGGGAAGAGACCCGCGCCAGGGCACCAGCCTGTGCCAGGAGACCTCCCCGTGAAGCGCGGTACCCTTGCTCTGCTCCTCGCGAGCGCCGGCCTGTCCGGCAGTTGCTCATCAACCAACGTGACGACGGGCTTCGCCGGCCTGTCCGGCACCTTCGACGTGACGCTGGCCAACGACCTCGTCTTCGTGACGTCGTCGGACCGGGACGAGCTGCGCGTGCTCGACCTGGACTCGAACCCCCGCACCTTCGTCCCGGCGCCCAACCCGCTGGAGGCGCTGTCCATCCCCGTGCTGGACCGGCCGGACGCGCTCACGCGCGACGTGGCCTACAACGCGGAAGGCAACGACGTCCCGGGGCCGTATATCTACGCGCGCAGCTCGGGCTCGTCGGAGGTCTCGGTGGTGGCGTCGGCGCGCGACCAGCTCCGGCAGGTCGTCCGGCTCCAGGCGGCGAGCATCGTCACGGCCTTCGCGGCGCGCTCGCCCGCCGAGGGCAGCGGCGGCCCCAGCACGCTGTACTACGCCATTCAGGACCCCGACGGCCTCTTCGGCGCGGACACCGGCGGAGCCCGGGTGATGCGGCAGGAGCTCCCGGGGCCCGATGCACTGCAGGCCGCGGAGCCCGCGGCGATTCCCGAACCGGTGACGGTGTTCTGTCTCCAGCCCGGTGAGTCCATCCTGGCCATGACGATGCTGGCCGGCGAGGGCCAGTTCGCGGTGGCCACGCGGCAGGCGTCGGGCCGGTCGGGCCGCACGCTGCTCGTCACCGATTCGGGCCCGGTCGCGGACTGCCTCCAGCCTTCCGCGCCCACGGTGGATCTGTCCGAGGGCTTCGGCAACGTGCCGGTGCGGCTCCTGGTGAGCCACCCCCGCATCGCCATCCCCGACGTCGAGCCCATCAACGCGGGCCGCTACATCTTCGGCGTCCGGGACGAAGCCGCGTGCTCCGCCGCGCGCGAGTGCTCTGGAGTGCTCGCTGTGGACACCGAGTCGTCCCCCCCCGGGCAGACGGCGCGGGACCTCAGCGGGGCGCCGATGCTCCCCATCTTCCCCGCGGGCGGCTTGCCGACCGGCCTGGCCCTGGTTCCGGACGCGCCGCTTCGCATCGTCCTGGACGACGGCTCGGTGCTCAACGACGTCCGGGTGCCGCTGCTGGGGGTGATGCCGTCATCCAACGGCTACATCACGCTCTTCTCGGCCGGCGATTTGCGCCAGTTCGACCTGTCGGGGGCGGTCGCGCGCGCTACGGTGGCGCTGCTGGACAGCAACGAGCTGCCCATCGTCATCGAGACGGCGGACCTGGTGACGGTGACCCAGGACCCGACGCTCCAGTCGACGGTGCTCTACGAGGGCTCCGTTCCGAACGGCTTCTACCGGATCATCTACCAGGGGGGATTGCCAGGGCTGAGCAGCCTGCCTCGGGACCTCGAGGCCCCACGGACCTTCGAGGCCGAGGCCGCCGTGGCCGCTTCGGCGCGGGCAGGGGACCTCATCGTCCTGGAGGGCACGGATGTCCTGTGCGCCGTCGACCTGCTCATCACGTCGGTGGAGCCCGTGGCGGGGACGTCCCGGGTGCGCTTCGCCATCTCGGACTCGCAGGAGATTCCGACGGACTGCGCCAGCCTGACGCGGTTCACCGTACGTGCGGGTGGAGACCAGCCCTTCGTCCTCTTCAACGAGGCGGGGACCTTCCTGTCTCGCGATGTGACGGGGGCCTCGAGCTACAGCATCCCCACGGAATACTTCTTCCACCCGGAGGGCTTCTACTTCGACGACGACTCCAACCCCCAGACTCCCCCGGTGCCGAACCTGTCCAGGTTCCCCCAGCCGCCGCCGCCGGTGCGCATCCGGGTGGCGGCCGTGGGCCGGGAGGTGCGTCGCGGCGACCGGTACACGGTGACGGTGATTTCCGGCATCCGTAACTACATCTTCACTCCGGATGTCACGGCGGGGACGGGCCTGGCTTTCTACACGCTGCCTGGGCCGGTGGTCGCTGCCCAGAACCGCAACACGAACATGGCCTACATCGCCTACCCGTCGGCGGACGGCATCCTCCAGGTTGGCTTTCAGGCCCTAACCGACAACCGGGCGCAGTCATTGGCGCTGGTCCCCTTCGAGTAACTGGGCGGACGGGGAGGCCTCTGCTATCGTCCGGGGCTTCCTGGTTCACGCGAGTCAAGACCGATGATCGATCAGAACTCCCGTCCTGCCCGCAAGGTTGGCATCGCCGACCACCTGTGGGAGACGTTCGAAGACATGGCCCAGCAGATGGGCTCGGATCGCGATGCCCTGATCAACCAGGCGCTCTTCATGTTCGCGCGCCTGAACGGCTTCCTCGAGGTGCAGTCCCGCTCCGAGGCCGCCGTGGCACCCGCGGCCGCCGCTGCGCCGGTGAAGCCCGTTCAGGCCGCTGCCTCCGCGCCTCCGCGTCCGTCCGCGCCGCCGGTGCTGGCGCCCGCGCCCCGTCCGGAGTCCACGCCCGCGCCCGCGCGGCCCCCCGTGCGCGCCACGCCGGAAGAGCGGGCCTCCGCCAACGGCCTGGACAATGACCCGGTGCGCCGCGAGGTGGCCGAGCGCGTCCTGGAGACCGCCGCGGAGCTGGAGCGCCTCATCAAGGGCAAGAACAGCGAGCCGCCTCCGCCCGCCGACGACCTGGTGGAGGAGGACGAGGAGCCGCTCCCCGAGGCCGAGGATCCAGGCCTCCTGGACGAGGAGCCGCTTCCCGAGGAGGCCGACGAAGAGCCCGCTGACGACCTCGCCGAGGAGGAGGAGGCCGGCGCGCTGTACCTGGTGACCGAGTCCGGTGATCAGGAGCAGATCGTCAAGGAGCGCTTCGTCATCGGCCGCGGCAAGCACTGCGACTTCGTCATCAACTCCGGCAAGGTCTCCCGTGAGCACGCCGTCATCTCCCACGAGGGGGACGACTGGATCATCGAAGACCTGGGCTCGTCCAACGGCACCTGGTTCAACAAGCAGCGCATCAAGCGCCGCAAGGTTGAAGACGGGGACGAGTATTTCATCTGCAGCGAGAAAATCCGTCTCCTGGTCCGATAATTGGTGACCCAGGCCCCGTCCCGCGGGGCTTCTGGTTGTTCGCCAATTGACGGGCTCCAGGCGTCCCTGGTTTGATACCGGACGCCTGCCGCGAAGAGGACAGGCGCTGATGACGCCTGTTCAAATCGTGTTGTGGACGGTTCTTGGAGTGGCCCTCGTGATCTCCGTGGTGACGGATGTGCTTCGCCGCGAGATCCTCGACGCGGTCACCTACCCGCTGATGGCGGTGGGCCTGGGCGTGCGCCTGGCCACCGAAGGGGTGGGGGACCTGGAGCATGGGCTCCTCAGTGGTGTGGTATCGGGGGTAGGGCTCGCGTTGATGCTGCTGCCAGCGGCGCTTCGTGGGCGGATGGGGTGGGGCGACGTGAAGTTGATGGGAGGGGTCGGAGCCGTGCTGGGCTTCCCGGCGGTGCTCGCGGCCGCGGCCTTCATCTCACTGGTGGGAGCGCTTCAGGCGGTGGTGACACTGCTCTGGCAAGGCGCGGTTTGGGACACGCTGGCGGCAGTGGTGCGCCGGTGGGCGGTGCGGGTGCGTTTGGCCAGCGCGGACGCGCAGCCGGCGCCCCAGCGCCACATCCCCTATGGAGTAGCCATCGCGCTCGGCACCGTTTGGGCGCTGTGGTGGCAGCACGGAACGTTGGGTTAGCTCGGACTTCTGGAAGAGAAGAGGGGACACGGACGATGTTCACACGCATCACGCATGCCGCGGCGCTAGGCGCCCTCATCGCACTGGTGGCGGGCGGCAGCGCCCTGGCGCAGGATGGCACCACCGTCAGCCTCGGCGTGGGTTCCCAGAAGGTGATCACCATTCCGGGCCTCAGCCGCGTGGCGCTCGGTGATCCGAGCGTCGCCGAGGTGAAGACGCTCGGCTCCGGCCAGCTGCTCATCACCGGTCAGGCGGAAGGCAAGACGACGCTGCTCGTCTGGAAGTCCTCGGGCCAGCGCGTGAGCTACCTGGTGGCGGTGCGCAAGCAGGACCCCAACGAGGTCATCTCCGAGATCCGGCGCCTGCTGGGGGAGATTGAAGGCGTCTCCGTCCGCATGGTGGGTGATCGCATCTACCTGGACGGTCAGGCCTACACCACGCAGGACGCCGACCGCATCGAGCAGGTGGTGGGCCTCTACCCGAACGTGAAGTCGTTCGTGAAGATCGCCCCCAACGCCAAGAAGCTGGTGGCCCAGAACCTCAACGCGGCCTTCCAGAAGGCGGGCCTGAAGAACGTCCAGGCCAACGTGGTGGGCGCCACCATCTTCCTGGAGGGCTCCGTGGAGAGCCAGCAGGACCTCCAGAAGGCGGAGCTCATCACCAAGGCCATTGGTGAGAAGGTGGAGAACCTCCTCGTCGTCGGCATCAAGCGGATGATCCTCTCCGAGGTCCAGTTCGTCGAGATCCGCCGCAACAGCCGCGACCGGTACGGCATCCGCTACCCGACCGACATCACCGGTACGGCGACGGCCATCGCCAACATCTCCCAGGAGCTCTTCCCGGGCACCTTCGGCTCGGGCGTTTCGACGCTCGCGCTCAACGCGGGCGCGGACTTCTCCTTCGGCTTCCAGGGCAACGACGGTTACGGCCGCCTGCTCGCGCAGCCCAAGCTGGTGTGCGCCAGCGGTGAGAAGGCGGAGTTCCTCGCCGGCGGCGAGGTCCCCATCCCGCTCATCACGAACAACCAGTTCACGGTGGAGTTCAAGAAGTACGGCGTCATCCTGAACCTGCGCCCCACCGCGGACCGCAACGGCAACATCCAGACGGAGATTGAAGCGGAGGCCTCCGAAATCGACACCTCCGTGGCGGTGTCCTTCGGTGGTTCGGCCTCCATCCCCGGCTTCCGGACGCGCAAGGTGAAGACGAACGTCACCGTGCGCCACGGGGAGACCATCGTCCTGTCCGGCGTGTTCAGCCACGACGAGCAGAAGTCCGTGTCGAAGCTCCCCGGCCTGGGTCACATCCCGATTATCGGTGAGCTCTTCAAGAGCCGCGGCTTCGACTCCACCAAGCGCGAGCTGGTCATCTTCGTCACCCCGCGCATCGTCAACCCGGACTCCGACAAGGTCCGGACCATCATCGAGGACGTGAAGAGCCGCTACAAGCAGGCCCGGTCCGAGGTGAACTTCAACATCTTCGACTGAGGTGGGCGCCCCGGGCGCCGCCTGAGACGGGCCTTGGAGGCCCACGGCACGGGCCGGCTACTTCCCTTCCGGGGGCGGTCGCCGGCCCGTCGCCTTGCGGGCAAGCATGCAACCCGGTTCTCACGCTTTGAGGACGAGGGGGGGGCTTGCTAGCATCCGTCCCCATGTTTCTCATCACCCTCGCGGAAAAGGGCGGCGGGACCGAGCAGCGCGAGTATCACAAGAATGAAGTCACCATCGGCCGTCTGCCGGGCAATGACATCATCCTCGCGAAGGGCAACGTCTCCAAGTACCACTCGCGAATCGTTGCCAAGGACGGGAAGTTCATCATCGTGGACATGAAGTCCACGAATGGCACGTTCGTGAACGGCAAGAAGATTGCCGCGCCCCAGGTTCTCAAGCCGACCGACCAGGTCTACATCGGCGACTACATCCTCAACGTCGAGGCGCTCGCGGACGACGGCCCGGTGATGACCCGGGCGGGTCAGCCCGAAGAGGAGTACTACGACGAGCAGGGCGAGGAGCCCTACGAGGACGAGGAAGGGGCTTACGAAGAAGAAGAGCCCTATGAGGAGGAAGAAGAGCCGCCGCCCGCGCCCGCGCCCAAGGGCATGCCGGCGTCGCTGGCGTCCGCCCTGGCGAAGAACAAGCGCAAGGTGGACCCGCGCCAGGAGCGCTACACCCGGCTCCAGAAGGAGATCCACGACCGGCTCATCGAGTACCTCGACCTGCGCCGCATGGACATGGACCGGCTCGGCGACGACGAGCTGTGGCGCCGCACCGAGAAGGCCATCCGCGACATCATCGACCAGATGGAGGCGGACGGAGAGCTTCCGGAGGACGTGGACCGCGAGGAGCTGCTCACCGACGTCATCAACGAGGCGCTGGGGCTCGGGCCCCTCGAGGCGTTCCTCGCTTCGGATGACATCAGTGAGATCATGGTGAACCACGCGAACCAGATCTACATCGAGCGCAAGGGCAAGCTGACCCTGTCGGAGAAGACGTTCTCCTCCAACCAGGCGGTGCTCGGCGTCATCGAGCGCATCGTGGCGCCCATCGGCCGCCGCATCGACGAGTCCAGCCCGCTGGTGGACGCGCGCCTCAAGGACGGCAGCCGCGTCAACGCCATCATCCCGCCGCTGGCGCTGAAGGGGCCCTGCATCACCATCCGCAAGTTCAAGAAGGACTCGCTGAAGATCTCGGACCTCATCAAGTACAAGACTGTCACGGCGCAGATGGCCGAGTTCCTGGAGATGTGCGTGAAGGCCCGGCGCAACATCGTCATCTCCGGCGGCACCGGCTCCGGGAAGACGACGACGCTGAACATCATCAGCTCCTTCATCCCGGAGGAGGAGCGCATCGTCACCGTGGAGGACGCCGCCGAGCTGCAGCTGCCGCAGGACCACTGGGTGCAGTTGGAGAGCCGGCCGCCCAACCTGGAAGGCAAGGGCGCCATCACCATCCGCGAGCTGGTGAAGAACTGCCTGCGCATGCGGCCCGACCGCATCGTCGTGGGCGAGTGCCGCTCCGGTGAGACGCTGGACATGCTCCAGGCCATGAACACCGGCCACGACGGTTCGCTCACCACGCTCCATGCGAACACGCCGCGGGACGCCATCGCCCGCTTGGAGACGATGGTGCTCATGTCCGGCATGGACCTGCCGGTGAAGGCCATCCGTGAGCAGATCGCCAGCGCGGTGCACATGATCGTGCAGCAGACGCGCTTCTCCGACGGGACGCGGAAGATCTGCTACATCACGGAAGTGTCCGGCATGGAGGTCGACATCGTGACCCTCCAGGACATCTTCTATTTCAAACAGGATGGCTTCACGGAGGACCACAAGGTCCGTGGCCGCTACGTCGCTTCGGGCTTCGTGCCGAAGTTCTACGACGAGCTGCAGCGTAAGGGCATCCCCGTCAACATGAGCATCTTCCGCGAGGACTGACGCGCCCCATGGCCACCCTGGTCGTCCGTCACCCTGACGGCACTGAGAACGAATTCGCCATCGCGGGCGAGCTGAAGATTGGCCGCCAGCAGGGCAGTGACATCCTCATCACCGAAGGGGGCGTGTCGCGGACGCATGCGCGCGTCTTCGACGAAGGCGGCACCGTCTTCATCGAGGACGTGGGCAGCGCCAACGGCACGTTCGTGGACGGCCAACGCATCATGGCGCCCACGGCCCTGACGCCGCAGTCGGAGGTCCTCCTCGGGGACTACGTGCTGCGGCTCAAGGCGGCCGCAGCGCGGGGCTCGGGTTCCCGCCGCGCGGCGAAGCCCGCGGCGGGAGGCGATGAGGCCATGCCGGTGGGCGGCGAGGGCGGCGGTGCACGCGCCACCCGGGCCATGCCCAGCATCAAGAAGGGCCCGGGCGCGGCGAAGGGTGCGCCCGGTGCCGCGCTGGCGAAGCGGCCCGCGCGTCCGGCACGTCCCGCCCCGGGTGGCGGCGCCCGGCCGCCGCCGGCGGGGGGCCCGGTGCTTCGCGGCATGGTCGGTCCGTGGGCCGGCCAGACGTATCCGCTCAAGGGCAAGGTGCTCGTGGGGCGGCAGCCGCCCGCCGGCATCATGCTGGATGACGACTCGGTGAGTCGCCGCCACGCGGAGCTGGAAGCGACCAGCGCGGGCGTGACGGTGCGGGACCTGGGCAGCGCCAACGGGACGCTGCTCAACGGCGAGCCGTTGGACCAGACGCCGGTACCGCTCGAGCCGGGGGATCAGCTCCAGTTCGGCGTGGTGGAGATGTCCTTCGAGCCCGAACCGTCCGCGGCGCCCGTGCGCCGGGGCGCGGCGGGCGCGGCGGGCGCGGCGCGAGGGGGCGCGGACGAGGATCCCGCCGCCAAACGCAAGAAGCTCATCATGGTGGCTGCGGGGTTGGTGGGCGTGCTGCTGATGGTGGGCATGGTGTCGTCCATCCTGAACCCCACGCCGGTGGATGTTCAGGGGCCGGGCGCGGGCGCGCAGATGGATCCGGCGCAGAAAATCCAGGAGCTGCTGAGCGAGTGCCGCTCCTACGCGTCCAGCGAGCTGGGCGCCCCCAACTGGGAGAAGGCCAACGAGATCTGCACCCAGGCGCTGGACCTGGACCCCATCCACGCGGAAGCGAACACGCTCATCCGGCGCATCAAGCTGGAGCAGGAAGCCTTCGAGCACTACTCGCAGGGCGAGCGGCTCTTGCAGCGCCTCAAGCCGGAAGAGGCCCTGGAGTCGTTCCGGAAGATCCAGAAGGAGAGCGAGTACTTCCGCCGCGCCCGCTCCAAGGCCCGCGAGGCCGCCGAGTCGGTGACGAAGCGCGCGCTGGATGACTGCAAGCGGTACCTGGGCAACTCGCAGTGGAGCGCCGCCGTGTCTCGGTGCGAGGTGTACATGTCGGTGTGGTGCCAGTCGAAGACGCGCGAGGATCTGCAGCCGCCGCTGGGCTTCACGCTGAAGCTGCTGGGCCGGCTGCGCCGCGACGAGTGGCGGCCCAAGGATCCCCTGTTCGTGAAGTTCCTCATCGCGCGCGAGAAGATGGATGCCAACGCGGCGCCCTGGCAGTGCCCGGTGGCGGAGGTGCTGGCCGGAGACGAGCGGGTCGTGGACCCGCGCACCTTCGTCATGGAGGCGGCGAAGAAGCGCTTCCCCAACAAGCTGATGCAGGCCGCGCTCCTGGACTACTGGGGTGGCCGGGGCAGCGAGGCGCTGGCCACCATGCAGAAGTTGCGCGCCAACTACGAGGCCGCGCAGTACCACGCCGAGGCGGACGAGATGATGAAGGTCATGTCCACCGTGGATCAGCTCTTCAAGGCGGGCCAGAGCTTCCTGGCCGCCGAGGACCCGGAGAAGGCCGCGGAGCCCTTCCGCGAGGCGCTGGCCATGGACAAGGCGGTGATGATGGAGCTGGCCGAGTCCAAGCCGTCCTTCTACCGGCGCAACATCCTCCAGGACATCGCGGAGAAGTCGTACCTGCGCGGCAAGCAATGGGCCGACCGCGAGGACCGCCGCCGCGCCTGCCGCGTGTGGAAGCTGGGCTTCAGCTTCTACGCGGGCAATCCGAACCTGAACAAGGCCGCGGCCTTCTGCTCCTCGCGGGCCCTGGAGTCCTTCCGTGCCGCGGAGGGCTGCGGCGACATGGCGGTGGCGCTGGACTACGCCGTCAAGGGCGACGGCGTGGAGGAGATGGTCATCGCGAAGCAGGCGGAGCTGGGCTGCAAGTAGCACGCGCCGTGGACAGGGCCGGGCGGGCGCGCTAGGCACGGGGGCATGGCCGACACCAGCCCTTCGCGCCCCGCGCCCACCCTGGTCCTCATCGACGCGTCCGGCTTCATCTTCCGCGCCTACCACGCCATCCCCCCGCTCACGACGAGCAAGGGCGTGCAGACCAACGCGGTGCTGGGCTTCACGCGCATGGTGCTCAAGGCCCTGCGCGAGCTGAAGCCCACGCACGTGGCGCTCGCCTTCGACAAGGAGAGCCGCACCGAGCGCCAGAAGATTGATCCCTCCTACAAGGCGAACCGCGAGGGGCCCCCGGAGGACCTCGTTCCTCAGTTCGCCCTCATCCGCCGCGTGGTGGAAGCCATCAACGTGCCCGTGCTGGAGGTGGCCGGCTGGGAAGCCGACGACGTCATCGGCACCCTGGCCGTGAAGGCGAAGGAGGAGGGCTTCTGCGTCCAGGTCGTCACCGGCGACAAGGACTTCGTGCAGATTGTCGACGACGACGTGCGCCTGTATGACCCGATGAAGGACGTGCACACGCTGCCGGCGGACGTGAAGGCGCGGCTGGGCATCGAGCCGGGGCAGATGCGGGACTACCTGGCCCTCATCGGCGACGCGGTGGACAACGTCCCCAAGGTGCCGGGCATCGGCCCGAAGACGGCCACCGAGCTCATCCAGCAGTTCGGTGACGTGGAGACGCTGCTCTCGCGCCTGGACGAGGTGAAGAAGCCGAAGATTCGGGAGAACATCGCCTCGCACCGAGAGAGCCTCCTGCGCGCCAAGGTGCTCGTCACCTTCAAGACGGACCTGGCCCTGGACGTGCGCATGGCGGACCTGGCCCGCCGGCCGGTGGACGCGCAGCGCTCGCGCGAGCTGTTCACCGAGCTGGAGTTCTTCGCCCTCCTCAAGGAACTGCCCCAGCAGGACGGTGTCGCCGGGGCGCCCGAGGAAGCGAAGGAGAAGCCCGCGCCGCTGACGGTGACGCCGCGACTGGTGGGCGAGGACGCGGCGCTCACCTGGTTGGCCGGCGCCGTGCGTGAAGCGGGCGCCGTCACCCTGATTCCCGCCTATGAGGGCTCGCCCTTCGCCGCGAAGCTGGTGGGCCTGGGCGTGGCGCTGCCGGACGGACAGACGGCGTATGTGCCGCTGCGGCACGCGCAGCTCGGCGTCACCCAGGTGCGCCCGGAGGCCTTCACCGCGGCCTTCCGCGAGGTGCTGGAGGACGCGGCGGTGAAGAAGGGCGGGCACGACCTCAAGGCGCTCAGCCTGACGCTGGCCAACGACGGCATCACCCTGCACGGCGCGCATGACGACGTGGAGCTGCTCAGCTACCTGCTCAACCCGTCCCGCCGCGAGCACGCGCTGGTGGACCTGTCGCGCGAGCGGCTGAACACGGAGCTTCCGCTCCTGCCGCCCGCCGCGGAGGGCAAGCGCGGGAAGAAGGACCGCGCGCTGGCGGACCACACGGTGGAGGAGGTGGCCACCGGCTTCGCCATCCGCGCCGAGGCCGCGCGCCGGCTGGCCCCCGAGCTGTGGAAGGAGCTGGAGGCGGCGAAGCTGGCGGAGCTGGCCCGGGACATGGAGCTGCCGCTGCTGCCGCTGCTGGCGCAGATGGAGCGCCGGGGCGTGCTGCTGGACACCTCCGAGCTGTCTCGCACCTCCGTGAAGGTGGACGCCGCCGTCGAGGCGCAGGTGAAGGAGGTCTACCGGCACGCGGGCCGCGAGTTCAACATCGGCTCCAACCCGCAGCTGGTCGACGTGCTCTTCAACGAGCTGAAGCTGCCCATCATCAAGAAGGGCAAGACGGGCCCCTCCGCGGACCAGGAGGTGCTGGAGAAGCTGTCCGAGGAGCACCCGCTGCCGGGCGCCATCATCGAATACCGCAGCCTGTCCAAGCTGAAGAGCACCTACCTGGACACGCTGCCCACGCTGGTGGCGGCGGACGGGCGCATCCACACCACCTACCACCAGGCGGCCACCGCCACCGGGCGCCTGTCCTCCACCGACCCGAACCTCCAGAACATCCCCGTGCGCACCGAGCTGGGCCGGGAGATTCGCCGCGCCTTCGTGGCCGCGGAGGGCCACCAACTGGTGAGCGCGGACTACAGCCAGGTGGAGCTGCGGCTGCTGGCGCACATCGCGCAAGACGCGGTGCTCATCGAGGCCTTCCTCCATGACGAGGACATCCACACCCGCACCGCGGCGGAGGTGTTCGGCGTGGCCAGGGAGCAGGTGGACCGCGAGCAGCGGCGCGTCGCGAAGATGGTGAACTTCGGCATCGCCTACGGCCTGTCACCGCACGGCCTGGCCGCGCGGCTCGGCATCGCCCAGGACGTGGCCCGCGACATCATCGAGCGCTATTTCACGCGCTACGCGGGCATCAAGCGCTACCTGGAAGAGACGGTGGAGCGCGCGCGCAAGACGGGCTACGTGGAGACGCTCTACGGCCGCCGCCGCTACATGGCGGACCTGAACTCGAAGAATCGCGGCGTGGCGCAGGCCGCCGAGCGCGCCGCCATCAACATGCCCATCCAGGGCACCGCCGCGGACCTCATCAAGAAGGCCATGCTGGCGGTGGACGCGGCGTTGACGGCCCAGAAGCTGCGCACGCGGATGCTGCTGCAGGTCCACGACGAGCTCCTTTTCGAGGCGCCCGACGCGGAGGTGGAGCAGGTGAAGGCGCTGGCGGTGAAGGCCATGTCCTCGGTGGCCGAGCTGAAGGTGCCGCTCAAGGTGGACGTGGGCGCGGGGCGCAGTTGGGCGGACGCGCACTGAGACGCGGGCAGGGCGGCGCGAAAAAAGACACGGGAGGAGCGCCCACCCCCGTAGGCGCCCCTCCCGCATGCTCCACCCACGGCCCCCACAGCCGCTGCTGCACTCCCTGCGACAAATACGCCGACCCGTCCGACCGGCGAGTCGCGTGGACCCCCATCCACGCGTCTTGCCAGCGGCTCGCGGTGCGCGCTCACCACTCCCCAGCGGGAGCACGCCTTCCCACAAAGCGCGCCATGGGCCCCCACCCAGGCACACTCCCTCCCGCCGGTCTCGGACGCGCCCGTCTTCCGGGCACGTCAAGTCGAACGGGCCGGCCAACCCCTACACGCCCTCAGTGCATTGCTGTACGTCCATCTCCCGTGTCCGGAGACACGCGCCGCGTCCGGGAAGGACGCTCGAAATATTCGACGACCAGCCCACCGAAGGGCACCCGCGGGCCATCGGCTCGCGGGTCCTTCATCCGTTGGAGGAGCGCCACCGCGGAGTCCACCGCTTCGTCCACGGCGCGGTTGATGCGCTCGCGCTCCCAATCCCCGCCACCGAGCACCTCGGAGGCATCCACCAGGCAGCGCCGCAGCGCCGCGAATTCGTCATAGAGCGAGCGGGCGCTCCGGTGCGCCGACAAGCGCAGCACCGCGCGCGTGCGGCTCCAGGGGCTGGACTCCTCGCCCGCCAGCGTCCGGCCCAGCTCGCGGATGAAGGGCTCCACCAGGTTGTCCAGCTGGGTGGGCGCGCCCTGCGACGCGTCCGAATCGGGCGCCGCCAGCACCATCCGCCGCCACAGCGCGGAGACTCGATCCGGCTGCTGACGGAAGAACCGCGCCAGCACGGCTGCCTTACGTCCACGCTCGCTCATGTCCAGTGCCTTCCGCATCGCGTACGGAGGCCAAAGCAATCCATCGGCCAACGCCCCTGGGATATGTATTCCCAGTGAAATCAGCTGTTTGCCTTGAAGGGAGGGGTAGGCAGCGGAGCAGGACACCGGTAGAAACTACAGCCCCCGCCCTGTAGCCCTGGCAGGACGGAGCGGGCGGCGCTCAGTGGAGGGTGGGCTTCGGCGGCCGGCCATGGGGGCCGTCCTCGTCGTCCAGCTCACCCGGGAGGTCGCTGACGGCGCTGTCCGCGGGCGCCTCGCCGTCCTGGGCCTCCAGGTGGGCTTGCGTGCCCTGCGAGCCCGCGGGCCAGTCCGGCCAGGTGGAGTCCCCGGCGCTCACGGCGGTGCCCTGGGCCTGGGCCTGCGCGGCCTGGGCGGCCAGCAGGCGCAGCGCGGCGTCCTCCGCGGCATCCTGGGCGGCCATCTCCGCCAGCTTCGCGGCACGCTGCTGGCGGCGGCGGGCATAGGCGGCCACGCAGAGGAAGGACGCGCCCAGCCAGACGAGCGTGGAGCTGGTGGTGAGCGGGAGCCAGCCGTAGCGCGCGGCCAGGCCTTCACGCCAGTCCGTCTCCTCCACCAGCAGCGAGGTGCGGAAGGCCTTGCCGAAGGCCGTCTCGAAGGGCTCACCGCGCGCCACGCCGTCCACCAGCGCGGCCATGGCCTGGGGGCCGAACTTCGCCGACAGGTGGGCGACGAAGGCGGCGCTCTGCGCGTAGGCGATCTCCACGTCCGACGGGACGTCCGGCCAGGCCCGGTCGAGGTGCTCGAAGTGGAAGACGCGCTCCTGGGTGACGGCCCGGAAGAGGGCGGAGTAGTGCGTCAGGGAGTAGCGCTCCCCGGTGACGTACTGCGCGACGCCTTCCTGGAACCAGCGGGGCCACGACGGGGCCAGCTGTCCCAGGGCCACGTGCGCCAGCTCGTGCCGGAGCGTCTGCTGGCCCTCCGGCTCGTGGAGGCTGCGCGCGTCCAGCAGGATGATCTGGTGGGCGGGGTAGGCCAGCGCCACGGCCCAGCCCGGGGGCTTTCCTCCGGGCAGCGCCAGGGCCTCGAACTCCGTGCGGCCCACGCCCAGGCGAATCTCGGTGACGCCCGGCCAGTCCTTGCCGAGGATGGTGCCGAACCTGTCCCGCACGCCTTCAATCTGCCGGGACAGCTCGTGCGCGGCCGCGGTGGCGGCGGCGGTGTGGAGGATGCGGAAGCGCTCCGTCGTCACCTCCCCGCTGACCTGGGGCGGCCGTGTCCGGGGCACCAGCGCGGCGTCATTCACCACGTCATGGGCGTGGGTGCCATGAGGGCCGCCCGGCTCCTGGGCCCAGGCCCCGGAGGCGGCGAGCAGCAGGAGCAGGACAGGCAGGTGGCGCATGTGCGGCGGCCTCACGTTCCCACTGACATAACAGCCTCGCCCCCGGTTGCAGCAACCTCACCGCGCGGCGCGGCGCGTCAGGAGTCGCCGTTGGCCTTCTTCTGGGACAGATAGGCCACGTTGTCCTCGACGCGCGCGTAGTCGCGGTCCGCGAAGGTGGGGCTCTTGAAGGTCTCCAGCAGCTTCTGGTGGGCCTCCAACACGGAGCGGACCTGCGACTCGAACTGGGTGCGCTGGCGCTTCAGCTCGTTGATGTCCTCCACCACCTGCACCAGCCGCTGGTGGGCGCCGTGGACGATCTTCTCCGCCTGGTGCTCGGCGTCCGCGATGATGATCTCCGCCTCCTTCTTCGCGGCGTCCTTCAGGTCCTCGCTGATGCGCTGGGCGGTGACCATGGTCTCCTGGAGGGTGCGCTCCCGTTCCTGGTGTTGCTCCACCTTGAACTGGGTGCGCTTCACTTCCTCCTTGAGCGCGATGTTCTCCTTCACCACCTCCTCGAATTCACCGGCGATGAGCTCGAGGTAGGCCTCCACCTCACGGCGAGAGAAGCCGCGCAGGGCCGTTTCGAACCGCTTCTGCCGGATGTCGAGCGGAGTGATTTTCATGACGCCGCAGTGTAGCCCAGGGGCGTCACATCTCCAGGAATCGGCCCTTGACCTGGGCGCCGGCGCTGGCGGGGGGCCGCATGGCTGCCCGGCGGGCGGGCGTCAGCGGCGCGGCGCGTCCCACTGGGACACGACGGTGCGCGCGGCGTTCTGCACCCCCGCGGAGAGCCGCGAGTCCACGGCGGCGTCCTGGACGGCCCGGCGCGCGGTGGGCGTGCGCTGGAAGACGAGCCCGTTGAGCGCCTGGATTTTCAGCGCGTCCGGCAGCCGGGGGTGGCGCACCACGTTGGCGAGGAGCTCCTCCGCCCGGGGGTGCTGGAACAGCGTGACGGCCCGCAGCGCCGCCTGTTGGATGCGAGGGTTGGGGTCCCACAAGAGCGTGGCCAGCGCATCCAGGGCGCGGGCGTCCCCCAGCAGCGCCAGGTCTTCAATGGCGATGGCGCGAATCTCCGCCGGCGCCGGCCGCACCGCCCCCAGCAGGCCTCGCAGGAGGGCGGCGTCGTCCGTCGCGGGCGCCGGGGCGGCCTCCGCCGGGGGCGTGGGCGCCGGCCCCGAGGGGGCCGCCGGGGCCTGGGCGCGGGCGGCGGTGGCGAGGAGCAGGCCAGCGAGAAGCAGGGGACGCATGGACGCCCTTCTAACCCGGGGCGGAGTGATTTTCTTGACGCGATCTCCCATCGTGGGAGCTTCCCCCCTGCTACATGCGTGTTGCAAACGGGAGCAAGGTTCGATGAACGCGGCGGCAGCGAACTGGCAGACACTGGAAAACGTCGATGTGGAGTGCACCCACTGCGGCATCCGGATGACCCAGCAACCGGGGACCCGGGTCCGCTACTTCCGGTGCTCCGGGTGCCACCGCTGGGTGTCCAGCGTGTACTCCGACGTCTTCCGGGCGGACGCGAAGGTGCGCACGCACCCGGTGAAGGACAGCGGCGCTCAGGACGAGCAGTTCATCGAGGTCAAGGACCGGCTGGACAAGTGGCTGTCCGCGCTGGAAGAGCAGGACCCCTACCGGCTGCTGGGGGTCTCGCCGCTGGACTCGGCCGACACGGTCCGCGCGCGCTACCACGCGCTGGCCATGGAGCAGCACCCGGACCGCGGCGGCTCCCCGGAGAAGATGCGCGAGCTGAACGCGGCCTATGAGCGCATCCTCCGTCACCGCCAGCGCAAGCGTCAGGAGGCGCTGTCGGCCGGCACGCCCGTGGCCTCGGCGACCGTCCTCCCCGCGCGCAGCAGGTAGGCCCAGAAGAGCGCCCCCAGGAGCAGGCCCAGCCCCGCCTTCAGCCAGGTGGGGAACAAATCCCCTGGGGAGACGTAGCCCTCCACCACGCCGATGAGGGCGAGGAAGGGCGCGCAGCCCAGCACCAGCTTCACCGCTTCCCGCCCGCGCACCGCCAGCGCCTGTCCCCGGGGCAGCTCCCCCGGGTCGATGAGCGCCTGGCCCACCATCAATCCCGCCCCGCCGGCGATGACCAGGATGGACAGCTCCACCGGGCCATGCGCGGCGATGAAGTCCAGCAGGCCGCCCAGCATGCCCTCGCGGGCGCACAGCGCGCTGATGGCGCCGATATGCACCCCGTTGTTCACCAGCAGGAACAGCGTGCCCAGGCCGCCGGTGATGCCCAGGGCGAAGGTGACAATGGTGACGGTGAGGTTGTTGGTGGCGATGCCGGACGCCACCGAGTTGGGCGGCGCCACCGACAGGATGTCATCCGTCCACATGCGGCCCTGGGCCACGTAGTGGCGCACGCCGGAGGGCACCAGCAGCTCGGCGCCCCGGGGCTCCCACAGCACCACCAGGGCGCCCAGCAGGATGCCCAGGAGGAACACCACGGCGCTGGCGCCCACGAAGCCGCGCTCGCGGCGAAAGGTGGCGGGGAACTCGCGGCGGAAGAAGTCCCGCACCGCGGGCCAGCGCTCGCGCGGCGGCTGGTAGATGGACGCGTAGGCCTGGCCACACAGCTGGTTGAGGAAGCGGTGGACGTCCGTGCCGGCGTAGAACGTCTGCGCGTGCGCCAGGTCGGCGGACGCGCGGCGGTACAGCGTGTCCAGCGTGCGCAGCTCGCCCAGCTTCAGCGTGCCGGAGCGCTGCTTCGCCAGCAGGGCCTGGAGCGCATCCCAGTCCGCGCGGCGTTGGGCCACGTAGGTGGGCAGGGGCGTGGCCATGTCAGCGCTCCCCCTGGACGCGGGCGCGCAGGAAGGCCTCGGTGCGCTCCGCGGACGCCAGCACCGCCGCGCGCGCCTCCGCGTCCTCGGGCCCCACGCGCTCCACCAGCCGCGTGCCCAGCCGCTGCCGCACCTCCGGCGCCAACCCGGGCGCGCGCGACAGGAAGGACAGCACCAGCTCCACGTCCTCCGGCGACAGGGGCCTTGCGCCCGCGGCCTGTGGCAGTGGCGCGGACGTGGCCGGAGCGGCGGTGTACTTGTCCAGGTCGATGCGCTCCTCGCGCACCAGCAGCGTGCCGGCCAGCAGGTCTCCCAGGCGGCGGTGCTGGCGGGTGAGGAGCATGCTGACGCAGGCGGCGGCGTACAGCATGGGCAGGAAGTCCACCGCGCGGCAGAGGTTGCGCACCGCGCTCTCGTAGACGCCCACGGGCGAGCCGTCCATGCGCACCACCCGGATGCCCAGCACCCGCTTGCCTGGCGTCTGACCGTGGAAGAGTACTTCGCTCACCGTCCAGTACAGCCACTGCGTGGCGAAGACGCCCACCACCAGCAACGTCTGCCCCACGCCCGACAGCGCCTGGAAGACGCCCAGCACGTCCGACACCAGCAGCGTGAAGACGAAGTAGGCCACCAGCCAGAAGAAGAACAGCAGGCTCGCGTCCACCAGCCACGCGAGGCACCGGTAGCCAATGCCCGCGACGGGGAGCGTGAGCGCGACGCGCTCGGGGGTGGCGACGTCGAGATGGGGAGTCGGAGTGGAGCGCATGCGGGGTCGGCAGCATACACGTCTGCCTTCCTTCCACGCCTCCCATGTCGCACCCTCTTTTCTGCTTGGACTTGCGGGACTTTCAGGTCCCAGGCGCGTGTGTCACGGTCGACAGTCCGCGCCGTGCGGGAGGGGGCTTTCATCGACTTGTGGACGCCAGGGCGTGTCCGGCGCCGGACAGCGATGACGAACCAACGGATGAAACCCCTGTAACGGGCTCTGATTCATGCACACTGGACACTCCCGTCAGGGCTGGTTCGCGTCTGCGCTTCCCCAGTGATAGGGTTTCCGCGTTGGACCATGAACCTGGGCCGAAGGAGGTGCGGCCCGCAGGGACGTCAGGAGTAGCTGAAAGTCAAAAACAGTCAGGAGTCGAGTCGTACATCGGTAGGTCGACTCCGGAGTGGCTCAGCGGACACGCTCGTTCTTCCCTGTCATGCAACCCACTGGCCCAGATGGTACCGGAGCCGGCTGTGGTCAGTTGTCTGTTCATGCAGTTTTCGCCATGACGGCTGGGGGGCCTTCGCATGGCAACCAATCAAGCAGCGATTCGTGTATCAATTCTCGAAGGACCGTGGGCGGCCTGGCAGGGCCTGGCCGACGGGCTCCGTGGTGAAGGCGTGCAGATCTCCTCGGTGACGAGAGACGTGCGCCTGTTCCTCGACAGCCTGGGGACAGACCCGCCGCAGGTCGCGGTGATGGACGTGGAGGGTGACAGCGAGGCAGCCGTGGGCTGCTCCGTCACGGAAGGCATCAATCTCCTGCGGGAGGCGCGCAAGCGCCGGCTGGAGGTGAGGATGCTGCTGCTCTCCGCGGTGAGCTCACCGGAAATCATCTCGCAGTGCTTCGACGAGGGTGCCTCCGGCTACCTGTTCCGCGCGGGCCTGGGCACGACGGCGGTGGCGTCCGCCATCAACTCCCTGGTCCGAGGCGAGCGGCTGTTCCCGGTGCAGCTCCTGAGGAACGACTTCGAGCATCCACCGGTGACGTCACCCACCGCGAGCGTGCTGCTGGCGCTCACGCAGCGGGAGCGCGAGGTTCTGGCGTATGTCGCGGGCGGCGCGGACAACCTGAAGATCGCCGCGCACCTGCAGATCGCCGAGCGCACCGTGAAGTCCCACGTCACGCAGCTCTACCGGAAGCTGGGCGCGGAGAACCGCACGCAGCTGGCGCTGAGGGCGTGCCACCTGGGCGTCCGGCCGCCGCCGGACCTCTAGGCGTCGCGGTCGTTCCGCGCATGCAGCACGCCCCCCGGACCCTGGCGCCGTTGCCAGGGTTCGCGAGGGGCGTGCGCACGGGCGGCGCCGCGACTACGACTTCAGCTCTTCCATCTTCTTGCGGAGGCTCAGCGGACGCATGTCCGTCCAGACCTCCTTGATGTACTCCAGGCACTCGGCCTTGAGCCCCTGCTTGCCCGCGTCCTTCCAGCCGAGCGCGTTCTCTCGGTCGGCCGGCCAGATGGAGTACTGCTCCTCGTGGTTCACCACGACCTTGTAGATGGTCGTGTCCTCTCGCTCATCCGCCATTGATGTCTCTCCTGGAACGGGCCGCATTCTGGCCACAATCCAGGAAAAAGGGTCAAGACACGGGAGGCGTGGGTTCGGTCGGCGTCTGAAGCCCGCATATACTCACCGGCCATGCAAAGTGTCTTCCGTGCCATCACCGCGCTGCTCCTCGCGCTGGGCGTCACCTGGGCCGCCCTGGCCCTGGCGTTGACGGGGGCGGGCCCCGAGGGCGCGCACGTTCCGCGGGCGCTGGGGGCGGTGCTGCTCGCGGCGGGCGCGGGGGTGGCCTGGCGGCGCCATTCACAGTGGGCCGCCGTGTCCGTCATCGGCGTCGGGTGTGTGTCCATCTGGGGGTGGACCCAGACGGTGCGGCCCGCGACGCAGGCGGACTGGGCGCCGGACCTGGCGCGCTCCGCCCGGGCGGTGGTGGAGGGCCCCCGTGTGACGTTGCATGACGTCCGGGACTTCCGCTACCGCACCCCGTCGGACTGGGACGCGTCGTGGTACTCGGCCACGTACGACACGCGGGAGCTCACGGGGGCGTGGTTCATCGTGGAGCCCTTCTCCGGTGTCTGGGGCGCGGCCCACACCATGGTGAGCTTCGGCTTCGCGGATGGGCGCTACCTCGTCTTCTCCGTGGAGGTCCGCCGCGAGAAGGGGGAGACGTTCTCCGCGCTGGGCGGCCTGTTCCGCCAGTTCGAGCTCACCTACGTCGTGGGGGATGAGCGGGACCTGGTGCAGCTGCGCTCCAACCACCGCAAGGATGACGTCTACCTCTACCCGGTGGATGCGTCGAAGGAGCGCATCGTCAGCTTCTTCCTCGACATGGTGGCGCGGATGAACGCGCTGCACGACAAGCCGGAGTTCTACGACACGCTCACCAACAACTGCACCACCAACCTGGTGCGGCACCTGGAGAAGGTGAGCCAGAGCCAGGTGCCCTACGACCACCGCACCTTGCTGCCGGCGTTCTCGGACGCCCTGGCGTATGAGCTGGAGCTCATCGACCGGGACGCGCCGCTGGAGCAGGTGCGCAAGCGCCACCACATCAACGCACGCGCGCAGGCGGCGGATGGGCGCCCGGACTTCTCGCGGCGCATCCGCGAGCCGCTGGCCGCCACCACCGCCGGCACCGTGCAGTGACACGCCAGGCCCCTCACGGGGCGGGGCGCGCCTTCAGGTGCGTGTCGTAGTGCTGCTGCAGCGAGGCGAAGTAGCCGCGCTCCTCCCAGAGCGCGGCGATGAGGCGCTCCGTCAAGGTCTTCACCTCGGCGCTCTCACCCGGCTCGGGCGTGCGGGGGCCCGGGGCACCGGAGCTGAAGAAGGCGCGGGTGGCCTCGGCCATGAGCAGGCGGCTGCCCGAGAAGAGCCGGCGCAGGGCCTGGTTGACGGGGCGCGGGTCCAGCTCCGAGCAGGCGGCGACGATGGCGTCGTGAAGCTTCCCGGGCAGCGGGCCCTCCAGGTCCTCGGGCTTCAGGTCGCCACGGTCCAGGGCATGGTTGAGCAGGTAGCCGTGATGCAGCGCTGACGACGCCACGTCCACGCAGTCCTTCACCCACAAGACGAAGAAGAGCTTGCGGAACACCTTGCGCACCGGGAAGAGCGCCAGGGCCTTCAGGGAGCTCATCAGGCGCCCGCCCGCCGTCCGGCCGAGGTGGGAGCCGGCGAGGACCTCCACCGCCCGAGCCGGCCTGGGGAGGCCGTGCTCGGAGAGGATGGTGAGGACCATGCTCTCGCGGGCCTGCCGGAGTGCGTAGTCATCCAGGAAGGGAACGGGGATGAGCGGCGTCAGGCCGGACACGACGGCGAGAAAGGCCACGCGGCCCAAAACGGGGGGCAGCTCGTTCTCGGGAGGACGGGGCTTCGGCTCGGTCATATGCCGTTCATATGCCCATCCGGCCCGGCGATTGCGCGGGCCCTGAAGGCGGGGAGGGTGTTGGCTGTCCTCCAGCCGGGCGTCGACCGTCCACGCCGCTCCGCGCATCAGCCGGCGGGGCACCTGTGTGGAGGCACGGTCGCGCGACGAGGCGGCCTGCTCGCGTCGCCTCGTCGCGACGACTTCAACGGTGCTCAGCGGGTCAACGACACAGGCGCCTTGGGCTCCTCGGGAGGCGGGTGCCACGCCAGGGGGCTGGGCGGAGGCGCGGCCTCGCGGGCGAGGGGGCGTTGCCGCGCGATGAACGCCGCGGTGCTCTCCGGGCTGGCACATGCGGAGAGGATGAGCTCGGGCGTCACGAAGGCGGTGGCGATGGCATCCGCGACTCGGACGTCCTTGCTTCCAGCCGCCAGCAGCTCAATCACGTGCGGAGGCGGCGGCTGGAGCAGCGCGTTGGTCCAATGCGTCGCCGGCGCGGTGGCGGCCCACGAACCGGCTTCGGCCTCGCGACAGAAGGCCGCGTCGAAGGGCCTGCTCTCCGCCAGCGCGGTGACGATGTGCTCCGCCAGCGCGAACGCGGAGGCGGACCCCGCGTTGGCGCCCTGGCCCGCGACGGGGTCGTTCGTCACGTGCGTGTCGCCCACCGCCAGGACGAAGCGGCCACCCGAAAGAGGCGCCCATCCCTGGCGCACCGTCGGCGTGAAGGAACCCTGGAGGTAGTCGAGTGGCCCGAGCACGCCGAAGCTCGCCGGGTCCACGCGCTCGTAGGTGGCGGGGGCGAAGCGGCGCAGGAAGTCCATCAGCATCGCCTCGAAGGCGCGCGGGTCTTCGTCGTAGCGCTGCGTGCTGAGCCGGGCCAGCTCGCTGCCGGGCAGCGCCTCGATGAGCACGCTGGGCACGCGCCCGCTCGCGGTGACGACCTGGGACTCGAAGATTTCGCCCTGACCGGGAATCAGGTGGGCGTTCATCCCGATGGGCTCCTGCATCCGCACGCCCTTGAGCAGCGCGGCGAAGAGCATGCGCGGCGGCTGCGTGTGCGGCGACAGCTCGGGCACGCGGGGGAACAGGCGGGTCAGGCCATTGCGTCCGGTGGCGACCACCATCAGCGCGTGCTGCCGCGCCAGGCGCTCCAGCACGTCGACGTCCACGGGGAGCACCTCCAGCTTGCCGCCGCGCGCGACGAAGTCCTCCGCGAGGCGCGGCTGGTACTGGCGGTAATCCACGAAGATGGAGGGGGAATCCACGCGGCCCCGGAGGCTGAACGGCTGAGGGCCGCCGTTCACATGGATGCCGATATAGAACATGTCGGCGTTGGGGCCGCTCCAGTGGTCCACGCCCAGGACGCGCTCACGCATGCGCGTGGGGGCATGGTGCGCCACCGTGTTGAGCAGACGGGAACCCCGTAGCCGGCTCGGCTCCTGCTCCGTGAAGATCGTCACGGGAATGCCGTGGGACAGCAGCTTCAGACCCAGGTGAAGTCCCGCGGTGCCGGCGCCAACAATTCCAATGCGCTCCATATGACTCTCCTCCGTGCCCCGCGCCGTCATGGCCGTGTCGGGATGGACCCCCCAAGGGTCGGGGTGGTTCCTTAACACAACACAAACGGAGATCTTCAGACGGGACGTACTTGATAGCCGAGAAAAAGGGAGGCGCATTGCGTCATGCCCTGATGGGCAGACGTGGACGTCGGGTTGGGAACAGCAAGCGCAAGGCTTTACAGTGGGGCTCAATGGCCCAGTTCCTCGACGTGGCGTTGAAGGTAGGAGACCTGACCGAGTTCACCGCGGACGCGGTGCTGTTCAAATACGCACAGAGTCTCTATGGCGCGACGGGTCAAGCGGCCCGGCGCCTGGAGCTGGCGGGGGTTCCCTTGGCGCAGCTCACGCTCGCGCCCGGTGCGAGCCGCCTCGTGGAGACGCGGGGGTCCCTGACGGCGCCACTGGCGCTCTTCCTGGGCACAGTTCGTCTGGGAGAGTTCGGCTACCACGAGATTCGTCAGTTCGCGGTGCGTGCGCTGGCGGCGCTGGAGCACCACTCGGGCCTCGCGCATGTCGCGGGCACCGTCCATGGCCCCAACTACGGCTTGGATGAAGACGAGGCCGTGCTCGCCTTCGTGGGCGGGCTCGTTGAAGCCTTCCAACGTGGCGCCGGGCCTCAATCCCTGACGCGCTTCACGGTGGTGGAGCGGGACGCTCGCCGTGCGCAAAGACTTGCCAAGGCCTTCACGCGCGGCTTGAGCGCAACGCCTGGCGTGGAGCCGCTTCCGGAGGGTGGCTTCCGGGTGCGGCGAATGTCAGCCGTGACGCAGGCTCCGTCCCTGGCGACGGCGGGCACTGTGTCCATGGCAAAGCCTCACGCCTTCGTGGCCATGCCTTTCGCGGCCGAACTGGAGGATACGTATCACTACGGCATCCAGGGCCCGGTGAAGGCCGCGGGCATGCTGTGCGAGCGCGTGGACCAGGAGTTGTTCGATGGCCCCATCATCCAGCGCATCCGCGAGCGCATCGAGACAGCGAAGGTGGTGATCGCCGACCTGTCCCTGGCCAATCCGAACGTGTACCTGGAGGTCGGCTATGCGTGGGGGCGCGGGCGGCCCACGCTGCTGCTGGTTCGTGACGTGAACGAGCTCCGCTTCGACGTCGCGTCCTATCGCTGCATTGTCTACCGCAACATCCGTGAACTGGAGACGCTGCTGTCGAAGGAGCTCCAGCGCGTGGACTGAGCGGCGCGCGTCACCAGCCGCGCGCGGTGATGGCGTGCGTGCCGGCCCAGGTGCCCTGGCGCAGCAGGTGCAACCGGTCGTGCAGGTTGACGGAGGCACAGGCGTGGTTGGGTACCACGCGCACGCGGTCGCCCACGCGGGGCCGCCAGGAGGTGCGGGAGAGGTCGAGCAGGCCGTGCTCCTCCGACAGGCCGCGCACCAGGATGTCCGGCATGTCGAGCAGGGCGCCGTACCCGCCTGCGTCCGCGAAGCCTTCCTCCTTGGCCAGGGCCTTGGAGCCCGCGTCGATGACGGCCTGTCCTGGCACCGTGGTGCTCACCACCGTGGCCAGCACGGAGTACGCGCATTCGTCCCACTGGCATGCGCCCACCGCCGCGGAGTTGCGGTCGTTGAAGATGTTGATGCCCGGGCGAATCTCCGTGAGCCCGGTGACCTCATGCGACCGCCACAGCGTCGGCGTGGAGCCACCACTCACGGTAGAGGGCCGCAGTCCCGCGTCCGTCAGGGTGTCCAAGTAGGTGGCCAGCCGCGCGGCTTGCTCGCGCATCGCCGGGCCCAGCTCCGCCTGGGACATGCGCAGGTGGCCGGCGTAGAAGGTGATGCCCCGGTACTCCAGACCACTGCTGTAAGTCACGGCGAGGGCCAGGGCGACTGCGTCCTCGGGGGATTGGACGCCCACGCGCCGCATGCCCAGGTCCAGCTCCACCAGCACGCCCACGGTGCGGCCGGCCCGGCGGGCCTCGCGGCTCAGCAGTTCCAGCGCTTCGCCCGAGTCCAGGGCCACGGTGAGCCGGACGAGAGAGGGCAGCCGCATGAGCCGGACAAGCCGCTCCGCTCCCACGGGAGGATAGGCGAGCAACACGTCGTCGCAGACGGCGGCCATGACCTCGGCTTCGCGCACGGTGGCCACGGTGACGCCCTGGGCTCCGGCGGCGAGCTGGAGCGCGGTCAGCTCCGGCGTCTTGTGCGTCTTCGTGTGCGGCCGCCACCGCAGGCCGTGCTGGCGGGTGTACGTGGCCACTCGCTTCAGGTTGGCGTCCACGCGGTCCAGGTCCACGAGGGCGGCGGGGGTCGTCATCATGTCCAGCGAGGTCACGTCCATGCCTCGCATGGTGGCACCCCGAAGCGCCCGGCTCCAGGGGCTCTGGCGGCGTTCGCCTCGCGTTCGTGAAGTGCTACACCTCCGCGACCCGCGAGGTGAGGCGGCACATTCCATTGCTCGCCACGCGGGAGAGGCCACATGCCAGACACCTCGTTGACCCTCAGGGCCCTCAACCGCGCGACGCTGGCGCGGCAGATGTTGCTGGCGCGTGAGCAGACCTCCGTGCTCGGCGCGGTGGAGCGGCTCCTGGCGCTCCAGGCCCAGCAGGCGAAGCCGCCGTTCATCGGCCTGTGGTCGCGTGTCGAGGGCTTCGAGCGAGCTGCGCTCCAGGTTTTGCTTCAGCGCAGGGAGGTCGTCCGGGCCACGTTGATGCGCGGCACGCTGCACCTCGCGAGCGCGAAGGACTACCGGAACCTGCGCGCCAGCTTCACACCGCTGCTCGAAGCCTCGGTGGCGTCGGTGCTTCGCGAGCGCGCGAAGGGGCTGGACGTCGCTCCGCTCGTCAAGGAGGCGCGCGCCTTCTTCGAGGAGGCCCCGCGCACCTTCGAGGCGCTCCGCGACCACCTGGTGGCCCGCCATCCCCAGAGCGACGAGCGCGCCATGGGCTTCGCGGTGCGCATGTTCCTGCCGCTCATCCAGGTTCCCACGGAGACGGAGTGGGGCTATCCCGGCACCACGGACTTCGCGGTCGCGGAAGCGTGGCTGGGGGCGCCCCTGCGAGCCGAGGCGGACCTGCCCACGCTGGTGCGGCGCTACCTCGCGGCCTTCGGTCCGGCGTCGGTGTCGGATGCCCAGACGTGGTCGGGCCTCAAGGGCCTGAAGCCCGCCTTTGAAGCGCTGCGCCCGTCGCTGCGCACCTTCCGCGATGAGAAGGGGAGGGAGCTGTTCGACTTGCCCGAGGCGCCTCGGCCGGACGAGGACACGGCCGCGCCCGCGCGCTTCCTCCCGGAGTTCGACAGCCTGGTGCTCGGCCATGAGGACCGGGCCCGGCTGGTGGATGAGGCGTACCGCGCCAGGCTCATCACCAAGAACCTGCGCATCCCCGCGACGTTTCTCGTGGACGGCTTCGTCGCCGGGACGTGGACGGTGGAGCGCAAGCGCGCGGTGGCCGCGCTTGTCGTTGAGCCCTTCGCGCCGCTCAAGAAGAAAAAGGACCGTGACGCGCTCGCGAGGGAGGGCGAGGCGCTCCTGCGCTTCCTTGAGCCCGAAGCCCGCACGTTCGAGGTTCGAGGGCATTGACAGGAAGTCCAGCGCCAACGGCTTCAGCAGTGCGTGTCCGGCGCTCGAAGCCCTGTCGTGACACGTGCGCCGTGAAGGACTCCGGCCTCAGAGCTCGTACATCGTGCCCTCGGCATCAACGGCGGCCACGCCCGTGCCCGGAGACCGCGCCAGCCCGGCGATGTCGTGGCGCAGGCCGGGATCACGCACGCGCAACCGCACGCGCGAAGTATCTCTCGACAAGGAGAAGCCCCAGAGCCCGAAGATCCACCAGTCGCACAGGGAATCCCCCCACCGCCGCAGCACCACGAAGGAGGATACCGCGACGATGAAGGAGACGGTCCGAAGCGGGTCGGGTTGCCCCGCAGGCGACCATGGACCGGGCAGGACGTAGATCATCGCGAGCGCTGGGAGCGTTAACGCTCCCCGGAAGAGCCACTTGCGCCGAGACCGGCAGCTCCCACAGGCCGGCGCCCGCAGCGTGCGGCTGACACCCCAGGAGACCAGGACGAAGTCCCATCCTGAGCTTGCCGAGAACTCCACGGTGGTGGTGGCCTCGCGGTTACAGCCGACACACGTCCCCGCGGGGAAGCGCAACGCGGTCACGAGCATCTCAAGCACATTCGAGCCACGAGTCGGCCCTCGGATGACCTCCGTCTCTCGCGACGCAGAGAGAAAGTCCAAGATGGTTGTTCCCTCCTGACTCACGGAGGGAATCCAGGTCCACGCACCATCGTCGAAGACGATGGCCACCGTCCCAGCGAACAGGGGCTTCAGCCGCGAGAAGGAAGAGAGCGAACGCTGCAAGCGCAGTCTGCCGCGCCGATAGACCCGGATGCCCGTGGGGTCCATCTCGATGCGTCGGCGGCCCACCACTGCGATTACCGCCGAACTGCCCAGAATGCAGTACGCGAACACCCCGAACACAGCGAGGTCCATATCGAGGACATGCGCGACGATGAGGGCAACAAGCGCCACCAGGTCGAGCACCAGCATCGCCGCCCAGCTCTCAAGGTCATGGTAGACGACGACAGGTGCGTCGGTGGTACCGGGTTTCATTTTCCTTGGTTCAGGTCTGTTCATCTGCCTGGGACCTGTTTCTCTGCTCGAATTGGGAGAGGACGTCCTTCAGGACGCTTTCGAAGTAGCTATCCGAGGGGGTCTGGGAATCGCGAATGGCGAGGAGCAGTGGATAGAAGCTCGGGTCGCCGAGAGAGGCGGCTGCCTCGAGGGCGTACACCATGACCTCCTCGCCACGAAGCGCCGCGCGTACGGGTTCGACAGCGCGTGGGTCCTTGCGGTGCGCGAGGCCCACCAGGGCTTCCCCGAAGATTTCAGGGTCCTCGTCGTCGAGCCGCGCCGCGAGCGCATCACGCAACTCGGGGGTGTCGACCTCCTCCATCAGCGCGCCCAGGCCAAAAGTCGCCCAGTCCCGAACGTCGCGGTCCTCGTCGGCCGAAAGCCGGATGAGCGCATCAACAGCTTCCGGCGCAGCCAGGACCGCCAGTCCATGCGCTGCGCCATACCGTGCCTCGTCAGATGGATTCATCGCCAGGGTGATGAGTCCTGAAAGGGCACGCGGCTCCCCCAGGTGTCCCAGCGCGACGCCGATGGACAACAGGACTGCGGGCTCCTGCTCCCGTCGAAGCTGGCCCAGCAGCGCGTCGCCACATTCCGCCGGGAAGGTCGGAGTCTTGCCCCCGAGCTGGCCAAGAATGGCTGCACCGCGCCCTCGCGCCTTCGCGGAAGAATCGCGAAGAAGATGGATGGCGGCGTCCAGCACGTCACGCGTCCCTCGGCGACGCAGCGCCCAGATTGCGTCCCAGGCGCGCTCATCCTCCTCATCACCTTCCAGTGAAGCTTGGATGAGCGCTTCAGTGCTCCTCCCCTCGCCCTCTTTGTGATGACTCATCGTGTCCACCTGTGTCCGCCGCGAGCGTCGGCCGCCTGAGCGCCGCGACGGGTACACCGCTCCAGCCGTTCCCAGAATCCGGCCCCTGCGGCATGGATGCAAGGGAGCGAGACACGCTGCGCGCAAGATGGGAGACACACAGCCGTGACCCTGAGCCATCCCCTCAAATGAAAACGAGCGTTTCCTGGAAAACACGATGGCCGTGAAGGAGTTCGGCGAAGCGCTCGACGAGAGGCCGTAGGCGCTCCTCCTTCATCATAGGAATGGCTTGGTAATACATGCAGCCCTGACGGAAGAGCGAGTAGGTGCGCGTCTTGACGGTGTTGGCCTTCAAGCCCTTCTCCATACCGAGACTCTCCCCGGCGGCGCCCAGCAGCGTCAGCAGCACCTGGGCCAGGGCGCTCACCAGCAGCAACCTGTCCCTGCGCTCGGGACTCTTCACGCGCACCGTGGACAGCCCCATCCCGAATCTCAAGTCCTTGACGTCACGGAACGTCTCCTCGCACGAGAAGCGCTGAGAGTAGCGGTCCACCACCTGGCGCGCGCTGGCGCTCTCCAGACTGGTGGCCAGACACCATGGCTCCTTCATGCCCTTCTGGTGCACCAGCACCACCGCGGGCACCGGAGCCCGGTCCGCCGTGACGCGCACGTCCGTCAGTTTCTTGGCATGGCCACTGGCAGGAATCCACTCGGCCGCAGGACGCTGGTGGCCCCCTCCCACCTCCACCCGCACGCCCTTGCGAAAGCGCACCACGTACTCGAAGCCCGCCTGTGCCAACAAGGCATACAGCCGCTGGTCCGCGAAGCCCCGGTCCGCAAGTATTGTCACCTTCACCCCTTCGGGCACACACTCCTTCAACCGCAGCAGCAGCTCATCCTCCGCGTGAGCCCGGTTCCCCGCCAAAGCGCTCTTCTGAAGCGTCAGCCACAGCAGGGGCGTGGTGCGCCCGTGCGAGGTGACGAGGCTGGCCACCAGCGTGGTGTGGTCATCGGCCTCGAAGTCCATCCAGTCCAGCGCCACCTCCGCCTCGGTGCGCTCGGCCAGCACGTACGGAACCTACGAGGCCACCAGCTTCCACACGTCCACTGCCTCGTTGGACAGCAGCCGGTCAACTTGCTTGATGCCGTGCTTCTGCACGCCGCCTCGAGCCCATGCCAGCGCCTGGCCAATGGCGTGCACCGACAAGGACGCGGCGTGCACCACCCCCAACGTCGCATGCGACAGCGACAACACCCGCTTGGCGTGCAGGTCCTCCTCAAACAAGTTCTCCAGGAACGCCCGCACCTGCTCTTCGTTGATGGCCACCTTGCGTACCAGTATGGCCTCTCCTCCTGTACCCCACCACTCCGCTTCGCACGGAGCTGTCAGGTAGGCGCCTGGCGATCCACTCGCTTAAATGCGGGGATCGCTCAGGCCCGCACGTCCACCTCCGTCCAGCGCAGCCGCTGCTGCAGTGAGTGCGCCTGGTACGCCTGCCGCGCGTCCTCAGGCCCTTGCGCGGGCAGGGCCCCCTTTTCTCCAGCACTGCGACCACACATGCCATCCATCCAAGAAAACCAGCAAACACCCATTCGCTATCACCTCGCCATATGCGGTTTCCCGCAGGGTACGCCCTGCCTCAAGTGCACCAAGTCGAAATTGCCCGCCCCGATGTCTCATCCACCATCCGCGTCAATCCGGACCCAGATTGACAAACACCAAAGAAAACGAAATATCTCTCATTCCCTTTACTGCCAACTCCTTCCAGGCTCAGTGCATCAAGGGGGGCAAACCCAAGAAGCACCTTCTTCCGGAACTCCCCAAAATGATGAAACCCCTCCTGAGAGCCACGCTCGGCTTTTCGGCACTGGCACTCGCCCAATCTGCCCAGGCAATACAAGCCATTGAAGACCGGCTCGAACTGGATGACGGCTCCGCCATCTTCTACCCAACGCCAGTCGTGGCCCAGCAAGCCCAACTGGAGATGAACTACGAAATTAACCCCAACTGCTACGGGTACTGCTACGGCGGCACCGAAGCAGGGGACCCAGACGCCATCGGCTTCAAGGACGAGGGCAACACGCCGGACGCGTCGAACACGACGGAACCCGCGGGCACGCAATCCAACCCATCCACGACAGTGGTGCCAGTCTTCACCAAGAACTTCGTCAAGGAGGTTGGCTTCGGTAACAACACGTTCGGAACGGGCTACACTCTCAGCGCGACGCTAACTGCGTTCCCGACTACCGGAACCACGACCGGACAGTTCCAGGCCGTGGGTGAAGGTAAAGTCTGGGCGCGTGTCTTCAACATCCGGCATGACGTCCTAAGAGGCAAGGCGACCGGCGTCGTCCCGCAGTCCGGACCTGTCTTCGGCCTGGTCGAAGTCTTCGACTATCAAGGGCGGCTGACCTACCAGAAGCAGTTCGGAACCGTGGGGCCGGTGAATGATGCCCCGAAGTTCACCCGCAAGTACTTCGAGGCAGAGAAGAGCATCACGGTGATGGGTTATCCCGTGAAGCTGAAAGCGGCTGTCACTGGAGAAACCGGGATCGCTGTCACCGGTGAACTGGGGCTGTCGACGGTGAAGCTGACCACGACTCCCTCCGCGAAGCTTTATGCCACGGCCTCAGCGGGGGTGGATTTCGTCGTCGCGAGCCTGTCGGTTGACGGCACCCTGACGCTCATTGAGGCGCAACTCCCCGTCAACACTCAAATCGTTGCATCTTCCTGCTCTACCTTGAACTGGAAGCTGACCGCGGACGCCACCATCAAGGCCCTCGCCGGTGACATCAAGGTGAAGCTGAAAATCAAACTCTTGTTCATCAAGATCCGGGGCACGGTGACCATCGCCAGATGGAGCGGCCAGAGCCGGACCCAGAACCTCTTCACGGCCACGGCGCAGAATCCAATTACGCTCGCCTGCGCAAACGGAGTTCCCGTGGGGGGCATTGGCACCATCTCTGGCGGAACCACCACGGGCGGCGGAGGTAGCACGGGAGGAGGCGGCACCGGAGGAGGAGGAGGAGGAGGCGGCGGCGTGGGGTGCGTCGTCCAGGACACCACCGACACCAGCGTCCGGCACATCCCCACATGCGACGGATTGGCGTCACTCGCGATGTGAGACAATAGGGGCTTCGCGCCTGCGCTGAGCCCTTTCACACCTTGCCTGGGGAGGACCTCTCTCCTCCCCGGGTCTCTCTTCCAGGTTGAGGAGCTGTCTTGGTCAAGCGTCAGACATGGGTGAGTTTGTCCCTGGGGGTCGCCTTGGCAGGCGCCACCGGTGCATGGTGGGCCAATCGTCAGCCTCCCCCTGACGCGCCTGGCATCGAGCCCTCCCAAACACGCGCGCTTTCCACGGCGGGAACCCTGCCCCAGCAGCAGGGAGCACCTGTTCCTTCCTGGCGGCGCTCCTGGAAGGTGGGTCAACAGTACGTGTATGACCTGGAGTTCGAGCAGCAAATCCAGTTGAAGCAGACCGAAGAGCCCCAGACTGCAGCGAAGGCCGCGGGGCCGCTGGTCCTCTCCGCGCTGACAGCGCAGCTCTCCGCGACCGTCGTGGAGAAGGCAGCCGACCGCGTCTATGTCCAATACCTACTGCGGCCCTCGGCGCTGTCCTTCGACTCGGACGGCAAGAGCGCACTCGACGAGCGCTCACGGTCCATGATGCTCCAGTCGCTCCGGTCGCCGTTCTATGTGCAATTCAACCCCCAAGGCGCGGCGGTGACGCTGCACCTGGAGCAGGGGGTGGACTTGCTGAGTCAGAACGTTCTTCGTTCCCTGGTGGCCTCCATCCAGGTGGTGACACCGCCGGAGGCGATGGAGCGCTGGCCCGCCCAGGAGGTGGATACGACGGGGCGATACGAGGCGTCGTATCAGCGTCTTGAAGGCGCGCGCGAGTTCGAGAAGAAGAAGGTGCGCTACCAAATGGTGACCACGCCAGAGGGCCTGCGGCCACTGCCAGGGAGCATGCGCATCACGGTCGCTGGCGGTGCGCACCTCGTGTTGGATGAGGGGCTCTGGGTCGACACACTGCGCGGAGAGGAGCGGGTCGAGGTCGTCCCTGGCCCAGGTCTGCCAACCGCCATCGGTGATTCGAAGGTCCGCCTACGCCTGCGCGAGAAGCACTCCATCCCGCTGCTGGTCGGCGCGTTCTCCGCCAACCAAGGCCACCTTCTTTCCAGCGAGTTCTCCGTCCAAACGGTGATACCGCAGGACCCTCGGGCCCAGCTTCGCCGCGTCCTCGCAGGGGGGACACTGGCCAGCCTCACGGGCGCGCTGCGCATGGTGCCGAAGCTCGAGGAGGCGCAGCGAGGCCCCGTGACCGCGGAGCTGATGCAGCGGTTGAACGCGCTCTTCCAGTTGGAACCGGGCGCGGCGGCCCAGGTACCCGAGCTCATCCGCCAGGAGCGCTCGCGCGAAGTGTACAGTCCATTCATCGGGTCGCTGTCCTCCGCCAGCACTCCCGAGGCGGTACAGGCCCTGGCGCAGATCTCCTCTGACGCGATGCTGCCGACCCCCGTTCGGGTGGACGCCATCGCAGGGCTGGGGACGACGGAGACGCCGACGCCTGAAGGCGCGGATGCACTCCGGCGCCTGAGTCAGAGCCCGGACGAGGAGCTCCGCACGACCGCGACACTGGCGCTCGGCAACGCTGCACGCCGGATGAACGAGCTGGGCGATTCAACGGGTGAGACGCTTCTCCGGGAACTGGAGCAATTGCTGCGAGCAGAGTCGGACCCGGCCCGGCAGGCACTCCTGCTCAAGGCGCTCTCGAACACGGCGGACCCACGCGCCCTACCCACCATCCAGGCGGCCCTGCGCTCCAGTTCTTGGATTGTGCGGGAGGCAGCGGTCGGCGCACTACGGCTCATCCAGGACCCCACCGTGGACCAACTCCTATCGGAGCGCCTGCTCGGGGATGACTCCCCCTTCGTGCGTCGCGGCGCCGTCTTCGCCAGCAGCTTCCGGAGCTTGCAGCCGCTGTTTCCAGCCATGGGGCAGGCGCTGCGCTCGGAGCGGGAATCCGCCGTCCGCAATGACATCGTCCGGCTGCTCGGTGAGCGCCGCACGCGCGAGCCCCAAGCGGGGGTATTGCTGGCCTGGGTCAGCCAGAACGACCCCGACGCCGACATCCGGCAGTTCGCGGGTACGCTCCTGGCACCGCCGGGGGCACAGCCCTGACGCGCGCGGCGCGGAAGACGGCCCCGTCCCCAACAGCGCTTGGGGGGCGGGGCGTACCGGTGCCGTGCGGGCGGTGGTTACTCGATGATGAAGGTCAGCGTCACCCGAGCCTGCACCGACTGCTCCTCGGGCTGGATGGGCGTGGACATCGCGCGACCTGACGTTGCCCCGTTTTCGCGGAGTCCCACTCGCTGTGCGAAAAGGACCCCACGATGCCGAAGACACGTCCCCCGTACGACTCAGAGTTCCGGCAACGCATTGTTGAACTGCACCGCTCTGGCCGGTCGTTGAAGAGCCTGGCGGCCGAATTCGGTTGTGCCAAGCAGAACATTCGTAGCTGGAGCAAGCAGACAGGAGGTGTCCCCAGCAGCGCTCCCAAGCCCGGCCTCGGCGCCGACGAGAAGGCGGAGTTGGAGACGCTGAGGCGCGAGGTACGCACGCTGCGGGAGTTCGCCACACTTGAATGCGAGTTGCTGAATCGACGCAGTCTTCGCTCGCAGGCAGAGGCACGGATGACCCTCTTCGAATTCATCGAGGGCTGGTACAACCCCCACCGGCGGCACTCCGCGCTCGACTACGAGTCTCCTGCCAACTACGAAAAGAAGCACCGGGCCGCTGCTTGATGGCAATAGCCCGGAACTCTCTGTGGAACCGGGGCAACTTCAGAACCCACTGGCTGCCTCTATAGTGCGTCGTGCTTTTCCGCTTTTCCTTGGGCTAGGCTGTTCAGGCAGCTTGCTCAAGAAAGGTGGTTTCGCATGCGTGTTTCACTGAAGCGGTTCGCGCTCCATGGTGCCGTGTTGCTGGCCGTCGCGGGCCTCACGGCGTGTGGCGTGGTGGATGAAGAAGGCGCGGTATCCGACGCGGTGAGCGAAGAGGCGGCGCTCAACACGGGGTGCTGTACGGCGCAAGGGGGGACGACCCAGGCCTTCTGTGACTCGATTCCCCAGACGCCGGGGCGGTGTAATGGGGTCAACCAGGGCACCTCCTGCATCTGGACGTGCACGGGGTGCTGCCAGGCGCTTCCGGGGACGACGCAGGCCTTCTGCGACTCGCTTCCCCAGACGGAAGGGCGCTGCAACCAGGTGTGGGGCGGCACGGCCTGCACCTGGACCTGCTGAGTCGCACCGCCGTACCGCATCCACCGCCGCGCCAGTGTCCGGGCGGCGGTGGATGCAGTCCTCACGCGGCTACTGCGGCTTGGGCGCCGCGACCTTCTTCGCCGGGGGCTGGTACTTCATGCCCAGGGCGTTGAACACGAACGCGTACACGTCGACCTCCTCCTCGATGCGCGCGTTCAGCGGCGTGCCGGCGCCGTGGCCCGTCTCCGCGTTGCCGCGTAGCAGGATGGGGTTCTTCGCCTTGGTGGCCTCCTGCATCCGGGCCACCATCTTCCGCGAGTGGAACGGATCCACGCGCGGGTCGTTCGCGCCGGACGTGAAGAGCACGGCGGGGTAGGCCGTGCCGTCCTTCACGTTGTGGAGCGGCGAGTACGCGTGCAGCGCCTTGAACTGCTCCGGGTCCTTCACGGTGCCGTACTCGGTGATGTTGAACTGGCCATTGGGCGTCAGCTCCACCCGGAGCATGTCGTAGATGCCCACGCGCGCCACGACGGCGCCGTACATCTCCGGGTGCTGGGTGACGGACGCGCCCATCAGCAGGCCGCCGTTGCTGCCACCCTGGATGGCCAGCTTCTTCGGCTGCGTGTACTTCTGGTCCACCAGCAGCTTCGCGGCGGCGTAGAAGTCGTCGAAGACGTTCTGCTTGTTCGTGAGCGAGCCCTCGGCGTGCCACTTCTCGCCGAACTCCGAGCCGCCGCGCAGGTTGGCCACCGCGAACACGCCCCCCTGTTCCAGCCAGAAGCCGGCGAGCACGTTGAAGTTCGGGCTGATGGAGATG
Organism: Myxococcus sp. SDU36; assembly: GCF_030168875.1. Classification (NCBI taxonomy): domain Bacteria; kingdom Pseudomonadati; phylum Myxococcota; class Myxococcia; order Myxococcales; family Myxococcaceae; genus Myxococcus; species Myxococcus sp. SDU36. The sequence continues at coordinate 1,173,137 of NZ_CP077414.1, forward strand.
TTGAAGCCGCCGTAGCCCGTCAGCAGCGCCGGGTTGTTGCCGTTGAGCTTCGTGCCCTTCTTCTTGAGGATGCTGACCGGCACCTTCGTGCCGTCCTTGGACGTGGCGAACGCGCGCACCACCTCCACGTCGCCCAGGTCCAACGGCGACGTGCGGGCCAGCGCCGTCTTCTTCACCGTGTTGTCCTTCGCCGAGTACCGGTACCAGGCCATCGGCTGGGTGAAGCTGGTGTTGATGAAGAGCACGTCGTCATCGCCCTGGCTCACGAGCCCTCCCACGGAGGACACGGGCAGGGTGGGCACCATCCCCAGCGCCTTGCCCTTCAGGTCCACCATGCGCAGCTGCGAAGGCCCGCCGAGCTGCTCGCTCACATAGAGCCGTGACTTCGTGGGGAAGAAGCCCTGGATGCTGGCCTCTCCCTCCGGCACCACCACCGTGGCCTTGTCCAGCGTGGGCGTGGCCAGCGGCAGCCGCAGCACCTTGCCGCGCGGCGCGTCCTTGCGGCTGAGCAGGTACATCGCGCCGTCGTGGCCGAAGCGCGCGCGGATGACCTTGTCCTCGAACTTCGACACCTGCGACCACTTCCCGGCGGCGTCGCGCAGGTACACCATGTACTCGCCGCCATCGCCGTTGGCCACGACGGCGGAGATGTGCTTGCCGTCGTGGGACGTGTCCAGCTCCGTCATCGCGATGCGCGGGAAGTCCTTGCCCAGCACATACGTATCCTTCTCCGCGGGCGCGCCGAGCTGGTGGAAGTAGACCTGCTGGAAGAAGTCCCGGTCCGCCGCGGGGCGCTCCTCGCCGCGCGGGTAGCGCGTGTAGAAGAAGCCCTTGCCGTCCGCCGTCCACGTCAGGCTGCCGCCCGCCGTACCTCCGTTCACCCGGGGCACGGATTCATTCGGCAGCGGCTTGCCGGTGGCCACGTCATAGACGGTGACGTCGCCGCTCTCCGTGCCGTTCTTCGACATCGACACGGCGATTCTCTTGCCGTCCAGCGTGGGGACGTACCAGTCGATGGTGGTGTGGCCCGACGGGTCCACCACCATGGGGTCCAGCAGCACGCGCTCCTTGGACGTGTCCTCCACCGAGCCGAGCACGACCAGGAAGGCCTGCTGCTTCGGCGGCTGGTACTTCATGGCGAACAGCGTGCCGCCGGCCTCGTGCAGCCCGCCGTAGCCAGGGGACTTCCAGCTCAGCAGCTCGGAGACGCGCTGGCGGATGGACTCGCGTCCGGGCAGCTTGTCCAGGAGCGCGCGGGTGTACGCGTTCTGCGCGTCGTTCCACTGCTTCACCTGCGCGTCGGACGAGTCCTCCAGCCACTGGTACGGGTCCTTCACCGCCGTGCCGTGGTAGGTGTCCACCTGCTCCTTCTTCGGCGTCGCGGGCGCCTGGGAGGCGGCCTTGCGGGGCGCCGCCGCGGTGGGCGCGGGGGAGGGGGCGGCCGGCGCAGCCAGCGGCAGGGTCAGCACCGCCGCCGTCAATGCGGTTGTCAGCTTCACGGTTCACCTCGGGGTTGGAAAACGCGCGGCAGCCTGCCACGTCCCTTGGGACGGGAAACGGCTTCGTTGCGTCGGGAATGCCACCGCGCGCCGGGTGTTCGCCCGCGCCTCCGCCGTGTGACTGTTGAGAATGAGACGGCGCGTCCTGACCGTCAGCGCAGCGGCAGGCTGACGAGCGCCGCCGCGAACCGGTCGAACGCCTCATTGGCGGGCAGGGCGGTGCCGTCGTCCATGTTCCCCAGCATCAGCGCGAAGACGACGCGCGGGTGCCGCGCGTCTGTCGGCCGGTCCACCACCCCCACGAAGCACCGCTGTCCCGACAGCGTGCCCGTCTTCGCGCGGATGTTGCCCGCCGTGTCGGCGGTGACGGGGCGGGCCGCGAGCGTGCCGTCCTGGCCGGCCACGGGCAGGCTGTCCAGCAGCGCGGCGCCGTAGGCTTCACGAAGGCTGGTGAAGAGGACGCGCACCAGTCCCCGCGCGGTGGCCAGGTTGTACCGGGACAGGCCGCTGCCATCCACCGGGCGCAAATCCCGCGAGGGGATGCCGCGGCGGGCCAGCTCCTCCGTCAGCGCGGTGCGCAGGGCGCCATAGCTCTCCGTGCCCGTGAGCTCGCGCGCGAAGCGCAGGCCCAGGCGCTCCGCGTACAGGTTGAGGGACTCCTTGTTCGTCACCTTCACCAATGCGGACAGCGGCGGGCTGACCAGGGTGACCAGGGGTGCGGGCACGGAGGGCCGCGGCGGCGTGGGCGCCTCCAGCGTCATGGGAAGCCGGGGGATGCCGCGCTCCAGCAGGGACGCTTCCACGCAGGCGGCGAAGAGCTGCTCGGGGTCGTCCACCGACAGCCGCACCGCGGCGGAGCGGGGGCAGGTGTCCGCGGCGGAGCGCCACAGGCAGCGCACGCCGGGCCCGCCACGCTGGCGCACGCAGGCCAGGGAGGGGCGCTCCGCGTTCGTGTCCACGCCCACCACGGCTGTCAGCGTCGCGAAGGCGGGCGTCACCTGGAGGGTGGGGGGCTGCGCGCAGTCCGCGCCCGCGGCCCGGGACAGCGCCACGTCCACCACGTTCTCCCGGAAGACGAAGGCCGTGGGCGCCGCGCTGTAGGCATAGGCGGCGTCATCCCAGGCCCAGCCAGGGCCGAACGGGAACTCCGCCTCCTTCGCGCCGCGCACGCGCACCTGCCCGCGCCACTGGCGGACGCCGCGCGCCTGGAGGGCCTCCGCCACCTGCTCGCACGCCAGGGCCGTCTCGGGGAAGCGCCACGAGCCCAGGGACGGGTCCCCGGTGGGCTCCACCACGATGTCGCCCAGGAAGAGGCCACCCTCCAGCGAGCCCTCCAGCACCACCGGCGTCTGGTAGCGGAAGTCCGCGCCCAGCGTGGAGAGGACGGCCGCGGTGGAGACGACCTTGAGCGTGGAGGCGGGAAGGAGCCGGACGTGCTCGCGGTGGGTGAAGAGCGGCTCGCCCGTCCGTGCATCCACCACGTAGGCGCTGGCCAGGGCGCCTTCGGCCTCCAGGGTGTCGAAGAGCGCGCGGGCCAGGGAGGGGAGGGTGTCGCCCTCGGGCCGCGTCTCGCGGAAGCAGCCGGAGAGCACCAGGGGGGCCATGAGCAGCAGTGAGGCGGACAGGACGCGGCGCATGTCGCCCGCCACGCTACCGCCGTGGGGCGGGCCTGTCATGGGGCCGAGGTGGGCCGCCACCCACGCCGAGTGCCTTGACGGCACGGCGCTCGCCCCCCATCCTGCCGCGCCCCATGCCTGTCCTTCGTGGTGCTGTCACGCTGTCGCGCTTCCGGGTCGAACCGGCAAAGGAAGCGCCCTCGGATGTCAAACGCTGGCTGACGCGCGGCCTCAAGGCGCACGCGTTCGAGCCCATCGACCGCCGCTCCGAAGAAGAGCGCGCCGTCGGCTTCGTGGAGCTGGAGAACGAGGAGTCCAGCGAGTTCTCCGCCGGCCGTCTCTACTACGGCGAGTACGCCCTGTTCGCCTTCCGCATCGACACCATCAAGGTGCCGGCCGTGGCGCTCAAGGCGGAGCTGGCGAAGTGGGCCGCCGCCTTCGAGAAGGAGAATGGCCGTCCGCCCAGCCGGGGCGAGAAGACGCAGAGCCGCGGCGAAATCCGCCAGCTGCTCCGCAACCGCGCCACGCCCCGCACGTCGACGGTGGACGTGAGCTGGAACCTGAAGACGCAGCAGGTGCAGATCTGGTCCGCGTCGCGCAAGGTGGTGGACGAAATCACCGTCGCGCTGGAGGGCGGGCTGAACGTGAAGTTCTTCGGCATGACGCCGTCGGCCATGGCGCAGACGGCGGGCATCGACGAGTCCCTGCTGGGGCCCACCACGGAGCTGATTGGCATGGACCTGCCGGCGACGGCGGAGGTGGCACATGGCGAGGCGTGACGAGGCGCGGGCCGAAGCGGCCTTCATGCGCGGTGATGTCGGCGTGGACGGCGGCGCCACCGAGGAGACGAAGGACGAGGCCGAAGCCGAGAAGGGCAAAGCGCAGGACCAGCTCCTGCGCGGCCGCGCCTACCTGGGCCGGGAGTTCCTCACGTGGCTCCTGTGGCGCACCGAGGCGGGCGGGCCGCTCGTGGAGGTGGAAGGTGAAGGCGTCAGCGTCCTCTTCATGGGCCGCGTCGTCCTGCGCGGCGTGGCGGGCGACGTGACGGAGATGAGCGCCAAGGGCACCCTGGCGCCGTACTCCGAGCAGGTGAAGCACTCACTGGACCGCGGGCTGCTGGTGGCCCAGGCCCGCCTGCGCTTCACCCAGGGCGAGAGGGAGTTCGAGGCCACGGTGGACTCCGAGTTCCTCGACATCCGCGCGGGCAAGCTGCCGGCGCTCATGAGCGAGGAGGAGGATGACCAGCTCTCCGAGCGGCTCTTCCTGATGGAGCAGCTGTCCGCCATGGTGGACGCGCTGGTGAAGGACTACCTGTCCGTGCGCGCCGGCAAGGGCTGGAGCAAGAGCGTCGTCCCCGCGATGAAGGAGTGGATGCGCGGTGACGAGAAGGGCGCGGACGCGCTCGCCAAGGCCGCCCGCGCCCGGGGCCGTGACGCTCGCGCGGCGCGGAGCTGAGCGGGTCGCCCTAACGTGGCGCCGGGGCCGGATGCGGTGGCGTCCTTCGCCGCATCCAGGCCAGCGCCAGGCCGGGCAGCAGCACCATGCCCGCGAAGAGCAGCAGGAACGACTCCAGCCGCGCGGCGCTGGCGCCCAGCGCGGCATGCGTCACGGAGACGCCCAGGTTGGCCAGGGCGCTCACGGTGAGGAACGTCCGGGGGCGCATGCGGCTGGTGCCCGCGAAGAGCACGGACGTCTCCGCCAGCACCGGCACCGCGCGGAAGGCGAGCAGGAACCAGGGCCCCATCCGTTCGGCGGCGCGGGACAGCCGGCTCAGCTCGGCGTCACCCGCCATGCGCCGCAGCGCCGCAGTGCCGGCGCGCGCGCCCAGGCCATAGCCCACCGCGCAGCCCGCCATCATCCCCAGCCAGGACGTGGCCGCGCCGCCCCAGAAGCCCAGCAGGCTCCCGGCCGCGGTGCCCACCAGGCTGGAGGGCACGGGCAGCACGACATCACCGGCCAGCAGCCCCCCGAGCAGCAGCGCCACCTGCCAGGACGGTGGCCGCATGGCCAGGAAGTCTCCAGCCGCCGTCTCCAGGCTGGCGCCGAACCAGGCGAAGGGCACCAGGATGGCGGCCAGCAGCAGCCCGCTGAAGGCCGCCCAGCCCATGACGGCGCGGCCGGACAGCCCGCCTTCACCCGCCGCCGTCAGGCCCGGCGTGGGCTCAGCCATCCGCGATGGGAAGCCGGGACGCCGCGGCCATCAGGGATGTCTCGCGCTCGGCGGCCAGCGCGCCTTCTTCGGTGAAGGCGATGCCCACCACCGCGCGCACCCGGCCTGTCGCATCGAGCACCGGAATCGCCACCGCCGCGCGCGCGTCCACCGCCTTCGCGCCCGGCTTGATGTCGCTGGACGTGTCCTCCTTCAGGTTGCACGTCTGCACGGGCTGCTTGCGCACCTGGGCGAGCCCCGCCATTCCCTTGCCGTGTGGCACGTGCTGGACGGCCGTCATCAACGGCGGCGGGATGTTGAGGGCGGCCACGAGGAAGAGGTCATCTCCCCGCTGAAGGTGGATGGTGCCCGCGGTGGCGCCGTGCTCGCTGGCGAACGACTCCAGCCACGACTGGTAGGACGCGCTCTTTTCGTTCATGGCGCGGAAAACTGTGCGCTCCGGCTTCGCCCGCAGTCAACGCGACCCTGGCCCTGGCCTGTTGACGGGAGGCGAGCATGCATCCGCAAGTCGACGCTTGAACCCATCCTCCGCGAGACTGTTCAGGCCACGTCATTCCAGTGTACTGGAGGGCACCTCGTGCTCCCGTCCGTGCAGGATGCGGCGCGATGCTTCCCTGGAAGGTCGCCGGTCGATGAAGCCGCGCTCGCTTCGCTTCTATCTCGGGTTGCTCGCGCTCGGCCTGCTCGTGCCGCTGGTGCTCTTCGCGGCGGGGGCGGTGAACCGCTTCGCGGTGTCGCAGCGGGAGGCCCGTGCGCAGGGCATGCGTGAGACGGCCCGTGCGCTGGCGCTCGTGGTGGAGCGCGAGCTGGGGCAGTCGGTCCGGGCGCTGGAGGTGCTGTCACATTCAGCCCCGCTGGCGCAAGGCGACCTGGAGACCTTCCATGCCACCTGCCGGGCCGTGGTGGCGTCCCAGGCACAATGGGGTTCGCTCTTCCTGCTGGATGGGGAGGGCCGGACGATGTTCTCCACGGAGCAGCCCTTCGGAACCGACCTGACGGCGCTCGTGGATGAGCGGCCCTACGTGCGCGAGGTCGTGGAGACGGGACGCGTGGTCATCTCCGACTTTCCCTCCAAGCGCCTCCAGGGGGCGCCCACCGTGGTGGTGGCGATGCCGGTGCGCCGGCAGGGCGTGCTCGCGGGCGTGCTGGTGGCGACGTACGCCATGCAGCACTTCGACAAGCTCTGGGACGAACAGCGCGTCCCGGGGGACTGGCTGGGCGCGCTGGTGGACGAGGAGGGCGTCATCCTCTCGCGCAGCCGGGGCCGCGCCCGGTTCGTCGGAACGAAGGCCCGGCCCGAATACATCGAGAGAATCCGCGCGAGCCGCGAGGGCTTCTTCGCGACGCAGACGGTGGACGGGATGAAGTCGTTCACGGCCTACTCGCGCTTGCGGTTGGTGCCCTGGACGGTGTCGTTCTCGGGGCCTCGCGAGGAGTTCTCCTCGTCGGTGAACCAGTCCCTCTTCGCGCTGCTCATCGCGGGGCTGGGGTGCTGTGTCGTCGCCACCGCCTGGGCCGCCTGGGTGAGCCGCCGCATGACGCGTCCGCTTCGCGCCCTGGCCCGCGCGGCCCGCGAGCGCCCGGATTCGGCGGATGCCTTCACCAACGTGGGGCCCACGGGCATCTCCGAACTGGAGGACCTGCGGGCGACGCTCGCGCTCACCGCGGCCATGGTGATGGAGCGCGAGGCCGCGCTGCGGACGAAGATGACGGAGGCCGAGGCGGCCAACCTCGCCAAGGACCAGTTCCTGGCCATGCTGGGCCATGAGCTGCGCAACCCGCTGTCCGCCATCACCAGCGGCGTGAAGGTGCTGTCGGTGACGGAGGACGCCGCCAGCCGTGAGCGGACGCGCGCCCTGGTGGAGCGGCAGGCGCTCCATCTGGCGCGGCTGGTGGATGACCTGCTCGACATGGAGCGGGTGAGCAGTGGCCGCATCCTGCTCCAGAAGCAGACCATGGACTTGTCGGAGTGCGTGCGGCGCGCCGTCGCGGCGCTGGAGTCCTCCGGACGGACGCAGGCGCACCGGGTGGAGGTGGAGGCCCCGCGGGCCTGGCTGGAGGGGGACGCGAGCCGCCTGGAGCAGGTCGTGACGAACCTCGTGTCCAACGCGCTCAAGTACACGCCGCACGGCGGTCACATCCGCGTGGTGACGCGGGAGGAGCCTGGCCACGTGGTGCTGGAGGTGTCCGACACCGGAGATGGCCTGTCACCGGAGCTCCAGGAGCGCGTGTTCGAGCTCTTCTTCCAGGCCGAGCGCACCTTGGACCGCGCGCAGGGAGGCCTGGGCATTGGCCTCACGCTGGTGAAGCGGTTGGTGGAGCTGCATGGCGGCTCCGTGCGCGCGCACAGTGACGGGCTGGCGAAGGGCAGCACCTTCACGGTGCGGCTGCCGCGCGGCCAGGCCGAACACGCGCCTCGGGTTCAAGACGCGCCCGTGGCGCCGGCCCCCGGACGTCACGTGTTGCTGGTGGATGACCACACCGACAGCAGGCAGCTCGTCCGCGAGCTGCTCGAGCTGGAGGGGCACACCGTCAGCGAAGCGGAGGACGGCCCCTCCGGCCTGGCGCGGGCGCGCGAGCTGCGTCCCGAAATCGTATTGCTGGACATCGGCCTGCCCGGGCTCGACGGCTACGAGGTGGCCCGCGCGCTCCGTGCGACGGACGAAGGGCGCGACCTGGTGCTCATCGCCGTGACGGGCTACGGCCTGGAAGAGGACCGGCGCCGCGCGCTGGAGGCAGGCTTCGACGAGCACCTGGTGAAGCCGGTGGACCTCGCTCGCCTGCGGGAGTTGCTGCGACCGACGAAGTGAGCCGCGCCGTCCTACTCCACGTAGCCGGGACAGTTCTGGACCGCGGGCTGGCACAGCTGCAGCACGCGCGCTGGGTCCGTGAAGGTCTGCTCCCGGGCCTGGAGGTAACAACCCGCGGGGTCTTCATCGGGCGCGGCGAACTGGCACAACTGGACGGCCTGGCTCTGCGTAAGTGAGCCTTCATCCTGGGCGCGCACGAAGCAGTCGGCGGGCGTGGATGAACGCGCGCCGCGGCAGAGCTGGGTGGCCAGGGAATCGTCGAGTCCGCCGTCGGTCGCGCGCTGGTAGCAGGACACCTGGGGTACGAGGCCCTGGGCGACCGCCGCCGCGGGCACTCCCATGAAGGCGAGCACGGCGATGAGCGCGGCGCCCGCGAACGGACGAACGAAGCTGGATGTCCCACTGCCTGTCTTCATGAGGCCTCCTTTCCGAGCAATCTAGGGGCTTGCGCGCGGTGAGGCCGGCCCCTGCACGGCCGTCCGCCCCGGGACGGCGCGACCCGGGAAGGGGTCGCTCCGCTGTCTGTCTTTTTCAGCGGGACTGGCAGGTCGCGCGCAGTGTCCTGGGGCAAACGTCCCTGAGACGATGCGCGGGCCTGATTCACGACGACTGCCATCTACGGGGTCCGGCATCCGGCAGAGGCCGCCCCAGCCGCGAGGTCCAGTCCCTGGCGTTTCGCCCCATCCCGAACCACCACAACAGCGCCATGAAACAACGACGACCGTCTGTCCTGATGCTGCTGGGCGTGGTGGCGCTCGCGATGGGCCTGCTCGGCATCTCGCTCGCATGTCCTGGCTCCTCGGATGACCGCTCCGGTCACCCTGGGGACGAAGATGAAATCATCGACCCACACGCAGACGGAGGGCCAGGCACGGGTGGCGACGGGAGCACGCCGATGGCGCCAGATGACGGGGGCCCGGAGACCCAGGTGCCCTTCGGGCTCGACGTGCGCCCCGCGAACCCGACGTGTGTCGCGCCTCCCCGGCCCCCGGACCCCGCGGGGGCCACCCTCTCTCGCGCGTTCCCGGAGCTGAGCTTCACCCAGCCCTTGTTCGCCCTCCAGGCGCCGGGGGACAACCGTCGCATCTACGTGGTGGAGCGGGGGGGAAGGGTGCGCGTGTTCGACAAGGACGCCACGCCGCCCACCAGCTCCGTCGTCATTGACCTCTCCGGACGGGTGAACACCGAACATGACGAGACGGGCTTGCTCGGGATGGCCTTCCACCCGGCGTTCGCCACCAACGGTCAGGTGTTCCTCTCCTACGTGGGGAACAACGCGATGGGGGGCCTCCGCTCGTACATCGTCCGCTACCTCAGCCCGGATGGTGGGGCCACCCTGGACCCGGCGAGCGCGGAGGTCGTGCTCGAACAGGACCAGCCGTTCTCCTTCCACAACGGTGGCCACCTCGCGTTCGGACCGGACGGCTTCCTCTACTTCGCCTTCGGTGACGGCGGCGGACGGGTGGACCCGAACCAGACGGCCCAGAATCCGGAGCTCCTGCTGGGGAAGATGCTGAGGCTCGACGTGGACAGCGCGCGGCCCTATGCCATTCCGCCCACCAACCCCTACGCCACCAGCGGCGGGCGGAAGGAAATCTACGCCACCGGCTTCCGCAACCCGTGGCGCTGGAGCTTCGACCGGAGCACCGGCGCGCTCTGGCTGGGCGACGTGGGTGAGAAGCTCCTCGAGGAGATCAACCGCGTCGAGCTGGGCGGCAACTACGGCTGGAGCGTCCTGGAGGGAACCGAGTGCGTGCGCGGCGGCGGCTGCGGCACCACCGGGTTGACGCCGCCCGTGGCCGTCTATGGCCGCACCGAAGGCGTCTCCGTTACCGGCGGCTATGTGTACCGCGGCGCCGCCGTGCCGGCGCTCTCGGGCAGGTACGTCTTCGGTGACTTCGGCTCGGGCCGCATCTGGACGCTGCCGGGTGACGCCCCGCCGGGCGCCGCCGTGGAGCCCCAGGTGCTCGTCACCACGCCGCTCAGCATCGCCTCGTTCGCCGAGCTGAACGACGGCGAGCTGCTGGTGGTGGACTTCGCGGGGGGAGGACTGCACCGCATCCACGCGTCACTGCCCCCCGCGCCTGGCGGCGAAGCGTTTCCCACGCTGCTGTCCGCCACGGGCTGCGCGGACCCGACGAACGCCAATCTCCCCTCGGCGGGCCTCATCCCATACGGCGTGAATGCCCCGCTCTGGTCGGACGGCGCGCAGAAGGAACGGTTCCTCGGCGTGCCGGACGGGACGGCGATGACGGTGGGACCGGAGGGCGTGCTGGACGCGCCTCCCGGCACCGTGACGGTGAAGACGTTCCTCCTGGGCGGGAAGCGCGTGGAGACGCGCCTCTTCATGCGCCATCCGGACGGCGTCTGGGCGGGCTACACGTACGAGTGGAATGAGGCGGGGACCGACGCGACGTTGCTGGAGACGGGCAAGGTGAAGACGGTGGGGGGGCAAACGTGGACATACCCCAGCCGGGGCGAATGCATGCAGTGTCACAACGCCACCGCGGGCTTCGTGCTGGGCCTGGAGGTGGCGCAGCTCAACGGGGACTTCGAATACCCGGGCGGGCGCATCGCGTCGCAGCTCCGGACCCTGGAGCACATTGGCGTGCTGACCCTGCCGGCCCCGGTGGAGCAACTGCCCCGGATGCCGACGTACGCCGGGCCGGAGCCCGTGGAGGCGCGCGCGCGGGCCTACCTGCACGCCAACTGCGCCGTCTGTCACCGGCCCAATGGCCTGGGCCGCGGTGAGTCGGACCTGCGCTACTCCACGTCGCTCGCGGCCGCGAAGATTTGTGGCGTGGCGCCGCAGCAGGGCGAGCTGGGCGTGCCCGGAGCGATGCTGGTCACCCCGGGAGCCCCGTCGAAGTCGGTCCTGTCGCGGCGCATGCACTCGTTGTCGATGACGCGCATGCCGCCACTGGCCAGCGCGGTGAAGGACACGGAGGGCGTGGGGCTGGTGGATGCGTGGATTACGTCCCTGCCCGCGTGTCCCGCGGGGCCCTGAGGCCTCGCGGGACGGGGGCGCCAGCACCGGTGAGGCTGGCGCCTCAGGTGGGCCGCTGGACGGTGCCGGAGGCGGGCTTGCCGTCCTTCAACCCCGGCGTCCGCACATCGTAGTGCGCCACCACGGGCTGGTGGTCGGAGGACTCGGTGCCGCGGTCCACCTCGAAGAGGCGGGGGACCAGTCCAGGGCTGGCGTAGAGGTTGTCGAAGCGCTTGCCCGTCGCGGGCACCACGCCATTCTCATCCGGCAGCGAGGTGAGGGTGGCGCTGTCGGCGATGTCCTGGAGCCGCAGCCAGTGCTCGCTGCCGCGCTGCACCCGGCCGGAGCGCAGCTCGGCGCACGCCTGCTTCGGCGTCATGAGCGTCCCTCCCGGCAGGCGCACCTGCGCGGTGGTGGCGTGGGCGATGGTCTCCGGCAGGCTCTGCTCCAGCACGTGCAGTTCGTGCCGCAGCCGCGGGTCGGCGATGTTGCCCACCCCTTCGTCCCCCACGCTGGCGTGGGGTTCGCCGTAGCGCACCTCGTATTCCTCCACCGTGTCGGTGTCGTCGTACGTCCTGAGGTGCGCCATCAGCCAGGAGCCGCCCGTCTTGATGGCGGTGTTGGCGTTGAAGTCCCCCAGCACCACCGCGTGCATGACCTCGCGATGGTGCAGCAACGCGTTGAGCTGGCGGAGGTTGCGGGCGTTGATGCCGGAGTCGCCCAGGGTGTGGTGCACGTTGTAGAGCACCACCGGGTGGCCCTCCACCTCCAGGCGCACGTACAGCGCGCCCCGGTCCTCGGGAATCTCGCAGGGGTCCCCGCCGCGCCGCATGATGGCCGCGTCCCGCTCCGCGTCGGGGGTGGCGTACGTGAAGTGCGCCGCGTCCACCAGCGGGTGCCGGGTGAGGAAGGCCTTTCCGTTCACCAGCCGCGCCCCGGGACCGCCGTCATGCCCCTGGTACGCCAGGTGGAAGCCGTAGCGCTCCGCCAGGAGCACGGAGATGGGGACGTTGGCCTCCTGCAGGCCCAGCACGTCCGGCAGCCGCCCCTGGGCCTCCAGGTCGTCGAAGTAGCCCAGCAAGGCTTCGCGGCGCTGCCCACCGAGCAGGATGTTGTACGTCATCACCGTGAGCCCTGGACCGCGCGGCGAGCGCACCGCGGGGTTGCGGACCACCAGCGTGCGGCCGTCACCCAGCGCCCGCTCTGTCTTCGGCAGGGGTACGGCGGCGAAGTCCGGAAGCGTCACGGTGGTCTCCCGGCGCGGCACGGCGTCCTCGTGCCCGTGCGCAATCCGGCCAATCAGGGGGCCGACCCCCGGCAGGTGCTCCAACATCTCCGGAACCTTCATCGGGGCTCCTGCCGCGGGAGCGGCTGCGCGGGTTGAGGGCGGAAGGTGTCTTCGTGAAAGGCAACTGGCGCCACGGGTCCTCCTCGATGCCCTCAAGGTCTGTGCTCGCCCTCCCCATGACCAGGGGGCTCCCGGGGAATGGAGGGCTGGCCGGGCTGCCCCGTTCGGGCGGAAGGCGGCCAGGCACCCGGGCGCGCTGTCCCGGGCTTGGGGACCGAGGAAGCCCGGGCGGGCTTGTGGTTGAATACCGGACATGCGGCAACTGGCGTTCCTGGCGGTGATGGCTCCTCTCCTGGTGGCATGCGCCACGACTCAAGCCTTGCCCCGCAGCACCTCCTGCGAGAAGGGCCAGCTCTGGGCCTGCAACGAATGGGGCGAGCAGCTCCTCCAGGACGGCGACCGGAGCCAGGCGGAGACGGCCTTCTCCAGGGCGTGTGACGGTGGCTCGCAGCAGGGGTGCCTGGCCCTGGGGCGCTTGCGCATGGCGGACGGCAACCTCGCGGGCGCCGAGGCGCCGCTCGTCACGGTGTATGAGGCGGACATCGAGGAAGGCGCCCTGGCGCTCGCGGACCTCTACGACGCGCGGGGTGGCGAAGCGCACGCCCTGGAGGCGGCACGGCTCCGGTGGGAGGCGCCGGCGCTGGACAAGCCCCCCTTCGATTTCGCCATGCAGTACCGGGTGGGGGCGTGGCGGCCGTCGGCGGACCTGGCCCTCACCATCCAGCCCATGGCCTTCCTGAGCCGGCGGCTCAACATCGGCTCGAACCTGGCCTACACGAGCCGGGGCATCTCCGAGTTCAACGGCTTCGTCGGCTACCAGCACTTCGTCAATACCTGGGTGGTGCCCTACGGCCGGGTGATGATGGGCACCGCGACGCGCGCCTCGCGCGACCCGGGCTTCAACGTGGGCGCGGAGGTGGGCACGCGGCTGGCCCTGGGGTACTTCGGCCATGTCAACGTCGCGGCCGGCATGTCCCGGGCGAGCGGCAACTACATGTCCGTGGGCGTGGGCCTCAACGGCCTCTTCGTGCTGCTGGCGCTGCTGCACGTGCGCTGACGCTTCAGCGCACGTGGGGGCTGAGCCCGGCGGGCTTCCGGCGGGAGCGGCTCCAGGCCCCACGCCGAGCCAGGGCCGCCGCCGTCCGTCCGAGCGGCGTCTCAGGCCGCCTCGCGTCCGTTCTCCGCCGCCGCGCGCGCCAGCCGCTTCTGGATGGCGAGGAACAGCGCCTCGTGCGTGGCGGGGGAGGCCAGCTCCACGTCGCCACCGGCCTGTCCGAAGGCGGCCACCGCCTCACGCAGGGCCTCGCGCGCGGACATGGCCAGCATCAGCGGCGGCTCGCCCACGGCCTTGCTGCCGTGGATGGTGTTGTGCTGGTGCGCCCGCTCCAGCAGCCGCACCCGGAAGTCGATGGGCGCGTCGCTGAAGGACGGCACCGCGTAGGTGCTGGCGGAGTGCGTGAGCAGCCGGCCATTGGCATCCCAGCGGAGCTCCTCGCCCGTGAGCCAGCCCAGGCCCTGGACGAAGCCGCCTTCAATCTGCCCGCGGTCCACGCCGGGGTTGAGCGAATCGCCCACGTCCTCCAGCAGGTCCACGCGCAGCACGCGCTTGATGCCCGTGTGGCCGTCCACCTCCACCTCGCACACCGCCGCGCCGTAGGCGAAGTAGAGGAAGGGGCGTCCCCGGCCCTTGGCCTTGTCGTAGCCGATGCCCGGCGTCTGGTAGTAGCCCGTCGAGGACAGGCCCACGCGGGACAGGTACGCCGCCTCCACCACGTCCGCGAAGGGCAGGGCGACCTCGGGCTCACCGCGCGGGCCCACCTTCCCGTCATTGAACAGCAGGGCGTCCGGCGCCACGCTCCGCCCGTGCCGGTCCGACAACAGGCGCACGGCCACCGGGGCCAGCCGCTCCCTCAGCGTGACGCAGGCCACGCGCACGGCGGCGCCGTTCAAGTCAGAGCCGCTGGAGGCCGCGGTGGCGGAGGTGTTGGGCACCTTGTCCGTCGCCGTCTTCGCCATCCGCACCGCGTCCGCCGTGACGCCCAGCTCGCGCATGACCACGCCCAGCACCTTGGTGTGCAGGCCCTGGCCCATCTCCGTGCCGCCGTGGGACACCATGACCGAGCCGTCCCGGTACACGTGCACCAGCGCGCCGGCCTGGTTGAGGAAGGTGGCGGTGAAGGAGATGCCGAACTTCATGGGGGTGATGGCGAGCCCCCGCTTGATGAAGGGGGACTGGGCGTTGAACGCCGCAACGTCGCGCCGCCGGTGCTCGAACTCCGACGACTTCTTGAGCTCCTCCCACACGCGGAGGATGCGCTCGTCCTCCAGCTCCTGGCCGTAGTGCGTGGTGTTCGTCTCTCCGGTGCCGCGATAGAGGTTGCGCTCGCGGACCTCATCCGCCGGCAGCCCCACGGCCCGGGCCACGCGGGCGAGGACCTCCTCCGTCACCAGCATGCCCTGCGGACCTCCGAAGCCGCGGAAGGCGGTGTTGGAGACGAGGTGCGTCTTCGCCACCCGCCCGGTGTACGCCAGCGCCGGCACGTAGTACGCGTTGTCCAGGTGGAACAGCGCGCGGTCCAGGATGGACTCGGACAAGTCCAGGGACCAGCCGCCGTTGGACACCAGTTGGACGCGCAGGGCCAGCAGCCGCCCCTGGTCGTCGAAGCCCACCTCGTAGGAGGCCTGGAACGGGTGGCGCTTGCCCGTCACCGCCATGTCCACGTCACGGTCCAGCATCCACCGCGCCGAACGTCCCGTGTGCCACGCGGCCAGCGCGACGAGCGCGGCGGGCGCGTTGCCCTGCGTCTCCTTGCCGCCGAAGCCGCCGCCCATGCGCGGCGACTTGACCACCACGCGGCTGCGCGGCAGGTGCAGCACATGGGAGATGATGGCCTGCACCTCGGACGGGTGCTGGGTGGAGGACACGACGGTGATGTCGCCGTCGTCGCCGCGCTCGGCGAAGGCGGCCTGGGTCTCCAGGTAGAAGTGCTCCTGCCCGCCAATGGCCAGCGTGCCCGACAGGCGGTGGGGACTGCCGTCCAGCGCGGCGTCCACGTCGCCCCGGCGGATGACGTGCGGCTCGGTGTGGTAGCTGCTCCGCGCCACGGCGTCCTCCACCGTGAGGATGGCGGGCAGGGGCTCGTACTCCACCTCCACGGCGCGGGCGCCCGCGCGGCAGGCCTCCACGGACTCACCCACCACCAGCGCGACCATCTGCCCGTGGAAGAGCACCTCGCGGTCCGCCAGCAGCGGCTCGTCGTGGCGGATGGGGCCGGTGTCATTCATGCCGGGGATGTCCTCGGCCATGAGCACCTTCACCACGCCGGGCACCTTGCGCGCCGCCGTGGGGTCTCTCTTGAGGATGCGGGCGTGCGCGTGGGGCGAGCACACCGGCCAGACCTCCAGCATGGGCCGCTGCTGCGCCAGGTCGTCCACGTACCGCGCGCTGCCCGTCACGTGGCCCAGCGCGCTCTCGTGCCGCAGCGCGCGCCCCGCGTCCGCGGGGACCTGCGCGTCACCCGCGTCGAAGCCCGGCGCGGCGTCCAGGGCCGGGCTGTGCGAGCCGGAGAAGAACTTCTCCAGCAGGCTCGCCACCAGCCCCCGCCGGTACGCCGCGCTGCCGCGCAAGTCGCTGATGGGCGTGAGCTCCTCCGCGAGCACGGGCAGCGCGCGCGCCACCGTCTCGGCCGTCCAGGGCTGCCCGGTGAGCACCGCCTCCGCGCGGCGCGCCCGCACGGGCGTGGCCGCGACGCCGCCGTAGCCCAGGCGCGCCAGCGTCACCACGCCGCTTGCGTCCAGCTCCACGCGGAAGCCCGCGGCGACGATGCTGATGTCCAGCTCACGCCGCTTGGACACCTTGAAGGCGTCGGAGAGCCGTCGTCCGCCCTCGGGCACGGCGGCGTGGGGGATGACGATGTGGCGGACCACTTCGTCGGGCTGGAGCGCCGTCTTCCGGTAGGCGAGGAAGAAGTCGGACAGCGCCACCGTGCGCTCGCCGCGCACCGAGCCCAGGACGAGCGAGGCCTCCAGGGCGAGCAGCACCGGCGCCATGTCGCCAATGGGCGACGCGGTCACCAGGTTGCCCGCCAGCGTGGCGCGCTGGCGAATCTGCCGGGAGGCGAAGACGTTGAGCATCTTCTTCACCTCGGGCAGCTCGTCACCCAGGGCCTCCTCCAGCGCCACCAGCGAGGCCGCGCCGCCCACGTACCAGCCCTCCGGCTCACGGCGGACGGCGCGCAGGGACTCCACGCCCTCGGTGGAGATGAGGAAGGGGTAGCGGCGGGCCTTCTTGGTGATGTCCACCCCCAGCTCGGTGGCGCCCGCCACCAGGTGCGCCTCCGGGTGCTTCGCGCGCAGGTCGAGCAGCTCCTCCCACGACGTGGGGCGCAGGAACGTCTGTCCACCGGCCTCGTAGCGCAGCGGGGACAACGGCTCAGCGGGGCCTTCGAGCGGCGCGGAGGGAATCGCCGTGGCGGGCGCCGGCCCTTCGTCGCGCTGGGCCAGCGCCTCCATCATCGCGTCGCGGATGGGGCGGTAGCCGGTGCAGCGGCAGAGGTTGCCACAGAGCTGGTCCGCCACGGCCGACGGGGTACAGACGTCCTTGCGGGAGTACGCCTCCGCCATGGAGACGATGAAGCCCGGCGTGCAGAAGCCACACTGCGAACCGTAGTGCTTCACCATGGCTTGCTGCACCGGGTGGGGCTTCTCGCTGCTGCCCACGCCTTCCACCGTCACCAGCTCACGGCCGGCCACCATGGGCACCAGGGCGATGCAGGCGTTGAAGGCGCGCAGGCAGCGGTTGCCCTGGGCGTCCCGGTCCACCAGGGCCACGGTGCACGCGCCGCAGTCGCCCTCGGCGCAGCCCTGCTTGGTGCCGGTGAGGCCGCGGGCCCGCAGGAAGTCGAGCAGCGTGGTGTTGGGGGAGACGCCATCGACGCGGACCGTCGCGCCATTGAGCCGGAACTCGAACATGTTGCTCATTCTCCTGACGGGACCCCGCGCAGACGGGGCGTCTCCGAGGACGGGGCCTCGGCGGTAGTGTCGGTGTCTTCACCCGGGGCGTCCGCGCCCAGGTGGTGGAGCTGGAGGAGTCCGGCGGCGATGCTCACCGCGACCTCCTGGGGCGACTTGCCGCCAAGCTCCAGCCCCATGGGGCAGCGCACGCGGGCCAGCTGCGCCGCCGTCGCGCCCCGGGCCTCCAGGCGCTGACGGAACCGGGCCCACTTGGTGTTGCTTCCAATGAGGCCCACGTAGCGCGCGGGCTTCTCCAGGGCGAAGGCGATGATGTCCTGGTCCAGGTCATGCCGGTGCGTCATCACCGCGAGGTACGTGCGGCGGGCGTCCCAGACGGCCCGCGAGGCGAAGACGTCCCACGGCTCCTCGTGGCGGATGACGGAGGCGGGGATGCGCTCTCCGTGGACCCACTCGGGGCGCTCGTCCACCAGGTGGACCTGGAAGGGCGTGCCGTCCAACGTGCGGCACAGGGCCTGACCCACGTGGCCGGCGCCGAAGAGGTACAGGCGCGGGCCGTGGTTCACCGGCTCCATGAAGACGTCCACCACGCCGCCACAGCACTGGCCCAGCTTCGAGCCCAGCGGATACCGGTAGGCACGGGCTTCTCCTCTCTCCAGGCAGGCGCGGGCGTCCGCGAGGACGAGCTGCTCCAGGTGGCCACCGCCCACGGTGCCGTGGAACGTGCCGTCAGCGCGGACAAGCAGCTTCGCGCCGGGCTCGGCGGGGGTACTTCCCTGACACACCGTCACGGTCGCCACGGCGAACGGAACATCGTCCCGCGACCACTCCGCCAGTTGGCGGACCCAATCCCACATGGTCCGGCCGAGTCTGCCACAGGCCGGGCCGCCCACGTCACGCCCATGACGCGGAGTCCGACTCAAAACGCGTAGCGCACCTGGCAGTAGGGCAGGCGGCGGGCCAGCAGTTCCTTGAATTCAGCGACCAGGCGGCCCTTGAGTCCGGTGCGGTAGCGCACGTTGTGGCCTCCGCCCTGGGACACCTTGGCCTCCTGGGTGTCCGGCGTCCACAGCAGAGACTCCGCCTTCGGGTGCCAGCGGAGGTTCACCTCGTGGAGGCCCGGGTGGTGGGTGAGGAAGATGACCTCGGCGGCCAGCTGCGCCTTGGCGGCGGGGCCGATGGCCGCGTCCACCTGTTGGAACAGCGCGTCGTACTCCTCCTGCCAGCCCTCGTAGACGACGACGGGGGAGAAGTTGAGGTGGACCTCGTAGCCGGCGGCGACGAACGCGTCGATGGCGGCAATCCGCTCCGCGACGGGGCTGGTGCGCACGTCGAGCAGCTTCGCCTTGGCCGCGGGCATCAGGCTGAAGCGGATGCGTGTCTTGCCCTTGGGGGCGTAGCGGAGCAGTTCGTGATTCACCAGCTTGGTGGCGAAGGTGCCCATGGCGTTGGGCAGCGTGGTGAACAGCCGCACCAAATCCCGCACGTTGTCGCTGAGGGCGGCGTCCGCGGCGCAGTCGCTGTTGCAGCCGATATCATAGGCCCAGTAACGCGGGTCCACGCTGTTGGGCTCCGTCTTGGGCCCCAGCTTCCCCGCGTGCCGGCGGATGGCGGCGACAATCCGGTCGATGTTGACGAAGACGGTGACGGGGTTGGCGTAGCCCTTGTGCCGGGGGACATAACAGTAGGCGCAGCTCATGACGCAGCCGTTGGCGGCGGAGGGCGGGATGAAGTCGCAGCTGCGCCCGTTGGGCGTGAAGGACATCGTCTTCTTCACCCCCAGCACCAGGGTGCTGCCCTTGATGCGGTTCCACGCCTCCGCGTTGCCCTCATTGCCGAACAGCCCGGGGATGCCCTGGTGCGAGGCCACGGGGATGCGCTCGGCGTCCGGGAAGCGCGCGAGGATTTCCCGGCCCCGCAGGTGCTCCTCGACGCCCGTCTCCACGTAGATGCGGGACACCTTGAGCAGCCGGTCCAGGGGGCCGGGCTCCGAGGGCGGCGGGGCCGGGGGGAACAGGTCCAGGTTCGACATGGGCCGTACATGGCGCACTTCGCCCGGCGGGAGAAGTGCCCACATTCCGTGGCCGACGACTGGCGGACGCTCCCTTCTGGCTCACGCCGCCAGGGGCGCGGGTGCGTCGGCTGCGGCGCGCCGCATGGGCTGGGCCTTTCCGTACGTCAGCGAGCGCCACACCCACTCCACCGGACCGAAGCGGAAGCGTGACAGCCACAGGTGGCTCCAAAGGACCTGGACGCAGAAGACGCCCACGCAGATGACGACGCACGCGAAGGGGCCCCGCTTGCCCGCCTGTCCCAATCCATAGCCGTAGAAGATGAGCAGGCTGATGACCGTCTGCGACAGGTAGTTCGTCAGCGCCATGCGTCCCGCGGGCGCGAGCAGTCCCAGCGCCCGCTGCCAGGTGGCGCGCTGGAAGAGCAGGGTGATGCCTGCCACGTACACGCCCGCGAGCCCCACCTGTGCCAGGTTGCGCAGCGGCGCCAGCACCAGGGGCAGCCACACCGGCATCGACTCCGGCGTGAGCACCTTGTTCTGCATGAGCACCGTCACTACCAGGCCGGGCGCGGAGCCCACCACCGCGGCCACCAGCCCCCAGCCGAGCAGGCGGCGAAAGAACCCCAGGTGCGCGGGGACATCCTGGAAGATGCCGCGCCGTCCCGCCCAGAGCCCGAGCGCGAAGCGGCCCAGACAGGTCAGCAGGCCGGACAGCATCATCATGAAGAACTCATCGCGGTAGAACCCGGCGCTGGTCTTCGTCACCTCCCACCAGCTTCCCCCGGTGATGGCCGTCAGCATCCGCCCTTGAAGAACGGTGGACTTCTCGCGGGCCGCGGCCACGGCCGCGGCACCGGCCTCGGGGGATTCCGCCAGGAGCTGCGGCAGCCGGAAGAGGAGGTTCGTGAGCACCGGCAACAGCAAGACGAGCACCGCGGCGATGATGAGCAGCGTCCGGTCCGAACGCCGCCGCAGGAGCAGCAGGGCGAAGCCCATCAGCGCATACGACGAGAGGATGTCGCCGTACCAGAGCAGGAACAGGTGCAGGACACCCAACACCAGCAAGACCGTCAGCCGCCTCGCATACAGCGGGACGAAGTCACCACCGCGCGCTTCGGCCCGGCCGAGCTGCACCGCGAAGCCCAGGCCGAAGAGGAAGGCGAACAGGGTGATGAACTTCCCGGAGACCAGCACCTCGAACGCATACCGGGTGACGGTGTCCAGGAGCGAGGCATTGGCGATGGACGCCTCGGCTTGTTCCCGGGGCAGGAACACCCTGCCGCTGAACCACATCTGCACATTGGAGATGAGGATGCCGAAGAGCGCGAAGCCGCGCAGGGCGTCGAGGAGTTCCAGCCGCTCCTGCGCGTCCACCGGACGGGCGTCGGCGGGTGGCGCAGGGACTGGGGAGTTTGGGGCAGGGGCCATGGTGAACGGAAAACGCCGCAATCGTGCTTCGATTGCCATGAAGCATGACGGCGGACGACGGAGGCAGCAACAGCGTTCGGCTGTGGAAAATTGAATTGCCTCTTCATTTCCGTCTGTTGGTTCACGCAGGGTGTGGGCGGTGGAGAAAATACAAGCACCGTGTTTTTTGCCACCTCGCGGAGAACGGGCGACGAGGGACCTCCAACCTTGACTCAGTCTTTGCGCGACTCCTCCCTCGCCCAGTTGCCGTCGGATCGGGGAAGGACTTACTGGATAGGTCTACATGAATCCATGCATATTTGTTTGCCTTGTGCGCGGCTCCTCTTAGCCACAGTCGTTGCTCGGAGTGAGGGGTGACTTGCTGGATAGGATTGCATGGGATGTATGCGTATTGGCTTGCGCTGGTATTGCGCTCATGGAAGCATAGGTGCCTCTTACGAGGCTGTATCTCATACCCAGGTAGAAGGAGACGATTCGTGAGACTTCCCGCCCAGAATCCGCCGGCCGCAAAGAGCAACATCTTGGTGAAGGCACCCACTGGGGTGAAGCCGAGCTACTTCACCTGTAATGCCAAATGCGAGGCCTCGTTAGCGCTCTGCGCAGCTTCGCAGAACCACGGCGACAACCCGCTCAATTGTCACCAAATCTACGACCAATGCATCGCGAACTGCTGATGTGCTGATGTGAAGACGTGGACGTGGCGAGCCCGCGCGGCGCTAGCTGTCGGGCCCGCCGCGGCCGCAGGAGTGGCCAGAGCCCTCAAGGAATCGGCGTGCAAGATGCTGGGTGATATCGCTCGACTTCGGGAGCAGACCCCTGGAAGTCCAGACATTTGCATCGCCGTCCTGGATGGGCAGGTGGACCGCTCGCACCCGGTCCTTCAAGGCAGCTCACTGCGCGCACTCTGGGCTCCGGGGGACGGAGCGCCCTCGGGGGGCTCGGCGGCGCATGGGACCGCCATCACCAGCATCATCTTCGGCCAGCCCGGCAGCGGGGTGGAGGGGGTGGCCCCCCGGTGTCAGGGGCTCCTCGTGCCTGTCTTCACCGACGACGAGGACGGAGAGGTGTCCCCGTGCTCTCAGATAGAGTTGGCCCGGGCAATTCTCCTGGCCGCGGAGGCGGGAGCCCAGGTCATCAACATCAGTGGAGGGGAATTCTCGCCTGACGGCGCCACCGATCCCCTCCTCGAGCGAGCCGTCGAGCAGTGCCGGCAACGCGGCATCTTGATCGTCGCGGCGGCGGGCAACGACGCATGTGCCTGCCTGCATGTCCCTGCGGCTCTCTCCTCGGTCCTCGCGGTGGGCGCGATGAGCCGCCGGGGCGTCCCGCTCGAGGCGAGCAACTGGGGCGCGGCCTACCAGGGCCATGGCATCCTCGCCCCGGGCGATGACATTCCCGTTGCCCTGCCAGGAGGGAAGAAAGGAGTGCGCAGTGGCACCAGCCTCGCCACGGCCCTTGTCTCCGGGGTGGCGGGCCTGCTCCTCAGCGTGCAGCGCTCCCAGGGCCTCACCCCGAATCCCGAAGCCGTCCGCCGGGCGCTCCTGGAGAGCGCCCATCCGTGCCCTCCCGAAGAGGGCACGGATTGCCGCCGTTATTTGACTGGGCGCCTGAATGTCGAAGGCGCCTTGCGCCACGTCCTGGGGCGTCGTCCGCCCCCTTCTCCCGCCAGCCACTCTCACTCGTACAAAGGATCCCCCATGTCTAAACGCGATCTGGACGCCGTGGACACCGCCTCCCTGGGCGACGCGATCCGGCATCCTGACCTGCCCGCCCCGTTTTCCCTTTCGCCCGAGTCGAGCCACAGCGAGCACGCTTCAGGCGCCGTGAGGCCGTCCACGTGCCACGAGTGCCGGGCGGAGCTCGATGCGAAGTCCGCGCCCCCAGCGGGTCCCCCGGCGGGCAAGGTGTATGCGCTGGGCACCGTGGGCATCGAGTTCAGCAGCGAGTCGCGCCGCACCTCGATTGCCCAGTCGATGAAGAACCAGGATCCGCACAACCTGGAGAGCTTCCTGGAGCACCTCGAGGCCAACGCGCATGTGGCGGAGTCCGTCATCTGGACCTTGAACATGGACGCCACGCCCATCTACGCCCTGTTGCCATTCGGTGCCTATGCCACCGACGTCTATGAGCGCCTGACGGAGTTCCTCCGGGACCAGGTCAACGGCAAGATCCACCGGGTCTCCATCCCCGGCCAGACGGCAGGAAAGACCGTGAAGCTCCAGTCCGGTCAGAACCTGCCCCTCCTGCTGCCCCAACTGCGCGGGATGTACAGCTGGACCACCGAGGCGCTGGTCGCCAAGGTCACCGGGCCGCAGCCCACGGACGAGGCGGGCAAGCAGCTCCACGAGCGCAAGCAGCAGCGGGTCTTCGACTTCCTGGAGCGGGTCTATTACGAGCTGCGCAACCTTGGCTTCACCTCGCAGGAGCGGGCCCTCAACTTCGCGGCGACGAATGCCTATCAGGCCGAGCAGGTGTATGCCCACGCCCTGCGCGAGGGCATGGAGCTGCACAAGATCGACGTGTTGAAGAGCCCCGTGGGGTTGCCGGGCTCGGATGCCTGGGACGTCAAGCTGACCTTCTTCCAGCCGGAGAAGCGCCTGGAGCGGGCCAACGTGGAGTACCGCTTCACCGTCGACGTGAGCGACGTCATTCCCGTGACCATCGGCCCCGTCCGCAAGTGGTCGGCGTACTGACCTGGGGGCTGCCTTGGGAGGGCGGACGTGACCATCGACGCCGATAGGGAGCATCGATACCGGCTGCCTTTCGCGAAGGTGCGTGCGGCGGTGGGGGCGGAGGGCCTCAGCGTCGCCATGAGCACCAAGCTGTCCGCTGGCCGGATCGACCGCAATCGCTATGGTGTCATTCTCGCCGGAGCCCAGGCCTTCGACGCGCTGAACGCGGGCCTCCTCGACATCTGCCGGGACCTGGGCCTGCCTGCCGCCGCCTTCGCGACAGTCGAACGGCTGCGCGCGGAGTACCGCGTCACCTTCGTCGGCGCGGCGGAGGACGGGGAGACGCTCGCCTACCGGCTGTATTTCGGGTTCCAGGAGGGGCAGTCCCCCCTGAGCTTCGCGCTGGACTGGACTGTCTCGGGCGAGGCGTTCGCCCTGAGGGAGTACCATCGACGCGATCCGCTCTCGCCGGAGGAGGCCCGCCGGCTGATTCGCGAGAGCCTCGGCTGCTCCGTCGCGGAGCACGAAGGGGCGCCCGTGTCTCACGAGGCCCTCGTCGAGGCGTTCTTCCGGCTCCTGCAGCGGGGGGCCTACCCGGATACATACGAGGTGAAGGAGGAGGGTAGCTCCCGGCGCTCCATCGATTTCAGCGCGTTCGGGGGCCACTCGCCCGGCGAGAAGGTTTTGCTGTTCTCCGATGTCGGGGAGGAGGTCGCCGCCCTCGCGGAGGAGCTGTCCGTCCCTCGGGACGCCTATGCCGCGTGGTACGCGTCGGCCCGGGGCGAGTACTGCGGACGCGTGGCCATCGGCAGCGGTCGCCGCGGCCAGCCCTTCGTCACCCTGTATGGCGGGCCTCGGATGGAGCCCGTCTATACGCGCCCCTCTTCGGGGGACGTCGTGGACGCGCTGCGCGCCCGCCTTGGCGGCGCGCTCGCGGAGTCGCCGCGCTCGGCCGAGGATTTCCGAGAGGACTTCGGCAGGAGGGTGCGGAAAACGCCGCACGTCATCGTCAAGCCTGCCGACGAGCAGGACGTCCTCCACGCCTTCGACGTGGCCGGAGCGCACCAGGTCCCGCTGGCCATCCGTGGCAGCGGGCACTCCTCGAATGCGCAGACCCTGGTGGACGGAGGCGTTGTCCTGTCCATGGGGCTGGAGGCGCCGCGGATCGAGGTGCTGAAGGAGGGGCGGGTTCGAGTCAGCGCCGGCGCGCGCTGGGGCGACGTCCAACGCGCGCTGGAGCGGCAGGGTCGCTCCATGGCGGTGCTGCCGGATTACCTGTCGCTGACGGTCGGCGGGACGTTGTCTGCGGGAGGCTACGGGCCGTGGTCGATCTCCCACGGTGGCCAGATCGATCAGGTGGTGCGCCTGCGCCTGGCCATGCCCAGTGGGCAGGCCGTCTGGTGCGCTCGGGACGAGCACCCCGAGCTGTTCAGGTTCACGCTCTCGGGGCAGGGGCAACTCGGGGCCATCACCGAGGTCATCCTCCGGACAGTGCCCCACCGGCCGTTCACCTTGCTGCGTAGCTGCCTCTATCCACGCGTCGAGGACCTGCTGCGCACCCTCGCCAGCCTGCGAGACAGCGCGGAGGGGCCCGACGTCTTCTGCGGTTCCCTGTCCAGGAACGTGTTCCAGTGCATGCTGGGGTTTTCGTCCGTGGAGCCTCCTCGCCTCACGGATGCGCGGCTCGACGGCCTGGGGGTGGGGGCGGCCCATGTCAGCGACACGGCGGGCAAGGACTTTCCGTGGTGGCTCTACGAGCAGCGTGAGCGCTGGGTCGGTGAGTTCCCCGGCTGGAAGCGGCTCTGGTCGGACTACGCCTTCGAGTGGAGTGCGTTCTGTTCGTTCATGGAGTTCTTCCAGCAGGAGCTCCAGTCCGGTGAGGGCTCTGAGTACCTGGCGGTCGCGTATCTGCTGACCATCCGTCCCCCCGACGACAAGTTCTCCTTCGCGTTCGAGCCGGTGCCCCCTTCGCCGCCGAAGCTCCTCTACACCGTCGGCCTCTATTACATGGTGCCGCGGGACCGACCTGCGGCGGAAGCGCAGGTGGCCCGTCAGCTGAGCAAGGCGCTCGAGCGTTGCATCACCCTGGGCGGGCGGCCCTATCTCCACGGCGCCCACGCCATCTCGGGGGACCAGGCGCGCTCCCTCTATGGCGGGGCGATGGACGAGCTCGCGGAGCTCAAGCGGCGCTGCGACCCCAAGGGGGTGCTGAGGAACAGTCCGTTCGGCTCGGTCGAAAGTCTGGCGTTGCCCCCTCAAAGCCAGGAGGGCACGCGGCGCTCACCTGCCAGGGCCGCCGCTGCGTCGACCGCCGCCCCGGAGGCGCTGGAGCAGGTGTATGTCCTGGGGAGCCTGGGCTACGACTTCGAGAGCGAGGCCCCGAAGCGCTCCCTGGTCCAGGCGGGACTCTCTCATCCGGAAGACACCGGTCAGCTCCTCTCGTACCTCGACAGCCATCCGGAGGCGGTGGACTCCCTCGTCTGGACGGTGTGCCGCGAGAAGACCCCCATCTATGCGCTCGCGCCTCGGGGCGCCTTTGCCCGGGAAATTCACGACCGCCTGCGCGAGCTGTTGCGGCGGCAGTTGAACGGCGCGGTGTCGCGGGTGGCGGTGCCGGGATGGATTGTCGGCGAAGCCCCGTGGGATTCTCCCCGCAAGGTGCCGCTCCTCGTGCCGGCGCTGCGCGGGCTGGACGGCTGGCCGATGGACGTGCTGAAGCCATCCGTCATTGGCGACGTCGAGAGCTTCCTCGCGCGCGTCCACCACGAACTGCAGAACCCGGGCCGGAGCGCTCGAGATCGCGCCCTGAACTTCGCGGCCATGCACCTCGTTCGACTCGGGCAGGTCTTTGGCCAGGCGCTCGAGGATGGGCTGGCATTCGGGGACCTCCGGGTCGAGGCGAGCCCGCTCCAGCAGGTAGTGGGGGACCACTGGGATGTCATCCTGACGTTCTTCCATCCCACGAAGAGAATCGCCCACGCGCGTCGGGTCTCCCGACTCACCGTCGACGTGAGCGACGTGGTCCCTACCGCTGTCGGGCAGGTTCGTTCGTATCACGTCTATTGAGAAGCCCCTCATCCTCATCCTCGCCCTGTCTGACATGTCGGCGCCAGGGATTGACGTGTCAGAACTGAGGCGAGACGCGTCAGGCCCCAGCGCAGGACTGCCTTGGGACTGGGGCTTCACGACGCAGCGCCCTCTCAGAGGCGTCCACGCCGCGGGTGGCACAACGCTTGTAGTGGTTGCCGCGTGGGCGCTGGCCCATTGGGGTTCACAATCCCAACCACATCCTTATCCGGAGGTCGCATGTTCAATCCCACGCCGATGCAGAAGCAGGTGTTTGCCCTCTCGTGGCTGGCGAGCCAAGCCACCGTGGGCAACCTGGTTGGTCCCTGGAGCCAGAGTGACCTGCAGGCGCAGATCAACAGCCTGAATGCTCCCTTCTCGAATTGGAGAGTGGTGTGGGGCCCGTATTACACCCTGGACGGCCCGTTCCCCCCTCAGGTGAGCAACGCGATGTTCGTCGCGCAGCAGGTGGGAAATCACGGCAATCTTCTTCCGGTCTACGTGGTGGCCGTGGCTGGGACCAATGCGCTGTCGACCTACGACGCGGAGACCGAGGACCTCGACATCGATCCGACGGAGTGGAAGCGCTCGGGCAATGCGCCCTCGCAGATGCAGGTGACGACGGGCGATATGGACGGCCTTACGAGGCTCCTCGGAATGCAGTGGCCTTTCCATGACATCCAGTCCTACCTGGGGGGACTCAAGGGAAAAGAGTCCATCACGCTCTGGTTCACCGGGCACAGCCTGGGCGGAGCCCTCTCCCCGATGCTGATGCTCGCGCTCATGGATCCGGACTCGCTGCTGGACACGAAGGACACGAACCTGAGCCTGTGGCGGCAGGTGAACCTGCTGGCGACAGCGGGCCCGTCGATTGGCAATGCGGCGTTCCTTGAGCACTTCAAGAGCGTGTTCAGTGCCGACAATGCCCTGGCCACCTTCGTCTGGAATGCCAAGGACGTGGTGCCGCACTCCTGGGACAAGGACACGATGAAGGCGCTGACGAACCCGGGCAACATCTATGGTCTCGACGTCGTGGCCAATGATCCCGTCGGGCAGTTGATCGGCGCTCAGCAGCAGAGCGCCGCGAATCAAAATTACGTGCAGTTCGAGCCGACCCCCGCGTTCGACGGCCCGCTGGCGCCCTACACCGACAGCAAGAACACCGGCGTGCCCTGGACCCCGGATTCGCAGTTCCTGGCGCAGCTCGGCTACCAACACCTCAATGCCTACGTCCTCGCGTTCGGGGCCGACCACGAATGGTTCCCGCAGGGCAAGCCCCCGCAGGGATGCAGGTGGTTCCCGCTGAGCAACCCCTGTGACGATCCCAAGAGTGCCCAGATGGCCGTCAAGGCGCTGAGCGGAAAGTAATACGCGTACAGGGGTTGAAACAGGAGGGTGGCGGGGGGCTATCGGTCCCCGCCACCGCGTCCGGCTTGGACGCGGCGTCTGTCTATTCTGCCGAGGGGAGGCCCACCACGGCGAGCCAATGCGCGATGCCGAGGCCCGCTCACAGGGGCTGCCCATTGGCAGCGGGTGGGCGTCAGACGCCAATGCGTGGGCAGACGTCGCGGATGATGCACGTCTCGCACTTCGGCTTCTTCGCGGTACAGGTGTAGCGGCCATGGAGGACGGTCGCCGGACCGAAAAAGGTCCACTCCTCCTGAGGCAGCAGCGCCATCAGGTCCTCTTCAATCGCCTCGGGCTTCTCTTTCTTCGTCAGGCCCAGGCGCTGGCTGACGCGCGCCACGTGTGTGTCGACGATGATGCCGGAGGGGAGGTTGAAGGCGGTGTTGAGGACGACGTTGGCCGTCTTCCTCGCCACGCCGGGAAGCGTCACCAACGCGTCGATGGTGCGGGGCACCTCACCGCCGAACTTATCGAGGAGCGCGCGGCTCATGGCCTGCACGGACTTCGTCTTCTGCTTGAAGAAGCCGGTGGGCTTGAGGTCCTCCTCCAGCGCGGCGGTGTCCGCGTCGGCGAATGCCCGTGGACCGGGGTACTTGGGAAAGACAGTGGCGGTGACGCGGTTGACGCGCTCGTCGGTGCACTGCGCGGCCAGGATGGTGGCGACGAGCAGCTCGAAGGGTGTGGACCAGTTGAGTTCGTAGCGCGCATCCGGATGGGCTTCCCGGAGGCGCTCGAGGAAGAGGGCGGCTTTCTCGGCGGGATTCATGGTGGCGTGAGTGAGCGCCACCCTACCTGGAGCGTCTGACAGGAGCCACGGTGTATTCGGGTGCCGTGCCTGGCGGGCTGCCCGAGCGCCCTCGACGACCGGGTCAGGACGCGACGCAACTGGCGAACTCGCCCGGCGTGAAGGTGCGGAGCGTGCCCAGGCCCATCGGCTGAACGGTGCAGTCCGCGCTCCGGTACGCGATGACCTGCTGGACGTTGCTCCATCCCACGAGCGAGGCGGCTTCGTCGGGGGGCGGCGAGCAGCTCCCATCCGGGGGGCGCGACCGGTGTCGTGAAGTTCCGGGAGTAGACTCGGTATCCCGGGCGAGTGTGGGTGTTGGCCTTCCTTGCGGCTGCGCTACGGCGCGACCAGCAGGTCAATGAAGCGCCGCACCTTGGCTGGCAGGTGACGCTTGCTCGGGTAGAACGCCATGATGCGGACGACCTCCGTCTCACATGACGGCAGCAGCGCCTTGAGCCGTCCACGCGCCAGGTCCTCGCCGACCAGGAAGGCGGGAAGAAAGGCGATGCCCAGTCCGGCGACCGCCGCGTCCCGGAGGGCCTCGCCACTGTCGAGCCGAAGGCGGCTTCGTCCCTCCACCGTCACATAGGCGCCCCCCTTCGGGCGCAGTCGCCAGCGCTGCCGGCGCGACCGGCTGCTGAAGAGCAGGCAATCATGCGTCGCGAGCTCCTCCAGCGTCTGGGGTTCGCCGCGCGCGGCCAGGTAGGAGGGGGCGGCGCAGACGAACACCCGATGCTGCGCCACGAGCCGGGACACCAGTCGCGTGTCGGTGCTGGTCACATTGATGCGCACGGCCAGGTCGTAGCCCTCCTCGATGATGTCCGCGACGCGATCGGTGAAGCTCACCTCCACCTGCACGTCAGGCCAGGTCTGCAGATATTTCTTCAGCACGGGCAGGACATGCAGTCTGCCGAATGCGTCGGGCACGGTGATTCGCAAGACGCCCCGGGGCGTGCCCGTGCGATCTCCAACGCTGGCTTCCGCTTCATCCAACGCCGCCAGGACCTGCTGGCAATGCTCATGGAAGACACGGCCATCGTCGGTGAGGCTCACGTGGCGCGTCGTGCGATTGAGCAGGCGCACCCCGAGCCGTGATTCCAGCCGGGCCAGGGCCTTGCCCGCCGCGGAGCGCGTCAGCCCGATGGCCCGGCCACCGCCGACGAAGCTGCCCGCGTCCACGACGGCCATGAAGGCGAAGATCTCATCCAGGTGGGCGCGTTTCATGGCGGACGCTCGATTGTAGCCCTCGGGTCGCTGGAGTGGGGAACGCCGTTCGTCAGTGGGCTCGGTATACGCATCCGGCAATCGCTCCTTTCCTCAACCCCGCCATTTGGAGAGCACCCATGCCTGTCACGCTGATGAACCCCGAAGGAATGATGAAGCCCGACGTGTACCGACAGGTGGCGATCGCCACTGGCAGCCGGCAGGTGCACATCGCAGGGCAGGTCGCGTACGACGCGGATGGGCAGCTCATCGCGCGCGGGGACCTGGCTGGACAGGTGGCCCAGGCCTACCGCAACGTCGCCATCGCACTCGCGGCGGCCGGGGCGACGTTCAACGACGTCGTTCGACTGACGATTTACGTGGTCGATTGGAAGCTCGAGAACATGCCTGCCTTCCAGGCCGGAATCGAGCAGGCCGCCAAGGAGTTCGGCGTCGTGCCGGCACCCGCCTCGCTGATTGGCGTCTCCGTGCTCTTCGAGCCGGGCGTCCTCGTCGAGATTGAAGCCACCGCGGTCGTGGACTGACCCGCGCACGAGCGCCGCACGCCGTCGCCCCCGGACGTCACCCGCCTCGGGGCGCCAGTTGCTGGAGCAGCCGCACTGTCTCCGGCGCGGCCAGCGCGGGCGCATACGCCGTGAGCGCGACCCCGGACACCACGCGGGTGATGTTGTGGTCCACCTTGCCAGCCTGGGACCAGACGGCCCCGGGAGGCGCGGTGATGTACGCGGAGAAGGTGTGGTGGCCGGTGCCGGGCCGCTCGCCAATGACGTGGATGAGGGCCCGGTGCCGGGCCGTGTCCTCCAGGCCCGCGTACAGCGCCTCGCCCACGCGGTACCCCGCGCGCACGCGCCCGGACGTGAGCACCAGGTGCTCCGGCGCGGGCTGGTACCCCGCGGCAATCAGCGCCGCGCGCAGCGCCTCCAGATAGGGCGCGAGCTGTCCCTCGTCCATGATGGCCAGCGCGTTGAGCCCGTCGGACACCATCAACTGCACGTCATACCGTCCCGCGTGCCGTGTCCTCAGCGCGCGCACGGTCTCCAGGGACGCGGCGTCGAGCTGCTCGCCTGTCTCCGGGTGGAGGATGTACTCCGTCCGGTCCTGCGACTTCGACACCAGACGGACGCCCTCCGGCACGGTGGTGATGAACGTGGGTGTCAGCTCCGTCCACAGGCTCTTCTTCGAGTCCGCATAGACACGGCGCAGCTCCGCGTCCAGCGTGGGTTCCAGGTCCCACGGGTGCGCGCCGTGTCCACGCGCCATGGGCACGCCGCGCGCGCGAATCGCGGACAGCTGCTGCTCCGCGTCCGCCCGGATGTCCGCCTCTGGCCGGGTGTCACCCTTCGCGCGCAGGTACTGGAGGTAGACCCAGACGGGATCTCCGAAGTGCGAGGTGGGTTTCCCCTGTGCGTCGATGACGCCCAGGCGCTGGAAGAAGGCCCACATCCGGTCATCCACCTTGTAGCCGAACTGCTCGCGGATGCGGACGTGGTCCTGGAACCCGGTGGTGAGGTAGCCCAGCATCGGGTCGTTCTTCGTGGGCAGCGCCATGAGGTACGCCGGGTTCGCCGGCATGATGCGCTCGATGCACCAGTCCAGGTCGTCCAGTGACACGTCCATGTGCAGCGTGGAGCAGATGTCCAGGCCAATGGTGAGCCCGTGCAGCTTGCCCATGGCGATGTCTTCCAGGCAGCAGCGCACCAACTGCTCGCGGGTGCGAAACACCTCCGGCCCGATGAAGCCCGCCACGTCGTTGAGGTGCACCCACGGCGCCGCGCCGTGTCTCGCCCGGGACACCCGTTGGGACAGGGCCCTCGCGAAGCCGTACTTGCGCGACTCATGGAGGACCATGTCGTAGCCATGGCCGTGGCCGTTGGTGAAGTCCGCGCCCTGGCCCGTCTCGAAGTAGAGCCCGTAGGGGCCGGTGCGCTCGTCCGCATAGGCGAGCATCTTCTCCACGGAGATGTCGAAGGTCGCGTTGGCGCTGTCGCTGCCAGCGATGCTCTGGAACCAGACGCCCGTGGTGCCGGGCTGCCGCCGCTCCACCGCCGCCTGCACGTCGATATGGGACAGCACGCAGTGGGGCAGCACGTCCGTCAGCCCGAAGGTCACCAGCACCTCGAGCAGCGCGGACTCGATGGCGGCCACGGACTCCGGCGAGGAGGACACCGGGTTGCACCCGAGCACCACGTCTCCCACCGCGTACGAGAAGCCGTCGAACACCTGCCAGCGGATGTCGTCCACGTTGTCGGTGGGCGAGTTGGGCTGGATGCGCGCTCCCATGTAGCCGCGCGCGCCCACCTTGCTGCCCGGCAGCGGGTTGAACACCTTTCTTCCCAGCGCGATGAGCTCCGCGTCGCTCATCAACTTGACGACGCAGCCAATGGCGTCGCTGCCCAGCCCGGAGTTGATGGCATGAATGGCGGCCTCATCGGACTCCAGCAGGAAGCGCCGCAGCCGTCCCAGCGTCCAGTCCGCCGTCTGCGCCGTCGCCTGCGGGTCCTCGGCCTCCAGGCTCAGCGCGTGCAACGCGTCCTGCTGCAGCGGGTGTCGCCGCACGTCCGCCAGCCGCGTGTGCCCCAAGAGCCTGCGCGCGTTCGCACGCGAGTGCTCATCCGCGGCGGCGACGCCCACCAGCGAGTCGCCTTCCTTGAAGGTGTTGGCCGCGCCCAGCACCTGCTTGTAGAGCGTTTCGTCGAAGCCGCCCCGGAGCCGCTGGACGTAGCCGAAGACGTCCTCACCCGGCTTCACGTCGGGGATGTAGACGCCCTCCGGCGGGGGCGTGGGTGACGGATTTCGCAGGCAGCCCAGGACGGAGACGGCCGCGCCTCCGACCATCGCGGTCAGCACGGCGCGCCGGTGCAGCAGGAACCTCGGGTCCAGGTGCATGGTTCTCCCTCGCTCAGGACTCGCCTGGCGGCAGGGAACACCCGTCATCCCGCCGCGCACAAGCAGGGCGCTGGCGCCGCCGCGTGTCGCTGTAGGGCGCCCAACGGAGCGCTCCGGCTGGGGTCTGAGCATTCCCGCGAGGTTTGGACAATTGGCCCTCGTGCGGGCTGCGCGCGCATCCCTGGACGGACGCTGCCGCTGCGCCTAGGGTCCGCGCGCATCCACTTCTCTCCTCCCGAGTGAGAACACCATGGTCTCGGACATCTTCAATCCGGCGCGCTGGAAGGCCGTCGAGGGCTTCAAGTTCAAGGACATCACCTTCCACCGCGCGGTGGACCAGGGCACGGTCCGCATTGCGTTCAACCGCCCGGAGGTCCGCAACGCCTTCCGGCCCCGCACCGTGGACGAGCTGTCCCGGGCGCTGGAGGCCACGCGCTTCATGACGGACGTGGGGTGCGTGCTGATTACCGGCAACGGGCCGTCGCCCAAGGATGGCGGCTGGGCCTTCTGCTCCGGTGGTGACCAGCGCATCCGCGGCAAGGATGGCTACAAGTACGAAGGCGAGGAGGGCGAGTCCGACCCCGCGCGCCTGGGCCGGCTCCACATCCTGGAGGTCCAGCGGCAGATTCGTTTCCTGCCCAAGGCCGTCATCGCAGTGGTGCCGGGCTGGGCGGTGGGCGGTGGGCACAGCCTCCACGTCGTCTGTGACATGACCATCGCCAGCAAGGAGCACGCGGTGTTCAAGCAGACGGACGCGGACGTGGCGTCCTTCGACGCGGGCTACGGTTCGGCGCTGCTGGCGCGGCAGATTGGCCAGAAGCGGGCGCGGGAGATCTTCTTCGTGGGGGCCAACTACTCGGCGGAGGAGGCCTTCCAGATGGGCATGGTCAACGCCGTGGTGCCCCACGCGCAACTGGAGGAGTTCGCGTTGGACTGGGCCGCGGAGATCAACACGAAGAGCCCCACGGCCATCAAGATGCTGAAGTACGCGTTCAACCTGCCCGACGACGGACTGGTGGGCCAGCAGCTCTTCGCGGGCGAGGCCACGCGCCTGGCCTACGGCACCGACGAGGCGCAGGAAGGCCGCGACGCCTTCGTCCAGAAGCGCAAGCGCGACTTCAAGCGCTTCCCCTGGTCCTACTGAAACGGCGGACGCTGAAGCGGCGCGGCCGCCCTGGGAATACCCATCCAGGGTGATGGTCGGTGGAAGGGGCCTCGTGGTCGAATAGGCTTCACGGAATGCGAACCTGCCTGCTCCGATGGCTTCCAGTGCTCGCCGTGCTTTGGCTGGGGTGTTCCACCTCGGTCAAGCCGCCCATACAGCAGGCATGGGACGACGCGGAGCTGGAGTGTTCGACTCCGCACGAGGACACTTGTGTCTCCCTGCTGTGTCTGGGTGACGCCTGCGGTTTCTACCGCTGCGCGGACCTGCCTGGAGAGGTGGAGCTGGCGCGCTTCCCGCCCGCTCGGCCACCCGCTGCTGCCGCGGCACCGGGCCGAGGCCCTCGCCGGAACTGGGGCATCGGGCAGCAGTTGCCTCGGGGCGCTGTCATGGTGTTCCCCAACTGGGGTGGTGCGCCTGAGCGAGTCATCCCGCCATCACATCGGCTGTCGCCCGGGCGCTGGGAGAAGCACCACATTTTTCCCCAGGCCGAGGACCTCGCCGGCTGGTTCGTGCAGCAAGGCGTCAAAATTCACGACTACACCATGCCGATACCGAGAGACCTCCATCTCAGGATTCATCAGGGAGGCAATCGGGGTGGCGCGTGGAATCAGGCGTGGCGCGACTTCAGGGGCCGTAACCCAAGCGCGTCGCCTGAAGAGATCTTCAAGCACGCAGGGGAGCTCATCTATCGCTTCCAGCTCATGGGCGGACCCATCCGGCCCTATTATTCTCGGCCTGGAACGTGAGGATGCATGCCCCGTTACTTCTGGCTCCTGGAGGACTGGACGGCGTTGGCCGCTTACAAAGGGGACTTCAATGCCGCGCACAAATGGAGTCTGCCTGGGTTGGCGAAGTGCCCCGGCTGTCGTGTGACCTGGGCCTCTACCGGCCATAATTACCCTGCTGTCGAGCTGTCAGCGCTGCCAGAGCAGGACGCGTTCCTGAAGGCCAGGCCCGAGCCATTCACCGAGTTCGTGCGTCTCCGGGAATTGGTTCGCCCTCTGGCCCCTCCAGGTGTCGCCCTGCCTCCTGGTACGGCGTTCGGCCCATTGGTGGGCACCGCTCGTGGCGATCTGGGGCCACTGACGTGGCAGGGAAGCTATCTGCTGTTGCTTCGCCGAGACGCCTTCGAAGGGCTCCACGCCGAAGGTGTTCTAGGGCTCGCGAGCCGGAAGGCTGAACTGCGCTTCCGTCAGAAGTCACCGCCCGAATACCTGGAGCCTCAAGTCGAACTGCGAGGACAGCTGCACCCGGACTGCTATCCGCCGGAGCTGCCTCCACCGTGTGACACCTGTGGCCGGTTCAAGCTCACGCTGCCGGACGCCCCCATCCTCGACGCGGCCTCGCTGCCCACGGACCGGGACCTCTTCCGCGTGGGCAACTTCGCGACCGTGATGGTGGGCACCGAGCGCTTCAAGGACGCCGTGCAGCGCCTGGGCCTGGAGGGCATCACCTTCCGCGAGCTCCCCACCCGCTAAGCTGGCGTCAGGCGCCGCCCACGATGTCCACGATGACGGCGTAGTGCACGCCCGCCGCGGCCACGACGAGCAGGTGGAAGATTTCGTGGTAGCCGAAGACGGTGGGAATCGGGTCGGGCCAGCGGCGCGCATAGATGACCGCGCCCACGGCGTAGAGCATGCCGCCCAGCACGAGCCACGCGACGCGCCCGGAGCCAATCACCTCCGGGAGTCGCAGCATCACCGGCGCGGCCACGGCGCCCAGCGCGACGTAGAGCGCGGAGCGCATCCCCCGCGAGGTGTGCACCCCCAGGAGCGTGAGGCCCGCGCCCGTCAGCGCGGCGATCCACATCAGCCAGAGGAGATACCGGCTGGTGTCACCCGTGGTGTCCAGCGTGGCCATGGGGGTGAATGAGCCCGCGATGAGGATGTAGATGGCCGCGTGGTCGAAGCGCTGGATGCGCCGGTACGCAGCCATGCCCCAGGTGAAGCGGTGGTAGGTGGCGCTCACGCCGAACATCAGCACCAGGCTGCCGCCGAACACGAGGTCGGCCACATACTGGGGGCCTCGCGCCGGCAGCAGCGCCAGCTGGATGCACCCGACCAGCGCCGCCACGAAGGCCACGGCGTGGGAGACGCCTCGCAGCCGGGGCTTGACGCTCTCGATGAGGAGCAGGGTATCGGTGCCATCTCGGGACGCCATGAACTGCTCGTAATCATCGCAGGTCATCACCGCGTCAGCGTGCGGGACATCCCGTCCACCTTCTGACGCCCGGACCGCCCGAGCGTCCAGCACCGCGCGATGGAATCGCTTGCGGGTATCGAGGTCCGGGAAGCGCGGATGGACGTGATCGAACAGCCGACCCTCGCGGAACGCCCCGTGGCTCCTCCGCGGTGGTATGGCGCACTGTCCCCCAGCGGTGCGTCGGGAGGCGCGAGGCCGACATGAAACCTCACATGCTGACCTTCTTTTGCGAGCTGGAGGCGGAGCCTCTGCGCGAGCTGTTCGCCACGCCTGGCGTCGTGGAGGACCTGGCGGCGCTGGAGGCCGGGGTGAGCCTGGGACTGCTCGACCTGGGGCCGGAGCGGGCCCAGGTGGTCCAGCGGCTGAACCGGGTGGGCATTCCCGTCACGGCGTGGCTGCTGCTGCCCACCGACGAGGGCTACTGGTTCCATGCAGGCAACGTGGCGCAGGCCACGGCGCGCTACGAGGCCTTCCAGGCCTGGACAGCCGAGCACGGCTTGACGTGGGAGGGCGTGGGGCTGGACATCGAGCCGGACATCCGCGAGCTGCGGCGGTGGATGGAGGGCGGGTGGCGGCAGCTGGGCGAAATCCTGCCCAGGCTCGTGCAGGGGCGCCGCGTCCGAGATGCGCGGGCAGGGTACGCGCGGCTGATGGAGCGCATCCGCGCGAACGGTCACCGGGTGGATGTCTACCAGTTCCCCATCATCGTGGACGAGCGGGAGTCCCGCTCCACGCTGGTGCAGCGGCTGGTGGGGGTGCTCGACCTGCCGGCGGACCGCGAGGTCCTCATGCTCTACACCAGCTTCCTGCGGCCCTACGGCCCCTCCGTGCTCTGGAGCTACGGGTCCGGAAGTCAGTCCCTGGCGGTGGGCGTCACGGGCGGCGGGGTGGAACTCCCCGGCGCCTTCGCCGCGAAGCCCCTGGATTGGACGGAGTTCTCGCGCGACCTGCGTCTGGCGGTGCGCTGGTCGCATGACCTCCACGTCTTCAGCCTGGAGGGCTGCGTCCAACAGGGCTTCCTGAACCGGCTCCGCGCCTTCGACTGGGATGCGCCCATCACCCCGCCAGCGACCGCGGCGCGCCGCGTGGATGCCGTGAGGCGCGCGGCCCGGCTGCTCCTCCGCACGAGCGCCTGGGTCCTTCGTTGAAGGACGGACGGGCGGACAGCCCGGTAGGCGCCGTGCGTCATCGCTGTGTCGTGGCGCATCGCGATTGACGCTTGGGGAGGGCGGGGGTGTCATGCGCCCCGGCCACCTCCACCCGATGCCCGGCGTCCCTTCCGGGCTGGGAGCCTCATGTCCGCTCTTCGCATGACGTCCAAGCTGCTCGGCGCGCTGCTGCTGTCCGCGAGCACGCTCCACGCGGCACCCTCATGGGCCGCCGCGCCCGCCTCCACGCCCGTCGCCGTGCCCAACGGGAACTTCGAGATTGCGGGAGGCTCCGGCTCGCTCCCCGCCTTCTGGAAGGCTCGAGGCCAGGGGAAGGCGTCCGGCAGCGCCGCTGCGAAGGTGGAGGGCGCTCGCGGGCTGGCCATCGAAAACCCGTTGGGCGGCGCCGAAACGACGGTGGAGTCCGAGGCGATGAAGCTCCAGGTGGGCCAGCTCTACCGGCTCAGCGCCTGGGTCCGCACCCGAGGCGTCCAGGCGGACCCGCAGGCGCGCTACCCCACGGCGCACGGCGCCTGCCTGTCGATGAAGAGCTTCCCCTTCACCAACTGCTCGCCCGCGCCCGCGACGGAGGCGGGCGGCCGCGCGTCGGTGCTCTTCTTCGCCACCCAGTCCTCGGACCGGGTGCAGCTCCACCTGGGCCGCAACGGCAAGGCCACGGGCACCGCCTGGTTCGACGACGTCCGCATGGAGAAGGTGGACGACATCACCGCGTACATCCCGCTGGAGTCGGTGCGCTGGGCCGGCAAGGGCTTCCGCTATGACGAGGGCGGGTGGATCTACGTCCACATCGAGGGCGAGCCCTACGAGCGGGGCCACCAGTTCGGCCGGCTGGTGCCACGGGAAATCGTCCGCTACATGGAGAAGCTCGGCATCGAGAAGGACAAGACGGACGCCTCCAAGGGGTGGAACCACCGGCGGCTGCTCGCGGACGCGCTCTTCCTGCGCAAGTACGACACGGAGTTCCTGGAGGAGATGAAGGGCATCGCGGACGGCGCCAACCAGGCGGGCGCGAAGTTCAAGGACCGCGACCTGGACCTGCTGGACATCGTCACGCTCAACTCCGCCGTGGATGCGGGGCAGCTCGCCGAAGCGAACCGGGCCACGGGCACGCCGCTCACCGGCCGCACCTTCCTCAAGGCGGAGGAGGACGCGGAGCGGGCGGGGAAGGGGGACCACTGCTCCTCCTTCGTGGCCACCCAATCCGCCACCCCGGATGGCCGCGCCATCATGGGGCAGATCTTCATGTGGGGCGGCTACACGGGCGTCCACTGGGACGTGGTGCTGGACGTGAAGCCCACCAAGGGCCACCGCTTCGTGATGCAGACCTTCCCCGGGGGCATCCACAGCGGCGCGGACTGGTACGTCAACGCCGCCGGCATCGTCATTGGCGAGACGACGGTGGGGCAGTCGCCGTTCGACATGAACGGCACGCCCCAGAGCAACCGCATCCGCAAGGCGGCGCAGTACGCGTCGTCCATCGACGACGTCGCCCGCATCATGAAGGATGGCAACAACGGCCTCTACACCAACGACTGGACGCTGGCGGACACGAAGACGGACGAGGGTGCGTGTCTGTTGCTGGGCACGAAGAAGACGCGCCTGTGGCGCACCGGCGGCAAGGGGCAGGCCGGGGACACGCCGGGCAACCTCAAGGACTTCATCTGGGCCAACAACAACAACCGGGACTTGGAGGTGCGCAAGGAGTACGTGCCCAACCCGGACAACGCCCCGGTGGACCTGGCCTTCAACACCTGGAACCGCGACATCGCCTTCCAGGAGTACTACGCGAAGCACGGCAAGAAGGGCTTCGACCTGGACACCGCCATCCGGATGCTGGCCTCCAGCCCCATCAACCGGCCGCACGCGTGTGATGGCAAGGTCACCACGTCGGAGATGGCCCAGAAGCTGATGTTCCTGGCCCACTACGGCAAGACGACGCTGCGCGAGAAGATGGTGGGAGGCCGGTGGATTCCCGACCTGCCCGGCGCCACGCCGCACCTGTCGCTGGGCTATACGGCCTTCAGCCCCGTCGTCGTCGCGGAGAAGCTGGAGGCCGCTCGCAAGGGCTGGACGCCTCCCGCCGAGCCCGCCGCGCTCAAGCGCGACGTGTCGAAGGTGAAGGACGCGTTCGTCTTCGGCAAGCCCCTGCTGTGGGCCAACACCGTGTTCCCCGCGACGGATGGGGAGAACTGGCTGGTCAGCGGCACCGCCGCGTACTGGAAGCTGCTCAAGGACCTGCCGGCCGGCGCGGACACGTCCGACAAGGCCTTCGAATACCAGCGCGACGCGCTGGCCGACCTCAACGCGCGCTACCTCTTCACCACCTCGCGCGAGGCGGACGTGGTGCCCGCCGCCGCGAAGACGGACTACGGCCGCTACGGCGCCTACATGCTGCCGCGCATCAAGGGCACCTTCCTGCTGCACCAACTGCGGCTGCTGCTGGGCAACGCCCCCTTCTCCAAGGCGATGAATGCCCTGCACGGCCGCTACGCCAACAAGAACGTCACCACCGCGGACTTCAAGCGCGCGGTGCTGGAGGCCACCGGCCGGGACGTGGGCCTCATCGTGTCGCAGTGGGTGGAGCAGGCGGGGCTGCCGCAGCCGCGCATCCGCGCCAGCGCCGCGCAGGTGAAGGACGGCTACGAGGTGACGCTGAAGGTGGAGCAGCCCGGCTCGCGACCCTGGCACTTCGTCACGCAGGTGGAGGTGCGCACCGCGAAGGGCGCCACGCTGGAGCGCGTGGAGGTGAAGGGCCTCAACGAGACCTTCACCTTCCGCACGGCGGAGCCGCCCGTCCGCGTGGTGTTCAACGCCGGCAATGACATTCCAGTTCCGCGCGAGCACCACCAGACGCTGTCGAACCAGCTCGACGCCTGGGAGAAGCTGCTCCTGGTGCACGGCACGGCGCGCCAGACGGAGTCCATGCGCACGCTGGCGCTGGGCTACCGCGAGGTGCTGGCGGACGCGTTCGTGGAGTACCTGATGCCCATCAAGCCGGACGCCGAGGTGACGGACGCGGAGCTGGCGGACCGGGACCTGGTCCTCTTCGGCGGCGCGGAGGACAACGCGCTGCTGGCGCGGCTGGCGGCCGAGAAGCAGCTCCCCGTGGAGCTGGGGCGGCGCTACTTCCGCTGGCAGGGCAAGACGTACGGCCGCCCGGATGAGGGCCTGGCCGTGGCGCTGCCGAACCCCTGGAACCCGAAGCGGTCGATGTACCTGTTCGTGTCCAACAGTGGACTTCAGCTCTGGCACATGACGCGCGCCTACCAGCGCGGCCTGCCGGGCTGGGCCCTGTTCCGCGGCGCCGAGGTGAGCGCCAAGGGCTTCCACGACGTGGACGCGCTGGCCCAGGACGTCGCGGTGGCGCCCACCACGCCCGCGCCCGTACCGGCGCCCGTGCTGGGTCAGCCGCAGCGTTAGCGCACGCCGCCAGGGGCCCCACCGCGCGGAAGGTGCGGGCGGGGCCCGCTCCATGGAATAGGGTACGCGCCCGGATGTTCTTCCTGCCTGCCCGGAGGGACGACGACCCCCCGCGTCTGGCAGCATCCGCCGCCCCTCACTTCTCTCGGAGCCGCATTGAGCCCCCTGAAGACCTTCTCCCGCCGTGCCTGGTCCCGCAGCGCCCTGGGCACCCTGCTCCTCACCGGCTGTGCCACCACGCAGCAGCCGCCCCCTGCCGATGATGCGCCGCCTCCGGCCGTGCCCGCCGCCCAGGCCGCCTCCACGCAGGCCGTGCGTTCGCTGGGCGTGGAGCTGAAGCACCTGGACCGCGGCGTCCGGCCGCAGGACGACTTCTATACCTTCGTCAACGGCAACTGGCTGAAGACGACGTCCATCCCCGCGGACCGCGCCCGGTACGGCACCTTCATCGAGATGGCGGACAAGGCCGAGCTGGCCATGCGCGCCATCATCGAGGAGTCCGCCGCCGCGAAGGAGCGCCACCCCGGCTCCAACGCGCAGAAGGTGGGGGACCTCTACAACAGCTTCATGGACACCCAGCACATCGAGTCGCTGGGCCTGAAGCCCGTGAGCGACGAGCTGGAGCGCGTGAAGGCCGTGAAGCGCGCGGACGCGCTGCCGGAGCTGTTCGCGACGCTGCTGCGCGAAGGCGTGCCGGCGCCGTTCGGCATCTACGTGGGCCAGGACCAGAAGCAGGCCACGCGTTACACCGTCTACGCCACGCAGCTGGGCCTGGGCCTGCCGGACCGGGACTACTACACCAAGCAGGAGCCGCGCTTCGTCGAGGTCCGCGCCGCGTACGTGGCCTACCTCGAGAAGCTGCTCACGCTGGCCGGTGAGAAGAACGCGAAGAAGGCCGCCCAGGATGTCATGGCGTTCGAGACGGCGCTGGCCGCGAAGCAGTGGGACCGGGCGCGCAACCGCGACCGCGAGAAGACGTACAACCCCAAGACGGTCGCGGAGCTGGACGCGCTGACGCCGGGCTTCTCCTGGGACCGCTTCCTCAAGGCTTCCGGCGCGGAGGCCACGCCCTCCGTCGTCGTCCGTCAGCCGGACTACCTGCAGGCGCTGGGCGGGCTGCTGAAGTCCACGCCGCTGCCGGTCATCAAGCAGTACCTGGCGTTGAAGGTGCTGGACACCCGCGCGCCGCTGCTCAGCAGCGCCTTCGAGCAGGCGCACTTCGAGTTCCGCGGCAAGACGCTCCAGGGCCTGGAGGAGAACCGCCCGCGTTGGAAGCGCGGCGTGGCCCAGGTGAACGAAGTCGTCGGCGAGGCCGTGGGCCAGCTCTACGTGGAGCGCCACTTCAGCCCCGACTCCAAGAAGCGCATGCAGGAGCTGGTGGCCAACCTGCGCGAGGCCTTCCGCAAGGGCATCGACGGCCTGGACTGGATGAGCCCCGCCACCAAGGCGCAGGCCCAGGCCAAGCTGGAGAAGTTCGGCGTGAAGATTGGCTACCCGGACAAGTGGCGGGACTACTCCTCGTTGGACATCGTCGCCGGTGATTTGGTGGGCAACGTCCGCCGGGGCGAGCTGTTCGAGCACCAGCGCGCGGTGGGCAAGCTGGGCAAGCCCATTGACCGCGAGGAGTGGGGCATGACGCCGCAGACGGTGAACGCCTACTACAGCTCCACGATGAACGAGATTGTCTTCCCGGCCGCCATCCTCCAGCCGCCGTTCTTCAACCCGGAGGCGGACGACGCGACGAACTACGGCGCCATTGGCGGCGTCATCGGCCACGAGTTCAGCCACGGCTTCGACGACCAGGGCAGCCGCTCCGACGGCGACGGCAACCTGCGCGACTGGTGGACGCCCGAGGACAAGACGGGCTTCGAGCAGCGCACCAACATGCTGGTGGAGCAGTACAGCGGCTTCAGCCCGCTGGAGGCCATGAGCGTCAACGGCAAGCTCACGCTGGGGGAGAACATCGGCGACCTGAGCGGCCTCACCGTGGCGTACCAGGCCTACAAGCTGTCCACCCAGGGCCAGACGCCGCCCGTCATCGACGGCTTCACGGGCGACCAGCGCTTCTTCCTGGGCTGGGGGCAGATCTGGCGCGGCCTGTACCGGGACGATGCCATGCGGCAGATGCTGCTGACGGACCCCCACTCGCCGCCGCAGTACCGCGTCAACGGCGTGGTCCGGAACATGCCGGAGTTCTACGAGGCCTTCGGCGTGAAGCAGGGCGACGGCAACTGGCTGCCGTCCGAGCAGCGCGTCAAGATCTGGTAGCCCGGCGATAGGGGGCCGTTGGACAGCGGCCACGGACTGTCTAGGCTGGAGGCGTGAACGCTCTCGCCGTCCGGCTCGTCTGTGGCCTGCTGTTCGCCGTCCTGGTGTCAGGGGCCATCGTGAAGCCCCCTGACAACCTCACGCAGGGGTTGGGCATGCTGCTCCCCGCCACCATGCTGCTGGGCGTGGCCCTCAAGGGGCCGCGCCGCTCCATCATCCCGAAGCGGCGCGCCCCGCCCGCGGCTCCCACGGCAGGGGAGCCGCCTCGGCCCTGAGCGTCAGGGGGCTCCCGCTCAGGCCTTCTTCGCCGCCGACGGCTTGTTGATGTTGGCGAAGAAGTCGTTGCCCTTGTCGTCCACGACGATGAAGGCCGGGAAGTCCACCACTTCAATCTTCCAGACGGCCTCCATGCCCAGCTCGGCGTACTCGAGCACCTCCACCTTCGTGATGCAGTCCTTGGCCAGCCGCGCCGCCGGGCCGCCGATGGAGCCCAGGTAGAAGCCACCGTGCTTCTTGCAAGCCTCGGTGACGGCGGGGGAGCGGTTGCCCTTGGCCAGCATCACGAAGCTGCCGCCTGCGGCCTGGAACTGGTCCACGTACGCGTCCATGCGGCCAGCCGTCGTCGGGCCGAAGGAGCCGGAGGCATAGCCCTCCGGCGTCTTCGCGGGGCCCGCGTAGTAGACCATATAGTCCTTGAGGTACTGGGGCATGCCGTCGCCAGCGTCCAGGCGCTCCTTGATTTTCGCGTGGGCGATGTCGCGCGCCACCACCAGCGGGCCGCTGAGCATCAGGCGCGTCTTGATGGGGTAGCGCGACAGCTCCGCGCGAATCTCGCTCATGGGTCGGTTGAGGTCGATCTTCACCACCTCGCCGCCGAGCTGGTTGTCCGTCGTCTCGGGCAGGTACTTCGCCGGGTCGGCCTCCAACTGCTCCAGGAAGATGCCGTCCTTCGTGATCTTCCCCAGAATCTGCCGGTCCGCCGAGCACGACACCGCGATGGCCACCGGGCAGGACGCGCCGTGGCGGGGCAGGCGGATGACGCGCACGTCATGGCAGAAGTACTTGCCGCCGAACTGCGCGCCAATGCCGGTGCGCTGCGTGAGCTTGAGGATCTCCTGCTCCAGCGCCACGTCGCGGAAGCCGCGGCCCAGGTTGTTGCCCTCGGTGGGGAGCGAATCCAGGTAGCGCGCGGAGGCATACTTGGCCGTCTTCAGCGCGTACTCGGCCGAGGTGCCGCCCACGACGATGGCCAGGTGGTACGGCGGACAGGCCGCGGTGCCCAGCGCGCGAACCTTCGCGTCCACGAAGCTCAGCAGGCTCTGCGGGTTGAGCAGCGCCTTCGTCTCCTGGAACAGGTAGCTCTTGTTGGCGGAGCCGCCGCCCTTCGCCATGAAGAGGAACTTGTAGGCGTCGCCGTCCGTCGCGTAGAGCTCGATCTGCGCGGGCAGGTTGTTGCCGGTGTTGACCTCCTTGTACATGTCCAGCGGCGCCATCTGGGAGTAGCGCAGGTTCGACGTCTGGTACGTGTCGAACACGCCGC
Source organism: Myxococcus sp. SDU36 (assembly GCF_030168875.1). NCBI lineage: Bacteria > Pseudomonadati > Myxococcota > Myxococcia > Myxococcales > Myxococcaceae > Myxococcus > Myxococcus sp. SDU36. The sequence continues at coordinate 1,217,785 of NZ_CP077414.1, forward strand.
GGGAGATGGCCTCCTCGTCATTGCCACCGGTGATGACGTACTGGCCCTTCTTGCCCATGACGATGGCGGTGCCCGTGTCCTGGCAGGAGGGCAGCACGCCGCCGGCGGCGATGTTGGCGTTCTTCAGCAGCTCCAGCGCCACGAAGCGGTCGTTCGACGACGCCTCGGGGTCCTCGAGGATGTGGGAGAGCTGCTTCAGGTGTCCGGGGCGCAGCAGGTGCGCGATGTCGCGCATGGCCTCGCGGGTGAGCAGGGTGAGCGCCTCGGGCGCGACCTGGAGGAAGGTGCGACCGCCGGCTTCGAAGGTGGAGACGTGGTCCTTGGAGAGCAGCCGGTATGGCGTCTCGTCCTTGCCCAGCGGCAGCATGTCCTGGAACTGGAAGTCGGTCATACCCGTAGGCGTAGCGCCAATGCGGCCCTCGTGGGTAGCTGGAACGCGCGGCGCGAGAAACCTCGCCGCATGGGAGCTACAAGTCCCTTCACTCCTGAAACAGCCTGATACCTGGACAGGGGAGGGAAGGCGGCCGAGGGTTGGCTGGCCGTCAGCCGGGGTGGCGGACAACTCGCGGAGCCGCCAGGTTGTGCGATGCTGTGAGCCCCCGTGGCCGCCATCTCCGCTCAAGTCCCCCTTCTGGTTTTCATGGCCCTGCTCGCCACCTCCGCGCGCGCGGCGGAGCCTTCCGCCGTTGAGCAGCGGGCGCGCGAGGACCTGGACCGGCAGCTCCAGGAACTGGTGAAGACGCCGCCGCCGGAGATCGTCATCTCCTTTGAGGGCCTTCCCGGAGCGGGCACGTCGCGGGGCTACAAGCTGGTGGAGGCGGACTTCCTCGTCAACGGCCAGCCCCTGGCCATCCCCGGCCTGGACAAGCTCAACGGCCCCGGGGTGCACCGGCTCGCGATGCTCACCGTGGAGGAGGGCTCCTACACCCTCGTCTCGCACGTCACCTACGCCAACGAGTCCTGGAACCTCTTCAGCGAGGAGAGCGGCTTCCTCTGGAAGCTGACGGCGTCGGTGACGGTGCAGGTGCAGCGCGGCCTTCGGGCGCGGGTGCGGGTGCTCCCCGCCATCAACCCCACCGCGCCGGATCCCCGGCTGAAGCTGAAGCTGTCCCATGACGTGAAGGCGGAGATGACGGCCGCCATGGCGGACGTGGCCATTCCCGATGTTCCGGACGCGGGTGTACCAGTGGCGCGGGCGCCCGCGACACCACCCCCTCAGCCCGTGACGGCCCCCATCTCACCGACGCCGCCCGTTCCCGCGCCGGTGAAGACGGTGGAGGCGCCGGAGCAGGGGCCGGTGGCGCCCGCGAAGCTGTTGCTGAAGGTGATGGCGGGGAAGCGGCCCGTCGCGGCCACCGTGTACGTGAAGTCCGCCTCGGGGGCGCCGCGGCGGGTGATGGTGGACCGCAAGGCGCGCAAGCCGGAGGAAATCATGTTGCCGCCTGGGGAGTACCGGCTGGACGTCCTGTCCCAGGGCTACCTGGCGCAGACGCGAAAGGTGACGCTCTCCCGGGAGGCGGTGCCCACGGTGTCCTTCACCCTGGCGAAGGCGCCGGTGAAGAAGTCCCAGAAGGTGCGCCTGAAGAAGGACGTGGTGGAGTTGCCGCGCGCGCCGCGCTTCGCGGAGAAGCAGGCCGCGCCGCGCAAGGGAACGACCGCGGGGCTGGCCCTGCTGATGGACATGTTCGTGCGGGACGAGAAGCTCCGGCTCCGCATCGAAGGGCACACCGACAACCGCGAACGCCCCGCGGCCGCCGCCCGCAAGACGCTGTCCGAGGCGCGCGCCGACGCCGTGGCCAAGGCCCTGGTCGCCGAGGGCCTGGAGGCGTCGCGCATCGAAACCCTGGGTCTGGGCGACACCCGGCCCAAGGCGCCGAACCTGCTGCCCCGCGGGCGCGAGCTGAACCGCCGCGTGGAGTTCGTGCTGCTGAGCAAGGAGTAGCCGGAGGGCAACGTCATCACGCTGGCGCCGGGCCGGGCGGCAGTTGCTTGTGCACCTGCTCCAGCAGGCGTTCGAGCGAAAAAGGCTTCTTGAGGAACCCCGCCCAGTCGTAGTCGGGCGGCCGCACCGACGGGTCGATGGCGCTCATGATGAGCACCGGCAGCGACGCGAACTCCCGCGAGCCGCGGATGGCCCGGATGGTCTCGAAGCCATTCATCACCGGCATCATGACGTCGATGATGGCCAGGTCTGGACGCGCGTCCTTCAGACAGTCGAGTGCCTCACGGCCATTCGCGCAGGTGACGACCCGGTAGCCCTCGTCCTCGAGGATGGACTTCACCGCTTCCGCGATGTCCATCTCATCGTCGACGACCAGAATCGTCTTCATGAGGGCCTCCGCCCCGCGGGCTTCCGCTTGGGCTTCCGGGCCGCCTTCTTCGCCGCCGCCCTGACGCCCATGGGCGACTTTCTCTTGGCCTTGGGCGGTGCTCCCCTCACCACGGCATGGCCGGTGAGCACGGCTTCGGCGCTCTCGAAGGTCTCCGCGACGGTGATGCCTTTGTCGGTGATGGAGAACTCCCGGATGCCGCTGTCGTACTGGCTCTCCCGCATCTTCATGATGGAGATCAGCCGGTAGAGCTGGGAGCGCAGCTCCACGTAGCGCAGCAGGATGACGTTCTCCACGTACGCGGTGGCATCTGGCTGCGGAGCGTCCACGTTCGGGGAGAAGAGGGCCGTCTCATCGGAGTAGACGGTGGTGACGTCCAGCATCCGCAACTGGTGGGACAGGGCGGAGAAGAAGCGGCTCATCCGCTCCGGGTAGACGGTCGCCGAGCGGAAGCCCGCGATGCTGTCGACGAAGAGCCGCAGCCGCTTCACCTTGCGCTCCTGGATGCGCTCCAGCAGCCGCTCGGCGAGCGCGTCCAGGTTGTGCTCCAGCGGCGGCTGCCACTGGATTTCGATGAGCCCCGCGTCCACGTACTTCTTGAAGTCGCCCATGCCCACGCCCTCGGCTTTTTCAATGAGCCGCTGGGACGTTTCGTAGAAGCCGAAGTAGACACCGGGCTGTCCCTGTCTGGCGCCCTCCAGGAGGAAGCGCAGGCCCAGCAGCGTCTTGCCCGTGCCGGGAGCGCCCAGCAGCAGGGTGGTGGACCCCGACAAGAGGCCGCCGTGCAGGGACTTATCCAGGCGAGGAACCCCGAAGGCCATCCGTCTGCGCCGCCCCTCTTCCTTCTCCTGGGGATTGGAGAACAGCACCTCGGTGCGAGGGTGGATGATGATGCCCAGGTCGGAGATTTCGAGCTCGTGCTTGCCGAGCAAGGAGTCACTGCCGCGGAACTTGAGCGCGACCAGCTCGCGGACGGCGCGCGGTCCCGACAGCCAGAGCGACAGCTCGAAGACGCCGTCCACCGCCGTGGTCTCCGGAGGCATGTCTCCGGCGAAGTGAGGGGACAGCAGTATCGTCGTGCAGCCGATGATGCCGATGAAGGTCTGCAGCTCCTGCAGGAAGCGTTTGTAGGTCAGGTCGCCGCGAGCGAACTCCTTCGCCGCGTCCATGCCGTCCATGATGAGCAGCGTGGCCTGGTGTTGCCGGGCCGCGCGCCGCACCAGCTCCAGGAGCCCCTTGAGTCCCTCGGTCTCCAACTGGTGATAGGCGCTGATGTAGTGGAGCTTGTCGGGGATGACGGACGCGTCGAAGAACGACATCGCCTCCAGGTTCGCCAGCATGCGCGCGTGGGACTCCGTGAGCAGCGTCACGTAGAGCGCCTTGCCGCCATGCTTGACATGCCAGAAGGCAATCTGGTGCGCCAACAACGTCTTGCCCGAGCCGGGAGGGCCCAACACCGCGTAGGATGCGCCCTGGATCAGGCCGCCCTTGGTGATGAAGTCGAGCCGGCGTACGCCGGTCTCCAACCGGGGTGGCATCGCCTTTCGCTCGCTTCCACCGTCTTCCCCTGACGACACGACACGCCTTCCTTTCGGTCAGTACGCTTCCACCCGGTGACGGGGCAGCGTGACTTGAAACGTCGAGCCTTCGCCCGGCTGGCTCTCCACCGTGAGTGTTCCTTCGTGCGCGGCGACGATTTCCCGGGCGATGTAGAGCCCCAATCCCAGCCCATCCGTGCCAGCGGTGGTGACCGCGCGCTCGAAGCGGTTGAAGATGCGGGCCAGGTCCTGCTCCGCGATGCCAATGCCCTGGTCCCTGACGCGAATCCGGAGGACGTCTGGATGGTCCTCCACCATGAGGCGGACGGGCTTGCCGTCGCCGTAGCGAAAGGCATTGGTGAGAAGGTTGCTGATGACCTGCTCCAGCCGGAGCCTGTCTCCCGCGAGCAGCGCGGGCCGCTCAGGCAGGGCCAGCGTCAACGCCACGCCGGCTGCCCGGGCCTGCATGGCCAGCCGCTGGGCCACGTCGCGCGCGGCCTCGGCCAGGTCCATCATCTCCAGGTGGAGGCGCATCCTCCGGTGGCCCACTCGGGACACATCCAACAGCGTGTCCAGAAGCTCTTGCATCCGGACCAACTGGCGCAGCGCGGGTGCGGTGCTGGCTTCGACGGTCTTCCGCGACACGGTATCGCCCCGCGTGCGGGCCAGGTGGTGGAGCACTCGCTCCAGGTTGAGCCGCAGCGCGGTGAGCGGTGTCCTCAGCTCGTGGGCCGCGATGGCGAGGAATTCGTCGCGGAGCTGCACCGCCGCCTGGGCCCGTGCCTGCAGCCGCAGCAGTGCTTCGATGTTGGCGAGGAGCTCGTCGTCTCCCAGCGGCGTGGTCCAATAGGCGTCCGCCCCCTGGGCCAGCCCGCGGAGCCGGTCCTCTCGGCGGACGGAGACGGCGGACAGGTGTGCAATCAGCAGGTCGCGCGTCTCCTCCTGCTCCCGCAGGCGCCGGCAGACCTCGTAGCCGTCGACGTCGGGCAGGTGCACGTCCAGCAGCACCAGGTCCGGGCGCCCGCTCGCCAGCCGGAGCGCCTCCGTTCCGCTGGTGGCTCCCACGACGTGATAGCCCGCGTTCGTGAGGATGCGGCCCGTGAGATAGAGGACTGCGGGCGCGTCATTGACGTTGAGGATGGTGGCGCGCACCGGCGCGTCCTCCTTCGGTCGTCTTGACGCGCTGCTGGGTTCCATTCCAGGAAGATGGGCTTGGATTCACCCGAACGGAATCCCCAACGTGCGACGGCGTGCCAGGAGAGGTGTGTGGTATCGCACAGTCCGCGGCCCACCGCGGGGTGATGGGTCCTGAATAGAGCCGCGGAGTTTGCGTCTGTCCTCATGAACACGACGGCGGGCCCTGAGCTCACGAGGACGCACCCCATGAACCGCATCGCTTCCGCGCTGGTCGCAGCCCTTCTCCTCACTGGCAGTGCCCAGGCCCAGGGCTTCGGCCCCCGTCCCACGCGCGTGGAGCGGAGCGAGCTGCGCGACGACCGCCGCGACGTGGAGGACCTGCGGAAACTGCTGGCCCGCTTTGACGCCGCGTGGAGCAGCCGGAGCGAACGGCAGATGGCGAACGTGGAGGTCAGTCTGCGCAAGCTGCTCCGAGCCGAGCTGGCGGAGAGCGAGCGGGAGATGTCCAAGGATTGGGCGCAGTCGCGGCGGTCCCGACGGGATGCGCGCGTGGCCCAGTGGGGCGGACCCCGGGCGGCCCAGTGGGGCCGGGCCTCCGCCATTGAGGCCCGGAGTGACCTGCGCGCCGAGCACGCCGCGCTGCGGACACGGAAGGCCATTGCCCGCGAGCTCGACGAAATCGAGGGACTGCGGCAGCCCGGGGCGTTGAGCTACAAGCGCACGCTCATCCTGGAGCTCATCCAGGTGGCGGAGCAGGAGCTGAACCAGTCCCGGCGGGAAGTCCGTGACGACCGGCGTCCCCCCAGCCGGCGCCGCTGAGCGCCCGGCGCGCTGCCCCGCCGGCCAGTCCCGGCGCCGGGGTTACTCCGCCTTCTTCGGCGCGGTGGCGGAGCCCACCACGCGGTGCACCGGGTACAACTCACCCGGGGTGATGGCGCCGTCGAGGAACTGCCAGCGGCAGAAGCCATCATCGGAGTGGGGCTCCAGCAGGTACACGGCGAGCGTGCCGGCGCGCTGGGCCGTGGGCACGTAGAGCGTCCCCGCGGGGAACTCGCGCGTGGTGCGCTCCGGGGCCACCGTGAGGACCGTCTCGAAGCGCACCGGCTTGGGCTTCTGGCTGAGCGGCACCTCGGCCTCGCCGGGCGGTGGCACGTTCGCCGCCACGTCGGGGCTGAACGTCTCCTCGCGCCGGGCCACGCGGTAGCTGTCCACCGTGAACGGCCGGGACTTGGGCAGCCGCTCGAACTGGATGCCATGGCCCTCCAGTCGCGACGCGAGCTCCGCGGGGGCCAGATAGGCCTCCGGGGTGCTCACGGACTGGGTGGGGACGAAGGTCCGGTGGTGCGGCATCGCGTAGGTGCGCTTGCGCTTACCGGGGTAGCGCCGCGCGGTGATGCTCGCCTCGTCGAACGCGAGGATGTTCGCCATGTCCCCGGGCCGGGCGTATGCGGGGTACTCGAACGCCAGCGCGCCCTGGTCATCGCGCGTGGCCACGCCGTAGTTGATGCCGACGAGCGTCTCCACGTCGGGAGCCCTGCCCCGCGCGATGATGTCCGCCTGCGTCTCGTCGGTGATGGCGCGGTAGGTGGCGGCGTTCCGGGCCGCGTCGCGGAAGAGCTCCAGCAGCCACGCGCGCATCACCGCGCAGCGGCGCGGGAAGTCGATGTAGCTGTACGTCTCCAGCAGCACGTCCAGCCGGCCGAGCAGGCCCCGGTAGTGGCTGCCGAAGCGCGGCAGCGCCGGGTACGTGTGCCAGCCCGAGCGCGGGTCGCCTTCGGCCTTGTAGTTGCCGTACCAGAAGCTGTCGAAGCCGTGGCGGCCCTGCACGGCCTTGGCGACGCGCTCCAGCATGCCCCGGTTGTAGGCGCGGAGCTTGGAGAAGAGCGGCTCGTTCGAATGGGACGTGTCGAACGTCAGGTCGAAGGCGTGGATGCTGCCGTCGGTGGTGTGGCAGTCGATGAAGACGTGGGGCCACCAGGTCTGGTGCAGCGCGGCCATGGCGCGCGTCTCCGGGGCCTCCTGCTTCGTGCTGTCGCGGTTGAGGTTCCAGCCCTCGCCCGTGTAGCGGGTGCCCACGCCGCCCTCGGGGTTCACCTGTCCCTCGAGGTCCTGGAGGTTGAGCTTCCGGTTGTTCGGGCTGATGCGGTCGTTGCCGTCGGGGTTGAAGTCGGGCACCAGCACCAGGCACACCTTGTCGAGCAGCGTCTGCCCGAGCCGGGTGAGGGTGAGGTCGCGCGCGAGCGCGAGCACGGCCTCCTTGCCTTCGACTTCGCCCGCGTGGATGTTGGCCTCCACCATCACCACGACCTTCTTCTGCTTGCGCGCCTGCTCGGGCGTGAAGCAGCCGCGGTCGCTCACCACCAGCGCCACCAGGGGCTGGCCTTCGCCGCTCAGGCCGAAGTCCACCCGGCGGGCGAGCTTCGTGCGGCGGCAGAGCTCGTCCACGAAGGACAGCACGTCGGAGTGAAGGGACGTTTGCGTGTAGTTCGACGCTTCAGCGCGGGTCAGCAGCCGGTTCATGGGGGCGCATCCGAGCGCTCCCGCCCAGGCGCGTCAAGTCCCGCTGCGCCGCTGGAAAAGAGTGAGCCCGAGTAGGGTGTCCTCCTGCCCGGGCTCGGGGTGCTGCCATGGATGAGACCCGCACGTTTAAGTTCCCGCCTGCGGTTGAGACCTCGGGTCCTGCGATTGAACGACCGCCGCGCAAGGTGGAATGGAGCGGCGGGCTGGAATTGCACCAGCATCACGAGGGAGGGGGCGGGAGCGGTTGATCGGGCCTGCGACAGCGAATGCTGAGTCTGGAGTGGGAATTTGAGTTTGGGGTGCTTCGCGCGCTCGTGATGCCGCCTGCCTCTACCGTGATTGGGCTACCCCGCCGCGTAGGATGCTGAATGGCGGGGGCAGGGCTCGAACCTGCACTGGGGGACGGCCGGAGAACGCTCGGCGTGAAGCTGCTGCTGAGCTTGAGTCTGGACTCCAAAAGGTCTGCGGCCGTGAGTCTAGCCGAACAGGTAGCCGAGGAGGGCCTCGCCGGCCTTCATTTCCTCCACCTCGACGGCGTTCGCCTCTTCGCGGGCGAACTTGACGGCCTGCTGCAATTTCTCCACGCGCTCCAGCAGGTCGTTCATGCGCGTGGCGGGGAGGGCCCCCGAGAACTTCACCGTCTTCCAGTAACCGACGACGATGTCCTCGTAATAGACCTCCACCTGGGCCGGGTGCTTCTCGGTGGCCTCGGACTTCACGTGGTTGCGGGGAACCTTCTTCGTCTTCGCCGTCTGCACGGGCTCGGTGGCCCACAGGCCCTGCGCCGGGTCGGGAACCCACGACTCCGACGGGTCCAGCGCGGGCAGCTTCATCACGAAGGTGTGGAGGTCCACCAGCTGCTTCTCCAGGAAGAGAAGATAGGTGGCGGGAACACCCTTCAGCAGGACCCTGCCATCCACGCGCACGTCTGCCTTCGCGTGACAGTTGGTGAGGTCCTTGGTCGCGGTGACGTCGAAGAGCCGGGTGAGGATCTCTTGCGTCTTCTTGAGGATGTCTTGCGTGCGCACCTGCACGCGGGTGGATTCGGGGGGGAAGCGCTCACCCTCCTCGTCGCGGGGCTGGTACGTGCGGGAGATGCCGCTGAGCAGCTGCGGCTTCTGGAGGTCGTGATGGGCCTGCGTCAGCTCCTGCTGGGAGCGGTTCTTGACGCCCTTCTCGACGGCGATGATTTGATTCAGCTTCGGCATGACGCCCCTGACGCGGCATGGCGCCTCGCCCTGACATGCACTCGCCAGGCGCGCGCTCCTTCCTCGGCTGGCCCGGGGAGCCGGACGCCCGGGGCTCGGCCGCCGCACTGTGTGCGTCCATGGGGGTGAGCCCTCATGCATGACGTCAGCACAGCGCCGCGCCCGGAAGGTCGCGCGGAAGGAGACACGCGTCATGACGGAGCAAGAGGCCTACGTGAAGCAGATGGATGCGGAGAAGCGGAGGCTCGACGCCCGGATTGCCGAAACGGAGGCGCAGGCCGACGTCCGCCAGGCAAGCGACGAGCTCAAGGACATGTCCGCGATTCGCCGCGTCTTCGAAAAGTTCCGCCTCAAGCTGGATGAGCTGGGCAAGCGGCAGACGCAGAACTTCGACCAGGGCAAGGCCGAGCTCCGGAAGTCCTACGACGACACCAACCAGGCTGTCATCGAGATGGAAGCGAAGATGGCGCTCGTCCGTGCCGGCTACGAGCGCAAGCGGGAGGCGGAGCTCCGAGCGCTTGGCGCGCAGGTGGATGGTTGGGAAGCGTCCGCCGCGCAGTCCCGGGCCGAGGACTCACGGCTCACGCGGCAGGAACTCGAGTTCATCCGCCGCTCGCTCCATGACACGGAGTCCGCGCTCCGCCGGTTGATGAGCAGCCACGGCGAGAACTGGTCGAAGCTGAAGAAGGACTACGAGGACTCGTGGCGCGAGCTGCGGGAGCGCTCCGACAAGATTCGCGCGGGCGCGGACGTGCAGCCGTCCTCTCGCGCCTGAACCTGGACGGCACGAGGACCGGACCGGGTGAGGTCCGGCCTCGCGCCGGGACCGCGGACGCCGCGTCAGAACGCGCGGTTCACCGCGTAGCCGCAAATCTTGTGCTCGGCCTTGTACGTGTTGGGGCCTGGGATGCCGTCAATGGGGCCCGTGTAGCCGAAGCTCCGGCCCACCGTCTGGACGCGCGTCCAATAGACCTTCCCGGGGATGCCGTCCTCCTGGGCGGACGTGCGGGGGCCGCCGCGACGGTTCAGTTCGCGCGCGGTGATGCGCACGCGGGCCTTCTCCGTGCTGGGCCCGGTGACGCCGTCAATCGGGCCCGTGTAGCCGTAGTCGCGCCGGGCGACCGTCTGGATGCGCTTGTAATAGATGGGGCCGGGGACGCCGTCGTACTCCGTCGTCGTATGCGGCAGGCCACCACCGGCCGGCGGAGGCGTGCCACCGCCCGCGATGCGCCCGCCCGCGTAGTCCATGGACCAGCCGAGATAGCGCGCGCCCGTCGCGCCCGAATACCCGTGGACGCTGTTCACGCCGATGGCATCACCCCAGGACTGCGCCAGCTTGCGCGTGGCCATGAACACGGTGCCGCCACCGCCATTCAGGTCCGCGCCGACGTGGCCGTACGCGCCAATGTCCCACCAATGAAACGCACCCGTGGGCGCCTGGGTCGGGTCCATGGAGATGATGCGTGACGCGCGGAACGCCTCGATGGCGGAGGGCCGCGCCGACGACTCCGGCAACTGGCCGAAGCGCCACATCAACGAACCACACCACTGGTCCCACGTGCCACCGTCCCGCTTGGGATTGGCGGCGGCGAAGGCTCGCGCCCTGTCATAGATGGGCGAGTTCAGCTCGGACGTCTCGGTTTCGAGCGCGTCCGGCGTGAGCGCCTCCGTGTCCTCGGCGGCGCCGCCACACGCACCCAGCACGATGGCCACTGACAACAGCGCGGTGTTCCACGTCATCCCGTTCGTCTTCATCCCATGGCTCCTGTCATCGCCGTTCTCCGCGAGGTTGTCGGCGGGAGCATGGTTGGAGTTTCCAGGAAACTAAGTTTTGCCTGTATCTGAAGTTTTCCTGCGAACGTACTCCCAGGCTTCGATGAGCCTGCGCGTTTCCTCCTGCGCCAGGGCCTGCAGCTTGGGGCCGAGCTGCGCGACCTTGTCTGGATGGTACTGGGCCACCAGGGACAAATAGGCCCGCCGTGCATCCGCGAGCGGAGTGCCGGGCGTGATTCCCAGCACCTCCCACGCAGACGCCACGGGCTCAGGCTCAGGCTCCGCGGCTGGCGATTCGTCCGCGTCGTCGGCTTCTTCCTCCACCTCTTCGGGAGGTTCGACGGGAGGCGCGGGCCGGTCGAAGCCCACGCCGCAGGTGGCGCACAGGAGCCGCTCCTGGGGCTCACTGGAGGCGGAGGGAACGACGCGTGTGTCGAAGCAGTCCCCACACACGATGTTGCGACAGGACTCACAGCGCGCGGCGGAGGCGGCGTCGTCCAGGTCCTGGCCGCATCGGAGACAGTCGTCTGGCAGGGGGGCCTCTTCGCCACATCGCACGCAGTGGGCCCACGCGCGGTCCAGGCGGTGCTCGCACTCCGTGCACTCCAGGTCGCCGCCGCTCGCGGGCTCCCAGTGCTTCGCTTCTCCGCACCACGGGCAGCAGGGCATCAGCCACGCCAGCTTCCCGGCGCAGTCGTCCGCGTCGCAGTCGAACTCGAGCCGGTAGCCCTGGGCCACGGGCTCGGGCGCGTTGGCCTCGTCGAAGGACTCGCCACAGGCCCAGCAGTGATTGAAGCGCGGGTGGGAGGGCGCCTCGCACGCCACGCAGACGGGGTTGCCGTGCTCGGCCTTCCATTCGACCTCGTCGCCGCAGCCGGGGCAGAAGCCCATGGCCTGCGTGACGTCGGGGTGCTGACAGGAGGACCTCGCCGCGTGGGCGGCCCGCTCGCGCTGGCCAGGCGGGGCGGGGAAGGGGGGCTTGAGGCCTCGCTCCGTCAGGTGCTCCCACCAACAGGCGCGGCAGACGCGGCCCCGGGCCTTCCGGTTCGTGTGGCCGGGCGCCACCGGGCGTTGCCGGAAGTCACCGGCCTCCAGGACCTGCGTGCTCAGGCACACCTGGCAGACCCTGTTGCCGCAAACCTCGCAGCTCCCCGCGAGGCGGCGGACGCCCAGGCCCAGGATGCCGGCGGTCAGCACCTCCCTGCAGCACGGGCAGGCTCGCATGGACTCCTCTCGCGGGATGGCCGGGCCAGGTGGGGCCCCGGGTGGCGGGTGGGCCTCACGCATGCCCCATTCAGTCGGCCAGGTCCAGCGCGCTTACTCGCAGCCGATGCGCCGCGGGCCCACGGCGAGCTCGTCCATCCACCAGTCGGTGGGCACGGGGAGCCCCTGGTAGAGGAACACGCCGGCCTCGAGCACGGTGAAGTCGCTGACCTTCTCGCGCACCGGCCGCTGCTGCGTCGGTGGCTCGGAGAAGACGAAGGTCTCAGGCCACTGAAGCTCGGTGCCGTTGAGCCAGACGCGCGGCTCGGCGGCCTCCGGTTGCGTTCCATTGGCGCCGTCGAAGAGCCATTCCAGACACGCCCATTCGTCGAGCACGAGCGGCGTGTCCGACACCTGCACCCATTCGGGGAACCCCGGCGGCTCGGGTGGGTGCCAGATGGCCATGTAGCGCTGCCGGTACGTGGCGACCTCGTACCAGTCGAGCGTGTCCAGGGCTCCGCCCGTTTGGCCGGGCCTGGGGTAGCGGGCATTGAAGAGGCCCGCGTGGGACATGGGGCGCGCGGGGGACGTGTAGACGTAGGCGCGGCCCCACAGCACGGGGCCGAAGTGGGCGGGCAGCTCGAAGCGGAGCGTCTTCTTGGGCCCCCCTTGGCTTCCCTCCGTGCCACCGACGAGCTGACGGGCATGAAGGGCGTACCGGCCCCGGTATGCGCGGGTGTCGTCCACGAGCAGCGTGCCGCTGAACTCGTCGCGGTAGGGCGTCCAGCCGTCGGGGACGCGGCCTTCCTCGAAGTCCCAGCAGCGCGTTCCAGGAGACTCGCAGGCGTGCGGGGCACGGGGCCGCGCGGGAGGCGGGTGGGCGCAGGAAGCCGCCAGGAACATCAGCATCCACCGGGGAACCCACCCGCGATGTCGAGCTCGCATGTCACGACCCTGTTCGGTGAATTCAAGGAAAATAGAATGGGGCGGGGTGGAGGACAAGCGGGGGGACGTGGCTATCGAAGCCGCGTGGGCGCGCTTAATCCAGGCTATATCCAGGGTGGGGACGTCTTTTCGACGCACCCGTGCCCTCTACACCAGGACGAATCTCGTGGCCGGAAGCAGCCTGCTGACCCTGATTGATGACATCGCCAGCCTGCTGGACGACGTCGCGGCGATGACGAAGGTCGCGACCCGGAAGACCGCTGGCGTGCTCGGGGATGACCTCGCGCTCAACGCCCAGCAGGTCTCCGGCGTCAGCCCCGACCGTGAGCTGCCTGTCGTCTGGGCCGTCGCCAAGGGCTCGTTGGTCAACAAGGCGATTCTGGTCCCCGCGGCCCTGGCCATCAGCGTGCTGGCGCCCTGGGCCATCACCCCGCTGCTGATGCTGGGCGGCGCCTTCCTGTGCTTCGAGGGCTTCGAGAAGGTGGCCCACAAGTTCCTGCACGGCAAGGAGGAGCAGGCGGCGCAGAGGCAGGAGCGCGTCAAGGCGGTGGCGGACCCTTCGGTGGACCTGGTCGCCATGGAGAAGGACAAGATCAAGGGCGCCATCCGCACCGACTTCATCCTGTCCGCCGAAATCGTCGTCATCTCGCTCGGGACGCTCACCGCCGCGTCTTTTGGAATGAAGGTCGCCGTGCTGTCCGGCATCGCCATCCTCATCACGGTGGGCGTCTACGGTCTGGTCGCGGGCATCGTGAAGCTCGACGACGCGGGCCTCTACCTGATGAAGAAGGATGGCGGGTTCAATCAAAGCCTGGGCCGGGGCATCCTGACGACCGCGCCGTACTTGATGAAGGGGCTCGGCATCGTGGGCACGGCCGCCATGTTCATGGTGGGCGGCGGTATCCTCACGCACGGCATCGCGCCCCTGCATCACTTCATCGAGCACGCGAGCGCCGCGGCCGCGGCGGTGCCGGGCGTTGGCGGGCTGCTGGGCGCGCTCCTGCCGTCGCTGATGAACGCGGTGGCCGGCATCATCGCGGGTGGCCTCATCGTGCTGCTCGTGACGGGCGCCACGCGGGCCTTCCAGTCCGTGCGAGCCAGGCCGAGCTGAGCCAGGTCGCCCCTGCGTGCCCGGGTGTTCCGGGCGCGCGGGCGGCGCTTCACGCGCGTCCGCCTCAGGCCTGGAGGTGGCGCAGGATGGCGGCGTTCACCTCCCGGGCATGCGTGATGGGCCCCATGTGGCCCACGCCCGGGAACACCTGCAGCTCCGCGCGAGGCAGCACCCGGGCCAGCGTGTCGAGCACCCGCCGTTCGAAGGTGGGCGTGCGCTCCCCGCCAAGCAGGAGCGTGGGGACGGCAATCGTCGCGTACGTCTCGCGCGTCGTCTTGTCCGACGCCAGGGAGGCGACCTCCTGGTAGACCTTCCAGCCCACCTTGCGGAAGGCCTGCTGCGTCTCCGCGTTGAGCGCGTCCCACGCGCCGGGCCCGTTCCATCCCGACACGAACGCGGACAGCCAGGCCTCGCCGGTGCCTTCGAAGGTGGACGGCAGGTCGGGCGAACCTTCCCAGTCACCTGCTTCGAGCACGCCGAACGCCACGGGCTCGAAGACGGCCAGCGACTTCACCGCCTGGGGGCGTGACAGCGCGAGCTGCATCGCGAGGAAGCCGCCATACGAGTGGCCAACGAAGTGCGCCGGCTGCTCCAGTCGCGCCGCCAGGGCCTCCAGCGCCGCCAGGTCCTGGCGGAAGTGGAAGGGTGTTCCCGCGGGCCACTCGCTGGAGCCGCCGTAGCCGAGCAGGTCCGGAATGACAGTCCTGTGAGTGGTGGCCAGCGTGTCGCCCAGCTTCCGCCACTGGCGGCCGGAGAAGCCACCGCTGTGGATGAGGACCACCGGTTCTCCGGTGCCCACATCGCGATAGGCGAGCGTCTGCCCGTCCGCTTCCAACGTCTTCGTTGCCGTGTCGGTCATCATTTCGTTTCGTCCGCCGGGTCGAGCGCGACTTTCCTAATGACCGTGCTGGGGAGCGTCAATCGAAGCGACGTGCCCCCACCGTTCAAGCGCGTGAGCGCCGCGCACGGTGCCCGGCTGGCAGGAATTCGCGTGGTTCCCCTTGCATGAAGCAGCCTGGACGGGGGAAGACGGACGGATGGCATGGGAACCTCGCGTCATGAACTCCGACCCACGCGGGCGGGATCCGTCAGAAGTACTACGTGAGCTCCAGCGGCAACTGGGGCCTGGAATGGGGCGCCGCCTCCTGTTCGTCGTGCTCGGTCTGTTCCTGCTGGTGGGGTTGATGACCAGCTACGCCCAGGTGGAGCCGGACGAAGTGGGCGTCATCCTCCGGCTGGGGCGCTTCGCGGGCACGGTGGAGCCGGGCCCGCATTTCCGGGTGCCCTTCTGGGTGGACCGCATCGTGAAGGTCCCGGTGCAGCGTCAGCTCAAGGCGGAGTTCGGCTTCCGCACGGAGTCGTCCCGCACGCGCGCGGGCTCCTCCTATGCGGCGGAGACCTCGGACATGAAGCGCGAGTCGCTCATGCTCACCGGTGACCTCAACGTCGCGGTGGTGGAGTGGATCGTCCAGTACAAAATCAAGGACCCGTACCAGTACCTCTTCAAGGTGAAGAACGTGGAGAGCATGCTCCGGGACATCTCCGAGGCCTCGATGCGAGCCGTCGTGGGAGACCACTCGGTGAACGAGGTCCTCACCACGGGCCGCCAGGCGGTGGCCACCCAGTCCAAGCTGCTGCTCCAGGACCTGGCGGACCGCTATGAGACGGGCGTGGACATCCAGCAGGTGGTGCTCCAGGACGTGAACCCGCCCGACCCGGTGAAGCCGTCCTTCAACGAGGTGAACCAGGCCATCCAGGAGAAGGAGCGCGTCATCAACGAGGCCTATGCCGAACTGAACCGCGTCATTCCCCGCGCGAAGGGCGAGGCCGAGGAGGCGCTGCGCGGCGCCGAGGGCTACGCCATTGAGCGTGTGAACCGCGCCAAGGGTGAGGCGGACCGCTTCGCGCGCGTCTACGAGGAGTACCGCAAGGCCCCGGACGTCACCCGCCGCCGCATGTACCTGGAGACGGTGAGCCAGGTGCTCCGGAGCGCTGGACAGAAGGTCGTCCTGGATGAGTCCGTCAAGGGCCTCACGCCATTGTTGAACATGCAGGCGAACGACCCCGCGGTGTCCGGGAGCGCGAGCCAGACGGAGGGCCGCCGATGAGCCGCCTGGTCATTCCCCTCGGCGTATTGGCCGCCCTCGTCGTCGTGGTGGGCTTCTCCTCGACCTACACCCTGAGCGAGCACGAGCAGGCCGTCATCACCCGGTTCGGCGAGCCGAAGGGCGCGTCCGTCGTGGACCCGGGGCTCCACTTCAAGATGCCCTTCGTCGACACGGTGAACCGCTTCGACAAGCGGTGGTTGGACTGGCGCGGAGACCCGAACCAGATTCCCACCAAGGACAAGAAGTACATCTGGGTGGACACCTTCGGGCGCTGGCGCATCGTGGACCCGCTGCGCTTCTTCCAGCGCCTGCGGGACGAGCGCAACGCACAGTCCCGGCTCGACGACATCATCGACGGTGAGACGCGCAACACCATCGCGTCGTTCGCGCTGATTGAAGCGGTCCGCTCCACCAACCGTCCCTTCGAGGACGACGAGTACACCGCCGAGACGGAGCGGGGCGGCGAGTCACTGGAGCAGGTCGCCCAGGGACGGGACAAGCTCACCCGCCAGATTCGCCTCCGGGCCGCGGAGATCGTCAAGGAGTTCGGGGTGGAGCTGGTCGACGTGCAGATTCGCCGTATCAACTACGTGGACGAGGTCCAGGTGAAGGTGTTCGAGCGGATGATCTCCGAGCGCAAGCGCATCGCCGAGCGCTCCCGTTCGGAGGGCATGGGCCGCGCGGCGGAGGTCCGGGGCCAGCGTGAGCGTGACTTGAAGGAGATCCGCTCGGCGGCCTACCGCAAGGCCCAGGACATCACCGGTGCGGCGGACGCCGAGGCGACGAAAATCTACGCGGAGGCCTTCGGCAGGGATCCGGAGTTCTACCAGTTCATGCGGACGCTGGAGGCCTACCCGGACGTGGTGGACGCCTCCACGTCACTGTTCCTGGGCGGCGAGTCCGAGTTCTACCGGTACCTGCGCAGCAGCTCCAAGCCATAGACGAGAAGGGCGGGGCGTCAACGGCAGCCTGGCGCCTTGCCCGCTCATTCCCCCAGGCGAACCGCGATGAGCGCGATGGCCAGGAGGGGCGGGGCGCCCTGGACGATGCTGGCCTTGAGGAAGCGGCGGTTGCTGGACACCAGCACCAGGGCCGCCAGCGCCATGCATGCACAGCCGAACACCACGGCCGCCACGCCGGACGCGGCCGCGCCGGTGTGGACGAGCGCCACGCCCACCAGCACGCCCACCGCGAGGAACAGGTTGTAGAAGCCCTGGTTGAGCGCCATCGGCTTGACCACGTCCGCGTCCGCCTGTGACTTCAGTCCGAAGCGCCGCCACACCTTCGGCTGCGAGAAGACGACGCTCTCCATGACGAAGAACAGGACGTGGATGAGCGCGGCGACGACCGCGAAGACCTGTGCCAGCAGCGACATGATGACTCCCCTCTGGGATGCGGTATTCTGAACCAGTCAGTTCCGAATCATACTGAAACGGTCGGTTCAGAATTGTCAAGGAGGGTGATGTGGCGCGGACGCGTGCGTTTGACGAGACGGAGGCGGTGCGCAAGGCGCTGGGGGTGTTCTGGTCCCGGGGGTACGAGGCCACGTCCCTGTCGGACCTGGAGTCCGCCACGGGGCTGAACCGCTCCAGCCTGTACCAGGCGTTCGAGAGCAAGCGGGGGCTGTTCTCCCGCGCGGTGGCGCTGTACCTCCAGGAGGTCATCACGCCCCGGCTGGCCGTCTTCGCCAAGGGCCCGGCGGGCCTGCCGCAGGTGACGGCGTACTTCGAGTCGCTCGCGACGACGATGGGGACCGCGCCGCCGGCCCTGACGCGCCGGGGATGCCTGCTCGTCAACACGGCCACGGAGCTGGCCCCGCATGACGCCGAGGCTCATCGCGCGGTGGAGGACTACCGCGCGCTCTTGCAGGGACACCTGACCCGGGCCCTGGAGGCGGCGGCGCGGGCCGGTGTCATGCCCCGGAAGACGGTGGCCCGCCGGGTGGAGCTGTTGCTGGGCGCCGTCATCGGTGTGCTGGTCACCGCGCGGGTGGACCCCTTGGCCGCGGCGAAGCTCGCCCGTGCCGCCGCGAGTGAAGTGGAGGACTGGGCTCGCTGAGACGGTGCGTGAGCGCCGCAGTGCAAGCACGGCATCCGGCCGCCTGGCTGGCCTGGGCCATGAGGCGGCGGCGCAATCAAGGCGTTCACTCCCTCTGTTGCTCCGCGGCCGTTGGAGGAAGCGGTGCGGTGTTGGCGCCGCGGCGGATGGAATCTCTGGGGCGCTGCTCCGTTCAGTTGCGCGATGCACCGGTCCTTGAAATGCAATGACGCACGCGCCGCGGAGGCGCCTGGCGACCTCCAGCGGCTGCGCATCGCGCCGCCGTGGGCGCTTCTCCTGCTCACGCTCCTGACGGGATGCCCGCTCGCGGAGAACTACACCGATGAGGCCGGTCCCCGGTACAGCGGCGACCATCGGACGCCTGGCTCCGTTTCCACCGAGGCGCCCGCTTCCATCACCGTGGTGACGTTCAACCTGGCCTTCTCCGAACACGTCACCGAGGCCATCACCGCGCTCTCAAGGCCTCCGCTCGCGGGGGCGGATGTCATCGCGATGCAGGAGATGGACGCTGCGTCCGTCGACCGAATCGCACGTGAGCTGGGGCTGGCCTACGTCTACTACCCCGCCTCCGTGCAGGTGGACGACGACGACTTCGGCAACGCGCTGTTGAGCCGGTGGCCCATCACCGCGGACCGGAAGGTCCACCTCCCCCACGACGACCCGTACCATCAGCGCCGCCGCATCGCGGTCCTCGCGACGTTGGACCTCGGCGGGACGCTGGTTCAAACGGCCTCCGTGCACAACGCCACGCCCATCGTCGGGCTGGGCGGGCGGCTCGACCAGGCGGAGACCATCATCGACGCGCTCGAGGGCACGGGGCCGGTGCAGGTCATCGCCGGCGACTTCAATACCTCGGACCCGGGGAGCCTGAGGCAGATGGTGAAGCTGTTCTCCGAGCGGGGCTTCCAATGGGCCTCGGATGGCGTGGGGGACACGGTGGACTCCGTGATTGGCGGCTTTCCGCTCGACTTCGTCTTCGCCCAGGGGCTCGCTCCGCTGGAGCGCGGCGTGGACCGGCGTCCCGCCGGGAGCGACCACCATCCCGTCTGGGTGCGGTTCGCATGGCCTCCGTGATGCGAGGCTTCGTCACACGGACGCTCTCGGTGGCCGGGACGCTCGTCCTCGTGCCAGGCTGTCTGAGCGGTGCGCGGAACATCGGCGCCGCGACAACCCCCGTCGGGACGACAGAGGTCGGCGTTTCATTGAACGCGCTGGCCTTCGAGCATGGGCGGGACCAGGCGTACCTCCCCAGCCCCGAGCTCACGTTTCGCAAGGGCGCTGGCAAGAACTGGGATTGGGGCGGCCGCCTCACGTTGCTGGGCCTGGAGCTCGGAACACGGCACCGGCTCATCGAGCAGTCCCGGTGGACGTGGTCCGTCGCTCCGAGCGCTGGAGTCTGGTTCGTGCCCGTCACCAACAACTCCACGGAGCCCGTCAACCTCCGGCTCGGAGCGCAGACCCTGCTCGACTTTCGGCTGAGTCGCGCGTGGACGCTGACCGGTGGCGCATCGCTGACGGGCGCCTTCGCGGGACCGCTCACCGCCTTTCAGGGGCGGTTCAATGGCGCGAACCTGCTGCTCTCACCGGGGGGGGCCCTGGGGATTGGGGTTCGCTTGAGCCCCTCCCTCGAAGTGCGCGCAGAGGGGGGCCTTGAGTTTCCCCTGGGCATGAGGGGCGGGAGTCGCCCGCCCACCGGCCATGCCGGGCTGACGTTCCGCTGGAGCCGTGCCGACCGTCGATGACGGTGAACGCACCACCAGGGCCTCCGGAGCGGCCCTGGCGGCGCGAGCTTCAACTCACTGCATGTTGGTGACGATCTGCGTCTGACACGTCACCGGGTCGATGATTGACTGGGCCGTGTCGACGGTGCAGACGGCGCCGCCGTAGGTCCCGAAGAAGACCTGCGCGGAGCAGGCTCCGGCGACGTCAGAGACCTCCACGCGCCAGACACAGGTCTTCGAGCCGGCCGGATTCGCCGGGTCGACCGTGTAGTAGTACTGCTGGACGACCAGCGGCGTGGGGGCGGGGGCGCTGACCTGGAACCCACCATAGGTGCCGGTGGGCACGGGGTGGGTGTTCCAGATGCCATTGAACGTGCCCGTCAGGATCTGGAGGCCCAGGGTCAGGTTGACGCCGGTCTGGTTGAAGACGAAGAAGTCTTCAATGGCAGGGCCAATGGCCTCCACCGAAGGGCCCTTCCGCACGGGGACCTGCACCACGCCCTCGCGGACGCTGACGTACTCGCCACGCTGGGTGAGGAAGTCGGGAAAGTCGAGTTCGAGCTGCCCGGCGAAAGCGAGCGACGGGGTGAGAGACAGCAGCGAGCCAGCCAGGAAACGCTTCACGTTCCGCGTCATGGACTACTCCTGTGTTGTTTATGCGGGGGTGGCCGAAGCCAATGCCTTACTAGCATTGGTCTTGAATTGATTTCAAATCCAAACGAGCAAAACTGGCAATCCAGTGAATGTGGATGATTGTGGCCCGGGTGTGGCGTACGCCATTGGGATGTCAGACTAAGGGGTTTCCGCTGGGGCAATGCAGACTTGCTGCGCGTCATGCGCGACGCATGTCCTGACAGCCCCACGCCGCCCACGCTGTCGGCGCACATGGGCTACGAGGACTTCAAGATGGCCTTTCCTCGCGGCGTGGCCGTGGCCACCGTTCAACACCGCCCGGGGCGTCCCGTACGCGGACTTCTTCCACCAGACCTTCACGCAGGGTGGACGCGCCAAGCCCTGTCTCGATAAGATTTCAACTGCAACTTCGAAACATTTCTCACGACAAGGAGTCCCAGATGGCGCTGTCTCGTTGGGTCGTTGGAATCTCCGCGCTGCTTCTCAGCGCTTGCGGTGGACCGGCTGAGTCGGAGTCGGAGGCCGGGCTTCCCATGGGCGACATGCGCACGGTGGAGCAGCGCGCGGAGGAGCCTGGTGGTGGAACGCGGTACGGCCAGCACCGGACCTACTACCGTGAGGCGGCCAAGGTGAACTGGGCGGGGGCGTGGCACGCCGACTGCTCGGGGTACATCGGGCAGTCGGGGCAGGTGACTGCGTATTACACGGACATCTTCTTCATCTGTCCGTAGCGGCAGCGGTGCCGTGGGCCCCGCGGTGCGACACCCTGGCGAGGTGGCGCTACCCGTTTCTAGCGCAGCGCCGCGAGGGCCGCGCCGACCTTCGCCACCGTCACCGACACGGGCGTCGTCACCTCCGGAGCGAAGATGGCCACGCGGAGCTCCTCGAAGGCCCACCGCAGCTCCTGCGCCGCCCCCTGGTCACGCACGGTGGCGCGCCTGGCGAGGAAGGTCTCCCACAGGGGAGTGAAGGGCGCGGCCTTCCCCGCGTCCTTGCCGGGGTTCGCCACCGCACGCGACAGCCGTGCCTGGGCCGCGCGGAGGTAGCGCGGGTAGTGCAGCAGGCGCACGAAGGGAATCCACTCGATGAGGTTCGCGGGGAACAGGTGCCCGAGCTGCGAGCGGAGGTCCCGCACGGCCGCCGCGCCGCTCGGCCCCTTTGATGCCGTCTTGAGTGCGGCGAGCGTCGCGGCGAGCTCCGAGGAGGTGACAACGACGGCGTTCGCCCAGTCCCGGGCCGCGCTCTCGATGCGCGGTGAGCCCTCTCGGACAAGTGACTCGAAGGCCTCCTTCGTGCGGGGCAGCGGCGCACCCGGTGCGAGCTTGAACGCATCGTCGACGCCGCGTGCGAGGACGAGCGCCCGGAAGGCGTCGGCCTGGCCCCGCGCGGGCGGCGCGCCGTCCAGGGACGGGAAGGGCAGCGGCATGCGCGCGGCGCTGACGGCCACGTGTCCCCGCGCGGCGAGCATCAGGAGCCGGCGGACCCCCGTGCGCGTGGCCGCCTCGGCGGCGGCGGAGGTCTCGAGCAGCACCAGGTCCACGGCAGCGCCCCGGTCGACGAGCGCGGGGTAGCTGCGAACGTCGAGCCCGCCGACCCGCCGGGTGACCACGGGGGGCAGCTCGCCGAAGGTCCAGGCCGTCAGGCCCTTGCGCTCCCAGTCCGAAGCCGGTGCCGCGCTGCGCAGCGCCGCCCGTGCACGTCCCCCGTGCTGCTCGAGCAGCGCGTCGGCATCGCGGCTCCGCGCGAGCTCCTTTCCCCGCTCGTCGAGCACCCGGAGTGTGATGCGCAGGTACGGCACCACGGTATCCGTCCGGAGGGACTCCTCGGGCACGTCCACGCCGCACAGCCGGGACACCGCACGCACGAGCGCTGGAATCATCGGCCCGCGGAAGGGGACCAGTTCCTTCTCGAGACGGTCGACCAGGGCCGGCACCGGCCCCAGTTGCTTGCGCTGGGCGCGGGGGACCTGCTCGAGCAGGGCGGTGAGCTTCTCCCGCTGCCACCCGGGGATGGTCCAGTCGAGCTCACCTGGGACGAGCTGGGCGAGCAGCAGCAGGGGCACGCTCAGGGTGATGCCGTCGTCCTCGGCCGAGGGGTCGAAGGTGTACGTCACCGGCACGGACGCGCCGTGCAGGGGGATGGTGTCCGGGTAGTGCGCTGGGGACAGGTCCGGGTCGTGCGAGAGAGCGTCCTCCATCGAGAGGACGAGCACGTCGGGGTCGGCCGCCTCGGCCTTGCGGCGCCAGACCTCGAAGCCCGCTCCGTCCGTCACGTCCGCCGGGAGGCGCCGGTCAAAGAACGTCAGCAGCGCCTCGCTGTCGAGCAGCTCGCTGCGCCGGGCCTTGTCCCGCAGGCGCGCCACGCGCTCGAGCACCTGGCGGTTCTTCTCCTGGAACGCCCCCCGGGTGCGGTACTCGCCGCGCACCAGGGCATGCTCGAGGAACATCAGCCGTGCCCGGGCGGGGTCCATGCTGGCCAGGGCCACGGGGCGCTCCTTGAAGA
Source organism: Myxococcus sp. SDU36 (assembly GCF_030168875.1). Lineage (NCBI taxonomy): Bacteria > Pseudomonadati > Myxococcota > Myxococcia > Myxococcales > Myxococcaceae > Myxococcus > Myxococcus sp. SDU36. The sequence goes on from NZ_CP077414.1 coordinate 1,240,572, forward strand.
CCTGAAGCCCGAAGAGGGTCGCGTTCTCCTTCACCACGGCGCGCGCGGACTTCTCCGACCAGTGCGGTTCGGAGTAGCTGCGCTTGAGCAGGTGGGGGGCCGCCGCCGCGAGCCACTCCGGGTCGAGCTTCGCCACGGTGCGCGCGAACAGCTGGGACGTCTCCACGAGCTCGAACGCCATCACCCAGGCAGGGGGCTTCTTCGCGAGCGCCGACGAGGGGTGAACCATGAAGCGCGTCTGCTTCGCGCCCGTATAGTGGCGCTGCTCCGGATTCCACTGGCCGATGCGGGACAGGAGCCCGGTGAGGAGCGCCTGGTGCAGGACGTCCCCTCGCGCCGGGGCGCCCCGGCCCTTGCGCGGCAGGCGCAGCTCGCGGACGGTCTCCTCGAGCTGGCGCTGGACGTCCCGCCACTCGCGCACCCGCAGGAAGGACAGGAAGTTGTCCCGGCACACGCGCCGCAGATGGGACGTCCCCCGGCCGTCGGCCTCGCGCACGAACGCCCACAGCTTGAGGAGCCCCGTGAAGTCCGAGTGCTCGTCACGGAAGCGCCGGTGCAGCTCGTCCGCCTTCTGCGCGGCCTCGCGTGGCCGCTCGCGCGGGTCCTGCAGGTTGAGCGCCGCGGCGACGATGAGCACCTCGTCCAGGCACCCGTACTCGGCGCCGGCGAGAATCATCCGCGCGATGCGCGGGTCCACCGGGAAGCGCGCGAGCTGGTGCCCGAGCGGCGTCAAAGTGCGCTCCTTGCCCTCGATGGCCCCGAGCTCCTCGAGCACCCGCCAGCCCTCGGCGATGGCCTTCGGCTGGGGCGGGTCGAGGAAGGGGAAGTCCTCGACGTCACCGAGGCCCAGGGACTTCATCCGCAGGATGACCCCCGCGAGCCCGGTGCGCTTGATTTCGGGGTCGGTGAAGGCGGGCCGCGTGGTGAAGCTCGCCTCGTCGTAGAGGCGCACGCAGATGCCCTCGCGCACGCGGCCGCAGCGCCCCTTGCGCTGGTCGGCGCTGGCCTGGGAGACGGGCTCGATGTGCAGGCGCGTGGTGCCCGAGCGCGGCTCGTAGCGCGACAGGCGCGCCACCCCCGTGTCCACGACGTACACGATGCCCGGGATGGTGACCGACGTCTCCGCGACGTTGGTGGCGAGGATGACCCGGCGCTGGGGGATGGTGGCGAAGACGCGCGACTGCTCGGCGGCCGACAGGCGCGCATAGAGGGGCTGCACCACCGTGTCGCGGAGCTCGCGCGCGTTCAGGGCATTCTCGGCCTCGCGGATCTCCCGCTCCCCGGGGAGGAACACGAGGACGTCCCCGTCCGGGTCGAGCGAGAGCACGTCCGCCACCGCATCGGCGACGGAGTCGGCGAGCTCGGCGTCCTCGGGAGGCGGCTCGTAGAGCACGTCCACCGGAAAGGTATGGCCCTCCACCTGGATGACCGGCGCCCCCCCGAAGAACCGCGAGAAGCGCTCGGTCTCGATGGTGGCCGAGCTCACCACGACCTTGAGGTCGGGGCGTCTGGGGAGGATGCGCTTGAGCCACCCGAGCAGGAAGTCGATGGTGAGGCTGCGCTCGTGGGCCTCGTCGAGCACGATGGTGTCGTAGCGGCGCAGGAGCGGGTCGCTGTGAATCTGCGCGAGGAGGACGCCGTCGGTCATGAACTTCACGGCCGTCTGCCGGGACGAGCGGTCCTCGAAGCGAATCTGGTAGCCGACGTCCGTGCCCAGCTCCGTGCCGAGCTCGCGTGCCACGCGCGCCGCCACGCTCGTCGCGGCGATACGCCGGGGCTGGGTGACGCCAATCTGGCGCGGGCGGCCGCGCCCCATGGCGAGCAGGACTTTCGGCAACTGCGTCGTCTTCCCCGAGCCGGTGGCCCCCGCGACAATGACCACCTGATGGGCGGCGATGGCCGCGGTGATGTCCTCCACCCGGCTCGAGATGGGGAGCTCGGGGGGGAAGTGCAGGGTGGGCAAGCCGCCGGAGGTGGGGACGGGTGAGTCGCCGGACATGGCAGCAGGGCCTATCACTGAAGCGCACGCCGGGGAACACGAGGTGATGGGCGCGCCAAGTCGAGTAACGCGCCGCAGTGACGCGGGCGGGGATGCGTGCGCTCATCCTGAAGGCAGCGGAGCCTCGTGAATGGGTATCTTCTCGAGCGCATGGCACGAACGAACCGGCGTGATGGCACCCCCGTACTCCTGGCATCTGGCTCCCAGGCTCCTTTGACGCCAGTCCCGCTGACCGGTGGGGCTGACGGGACCTTTCAGGAGGCGTTCCTCCAGGAGCTCATGTTCGAGCACCCCGAAGTTCTGCCGGTCGCCGAAATCGAGGGCGCCATCGAGGGGCTCATCTCCGTGTGCCGCGAGATGCGAACCCCGCGCGGCTTCATCGACAACCTGTTCATCACCGCGGACGGGCAGATTGTCATCGCGGAAGCCAAGCTATGGCGAAACCCCCAGGCCCGGCGGGAGGTCGTCGCACAGTCCCTGGACTATGCGAGTTGCCTGTTCCGCATGAGCTACGCTGAGTTCGAAGCCGCTGCCCTGGGCGGCCAGCTCCGAGGAGGGCAGAAGCCGCAGCGCCTCTGGGAGGTGGTGCCGGAAGCGCTGCGGCTGCCGGAGCCCGAGTTCATCGACGCGGTCAGCCGGAACTTGAAGCGCGGGCGCATCCTGGTCCTGGTCGTCGGTGACGGAATTCGCGAGGGCACGGAGCAATTGATTGAGGTGCTTCAGCTTCATGCGGGCTTCCGCTTCACGTTCGCGCTCGTCGAGCTGTCGGTGTTCCTGCTGCCCGGAGGGCAGGGCCGCCTCGTCATTCCTCGGACCCTGTTGCGCACGCAGATGGTCGAGCGTGGAGTCGTGCGAATCGAGGACGGGCACGTCACCGTGACGCCTGTGGTTCCCGCGTCGGCGGTGCTGGAAGTGAACCGTTTCTCCGGAAACATCAGCGCGGAGGAGTTCTTCGACACGATGCGGGCGCGGGACCCGAAGCTGCCGGAGCAGCTTCAGAGGTTCATCGTCCAGCTCTCCGCCCTGGGGGTATCCGGCGACTTTCGCCGCGCACTCAGCCTCAAGTGGGAGGCGCCGGATGGCAGGACCGTGAACCTTGGCATCATCCAGCGGGATGGGCAGGTCTGGACGAACGAGGCCGGCATGGGGAGCACGGAGGACTTCGGGAGGCGTTACAGCGAGGCGCTCGCCTCCGCGTGGGGTGGAACGGTCGCCGCCATGCCCTGGGGCGCTCACACGAAGTGGCAGGTGCGACTCGACGGAAAGACCCCGCGCATCGAATCAATCGCGGGCCGCCTGGATGCCTGGGCCGAGGTCCTTCGCACGCAGCTTCCCCAGCTCGCGGCTCAGACGAAGGAATCGTAGGCGCGCTGGGGGCGGGGCGACGAAGTGCGTCGCTCTCTCCCCTCCAGGTTGAGGTGCGTCCAGCGGCTTTGCGAACGCTTTGCCTAATGCCATAAGTTGCATTCTGGGGGGCGACTCAGTGCCTCAATCCCACTCCTGAGTGGTTTCGATTCGCGACGAGCCCCTCCCCTGAATACATATGGGAAGGTCTGCGTGACGTCGTAGAGTTTCACCAATCTGCCGCTCGTCTGGACGTGTCAGACGCGCGTGCCAGTATTCGCTCTGGTTGCCTCCCCTGGGGGCGGAGGTGAGGAATGCGTGCTTGTTATTGGGTCTTTTGCGTCGTCCTCGTTGTCTTGGGTTGCACCGGGGTTGACTCGTCATCTCGCAGAAACGCATTCCAGCAACGCGCAGGACTCCCTGGAGAGGGGCGGACGGAGGCGCGCGAATCCGCCGACCGGCAGCATCCAGAGGACGCAACGGAGGGGCCTCCCAGATCGCTGCTTTTCCGCCGCTCTCCATTGATGGGAGAGACCTTCCTTGGGGATCGTTCCCCGCGAGGAGCGAAAAGCGATTCGTTCGCCACGTTGCTTCGCATCGCGGGGCTGGACGCGCGGGACGCGCGTCCCATATCGGGAAGTGCACTCACTCCGACCCAGGTGTCAGGCGACAGGAACTTTTGACCCCCTTACGTCACTAAAACTGCCCCCCTCCCCGGGCCCAGTTGGACTGCGCCGTGATGCTACGTCGTTTCCCTGCGTGCGTCCGCCGGAGCGCGCCCTCGCTGCTTCTCAAGCGAGGGCGCGCGCAGGCCACGTCCGAGGCACTGCGCTCGTGCTCGACTCAGCCGTCGTTGCCAGGCGGCGCGCTGCGGCCCAGCAGCCCCGCCTTGCGCTTCTGGCGTAGCCGGTAGCTGTCGCCCTGGATGAGCACCGTGTGGCTGTGGTGCAGCAGTCGGTCGAGGATGGCGGCGGCCAGCACGTCGTCGCCGAAGACGCCGCCCCACTGGCCCACCAACTGGTTGGTGGTAATCAGCAGGCTGCCCTTCTCGTAGCGTCGCGCCACCAGTTGGAAGAAGAGGTGCGCGCTCCTCTTCTCGAAGGGCAGGTAGCCCAGCTCGTCGATGATGAGCAGCTTGGGCTTGGCGAAGTAGTTGAGCTTGTCCTTGAGGGCCCCTTCGCTCTCGGCCTTGGCCAGCGCCGCCAGCAGCGCCGTCGCGCTGGTGAAGAGGACCGAGTGCCCGGCCTCCACTGCCGCCCGTCCCAGTCCAATCGCCAGGTGCGTCTTGCCCACGCCCGGCGGGCCGAAGAGCAGCACGTTCTCGGTCTGCGCGATGAAGCGTCCGGTGGCCAGCTCCCGCACCAGCTTGCTGTCCACCGAGGGCTGCGCCTTGAAGTCGAAGTCCTCCAGCGTCTTCACCGCGGGGAAGTGGGCGATGGTGATTCCCATGCTCACGCGCTTCTTCTGCTTGGCGCCTATCTCCTCGCGCAGCAGCGCGTCGAGGAAGTCCAGGTAGGTGGGCTCGGTGCGGGCCGCCTCCGACAGCAGCGCGTCGAGCCGCTCGGCCAGGTGGCCCAGGCGCAGCCGGCCCAGGTGCTCCCGTACGCGCGCGTGGACCAGGTCGTGGCTCATGCGGCACCTCGCTTCGAGTCCTGCTCCACGACGGCGGCGTAGTCCTCCAGCGAGCGCCCGAGGCCTGTCAGCGACGAGTCCTTCTCGGAGCGTTCCTCGTCACGCGGACGCCACAGCCCCTCCCAATGCGCCGGGTCGACGACGCGCGCGTGCGGCTGCCGATGGCGAGCGTGCGTGGCCACCAGCGCACCGGCGTGGAAGATGCGCACCTCGTCGTCCCCACCTGCACCTCGACATTCTCACGCACCAGCCGGTGCGGCACGCTGTAGCGCACTGTGTCCACGTCCACGAGCGCGTCGTTGGCCACCTTGCGCTTGAGCCGCTGGTGACGGCGCGGCAGCACTCGCAGGGGCAGCGGGCGCAGGGCGGCCTTCTCCTCGCGCTCGAAGCGCTCCAGGGGCGGCTCGTGCGTGGTGCCGTGCACGCGCTCATCCGCCTCGCCCATCCACTGCGCCAGGTGGGCCTCCATCGCACCGAAGGCCTCGAAGTCCCGGCCCGCCAGCGCGTTGCGCTTGACGTACTTGACGCCCGACTCCGTCTTGCCCTTGGTGCGAGCGCGGTAGGGCCCGCACGCCTTGGGCGTCACGTCCCAGTCCCGGCAGAACTGCACCCAGGCCGGGTGGAAGCGCACGGTGCCCGCCTGCCGGTTGTTCTCTTCCACCAGGGGCCGGGCGTTGTCCGAGAGCACCTCCAGCGGCACGCCCCGAAGTGCACGAAGGCCGCGGCCACGCCCTCGCGCCAGTCGTCCCCGCGCTGGTTGAGGAAGGCTCGCACGAACAAGCGCCTGGAGAACGAGAGCACCGCCACCAGCAGGAAGACCTTCACCACCTGCCCGCCCAGCCGCACCTTCTTCTCGCCGAAGTCCACCTGCATCTGCTGCCCTGGCTTCGTCTCGAACCGCACCGTCGCCGTCTGAGCTGCGTGCACCTGGCGCCGCCTCTTCTCCACCGCGCGTTGCACGGTGCGCACGCTGGCCTCCACTCCCTCCTGCGCCAGCAGCGCCTTGACGACAACGGCGTTACCTTCAGCAGCCGAATCCCAGAGTTCCACCGCGCGCTGCTGCTCGCTCTCGGTGAGCCGCCGGGCCTTCGGTCGGACCTGCGTGTCGGCCGCACTCCCCGCACGCAGGTAGCGCCGCACCGTGTTGCGCGCCACGCCCACCTCACGCGCGATGCGCTTGGCGCCCCAGCCCGCCTCCGCCAGCACGCGCACCTGCCGCACCACTTCCTGCTCGACCATCGACTCCTCCGCTGTCGAGCGGAGGGCTACTACTGCTGTCCCTTCCATTGCTGCCTACCTCCCTGGTTTGCAGGCCCGGAGAGGGGGTCAGTTTTAGTGGCACGAGGGGGTCAATTTTGCTGTCGCTCTACACCAGGCTTCACGGCTCCTCGAAGCGCTCTTGGGCAAGGACGTGTCACTGGGGCAGTTCCCTGCACGCCTCGCGGTGGGCTTCATGCTGCGGGAGGTGTTGACCACAGGAGAGGTGTCGTGGGCCGAGTTGGAGCGCCGGGTAGCGCGCTTCGATCATCTTGTGGTGCTCCGGCCTGACGGATGCCTCGCGTGGGTGCGCAGCGGGAGAACGCAGCAACGGGTGGCGCCTGTCGAATGGCGGGATGGCGCCTTTCGGTCCCGTGGCTTCGAACTGGGCCGCTTCTACGACGGGCGCACAGGGTTTTCCGGTTGCTCAATGACGAACTGCAGGAGGTCAGCGGCTTCCCTCTGGCTGACGTCCACGACGATGCCGACGTCATCAGCCGCACGTTGGACGGGGCGGAAGAGGCCTTCGTTGGGCTGGCGCTGGCGGTAGGGAAGTTCTTCTCGACGTCGCCAGCGGACAACCTCGCTGCACTCCAACGACTGCCAGTCGCCGTCGTGGCGTTGCTGGAGTCGTCGCCCGAGTACCTGGAGCGCTTCCGGTACATGACCAGGGGCGAGCAGGTGCAGGCTGTCTCAAAACTGGTAACGAACCTCATCGCCACGTGGGGCACGGTGTCCGCCGCTACGCGCACGCTGGAGGGAACAGTTCTCGCCACGGCGGAAGTTCCAGCGCTCGTGCTGTCCGCCGAGGGCACAGTCGCCATGCGAATCGCGGCGGTGCCTGTAGGGCGTGCGGCGGCGGTACTGAGTGGCGGACCTGGTGCCGCCATTATCTTTCAGCGAGCAGGGGAGGTGAGCAATTCGGGGGCGACGCCACCCTCGGGCCCTGCCGGCGTGAAATCCTACTCGTCGTTCAAGTCCTTCAAACGAGCGATGGGGCCAGCGGGACCAGGGAAGGAATGGCATCACATCGTCGAGCAGACGGACGGAAACGTGGCGCGGTTCGGCCCGAAGTCGCTCCACAACACGGAAAACATCATCGCGCTCGACAAGAACCTTCACACCAGGGTCAGCGCATTCTATTCGTCGATCCAGCGGTTTTCAGGAGGCAGGACCGTGCGAGAATGGCTGCGGGCACAGTCCTATGAAGCCCAGCGCGAGTTCGGACTGAAACTCCTTCGCGATTTCGGAGCCTCCCCTTGATGAAGACGTCGCTGGAGAAGCTCTCTCTTCAGGACCTAGCCTCGATGTACGAAGAGTTCGCAGCGGCACATGGTCAGGCGAGCGAGACGGGTGACCATCGGAAGGCCAATGCGCAGTTTCGCCGGATCGATGCAGTTTGGAAGGAGCTGCGAACCCGGAAAAGCGAGGGTTCTGGCGCGCTCTTGAACTTGCTGGGGAGCGCGAATCCCCATGTGCGTGGGTGGGCAGCGTCACATGCCCTGGAGTCAGCTCCCCAGGCTGCTGAAGCCGTACTGGAACAGCTTGCAAACGGGCCACCGAGCATCGCGAGGTTCAATGCGGAAACGGTGTTGAGTGAGTGGCGAGCGGGTAGGCTGACGTTCGACTGACGATGTGGGCGCGTTGTGAATTTGTTTCCGGTGCTGAGCAGGCATCCGGACTTCACGTGTCGCGCTACACCGCGCCACGGGGCAGCGGTTGTTGCCCACTCCGCCGTAACGTCACCACACCGCCAAGGCGTCGCCAAAAAAGAACGGGGTTGGACGGTTTGACCCGTCCAACCCCGCGTTTTTACAGTGTCCCCGACGGGATTCGAACCCGTGTTACCGGCTTGAAAGGCCAGCGTCCTGGGCCTCTAGACGACGGGGACGGCACACCTTCTACTGCGACAACATGAGTCGCGGGGGGATCGAACCCCCGACCCTCGGCTTAAAAGGCCGGTGCTCTACCAGCTGAGCTAGCGACTCGCACTATTCTTTTTTAAATTTTTCGCCACCACCCGGAAGCCCCCGGGCAGGCGCTTCCTACCAGCACTCGGCGACGCTTTCCACTGGCGAGCGCATGGGGCCGTTTCTGACAGCGCCCCGACCGCTCTCCGGTGAACGTCCGGACCACCGTCCTTCGCTTCGCGTCACCCCGTGGCGATATACAGGAACCATGTCCCAGGACGTACAACCGGATGAACAGGAGCCCGAGGACGACGCCGAGCGGGCCCCGTTCCGTCGCTACCTCACCCGGGCGGGCGCCGAGCGCCTGCACCGCGAGCTCGTCCATCTCCTCAACGAGGAGCGCCCCAAGGTGACGGCCGAGGTCTCCGCCGCCGCCGCTCAGGGCGACCGCTCCGAGAACGCCGAGTACATCTACGGGAAGAAGCGCCTGCGCGAAATCGACCGCCGCCTCCGCTTCCTCACGAAGCGCCTGGACACCGCCACCATCGTCACGCCCGCCGAGCAGCCCGACCGCTCCCGCGTCTTCTTCGGCGCGACGGTCAGCCTGGAGGATGAGGACGGCGGCCGAAGCACCTATCAAATCGTCGGCTCCGACGAAATCGACGCCTCCGGGGGGCGCATCAGCGTGGAGTCCCCCATGGGGCGGGCGCTCCTCCGCAAGGCCGTGGGGGACTCCGTCGAGGTACGGCGGCCACGCGGGGATATCGAACTCACGGTGGTGGACATCCGCTACGAATAGGTGGGAGCCATGCCTCGGACTCAGCCCGTCAATCCCCGCTACCGTCGCATCTATCAGGCGCTGAGCGGGCCGGACCTGGCCGTCTCCGAGCGCGAGGGGATGACCCTGGAAGACCTGGGGCTGGGCAGCGCCGAAGACTCCCGCGCGGACCTCGTCTTCGGCACCTACAGCCCCCAGGGCCTGGAGCGGGCCCTGCGCGCCTATGGGCTCTTCCAGCGCGTCGAGGAGCGGGTCGGACCGCTGGAGCTTCGCGTCGTGTGCACGGACCCGTACCGGCCCCGCATCATCCTCTGGAGCCGGCGGTTCTACGTCCCCGTGGCGGACCTGGACCTGCGGCGGACCACTGGCGCCGAGGTGGGGCTCGGTGACGCGCTCGCCGCCACGCCGTTGCTGTACCTGGACTCGCTGTTGCTCCAGAACCCGGGGCGCGCCTTTGACTGGAACCGGCCACCCCTGCCTGGGCAGAGCCACCCCGGGCTCAAGCTCGCCGGCCACATCCTGGACGTGCTCCTGCTGATGGCCCGCCGCATCGGCACCGAGGCCCTGGCCCTCACGCCCTCCACCTTCTCCGCCGCCTGCGTCTATGACCGCCGCTTCCTCTTCGTGGAGGGCGCCGCGCAGGGCCGCTTCCTCGCGCTCCGTCAGGCGGGGCGGCACCTGCCGCGCTGGCTCCATGCGTGGGCGGTGGAGCTGAACTGCATGCGGGACGAGCACGGCGCGGCCGTGGCCTTCAAGCCTTCGCCCATGGTGTCTCCGCTGAGCTCGCGGCTGGGGCAGCACTTCGATGCGAACGCGTGGGATGACGCGCTCCAACTGGAGGCCCGGCGGCAGCTCACGCTCGACGAGGAGACGCTCCAGCGGAGCTTTCCCTGGGAGCGGATGCCCCCGGGGCCGCCGCCCGAGCGGGTGGCGGAGCTGCTCGGGTATGATCCGCTCGCGCCTGTCGTGGCGCACTGAACGGACGGCCGCTCGTGCTACAGGGCTGATCCATGGTGACTCGCTGAAAGGCGCCGTGGGGACCGCCGTCATCCCCGGCGCCTGGGGCGTGGGGTTTCGGACAGCCGCACATCCTGGCGACAAGCAGGCTGTTTCCCCTGGAGCGGGTGCCTATAGTGGTCAGGAGACTCACCGTCGCAAGGTCCCTCGCGGTCGCAGCCGAACCTTCAGGTCGCGCAACCCACGATGCGTAAGAACTTCATTCTCGACACCAACGTCCTTCTTCACGATCCCCGCAGCATCTACGGCTTCAAAGACAACAACGTCATCATCCCCATCTACGTCATCGAGGAGATCGACCAGTTCAAGCGCGATCTCTCCGAGCTGGGCCGCAACGCGCGCCTGGTGGCGCGCTACCTGGATTCGTTCCGCGCCGAGGGCTCCCTGAAGGAAGGGGTGCCCCTGCCGCACGGTGGCCTGCTGCGGGTGAGCTTCACCGAGCGCGCGCTGCCGCCGTCCATGGCGGACAGCAACCTGATGGACAACCGCATCCTCGGGGTGGCGCTCGACCTGATGGGGGCGGAGCCGGACACGCAGGCCGTCTTCATCACCAAGGACACCAACCTGCGCATCCGCGCGGACGCCCTGGGCCTCATCGCCCAGGACTACGACACCGAGCGGGTGGAGATCACGGAGCTGTACACCGGCTTCGCCGAGCGGCTGGTCCCCAAGGACCTGGTGGACCAGATGTACCGCCAGGGCGCCGAGGTGGAGCTGCCGGACGCCGAGTCCCTGTTCGCCAACCAGGTGGTGCTCCTCAAGGACGAGACGAACCCGTCCCATACCGCCATGGGCCGCTTCAACGGGTCCAAGGGCCGGCTGGTGCCGCTGGTGCGGCACATCAAGGACGGCACGTGGGGCGTCCGCCCGCGCAACATGGAGCAGGCCTTCTGCCTGGACCTGCTGCTCAACGACGACATCAAGCTGGTCACCATCGTCGGCAAGGCGGGCACGGGCAAGACGCTGCTCGCCATCGCCGCGGGGCTGCAGAAGGTGACGGAGGAGGGGCTCTACCAGAAGCTGCTGGTCAGCCGTCCCATCTTCCCGTTGGGCCGGGACATCGGGTATCTGCCCGGCAGCGTCGAGGAGAAGCTGAACCCCTGGATGCAGCCCATCTTCGACAACGTGGAGTTCCTGATGAACCTCAGCCGCGCGGACAAGAAGGCCGGGCGCGGCTACCACGAGCTGCTGGACCTGGGGCTGATGGAGATAGAGCCGCTCACGTACATCCGTGGCCGCAGCCTGCCCAACCAGTTCATCATCGTGGACGAGGCCCAGAACCTCACGCCGCACGAGGTGAAGACCATCATCACCCGCGTGGGCGACAACACGAAGATCATCCTCACGGGAGACCCGTTCCAGATTGACAACCCGTACGTGGACGCTACGAACAACGGCCTGGTCCACGTGGTCAACCGCTTCAAGAGCGAGAAGATCGCCGCGCACATCACCATGTCCAAGGGTGAGCGCAGCGCCCTGGCCGAGCTCGCCGCCAACCTGCTGTAGCCGCTGGTACGAGACATGACGAAGGAAGACGCAGGAAGCCCCTCCGCCGGCGAAGGGGAGAAGAAGCCCCTCATTGAGTACCCCTCCGACTACACCTTCAAGGTGATGGGCGCGCAGGGGGCCGGCTTCATGGAGCATGTCCGTGAGCTGTTCAAGCGGCTCATGGGCACGGAGCTCTCGCCGGACGCCATCCACGAGCAACCCAGCAGCAAGGGCAAGTACGTCTCCTTGAGCGTGTCCGTGTACCTGCTGTCCGAAGAGCAGCGGCGCGCCATCTACGACGGGCTCCACAAGGACGAGCGGGTCATCTACTACTTGTAGGGGCCGTGGCTGGAAGTCTCTGGACGAGGCGGGTATATGGGAAGCCATGAGCCCGCCTGAGCCCTTCCCGCTGTATCACCCCGCGGATGTCCGGCGCGCCTTCAGCTCGGATGATGCAACGCGGCGCTTCGCGAAGGTGGCCCAGCTGGAGCCCGGCTCGCGCGTGCTGGTGCTCGGCTGTGGCCCCGACGGAAGCGCCGCGCTGCTGCTCGCCCGGGAGCTGGGCTGCACCGTCGTCGCGGCCGACACGGATGACACCGTCCTCAACCCGGTGCGAGAGCGCGTGCGGGCGCAGGGGCTGGCGGAGCAGATTGAAGTCCGCCGCGTGGCGCTGGACGCGCTGGGCCTGTCCGACGGCGAGTTCAACGGCATCCTCATCCAGGGCCGCGTGCTCTACCCGTTGAAGGCCACGCTGGCGAACATGCGCGGCCTGCTGGCGAAGCGCGGGCGGCTGGGCTTCACGTTCCCCGCGCGGGTGGGGCGCTTTGCTCCCAAGGCCACGCTCGACTTCTGGGAGCGCCGCGTCTCCGGGGCGCTGCTGCTGCCGCGCGAGCTGCTGCAGGTGGCGGAGGGCGCCGGCTACGAGCCCGAGTCCGCCGAGTCGCTCCATGACGCGGAGCTGGACGCGCACTACCGGGACATCGAGGCGTTCCTTTCGTCCATCCCCGGCGCGCAGCCCGCCGCGCTCCGCGAGGAGCTGGCGCTGCACCGCGAGAGCAACGGCAAGGCCAGCGTCAGCTACGCCTTCGTGGTGGTCCGGCGCAAGGAGCAGGGCGAAAAGCCCCCGGCGTCCCGAGATCGCGGGTAGCGAGGGGCGGCACCCGGCGGGCGCTCAGTTCAGCGCGCCGGTGAAGTCCACCAGCTCGACGGACTCCGGAGCCACGGACATGGTGACCTGCTCGCGGTAGCCGGCCGCGTCGCCGCCCACCTGGAAGGGCATGGGGTTGGCGAAGCGGATGGTGACGTCGCGCGCGTGGAAGTCCATCAGGCCTTCGGGGAACCAGCGGCCGTTCCACAGCTTGGGCAGGTGGGCGAGCACCTGCGTGGGCGTCACCTGGCCCAGCCGCAGCTGCATGTAGCCCGGGCGCTGGCCCGCGAAGGGGAACATGCGGAAGCCGTAGCCATAGAAGGGCATGGTGCCCGCCGCGGCCAACATCAGCCGGCCGCGGAACAGCGTGGCGCCCGGGGCCAGCGGCTCACCCAGGGGGCCGCCATCCGGGCTCAGCCGGTAGGCCTCGGAGGCGCCGTTGATGACCTCACACTCCACCCAGTGGGAGTGGGTGAGGTAGTGAGGCACCGTCTTGCAGGCCACCGCGGAGAAGTACCCGCCGCTGCCGCTGAGGACGCTCTTGAAGAAGCCCTTGCCCAGGTTCTCCTTCACCCAGATGTAGTCGTTGAGCACCTTGCCATCCACGCCCAGGCCGGCGAACGGCGCGCGCTGCCCGTCCACCATCAGCAGGTCCATGGGGCGGTAGCCCGGGACTTCGCCCGTGCGGGCGCGCAGCACGTCATTGAGGATGCCGTCGCCCCGGGTGCCGGAGGCGTTGACGTAGGCGGCCAGGCCATTGCCGGTGCCCAGCTTGAGGACGCCGAAGCGCGGCGCCGTCTTCCCCGCGAAGCGGCCGCGCGGGCCGACCTGGTGGAGGACTTCATTCACGAAGCCCATGAAGGTGCCGTCACCGCCACCGGTGAAGACCATGGGGTAGCCACGCTCCAGCACCGTCTGGATGATGCGGCGGGCGTCCAGCGGCGAGCGGGAGAGGAACAGGTCCTGCTCCGGCACCACGTGGGACAGGGACTTCACCACCCGAGCGTCGACCTTCCGGGCGTTGGCGTTCAGCAGGACCGCGACCTTGGGCTCAGCGGTGACGTCCGAGGTGGGCGCACGGCGGAGATCGGGAGAGCGGAGGGGCTGGACCAGCATGAGGGCGGCTCCGAAGGTTGGCGCCCGTGGGGGACCGGGCGGCGACACCCATGCCCTGTGCACAATCCTCGCCAAGCCCTGACGCACGGCGTTAGCAGGCGGGCGAGCTTGAGATTCCAAGGGGTTGAATCGTTCCCTGCTGTCCAGAAGCCTGCCCGGTTGCTACCGCGGGGTGACGGAGGTGTAGAGCGCGTTACGCACCCGTGGCGTGCGAGTGGCGAGACTGTGACGCGGTGCGTGTGGCCCTGCGCACTGCGCTACGCAGCGGGGAGTGCCACCTTCAGGTGTGCGGCCCGGTGGCCCCCGCGTTTGACAGTGAGGGGTGGGTGGTTACGTTGGGCGTACATCAGAAGTTTCCAAAGAAAACGCAGTCTTTTCCGGAGGATACGAACCGTGGGCAAGATTATCGGGATCGACCTGGGCACCACGAACAGTGTGGTCGCGATCATGGAGGGTCGCGAGCCCAAGGTGATCGTCAACGAGGAAGGCAGCCGCATCACGCCCTCGGTGGTCGCGTTCACGAAGGACGGCGAGCGTCTGGTCGGTCAGGTGGCGAAGCGCCAGGCCATCACCAACCCGGAGCGCACCATCTACTCCAGCAAGCGCTTCATGGGCCGGCGGCACGACGAGGTGACCGAGGAGGCCACGCTGGTCCCCTACAAGGTCGCCCGGGGCCCCAACGGCGACGCGCGCGTGGACATCGACGGCAAGCAGTACAGCGCGCCGGAGATCAGCGCGCAGGTGCTGCTGAAGCTGAAGCGCGCGGCGGAGAACTACCTGGGTGAGAAGGTGACGGAGGCGGTCATCACCGTCCCCGCGTACTTCAACGACGCCCAGCGCCAGGCCACCAAGGACGCGGGTGAAATCGCGGGCCTCACCGTGCGCCGCATCGTGAACGAGCCGACCGCCGCGGCGCTCGCGTACGGCCTGGACAAGAAGAAGGACGAGAAGATCGCCGTCTATGACTTCGGCGGTGGCACGTTCGACGTGTCCATCCTCGAGGTAGGTGAGAACGTGGTCGACGTGCTCGCGACCAACGGCGACACGCACCTGGGCGGTGACAACATCGACCTGCGGATCATGGACTGGCTGATCTCCGAGTTCAAGAAGGACACGGGGCTGGACGTCAGCAAGGACAAGATGGTCCTCCAGCGCCTGAAGGAGGCGGCGGAGAAGGCGAAGATCGAGCTGTCCGCCGCGATGGAGACGGACGTCAACCTGCCGTTCCTCACCGCGGACGCGACGGGCCCCAAGCACCTCAACGTCAAGCTCACGCGCGCCAAGTTCGAGGCGATGATTGACGACCTCATCGAGCGCTCGCTGGAGCCCTGCCGCAAGTGTCTCAAGGACGCGGGCGTGGAGCCGAAGGACCTCAACGAGATCGTCCTCGTCGGCGGCACCACGCGCATCCCGAAGGTGCAGGAGGCCGTGAAGCGCCTGTTCGGCAAGGAGCCGAACCGCTCGGTGAACCCGGACGAAGTCGTCGCGGTGGGCGCCGCGGTGCAGGCCGGCGTGCTCTCCGGCGAGGTGAAGGACATCCTCCTGCTGGACGTGACGCCGCTGAGCCTGGGCGTGGAGACGCTGGGCGGGGTGATGACGAAGCTCATCGAGCGCAACACCACCATCCCCACGCGCAAGTCGGAGACCTTCTCCACGGCCGCGGACGGCCAGACGCAGGTGGAGATCCACGTGCTCCAGGGCGAGCGTGAGATGGCGGGCGACAACCGCAGCCTCGGCCGCTTCCACCTGACGGGCATGCCGCCGGCGCCGCGTGGCGTGCCGCAGATTGAAGTGACGTTCGACATCGACGCGAACGGCATCCTCAACGTCAGCGCCAAGGACAAGGCCACGGGCAAGGAGCAGAAGGTCACCATCACCCACTCGTCCGGCCTCGCGAAGGACGAGGTGGAGAAGATGGTCGCCGACGCCCGCTCCAACGAGGCCGCCGACAAGTCCCGCCGCGAACTGGTGGAGATGAAGAACCAGGCGGAGAGCCAGTCCTACGCGGCCGAGAAGCTGCTGAAGGAGAACAAGGACAAGCTGTCCGCGGACACGGCGAAGGCGCTCGAGGACGCGGTGGCGGAGCTCAACAAGGTCCGCGACGGCCAGGACAAGGACGCCATCAAGACGGCGCTCGATGCGCTCCAGGCCGCCAGCTACAAGTCCGCCGAGGAGATGTACCGCGCCACGGGCGGCGCTCCGGGCGCCGAGGGCGCTCCGGGGGCCGATCCTTCCGCGGCGCCGGGCTCGCAGGCCAGCGCGAAGAAGGACGACGTGGTGGACGCCGAGTTCCGCCAGTCGTAGTCGCGGCGCGGTGAGCCGCCTGAAGTGACGCAGAGGGCCGGTGCTCCCACGCGAGTGGGGGGCCGGCCCTTCTGTCTTGCGGGGCGGAGGGGTGCTTCCGAAAGGGAGGACGGGCGTACGGGAAGCGGGACGTCGGGCCGCGCCAAGGGGTTGATGGGACTGGGGCGAGGACTGGCGGTGGGGGTGCAGGGACTGGCGTTCCATGTCCCGCATCCAGCCGTCACCGTCCTTCCTCCCGCCCGGTACCGCGCCCTCCGAGGGCGTCGCCGCGCCGGCGGCCGTCCCTCCCCCCACGCGCACGGCGCAGTGCCGGCCGGCCTCCGCCGCGGCGTCCTCGACGGTGGAGCCCTACCGGGGGCCCTCCATGGGGCATCCGCCGGCGCTGCAAGTGCCCGGGCCTCGCTCGGGGCCCCGCACGGGCGCCGACAACCAGTTCGACTTCGGCGTGGGCGGCGCGTTTCCGCCCAAGCCCACGGGCAACCTGATGGAGCAGGTGCGGCAGGGGGCGCTCACCGCCGCTCAGTCCGAAGCCGCCGCCGCCAGCCGGTTGATGGGGGACAGCGCCGCCGTGGATGGGTACGCGCGCCTTCACCTGGACCACCTGAAGCCCAGTCCGCCCATCACCGGCGCGCCCACGTCCTTGACGGACTACACCAGCAGCATTCCGGACGTGGCCCCCGCCCAGGCCTACGCCTACTTCGTCCGTCATCCGGCGGCGGTGTTCGAGGCCGCCGGCATCCGCGTCCGCCCCGCGACGGCGGCGCTGGTGGATGGGGCGAAGCTGTTCCTGGAGGAGAAGGGGTTTCCGCCCGTGTGGGCGCCCATCACCGTGCGCCTGGAGCCGGCCGCGAACACGCTGCACATCACCACGCTGGACGGGCACCCGCTGCGCGGCACGAATCGCTTCGTCTTCGACGAGGACGGCGCGGGCGGGACGCAGGTGCGGCAGTACTCGGCCTTCCAGGGGAGCTCGCCCGCGACGTCGGTGGGCATGACGCTGATGGACCCCATCGAGCGGCAGCACGACATCTGGCGCGCGGTGCATGCGCACCTGCATGACACGCTGAGGCCTCGCTGATGGCGCCCGTGCCGCGGACGACGCCTCCCGGGCATGACGTGATTCTCTATGACGGGCACTGCCGCCTGTGCGGTGGGGCGGCCCGGCGGCTCCATCGGCTGCTGGGCGGGACGGGGACGCGCCTGCGCTCGTTTCGGGAGGAAGGGGTGCTGGCGTCCTTCCCGGGTGTCAGTGCGGACCGCTGTGAGCGGGCCCTGCAGTTGGTCCTGTCGGATGGGGCCGTGGTGGAGGGGTTGGAGGCCATGGTCCTGGCGCTGGGTCGGCGGCCGTTGGGGCGGCTGCTCCGCGTGTACTACGCGCCAGGCCTGCGGCAGCTGCTGGACGCGCTCTACCGCGTCGTGGCCCGCTATCGGTTTCGCATCGCGGGACGTCAGTGTCCGGACGGGGCGTGCGCGGTCCGCTTCAAATAGGGCGCGCGCGGCGGGTAGCATGGCGTCTCCCCGCCACCTCGGGTTCGTCCGTGCAATCACCAACGTCCCCTTACGTCCAGGCCGCGCGCGCCTTCCGGCACTTCTTCACCGAGCTCCGGGATGCCTACCTGGAGCGAGAGACGCTCTTCACGCAGTTGGAGCTGGCGCTCCTGGGGCGCGAGCACGTGCTGGTGGTGGGGCCCCCTGGGACGGCCAAGAGCGCCATCGCCAGCGCCGTGCTGGGGCGCATCATCGACGAGCGCACGGGCTCGCCGTCGCTCTTCTCCAAGCAGTTGGCCGAGTCCACCGTGCAGACGGACCTCATCGGCCCGGTGGACTTCAAGGTGCTCACGGAGACGGGACGCACCGAGTACCTCACCGACGAGGGCATGCTGGGCTCCGAGCACGCCTTCCTGGACGAGATTTTCGACGGCCGGGACATGCTGCTGCGCTCCATCCTCAACGTGCTGCACGAGCGGGAGCTGAAGCATGGCCGCCGGGTGACGACGGGGCGCATCGAGTGCGTCGTCATGACGAGCAACCGGTATCTCTCCGAGGTGCTGGCGCGCTCGCCGGAGCTGCTCCTGGCCTTCGCGGACCGGCTGAGCTTCATCTGCTTCGTGCCCAAGTCCTTCGCGCGCCGGGAGAGCCGGGCGGCCATGCTGCAACGCTTCTCCCATGGCGCTCGGCCGGACCTGCGCGCGCAGCTGTCGCTCCAGCAGGTGGACCTGCTGCAGGACGCCGTGACGAAGGTGGGGGTGCCCAGCCACGTCATGGAGGGGGTGGAGCTGCTGGCGGATGCGCTGGAGCGCGCGCTGGCGGCCCAGGTGGCGAAGCTGCCGGACTACGTGCCGACGAAGTACTTCTCCCAACGCTCGGTGGTGAAGGCGCTGTGGGCGCTCAAGGCCGCGGTGGTGCGGGATCAAATCTACCGGCGCCCCGAGCGGGCCTTGGAGGCCACCGTCGAGGACCTGGACTCGCTGCGCTGGTTCTTCCTCCTGGGCGGTCCGCCCGCGGGGGAGACGGAGGCGCTGCTCAAGTCCGTGGTGGACCCCCGGGAGCGGGCGCAGCTCGAAATCGTCCGCCTGGAGCAGCGCGCGTTCGACGAAGCGTTGGCCAGGGTACGGCAGGAGCTGGGGGGCGGCGTGGAGCGCGAGGCGCAAGCGCTCGGGTCCTCCGAAGAGGTGAGCTCCGTCGAGTCCGTGAGCCGCAACTGGCAGCCCGGCGTCGTCTCCACCACGGCGCGGGCCTTGTTGGCCAAGCTGGTGCCCGGGCCTCGCCATGCGCAGAACCGGATGCCGTTGCTGTCCGCGGCGCGGGCCCTGGTGGCGGCGCAGGAGCAGCGGCTGGCGCGCGGCATGGCGGGGCACGGGGAAGGGCGGGGCGGCATCGCGCTGCTGGCGTCGTTCGGCGACGTGCTGACGCTCTGTCGCGGCGTCCCCGAGCTGCGGCCCGTCCATGGGGCGTTGTGCGAGGCCACGGCCCGCTTCCTGGACGGCGCCCAGGAGATGATCGCCCTGTCTGCGGAGAGCGTGGACTTCGAGGATGGGCTCAAGCTGGAGGGCCTGGTCGGGCTGGCGGACAACCTGGAGGAGGAGCTTTCCCAGACAGGGGAGCTGGCGGGACAGCTGGCGGACGGCGCCCCCGCCGCGCTGGAGCGCCTGCGCGCGGCCGAGGCGGAGGTCCGCGGCCGCGTCGTGTCCGCGCTGCGCCGGCGCGCGGTGTTCTCGTTCCAGGGAAACCTGGCCCGGGGACGTCGGGAGCCGCTCGAAGCGCTGGCGGGAGATTCGCGCCGCCTGACGCAGCTGGAGAACGCCCTGGCGGTCCTGGACCCGACGCAACAGGGCCTCAAGCAGGAGCTGCTGCTCCCGCTGGGCATCGCCTACGCCCGGGAGGTGCTGTCCTCCACGCCCTTCGAACGCATCGAGCAATACGGGCGCGCGGTGCAGTCGGTGGCGGAGAACCTCCGGCGCGAGGGGGTGTCCCTGGACGCGGTGTTCTCCGAGTGTCGCGAGGTCATCGAGTCCCGGCTGCGCGAGCATGCCCAGCTCCTCACGCGCGAGGTGCCCAGCCCACCGCCCACGTCCACGTCGGTGCTCAACGGGGATGCGTACGTCTTCTACCGGGGCGACTTCGCGGCGAAGGCGCCTGATGGAGAGCTGTCCGCGCTGTTGGGGCTGGATGGACAGCTAGCCGCGAACCACGGCGGCGCCGCGCCCGGCTTCCTGTCGGAGGCCGTGCGTTCGGCGGTGGCCCAGGCGGAGTTCGGGTTCGTCCAGACGCGCGTCAAATACCTGCGGAGCTGGCTGACCCAGCTGCTCACGTCGCTTCCACCGCCCGAATCCATGACCGAGCGCGCGGATGCCGAGCGCACCGTGGACCGGCTGGTGCGCAGCCGCTTCCCGATGCTCGCGTTGAAGGAAGGCGAGCTGGTTCGGCTTCAGGGTGTCCTCGCGCTCCTGGGCACCATGCCCGGTGACCTGGGCGAGGGGGCTCGAAAGCTGGAGGGACAGCTGCGCGGCATCGACGAGGACTTCGGGCGCTTCAGCCGGCAGGTGCTGGCGCGGCGGTCCTCGCCATGAGCCGGTGCTTCGGCGGGCGACACGTTGAAGCGGAGAGGGGACGCTGAGCGTGTTGGCCCGGCGCCTCGCGGACCTCCGGCGGCGGCTGGACGCGCTCCACCAGCCCGCGCCCGCTCGCGGCGGCTGGCGGGCGTGGACGCTGCTGGGGCGCCGTGCGCGCGGAGCAGAGGACATCGCGCTGCCAGTGCTGGCCGCGCTGGACCGGGACCTGGACCGGGTCGGCGTGCACACGTCGGCGGACGCGCGGCTCCTCAAGGCGCTGGGCCTGCGCAAGGGCAGGGCGGGGGCATTGGCGCAGGGGCTGCTCGACAGGGCCCATCAAGCGCTCGCGGAGGTGGAGCAGGGCCTGACGCTGGTGGAGCGGGCCTGGCGCACGGGCGAGCCACTTCCCGGCGCGGTCGCGGTGCTGGAGAAGGGCTTCATCCAACTGGCGCGCGTGGTGAAGGTGGCGGAGCTCTTTGCCCGTCCTCCCTCGTCGGAGCCGGAGGATGACGACGCGGCGCTGGAAATCTACGGGCGCGCCGATGGGCGCACCCCGCGTCAGGTGCCTTCCAGTGCTCGCCTGGCCGTGGCGGAGTTCTTCGCGGAGCGGGCCCGGGCCAACGCCACCGACGTCATGCAGAAGCGCAGGGACCTGGACCTGGCGCACGAGCTGCTCATCCGCCTGGGCGCGGACCACGACCGCGAGCGGGGCATGGTGCTGCGGCGTCACGTGGCCGAGGCCCGCGAGCGGGTGCGGGCCGTTCCGGCCGTGCGCTCCATGGATGAGCTGCTGCGGCACGTGCGCCACACGGCCCGGCGCGAGCCCCAGGTGGCCTACCGCTCGCTGAAGGGGCTCTACGAGCGGGCGTTGGAGGCGGGGGACGTGGCGCTGGCGGACGCGGCGCGTGCGGCGCTGACGCCGCTGTTGCCGGCACCTCCTCTGCTGTCGTCACTGATGGAGCGCGCGGAGCTCGATGGCCTGTCGCACTGGTTCGGCGAGGCGCCCCCTGCGCCTGACGAAGTCCCTGGCCCGCCCAGGGCCGATGAGCTGCTGACGGACCTGGCCTTCTCCCTGAAGCCCGAGCAGCTCTCCACGTTCGAGCTGGCGGCGGGCTGTGCCCGCTACTTCGACGTCGAGGATTCGCTGTCGGAGGAAATCGTCCTGGCGGATACGCGCACCGCGCGGGCGGTGCCCCGGCGCGTCCCGTACCCGACGCAGACGATGACGTATGAGACGACGGGCAGCCTCCATGAGGTGCACAACTTCGTCCTGACGGACCCGCGGATGCTGCTGCGCGACCTGGCCGCCAGTCACCAGCTGGTGCGCGCGTACCTGGACGACGAGCCGCCTCCGCGCCCTCGGAAGGTGAAGCGCACCGCGGTGCGGGTCTACGTCTGCGACGCGTCGGGCTCCATGCACGGCGCGCGAGCCCGTTTCCGGGATGCCATTGTCATCGCGGAGCTCAACAACCTGCGCGTCAAGGCCCGCCGGGGCGAGCACTTCGACCCGCTGTACTTCAGCTTCTTCAACGACGTGCCCACCGAGCTGGCGCGCGTGGACACCGCGCTGGAGGCCACCCGGCAGTTGGAGAAGCTCTTCCGCGATTCACCCGCGGAGGGGCAGACGGACATCACGCTCGCGCTGATGTCCGCGTTCGACTCCATCCGCGCCGCGCAGGGGAGGGACCCGTACCTCGCGCGGGCCACCGTGGTGCTCATCACCGACGGCGAGGACCGCGTGGACCTGGAGCTCATCCGCCGCACGCGCGCGCCCATGGACGCGCTGGACATCGCGTTGAGCTTCGTGTCCCTGGGCGAGGAGAACCTGGACCTGCGCCTCCTCGTCCGGGAGCAGCGGGCCGCCGGAGGCCGCGCCTTCTACCACCACCTCTCCGACGAGGAGATTCTGTGGGCGCGCACGGAGTTCGACACGCCCTGGCGCACGTTGCTGCCGCGTGACGTGCCGGCGTCCGGCGATGCGCTGGAGCAACTCACGCCGCACCTGGAGGCGCTGGAGGCTGTCGCCGCCGGGCAGGCCGCTCCGTCGCCCGTGGCGGTGGATGCTTCATTCGATGCGCTCTTCCCGGAGACGCTCACGCCGCCCCCCGGGGCCGCGCCGCCTGGTACTGACCTCGCGCACCGCGTGACGGACATCCTGGGCGCACTGGTGGAGGCTGCCTCGCTGGCCCCCGCGGACCGGCGCGCGGCGGAGAGCCTGCTGCTGCTTCAACACCTGCTGGGTGTGTACGGATTGACCCCGGCGCGCTACCTGTCCGCGCTGTCCGCGGGTGGGCAGGCCACGCAGGAGGCGTTGCAGCGCGTGCGGCTGTTGTGCCGGCCCTTCGGGTAGGCTGCGCCCCACACCCATGTTCTTCGGCCTGCTGAGGAGACGAAAGAAGGAGCCGTCACGCCCAGCGGATCCGCTGGCTGCCTTCGACCAGCTCATCGGCAACCTGGAGCGCCAGGCCGCCGAGGTCCGCAAGTCCGCGGCCACGCTGCTGGCGCTCAAGGCGGACCTGGTGCGCGCGGAGGAGCGCTATGCGCGCCGGTTGCTGGAGCTCACCTCGCGGCGGGCCACCGCGAAGGAGCGCGGTGATGCTCAGGCGGTGCGCGTGCTGGAGAAGGACCAGGCGCAGGCGGAGGACCTCCTGGCCGGCACGCGTGATGCGCTGGAGCGGGCCGAGTCGGACGGGCGGCTGTTGCTGGAGGCGGCGAGCGAGCTGGGCGACCGCGTGGTGGAGCTGCGCCGCGAGCGGGAGAGCGCGTCCGCGCGGCTCACCGTGGGCGGGCTCGTCACGGACGCTCTGCGCGAGCGCGTGGCCCGCTTCGACCAGGCGCTGGTGGTGGACGCGGCTCGGGATGAAATCGAGCGCGCGCACGCGCTGGCGGACATCTACCGCGAGGAGAAGTCGCTGGAGGACTGAGCGCGGCTTCAGGTGCGGCGCGCCGTCTGGTGCAGCTCCAGGACGATGTTGCCGCCCTTGAAGAGCCGGACCGCGCCGGACGTCTGACTGACGACGAGGGCGATGCAGCCCGTGGTGGACGTCATGCCGGCGGCGGCCGCGTGCCGCGCGCCCAGGCCGAGCGGAATCTTCACGGCCTCATCCGCCGCGGACAGGTAGCGTCCCGCGGCCAGGACGACGCCGTCCTCGCGGATGATGAAGGCGCCGTCGAGCACGGAGAAGTTCTTGATGGCTTCGCGAATCTTCGGGTCAAGCACGTTCCGTTCCGCCTCGGAGAGGCCCTGGAACGGGTTGATGGTCATCTGCCGGCTCTTCTCCATCACGGTGTTGTGGGCGCCAATGGTGATGATGGTGCCAATGGGGTGGCCCTCGAAGCCTTCCTGGCCAATCTGCAGCGCCAACTGGATGAGGGCGTCCACCACCTGGGAGTTGAACTCGTCGCCCAGCTTCACGCCTTCGATGGCGACGCGGTCATCAAGCGAGCCGCCGATGCGCATCTGCATCAGCGTGTCCGGCGCCCGGCCCACCTTGCCCGTCATGCAAAGGACCAGGTCGCCTTCCTTGAACGCTCCCTGGGACAGCGCGGACACGAGCGCCACCTTGACGCGCTCAGTGCGGGAGTAGTCGTACGCGGGGATGACGAGCGCGCGGACCTTCTTGGCGAGGTGCTCCTCGGCCAGCTTGGGCATCGTGACGGCGTAGACGAGCTTCTTGCGAGCAGGCCGGCCGCGAAACTCTTCAGCGGGAATGGGCGTGTCGCAGATATAAAGGAAGTGATCGACTTCGTTCTTGCCGGCCAACGAGAGGGCCGAGCGCAGGAACTCTCGATCAAACTTCGTGTTCTCGCTCATACCGAGGTCAGCTTGACACCGAAGACGGCATGAATAAAGCTTTCGGGCCCTTTTTTTGGGGTGCAGGGCCCCAAAACCTCGCTGAACTGGAGCGAAGGCTGTGAACCAGAAAGATCTCAAGCGTTACAAGAAGATGCTCGAGGACAGCAAGGCGAGCCTGCTCGAGAGCGCCAAGAAGACCCTGGTGGAGGAGTCCAGTTTCGACACGGACGACCTCCCCGACGAGATCGACCTGGCGTCTTCCGAGTATGCGCAGTCCATGGTCTTCCGCCTTCGGGACCGGGAGAAGTTCCTGCTGCAGAAGATCGAAAAGGCGCTGGTCCGCATCGAGGACGGCACCTTCGGCATCTGCGAGCGGTGCGAAGAGGACATCTCGCCCAAGCGCCTGGAGGCGCGCCCGGTGACGACGCTTTGCATCCGCTGCAAGGAAGAGCAGGAGAAGAAGGAGAAGTCCTACGGCTGAGCGCCGAGGCAGTGAGGGCCGCGCGGGGGATGCCCCGTGCGGCCCTTGGCATTTCAGGCCGCGGGCGCCTGGATTTCCACGCGCAGCAGTTGACGGCCGATGAGGAAGTGGTCCCCGTTGTCCACGAAGGTGGGGCCCGACAGGCGGATGAAGGTGCCGTTGGACGAACCGACGTCCCGGACCTGGAGCCTGTCTTGCCGCACCTGCAGCACGGCATGCCGCCCGGACACGAAGCCGTCCGTGGGGAAGGTGAGGTCGCCTTGCTCGCGGCCCAGGAGGTTGTCGCCCTCGCGCAGGGGGAAGGCGCCGCCGCGCAGGCCGCCCTCCAGCAGTTGCACCAGCCGCAGCCGGTAGCCGGGATCCGGTGAGCCCCAGACCTGGGTTCCGCCCGGGCCGGTGGTCGCGGTGGGAATGGGCTCCAGCACCAGCCGCTGGCGTCCCAGTCGCAGCTCGCCGCCGGGGGGCAGCTCTCGCTCCTGGCGCAGGCGGACGAAGACGCCGTTGGCGCCGCCCACGTCCTCCACGGCCAGGCGGATGCCGGAGAAGAAGAACCGGACCTGGAGCGGCATGATGAAGGGGTCGTCCGTGAGCGAGATGTCCGCCTGCTGACCGCAGGTGAGGGTGTCGCGCTGCATGCGGACGACGGACTCGGGGCCGCCATCGGCGCGCACCACGCGGATGGAGACCTGCGGGCGCGAGGCGACGCTGGCGACGGCCATCACCATCGTTCCGGAGCGCAGCGGCGAGCCACACGCCCGGCAGACGGAGGCGTCCCGAGGATTTTCGGTGTCACAGCGGGGGCAGTATTCCATCGCGTCCATGGAGGGCTAGGGGTTGTACCAGGGCCGGGGCCCGGTTGCTCGCCTTGCGTTGCTCGCGGCTTGCCCCCTACCCGAGCGGCGTGATGAAGTCGGTGTCCCACCCCTTTGGGGATTGTTTCCTTGCACTGCCCCTCCTGCGGCGCTGACGCCCAAGAATCTTCCCGTTTCTGTCCCGCCTGTGGCGCGACCCTCGTGCGTACGCCCGATTCGGACGAGTACGTCGGCAAGACGATTGCCTCCAAATACCGGGTCGAAGCCCTCATTGGCGAGGGCGGCATGGGCAAGGTGTTCCGCGCCCGCCAGATCTCCCTGGACAAGGTGGTGGTGCTGAAGGTGCTGCGGCACACGCTCCTGTCGGACGAGCGCACCGTGGCGCGCTTCCAGCGCGAGGCCAAGGCCGCCAGCCGCCTCAACCATCCCAACTCCATCAGCGTGCTCGACTTCGGCCAGGCCGAGGACGGGGCCCTGTTCATCGCCATGGAGTACGTGGCGGGGCAGGACCTGCACCAGATCCTCAGCCGCGAGTGGCCCCTGAACGAAGGGCGCGTGGTGCGCATCGTCAGCCAGGTGCTGAGCGCGCTGTCGGACGCGCACGGCGCCGGCGTCATCCACCGCGACCTCAAGCCCGAGAACATCATGGTGGAGCCGCGGCGCAACGAGCCCGACTTCGTCAAGGTGCTGGACTTCGGCATCGCGAAGATCACCGACTCCACGGACGACGGTCCGGCGCTCACCCGCGCGGGCTTCGTGTGCGGCACCCCCGAATACATGTCGCCCGAGCAGGCGCGGGGCTCGCAGCTCGACCACCGCTCAGACCTGTACGCGGTGGGCGTCATCCTCTACCAGTTGATGACGGGGCTGCTGCCCTTCGAGTCGGACTCGGCGGTGGGCTTCGCCACCAAGCACCTCACCGAGGAGCCGCCGCCGCCCACGCGCCGTCGGCCGGATGCGCGAATCTCTCCGGCCATGGAGCGGCTCATCCTCCGGGCGCTGTCCAAGAACCCGGCGGACCGGCCCGCCACCGCCGAGGCCTTCAAGGCCGAGCTGCAGGCCGTGGACAAGGAGCGCCGCCGGATGGACTCGGCGCCGCGGCGCTCGGCCAACTCGTCCGCGGTGCTGGCGCCGTTGCCGCGCAAGTCCGCCGCCAGTCCGCAGAGTGACGTCCGGGATGCCACGCTGCCCGGGTGGGGCAACGAGGTGACCATGGAGGCCACGGTGCGCGCCCTGCCGGGGGTGCTCGAGCCGCTGCCCGCGAACGCCGACGCGATGTCCGCCACGCGTGAGCAAACGGACTCGCTGGTCCACACGCAGCCGGGGACCGGCGGCGGCAGCGGGGTGGCGTTCTTCTTCAAGTCGCTGACCATCCTGCTGGTGGTCGCCGCGCTGGGCTTCTTCGCCTACTACTTCTTCATGGGCGCGGGCAGCGGGGGCGCGCAGGACCTGCCCTACGCGCTGCCCACGAATGCGCCGGTGCCGGCGGGGGCCAACAACTCCGCCGTGGGCGCGAGCCCCGATGTGCCGCTCTATGACCGGGCCATTGTCTCGGGCGCGCGCAACGTCGAGCGCGCGCAGGAGCTGGCACGCGAAGGCGACAAGGCCCTGCAGCGCGCGGACGTGGGGCTGGCGGCGACGAAGTATCGCGAGGCCTTCGGCCGCAGCGGTGACCCGGAGCTGGCCCTGAAGCTGGGCGAGGTCTACTGGCACCGGCAGAACCAGGACGAGGCTCGGGGCTGGTGGAACCGTCACCTACGTGAGCAGCCGGCTTCCAAGGCGCGGGCCCTCATCGAGCAGCGCCTGGGCGGCACCGTGGCTCAGCCCACGTCGCCCTGACGGGCGGCCGCGGTGTGGTCTGCCCCGCGTCAGCCCAGTGTCTCCACCTGGAGCACATGCTGTCCCAGGCGGACGCGGTCTCCCGGACGCAGGGGACGTTCGACGCCGCTCGCGAGGCGCACGTAGGTGCCCAGGCCTCCGGACAGGTCCCTCAGCAGGGCGCCCGTGGGCGTGGGGGACAGCTCGCAGTGGCGCCCCGCGAGGCCCTCGTCGCCGGGGAAGCTCAAGTCACAGTGGGCCAGGCCGATGGTGAGCAGCGGCGCCGCCGTCATCACCGCCCGTCCCGCCCGGCCACCGACGAGCATTTCCTCCACCCCGTAGACGGCCTGCCCCAGTGGCACCGGGGCACCGTAGATGGCGGGCCGTCCCGTCACGGGGGGCTGGGGCTCCAGGCGGCCCGTGAAGCGGAACAGCCGCTGGCCCGCGCTGAAGAGGGTGCGTGGGGTGAGGGCTTCCGTGCCCCCCACCGTGACGAAGACGCCGGAGGCGCTGGATTCGTCCCGCACGTACAGCGAGCCCTCCTTCACCAGGAAGGTGGCGTGCAGGGGCGACACGAAGGCGTCGTCCGCGAACAGGATGGCACCGCGCTGGCGGCCCACGACGCAACCGGTGACAGGCAGCTTGTAGCGCTGCCCCCGCGCGGAGCCCGCGATGACCGCGAGCCCGAAGCGGGAGGCGGCCGGCGGGGCAGCGCGCGGCGCCGCGGTGGCCACACCGGCCCGTCCGGGCATCGCGCTGTCCGGAACTGGCGGGGGCGGGCGGGTGGTGGCGTGGCCAGACGCGCCGCCCGTGCGGGCCATGATGCCCGGGGGCGTCGTGGGGGTACGCTGTGGAGGTGGCCGTTCCACCGACAGGCCCGCGGCGGTGGGTGGCGGCGTCCGGGCGGAGGGGCGCATGCCCGGCGGGATGGCGCTGTGGGCAGGGGGAACCACCGGGTCCGCCACCTTGCCGCCGGGAAAGTTGGACACCGCGACCGGCCGGCTGCCGGGCGGCGTACCAGGCCGGGTGACGGCCGGGGGCGGCTTCGTGGCGGCGGGGCGGGGCGCGGCTGCGGGCTCGCCCAGGGCCTGGCCGCAGAGCGCACATGCGGCCGAGCGAAGCGAGTTGTACCCGTCACAGTTCGGGCAGACCACGGCGAGGGAGGACAGCAGGAGCTGTGACATGAGCGGAGGCGAATCTACGGGGCCGTAAAACACCGGGTCAACGAAAGCGAACGCACCAACCGGGGTGTCCTGGAGGGAGGTGACGTCCAGGTGTGGGGCAACGTTGCCCCTCCGTTGGTGCAAAGTTACGATTGCTCCTCATTCGATGATTCGCCTGAACGACATCCTCCAACGGGTTTCCCAGTACCACCCCGACCCCGACCTGGACATCATCAAGAAGGCCTACGTCTATTCGGCCAAGGTCCACCAGGGTCAACTCCGAAAGTCAGGCGAGCCCTACCTCGTCCACCCGCTCGAGGTCGCCGGCATCCTGGGCGAGCTCAAGCTGGACGAGGCGTCCATCGTCACCGGACTCCTTCACGACACCATCGAGGACACGCTGGCCACCGCGGAGGAGCTGACGGAGCTCTTCGGTTCGGAAGTGGCCCAACTGGTGGACGGCGTCACCAAGCTGTCCAAGTTCTCCGCATCCGCCAGCCTGTCGCAGGAGGAGAAGCAGGCGGAGAACTTCCGGAAGATGATCATCGCGATGGCGCAGGACATCCGCGTCATCCTGGTGAAGCTGGCGGACCGCACGCACAACATGCGGACGTTGGATCACATGTCGGAGGAGAAGCAGGCCCGCATCGCGCAGGAGACGCTGGACATCTACGCGCCGCTGGCCAACCGGCTCGGTATCTCCTGGATCAAGACGGAGCTGGAGGACCTGAGCTTCCGCTACGTCAAACCGCAGGAGTTCTTCGCGCTCCAGGAGAAGCTGAACAAGCGAAAGAAGGAGCGGGAGAAGTACATCGAGGACACGTGCGACCTCATCCGCTCCAAGCTGGCCGAGCGTGGGCTGAAGGGCGAGGTGAGCGGCCGCTTCAAGCACGTCTACAGCATCTACAAGAAGATCAAGTCACAGGGCATCGACTTCGATCAGATCCACGACATCATCGCCTTTCGCATCATCGCGCCCGCCGCGCCCTCCTGCTACGAGGCGCTCGGGCTGGTGCATGAGATGTGGAAGCCGGTGCCGGGGCGCTTCAAGGACTTCATCGCGATTCCGAAGCCCAACATGTACCAGTCGCTGCACACGACCATCATCGGTCCGCTCAGCGAGCGCGTGGAGGTGCAGATCCGCACCGCGGAGATGCACAAGATCGCCGAGGAAGGCATCGCTGCGCACTGGAAGTACAAGGAGGGCAAGGCCGTCATCTCCAAGGATGACGAGAAGTTCGCCTGGCTGCGGCAGCTGATGGAGTGGCAGCAGGACCTGAAGGACCCGAAGGAGTTCCTGGAGACGGTGAAGGTGGACCTCTTCACCGACGAGGTCTTCGTCTTCACGCCCAAGGGCGACGTGCGCTCGCTGCCTCGTGGCGCCACGCCGGTGGACTTCGCCTACGCCATCCATTCGGACGTGGGCAACCGGTGCGTGGGCGCCAAGGTGAACGGGAAGATCGTCCCGCTCCGCTACAAGATGAAGAACGGGGACACGGTGGAGGTGCTCACCAGCCCCCAGCAGCACCCGTCCAAGGACTGGCTCACCTTCGTCAAGACGAGCCGGGCGCAGCAGCGCATCCGCGGCTTCATCAAGCAGCAGCAGCGCGAGAAGAGCCTGCAACTGGGGCGCGAGCTGGTGGACCGCGAGCTCAAGCGCTTCCAGCTCAACTTCAACCGGTTGCTCAAGTCCGGTGAGATGAAGAAGGTCGCCGTGGACCTGGGCTTCCGCGTGGAAGACGACATGCTGGTGGCCATTGGCTACGGCAAGGTGACGCCGCAGCAGCTGTCGCACCGGCTCGTCCCCCAGGAGAAGCTCAACGCCGCGGAGGCGGGGGCTCGCTCGGACGCCAACACCGCCGCCTCGGCGTCCTCCGGTGGCGCGGGCAACTCGGTGCTGCCGGGCCTGTCCCGCGTCACCGACCTGGCGAAGCGGCTGGTGGGCCGCAGCAGCCGCAGCGGCGTGCAGATTGGCGGGGTGGACGATGTCCTCGTGCGCTTCGGGCGGTGTTGCAACCCCGTCCCTGGAGACCCCATCGCCGGCTTCATCACCCGGGGGCGGGGCGTCACGGTTCACACGGTCGGCTGTGAAAAGGCCCTGGCCACGGACCCCGAGCGGCGCGTGGACGTGTCGTGGGACGTCCGGGGCGACTTCAAGCGCCCCGTCACCCTGCGCGTCCTCACCGCGGATCGGCCGGGCCTGCTGGCGGACATCACCAACACCTTCTCCAAGAAGGGCGTCAACATCTCCCAGGCCAACTGCCGGGCCACCGGGGATGACCGGGCGGTGAACACCTTCGAGGTCACCATCTCCGACCTCAAACAGCTCACGGACCTGATGCGGACCATCGAGCGGCTCCAGGGCGTCTACTCGGTCGAGCGCATCTAACCGCCCTCGGCTTTCGTGTTAGAGCGCCCGGAAACCCCGGCGGCCCGGTTCGGGCCGCTCTCACCCCCGAGGTGCGCCGCATGGCTCGCAAGACAATCCACTCCGACCAGGCCCCCAAGGCCATTGGCCCGTACTCCCAGGCGGTGCAGGTGGACGCCGGGAAGATGACCTTCCTCTCCGGCCAGATTCCCCTGGACCCGGCGACCATGGAGATGGTGCAGGGCGACGTCGCCGTGCAGGCGGAGCGGGTGATGGAGAACCTGAAGGCCGTGCTCGCCGCCAGCGGGCTGGACTTCTCCCACGTCGTGCGCTGCACCATCTTCCTCATGGATTTGGGCGACTTCGCCCGGGTGAACGAAGTCTACGGCCGCTACTTCACCGGCGCGCCGCCGGCCCGCGCCACCGTGCAGGTGTCCGCGCTGCCGCGTGGCTCCCAGGTGGAGATTGACGCCATCGCCGTGTCCTGAGGCAACGGCCGGAAAGACGAAGGCCGCCGGACTCAGAGGAGTCCGACGGCCTTTGTCGCGTCAGGGCCTCGAGGCCCCGGCGGGGACTACTTCGAGTCGGCCACCGTGGGGCCGCTCTTCTTCAGCTCCTCGTCGATGAGGCGCTTGAACGCGTCCACGGGCTGGGCGCCCACGAGCGTGCGGCCATTGATGAAGAACGTCGGGGTGCCGCTGGCGCCCACGCTGGACGCCTGCGCCATGTCGGCTTCAATCTGCGCGTTGAACTTGCCCTGGTCCAGCGCGGCCTTGAACTTGTCCATGTTCAGGCCCAGCTCCTGCGCGTACTTCTCCAGCGAGGCGCGGTCCAGCGCGCGCTGATTGGCGAAGAGCTTGTCGTGGTACTCCCAGAACTTGCCCTGCTCGTGCGCGGCCAGCGCGGCGGCGGCGGCCGGCTTGGCGTTGGCGTGGAAGGGCAGCGGCTGGTTCTTGAAGGCGACCTTGATCTTCCCGCCGTACTGGTCCTCCAGCTGCTTCAGCGTGGGCACCACGCGGCTGCAGAACGGGCACTCGAAGTCGGAGAAGGCGACGATGGTGATGGGCGCGTTCTTGTTGCCCTTTACCGGGGCGTTGCCCACGTCCACCTTCTGGACCGGGGGCTCGGCGGGGGCGCCAGGGGCCTCGGCGGCCGCCTTCGGGGCGTTGGCGACGTTCTCCGCGTTCAGCTTCGCGTAGAGCTCCTCGGGCCGGGTGCCGGCGGCGAGCAGCTTGTCCGCCTTGCCAATCTCCTCGTCGATGACGCGCTTGAAGGCCTCGAAGGGCTGCGCGCCGACGAACTCACGGCCGTTGATGAAGAACGTCGGGGTGCCGTTGGCGCCCACGGCGTTGCCGGCGGCCATGTCGGCCTCCACCTTCGCCTTGAACTTGCCCGAATCCAGGGCGGCCTTGAACTTGTCCAGGTTCAGGCCCAGCTCCTGCGCGTACTTCTCCAGGGAGCCGCGGTCCAGGGCCTTCTGATTGGCGAAGAGCTTGTCGTGGTACTCCCAGAACTTGCCCTGCTCGTGCGCGGCGTGCGAGGCCTCGGCGGCCAGCTTCGCGTTGGCGTGGAAGGCCAGCGGCTGGTGACGGAACACCACGCGCACGTCCTTGGCGTAGCCGTCCTTGATCTTCGACAGGGTGGGGCCCACGCGGCTGCAGAAGGGGCACTCGAAGTCAGACCACTCGACGATGGTCACCTTGGCGGTGGCCGGCCCGAAGGAGGGCGAGTCCGAGGGGACCTCCACCTTGTGGACCTTGGCGGCGGGCTGCTGCTGCTGCGCCTTGGGCGCGGCGCGCTCGGCGCCCTTCTCGATGATCTTCGCGTACACCTGCGAGGCGGGCACGCCGCCCTTCACCAGGTTCTCCGCCTTGACCAGCTCCTCGTCGATGAGGGCCTGGAAGTTGGCGATGGGCTGCGCGCCCGACAGGAAGCGGCCGTTGATGAAGAAGGCCGGGGTGCCGCTGGCGCCCAGCTGGCTGGCCAGGGCCTGGTCGCGGGTGATGATGTCCTGGAACTTGGGGTTGCCCAGCTCGGCCTTCCACTTGTCCAGGTTCAGGCCCAGGTCCTTGGCGTACTGCTCCAGGGACGCGTCATCCAGCTTCTTCTGATTGGCGAAGAGCTTGGCGTGGTACTCCCAGTACTTGCCCTGCTCGCCGGCCGCCATCGCGGCGATGGCCGCGGGCTTGGCGCGCGGGTGGAAGGAGAGGGGGTTCTGCTTCATCACTACGCGGAGCTTCTTGCCGTACTGCTCCTGCAGCTTCTCGATGGTGACGTTCGCCCGGCTGCAGAAGGGGCACTCGTAGTCGGAGAACTCGACCACGGTGATGAGCGCGTCAGCGCTGCCGTGGGTGGGCGAGTTCTCCACGGGCACCTTGAACACGGTGGGATCCACCGGTCGGCGTCCACCCGGCGCCGGGGCGGCGGCAGGAGAGTTCGGTGCGGCCTTGGCGACTTCGGACTTCGTGGACGGGCCGGTGGTGACGCGGCCGCCAACGAACCCGAGCACCAGGCCGACCAGCAGGGCCACGATGACATTGGGCTTCATGAGTGGGTCTTGCTCCTTCGCCATGGGGCCGGCAATGTGGGCCCGAGCGGGTTTTCAACGAGGGCAGAGGGCGGCGGTCTTAACAGAGGGAATTCCAGACGCGCAAGCAAGCCGCTCTGGCCCTCCAGGGAGGCGCACCCCCTCAGGGGGCCCCAAACTTGGGAGACTTCGTAAAAATTCCGTCAGAGTCCCGATCATGGACGTCGCCGTGTGCATCGATACCCGAGGGGCCTTGTGCCCCATGCCCATCCTGGCGCTCGCCAAGGCCATGAGGGCCCTGGCGCCAGGGACGCTCGTGGAGCTCGTCTCCACGGATCGCGGGCTGGAGGCGGACCTCCCCGCCTGGTGTGAGGCTACGGGGAATCCACTGGTTCGCCTGGAGCGCCGGGAGGCGCTCTACGTGGGCTGGGTGCGCAAGGCGGGTTGAGCCGCCTGCCGCCAGCCCACACCTTGCTTCAGAGCATCTGCAGGACGCGGTCTTCCAGGCGCTGGCCGCGGCTGACGCCCAGGATGAGCACGTCGTGCTGCAGCAGGTGCCGCACCACCTGACTGATGACCTCCTCGGGCGCCACGCCGCCGCTGAAGCGCACGCGCAGCACGGTGTCGCTCTCCATGCGCGCGTCCGTGACGTGGGGCATCCCGGTGAGCTCCGGGATGATGACGCTGCCGCGGGCGATCTGGACCCGGAACTCGGCGCCCTGGCCCGTGAGCTCACTCATGCTCCCCGCCTGGGCGAGCGTGCCCTTGTCGAGGATGGCGGCCGCGTCACACAGCTCCTCCAGCTCCTGGAGGTTGTGGCTGGAGACCACCACCGTCTGCCGGCCCTTCATGTCGCGGATGACCTGGCGCACCTGGGCGGCGATGCGCGGATCCAACCCGGCGGTGGGCTCGTCCAGCAGCACCAGCGGCGGGTTGCCCATGAGGGCCTGCGCCATGGCCGCGCGCTTGGCCATGCCGTGGCTGAGCGCCTGCGTCTGGACGTTCCAGGCCTCCATGAGGCCCACCTTGTCCAGGGCCTCGCGCGCCTCGCGTTCGGGGTCGGCCAGGGCGGACAGCCGCGCCCAGTACGTCAAGAGCGCGCCCACTTCCCAGCCGGGCGGCAGCACCGCGTCCTGGGGCAGCGCGCCCAGGCGGCCCTTGAGGGCGCCCGGGGTGGTGGGATCCACGTCCATGACCTTGAGCGTGCCCTCGGAGGGGTAGAGGAAGCCGCACATCATGGAGAAGGTGGTCGTCTTGCCGGCGCCGTTGGGGCCGATGAGCCCGTACACCGCGCCCTTGGGCACCGAGAAGCTGACGCCGTCGACGGCGACCTTGGGGCCGAAGCGCTTGGAGACGCCGAACAGTTCAATGGCCACGTCGCTCACAGGTCCCTCGCGCGCAGGATGCCGTAGGCCGCCATCAGGAAGACGAGCGCGAAGACCGCGTAGGCGGCTCCGCTCGCGCCGAACTGCGCCAGGCCCGGGTGCAGCAGGTCACTGGCGTAGTACGACGGCGACAGGTAGCGCAGGAAGCGCAGGTTGCCCGTGTCACCCGACGCCCGGCCGATGGTGTCCATCAGCCAGAAGACGAACAGCAGGATGAAGTTGAAGACCAGGCTCACCGCTGGCGACCGGAACAGGCTGGAGCACAGCGTCGTGAGGGCCACGTAGGCCAGCGAGAAGACGATGGCCGCCAGCCAGAACTTCAGCAGGTTGAGCGCCACGGCGGCGAAGCCGAAGTCCGGGTTGGCCACGCGGGCGTAGACGAAGATGGCCAGGTCGATGATGAGCACCAGGCCGAGCAGCAGCGTCGCCTGCGTCAGGAACTTGCCCAGCAGCACCGACGAGCGCCGCGCGCGCACCGTGAGGTAGCGCATGGAGCGCGGGCCCACTTCACCGCTGATCTGGTCGAAGCCCATCAGCGCGATGTACGCGGGCAGGAAGAAGAGGGTGATCTTGAAGACGATCAACACCTCCAGCGGCACCTGCGCCAGGGCCTCGATCATCGCGGAGTCGTTGCTGGTGAGGAAGCCCAGCACGCCCTTGCGCATCTCCTCGTTGATCTGCACGGAGGCGCTCGCATCCGCCCCAGCGCCCTCCAACTGCTTGGCGACGGCGCCGCGGACTTCTCCCGCGAGCCAGCCGACCACCAGCAGCACCAACGCGGAGAACATGCTGTAGAGGCCGAGCAGCACCACCGTCCGGCCACTGCGCACGGCCCGGCGGAGCTCGGCGCTCCAGATGACCACCGTTTCTTTCAATCCGTCCAAAGTGTGGGCGAACCTAGCGGAGTTGCACACCCGTCCGCCAAGTTTCTGATTTCAGCGGGGCGCGGAAGCGGCCGGGGAGGCATCCGTGGACAGCGCGCCCCCAGCCGGTAGGATCCAGGCGCCGCTCACCCCCGGAGCCCCCCGTAGCAATGCGCCTCCACCGCCGTCTCCTGTCCGCCGCCGCGCTGCTCCCCCTGGTCCTCGTCCTTGGAGCGACCGAGCCGGAGCAGCCCGCGTCCGCAGGCGTTTCCGAAGACGATGGGGTGGGGGCGAGCGCCCCTGGCACGGCGCCGCAGGGCGCGCAGACGGACGCGGGGACAACGGGCTCCGGCACGGCGTCCCAGGATACCGCCCAGACGGACGCGGGGCATTCAGGCTCCGCCGCCGTGTCCGCCGCGGCCGTGCTCGGGGGGGAGTCTCCAGACGGGGGCCTCGCGGCGCTGGCCGCGGAGCCGGGGATGGTTCCGCCCGTTCCCGTGCCCTCGCGCGCGAAGGCGCCGCCCATCGCCATGGTGAAGCCGCTGCCCAGGTCCGCGGACCTCATGGCCCGCGCGACGCTGGAGGGCGGGAGGCTGGTGGTGAAGGAGAAGGGCGGCAAGAAGACGCGGCTCACCATCGACCCGGTGCTGCAAGCGTCGCTGACGCAGATCCTCCGCAATTATGAGACGCCCTACGGCGCGGCCGTGGTGCTGGAGCCGTCCACCGGACGGGTGCTGGCGCTGGCGGAGCACTCGGCGGCGCGGCCGGAGCTGCGAGGCCTCCCGGTCCGCGCGGTGTTCCCCGCGGCCAGCGTCTTCAAAATCGTCACCGGCAGCGCGCTGCTGGAGGCCGGCGTCACCCCGGAGACAGAAGAGTGCTTCCACGGCGGCAAGCGGCGCATCTCCGAGAAGCACCTGCAGGACAGTGAGCGGGACGGCTCCTGCTATTCGCTGGCGCTGGCCATGGGCAAGAGCGCCAACGTCATCTTCGCCAAGCTGACGAACAAGCACCTCACCGTGGACGCGCTGCGGCGCATGGCGGCCCGCTTCCGCTTCAACCGTGAGATTGAGTTCCCCGTGCCGACGGACGTGTCGCTCGCCGCCATTCCGGAGGAGCCGTTCAGCCTGGCCAACACGGGCGCGGGCTTCGGGGACGTGTACCTGTCCCCGCTGCACGGCGCGCTCGTCGCCGCGGTGGCCGCCAACGAGGGCCGCTGGGTGGACCCCATCCTCTTCGAGCCCGAGGGCCCGGCGCCGCTGCTCCCGGTGGAAGGCGAGCCCGTCCTCTCGCCGGAGGCCGCGAAGGACCTCACGGTGATGCTGGAGGAGACCGTCACGCACGGCACCGCGCGCGCCGTGTTCCGCGAGCGCGGCTTCCGCGTGGACGACGCCGTGGGCAAGACAGGCTCCCTGGCCGACCGCGAGCCCTTCCGCGACTACTCCTGGTTCGTGGGCTTCGCGCCCAAGGACAACCCGCGCGTCGCCGTGGCCGCCATCATCGTCAATGACCCCAAGTGGCGCATCCGGGGCACCTGGCTGGGACGCGAGGCGCTCCGCCTGGGCCTGGAGCGGCTGCCCGCGCCCGTGGAGATGACGGCCCCGGCCTCCGCCGCCGGCGAGCACTGACGCGTCCGTCAGCGCGGCGTCAGCTTCACCAGCCCCGCGTCCACGAAGCCGGCGAAGAACTTCAGCGCATCCAGCTCCTGCAGCGGCGACACGTGGACGATGGCGGCCACGTCGCGCCGTCCGTCGATGCGCGACAGCAGGTAGCGCTCCGGCGCGGAGAGCTGGAGCGTCTTCAGGTGCCCGGGCGCGACCTGGAGCGTGGGCACCCTGGGCGGGTCCGCCAGCTCCCGCCGCAGGTGCACCAGGAGCTTCTCCTGGGCCGCCTTGACGAACTCCGCCGTGCGAGCGGAGGGGGACATCTCATGCGCCCGCCGCGCCAGCGCCTCGCCGTCCCGCGCGTTGCCCGCGTCGAGGAACAGCTGCGCGGCCTGGAGCACCTCGTCCGACGACGTCTCCGAGCCGATGATGCCCGGCTCTCCGTCCTCCTCCTCCACCACGGACATCTCGGACCCGGGCGGCTCGTCGGACACCTTCACCGCGTCCAGGCGGTAGAGCGCGTACAGCCGCTGGTAGAGGAAGAAGTCCGTGGCGTGCAGCGCCAGCGCGATGCCGTCGATGGTGAGGCCTTCCTTGATGAGCTGGACGATGCGCTCGTCCATGCTCCCGGGCTTGCGCTCGGGCAGCTTGCGCTCGTCCACCGCGAGCCGGACCGCGCCAGAGGGGAAGACGGCGCGGATGGCCTGCCAGGCCGTCTCCCGGAACTCGCCCTCGCGGTGGACGTCCAGCAGCTCCACGCTGACGTCCAGGCCCGCGACCTCCGGCGCCGTGTCCGCCGCCTCGAAGACGAAGTCGCCGTCCTCCCAATGGAAGGCGTCGAGGATCATCTCCCGGAACTTGTGGCTGAGCGTGCCGCGCACCGTGGCTTCCGGTACCAGCCCCGTCATCACCAATATCTTCCCCAGGAAGATGCGCGTCTCCGCCTGGGTGGAGAACGCCTTCTCCAACTGGTCCTCCGTCAGGTGCCCCATATTGATGAGGAACTGACCGAAGAACTCGCGCGGCTGGTTGGAACTGGCGCTGACCACATGGCCTTCGCGCAGCTCCAGTTGCTTGCGCACGTCCCCACGCTCCACCTTCAGGGACCCCGTCGCTCGCCGGTTCCCGAGATAGACGACGAGGTCCTTGAGAGGCATCGTCGAGAAGTCGCCAGACAAGCCACGCATTAACCGTCCATCCTGCCCCGCATGCGCGTCGATATCTACTCGAAACCCAATTGCCCTCTTTGTGACAAGGCGGCCGCCGTCGTGGAGTCCGTGCGTGCTCGCATCCCCTTCGACCTGCGGATCATCTCCATCCTGGAGGACGCGGAGGCCTTCACCGCCTGGCGTTACGACATCCCCGTGGTCGTCATCGAGGGGGTGCCTGCCTTCAAGCACCGCGTGGACGCCGCCGAGTTCGAGGCGCGGCTGCATGAGGTCAAAGGTGGCACAGCCGTTGCTAAATCCGCTGCCCAGAATGGGTAGCCAGCTTCCCTTCGCTAGTAAATCCGAGGGGATGAAGAAGGCGGGATGGGGTTCGAGGCTGTAAATCCGGGGTGGGCCTCGAAAAGCGGCGGAGAAAAATTACGCGGGAAGGTGGAACGGTGGGTGTGCGAAGGAAGCGAGTGGGCAAGGCCGGACAGCCGCCCACCGTGCTCGTCGTCGAGCCACGAGCAGCAGACCTGGAGCGGACCCGGTTGCTCCTGGGGGAGGCCGGCTTCCGGGTGGTGCCGGTGACGCGCTTCGACGCGGCGGTGCCGCTCTTCGAGGTCATCCGCCCGGCCGCGGTGTTGCTGGCCGCGCAGGCGCCTGACTTCGCGGCCGTCCAGGTCGCGCGCCGGTTGAGGCAGCTCAGCCATGGCGCGGTGCCGCTGCTCTACCTGGTGGATGAGCGGGACGCCGAGGCCCGGCGGTACTGCCTGGAGCGGGGGCAATGCGTGGACCTGGTACCTCGTTCGGGCACTGGCGTGGAGCTGGCGACCAAGCTTCACGCCCAGCTGAAGCTGAAGGAAGCGGTGCTGCGGGCCGCGGCGGGGGAGGAGGCCGGCACGGCCCAGGCGCTCCATGACCCGGTGACGGGGCTCTACAACCGGCCCTTCCTGCTGGAGCTCATCAACCTGGAGGCGCGGCGGGCGGAGCGCTACGGCGGCGGCTTCTCCGTGATGGCGGCGGAGGTCGGGGGCTGGTCGGCCTTCCGCAAGGAGTTCGGGCGCGGCATGGCGGAGCGTCTGCTGGTGTACAGCGCGGTGGTGCTGGGGCAGACGGTGCGCGACGCGGACGCGGTGGCACGCGTGGGTGAATGTCAGTTCGCGCTGATGCTGCCGGGGACGCCCGCGGAGTCGGTTCAGGAGGTGGTAGGCCGCGTGGCGGCGCGCTTCGACACGGCGCGCTTCCAGGTGGAGGGGAAGGTGGTGCGTGCGTCCCTGGAGCTGGGAACGGTGAGCTTCCCGGATTCGGTGGGCACGCCCACGCAGTTGTTGAGCGCGGCGCAGCAGGACATGCGACGCGCGCGTGAGTTTCGCCGGATGGTCGGGAGCACCTCCCGGCTGTCGGTGTGAGGGTGGTCGGACTTCGATGCAGCGGGCGAGTGGAGGCGAGGGGATGGACCGGATCGCGGTGCTGGTGGTGGATGACGAAGAGTCGGTGCGCACGTTTCTGTCTGAGCTGCTCGGCAGTGCGGGGTACCAGGTGCGCTGTGCCGCGAATGGCAGCCAGGCGCTGGAGATGCTGTCAGGCGGCTCCTTCGACGCGGTGTTGCTGGACGTGGTGATGCCGGAGATGAGCGGTCTGGAGGTGCTGCGCCGCTACCAGTCCATGGGCGGCGGGGCGCCCGTCATCGTGCTCAGCGCGCTGTCGGGGGCGGACGATGCCGTGCGCGCGATGAAGATGGGCGCCAGCGACTACCTGGCCAAGCCGTTCGGCAACGACGAGCTCCAGGACGCGCTGGCCCGGGCCCTGGGAACGCGGGCGCCGGAGCGCCAGGTCGTGGCGCCCGTCCTGCCCGCGCGCGGGGTGATGCCGGCGGCGGAGCCGGCGCAGGAGCAGCGCGTCCTCATCTCCACCTCGCCCGCCATGCGCCGCGCGCGCGCGCTGGTGGAGCGCATCGCCGACACCGACGTCCCGGTGCTGCTGCTGGGTGAGTCCGGCACGGGCAAGGAGGTCATCGCGCGGGAGATTCACGCGCGCAGCCAGCGGCGCAACCGTCCGTTCATCAAGGTGAACTGCGCGGCGCTGCCCGGCGAGCTGTTGGAGAGCGAGCTGTTCGGCCACGAGCGCGGCGCCTTCACCGGCGCCACCGCGGAGAAGCCCGGCAAGTTCGAGCTGGCCGACCAGGGCACCATCTTCCTGGACGAGATTGGCGAAATGGCCATCCGGCTCCAGGCCAAGCTGCTCCAGGTGCTCCAGGACGAGGAGTTCTTCCGCGTCGGTGGCAAGAAGAGCGTGCGCGTGGACAGCCGCGTCGTCGTGGCCACCAACCGCGATTTGGAGAAGGAAATCGCGCTGGGCAACTTCCGCGAGGACCTCTTCTACCGCCTCAACGTGGTGGCCATCCGCCTGCCGGCCCTGCGCGAGCGCCGTGAGGACGTGGTGCCCCTGACGGACCACTTCCTCAAGAAGTACGGCCGGGGCTACATCAGCGGCGTGTCCGAGCTGCCCACGGAGGTGCTGCACGCCTTCGCGGACTATGACTGGCCGGGCAACGTGCGTGAGCTGGAGAACATGGTCCGCCGGCTGTGCGTGCTGAAGGACCCGACGCTGGTGCTCGACGAGCTTCGGGCCGGGGTCCGCGCTCCCGCGAGCGCGCCGTCCCTGCCCACGTCCTACGCGGGTGACGACGGTGGGCCCTTCGGCCGCGCGCACGACGAGGGCTTCCGCACGCCGCCGCCCGCCGTGCAGGTGCTGGAGATGCCGTCGCGCGGGGCCGCCTTCGGGCTTGCGTCCGTCGCGCCGCTGGCGCCGCCCTCGCACGCGCCCATGTTGATGGAGTCCGCGAACGCGGTGGTGGCCGCGCCGCGCTACGTCAATCCCTTCGACGTGCCACAGCCGCCGCCTCCGCCCGCGCCTGCTGGGGAGCCGTCCCTGAAGGACATCGGCAAGCGGGCCGCGATGCTGGCCGAGCGCGAGGCGATTCTCGCCATGCTCCAACGCACCGCGTGGAACAAGCGGCGCGCGGCCACCAAGCTGCGCATCAGCTACAAGGCGCTCCTCTACAAAATCAAGGAGTGCGGCATCATCGACCCGCGCTCGAGCGCGGAGCTGTAGGCGCGCCGCAACCGTCGCTTGCACTGTCCCCGCGGTCTCGCTATCGCGGGGACATGACGCCTCCTCTCGTCCTCCTGGGGTCCGGTTACACGCTCACGCGGCTCGCGGTGGCGGAGGCCCGCGCCGGGCGCGACGTGCTGGCGGCCACGCGTGACGCCGCGCGCCGGGCCGACCTGGAGCGCTCCGGAGCCCGCGTCACCGACCTGGATGACGCGCTCACGCGCACCGCGGGGGCGCACGTCGTCGTCTCGGTGCCGCCCGACGCGGGGTTGGACCCGCGCATCGCCTCGGCGCTGGCCGGTCAGGCTCCCGCGCGGCTCGTCTACCTGTCCTCCACCGGCGTCTATGGCCGCGCGCGGGGCCACGTGGACGAGGACACCCCGGTGGAGCTGTCCACGCCGTCATCGCGCGAGCGCATCGAGGCGGAGTCGCGCTACCTGCCGCTGGGCGCCATGGTGATGCGCATCGCCGGTATCTACGGGCCCGGGCGCGGCATGCACACGCGCCTGCTGTCGGGGGCGCTCCGGCTGCCCGAAGGCGGCGGCGGACGCATCTCCCGCATCTATGTCGATGACCTGGTGGAGTCCATCCGCGTGGTGTTGACGCGCGGCGAGCCCGGCGCCCTGTACTGCGTCGCGGATGACCGCGCCGCGCCCACCGAGGAGCCGGTGGCCTGGCTCAGCCAGCGCCTGGGCGTCCCGATGCCGCCCCGCATTCCCGTGGAGCAGCTCAACGAGACGGTGCGAGGCGACCGCGCCATCTCCAACGCGCGCCTGAAGTCGCTGGGCTGGGCGCCGCGCTACCCGGACTTCATCGCGGGGTACACGGCGCTCCTGGAGGCGGAGGGTCGCGGCGCCGGACCGACCCAGGTCGTCATCCGCGGGCTGGTGGCGGAGGACGCGGAGGCGTTCAAGGCGCTGCGGCTGCGGGGGCTGCGGGACAACCCGGAGTCCTTCGCGGCCTCGGTGGAGGAGGACTCGGCGCTGTCCCTGGAGGCCGTGCGCGGCTGGCTGGTGGGCGAGTCCCAGTGCGTCCTGGGGGCCTTCCACGGTGGGCAGCTCGTGGGCGCGCTGGGGTTGAAGCGCGAGTCCCGGGCCCGGCTGGCGCACAAGGCGGTGGTGTGGGGCATGTACGTGGCGCCGGAGGTCCGCTCGCGGGGCGTGGGCCGGCGGCTGCTGACCGCGCTCATCGACGAGGCGCGGAAGCTGGGCGGCCTCAAGTGCCTGCTGCTCGCCGTCGCGGTGGGGAACGCGCCCGCGCACGCGCTGTACCGCTCGCTGGGGTTCCGGACCTACGGCGTGGAGCCCAACGCGCTGAAGGTGGGGGAGCGCTTCCTCGACGAGGAGTTGATGGTCCTCACCCTGTGAGCCGGGGCGGGTGACAGATTTTCGAGGGCCCGGTGTTCCAGGAGACGCGCGAGGCCGGAGGCGGCGGTACACGGGCACCGAGGGCTCTTCGCCGCGCTGGAGACGCACTGCGCATGGCCCCTGGCACCCCTGACTGGCTTCTGGAGCGAATCATCCTGGGCGAGCTGCCGGCGGCGGCGCTGTCCGCCGCGCGAGCCCGGCTCGAGCGTGAGCCCGGCGGCGCCGCGAGGCTGGCCCGGCTGGACGCCGACTCCCGCCAGACGCTAGAGCGCCATCCTCCCGCCGCGGTCGCCGCCGAGGTGTCCCGGCGCGAGCACCAGGCCCTGGCCCGCGCGGCGGCGGCGCGGCGCGGCGACTCGCAGGGGTGGCATGGGCTGTCACTCAGCATCCCCGTGGCCGCCTCGCTGGCGCTGCTCTTCATGTCCGCGCCAGAGGCGCAGCCGGAGCCGCCCGAGTCACCGGTGCCGCTCATCGTGATGCTGGACACCGTGCGCATCAAGGGCGGGCCGCGCCTGCGGGTCCACCGGCAGGGCGCGGGCGAGCCGGAGCTGCTCGGTGAACAGGCCCGGGCGCGCCGCGGTGACGTCCTGCAACTGAGCTACGTGCCGGGTGGAAGCCGCCATGGGGTCGTGGTGTCGGTGGATGGGCGCGGCGCCGTGACGCTGCACCATCCCTCCACGCTGACGGGGAGCACGGAGCTGGGCCCCGGCGAGGCGGTGCCGCTGGCCCACTCCTACGAGCTCGATGACGCGCCGGACTTCGAGCGCTTCCTCTTCGTCACGTCCGAGGCCCCCCTGGAGGTGGCGTCGGTCCTGGAGGCGGCGCGCGCGCTCGCCCGCCAGCCCAGCGACGCGCGCACCCTGCCGCTGCCACTTCCGGATACCCTGGGCCAGACGTCCTTCACGTTGGAAAAGGTGCGGTGATGACGCGGTCCCTCCTGTTTTCGCTCCTGCTCGTGCCCGCCCTGGCCGCCGCGGCTCCCACGCCCTCGGCGCAGCGGGCGTCGGTGCGCCGCTTCGCGCTGCTGGTGGGCGTCAACGACGGGGGCGAGGGACGTGCCCGGCTCCGGTACGCCGTCACGGATGCGCGCTCGTTCGGCAACGTGCTGGAGGAGCTCGGCGGCGTGCAGCCGCGGGACACGCTGCTGCTGCTGGAAGGCGACCGTGCGGCGCTGGAGTCCGCCCTGGCCCGCTTCAAGGCGATGGTGGCGGCGGCGACCACGCCGGGCACGCGCATCGAGGCGCTCATCTACTATTCGGGCCACTCCGACGAGCAGGGGCTGCTCCTGCAGAAGGACCGCTTCGGCTACCGCGAACTGCGCCAGGCGCTGGAGTCGCTTCCCGCCGACGTGCGCATCGCCATCCTGG
Source organism: Myxococcus sp. SDU36 (assembly GCF_030168875.1). NCBI lineage: Bacteria > Pseudomonadati > Myxococcota > Myxococcia > Myxococcales > Myxococcaceae > Myxococcus > Myxococcus sp. SDU36. The sequence continues at coordinate 1,284,429 of NZ_CP077414.1, forward strand.
ACTCATGCGCGTCCGGCACGCTGGCCCGCCAGAAGGGCGGGGTGCGGCGTCCCGCATTCATGGTGGATGCGTCCTCCGCGGTGCGCGGCCACGCCATCCTCACGTCGTCTTCCGAGGACGAGGTGTCCCAGGAGTCCGACCGCATCGGCGGCTCGTTCTTCACCCACAACCTGGTGTCTGGCCTGCGAGGCGCGGCGGACGTCTCCGGGGATGGCCGGGTGACGCTGCACGAGGCCTACCAGTTCGCCTTCCACGAGACGCTGGCTCGCACGGAGGAGACGCGGGCCGGGGCGCAGCACCCCGCGTATGACATCGAGCTGGCGGGCACCGGCGACCTGGTGATGACGGACCTGCGCTCCACCGCCGCGGTGCTCGTCCTGGAGGACCTGGTGGACGGGCGGCTCTACGTCCGCGATTCCCAGGGACGTCTGGTGGTGGAGCTGAAGAAGTACGCGGGCCGCACCACCGAGCTGGGGCTGCAGAAGGGCCGCTATTCGGTGACGCGCAAGGTGCTGGACCAGACCTCGCGGGCGGAGTTCGAGCTGGGGGAGGGCGGCCGGACGGTGCTGGCGGCCTCCGCCTTCCGCGCGGTGCAGGGGGAGTTGACGGCCATGCGCGGCGGCGGGTCCCTGCCCGCGACGGTCTCCGCGGGCGCGTCGGAGGTCGCCGCGGCGGGCAGCGGGCGCCGGTCGCGCTTCGTCAACGTGGGCCTGTTCCCCGGCCTCCAGACGAATGACCTCATGACCTCCGGCGAGCCCGTGGACAACCACCTCTCCGTGTCCATCGGCATGGCGCGCATGGCGCGGCTGGACGGCGTGGCGATGGCCCTGGGCGCGAACGTGGCCACGGACCAGGTGGACGGGCTGCAACTGGCCCTGGGCGCGAACGTGGTGCGGGGCGACATGTCGGGCACGCAGTGGGCCGTTGGCGGCAACTGGACGCACGGGAAGGCGGAGGGCGTCCAGGCCGCGATAGGCCTCAACCTGGCGCGGGCCAGCGGCACGCTGGGGCAGCTCGCGGTGGGGGCCAACGTGTCCGGCACGTCGCTGGCGGGCGCGCAGCTGGCCGTGGGCGGCAACTGGACGGCGGGGGACGTTGACGGCGTGCAGGGCGCGGTGGGGTTCAACCGTGCGCGGGACCGGGTGACGGGCCTCCAGGTGGCCGTGGGTCTGAACTGGGCGGCGGAGGCCCGGGGCGCGCAGCTGTCCCTCCTCAACGTGGGCGGCGACGTGAAGGGCGCGCAGGTGGGCCTCGTCAACGTGGCGGGGCGGATGAACGGCCTCCAGCTCGGACTGGTGAACGTGTCACGGGAGCTGGAGTCCGGTGTGCCGGTGGGCCTGGTGAGCATCGCGCGCAACGGCCAGTTCCACGTCGAGGCCTTCGGCAGTGACTTCAACTACGCCAACACCGCCATCAAGGTGGGCAGCCGCTACCTCTACACGACGCTCGTGCTGGGCATGGGCTCCATGGAGGGGGCGCGCGGTCCCAGTCACTGGTCGCTGGGCCTGGGGCTCGGCGCGCACATCCCGGTGTCCGAGCGCTTCTTCCTGGACGTGGACGCGGTGACGAACACCCTCTACGACTGGGACGTGTCCTTCGAAGGCAACAGCCTCCTGCATCAGCTCCGGCTGGTGGCGGGGTTCCAGGTGGCGCCGAACCTGGCCATCATCGGCGGGCCCACGCTCAACGTGCTGCACGACGTCAGCGGGGAGCCCGCGTCGAACCTGAGCCGCCTGCCGAGCCTGGACGCGGGGGGCGTGCGCCTGTGGCCGGGTGTGCAGCTGGGCCTGCGCATCTGACTGACGCAGGGGCCAATGGCTCCCATCAGCGGGACGAAAGCGCGCCCGGGAATGACGTCTTTCCATGGGGACTTCCCCGGTGACAGGCTGCCCCTCCGGCCCAGGAGCGCGGCCGGTGTCACCCTTGCGCTGGGGGAGAGATGTCCAAGTTGCTGTTCGCGGCCTTCAATGAGGGCGTGAGCCTGTCCATGGCGGGCAACCACGAGGCGGCCATCCTCGCGTTCAACAAGGTGCTCGCCGTGGACCCCAAGCACGTCCCGGCGCTCACCGGGAAGGGGGCGTCGCTGGCCACGCTGGAGCGCTTCGAGGAGGCGCTGCGCTGCTTCGAGCGCGCCATCGAAGTGGACCCCACGGAGGCCGAGGCCCACCGCGACGCCGCCCTCTGCCAGTTGGAGCTGGGGGAGCCGGAGGCCGCCGCGTTGCTGCTCCAGCGCGCCATGCAGCTCAACCCCACGCCGGGCTACCGCGAGTCCGCCGCCGTCCAAATCTACACCCTGGGCAACGCGCTGCTGACGCGGGGCTCCCGCCGCCCGGACAAGGCGCGCTACCGGCAGGCCCGCCACGTCTTCGAACTGGCGCTCACGCTGTCCCCCGGCTCCTCCGAGTGCGCCCGGGCCCTGGCCGACGTGTGGGAACACCTGGGGGATTCCGCTCAGAGGGACCACTACGCCCAGCTCGCCACCCGGCTCCGCCCCGTGCCGGCCTAGCAGGCGGCCCGCCGGGGCCTGGACGACTTGAAGCCCCATTCCGGTTTCAAGTCCGGACGCGGCAAAGCGGCTCGAAGTGTTACACCTGACGCGGCCTTTTTCCGCTATACTTCACGCAATTCGCGTAAAGTCCGACAACGCCGCCCGGGAGAATCCAAGATGATCGTCATGCTCGAGCCGGACTCGCCTGAGTCCGTGGTGTCCGCCGTCCTCCAGGTCGCTGCTCAGTACAAGGGAGTGACGCCTCGGACGCACGTCATCGGGGGCTCCGAGTACACGATTACGGAGATCTACCTCCTGGGTTCCACGGCGCAGGTGCCGGTGGAGCCCTTCGAGCAGATTCCGGGCGTGCGGCAGGTGGTGCGTGTGTCGCAGAAGTACCGCGTCATCGGCCGGCACAAGGGCCAGCGGACGTCCGCGGGCTTCGAGTACAACGGCGTCAGCTTCGACGAGCGCTCCGTGAATGTGTTCGCCGGCCTGTGTGCCGTGGACAACCCGGAGAACGTGGACACGATGATGGCGGCGCTCGCTCGCTGCGGCATCCGCACCACGCGCATGGGCGCCTACAAGCCCCGCACCAACCCCTACGAGTTCCAGGGCCTGGGCGCCGCCTGCCTGCCCTGGGTGTTCGAGTCGGCGGGCAAGCACGGCATCAAGGTCATCGCGATGGAGGTGACGCACCCGCGTCACATCGACGAGATTCGCGACGCGCTGGAGCGCTCCGGCAACGCCACCGGCGTCATGCTCCAGGTGGGCACGCGCAACGCGCAGAACTTCGAGCTGCTCAAGAGCATTGGTCAGCAGCGCGTCTTCCCGGTGCTCTTCAAGCGCGGCATGGGCATCACCCTGGAGGAGTCGCTCAACGCGTGTGAGTACGTGGCGAGCGAGGGCAACCCGAAAATCATCTTCTGCCTCCGCGGCGTGAAGACACACCTGGGTGACCCGCACCGCAACATGGTGGACTTCGCCCATGTGCCCGTGGTGCGGCGGCTGACGCGCCTGCCGGTGTGCGTGGACCCGTCGCACGCCATTGGCCAGGCCGCGCCGCCGCCGGACGGGCTGCCGGACGTCTTCCACGCCATTGGCCAGGGCATCATCGCCGGTGCGTCCATGGTGCTGGTGGACTTCCACCCGCAGCCGGAGGCCGCCCTGTGTGACGGGCCCCAGGCGCTGCGCATGGAGCAGCTCCCCGCGCTGCAGCGCTACGTCCAGTTGGTGCGCTCCGCGTACGAGACGGCCGTGCAGCACGGTGACGGGCTCCAGGCCACCAGCGCCTGAGCGCGCCTCACACCACGCCGTAGCTTCCGAGCACCCGCAGGGTGACGCAGGCGGCCTGGGCCGCGGCCACCGCCTCGCGCACCCGCGGGTCCTCCAGCGCGCCGTCCACGTCCAGGCACCACACGTACTCCCAGGCGCGGCGCTGGGGCCGGGACTCCAGCCGCGCCACGTTGAGGCCGCGCGAGGAGAAGGCGCTCATCACGCGGTACAGCGCGCCCGGCCCGTTCTCCACGGTGAAGGCCAGCGCCGTCTTCCTCCGCGTCCATGTCCGCTCGGGCGCGGGCCCCAGGGAGACGAAGCGCGTGTAGTTGTCCGGCGAGTCCTCCACGCCTTCCTCCAGCACGGCCAGTCCGTACAGACCCGCGGACATGCGGCTGGCGATGGCGGCCGTGTGCGGAGGCTTCTCCTCCGCCACCTTTCGCGCGGCGATGGCGGTGTTCGTCTCCGGCAGCGGGGTGATGCCCCGCCGGCGCAGGTAGCCCGCGCACTGCGCCAGGGCCTGCGGGTGGGAGAGCGCCTGCTGGACGTCGTCCAGGGACAGGCCCGGCGGGGCCAGCAGGCAGTGGCGGATGCGCAGCGACAGCTCGCCCGTCACCGGCACGTCATGCTCCAGCAGCAGGTCCACCGTCTCCGCCACGGGCCCGCCCAGCGAGCTCTCCACCGGCACCACGCCGCCGTGCACGCGCCCTTCGGCCACGGCTTCGAAGACGGCGCGGAAGGTGAGGCAGGGGACGGCCTCCACGCCTGCGCCATGCAGCGCGCGCAGGGCCTCTTCTCCGTAGGCGCCAGGCTCGCCCTGGAAGGCGATGCGCCGCGGCGACTCAGGCATGGGGCGGCTCCGCGCGCGCATACGTCCCCAGCACGCGCAGCGACGAGGTGAGCGGCCGGATGTCGTCCAGCGCCGCCGTCACCGCCGCGGAGGCGGCGTGGCCCTCCACGTCCAGGTAGAAGCGGTACTGCCACGGCTGCCCCGGAATGGGGCGCGACTCCAGCTTGCTCAGGTTCACCCCGCGCAGGGTGAGCCGCTGGAGCATCTCTCCCAGCGTGCCGGGCTTGTGCTCCAGCACCACCAGCAGGGACGTCTTGCACGGCACACCGGGCGCCAGGGGCGTGGCCTCGCGGCCCACCTCCACGAAGCGCGTGTAGTCGAAGGCCGGCTGCAGCTCGCCCGCGAGCACCTCCAGGCCGAAGCGCTGCGCCGCCGTCTCGCTGGCGATGGCCGCCACCGACGCGTCGTTGCGCTCGCGGACCTTCTGCGCCGCGCCGCCGGTGTCCACGTCCGGCACCGCGCGGGCCCAGGGCACCTTCTCCCGGAGGAACGCCTCGCACTGCGCCAGCGCCTGCGGATGGGACAGCACCTCCCGCAGCCCCTCCAGCTTCGCGCCCGGCAGGCCCAGCAGGCGGTGGTCCACCTGGCTGACCAGCTCCGCGGTGATGACCACGCCGCCCTCGGCGAGCAAGTCGTACGTCTCGTTCATGCTGCCCGCGGTGGTGTTTTCAATGGGCAGCAGCACCAGGTCCTGCTCGCCTCGGCGGAGCGCGTCCACGGCCTCCCGCGCGTGGTCGAAGCCGGACAGCAGCACGCCCCCCGCGCGGTGGCCGTAGCGGCGGCGCGCGGCCAGGTGGCTGTAGGAGCCCTCCACGCCGGGGTAGGCCACGCGCAGGGGCGTGGTGTCCAGGCGGGTGACGAGCTCGTGCTGCCGGGCCACGGACATGTCGATGAAGAGCCGCCAGATGCGCTCCACCTCGTGCGGGTCCAGGCCGTGCTCCGCGGCGCGGGTGCGGATGCGGCGCAGCAGCAAGTCTTCGCGGCGCTGGTCCCGGAAGGGCGCGGCGGCGGCCAGCTTCGCCCGGGCCACGTCGTCCGCCAGCGCCATGCGGCGGCGGAGGGCATCGAGGATTTCCTCATCGATGCCCTCGATGGAGGTCCGGATGAGGTCGAGGTCGGGGAGGGTGGTCATCACGAGGCTCCGAGGTTGCGCCACATGGGGCGGAGGCCGCGCGTCTCCCGCGCCGGAAGCTCGCGGATGTCAGGGGCGCTCACGGCGCCGGAGTATGCCCTCGGGGGGCGGCGCCCCACCAGTGCCACCGGACTCCTTCGGTAGGACGGTCTTCCCCATCTTCAACACCTGCTTGAAGTGCGCGGCGGAGACAGCCGCCACGCTCAGCCGGCCGCGGGTGACGAGCGGAAAATCCTTCAGTGCGGCGGTGGCCTTGATGGTGCCCAGGTCCACCGGCAGGGTGAAGGCGGTGACGGGCCCCATGAAGGTGGCGGCCCAGTCCTCATCGGGCACGGTGGAGTCCGGTCCCGGCGGCGTGAGCACCTGGGCCACGCCCACCACGGCCTTGTCCTCGTTGGAGTGGTAGTAGAGGCAGAGGTCCCCGGGCTTCATCGCCCGGATGTTGTTGCGCGCCTCGAAGTTGCGCACGCCGGTCCACTCCGTCTTCCCGTCCTTCTCCAACTGGGCGTAGGCGTAGACGGAGGGCTCGCTCTTGATGAGCCAGTACTGTGGCTTGGCCATGGCGGCGCACCATAATGAAAGAGGCCCGGCGCCGCCACGCGGGGGCACCCGGCCTCTTTTGTCGCCCCTGGACGACTACGCCTGCTTCGCGACGCTGGTGGCCGCCGCCGCCGGCGCCTTGTTCGTGAGCAGCGCGCTGCTCGCGTACAACGCCAGGCCCACCACCGCGACCACCGCGGCCTCCATCTGTGTCGCGAAGGCCACACCCATCATGGTCATGGCCCCCGTGCCCATCGCGAACGACGCCGCCACCGCCCCAGCCGCCTTCCTCATCTGACCCTCCCCCGTTCTCGCGCACGCATCATGCGCTGTGGACTTCACTACCCTGCGCGCACCTCAATCCAAGACGCGTGCCAGCCTCCGGCCCCGGGGAAGTGGGAAGCGGGAGGGGTCGCGGAGGGAAAAGTCGTTCCCCGATCAGCGCAATGCCTGAAGAAAGCACCGGGTGCGACGCGGGTACGATGCCGGAAAAATTTCCTGAACCCCATGGGGTCTCCCGGGAGGGCACTTCGTAACCCACTGCTATCCAAGGGCTTTCCCTCCCTCCAGTACGTGGCACACGCGCTGCTAAGGCAACGCAGCCGGAAGCAACGCTCGGCCGCGGTGGGGCCGGGAGCGCGACACACGCTTTTGAGGGAGAGCTGATGATGGGCAAGACGAGCGCGGGGTTCTGGACGGTGTTGGGCGTGATGCTCCTGGGGGGCTGCGCGCACCAGCCGCAGGTGAAGGTGGACAACACGGAGCAGCCCTACCGGATTGGCCGTGAGGACGTGCTGGACATCGCGGTGTGGCGTGACGCGGAGCTGTCCCGGACGCTGCCGGTCCGTCCGGATGGCTACATCTCCATGCCCATGGTGGGCGAGGTCCACGCCGCGGGCAAGACGCCCACGGAGCTGGCTGACTCCCTGAAGGTGGCCTATCAGCCGTACGTGCAGGAGCCGCGCGTGACGGTGATTGTCCGCGAGGTGAACAGCAGCCGCGTGTTCGTCACCGGCGAGGTGGCCCACCCGGGCGCCTATCCGCTGCGCGGCCGCGTGTCGCTGCTGCAGGCCATCGCGCTGGCGGGTGGCTTCACGGACTTCGCCAACTCGGACGGCATCGTGGTCATCCGCACCGACAGCAAGGGCGGCCAGATTCCGGTGCGCTACAGCGACCTCATCGCTCCGGATGGCGGACACGAGGTCATGCTCCGTCCGGGTGACACCGTCGTCGTTCCGTGAAGGGTGATGCCGCGGTGGGCGTCGTGGACGTGGGCGGTGGTTGGCGTACGGGACGGAGGGCGACGGTGAAGGGCAACTGGAAGAAGTGGCTACTCGCGGGCCTCATGTTCGGCGCGCCCGCCACGCAGGCCGCGACGGTGTGGGAACCCCGGCTTCGGCTGACGGCCGAGGAGCGGTTCGACGACGACCTGCGGCTGGGCGGTGACGGCACCGGCCAGCTGATGACGAAGGTGACGCCGCGGCTGGGACTGGAGGCGAAGGACGCGCGCCTCACGCTGGACAGCTTCTACGCGGCCGACCTGCTGATGCGGCATGGGTCGGGCAGGACGACGCTGGACCACCGGGGCGGCCTGGAGGCCCGGCACCAGATGACGCGCCGGCTGCGGCTGGACACGGCGATCCGGGTGTTCCGTGTCACGGACCCCAGCTCGCTGCCGCGTGACGGCCTGGCGCGCTCCACGCTGCCCACCTTCTTCACGCAGGCGACGCTGGGCGTGACGAACCGCGTGGCGGAGCGGCTGGACATGCGCGCGGGCTACCGCTTCGAGGCGGTGCGCATCATCGACGTGGGGCAGCGCGCGGGGTACGCGCACACGCCCTCCATCGAAGGCTGGTACCGCGCCACGCGCCGGCTCAGCCTGGGCCTGGAGTACCGGTACCAGGGCTTCCTCTATGAGGGGACGCTGAGCCAGTCGCACGGCGCGGCGCTGGGGTTGCGGTATCGGCTGACGCGGCCTACCACCTTCACCGTCCGGGCGGGCCCCGTGCGGTACCTGGCGCCGGTGGCCCAGCAGGGGGGGTGGGTTCCGCGAGTGAACGTGGAGCTGCAGCGCGAGGGGGAGCTGTTCGACGTGGGCGTGTCGATGGGACACGACCTGGTGGGCGCGAACGGCTTCACCAACGCGCTGTGGGCGGACTACGCGTCGGTGATGCTGGCGCGCCGGTTCACCCAGAAGTTCTCGCTTTTTGGCGCGGCCAGCTTCTTCCGCAACGGGCAGGCCCCGTCGCTGGACTGGGCCGTGTTCAGGGGAGCGCCGCGGGTGTCGCAGGGCTACGCGGTGAGTGGTGGTGTGGAGTACCGCATTGACCGGCGCCTGTCGGCGCAGGGTGCGGTGGATCGGATCGCTCAGGTCGGGCTGGCGGATTCGGCGAGCGCGGTGGACCTGACGCGCAATGTGTTCGCCGTCCGTTTGGTGGTGACGCCTTGGTAGCTACAGCGCGTGGGATGGAGGAGGAGCGGAACATGGAGCGAGGGATGACGGCAGACCAGCTTCTGGGAGCCCTGTGGCGACGCAAGGCCCTGGTCGGTGCCATCGCAGCAGTGGTCTTCTTGGTGGGCGCAGCCATCGTGATGACCCGGCCGAGCATGTACGAGGCTTCAGCGGTGGTCCGCGTGGAGCCGCAGCGGCCAGGTGAGGAGATGGTGCAGCGCACGGTGAGCGAAATCATCGAACAGCGGCTGCTCACCGTGCGACAGGAGCTGCTGGCGCGTCCGGTGCTCCAGAAGGCCATCGAGGAGATGAACCTCTATCCGGACATCGTTTCGGAGAAGGGCATGGAGTCCGCCGTCGCGCAGATGCGCAAGGACCTCACGGTGCGCGTGGAGGGTGAGACGGCCTTCGAGCTCACCTACGCCAACCGCGACCCGCAGGTGGCGGCGCAGGTGGCCAACCGCCTGCCGACCATCTTCTCCGATGAGACGCTGAAGATTCGTCAGGCGCAGGCGGCGCGCGCCACCGACCTCTTCAACGAGGAGATGGTGGCGCTGGGCAAGGCGGTCAGCGCCTGGGAGGGGAAGATCTCCCAGTTCAAGGTGGACCACCTGGGCGAGCTGCCCGAGCAGATGGAGATGAACATGCGCGGCCTGGAGCGCGTGTCGCACCAGCTCCAGACGAAGTCGGAGGAGCTGCGGGTCGCCGAGGCGCGCCGCTCCGACCTGGCCCGCGCTCGCAACGCGGTGGACAGCGAGGCCGGCCGGCTCGAGGCCGCGGAGAACGGGCTCACCCGTTCACTGGTCAACGCCCGCACCACCTGGACGGAGGACCACCCGGAGGTGAAGCGCCTGAAGACGGAGCTGGACAGCATGTCCGCGCGCCGCAAGGACGCTGAAGGCCGCCTGTGGGCCGAGCGCGTCGAGCGCACCCGCGTGGCCTCGCTGATTGGCAACATCCAGCAGGAGATTCAGGACCTCCAGAAGCAGGCCGAGGCGTACCAGGCCCGGCTGAACAACACCCCGCGCTGGGCGCACGAGCTGGCGGTGATGAACCGCGACTACGAAATCGCGCGCACCAAGTACCAGAGCGTGGTGAGCCGCAAGGTGGAGGCGGAGATCGCGCAGGAGCTGGAGGCCAAGAGCGCCAAGAGCCTGTTCAACGTCATCTCCCCGGCGGGCGTGTCGGCGACCCCGGCCCGGCCGGACCGCATGGCGGGCATGCTCATCGTCTTCCTCCTGGCCCTGGGCCTGGGGGTGCTGACGGGCTCGGTCCTGGAGATGCGTGACGACAGCCTGCGCGATGGTACCGAGGTTCGCCAGCGCCTGACGCTGCCTGTGCTCGCGGTGGTCCCGGAAATGCAAGGCAAGACGGAGCGGCGGATTCTGATGCCGGCTTCGGGGGCTCGAAACAGCGTGTCCAACCCCACGACGTTGAACTGAGTCTCGCCGGAAAAGGACGGAGGACGGACATGGATCAGACGATGGAACGGGCGGGCAACTTCCTCCCCCGAGTGGATGACAACCCGACGGGCGGCAATGCGGTGGACCGGCGGGTGGTGACGTTGACGGCGCCGGCATCGGCCGCGGCGGAGCAGTACCGCAGCCTTTATTACAGGCTGGAGCGGATGCGGGACCTGCGGCCGATGAAGGTCGTCGCGCTCACCTCGGCGATGCCGGGGGAGGGCAAGACGGTGACGAGCGTCAACCTGGCGCTCGCCGCGGCCCGGGCGAACCCGGAGCGCCGCATCCTGCTGGTGGACGCGGACCTGCGCCGGGGCGGCGTGGCGGCCACGCTGGGCATGCGCAACAAGACGGGCATGGCGGAGCTGCTGGCGGGGGACTGCGAGGTGCGGGACGTGGTGCGGCGGTTCAACTCCACGCGCCTGGCCCTCATCCCCGCGGGCGTCACCCCCGAGGACACCGCGCAGGTGCTGGCGAGCGGCCGGATGAAGCAGTTCCTCAAGGCGGTGCGTGAGGGCTTCGACGAGGTCTACATCGACCTGCCGCCCACGCTGCCCTTCGCGGACGCGGCGATTCTGGGCCACCAGGCGGACGGCGTGCTGATGGTCATCCGCGCCAACGTGACGTCGGGCAAGGCGGTGCACCAGGCGGTGGAGAGCCTGGGCGGCGCGCCCATCGTCGGGTGCGTGCTGAACGGCGCGGAGGTCCACTCGGCGCCGTACCTGAAGAACTACGTGAAGAAGTAGCGGCGGGTGGCTTTGGCTTCGGCTCCCGCCTCCTGGTGACAGGGGGCGGGGCCGGAGGTGGAAGAGGGTCGGGCGGGTAGGTTGGAGGGGCACGTGCTCCGGGTTTTTCACCATTATTTCTCTGCAAAGAAGCTGACGTTCTTCCTCGCCGAAAGTTCGGCAATCGCGTTGGCCTGCGTGATGGGCGCGGCGGCCTGCGCGGCACTCTTCGCGCCTGACGGGATGCACACGCCGCTGTCGCAGTTGTGGCCCACGCTGCTGTGGGTGGGCGCGGCGTTCGTCATCACCTTCCAGTTCACGCTGTACCTGTTGGACTTGTATGACCTCCGTGTGGCCGCGGAGGACCGGGTGAGGGGCTACCGGTTCCTCAAGGCCGCGGGTGTCACGGCGATGGTGGCGGGCGGCGTCATGCTCGTCACCCCGCTGGTGGTGCCGATGCAGCTCCCGCCGGGCACGCTGCTGGGCGGGGCCATGGGGGCCCTGGCCGGGACGTTGATGGTGCGGGTGTCCATCCGCGCCCTGGTGGGTGCCCCGCACGCGGTGCTCATCGTCGGCGAAGGGCCCAAGGGTCGCGCGGTGGCCAGCGCGATTGAAGCGGGCGGGGAGGGCACCTACCGCATCGTGGGCCTGACGGACCCTCGCACCTCGGGGGAGACGCTGGAGCAGACGGCGGCCCGGCTGAACGCGGCGTACGTCGTGCAGGCCGCGGATGACATGCGCGGGGCCAACTGGGTGGACGGCCTGCTGCGCTGCCGGCTCCAGGGCCGGCGGGTGTATGAGGCCACGGGGTTCTGCGAGCGGGTGCTGCGCCGGATTCCCGTGCAGTTCCTGCGGGCGAGCGACTTCGCCTTCGCGGACGAGCTCACCGTGTCCCCGCTGCGCCGCACGCTGAAGCGGGGCTTCGACATCGCGGTGGCATCCCTCCTGCTAATGCTGTCCGCGCCCTTCCTGTTGCTGGTCGCGGTGGCCATCAAGCTGGATTCGAAGGGACCCCTCTTCTACCGGCAGGAAAGGACCGGGCTGTTCGGGAGCACGTATCACCTGTGGAAGTTCCGCAGCATGCGCACGGACGCGGAGAAGCATGGCGCGGTGTGGGCGAAGGCGAACGATGACCGTGTCACCCGGGTGGGCCGCTTCATCCGCCGCACGCGCATCGACGAGATTCCCCAGGTCTTCAACATCCTGACGGGAGACATGAGCTTCGTGGGGCCCCGCCCCGAAAGGCCAGTGTTCGTCGAGCAGTTGAAGCAGCAGATTCCGTTCTATGGCCTGCGGGAGGCCGTGAAGCCAGGCCTGACGGGGTGGGCTCAGATTCGCTACCCCTACGGCGCGTCGGTGGAGGATGCGCGGAACAAGCTGGAGTTCGACCTGTACTACGTGAAGAACGGTTCGTTGTTCCTGGATGTGGGAATCATCTTCCACACCGTGAGGCATGTGCTTCTCGGTCGTGGGGCGCGGTAGGGCATTTCGCTTTCCCGGCCTCCGCTGAGGGAGGCCGGGAGGTGGGCCCGCCTGGGGAGGCGGGCTGGGGCGTCGTGGATGGGGGTCAGCGTCATGGTGGGAATGGACATGGAAGCGCCGCTGCCCGCGGAGTGGGCGGAGGCCCGCCGCAGGCTGGAACTGGAGCTGGAGGGCCAGGGCAACGAGGTGCTTCAGGGGCAGGTGGACCGGCCGACGCGCATCGTCGCCATCGGCGGAGGCACGGGGTTGCCCATGGTGCTGCGCGGCCTGGCCCGGCGCGCGACGCCGAAGGCCCGGCAGCCCGGCATCGACATCACCGCGGTGGTGGCCATGAGCGACGACGGCGGCAGCTCTGGCCGGCTGCGGCGCCAACACGGCGCGCTGCCTCCGGGCGACATCCGCAACTGCCTGGTGGCGCTGGCGGGTGGAAAGAACGCGCTCAAGGACGTCTTCCAGTTCCGCTTTGGCGGGGCGCGCGGCCTGGCGGGTCACGCGGTGGGCAACCTGCTCATCGCCGCGCTCGCGGAGCTGAAGGGGGACTTCATGGAGGCGGTGCGCATGTCCGGGGAGCTGCTGGGCGCCCGGGGCCACGTGCTGCCGTCCACGCTGGCGTCCGTGCAGCTGGTGGCGCAGATGCATGACGACACGGAGGTGGTGGGGGAGCGCAACATCTGCCGCGCGCACGGCCGGGTGCGCCGCGTCACGCTGAGCCCGCGCTCTCCGCCGCCCACCGAGGGCCTGCTGGAGGCCATCTACACGGCGGACCTCATCGCCATCGGCCCGGGCTCGCTGTACTCGAGCGTGCTGCCCAACCTGCTGGTGGACGGCGTGGCCCAGGCGCTCAAGGAGACGCGCGCGCTGAAGGTCATGGTGGCCAACCTGATGACGCAGCCGGGGGAGACGGACGGCATGTCCTGCCTGGACCACGTGCAGGCCGTCACGGACCACGTGGGGCCGGTGCTGGACGCGGTGCTCGTCAACGGCACGCTGCCCACGGAAGAGGCGACCCGGCGCTATGCGCGTCGCGGCTCGTTCGTCGTGTCGGCCCACCCGCGAGACTTGATTGGCGCGGGCGTGGTGCCGGTGCAGGCGGACCTCCTCAAGGCAGGGTCCAGGATTCGACACGACAGCCGCAAGGTCGCCGCCTGCCTGCTGAAGATGGCCCGCAGCGGGTTGTAGCCGCGAACCTCCATCACCACCTTGGGCGCCCGATACCTCATGGAAGCAAGAGACCTTTCTGCCTCGCCGCGCGTCACCGAAGTGACGGGACGCGCGGCCTTCATGGCCCTGGAGTCCGAGTGGAACGCGCTCGTGGAGGCCACCTCCAACGAGCTGTTCTACCGGCATGAGTTCATCCGCGTCTGGATGGACAACTTCGTTCCCGGCGTGAACCCGCGGGTGCTGACGCTGCGGGACGCGGACGGGCGCCTCGGCGCGGTGCTCCCGCTGTGGGAGGAGCGCACGACGCTGCTGGGCGTCCCGGTGCGGCAGCTGTCCGCGGCGGCCAACGCCCACTCCTGCCGGTTCGACCTGGTGGCGAAGGAGCCGGAGGTCGCCGCGGCGGCCTTCGTGTCCCACCTGCGGTCGGCGGGTGGCTGGGACGTGCTGCGGCTCACGGATGTCCCCGACGGAGGGACTGCCTGGCGGCTGCACGCGGTGGCGCGCGAGTCCGGGATGGCCGTGGGCGCGTGGGAGTCCCTGCGCTCGCCCTACGTGCCGCTGCCCAAGACGCGCGACGCCTTCCAGAAGCGCCTGCAGTCCAAGCTCAAGGCCAACTGCCGTCGTCGCCGCCGCAAGCTGGAGGAGAAGGGCCGCCTCACCTTCGAGCGGGTGGACAGCGGGCTCGGCCTGGAGGGCGCGCTGGAGGAAGGCTTCCTGCTGGAGCAGAGCGGCTGGAAGGGCGCGCGCGGCACGGCCATGGCGCAGGACGCGCGCACGCGCGGCTTCTACACGGAGCTGGCGCGGGACTCGGCCTACCGCCAGCGGCTGGCGCTGTACTTCCTGCGGTTGGACGGTCGGCCGGTGGCCTTCCACTACGGCCTGGAATACGGCGGGCGCTACTTCCTGCTGAAGCCCGGCTACGACGAAAGCCTGCGTGAGTGCAGCCCGGGCCAGCTCCTGGTGGACGAGGTCATTGGAAGCTGCATCGACCGGGGCCTGCACGAGTTCGACTTCCTGGGGCCGGACATGGTGTGGAAGCGCGACTGGACGAACGAGGTCCGGCGCCACACCTGGCTCTACGTGTTCAATGACTCCCCCTTCGGCCGGGCGCTGTGTGCGGCCAAGTTCCGGTGGGGGCCCGCGGTGAAAGAGGTGGTGTCGCGATGGAGACGATGAAGCACTCTGGCCGGCTGTTCGTGCCGTCACTGCCCACACTGTGGCCACACATGCTGTTGTCGCGGCCTAAGCCCGGCGCGCTCCCGCCGTTCTCCTCGCCCAACGTCCGCTACTTCTACTTCGCCCGCAACGCCATCTGGCTGACGGTGAAGATGCTGGGGCTGGACTCGGGCGAGGTGCTGATGCCGTCCTACCACCACGGCGTGGAGGTGGAGGCCCTGGTGGACGCCGGCGCCACGCCGCGCTTCTACCGCGTGGGCAGCCGCTGGGACGTGGACCTGGACGACGTGGCCCGGCGCATCGGCCCGAAGACGCGGGCCTTGTACCTGACGCACTACGCGGGCTTCCCGGGCCCCGTCGCGCGGATGCGCGAGCTGGCGGACCAGCACGGCCTCATCCTCATCGAGGACTGCGCGCTGTCGCTGCTGTCCTCCGACGGCGCGGTGCCGCTGGGCACGACGGGAGACGTGGGCATCTTCTGCCTCTACAAGACGCTCCCGGTTCCCAATGGGGGCGCGCTGGTCGTCAACGGCCCGCGCCAGTACAGCCTGCCGGAGCCGCCCGCGCCGCCGTCCGCGTCCACCTTCAGCCACACGGTGTCCGCGCTGCTGCAGAACCTGGAGCTGCGCGGCGGCCTGGCCGGACGGGCCCTGCGCAGCGCCGTGCGCACGCTGGGCCATGGCACGGTGAAGGCGGCCAGCATCGAGCGCGTGGCCACGGGGACGCAGCACTTCGACCGCAAGCACGTGGACCTGGGCATGAGCCCGCTGACGAAGCGGATTGCCCAGGCCCAGGACCTGGACGCCATCGTCGAGCAGCGGCGCCGCAACTACTTCTTCCTGCTGGGCCGGCTGCGCGACATCTCTCCGCCGCTGTTCAACCAGCTGCCGCCGGGCGCCTGCCCGCTGTTCTACCCGCTGGTGGTGCAGGACAAGGCGGAGGTGCTGGCGCGGCTGCGCGCGCAGGGCATCGACGCCATCGACTTCTGGAAGCGCTTCCACCCGGCCTGTGACGCCGCGGCCTTCCCGGAGGTGGCGCAGCTGCGGCGCTCCATCGTGGAGATTCCGTGCCACCAGGACCTGACGCCGGAGGTGATGGCGGACGTGGCGCACGCGGTGCGCGAGGCCGTGAAGTCGGACCATCGGTCGAAGAAGCGCGCGGGTTGAGGTGCATTCAGGGGACAGGGGAGGGGCGGCTGCCCCTCCGGGAGGACGGGCGTTGATTCGGGAGGATGAGCTGTCACAGGGAGCGTGGGCCGCGCACCGGCTGGAGGTAGGCGCCGTGGGCAGCCTCTCCACGCTGGCGGGGATGCGGGAGGAGTGGGCCGCGCTGATGGACGCGAGCGACACGGGGCCCTTCAATGCCTGGGAGTGGGTGTACCCGTGGTGCCGGCGCATCGCCACGGGCCGGCGCCCGCTGGTGCTGACCGCGCGCGACGCGGCGGGCACGCTGGTGGGCCTGATGCCGCTGGCCGTCGAGTACCTGGGCGTCACCGGCGTGCCGGTGCGGCGGCTGAGCTTCCTGGGGGAGACGCACGTCGGCAGTGACTACCTGGATGTCGTGGCGCGGCGGGGCCGTGAGCGCGAGGTGGCGGGCGCCTTCGCGCGGATGTTGCACGCGCTGCGTGACGAGTGGGACGTGTTGGACTTGTCGGACCTGCGCGAGGACTCGCCCACGGTCGACGTGCTCCGGGACACCTTCTTCGGGCAGGACGTCCGCGTGGCGCCGCGCTACGTGTGTCCGTACGACACGCTGACGCCGGGCGAGCCCTTCGACGCGTTCCTCAAGCGCACGGGACGCCGCGACAACTTCCTGCGGCGGCGCAAGTGGCTGGAGAAGCAGGAGGGCTACCGCATCGAGCGCACGGAGGCCCCGGGCGAGCTGGCGGCGCCGCTGACGGACTTCTTCCGTCTGCACTCGGCGCGGTGGGCCGCGGATGGGGGCTCGCAGGGCATCAAGGGCTCGGGCGTGGAGGCGTTCCACCGCGATGCCACCCAGTTCCTGGCGGAGCGGGGCCGGCTGCGCCTCTACACGATGAAGGTGGGTGGCCAGGCCGTGGCGTCGGTGTACGGCATCCTCCACCGCGACAGCTTCGTGTACTTCCAGTCCGGCTATGACCCGGCGTGGCGCAACCGCAGCGTGGGCCTGGTGCTGGTGGGCGAGACGTTCCGCGACGCGATGGAGGCCGGCCTCACTGAGTACGACTTCCTCCGGGGCACCGAGACGTACAAGTCCGACTGGGTGTCCAAGCAGCGGCGCACGCTGTCCGTGCGCGTCCATGCCGGGACGTGGGAGGGGCGCTGGTTCTCCCAGTCCGAAGCCCTGGCGCGCCTGCTGCGCAACGGAGCCAAGGCGGCGATGCCGGACACGCTGGTGGAGAAGGTGCGGCGCCTGCGCCGCCGGCGGGCCGCGGTGCACTGAGTGTTGGAAACGCCAGCGACGCCGCGGGTGCTGTCCAGGAGGCCGCGCGTCAGGGCATGCCGCCCGCGACCTCCGCGCGAAGCTGGGCAATCGCGGGGCCGAGCTGCGGCGGCTGCATGTTGCGCGGGACTTCCACGGAGAAGCGCTCGAAGTAGGCCAGCGCGGTGGCCTTGTCGCCGCGGCGCAGGGCGAGGCTGCCCAGGAAGATGAGCGCCTCCTGCGCGTCCGGCCAGGTGTCCACCAGCTCCGTCAGCTCCGCCTCGGCGCCGGCCATGTCACCCTGGGTGGCGCGCAGCACGCCGCGGTGCACCTTCAGCTCGACGTTGAAGGGGTCCGCGGCCAGGCCCTTGGCGGTGACCTTCACGGCCTCGTCGAACTGCTGACGGCGGATGAGCTCGTGGCTCAGCAGCGCCGCCGCGTCCACGTCTCCGGCGTTGGCGTTCAGCCGGGCGCGAGCCTCCTGCATCTCCGGGCCTTCCTGCAGCGGCTCGCCCATGCCCGCGCCCTGCGGCTGCGCGGAGGCGCCGCCCGGGGGCATGCGGCCGGTGGCCTCCATGCCGTCGGTGCGCGTCTGCTGCTCGGAGACGAGCAGGTAGCCCAGCCCCCCGAAGAACACCGCGATGCCCGCGCCCCACAGCGCGCCCACCAGCTGCGGATTGCGAGACGCCCACCCGGTGGGGGCCGGGGCCTGGGGACGGGCACGGACGCCCTCGCCGGAGGCCTTGCGCTTGAGGTGCTCGTCCTTCGCGCGCAGCGCCGCGGCGGCCTCGCGCTCCAGGCGGGACTTCTCGGCGGCGTACTGCTTGGCGCTCTGGTTGTGCTTCTCCGCTTCCAGCGCGCGGAGCTGGTCGATGAGGGACTGCGCGCGCTGGGTCAGGTCATCGAGCACGCCGTCGCGGGGCTCGGCCGATGCCAGGGCGCCCTTGCGGCGCTGCAAGAGGAGCCAGCCCGCCGCCAACACGAAGGTGATGGCGAGCACGATGATTCCGGGCAACCAATTCGTCGTCTGCGGCTGCATGGCCTGGCGCTCCTAGCGCTCGAGCTCCCGGCGCACGGCCTGGAGGTACGGGTCTTCTTCATCCACCGGAGGCGCTCCAGCGGGCGCGGCCGGGGCCGCCGTTTCTTCCGAAGTCGGGGTCGCGGGCGCGGTCTGCTCCGGGGCACCCGCGCCGCGCTGGAGCTGCCGCCAGATGACGAAGGCGCCCACGGCGACGAGCGCCACCGGGCCCAGCCACACGAACCAGTTGAAGCCCTCCGCGCGGGGGGAGAGCAGCACCCACTCGCCGTAACGGGCGACGAAGTACTCGACGATTTCGGCGTCGCTCTTCCCCTCGGAGACGAGCTCGCGAATCATGTCGAGCTGGGCGCGCGCCATGGAGGATGGGCTGTCCGCCACGGACAAGCCCTGGCACACGGCGCACCGGAGCTGCTTGCCCAGCGTCTGGGCACGCGCCTCCAGCTCCGGCGCGAGCGGGTCGCTTCCCGCCTGCTGGGGCGCGAACTGGCCGGTGACGAGTGTGAAGGCGAGGGACAGGGACAGGAGGGCAGCGGTCATCGAAGCTCCATCGAGCCGTCCCTACCTAGCGCCCCAGGCCGTGATTGGACAGTGAAACCTGAGCGGCGGTGGCCTGTCCCGCCGCCCGGCCTGCTGTGCCTACATGGGGGCGTCCGGGGTGAGCTGCGCCTGGGCGGCCGCCCGGTGCTCCGGCTGGCCGGTGATCAGCGCGTAGAGGGCGTAGGCCACGGGCGACGCGGCGAGCAGCTCCGCGCAGTGGTCGCCCAGGCGGTCCCAGACCTGTCCGCCCGCCTTGACGTAGGCGTCCAAGGTGGCCTCGAACACGGCGTCCACGCCGAGCATCTTCTGGAAGACGAAGTCGCGCGCGGGGTCGCCGACCTTGGCGGTCGTCCAATCGAGGACGCCGGTGAGGGAGTCGTCCGGGTCCATCAGGACGTGGGCGGGGTACAGCTCCCCGTGCGTCAGCGCGACGAAGCGGGGCCAGTAGGCGTCGTCGCCCAGCCACCGCTCCCAGCGCTGGGTGAGGGACGGCGCCACGTCGAAGGCCTGGGTGACGCGGGCGATGTCGGAGGCCCAGTTGGCGCGGACCTGCTCGGGCGTTTCGACGACGAGGCCGGCCTGGCGGGCGGCGCCGATGTCGATGGCGTGCAGCCGCTGCAGGAGCTGACCGAAGTGGCGGGCATAGACGCGGGACTCGCGGTCGAAGTGCCACACCGGCTGGCCCGACGCGGGGTCCAGCGTCAGCCCCGGCTTGCCCGGCAGCGCGGGGTAGGCGATGAGCTCCCGGTCGGCGACCTGCCACCGCGGCACCGCCACGCCCAGCCGGGGACCGACGAAGTCGAGAATCGTCTTCTCGTCCGCGAGCTTCGCGGAGACGTCCTCGCGCCGGGGGATGCGGAGGACCCACAGGGTGTCTTCGAGGTCGCGCGCCATCACGACGCGATAGTCGAGCCCGGCCTCGTTGACCGACAGCGTGTCGGGTTGGAGCTTCAAGCCGTGGCGGGCGGCGAGCTCGACAAGCTGGGAGGCATCGGAGGGGGCGGGGGGCATCCGGGACGTCCTTTCAAGCTCGCACGGTGATGAAGGGCGTGCGGGCATCGGCTTCAGGGGAGGACCACGGTCCGTCGTGGCGGAACGCGCGCTGGCCGGGCGTGGGTGTGGCGCCACGACTTGCTGGTGACACGCTTCCTGACAGGCAGGGGAGGGTCGCCACGTTGACGCGCCTGCTCAGAACGTCCCCTCCACCATCAGGCCGCCGGTGTGCGGGCCGAGGACAGGCGTCACACGCGCCTGGATGACGTTGGGCCGCGCGCGAGGTGCTGGAGTGGGGCCACCCGTCAGGCCCAGTTCCTGGCGCAGCCGCTTGTTGTGGCCATCCGCCAGTTCACGCGCCTCGCTGGGGGTGATGGGGTGTGGATCGCGCAAGACGCCCCACATCAGCAGCCCGGCGCCAATCATGCTCACACTCGAACCCACCCAGAACTTCGTGCGCATTCGTTCTTCCGCCGCGGATTTGCGGCGGGTGCAGGACGCGAAATCAGGGCCGGATGGGCAGTAGTCCGGCAGGGAGGCGGCTGCGGCGATTACATAGGTGAGACCTCCCACCGTTGCGACTCCACCTACGAGTTTCAGCGTGAGGTTCATGGTGCTTCTCGCCTGATACTCCGCCAGCAGGTCGTCTCGGCCGAGCTTCCGATAGAAAGCCTCGCCCTTGAGCGGCTTCTTGAACTTCCCCTCGTAGGCAACCGTCCACCACCTCGGCGGTCCGAACAGGGCCAGTGGCGAAAACGTCAGCGAAACAGTGACGAACTCATCGAACCCGATGTGCCGGAGCTCATATTGCTCCAAGGCTTCCTCTGGACTGAGGACAGGACCCCGCTCGGCGAAGGATGCGGAGCCGACCACCTCTTCGTTCGCGAAGGTTGGAGGGGTGGCCAACAGGGCAATGATTGTCACGAGTCGGAGCATGAGCGCGTGCGTCATATGGGAGGTGCCACGACGTCCGCAAGGCCAGGTTCTGACATTGACCTCCTGGGGATGCGTGCAAGGGATTGAAGGCCGCGGCGTTCCGCTCAACCGGTGGCGTTCATCCACAGGACCTTGGAGAGCAGGCAGGGCCGCTGCGGCTTGTCGTCGTTGGGGGTTGCGTGGATGCGCCCGACCGCACATCCGCGACCGGCCAGCTCGTCTCGACGAGCCGCTACCTCTTGCCAGGAAGGGACGTGTCCTCGGGGCGCCTCCTGTCGCTTTCGGGCGCGCGCTCGAAGAACACGAGGACATCGTCGAGCGAGAACTTCGGGTTCCGGTTCGGCGCGCGCAGGACCTGCTGGAAGCCGAGCTTCTCCAGGACGCGAAGGGACGCGGTGTTGCTCTCCAGGGCGCACGTGCGGACCCGGTCGAGCTTCAGCGTTTCGAAGGCGAAGTCGAGCATCCACCGCGCGGCGCGCGTCGCGTGGCCACGTCCCCAGTAGGGCCGGCCGACCCAATAGGAGAGCTGGGCGGTCCGCGCTCTCGGGGACAGGGCCACCAGCGAGCAGCAGCCGATGAAGCCGTCCTGGGGATGAAGCATGGCGAAGTGGAAGGCTTCGCCCTTCGCTCGCGCACCCATCGCGGTGTCAATCCACGCCTCCGCCTGGCCGGGCGGGAAGGGGGAGGGAAGGTGGGTGGTCGCGCTGACCGCCGGGTCCGACGCAAGCGCATGGAACGCCGCCGCGTGCTGGCGCATCACGGGCTCCATCAGGATGTCGTCGCTCGAGGGCGCGGCGGGCATCGCGAGAACTATTGCAGAGTCAGGGCTGAAAGTGGCGCGCCATCGCTGCTCCTGGCGGGGCCAGGGCGGTCCCGGTCGACCCGGCCGTCCATGCCCTTGGGGACAGGTGGGGCGCCCTCGCGGTTCCTGCCTATTGTCCGCACCGAGATGAAGACCGGACCCACGGAGCCGCCGCACCTGCCGGAGTACCTGCCCGTGCTGGATGGGCTGCGCGGCGTGGCGGTGCTGATGGTGATCTCCTATCACTCGCTGACAGGGCTGCGCAGCGCGTCACTGGGCTCGCTCTTCCAGGTGGGCTGGGCGGGAGTGGATCTCTTCTTCGTCCTCTCTGGCTTCCTGATTACGCGCATCCTCGTGCAGACGCGTGCGCGCGGAGGCTACTTCCGTACCTTCTACGCGCGGCGGGCGCTGCGCATCTGGCCCCTGTACTTCCTGGTGCTGGTCTTCACGTTTGGCGTCATGGGGCGGCTGCTGCCAGCCCTGGCTTTCGACACGCATCGCTACGCCTGGACGACCTACGCGCTGTATCTGCAGAACCTATGGATGACGGACTTCGGTCCCGCGCCCATCAACGTGACGTGGTCCCTGGCCATCGAAGAGCAGTTCTACCTGGTGTGGCCGCTGCTCGTGTTCTTCCTCCGGAACGGGCAGCTCCGCGCGCTCTTGTGGGCGTGCGTGCTGCTGTCCCCCGCGGCGCGCCTCGTGGCCCTGTGGGAGGGCGCGGCGCCCATCCAGGTCTACACCTTTACGCTGTTCCGACTGGATGGACTGGCGCTCGGGGGCTGCTGGCGCTGGGCGTGGTGGATGGCCGCGCCACGGTGGACGGCCTGGCGCGGTGGGGCGCGCGGCTCGCGGTGCCCGCGCTGCTCGTGGCCTTCGGGCTGTCCCTCGTCTTCTTCGGCGAGGGGGCCGCCATCCACATGGCAACGGCGCTCACGGGGCCAGGCGGCACTCAGGTCCGTGCGCTGATGGTGGCGGGCCTGTACACGCTTTGGGCGGCGGGCTTCGCGGGCCTGCTGGGGTGGGTGCTCTCCGGCCGCGCGCGGGTGCTTCAAGCCGTGTTGCGGTGGCGGCCGCTGCGCTTCGTGGGGCAGGTGAGCTATGGGCTCTACCTCTTCCACGCGCTCGTCATCCCCGCTGGCGGTCATTTGCACGCGGCCGCTGTTCTCCCGCTACATTCCTTCGACCTTCGTCGCCACCGCGCTGGGCATCTTGTTCGAGTACGCGGTGCTGCTGGCGCTCACGCTCGTCTCGTGGCGCTTCTTCGAGAAGCCCTTGCTGTGTCTCAAGGACCGCTTCACGCATACGGACGCCGCTGGGAAGGCCGTGGCTCCCACGGCCTGACGGAGGGGCGTCCGCGTGGGGCGCCGTACCGCGTAGCGACGCGTGAGCTACGGCTGAGGTGGCGCCCAGATGGCGCTGTGGGGCTCCGGCGCGTTGGGGGCTTCCTCCGCGGTGTAGAAGTAGGCCGCGACCGCGGCGCGACCCCGTCCCTGGGGGCACTCCAGCGCGGTGGGGTGTCCGTGCCAGTGGTCGTCGCCGTGGGCCATCACGACCAGGCGATCCAGGAGCGGTGCGATTCGCGTCTCACACCGGGAGAGGTCCGTGCTCCACAGCTCGAGGTCGCCTCCCCAGGCGGGCTCCCACCCGGGGTTCAGGTAGTAGAGGACGGTGAGCCGGCGTGAGAGCGCGCGGAAGCGATCTCGGTTGAAGTCGGCGTGCAGCGCCAGATGCCCCCCACGCAACGTGAGGTGCAGCCCGGCGCCCCGGAAGTGTGGATCCGGGATGAGCCCTTGCACTCCGGTGAGCGACTCCAGGAAGTCGATGAACGCCATGCCGGAGAACTCCGAGAGCAGGTGCCGGAGCGCTCCGGGGACGTCTTCGAAGGCCTTGCGCTGAAGCTGTCCCAGCCGAGCCGCCTGCTCGGGGTGGTCGCGTCGCTTCCAACTGGCCTCGGTCGCGCCCGGGAAGACGCTGGCCAGCTCGGACGCCAGCGGCTCCCCCAGGAAGCCATCGATGACAGCGTGGGGATGAGGCCGCGCCGCGCCGTAGCTGGCGCGATGGGCCAGCGCGAGCGAGCGGAGCGCCGTGCGGTTGAAGAAGAAGCTCGGCCCTCGCAGCGGGCCTTCTTCGTGGGTCGCGATGCTCACGGGCCCCCTATAGCAGAACGGGCGGCGCACGCCGCCGGCGCGCCGAAGGCGGGACGCGGACTCAGGACAGCGCCCGCAGTCCAGCGCGAAGGGCGTCGACGTCGGTCCGCGCCAGCAGCCGCTCCGTCTCCTCGTTCATCCGCTCCCAGTGGGGCAGCGCGGCTTGAAGGAGCTGGAGCCCTGCGCCCGTCAGCGTCAGCAATCGCCCGCGCCGGTCGGCCGGGTCGACGGTGGTCTTCACCAGCCCGCGCCGCTCAAGCGGCTTCAGGTTGGCCGTCAGCGTGGTCCGGTCCATCGCC
The DNA here is from genome assembly GCF_030168875.1 of Myxococcus sp. SDU36. Lineage (NCBI taxonomy): Bacteria > Pseudomonadati > Myxococcota > Myxococcia > Myxococcales > Myxococcaceae > Myxococcus > Myxococcus sp. SDU36. The sequence goes on from NZ_CP077414.1 coordinate 1,308,329, forward strand.
AGGAGCTCCGCGACCGGACCGATGGACGGCGGCTGGGGGCGATTGAGCGACATCAGCAGTGAGAACTGTCCGTGCGTGAGGCCCACGGGGCGCAGGGCTTCATCGAAGCGCCGCGCCAGGGCGCGCGCGGCCTGCTGGACCGCCAGGCACAGGCAGTGGTCACGGACATGAAGCGTCGTGGCGAATGGGACGGCTCTGGACATTGACAGGGGACATTATGTTGATATCAACCTTTCTTGTCAAAGCAGGGATGCCTGACTGGAGCGTTGCCATGGCCTATATCGATGGATTCGTGATCGCAGTACCCGCGGCGAACAAGGAAGCGTATCGGCAGGCGGCTGTCGCTGCGGCGCCGCTGTACAGGGAGTTTGGTGCGACGCGCTTCGTTGAGTGCTGGGGGGACGATGTCCCCGAGGGCAAGGTCACCGACCTCCGGCGCGCGGTGAAGGCCGAGCCTGATGAGGTCATCGTCTTCTCCTGGCTTGAGTACCCCAGCAAGGCGGTGCGGGACGAAGCGAACGCGAAGGCGTACCGCGACCCGCGGATGAAGGAGTTGGGTGCGCACCTGCCCTTTGATGGGAAGCGGATGATCTTCGGCGGCTTCGTCCCCGACCTCCACGAGGGCGGAGCGGGGAGGCCGGGCTACGTCGATGGCTCTCTCGTGCCGGTCCCGGTGGGGAACAAGGAGGCCTACCATGCCATCGCGTCCCGTCTCGCGGCGGTGCTGCTGGAGCATGGCGCCCTGCGCGTCGTCGACGCGTGGGGAGATGACATCCCCGACGGGAAGGTCACTGACTTCAAGGGCGCGGTGAAGGCCACCGCGGAGGAGCAGGTCGTCTTCGCCTGGATTGAGTGGCCGTCGAAGGAGGCTCGCGACGCGGGGTGGGGGAAGGCCATGGCCGATTCGCGCATGCACCCGGACAACGTGCCCTACGACGAGGGCCGCCGGACCCATGGCGGCTTCGTGCCCATCCTGGATGAGCGGGCGGCGACGGGCGCATAGGCCGCCTCGTCATGCGCCTCCGCCTGGTTTCGTGACGCCCGGGAGGGGCGGAGGACGCAATCGAGGAAACGCCGGTGGCCTCACCGGCCTCATTTCATGAAAGCCCCCGGGACGATGCCGCGGTGTCTCCCGTCCGCCCCTTACCCGGCTTTCCTGAGCAGGGTGGCTTCCGCGCCCATGCGTACTTGGATGTGCTGGGTGTTCTTGGCGTGTTGCGCCTTTGGCGCTCCGGCCCTGGGTGTCACCGTGGAAGCAGTGCCGCGGCTTGCAAGCGGAGCCTGGTCCGTGGACATGACCGGGACGCTCACGCCGCGGACGCTCGCGGAGGTGGACCAGCTCGGCGAGGCCCTGGTTCGCGACGGCCGAGGACGCGGCTCGATGAGGAGGCCGACGATGTCCACCTGGAGCCAGGGCAGGCTCACGAGGAGCAGTTGGGCTCGGTGGATTGCGACGTGTGGTGGTGTGAGCCATGCGACGGCGCGGTGGTGGAGCGCTATGGCACGCTCTTCACACGTCATGTCCGGTGCATGAAATGCAATTACGTGACCGCGACCAAGACAAGCCGGACGATTCACCGCGCGACGTACTCCAGTGGCGGGACGATTGAAGTCACGGTGCGTTGCAAGCACTGTCACCACACCGCGAAGTCCCGTCACTCGACGCCGAAGCTCACTCGGTCCACGTCGTCGAGTTCGTCCAGCCGGAGCAGCACCTCAAGCGGTGGGCGCTCGTCGGGTGGTGGTTCGAGCGGGCGCTGGTAGCCGATGCGTCCTGGATGACGAGACCGCGCTTGAAAGGCGCGCCGCGTCAATCACTTGCAAACGGATTGAGCAGATATTTCCGCCCACCACGTTGGGTGAGGCGTTTTTCGATCCTGGCAACCTTGCCTTTAATTGAAAGCAAGGAGTAGCGTTGCCAAGTCGACAGGAGGCCACCCTGCTGTCTGGCATTCTGTTCGACGCGTCCGTCAACCGTAACCAGGAGACACGTCATGAACGAGAGCGTTCAGGGAACCGAGCTGGTGGATCAGTGGCGCAACAACGCCGACAAGAGCAACCCCGCGGGGCCGCTCTTCATCGGTGGTGAGTTCACCGAGTCGGACATCGTCCACGAGACCATCGTCATCTCCGGTCGCTGTGGCACGGGTTGCTCGGGGTCGCAGACCCGTTTGTGCTGCTGAGCTGAATCCCCATGGCGTCTGACCTGGACGCCAGCAACTTCGATGCCTCGCTGGGGTGCCTGCTCCTGCCTGTGATGGAGGAGCTGGCATCCCGGCTTGACCGGGTTGCTGGGCTCGCTTCGAGTGAGCGCGACGTCGTTCTCTCCGCGACGCGCGAATCCCTCTATGTGCAGCTCACCCTCAAGCTGGGGCGGCTGCTTGTGTTGGAGTTGAACGCCGCGCGGGTGACGGGTCGGCTGACTCATCCGGACCCCGAGGGGCGCTGGGCGGAGTTCCTGGAGCTCTCCTCGCGGCGCGCCTTCTGGGATGCGCAAGCGGCCAACTATCCGACGATGCCGCCGCGCGTGGAGTGCATCCTGCGCAACCGCGCGGAGGCCTCGCTGCGCTTCGCGGAGCGCTGGACCCAGGACCGCCCTGCGCTGGGCGTGTTGTGTCAGGGCAGGGCGGTGGGCGAGCTGACGGGCCTGTCCTTCGGGGCGGGAGACAGTCACCGGGGCGGCCAGACGGTGGCGCTGCTCCAGTGTGGCACCGAGCGGTTGGTCTACAAGCCGCGCTCGGTGGCCATTGACGCGACGCTGGGGCGGTTCCTCTCGGAGCTGAAGGCGCGGCACGACGGCCCCCTGTCCATCCGCGTCCCGGAGGTGGTGGAGCGGGGAACGCATGGCTGGGCCGAGTTCGTCCCGCACGAGTACGCCTCGGGTGACGAGGCGCTCCGCGGCTTCTATCGGGGCATTGGCCACTGGCTGGCGGTCATGCGACTGCTGGGTGGCAGCGACCTGCATTCGGAGAACGTCATCGCCCATGGGGATGCCCCCATCGTCGTGGACTGCGAGACGCTCTTCACCCCGCGCATTCCGCCCAAGCCGTCGGAGCTGGGGCAGGCGATGGACCACGCCGCGGAGTTGGTGGGCGGCTCGGTGCTGTCCATTGGCATGCTGCCGGGGCGGGGGCTGGGGCTCGGGTTTCGCGGCGTGGACAACTCCGCCGTCGGAATGCTCCCGGGGCAGCAGCCCATGGTGCAGCAGCCGGACATCCTCCAGAAGGGGACGGACGAAGCGCGCGTCGGCATCACCCAGGTCCCCGCCCAGGTCTCCCAGAACCACCCCAGCCCGGAGCCCGCGCTGGCCCGCTTTTGGCCGGACGTCCTGGCGGGCTTCGACGGCATGACGGCCACGCTGCGACGGCTGGATGGTGCGGGGGCCCTTCCAGGGCTGCTCGCGCCCTTCGAGCCCTGCCGCATCCGTGTCGTGCCGCGGGCCACGGAGGTGTACGGGGAAGTGGCGCGCATGCTGTGGCACCCGGTCTCCCTGCACAAGGCGGAGCCAGCGCGCCAGCGCGCGATGGACCTGCTCACGAGGATGGCCGCCAACGTGTCCACCGCGCCGGCGGACCCGGAGGTCATCGCGGCGGAGGTCGAGGACCTGCTCGAAGGGGACGTCCCGTTCTTCACCACGCTGGCGGGAGACGGCCAGTTGGAGGGGCCTCGGGGGACGCGGTGGCAGCCTCGGTGCAACCTGGTGGAGGCCGCGCTGGCGCACTGGCGCACCGCCGACTTCACCCTGGAGCGCGACGTCATCCAGGCCACCCTGGTCAGCGCCTACGTCAACGACGGGTGGATGCCGGATGCGGCGTCGATGCTGCCGGCGCATGTCCGCACGGACGACGTCGATGCGCGTCGTCGGCGTATCGCGGCCGACATCGTGCGCCAGCTCGTCTCCACCGCTATCCGGGGGACGGACGGCAGCGTCACCTGGATTGCCCCCACGCGTGGGCCGACGGGGTGGTCCGTCCAGCCCCTGGAGCAGGACCTCTACGGCGGCGCGTCCGGTGTCGCGCTGCTGGTCGGGGGCTACCTGCGCGAAGTGGAGAAGGGCCGGGCGGACCCCGTGGAGGGGCTGGAGCCGCTCCTGGCGTCGCTGGTCCACACGCTGACGCTGGCGGAGGACCGCTTCGAGGCGCTGCGTCAGCGCAAGGGCATCCGCCTGCGTCCACCGCCACCTGGGGCCTACATTGGCCTGGGCTCACAAATCTGGACGCGGCTGGTGCTGGCGGACTGGAAGCAAGACGGGGGTGACGGGCTCGCGCGTGCCGTGCGGCTCGCTGACGCCATCCCCGACTCCGCTGCGGCCGCGGACACGCACGACGTCCTGTCGGGCACGGCGGGGGCGATACCTCCGTTGCTCGCGCTGGCGAGGCGGACCGGGGAGGCGCGCTACCTCCAGATGGCGCGTGCGCTGGGCGACACGATTGGCGAGCAGGCGCGGCGCGAGAACGACCGGGCCTTCTGGCCGCACGAGCAGTGGCCGGAGGGCGTTGGAGGGTTCGCGCACGGCACCACGGGCATGGGCTGGGCGCTGACGTTGCTGGCCCGCGCGACGGGTGAGGCGCGCTACGCGGAGCTGGCGCGCGCGGCCTTCGCGTTCGATGAAGCCCTCTTCGACCCGGACGAGCAGAACTGGCTGGACCTGCGCATGTTGGAGGGCGCGAAGACAGCCGCGGCATGGTGTCACGGCGCGGTGGGCATTGGATTGGCACACCTCGACCTGGACCCCGGTCTCGAGCGCTCTCACACGCGGCTGACCTTGCGCCGGGCCGCCGCCGCGACGTGGCGTCTGGGGCTCGGCTGGAACCACTGCGCCTGCCACGGCGACCTCGGCTCCTGGGAGCTGCTGGAGCACGCCCTTCGCGCGGGCGAGGCGCCCGACGGGGTGACGCGGGAGGGGCTGCTGGCCACCCTCATCACCAGCATCGAGGACCATGGGCCTTCCTGTGGGCTGGTGCGAGACGCCTTCGCGCCAGGCCTGCTGCCAGGCTTGGGGGGCGTCGCCTACCAGTTGCTGCGTGCGCATCCAGAGCATGCGCTGCCCTCCATCCTGACTCTTGGGGGAGGGGCATTCTGAGCACGGACGCAAGCCAGGTGGAGCTGGAGCGGCCCTACTGGCATCTGGGCGGGGCCGCGCCGTCGAGCCCCGGAGTCCTGGCGCTCGCGCGGCGCGTGGGCATGTCGGTGCGGCCCGTGGTGTCGGTGCTGCGTCGCGCCTCGCCGCGTGTCGCAGTGGCCGTCGTCGTCCTCCAACTGCTCGCGGGCGTGGCGACGACGGCGACGCTGTTGCTGGGGACCGAGGTGCTGGGGCGGCTGCTGGCGGACGCGCCGGCCTTCACGCAGCCCCGGGCGGTGCTGGTGCCTCTGCTGTTGCTGGGGCTGATGCTGCTGGTGAAGCTGGCCCTGGACTCCGCCACCACCATGGCGGGCGCGTACCTGGCGCCGCGGGTGCACCGGGTCGCCGAGGAGGCGCTGTTCCGGGTCAGCCTCGATGTGGAGCTGGCGTGCTTCGACGACCCGGCCTTCTATGACCGGCTGCACCGCGCGAGGGACCGGGGGCTGATGCACCTGGAGGGCGCGACCACGGCGCTGGTGGAGGCCGTCAGCGCGGTGTTCTCCGTGGGCGGCGCGGCGCTGGCGCTGCTGTGGCTGCACCCCTTGCTCGTGCCGCTGCTCGGGGTCGCCCTGTTGCCGGAAGGGTGGGCGGCGCTTCACTCGGCGCGGCTCCAGTACGTGGGGATGGCGACCACCATCGGCCTCACGCGGCAGGCGCAGTTGATGGCGGAGCTCGCCACGCAGCGGGAGTCCGCGCCGGAGATTCGCGCCAACCAGGCGCAGGACTATGTCCTGGCCGAGTACCGGCACAGCGCCGTGGCGCTTCAAGAGCATCTGGTCCACCTGGGGCTCGTCGGCGCGAGGGCGACGCTGGTCGGCCGGCTCCTGTCGGGGCTCGGGCTGGTGGCGACCTTCGTCGCGCTGGGGATGATGCTCCACGCGCAGTGGCTGGGGCTGGCCGTCGCGGGGACGGCGGTGATGGCCATCCGGAGCGCGAGCACGGCGCTGACCCAGTTGATGGTGATGATGCACGGGCTGTTCGAGAAGGGCCTGTACATCAGCGACTACCGTGAGTTCATCGAGCAGTCGACCGCGCGCGTCCGTCCTGCTTCGGGCGTGAAGGCCCCGGAGCGGCCGGGCCGCATCGAGCTGCAAGGCGTCAGCTTCCAGTATCCGGGGCAGGAGGGGCGGCTGGCGCTGCGCGACATCTCCCTGACGCTGGAGGCGGGTCAGAGCATCGCCCTCGTCGGAGAGAACGGCTCTGGCAAGAGCACCCTGGCCCGGCTGATAGGGGGGCTCTACCATCCGAGCACGGGCCGCATCACCTGGGACGGCGTGGACGTGAAGGCGATGACGCCGGCCAGCGTCGCGGACCGGGTGGTGATGGTGTTGCAGGACCCCATCCGTTGGCCGCGCAGCGCACGCGACAACGTCCGGTTGGGCCGCCACCAGCGCGAGGACCCCGATTCACGAGCGCTGCTCGACGCGGCCGAACAGGCGCGCGCTCACGAGGTCATCGACACGCTCCCTCGGGGCTGGGAGACGCTGCTGTCGCGGCAGTTCCTCGGTGGGCAGGACCTGTCGGGTGGGCAGTGGCAGCGGCTCGCGGTGGCCCGCGGGCTGTATCGGGACGCGCCGCTGGTCATCCTGGACGAGCCGACGGCGCCGCTGGACGCGAAGGCGGAGCACGCCGTCTATGAGTCCCTCCGGAAGCTGGCCCGAGGCCGCACCGTGGTGCTCATCACGCACCGGTTGGCGAGCGTCCGCAACGCCGACCGCATCTACTTCCTGGAGCGCGGCGCCTTGGTGGAGCAGGGGCGCCACGAGGAATTGATGCGGGAGAACGGGCGGTACGCCGAGCTCTATCGACTTCAGACGAAGCTGCATGGACTGGACGATGAATCCCACTGAACTCGAGGAACGTTGCCGGGCGGTGGACTGGGCGGCGCTGGGGCAGCGGCTGCAAGGCTCGGTGATTCTCTCGGGCGACGAGCGAATGGGGCTGGCGAAGAAGCAGTTCGCCGCGGGCCAGCCGCTGCCGCTGCCGCGGGTCCTGGTCCAATGCCGGGACGCCTCGGAGGTGCAGCGGACGTTGGCGCTGCTCGTCGAGCATTCACTGCCCTTCGCGGTGCGCAGCGGGGGGCACTGCTTCGCCGACCTGTCCTCCAGCGCGGGCGTGGTGCTGGACCTTTCGGAGCTGAACCAGGTGGAGTGTGATGGCGAGGTCGCCATCGCCGGGCCTGGGGCGCAGGCGTTGGTGGTCAGCCGTGCCCTGGCCGCGCGGGGGCGGGTGCTTCCCACGGGCGGGTGTGGGCTCGTCGCGCTGGGCGGGCTCGGGCTCGTGGGAGGCTTTGGCTTCCTGGGGCGCCGCCATGGGCTCACCGCCGACCAGATTGAGCGGATGGACGTTGTCCTCGCGGATGGGCGCCTCGTCCACGCGAGCCGGGACGAGGCGCCAGACTTGTTCTGGGCGCTGCGTGGAGCCGGGAGCGCGGGCTTCGGCATCGTCACTCGCCTAGCGCTCCGGACGTTCCCCTTGGAGTCGCTCACGCTCTGCCATGGGCGCTGGGCACTGTCAGAGGCCGCCGCGCTGGTGGAGCAGTGGCAGGCGTGGGCGCCCGAGGCGGACCCGGACGTCAACCTGGAGTTGGGGCTCGCGCTGCTGGACGATGACGAGAGCCCCCCTTCCGTGGAGCTCTTTGGCGTCATCCTCGGTGACGAGGCACGGGCTTTGGCGCACCTCGAGGACGTGAAGCGGCGGCTTGGCCCGCTGGCGTCCGAGCTTCACGCCAGGCGGCTGGCACCGGCCCAGGCCGCGGACTACCTCGTGGGCTTGCTGAACCATGACGGGGAGCCCGCGTGGATGCCGAGCCGTCCGTATCGGGACGTCGCCTACCAGTTCACTCGCTCCAACTTCTTCGACGCGCCGCTTGGCGCGGACGCGATTCGCGCCTGTGTGGAGGCGCTGACCGTGGACCGCCGCTACGCGCAGCACCGAGAGCTGGAGTTCATTCCCTGGGGCGGCGCCTACGCGCGCGGTGATGACACCTCCTGCTTCCCGCACCGCGGCGCACGGATGATGATTCGTCACACGACGGTGGTCGGCGCGCGCTCCACGGAGGCGCTGCGCGAGCACGCGCGAGGCTGGGTTGATGCGTCGTGGGGACTGGTTCGTCCCCAAACCCAGGCGGGAGTCTACTCAGGCTACGCCGACCGTCGCCTGGAGGGCTGGCGGCGCGCGTACTATGGAGAGAGCCTCTCGCGGCTCCAGGAAGTGAAGCGGAAGTATGACCCGGACAATGTCTTCCGGCATGCGCAGTCGCTCGGCCCGTCCTGAAGCAACGCAGCCATGGCGCGGAGGTGGTGGCATCCCCTGGGCTTCGACTCCCGTGAGATGCCTCGTCACTCCGCGACGCCCAGCTCCTGGATGAGCAAGACGGTGCGCTCCGTCACGCCCGGCGCCACGGTCAGCGCGATGCGCTCCGCGCCCTTGATGAACGCGTCGTCCGGGCCCGGCGCGTAACCCTGCGCGGAGAGCTTCTCACGATAGAACGCGCGAACCTCGGCCGGAGTCGCCGTTGTCGTGTAGCTCATGGACTTCATCCACTCGAGCTGGGTGCTGGTGACAGGGCCGCTGCCCGGGTAGACGGGCGCGAACGCTGGCGCCGCCTTCTGCTGCCGCCTGGCCAGCTCCGCCGAGCTGACGATGAGCGTCGTCGCATTCTTTCCCGACGGCTGCAGGATGACGCTGTACGAGATGAGGCGCTCCGGATCCAGCCCGGTCACCTGTTCACCGAGCTTCAACTTCATCTCCGCCGTCTCCTCCGCGAGGTACAGGCCCCTGCGTGCGAAGAGCGCGCGAAAGTGAGCCTTCAGCGTCGCGACGTCCTTGCTCGAGACGAGCGTCGAGGTCTCGATGACGACGCCGTCGACGACCATCTTGTCCGCCTGGGTCGGCTGCGAAACGGCCCCCGGGACGTCCTTCACGAAGGGATTCGCGGAGGCGGCCGGCCCCACCGAGAGCGTCATCACCCACGCGGTCGCGACAAGAAGGGTTCGGCTCAGTCGCATGTGTATTTCCCGAGGTAGACAAACCGCGTCGCCGAGGTCGAACGGAGCCTGTTCGCTGCGTCGAAGGCCTCGCGATACGTTCCGCGCCTCCTGCCCAGCGACGGGTCGTCCACGAAGTTGTGGTCCATGGGCTGCGTCTGCCAGATGCGCTCGTGGGACTCTCCGAAGGTGCCGGACTCCTCGCCCCGGAAGCTCAGGTAGAAGCCCGTCACCCGCCCACGGGGCGTGCTCCCGACGATGTCGTTCGCCCATCGCTCGGGCAGCCCCGTCCACCCCATGGAGCGGTCCCACCCCTCGTGCGCGAGGCTGTAGAACGCCCGGTTCTGACAGCGCTGGCCAGGGACGTCGTCCTGGAGGAGGGCGCACTCGCGCTCCTCGTCCTCTCCCGAGGTGAGCCCGTGGTCCCCCAGGAGGATGTTCAGCGAGCCGCGGCAGGTGTCGCCCGCGGCGGGCCGGCCCAGGCCGCACAGGCTGAAGGAGCTCCGTGAGAGGTGCTCGGCGGAGAAGAGGCCGTCGTCCGCGTCTTGGAGGAATCGCGCCGGAAGGTTGATGGTCCTCACGGAGCCCTGGGTGATGCACGAGAGCGCGCCCGGCTCTCCGTAGGCAGGCGTGTTCGCTGTCGCGGACACGCGGAAGCCATTGCGTGGGTCCTGGCTGCGGATGCACGCCGTGTTGAGTGGGCCCGCCTGGGAGTAGAGCTGCGTAGGCCCCCTGTCGCCCGGTGTGCTGCCGCGGCCATCCCAATCCGCGTACCGCTCGTTGGTGGCGTAGGTTACTCGCGTCGCGGCAATCCTGCCCGAGTCGTACCAGGCCCAGTCGTCGACGGTGTCCACGCCCGGGCGCTCGACGCGGTACGCGGTGGCATCCCACGCCGCCGCCGCCACCGCTTCATGGGCCTTCAGCGACAGATGCGCGAGCTCGGCGAAGTGCAGGCCGAACATCAGGACGGTGACCAGCACGAGGAGGCCGAGCACGGCCTCCAGCATGGCCTGTCCCCGCGCGCCCTTCGCGGCACCCTGGCGTCCCTTGCGCGTCACCATCCGGTGTACCCGTTCCTGACCAGGCTTTCAAACGCGCCGTGCACCTCCGTGGCCCCGGTGCCCGACAGGAACTCACCCGCTTGTGTATCGAACAGGGTGCGATCGGGAGACCCGTCCCTGGGCCGGTCGATGGACAGCCTCGTCAAGCCGGCCCGCCAGTATGGCGCGAACAGGTTGGGCGGCTCCGTCGAGTGCTGGAACCGGTGGTAGTAGACGATGCCGGAGCCCACCGCGACCTGACGTGGCGCTCCGCCGAAGGTGTGTCCACCCCCCAGGCTGAGGGTCCTGCTGTCTTCGGCAGTGGTGCGGAAGTTGAACGAGAGGTTCCAGACATCCCGCTCGGGCACCGGGTCGCGCGACAGCGCCGTCACCAGCTTTGGCTGCCCCTGGAGGTTCGCCACATCCAGGACCTGTGCGCCGTTGAAGTCGACGAAGGGCGGAAACGTCTCGACCGCGTGCCGCGTCGTATGGCCAATGCCTTCGTGCTGGGTCGCGGTGACCCGCACCGCGCCAGCGCCAATTCCTCGCCCCGCCAGGCCAATGGCCCCCGCGATGGGGAAGGCGGGGAGGGGCGACATGCACATCGTCCACCTGCGGAGTCGCGCCACGGCCCCCGGTATCCGGCCCACGTCGGCGGCGGGGAGGAAGGTGACGCGTGTACGCCCACCCTGTCCATCATGGGCGCGTGGCTCATAGGGCCGGCCCGAGGGAAGCGGCGCGTAGTCGCTGTCGTAATAGCCTTTGCCATTGCGGGAGCCGCTGTAGAAGACGTGACCGGCCGCGAACAGCAGGAGGGAGCGGTGGCCGACGCTGTCCGACGAGAACATCCGATCCCACGCGCCCCCCTCGCCCCGGTTGCGCAGGAACGGGTGCCCGCGGGTGCCCATCACGAGGTGCCCGACCTCATGCGGTTCGCTGCCTTGACGAGCCGACGCATGGTCGAGCACCGCATCGTTCAGCTCCCGCCGGGTGACGGCCGTCCCGGCTGGCTGGACACGGACCTCGTCGGGCGCGACGAGGTTCGCCCGGGACAGGTACTCTTGCGCGAGTCCGTCGGGGCCGTCACCCGCGCGAGCCCGGGCACGCGCCAGCACCTCGACCTGCGCGGCGTGGATGCGCTGCGCCGCGTTCCAGCGCGGCAGCGTCTCCGCGGTGAAGAGCTCCGTGTCGCGCCGCAGCTTGCCGCGCGTCTGATTCGCATGCACCGTCGACAGCGTGGCGAGCACGAGCGTCTGTGCGAGCGCACGCGTGCACAGCCCGCACATGGGTTTGCGGACCGGATAGCACTGGAAGAAGGTGTTGACGCTATACGGCACGGCCATCAGGCGAAACAGCTCCGCCGCGTTGTCCGCGTGCTTCCAGTACAGCGTGGACCAGGAGATGAGGCTCAGCGTCCCGAGCGTCGAGACGGCGTGCGCCACCTGGACCCGGTTCATCACCGCCACGGAGTTGAAGGCGCGCGCGGTCGTCACCGCGGAGCTGTATGCGGCAGCGTCCGCCAGCGTCTGCAGCTCCATGCGCTCCTTCACCTTGGCGCCCATGGACAGCGTCATGCACACCATCACCACGAGCAGCAGCAGCGTCAGTGCGAACAGCACGAGCGTCTGTCCTCGCGCTACCGGCCAGGTCCGGAGGTTCATGGCGTGAACCCCGGCGCCGAGCACTCAGCCCCGGCGAATTCGGACAAGCGTGGAGGCGTCATCATTCGCATGGTGGAGGAGACCTCAATGGGGAACATGTAGTGGCCGCGCGCGAGCCTGCGCCGCAGCTCGGACGCCATCCGGGCATCGAGGCTCGGGCGGGCCTCGGCTTCCCATTCCGCGCTCCGGGTGAGCATGAGCGGGTCCTGGCCCGTGAAGCTGTCGAGCCCCAGCCGTGCCGCGGCGATGCGTGAGAACACCCAGTCCGCGAAGGGGATGCGCAGCGGCGCCCAGAAGATCATCCGGACCTCGAGTCGCAGCGGCTCCGCTCGCCCCGGGCGGGGCAGGGGCTGATCGAACGCGACCACGTCCGCGGCCGTGGGCACCGGCTGCTCCCGCACGAGCCAGACGAGCGCCTCGGTTTCAGCACCGGCGCTGTTCCAACCTGGGCCCCTGTAGCCGAGGTAGTGGTTGTCGCGGAAGCGGCCAAAGGCCTCGCCGAGCTGTTCGCCGGGGGTGACACCCGGGAGCGTCCGGTCGCCGAGGAAGGAATGCACCGCGGGAAGCACGGACAGGAGCGCGGCGTGGGTCATCGGCGTGCAGGCCCCGTGATTCAAGGAGCCGACCCGGGTCGCCTGGAACACGCCGTACTGCGCGAAGAGGCGGGCCTGGGAGAGCAGGAAGAGCTGCAGGCTGCCCAGAATCACGAACAAGACGAGGGGGAGCGTCAAGGCGGTTTCCACAAACGCCTGACCGGATTCGCGCCGCATGGTTCTTCTTTCCTGAAGGCGTTTGGTGCTTCCAGACCCCGCTTGTCTATTCCTGCCCGGCACCGTCGCAGCCGACCCCATGGCAGTCCCTTGGTATGAAGCGTTTGGATTTCTGGAGCTGCTCGCGCTGCTCGGGGCAGAGGACGTGCTCGCCGTGTCGGTCCTGGCAGAACATCTTCGCCGCCCGCGCAATCTCCGCGTTCAGTTCCTCGTTCTCCGCCGCGGTGCATCGTCGCATCTGGCCCTTCTCACTCATGCAGAGCTTTTCGTCGCGACGCTGCCGGGCCACCTCGAGCGCGTCGTTGACGTTCCGGCACCGCGAATAGCAGAGGTCCGAGGCGCGGCTGCAGTGCTCGCGGCACTTCAAGCGCCCCTCGCACCCAGCGGTGCACCCCGCGAGCCGCTTCGCGCAGCGCTTCGCGCAGTCATGGTCTCCAGGCCGCTCCCGGGCCGCGAGCGCTGCTTTCCGGGACGCGCTGCCTGCTACCGAAGTGGCATAGGCGGCGGAGTGGACCTCGCCAGACGTGTCCGTGGCGTCGAAGAGCGAGGCGAAGCCGCGCACCTTGCTGGGGTGGCAGAGCCCGTCGAGGCCGCACGTATGGTTTTTCTGACTGCAGCGCTTGTCCGAATCACAAGCGAACCGGATCTCCTCGTCCATGTTCAATCCCTGACAGCCCCCGCTCAGGGCCACGGCGACTAGCAGCAGCATGGCGGCCGGGGGTGAACGCTTGCGGGAAGGCATGAGCGCGCTTCTTCCTGGGGCGTGGGGCAGGGGGCGTCATTCGTTGAGGCAGGGGCTGGTAATGATAGATAATTTCGTGGAGCTGGCAAGTCAGGCCGGGCCCCACGGGGTCTATAATTGGTTGGTGAAGGAAAGGACGCGGGCCGCAGTGTCACGTTCCTGACGGACCGCCCTCGGGGTCTGCTGTCAGGAGTGAAAGCAGGTCGGGAATCACCCCGCGTCCTAAAGCCATTCAAACACAGGACCCCGGATGGGGTCCGTGGTGAGGATGGTCGTGCCCTGGTGGGTTTCAATCAACTCGAGTGGACCCGTCACGGGATGTTTCGGTGACGAGGGCGAATCGGGTTGCCCCGCATGCATCAACCTCCCGTCTTCCAGGAGAATGGCCCAGCGCACTTCGCCCGTTCTGCAGGCGTCGGGGTGGTGGCAGTGTCGAGCCACCGCGGCGCGTGCCGTCGTGGGGAGCTCGGGCAGAGGCGTCATGCGCGGGGGCGCCGCGAGCCTTCCGTCGGAGCGGAAGCGGACTTCCGCCAGCATGGGTTGTCGAGGGTTCTTCAGCGACGCCGCCACCACGGCCGCATGGACGCGGCCCGCATCATCAATCCAGACACTCGGCTCGGAATCAGGAAGCGCGCTCAGCCCTCGGAGGAGCGTGCTCGCCGTGCGGCTCAGGCGACGGGCGCCCGTGGCTCGCAGGTGCTGGACTTCCAGCCCTCCCGCGGCCTCGCTCACGATGACGATGCTGATGCCATTGCCCACGGACCCGGGCTGCAGCGTGGCCCGAGCTCCCAGGGGCGCGGATGGAAGCCTCACGCGCCCCACTTCCTTTCCGGGCGTGACTTGGGTCGCATTCATGCTCGACCGGAATCGCAGAAGTCGGAGCCCACTGCCCCCAGCATCCACGATGGGGACGAAGAGCTCTCCGGCATTCGTCTCCAGGGGCGGACGGACGATCCGCTCGGGTGGCGCCTCTAAATCAAAGCGGAAGGGTGCAGTGGTCGTCGCGGGCGGAGCCAGGGCGAGAATCGACGCGCCATGGCGCCACAGGACCCAGGTCACGGCCTCACCGCCCGTCGCATCGTTGGTCCACGGTGCAAGTGCGTCGGACGCCCCTGGCGCCACCGTCCCCAACACCCTCGAGGTCCGCCGGGAGACGCCGCCTCCCTCCTCGTCCGAATCGTCCATGAAGACGGCCTGCATCAGCAGCGACTGCCCCTCCATGTGCTGGAGCCACACAGTGCCCACTTCCGAGTACGCCCCCTCCCCCATCATCACTCCTGCGGACGCGGAGCCTGGTCGTCCTGACATGATGTCGAACTCGACTGGCGCGGACACCATGTCGATACCCGCGGACTGAAGCCTCGCGGTCAGCCGGTAACGGCCGGGCTGGCGGATGGGCAGCCATTCCTGGATCGGCACGACGGATTCGAGCTTGCGTCCCGGGCCCAGCTCGATCTGAGGCGGGACGAGGCCACCGAGCGGCTGCGTGCCTTCACGCTCGATGACCCTGTAGTGATTAACGGTATGGCCCTTCGGGTACTCGGGGCCCGTGACGGTGTACGTCAGGGATTGGTCGGAGTGCCGGAAGGGGTCGGGAAACTCCAGGGGCGTGGCGCTCTCGTTGGACAGGGTGATGTGCACGTTCAGGTCTTCTGAAGTGACGAGCTGCGCCTTGGGCAGTCTGAGTTGGATGCGCATGGGCGTACCTCCAGGCGGTGGGGGCGGTACCGTCTTGGCTTGGGACGGCGGGGGAAGGGGGCGCGCCGCCGACAGGGTCAGCACGAGCAGCCATGGCCCGGCGAGGACGAAGGCGCTCATGGCCGCGCGTTCCGGGCACCGGCAGGGCGCAGGGCGCGGGTATTCCATCCCCGCAGGCGCAGGAGACAGAGCCCACAGAAGCGCCGCACCGTCGTGAAGTCATATCCCATCAGACAGTCCTTCCCGTCGATGTCGTGGCGCTTCGCCTGGGCGCCGCCAATCTCGCGGTGCGTGGGGAAGGGGGCATGCGGCAGGAAGAGCTGGTGCCCGATCTCATGCGCCAGCGTCTGCTCCAGCGTGTTGACGGTGTTTCGGTAGTTGTCCGGCGCGGCGCATTGGATGACGGCGCAGCGGTCTCGATTCCGCGAGGGGAATTCCGACGCGAACCCGTTGACGCGAATGCCGCCGACCGCATCTTCCAGGTTGTAGAGCCCGGAGAACTGGAAGAGCGCGATGCCCGGTGCCGTTCCCAGCGCCGAGTCCAGCGCCCGGGTGAGCAGCAACTTCGCCCAGTCCTTGCATTGGTGGTGATACTCGCGCGCCGCCAGCAGGGGCTTTTTTCGCTCCCGCGTAGGTGCCAGCCACAGGGGGAGGTCCGCATCGCCGCAGCGCTTCACGCGCCGCACCTCGGCCAGGAACTCCGCGTGGGTGCGGAAGGTGACGGCGTGGCCGCCCGCCGCGTACTGGTCCACCGCGGGGTCGATGGCCGCCCGGAGCTCCCAGTGCCGGGACTCCGCCACGGCCGCGGCGATGCGCGCGTTGTAGTCCTCGGCGCTCCATCCCGAGCCCCCGCCCGTGCGGTCCTCCAGGCGCAGGAAGGCCTGCTCGAAGTGGCCCTGCACGGTGGAGAGTGAGAGTCCGGAGGCGCCCGCGTCCTTGCGCAAGAGCCGGGAGAGGTGGACCTCACGCCACGACTCGAAGACGCCGGTGGACGCGCGCACGGCGGCGGGCAGCGGTCCGTCATCATCCACGTCCAGCACCACGCCGCCGTCCCTGCGGCGGTCATAGGCGAGCTGCACGGTGACGCGCCACGCGTCTCCCGCGATGCTGGACGGCTGGAACACCACGCCGGTGCGACCCGCGAAGGCGCCCGTCGTCCAGGCCTGGCTGTAGGCCGCCCAGCCGCGCTTGTTGCAGGGCGTGACGCGGAAGGGGAAGGCGCCGTCACGGGGCTCGGCCTGGGGCGCGTAGCCGGCCTGCCTGGGGAACACCGCCGAGGACGGCGCGCCGCGCTTGCCGCCCACGTCCCGGTGCGCGTTGTCGCCCTTGGGTCGTGACGTCGAACAGTGCCGGTCCAGCGCATGCCTGAGGAAGGCACGGGCCGTGGGCGCATGGTGGTCGAGCGCCTCCGTCTCGTCCTCCCAGTCCCAGAGGAAGCGCACGCGGCCCAGGGCCTTGGGGGCATCCACCCGGTTGCCGCGCGAGTCCTTCAGCCACGCCCGGGCGAACAGCGGAAGCTCCGGTCCGCCGCCCCAGTGCTTCCGGTGCAGTTGGTGGTCGGTGTCGTCGATCATCTCCGATGGCTTCGTCTTGAAGACGTTCCCCACCAGCCGGAGCTCCGCCTTCTCGCCGGGCGCGGGGAGCCGCCTCAACGCCTGGGTCAGCTCGCGGTCGCGTGGTCGCGAGAGCACCCGGGGCTCGCCCAGCTCCAGGTCAACGCCCGCCACCAGGACGTGGAAGAACGTCCACGCCACGGGCGCCTGCGCCAGTCCGCTGCCCTGGAGTGTCAGCTTCAGCTTGTAGGGCGAGTGCTCCACCGTGACGACGCCATCCGGAAAGGTCTCCGACTTGGGCACGCGGCCATCCCATCTCCACTGGTGCTCGCCTTGGAGCAGCTCCTCGGCGCCCAGCTCACGCGACCACAGCGGCGCCTTGCGGTAGCGCGTGAAGAGCTCCAGCTTTCCGGCGCGCACCCGTCCGCCCGTATTGAGCAGGTTCCACGTCAGCTCCACCGGCTCGACTTCGGGCGCGAAGTGGAAGCCGTCATCACCCCCCGCCAGCGCGGGGAAGGGCGCGGGGCGGTGGCAGCGGGATTGGGGACCTCCCGGACTGCGGAGCCGGAAGTCCGCGACGCCATGGCTGGCGGGACGGAGGCGGTTGCGGTTGCGTCCTCCGGGCGCAGCGAGGGCGACACTGGCCGTCAGTGAGATGCGTGCCATGGGTAGGGCCTCAGGCGTCGTGCAGGCGGATGAGCTCGCGGGAGATGTCCGCGAGCTGTCCCGTTTCCGGCAGGCCATGGCGGCGCTGGAACGCTCGCACGGCGGACTTCGTCGATGCTCCGGGCGACCCACGCTCCCCGTCGATGGCGTAGCCCAGGTTGTGCAGCCGCTCCTGCGCGGCCCGGAGCGCGTCGGACTCGAAGCCCGGGAGCGACTGGAGCTGCAGCGCCCAGCGGAGCGTCACCGGCTCGGACGCGGCGGCGGGCGCGGCGTCCGGAAAGTCCTCATCGGTGATGGTGGGCGGGTAGGGCGGTGGCACGCCCTTGGGGGCGGCGGGCGGCGCGCTCCGGCGGGGCGGCGGCGCTGGCGGCCCGGACAGCTTCACCAGCAGCTCCCCCGCGGCGAGGCCCGGCACTTCGTGGCTCAGCGAGCCATCCGCCGCGGTCCTTCCACAGTGCTCGGTGCGGCCGACCGTGAGCACGTACTCCGTATCCACGTAGGGCACTTCCTGTGGATCCACCAGGACCAGATGCAGCCTGCGCTGCTTCAGGATGAAGGTACTGGTGTTTCCTGTCCGGACTGGTGCCGTCCTCGGACTGACCATGCCGCGCTCCCCCCGTGCCTGGATTCGCGATGGTGTCTGCTCGTCGTTGAAGGCCTGCCCAAGGTACGGGAACCCGGAGCGCCCTCCATCACCGGAAGTTCTGGGATAACCCTGTTCTGTGCGTCGGGTTAACGGACCTCAACCTGGTGGGTCAGTCAGAGGACGCAAGGCATGGCCAGCCGGACGAGGTCGCGTCCGCCGCCGCGTGCCTGCCCGGCGCGTGCGGCGTGGCTATCTTGCCCACGGACGTTGTCTCTCGCTCTCTTGGAGGCGCCACGCATGCGCACTGCGGACGTTGTCAGGCACGACGAAGCCAGGTGCATCTGGCCCGCACGGGCCGTGCTCGGCGAGGGCCCCTTCTGGATGGCCACGGAGGGCGCGCTCTACTGGCTCGACATTCCGGGCCGCAAGGTGCACCGGCTGGAGCTCCAGAGCGGCGCGCAGGCGAGCTGGGACACCCCTTTGCGTATCGCCTCGCTCGCGCCCAGGAAGGGTGGAGGCTTCATCGCGGGGACGGAGCGGGGCCTGGCCTTCTACGAGCCCCGGAGCGCGCGCCTGGAGCGGCTGCTGAATCCGGAGCCTGAGCGCCCCCACAACCGCTGCAATGACGGGAAGGTGGACCCGCAAGGCCGCTTCTGGGTGGGCACCATGGATGACGACGAGGAGGCGCCCACCGGCGGGCTCTACCGGTTCGACGCCCAGGGGCACCTCGCGCGAATCGATGAGGGCTATACGGTGACGAACGGCCCGGCCTTCAGCCCCGATGGGCGGACCCTCTATGTGAACGACTCGCCCCGGCGCGTCACCTACGCCTTCGACCTGGGGCCGGACGGCGCGGCCTCCCGACGCCGGGAGCTGCTCCGCTTCGAGGAGGCGCACGGCTTCCCCGACGGGATGACGGTCGACGCGGAGGGCGGCTTGTGGATTGCCTTCTACGGAGGCGGCTGCGTGCGCCGCTTCTCCCCGGAAGGCGCGTGGCTGGCCGAGTACCAGCTGCCCGTGGCGAAGACGACCAGCGTCGCCTTCGCCGGAGATGCCTTGGACCGGTTGTTCGTCACCACCGGGCGGGACGGGCTCAGCGCGGAGGAGCTCGAGGCCCAGCCGCTGGCCGGTGGGCTCTTCGAGCTGACACCGGGCGTCCGCGGCGTCGCGCCGGTGCCCTTCGCGGGCTGAAGCGGCTCAGCCCGCCTCTTCGGTTTCATCTTCGGAGTCGTCGTACCGCGGTGCCAGCTCGGCGGCGCGAGCCGCGCGCAGGTGCTGCACGGCGACGAAGCCCACCGCGCCCAGGCCGAAGACGAAGACGAAGGGCCCGGGGAGCAGGCGCATGTGGAGCCCGGCGAAGGCGAGCGCCAGGGCCACCGCGCCCGCGGGCAGGTAGCGCGTCCAGGACGGGCGCTCCACCTCCGGACGCAGCGCCAGCAGGGCGAGCACGGCCAGCAGCGCCAGCTCCACCACCACCGACGCCGGCAAGTCCCAGCCCCGCAGGTGGGTGACGCCGCCGCCGTAGCTGTAGAGCATGTCGTCGGTGGGCCGCTGCGTGGCGATGACACGCAGCTCGGGCGGGCCCTGGGGCACCGGCGCGTTGTCCGGCACCCCCAGGTCCAGCTTCACCGTGCCCCACGGCGCGAACAGCGCCAGCAGGCACACCGCTACGCCGCCCAGGCCCACCAACCGCGGCATCGCCAAAAGCTGCCGGGGCTCGAAGTACGCGCCCACGCCGTCCGCTCCCGCGATGACCTTGCGGTACTGGTCATGGGCCACCAGCCCCACGCCCGCCACCATCAGGAGCGGCAGCACGCCCAGGCTGAGCGAGCGCAGCGCCAGCGCCACCATCACCGCGGTGGCAGTGGCGGCGGCCTCCGGCGTCATCAGCACCGCGGGCATCCGCTCGGTGAAGCCAGGGGACTGCTCCGCGGCGCGCAGCTCGCGTGCGCACAGCACCGTGCCACTCACCACCGCCAGCAGCGCACCAAGGAGGCCCACGCCGCTGGAGGAGAGCAGGGCGGACAGGACGACGGCGCAGCCCACCACGATGACCCCCAGCACCGTGGGCGAGTGGGCCGGCACGTGCGCCAGCCACTTCGGCCCGTCATAGGGCGGGGCGGACTGGCCCGGGTCCGTCTTGTCCTCGGGCGGAAGCTCGGGCGCGTCACTCGCGACGTAGGGCCGCGAGTGCTCATCCGCTTCGTCGAGGATGTCCGCCGCGTAGGCGGGCACCTCCAAGTCGCGCTGGGGCCGCGAGGAGCGGAGCGCGGACCGGGCACCCGTTCCCTTGGGCGGCTCGGGCATGGTCGCCCCGCAGTTCTCGCAGTACCGCAACCGGGAATTGGAGTCTTCACCACACTCCTGGCACCGCATACCGCCACCTCGTTGGGACGACAGGGGCTACTTCCGAGCGGCCTCGGCGGGGGCGGAGGGCGTGGACAGTTCCTGGATGCGCAGGGCCAGCGTCTGCGGGTCGATAGGGCCCACATGCTTGCCCCGGATGACGCCGTTGGGGTCGATGAAGTACGTCTCCGGCACGCCCGCCACGCCGTAGTCCAGCGCCATCCGCGAGCGCGGATCCACCAACTGCGGGAAGCTGGCGCCGTGCTGCTGGAGGAAGCCGCGCGCGTTGTCGTCGGTGTCTTGGAACACCACGCCCAGGAACACCGCCTGCGAGCCGTACTGCCGCGCGCCCCACTCCAGCACGGGGTGTTCGACGCGGCACGGGCTACACCACGACGCCCAGAAGTTGATGACCACCGGCCGGCCCTTCAGGTCCGCCAGGCTCACCTTCTCACCGCTGTCCAGCGCGCGCAGCGCGAAGTCCGGGGCGGGCTTGCCCTTCATCATGAAGGGGACCTCGTGCGGGTTGCGCCCGAAGCCCTTGAACAACACGAAGAGCAGGCCCGCGCAGAGGACCACGAAGCCCAGCGTGTAGCGCCAGCCCTTCATCAGGCGGCCCCTCGCTCGGCGTCACCACCCGTGAGCGGGGACGCACCCACCGCCGGCGCGCCCGCCATGGCCATGGCGGCCTTCCGGCGCGGCCACAGCGAGATGAGCGTGCCCAGCACCAGCAGGGGGATGCTCCACCAGATCCACCCGACGAGCGGGAAGACCCAGATGTTGATGCTCGCCGTGCCGGCCTGCTCGGAGAAGGCCATCAGCGACACGTAGAGGTCCTCGCCCGGCGTCTCCCGGACACCCGGGGTGCCAATGGGGTCCGTGCTGCGCTCGTAGTAGTTGAGCCGCGGCTTCAGCTCGGACACCTTGCCGCCCGGGGACGTCACCTCCACGCGCGCAGCCACGTAGGTGCGGTGCGGCTCCTCGCCGCTGACCAGGCCCAGGTACTTCATCTGGTATCCGCCCAGCTCGATGACCTGCCCCTTCTTCAGCGTGCCGGAGGTGTGCTTCACGTACGCGGAGGACGCGGCCACCGCGACGATGATGAGCACGATGCCCAGGTGCACCACGTAGCCGCCGAAGCGGCGCTGGGCCTTGAGCGCGCTCGTCGTCACCGCGGCGACGAGGCCTTCCTTGCGCTCGGCCATGCGCACCCGCACCGGCGCCACCAGCTCCCGCAGGGTGACGACGGTGACGAAGCCCGCCAGCCCGAAGGTCATCAGCGGGTACACGCCGCGCAGGCCCACCGCGAAGCACGCCGCCGTCACCACCAGCCCCACCACGGCGGGGATGATGAACTGCCGGCGCAGCGTGGCCTTGTCCGGCTTGCCCCAGGGGAGCACGGGCCCCACGCCCATCAGGAAGAGCACCGCGATGCCGCCCGGCACCGCCATCTTGTTGAAGTACGGCTCACCCACGCTCACGCGCACGCCGCGCACCGCCTCGGAGATGAGCGGGTACAGCGTGCCCAGCAGCACCGTGAAGGTGATGGCGACGAACACCAGGTTGTTCACCAGGATGCTCGCCTCGCGGGACAGCGGCGAGGCCAGCTGGCCTTCCGGCACCAGCAGCGGACCGCGCACCGCCAGCAGGCCCACGCACAGCACCAGCAGCACGCCCAGGAACACCAGGAAGGTGGGCCCGATGTCGGACTGGGTGAAGGAGTGCACCGAGTTGAAGATGCCCGAGCGCGTCATGAACGTGCCCAGGATGGTGAGCACGAAGGACGCGAGCGCGAGGCTGAGCGTCCACAGCTTCAGCATCCGCTTGCGCTCCTGCACCATGGTGGAGTGCATGAACGCCGTCGCCGTCAGCCAGGGCAGGAAGGACGCGTTCTCCACCGGGTCCCACGCCCAGTAGCCGCCCCAGCCCAGCACGGCATAGGCCCACCAGGCGCCCAGGATGATGCCAATGGACAGGAAGAGCCACGCCACCAGCGTCCAGCGCCGCAGGGGCGCCATCCACGCCTCGCCAATCTCGCCGCGCAGCAGGCCCGCCACCGCGACGCCGAAGGGCACCGTCATGCCCACGTAGCCCAGGTACAGCATGGGCGGGTGGATGATCATCAGGACGTGGTTCTGGAGCAGCGGGTTGGGGCCGGGGCCGTCCGCCGGCACCGGGGACACCGCGCCCCAGGGGTTGGCCGGGCCCGCGATGAGGAAGGCGAAGAAGACGCCCACCGCCAGCATGGTGCCCAGCGCCAGCTGCATGTAGCGCGCGTGCTCCTTGCGGTGGATGAAGGCGAAGGCGGCGATGTAGCCGCCCATGATGAGGCCCCAGAAGAGGATGGACCCCTCCAGCGCGCTCCACAGCGAGACGATGGTGTAGACCAGCGGCGTGGCCCGGCTGCCCACCTGCGCCACGTAGCGCACACTGAAGTCGTGCGTCACGAGCGCATGGACCATCACCAGGTTGGCGCCCACCATGCAGGCGGCGAAGCCCCACACCGCGCGCAGCACCCACGGGAAGCCCGCGTCACTGCGGCGCAGGCCGCTCACCAGGCCCACGAGCGCGCCGAAGGCAGCGAACGCGAGCCCTCCGAGCACCAGGCCGTAGCCCACGGTTCCGTTCACTTCGCACCCATCACGGTGGTGGCGTCGGAGAGCGTCTCCTGCCACTGACGAGGATCCTCACCCTCCTTGGGGGCGCGGTACTCGTTGGAGTGGTTCACCATCAGCCGGTTGGAGCTGAAGACGCCGGACTTGTCGTAGGTGCCCTCCACGACGACGCCAATCTTGTCGCGGAACATCTGCGGCGGCGTCTCCGTGGAGCGCACCAGCACGCTGGGCGCGCCCTCCTTGACGTCATCCGCCACGCGGAAGTGCAGGGTGGTGTGCTCGGCGTTCCACTGGATGCTGCCCGGCTCCACCACGCCGCCCAGGCGGATGGTGGCCGAGTACGCCTTCTGACCCTGGCCCAGCATCTCCGACGGGCTCCAGTAGTAGACGAGGTTCTCTCCGATGTTGCCGAAGGCCACGAATCCCAGGCCAGCCCCCGCGACGAGCAGGGCCCCCAGGGCAATCAGACGGTTGCGAGCGACAGGGGACATGGCGACTCACTCCTTGGCGTCGGTGGGGGCCTTGGGCCGACGCGCCCACAGGGACACAGCGTAGAGAACGAGCATGGCGACTGTAATGCCGTAGCAGGCCCAGACATAGCCCCAGCCGCCGACGATGCGGCCGCTGCCCACCTGTCCGGGCGCCGCCGCGAGGAGCCACAGCCACTGCGTGGAAAGCGTCATCATGGTCAGGCCACCCTCGATGAGTTGGCGCCGCCCGCGGCGGCGAGGTCCGACGGCAGCGCGTCCGGCAGGGCCACCTCCGCCTGGCGCTCCGCCAGGGCCTGGCGGTAGCGCTGCACCAGGAACCAGATGGTGAGGAACAACATGCCGAACGCCGACACGCGCAGGGCCAGCGTCATCTCCGGGTCCACCGTCTTGGGCGTGGACTGCACCTGGTGCAGGCTGCGCCACCACCGCACGGAGAACCACACGATGGGCAGGTTGATGGCGCCGATGATGGCCACCACCGCGCTCCAGGTCGCGCGCTTCTCCGGGTCCTCCACGAAGCGCCGCAGCACCAGGTAGCCGGTGTACGTCACCAGCATGATGGCCTGCGAGGTCAACCGCGGATCCCACGACCAGTAGACGCCCCAGGTCGGCCGGCCCCAGATGGCGCCGGTGATCATCCCCGCGGTGCCCAGCACCAGGCCAATCTCCGCGGAGGCCTCGGCGGTGGCATCCAGCTTCCAGCTCGCCTTCATGAGGTAGCCGATGGCCACCACGAAGTTGATGGCCATGGCCACCATGGCCACCCACTGGAGCGGGACGTGCACGTACATGATGCGCTGCACGTCGCCCATCTCACGGTCCGGCGGTGCCCACGCCAGTCCCAGCCACCACCCCGCGGCGAGAACGGCCAGCGACAGCGCCGGCAGACCCCACTTGATGAACTTTCCCATCCGTCAGTCCTCGATGATCCGCGGGAACAGCAAGAAGCCTACGCCCCAATAAATCAGATTGAATCCGCCCAAAAGCCCCAACCATGAGCCAAACTGATTCATGGGGTCTCCCTGGAGTACGAGCGTGGTCGCCTTGGCCGCGGAGAGGAGGGCGGGGATGACCAGCGGGAACAATAGCAAAGGCAGGAGCACATCCCGTGCCCGGGCATTGCTCGAAATCGCAGCGTAGACGGTCCCCGGGGCGCTCAGGGCCAGGCTGCCGAGCAGGAGGATGAGCCCCAGGTCCACCACGCTGGTGACGATGCGCACCCCGTACAGGGCCACCATGACGGGCACCAGCAGGACGCCCAGGGCCGTCAGCAGCAGGGTGTTGCCCAGGGCCTTGGACAGGAAGATGGCGCGGGCGTCGCCGGGCGCCAGCCGGATGCCGTCCATGCACGCGTTCTCCGACTCGACGCGGAAGGACTCGCCCAGGGCGAGCACGCTGGCGAAGAGGATGGCCAGCCAGAAGTAGCCGCCGGCGTTCTTCTCCAGCAGCTTCGTGTCGGGGCCTAGCGCGAAGGAGAACATCAGCAGCGTGGCCAGCGCGAAGAAGATGATGGCGTTGAGGCGCGCGCGGGTGCGCCACTCGATGAGCAGGTCCTTGCGCAGCAGCGCCAGGGTGGCCGTCAAGAGGCCGATGGGGCGGGGACGCGAGGCGCTCATGCCGCCACCGCCCGGCCGTCCTGCAGGTGAAGCCGCTCTTCACACAGCGTCAGGCCTTGCTCGACGAGGTGGGTGGCCAGGATGACGGTGACGCCGCTGGCCTTGAGTTGGGCGATGATGGCCTCCATGTCGCGGATGCCCGCGGGGTCCAGCTCACCGAAGGGCTCGTCGAGCAGCGCGATGGACGGCGCCTTGAGCAGCAGGCGGGCAATCGCCAGACGCTTGCGCATGCCGGCGCTGAAGCCGCGGACCGGGCTGTCGGAGCGGCGGCTGAGCCCCACCCGGGTCAGCTCCGCGTTGGCGGCGTCCGCGGGCGAAGGCAGCCCCAGGAGCCGGGCCAGCACCGTGAGGTTCTGGTGCGCGGTGAGGTCCTCATAGAGGAAGCTGGCGTGCGACAGCAGCGCCACGTCACGGCGCACCGCGTCGCGCTCCACCACCGCGTCGCGACCGAGCACCTCCACCCGGCCCGCGGTAGGGCTCAGGGCGGTGGCCAGCAGGCGCAGCAGGGTCGTCTTCCCGGAGCCGTTGTGGCCGGTGAGCAGCAGCGAGCGTCCGGCGGGGAGCGCGTACGTGAGACGCGCCAGTGCCCACCGGCGGCCATACCGCTTGCTGACGTCATGCAGGGCAAGCGCGGGGGCGGCGGAGAAGGGAGGCATCGGCGGGGGCGTTCGTATCCGGAAACCAGAACGTCCACCAGTGAAACCCAAGGTGGTGGCCTGGACGGAGAAAGGGCGAGCCCGGGAGGAGGAAAGGTTTTCCTCCCCATGTGGTCGCAGGTGCCCGCCGGGGGCCTCCAGGGTTCCACGGAGGGGAACGTCCACTGCTCACCAGGCGAGCCGTTCGGCCGGACGGCCCACTCGACTGCCCGGTCCGGGGTGCCCAACCTCCTGGCACCTCCCCTGCAACGGTGCGCGGGCATGCGAGGCGGACGCAGCCGATCCGCGCGGAGGGCGTGAATGGCGACGGGCAAGGTGTTGCGAAGAGCGGTCAAGGCGGCGGCGGCGGGGATGATCCACTACAGCGGGATGCGGCGGGCGATGGCCGCGTATCGGCGCTCCCAGTCCGGCGGGAGGCGCATCCTCATCGTCAGCTACCACCGCGTGGTGAGCGACTTCACCGGGGAGCTGCAGCGCTCGATTCCCGGGCTGCTCATCTCCCAGGAGACGTTCCGCCGGCATCTGGAGGAGGCGCACGCGGCGGGCTTCGAGCTGGCCTCCATCGGTGACGCGGTGGACGTCATGCATGGCCGCCGGGTGGCGAAGAAGGACCTGTGTGTCGTGACGTTCGACGATGGTTACCGGGACGTCTACCGGCACGCCTATCCGGTGCTCAAGGAGATGGGCGTTCCGGCCATCACCTATCTGCCCACGGCGTTCATCAACACCGACAAGCGCTTCAACCATGACCGGCTGTTCCACCTGCTTCGCCGGGTCCAGGAGCGCCGCTTCCGGCCGTTCTACGACTCGCTGCCCGCGCCCGCGCTGCAACTGCTGGGGCCCATCCTCTCCGGACAGAAGACGGTGTCGGCGTCGCTGGACGACTTCATCGGCGAGCACCCCACGCGCGTGCTGACGGACATCATCGACGCGCTGGAGCAGCAGCTCGGCGGCGGCGCGGACCTGGTGCCGGAGCAGGGCGACGTCATGAACTGGGACGAGGTGCGCCGCATGGCGCGCGACGGCTTCGAGTTCGGCGCGCACACGCTGGGCCACACGGTGCTGACGCTGGAGCCGCAGGAGGTCGTGGAGCGCGAAATCCTGGAGTCCAAGCGCGCCATCGAGCGCGAGGTGGGCATCATCGTGCGCGACTTCGCCTACTGCAACGGCTGGTACTCGGACGAGGTCATCCGCGTGCTGTCGGCCAACGGCTTCCGTTCCGGTGTCACCACGGAGGACATGCCCAACCGCATTGGCGGTGACCCGTTCACCCTCAAGCGCAAGGTGCTGTGGGAGAACTTCAGCCTGGGCATGCTCGGTGACTACTCGTCGGCGCTCACCGGCTGCCAACTGGATGACTGCTTCGGGGTGCTGGGCATGAGCAGCCCGGTGCCGGGGAAGCGCCCCCATTTCATCAGTGCCCCCGCCGGGGGAAACCAGTTGAGCAGTGCCCCGGCGCGGGTGAGCCCCAACCCAGCGAACAGCAACGAAATCGTGGTGGGTCCGGAGACCGCCACGACCCTCCAGGAGGCTCCGTGAGCGGAAGTTCCACATCGGCCGCGTCCGGGGGCTCGTTCCTCGGGCGCGCCGGCCCCTTGGTGTTGGCCCGGCTGTTCACCGCCGGGCTGACGCTGTCCATTCCCCTCGTGCTCGCCCGGGTGCTGAACCTGGACGACTACGGGACGTACTACCAGCTGTTCCTCATCGCCACGACGCTCTACTACGTCCTGCCGTTCGGCGTGGTGCAGAGCCTCTACTACTTCCTGCCGCGCACGGACGCGAAGCGGCCCTTCCTGGGACAGACGCTGCTGTTCATGTCAGCCATGGGCCTGGTGGGCGCGGGCGCGGTGTGGGCGCTGCTCGGGTATGTGGCGGGTTGGTTCTCCAACCCCGCGCTGGCCGAGTACCGCCTGCCGCTGGCCGCGTACACCGCGTTCCTGCTGGGGAGCTTCCCGCTGGAGGTGTCCCTCACCTCGCAGGGCCGCACGAAGGCGTCCGCGGTCGTGTACCTGGTGTCAGACGCGGTGCGGGCCTCGGTGATGGTGGTGCCGCCGCTCCTGGGCGCCTCGCTCTACGGAATGATGATGGCGGTGGCGGCCTTCGCGGCGCTTCGCTACCTGGCGACGTGGGTGGTGTCACTGCGCGGTGCCGCCGGGCCCTTGGTGGATGGCCAGCGCTTCCGCGAGCAACTGACCTACGCGGCGCCGTTCGGCGCGGCCATGCTGTTGGCCATTCCCCAACAGAACGCGCACCTGTACGCGGTGGCGGGCGCGGTGGCGCCGGCGCTGTACGCGCTCTACCGCGTCGGCTGCTTCCAGTTGCCGGTGGTGGACCTGCTGTACACGCCCACCAGCGAGGTGCTGATGGTGCGGCTGGGCGAGCTGGAGCGCGAGGGCCGTCTGGAGGAAGGCGTGGAGGCCTTCCGTGAAGCGGCCGGGAAGCTGGCCTACTTCTTCCTGCCCTTCGCCGCGTTCCTCTTCTCGGCGGCGCCGGAGTTCATCGGGGCGATGTTCGGTGAGAAGTTCCTGCCCGCGGTGCCCGTCTTCCGCATCAGCGTGCTGGGCGTGGTGCTCTCCATCCTCCCCATGGACGGGACGCTGCGCGCCCGGGGGCAGACGCGGGCCATCTTCGCGTCCTACGCGGTGAAGGCGGCGGTGACGGTGCCGCTGGTGTGGCTGGGTGTGAAGCACTTCGGGCTGATGGGCGGCATCGGCTCGTGGGCGGTGGCGGAGGTGGTGGGCAAGGCCATGCTGCTGGCCCGGGTGCCCGCGGCGCTGTCCACGCCGTCGCGGAAGCTGAGTGTGGCGGACGTGATTCCCTGGCCGTCGCTGGGCAAGGCGACGCTGGCGGCGTGCGCGGCGGCGGCGGCGGTGTTCGTCCTGCGGGCCGGTGCCCACGGGACCTGGGCGCACCTGCCCACGGGCTTCTTGTGGCGCGTGCTGCCACTGGCGGTGGCCGGGACGCTGTTCTTCACCGGATACCTGGTGGTGCTGCACTTCACGGGGGTGAGACCGCTCAGCCTGATCGCGGGGCTGCGGGCGCGAAGGGCGGGGTAGCGCACTTCCCTCCCCGCGGGGTGGTACCTAGTTTGGTGCGGGTCGGAACATGGGGATTGGGAGGCGTGATGGGTGTCGACGCGATGACGTTCTACCGGCTCGCGCGCGGGCTGAAGAAGCGGGGTGTTCCCCTGCTGCCAGCCGTGCTGCGCAAGGCCATCTACTATCTGCACAGCTCGCACATCCCCGAGGACGCGGAGATTGGCGAAGGGACGCAGTTGGGCTACGGCGGCATCGGCGTGGTCATCCACAGGGCCGCGCGGATTGGACGCCACTGTCTCATCTCGCAGCAGGTGACCATTGGCGGGCGTTCGGGCATCGAGGGCGCCCCCGTCATCGGTGACTACGTGCGCATGGGCGCGGGCGCGAAGATCCTGGGCAACATCCACATCGGTGACTTCGCCGTCATTGGCGCCAACGCGGTGGTGGTGAAGGACGTGGCGCCGGGAACGGTGGTCGCAGGGGTGCCCGCGAGGGTCATCCGGCAGGACCCGGATCCGATAGGGACGTACCAGCGGGAGATGGGGCAGGAGCCTCCCCGCGTGCCACTGGTGTCGGTGCCGTCGTCTTCCACGCTGCGCCAGTAGTCCGCGGGAGCCACATCAATGCGCGTGCTGCTCGTTGGGGACTATCCGCCGCCGCATGGCGGCGTCGCGGTTCATGTTCAACAGCTTCATGGCTCCCTGCGCGGCCGCGGGGTCGACGTGAAGGTGCTCGATATCGGGAAGGGTGGCCGGCCGGCTCCGGACGTCATCCCGGCTCGCGGCGCCGCTCCGTTCGCCCTGCGGCTCGCGCGGCACGTTGCCACCGGGTGGACGATTCACCTCCACACCAGTGGCAACAACCCGAAGTCCTGGGTGCTGGCGGGGATGGTGGGGGGCCTGCCCGGGCCGAAGTCTCCCCGGGTCATCACGCTCCACTCTGGATTGCTGCCGGACTACCTCGCCGCGTCCAGCACGCGGCGGAACCTCGCGCGCGTGGCGCTGGCGGGCTACGCGCGGGTGGTCGCCGTGTCCGAAGCGGTGAGGTCCGCGCTGGTGGGTTGCGGCGTGCCCGGGGAGAAGATTGACGTGCTCCCGGCCTTCTGCGCCTCGCAGGTGCGGCCGGGGCCCGTTCCATCAACGGTGGAGGCCGCGCGCTCCCGGCGGCGGGTGCTGCTGTCCATGGCGCACCATCCATCGCCCGTCTACGGACGCACGCTGATGTTCCGGGCCTTGCGCGAGCTGGCGCGGACGTGGCCGGACGTGGGGCTGGCGCTCTTCGGTCCGGGCCTGGAGTCCGAGGCGTTCATCCGCGACGTCCGTGAGGCGCACGTGGCGGGCCATCTGGAGGTGCTGGGGGAGCTCGAGCACTCCGCCGCGCTGGGGCTCATCGCGCGCAGCGACGCCTTCGTGCGGCCCACCACGCATGACGGAGACTCCCTCTCCGTGAGGGAGGCGCTGACGCTGGGCGTGCCCTGCGTGGCCAGTGATGTCTGTGTCCGGCCCGAGCCCACCCGCGTGTTCGCCGCGGGCAATGCCGGGGAGCTGGCGCGGGTGATTCGCGAGGCCGTGGCGGCAGGGCCCATGCATGTGCCCCAGGTGGATGCGGGGCCGGAGCTGCTCTCGTTGTACGGGGAGCTGTCCTCCAACAACGCTTTGAAGTCGTCACACGAACAAGGTTCAGGCCTGGGGGAGACGAGACATGCGGCGCAGTGATGAGCTGGACCTCGCGCGCAGGGCATTGCGCGGACGTGACCTGGTGGTGTTCTCCAACGACTGGGATGGGGATCCGCTGTCGAAGGTCCACATCATGCGGATTCTCTCCCGGGAGAACCGCGTCCTCTGGGTGAACAGCATCGGCAACCGCGCGCCGAAGGCCAACGCGCATGACGTGAAGCGCATCTTCGACAAGCTGGGCCGCTTCACCGAAGGCGTCCGCGAGGTGGAGCCCAACATCCACGTCCTGTCGCCGCTGGCCATTCCCTTCTACGGCTCGGAGCTGGTGCGTGGCGCCAACCGGCGGTTGCTGCGGCTCCAGGTGCTGCGGGCGATGAAGCAGCTGGGCTTCCAGAAGCCCATCTCCTGGAGCTTCCTGCCCGCGTCCGCGCCGGTGTCCGGAACGCTGGGCGAGGAGTTCGTCATCTACCACTGCGTGGACGAGTTCTCCGCCTTCAGCGACACCAACGGCCGCCACATCGCGGAGCTGGAGGAGCGGCTGCTCAAGCGCGCCGACCTCTGCATCACCTCCGCGGAGCGGCTGCGTGAGAACAAGGCCCGCGTCAATCCGCGCACGGTGCTGGTGCGGCATGGCACCGACTTCACCCACTTCGTGAAGGCGTGTGAGCCGGCCACGACGATTCCCGCGGACATCGCCCGCCTGCCCAAGCCCATCATCGGCTTCTTCGGGCTGGTGGCGGACTGGGTGGACCAGGAGGCCCTAATCGCCACGGCCCGCGCCCACCCGGAGGGCTCGGTGGTCATCAT
This sequence comes from Myxococcus sp. SDU36, assembly GCF_030168875.1. Classification (NCBI taxonomy): domain Bacteria; kingdom Pseudomonadati; phylum Myxococcota; class Myxococcia; order Myxococcales; family Myxococcaceae; genus Myxococcus; species Myxococcus sp. SDU36. The sequence goes on from NZ_CP077414.1 coordinate 1,339,401, forward strand.
CGGCAAGACGACGCCGGACTGTGACGACTCCGCGCTGCGCGCCGAGCCGAACATTTACATGCTGGGCCGCAAGCCGTACGCGGACCTGCCCGGCTACAGCAAGGCGTTCGACGTGGCGCTGATGCCGTTCAAGGTCAGCGAGCTGACGCTCAACGCCAACCCGCTCAAGGTGCGTGAGTACCTGGCGTCCGGCCTGCCCGTGGTGTCCACGGACCTGCCGGAGGTGCGCAAGGTGGGGCTCTGCAAGATTGCGAAGGACACCGAGGACTTCGTGCGCAAGGTGGACGAGTGCCTGGCGGACAAGCCCGGTCCGAACCGCGAGCGCGCCGAGCGCATCTTCAACGAGAGCTGGGACGCGCGCGTGGATGAGATTCGCCACCATGTCGGCGCGGCGCTCATGGCGGACGGCAAGGAGCTCTGACGTTCCTAGGGGCGGGCTTCGCGGCCCGCCAGCGCCCGCTCCAGGTGGGCGTAGCGGCGGGCCACCCGCGCGTAGTCCGCCGGTGCCACGGTGGGCTGCGCGTGGGTCCGCGTGAGGTCGGCCTTCGCCTCCAGGTACTCGGTGGCCTGGACGCCTCCGTCCTGTTCCATCAGGCGCGCGGCGTCCGCGTCCGACAGGCTCAGGGGGATGCCCAGGCGCTCCTGCAGCTGCTGGCGCAGGGCCTGGTCCAGCTCCGGCAGCAGCTCCTTCTCCACCTTCGCGCGGCGCATGAGCCAGCCCATGCTGCGCACGTACTCCAGCGCGGACCGGTGCCGCTCCACGCGCAGCGGGCGCGGGGCGCCGAAGCGTGTGCCTCGCGACACGACGTAGAGCAGGCCCACCGCCAGCACCTGCGCCGCGAAGACCCAGATGCCGCGGGAGAAGGGGGGCGGCGGCGCGAGTTGGTGGTGGTACTCGTCGAACAGCAGGGGCCCGCGGGCGGCCAGCGCTTCCCAGAAGCGCAGGTTGTCCAGCAGCTCCAGGCGCCGGTTCTCCAGCAGGTCCGAGCCGGCCAGCACGTACACCTCGCCCTTGCCCACGGCCCTGCGCCACACCGCCACCGCGCCGCCCAGTCCGGCGACGGGCACGGCGTCTTCGTGGTCCATGCGCAGGCCCCGGTCCTGGGAGACTCGAAGCCGGGAGAGTCCGTGCAGGGGGCCCACGGGCAGCCACACATCCACGGTGGTCCCCCCCACGTCGGACAACGTCGAATCCAGGCCGCGGCTGCTCGCGGGCAACATCAGCCCGGACTCCAGATGCAGCCACGCCTCGAGCGCGGCCTGATGTTTCCCCAGCTCGCGGGGCGACAGGTACACGAGCGTCCCGCCCTCCGTGACGAAGCGCTCCAGCTCGGTGACTTCTTCCGTCGACACGGACCTGCCCTCGGGCGCCGCCAGCACCAGGGTTCGCGTGCCAGGGGGAAGGGCTTCGAGCGGCGAAAGCTGCGTGTCCACGGCCCGGCCCCCCTCGCGGAGGTACAGATAGAGCGCGCGAGCCCCCTGCGGCGCCGTGTTCTCCACGGTGGGCACCGGCGAGTCGGGTGCGTCCGTGCGCGTGGACAGGCCCACCGCCAGGGCCAGCGCGATGAGCACTCCGAAGAAGACGACGGCCCGGGTGTTCGTCACCGCGCGCCCTCCGTGGCCAGGGTTCCGTTCAGCGACTCGACCTCGGTGACGAAGCGGGCGGCTTCTTCCTGTGCCACCGGCGCGAGCGAATAGAAGGTCCGGTCGTACCAGCCCATGAGCCGCTCCACCTCGCGCACCAGCGTCGCGGGTGCGCCGCGGCCCGGCAGCTCCGCCGCCAGCTCACGGTTCGTCCGCACACGGTCTGGCCGGGCCAGCCGTTGCTGTTCCAGTGAGGACAGCAGGCTCAGCAGTCCTTCCCGGATGGCCTCGCGCGCATCGGTGGAGAGCGCCGCTCGGGCCCTGCGCAGGTGCTCCGCCGGAGAGTCCAGGACCCACGGCTCCGCGTTCGCCGCGGAGGAGACGGAGGCCCGCTCCGCCTCGCGTCCACGCCTCGCGCGGAGCCGGAGCACGCTCCAAAGGATGAGCGCGAGCGCCAGCCCTAGCATCACCGCGCGCGTGGCCACCGCGAAGCCCTGGGCCTCTCTCGATTCGAAGAGGCCCTCCAGCCACGCAGTCACCTCCCGCATGATGCGCTTCAAGGCATCGCCGTGCCGCTGGCGTGCGCGGGCGAACTCGGGCCGGTCGAGGATGGCCTCCAGCCGCTCGGGTTCTGTCGGTGGGGGTGGGACGGCGCTAGGGCTGTTCGCCAGCGCCTGGACGTCACAGGCCTCTTTCAGGAAGCGGGCGAGCTGCTCCGCGCGCTCGGGCGGGGTGTCCCCGTCCTGGGCGGGAGGCAGCGGGATTCCGCCCAGGCGTGCTGACAGCGTGCTCACTTCATCGGCGAACCCGGCCGGGCGGTGTTCGGCCGTCTCGCGCAGGTCCAGGGCGAGGTCCTCGCGCTCGGCGCAGGGCAGGGAGGCCAGCAGCAGCAGGAGGGGCAGGCTCGGCACGGTGGAGTCCAGGGCGCGCCGTCAGACGACGGGCGTCATCGTGTTGAGCTGGTGCTCCAAATCCAGGGCTTCGCGGCGCACGCGCATGTCCAGGTAGAAGAGCGCGCAGAAGACGAAGTTGATGGGCGTGAAGAAGGACTGCGCCACCGTCTGCAGCAGCTCCACGGGCACCAGCAGCAGTTGCGGCGTGCGAGCCATGGTCCCCGGATCGAAGGGACTGCCGTAGGGCATCATCGCCAGCCACGACGGCAACCCGGAGACGAGCTGGACGGAGATGAGGATGAGGCTCACCACGGTGAAGAGAATCATCGCCCGCACCATCACCCGGCCCATGAAGCCCGGCTCCACGCGGCCCGACAGGAGCTGACCGGAGCGCCGGAAGGTCTCCCAGGCGCCCAGGTCCTCCATGGCCAGCACCGGGGGCACCAGCAGGAAGCGCAGCATGTACCAGAGCGCCGCGGCCAGCAGGCCCAGGCTCGCGAGCAACGCACCGACCACGCCCAGCACGACGGCCAGGGTGTTGGAGCCCGAGGTCACTCCGACGGCGATGCCGATGACCGCGAGGATGAGCCCGGGCAGCATGAGCGCCACCGTCACCAGCGTGGACCAGCCGAGCGACAGCAGGTACACCCCGGTCAGCGTGCCCAGCCGCGAGAAGCCCCGGCGCAGGGCCTCCGCGGGGCGGACCGGCTCTCCCAACTGGGAGGCGAGGACGTAGCGGGACGCGGCCACGGTGGCCAGCCAGTACGTCCAGACGAGGAACAGGAACAGGCCCATCCACAGCGCCATGGTGATGCTCGCTTGCGGCAGCATGACCGCCGGGTCCAACTGGGCGCGCGCCTCCGCGTTCCCCATGTAGAACAGGGGCGCCACCCGCTGGCCCATCACCAGCGTCGCCTTGGTCACGATGTAGTTCACCAGCGTGAAGCCGAAGCTCAGCACGAAGAGGGGCTTCAGGTGGGAGCGCCAGAAGGTGGCGGCACGGTCAATCATCTCCCCCATGGCGAGGGGGCGCAGCGCTGCGGCAGCGGGAGTTGAGCTCACGGGGCGCGCAGCATAGCCCGCCTGGCGCACGCGGCCAGCAGGCTCCGCGCCGCCGCCGTGGGGTCGTCGGCCTCCAGGACGGACGAGATGACCGCGAAGCCCGCCGCTTCTGGCAGCGTCACCGCGCGCGGGGGGGTGATTCCGCCCAGGGCCAGCGCGGGGCACGGCAGCGCCGCGGCCAGGGCGCTGAACCCCTCCGGCCCGAGGGAAGGCCGCGTGTCCCCTGGCTTGGAGCCGGGCGCGAACACCGGGCTCACCAGGGCGAGGTCCGCGCCTCGGGCCACATGGGCCTCCGCCACGTCATGGACGGCGGCGCTGATCCACCTCCCGGCGGGGAGGTGCGGGCGGACGTCCACAGGGGAAGGGCCATGGGCGGGGAGGTGGACATGGGCGCCGACGAGCAGCGCCACGTCGACCCGCCCATTGATGAAGAGCGGGTTGCCACGCGGGAGGCACAGCGCGGCCAGCTCGCGCGCCTCTTCCAGGAAGCGACGCCCGGCGGCCTCGGGGTGGCGGTGCTGGACGGCCACCTCGGGCCCGGCGTCGAGCGCCCGGGCGAGCGCCCACCTCAGCCGTTCCGACGGCAGGCGCCAGTCGGTGATGACGACGAGCCGGGGAAGGGGGGAGGGCACCACCGTGCGCACCCGGCCGTCAGTGGTGGACGAGCCCTTCAATCGGGCTGGACGCGGAGCCGTAGGCCTTTCGCGGGATGCGGCCCGCCAGGTACGCGTCGCGGCCGGCCTCCACCGCCTTCTTCATGGCCACGGCCATGCGCACCGGGTCCTGCGCGCCGGCGATGGCGGTGTTCATCAGCACCGCCTCCACGCCCAGCTCCATGGCGATGGCCGCGTCGGACGCCGTGCCCACGCCCGCGTCCACGATGACGGGGACCTTCACCGTCTCCAGGATGAGGCGGATGTTGTGCGGATTGCGGATGCCCAGGCCGCTGCCGATGGGCGCCGCCAGCGGCATCACGGCCGCGCAGCCCGCGTCCTCCAGCTTGCGGGCGGTGATGGGGTCGTCGCTGGTGTAGGGCAGCACGGTGAAGCCCTCCTTCACCAGGATGCGGGCCGCCTTCACCGTCTCCTCCACGTCCGGGTAGAGCGTCTTCTCGTCGCCGAGCACCTCGAGCTTCACCCATTTGCTCATGCCCAGCTCCTCGGCGAGCCGGCAGGTGCGGACCGCGTCATCCGCCGTGTAGCAGAGCGCCGTGTTGGGGAGCAGGCGCAGGCGGTTGCGGTCAATCCAGCTCATCAGCGACGCATCGCCCGTGGCCTTGAGGTCCAGGCGGCGCACGGCCACGGTCACCATCTCCGTGCCGGAGGACTCGTGGCAGCGCTTCATGATGTCGTGGCTGGGGTACTTCCCCGTGCCGAGGATGAGCCGGGAGCTGAACGTCACTCCGGCGATGGTGAAAGGCTTGTCCTGGATGCTCATGTGCGGACTCCTGGCTAGCCGCCGCCGACGAAGGTGACGATTTCCACGCGGTCCCCCGCCTGGAGGTGGTGTTCGGGATGGCGCGCGCGGCGCACCACCTCCGCGTTCACTTCCACGGCGACACCGGGGCCGCCCACTTGAAGCGACTCCAGCAGCGCCGAAAGGGTGGTGCCCTCCGGCACCTCGCGCGTCTCTCCGTTGACCCAGACCTGCATGGCCTCACGGCTCCTTGCGACGACGGGGACCTGGGCACGCACTACAAGGGTGACTCCGCGCTGTCAACGCGCTCGCCGGCCCGAGCGCCCGCAGCCGTCACCGGTATACTCGGGGGGCATGCCACACGCCCCATGAAGAGACTTCTCGCGAGCGCATCCTTCTTCGTCTGCGTGGCCATGGCGTGCACGCTGGACGTCACCGACTTCACGGGCCAGACGTGCGAGGACGCACAGGATTGCCCACCGCCGTACGTCTGTGTCGCGGCGAGGCCAGGGGAGGGGCGCACCTGTGAAGTGCTGGGACTGCCGGGGGCCCCGGACGGCGGGGACGCGGGGCCCGTGCCCACGTGGTGCGAAGACATCCAGCCCATCATGGCGGCGAGCTGCGTGGGCTCGTGCCACGGCGCCGATACGAGCAGCAGCAGGGTGACGTCATTCCGCCTGGACTACTTCGCGCCCGAGGATGGAGGCGTCCCAGGCGCGCAGGCGATGGCGGCGCGAATCCAGGCGCGAGCCTACGTGTTCCAGGACATGCCACCTCCGGGGAGTCCGGTGCCCATGCCGACGGCACAGGAGCGCGAGCGCATCGCGCGGTGGGCGCGGGAGGGCGCGCCGCTGTGCGCTGACGCTGGCACCGAAGCGCTGCTCGGTGACGGTGGCGTGGACGGCGGCCCTTAGCCGGTCGCGCGGCTGTGCCCGGTATCTCCATTCTCCTCCCTTGTTCCCTGGTAGGGCAGGCAGGCGGCCAGGCGGCCCGTGGTCCGCTGCGTGCCCCTAAGGCCTCCGTGTAATCCGGACAACCCCTGTTCAAGGGCGGGGGGAGCACCCATTTTCTGCCCAACGCCGGGGGAAACGCTCTCTCGGCCGCAAGTGAGTGAGGGGGAAACCTTCTCCCATTTCCACGTGAAAGGAGCAGGAACAAATGCGCAAGCTCATGATGGCGGTCACTGCGGTTGCGGGTATGTCGCTGGTCGTCACTGGCTGCAGCAAGCGCGACAACGTCGAGTCGCAGCGCCAGGACGTCGCCGAGGCTCGGATGGAGGCCCAGCAGGAGACGGCGGAGATCCGTCAGGACGCGCGGGAGGACATCGCCAGCACGCAAACGGAGGCCCAGGAGGACATCGCTGGGACACAGCGTGAGGCCGCGGAAGAGGTCGCCAGCGCGCGGCAGGACGTACAGGAGGAGCGCGAGGACCTGGCCGAGGCCGAGGCTGAACGCCGGGCGGACCTGAATGACGACCTGGCCCTGGGTGGCTCCGGCGTGGCGGGTGCTGCCGCGAGCAGCGTCAGCGGCCGCGTGCTCTCCACCGGCGGCGATGAGCTGACCGTGGTCGATACCAGCAACAACAAGCAGCTCGAGCTGAAGACGAACGACCAGACGCGCATCCTGCACAACAACCAGCCGCTGAAGCTGGATGACATCGAGGAGGGGGCCCAGGTCCGCGCCTCGTATGTGCAGGACGGCGAGGACATGGTGGTTCGCGAGCTGACCGTGACGCAGCCGGTGCAGAAGAAGAAGTAGTCAACGCATCGAGCGCACCGGGCGGCACGTTGACTCACGGACCGCTCAGAGACGGCCTCCGCTTCGGCGGGGGCCGTTTCCTTTTTTTCCCTGAATCCGTGCTGGGAGGTTGGAAGGGTGTGTCGGACGTGGGTGGTAGGAGGGATGCGTGAGGTTTTCTCACGCCTTCCCAACCCAGGGGAGGACTTCCTGCCCAGGAGGCATCACCCGAGATGTCCACTCACCCCCCAGAGCCACCCGCTTCCAAGCCCTTCATCCTCTTCACCACCGGGGCCACGGCTTATGAGTTGATCCGCTACCTCGGGGCACGGGGCTCCGGAGAGCTGCTGCTCGCCCGGCGGCACTATGCGGGCGTCCCCGGCGATCTCGTGCTCATCAAGCGCTTGCAGGATGTCGAAGACGCGCAGGGCCGCGCGCGTCTGCGGGAAGAGGTCAAGCTGCTGATGCGGCTCAGCCACCCGGCCATCGTGCAGGTGTTCCTGGTGCGGGTGCATGAAGGACTGCCCCACCTCGTCATGGAGCACGTGGACGGAAAGTCCCTGGAGACGCTCATCAGCTACGCGGCCCTGCGGCGCCGCCCCTTCTCGGAGGCGTTCGCCGCCTATGTGGGCGCGGAAGTGGCGGATGCGCTGCATCATGCCCATACGCTGGAAGACGCACGGGGCCGTCCGTTGGGCATCGTCCACCGGGACGTGTCGCCGCGGAGCCTGCGTCTGGACGCGCGGGGCCACGTGAAGCTGTCTGACTTCGCCATGGCCTGGGCGAAGCTGCCGGGGCGCCTCGTCACGGAGACCCAGGTCGTCCGGGGAGACCTGGCCTACGCCTCACCGGAAGCGCTGGAGCGAAAGCCGCTGGACGGCCGCGCGGACCTGTTCTCCCTGGGGGTGGTGCTGCTGGAGGTGCTCACCGGCCTGCACCTGTTGGACTTGGAGGACGTGGAGCGGGCCGCGCTTGCCGCGGGGCCGCTGCCTGACGCGGAGGTGCTGCTGGCGGAGGTGCCCAGCTGGCTGCCCGCGCCCTTGATGGCCGCGCGCATGGCGTGCCTGGCCCCGGCGCATGTGGAGCGCGCCACCCAGGGACTGTCCCCGGCCATGCGGGCCATCCTCGGCCGGCTCTTGCGTCGGGAGCCCTCGGAGCGCTTCCAGTCCGGGCAGGAGCTGGCGGACGCCCTGCGCGCCGTGTTGGCCGGTCAGGGGTACGCCTACGGCCCGAACGAAGCCGTGCGGGAGGCCACCCAGGTCCGCCGCGACGCCCGCTGCCGCCGGCAGACGGCGGAGGTGCTGCGCTGGGAGGACTCCGTGCGTCCGGAGGCCCCTCCGCGGTCGACGTCCGGGTCGGGGCCTTGAGGGGCGGCGGGGGCACGGTCCCCGGGGCAGGGCCTGTGTGTGGGCACTGGGACGCGGGTGGTGCTTGTTTCGCGCACGCGGGTGGGCAGACTTGCGCGCATGGGTGACGTGAAAGAGTTCCACCAGCGGTGGTGCATCGCGGACGGCCATGCGGATTCCCTCATGTGGAACCGCGACCTGTGTGCACGTTCTGAAGAGGGCCACGTGGACTTCCCCCGCCTGCGGGAGGCGGGGGTGAAGCTGCAGTGCTTCACCATCGTCACCCGGGGCTTTCCCTTCATCGGAGGCTTCCCCGTGTTCGCCGCGTGGCGCGGGTGGCCCCGGGACGCCCGGGCAAGCGAGTGGACCCGGGCGCTCTGGCAGATTGAGCAGATGGCGTCCTTCTGTGAGCGCTCAGGGGACGCCGCCCGCATCACCACCACTGGCGCCATGTTGGAGGACAACCTCGCCCAGGGGCGGCTGTCCGCGGTGCTGGGCGTGGAAGGGGGGCACGCCATTGAAGGCCAGGTGGCGCGCCTTGCGGAGCTCCACCAGCGTGGGGTGCGCTTCATGGGCCTCACCCACCTGTCCAACAACGACCTGGGAGGCTCTTCCTTTCCGATGATGGGCAACCTGGGCCTGACGCCGCTGGGGCAGGAGGTCATGGAGGAGATGGCCCGGCTGGGCATGAGCGTGGATGTGGCGCATGCCTCGGAGTCCACCCTCAAGGACCTCTTCACCCACCCCTCGGTCCGGTTCTTCTGCTCGCACACGGGCGTTCGCGCGGCGGGCGGCGGCTGGCGCAACCTCTCCGACGAAGCCCTGCGCTTCATCGCGGACCGGGGCGGGGTGGTGGGCATCATCTTCGCCCCCGTCTATCTGGGCGGTGACACCGTGGATGACGTGGTCCGGCACATCGAGCACGCCGTGGACGTCATGGGGGAGGGCGGGGTGGGGCTGGGCTCCGACTACGACGGCATGGTGCCGCTTCCCCGTGGCATGAAGGATGTCACCGGGTTGCCTTTGCTCACCGAGGCGCTGCTGCGCCGCCATCCACCGTCCTGGGTGGAACGCGTCATGGGTGGAAACTTCCGCCGTTTCTTCCAGGAGACACTGGGTGGTTGACCGGCGCCGGGACGCTCGAAATATTGGCTGATGCCCATGAACCGCTCACTTCTCGCACTCGTCCCGTTGGTTGGCTCTCTGCTCCTCGCTGGTTGTGGCCCGAGCGCGGGAGGCGACTGCGACGGGGGCGGCTTCGTCTGTCAGGAGCGGGTGCTGGCGCTGGAGTGCCGGGGTGGCGCCTGGCATGAGTTGCCCTGCCGGGGCCCGCTGGGCTGCCGTGAGACGTCGGAGTCCGTGCGGTGTGATACGTCCAACAACGTCGCGGGGGACGCCTGCGCCTCCAGCGCCGAGGGCACGGGGCTGTGCCGCGCGGACGGCCAGGCCGTATTGGAATGCCGTCAGGGCGTGTTGACGGAGACGGCCACCTGCTCCGCCTGCACCGTGGAGAACAGCCAGGTGACGTGCCAGCCCTGAGGTGGGTGCTGAGCGGGGTGTCAGGCCACTCGCCTCGAATCGTGTGGTAGGCTCGGAGCGCCGCTCGCGGGACTCCGATGCGACTTCCGATTCAAGCCTTTGGAGCCTGACCCGCGGTCGTTTCACTCTTCCCCGAGCGGCGCTTCCTTTCCCAAGCCCGGGTGCCCGGGGAGGACGTGCACACGATGGCCGCACTGGCGGAAGTCCGCGGCGAGCAGGTCGCCCGCGAAGACCTGGTGATGTTCGTCAACGCCTGCTTCTCCTGCACGGGGCAGCGGGAGTTCTACGGCGACGCGCGTGGCCAGTCCGTCTCCATCGAGTTCCTGCACCAGTACATCCTGGGCAACTACCGCCGGCTCTACGCGCGGACGCTCGCCGCGGGCATCAACCACTTCAATCAGGCGCAGATCATCCTCAACCTGCTCGCCAGTGGCAGCCCGGCGGATGCCCGGGACAAGGCGGAGGAGGGCGCGCTCATCGCCGCCGCGCTGCGCGCCCTGCCGCCCCAGCGGGCCTTCCGTGTCCTGGAGTCCCTGCGCGGCCGGCGCATCAACAACCGCCGGGCGCGCGCCATTGCCCGGGACTACGTGCACGGTCGCGCCAACCTGGCCTTTGACGCGGTGAAGTACCGCTCCAAGCTGCGCGCCGCCGTGTCCCACGGGCACCTGAAGCTGGAGGGGGAGCTGGGGCCGTTCCTCTTCCGCGGCTGGAAGAAGCGCTCCTTCACCCAGCCCTTGCTTGAGACCTTTCGCCGCGCGCACTACACCCAGGAGGCCCTCTACGAGCTGCCTTACACGGTGGCGGAGGGCCTGGCGGTGAAGCACGGCATCTCCCGCGAGGTGTTCCTCCAGCGCATCGAGCCGCGCCTCACGGCGGCGGAGCGCCTGCGCCTGCAGGAGTCCGCGGCGCGCGGGCGCGGGACGCCTCCCCCGGTGGACCTGGGGCGGGCCTCCCTGACGAAGCTGGCGCTGTATGTCCTGGCCCTGTCGCCGGAGGTTCGCCGGGAGCGCCACGCGGAGCTGCACGCCGCGCTGGAGCAGGCCGCGGCCCGCGTTCTGCGCCGGGCCCCGTCGCCGTTGCAGCGGGTGGCCGCGATTCTGGACAACAGCTATTCGTCGTCCGGGTCGCTGGAGAAGCGTCGTCGTCCTCTGGGTGTGGCGCTGGCCACGCACTACCTGCTGTCCGCTGCCGCACGGGAGTACCGCGCGTGGTGGACGTGCCCGGTGGAGGAGCCGCTGCTCGTCAGTGCACGAGGGCAGACGGACATCGCCACGCCGCTGCTGGAAGCGTTGGCCTGGGGCGCCGACCTGGTGGTCATCGTCTCCGATGGCTATGACAATGACCCGCCCAGGGCGGTGGCCGAGCTGACGCGCGTGTTCCGCTCGAAGCTCGACCCCAAGCACCGCACGGCGCTGGTCCACATCAATCCGGTGTTCGACTCAGAGGGGTATGCCCCCCGTTCCTTCGGTGCGGCCGTGCCCACGGTGGGCGTCCGGGACGCGGAGGATGTGCCCACGGTGCTGGGCTTCGCGCGCTTCGCGGAGGGGGCGGCGTCGCTCTCCGAGCTGGAGGCCTACCTCGCGTCGCGCGTGGGCGCGATGTTGCAGCGGGACGCCGGGGGGCGGCAGGGCCACGACGAGGGGCGCCGTCAGGATGCGCCGCTGGCGGAGGAGGCCGAATCATGACGGACGTACGGCTCATTCAACGGCTGGAGCCCGCGGGCCTGCGGTTGGCGCCCTCGCAAGTCTGGGGTGGCATCCGGTTGGTGCCCGTCTTGAGGGACGAGGTGCGTGGCGACCTCCGCATGTCCTTGCGGACGTACGACGAAGTGGCCGCGGTCGTCTCGGTGAAGGGTGGGCTGAAGGAGCCTGGCCTCAAGTACATCTCGTATGTCCCTCACGGCCTGGTCATGACGTGGGGAAACCGCCAGGCGGAAGCTGTCTATGGAACGCAGTTGCAAGCCGTGGACGGGAAGCGCCTGAAGGCCGGCCCCTTCTCCATCCGGCTGCTGCACCGGATGGTGCACCGTGAGGACCGCCGCCAGCTGCGGCTGCTCCCGTTGCATCTGGCGATGGAGGGCTTCCTGTCCTTGCAGTTCGGCGGGCCGGAGATTGCCTGGGCCGAGTATTCACGCGAGGGCCTCGCGCGAGGCCTGAACCCTCGCATCGAGGGTTCGGTCCCCGGGTGGGCTTCGCCGATGTTGGATGGGGCGCTGCGCACCTTCGAAATCCATCCGCGGCAGGTGGGCCTGCTGCTGTTCAACGCGGACGTGTTGTTGTCGGCCTTCGTCGTCGCGCACCCGGACGACTACCGCGCGCTCCACAGGACCTTGGTGGAGGACTTCTACGGCGACCTGCTGCTCCAGTACGGATTCCTGGGGGACGCGCCCGAATGGGGGCTGACCCTGGATGACGCGCGGGTGTCCAGCTTGGAGGCCTTGCGCAACGAGGTGCACCGGATGCGCCAGGACTGGGCCGACTTCCACGGGTTCATGGCCGGGAGCCTCTTCGGCGCCAACATGACGTCCACCCGTGTCTACAAGGCGGGTGGTTTTCTCCTCCAGCGCTTCCATAGCTCGCTGGACCCGGCGGAGGAGAACCACATCGGCGAGGCCATCGTCGGTCCGGACGGCACCCTGGAGTACCTCAAGACATATCGCCTGTCGGCGGCCCAGACGCGCCGGGCCTACCTCTTGTCGCAGCTTGCCCTGTGCGACTGGCATCTGGAGGTCACGGCGGAGCGCCTGCGCACCACGGCCAGCGACCTGGCCCTCCGCCTGAGAAACGCCGGATTCGGCTATCTGCTCAAGGACTCCGTCCTCGAAGCCGCCCAGCGGAAGCATCGCCGCTGAGCCCTCACGCGGCGGCGTTACTCCTCGGGCTTCGCTGGTGGTGGCGGCGGCGCATATCCTGCGGCGGCCATCCGCTGCCCGCTGCGCTGATACATCTCCGCGGGCATGTCCTGGACGCCGGTTCCGTCAATCCAGCGATTGTAGAAGTTGAAGAGCGCGCACACCGTCACGGTGTCGAAGACGGCTTCGTCCGTCCACCCGGCGTCCTTCAAGCGCGCGATGTCTTCCCGTCCCACCTGCGCCGCGCGGTGGTTGAGGGTGTCCACGAAGACAAAGAGGGCCTTCTCGGCCTCGGAGATGGGGGCTGTCGCCACGTCCTCCAGGACCGCCTTCACCATGTCGGGACTACCCAGCAGTTCCGCCGCGACCGCGGCGTGAGAGCCCGTTCAAAACAAGCATTGGTTGCCGCGCGAGGTGTACGCGGCAATCAGCTCTCTCAGTCCGGGCGACAGCGGGGAAGGGCCCCGCATGACTTCATGGGTGAAGCGGGACAGGGCCTCACCCAGCCGAGGCTTGTAGGCGAACAGGTGCCAGATTTGCGGAACGGGCGAGCCCACCTCGCGGGCCATGCGAATCAGCCGGCCGTAGTGGCCATCGGCGTCGCGGTCCTCGACGTCCTTCAAATGCATGCGGTCCACGGCACCCTCGGCGGAAACGGGCTGGAACGTCCGGCCCGCATGCTCGCACGGGGCACGGCGAGCCACCAGCCTTCACTCAGGCGCTGGGCCCCTGAAGCGACGTCAGGAAGGCCTCCAGCACGGCGTTCACCCGCTCGGGCTGTTCCTGGTTGGCCAGGTGCCCCGCCTCCGGAATGACCTCCAGCTTCGCTCCGGCAATCAGTCCGGCGATTTCCTTCGCCTTGGCTGGCGGGGTGAGCGCGTCGTGCTCGCCCACCACGACCAGTGCCGGGCCCGCGTACCGCGCCAGCATGTCCTTGCTGTCCGGGCGCAGGGCCATGCCGCGCAGCGCGGCCGCGACGCTCGCGGGGGAGGCCGCGCGCATCAGTGCGGCCACTTCCTGGGCCACCGGTGAGTCCGGTCCCGCGGCCACCAGCTTGGGGAGCATGGCCTGGATGATGGGCTCCACGCCGGCCTCCAAGGCCTGCGTCGCCGAGGCCTCTCGCCGCGCCTTGCCCTCCGCGTCGTCCGCGGTGGCCTGCGTGTCCATCAACACCAGCCCGCTGACGCGGCCCGCGTCCTCGCGCAGCAGGGCCATGGCGGCGTAGCCTCCCATGGACACGCCGCCCACCACCACGGTGTCCAGCTTCAGCGCGTCCAGCAGCGCCAGCACGTCACGCGCGATGCGGGACATCTCCGTGGGGCCGTCGCCCAGCGCGCTCTCACCGAAGCCCCGGATGTCCGGGACGATGAAGCGGTAGCGCCCCGACAGCGCCTTCACCTGCTTGTCGAACGCGCTGCCGTTGAGCGGAAACGCATGCAGCAGCAGCACGGGCAGGCCCTTGCCTTCGTCCCGGTAGTGCAGGGGGACGCCATCCACGGTGACGGTCAGCATGTTTCCTCTCCTCGCGGAAATGTCAGAGCCACTCTTTGTGCTTGAACCAGAAGATCATCCCCACCGGCAGCCCCAGAATCGACGCCCACATCAAGTACCAGGCGCCGTTCGTGTAGAGCCGGTCGAAGTTCTGGCCGAAGAAGCCGACGATGCAGGACAGCGGCAGGAAGATGGTGGCGAAGATGGTGAGCTGCTTGGAGATGTCGTTCGTCTTGTTCGCCACCATGGACAGGTAGCCATCAATCACGTTGCCGATGATGTCGCGCCCGGCGTCAATCTGTTCGTACAGCCGCACCAGATGGTCGTACACGTCACGGAAGTAGAGCGTCGTCTTCTCGTGGACATGGGGGATGCCTCGCCGGGACAAGAGGCCCACCACGTCGCGCTGGGGCGACAGTACCCGCCGGAGCGTCACCAGCATCCGCTTCAGGGCGAAGATGCGTTGCAGGTGGGACTTCTCCGGCTTCTCGAAGATGGCGTCCTCCAGGTCCTCGAGCTCGTCACTGAACGCGTCGAGGATGGGGAACTGCGCGTCCACCAGCGTGTCCGCGAGCATGTAGAAGACGAAGTCCGTCCCTCGGATGAGCGTCGCCTGCGGGTCGTCCTTCACGCGGCGCAACACGGTGTCGTGGCCGGCGAAGGGGAGCTCGTGGACGCTGATGAGCCAGTCCTTCGCCAGGAAGTAGTGGTGCTCGTGCAACGTCAGCTCGCAGATGTCCTTGCCCGTGACGGTGAATCCCTGGAGGACGACGAACTGGTGGTTGGGGTATTCCTCCAGCTTGGGCCGCTGGTCCAGGTGGAGGCAGTCCTCCACGGCCAGCTTGTGCAACCCGAACCGCGCGGCCAGCCGGGCCAACACCTCCTCGGTCGGATGAAGGACGTCGATCCACTTCCGGCCCTCCTCGCCCAGCAGCTCTTCACCACCGGTGAGAAGTTGACCGTCCTTCACAAGACAGACCTGAATCATCCCGTAGCGCTCCCAAGCCAGCGGCATGGCCCGCAGGCGAGTGCTAGAACTCCCCCGCGCGGAAGTCGAGCGCTAGAGTGTGACACCCGTGTCTGAAGCCGCTGAGAACCCCCAGGCCTCGCTGTCCGCGAGACTCGAAGAAATCCTCCAGTCCCATCCGGATCCGGCGTTCGCCGGCCGCCTGCGCAAGGTGTACGTCGCCACCGCGCACGCCATCTCCCGGCTGAGCGACCTCGACCTGGTGCGGTACGAGGCGCCCGTCGTGGACTCCTCGCCGGACCTCTCCCTCTGGGAAGAGATGGCGCCAGTCATTCGCGACACGGTGATGGACGTCAACGGCCTGCTCAACGTCATCCGGGAAGAGTTCCCCGTGCAGTCCCCGGGTGGCGCGAGCCCGCAGGCCCCCGTCGGCATCCTCCAGGAGGCGATGAGCCAGATTGCCCAGGGCATCACCCAACTGGGCGAGGCCATGCGCAACCCGTCGGTGGTGAGCGACCGGTGGACGCTGCTGGCGGAAATCCAGCGCGTCCGCGCCCGGTTCCGCGAGCAGATGAGCAACCTGGTGTTCGAGTCGGCGAGCCTCCTGGGCGAGGTGACGCGGGCCCAGGTGGTGCCGGGCTACGCGGCGGAGGTGAAGGCCGCGGTGACGGTCCGCGCCATCACCGCCGACCTGGGCCGCATCCTCGCCGCGCGCCTGAAGAAGGTCCGCGATGCGGAGGCGCAGGACGTGCAGTGGAATGCCCAGCAGCTCCAGACGGAGCTGGACGCCTTCGGGCGCACGGCCGCGTACCGGAACCTGCGCGCGCAGGACAAGCGGCACGTCGTGGAGATGCGCGCCGAGGTCGGCCGCCTGTCCATCCTCCCGAACCCCTCCCGCGCGGAGCTGGTGACGGTGGTGGAGGCCCTGGACACCTTCGTCCAAGGCCTGTCCGCGGTGAACCAGCGCCAGTTGCTCATCATCCATGACCGCGAGGTGTGGGCGTCGTGCGGCGTCCGGCTGGAGCGCGCCATGTCGCTGGTGGGCTCGGACCCCGCGGGCGCGGCCCGGGCCCTGGCCGAGGCGGCCGGCAGCGGCCAGTCCCTCTACGGCCGTGCGACGGAGCTGGACGCCTTCCTGCGCAAGGCGCGCAAGCTCCAGGTGGGCCAGCTCCCGCCCGACGAGCTGCGCTCCACCATCGTCACCTTCCAAGGTCTGCTCGCCGGCCTGGACGTGATGTGATGAAGGCGCGATTCCCGCGCCCGCTTCGCGAGGCCGACCTGTCCCGCGTGGAGGGCGTCTTCTCCGACGTGGATGGCACGTTGACCACGGGCCACAAGCTGCGCTCGGGCACGGTGCGGGCGCTGGAGCGCCTGTCGTCCGCGGGCCTGCGCGTGGTGCTGGTGAGCGGCCGCCCGGCGGGCTGGGGAGAGGCCTGGGCGCGGCAGCTCCCCGTGGATGGCGTCATCGTGGAGAACGGCGGCCTGTTCTTCCTGAAGGGCGCGCACGGCCGGCTGCGGAAGGTCTACGCGGAGGCGCCGGCGGAGCGGGTGGCCAACCGGCGGCGACTCCAGTCCGAGGTGGCCCGGGTCTTCAAGCAGGTGCCTGGCGCGCGGCTGTCGATGGACAGCGCGTACACGGAAGTGGACCTGGCGGTGGACTACAACGAGGAGGCCCGCCTGGGGGCCGCGGGGGCGGACCGCATCGAGTCCCTGCTGGTGGCGCGAGGCGTGACGGCCGTGCGCTCGTCGGTCCACATCAACTGCTGGCTGGGCCGCTTCGACAAGCTGAGCGCCACGCGGCGCTTCGCGCGGGCGGCGTGGGGCGAACGGCTGGACCCGCGTGACGGCCGTTATGTATACGCGGGGGATTCTTTCAACGACGCCCCGATGTTCGCCGCCTTTGGACTGGGCGTGGGCGTGGCCAACGTGCGGGCCGTCCTGGACCGCATTGCGGCGCCACCTGCTTTCATCACCCGGGCGCCCGAGGGGCGGGGCTTCGAGGAACTGGCTCGCGCCATCCTGGCCCGGAGGGGCCGCGGCGCGGCCCGTGAGGAGTGACACCGTGAATGTCGTGAAGCTGGAGCTGGCGCGCGGGCTGGGGCGCCACCTGCGCGCGGGGCACCCGTGGGTGTTCCGCAAGGCGCTGGAGCACGTGCCGAGGATTCCGGCCGGCAGCGTGGTGGACCTGACGGAGAACGGGAAGTTCGTGGCACGCGGGTACTACGACCCGCACTCGGCCATCGCCGTGCGCGTGCTCACGCGCGACCCGCGTGACACCGTGGACGCGGGCTTCATCACCCGGCGGGTGCGCCAGGCCCTGTCCGAGCGCACGGCGCTCATCGACCTCACCGACACGGACAGCTACCGCCTGATTCATGGCGAGGGCGACGGCCTGCCGGGCGTGGTGGTGGACCTGTACGCGGGCTGGGCGGTGATGAAGCTGTACTCCGCGGGCCTCACGCCGTACCGGCCGCTCCTCATCGAGGCGCTCAAGGCCGGCGTGCCTGGGCTCAAGGGCATCATCGGCCGTGACGAGGTGGGCCGCGACGACGTCGACGAGGACGAGGGCCGCGGCTCCGGGAAGATGCTCTACGGCCACGAGGCCCCGGAGCTGATTCCCATCCGCGAGCGCGGGGCCACCTTCCTGGTGGACGCCTGGAAGGGGCAGAAGACGGGCTTCTTCCTGGACCAGCGGGAGAACCGCTACCTCATCCGGCGGCTGGGCAAGGGCCGCGACGTGCTCAACTGTTTCAGCTTCAGCGGCGGCTTCTCCGTCAACGCGGCGCTGGGCGGGGCCAACAGCGTGTTCTCCGTGGATCAGGACCCGGACGCCATCGCCCTGGCTCGGGAGAACTTCACGCGCAACGGCCTCGCCGCGGAGAAGCACGACTTCCTGGCGGCGGACGTCTTCAAGATCATCCAGTCCTTCAAGGAAGAGGGCCGCACCTTCGACCTCATCATCCTGGACCCGCCCGCCTTCGCGAAGACTCAGCGCGCGGTGCAGGCGGCCATTGACGGGTACGCGTCCCTCAACCGGCAGGCGCTGGCCATCCTCCGGCCAGGTGGGCTGCTGGCGACGGCGTCGTGCTCGGCGCGAGTGACTCCGGATGACTTCATGGGCGCGGTGCGCGAGGCGGGCTTCAAGGCGGGCGTGGACCTGGCGCTTGTCGAGGAGCGCTACCAGCCGCCGGACCACCCGGTGCGCCTGCAGTTCCCGGAGGGGAAGTACCTCAAGTTCTACGTGCTGCAGTCCGTGTAGCGCGCCCGCGCTCCAGGGCTGAAATGCAAGAGGCCACGAGGCGATGAGCCTCGTGGCCTCTGCTGTTTCCCCGTGAGGGGAGGGCGGCTCAGAAGTTGCCGGCGCGGGCCTCGTCGAACGGGGCGCGGTGGTTCAGGTACGTCTCCGTCAGCGAGTGGGCGCCGCTGAACATGCCGCCCTCGGAGAAGTGGTGGACCTGCGCGCCCTTGCCAGCGTCGCGGAACAGGTCGCCCGGCGTCCAACCCTTGCTGCCCTGGCCGAAGATGACGGGCACGGCGTCCTTGTTGTTGACGTAGTGCACGTAGTTGGGGCCGTCCGGGTAGGTGGCCGCCGCCGCGCCGAAGGTCTCCACGTTGACGCGGCTGAGCAGCTGCTCCACCTGCGCCTTGGACATCCCATCTTCGATGCGCAGCCGGTTGCCGACATCCTTCAGCGCGCGCGAGGTGATGAGGCCGCCGTGGCTGTAGCCCATCAGGTGGATGTCACGGCCCGCCTTCAGCTCGGAGTAGACGATGTCCGACAGCGAGTCGACCGCGGGGTTCTTGCCCTTGTTCAGCTTGTCCTTCGCGGCCTGGATGACGTCGGCGATCATTCCGGACGTGGCGTTGTGCACGCCGATGGCGCGCATGCCGGTGCTGTTCGCCAGGGCCTGCAGCTCGCGCGCCTGGCCGTCCTTGTTGGTGCTGATGCCGTTGACGTAGACGACCGTCGCCGTGGCGTTCGGGTTGTTCGCCGGAACGAAGGCGGGCACCTGGTTGAGCGGCGTGTTCGGCTCGAACGTCTGGCCGCCGGCGCCCACCAGCTTGCCGTCGAACACCTTGTCCTTGGAGCCCGCGGGCGCGGTGAAGACGCCACCCACGGCGCGCGTCTGCGCGGAGCGGCTGTCAAAGCCATCCACCACGACGCCGCGCTGAGCGGCGCCACCCGTCACGGGAGGCTGCACGGTGTTGGTGGCAGGTGCGCCACTTCCACGAACACGGTCGGCGGTGCTGCGGGAGGTCTGCGCGATGCTGTTCCGTCCGCGCTGGATGGTGCTCATGAGGTGGGGGCTCCTGCGGAGTCTGGGGGTGTTTCCGCATTGTCCTCGAATCCACCTGGAAGTTTCCTTCTGGCGGAGATTTTGCGTGGAATCGTGTGTGGGTTTTTGTCGGACGGCGCGTGTGGGCGGCCGCGCGAGGGGGCAGGGGTTAAGGTGGGGCATGGTCCAGAAAGGTCAGTTCCTCGAGCGCGCGACGCTGGTGCCGGTGGGGTCGGAGGTCATGGAGGGCACCGCGCACCGGGGGAACCGGGCGCCGCCGCTGCTCGTGATTCCGCCCCGGCCGGACGAGGGGGGCGGGATGGACCACGTCATCGCGGCGGAGCTGGTCTGGGCGGTGGCGAACGCGGGCTTTCCGACGCTGCGCTTCAACCACCGGGGTGTGGGGGCCAGCCAGGGCAAGCGGGGCCGGGACCTGGAGCTGCTGGCGGACGCGGAGGCCGCCATGCGGATGCTCCTGGAGAACGCGGGGACCCACGCGCTGGCGGTGGCGTCGCTCCACGGGGGCGCTCAGGTGGCGCTGGCGCTTCAGGCGAAGCACCCCGCCGTGGGAGGCCTGTGTCTGGTGGCCCCGGCCCTGGTGGCGCCGGAAGTCCTCTCCCGGGTGACGTGCCCACTCCTGGTGGTACAGGGCGAGGAGGACACCCGGTTGCCCCGGGCCGCCATCTCCGCCGCTGTCGCTCGGACGGGGGGCGACTTAGAGGTCATCGACGATGCCGGTCCCACCTTCCAGCGGAACCTTCCTCAGGTCGGTCGGGCCGTCGCGGCCTGGCTGCGGCGGCTCTCCGGCGGATGACCGATGTAGCGCAAACCATTGTACTTCTTCACGTTTCTCCTCCTTGCCGCCCTTGCACGCAGGGAGAGAGGACATCCAGACTGTCGGTGCAGACCCAATCGTCGCGACGTTCGTTCGTAGGGGTCTTCCAGACGCGTGTTTCGTTTCTCAAGGAGTGGCCTGATGCGGAAGGTGCGATGGACCCTGGGTGGCGCGGCGCTGGCCCTGACGCTGACGGCCGCCTGTGCGCCCGCTTCTCGTGAGCAGGACACGCCTCCCCCCGCGAATCTGCGAACGCTCGATGCCCGGGACGTGGTGGCGGGCGCCATCGTCGTGGACTTCAAGGACGGCACGACGAAGGCGGAGTTCGACGCCTGGGAGAGCGACTGGGGCGTCGACCTGGAGCTCAACTCCGTGGAGAGCGCCGACGAGGCGCTCACGGTGGCGGTCGGCGTGGACGACGTGGACGGGGTGCTCGAGCGCATCCGCCAGCACCCGGCCGTGGAGGCCGCCGAGCCACTGATGGAGGTCCGCGCCAGCTTCACGCCGAACGACCCGCACTTCACGCAGCAGTGGAACCTGCGGATGATCGACATGCCCAAGGCCTGGGAGCGCAACCGGGGCAAGGGCGTGGTGGTGGCGGTGCTGGACACCGGCATCGCGTACGAGGACCACGGCGACTTCAAGCAGGCGCCGGACCTCAAGGGCGTGAAGTTCGTGAAGGGCTTCGACTTCGTCAACGACGACGAGCACGCCAACGACGACCATGGGCACGGCACGCACGTGGCGGGCACCATCGCCCAGGCCACCAACAATGGCGAAGGCGTGGCGGGCGTGGCCTTCGACGCGACGCTGATGCCCGTCAAGGTGCTCAACCACTTCGGTGGCGGGAACACGGCGGACATCGCGGACGCCATCCGCTTCGCGGCGGACAAGGGCGCCAACGTCATCAACCTGTCCCTTGGCGGCGGGGCGTACTCGCAGGTGATGGCCAGCGCGGTGGAGTACGCGCGCAAGAAGGGCGTCACCGTGGTGGCCGCGGCCGGCAACGGCGGGCGTGCGACGGTGGAGTTCCCCGCGGCCTACCCGGGCGCGGTGGCGGTGTCGGCCGTGGGGCCGGACGGCGTGCTGGCTCCATACTCTTCCTACGGCAAGGAGCTGGACATCGCCGCGCCGGGTGGCGACAAGCGCCGGGGCGACCAGGGGGGCATCCTCCAGAACACGCTGGACCCGCGCGACGTCTCGCGCTTCGTCTACGCGTCCTACCAGGGCACGAGCATGGCCACGCCGCACGTCGCGGCGGTGTCGGCGATGCTGTATGCGGCCGGCGCCAAGGGGCCGGACGAGGTGGAGCAGGCTCTCTACGCGGGCGCGAAGAAGTCGGCGGACCAGGCGTGGAGCGAGCAGTACGGCCACGGCCTGCTCAACGCGGAGGCGTCGCTCGCGTCGCTGCGCGGCGGGGGCTCGGCGCAGTGGCCGCCGCTGTACTGGGCGCTGGCGCTGCTGGCGTTCGTGCTGCTGACGCTGCGCGGCCGGGCGCGGCCGGGCTACCTCAACGTGCTGGTGCGGCCCGCCTTCCTCCTCACCCTGTTGCTGTCCACGGTGGGCGCCTTCTTCCTGCGTGGCTGGTTCGGGGGCGCTGAGGGCGCCGCGGGGGACGTGGTGCAGGTGGCGTCGCTGCCTCTCCCGGACTGGGAGCGCATCATCTTCGGCCGGGGCCGGACGGTGAACCCGCTGTTCTACAGCGCGCTCATCCCGCTGCTCCTGTCGCTGCCGGCCATCAAGTGGCGTGGGCTGCGGTCGGCCATGGGCGGTCTGGCGCTCGGCTTCGCGGGCTTCCTGGCCTACACGGCCTGGGCCGGGGCGCCGGCGCTGGCGTGGCTGCCCTTCGCGTTCCTCGCCAAGCCCTGGCTGGGCTTCAACACCCTCATCTGTCTCGTCATCGCCCGCGCGATGCTCCAGCAGGAGGACGCGTGAAGCTCACCGGTCGCGTCGTCTTCCGTGACATCGAAACGGGCGTCTGGGTGCTGGAGGGCGACGACGGCACCACGTACCAGCTCGCTGGCGGAGACCGGAAGATAAAGAAGGACGGTCAGCGCATCGAAGCCGAAGGCAGCGTGGACGGGAACACGCTCACCAGCGCCATGGTGGGCCCCATCTTCCACGTCAGCACGTACCGCTTCGTCTGAAGCGACGCGCCGCGGGTCAGGGCTTCAGCCCTGGCCCGGTCTGGACGCGGTGCGCGCGAATCTGCCGCTGCCGCTCCTCGTAGTAGGCCTCCATGGGCAGCTCCCCTCGGCGCGCCGAGGCGCGCAGCGCGCTCAGCGCCTTGCGCTCCGCATGCAGCGCGGGGGCCTTGGTGGACTCCAGCGTCGGCAGCGGGTGCTGCGCGTCGTAGAAGTTGAGGGACAGGCCTCGCGAGTCCACGGCCACCAGCAGGCCCAGTGACACCGTGGCCCCCACCACCCAGGGAAGCATCAGCCGCGCGAGCGAAGGCGTGGGGCCGGGCTCCCGGGCCTCCTCGTCGCTGGCGCGTGTGCCGGGGCCCCAGACGCCGGGCTGCCGCCGCGCGTAGGACAGCAGGACGCTCATGCCCGCCCAGCCCGCCGCCGCGAGCACGAACACCAGGCGAGGGTCCGTCGCTTCAGACGTCGCTTCGGAGGCCTCCGCGCCCAGGGCCTTGGCGGACAGGAACAGCACCGAGGACACCAGGTTGTTGGCCGCGTGGGCGCCAATGGCGGGCCACAGCGAGCCGGTGCGCAGGTAGAGCCACCCGAAGAGCAGGCCCAGCTCCGTGCGAGCCAGGAAGCCCACCGGGTCCAGGTGGAAGGCGCTGAACACCACGGCGGAGATGACCAGGGGCGCGGTGGTGGGCGCGGGCGCCGAGGGCGTGATGCCCCGCTGGAAGATGCCGCGGAAGAAGAACTCCTCGCAAACGGGCGCGGCCACCGACACCCCCAGGAGGATGATGGCCAGCTCCAGCGGCGTCTGGTCCGCGAACAGCTTCGAGCTGTCGAACATCCGCGTCAGCCACTCCGGCGCCACCGACTGGGCCAGGAACTGGATGGGGACGACCACCGCGAAGAAGTTCGCCACGCCCAGGAGGAAGCCGAAGAGGGTGGCCGCTCGCGGCGCTGGCAGCAGCCCCGTGTAGAGGACGGGGCGCCAGCCCGCGTTGCGCAGCATCACCCAGCCCAGGCCCAGGAACACGACCAGTTCGGTGAACCAGATGCCGAAGGCCGGGTTGGCGAGCTGGACGGTGCCGCCCACGAGGATGAACGCGCCGAGTGCGAGCGCGGCGCTCACCACCGCCAGCCACCTGGGGCTCGTGCTGAAGCGGGTGCCAGAGGGCGGCCCCGGTGGAGGGGGCGCAACGTCGCTGGGGGTGGCGTTCTCCAACGGGCTTTCTCCTGTTTCTGTACTGTCCGAACCTTGACGTCCTTCATCCTGGCTCGAGCAGCGCGGCGGACATGGAGGCGTGGCTTTCGCCTCCTGGGCGTCCTGGGGTGTGTGACAGCTTCACGGACTTGGAAGGAAACCCGCTGCCGGTCGAGGTCCGCGTGGATTCACGACGCAGCCCTGAGGACTGGCGGGCCGCTCAGCCGCGCTTCAGGTACCCACGGATGTCGTCAACGAGCTGGGTGCGGGCCTGCTGCTCGGTGGCGGCGGGGCCCAGCGTCAGCTTCTTGTCGGCCTCGATGAGCAGCTTCTGATCCACGAGGAACGCCACCGCGTTCTCCAGCGTCACCTTGGCCAGGGACTCGGAGGCGGTGAGGCGGCCGGCGTGGTACTCCGCGCGGCCCGTTTCCAGGGCCATCTTCACGAAGGACTTCCGGTCCTCGACGGTGCCGTTGGCCACGTCCTGGAGCGTCATGGCCGCCAGCAGGTAGGCCTCCAGGTAGTCGCGCAGCATGTCGGCCAGGAACTCCAGGTCCGGACGCGCGTGGGCCTCGGGGGCCACGCGGAGCGTCTCGTTCTCCTCGAGCACCAGGCCCATGCGCTCCAGCCGCTCCACCGTCTCCGCGAAGATGGAGTCGAACGTGGTGCCCACCCGGTAGATGAACTCCACCTTGAAGAGGCGGGACAGGAACAGCGCGCGCTCCTTCACGGTGTCGAAGGGCGCGGGGCTGCCGCTGGCCAGCATGGCGTTGGCCACGAGGCTCCGGGAGGCCACCAGGTTCATCAGCGTGTTCTTGTAGAAGGACAGCTCCGGGCGGCGTGCGTCCTCCACCTGGTAGATGACCTCGCCGCGCGCCTCCTGGGTGCGCACCATCTCGTCGGAGATGAACGTGCGCATGGCGTCCTGGATGGGGCCCATCGTCTCCGGGTTGCTGGGGGCGTTGCGCATCTCCACCGACTGCGGCGAGCCCTCCTCCACGGCGATGCGGCGCAGGATGTTGATGCGGTCCGCCATCTCCCGCTGCGTCAGGCCGCGGCGGCGGTGCGAGAGCAGGGCGGTGCTGACCAGCGCGTGCGGCGTCACCGTGGACACCTTGCTGATGCCGTACATCACCCGGTTGCCCAGCGCGCGGACGAGCCCCTTCTTCTGCTCGTCTGACACCGGCTCGTCCGGGTTGATGCCACGCGCCTGCATGAACGCACGCAGGGAGATGGGCTCGTCGAACCCCAGGTGGATGCGGCCGTACCGCGCCGCCAGCACCTTGGGCGTGCTCAACAGCGCCTTGAGGTCCTCGGGCTTCTTCTCGCCGCCGGCGAGCTCCTTCGAGTAGCTGCCGGACTCGACGACCTTCTCGTAGTCGATGGCCACCGGCACGAAGATGAGGTCATCGCGCGCGCCCTCCAGCACGGACTCCACCTGCCAGGTGAACATGCCCAGCTTGGGCAGCAACAGCTTGCCCGTGCGCGAACGGCCGCCTTCCGGGAAGAACTCCTGGTGGATGCCGTCGTGCACCAGCTTGCGCACGTAGGCCTTGAAGGACGCGGCGTAGACCTTGTCGCCCTTGAAGGAGCGCCGGAGGAAGAACGCGCCGCAGCGGCGGAAGAAGGTGCCCAGGGGCCAGAAGGAGAGGTTGGCGCCGGCGGCCACCAGGGGCACCGCGTAGCCCCGGTTCCACAGCACCCAGCTCATCACCAGGTAGTCGACGTGGCTCTTGTGGCTGGGGCACAGGACGATGGGCGCGTGGCTCGCGGCCTTGAGCGCGCGGTGGAGGCCGGCCTCGTCCACGTGCATGCCGTCGTAGATGCGGTTGAACACCCACTCCAGCACGGGGGAGGTGAAGGCCAGCGCGGTGGGGCTGGGCTTGGCGACGATGGCCTCCAGGTTGCGGCGCGCCTCGCGCAGGACGCTCTCTGGCTTGCGCCCGGATTCCGCCGCGCACTCCTCCACCACCTTGCGCAGGGCCCTGTCGCGCAGCGTCTCGTCGATGACGCGTGAGGCGGGCTTCACCGGTGGACCGAACACGGCCCGCGTTTCGCGCGCGAGGTGGACGTGGAGGCTGCTGCGCACCTTGCGGGCAAGCAGGTCATCCGAGTCGCGAGGGTTCTCCGCGACGAAGCGCTGCAGGTCGATGGGCTCGCCCACGCGGAACTGCGCGCGCTTGTAGTTGCGGAAGAAGGCCAGCATCGAGTGCAGGAAGCCCGGTGCCTCCGGGCTGCCGAACACCACGTCCACCCAGTTGGGCTTCAGGCGCGCGGGGCGCTTCTCCCAGACGAACAGCTCCGGCACCAGGTACACCGGCGTGTCGGACTGGCGGGCCATGGCCACCAGGGCGGGGAAGGGGTCCTCGCGCGTCTCCTTCCCGGACGGCCGGAGCAGGGCGGTGCGGCGCAGGAAGACCAGGCCGCTGCCCCCCGTCTGCCGGGCGTGCTCGAAGCGCTGCGTGAAGTCACCGCCCTGCTTCGCCTGGCGCCACGGTTTGGTGAACCACGGCCGCAGGTTCACCACGGCGCGCACGGGCGGCAGCGCCCGGCGCACCATGGCCCACGTCAGGTAGAGGAAGTTCACCCATGCGGTGGTGCGCATGACGTGCACCACGAAGCCCTTCGCGTGCAGGTTCCGGAGCTCTGTTTCCGCTTCCGGCGGGAAGTGCACGCTCTCCAGGTAGCGCGTTCCCAGCGCCCGGCCCATGGGGCCGAACTCGTCCTTCAGTGAGGACGCTCCCTGATTCGCAGTCGGTGACAGCGCGGTCTCCAAGAATGCTCCCGGCTACATGTTGTCGGGCGTGGGAATGCCCAGCAGCGTCAGCCCCGCGGCCAGCGTAACCCGGGCGGCGTCGATGAGGGCGAGTCGCGCAGCACGCAGTGCGTCATTGCCTTCGACGTTGATGCGCTTGTCGCGCTCCTGGTTGCCCAGCGTGTAGTAGCGGCTGAGCGCCGAGGCCACGTCGAGCAGCAGCCGCGCCACGAGGCTGGGCTCGTACTGCTCCGCCGCGTCGCGCACCACCTCGGGCAGGCGCATGATTTCGCGCACCAGGGCCTGCTCCTCGGGGAGCGTCAGCAGGGCCGCGTCGTAGCTGGCCGGAGCGCCGCCGCCCTTGCGCAGCACGTTGACGGCGCGCGCGTGGGCGTACTGGAGATAGGGGCCGGTGTGGCCCTCGAAGCTGAGCACCTCGTCCCAGTCGAAGGTGTAGTCGCTGGCGCGCTTGTGCTTGAGGTCTCCAAAGGCGATGGCGCCCAGGGCGATCTGCTCGGAGAGGGCGTCCGCGTCGTCCGTCTGGATGCGGCCGGCCTCCACGTTCTCCCGCACCTTGACGGAGACGCGCTCGCGCGCCTCGTCCAGCACGTCGTTGAGCTGGACCACCTGGCCCTTGCGCGTGCTCATGCCGTGGATGCGGCCGAACGCGATGTGGACGGCGCGGTCCGCCCAGGGCAGGTCCATTTCCTTCAGCGTGCGGAACACCTGCCGGAAGTGAAGCGCCTGGTCCTGCGCGACGACGTAGAGCGACTTGTCGAACTGGAAGCGCTCGTACCTGTCCTGCGCGGCGGCCAGGTCACGCGTGGCGTACAGCGTGCTGCCGTCGTTCTTCTTCAGCAGGATGGGCGGCTCGTTCTCCGCGTAGGGCAGGTCGACGATGAGCGCGCCCTGCGACTCCTTCACGCCGGGCTTCTTCGCAATCTGGTCGATGACCGCGTCCATCTTCCCCTGGTAGCGGCTCTCTCCCTCGATGTGCTCGAACGCGATGCCCATCCGCGCGTAGATCTTCTTGAAGCCCTTGATGCTCGTCTCGCGGAACTGGTTCCAGAGCTTGAGGGCCTCGGCGTCACCGGCCTCCATGCGGCGGAAGAAGGCGCGGGCCTTCTCGTCGAACTCGGGCTCGGCCTCGGCGCGCTTGTTGGCCTTGACGTACACCTCCACCAGGTGGCCCATGTCGTCGATGCGGGCCGGGTCGCCGTACTCCTGGAAGCCCACGGCCACCAGGCCGAACTGCTTGCCCCAGTCGCCCAGGTAGTTGATGCCCTCCACCCGCCAGCCCAGCGCCCGGTAGATGTTGGCGATGCAGTGGCCGAGGAACGTCGTGCGGATGTGGTGGAAGCCAATGGGCTTGGCGATGTTCGGCGACGAGTAGTCGATGGCCACCGTCTTGCCGCGGCCCGCGTCCTCGTCACCGCCGTAGCGAATGCCCGCGCCGCGCGCGGCGTCGATGACCTCCGCCGTGAAGGGCAGGGCGGTGAAGCGCGCGTTGACGTACGGACCCACGGCCTTGATTTCCAGCCCGGGGACGCTGAGCGACTGCGCCAGCCCGGCGGCGATGGCGGGCGGGGCCTTCTTCTGGGCCTTGGCGAGAGGAAAGGTGGCGAAGCTGAGGTCGCCGTGCGCCGGCTCGGCGGGCTTGACCTGGGCTTCGATGTCGGCGGCCGGCACGCCCAGGGCAGTGGCAAGAGCCTGGGCGAAGGCGGCGCGATAGCGGGAGTAGACGGATGTGCTCATGGGACCGCGGGGATACTAGACAAACCGAGGTGGCTTCCGCCCACCTCTTGTTCGCGCCCACGGCGAATCCCCCACTCAAGGCACGGCGGGGGCTCGCCGACTGGGCCGGACCACCGCGGAGACGGTGTCCAGCAGCTTGGGCAGGTTGAGAGGCTTTTCGAAGAAGCCGTCGATGCGCTCCAGCCCCTGGCCCGAGGTGAGCGACGCCACCTCGGTTGCTCCAGAGATGATGTACACGACGATGTCCGCCAGCGACTCGTTGCCGCGGATGTAGCGGAGCACCGACTGCCCGTCCTCCTCGCTCAGCCGCAGGTCGAGCAGGACCATGGCCGGCCGGATGTGGGAGAGAATGGACCGTGCCTCGGAGGCGCCCGAGGTGGCCATCACCCGGTAGCCTTCCTGCTCCAGCACCTGCTGCAACACCTCGCGGCAGTCGGCGTCGTCCTCCACCAGCAGGATGCCGCCGGACTTGGGCGCGGCCTGGGCCATCTCCGGCGCGCTGACGGCGCCGGCGAACATGGGGAGCACCATCTGGAAAGTGCTGCCTTCACCCAGGACGCTGGCGCTCTCCATGCGTCCGCCGTGGAGGGCGACAATCTTCCCCACCAGGGGCAGCCCGAGCCCCGCACCGGGCGGCCGGGGCATGCCCGGGGTGGCGCGGTAGAAGGCATCGAAGACGTGCTCCAGGGCCTCGCTGGACATGCCCGGACCGCTGTCCTTCACGGTCAACATCGCCAGGCCGTCCTCGGCGGAGACGCGCACCTCGACGGAGTCGTCCGCCTCGCTGTGGTGGATGCCGTTCTCCACGAGGTTGTGGATGGCCTCGGCGATGCGCTCGCGGTCGCCGCGGACGAACACCTCGGGGCAGGGGGGAATCAACACGCGCACCTTGCAGTGCTCCGCGAGCGCCCCCAGCGAGCGCACCACTTCCTCCGCCACTGCCTTGAGTCCGAAGGGACGTTGATTGAGCTGCATCTTCCCGGACTGGAGCCGGGACATGAGCAGCAAGTCATTCACCATGCGCAGCATCCGGTCCGAGTTCCGGTCGCAGATCTGCACCGCGCGGCGCTGGGCATCCGTGAGGGGCCCCAGCTTCTCGCGGCCCATCATCGCCAGGTAGGACTTGATGGTGGTGAGCGGGTTCTTCAAGTCATGCGAAACGTTGCCCAGCAGCTCCTCGCGGTTCTGCTCCAGGCTCTTGAGGCCGGCGATGGCCGTCTGCAGGTCCTTGTTGCGGCGGGCGCTGTCGTCACGCAGGCGCGCCACCTCGTAGGCGGCGGTGAGCTGCGCGGCCAGTGACTGCAACAGCATGTCGGACGGCTCGCGCCGGGAGCCCAGCACCACCAGCACGCCACCGACGCCCTGCGGGCCCTCGAGCGGTACCGCGATGATGTCCCCATCCCGCAGCAGCGCCTTCTGGGAGAAGGCCCGGCCCACCACGCCCTCACCGGGGACGGCGGCGGTGACGCGGTCGTCGTAGCGGCCTCGCACGTGCTCGACGTGGAGCTGCTCCCGGGAAGGGAAGTAGCGCGCCACGTAGCAGACCTTCGGCTTGAGGAGCGTGTGGAGGGTCTGCAGGTGGGAGCGGAGCGCTTCGGTGGGCCCCGCGTTGTCCGTCAGGTGCCGCGACATCTCCAGCAGGGCGCGGTGAGCCACATCCGCATCCACCGAGGGGAGCGGCTTCGCGGGCCGCTTCGGAGTCTTCTTGGCCGCCTTCGCAACCGGACGCAGTGGTACGACTTCCGCCAGCGTCCCCTTCTTCTTTGAGCGCACGGGTGAATCCTTGCTCAAGTTCCGCGCGCATGTGAACGGCCTCTGTCCTCCGAGGCCTTCCGGAGGACAGTGTCCATGTCGGCTGGCCGACAGCCGGGGCTCAGGCCCGGCGCTGGATGCGCTGGTCGTTGCCCAGGGCGTAGGGCTCCACCAGCAGCGGCGCCACCTTCTCCTGGTAGCCCTCCACGGAGAAGCCGCCTTCCGCCAGCGCGCTGAGCACGGACGTCTGCACCCGGCGAGCCGTCTCGTCGGCGGTGAGCAGCTTCAGCATGGGCTCGCGCGCCGGCTCGTACTTGAAGGCGCCCAGCGTCTTGAGCGCGGCGATCTTCACGTCGTCCGACATGTCCTCCAGGAAGGGCACCACCGCGGGGGGGATGCGGGGATCCTGGCTGCCGGCCACGTGGTGCAGCAGCACCACCCGCTTCTCCGGGTTGCGCGTGTAGTGGGCGGACAGGTGCTGGAGCGCGCTCACGCAGGCGGTGATGGTCTCCTCCTCGGAGGTCAGCTCTCCGAGCAGCCGCAGTGCCCACGAGGCGGCCTGCTCGCTGGTGCGCAGGAACTCCAGGATGGGAGGCACGGCGACGTCCTTGCCGAAGCTCTTCACCAGCTCGAACGTGTGCTCCTTCTCATCCGCGTCCGTGGTGAGCGGGTCCACGGTGATGGTGAAGCGGCTGAGCAGCACGGACACGGCCTCGGGCACCTTCATCTCCCCCAGCTGTTGGAGGGCCTTCTGCCGGGTCGAGGGGTCCCCGTACTTCTGGGTGACCTTGGGCTTGAGCTTGAGGGCTTTCTCGGGGCCCGAGCCGCCCGTGAAGATGTCTAAGAGGCCCATGTGCGCGTGTGCTCCGTAGGGTTCGGCGGCGTGAAAAGGTGGGGCGCCGTCCGTCTATGACGGTGCGGCGCCCAGGA
The DNA here is from genome assembly GCF_030168875.1 of Myxococcus sp. SDU36. Lineage (NCBI taxonomy): Bacteria > Pseudomonadati > Myxococcota > Myxococcia > Myxococcales > Myxococcaceae > Myxococcus > Myxococcus sp. SDU36. Next base: position 1,369,927 of record NZ_CP077414.1, read on the forward strand.
CAAGAGGCAAGAGGCTAGAGCGTCAGCTCGCGGCGGACGTCGCCCTGGTAGGCCCGGGCGAGCGCCTCTGCGGCGGCCCGGGCCTCGGCGGTGGTCTCCTCGGGGACCTTCACCTGGAGGTGGAGGTACAGGTCGCCCTGTGCTCCGCCCTTGAGCGAGGGGACACCGCGCCCCTTCAGCCGCATGCGGCGGCCGGATTGGGAATGGGGGAGCACCTTCACGGTGACCTCCCCCTGGAACGTGGGGACACGCACGTCGGCGCCCAGCAGGGCCTCGGAGACCGTCACGGGCAGGTCGAGGTGCAGGTCGTCGCCCTCGCGACGCATGAGGGGGTGCTCGGCCACCTCGGTCTCGATGTAGAGGTCACCCGGGGGGCCGCCTCGTGTCCCCGCCGCCCCCTGGCCGGAGAGCCGCACCTTCGAGCCGGTGTGCACGCCCGCGGGAATCTTCACCGTCAGCCGGGCCTGCTCCTCCTTCATCCCCGAGCCCCCGCACTGGGGGCAGGGCGGCGCGGCCTTGCCCGTGCCGTGGCAGTTGGGGCACGCCCCCGCGCCACCGAACAGGCTCCCGGACCGGCGGGACCGGCCCGTGCCGTTGCAAACGGTGCAGGTGGACACTGGCCCGGACGTACCCCGGCCGCTGCACGTGGCGCAGCGGCCCGGACGGCTGAAGGCCAGGGGGCGCTCGGTACCGGAGACGGCCTCGGCCAGGGTGAGCTGGACGCGGACCGTCAGGTCGTCTCCACGCTCCGGCCCGGAGCCGCGGCCGCGACGCCCGAACATCTCTCCGACGTCGAAGCCCCCCGGGGCGCCGCCCGCCGCGCCACCGCCGCGGCCTCCGAACAGGTCGCCGAAGAGGTCACCCAGGTCGAAGCCCTCGGCGCCATAGGGGATGCCCCCAGCGCCAGCGCTCCCGGCCGAGGCTTTGTAGGCCCGATAGGCCTCCGCCTTCTTCTCGTCGAAGCCAATCTTCTCCGCGTCCGGGCCGAACTCGTCGTAGAGCTTGCGCTTCCGAGCGTCCGACAGCACCTCGAACGCCGCGCTGACTTGCTTGAACTTCTCCTCGGCGGCCTTGTTGCCCGGGTTGACGTCCGGGTGGTACTTGCGTGCCAGCTTGCGGTACGCCTTCTTGACGTCCTCCGCTGAAGCCGACCGGTCGACGCCGAGGGTCTGGTAATAGTCGTCCGCCATTTGTTCCCGCCGTGGTGTACCCGATTCAACGTAACCAGCCGGTAGGCACGCGCCAGCAAGGACTGTCCGGACCGTGCGAGATGTATAAAGTCGCCGGAGGATGAGGGAGCCCATGTCACCGCCTCGCTGGCTCGGCGCGGATACCCTGTGGCTTGCGGGCTGGCTCTCGCTGGCGCCGGCCGTGGGGAACGCGGCGGCCCCGCCGTCCGCCGTGGAGGCCCGGGTCGCGGACCGGGTGGTGGCCATCATCGAGGGCCAGGTGCTCACCTTGAGCGAGCTGCGCTTCGAGGCCCGGGTCGCGCTCCTCCAGCGAGGAGGCGTGCAGGCCCTGGAGTTTCCGCTCGACGAGGACACGCTCCGGGGGGCCCTGGAGTTCATCATCAACCAACGGGTCCAGGTCCTGAACGCCGACCGGCTGCAGGCCTTCCCGGCCGAGCCCGCGGAGGTCCAGGCGCGGGTGGAGGCGTTCCAGGCGGGGCTGGGAGGGGAGGCGGCCTTGAAGCGGTTCCTGTCCCGCCATGACGTGGACGTGCAGGGACTGGAGCGGGTGCTGGCCCGGGGGCTTCGGGCCGAGCGCATCCTCGACAGCCGTATCCGGCTGCGGGCGCAAGTGGGGGAGACCGAGGTCCGCCGCCACTTCGAGCAGCACGCGGACGAATATCCGGAAGGTTACGAGGCGGCGCGCGCCGCCATCCGGGAGAAGCTGGTTCGGGAGCGGTATGGGGCGCTGGCGGCGGAAGAGCTGGCGCAGGTGCGGGCCTCGGCGCAGGTGCGCCGCGTGGCGCCCTTTGCCCGGGAGGCAAGCCGATGAGGCGGATGCGCGAGGAGCCGGCGCCCGGCGCCCGGCACGGCTACATCATCCGGCAGATGATGTCGGAGGACCTGCCCGCGGTCATGCTGCTGGAGCAGGCCGCGTTCAAGAACCCCTGGTCCCAGGACCTGCTCAAGCGCGAACTCCAGCACGAATGGTCCACCATCCTCCTGGTGGAGGAGGCGCGGGAGTTGGACGGGCCGGAGCTGCTGGGGCTGGCCATCTTCTGGATTGTCCATGACGAGGTGCACGTGCTGAACGTGGCCACCGCGCCCAAGCACCGGCGCCGGGGCGTGGCGCGGGCCGTCATGGACGAGGTCCTGGAGCGGGGGAGGGCCAGGCGCTGCACCCTGGCGACCCTGGAGGTGCGCAAGAGCAACGAGGCTGCGCTCCAACTCTACCGGGCCTTCGGCTTCCGCCCCGTCGGCATCCGGCCGAACTACTACGTCGACGAGGGCGAGGACGCCGTCGTGATGGTCCTCGACTTCTAACCGCACGCGGAGTAGAGGACCGCCCCGTTGTAGACCCGCCGTGCGTGGAAGCGCCGAGCCGGGGAATGGGACCTGGGACCCTGGCCGGTTGTAGGCAAGGGACAGGCCGTGCTTGACACGGATGGGCCCCTTCCTATACTCGCGCGCCTTTCCGTAGTCCTGTAGGTAGATATGCGCCGCTTGGTGTCTCTGGCGGCGACGAACCCGAAGAAGAGGTATCAGTGCCGACCATTAGCCAGCTGGTCCGCAAGGGCCGCGAGAAGCTCGTCGTCAAGGGCAAGAGCCCCGCGCTCAAGGAGTCCCCTCAGAAGCGTGGCGTCTGCACGCGCGTGTACACCACGACCCCGAAGAAGCCGAACTCGGCCCTCCGCAAGGTGGCCCGTGTTCGTCTGACGAACGGGATCGAGGTCACGTCCTACATCCCCGGCGTGGGTCACAACCTCCAGGAGCACTCGGTGGTGATGATTCGCGGTGGCCGTGTGAAGGACCTCCCGGGCGTCCGCTACCACATCGTCCGTGGAACGCTGGACTCCGTGGGTGTCGCGGGTCGCAAGCAGAGCCGCTCCAAGTACGGCGCGAAGCGTCCGAGCTGATCGCTCGTCACGCGGATCACCTTCTGTAGCGCAGCGTCTGGACGCATGGCCCCGCACCCTGGGGAGCGTCCTTGTGAAGTTCCTCCTGCAGCAATTGAAGCCCCGTGGATTTCTCCCAATGGGAGTGGGGCGTAAGGGAAGAGAGAAGAGATGCCTCGCCGTCGCGTAGTCGCCAAGCGCAAGATTCTTCCGGATCCGAAGTTCCAGGACCGGCTCGTCACCAAGTTCGTCAACGACCTGATGCGGAAGGGCAAGAAGTCCATCGCGGAAGGCGTTTGCTACGGAGCCTTCGCCCTCATCGAGGAGCGCGCGAAGGAAGACCCCCTCAAGACCTTCAAGAAGGCCCTCGACAACGTCAAGCCGGTGCTCGAGGTCAAGAGCCGCCGCGTCGGTGGCGCCACCTACCAGGTGCCCGTCGAGGTCCGCCAGGACCGCCGCGTGGCGCTCGGCATGCGTTGGATCATCACCTACTCCAAGGCGCGTGGTGAGAAGACCATGCAGGAGAAGCTGGCCGGTGAGATCATGGACGCTGCCAACAACCGCGGCAACGCGGTGAAGAAGCGTGAAGACACGCACAAGATGGCGGAGGCCAACAAGGCCTTCGCTCACTACCGCTGGTAGGCCCTCGAGGCTTCGCGGTTGCCGCCCGGATGCAGAGGATGCATCCGGGCGGTTTTGTTAGATGTAGCAGGTTCTCTGAAATCGTCCGGCCGGCAGGTGTCGAGGCCTCGGGCCCGCCCTTCCTTCCTGGAGAGGTATTGAGTCATGGCCCGTGAGTACCCCCTCGAGCGCTACCGCAACATCGGCATCATGGCGCACATCGATGCCGGCAAGACGACGACCACGGAGCGCATCCTCTTCTACACCGGCGCCATCCACCGGATGGGCGAGGTGCACGAAGGCAACACCACCACCGACTGGATGGTCCAGGAGCGTGAGCGCGGCATCACCATCACGTCCGCCGCCATCTCCGCCTTCTGGCAGCGGCGCGACCAGCGCTACCGCGTCAACATCATCGACACGCCGGGACACGTGGACTTCACCATCGAGGTGGAGCGCAGCCTGCGCGTGCTGGACGGCGCCATCGCGGTGTTCGACGCGGTGAACGGCGTGGAGCCGCAGTCGGAGACGGTGTGGCGCCAGGCGGACAAGTACAAGGTTCCCCGCATCTGCTTCATCAACAAGATGGACCGGGTGGGCGCCGACTTCGAGATGTCCGTGGGAACCATCCGCGAGAAGCTGGGCGCGCGTGCGGTCCGCATGCAGCTGCCGCTGGGCGCGGAGGACAAGCACCGCGGCGTCATCGACCTGCTGAAGATGAAGGCCCTGGTGTTCCAGGACTCCGAGCAGGGCAGCCGCTACGACGAGACGGACATCCCAGAGGAGCTCAAGGAGGAGGCGGAAGCCGCCCGCGCCGAGCTGCTCGAGGCCGCGGCCGAGCAGGACGACGCGCTCACCGAGAAGTTCCTCGAGGGCGTGGAGCTGACCGAGGACGAAGTGCGTGGCGCCATCCGCAAGGGCTGCGTGGGCCTGAAGCTGTTCCCGGTGTTCTGCGGTTCGGCCTTTCGCCACAAGGGCGTGCAGCCGCTGCTGGACGCGGTGGTGGATTATCTGCCCAGTCCGCTGGAGGTGCCGCCCATCCACGGCAAGACGCCCAACGGCGAGGACGCCGTGCGAGAGACGCGGGACGACGCGCCCTTCAGCGCGCTGGCGTTCAAGATCATGAACGACCCCTCGTTCCAGTCCCAGACGCTGACCTTCCTCCGCGTCTACTCCGGCAAGCTGGAGGCGGGTTCGGCGGTGTGGAACTCGGTGAAGGGCAAGCGAGAGCGGGTCAGCCGGCTGGTGCAGATGCGCGCGGACAAGAAGGACGAAATCACCGAGTGCTACGCCGGTGATATCTGCGCGGTGGTGGGCCTGAAGCTGGCCGGCACGGGCGACACGCTCTGCGACGACAAGCAGCCCATCATCCTGGAGCGGATGGAGTTCCCCGAGCCCGTCATCGACATCGCCATCGAACCGAAGTCGACGGCGGACCAGGACAAGATCCTCCAGTCGCTGCAGCGCCTGGCCATGGAGGACCCGTCCTTCCGCGTGAAGACGAACGAGGAGACGGGGCAGACGCTCATCGCCGGCATGGGCGAGCTCCACCTGGAAATCATCGTCGACCGCCTCCTGCGCGAGTTCAAGGTCGACGCGAACATCGGCAAGCCCCAGGTGGCCTACCGCGAGACGGTCACCTCCCAGGTGGAGATGGAAGGGAAGTACATCCGCCAGACGGGCGGCCGAGGCCAGTACGGCCACATCTGGCTGCGCGTGGCCCCCAATGAGCCGGGGCAGGGCTTCTCCTTCGAGAACAAGGTCACCGGCGGCGCGGTGTCCAAGGAGTTCGTTGACGCGGTGAAGGCCGGATGCGCGGAGGCCATGCAGAACGGCCCGGTGGCCGGCTACCCCATGGTGGACGTGAAGGTGGAGGCCTTCGACGGCTCCATGCACGACGTGGACTCCAGCGAGATGGCGTTCAAGATCGCCGGCTCGCTGGCGTTCAAGGATGCCGTGCGCACGGCCACGCCCGTGCTCCTCGAGCCCATCATGAACTGCGAAATCGTCACGCCTGATGACTTCATGGGCGACGTCATCGGCGACCTGAACGGGCGCCGCGGGAAGGTGCAGGGGATGACTCCCCGGCCTGGCCGCGTGCAGGCCATCCAGGCGCAGGTGCCCCTGGCGGCCATGTTCGGCTACTCGACCGACCTGCGCAGCCGCAGCCAGGGAAGGGCGACGTACACCATGCAGTTCAGCCACTACGCGCCCGCGCCCAAGACGGCGCTCAACCGCTGAGTGGCTTCGGCTTGGCCCGGCCGCGGACCGGCCGGGCGATTTCAGTTGACGTTGTGGCGGGTTTGGAGCAGGACGCAGCACCTTCGCAGTTGTTTTCCGCGAGTCGAGACGTGCCGGGCTTCGGACCGGCAACCCCGTGAGGAGAGGCCATGGCCAAGGAGAAGTTCGAGCGTAACAAGCCCCACGTGAACATCGGCACGATCGGACACGTGGACCACGGCAAGACGTCGCTGACGGCCGCCATCACCAAGGTGCTGGCGAAGACGGGCGGCGCCACGTTTCTGGCGTACGACCAGATTGACAAGGCGCCGGAGGAGCGTGAGCGCGGCATCACCATCTCCACCGCGCACGTCGAGTACCAGACGGCGAACCGGCACTACGCCCACGTCGACTGCCCGGGTCACGCCGACTACGTGAAGAACATGATTACGGGCGCGGCGCAGATGGACGGCGCCATCCTGGTGGTGTCGGCGGCGGACGGGCCGATGCCGCAGACGCGTGAGCACATCCTGCTGGCGCGCCAGGTCGGCGTTCCGTACATCGTGGTCTTCCTGAACAAGGTGGACATGCTGGACGACCCCGAGCTGCGCGAGCTCGTGGAGATGGAAGTCCGCGACCTGCTCAAGAAGTACGAGTTCCCTGGCGACGACATCCCCATCGTCCCGGGCTCCGCGCTCAAGGCGCTGGAGGGTGACACCAGCGACATCGGCGAGCCGGCCGTGCTGAAGCTGATGGAGGCGGTGGACAGCTACATCCCGACGCCGCAGCGCGCGACGGACAAGCCCTTCCTGATGCCGGTGGAGGACGTGTTCTCCATCTCCGGCCGCGGCACGGTGGCCACCGGCCGCGTCGAGCGCGGTATCATCAAGGTCGGCGAGGAAGTGGAAGTCGTCGGCCTGCGTCCGACGCAGAAGACGGTCGTCACGGGCGTGGAGATGTTCCGCAAGCTGCTGGACCAGGGCATGGCGGGCGACAACATCGGCGCGCTGGTGCGTGGCCTGAAGCGCGAGGACATGGAGCGCGGCCAGGTGCTGGCCAAGCCGGGCAGCATCACCCCGCACACCAAGTTCAAGGCGCAGATTTACGTGCTGTCGAAGGAAGAGGGCGGCCGTCACACCCCGTTCTTCAAGGGGTACCGTCCGCAGTTCTACTTCCGCACCACGGACGTGACGGGCTCGGTGAAGCTGCCGGAGAACGTCGAAATGGTGATGCCGGGCGACAACATCGCCATCGAGGTGGAGCTCATCACCCCGGTGGCCATGGAGAAGGAGCTGCGCTTCGCGGTTCGCGAGGGCGGCCGCACGGTGGGCGCCGGCGTCGTGGCGGAAGTCGTCGAGTAGCCGAGACCCCCAACGGCTCCCTGGGTCCCTCAGATAGGGAATTTTCAGGGAGCCGATGGGAATCCAGTTGCACACCCTGGGGCGGGATGGTAGACACCGCGCCCCTTCGTTCTGAAGAAACGGCTCTGTGAAATCCAGGGGATGTCGGTCGTAACGCCCTCCCGCGGCAGAGGCAGAGTTCGTCCAAAGAGGTTCTTGCGAATGGCGACACAGAAGATCCGCATCCGGCTGAAGGCGTACGACTCGAAGCTCCTGGACCAGAGTGCGGGTGAGATCGTCGAGACGGCCAAGCGCACGGGCGCGAAGGTGGCCGGTCCGATCCCCCTTCCCACGCGCATCAACAAGTTCACGGTGCTGCGGTCTCCGCACGTGGACAAGAAGAGCCGTGAGCAGTTCGAGATCCGCACGCACAAGCGCCTGCTCGATATCCTCGAGCCCACGCAGCAGACGCTGGATGCGCTGATGAAGCTGGATCTGTCGGCTGGCGTTGACGTCGAGATCAAGTCCTAGGAAGCGGGTGGGCGTTCGAGTGGTTTCACTCCGACCCCCGCGAGGAAAGTGCCATGGCGAAGTTTGACGTAGTCGACCTGGATTTGAAGAAGGTGTCGGAGATTGAGCTCTCCGACGATGTCTTCGGCACCGAGCCGAACGCCCACCTGTTTTACGAGGTGGCGAAGATGCAGCAGATCAACCGGCGCCGCGGCACGGTCGGGGTGAAGAACACCTCGCTGGTCAGCGGCGGCGGCAAGAAGCCCTGGAAGCAGAAGGGCACCGGCCGCGCTCGTCAGGGCTCCATCCGCGCTTCCCACTGGGTGGGCGGCGGCAAGGCGATGGCTCCCAAGGCGCGCGACTACTTCTACCGCCCGCCCCGCAAGGTGCGCCGCGGCGCCCTGAAGTCCGCATTGTCCCTGCGGGCCCAGGAGAAGACGCTCATCATCCTGGACGGCTTCTCCCTGGATGCTCCGAAGAGCAAGCAGGCCTTCGAGGTCCTCACCAAGCGTCTGAAGCTCCAGAACGCCCTGGTGATTGACGACAAGGGCAACACCAACCTGCACCGCAGCGTGCGGAACCTGGCGAAGTTCGACGTGCTGCCGCCCGAGGGCTTGAACCTCGAGGCCGTTCTCCGGCACTCGCACCTCGTTCTTACGTCCGCGGCCGCGAAGACCCTCGAGGGGGCGCTGTCATGAATCTGAACGACGTCATCAAGGGCCCGCTCATCACCGAGAAGCTGGACAAGGCCCGCGAGAAGTTCCGCAAGTACTCGTTCATCGTCGACCGCAAGGCGACGAAGCACGACGTGGCCCGCGCGGTGGAGACGCTCTTCAAGGTCACCGTCGAGGGCGTGAACACCAACATCGTCCGCGGCAAGATCAAGCGGGTGGGTCGTAGCATCGGCAAGCGGCCCAACTTCAAGAAGGCGGTTGTGACGCTGAAGCAGGGCGACTCGATCGAACTCTTCGAGGGAGGGGCGGCCTGACGCCACGGCGTTAAGCCAGCCTGAGGAACACACCATGGGCATCAAGAAGTACAAGCCGACTAGCGCCGCCCGCCGTCTGATGACGGTGTCCGACTTCGCGGACATCACCAAGGACTCGCCCGAGAAGAGCCTCACCGAGCCGCTCAAGCGCTCCGGTGGTCGCAACGTCCACGGGCACATCACCCGCCGGCACCAGGGTGGCGGCCACAAGCGTCGCTACCGCGTCATCGACTTCAAGCGCCGGGACAAGGATGGCGTCCCCGCGAAGGTCGTGGCCGTCGAGTACGACCCGAACCGCACCGCCAACATCGCGCTGCTCCACTACGCGGACGGCGACAAGCGTTACATCCTCGCTCCGGTGGGCCTGAGCGTGGGTGACACGGTGTTCGCTGGCGAGGGCTCGGACATCCGGCCTGGCAACAGCCTTCCGCTGCAGAACATCCCGGTGGGTACGGTCATCCACAACGTGGAGCTGAAGCCGGGCCGTGGCGCCCAGGTCATCCGCTCCGCCGGCACGTCCGGCCAGCTGATGGCGAAGGAGGACCGCTACGCGCAGGTGCGCATGCCCTCCGGCACCGTCCGCAAGGTCCTCATCGAGTGCCGCGCCACCGTGGGCCAGGTGGGCAACATCGAGCACGAGATCATCCGTATCGGCAAGGCGGGTAAGAGCCGCTGGCTGGGCATCCGTCCCACCGTCCGCGGTCTGGCGATGAACCCGGTCGACCACCCGCACGGCGGTGGTGAAGGCAAGTCCGGTCAGGGTAACCCGCACCCTGTGTCCCCGTGGGGCAAGAAGACCAAGGGGCTCACCACGCGCACCAACAAGCGCACTGACAAGTTCATCGTCTCCGGCCGCCGCCAGGGCGCGCGCAGCCAGTAAGAGGATTCCATGGCTCGTTCGATCAAGAAGGGTCCGTTCGTTGACGACTTCCTCGTGAAGAAAATCGAGGACATGATCACGACGAACAAGAAGTCGGTCGTAAAGACGTGGTCCCGCCGCTCCACGATTCTTCCGGAGTTCGTGGGCCACACCTTCGCGGTGCACAACGGGAAGAAGTTCATCCCGGTGTTCGTCACGGAGAACATGGTTGGCCACAAGCTCGGCGAGTTCGCCCCGACGCGTACGTTCGGCGGTCACTCGGCGGAGAAGAAGGTCGCCAAGGCCCCGGGCAAGTAGCCTGGCGCATTGCCTGAGAGCCTGAGGAGAAGACCATGGAGTCGACTGCACATCTGCGTTTTCTGCGCATGAGCCCCCGCAAGATTTCTACCGTTGCGGAGCTCATCCGGGGCAAGCCTGTCGAGGCGGCCCTCAACATCCTGAAGTTCACCAAGCGCGCCGCGGCCAAGCCGGTGGAGATGCTCATCAAGAGCGCCGTGGCCAACGCGACTGACAAGTCCAAGGGCCAGGTCGACGTGGACACGCTCTACGTGAAGACCATCTCCGTGGACCAGGGTCCCACCCAGCGCCGGTTCATGCCGCGCGCCATGGGCCGGGCCACCCCCATCAAGAAGAAGACGGCCCACGTCCACGTGGTGCTCGCCGAGGCGAAGAAGTAGGACCCGTCGGGCCCTGCCCGGACGCTTCAAGGAGAATCACGTTGGGACAGAAAGTTCATCCGATCGGGTTCCGGCTTGGTGTCATCAAGACCTGGGACTCCAAGTGGTTCGAGCACAAGAACTACGCGCAGTGGCTCCACGAGGACATCCGCATCCGCGAGTTCGTGAAGAAGTCGCTGAACCACGCGGGCGTGTCGAAGGTGGAGATCGAGCGCGCGGCCAACAAGGTCAAGGTCAACGTCCACACCGCGCGGCCGGGCATCGTCATCGGCAAGCGTGGCGCGGGCATCGAGACGGTGAAGAAGGACCTCCAGCAGTTCACGAAGAACGAGGTCTTCCTCAACATCGTCGAGGTCCGCAAGGCGGAGACTGACGCGCAGCTGGTGGCGGAGAACATCGCCACGCAGCTCGAGCGCCGCATTGCCTTCCGCCGCGCCATGAAGAAGGCGCTGCAGACGGCGATGAAGTTCGGCGCCAAGGGCATCCGCGTCGCCTGCTCGGGCCGCCTCGGTGGCGCGGAGATGGCGCGCTACGAGTGGTACCGCGAGGGCCGCGTGCCCCTGCACACCCTGCGCGCGGACATTGACTACGGTTTCGCCGAGGCGAAGACGACCTACGGCAAGATCGGCTGCAAGGTCTGGGTCTGCAAGGGCGAGGTCCTCCCGGGCAAGGGTGGCCAGGCCCCCATGCCCTCCAACCGGTAACCAGCCCACCCGCGCCGGGCGCTCCCCCAAGGGGCGCCCGGGGCAGGGCGGCGAAGGACAGCGACGATGCTTCAGCCTGCTCGTACGAAGTACCGCAAGATGCACAAGGGCCGCATGCCTGGCAGTGCCCACCGGGGTAGCGACATGACCTACGGTGAGTACGGCCTGATGAGCCTCCAGCCGGGGTGGATCACCTCTCGGCAGATCGAGGCGGCTCGTATCGCGATGACGCGTCACGTGAAGCGTGGCGGCAAGATCTGGATCCGTATCTTCCCGGACAAGCCCATCACCAAGAAGCCCGCGGAGACCCGAATGGGTACCGGTAAGGGTGGCGTGGAGTACTACGTCGCGGTGGTGAAGCCCGGCCGCATCCTCTACGAGATGGAGGGGATGACGCCGGAAGTGGCCACTGGGGCGCTGAAGCTGGCGCAGGCGAAGCTGCCGGTGCTCACGAAGATCGTGACCCGCGCGGACCTGAGCCTCTAGGCACCGAGCGGCGGGGGCCGGTCCGTTGGACGGCTCCCTCTCGCATGGAGAGTGAAATGGCGACTGCGAAGGAATTGAAGGAACTGTCAGCGGACGACCTGAAGCAGCGCGCGGCCGAACTGCGTGCGACGCTGTTCCAGGACCAGCTGAAGCGGCGGACCGGTTCGCTGGACAACCCGGCTGAGCGCACCCAGCACCGGCGCGACCTGGCGCGGATCCTGACCGTGCTGACCCAGAAGACGAATGCCCAGGGCTGAACACCCACGACTCCAAGCGCGCTCAGCTGATAGCTGATAGAGGAGCGCGTGCGGCCATCCGGGCGCCAATGCCCGGGTGCATGAGAGACAGTGAGAGAGAAGATGGCTGAAGCGACCGAGACGCAGGCTGCCGAGACCTCCACCCGTGGCCGTCCCAAGACGCGCGTGGGGATTGTCACGTCCAACAAGATGCAGAAGACGGTGGTCGTCACCGTCCAGCGCCGGGCTCCGCACCCGAAGTACGGGAAGATCATGAGCCTGCGCGAGAAGTACAAGGCGCACGTGGAGGACCACGACTACCCCAAGAAGATCACCATCAACGAGGGTGATCGGGTCCGGATCGCCGAGACCAAGCCCGCTTCGAAGGACAAGCGTTGGCGCGTGGTCGAGGTGCTGGAGAAGAGCAAGAACGTCTAGCACGCATGCCCCTTCCGCGCGGCCGTGAGGCGGCGCGGGATGGTCACCGGCGACAGGAGATTTCCAGATGATTCAGATGACGAGCGTGCTCGACGTGGCGGACAACTCGGGCGCGAAGAAGGTGTTCTGCATCAAGGTGCTCGGCGGCTCGAAGCGCAAGTATGCGTCCATCGGCGACGTGATTGTCGTCTCGGTGCGCGAGGCGCTTCCCAACTCGAAGGTGAAGAAGGGTGACGTGGCCAAGGCCGTCATCGTTCGCACCAGGCGCGAGGTGGGTCGTCCGGACGGCAGCTACATCAAGTTCGACGGCAACTCCGCGGTCCTCATCAACAAGGACATGGAGCCCATTGGTACGCGTATCTTCGGGCCGGTGGCCCGTGAGCTCCGCGCCCGCAAGTTCATGAAGATCATCTCGCTGGCGCCCGAAGTCCTCTGAGAGGACGGCAGGCCGGACGGCGAGCAGCCAGAGAGAGGAAGCCATGCAGAAGCTGAAGGTAGGAGACACGGTCCAGGTCATGGCCGGGGCCGAGGCCTCCGAGAAGAACCCGGCGACCAAGCGCGGCAAGGTGCTGAAGATCGATCGCGAGGCTGAGCGCGTGACGGTCGAGGGCCTGCGCCTGGTCAAGCGTCACATGAAGAAGACGCCCCAGAGCCCTGAAGGCGGCATCGTCGAGAAGCCGGGCACGATCGCGCTGGCGAACGTGCAGGTGGTTTGCGTCAAGTGCGACAAGCCGACCCGGGTGGGCATCCGTACTGAAGGTGAAGAGGGCAAGAAGAAGCGGTTCTGCAAGAACTGCGACGCCCTGATTGACTAGGTGTCCGCGTTGGTGCATGTATGCGCGCCCTTTGCCCACCCCGGTGGTGGCGAAGGGCGGGCGTGCAGGCATGGAGGCCCCGTGGAGCAACAGGGGCCCTCGCGGTGTTTCCAGGTTCCATACGAAGGACTGATCGGGCGCGCTGGGTCCACGACGGCGCCCCGAAGCAGAGGACAGGACGATGGCTGACGAGAAGAAGGCCGAGCAGAAGGAAAAGAAGGCGAAGCGGGGCAAGAAGGAAGAGGCCAAGAAGGTTGGCTTCGCCGCCAACATCGAGGAAGGCCTGGAGTCCAAGCCGGCCCGTCTGAAGGTGCGTTTCTTCAAGGAAGGTGTTCCGTCCCTCCTGAAGGAGCTGAGCCTGAAGAACCCGATGCAGGTTCCCCGGCTGGAGAAGATCGTCGTCAACATGGGTCTGGGCGAGGCGCTCGCCAACAACAAGATCCTGGAGTCGGCGGTGGACCAGCTCGCGGCGATCACCGGTCAGAAGCCGATCGTCACGCGCGCCCGGAAGTCCATCGCGAACTTCAAGCTGCGCCAGGGGCAGGCCATCGGTGCCGCCGTCACGCTGCGCGGCGACCGCATGTACGAGTTCATGGACCGCCTCATCACCGTGGCGCTGCCGCGCGTGCGTGACTTCAAGGGCGTGTCCCCCAAGGCGTTCGACGGGAAGGGCAACTACACGCTCGGCGTGCGCGAGCAGATCATCTTCCCTGAGATCAACTACGACCAGATCGAGAAGGTGAAGGGGCTCAACATCAGCTTCGTCACCACTGCGGCCAACGACGAGCAGGGGCTGGCGCTGATGCGTCACTTCGGCATGCCGTTCCGTCAGTAAGCCCTCGAGCCAAGGACCCGACGAAACATGGCCAAGCTCTCCAAGATCGCCCAGGCAAAGCGCAAGCCGAAGTTCTCGGTGCGCCAGTACAACCGCTGCCCGCTGTGTGGCCGGCCGCGCGCGTTCCTGCGCAAGTTCAAGATGTGCCGTATCTGCCTCCGCAATCGCGCCCTCCGCGGCGAGATCACCGGCGTTACCAAGTCGTCCTGGTAGCCGGAAGGGCAGGGTGCTTGGCGGGCCTCACCGGCCGGCCAGGCACATTGAAGCAGGAAGTTCGTAGTGGCGGTCAGCGCGAACCCCCGGGATGGGCCCGGCAGGCGCGGTGGCCGCGAACGCGAGGCGCTCGGTACGAGGCCTCGGTTTGGAAGGTATCCCATGCCGGTCAATGATCCCGTCGGCGACATGCTGACCCGCCTGCGCAATGCGTCGCGCGCGCGTCACGACAAGGTCGTCATCCCCCACTCGAAGCTCAAGCTCGAGATCATCAAGGTCCTCAAGGACGAGGGCTACATCGGCGAGTTCGTGGTGCACGAGCAGACGGTGCAGAACAAGCGCACGGTGTTCCCGGAGATCTCCGTGCAGTTGAAGTACGGTCCGGACCGGGCGCCTGCCATCACCGGTATCCGCCGCGTGTCGAAGCCGGGCCTGCGCCGCTACGCCGCCGTGCGTGAGATTCCGCAGGTGCTGGGTGGTCTGGGCATCTCCATCCTCTCCACCTCGCGTGGCATCATGGTGGATTCCGAGGCCCGCAAGCAGAAGGTCGGCGGCGAGCTGCTCTGCACCGTCTACTAGCCAGCCGCCCGGGTGCGGCGCCCCGCGAGGGAGCGCGCCCCAGGCACACAGGACCGAGGCAACCATGAGTCGGATTGGAAAACTGGCGATCAAGCTCGGCGACAAGACGAAGGCCGTCGTCGCCGGCGAGCAGGTGAACTTCGAGGGCCCCAAGGGCAAGCTGTCGGTGAAGCTGCCTGGCAAGGTCAAGGTCGAGATCAAGGACGGTCAGATGACCGTGCAGCGTGTGGATGACTCGCGCGAGGCGCGCAGCATGCACGGGCTGACCCGGACCATCCTCGCGAACGCTGCGAAGGGTGTGAGCACGGGCTTCGAGAAGAAGCTGGACATCCGCGGCGTTGGCTTCCGCGCCGAGGTGAAGGGCAAGGCCATTCACTTCGCGCTGGGCTACTCGCACCCGGTGGTCTTCAACCTGCCCGAGGGCGTGACCGCTGAAGTCGACAAGGCGCCGCGCAACGAGGACAGCCTGCCCACCGTGGGCCTGACGCTCCGTTCTTCGGACAAGGAAGTGCTGGGCGCGACGGCGGTGAACATCCGCTCGCTGCGTCCGCCAGAGCCCTACAAGGGCAAGGGCATCAAGTACTCCGAGGAGCGCATCCGCCGCAAGGAGGGCAAGACCGGTACGACCTAGTCGTCCCGTCTTTCCTGAGTGTTCCAAACTCCACCAGGTCCTCTGGGCCTGGTGGCATCATCCGGCGGCGGAAGGCCGCATCGCCTCCGGACGGAAAAGGAAGCAGCCATGCCTACGAAGATCGAAGCCCGTCTCAAGAGGAAGAACCGCATCCGCAAGAAGCTGTCGGGCACGACAGAGCGGCCGCGGCTCACCGTCTACAAGAGCCTCAAGCACATCTATGCGCAGGTGGTGGACGACACCACGGGCAAGACGCTTGCGTTTGCTTCGTCGCTGTCCAAGGACCTGAAGGGTCAGGACGAGGGCGACAAGAAGGCGGACGCGAAGCGTGTGGGTTCCCTGATTGCGCAGAAGTGCAAGGCCGCCAACGTCGAAGCGGTGGTGTTCGACCGCAACGGCTTCCCTTATCACGGGCGCATCGCCGCCGTGGCCGACGCCGCGCGCGAGGCCGGGCTGAAGTTCTAAGAATTCGAAAGGAATCCCCCAAGTGGCAACTCCGATCAATCCGAACGATCTGGACCTCACCGACCGCGTGGTGAATATCAACCGCGTGGCCAAGGTCGTGAAGGGCGGCCGCCGTTTCTCGTTCGCCGCCCTGGTGGTGGTGGGGGACGGCGCCGGACACGTGGGCGTCGGCCTGGGTAAGGCCAACGAAGTCCCCGAGGCCATCCGCAAGGGTGGTGAGAACGCGAAGAAGAACCTGTTCCGCGTCCCGCTCGTGGGTCACACCATTCCGCACGAGGTGCTCGGGCACTTCGGCGCTGGCTGGGTGCTTCTGAAGCCGGCCAGCCAGGGTACGGGCGTCATCGCCGGCGGCGCGGTTCGCGCGGTGCTGGAGGCGGCGGGCATCCGGAACATCCTGACCAAGAGCCAGGGTTCGCGGAACCCGCACAATGTGCTGAAGGCCACTGTCGCGGGCCTGAAGCTGCTGCGCAGCGCGGAGCAGGTTTCGCGTCTCCGCGGCAAGGACGTCGAGCCGGCGAAGCTCGCCGGGGAGCAGAGGGGCTAGCCCATGGCGCTCAAGGTGAAGCTGGTGAAGAGCTTTTCGGGGTCGTCCAGCGAGATGCTGGACACCATCCGTGGGCTGGGCCTGAAGAAGTTCGGTGACGAGCGGCTCCTCAAGGACACGCCTGCGATTCGCGGGATGGCGTTCAAGGTGAAGCACCTGGTCACCCTGGAAACCGTTTCCGACGAGGCGCCGGCGCCCAAGCGCCGTAAGCCCGCCAAGATTGCCCTGCGGGAGCGGGCGATCGCGTATCAGGCCAAGCAGCACAAGGCCTGAGTCACGAGAGGATCGAGACGATGAGCACTCTGAACAAACTGCAGCGTCCGGCGCGCTCGTGGCACCGCAAGAAGCGCGTGGGCCGCGGCCAGGGTAGTGGTCTTGGCAAGACGGCCGGCCGCGGTGGTAAGGGCCAGAAGGCCCGCAGCGGCAACATGCGGTTCGAAGGCTTCGAGGGCGGCCAGAGCCCCCTGCAGCGGCGCTTGCCGAAGTTTGGCTTCACGCCGCCGAACCGGACCGCCTACGCGGTCGTCAACCTGTCGGACCTCGAGCAGCACTTCGATGCCGGCGCCACGGCGGACGTGGAGACGCTGCGCAAGGTCGGTCTGGTCAAGGGCCGCTACCACGGTGTGAAGCTGCTGGCCCGCGGCGAGCTGACCAAGAAGGTCACCGTGGTCGTGCACAAGGCTTCTGAGGCGGCGAAGGCTGCCATCCAGAAGGCGGGCGGCGCGGTGGAAGAGATTCCGCTGGTGGCCCACAAGCCGGAGTCCGCGGCCAAGGCGCACGCTGGCAAGGGCGTCAAGGCTCCCCGGCAGCCCAAGGCCTGAGCGTGTCTGGCGCGCATCACTTGCTAGTGGTGCGCGCAGTTTCGCTTGTGTAGGCTTCTGCGCCCCTTTCCCGCTCGTGGAACAGGGGCGTTTTGTCGTCCTGGCAGAACCCTCTCGAAGAGGATGGCTACCCCGTGGCTCTGAACGCCTTCGCCAACGTCTTCCGTATCGCTGAGCTGCGCAGTCGGCTCGCGTATACGCTCGCGCTGCTCGCCGTCTATCGCATCGGCATCTTCATCAACACGCCAGGCGTGGACCGTTCGGCGATGAACGCGTTCATGGACGCCCAGAAGCAGTCGGGCGGCCTCGTCTCGCTGTTCAACCTCTTCTCCGGCGGCGCGCTGGAGCAGATGTCCATCTTCGGATTGGGCATCATGCCGTACGTCAGCGCCTCCATCATCATGCAGTTGCTCGCCGTCGTGGTACCCAGCCTGGAGCGGCTGCAGAAGGAAGGCGCCGGCGGCCGGCAGAAGATAAACCAGTACACCCGCTACGGCACGATCGCGCTGTCCATCGTGCAGGGCATCGGCATCTCGCGGTGGCTGGCGTCGCTGGGCCGCTCCGACGGTGGCCAGAGCGGCTTCACCCAGGTGGTCGTCCCCGACGACAGCGTGTGGTTCACCTTCATGACGGTGGTCAGCCTCACGGCCGGCACGGCCTTCATCATGTGGCTGGGTGAGCGCATCACCGAGCGCGGCATCGGCAACGGTATCTCGCTCATCATCTTCGCCGGTATCGTGGCGGGTCTGCTCCCGGGCGCGAAGCAGCTGATGGACCTGACCCGTCAGGACGTCATCTCCGTGGCCGAGGTGTTGGCGCTGGTCTTCTTCATGCTCGTCATCATCGCCGCGGTCGTCTATGTCGAGCGCGGCATGCGGCGCATCCCCATCCAGTACGCCAAGCGGATGGCGGGACGCCGGATGTTCGCCGGCCAGGCGACGTACTTCCCGATGAAGGTGAACACCTCGGGCGTGATTCCGCCCATCTTCGCGGGCGCCGTGCTGTCGTTCCCGGCCACGCTGGGGACCTGGTTCCCGTTCCTGCAGGGCTTCCAGCGTGCCATCGAAGGCAACCTGTGGATCTACAACGGGTTGTTCGTCGTGATGGTCATCTTCTTCGCCTACTTCTACACGGCGCTGACGTTCCGGCCGGACGATGTGGCGGACAACATCAAGAAGCAGGGTGGCTACATCCCAGGCATCCGTCCGGGCCGTCAGACGGCGGAGTTCATCGAGCGCGTGCTCAACCGGCTCACGTTTGGTGGCGCCATCTATCTGTCGGTCGTCTGCGTGATTCCGTCGGTCATCAGCGGCCTGCTGGGGGTGCGGTTCACCTTCGGCGGTACGGCGCTGCTGATCGTCGTGGGTGTGGCGCTGGATACGGTGCAGCAGATTGAGGGGCACCTCATCAGTCGTAACTACGAGGGCTTCGCCGGCCCTCGCGGCCCGCGCATCCGGGGCCGGGTGCGCGTGGCGGCCTGAGCCTCCGCGCGGGCGTTCCGGGCGCCTCTCCCCGTCGCGGGGAGGGGCGCCTCGTCGTTCCCAGGCCAGGTGATGGTCAAGGATATTCGCTGGTGCACACGGAGCGCGCTCGGGGGTTTGAGTCCTACGACTTCCGTGCCTTCCTTCGGAGCTGAGAGGACACATGAACCTGATCCTGTTGGGGCCGCCGAACGCGGGGAAGGGGACGCAGGCGAAGAGATTGTTCGCCGACTTCCAAATCCCCCAGATCTCCACCGGGGACATCCTCCGCAAGGCAGTCGCGGAGGGCACGGAGCTGGGTAAGGTGGCCGGCCCGCTGATGGCGGCCGGGCAGTACGTCCCAGACGAGGTCGTGATTGGTATCGTCGAAGAGCGCCTCAAGGAGGCGGACGTGGCCAAGGGCTTCGTCCTGGATGGCTTCCCACGCACGCCGGGACAGGCGGACGCGTTGGACAAGATGCTGAACCGCCTGGGCAAGCAGCTGAGCGCCGTCATCTCGCTGGAGGTGCCGCACGCGAAGCTGGTGGAGCGGGGCTCCGGACGGCGGGTCTGCCCGGCGGACGGCAGCGTCTACCACGTCTACCAGAGCCCTCCGAAGCGGGCGGGGTACTGTGACAAGTGCAACACCGGGCTCGTCCAGCGCCCGGATGACATGCCCGAGGTCATTGAAAAGCGGCTCCAGAAGTATGATTCGGAGACGGCGCCGCTGAAGGCCTTCTATGAGAAGAAGGGCCTGCTCAAGAGCGTGGACGGCGTGGGAACACCGGAGGGCATCTACGAGGAAATCAGGGCCGCGGCGGGCACGTCCTGATCCGCCTGGCAGTCAGGAAAGGGCCAGGTGGGTGCCCGCTCACCGGCTTGCCGCGCCAGGGGCGGAGCTTGCTTTTCCCGGACACGGGGAGCTCCGGCCTGGGGCGGCCTGGACTCCCGTGAGGGAAGGGCGCAAGTTCACCCCTCAGTCAGAGGACTCGATCCAGGGATGGGCCTTGACGGGGGCTGACAGGAAGAGTTGATTTTGCCGTGACTGCGGGTGAAATAGTCCGCCGTTATGTGGGGTTGGTAGGAATCCAAGTTTTGCAGTCGCGCGGCGCTTGCCACTTGCGGACCAAAGTGCTATCCCGCCGCGCTTCCAAGAGGTTCGTGGTCCGGGGAAGAGAGTCTGACGCTTGCCGAAGGATGATTCCATCGAAGTTGAGGGGACCGTGATGGAGCCCCTCCCGAACGCGATGTTCCGCGTGGTGCTGGACAATGGCCACAAGGTGCTCGCGCACATCTCGGGCAAGATGAGGATGCACTTCATCCGCATCCTCCCGGGTGACAAAGTGAAGGTCGAGCTGTCTCCATACGACCTGACGCGCGGTCGGATCACGTACCGGGCGAAGTAGTAGGGTGTTCCCGCCTGGGAATGGTGGGCCGCCCGCTGGGCTTTTCTTTTGCTGAGGAAGGAAGTTCGCTCCAATGAAGGTTCGGGCGTCCGTCAAGAAGATTTGTGACAAGTGCAAGGTTGTTCGCCGTAAGGGAATCGTGCGCATCATTTGCGCCTCCAACCCCCGGCACAAGCAGCGCCAGGGCTAACGGCCAACCGGCCGTTGGCTTCAGACCAACTCCACTTAGGAAGGAAGACCGAAGATGGCTCGTATCGCCGGCATCGATCTGCCGCCCAACAAGCGCGCGGTGATCTCGCTCCAGTACATCTACGGGATCGGCAACAAGTCCGCGCAAGACATCATTGCCGCGGCGGGCATCGATCCCACGACCCGGACCAAGGACCTCACCGAGGAGCAGGCCCGTAAGATCCGCGAGATCATCGAGGCCAGCTACAAGGTGGAGGGCGACCTCCGGCGTGAAGTCACCATGAACATCAAGCGGCTGATGGACCTGGGTTGCTACCGGGGCCTTCGTCACCGCAAGGGCCTGCCGGTTCGTGGCCAGCGGACCCACACCAACGCGCGTACCCGCAAGGGTCCGAAGCGGGGCATCGTCCGGGCGAAGCCGGCGGCGGGCCGCTAAACGCAGCGCCGGTCCCATGAGGTGCCGGCGTCGATCACCTCCTCTCAGGAGCAGCAATCCACATGGCTGACGAGATCAATACTTCGGCGGCGGCGCCCACGGGCACCGAGGGCGAGGCCCCTGCCGCGAAGAAGTCGAAGCGCAAGGGCAAGAAGAGCATCCTCAACGGCGTGGTCCACATCCAGTCCACGTTCAACAACACCATCATCACGATCACGGACGTGTCCGGGAACGTGATCTCCTGGTCGTCCGCCGGGGCGCGTGGCTTCAAGGGAAGCCGCAAGTCCACCCCGTTCGCGGCGCAGGTGGCCGCTGGCGACGCCGCGGCGAAGGCGATGGAGCACGGCCTGAAGAACGTGTCCGTGTTCGTGAAGGGCCCTGGCGCGGGCCGCGAGTCGGCGCTGCGCGCGCTGGCCGCCGCCGGTCTGAAGATCAACCTCATCCGCGACGTGACGCCCATCCCGCACAACGGGTGCCGTCAGCCCAAGCGTCGCCGCGTCTAACCCCTTCGTCAGGGCTGCCCTCACGCCCTGGTGTGTGGGCGGCTCCAGATCACCTCTAAGGACCCCTCAATGGCTCGTTACACTGCCAGCGTCTGCCGCATCTGCCGGCGCGAAAACCTGAAGATGTACCTCAAGGGCGACCGTTGCTACACGGACAAGTGCGCCATTGAGCGTCGCCCCTATCCCCCGGGTCAGCACGGCCAGGGCCGCGTGAAGTTCTCCGGCTACGGCGTGCAGCTGCGCGAGAAGCAGAAGGTCAAGCGCATGTACGGCCTGCTGGAGAACCAGTTCCGCGGCTACTACCACCGCGCGTCCGCCGCCAAGGGCAAGACGGGCGAGAACCTCCTGCAGCAGCTGGAACTCCGTCTGGACAACGTGGTGTTCCGCATGGGCTTCGCGGACACGCGCAACGAGGCGCGCCAGCTGGTGCGTCACGGCCACTTCCAGGTGAATGGCCGCAAGGTGAACATTCCCTCGTTCGCCGTGAAGCCGGGTACCGCGGTGGAGGTGGTGGAGAAGAGCCGCAAGGTGCTCCGCATCTCCGAGGCCCTGGAGACGGTGGACCGCCGTGGCGTTCCGCAGTGGATCTCCCTGGACAAGAAGGCGTTCAAGGGCACGGTCACCACGGTTCCGAACCGTGAGGACCTGACGATGCCCATCTCCGAGCAGCTCATCGTCGAGCTCTACTCGAAGTAAGCACGCTGGATGTCGCAGTGGACGCCCTGGCCGACGAGGCCGGGGCGTCTTGCTTTCAAGCAGTCGCAGTCCCCGCGTGCGCATCCTCCCGCCAGGCCGGTGGGTAAGTCGGTGGTGCGGCACGACTTGAGGAGCGGTACACCATGGCTGATACGTTCGTTGCGAAGAACTGGCGTGACCTGATCAAGCCCCGTCGCATGGAGGTGGATCAGGACAGCGCGACCCCCACCTACGGCAAGTTCGTCGCGGAGCCGCTCGAGCGCGGTTTCGGTACGACGCTGGGCAACTCGCTCCGCCGGGTGCTGCTGTCGTCGCTGCAGGGCGCCGCCATCACCTCCGTGAAGATTGAAGGCGTGGACCACGAGTTCACCACCATCCCCGAGGTGTCCGAGGACGTCACGGACGTCGTGCTGAACCTGAAGGAAGTCCTCCTTCGGATGCACACGAACGAGACGAAGACGCTCCGCATCGAGGCGGAGGGACCCAAGGAGGTCAAGGCCGGTGACATCATCACCGACCCGGACACCGAGATCCTCAACCCGGGCCACCACATCTGCACCATCTCCGAGGGTGGCAAGCTCCGCATGGAGTTGACGTGCCGCCGCGGCCGTGGCTACACGCCGGCCAACGTGAACAAGGTGGCGGGTGCGCCCATCGGCACCATTCCCATCGACTCGCTCTTCTCGCCCATCCGCAAGGTGAACTACCAGGTCACCAACGCGCGTGTCGGCCAGGTCACCGACTTCGACAAGCTGGCGCTCGAGGTCTGGACGGACGGCTCCGTGTCGCCGCAGGACGCAGTGGCGTACGCGGCGAAGATCATCAAGGAGCAGCTCACCGTCTTCGTGAACTTCGACGAGACGGAGGAGCCCGTCGTCGCCGAGGCGCCGAAGGAAGAGGCGAAGCTGAACGAGAACCTGTTCCGCTCGGTGGATGAGCTCGAGCTGTCGGTCCGCTCGGCGAACTGCCTGCAGCAGGCGAACATCAAGTCCATCGGCGACCTCGTGCAGCGCACCGAGGCCGAGATGCTCAAGACGAAGAACTTCGGCCGCAAGTCTCTGAAGGAGATCAAGGAGATCCTCGCGGAGATGGGCCTGTCGCTGGGCATGAAGCTGGAGAACTGGCCGCCGAAGCAGGCGCCGGCTCCCGCGCAGCCGAAGGCGTAGTAGGGTTCACGCAGGACCTCCCCACGCGGCCGCGGGTACGGCAGTCAGCGGCGCGAGGGGAGGGGGCTGGGACGTCTTCCGGTCCGAATGACAGCGGTGGGCCCCGTGCCGGGTCCTCCCATCCCACCCGGTACCTGACACGGCCGGAGTGGTGGAGTCCCCACAAGGACTCTGGAGCACGACGATGCGCCACAAGGTCGGACAGAGGAAGCTTCACCGCAGCACGAGCCACCGGCTCGCGATGCTCAACAACATGGTGACCTCGCTGCTGGAGCACCAGGCCATCCGCACCACGCTTCCCAAGGCCAAGGAGGCCCGGAAGATCGCGGAGCGGATCATCACCCTGGGCAAGCGTGGCGGCCTCGCCAACGTTCGCCTGGCGGCCCGTACGGTCAAGGACCGCGACGTGCTGCAGAAGGTGTTCAGCGAGTACAAGGACCGGTACGCCACCCGTCCTGGTGGCTACACCCGCATCGTTCGGCTCGGCTTCCGCCGGGGCGACGCCGCGGAGATGGCCCTCCTGGAGCTCGTGGACCGGCCGGAGAAGGCTGCTCCTGTCGATACCGAGGCGGCGGCTGAGCCTGCGGAAGAGACGAAGGCGGAGTAGTTCAGTACAGACGGCATACCTGGCCCCTTCGTGAGGAGGGGCTGGGAGCAACGCGAGGGCGCGCTTCCGAGAGGAAGGGCGCCCTTCGTGTGTCCAGGGCGGACTACCGCTGCGGCTTGCGGAGGCGCTCCCAGGCGGCGTTGAGGTCCTCGGTGAGGTCCGCGCTGTCATCCCGGCTGCGCATCTGGATGGACTGGAAGCGGAGGTCCGCGGGCGCGGCGCCGCTGGAGCCCATCAGCTGCTTGGGGGTGATGGTGATGAACTCACCCGGGGCCACCGTCAGCACCGCTGCCTGGTACTGCCCATTGACGGTGAGGGTGACGTCGTACCAGGGCTCCTTGCTCTCGTTCCAGATGGTGACCGAGGGCCGGTCCAACCTGTCACTGAGCACCAGGCGCGCGTCCATGTCCCCCTTGCGCACCGTGCTGCCCGGGCACGCAATGGCCAGGCTCATCACCGTCATCACCAGCCAGCCGGCGATGATGGACGCCTTGTACTTGAAGAAGCGGTCGCTCTGGCGGAAGTCCGCGACCAGCTCCTTGAGGATGGAGAGGCCGTTGAGGAGGTGATTCGACGCATCTCCCGCCAGCCGCTTCCCCAGCGGACCGTCTGGCTTCTCCTTCTGAAGCGGCTCTGCGCGCGCGGCGGACATCACCCGCAAATTGGACTGGCTGGGTGCGCGCGGCATGCCGGGGTTCGTCGGCGTGCGCGGCTGAGAGCCAGACGGAGACGCCGCCCGAGGAGGCTGCGTTCCAGGCGGAGGGGGCTTGCGACCGTCGCTCATCGGGCAACGAGTGTAGAGGGCTGGGCCTGTGGATGGCTACTGTGCCTTGAGTTGCTGAAGCGCACGGGACGCCACCGCGTTTTCAGGCTGGGTCTCCAGCACCTTCATCAGCCAGCGCTCGGCTTCACTGGCCGCGCTCTTCCGCGCCTCGGGACGCGAGGCCTTCATCGCCTGCTCGGTGTAGAGCAGCCCCAAGCGCAGGCTGAACTCCATGTTCTCCGGGTCCTTTTCGACCACGCGGCGCAGCTCGCGCTCGGCGGCGGCGAAGTCACCCTCCAGTTGGTACACGAGCGCCAGCTTGCCTCGCATCGCCACGGCCTCCGGTGCCAGGGAGGTGGCCACGGTGAAGGACTCGCGGGCGGCGGTGAGGTCCCTGCGCTCCAGGTGGAGGTCTCCCAGGTGGAACCAGGCAGTCTCGAGCAGTGGATGGAGCGCCACTGCTTTTTCGAAGGAGGCGCGGGCCGCGTCGGGACGCTGGCGCGCCAGGTACAGCTCGCCCAGGTAGAAGTGGTTCTTGCCGTCGCGGGGGGCGCGCTCGATGGCCTGCTTGAACTCATCCACCGCGCGTCCCGCGTCATCCAGGCGCTGGTAGGCCAGGCCCAGCAGCGCATGCACCACCGCGACGTCCGGGTAGTCGAGCAGGATTTCCTCGAAGGCGAGGATGGCGTGCTGGGGCGCATCCAGGTCCTTGAGGTAGCGCATGCCTTCTTCCAGCTTCGCCTCGGCGGCCTTGGGGAAGCCGGAGAAGGGGTCCGCGATCTGCTCCATCAGCGCCCGCGCGGTGGTGACTTCGGCCGGGGTGGGCTGGCCCCGCACCACCGTGCCGAGCGCTTCCACGGCCCCGGGCGCGTCTCCCGTGCGGTGCAGCGCCTTGGCCAGCGGCAGGCGCCAGGCGGTGCGGTCCGGCGCCAACGCCGTGGCGCGCCGCAGCGGCTCGAGCGCCTCTGCGTATTGTTCGGACTCCAGCCGCGCGAGCCCCAGCCGGTAGTGGAACTCCGCGGTGTCCGGTGCCAACGCCGCGGCGCGCTCGAAGGCGGCGACGCTGGGCGCCCCCGCGTCGCGAGCGCGTGAGAAGAGGGCGAGGCCCAGCATGTACTGGTCGCTCGCGCGCTCACCCGCCGCGATTCGCTTCTGGAGCTCCGCGATCCACGCGTCCGTCTGTCCCGCCTTCACGTAGGCCTCGGTGAGCGAGCGCGCCACGTCCAGGTTGTCCGGCGACTGCCGGTGCAACTCCGTCAGCAGCCCCAGCGCCTTCGTGGGCTGATGCTCGTCCAGGTAGGCCCGCGCCTGGGAGAGTGGATCGGTGGGGCGCGCCTTGGCGGAGTGGGTGGAGGTGGTGCTGCAGCCAGCCAGGAGGCCCACGCCGAGCACCGCGGCGCGAATCCAGGGAGGGGAACGGAGGTGGCGAATGGTCATCTCGAAGGGGCTTCTCAGGAGGAGGAGGCTGCGCGGGCGCGCGCGTCGCTGATGCCCTCGGCGCCCGCGGCGGCGACGGCGTCATCCACGTCGCCGCCCTTGCCCCCGAGCGTCAGGCTGTCCGCGATGATGACGGCGCGGACGGCTCGGGCCAGGCCTTCGCGGTCACCCTCGGCGAACGTGGTCGTGTCGATGGGCTGGCCAATCTTCACGCGGATGGGCCCGGGGGTGATGTTCCAGGTGGACTTGGGCATCAGGTTGCCGGAGCCCTCGATGGTGACGGGGCAGACGGGGACGCGGGCCTTCAGCGCCAGGGCGAAGGGGCCCTTCTTGAAGGGCAGGACGCGGCCGTCCGTCGAGCGGGTGCCTTCCGGATACAGGAAGATGCTGGTGCCGCCGCGAATCTTGGCCGCTGCCGCGTTGAGCGAGGCAATGGCCTTGGAGCGGTTGGACCGGTTGACGAAGACGTGGCCCGCGAGCGCCAGGTACCAGCCGATGAGGGGCACCCACTTGAGCTGCGACTTGGCGACGTAGCGGAACGGGACGGCGACGGCCATGAAGTGCGCCGGGATGTCGATGGTGGACTGGTGGTTGGCCACGTAGATGGTGGGCCGACTCGGGTCCACGTTCTCCTGGCCGATGACTTCCAGTGTCGCGCCCCCTGCCCACAGCAGCACGGGCGACCAGATCTTTCGCGCCACCCAGATGGAGTTCGATGGGTTGAGCGTGAGCAGCATCGCCAGGATGGCGAGGAAGAAACAGACGAACGTCCAGACGCCCGCCACGAAAATGCAAAAGAGCTTGCGCATCCCTCAGCCCGCCTCCTGGGGGCCGATGTTCAGGGCCGGAAGGTGCCCGGGCCCGCGGGCTTGCCCGCCGAAGCTCCCTGTCCAGGCGGTCAGGCGGCGACTCCCACGAGGGAGGACGGCGGCACCTGTCACGCGTTGAACGGGACGACGGGGGGGCATGCACTTCTTCTACCACGTCCTACCTACACGTTGTTTCTGGTGCGCGCCGCTCGGCGGGGTTACAAGCAGGGGTGGTGTGGCCAGGAAAAAGTTCATCGCCATCGCGGGCAACATCGGCGCCGGAAAGACGGAGCTGACGTCCTTCCTCTGCCGGAAGTACGGGTTGACGCCCTCCTTCGAACCCAACGACCAGAACCCCTATCTGGCGGACTTCTATAAGGACATGAAGACGTGGGCGTTCCGCTCGCAGCTCTTCTTCCTGACGCACAAGTTCCGCCTGCACCGGGAGCTGGAGCGCACCTCCGGGACGGTGCTTCAGGACCGCACCCTCTATGAGGACGCGGAGATTTTCGCCAAGAACCTCCACCGGCAGCGGCTTATCGACAAGCGGGACTGGAAGACGTACTGCGAGCTGTACGAGACGATTTCGGAGTCGTTGCGGCCTCCCGACCTGATGATCTACCTCCGCTGCCCGGTGCAGACGATTCGTGAGCGCATCCGCATCCGCGGCCGGGCCATGGAGCGGGACATCCCCACCCGGTACCTGCAGCGCCTCAACGCCCTCTACGAGGAGTGGTTCGAGGGCTACCGCCTGTCGCCGGTGCTCGTGCTTCCCACGGACAAGCTCGACTATTTGACCAACCTGGTGGACCGCGTGGACCTCTTCCGGCAGATCGAGAAGCACCTGTGATGGAGGTCTACCTGCTGGCGACGGAGCAGGAGGGCCCGGCTCCCATCGAGGCACTGCGCGCGTCCTTCGCGAATGATGAGGTGGAGTTCACCCCGGACGCGGACGGCGAGGGTTTCACGCTGCGGGCGGACGGCTCCGAGGTGCTGGTGCGCCTGACGCGGGGCTCCGAGGGCCTGCCTCGCTTCCGCAAGGAGGTGTTCAGCGGCAGCCCGGACGCCTTCGAGCGGCTGGGGCGCGCCACGGCCTACTACCATCTGTCCGTGGAGCCGGGTGGGGCGCAGCCCACGCTGCCTGTCTTCGAGGCGCTGTGGGCCGTGCGCACGCTGCTGGAGCACGTGCGGGGCGTGCTGGTGGACCTCACCGCCTTCAAGCTCCACGAACCCGACGACGTGGTGGAAATCACGGAGCTGGACTTCGACATCCGCGACCACGTCCACCTCCATGCCGTGGAGGCGACGGAGGGGGACACGCCCCTGTGGGTGCACTCACACGGGATGGAGAAGTTCGGGGCTCGGGACCTGGAAATCTTCCACCTGGCCGAGAAGGACCTGCTGGCCGCGGAGAGCTTCCTTCACGAGCTGTGCACCGACCTGGCCTTCGGGCAGGGGCCGGCGTTGCGCACCCAGGTGGGCACCAGCGAGGGGCAGGTCTTCACGCTCGTGCCCTCGGAAGAGGCCCGCGCCAACCTGTTGGGCGTCCCCCTGGACACCTTCGAGGGCCATGAGGGGCTCTTCCTCACCGTGGTGTCCCCGCTGGGCCGGCACAACACGTCCCAGATGCTGGAGCCCTATCGCGAGCGCTTCGAGAAGGAACCGGAGGAGCAGACCCAGGCCATGCGGCGCGAGGCCCAGCTGGTGCTCCCGTCCTTCCTGGCGCGCTTCCAGCGCAAGGGCCTGATGGAGCCGCTCACCTTCCTGGTGCGCGCACCCTTCGACACCCATCCCGAAGGGAGCACCGTCACGGAAAACCTGTGGCTGGAGGTCATGGGCCGGGATGAGGGCTCCGTGGTGGGCAAGCTCGTGGATGGCGCAGTGCATACAACCGAGTGGCGCAAGGGCGCCCACGTAGAGGTCGCGGAGACCCAGGTCAACGCGCTGGCCATCAGCCGGGAAGGCCGGGCGTTGGACGAGCGGGAACTCCGTGAACTCCTGAACGCCGAACGGCCGATGTAGCAAGTGGCGCGGGGGGCCTTGCCCGGCCATCGCGGGGCGCTAGGCTCCGCGCCCCATGCCCGCCCTCCTGCTGCTCACCGGTCCTTCCGCGGGGCGTCGTCACGACGTGCTCGCGGAGGCGACGATTGGCCGCAGTCCGTCGTGTGAAATCCCGCTGGATGACCATCAAGTCTCCCGCAAGCACGCGCTGATCTCCGTCCTCGACGGGCAGTCGTGCATCCGCGACTTGCGCTCGCGCAACGGGACGTTCGTCAACGGCGAGCGCCTCGTGGGCGAAGTGGTGCTCAAGCCCGGTGACCAGGTGCGCGTGGGCGCGACGACGGCCCTCTTCGAGCCGCCCCCGGTGACCCTGGTTGCCGATGGGCCGGAGAAGGTCGGGCAGGTTCCGATTGAAGAAGTGCTGCCGCACGTGGGCACGGCGGCGGCGATGTACTCGGCGGGCATCGCCTTGTTGGGGGCAACCAGTGGCGCCCTGGTGCTGCGGCGCCTGGCGGACGAGGTCGCGCACGCGCTCAACGCCGACCGCGCTGCCGCGCTGCTGGGCAGCAGTGATGGCTTGCTCACCGCGGCGGTGGCGGGCGCGGAGGCGCTGACGATGCCGCGCGCGCTGGCGCAAGCCGCGCTGGAGCGGAAGGAACTCGTCCAGACGGATGACATCCTCTGCGCGCCCCTGGTTGCCTCGGGCGGCATGCCCTTCGGCGTGCTGTACGTGACACGGGCGGAGCCGAAGTTCAGCGAGGGCGAGGGCCAGTTGCTCGCGGCGCTTGGACGGTTGGGTGGCGAGGCCTACACCACCGTGCGCTCCCGCGTGGAGGCGGAGCCGCCCGTGGCCGCGCTCTCCGGTACGTCCCGACCGCTGCGGGCCTTGTTGGAGCTGGCGCGCCGGGTGGCCGCCAGCGCCGCGCCGGTGGTGATTCATGGCGAGCCGGGCGTGGGCAAGGCGCTGCTGGCCCGCTTCGTCCATGCGCGTTCGCCTCGAGCCCTGGGGCCCTTCATCGTGGTGGACTGCCGGGAGCCCGCCGAGGCCGTGGAGGAGGCGCTGTTCGGCAGGGCGAGCGCGCCCGGGCAGCCGCCTGTCGTGTCCGCGCTGCTGCGCGCGGATGGGGGCTCGCTGGTGCTGCTCCACGTGGAGTCGCTCGCGCGGCCCGCTTCGGAGCGGTTGGCGCGGGCCTTGGCCCGGCGCTCGGCGCCCGCGCGTCAGGGGGGCGAGGAGCCCGTGGATGTGCGGGTGCTGGCGACCGCGCCCGCATCGGTGTCGTTGTTGGCGGCGCGTGGTGAGGTGGAGTCCTCATTGGCTCGGGCGCTGTCGGGCTTCGAGCTGGACCCTCCGCCCATCCGTGAGCGGCGCGCGGACGTGCTGCCGCTGCTGGAGCAGTTCGCGGCGCGCGCGGCCCGCCGGATTCGCAAGGAGCCACCGACGCTCAGCCCCGAGGCCCGGCGGCTGCTGCTGGAGTACGCGTGGCCGCAGAACCTGCGCGAGCTGGAGTTGGTGGGCGAGCGACTGGGCCTGCTGTATGCGTCAAGCCGCGTGGGCGCGCTGCAACTGCCCCCGGAGTTCCAGGACGGCGGCGGCGAGGGCGATAAGACGCTGCAAGGGCGCGTGGCCCGGCTGGAGCGCGACGCCATCGCCGAAGCCCTGCGTGAGGCGTCGGGGAAGAAGGTCCTCGCCGCGGAGCTGCTCGGCATCAGCCGGCCCACGCTGGACAAGAAGATTGAGGAGTACGGACTCGCGGTGGAGCGGGGTCGCCGGGAGTGAGTCAGGCCGCGGGGCCTACGATTTCCGCCGGCTGAGCAGCACGCCGGTGAGCACGAGCCCCGCGCCGAGCACCTGCATCCAGGTGGGGCGCTCTCCGCGCACGGCCCACGCCGTGAGGGCGGCCACCACCGGGATGCCGGTGTTGTAGAGGCCCGCGCGGCTGCTGCCCACCCTCTGCACGGTGCGGCCCCAGATGAAGTACGCGAGCACCAGCGGCACCAGCGCCGAGTACACGACGCCCGCCCAGGCGCCAGCGGTGATGTTCTCGGTCTCCAGTCGCAGCAGCTCGGGCACGCCCGCGAGCACCACGCCCGGCGCGCCCGTCAGCATGCTGATGGCGGTGATGCGCAGCGCGGACACCTCCGGGCCCACGGTGCGGATGCCCACCGTATAGAGCGCCCAGCAGAGGCTGGCGCCGACGATGAGCCCGTCGCCCAGCGAGGACGCGCCATGTTGGGACGCGCCGCGTCCCCCCAGCACCAGCAGCATCCCCACCACGCCCAGGCCCAGTGCCACGACGAGCGGGCGGGTGAGCCGCTCCACGCCAAACAGGGCGCCGAGCGCGGCCACCAGCACCGGCGTGACCGCCGTCAGCATCCCGCTGTTCGCCACCGAGGTGTTCGCCAGGCCAAGGATGAAGCACAACTGGTACACGGTGTTGCCCACCAGCCCGAGCCCCAGCAGCTTGAGGAACACCGGGCGGGGAAGCGGCTTCCAGCCTTCGACGCCGAGCAGCAACGCGCCCATGGCCAACGCCGCGATGGTGAAGCGCAGCGACATGAAGGCCAGGGGAGGGAGCGTCTCCATCGCCTCCTTCACCACCGTGTAGTTGGTGCCCCAGACAATCACGACGCCGACGATGGCCAAGTCGGACGCGGAGACGCCGCGCGAAGGGGCGGGCACGACGGCGGTGGTGGACGTGGACACGGCGGCAGGGGAATAGGCCCGAGGGGCCGCGCGCGCAAGCCGACGTTGGGAGACGGGCATGCTAAACGCCTGGGCATGGACCTACGCTTTTCGGAAGAGGTGCGCCGCGCGCTCGAGGCCGGCCAACCGCTGGTGGCCCTGGAGACGAGCGTCGTGGCCCAGGGCCTTCCCTATCCGGACAACCTGGCCGCCGCCCGGGCGTGTGAGGAGGCCATCCGCCGCGCTGGCGCCGTTCCCGCAGCCACCGCCATCATCGATGGACAGCTGTGCATCGGGCTGGAGGAGCCGGAGATGCGCCGGCTGGCGGAGGGCAAGGAGCGCCTGCTCAAGCTGGGCTCCCGGGACCTGGCCGTCGCCATGGCCACGCGCGCCACGGGGGGCACCACCGTGAGCGCCACGTGTGAAATGGCCGCCGCCGCGGGCATCCGTGTCTTCTCCACCGGCGGCATTGGGGGGGTGCACCGCGGGGCGTCCGAGCACTTCGACATCTCCCAGGACATCGCCGCGCTGGCGCGGTTCCCCGTCGCCGTGGTGTGCGCGGGCGCCAAGTCCGTGCTGGACCTGCCCAAGACGATGGAGCTGCTGGAGACGGCCGGCGTGCCCGTCATCGGCGTGGGGACGGACGAGCTGCCGTCCTTCTACAGCCGTGGCTCCGGCATTCCCCTGGAGCACCGCGCGGATGACGTGGACACGGCCGCCCGCATCGCCCGCGCCCGCTTCGAGTCGCTGAAGCAGGGCGGGGTGCTCTACACCGTGCCTCCGCCCGAGGAGACGTCCCTGCCTCGCAACGAGGTGGAGCTGCACATCGCCGCGACGCTCGCCGACGCGGACCGGCAGGGCATCCGCGGCAAGGGCGTGACGCCCTTCCTCCTGTCGGAGATGGCGAAGCGCACCGGGGGCAAGACGCTCAAGGCCAACCTGGCGCTGCTCACCCACAACGCGCGCTTCGCCGGGCAGCTCGCCGTGGCGTACGCACGCGCGCGCTGAGCGCCCTGACGCGGGCCGCCGTTACTTCTGGAACCAGCGCACCAGCTCTTCCAGCTCGCGGCGGTCCACCTCGTCGAAGGTGTCCTTGTGCTCGGAGTCGATGTCGAGCACGGCGAGCAGCTCCCGGTTGCGACCGAACACCGGGACGACAATCTCCGACGTCGAGCGTCCGTCGCAGGTGATGTGGCCCGGGAAGGCGTGGACGTCCGCCACCACCATCGTCTCGCCCTTCGCCGCGGCGGCGCCGCACACGCCCTTGCCGAAGGGGATTTCCAGGCACCCGAGCGTGCCCTGGTAGGGGCCCACGCGGAGCAGCTTTCCCGGCGTGACGACGCGGTAGAAGCCCGTCCACAGGTGCCCGAAGGCGTGGTGCAGCAGGCAGCTCATGGTGGCCATGCCGGTGATGTCGTCGTCGATGCCCTCGAGCACCGCGCGCGCGTGCTGCTTCAGCTCGGCGTAGGCTTCGGCCTTGGGCATGCCGCGTAGATCCAGGGTGACTTCCGCCATGATGGGACCTCGCCAGGTGACCCCCGCGAGCGTCAGGCCCCGGTAGAGTCAGCGTCCCCTCCATAACTTGATTCGCTTTCCGCCGCACAGGAGCCGACATGGATTCGCTCATCCTCGATTCGAATACCTGGCTGCTCGTGCTCACGGGCGCGGGAGTCTCCGCTGAGAGCGGAGTCCCCACCTTCCGTGGGATGAGCGGACTCTGGGAGGACCAGCACGTGGAGGCCGTGGCGTCGCCCGAGGGCTTCCGGAAGGACCCGTCGCGGGTGTGGCGCTTCTACTCGGAGCGCCGCAAGGGCGCCGCCGCCGTCCACCCCAATCCGGGCCACGAGGCGCTCGTCGCCTGGGAGCGCCACCTGGGGGACCGCTTCCTGCTCGCCACCCAGAACGTCGACGGCCTGCACACCCGCGCCGGAAGTCAGCGGGTGGTGGAGATGCACGGCAACCTCTTCAAGACGCGCTGCAGCCGCTGCGAGCGGCCCCCGTTCGACGACGCCACCGTGTACCCCACGGGGACGGTGCCCGAGTGCGACGCATGTGGCATGCGGTTGAGGCCCCACATCGTCTGGTTCGGCGAATACCTGGAGCCGGCGGACATCCAGCGCATTGAGGACTTCTCGCTGCGAGCCGCCACCTCGGGGGGACGCCTCGTCTTCCTGGCGGCGGGGACCTCCGGCGCCGTGTACCCGGCCGCTGGAATCGTGGACCAGGTGCGCAAGGCCGGCGGGGAGACGTGGCTCGTCAACCTGGACCCGGCGGAGAACTCCAGCCGCTTCGAGCACCGCGTCGTGGGCAAGAGCGGGGAAGTCCTCCCGACGCTCGCGAAGCTCGCCTGACGCGGGTGGCGGAAGGACTCGGGGGGCACCGCGGCGATTCCGCGCGCCCCCCCGGTGGGGACTACTCGAAGACGGAGATGTCCGGACCGGACGGGCTCGCCGGCTTCGGCGGAGGGCGTGGCGAGCGCCCGGGGCCCGCGGCGCGCACGGGCTCCAGCACCACGTTCGCCGTCTGCGTATCCCCAGCCACCCGGCGCAGGTTGAGCGTGAGCTCCTTGTCCTGGTGCCCCGGCATGCGGAAGCTGAAGGAGTGCACCTTGTCGCGGCGGAGCTGGAGCTTCGTGGGCGTGGTGCCCACCATCTCATCGCCTTCGTAGATGGATGCGCCGGACGGCGTCGAGTCGAGGCTCACGGTGAGGAGGGACGGCTCCTCGGGTGTTCCCGTCGCGACCTGCGTCGTGGCCGGTGAGGCATCGCGGGGGACGTTCACCTCCACCGGCGTCGCGGGGGCGCCGCCGCCACCCTGGGTGCCCAGGACCACGGCCGCGCCAATGCCCAGCAGGACCAGCGGCACGGCGACCAGGGCCGCCTTCTTGCCGGCGGACATGCCCTCCGGCTCGGGAGGCGGGGGCGGAGGCGGCGCGGACCGGGACGTCTGCGAGCGGACGCGGCTGGGAGAGGACGCCGTGACGCCCCCGCCGCCCTGGGCCCTGGCGACGACGACGTTGGAGGGCGTGGAGCCCCGGCCCAGGGTCGGCGCGGCGCCCACCCGCGAGGAGCGGATGCCGCTCTGGCTGCCCTGACGGTTGGAGCGGCTGCGGCTGTTGCTGCCGCGCTCGCTGGCGCTGGAGACGCCGCCGCTCGGCATGGCGTCGAGCTCCTCGGAGGTGAGGTCCGCCACGGTGTCCAGCATCGCGTCGATGAACTCCTGCGCGTTCTGGTACCGGTCCTCCTTCTCCGGGGCAAGCGCCTTCTTGAAGAAGGCATCCAGCGCGGCCGGCACCGGGGCGCCCTGGCGCTTGGTGTTGACGGCGGGCACCGGCTGGGTGAGCGACGCCGTCAGCGCCTTGCGCACCGTGTTCGCGCCGAAGGGCGAGCTGCCGGTGAGGCAGAAGTAGAGCACGCCCGCCATGGAGTAGAGGTCGGAGCGCTGGTCCACGGACTCGCCGCCGGCCTGCTCGGGCGGCATGTACTGGGGCGTGCCCAGCACCTGGCCGGTGGAGGTGAGCTGCTCCTCCTCCTCGGCCTCCATGGCCTTCACCAGGCCGAAGTCCAACACCTTGACGAAGTCCTGGCCGCTGAGCTGCTGCACCATGATGTTGTGCGGCTTCAAGTCACGGTGGACGCAGCCCTCCGCGTGCGCGTGCGCCAGCCCCTGCGACGCCTGCTCCACGAGGCTCAAGGCCCGGCGCAGGGACATGGGGCCCTGGCGCTTCACCGTCTCCTTCAGGCTTTCGCCCTCCAGGAGCTCCATCACGTAGTAGCAGGTGCCGTCCGGCGACCGGCCGAAGTCGAAGATGGTGATGACGTTGGGGTGGCGCAGCCGGCTGGCGAGCTCCGCCTCCCGGCGAAAGCGCTCGAAGAACTGGGGGGCGGCGGCCAGCGACGGGTTGAGCGTCTTCACCGCCACCGGGCGCTGCACGGACGTCTGGGTGGCGCGGAACACCATGCCCATGCCGCCCTGGCCCAGGACGCTTTCGATTTTATAACGGCCGTCGAGCACCTGGCCGAGGAGCTGGAGGCTCTGGCCTGAGCAGAGATGATCGACGCCGTCGGTGCTTCCGCAATGGGGACAGGGGGCAGCCATGTGGGGCCAGAGTATAGGCAGGCCCCGGCCCAACCCGGAAAGCCCCTGTGGGGCCCCAGAGCGAACGGGCAGGCACATCCGACATTCCCGAGGAGCCCGCGGGCTGTTACATCCCCGGCGCCATGAGCCTCGTCATCGCCCAGGACCTCTGTCTCTCGTACGGAAAGAAGGTCCTCTTCGATCAGGACAGCTTCACGCTGGGTCCCAGGGACCGGGTGGGCCTCGTAGGGGCCAACGGGACAGGCAAGAGCTCGCTGATGAAAATCCTGGCGGGCGTGGCCCAGCCCGACTCGGGGACGGTGCAGTACAGCCGCAAGGCCCGGGCGGGCTACCTGCCGCAAGAAATCGCCGGCCTGCCGGAGGGCACCGTGGTGGAGGCGGTGATGAGCACCGTGCCCGGCCGCGATGCGATGGAGGCGCGCCTCAAGGAGACCGAGGAGGCGCTCGCCGCCGCCACGGACGAGGAGGACCAGCTGGAGCTGTCCCAGTCCCTGGCGGACCTGCACGCGGAGCTGGACGACTTCGAGAACCGCTACGGCCGCCACCACGCCGAGCGCATCCTCAAGGGCCTGGGCTTCCGCGACGCGGACCTGGCCAAGCCCACCTCCGCGCTGTCCGGCGGCTGGCGGATGCGCGCGGCCCTGGCGGGGCTGCTGCTCCAGGACCCGGACCTGCTCCTGCTGGACGAGCCCACCAACCACCTGGACGTGCCCACGCTCACCTGGTTCGACGACTTCATGCGCCGCTCCAACAAGGCGCTGGTGCTCATCTCCCACGACAAGGACTTCCTCAACCGGCAGATCAACCGGGTGGTGTCCCTGGAAGTGGAGGGCGTGCGCGAGTACGCGGGGAACTACGACGAGTACAAGCGCCTGCGCGCCGAGGAGAAGGAGCTGCTCCGGGCCCGCGCAGAGAAGGTGGAGTCACGCCGCGCGGAGCTGCAGGGCTTCATCGACCGCTTCGGCGCCAAGGCGACCAAGGCGCGGCAGGCGCAGAGCCGCGCCAAGATGTTGGAGAAGCTGGAGAAGGTGCAGGTCCTGGAGGAGCGGACGTCGATGAAGTTCCGCTTCCCCGAGGTCGAGCGGAGCGGGCGCGACGTGGTGACGCTGGAGGGCATCACCAAGCGGTACGGCGCGCAGACCATCTACGACGGCCTCACCGGGCGCGTGGAGCGTGGGCAGCGCATCGCCGTGGTGGGCGCGAACGGCGCGGGCAAGACGACGCTCCTGAAGATGGTCGCTGGCGAGCTGGCGCCGGACACCGGGACGGTGACGCTGGGGCACAACGTGGTGGTGGGCTATTACGCGCAGCACCACGCGGACAAGCTGAACCGGCAGAACACCATCATCGAAGAGGTGCGCCCGCTGGCCGCGGACAAGCCGGAGAGCTACGTGCGCGGCGTGCTGGGCGCGTTCCTCTTCAGCGGCGACGATGTGGAGAAGCCCATTGGCGTGCTGAGTGGGGGGGAGCGCGCGCGGGTGGCGCTGGCCAAGCTGTTGCTGGTGCCGTCCAACTTCCTGCTGATGGACGAGCCCACCAACCACCTGGACCTGGACTCGGCCGAGATGTTGATTGAAGCGCTGAAGGGATACGGCGGCACGCTGCTCTTCGTCAGCCACAGCCGGAGCTTCATCAACGGCCTGTCGTCGCACGTGTGGGAGGTGGCGGACGGGAAGCTCACGCCGCACCCGGGCAACCTGGACGACTACCTGTACCACCAGCAGAAGCTCCAGCAGGCGGCGGCGGAGGCCGCGGCCCCTGCGCGGGGCGACAAGGTGGCCTCCGGGCCGATGACGGAGAAGGACCGCAAGCGGCTGGAGGCGGAGGCGCGCCAGCGCCGCAGCGTGGTGGAAGGGCCCCTCAAGAAGGAGATCGCCAAGCTGGAGGCCCGCATCGCCGAGGTGGAGGCCGGGCAGAAGGAGCGCGAGGCGCAGCTCGCGGACCCGGCCCTCTACAACGACTTCGCGCGCGCCAAGCCGCTGATGGACACGCACCGCGCGAGCAAGGAGGAGCTGGAAGACCTCTACGCCCGCTGGGAGGCCGCGCAGGAGAGGCTGGCCGAGGCGACCGCGTCGCTCGGCTGAGGCCTGGCGGGTATCCGCCGTGCGTCAGAAGCGAAAGGTGTGGCGGGAGCGGGACATCATCCGCTTGAGCAGCCAGATCATGCCGGCGGAGACGAAGCCGCCAACATTGAGCACGGCCCCCCGCCGACCGGGGACGACGAGGGGGATGCCCTTGCCGCTGTCCATCTCCTCCGTGAACGGGGTCGCGCCGCTCGGGGCGCAGCTTCCACAGTAGAGGGCTTCTTCCCATACAAAACCATGCGCTGGCAGCATGTCTCGTCGGCACGCGGTGCAGCACGGCTTCTCCTCGATTCGCACCGTGGGCCGGAGGTCGAGCGGCGCATTGCGGTACGTACCGACGGCGGCTTGGAGTTGCTGGAGCTCGCCCGCGTCCAGGGCGACCCCCGCGCAGCCCGAGCACACCTCCAGGGGGACGTCGAACACCTCCACCACGGGCAGGGGCGCATGTCCGCAGCGCGGGCAGGTGGGGGAGCGTGTCGAGCAGTGGGGGCACTCCGGAACGAACTGGAGCTCACCGTGGCAGCCCTTGCAGCTTCCCGGCCGGTCCTTCGCGCGGCGCAGGAGCGCGTCTGAGACGGCGCCTCCCATGACCTTCGCGAGCGCATCGCCTTCGAACCACACGGCGCCGCAGTCACCACAGGTCTCCAGGGGAAGCTCACCGCTCGGAGCGGGCTGCATCGCGGATTGGCAGAAGGGGCATGCGCTCATGGGAATCACCCTATAGGTGCTCGCCCCCAGGGGCGAAAGCGGTGTCGCTACGCGCGGAGCCGCTTGCGGCGCTCCCGCTTGGCGCGGGCCTCCACGTGGGAGGCCTTGCCCTCGTCGCGCAGCTCGTCGGGCACGGGCAGGGACTGCGACGGCCGATTCCCAGCGGGCAGGCCCTCCACGGAGGAGGCGTCCGCGGGCTGCTGCTCGGAGGGGAGGGCGGGGAAACGGATGACGAACGTGGTGCCTTCGCCGGCCTTGCTCTGCACGGAGATGCTGCCGCCGTGGTTCTTCACGATGCGCTGGCAGATGGCCAGCCCCAGGCCGGTGCCCTTCTGCTTCGTCGTGTAGAAGGGCACGAAGATGTGCGGGTGCTGGTCCGGAGGAATGCCGGGGCCGTTGTCGGACACCTGCACCTCCACGAACTCGGCGCCGGCGCTGCGCAGCTCCCCGAAGCGCTCCGGCTTCTCCGTGCGCACGCTGATGCGGCCCTCGCGCGTCCCGAGCGCCTGCACCGCGTTCTGCACCAGGTTGATGAGCACCTGCTTGAGCTGCTCCGCGTCGCCGTCCACGCGCGGCAACATCAAGTCCAGCTCCACGGCCAGGTGGAGGTTGGAGGGCACGTCGTTCTGGATGAGCCGCATGGTGCGCGTCACCACCTCGTTGAGGTCGGTGGTGCCGAAGCTCTGCTTCATCGGACGCGCGTAGTCGAGGAACGCCGTCACCACGCCGTTGAGCCGGTTGACCTCCTCGACGATGACGTCGAGGAACTCGGCGTCCTCGCCGTGGAACTGCGCCGGGTCCAGGCACTGCGCGGCGCCCTTGATGGCGCCCAGCGGGTTGCGAATCTCATGCGCGAGCCCCGCCGCCATCTCACCCAGCGCGGCCAGGCGGTCCCGCTCGCGAATCTTCTCGTAGAGCTTGGAGTTCTCCAGCACCGTCGCCAGCCGCTCCGCCACCTCCAGGATGATGGCGATTTCGTCGGACGCGAAGGCCTCCGGCACCCGTTCGTCCCACAGGTTGAGGAACCCGATGACGCGGTCATTGCCCATCAGCGGCACGGCGATGCCGGCCTTCACCTGCACCAGCGCCGCGCGCGTGTCGTTGAGCCGCTTGAGCTCGTCCCGGTAGCGCTTGCCCTCCACCGCCTGCAGCCGCATGGTGGCCATGCGGCGCTCCACGTTCTCCCGCAGCACCGCCTTCTGTCCGCTGGCCGCCGCGAAGAGCAGGCCGCGCGCCACCGCCGTGTCCAGGAAGGCCACCGGCAGCGGGCCTCGCGAGTCCAGCAGCCGGTACCCGGGCCGGTCCTCCGCCAGCAGGTACACGGAGGCGTGCGTCACGCGGCCCGTCTCATGGAGCGTGTCCAGCACCAGCCGGGCCAGCTCGGAAATCTCGATGACGTTCGCGATGCGCACGCGCAGCGAGCCCAGCGAGTCCAGGAGGGCGAAGCGCTCGCGGAAGAAGATGCGCACCACCATCTCCTCCACCTTCACCTTCAGCGGCTCCAGGAGGATGAGGATGACGAACGCGGCCACCACCGTGTTGAAGAGGAAGAGGCCGGTGTTCTCCTTCCCCCACGCCGTCAGCACCGTGAAGACGGCGGCCAGGATGCTGGCCAGCACCGTCTGCGAGGCAATCTTGCCCAGCAGCTCGTGCAGGTCCATCAGCCGCAGCCGCAGCAGCGTGTGGGCCAGGAAGAACAGGTACAGCGTGGAGAAGACCGAGCCCAGCGTGGGGAAGGGGATGCCGAAGCTGACCAGGAAATCCAGCGCGGAGAAGAGGATGGCCGCGCCCGCGCCAATGGCCAGGTACGCCAGCCGGAACTTCTCGATGCGCGACTCCGTGGTGCGGACCCGGTGGAGCAGCAAGGAGCCGTAGGTCAGCAACGTGCCCAGCACCCACACGCCCATGCCCACCCGGGCCCAGAGCTTGTCGGCCAGGGGGGTGACGGCCACGGTCAGCCCCAGCACGGCGGACAGCAGGGCGAGCCGGCGGCCCACCAGGTTCGTCCCCTTGCTGACGCCCAGGAACTCAAGGAAGAAGGCGACAGCCGCGCCCGGCACCAGCGAACCCACCAAGATGGTGGCGCCCACGAAGATGCGGGATGTCCACGGGTAGGCGCCGGCCGGGAAGATGCTGTGAAAGAAGAGCGAAAGGTAGTAGCCGGCCACCGTCAGCGCGAAGACGGAGTACAGCGTCAGTACCCTGGGCCTGCCGGGCCGCAGCAACATGGACACGCCCAGGGCGAGCCCGATGATGGATGCCAGCAGCGCGCTCTGTGTCCGGATGTCCATGAGGAGGCGGACAGTCTAACCTGTGTCAGCCTCCGGAAATTTTCCATGACCTGCTGGTTGTCCTGGGGCGAGCCCGCGCGCATCTCCCTGGGAACCTGCCCCCGCGTATGAAGCCCTTCCTTTCCAAGCTCGCCGTCGCCGCCTCCGCGCTCCTGATGACCGCGCAGGCCCCCGCCCCGCAGGCGGTTTCGTCCACCCCGGCCGAGCACGAGGCGTCCGAAGCGCCGGCCCAGCACCCCAGCAACGCGCCTCCAGAAGCGCAGCTGTCGCCCCCTCCTGATTCGGAGAAGGCGCCGCTGCCGGTGGGCTACGTGGAGGTGCTCAACCCCGCCTTTCCCAACGCCGCGCCACCCACGCCGGTGATGCACCGGGGCCGCCGCTACGGGCTGGAGGACCTGGCGCCGTACTTCGGCGAGGGCAAGAAGCAGGAGGCCCGTGACGCGTTCGATCGTGGACAGTACCCGCGCGCCCGCGAGCTGCTGAAGGACGAGGGCGACAGCCCGCCGGTGCGCTACCTGCGCGCCCTGGCCGCCGTCCGCGCCGGGGATGACGCGTCCGCCGCCACGGAGTTCGCCGCGCTGGCCCCGGACTACCCCGCGCTGAAGGACCGCTGCCTGACGCATGGCGGCGTGGCGCTGGAGAGCCTGCGCCGCTTCGACGAAGCCGCGGTGCTGTTGGAGCAGGTGCCGCCGGAGTCCAAGCTGTACGTGGACGCGCGGCTGGCCCTGTCGCGCGTGCTGCGCAAGAAGAAGGACGCCGAGGGCGCCATGGCCGCGCTGGAGCCGCTCACGTCGCGCGCGGCGCCCAGCTGGGGCCGCAACGTGGGCGCCGAGGCGCTGATGGCCATCGCCGACATCGCCGCGGAGAAGAAGGACAGGGTCGCCGAGCGCGCCGCGCTGTGGCGCCTGTGGGCCGCGCATCCGTTGTCCGCCCTGTCGAAGCAGGCCGAGCGGCGCCTCAAGGGGCAGACGCCGCCGTTGGAGGCGAAGGTGGGGCGCGGCGAGGCGCTGGTGGAGCTGCACCGCAACAAGGCCGGTCTGGCGCAGTTGGAGCCGCTGCTGCCGCAGTTGAAGCTCCCGGACCCGCTGGCCTGCCGCGCGCACTTCGTCTTCGGCAAGGGCATGCGCAAGGAGCGCCAGCACACGCGCGCCATCCAGGTGCTGACGCCGGTGGCGGAGAAGTGCCAGGACCGCGACCTGCTGGCGCGCGTGCTGTATGTGCTCGGCTCGTCGCGCTCCATCGTGGACCAGGCGCGGGGCATGGAGACCTACGAGCGGCTGGCGCGCGAGTTCCCGGACCACTCGTTCGCGGATGACGGCCTCTTCTACGCGGCCGACCTCTACCTGAAGACGGGCCGCCCGAAGGAGGCCATGGCCCGCCTGGACACGCTGGCCCGGCTGTACCCGCAGGGGGACTTCCTGGGCGAGGCGCTCTTCAAGGCGTTCTGGATTGCCCGCACCACCGGCGTGGAGGACTCCGGCCTGTCGTTCCTGGACCGCATCGAGGCGCAGTTCGCCAAGGCGGACGAGAGCTACGACGTGGAGCGCGCGCGCTACTGGCGGGCGCGGACGATGCAGGAGAAGGGCAACATCCAGGGCGCGGCGGAGCTGTTCGAGAAGCTCTCCGTGGACCACCCGGCGACCTACTACGGGCTGATGGCGCGCTCGCAGCTGGCGAAGGTGGACCCGCCGCGGCTGGAGAAGGTGTCCGCCGAGGTCTTCACCGTGCCCGAGGCCGTCAGCCCCTGGCCGCTGTTCGCCGGCCCCATGGGCGAGGACCCGCACTTCCGCGCGGGCGTGGAGCTCTACCGCCTGGGCTTCAAGGAAGCCGTGTCGTCCGAGCTGCTGGCCGTCAACCGGACCAACCTGCCCGCGGAGTCCGTGCGCCTGCTGGTGCTGGTGCTGCACGAGGCCGGGGACGAGCGCTCCGCCCACGCGGTGGCGCGGCTGGCGCTGCGCAAGGACTTGAGCGGACCCATCACCGCGCAGACGCGCGTGGTGTGGGAGGTGGCGTATCCCAACGCCTTCCGCGACCTCATCGAGAAGCACACCGCGGACGCGGGCGTGGAGCCGGACCTGCTCCAGGCGCTGATGCGGGAGGAGAGCGCGCTGGACCCCAAGGCGCTCTCATGGGCGGGGGCGATGGGCCTCACCCAGTTGATGCCGTCCACCGCGAAGGGCGTGGCGCGCGAGCTGAAGCTCAAGC
Source organism: Myxococcus sp. SDU36 (assembly GCF_030168875.1). Classification (NCBI taxonomy): domain Bacteria; kingdom Pseudomonadati; phylum Myxococcota; class Myxococcia; order Myxococcales; family Myxococcaceae; genus Myxococcus; species Myxococcus sp. SDU36. The sequence continues at coordinate 1,412,536 of NZ_CP077414.1, forward strand.
GCTTCAGCGTGGACCAGCTGCTCCAGCCCGACCTCAACATCCGCATGGGAGCCCACTACCTGGGCGGCCTGCTCAAGCGCTTCAACGGACACACGCCCTTCGCGGTGGGCAGCTACAACGCGGGGCCCGGCGCGGTGAATCGTTGGAGGTCCGACAGGCCGGACCTGGCGCTGGACGCGTGGGTGGAGGAGATCCCCATCTCCGAGACGCGCGGCTACATCAAGCGCGTGCTGCGCTCCTTCAACACGTACCAACTGCTGTACGGACGGGCGCCCAAGCTGCCCGTGCTCAAGAGCGCCGCGAAGTAGGTGCGCCGGCGCCATCCGGGCGCTTGCTGGGTGGTGTCGGTAGAGAATTCGTGCGGAATGGAGCGCGAAGGCCGCGGGTTGTGTCCACGCCCTGAAAAAGGGTGCCCGCGTGTGGGGGTCCCCCTATGCAACTGGCCGGAAACGTGACACATGGCCAAGGCCGCACCTTCACACGGCGTGGCAACCAGCTCAATTCATGAAGCTGGTAGAGAAAGACGAAGAGAAGCGTAATGGCGACTGGTACCGTGAAGTGGTTCAACGACGCGAAGGGCTTTGGGTTCATCATGCAGGACGGCGGGGGCGAGGATCTTTTCTGCCACCACACTGCGATTCAGACCCAGGGCTTCCGCACGCTGCAGGAAGGCCAGAAGGTCGAGTTCGACGTGGCCCGTGGCCCCAAGGGCCTGCAGGCTCAGAACGTTCGCCCGGCCTGAGTACCTCCTGAGCGCTCCTGGCGCTCAGTCCGAAGGCTCAGTCTCCCGAGGGAGGCTGGGCCTTTTCCTTTTTGTCACCCCGATGTTCCGGGGCGCGCCTGGAACTTGCCCGGCGGCTCCCCTAGACTCGGGGCGTGGGCGCCCCGTCGAACATTGGAGACGGTGGGAAGAATGCGCTCTTGCGCGCGCTCCCCTCCGTCGAGCAGCTGCTGCGGCGCCCGTCGCTGGAGCCCCTGTTGAGTGGAGTCCCCAGGGCCCGTGCCGTGGCCGCGCTCCGCCTGGCGGTCGACCGGGCCCGGGGCCGGCTGGTGGCCTCGGGCGGGCCGGGCTTCGAGGACGCGGACGTCCAGCACGCCCTGGACACGCTGGCCGCACCGGGCTTGCGGCCCGTGCACAACGCCACCGGGGTGGTGCTGCACACCAACCTGGGACGCGCGCCCCTGGCGGCCTCGGCCGTGGCGCGCGTGGCGGAGGTGGCCCGGGGGTACGCCAACCTCGAGTACGACCTGGATGAAGGCGCGCGGGGCAGCCGCTACGCGCCGCTGGTGGGGCTGCTGCGCGCGTTGACGGGCGCGGAGGACGCGGTCGTCGTCAACAACTGCGCGGGCGCGGTGCTGCTGGTGCTGGCGGCGCTGGCGTCCGGCCGCGAGTGCGTGGTGTCGCGCGGTGAGCTGGTGGAGATTGGCGGCGGCTTCCGTGTCCCGGAGGTGATGCGGCAGTCGGGCGCGAAGCTGGTGGAGGTGGGCACCACCAACCGGACGCGGCTGTTGGATTACTCGGCGGCGCTGGGCTCGGAGTCAGCGCTGCTGGTGAAGGTGCACCGCTCCAACTTCGCGTTGGTGGGCTTCACGGAAGAGGTGGAGGTCGCGGAGCTGGCGGCGCTGGGCCGCGCTCGTGGCGTGCCGGTGTTCCAGGACCTGGGCGCGGGCGCGCTGGTGCCGCTGAAGGGCGAAGGCCTGAGCCGCGAGCTCACGGTGGCCCAGGCCGTCGCGGCGGGCGCGGACGTGGTGGCCTTTTCGGGAGACAAGCTGTTGGGAGGACCCCAGGCGGGCGTCGTGGTGGGCCGGTCCGCGCTGCTGGCGCGCATCAAGGCCCACCCGCTCATGCGGGCCCTGCGGGTGGACAAGCTGACGGTCGCCGCGCTCGAAGCCACCCTGGTGCTGTACCGGGATGGCCGGGCGGAGGAGGTCCCGGTGCACCGCCTGCTTGCCCAGTCGCCAGAGGACCTGCGCGCCCGGGCGGTACGGCTGGAGGGCCTGCTGGCGGGGCGGGGTGTGCGTGCGCGGGTGGCCAGCGTGGTGGGACAGGTGGGTGGGGGTGCCATGCCGCTGGCCGGGTTGCCGTCCTCCGCGTGCATCCTCACCCTAGAGACGCCGGAAACATTCCTGGACCGCCTGCGCGGAGGAAGGTCGCCGGTTATTGGCAGGATCGCGGATGGCGAGGTGCTCCTCGACGTCCGGTGTCTCGAGGAGGAGGAGCTCCAGGCGGTCGCGGATGCCGTCGCGGCCGCCATTCCAGGGAACCCGCCATGATCAACAGCGCCGTGCTTGTCCTCAACCGGTACTACCAGCCGGTTCATGTCACCTCGGTGAAGCGGGCGTTCACGCTCCTGTACCTGGGGGTGGCCAAGGCCATCGACTCGCAGTACCGGCTCTACGAGTTCGCGGATTGGGCGGAGCTGAGCGCGACGCAGGACTGCATCACCACCATCGAGCGCACCATCCGCGTTCCCCGTGTCCTGGTGCTCAGCGCGTATGACCATCTGCCCCGAGGGCGGGTGCGCTTCTCCCGGCTCAACATCTACGCGCGCGACAACGACACCTGCCAGTACTGCGGGAAGAGTCTGCCGCGCAGCGAGCTGAACCTGGACCACGTCATGCCGCGCACGCAGGGTGGCAAGACGACGTGGGAGAACGTCGTGTGCTCCTGCGTCCCCTGCAACCTGAGGAAGGGGGGGCGGACGCCAGAGCAGGCCCACATGAAGCTGCTCAAGAAGCCCGTGCGCCCCCGCTGGACGCCGCTGTTCCGCGGTGCCAGCCGCAAGGTGACGTACCGGGAGTGGCTGCCGTTCCTGCACCTGGCGGACGCGTCGTACTGGAACGTCGAGCTGCTCGACGAGTAACGCCTGCCTGCCAGGCCTCCGGGCTCGCCGTGGGGCTGGAAACACCGGGAGTGACGGGTTTCCGGCGCACGCGCGGGCCGGGATGTTCCACTGAACGGATGCAGAAGGTCGGGGAGTCGACGAGACCCTGGGTTCGGGATTTGATGGGGGGGCATGTCCCAACCCTCGCGAGCGCCCCGGACCGAATCCCGTGTCCTGGGCCCCACGGAGCCAGGCCCCATGGTCTCCGGCCCTCCTGGTCTGTCACGCCGTCCTCGCCCCCGGCGCATCATCGCCGTGGGAGGCGGGAAGGGCGGCATTGGCAAGTCCATGGTGTCCGCCAACCTGGGCGTGGCCCTGGCCCAATCCGGGGCCAACGTGCTGCTCGTGGACGTGGACCTGGGCGGTGCCAACCTGCACACGTGCCTGGGCGTCGGTCAACCCAACGCGACGCTTTCCGACTTCCTGCGGCGGAACAAGGCGCAGCTGGAAGAGGTCATCATCCCCACCGGCATCCCGAGGCTTTCGCTGATCGCCGGGGCGCAGGACGCGCTGGACGCGGCCAACCTCAAGTACGCGCAGAAGCAGAAGCTGCTGCGGACATTGATGGGCACGTCGGCGGACTACCTCATCCTGGACCTGGGCGCGGGGACGAGCTTCAACACCATCGACTTCTTCATCCTCGCCGACCACGGCGTGCTGGTGATGCTGCCCGAGCCCACGTCGGTGGAGAACGCCTACCGCTTCGCGAAGGCGGCCTTCTTCCGCAAGCTCCAGCAGGTGGAGTCGCAGTACGGCATCGAGGACCTGGTGGAGGACGCGCTCACCACCCGAGAGGGGGCGCTGCGCACGCTGCATGACGTGCTGGCGCAGGCCCGGCGCAAGGACCCGGCCATCGCGGAGCGCCTGGAGCGGGAGCTGTCCGCGTTCCGCATCCGGCTCGTGGTGAACCAGGCGCGCACGGATGCGGACCTGTCCGTGGGCGCGTCCGTGGCCGCCGCATGGAAGAAGTTCTTTGGCATCGAAATGGATGTCCTGGGGGCCATCCGCTACGACGACGAGGCGTGGCGCGCGGTGCGCAAGCGCAAGCCCGTCCTCCTCGAGCGGCCGGATTCCGCGGCGGCCACTGCCATTCAGGGCATCGCAACGCGTATCCTCGCGCTCGACGGCTCCCCCCAGCGCTCCACACCATGAAGCCCTTCGAGCAGCAGACCTATTACGAGATTCTCGAAGTCCCCGTCACCGCGCCGATGGAGGAGATTCGGGCGGCGTACGAACGGCTCAATGAGCTGTATTCACCGGACTCCATCGCCGTCTATGCGCTCGTGGACGAGGGCCAGGTGGATGGGCTCCGCGCTCGGATGGCCGAGGCGCTGGAGATTCTCTCCGACGAAGAGCTGCGCGCCGAGTACGACAAGGACCTGGGGCTCCCGGCCCGCCGGTTGATGGACGCGGCGGCGACGGGGGGCTCGGGGGCCCACGCCGACGCGCCGGTGGAAAAGCGTGCGGAGCCGACGCTGGTGGGGGTTGCCGCACCCGGCGCGGAAGATGAGACTGGCCGCCTGTCGACGCAGGTCCCCGAAGCGGGGACGAACGGGAGGCCAGGGGCAGTGCGAGACGTGCCGGTGGAGGACTCGGAGACCGCGAGCACGGGGCGGGACGGGGAAGCGGAGGCCGCGGACCAGGCGACGGAGCCTCGGGCGGAGCCGATGCCCGCGACCCTGGGACAGGCGGACTTCCGGGCGTCGTTCTTCCGTGGGTTCTCGTTCGCGTATGTGTCCAGCTCGCTGCAGGACACGCAGCGGATGGGGAGCGCGGTGGATGTCCCCGTGGCGTCGATCCAGCCCCAGGCTTCGGCGGATGGGGCGGGCACGGAGGCTGTGAGCGCTGAGTCGCCGCGCGAGGCTTCCAGTGCGGTGCCCGCGGCCTCGGTGGGTGAGCCGGCCGTGGCCCAGGAGGCCGCCGCGGTGGTGCCTGACGCCGTTCCGGCCAGCGATTCGCCAGTCCCTGCAAGCGCCAGCCTGGTGCCGTCGGCTCCCCCGGAGCCCTCCAGCCCGGCGCCCGAGGCCGGGCCGACCGCCATCGTCCCTGTCCATCCGGGGCCCTCCGCGGAGGCGCAGGCCGAGCCCGGCCGGGCTGGAGCGCGCGCTGGACGGCCCCTGGGAGACGCACCGCAGCTCGCCCAGGACTCCGCCATCGCCACGGCGGAGGCGGCGCTGGCGCAGGTGTCCCAGGTCGCGTCGCGGGCCCGGGAGCCCCGGCCTCGCATTCCGGAAATCCCGTCCGACGCCGAGTTCAACGGCGAGCTGCTCCGCCAGGTCCGCGAGGCCCGGGGGATGACCCTCCAGCAGGTGGCCGACCGCACCCGCATCACGCGCAGTCACCTGGAGAACGTGGAGGCGGACCGCTACACCGCGCTCCCGCCCGCCGTCTACCTGCGAGGTATCCTGATGAACCTCGCCCGCGAGCTGGGGTTGGATCCACTCCGCGTCTCCAAGAGCTACCTCGCCCTGTCTTCTGAGAAGGCAGGCCGGAAGTAGGGGCGCCCCCTGGAAGTGCTCGGATGTCACCGGCGTTGCGAGGAAAGTTGACTCGCCTTCAGCCGCTGCCTAAGTAGGTAGCACGATGACGGACGAGGAAAAGGTCAAGGCGATGCGGCTCGCCCGTGCGATTGCCTCGGATATCTCGCTCTACAACGAGCAGAAGATCATCAAGGGAATCGAACAGGACAACCTCTTCGAGGTCCTCAAGGAGGAACTGGAAGAGGGCCGCGAGCTCTACAAGAGCCGCGTCAGCCAGGAGATCTTCACGAAGATGAACTTCTTCGAGCGGGCGATCAACGACATCGTCCTGCGCTCGAAGGCGCATGTGAAGTCGAAGATCTGGTAACCCCCTCCCCGTGGTAGCGCCCGACACGCGAGAGTTCCGCGCTCCGCCCGAAGCTCGCGGCGAGCGCGTCGATCAGTACCTCGCGCGCGCGTTCCCGGACCTCACGCGCTCCCGCATCCACGGCCTCATCGAGGCCGGGCATGTGCTCTCGGACGGCCAGCCGGCCAAGCCGGCCCGGCGTCTGCGCGGCGGTGAGCTGCTCGTCCTCCACATTCCCGCGCCCGTTCCCGCCGTCCCGTTGGCGGAGGAGCTCCCGCTCGCGCTGCTGCACGAGGACCGCGACCTGGTCGTCGTCGACAAGGCGGCGGGCATGGTCGTCCACCCCGGCGCGGGCCACGCCTCTGGCACCCTGGTCAACGCGCTGCTGCACCGGGTGAAGGACCTGGCCGGTGTCGGGGGCGAGCTGCGGCCCGGCATCGTCCACCGGCTCGACAAGGACACCACCGGCTGCCTCGTCGTGGCGAAGAACGAGCAGGCGCTGGTCGCGCTCCAGAAGGCCTTCAAGACGCGCGCGGTGGAGAAGACGTACCTGGCGCTGGTGCACGGCGTGCCGCCCGCGGAGGGGCGCATCGAGACGCTCTACGGCCGTCACCCCATCCACCGCCAGCGCTTCACGGGCAAGGTGAAGGAGGGCAAGAACGCCGTCACCGTGTACCGCGTCCTCGAGGCCTTCGAAGGCGCGGCGCTGGTGGAGGTGGACCTGCTCACCGGCCGTACGCACCAGATTCGCGTGCACTTGTCAGAAGCCGGCCACCCCCTGCTGTGCGACGCGCTCTACGGCGCCGGACGCAAGCCAAAGGGCGCCGCGGCGCAAGCCCAGGAGCGGCTGGGGCGTCAGGCGCTCCATGCGTGGCGCCTGTCCTTCGCGCACCCGCGCACGGGCAAGGTGCTGAAGCTGGAGGCGCCCATTCCCGCGGACTTGGAGGCGGCCCTGACGCTGCTCCGGGCCACGGTCCCCGCGCCGGAGGCGCCACTCGCCACCCGAAAGCAGCCCGCGCCCCGGAAGGCGGCGGGCGGCACGAAGCGGACTACAGGCCGGACACGCTGAGCGACTGCTGGCGCTTGGACAGCACCTTCACGGGCTGGATGGCCATCACCCGCATGAAGACGGACAGCAGCTCCGGGTCGAACTTGTTCCGCATCTCCGACCACATCAGCATCAGCGCCACCTCCGGGCCGTAGGCATCCCGGTAGGGGCGCTTCGAGGTGAGGGCGTCGTACGCGTCGCAGATGGCGATGATTTTCGCGTACGCCCCGAGGTTCGTCTTCGGGATGATCATCTGGATGTTGCCGCGGGAGTCGCGCACGGCGGTACCGAAGTCCGTCTTGTGCTCGAACGTCGTCACCACGCGCAGCAGGGTGGAGCGGCTGAAGCCCTTCTCCATCAGGATGTTGCGCACGGAGATGAGCGGCGCGCGCTGCACCGTCTGCTTCTCCTCGGCCGTCAGGGCGCCGCGCTTCGTCGACAGCTCCTCCGACAGCGTGGCCATGCCGGCGTCGTGGAAGAGGGCGATGTAGCCCAGGTCGCGCAGCTGCGGCTTCGTCAGGCCCAGCTCCGCGCCAAAGACGACGCTCATGAGGCACACGTTGACCTGGTGGTACACGAGGTAGTCGTCCTCGCGCCGCATGGTCGTCATGCCCAGGAAGTGCGTCCGCTGCTCGTAGGAGATGTCGACGAAGTCCTGCACCAGGCGCAGCGCCTTGGAGGCGTTGATGGGCTTGCCGGCGCGCACCGACTGCAGGTACTTCGTGAGGAAGAACACGGCGCGCGCGTAGATGGTCATTGCGTACTTCTTGCGGTCCACCTTCTGGTCGCCCGGGTTGTCCAGGTCCTTGTTCAGCTTCTCCTTCAGCTTGGAGAACTTGGCCACCCGCATGTTGAGCAGCTTGCGGTTGGACAGGCCGTCCTCTTCGGACGCGGCCGTCTGCTCCTTGCTGAAGATCCAGATGAAGTTCTTCAGGTCCGGAACGGTGACGGGCTTGGTGAGCGTGAAGCCACCCACGTCCTTCGAGCGCAGCTCCGCCAGCAGGTAGCGCTGGTTCTCGATGGAGTTGAGGTCCACCTTCACCAGCATGCCGTTCAGGTAGAACGACTCCTTGACGCCCGTGAGCTCCAGGCGGCCTTCCTTGCCGATGATTTGATTGATGATGTCCTGGAGCTGGTGCAGCGGCTTCTGGAAGACCGCGTTCTCCGGGTCATACATCTTCACCGAGCGCACCAGCATGTACATGCCGGCCACCAGCGAGCGCGCCAGGCCCTGGAGCTTCTCGTTGTGCTCGCGGCCGAACTCGCTGGTGTTCTCGTCCTGCGACTGGGTGATTTTCAGGTTGTCGGCCATGCGCCTATGCCTCCTCCGACAGCGCCGAGTCTCCGAAGAGCGTCTTCTTCGTCTGGTACATCGCCTTGCGAGCCGAGGTGAGGACCTCCAACGGCTGGTTCTTGTCCTCCACCACCGCCTGCAACATCTTGTAGCCCTGGATGGAGCACGCGCCGCCCAGGCCGTGGATGGCCAGCAGCTTGTCCTCCAGCACGCGCTTCTTGTTGAGCAGCGAGGGCTTCGTCGCGAGCATCTGCTGCATCATCGACAGGGCGCCCGGGGTGCCCGTGGAGCCGATGGCCGCGTACACCGCGGCGCGCTCGTCGGGCGTCTTCTTGTCGAAGCCGGGCTCCCGCACCATGCGCATCAGGTCCACGTAGGCCTTGTCGCGGTCGAACTCCGGCAGCAGCTTCGCCGCGAGCATGCGCACCTGGGAGATGGGGTCCGCGAGCGCGTCCACGATGATGCGCCGGGCCTCGCCCGTTCGGCCGCGGCCGATGATGTTGAGCACCTCCAGCTTCACCACCAGGTTGGGGCTCTTGAGCACCTGGCCGAACATCTTCACCCGCTCCGGGTGGTTGCTCTTCTCCAGGATGTAGACCATGTCGCGCACTGTCTGCGGCCGGTCTGACATCAGGCGCGCGACGAAGGGCTCGGGCAGCTCGCGCGCGAACCCCGCGAGGGCGTCACACAGCAAGGTGCGGTTGTCGGCGACCTCGATGCTCTCCAGCACCGACAGCAGGGGGATGATGGAGTCCCGGTCCAGCCCCTGGAGGTAGCGCGACACGTCCGCGGGGTTCTTCGGCCGCGTCGTCTTGAGTGACTCGCCCACGCGCATCAGGCGCTGCTCCTCACCCATCTTGTGGAGGAAGTTCTCCAGCATCTTCGCCAGGTCCTCGCTGCCCTCGCGCTGGGACAGCGCGCGCAGCTTGAGGACAATCTGGTTGACGGTGCCGAAGTCGTCCTGGAGGAGCAGCATGTCCAGGAGCTGCACGAAGATCTCCTCGAGCAGGGACGCGTCATCCACGCCGCCTTCCACCACCTGGAACACGGCGCTCACCAGCTTGGGGAACAGCCGGGCGTTCTCCTCCTCGGAGACCTCTCGCTGCAGCTTCGCCTTCAGCTCGTCCGAGGCGTGCCGTCCGCCCACCACGAGGCCGCGAATCTGCTCCACGCCGTCCAGCCTGGCGTCCAGGTCCTCCGCGGACACGCGCGCGAAGCGCAGGTAGTCATCCGAGTTCGTCTGCAGGCGCGAGTAGAGGTAGCCCACCACCTTGTCCACCTCGACCTGCACCTCCTCCTCGGAGGCGTTCTCCATGGAGAAGCCCTCCACCACCACGTACTCCACGTGCTCCATGCTCGCGCGCCACAGCTGCGCCAGCACGTCCTCCGCGCCGCGCTCCGGCTCGGACAGGGCGATGAGCGTGAAGGTGGTCAGCTCCTCCACGGTGAGGCCCGGGCGGAAGATGAGCTGCCGGATGCCGTCGCGGAAGAACTTGTAGGGCAGCGGGGTGTCTTCGGAGAACAGCGCCTCACCGAGGAGCAGGAAGTTCTGCTGCTCCACCTTCATCGACAGGGGGCCGAACTTCTCCGTGTAGGAGGAAATCGACTCGAGCGCCTTCCCGAGGAACTCCGGGAAACGCGACTCGTTGTGGCGATACATCCCGATCTGCTTGATGCCCTTGAGCAGGTGGAAGGCGAACGTCTTCGCCAACTCAACCTTCTCGCGCGCCTCGGGCGAAAGCTGAGGCTCCGCGTTGGATTCTTGGATGGCTTTAGGGGGGTGGGCCATGCTGTCACCCAAGTCTAACCTGATTTTGGACGGCCACCCAGGACACGGCCCGTGGAAGTCCCAGGGCTTGGGTGATGTCCCGGTGACGGGGATGAGAATGACGGGGATTTCCGGTTGTGTTGCCACATGCGTCATCCGCCGGCGCGGGGGGACGTCCATGGCGCGGTTGCTGACGTGCTCGCTGCTGTTGCTCTCACTGACGGGGTGTTTCCGGATGAGCCTCCGCTCCGGAGCGCCGCGCGGAGGGGCGCCCGAACAGCAAACGGGCGTGAGCCTGGTCGCCGGACTGACGACCTCGAACGTGGTGACGCCGGAGTGCCAGCACGGCTTCTCCCGCGTGGATGTGTATTGGCCGTGGTGGGGCCCCGTCGTCTTCGCGGCGACCTTCGGCGTCGTCGCGCCGCTGCGCACGGAGTACGTGTGCGCGGAGGCCGCTGGCGTCGCACCGCCCGACCACGTGCCGCCCTCCCACTCGCCGCTCTGAGCGCGCCGGCCCGGGTGGGTGCGCGCCGCCTCCTGGACGGGGTTTCAGGAGGCACGCCGCACCCGCCCCGGAAATGAGCGGGGCGGCGAGGAATGCGCCTCGCCGCCCCGGGGTGTCTCAGCGGTGTTTCAACCGGCCTACGCTTCCTTCTGCGGCGGCGGGGACACGGCGGCGCTCTGGCCCCTGAGGGCGGAGCGCAGCAGGAACAGCGTGAGGCCGCCGAAGAAGAGCAGGCCCCAGAGGTTGGACCACAGCGGGTGGGCGTGCTCGCTCTCACCCACCAGGTTGAGGAAGCCGCCCAGGCCGCCCTGGTTGCCCAGCAGGGCAGGCAGGTTCAGCGCGCGGGTGCCTGCCCCGTCGGTGGCGATCTCCAGGAACGCGATGAGCACGCCAGCGATGGAGCCACCGGCGATGAAGCCGGAGGAGAGCAGGGTGCCCGGCGAGAAGTCGGACTCGCCGCCGCGGATGCGGTCCACGAAGTAGCGCACCATGCCGCCCACGAAGAGCGGCGCGCTGCTGCTGATGGGCAGGTACACGCCCACCGCGAAGGGCAGGGAGGACACGCCGCACAGCTCCAGCATCAGCGCGATGAACACGCCCAGGAGCACCAAATCCCACGGCAGCTTCTGGGTGAGGATGCCGTCGATGATGAGCGCGAAGAGCTGCGCCTTGGGCGCCGCGTAGCGCGTCAGTTGCTGGCCTTCGTAGACGCTGATGCGGCCGCCGATGCCCGGGTCCACCACGTACTGGATGGTGTCGGACGCATCGAGCAGGTACTTGCCCGCGGGCACCGGCGTGTCCGCGCCGCGCACGTAGCCTTCCTTGTAGGTGCGCTCCGGGCCGTCCGTGACGGCGCCCAGGTCCGCCACCTGGATGGGGGCGCCGCTGGGGACGTTGAGCGTCACCGCGCCCAGGTCCTGCGAGGACACGTCGCGCCAGCTGCGCAGCTCCGGCGTGGCGCCCTGCGTGTTCAGCTCGTAGCCCTGCGCCCAGACGGCCTTGCGCAGCGCCGCCACGTCCAGGCCGCGCGCGGCCAGGGTGTCGGCGGAGACGGCCCAGGGGAAGGTGTGCTGGACGCGCGTCTCGTTGGAGAACTCCGTCACCTTCACGCCCGGGTGGGGCTCGGGGATGGTGACGGTGGCGCCGCGGTTGAGCGTCACCAGCACCAGGCCGATGAACATCGCGCTGGTGAGCACGCCGACGAAGAGCGCCACCTGCTGGCGCCGGGGCGTGCCGCCCACCAGGAAGGCCGTCTTGAGGTCCTGCGCGGTGGTGCCGCCGTTGGACGCGGCGATGCCGACGATGGCCGCCGTGGTGAGGGCCATGAAGCGGTCCTCGGACGACGTCCAGCCCATGAGCAGGTACACGAGGCAGGTGATGAGCAGCGTGGCCACCACCATGCCGGAGATGGGGTTGGACGAGCTGCCAATCTCTCCGGTGATGCGCGCGCTCACCGTGACGAAGAAGAAGCCGAAGATGACGATGAGGATGGCGGAGATGAAGTTCACCTCCAGCGGCGGCGCCAGCCAGATGGCCAGCACCAGCATCGCGCTGCCGCCCAGCACCAGCGTGATGGGCAGGTCCTGCTCCGTGCGCAAGAGCTGCGGCATGGCGCCCTGGCCCCGCGACGCCTTCAGCGTCTCCAGGCTGCGCTTGAAGGCCCCGATGATGGTGGGCAGCGAGCGGATGAGGCTGATGAGGCCGCCCGTCGCCACGGCGCCCGCGCCGATGTAGAGCACGTAGGCGTTGCGAATCTCGTCCGGCGACATGTCCCGGATGAGCTGGCCGTTGTGCATCAGCAGCGGCGTCTCCAGCCCGCCGCCGAAGAAGGAGATGGCCGGGATGAGGATGAGGTAGCTCAGCACACCACCGGCGAAGGTGATGGCCGCCACGCGGGGGCCGATGATGTAGCCCACGCCCAGCAGCTCCGGGCTCACCTCGGTGGAGACGGTGGCGCTCTTGAGCCCCTGCAGCGGCGTGCTCAGCACCTCGCGGAACAGCTTCATGCCGGAGTAGGCGAGCTTGTACACGCCGCCCACCAGGAAGCCGGTGATGACGGTGCGGGCGTTGGTGCCGCCCTGCTCGCCGACGATGAGCACGTCCGCGCTGGCGGTGCCCTCCGGGTAGGGCAGCCTGCCGTGCTCCTGGACGATGAGGCCCTGGCGCAGCGGAATCATCATCAGCACGCCCAGCACGCCGCCCAGCGCCGCGGTGAGGAAGGCGTGGGTGAGGCTGATGTCGTAGCCCAGCAGCAGCAGGGCGGGGAGCGCGGCGGCCACGCCGAAGGCGAGCGACTCACCGGCCGAGCCCGTCGTCTGGACGATGGTGTTCTCCAGGATGCTGGAGTTGCCCAGGGCCCGGAAGATGGCGATGGAGAGCACCGCGACGGGAATGGACGCTGAGACTGTGAGGCCCACCTTGATGGCCAGGTACACGGACGAGGCGGCGAACACGATGCCCAGCACCGAGCCGAGCACCAGGGCCCGCATCGTCATCTCCGCCGGAGACTTGTCGGGGGGGACGTACGGAGTATGGGCGACTGTCGCGAGCGTTTGAGCGACCGGGACGCGATCCTCGGAGATCGGCGGCGAACCGTGGGCCAAGCGGGGGGCTCCTTCGAAGGGAAACCGGCCCCTTCTAGCAGGCCCATGGCCAGCCGTGAAACAACGCCCGCAAATGGCAAGCGCCCCCGCCAGCAGGGCGGAGGCGCTTCGAGGCGGGCCAGCCCCGGAATGCCGGGGCCGCTGGCCGCGTCAAATCCGGCTTACTGCTGGACGGCGACGGCCTCCGGGTCCACCTCGGCCATGAGCGCGGCCAGCTCCGACTTGAGCTTGTCCTTGGCGCGAATCTCCAGCTGGCGGGCGCGCTCGCGCGAGAAGCCGAAGTGCTCCCCCAGCTCCTTGAGCGTCATGGGGCGCTCGTTCATGACGCGTTGCTCGATGATGAAGCGCTCGCGCGGGTCCAGGCGCATCAGCGCGGTGCGGACGCGGGCGTTGATGAGGCCCGCCTCCTCCTTGTCCGCGAACTCGTCGTCCTGCGGGGCCGCGGCGCTCACCACGAAGTCCACGTGGCTGTTGCCGCCGTCCTCGCCCATGGGCGCGTCCAGCGACAAGTCCCGGCCCCCCATGCGCTGCTCCATCTCCCGCACCTCGCCCGGCTTCACGTGGAGCCGGCGGGCGATGTCATCCACGTTCACCGCCGCGTCGCCGCTGCCGAACTTCTCCAGCTCGCGGCGCGTGCGGGCCAGACTGAAGAACAGCTTCCGCTGCGCCTGGGTGGTCCCCAGCTTCACGAGCGACCAGCTCTTGAGGATGTAGTTCTGGATGTACGCGCGAATCCACCACACCGCGTAGGAGATGAGGCGGATGCCCTTGTCCGGATCGAACTTCTGCACGGCCTTCATCAGGCCGATGTTCCCCTCCTGGATGAGGTCGGACATCTTGATGCCGTAGGAGCGGTACTCGTAGGCGACCTTCACCACGAAGCGCAGGTTGGCGGTCACCATCCGGTGCCCGGCCGCCAGGTCGCCCTTGAGGAAGCGGCGCGCGAGCTCCTGCTCCTCCTCCACCTTGAGGAGGGAGTAGTGGTTGATCTCCGAGAGGTACATCGCCAGGGAGCCGGAGTTGGACGACTGCTCGGTGGATGCCTGCATGAATGTTTTCTCCGACGGTGGGCCTCGCGGGGAGGCCGAAGATGGATGGATTTCGTCTGACGACGTGACGACGGGAGCTTGAGCAACGGAAATGCCAACCTGCCCCGAAGGGCCACTCCCAATGTCTGCGAGGGGTTGGCGCGCTCCAGCGGCGTCTTCGAAGCCGCAATCCTGTAACCGTTACGTTGCACCGGCATGAATCGCCGGATGCGCTAGCTGTAGGAGATTCAGAACTGTTCGCATTCGGGCCTCCCGGGGGCTGCGCGGGGCCGTGCTCCCAGTGGGGGCGCGGCCGTTGGAGCGATGCCCGTCCCACGACGTGGCCGCCCCGCCGGAAAAGGCGTAACGACGCCTCGGGCCGCTGACACGCCCGGGCCGCCGGCACGCGAGGTGGGCAGCCGGACAGTCAGGCGCGGGGACTGAAGCCAGGGTGTCAGGAAGCGCGCGCTTGTGGCGGGCGAGTGCCCTCGCTGGCGACGCGCTGGGGCTGCGTGAGAACAGCGCGTCTCAAGTCCGCCAGCAGCCGCGTGGCCTCTCCCTGCAGGAGCGGGCGGCCGCCGAAGCGGGCTTCCAGGTAGCGCCGGGTGACGGGCGCCAGGGCGGGGGCCAGCGGATGCCGCTCCCGGGCAAGCCGCGCGTCCAGCGCTTCCAGTGTCTCTCCGTCGCCGCGCGTGATTCGCGCGGCGGTGAGCTGCGCCTCCACCGCGTCCGCGAAGCGCGTGGCCTCCAGCGGTCGCTCACGCGACAGGAACCGCGTCAGCAACCGCCAGGCGGTATAGGCCGCGGCGGCGGCGAGCAGCGCGGCGCCGAAGGCCCGGGGAGGCGGCGCACGGCCAGGCGGCTCGTCCTTCTTCGGAACCTCGTGCGAGCGGCTGAGCGAGCGGAGGACCGTCAGCTGATCTCGGAAGTTGTAGTCCAGGATGACGTCGCGCCACTGCGACTCCACGACCTCGTAGATGTTGATGAGCTGCTCCAGCAGGCGCGGAGACTGGCTCGCGCGGTGGGCCGGCGGCGTCGCGTCCACGGTGATGAAGCCGCGTCCCGGCACCAGCACGTGCGTCCAGGCATGTGCGTCACCCGCGCGGACCACGTAGCCGCCTGTCACGCGCTCGCCGCCGAAGAAGCCGGTGGCCAGCCGCGCCCGCATGCCCTGGGTGCGCAGCATCAACGTGAGCGCGGTGGCGAAGTGCTCGCAGTGGCCCTGCTTGCGCTGGAAGAGGAAGTCGGCGATCGGGTCTGGCACGTCGCCGCTCAACTCCAGCGTGTAGCTGTATTCGCGTTGCAGCCACGCGGACAGCTTCTGCGCGGCGGCCAGCGGGTCGCGCTCGCCATTCAGCACCCGCGCGGCCGTCTGGGCGACGCGGACGTCCAGCCCCTCCGGCAGCGCCAGCAGGGCGTCCTGCTCCTCCGGGGGCAGGTCCTGGACGTCGTCACCGCTGGCGCCGGGCGGGAAGCTGTAGGCCTCATAGGAATACGAGATGCCGGAGTCGCGGAAGCGCACCTCTCCGCCGCCCCGCTCCTCGATTTGGGTGCGCCGGGAGCCCTGCCGCGTGTTCGCCACGGCGTTGCCCAGCCGCGAGGGCGTCTCCATCGCCACCAGCGTGCGCGCGCCGTACGCGGGCATCAGCTCCACGCGCTGGTGGACCAGGTTCTCCCGGCCCGGCCGCAGCGTCGTCATGAACCCGGCGCCGTCGCTGGTGGTGCGCGCGCTGGACCACTCCTGGCCGTCGAAGACGTCATAGGTGCGGCCCACCCAGTACGCGTCGAGCGCGTCCTTCTCCGGGTCCGGGGACAGGGTGGCGCGCAGCACGATGCGCGGGTTGCCTTTGATGGTGCCCGCGCCCCCCAGCCGCACGGTGTTGGAGAAGCCCGCGGTGGCCACGCCCAGGCCGGGCGAGGCGCTGGGGCCAATCATGTTCCAGTTGAGGCGGGGGAAGAGGATGAAGAAGGCCAC
The DNA here is from genome assembly GCF_030168875.1 of Myxococcus sp. SDU36. NCBI lineage: Bacteria > Pseudomonadati > Myxococcota > Myxococcia > Myxococcales > Myxococcaceae > Myxococcus > Myxococcus sp. SDU36. The sequence continues at coordinate 1,428,468 of NZ_CP077414.1, forward strand.
CGCGCCCACCACGGCGAAGCCCACGCCCGTGGCCAGCGGGCCCATCACCGCGCGCACCGGCACGGGCTCGCCTTCGGGGACGGCGGACTCCACCACGCCCAGCGCCAGGGCGATGCTGGCCAGCACGCCGAAGACAATCAGGAAGAGGCCGTAGACGAGCTCACCGGAGAGGGCCGCGCCGCCCGCCACCATCAACAGGCCGGACAGGTGGACCTGGCCGTCGGTGGTCGCGTCCGGCGTGGACAGCAGGCGCTGCGCGGAGATGAGGCCCGCGAAGGCACAGGCCGCCACCACCAGGTCGAGCGAGCCCGCGAGCACGTTCGTGCCCAGCGTCAGGGCCACGGCCAGCAGCAGCAGCGCCGTGAGCTTCACCCGGTTGGAGAAGGGACGCCGCCCCGCCAGCGCGACCACCAGGGCCACGCCGTAGAGGACCAACGACCAGATGGGGAGCTGGCCGGACACCGCCATGGACGCGAAGGCGAACCCGGAGCCCAGGTCCCGCAGCACCAGCCTCAGCCGCGTGCCCTTCCTCATGCCGCCTCCTCGTCACCGCGAGGGCGCGCGTGCCCCAGCCACGCCAGCACCCGCAGCAGGCGCCGCTCCTGGGCCGTACCCGCGGCGGGGCGGAGGCGCTCCTCCGGCGTGTCCAGGCCCACCTCGTGACCTTCCTCGATGAGCCGGTGGGCCAGCGCGGCCACTTCCTCGCAGCGGCGCTCGAGCGCCTCCGCGTCGAGCTCGTCCGCCACCGTCAGCATGAAGGTGCGCCGCTCCTCGCGCTCGCGCTCCACCCGCAGCAGCTTCCCGGCGGAGGCGCTCTTCATCCAGTGGATGCGCCGGGCGTCCTCACCCCACGCCAGCTCCCGCAGACCGCTCAAATCCCCATTGCCGTCATTGCGGCGGGGATTGCCCGCGTCGCCCACGGGGCCTTGCTCCGGCGCGCCCGGGTCCTGGCAGGCGTAGGTCCGCCGCGGGTAGACGAGCAGCGTGCTCTCCAGCGGAAAGGTGCGCGTCTTGGCGAACAGCCCCAGCGGCCAGGTGGTGGTGACGCGCACGCCCGTGAGCAGCACGGGCCCGCGCTGGGGCGCGGTGAGGTCCGCGCGCACGACGTGGTCCACCCCCGCGGGCAGGTAGCCCACGCCGCCCCCGCCGGTGAGCGGCGAGTCCGTCTCAGACAGCGTGAGCGCGAAGGCGTGGCCCTGGCCGCGGGAGATGGCCCACCGGAAGGCGAAGGGCTCCTGGGCGAAGGCCGCGTCTGCGCCCACGCGCCGCACCGACAGGTAGCGCAGGCACCGCTCGGACAGGACGCCCGACACCACCACCATGCTCAGCAGCAGGCCCAGCAGCAGGTAGAGGAGGTTGTTGCCGGTGTTGAGGGCGCCCAGGCCCACGCCGAACGTCACGACCAGATAGGTGCGTCCGATGCGCGTCACCTTCAGGGTGCGCGGCGGGCGCAGCCGCGCGCGAACCCGGGCCCACCATGGCGGCAGCCGGGGCTTCACCGGGGCGCCGGGACCTTTCGGGCGATCTCCTCCAGCAGGTGCGCCGCCTCGTCGCGCGCGGACACGCCCTGCACGGCGCTGCGCAGCAGGATGCGGTGGGCCCAGCAGGGCACCAGCACCGCGCGGACGTCTCCGGGCGTGGCGAAGTCCCGGGCGTCCCACAGCGCGTTGGCCCGCGCGGCCGCGCCCAGCGCGAGCACCGCGCGGGTGGAGGCGCCTCGCTCCAGGTCCCCGTGTGAGCGCGTGGCCGTGGCCAGCCGCACCACGTAGTCCGCCACCGACGCGTCCAGCCGGAGCGCCGCCGCGAACGAGCGCAGCGACGCCAGCTCCTCGGGACCGGAGACGCTCTCCACCGCGTCCAGGGGCGGCGTGCCGTCGCGGGTGACGAGCAGCCCGGCCTCCACCTCCGGCGTCGGGTGGCCCAGGGACATGCGCACCATGAAGCGGTCCAGCTGCGAGTCCGGCAGCGGGTAGGTGCCAGAGAAGTCCACCGGGTTCTGCGTGGCCACCACCGTGAAGGGCGCGGGCAGCACGTGCGTGGCGCCGTCCAGGGAGACCTGCCCCTGCGCCATGGCCTCCAGCAGCGCGGACTGGGTGCGCGGCGGGGCGCGGTTGAGCTCATCCGCCAGCACGAGCTGCCGGAAGAGGGGACCGGGACGGAACTGGAAGGTGGCCGTCTGCGCGTGGAAGACCTGGGCGCCCAGCACGTCGGCGGGCATCAGGTCCGCGGTGAACTGGACGCGGGCGAAGCTCAGGCCGCAGGCCTTGGCCAGGGCCTCGGCGAGCGTCGTCTTGCCCACACCCGGGACGTCCTCCAGCAGCACATGGCCGCCGGCGACCAGGGACGTCACCACGAGCTGGAGCTGGGCGGATTTTCCCTGCACCGCGCGGCCCAACTGGGTGGCGATGCGTTCCATCGCCGAGCGCGCGTTTGCGGGGGAGGGCACCGGGGAGAGGGCGCGGGCAGGCTGGTTCATCTGCCGCCACTGTAGCCGACTCCCTCGATTGCCAACACGCCTCGCGTCCGGGCTTGCACCGCGGACGCTCCCTCCCTCCCGGGGCGGCGAAGCGCCTACGACAGGAAGAGGTCCTCGGGCGTGTAGTAGGCGGGGCGCGGCGACGTCCCTGTGCCCACACCGAAGTACCGGAACATCCGCTCGTGGTGGGTGGCCAGGCCTCGCAGCTGGACGGGGCGCTCCACCAGGCCTCGAGTCAGGACACCCACGGCGCTGTCCTTGAACTCCCGCAGGTGGGCGAAGTCCAGGACGACCTCACACCCGCTCAGGGCGCTCAGGGAGGTCTGGACTTCTTCCGCCGTCTTGCCGTCCAGCGTGCCTTCCAGTCGCAGCGTCACGAAACCTGCGGACTCTTCACGGTGGATCTGTAGCGCCGCCATTGCTGTGCTCTCCAAGTTGGCGCGGAGCCCTGGCTGGAGCGTCTTCGCTCCAGTCCTTCCACGGAGGACCCGTGGGGTGCTCCCGCCTGGCGCACAGTGCACAGGGTCCGCGGTTTTGGTTACCCCCCACCCCGCAACTTTCTCGCGACTGTCGTGCATCCGTCGCAAGGCGTGTCGCTCAGCGCTCAGCTCTTCTGGCCGTGCGCCTTCTGGGCCTCTCGCAGTGTGAGCTGCTTCGTCTGTTCGGCCTTCAGTTTGCGGAATTCCTTCACGACCTTGGCGGGATAGCCCGCCATGAACTTCGTGCGGACCTCCTTCTTGGCCAGGATGCGGCGGGCCAGCCCGGGGCCGGCGTTGTAGGCGACCAGGGCCTTCTCCACGGTGCCGAAGCGCTGGATGAGGTCCGCCAGGTACGCGGTCCCCAGCTCCACGTTGGTCTCCGAGTCGAAGAGGTTGCTGGAGCGGCCCAGCCGCAGGCCGGCCTTGTCCGCCAGCCAGGTGCCGGTGGCCGGCATCACCTGCATCAGGCCCATGGCCCCCACGTGGGACACCGCGTAGTTGTTGAAGGAGCTCTCGCAGCGGATTACTGCCACCACCAGGAGCGGGTCGATGTTGTTGCGAGCCGCCTCGCGGACGATGGCCACCGCCAGCCTTCGCTGCTGCCGGGCGGGGAGGCCAGAGGCCTTCACCATCTCCGTGATTCCCAGGGCCTCGGCCTCGGCGTAGAGGGCCTCATCCTCGTAGAGGTGCAGCCTCGCCAGGGTCGCCTTCAGCTCGGCGTCGCGCTCGGCCAGCCTCGCGCGCAGCTCCGTCACCTCCGGCCCCTCGCCCTGGGCGCCTTCCGGCACCTGCACCGGAAACGCGACCGCCCCCGTCCCCGTCCCCACCAACCAAGCCGCCGCCGCCACCGCCACCGTCCAGCCCCTCATCCCACCCCTCCCGGCGCCGCCGTGCCGCTCGCGCCCCGTGTATCCATACGGATGTACCGACCTGCCGACGGAGCAGCGCCTAAGCAGCCCGCGTGCCAGAGGTCGTACGCGGCGTGTTCCTCCTTAAGAGCGCCAACGAATTCGCCACTTCGGGTGCGCTGGATTCCCTGGCGGAGCTGAAAAAATACCCGGTTTGGGACGTGCCGTTCCCAACGGGAGGCTGTGAAAAGGACCGGGTTGCCCGTCCGGGGGCCTGTTCCTAGGTTTGCCCGCGCCAGGCTGTGGTGCGTGCGTGGAGGTGCGGCGTGTACTGGACGATGGGAATCATCCTGATGGTGTTGTGGGGGCTGGGGTTGGCCACTGGCTCCACCGAGGGTTACTGGGTCCACCTGTTGCTGTTGTTCGCGATGGTGGCGTTCCTGCTGGCGGTGGTGTCTCACGGCCGTCGGGCGGCCTCGGCGTGAGGCGCCGGGCGCCCGAGGTGATGGGCGTGGAGCTGCCGCGGGACTCCGTGGGCTTCACACGCCGCGAGTGCCCGGAGTGTCAGCGGCCCTTCAAGACGCGTCCGGGGCCCATGGACTCGCGCGCGGTGCTGCACAAGCTCCTGGGCTTCTTCCCCTTCGAGAACGCCCACGAGTGCGTGGAGGGCGTTCCCGTCTGGGGCTGCCCGTACTGCGGCCACCGCGCGGAGGCGGATGCCTTTCTCACGCCCGCCCAGCAGGGGCACCTGGAGGCCGTGGCGCGCGGCTGGGCCAACCACGTGCGGTACGAGCAGCTGGCGCACGTGGCGCGCACGCTGGCCGTCAACCCCCGGCCGACCTTCGTGGCGGTGGAGCCGGAGGCGCTGCCGGGCCCCATGGAGCCAGAGCCGGACGAGCTGCTGCGCGTCATGCCCATGCTCTGCTGCGGCGAAGAGGTGAAGGTCGTCTGGGATTGGGACCAGGCGCTCCACTGCTTCTCCTGCGGCGCGCGGCATGATCCGATGAGCGGCCGCCAGCAGGTGGAGCTGCGCTTCGTCTCGGAGTAGCGCCCGGGGTGGACGCGGGCGGGCGGTGACGGCAGGCTGGAGGGGACATGACGTGGGTCTCCCCCCGGGCCATGCTCGCGTGCCTGCTGTTGGCCACGGGCGCCGCCGCCGCGCACGACGCCGACATCCTCTATATTGAAGCGCACCGTGCCGGGCCCGAAGCGCCCGAGGTCCGTCAGCTGTTGACGATGACGCCGCGGACGCTGGCGTTGCTCCTGGCCGACGCGGACGGGGGCTCGCTCCTCACACGGGCCGCGCTGGACGCGCGGCGTGACGCCATCGCCGCGAGCGTCTGGGACGCGATGCCGCTGACTTCCGGAGGCTTGCCATGCGCGCGGACCGCGCACGCCGCGGCGCCGCGCCAGTCCTTCGTGGAGCTGTCCGCCACCTTCACGTGTCCACCGGGCGGAATGCGCCAGCGCTTCCGGGTGCTGGCGCGGCTGCCGCCGGAGTACCGGGTGCTCCTGGGCAGCGTGAGGGAAGGGGAGGTCCCGGGCGCCGTGTTCGCGGAGGCCGCGCGGCCGGAGGTGGACGTCCCGGAGGGCGGACGCGGCACGCCGCTCTCGAGCCGCTTCGCGGCCTGGGTGGGCCTGGGCATGCGCCACATCTTCGAGGGCGTGGACCACCTGGCCTTCCTGTTGGCCGTGCTGCTGGTGGGGGGCGGCTGGAAGCGGGTGTTGTTGCTGGTGACGTCCTTCACGGTGGCGCACTCGTTGACGCTGGGGGCCGCCGCGCTGGGGTGGGTGGTGTTGGACGGCGCCCGGGCCCGGTGGGTGGAGGCCGCCATCGCCGCGTCCATCATCTACGTGGCGGTGGAGAACCTGGTGCTGCGCGAGCACCGGCACCGGGTGCTCGTCACCTTCCTCTTCGGGCTGATCCACGGCTTCGGCTTCGCGGGCGTGCTGGCCGGCTACGGCCTGGGCGAGTCCGCGGTGACGGCGCTGCTGGGCTTCAACGTCGGCGTGGAGCTGGGGCAGGCGGTGGTGGTGGCGGTGCTGCTGCCCGTCCTCCGCATGGTCCAGCGCCGTCCGGCTTTGCACACGAGGGCCGTGAGGGGACTGTCCATCGGAATCCTCGCGGCTGGTGGGTACTGGATGGTTGAACGCGCCCTCGGTTGAATCCCGCGCGAGGCGTTCCTACGTTGGCGGATTGAAGGTAGGGAACAGGGGGACGTCAATGGGTGCGAGGCATACCCGGTTGGCCGCGGCGCTGGCCGCCGCGTGGGAGGCGGAGGTCGTCTCCGCCCGGCGGATGACGGCGCTGGCGGAGCGAATCGCGGATGCGAGGGTCCGGGCACGGCTGATGGTGTTGGCCGCGTTCTGCCGGGCTCACGCCTCGCGATTGCTCGCACGGCTGGCCGCGCTGGGCCGCGGTCCACTGCCGGTTCCTCCCGAGGACATCGAGCTGGATCCGGATACGTTGCTGGAGCTCCGCCGCGAGGGGGCCTTTGCCCGCGCGTCGGCCGCCCGCTACGAGACGACCGCGGAGCTGGCCCGTCAGCAGGCGGACCTCTCCTCCGCGTGGGTCTGCGAGCTGAACCGCACCGAGGAGCAGGACCGCTCCCGGGAGCTGCTGTCCCTGGCCGAAGGGGCCCTGGGGCCCGTGGTCCACGCCGACGCGCCGGCCAGCGCCGTCCCGGGTGACTCCTGAGGGAATGACACGGCTTTCTCGCTCCGCCGGTGACAGTGGCCGAGCATTGGGCGTAGAAATCCCTTCATGGCGAAGGAGAGCTACAACGATCTCATCTTCCAGTTGGGCGACCTGGCTCGGGACAGGTTGCCGGGCAAGCCCACCTGCCCCCGTTCCATGGACCGCGTCTACCGCGCCGAAGAGGCCGTGGTGGCGCGCCGGGATGAACTGGCGGCGCTCGAGCAGGAGATGAACGACGAGGACGCGGCGTATTCAGACTTTCTCGCCGTGCAGGGTGAGGAGCGGGCGAAGCACGCCGCCATCGTCAAGAAGTGGAAGAAGGCGGTGGACGCCATCGACGGCAAGGTGAAGGACCTGCGCAAGACGCTCGCGTCTCGCAAGGCCGAACAGCGCTACGCCGAGGACGGCCTGCTCAAGCTCGAGAAGAAGATCAGCGACATGGAGCTGATCGGCGAGTCACCCGAGAAGATCGAACTGGCCCGCGGCAACCTCAAGAAGAACCGGCTCCAGCAGATGCGGGTCGGCCGGCAACTGGAGGATCTGGAGTCCAACCTGGCCACCGCCCTCACGCCCGTGCCCGGCCAGCCCGGCGCCGCCGGCATCCTGGCGCACAAGCGCCTGCTGGAGATGGAGGACGAGGAGGAGGCGCGGAAGCTGGACCACGAGCACCGCATGGCGGAGCTCGACCAGGCAATCGCCGCCAAGGAGGAACAGGTCCAGGCCTCGGAGGATTATCTGGATCAAGCCCTGTTCCTCCTGGGCGAAGACGTGTATGCACAGCGCATCAACGATGCGCAGCTCGCACCGTTCTACCCGCGGTTGGATCGCGCGCAGTGAGAGAGGCATCCGCCCGTAGTGCTTGACGGCGGGGACCTGTCTGCTACATTGCGCCGCTTCCTGGCGACCGCGGGGACGCGTGCAGTCCAGGTCATTGAACTTATTGGGTTTTTCCGCGCCACCAGCGCGCTGGCAGTGAGGACGACGTGAAGGGTCTGATTGGCAAGAAGATCGGCATGACCCAGGTGTTCAACGATGAGGGCAACCTCGTCCCGGTCACGGTGATCGACGTGGGCACCTGCCAGGTCGTTGGCAAGCGCACCCCTGAGAAGGACAACTACTCGGCGGTGACGCTGGGCTATGGTGAGATCCGCGAGAAGATTCTCAACCTGGCTGAGCGGGGCTTCTTCAAGAAGGCCAACGCGCCTTACCGCCGCCACCTGAAGGAGTTCCGCGTCACGCCGGAGGAGGCTGCCTCCTTCAACGTGGGCGACGCCGTCAAGGCGGACATGTTCACCAAGGGCGAGCTGGTCGATGTGACCGGCGTCACCAAGGGTCGCGGTTTCGCCGGCGTCATGCGCCGCTGGAACTTCAAGGGTTCGCAGACGAAGACGCACGGTACGCACGAGTACCAGCGTCACCCGGGCGCCATCGGTCAGCGTAAGACGCCGGGCCGCGTGTACCCGAACAAGAAGATGCCCGGTCACTACGGCGTGGATCAGGTCACCACCCAGAACCTGACCGTGGTGGACGTGGATGTGGAGAAGGGCCTGGTGCTCGTGAAGGGTGCCGTCGCCGGCCACAACAACGGCGTCGTCTACATCCGCCCCAGCATCAAGGTGGCCATGCGCGCGCAGCACAAGGCCGCGCGCGGCGCGTAGTTCGCCGCTGAGCGTCTGAGCGCTCGAAACGCCCCGCTTCCGGGCCCGATTCGTCGGGCATCCGGGCGGGGCGTTTGTCTTGCGGGGCAGGGTGGCGCGCGGTTTCCGCGGGTGGGCAGGTGTCTGCCCCGCGTGACGACCCGCCTGCCTGCTTCATCACGTCCCGTGCCACGGCATGCCCCGGAAACGTTGACCGGTGGGCGTCCGGTGGGAGCGACCGTGAAAAGAATTCCGACTCCTGGCCATCGCGGCTTGTCGGTCGTGGAAGCCGTGCGCACCTCCAGGCACCACGAAGGAGTCTCAAGCGTCAGGTGACGCGGACTCCGTGGCTCGGGGAGTTCCTTGCACTCCCGCTCATGGTGGCCCACCCCACGGGCCGGGCAGGATTATGATCGCACGCACGCTCTGCGTCTTTGCTTCGTTGGCCGTCTCGCTGGCGGCACCGGTTGCCGCGGCACAGGATGACGAGAACGTCCTGGACAGCGTCGTCGTCCGCAACCGGCTGTACGAGCCGGGCGGCAAGTTGGAGGTGTCCTTCGGTGTCGGTCTGCCGCTGCAGACGCACCTGACGGCGCACTACGTCTTCAACGCCGGCGTGGCCTACAACCTCTTCAATACCTTCGCGGTGGAGGCGCGGGCCGGCTACGCGGCCAGCCGTCACACGGGCCTGGCGCGCTCCATCTCCGAGAGCTTCCTCAACCGGGAGGACAAGCGCGTCACCGACGAGCTGGAAGACCTCTGGCAGATGAACCTGCACGGGGTGGCCGGCGTCCGCTGGGCGCCCATCTACGGGAAGCTCAGCCTGCTGTCCGACTTGCCGGCCCACTTCCAGGCCTATGTCTGGGGGGGCGGCGGGCTGGGCTCGTTCAAGCGCAACTCCGTCATCCAGTGCACGCAGGTGGTGAACCGCGACCTGGGCATCTGTGACAACCGCACGTCGGTGGATGATCGCGGCTCGGCCACCCAGGACTTCTGGGTGAATGAGTCGCGAGTCGCCCCGGTGGTGTCCGCGGCGGTGGGCTTCCGCTTCTTCATCCGGGACACGCACGGCGTGCGCTTGGAGCTGCGCGACTGGGTCTTCCGGGACAACTACCGCGTCAACCTGATGCGGGATGCGTGGGAGGCGGGGCAGGCGACGGGTGAGCCCGCGCGCAGCCCTGGCCTCACGCACCTGGTGCAGTTCGACCTTGGCTACACCTTCTCCTTCTAGGTCCACCTGACTATGCGACCGTTCCTGTCCCTCGCGCTCCTTGTCGCCACGGCCCCGCAGGCCGCGCCGCGCGTCCCGGCTCCGGCCTTCGCGCTGGCGCAGGTCCAGCAAGTGCCCGCGCCCGGTGCGGAGACGTCCGTGCCGCCGCCGTCCGCGCCGCCGCAGTCGCTTCCGGACGCTCCTGTCGGCTCTTCGTCCCGGCCCGAGCCGCGGGTGCCCGCCGAGGCCGCCGAAGCGTCCGCGCCGCCCGCGGGTGTCCGCTCCAGCGCGGCCCCTGAGCAGGGCACGGGCGAGGTGCCCGCCGGCGAGCCTTCCCCTGTTGACGACCCCTCGCCGGCGCCCGCCGCCGAGCCCGCGCCCACCGTGGAGACGGACTCCGCGCCCGCGGCGACGGGCGTGGCCGGGCAGGAGGCGCCGCCAGTTCCCGATGATGCGCCGGTGCTGGCGTCCGACGGCCTGGCCGCCGACGCGCCGCGCACCACGGATGCGCGGCAGCAGCGACTGGTGAACGGAGCGCCGCTCTACAACCCCAACGTGTCGGTGCACATCGTCCAGAAGAAGCGCTTCGCGGACGAGGGCCGTCACGAGCTGACGGTGTACCCGGCCACGGTGCAGGTGAACGGGAAGTACACCAACCACGCGGGCACGGCGGCGCACTACACCTACCACCTGCAGGAGAACTTCGCCCTCCAGGTGATGGGCCAGTACAACTGGTACTCGAACGAGAGCGCCTTCAACCTGGAGCTCATCGACAAGGTCCGTGAGCAGGCGCAGGCGGCCTCGTCGCTGCTGCTGGTGTGGGGCGCGCACGCGGGCGTGGAGGTGACGCCGCTCTACGGCAAGTTCGCCTTCCTCAACAACTCGCTCGCGCAGTTCAGCGTGGTGCTCAGTGGCGGCGCGGGCGTCGGCTCCACGCGCCACCTCATCCGCCCCGAGGTGACGAACGAGGTGGAGGGCGACTCGTTCCAGGTGCCCGCGCGCTTCGGTGACACCGGCACCAAGTTCATGGGCTCGGTGGGGGGCGGCTTCCGGCTCCAGTTCGGCGAGTCGTATGCGCTGCGCGTGGAGGTGAGGGACCTCATCTACACCGCGCGCGTGGACCGGGTGGACGGCTGCAACCTGGCGGACTTCGAGGCGCTGGAGGCGGCGCGCTCCGCCAACCAGGACTTCGCCTCGCTGAACCTGAGCGGCAGCTGCCGCTACGAGAAGTTCGACGGCGTCGACCCGAAGACGCGGAAGAACTACCGCGAGGACATCATCCTGGGCCGCGACCTGGTGGCCGAGCCGTCCTCGGACGTCCTCAACAACGTGAGCTTCTACGCCGGCTTCTCTGTCCTCTTCTGATGCGCAGGAAGGCCCGAACCGCCATGAAACGACTGCTCAGCCTCTTCGTCGCCCTGGCGCCGCTCGCGGTGTCCGCCCAGCCTGATTCGGGTGGCTACAACCGCGCGCTGGCCGCCTTCAACGCCGGTGACATGGACACCGCCGCGCCCCTCTTCTTCGAGCTCGCGGAGCGCGCCTCCGACGCGGAGGTGAAGGGTAAGGCGGAGTACTTCCTCGGACAGGCCCTGGCCCAGAAGGGCCTGCCCGTCGCCGCCTTCATCGCCTACGCGGCCATCGTCAACGCCGGGCCCTCGCACCCCTCATACCTCAAAGCGGTGGAGGGGCTGGTGGACCTGCAGCAGCAACTGGATGAGCACAACCTCATCCCCAGCATCCTCGCCCAGGCCTCCACCGACGACGTGCGTGACCGCTGGGTGACGCTGCCCAGGGAGGTGCTCGCGCGCGTCAACTACCTGGTGGGCACGGTGAGCCAGCGCAAGAGCCGCTTCGAGGAAGCGCGCGCGCTGCTGGAGGCGGTGCCCCGGGACAGCCGCGTGTACGCGAAGTCGCGCTACCTGCTCGGCGTGGTGCTGGCGGACCCGCGCTTCCCGGGCCGCCCCGGCGAGTCCTCCGTGTTGGACAAGGACGCGCTGGCCGCCTTCAACGCGGTGCTGGCCGCGAAGGAGGGGCAGCTTGACTTGCGCGCCACGCAGCACCTGGCGCTCATCGCCCTGGGCCGGCTCCACTACCGCCGCGGTGAGTACGCCGACGCCAGCGCCGCCTATGAGCGGGTGCCGCGCTACTCGCGCTACTGGGACCAGGCCCTCTTCGAGAACGGCTTCGCGCGCTTCCAGAACGAGGACTTCGGCGGGGCGCTCGGCAGCCTCCAGGCGCTGCACGCGCCGCAGTTCACCGGGGCCTTCCAGCCCGAGTCGTGGATCCTCAAGGCGACCGTCTATTACTACTCGTGCCTCTACGACGAGGTGAAGACGACGCTGGCGGCCTTCGACGAGCTCTACGGCCCCATGGAGACCCAACTGGAGCCCTTCAGCGGGGAGGGCGTGCCGCTGGTGCAGTCCTTCAACCTGGTGGCGGCGGAGAACCGCCGGCTGCCGCGCCCGGTGTACCTGTGGCTGCGCAACAACGAGCGCATCCGCGAGGTGATGCGGATGCTGGAGCGCGTGGACAACGAGAAGCGTGCGCTGGCGAACGGACGCTGGCGCGGCACGCCGCTGGCGGCGCAGTCCACCGCGTCGCTCGAGGAGATACGCGGGACGCTGCTGCAGGTGGGCGGCACGCTGGCGCAGAGCCGCATCCGTGAGGCAGCGGACAATCTGCGGACCTTCTCCGACCAGGCGGAAATCATCCGCGTGCAGACGGCATTGGATGAGAAGGACCTGCTGCAGGCCGGCGTGGACCAGAAGGCGCTGCTGAAGGGGCAGTCGCTGTATCGCCCGAAGATGCCGGGCGCGGCCTGGAACTATTGGAAGTTCCAGGGCGAGTTCTGGATCGACGAGATTGGCTACTACCAATACACGCTGAAGCGTGGCTGCCCGGCCAAGACAGCTGAGCAGCAGCCGTAGGCTCCCCGACGTGGCTGTCACGCCTGCACCTACCTTGAGGGGCCGGCTCCACGTGACGCCGCCACTTCTCAATCCAGAAGTGCGCATCTACTTTCCGTCGTCCCTCGTCAGTGGGTGCTGGATTGCCCGCATGCCGGGTCGGCTTCACGGCAGGAGCTCGCATGAAGGTGGTTCTTCGTTTCGGTGCGCTGGCGGTGGGCGCGGTGCTCATCACTGGCGGGGTGGGAGAGGCGGCGGAAACGCAGGCTCGCAGGGGGGGGAAGAAGCCCGCCGCGGCGTCCGCGTCGAAGACCTCCGGTGTGTCCAGCAAGGCGGCGGGGAAGAAGAAGGCCGCGAAGGCACAGGCCGACCGCAAGGCAGCGCAGAAGGCGCCGCCGCCAGGGGTCGCGCCGGAGGACGTGCGGCAGGGGCCCGCGCGTGTCCGGCCCGCGTCGGCGAAGTTCGCGGAGCTGCCCCGCATCCCGGACGCCAGGCGGGACGCGCTGGCGGACAAGAAGCGCGACGAGGCCATCGCCGCCTTCAAGCGCCTCATCCCCAAGCTGCGGGACGGCAATCCTCAGAAGGCGGAGATGCTCTACCGCCTGTCGGAGCTCTATTGGGAGAAGTCCAAGTACCTCTACGAGTTGGAGATGACGCGCTTCCTCGCGGCGGAGAAGGAATACGACGCGGCCGTGGCGCGCGGTGAGAAGGTGGACGCGCCCAAGCAGGACCACGCGGGCAGCGAGCGCTACCGCACGGAGACGATGGGCATCTACGAGGACCTCCTCCGCGCGTACCCGGACTATCCGCAGCGCGACGAGGTCCTCTTCTCCATGGGGTACAACTACTACGAGCTGGGACGCCGCGAGGACGCGGTGGCCCGCTACGAGGAGTTGATTCGCGACTTCCCCACGTCGCAGTTCGTGCCGGACGCGTACATCCAGCTCGGCAACCACTACTTCGAGAACAACAAGCTCATCCCCGCCAAGCAGAACTACGAGAAGGCGCGGGACTCGGGCGTGCCGAAGATCTACGCCTACGCCGTCTACAAGCTGTCCTGGTGTGACTACAACACCGGCGACTACGAGACGGGCCTGAAGAAGCTTCACGAGGTGGTGGACTACGCCTCGAAGAGCCCCGAGCTGGGCGACCTGCGCACCGAGGCGCTCAACGACCTGACCGTCTTCTACGTCCAACTGGACCAGCCGAAGCAGGCCATCTCCTACTTCAAGGAGAAGGCGCCGGCGCAGCGCATGGGCCGCCTGTTGGCCAAGACGGCCGCGGGCCTGGTGGACGCGGGCCACTTCGACAGCGCCATCCTCACGTACCGCACGCTCGTGGACGACGAGCCCATGGGGGCCAACGCGCCGGAGTACCAGCAGGCCATCGTCCGCGCCCATGAGGGGCTCCGCCAGCGCCAGCAGGTCCGCAAGGAGATGAAGCGGATGGTGGACCTCTACAGCCCCGGTGGCCAGTGGTGGCAGGCCAACGAGGACAAGACGACCGTCCTGCGCAACGCCTTCAACGTCACCGAAGAGGCCATGCGCGTCATGGTCACCGAGTACCACCAGGAGGCGCAGAAGACGCGCCAGGTGGAGACCTACCGGCTGGCGCGTGACATCTACAAGCAGTACGTGGACGCGTTCGCGTCCAACGCGAACCCGGACTTCGTGGCGGACTCCGCCTTCAACCTCCGCTTCTTCTACGCCGAAATCCTCTGGGCCCTGGAGGAGTGGGAGGCGGCCGCGGCCGAGTACGACGCCGTGGTGGCGTTCAAGATTCCGGACCGCGACACCGCGCGCGAGGTGTCCAACGAGACGTACCGCAAGAGCGCCTCGTACAACGCCATCCTCGCCTACGACAAGCTGGTGAAGATTGAGCGCGGCCAGCTCGCCCAGAGCGACCTGCGCGACGGCCAGAAGGTCGACGAGAAGAAGGACAAGGGCGACGTCGCCAAGCAGAAAATCGTCAAGCGCGACGCGAAGGACCGTCAGGAAGAGGCGCTCACGAAGTTCGAGGACCGGCTGGTCGCCGCGTGCGACGTCTACGTGAAGCTGTATCCGAACACGCAGGACGAAATCGACTTGCGCTACCAGGCCGCCGTCATCCTCTATGACCGCAGCCACTTCGTGGACGCGGCCCGGCGCTTCGGTGAAATCATCGAGAAGTTCCCCGAGGAGCGCCGCTCTCGCGACGCGGCCGACCTCACCATGTACGTGCTGGAGAGCCGCGAGGAGTGGATCGAGCTGAACACGCTGTCGAAGAAGTTCCTGGAGAACAAGAAGCTGGCCAAACCGGGAACGGACTTCGCCGTGCGCGTCAGCCACGTCGTCGAAGGCAGCCAGTACAAGTGGGTGGACGAGGTCGTCTACAAGCAGGAGAAGAACCCGAAGAAGGCCGCCGAGGAGTTCCTCCGCTTCGTGTCCGAGTTCCCCAAGTCGGAGAACGCGGATCGCGCGCTCACCTACGTGATGATCATCGCGCAGGAAGCGGGCGAAATCGACAAGGGCCTGGCCGCGGGCGAGCGCTTCCTCAAGGAGTACCCGCGCAGCCCCTTCGAGCTGAAGGCGCGTTACTCGCTGGCGGGCCTCTACGAGAAGGTCGCCGAGTACCGAAAGGCCGCCGTCATGGCGGAGTCCTTCGTCGCCAGCTACGACGCCGCGCTGAAGGCGGACGACGCCAACGGCAAGCGCAAGGTGACGAAGAAGGCCGCCAGGACGCAGGCCGCGCCGGGCGCCGAGGACGCGGAGTCCAAGCGCCAGCGGCTCGCCGCCGAGCGCAAGTCGCTGCTGGACGAGGCTGGCGGCTGGGTAGCGGACGCGCAGTTCAACGCGGGCGTCTGGTGGGAAGGCGCGGGTGAGCCGCAGAAGGCCGTGGCCGCCTACAACGCGTACGTCTCCCGCTTCAAGGACCGCAAGGACGTGCCGCAGGTGGCCTTCGCGGCGGCGCTCGCGTGGGAGAAGGAGAAGAAGTGGAGCGAGGCGGCCCGGGCCTTCGGCGCCTTCGCGGAGACGTACGGCCGTGACTCGCGCTCCACCTCCGCGCAGGTGTACCAGGCGCGCTACCACGAGCTGCTGGCGTACGAGCAACTGAAGAACGCGCGCGAGCAGGAGCGCGTGCAGGGCGAGCTGGTGCGGGCGTGGAACCGGCTGCCGGAGAGCGCGCGCAAGGACACGGTGGTGCTCAATGCCTACGGCCACGCGCGCTTCCTGTCGCTGGAGCCAGCGTGGAAGCGCTACACGGGCATCCGCTTCTCGCGGGTGAGCACCATCCGCCGGGACCTGGCGGCGAAGCAGAAGGAGATTGTGCGGCTGGAGAAGGAGTACCTCGCCGTCCTGTCCACCGGCTCCGGTGACTGGGGCATCGCGGCGCTCACGCGCATCGGCCTGGCCTACGCCGACTTCGCGCGCAACATCATGGACTCGCCGGACCCGTCCGGGCTCGACGAGGAGCAGCTCGCCATGTACCGCGGCGAGCTGGAGAACCTGGCGCTGCCGCTGGAGGACAAGGCCTCCGAGGCCCTGGAGAAGGCGCTGGAGAAGGCCTACGAGCTGGGGGTCTACAGCCCGTGGACCCTGGCCGCGCAGGACCAGGTGAACCGCCTGCGTCCGGGCGCCTACGCGCAGGTGCGGCAGGTGAACTACCGCGGCAGTGACACGCTCGTCCGGTCGGACCTGGTGCGCGTGCTGGAAGGCGCCACCGCGACGACGCCAGTCCCGGCCTCCGAGCCGGCCTCCACGCCGGAGGACCCGGCGGATTCGTCGATGCCGTTGGACGACGAGGCGCAGGCACCCACGGCGGCGCGCGGGGAGGTGCTGCGATGAAGCCGTTTCGCATGGATTCCTTTCAGGTTGGGGCGGGGAAGACGCAGATGAACTGGTTCCGTTCGCTCCTCGTCGGCTCGCTGGCCTTCACGGCGGCGTGTGCGTCGGGGCCGCAGAAGAAGCAGACCGACGTGCCGGAGGTGACGCCGCCCGCGGCGCAGCAGCCCGCGCCGAAGCCGGTGCCGCCGCCCACGCAGAAGTCAGGCAGCGCGGAGTCCGCCTTCGCGGCGGCGCTCCAGTCCTATGAAGCGGGGGACCTGGACGGCGCGCGCAAGGGCTTCGAGGCGGTGGTGGAGGTGCTGCCGCAGAGCCTCAACGCGCAGTTCAACCTGGGCGTCATCGCCGAGCGCCAGGGCCGTCCGGACGACGCGCGCGTGGCCTACGAGAAGGTCCTCCTGCTGGACCCGGCGCACGTGCCCGCGGTGGTCAACCTGGGCGTCATGTACCGGGAGCAGGGGCGGCTGGACGAAGCCATCGCCTTGTTCGAGCGGGCGCTGAAGACGCCTGGACGCGAGTACGACGCGTCGCTGCTCAACAGCCTGTCCATCACCTATCGCGTCGCCGGAAGGCTGGACGCGTCCGAGGCCGCCGCGCGCCGCGTGCTAGTGCGCAACAAGGACAACCCGGGGGCGTACAAGAACCTGGCGCACGTGGCCTACGCGCGGGAGAAGTACCGGCTGGCGGAGCTGCTGGCTGGCAACGCGCGCAAGCACTCGGAGAAGGATCCGGCGCTCTACAACCTGCTGGGCATGGTCTACCTGAAGCTGGACGACCGGGCCCGCGCGCTGGTGCAGTTCCAGAAGGCCATCTCCCTGGACGCGAAGTTCACCCCGGGCTACCTCAACCTGGGCGCGCTGGCGTTGAGCTACCGCGACTACGTGGGCGCCGAGCGCTCCTTCGGCAAGGCCGCGGAGCTGGAGCCGGGCTCGCCGGACGCGACGCTGTACCTGGCCTGGGCGCTGGACGGACAGAAGGGGCGCGATCCGAAGAAGGGGCTGGCCGCGGGTGAGGCGTTCGAGAAGGTGCTGGCCACCCGCACGGACCTTCCGGAGGCCGTGTGCGGCGCGGGCTGGGCGTATGCGTCGGACCGCGCGGGCTGGCAGAAGGCCATCACGTTCCTCGACCGCTGCAAGGGGCTGGAGACGACGTCCGACAATGACAAGCAGATGATTATCGCCAAGGTCCAGGGCCTGGAGAACATGCTCAAGACCCCGGCGCCCGAGGCCGCGCCCGCCACCGCGGAAGGCGAAGGCGCTCCGGCGGATGAGGCCATCGGCGGCGGTGGCGCGCAGCAGCCCGCGCAGGGCGCCGAAGGTGCGGAGGGCGCGGAGCCTGGACAGGGCGCGGAGGTGGCGCCGGAAGGTGACGCCACGGGCGGCGCGGGCGCACCGCCGGGGCAGGGCACGGAGGCGATGCCCGCGGACGACGCGACGGGTGGCGCGGGCACCCGGCCCGAGGATGACGCCATGGGGGGCTCCGGCTCCGAGCCCACTCCGGACGGCGCTCCGGCGGGTGAGGCCGCCGGTGAGCAAGGTGCGCCCGCGGGCGAGTAGAGCGGCTGTCCCTGAAAGCGAGATGCAGGACCCCGCGGCGTTGCCACTCACCGAAGTGGCAACGCCGTCTTCGCGACAGGGGCTGGTGCGAGCCACCTGGCGCTCGCCAACCCCGTGGGCGGAGTGGGGTTGGACAGGCATCCGGGGCATCACCCCAGCGGGCAGGCTGGAGTTCTGGCGAAGAGAGACGGAACTTTTTTCCTCTCTCCAGGCTGCAACATCCGGATGAGGAGGCGAGCTCCCCTGGATTCAAGGACTTGAGGTTGGATCGCGCTGTGCATTGGGAGGTTGAGCATGAGGCGACTCGTATCAGCGGTGGTGGTGCTGGGGCTGTGGGCGGCACCCTCGGTGGCGATGGCGCAGGAGTCGAGAGACACGGTGAAGGTCATCCAGGAGGAGGACCGCACCGTGTTCCGGAAGAAGACGGTCATCGACTTCACGGATGTCGCGGTGGAAGGCGAGCTCACGAAGCCCGAGGGCTCGTACCTGCTCCACCGGAAGAAGACGGACTTCCAGAGTCTCATCAAGGTCCGGGACAACTTCGATCCAGAGTTACAGAAGTCAGTCGACAACCTCTAGCGGCAGCGGGCGGCGGCAGTCGTTCTCAGGGCGGAAGGGAAGAGGGAAAATCCTCATGGCGGCGGCGAAGAACAACGGCTTGACGCTTCGGATCACCGGGCCGGATGGCTCCACGGCGGAAGCCGTGTCGGAGGCCGAGAGCGTCATTGTGGGGTCGGGCGCTCAGGCAGCAGTGAAGATTCAGGACCCGCGGGTCTCGAATCTCCATGTGATGCTGAAGGTGGACAAGGATGGCTCGGTAACGGCCATCGACCTGGGCAGTGAGGGCGGCACGGAGGTGCGGGGACAGCGGCTCGTCCTGCCCACGGCGCTCAACCCGGGGGATGTGTTGATGGTGGGCGGCAGCCGGGTGGAGGTGCTCTTCGGAGCGACCCAGCCCGAGCGACCGCTTCCCGCGGGGGCGCGGGTGGCGGGGCCGGTGTTCCAGGGGCGGGTGGCCACGCCACCGCCGCCGATGCGTGGCATGCAGACGCAGCCGCGCGCAGACCTGCCGAACCTGGTGCCCGCGCCGCCGCCGCCCATGCGCCAGGTGTCCACGGCGCTGGGCAACCGCGTGGAGCGGGTGGCCTCTCCCGGTGTGCTTCCGGTCGAGCCGCCCCGGCAGGCGCCTCCGGGGCTCCAGCCTCGCACGATGCCCTCCACGACGCGGCGGACGGTGGCGCCACACCTCCAGGAGCCACTGCCTCCCGAGGCCCGGCCCACGCCCGAGGCGCGCGTCCTCCAGGTCGCCCTGCTGTGGGGCGACACCCTGCTGGAGGTCCAGCACTTCAAGGACGGCGTGCCCGTCACCATCGGCGAGGCGAAGAAGAACTTCTTCAACGTCTTCGCGCCGTCGGTGGGCAAGCGCCACGTCCTGGCCGTCAGCAAGAAGGACGGGCTGGAGGTGCGCGCGCCCGCGGGCTCGCGCGCCTTCGTCACCAACCAGGGCAACGTGCGCACCAAGGACGCGCTGCGGGCCGCGGGCGCGCTCTCCGGCCAGGCCGGTGACGCCGCCGAGCAGCGCTTCACCCTGGGCCTGCATGACCGGGTGGAGGTGTCGCTGGGCACGGTGTCCTTCGTGGCGCGCTACGTGAAGCCGTCTCCGGTCATCACCGCCGCGTCGCTGAAGGACTCCGACTTCACGTTCTTCAAGATCACCAGCATCTGCCTGCTGGCGGGCCTGGCGGTGGTGCTGGCCATGGTGCTGACGCCGCGCCAGGAGCTGCCGCGGAGCGCGGACATCTTCGAGTCCCAGCAGCGCGTGGCGAAGCTGCTCATCACCCCGCAGAAGAAGCTGGAGGCGAAGAAGCTCCAGCTGTCCGCGCCGGAAGAGGGCGCCAAGGCGAAGGACGAGGAAGGCAAGTTCGGCAAGGAGGAGGCGAAGCAGCAGGAGGCGGCGCCCTCCAAGCCCGGCACGCCCGTGGTGGACAAGAGCAAGAAGGAGAAGGACCGTCAGGCGGTGGGCAAGGCTGGCCTGCTGGGCGCCTTCAAGGGAATGAAGGGTGGGGCGTCGGACGTGTTCGGCCCCGGCGGCTTCGGCACGGGCATCAACGACGCGCTGGGCGGCCTCAAGGGCGGCGCGGCCATGGGTGACGCGCAGGGCGTCGGCGGCCTGGGCTCGCGCGGTACCGGCAAGGGCGCTGGTGGCACCGCGCTGGGCATCGGTGGGCTCGGGACGCAGGGCACCGGCCGTGGCACGGGCGGCTCTGGCGGCATCGACCTGGGCGGCCGTGGCAAGTCCATCACCAAGGTCATCCCCGGCAAGACGACGGTGGTGGGCGGCCTGGACAAGGACGTCATCGCCAAGGTCATCCGGCGGCACCAGGGGGAGATCAAGTACTGCTACGAGTCGGAGCTGAACAAGGACCCGAGCCTCGCGGGCAAGGTGGCGGTGGCCTTCGTCATCGACCCCACGGGCGCGGTGTCCGACGCGACTGTCTCCGAGACGACGCTGAACAGCGCCTCGGCGGAGCGCTGCATGCTGTCGCGAATCCGCCGCTGGAAGTTCCCGGAGCCCAAGGGCGGCGGCGTGGTGTCGGTGACGTACCCCTGGCTCTTTTCGCCCGCGGGCGGGTGAGCGGCGGGCGCGGCCCGTGAAGGACCCGAGTGGCGTGGACGAAACGGTCCACGCCACTTTCGTTTTTCCCCCACTGCCGGTTCCGCGGGGGCGTCATTAACGTCTGCGCCGCTCCCGCGTTGCGCTGGGAGGGCACGTCTGTCGGGAGGACCCGTGAAGAAGTCTCAGCTGATTGCCGCGCTCGCGCTGCTGTCGTCTCCGGCTCTTGCGGCCACGCCACCGGAGGGGGTGGAGTTCCAGCCGCGCCGCGGCTTCTTCACCGAGACGGACATCGGCGTGTTCTTCACCGTGGGCGGTGAGAACGCCTACTCCAACGCCCAGACGTACCTTCAGCTCGGCGTGGGGTACGACCTCACGGAGAAGCTGTCGCTGGGCGCGCACTTCGGGCTCGGCTCCTCCGCGCAGAACTGCTTCGCGGGCTACCTGCCCGGCACGGAGACGTGCGCGCTGTCGGACAACTTCACCATGGCCTTCTTCAACGCGTCGGTGGCCTACCACGTGCGCGTCATGGACCGGCTGTTCCTCACGCCCAAGGTGGTGGCGGGCTACACGCGGTTGGACCCGGCGCCCGTGGACCCTGGCGCGGGCGACCCGGGACGCGCCGTCAGCGCGCCCAACGCGGGCCTGGGCTTCGGCGTGGAGTACGCCACGGGCATGGACCACTTCTCCGTCGGCGCGGACCTGCTGGCCCGCTACATCATCGGTCCCAACATCACGTCCTTCGCCGTGTTTCCGAAGGTGAAGTACACGTTCTGAGCGCGGACGCACGAAGGGCCCGCCCCCAACGCTGTGGGAACGGGCCCTCGGCACTTCAGTCGGGCGCGGAGGCCTAGTCGGCCGCGCGCTCTTCACGCTTGCGGTCACGCTCGGCGCGGTAGCGGTCACCCACCGCCAGCGCCCGCTTGCGCATGCGGATGGACTTGGGCGTCACCTCGACCAGCTCGTCGTCGGCAATCCACTCCAGCGCCTTCTCCAGCCCCATCTCACGCGGCGGGGTGAGGATGACGTTCTCGTCGCGGCCGGAGGCCCGGATGTTGGTGAGCTTCTTCTCGCGGCAGCAGTTCACGTTCAGCTCGGACGCGTGCGAGTGCTCGCCGATGATCATGCCCTCGTACACCGTGGTGCTGGCGCCGATGAACAGCGAGCCACGCTCCTGGATGCTGAAGAGCGCGTAGGGCACGGTGTCGCCCAGGCGGTCGGAGACGATGGCGCCGTTCTGCCGCTTGGGGATGTAGCCGAACCACGGCTCGAAGCCGTCGAACTGGCTGCTCATGATGCCCTCGCCACGGGTGATGGTGAGGAACTCCGAGCGGAAGCCGATGAGGCCGCGCGCGGGGATGCGGAACTGGAGCCGGGTGCGGCCCGAGCCCAGGCTGCCCATGTCCACCATGCGGCCCTTGCGGGGCCCCAGGCGCTCCGTCACGGCGCCCACGCTGTTCTCCGGCACGTCGCAGAAGAGCAGCTCCATGGGCTCGTGCACCTGGCCGTCCACAACCTTGGTGATGGGCTCCGGGTTGGAGGCCGTCAGCTCGTAGCCTTCGCGGCGCATGTTCTCGATGATGACCGCCAGCGCGAGCTCGCCGCGGCCCACCACGCGGAACGCGTCCGGCGTCTCGGTGTCCTCCACGCGGACGGCCACGTTGCGGTAGGCCTCGCGGTAGAGGCGCTCACGCAGGTTGCGGGAGGTGACGAACTTGCCTTCCTTGCCCGCCAGCGGCCCGTCGTTGACCTTGAAGATCATCATCATCGTGGGCTCGTCCACGGTGATGCGGGGCAGGGCCACCGGCTTCTCGGCGTCGGCGATGGTGTCGCCGATGGAGATCTCCTCGATGCCGGCGATGGAGACGATTTCACCCGGACCCGCGTCCGGAATCTCCACGCGCTTCAGGCCGGAGAAGCCGTACAGCTTGACGATCTTCCCCGGCTGCAGCTTGCCGCCCTCGCGGCAGACGGAGACGGGCATGTTGGCGGTGATGCGGCCGGCCTGCACGCGGCCCACGGCCAGACGGCCGACGTAGTCGTCGTAGTCCAGGTTGGCGACGAGCAACTGCAGCGTCGTCTCCTGCGACGTCGGCGGAGGCGGGATGTGGTTGATGATGGCGTCGTACAGGGGCTCCAGCGTCTTGCCGGGCACGTCCAGGTCCGTGGACGCCTGACCCTGGCGGGCGACGGTGTAGAGGACGGGCATCTCCAGCTGCTTCTCGTCCGCGCCCAGGTCGATGTAGAGCGAGTACACCAGGTCCAGCACGTCCTTCGCGCGGGCGTCCTGGCGGTCGATCTTGTTGATGACCAGCACCGTCTTCAGGCCCATGGCCAGGGCCTTGCTGAGCACGAAGCGCGTCTGGGGCAGGGGACCTTCGGCGGCGTCCACCAGCAGGATGACGCCATCGACGAGGCGCAGACCGCGCTCCACCTCACCACCGAAGTCGGCGTGACCCGGGGTGTCGATGATGTTGATCTGCATGCCCTTGTAGTTGACCGCGGTGTTCTTCGCGAGAATGGTGATGCCCTTCTCTCGCTCGAGGTCGTTGGAGTCCATCACCCGTTCGGCGACGTGCTCGTTGCTGCGGAAGGTGCCCGCCTGCCGAAGCAGGTGATCGACGAGCGTGGTCTTGCCATGGTCAACGTGGGCGACGATGGCGACGTTACGGATGTTTTCGCGAGGAATCATACGAACCGAACTGTGATGGAAGGTGGGGTACGCCCGAGGAGGTCGGGGCTTCCGAACCCCACCGGAACCCGGAAGGCGGGCGCTTATATGCCGCGAGTGCGTCCCCTGCAATGCAGCCGGAAGTCCAGCATCCGAGCGGGCGGGTTTTCACTCCTGCCACCCATGAACAACACCCGGGTGTCGGCACCTTCCAACGGGCGTTTATGCCCGCTCAATGGCCTGGGGGAGGACTCACCGCCGGTGTAGGTGAAGGGGAGAGGGCGGCGGTGCGCACATTCAGCCGCTCCCGAAGGAAGCGCTCGACGCGGGCCTCGACCCGCCCGGGGGCTTCGAGTGGGGCGGTGTGGGTGCCGTCGGGGATGAGGTCCAGCTCGGCGCCCGGAATCCGGGCGGCCATCTCCTCGGAGATCCACCCGGGCGTGAACTTGTCCTGGCCGCCCGCCACCACCAGGGTGGGGGCGTCCACGTAGGGCAGGTGGTCCCACGCGTTGTGCTCCGCCATGGACTCCAGGGTGCGCACGAAGACGACGGGGTCCATCCGGGCCAGGTGGTCGAAGTAGGGGGCCAGGTCGTTCCGGGCGATGCGCTCCCGGTTCATCTCCAGGGTGATGGCCAGCTGCACCGCCAGCTCCGTGCGCAGCACCGTGTGGATGATGCGGGCGGCCTGTTCCGGGTAGCGCTCCACCACGCGGCGGATGAGCGGGAACGCCCGCTTGAGCGCGGTGGAGTCGTGGAAGGTGTCCAGCGGGTTGCCGTAGCTGCCACACACCAGGACGAGCCCACACACGCGCTGGGCGTAGCGGCGCTGGAACTCCAGCGCCACCTGGACGCCCATGGAGTGGCCGAAGAGGACGGCGCGCTCCATCCCCACGGCGTCCAGCATCCGCCGCAGGTCATCGCAGGTGTACCGCATGCCGATGCGCGAGCGGTCCGCGGGGACGGTGGAGCGGCCGTGGCCCCGGTAGTGCCAGCGCAGCACGCGGTGGTTCCGGACCAGGTAGGGCGCCAGGTACTTCCAGGCGAAGCCGTCACAGCCCAGGCCGTCACAGAGGACGATGCCCGGGAGGCCGTCTCCCTGGACCTGGTAGTACAGCTCCGCGCCGTCCGGGACGCGCAGGCGGTCCTGGTGGAAGTACCGCGTGCCGGGGCTCATGCGTCGCCCAGCTCCGCCTCGTCCTCGGGCAGGCCCTTGTCCAGGCCGTAGCGGGAGATCTTCAGGATGAGGTTGGAGCGGCTGATGCCCAGCTCTCGCGCCAGCCGGCTCTTGTTGTAGCGCGTGCGCATCAGTCCCTGCTGAATCATCTCCCGCTCCAGCGCCTCCACGGCCTCGTGCAGCTTGCCGTGGGCGCGCGGAGAGATGAAGGGGCCTCCGCCGGGCAACACGGCGTCGCGGATGCGGCTGGAGATGAGCTCGGCGGGAATGGACTCCAGCTCGCCCCCCAGCACGAGCAGGCGTTCGATTTCGTTCTCCAGCTCGCGGATGTTCCCCGGCCACGCGTAGGCGCCCAGGATGGCCAGGGCCTCCGCGTCCAGCCCCCGCGCGCGCTGGCCCTCGCGGTGGTGCTTGCGCAGGAAGTGGTCGATGAGGACGGGCATGTCGTCGCGCCGCTCCCGCAGGGGCGGCAGCTGCACGCGGATGACGTTGATGCGGTAGTAGAGGTCCTCGCGGAACTCGCCCCGCTTCACCAGCTCACCCAGGTCCTTGTGGGTGGCGGCGATGACGCGGACGTTGACCTCCTTGAGCTGCGTGCCACCCACGGGCAGGAAGGTGCCCTCCTGGAGCACGCGCAGGAGCTTCACCTGCAGCGCGGCGGACATGTCGCCCACCTCGTCCAGGAAGAAGGTGCCGGTGTCGGCGACCTCGAAGAGGCCCTTCTTGTCGCGCAGCGCCCCGGTGAAGGCGCCGCGGGTGTGGCCGAAGAGGGCGCTCTCCAGCAGGTTGTCGTTGAAGGCGGAGCAGTTCTGCACCACGAAGGGCTGCTGCGCGCGCGGGCCGCTGAGGTGGATGGCGCGGGCCACCAGCTCCTTGCCGGTGCCGGACTCGCCGTTGATGAGGACGGTGGAGTCGGAGTTGGCCACCTTCTCCATCAACCGGAACACCTCCATCATGGGCCCGGAGCGTCCGATGATCTTCTCGAAGCGGTAGCGCTCATTCAGCTCGCGGGACACGGCGGGCGCGCCGTCCTCCTGGCGGGAGGCCTCCGCCGCTTCGTGGCTGGCGATTTCGTTCGCCGCGCACTCGAGCAGGTCGGACAGCTTGCTCAGGTCGGCGCCGTCCAGGACGGGGACCTGCTCGCTCAACCCGTCCAGCGCCGCGTGCGGCGGGGCGAACTGGCGCACCTTCGACTTGAGGACGTCCGCTTCACGCGCGTCGAGCGGCTGGCGGGCAAAGCCCTCGACGAAGAGGAAGCCCTCGTATTCGTTGGCGATGTAGAGGGGCGCGCCCACGATGGTGAAGTTGAGGTGGCAGTCGTGGATGAGCGAGCGGCGCACCTTCTTGTTGGCCTTGAACTTCTCGTTCAGCACCCGGACGGACTGGCCGCAGCGCCGCAAGCCCTCCTTCGAGGTCAGGGCGACGCGGCAGAGGGCGTTCGGCGGCGGGCTGAATTCCCCGCGCTGCCACTCACGCACCACGCCGTGGCGGTCCGCGAACGTCAGCTCGACCTGCCACCACTTGCGGATGACATCCCTGAGCATGATGATGGTGTGCAGGTTCAGATGCTTCCCGTAGTCCATCCCCACCTCCGTCGCGTCTCCCCACGCTCCGGAGCAGGGGACGCCGGGCCTGGCGGCGGCCAGATTCCCGGCCTCTCATACCTCATGAATGGGCATTATCCGCACCCCCCTCTCCTGTGACTACCTCCCCTTACACCCGCGGTGAAGCCGGGCATGGTCACGAGCATGACCACGACGGTCATGGCCACCATCATCATCACGGCCATGGGCATGGGCACGGCCATGGGCACGGTCCCCGGAAGGGCGGACTGGCGGAGGAGCGGAAGAAGGACAAGCGCCGGCTCATCTTCGCCCTGGTGCTGACGGCCACCATCGCGTTGGCGGAGGCGGTGGGCGGCTGGCTGACGAACTCGCTGGCCCTGATGTCCGACGCGGGCCACATGCTGACGGACGTGTCCGCGCTGGCGCTGAGCCTGGTGGCGCTGTGGTTCGCGGGCAAGCCGGCGGACGTGAAGAAGACGTACGGCTACTACCGGATGGAGATCCTCAGCGCGCTGCTCAACGGCGTGCTGCTGATGGGCATCACCGGCTTCATCCTCTATGAGGCGTGGGAGCGGGTGCGCTCGCCGGCGCCGGTGGACATCGGGCCCATGGCCATCGTGGCCTCGGTGGGCCTGCTGGCCAACCTGGGCGCGCTGGGGTTCCTGCACAGCTCCCACTCCATGAACGTGCGCGGGGCCTTCCTGCACGTGCTGGGGGACACGCTGTCGTCGGTGGGCGTGCTCGTGGGCGCGGGCATCATGGCGTACACGGGCTGGTACGTCGTGGACCCCATCATCTCGGTGGTCATCTCGCTCGTCATCGTCATTGGCGCGGTGCGGCTGGTGCGCGACGCGGTGGACGTGCTGATGGAGGCGGTGCCGGCGCACGTGGACCTGGCGCAAATCAAGGAGCTGATGCTGCGCGCGCAGGGCGTCACGGCGGTGCATGACCTGCACGTGTGGACCATCTCCAGCGGCGTCTACGCGCTGTCAGCGCACCTGGTGGTGCAGGACCCCATGGTCTGCAACAACGACGAGATTCTCTCCGCGGTGAAGCACGACCTGTACGACCGCTTCGGAATCGACCACACCACGATTCAAATCGAGAGCGAGACCTACGCCCACCTGGGTGAGGTCCACTGACGGCCCTCGGGCCCCGGGGGCGTGCCCCAGCGGACGCTCCTGACAGCTTCACCTTGCCTCGGACGGCGCGGGCGGATGATTCTCCGCGCTCCATGAACGTGCTGGACAAGGTGCTGACGTTACGGCCGGGGAACACGGTGGCGCGGGTGGGCGCGGGCTCGCGCGTGCCGCTGCTCAACCCCCGGGAGCTGCTGCGTGCCCTGGCGGAGGCGCCGGTGGCGCTGCCGTGTCTGCCGGTACAGGCGAAGGGCGCCTTGCCAGGGCTGCTGCGCGCGGCCCGCTCCGAGGACGCCGTGCTGGGGCTGGCCTGCCCCCACCCCCTGTCGGACCGTGGGGCGCCCGAGCGCTTCGTCGCGGCCGCGCACCAGGTGGCCGCAGAGGCCGAGCACGCGCGGCCGCTGTTCCTCCAGGCCGGGCCCATTCGCGTGGCCCGGGCGGACGCGGACACGCTGGACGCCCTGAAGGACGGCATCTACCGCGTGGTGGACGCCGGCTTCTCGCTGGTGTCGTTGGACCTGTCCCGGCTGGACTCCTACGAGGCCGTGGAGGCCGTGAATGCCCTGGTGGCGCCGGTGACCGAGCGCGAGCTGGCGCTGGAGCTGACGGGACCGGCCGCCTCGGGTGGGTTCGTGGACGCGTACCGGACGCTGCTGGAGGGCCTCAGGCAGTGGAAGGTGCCGGTGGACTTCGTCCGGGTGCCGGAGTCCGCGCTGGGCGAGGGCGAGCCGGACGTGCGGCTGCTGCGGAGCCTGGTGGAGCTGGCCTCGGAGTACGACGCCGCGCTGTCGGTGGGCGAGGCGGGCGCGGCCCGGGTCGGCGGGCTGCCCACGTACGTGGCGGCGGGCGTGCGCAAGGTGGACTGCGTGGGCGGCTTCGAGCGGCTCGCGCTGGGGGCGTGGCCGCCGGACGTCCGCGCCAGCGTGGAGGAGAAGGCCGCTGCCGCCGGACTGCCCGCGGGCCAGTTGCTGAGCGTGCTGGAGGAGCAACTGCCGCCGCTGGACGACGCCGCGCGGGAGAAGCTGGAGGCCCTGTCCTTCATGGAGGCCACCGAGGTCCTGGCCGCGCTGGGGGCCACGCGCACGGGTCAGGCGTCGCTGCGCTTCCTGGCGGAGAAGCGGGGCGACTGAGGCCGGAGCGGTGTAGAAGGGGCCCCATGCGAATCGTCGCCGGCACCGCCAAGGGCCGCGCCCTGGCCGGCCCCAAGTCCTCGTCCCTTCACATCCGCCCCACGGCCGACCGCGTCCGGGAGACGCTCTTCAACGTGCTGGGCCAGTTCCTGGACGGCCAGCGGGTGCTGGACCTCTACGCCGGCACCGGCGCGCTCGGCCTGGAGGCCGTGTCTCGCGGCGCGGGGCAGGCGGTGCTGGTGGACCAGGACCGCGAGGCGCTCACCCTCTGCAGTGAGAATGCGCGGGCCGTGGGGCTCTCCGGGCAGGTGGAGGTGCTGTCCGCGCCGGTGGCCCGGGCGCTGGAGACGCTGAAACGGCGAGGCGACCGCTTCGAGCTCATCTTCGCGGACCCGCCGTACGCCGCGCGCGTGGTGGAGACGGTGCTGGACGGCGTCGTGGCCGCCGGGCTGCTGACGCCCTCCGGCATGGTGGTGGTGGAGCACGACAAGCGCGAGGCGGCCCCGGACACACATGCGGGGCTCGCCCGGGAAGACCAGCGCCGCTTCGGGGACACGTTGGTGAGCTTCTATCGGGCGCCGTGAGCAGTCCTTGACCGGCTGCCGGGGGCATCCGAGACTTCCAGGCACATGCCGGTCGCCATCTATCCTGGTTCTTTTGATCCGCTCACCAACGGGCACCTGAGCCTCATTCAGCGCAGCCTGAAGATGTTCGATCGGCTCATCGTGGCCATCGCGGTGAACCCGAAGAAGACACCGCTCTTCACCGAGGACGAGCGGCGCGCGTTGATTCGCGAGGCCGTCCAGGACGACCGGGTGGAGGTCGACGCCTTCCACGGTCTGCTGGTGGACTACGTGCGGCGCCGCAATGTGGGCGTCATCGTCCGCGGCCTGCGGGCGGTGTCGGACTTCGAATACGAGTTCCAGCTCGCGAACATGAACCGCAAGCTGGCGCCCGACGTGGAGACTGTCTTCATGATGACGGGGGAGGACTACTTCTACATCTCCTCCAACCTGGTCCGGGAGGTGGCCTCCTTCGGGGGGGACGTCACCGGGCTGGTGCCGCCCAACGTGCACGAAGGTTTGAAGGCGAAGTTCGCTGGAAGGAAGTAGCGGGCAGGCCCCTTGTCCGGCGTGGCGCTCCGCGTTAGGCAGGGGACATGAAACTCGCTCGCCGGCTCCAGGCCATCAAGCCGTCTCCGACGCTCGCTCTCAACTCGCGCGCCAAGGCGCTCGCCGCCAAGGGTGTGGATGTGGTGGTCCTGGCCGCGGGAGAGCCGGACTTCGACACGCCGGACTACGTGAAGCAGGCCGCGGTGGAGGCGCTGCGCGCGGGCTTCACCAAGTACACCGCCACCAACGGCATCCTGGAGCTGCGCGAGGCCATCTGCGCCAAGCTCGAGCGGGACAACGGGCTGCGCTACACGCCGGACCAGGTGCTCGTCACGTCCGGTGGCAAGCAGGCCCTCTACAACTTCTGCCAGGCGGCGCTGGAGGAGGGTGACGAGGTCATCATCTTCGCGCCCTTCTGGGTCAGCTACCCGGACATGGTGCGGCTGGCGGGCGCCACGCCCGTCATCGTCCCCACGCGCGAGGAGGACGGCTTCGCGCCGGACCCGGACGCCATCCGCCGCGCGCTCACGCCGCGCACGCGCGCCGTCATCATCAACAGCCCGGGCAATCCCACCGGCGCCGTCTACTCGCGCGCGGCGCTGGAGCGCATCGCGGAGGTGCTGCGGCCCCACGACTGCCTCATCGTCACGGACGACATCTACGAGAAGCTGCTCTTCACCGACGAGCGCCTGGGCATCAGCGACGTGGCGCCGGACCTGGTGCCGCGGCTGGTCGTCGTGAACGGCATGAGCAAGGCGTACTCCATGACGGGCTGGCGCCTGGGCTACATCGCCGGGCCCAAGCCGTTGGTGGCCGCCATGCAGATGGTGCAGGACCAGTCCACGTCCAACGCCTCGTCCATTGGCCAGAAGGCCGCGCTGGCGGCGCTGCAAGGGCCGCCGGACACCATCACCACCATGGTGAAGGAGTACCGCGAGCGCCGTGACTT
This sequence comes from Myxococcus sp. SDU36, assembly GCF_030168875.1. Taxonomy (NCBI): domain Bacteria; kingdom Pseudomonadati; phylum Myxococcota; class Myxococcia; order Myxococcales; family Myxococcaceae; genus Myxococcus; species Myxococcus sp. SDU36. The sequence goes on from NZ_CP077414.1 coordinate 1,458,453, forward strand.
CTTCGTCGCGGGACTGAACGCGCTGGACGGCGTGCGCTGCCGGATGCCCGAGGGCGCCTTCTACGCCTTCGCGGACGTGCGGGGCCTGCTGGGCCGCTCGTACAAGGGCAAGCCGGTGACGTCCTCGATGCAGCTGTCGGAGATTCTGCTCGACGACTTCCGCGTCGCCGCCGTGCCCGGCGAGCCGTTCGGCGCGGACGGCTACGTGCGCATGAGCTTCGTCACCTCGCGCGAGGTGCTGCAGAAGGGCCTTGCCCGCCTGGGTGAGCTGGTCAAGGCCCTGAGCTGACCGCTCAGTCCGTGTAGGCGAAGGCGCGGAACTCGTCGCGGTACTGGCGGTAGACGAGGACGGCGGGGCGGCCGGAGAGGTTGCCCACGGCCGTCCACACCTCCTTGGGGTTGCGCAGGTCCAACCCCAGCCGCGCGGGCGCCTTGCCGTACTTCTTCTCCATGGCCTCCAGCGGCATCACCTCCACGTCATAGAGGGTGATGAGGTCCGTACGCTTCAGCCGCAGCTGCTTCACCCACGCCGACACCAGCTCCTCCGGCGTGGCGTAGCGCTCCGCCTCCAGGCTGAACGGGTAGAGCAGCTCGTTCGAGGCCGTGCGCACGTCCCCTGTCAGCAGCGACTGGAAGAGGAAGCGCGCGTCCGCCTGGATGTCCCGGTGGATCTGCTCCTCGGGCGACAGCGGCGGCGTGTCCGGGACGGGCTCGCGCTGCAAGTCAAGGATTCCGGGAGGCAGGTTAATCGGCGGTGCGTCCGCTTGGGGCGGTGTGGGCGCCGCGCGAGTCGACTCGGCGGTCGCCGGCTTCTGCGCGGCGGGGGCCGCGGACTTCGGGGGCGCGGCCTCGGCCTTCTCCGCGGATGCCCCGGGCGATGCGGTGGGCTCGGCCTTCTTGGCGGCGGTGGCGCCTGCCTTCTTGGCGGGTGCCTCAGCGGCAGCCGGCGCAGCGGGGGCTTCAGCGGCAGGAGGCGCCGCGGGGGCCGCGGCCGTCTTGGGCGCTGCCTCGGCCGCCTTGGGCGCAGCTTCGGCCGCCTTGGGCGCAGCTTCGGCCGCCTTGGGTGCTGCCTCGGCCGCCTGGGGCGCTTCTGCCTCGGCGGCCTTGGGCGCGGCCTCGGCCGTCTTGGGCACGGCCTCGGCCGTCTTGGGCGCTGCCTCGGCCGTCTTGGGCGCTGCCTCGGGCGTGGGGGCCTTCACCGCGGTCGGCGGGGGCTGGGCGCCTTCGGGCGCGGGGGCGGCGGCATCCTGGGCGAGGGCGGGGGACGCGAGCGAGACGAGCAGTGCCAGGGACCAGTGGCGCATGGAACCTCCGTGGGCGGCGGAGCCTAGCAGAGGACGGCGGGCGGGGCCCGGCGTCCGTGCGAGCGGGCGGCCTCAACACAGTCCTCGCATGTGGGGGCGGACGTTGGTATGGGGGCGCCCCGATGCCCAAGCGTACCGATATCCGCAAGGTTCTGGTGATTGGCTCGGGTCCGATTGTCATCGGGCAGGCCGTCGAGTTCGACTACTCCGGTACACAGGCCATCAAGGCACTCCGGGATGAAGGCGTGGAGGTGGTGCTGCTCAACAGCAACCCCGCCACCGTGATGACGGACCCTGAGTTCGCGCATCGCACCTACATCGAGCCGATAACGGTGGAGGCGGCGGAGCGCATCCTCGCCGCGGAGCGGCCGGACTCGCTCCTCCCCACCATGGGTGGCCAGACGGCGCTCAACCTCGCCAAGGCGCTGGCGGAGCAGGGCATCCTGGCGAAGTACGGCGTGCGCCTCATCGGCGCGTCCCTGGAGGCCATCAACAAGGCCGAGGACCGCCAGCTCTTCAAGGCGGCCATGCAGAAGATTGGCGTGGCCCTGCCCAAGAGCGGCTACGCGACGACGCTGGACCAGGCGATGCAACTGGTGGAGGACATCGGCTTCCCGGCCATCATCCGCCCGTCCTTCACCCTGGGCGGCACCGGTGGCGGCATCGCGTACAACCGCGAGGAGTTCGAGGCCATCTGCCGCTCGGGCCTGAAGGCCAGCCCCACCACCACCATCCTGGTGGAGGAGAGCGTGCTGGGCTGGAAGGAGTACGAGTTGGAGGTGGTCCGCGACACGGCGGACAACGTCATCATCGTCTGCTCCATTGAAAACCTGGACCCCATGGGCGTGCACACCGGTGACTCCATCACCGTGGCGCCCGCGCAGACGCTGACGGACCGCGAGTACCAGCGGATGCGGCAGGCGTCGCTGGCCATCATCCGGGAGATTGGCGTCGACACGGGTGGCTCCAACATCCAGTTCGGCATCCACCCGAAGGACGGCCGCATGGTCGTCATCGAGATGAACCCGCGCGTGTCTCGCTCCAGCGCGCTGGCGTCGAAGGCGACGGGCTACCCCATCGCGAAGATCGCCGCGAAGCTGGCGCTGGGCTACACGCTGGACGAGCTGCGCAACGACATCACCCGGGACACGCCGGCCTCGTTCGAGCCGACGCTGGACTACGTGGTGGTGAAGGTGCCGCGCTTCAACTTCGAGAAGTTCCCGCACGCGGACCGGACGCTGACCACGAGCATGCGCTCGGTGGGCGAGGTGATGGCCATTGGCCGCACCTTCCCGGAGGCGTACATGAAGGCGCTGCGCTCCATGGAGCTGGGCCGCGTGGGCCTGGAGTCTCCGGAGCTGCCCGCGGAGAAGGAGGAGCGGGAGAAGGTGCTGCGCGAGGCGCTGCGCATCCCCCGCCCGGAGCGCCCCTGGTTCGTGGCCCAGGCCTTCCGCGAGGGCCTGACGGTGGAGGACGTGCACGGGCTGTCCGCCATCGACCCGTGGTTCCTGCGCTACATCCAGATGCTGGTGAACGAGGCGCAGTCGCTGCAGGAGTACGGCCGCCTGGACCAGCTCCCGGATGACGTGCTCCGGCAGGCCAAGGCGCACGGCTTCTCCGACAAGTACCTGGGCAAGCTGCTGGGCTATCCGGAGGACGACGTGCGGGCGCACCGCCACGCGCGTGGCATCCGGCCCGTCTTCAAGCGGGTGGACACCTGCGCCGCGGAGTTCGAGGCGTACACGCCCTACCTGTACTCCACCTACGAGGAGGAGGACGAGGCGCCCCCCACGGACCGCCAGAAGGTCCTCATCCTGGGCAGTGGCCCCATCCGCATCGGCCAGGGCATCGAGTTCGACTACGCCTGCGTCCACGCGGCCTTCGCCCTGCGCGAGGCCGGCTACGAGACGGTGATGGTCAACTGCAACCCGGAGACGGTGTCCACCGACTACGACACGTCGGACCGCCTGTACTTCGAGCCGCTGACCATCGAGGACGTGCTCGAGGTGTCCCAGCGGGAGAAGCCGGTGGGCGCCATCGTCCAGTTCGGCGGCCAGACGCCGCTGCGCATCTCCGTGCCGCTGGAGAAGGCGGGCCTGCCCATTCTTGGGACGCCGCCGGACGCCATCGACCGCGCGGAGGACCGTGAGCGCTTCTCCAAGCTCATCGAGAAGCTGGGCCTGAAGCAGCCGGAGAACGGCGTCGCGCGCAGCCACGCGGAGGCCTTCAAGGTGGCCGAGCGCATCGGCTACCCCGTCATGGTGCGGCCCTCCTACGTGCTGGGCGGCCGGGCCATGGAGACCGTCTACGACGTGTCCAGCCTGGAGCGGTACATGCGCGAGGCGGTGAGCGCTTCGCCCGAGCACCCGGTGCTCATCGACCGCTTCCTGAAGGAAGCCATCGAGGTGGACCTGGACCTGGTGGCGGACCGCACCGGCGCGGTGATGATTGGCGGCGTGCTGGAGCACATCCAGGAGGCGGGCGTGCACTCCGGTGACGCCGCGGCCACGCTGCCGCCGCACTCGCTGTCGCCGGACCTGGTGGAGCGGATGAAGGACCAGGCCATCGCGCTGGCGCGCGAGCTGGGCGTGGTGGGCCTGATGAACGTGCAGTTCGCCATCCAGGGGAAGACCATCTACATCCTGGAGGTGAACCCGCGCGCGAGCCGCACGGTGCCCTTCATCTCCAAGGCCACCGGCGTGGCGATGGCGAAGATCGCCGCGCTCTGCATGGTGGGCAAGACGCTCCAGGAGCTGGGCGCCACGCAAGAGCCGGAGTTCAAGCACGTGGCGGTGAAGGAGAGCGTGTTCCCCTTCGCGCGCTTCGCGGGCGTGGACGTCATCCTCGGGCCGGAGATGAAGTCCACCGGCGAGGTGATGGGCCTGGCGAACGACTACGCGTCCGCCTTCGCCAAGAGCCAGCTCGCCGCGGGCGTGAAGCTGCCCAAGAGCGGCAAGGTGTTCATCTCCGTCAAGGACGACGACAAGCCGGCGGTGGTGGACCTGGCGCGGCGCCTGCGCAGCATGGGCTTCTCGCTCATCGTCACCGCCGGGACGCACACCTACCTGGCGACGAAGGGCATCGAGGCGCAGGTGGTGCAGAAGGTGAAGGAGGGCCGCCCGAACATCGTCGACAAGATTGTCGACGGCGAAATCGTGCTGGTCATCAACACCACCTTCGGCAAGCAGGAGATCGCCGACAGCTTCTCCATCCGCCGCGAGTCGCTGATGCACTCGGTGCCGTACTACACGACGGTGCAGGCGGCGCGCATGGCGGTGGGCGCGCTGGAGTCGCTCAAGCGCGCGGAGCTGGAAGTGAAGCCGCTCCAGGAGTACCTGGGCATCACCGCGGCGCCCCCGGGCACCCGGCGCTGACACGCCGCCTCAGGTGGGCTGGTCCGTCACGAAGCCGCGCCAGTTGCGCATGTAGTTCACGAAGACGTCGGACAGTCCCTCGGCGTTGAGCGCGCTGGGGGACAGCGGCGGCTCCTGGAGCGCGTCGCCTCGCTGCACGCGGCGCGGCCAGTCATGATTCGCGATGGCCGCGCGGCCCACGGCCACGGCGTCCGCGCCGCGCGCGAGCTGGGCCTCTGCCTCCTCGCGCGTGCGCACCTCGCCCGCGACGACGATGCGAACACCGGGGCCCACGGCGTGCCGGAAGAGCGGCGTCGCGTGCTGCTCTGGCCGCTTCCGGGTGTTGAGCGCCGCCTTCCACAGGGACAGGTGGAGGATGTCCACGCCCTCGCTCGTGAGCATGCGCGCGACCTCCAGCGACTCGTCCAAATCCAGGCCCTTGGCCTGCCCCGCGTCCTCCGGTGACAGGCGCACGGCGAGGACCAGGGAGGGCGCCGCGCGCCGCACCGCGCGCACGGTCTCCTGCAGCAGGCGCCAGCGGTTCTCCAGCGCGCCGCCCCAGCGGTCCTGCCGGCGGTTGAAGACGGTGCTCAGGAACTGCGAGAGCAGGTAGCCGTGTGCGCCATGGAGCTCCACGGCGTCGAACCCCGCCTCGGCGCAGCGGCGCGCCGCGCTCGCAAAGGCTTCAATGACACCCTCGATGTCGGCCTCGGTGGCTGCGCGGCAGCGGAGGCCGTCCGCGTCATACGCGCTGGCGCTCCACACCTCACGCTGGCTGACCTCGGCGTTGGCGCGCAGGCCGCCGTGGAAGAGCTGCGCGGAGAGCAGGGCGCCCCCTTCATGGATGCGCGCGGCCAGGCGCTTCAGCCCGGGCAGCATCGCGTCGTCGTGCACGCCCAGCTCGCCCGGCCACGCCTTGCCGTCCTGCGAGACGTAGGCGGCGCACGTCTCCACCATGCCGAAGCCGCCGTCGGCGCGCATCGCGAGGAAGCGAAGCTCCGCGTCGGAGAGCGAGCCATCGGGATGGCTCTGGGTGTTCGTCAGGGGCGCAAGCCAGATGCGGTTGGGCGCGATGACACTCTTTCGGAGCTCGAGGGGAGCGAACAGGTCTGTCATGTCGGAACCTTGCTTTCGAAGGGCGTGAGTCGCCACCCCGTGGGCCGGACTCAGAGTGCGGGGTATAACCCGCGCTTCGTGCCTCCGCATGGCCTCGTGTGGAAGCAGGGGCCGAGGGAAAGCGTGGCTGGACGCCCGCGGACCCTGGCGGCTACCTTTCGCGCCGCGCCGTTGCCTCCTTCCCCCGCGCCACCTCCGTGACCCAGGAGAGCTCTTCATGCCGTCCCAGTCCGCCCCCGACTTCGACATTTCTTCCGTGGACGTGGAGGGGTTTCTCCGTGAGTTGAAGGCGCTGCGTGAGCAACTGGACGCATCGCTCGGAGAGGCGGATGCGGCGCACCTCCGGAAGATTGAACGCTGGGGCAGGGCGGCGACCGTGCTGGGCGCGGCGACGTGCTGGCTGGCGCCGAACCCGCTCAGCGCGGCGGCGCTCAGCGTGGGGCGCTCCACGCGCTGGCTGCTGATGCACCACGTGGGGCACCGGGGCTATGACAGGGTGCCGGGACTGCCTGCGTCTCGCACGGGCAAGGGCTTCGCAAAGGGGCGCCGCCGCTACCTCGACTGGCTCGACTGGATGCTGCCGGAGGCCTGGGTGTTCGAGCACAACGTGCTCCACCATTCGCACACCGGCGAGGACGCGGACCCCGACCTCCTGGAGCGCAACGCGGAGGGGACGCTGCGCAACCCGGAGCGCTCGCTGGCGCTGCGGTACGTGCAGCTCACGCTGCTCGCGCTGACGTGGCGGGCCAGCTACTACGCACCGGAGACGCTCAGCTCGCTGCGCCGCAAGGGCCGGCGCAAGGGTGGGGACCTGACGCGCGAGGAGCTGAAGGAGCTGCTGCTGAGCTGCTACCTGCCGTATTCGGCCGTGCAGTTCGGGCTCTTCCCGGCGCTCTACCTGGTGCTGGGGCCGTGGGCGTCGTTCAGCGCGTTCTGCAATTCGGTGATGGCGGACGTCCTCACCAGCCTGCACACGTTCCTGGTGGTGGGCCCGAACCACACGGGCGAGGACCTGTACCGCTTCGACTCGAAGCCGGAGAGCCGTGGCGAGCGCTACGTGCAGCAGGTGATTGGCAGCGCGAACTACCGGACGGGCGGAGACCTGAACGACTTCGCCCACCTGTGGCTGAACTACCAGATTGAGCACCACCTCTGGCCGGACCTGCCGATGCTGAAGTACCGGGAGGTGCAGCCGCAGGTGAAGGCCCTCTGCGCGAAGTACGGCATCCCCTACGTGCAGGAGAGCGTCTGGACCCGCGCGAAGAAGATGGTGGACGTCGTGGTGGGCAAGACGTCCATGCGGAAGCTCTCGCCGAAGCGCCAGGCCGGAGTGGCGGCGGCGCCAGCTCCCGCGGCGTGAGGCCGCGACGTCCGGCTACCCGGTGTAGGCCGCGAGGTTCGCCAGGGTCGAGGTCAGTCCCTCGATGTGGTCCTCCTGGCGAATGCCTGCGGGCACGTCTTCACAGGTGATGGTGACGCGGGTGCCCCCGGCGACGGGCGTCAGCGTCCAGGTCATGGTCATCGTGCCCGCGTAGGCGGGGTCATCCGATTCGAACGCGAATCGCTGCACGACGCGTTCGTTGGGGACGAGCTCCACGAAGAGGCCCTCGACGACGTCCTCGTGCGCGGAGGTCTTCCCGGGCGCGGTGTGGTCCGCGTTGTCGTAGGCGAGCGTCATCCGGTACGTCCCGCCCGCGCGGGGTTCAAACGCGTGGAGGTGGCCCTTCATGCCTTTCGGTGGGAGCCACGTCGCCACGGCCTCGGGCTCCACGAAGGCCCGGTAGAGGGCCTCTGGCGAGGCCGCGATGACTCGTGAAGCCGAGTCGGTTCTCTTCCCGGGGCCTGTCGTGTCCGTCACTCGGTCATCCTGTTCGTGGGTGGGGCGACTCACGCGCGCCGCGTGGTGCGTGCCAGCGTCTTTCGTGGAGGTGCTTCGGCGGCGTCGTGCCGGACGGCCTCGACATCCACCACGCGGGAGCCATCTGGCGGAACCGGCGGGCCCAGCGTCACCACGAGCACGCGGTAGGACTCCTCCAGCCGCTTGTGCAGCTTGGAGAAGAGCAGCTGGGCGGTGCCGGGCATGTCCTCGGTGTACGTGAAGTACCAGCGCAGCTCGTCCAGGCGGCCGTAGAAGTGGTCCACCACGGCTTGTTCCTGCTCGGGCAGGTGGATGAGCTGGTCGAACGCGCCGCTGGCGTACCGCGACGCGATGGAGTCCAGGAGCGGTTCGCGGCTGCGCAGGCGGGAGAAGAGCGCGAACATCTCATCCTGGCGGGCCTCGAGCCTGCGCATGATGCCCGCGGCGTCCATCGCGAGCAGGTTTCGGACGCGGGAGGCCAGTTCATCGGCCTTCTTGCGACGAGCCATGGCGCGTCAGCCTAGCATCAGCGTGGACGCGCCTGCGCCCGGACCGTGCGCTGCCCACCGCAATGACTCGCTGCGACAAATGCTTCCTTTCGCGCGGCCTGTCTCGCGCGTCGGCTACGCTCAGCGTTTCGAGGCCACCATGAACGACGCTCCTGATGATGGCTGTCCGGCCGACCCGGGTCTGCCCCGGAGACCGGGGCGAACGATGCCAGCCGCGCTCCGGCAGCTCGTCGCGGAGACCTGGGTCTTCCGCAGGCAGGAGGAGCTGGACGCCAGTCTACGCTTCGCCCGACTGGCGGGAGCGCTCAAGGAGCTGGCCACTCCCGAAACGCTGGTGGAACTCGCGCGCCGCGCGTCGGAGGACGAACGGCGCCACGCGGGCATGTGCGAGCTGATGGCGCGCACCTACGGGCAAGAGGTGATGCCCCCCGTGCCCCTGGTGGCGCGGGAGACCGCTCCGCGAGACCTCGGCCTTCGCGAGCGAGTGCTCTACGAAGTCGTCGCCGCCTGCTGCATCTCGGAGACCGAGAGCACAGCCGGGTTGACCTCGGTCCTGGCCGTGGACGGACCGCCTCGGGTGCGCGCGGTGCTTCGGGACATCCTCCGGGACGAGGTCGCGCACAGCCGTCTAGGGTGGGCCTACCTCACGCATGCCTCCGAATCGGGCGACGTGTCGCTGCTCTCGCCGTACCTGCCGGAGATGCTGGAGGAGAGCGTGTCGCCCAGGCTCTTCGCGAAGGGCCTGTCCGATGCGGACAGCGCCACGCTCCTGGCGCACGGCGTGCTGCCGCATGCGCGCAAGCTCGAGGTGTTCATCCAGGCCCTGCATGACGTCGTCTTCCCCGGCCTGGAACGGTGCGGAGTGGACACCACCCCCGGACGGCAGTGGGTGGAGGGCCGTCGTCAGTCCGGCGCGTAGCGGGCCCTGCTACGCTGGCGGCATGGTGCTCAAGATTGTCCAGGCGGGGGACCCGGTGCTGCGGCGCAAGGCGCGCGATTTGACGCCGGAGGAGATTGCCAGCCCGGAGACGGCGCGACTCATCGAGCAGATGCGCGACACCATGCGGGACGCGCCCGGTGTCGGGCTGGCGGCGCCCCAGGTGGGCGTGGGCCTGCGAGTCGTCGTCATCGAGGACCGGGCCGAGTATCAGGCGGGCCTGTCGGAAAGGGAGCTGGCGGCGCGAGGGCGCAGGCCCGTTCCCTTCCACGTGCTCATCAATCCCAGGCTGGTGGTGGAGGACGCGGCACCCGCGGAGTTCCACGAAGGGTGCCTGAGCGTGGCGGGCTTCGCGGCCCTGGTTCCTCGCGCCAGCGCCGTGCGCGTGGAGGCGCTCGATGAGCACGGCCAGGCCGTGACCATCCAGGCCCGGGGCTGGTACGCGCGCATCCTCCAGCATGAGCTGGACCACCTGGACGGCGCGCTCTACGTGGACCGGATGGAGACACGGAGCTTCACCACCGCGGAGAACCATCGCCGGTACCAGATGGGGCGCGGCACCGCGGAGCTGCGCGCCGAGCTGGGCCTGCCAGTGCCCGACAAGGGGTAGGGCACGGGGCCTTTCGCGTCAGCCTTCGCGGCCGTGCGCCGCGGCCTTCAATTGGGCCGTGTCGACGCGGACGAAGATGGAGTCGCCCACCGCGGTCAGCGTCTCGCCGGCGAAGACCTCACAGAGGACTCGGCTCTTGCGTCCGACTTCGCCCTCCACCCGCGCACGGAGGGTGAGCGGGACGCCCATGGGCGTGGGCTTGATGAACTTCACGCCCAGGCTCCCCGTGACGCATTCGATGGCCGGCGAGCTGCCAGGCGAGCGGCCTTCCGCGCGGTAGTGGTACGCCATGGCCGTCCAGTTCGAGTGACAGTCGACCAGCATGGCAATCAACCCGCCATAGACGAGGTCCGGCCAGCCGCTGTACCGGTCATCGGGCGTGTGGCGAGCCACCACGTGGATGCCGTCCTCATCCCAGTAGCTCTGGATGTGCAGGCCGTGAGGGTTCTTGCAGCCGCAGCCGTAGCAGATGCCTTCCGGCGCGACGACTTCCTGAAGAGAGGCGTTTTCCATATAGGGCCCTGACTGGAGGGGAGTCGCAACGATGCGTACATCGCTCACTGAAGTCCAGGCAGGTCCCTACACGGTCCGAGGCGTCTCCGTGGGCGGCGTGTACACGTCGCTCCAGGTGCCCGAGCTGGACGTGGTGCTCGACGTGGGGCTGCCCATTCGTTCCTTCTGCGGCTCGGACCGCATCTTCTTGAGCCACGCGCACCCGGACCATGCCAGCGGGCTGGGCTCGCTGCTCGGCATCCGTCGGCTCATCGGAAAGGGGGCACCCCAGGTCTTCCTGCCCGCGGAGATCGAGGAGAACGTCCAGGCGTCGCTCGCCGTGATGTCGCGCCTGCACCACCGACACCGTGTCTCGCGTCCTGGACACGGAGCCGAGCCTGTTCGACTCGCGAGTCCTCATCCTCGAGTGCACCTTCGTCGACGCGAGCCACTCCGTGCAGGACGCCCAGGCGAAGGCGCATCTCCACCTGGACGAGCTCCTCGCGCGCGCGGACCAGTTCCGCAACGAGGCCCTGGTCCTCATGCACTTCAGCCAGGCGCTTCCTCCTGACGCCGTCCATGCCACGTTGCGCGCGCGACTGCCGCCGTCGCTGGCTGAACGCGTCCGCGTCTTCGCGCCCGAAGCGGGCCGTTGGTTCGGGTGAGCCGCGCACTCAACGTGAGTGCGCATGTGTGCGCGCCCGCCGCGCTTCGGAATCCACCCGGCAAGTCAAGGCCAGGGGTGGGTTCAATCGACCATGCGGAATCGGGTAGAGATTTACGTCGAGGGTGTTCGTGCGCCTCCGGCCTGGGGCGTCGCGTCGCGGACATCCGTGCCAAGGGGGTACCTCCTGATGCCGTTGGTCCGTCCAAGCCCGTCGTCCTCGCGGTGGCTCGTTTCCGCCGCCCTGTTCCTGTTGGTCGCTTGCAAGAAGGAGCCTGCGGAGGCTCCGGCGAAACCGTCGAAGCCCGCTGCCACGGCCTCGGCGAACCCGGAGGATTCACCCTTTCCGGAAGCGCCCCTGGCGCCCACGGGCGCCACCACGGAGTCGGTGAGCGCGCGGTTGAAGGAGCCCCCGTTCAAGGGAGACCTCCCGGAGCTCCAGAAGCGGGGCGTGCTGCGCGTGTTGGTGGAGGGCACCGACGAGGACTTCCTCCCGCGCCAGGGCATGCCCAAGGCGCAGGACCGCGCGTTGCTGGAGCGCTTCGGGGCGAAGCACGGACTGGCGGTCGAGTTCCTCACCGTGGACAGCTTCGACAAGCTCATCTCGCTGCTTCAGGAGGGCCACGGGGACGTCATCGCCGCCGACCTGGCGGTGACGAAGGACCGGGAGAAGCAGGTCGCCTTCACGCGCCCCCTGACGCGCGTCAACGAGGTCGTCGTGGGCCGCCGGGGCGCGGACGACCTGCCGCGGAAGGTGGAGGACCTGGCGGGCCGCACCGTTCACGTCCGCGCCAGCTCCACCTTCGCCGCGTCGCTCCAGGCGCTGGCGAAGAAGGAGGCCCCGGGGCTCGTCATCGCGGAGGCTCCTGAGTCCGCCGAGCCCGAGCATCTGGTGTGGCAGGTGTCGCGCGGGGAACTTCCCCTGACGGTGGTGGACAGCCACCTGCTATCGGCCATCGAGACGTACAACACGGACGTGGAGGCGCTCTTTCCCGTCGCCAAGGCCCGTCCGCTGGCGTGGGCCATGCGTCTGGAGAACCCGAGGCTCCGCACCGCGCTGAACACGTTCCTGGTGGAGTTCGCCCTCACGGAGTACCGCGAGAAGCGGTTCACCGGGGACCTGGACGGCATCCGCAAGCGTGGCGTGCTGCGCGTGCTCACCCGCAACAGCGCCGTCAGCTACTACCTCCACCGCGGGGACCAGGCCGGCTTCGACTACCACCTGGCGAACATGATCGCGAAGGAGCTCGACGTCCGGCTGGAGATTGTCGTGCCGCCGACCTTCGACCAGCTCATCCCGTGGTTGAGGGAAGGGCGCGGGGACCTGATTGCCGCGGCGATGACGGACACCGCGGCCCGCCGGGAGCGGGTGTCGTTCAGCCGCCCGTACCTCTACACGGACGAGGTGCTGGTCCAGCGCAGCGGCGCCCCGAAGCTCGCGTCGCTGGAGGCGCTGAAGGGGAAGACGGTTCATGTGCCGAAGGGCACCAGCCACGCCGCGACGTTGAGCGCCTTGAAGGGCGTGCACGGCTTCACCGTCGTCGAGGAGCCCGAGGACCAGGAGATCAGCGCGCTCCTGGACCGCGTGGCGCGCGGCGAGATTCCGTACACCCTCACCGACAGCCACATCCTCGCCGCGGAGCAGGTGTTCCGGGACGACGTGGAGGCCGCCCTCACGCTGCCGGGGCAGGGCGAGCCGGCCGGGAAGGACGGCCACTACGGCATCGCCTTCGCCGTTCGGAAGGAGAACGCGAAGCTGCAGGCGTTCCTCGATGGCTTCGTGAAGAAGACGTACCGGGGCGTCGAGTACAACATGACGCGCCGCCGCTACTTCGAGGGCCGCCGCCACCAGCCGCCCCCGACGAGCCTCGCGACGGCCGAGGGCAGCATCTCGCCTTACGACAGCCTGGTGCAGTCGTACTCGGCGCGGTACGGCCTGGACTGGCGGTTGATGGTGGCGCAGATGTTCCAGGAGAGCCGCTTCAACCCGAAGGCGCGCAGCTACGTGGGCGCCCAGGGCCTCTTCCAGGTGATGCCCGTCACCGGGAAGGAGCTGGGCTTCGTCAAGCTGGAGGACCCGGAGCAGGGCATCCACGCGGGGGTGAAGTACATGCACCAGATGCTGGGCCGCATCGCCCCGGAGATTCCCTTCAAGCAGCGGCTGCGCTTCGCGCTGGCCTCCTACAACGCGGGGCTGGGCCACGTCCTGGATGCCCGCCGGCTGGCCATCGAGCAGGGGTTGGATCCGAACAAGTGGTACGGCAACGTGGCGAAGGCGATGCTGCTGCTCGAACAGCCGCAGTACTTCAAGCGAGCCCGCCACGGCTATGTCCGCGGCTCCGAGCCGGTGAAGTACGTGTCGGAAATCCAGACGCGGTACGGCAACTACGTGGCGGTGGTGCAGCACTGACCTCCCGTCACTGGGTTGCACATGAGTCGCGACTCGCCGTGGCAGACCTGCTAAAGCGCGGCGGATGAGCACGTCATCGCCCAGGCATGTTCTCGTGGCTGGGGCTGGAATTGGTGGACTCACCCTGGCCTGCGCGCTTCGGCGCGTGGGCATCTCCGTCACCGTCTTCGAGCGCTCCGAGGCCCTGAAGTGGGTGGGCGCGGGTCTCACGGTGCAGATGAACGCCACGGCGGCCCTGCGCCGCATCGGCCTGTGTGAGGAGGTGGCCCAGACCGGTGCGTGTGCCACGGACATCGCGATTCTGAAGCCGTCGGGTTCGGCAATCACGTGGCTCCCGGTGACTTGGATTCAGAAGGAACTGGGGCTGCCGCTGGTGTGCGCCCACCGGGCGCGGCTCCAATCCGTGCTGCTGGCCCATGCCGGGGAGGAGAACGTCCGGCTGGGGCTCACCGTGACGGCGTTTCACGACGACGGCCAGACGGTGACGGTGCGGTTGTCGGACGGGAGCTCGGTGACGGGCGATGCGCTGGTGGGCGCGGACGGACTGCGCTCGGTGGTGCGTGGGGCGCTGCTGGGCGACGCGCCGCTGCGCTATTCAGGCTACACGAGCTGGCGGGGCGTGTGTCCAGACGTCCCGAGCGCGACGCCGGGACTTTTTTCAGAGACGTGGGGGCCTGGGGCGCGCTTCGGGGTGGTGCCCATTGGCTTCGGACAAACGTATTGGTTCGCCACGCAGAATGCTCCGGCCGGTGGGCAGGATGCTCCCGGGGAAACACGGGCCCGGCTGCAGTCCATCTTCGGCGGGTGGCACGCGCCCATCGCGGACCTGATTGCCGCGACGGATGAGGCGAACATCATCCGTACGGACATCCACGACCGGCCGCCCGCCAGCCGCTGGAGCCGGGGCCGGGTGACGCTGCTGGGAGACGCCGCGCACCCGATGACGCCCAACCTGGGGCAGGGTGGGTGTCAGGCCATCGAGGACGCCGTGGTGCTGGCGGAGTGTCTGGCTGGCGAGGGCTCCGTGGATGCGGCGCTGGTGGCCTACGAACAACGCCGGCTCGAGCGCGCCAACAGCTTCGTGACGCGCTCCTGGAGCATGGGGCGCGTTGCCCAGTGGGAGAATCCAGCGGGGCGCTTCATTCGCGATTCGCTCTTCCAGCTCGTGCCGCGAGGGCTCGCCGCCCGGCAGGTCCGGGAACAGGTGCGCGACGCGGCTTCTAGAGGTCCAATCCAAGCAGCGCCCCAGCGAACGGCCCATCCAGCGAAACCGTGAACGGCGCCGCATCGGGAGTCGGCTGAAGCCCGTCTGCCTTCTCGAAGTAGTGCGTGTATCCGCCGTGGACGCGGGCATGCACGGAGCGGCCGAGCTTGAGCTGGATGGCGGCCAGTCCGCCCGCGCCGAAGGCCCACTTGCTCCTGCGGCCCTCGTAGAAGTTGTTGCCACCCAGCCGCCCCGTGGGCAAGGAGACCTCCGCCGCGTTGCCGAACGCGCTCACCCCGAGCGTCACGATTCGCGTCAGCGAGAAGCGCTTCTCCAGCCCCGGCCGCATCGCCAGGACCTGGACGTCACCTCCCGCCAGGTACCAGTCGATGCCGTTCGTCCACCACCAGTCGCTCCGCTCGGAGGCGCGGACGAGGTTGAAGTGAATCCCACCGGAGAGCCGCGCCGCGCCGCTCCGGGCGCTCACCGACTTCACCCGTGAACGCAGCGTCGGCACCTCCGTCGCGGGGTGCCGCATGGGAGACAGCGTCCCGCCGACCTCCACCGCGAGCTGAGGCGGAGGGGGCGTCGCTTCCTGCTCCGGGGGCGGCGCTGCCCTCACGGCCGGAGAGGACAGGCAGGCAGACACCAGCATGCCGACGGTGCACACCGCGCGAGTGACGCTCATGGGGCTTCCTCCCGGGGGGATGAATGCTGCCGTCGCAACCGTGGCGGAAGTCCCGGCCCCCCAGGGCTGTTTCGCGGTGGAACCCGAGCCTGCTCAGAGCCCGGCCACCTTCGCCGCGCTCGTCACCACGTAGTCCATCGCCAGCTCCTGCTGCGAGCGGGGCGCCGCCGTCAGCTCGAAGCGGACGATGCCCTCCTCGCTGACGCGGGCGGGCGCGGGCTTCGTGCTCTCCCGCAGCAACTGAATCTCCACGGCCTCCACCTCGGAGACGGGGATCCGTTCCTCGATGGCCACCGGCACCGCCTGCGCGCCCATGTTGGAGAGGAACAGCCGCACCTGGTGCGTCGTCACCTTGCGGCCGGTGAGCCGGCTGGTCTCCCGTCCCACGTCCTCCGTGCGCGCCACGCGCAGCGCGTCCTCGCTCCCGAAGCCCAGCTTCACGCGCTCACCCTTGCCGGTGAAGCGCAGCTGCGCGCGCCCCACATAGCCGTGGGTGCGCACCAGCTTCACGGGGCCCGCGAGCAACACCGTGGGGCCCGTGTTGTCGAACCGGGCCACCCGGTGCACCAGCGGCGACTGCTCCGGCATGGCCACCAGCTCCGAGGCCGCGGGCGCGGTGAACTGGAACAGGGGGACGCGATAAGGCTCGCCGTCGGACGGCACGGTGGCCCGATGCGGGGCCGTCACCGTCAGGGGCTCGCCGCCGTCGTCCATGCCCGGCAACGCCTCCTCCTGCCGCGCCGCGCCGGGCTCGCCCGCGGTCTGGATGACCTCCTCGCGGATGGCCACCTCCACCACCTGCTTCTCGCGCTCCGTCTTGTCCCGCAGCCACAGCCGGTCCTCCTGGAGCCGCGGCGGCGTGGCGCCCAGCGTGGGCCGCGCGGTGGAGAAGGCCAGCTCCACGTCCTTCCACTCCTCCTCGGTGCGCTGCCAGACGACGGCCTCGCACTCCAGGGTGACGGACTCACCGGAGCCTTCGCGGGACAGCGTGGCGCGGTAGGAAGGCCGCCAGGCCGCACAGGGCACCAGATACGTGACGGACAACGTGGCGGGCCCGCCGGTGGGGTGGCCCACCTCCAGCTCCGCCTGGACGTCGACCTTCGGCTCCAGGAGCTCGACGGCCGACTGAGAGCCCCGCGCCTCGTCGAGCTGCTGCCGCAGGCGCAGCGCCTGCCGCTGCGCCTCACGGAGCGCCGAGTCCGCTGACACCTGCTCGCGGCGCACGGTCTCCAATTGCTCCCGCCACGTCTCCGGCCGCGCCTGTCCGGCGCCTGCCTGCTCGGAGATGGCGCGGTGGACCTCGGCGCGCGCGGTGTCCAGCAGCCGCAGCCGGGCCGACAGCCGGGTCTCATCGGCCGCTACGCGCCGGAGCTCCTGCTCCAGCTCCGCGACGCGCGCTCCGAGCGCCGTGCGGTGCTCGCGCTCGGCCTCGGGCGCTTGCGGCTTCGCGGCCCGGCGGATGCGCGCCTGGGAGATGGTGCCACCCGCCACCTTCGCCTGGAGCGAGCGGTCCACCGCGAGCGGGGACAGTCCCTGGATGACCAGCCGCTGCGTTCCCACTGACAGGGGAACCTCCCCCCGCCGCTCGACGAGCGCCCGGTCCTCGAGGACGGTGACCTTGACCACGGGCAGGATGAAAGGGGTGCCCATCATGTCCTCCGGTTTCCGCCGCCGAGCATCTTGTTGCCCGGAATCTTGACGGTCCATGTCGCCTTCAGTGTCTGTGCTTCACCCGGCTGGAGCACCACGCGCCACGCTCGCTCGCCCTCCACCTTCTCTTCGCCGGGCAGGGGCAGGCGCTTCTGCCAGAGCGGGGCGACCTCCAGCTCCTCCACCTTGATGTCCTTCTCCGTGCTGGCGGGGACGGTGGGCACGCGCTCGCACACCTCCACCAGCACGCGATTGGCCAGCCGGTTCGCCAGCTCCACCGACACGTGGTGCGTCAGCATCGTCGAGCCGCCGAACATGCCGCCCGTCGCCTCGTCGAAGCGCGTGTTGCGCGCGACCTTGATGGACTCCTCCACGCCGAGCCCCAGCCGCTGCGTCGAGCCCGGGGCCATGGTGGGCAAAGGAGACGTCATCAGGAACTCGTTCTCCAGCGTGACGTCCACCGGACCTGCCAGCAGCGGATACGGCGTCCGGTTCTCCACGCGCACCGTGCGGAACGCCCGCGGCTCCACGGAGGGGACGCAGACGTACTCCGCGGACAGCCCCACCGGCACCGACAACACCGGCACGGTGTGCCACGCGCCGTCCGACGGCACGTCCGCGCGCGTCTCCACGTCGAAGCGCGCATCGAAGTGCGGCGAGGACGTCCGGGGCGGCTGGGACCACGCCGGCGCGGTGGCCGCCCACACGGACAAGGTCTCCTTCACGCTCAGCGCGACTCGCACGGTGATGTCGAGCTGCGCGTGGACCTCCGCCAGCGCCACCAGCTCCCGGGTGAGGTGCCCGGGACGCGGCTGCAGCCTGCCACGCGCGCCCAGGTCCTCCGCGGGCGCCATCGTCAAGCGGTCGTAGTCCAGCAGCGCGTCGGAGGGGTTCTGCCGTGGAGGCGTGCGCTCGGCACCCCCTCCGCCGCCACCTCCCAGCGAGGCGGCATCCAGGCTGAGCCCGTCTTCGTCATCGTCGAAGGCACCTTCGTCCTCCGCCTCCACCTTGGCCGGAGGTGGCGGCCGGCTCGCGCGCGGCATCATGACGCCGCCCCGGGACTTCTTCTTCTCTGGGAACGGGGCCGCGGCGCTGGGGCGCGCCGGTACACGTCGAGGGGCGGCTCCCGGTGGTGGCGGAGGTGGCTCGGCCACTTCCTCCATGGCGTAGTCGGGCTCGGGCGCCATGGGCATGGCGCCGCTCTTGTTCTTCTCCCGGGGCTGTTCGAAGACGGCGGGCAGGGGCGTGGGCTCGGGCTGCGTCGGCGTGGGCAGGCTGGCGTCGTAGCCCGAGAACAGCTCCTCGAGCCCCGGTGGCGCCTCTCTCCAGCCCGAACGCGCGGGAGGCGGTTGGTGGCGGCCAATGCGCAGCGCCTTCAGTTCGGGGACCTCCGCGTGGCGGGCGAGGTCCGCGGTGGAGACGGCGAGCTTCACCCCCGTCCAGTCCTCGCCGGTGCGCTGGAGCACGGAGGCGCGCATGCGCAGCGTTCCCTCCTCCAGCGTGCGCGGCAGGCGCAAGTCATAGGTGGGCACCCAGCGCGCCCCCTGGACGGCGTACTCCAGCGCGAGCCGCGCCCCCTGGTCCGCGGGGAGGGGGCCTGACAGCGTCAGCACGACCGCGCGGTACACGCGAGCGCGCTGGCCTCGCACGGACGATGAGGCCTCCGCCACGCGGCTGCGCCGCAAGCGCAGCTCGGCTTCGGCGTCACGCTGCTGCCGCTCCAGCTCCAGCTTCCGCGAATGGAGCGCCGCCAGCTCCGTGTCCACGAAGGACATGAGCGACAGCATCGCGGACACGGGGGCGCCCCGGGGCTCCTGTGCTTCCTTCGGCCGGGGAGGGAAGCCGGGGGACAGCTTCGACAGCGCCTCCAACTCCTGGCCCACGCGGGCGAGCTGTTGCGTGAGGTCGGAGAGGCGGTGCTCGGCCTCCTCGACGGCACGGTGCTCCGCGGGCACGTCGACTTCTGGCGGAAGCTGGACGTCGTAGGTGGGACGAAGGTCGCGCACGGCGAGCCCCGACGGGCCGTGGACCACGGACGCCCGGAGCGAGCCGGGCTGCAACGACAAGGGCAGGCCATTGATTCGCACCTGCGAGGGCAGCATCCCTCCCGCCATGGGCACCGTGGCGACCCGCGTACAAAGCGCCCCCTCCGCGTGGACGGTGACGGCTTCGAGGTTCGATGTGACGACGAGCATGGCTGCTCACCGTAATCGAGATGTCTGATAAAAATCAGTCCCCCCGGCCAAATGGCCCCAACCCGTGAGGTCGGGATGCCCTGGGGCCGGATTGACGACGCCCCGCGTTGGCGTTAGGGCGCTTCAGCTCTTCTCGGTGCTCGCCACGGGAGGAGGCCTGGGCCGTGGGCGCTTCAAGGGCCGGCCCACGCAGTCGCGGCCCGGCGCCGGCTCGCGGGTGCTGCGCGGGCGGTACTCCCAATGCCAGGGCTCGGAGCGCACCGTGCGCTTGAAGCCGAAGCGGCAGGCATTCGACACGAGCCAGTCATAGGTCGGCGTCTTGACGCCGCCGATGACCAGGTCCACCGCGAGGCCCCGCTGATGGTTGGAGCGCCCGGGCCGCGCCGCCTGGGGCCCCTTGCCCTTGCGGTAGCGCTCATAGAGCCGCCGCTGCTTCGCGGGGGAGCGGTAGCCGCTGCGGACCCAGAGGTAGATGTTCTTCGAGCGGGCTTCAGCCTTCATCCGCCGGTACGCGTCCGCGGCGTCGTGGTGGAGCAGTTGCCCGTTCTTGAGACGCACGAGCCGAGCCCCCTTCGCCTCACTTCGCCGGGGCTTTGTTTCGCCGGCGAGGGCTTGGGGCGCGAACAGGCACAGGAGGATGAAGACTCCCCAGCGGAGCAGCGCGAGCGGCATGTTTGGACGCCGGCCCCATGGCCGGAGTCCGAACTTTCGCGCGTCTGTGCCTCGACGCAAGCAGACGGGAAGGCGACCGCCTGTTCAGAACAGATTCAATTGCGCGCCGGGTGTCTTCACGACTTCGCGCGGAGGCAACGGCTGGAACCCATGGGCGCGGGCCCACGCCTCGCTGGGCCCAGTCCAGTGATGTGACGCCATCCGGACGTGGTCTCGCTCGTCGAAGGTGACGCCCTCCGCCTCCAGGGCCTCGCGCTGTCCGTAACCGGAGGTGCTGATACCACCCGTGCGATTGATGATGCGTTGCCAGGGCACGCTGTCCGCGCGGGTGCCCAACGCGCCCAGTGCATGCCCCACGACGCGGGCATCGCAGCCCTCACCGACGATGACGGCGATGTCCCCATACGTGGCCACCTTCCCATGCGGCACCTGCGCGGTGACGGTGTAGATGCGCTCGAAGTAGTCGCGCTCGTCGCGTGGCGGTGTGGACATGCGGGCTCCTGTCGCGTTCGGAAACAGCGTGGGCGTGGGGACGCGTGAAGGCTCAGCCGCTGCGTGAGCCCAGCCCGGTGGCCTCGCCCGCGCGCAGGCGCTCATGCAGGGTTCGGGTGAGCAAGTACCAGAACTGCACGTTGCCCACGCTCAGGATGTCACCATCGCGCAGCACCGCCTCTCGGCCACCCAGGGAGCGGGCGTTGAGGAAGGTGCCGTTGGTGGAGCCCAGGTCCTGCACGGTGCAGCGCTGGTCGGCTTCGTTCCACCGCAGCTCCGCGTGCATCTTGGAGACGGACGCGTCGTCGACGACCAGGTCGCAGTCCATGCGGCGGCCAATGCGCAGCCGGTCGGTGGCGTCGAGCGGCGGCAGGGTGGCCACGCGCAGGTGTTCGAATTCGAACAGCAAGGCCAGCATGCCCTGCTCGATTTCCGAGGGCGCCGCCATGCGCGTGGGGGCGAGCACCGCGGCCGAGGCCTCGGAGGGCGGGCGCTGGATGAGTGCGAAGGGCCCCAGTTGACGCTGGAAGGTACTGGCGGGCAGCGCGGCACCGAGCGCGCGCAATTCCTGGACGGACAGCACGGGGGCAGACTAGCGGGTCACCGGGCGCGCGCCCAGCCCATCTGCCGTTCCCTGTACGGGTTTCATTGACCAACTTGTCAGTGGTTCCCTACATTGGACGCTGGTCGCGGGGGCCGGGCTCTGGAAGCGGAGCGTCGGCCCTCCATCGTCTTGAACCTGGGTGTGGTGGAAGGAGCTGTGTCGATGAGCAGCGGGAGCGACAACATCCCGATGACCCCGTCCGGACTGCGCAAGCTGAAGGAGGAGCTGAAGCACCTCCAGTCCGTCGAGCGGGGGAAGATCTCGCGCGAGATCGAGGTCGCTCGCGCACATGGCGACCTGCGCGAGAACGCGGAGTACCACGCGGCGAAGGAGAAGCAGTCGCACATCGAGGGGCGCATCCTGACCCTTAACGACTGGATTGCTCGCGCGGAGGTCATCGACCCTTCGAAGCTGGGCGGCGACAAGGTCATCTTCGGGGCGACAGTGGACCTGCTCGATACCGAAACCGACAAGCCGGTGAGCTACCGGCTCGTGGGGGAGATCGAGGCCGACCTGAAGAAGCGGTGGATTGCCGTCACCTCACCGGTGGCGCGCGCGCTCATCGGCAAGAAGGTGGGTGACGTCGCCACGGTGCAGAGCCCCGGCGGCGTGCGCGAGCTGGAGATCCAGGAGATCCGCTTCGAGGAGCCCGCGGAAGAGGCATCGGCGAGCGAGAGCTGAACCTCGGAAGCCGCAGTGAGTTGCCGGGGGAGCGGGCCAGGGCTCGCTTCCCCGGTCTCGTTTTGTGGGCGACGTCATCCCCGTTCCGTAGGATGTACGGCGGAACCCCCGCGTGAACCACCCGCTCGCCAGCCTTGTTGGACCCCTCCGGTACGTGTGCCAGCGCGACTTCGCGATGCTGGCCACCGTGAAGTCGTTGCGCCCGGTACTGGAGCGCGCGCTTGCCGGGGCCAGCGGCGTGGACGCACGGGCCCTGGACCACTTGAGGGCCGCGCTGCCCGACGTGGACCACGCCATGCCCGAGCGCCGCAAGGCCGCGCTGCGGCGCGTCGTGGCCGGGCTGAAGGTCAGCGGCGTGGAGCTGCCCGCGGAGCTGCGCGGCGTGACGATGGAGGGCGCGGTTCCGGCTCGGCCACGGACCCCGCAGGCTGCTCCGGTAAATTCGGGAGGCACGACGCCCCCGGGGTACGTGCCGCCCTGGAAGTCGGCGGAGCCACTGCCCTCGTCGCGCCCGCGGCCGGAGGCGCCTCGAGGACCGGCTTCGGGGGGCGCCTCGGCCCCTGCGCGTGGAGGCGGCGGTGCGGGTCCCCTGCCGCGCATGAGTCCTGATGGGCCGCGGGGACGTCAGGCCGGGATGGACTCGGACCTCCTGGCGGCCCGGCCCCCGCGGATGGCGCCGCCGCGGGCGAACGTCGCCGCGCCGCAGCCCTCCGACGGGCGGCAGGGCGCGCCGTCGTCTCGGGCGAAGCAGGGACTCCGGCAGGCCGCGCTCGACACGGGGCCGGAGGCGGTTCCCGGCGCGAAGACGCGCAAGGAGAAGGCGCAGCGAAAGAAGAAGCGGGCTGTCGCGGCGGAGGCCTCTCGCTCCGAGGCGAAGCTCCTCTCCATCGCGCCGCGCTCCGGGCCGCTGTCGTCGCCGCTGAAGACGCTGGGCAAGCGGCTGGGGCCCAGGCTCGTCTCGGCGCTCGACAAGAAGGGGCTGCGCCGCATGGGCGACATCCTCTTCATGCTGCCGCGCTGCTACGAGGACCGCCGCCGGTTGCGCACCATCGCGGAGCTGGAGCCCGGGGAGCGGGGCGTCACGGTGGGCATCGTCAAGGTGGCGGACTTCGTCGCGGGCCGCCAGGGCCGGCGCATGTTCCGCGCCGTCGTGGGGGACCGCTCGGGCAGCATCGCCGCCACGTACTTCAACGCGGGCCCCTGGCTGAAGAGCCGGTTCACCGTGGGTACGCGCCTCGTCCTCTCCGGCGAGGTCCGCGCCACCATGACGGGCCGGGAGATGGCCCATCCGGAGATAGAGCCGGCGGAGGACCTGGACTCCACGACGTCGGTCCACTTCAACCGCATCGTCCCCGTGTACCCGGGCTTCGAGCGCGGCGAGCAGCGCTCCTTCCGCGAGCTGACCTCCCGCGTGGGCGAGCAGTACGCGCACGAGCTGGATGACCCGCTGCCCGCGGACCTGCGCCGACGCCTGGACTTGATGGGCCTTCCGGACGCGCTGCGCTTCATCCACTTCCCGCCCGGGGACGCGGACCTGGAGGCGCTCGACGCGCACCAGAGCCCCGCGCACCGGCGGCTCGCGTTCGACGAGCTGTTCTTCCTCCAACTGGGCATGGCGCTCAAGCGGCAGGGCGTGAAGGCGGAGGTCGGCATCTCCTTCGACGTGTCCGAGCCCCGTCTGGCCAAGGCGCGCGATGCGCTGCCGTTCCAGCTCACCGGCGCGCAGGCGCGGGTGGTGGAGGAGCTCTGCTGGGACATGGCGCGCCCGGAGCCCATGAACCGGCTGGTCCAGGGCGACGTGGGCAGCGGCAAGACGGCGGTGGCCATGGTCTCCGCCCTCATCGCGTTGCAGGCCGGCTACCAGGTGGCCGTCATGGCGCCCACGGAGATCCTCGCCGAGCAGCACGAGCGCAACTTCCGCAAGGTGATGGAGCCGCTGGGCTACCGCGTGGGCCTGGTGAGCGCGGCGGGCACGGCGAAGGCCAGGCGCCAGGTGCGTGAGGCCGTGGCCCGAGGCGAAATCCAGTTGGCCGTGGGCACGCACGCGCTGCTCCAGGCCGACGTCTCCTTTGAGCGCCTGGGCCTGGTCGTCATCGACGAACAGCACCGCTTCGGCGTGCTCCAGCGCCACACGCTGATGAGCAAGGGCCCCAAGCCGGATGTGCTGGTGATGACGGCCACGCCCATTCCCCGCACGCTGGCCATGACGCTGTACGGCGACCTGGACCTGTCCGTCATCGACCAGCTCCCGCCGGGCCGCACGCCCATTCAAACGCGGGTGTTCAACGACAAGCAGCGCGCGCTCGTCTACGAGTCCGTGGGCGCGCAGCTGCTCAAGGGGCACCAGGCCTACGTCGTCTACCCGCTGGTGGAGGAGTCGGAGAAGCTGGACCTGGAGGACGCCACGCGCGGCGTGGAGAAGCTCCGGAAGGTGTTCCCCGACGCGAAGGTGGGGCTGCTGCACGGGCGGATGAAGGCGGAGGAGAAGGACTCCGTCATGGAGGACTTCCGCGAGAAGCGCGTGGACCTGCTCGTCTGCACGACGGTAGTGGAGGTGGGCGTGGATGTGCCCAACGCCTCCGTCATGGTGGTGGAGTCCGCCGAGCGCTTCGGCTTGTCACAGCTTCACCAGCTCCGGGGCCGGGTGGGGCGCGGCGCGGCGGCGAGCTTCTGCCACCTGGTGGCCGGAAGCGCGCGCTCCTGGGAGTCCGCCGAGCGCCTGACGGTGATGGAGCAGAGCAGCGACGGCTTCGTCATCGCGGAGAAGGACCTGGAGATTCGAGGCCCGGGAGAATTCCTGGGCACGCGCCAGAGTGGCCTGCCCGAGCTGGCGGTGGCCAACCTGGCGCGGGACGGAGACCTGCTCTCCATGGCGCAGTCCGAGGCTCGGCGCATCCTGGAGAAGGACCCGGACATGAAGGCGAAGGAGAACCAGGGCCTCGTGAAGGCGCTCGAGGAACGCTGGGAAGGGCGGCTCGCGCTCGCACAGGTGGGTTAGGGCGCCTGTCATGGCTAGGCTAGGGGCATGGGTGATTGGGGAAGGGCCGACTACCTGTCGCGGCATGGCATCAAGGACTCGCGGGTCCTGGAGGCCATCTCCCGGCTGAACCGCGCCGACTTCGTGCCGGAGGACCTGCGCGAAGAGGCCCGCGCGGACGTGCCGCTGCCCATCGGTCATGGGCAGACCATCAGCCAGCCCTACGTCGTGGCGCTGATGACGGAGGCGCTCCAGCTCCAAGGGGACGAGCGCGTCCTCGAAATCGGCACCGGCTCGGGCTACCAGACAGCGCTCCTGTCCCTGTTGTGCCGCGCCGTCTATACCGTCGAAATCATCCCGGAGCTGGCCCGGTCGGCGCGAGAGGTGCTGGAGCGGCAGGGCTTCGAAAACGTCTCGTTCCGGGAGGGAGACGGCTCACTGGGCTGGCCGGAGCAGGCGCCCTTCGATGCCATCCTCGCCGCCGCGGCGCCGCCAGATGTTCCGCTTCAGCTCTTTTCGCAACTCAAGCCGGGCGGACGCATGCTCATTCCGGTGGGGCCCCAGGGAGGCACTCAGCAACTGCTGCGCATCCAGCGCGCCCTCCGGCCCGGAGAGGTGCCCCAGGTGGAGTCCCTGCTGCCGGTTCGCTTCGTGCCCATGACAGGGCAGCCCCTGTCGCAGGGGTGACGTCCTGGGCTCGGGTGGCTCCTGACCCAGCGAGGCGGGAGGCAGGCTGGGTGTCCGCTTGCTCGCCATGTCGGCGGCGGCCCGCTAACGTTCGCACATCATGATTATTTGTCCGCTCTGTGACCACGTTCAGCCCGAAGGGACGGAGTGCGACGTCTGCGGCAAGCGGTTCCCCGCGGCCGTGGCGGAGCCCACGCCTGTCGCGACGCTGCCGGAGCTGGAAGTGACACCGCATGCCGGAGGCCGTGCGCCGGTGGCCACCGCCGTGTTGCCCGACCTGGACGTGACGCGGCTGCGTTCCGGGCCCGATTTGCCGGCGCAGGTGGTCCCGGACCTGCAGCTGACGCGCGCCAGGGACATGGGGGCCGTGCCAGTGACGCCCATGTCCGAGCTGGACACCGGACGTGCCCCGGACGACGGCGTGCGCACCGCCGCGCCGCTGGGCGCAGTCGTCTGCCGTTACTGCCGCAACACCCAGGCGGCGGGGCTGCTCTGCGACCACTGCGGCATGCGGCTGCCTCGGGTGAAGCCCACGGTGGCCGCGGCGCCTGGAAAGTCTCCTGCCGACGACGATGACGGCTGGCGCGCTTGCGTGTCGTGCCATACCCGCGTGCGGCTCGGGAAGAGCTGCCCGGAGTGTGGCACGCGGGCACTGGAGGAGGCATGAGCGAGGGGGCGGCTTCGGAGTTCCGCGCGGAGTACGCGTGCAGTGAGGGCTGTGACTTCCGCGCCTCGCTGATGGACGTGGTGTACCGGTGCCCGCGCTGCGGTGGCCTGCTGGAGGTCGCGCACGACGTGAAGGCCCTGGGCACGGTGTCCGCGGCGGAGTGGAAGCGCCGCTTCGAGACACGCTTCGGCTCCGCGCGCCTGCCGGACGGCTCGGGCGTGTGGGGCAAGCGGGAGTGGGCGTATCCGCAACTGCCAGCGGAGGACATCGTCTCGCTCGGCGAGGGCCGTGTGCCGCTCAAGCCGCTGCCTCGCATGGCGGCGGAGCTGGGGCTGGCCGCGCTGGACTTGAAGGAGTGCGGCGTCTCGCCCACGGGCAGCTTCAAGGACTGGGGGATGACCGTCCTCGTCTCCGCGGTGAAGCACATGCGCGCCCGGGGCGTTCCGCTGCGCGCGGTGGCGTGTGCCTCCACGGGGGACACGTCCGCGGCGCTGTCCGCCTACTGCGCGGCGGCGGGGATTCCGGCGGTGGTGTTCCTGCCCCGCGACAAGGTGTCGCTCGCGCAGCTCGTGCAGCCCATCGCCAATGGGGCGCGGGTGCTGTCGCTGGACACGGACTTCGACGGCTGCATGAAGCTGGTGCAGGCGGTGACGGCGGACACGGGGCTGTACCTGGCCAACTCGATGAACTCGCTGCGCATCGAGGGCCAGAAGATGGTCGCCGTGGAGCTCTGCCAGGACCTGGGCTGGGAGCCGCCGGACTGGGTGGTGATTCCCGGCGGCAACCTGGGCAACGCCAGCGCCCTGGGCAAGGGCTTCGAGCTGATGCTGTCGCTGGGGCTCATCACCCGCCGGCCGCGCATCGCCGTGGC
Organism: Myxococcus sp. SDU36; assembly: GCF_030168875.1. Classification (NCBI taxonomy): domain Bacteria; kingdom Pseudomonadati; phylum Myxococcota; class Myxococcia; order Myxococcales; family Myxococcaceae; genus Myxococcus; species Myxococcus sp. SDU36. The sequence continues at coordinate 1,485,094 of NZ_CP077414.1, forward strand.
GCAGGCGCAGAAGGCCAACCCGCTGGCGCGCTCGTTCCGGGGCGGCTTCCAGGAGCTGGTGCCCCTGCGGGCCGAGCCCACGCTGGCGTCGGCCATCCAGATTGGCAACCCGGTGTCCTTCAAGCGCGCGGTGAAGGTGCTCAAGGCCTTCGACGGCGTGGTGGAGGACGCCAGCGAGTCCGAGCTGGCCAACGCCGCCGCGCGCGCGGACCGCGAGGGGACCTTCACCTGTCCGCACACGGGCGTGGCGCTGGCGGCGCTGGAGAAGCTGGTGGCGCGTGGCGTGATTGCCCGGGGCTCGCGCGTGGCGGTGGTGTCCACCGCGCACGGCCTGAAGTTCGCTGACTTCAAGGTGGGCTACCACCGCGGCGCGCTGGCGGAGGTGATGAGCCAGTTCGCCAACCCGCCAGTGGAGCTGCCCGCGACGCTGGACGCGGTGAAGGGCGCGCTGGCGGACCTGGGTTGACGCAGTCCCGGTCCGCCCGGCGAGGGGCGCGTCAGTCCGGCTGGAGCGGGACGCGCTTGTCGATGGTGAGGCCGAAGCCCGCGAGCCCGCGGTAGGTGAAGTCCGAGTTGGTCATCACCTGGAGCGTGCGGATGCCCAGGTCGGTGAGAATCTGGCAGCCCATGCCCAGGTCGCGCGAGTCCTGGGGGCCGCGCGTGGGGCCGGTGCTGCCGTCGGTGTTGCGCTTGTGGTGGATGCCGAAGTCATCCCCGTGCATGCCGGGCAGGTACACCAGCACGCCGGCGCCCTCGCGGGCGATGCGCGCCAGCGCCTGGTCCAGCAGCACGTTGCAGTTGCACGACGGGGAGCCGAACACGTCGCCCAGGGCGCAGGCGGCGTGCAGGCGCACCAGGGCGCTGGGCCGCGACGCCGGGTCGCCCTTCACCAGGACGAGGGACTTCACGCCGTCGGGCAGCCACGAATAGGTGAGGGCGGTGAACTCGCCGTAGCGGGTGTTGACGGTCTGCTGGCCGGGCTCGCGGCGCACCAGCCGGTCCTTGCGGCGGCGGTACTCGATGAGGTCCGCGATGGTGATGAGCGACAGCTTGTGCTCGCGGGCGAAGCGCTTGAGGTCCGGCATCCGCATCATCGTGCCGTCGTCCTTCACCAACTCGCAGAGGATGCCGGAGGCGGACAGGCCGGCGAGGCGGGACAGGTCCACGGTGGCCTCCGTGTGGCCGGCCCGGCGGAGGACGCCGCCCTCGCGGTAGCGGAGCGGGAAGATGTGCCCGGGGCGCAGGAAGTCGTCGGCCTTGCTGGTGGGGTCCACCAGGGCGCGGATGGTCTTCGCGCGGTCCGCCGCGGACACGCCCGTGTGGGTGCCGTGGCGGTAGTCCACGGAGACGGTGAAGGCGGTGCGGTGGGATTCGGTGTTGTCCGACACCATCTGCGGGAGGTGGAGCGCGTCCAGCCGCTCCGCCAGCATGGGCATGCAGACGATGCCGCTGGTGTGGCGCACCATGAAGGCCAGGTGCTCGGGCGTCACCTTCTCCGCGGCCATGATGAGGTCGCCCTCGTTCTCACGGTCCTCGTCGTCGGCGACGATGACGAACTTGCCCTCCTGGATGTCACGGATGGCGTCGTCAATGGAGGAGATCTCGCTGTCGTGACTCATGGAGGTTTCGGTCCGGGCGGAGGGCTGCATGAGTCGCGCATGTAGCGTGGGCGAGGGTGGCTCGCAAGCCAACCCGTCGCAGGGCGCATGTGGGGATGATGGCGGGGATGAGGTGGGCAGGGGGCCGTTGGAGGGCCTACGGCCGGCCGGTGGGTAGGCACCGACTCGACGCGACCGTCACAGTGATGTAGGGTATTTGGCGCCGTGATGACTTCCAATACCCAGGAACTCCGGGCTCGGCTCGACCAGCTCCAAGCCAGCCTTTCCACCCGCGAGAGCACGACGCGCTTCGCCCGAGCGGGGGTGTCCACCGTCATTGCCCTCCTGGTGGGTGGGGCGTCGGGCAAGCTCTTCTACGATTCTCTTCGCACGCCGCTGCTGGCGTGGGCGGCGGCCCTGGTGTCCGTGTCGCTGCTCGTCTACGCCTTCATCAGCTACCGCTCGGGCCGGAAGGTCCTGGTGGACGAGCTGAAGCAATACGAGTCGATGCTGGCCCTGCGCAGCGAGCTGCGGCTGGACGACCCCTCGGCGTTGCTGCCCCGGTGAGCGCCGCACGGAAGAAGGCCGCCGCGCGCCGTCCAGGGCGTTTCATCGTCCTGGAGGGGCTGGATGGGGCTGGCACCACGACGCAGGTGGAGCGGCTCGCCGCGGCCCTGCGCGCGGAGGGGCACTCGGTGTTGACGACGCGGGAGCCGTCCGACGGCCCCGTGGGGACGCTGATTCGCCAGGCGCTCACGGGCCGGTTGGGGCTGCCGGGTGGGGCGGGCCCGCTGGCGCCGGAGACGCTGGCGTTGCTGTTCGCCGCGGACCGGACGGACCACCTCACGGCCCGGGTGCTGCCGGCGCTGGCGGCGGGGCAGCTCGTCCTGTGTGACCGGTATGTCCTGTCGTCGCTGGCCTACCAGGGCGCGTCGCTGCCCATGGAGTGGGTGGAGGCGGTGAATGCCTGCGCGGTGTCTCCGGACCTGACGCTGTTCGTCGGCGTGGCGCCGGAGGTGGCGGCCCGGCGGCGCAAGGCGCGCGGCGGGGCGGCGGAGCTGTTCGAGGCGGACGAGGCGCAGCGGCGGATTGCCAGGCAGTACGTGGCCGCCATCCGCCGCCGGGAGCCGCACGAGCGCATCGTCCACATCGACGGCGAGCAGGGCATCGAGGCCGTGACGACCGCGTCGCTGGTGGAGATTCGCAAGCTGCTGAAGCGCAAGTGACGGCGCGCGAACCTCCGGAGGCCTGGCGGGCCGTCCTGCTTCAGGTCCACGTGAAGTTCGGCCCGTCGTTGGCGACGACGGGCATGGCTCTCCCCATGTCGAGCCCCGGCGTCAGGTGGTGGAAGAGCGGGAGCAAGGCATAGGCGGCGCCGCCGTAGTGCACTCCGTGCACCGTTAAATGGTTGAGGTTGTAGGCCGCCGCCGCCTCGATGGTCGTGGAGTCGACAGGGTATCCCGGGTTGTAGTGGTGGAGCAGGTTCGTCAGCGCCCCCTGCGCGACAGGGGGTGAGTCGACGAAGGCGGCGATCTCCCCGTCGTACTGCATGCTGCGGAAGGACCAGTTGGCGGTGCCACACACCAGCCAGCGGTCATCGAAGACGGCGACCTTGGAGTGCACATAGACGTTGCCCGCGCCAGCCGCGTTGAAGCAGGAGTAGAAGTGGAGATCCCCATCCACCGTGGTGATCTTGTGAAGGGGCACCGTCGTGATGGCGTCGGCCAGGGTCGGCTGGAACTGGATGCAATCGTTTTCGAGCCACCGGTTCCTCAGTCCAGGTGTCGGGCTGTTGGTGTCGAAGCTGTCCACGACGTTCCAGGTGGCACACGTCGTGCGGTCGATTTGTCGGGCAGTGCCCGCGTCATCGAGATAGCTGACCATCCGGCAGTAGGGCGTCCCATCGGGCCTCCGGAAGCGCAGCACCATGTGCAGCCAGGCCCGGCGAGTCATGTACGCCATGGTGCCGCCCTGCATGGGCACGACGATGACGACCCTCAGCTCGTGACCCGCGAGTCTCCGCGCCTCATGGCGTCGGTAGACGGCCTGGAGCAGGTCGGGGTCCGCGAAGTGGTAGTTCTCGAAGTAGAGGTAGTCGTCCGCCGCGTTGATTCGCTCGATGACCGCGTCTCGGATGTGGCGGTAGCGCGTCGTGCCCACGGAGCGCGTGAGCGCGATGCTCACGCTGCGGTTGTCAGGGTGGCGCGCCTGCCGGGTGGTGTTCTCGTGGATGCTGACGGCCTGCTGCTTCACGGTCGTGCTGGACCAGTAGGCGTAGTTGCGCGCCACGACGTCGCCGCCGCTCCCAAAGGCATTCCACACCCATTGGGTGGCCACGTCGTTGGTCCGTCTCCAGCGCCGCATCCACTCCGCTTCGACGTCATCGGTCACCGGGCCGCAGAGGCGCACGGCGGTGTCGTGCCAGGTCTGGTTCCCGTTGTGGTCGTGGGGCGCGAAGTAGTGGTTGGAGAGGTTGAGCCCGCCGACCAGGGCCGTGCGCTGCCCCGCGATGGAGACAATCGCGATTTTCTGATGGTTCGCCGCGCCGACGATGTCCCCCTCGTAGTGCTCCAGGAACATTCGCGCGCGTCCCACCTGGGGGCCCGTGGCGATGGCGTCGGTGTCGATGCGCCGGATGGCTTCGGCGAAGGACTCGTTTGCCTTCGCGACGTCGTCCGCCATGCTGTTGAACTGCCGCTCATGCTTCGGGGCATGCCAGGCGATGACGTCGACGTCGTGACCCGCCCGCACGAGCTTCTCGATGTACGTCAGCAAGCGATGGGGGGGCTGCTCGAAGCAGGTTGCGTCGCCCACCGTCACCGAGGGCTCAATCATCCAGAAGGCCAGGCGGACATACGTGTTCGGGTCCGGCGGCGCCTGCCGGACCTGCTCCAGCAGCAACCGGAGCTCGTGGAAGTACGCCTCCCCGTCCAGGATGAACACCACCTCGTTGTCGCCCGACTCGGTGGGCGTGGTCACGTAGGTGAAGGCGTTGTTCAAGGCCGCGGAGCGGGGCTCGCCGGGGTTCTGCACGGAGAGGTTGACCGCGCCCGGTGCGTGTTCCGGGAGCCGGACCTCCAGGTGCTGGGCATCGACGAACGTCACCCCGGTGAGCTCGGTGTTGCCCAGGAAGACCCGCGCGCCCGCGGTGAAGTTCTGCCCGGTGATCGTGACCCACCGGCCACCGACAGGGCCTCGCGCCGGAGCCACCGAGACGAGCCGCGCCGCGTCCCGGTAGGTGTAGAGCCCGGCACCGATGACCGCCGCGGCGCCTGGGTTCGTGACAGCGACATCCGAGGCGACCCGCAGCCCTCCCATGCCTGGAGGTGGACCGAAAGGGGTCCTCGCGGTGATGGTGGTCGGCGACACCACCTGGACGTGGGTCGCGGGCTGCCCCGCGACCGTCACGGTCGCGCCTTCCTGGAAGTGGTCGCCCGTGAGGGTGATGGGGGTGCCGCCATCGAGCAGTCCTTGGACGGGCTCGACGGCGTGGATGACCGCGAGCCCTTGATAGACGAAGCCACCGGCGACCCGGTTCACCACCGCGTTGTGGCGCACGACGATGTCGACCGGCCCGATAGCGGCGCTCACCGGCGTGGTGGCCGCCAGCTCCTGCGCTGAGCGGCGGTCGAGCGCCGCGGCGGCGAGCGCTCCAAACTCCACCGTCGTCCCATCGGCGAAAGGGCCTCCGCGAAGGACCACCACGCTCCCTCCCGCGAGGGGGCCGGCGGCGGGCTCGATGGAGGTGACGGGCGAATAGGAGAAGCCGTCCGCGAGCGTGAGCGCGCCCCCGGGGTTGTGCACCTCGAGGTCCACCGTCCCCTCGGCATGCGCGGGGGTGGTGGCGGCGAGCTCGTTGGCCGAATGCCAGACCACCCCCGTCGCGGGGACGCCTCCCAGGGTGACGGTCGCGGCCGGGTCGAAGCCGCTCCCCCGGATGACAAGGGCCGTTCCTCCCGCGACAGGGCCCCGGCTCGGCTCCACGGCGCTGACGTCCGAGTAGGTGAAGGCGTTGGCGAGCGTGACCCAGGCGCCGCCCGCATTCTGGACTTCGACATCCACCGTCCCCGCCGCGTGCGCGGGCGCGGTGGCCGTGAGGGTGGTTGCGGAGACCCTGACGACATTCGTGGCCGCGACCCCTCCGATGCGGACGTTCACCTCCGCGGCGAAGTGGTCGCCCGTGAGCGTGACGGCTGTTCCACCGGCCGTCCCGCCTCGCGGGGGTTGGACCCCAGCGGTCACCGGGGCGCCAATGGACTTGAAGCGCCGGGGCAGGGTCACCGCGGCTTCGCCCGGGTTCTGGACGACGACGTCATGCTCGCCCGCTGGAAGGGCGGGTGCCGTCGCGGTGAGCGTGTTCGCGTCGCCCCAGATTGTGGGCACGGCGTTGACTCCGCCGATGGTCACGACGGCGCCGTTGGCGAACCGCTGGCCTTGGACCGTCACGACCGTGCCACCGGCCGCCGGTCCCAGCACGGGCGTGATGGCGGTCAGCGCCGCGCCAACGTACGTCAGTCCCCCCGCCAGCGTGCCGACGGGTGCGGCCCCGACGGTGACGACCACGTCCACTGCCCCGGCGGCATGCGCGGGCGTGCGCGCGGTGATTCGCGTGTCGGACTGAACGACGACGTGGGTCGCGGGAGCTCCGCCGATGGTGACGGCCGCACCCGCGCCGAAGTACTGCCCCTGGAGGGTGATGTCCGTCCCACCGGCCAGCGGCACCTCGCGCGGACTGGCCCCCGTGGTCGCCGGGCCACTGAAACGAAAGCCATTGCCGCAGCGCCCCCCCGCGGTGCGCGCCGCGCTGGTCCAGACGTCCACGGGTACCGCACCCACGGCGTTGGGAGGCGTCTGGCAGGTCAGCTCGGTGGTGGAGATGATGTTGACGGCGGCCGCGGCAGCGCCGTTGAAGTCGACCACCATGCCGGCGATGAAGCCCCGGCCGGTGACGGTCACCTGGGTGCCGCCCACGATTGAACCCGCGTCGGGGCTGCACTTGCTCACGAGCGCGTAGTATTCGAAGAGGGTGCCCCACGGGGCCGACGTGCCGTCGGGGTTCGTCGCCGTGACGGTGACCTGACCTGCCCGCTCCCGCTTGGGCGTGCGCACCCTTATCTGGGTGGGCGGCGCGACCTGGAGGACGGTGGCGCTGGTGCCTCCAAAGGTGACCGTGGCCCCCGCCTGGATTTGCGTCCCGGTGAGGATGACCTCAACGCCTCCGTCCACGGAGCAGCGGTCGACGTTGAGATGGGTGATGGTGATGGGCACGCTGGTTCCCCCGGGCCATGCGTGCACGGCCCATGCTCGCCGCGCCGTTGCTAGGCGAGGTGTTTTTCTTCAATGGCCGCGCGGGTGCTTGCGTCCGGCTCGCCGGTCACCGTGAGCTTTTCATCACGCTGAAAGTCCCGCAGCGCGCGGCGAGTCAAGGCGCCCAGCTTCCCCTCATCCTTATCGCAGGGATAGCCCAGGTTGGTCAGGCGCCCCTGCACTCCGGAGAGGGTGTCGAGCGGGTCGAGGTGCGCCGCGCGGAAGACAAACGTCTCCCGTTCGAGCTCCTGCCCCAGGGTGACTCGGACCTCGGAGGTGGTCGCTGACACGGACTCATGCACGAAGCCGTCTCCATCCGTCTTCCCCGTGCGCTCCTCGGTGCCATTCGGGCCGTCAATGGCAATCAGATAGGACGCTCCGCCTCGGGGCCGGTCCTGCCGGTCCAGGAAGCGGATGCGCAGCGCCTCGGCCGCATCCTTGCGGCGGATGCGATAGGCGTTCGCGGGCGCCACGTCCCGCAGCGCGAGCCGGCGCGGAGGGAGGATGACGGTGTCCCCCGGCAGGAGGATGTTCTTGTTCTTCCGCCGGCGCTTGAGGTCGCGGTTGTCCGGCAGGTCCCAGACGGTGTCCGCGTGGAGTCCATGCTGGTGGGCGAGCGTCGAAAGGCACTCGCCTTGCTGGATGACGTGGGCGGTGGGGCCCGTCTGCGCCGCGGGGCGCGGCGCCGTCCAGGCTGCTTCGTCGCGGCAGGCGGCCCGCTCCGCTGACAGGGGCTCACTGCCGATGAGCTCCCAGCGGTCCTGGTCCAGGTCGGGGAGGCCGAGCTGATACGTCCCCGGCGCGAGGCCCTGGAAGCGCAGCGTCCCCTCCGCATCGGTCCTGGCGGACAGGGCTTCGGTGGGGCTCTTGCGCAGCTCGATGAGGATGTCGTCGAGCGGCTTCCCCTCCATGTCGACGACCGTGGCCTCCAGGGTCTGCAGCGCCGCTTTCATGCAGGGCAGGATGACGTCGCCCCCGGCGGAGATGGAGGTGGCGGCGGCCTTCGCGGCCTTCAGTTGGGTGAGCTTCGCCGCGCTCGAGTCCTGGGGGCTGGGAGGAGTCTGTCTCGGGCCACAGTTGCTGAAGTAGGCCCGCTCCGGGTCGAAGACCGACGAGGGCTTGAAGACGATGTCATGCGCCATGGGGGGCTCCCTCCGCCGCGTTACGCTTCGATTCCGAATGCCGCGCGTGCCTTCGCGTTGCGCGCGGACATCTCCAGCCGCCGCTGGAAGCGGGTCTCGACCCTGTTCATCCGCTCATCGGGCTCAAAGGTCGTGTCGGAGAGGGCCTCCGCCACCCAGGGCTCGTCCAGGTCGAAGGCCCAGCCAAAGAGGGCCGCGAGCCCGACGAACCGCGTCTGCAGCTCACCACGGGCGAGCCCGTAGCCGCGGGCGCGGGTCAGCCCCATCCGGAGCTCCTGTCGCAGCGAGTCCCCGGAGAGGTCCTTGACCTCATCCGGAAAGTGGGTGCGCAGGTGCACCACCAGCTCTTCGATGAAGTTCGTCTCCCTGACGTCGCGCAGTGCTTCAACCTGTGCGTCACGGATGCGCACTTCACCCTCCCGGAATTGCGTGAATTGAACGCTAACTGACAGTGAAGCCGAGTTCAAGCACGGTACGGGTTGACCGCCGACGAGCCGACCGGAGGGCACGCGCCCGCATCGCGGTGGTTCCACCTCGCGTGCTCCTGCTCGATGAGCTGCACGGCGCGCGCGGTTCCATCTTCTGCTCGGATGCGTTCGCCCAGCGCCGCCGCATGGGCCAGCACCGTTGGGGAGAGTGCCGTGCGGATGGCCTCCGCCAGACGTTCGGCGGTGAGCGACTTCTGTGGCACCGGCGAGGGCCCGACGCCCGCGCGTTGAACCAGGTGCCCCCAGAATGGCTGGTCGCCCAGGAAGGGGCTGATGACAGTGGGCTTGCCCGCGCGCAAGCCCGCCATGGTGGAGCCGGCCCCTCCGTGATGAACCACCGCGCTCATTCGAGGGAACAGCCAATCATGCGGCGCGGCCTCGAGCCTGAAGACGTTCGGCGGCAGCGCGCCCGTCTTCAAGCCTCCCCAGCCCGTGGCCAGCACCGCGCGCTCGCCAGTCAACGCCAGGGCCTTCAGGACGGTGGCGCCACGCGCTTCAGCGTGCGCCGCGCCCATGCTGCCGAAGCCGACGTACACGGGACGTGGCCCTGCATTGAGGAACGCGTGTAGCGCTGGGGGCGGTGTCCAGCCATCCGCCTCGTCGAGGAACCAGCAGCCCGTCACCTGAACGTGGGAGGGCCAGTCCGCGGGACGCGGCAGCAGTTGCTCGCTGTACGCGTACAGCGCCGGCACCGCGGAGCCATCGGCCTTCTTCATCGAGTCGGCGAAGCGTGAGCGCGGCGCGAGGCCCAGGGTCTTCACCCGGAAGTCGTTGGTCGCGCCGGCCCAGACCGCGTTGGCCAACGTGATGAGCCGGTAGCTGAGCGCGTTGAGCCAACCGCCGAGTCGAAAGCTTGGGAGCATCGGCACTGGAAATTCGCGCGTCGGCGTCAGCGGCAGCGGCATCGCCAGCAGCTCGGCTGCCCCGAGCTTCTCCGCGATGTGGTGACTGCCGAGCGCCTTGGAGTGGTACACGAGCACGTCCGGCTTGAGCTCCTGCGCCGCGCGCCACTCGTCCTCCAGGCCCGCCCGGATGATGGCACCGAACCCCTTGAAGAGCCGCCGCTGCTCGGCGCGCGTGGGGGCGCGAAGGACCGCCTCCGTCAGCTCCAGCACCGCATTGTCCATGTGCGCGTACGGAACGCCGTGGCGCTCCACCATGCCGCGGAATCCGGTGGGCGTGCAGAGCGCGACGACATGACCACGCGCCATCAGGGCCTTGGCGAGTGCGACGAAGGGTTGAACATCACCTCGGGTACCGTAGGTGGAGATGAGGACGCGCATCGAGACTCCCCTCTGGAGTTGACACTACTGCATCAGGGGGAGGCCGGAGGCGCAATGGGCGACGACCCGGTGGGCGTTCGAAGGGGCGGGCTCAGCTCGCCTCACGCATCATGTTGCGCGCGATGACGAGCTGCTGAATCTGACTGGTGCCCTCGTAGAGCCGGAACAGGCGGACGTCGCGGTAGAACCGCTCGATGCCATAGTCCGCGATGTACCCGGCGCCACCGAAAATCTGCACCGCCCGGTCCGCCACCCGCCCCACCATCTCACTGGCGAACAGCTTGCAACAGGAGGCCTCGGTGCTGATGTTCTCTCCCTGGTCCCTGCGCCCGGCGGCGTCCAGCACCATGCAGCGCGCGGCGTACGCTTCCATGCGGCTGTCCGCGAGCATGGCCTGGATGAGTTGGAACTCCGCGATGGGCTTGCCGAACTGCTGGCGCTCCATGGCGTAGCGCAGGCTCTCCCGGATGAGCCGCTCGGCGATGCCTACGCACACCGCCGCGATGTGCAGCCGCCCCCGGTCCAGCACCTTCATCGCCGTCTTGAAGCCCTGGCCCTCCTGGCCACCCAGCAACTGCGAGCCCGGAACCCGGCAGTCCTCGAACAGGACGTCCGCGGTGTGGGTGCCTTGCTGGCCCATCTTCTTGTCCGCGGGGCCGATGTGCAGCCCCGGCGTGCCCGCCTCCACCAGGAAGGCGGAGATGCCGCTGGCGCCCGTGTCCTCCACGTCCGTGCGCGCCATCACCGTGAACAAGCCGGCCTCCGGCGCGTTGGTGATGAAGCGCTTGGTGCCGTTGAGCACGTAGTGGTCGTCCTGGCGGCGCGCCGTCGTGCGCAGCGACGACGCGTCCGAGCCCGCGTTGGGCTCCGTCAGCGCGAACGCGCCGACGATTTCTCCCGACGCCAGCCGGGGCAGGTACTTGCGCTTCTGCTCCTCGGTGCCATCCAGGATGATGCCCTGCGAACCGATGCCGTTGTTGGTGCCGATGAGCGAGCGGAAGGCCGGCGACGTCTGCCCGAGCACGAAGGCCACCTGGACCTCCTGGCTCATGCTCAGGCCGATGCCGCCGTACTCCACGGGGGTGGACAGGCCGAACAGGCCCAGCTCCCGCATCTCCCCGACGATGTCCGAGGGAATGGCGTCCTCGTCCGCGACCCGGCGCTCGTTGGGCATGAGCCGCTCCTTCACGAAGCGCTCGAGCATGGACAGCAGTTGAGCAAGTGTTTCGTCCTCACGAGCCATGGAAGTGTCTTCCTTGTCAGCGGCGCTGAAGGGCCGTCTCGACGTTGCGGACGAGGTTCACCAGTCGCGGACCGATATCCAGCAGCAGCCGTTGTCTGGGCAGCAGGAACGAGGGGCCGCCACAGTTGAACGCCAGGATGCCGCTGCCGTCCGGAGGGATGAAGGGCACGCCCACCGCGTTGACGTCCCGGTCCCAGTCTCCGATGGAGAGCGTGAAGCCGTGCGTGCGGTAGTCCTCGAGCGCCTTCTCGAGGCTCGCCTCGATGCGCGGCCACTTCTCCGGCTCGCGCCTGGCCATGTGGTCCATGAAGTAACGCCGCTCGCCCTCCGGGAGCGCGGCCAGCAGCGCGCGCCCCATGGCCGTCGTGGCCAGCGGCAGCCGCGAGCCGATGTCCAGCCGCAGCGTCACCGCCGCCGTGGAGCGGCAGTGCTCCACGTACACCACGTTCATCCGGTCCCTGCTGCCGAGCGACACCGGCACGTTCGCGTAGTCCGCCAGGTCCTGCATCAACGGCCGGGCCACGTCGCGCACCCCCATGTTGGAGAGCGCCGCGAACCCCAGCGCGAGCACCCGTGTTCCGAGCTGATACTTGCCCAGCCGCTCCGAGTACGTGAGGTAGCCCAGCCGCGTCAGCGTGTGCGTCAGCCGGGAGATGGTGGGCTTGGGCAGGCCGGTGCTCGCCGCCAGCTCCTGATTGCCGAGCATGGGCCGCTGCGGCGTGAACGCGCGCAGGATTTCCAGCCCGCGCGCCAGCGCCGTCACGAACTGCCGGTCCTTCACTTCCTCGGCGCTCACTTGCTCCAGCGAATCCACGAAGGAAGCACCGACTTCTTCATTGGGGGGAAAGGAGGGAGCGGCGAAACGTGGCATGGGTTCGCGGTCCTGGAATGAGCGGGATTGTCAGAACGATAGACAGACAGTAAAAGAGGGTCAAGGTTTGCGAAATTCAGTTTCGCATAGCGAAATTGAGATGCCCGCCATGGTGGATGTGATTGCCGAGAAGCCCGATGGGGACTGACATGCTCGACGTCAACGGCGCGGGGCTCATCCTGGGGGTCGTCGGCACGGGTGTCATGGGGCGCGGCATTGCCCAGCTCGCCGCCCAGGCGGGCATCACCGTGTGGCTGCTTGACAGCCGTCCGCGGGCGGCGGCGGAGGCGCGCGCGGCCGTGGGGGCGACGCTCGACGCGCTGGCGTCCAAGGGACGCATGTCCGCCGAGGACGCGCGCTCCGCGATGGCCCGGCTCGAGGTCGTCGTCGACGAGGCGTCGCTCGCGGGCTGCCAGGTGGTGGTGGAGGCCATCGTCGAGGACCTGCGAGTGAAGCGCGAGCTGTTCACCCGGCTGGAGGGAATTGTCGGGCCGGAGTGTTTGCTGGCCACCAACACCTCGTCGCTGTCCGTCACCGCCATCGCCGCGTCCTGCGAGCGCCCGGGGCGAGTGGGGGGCTTCCACTTCTTCAACCCCGTGCCCTTGATGAAGGTCGTGGAGGTCATCGAGGGCGCGCGCACGGAGCCCTGGGTGGGCGAAGCGCTGGTGTCCCTCGCGAAGCGCCTGGGGCACCGCCCGGTGCGCGCGGCGGACACGCCGGGCTTCATCGTCAACCATGCCGGGCGCGGCTTCGGCACGGAGGCGCTGCGCATCCTCCAGGAGGGCGTGGCGTCGTTCGACGAAATCGACCGCATCCTGCGCGACGCCGCCGGCTTCCGGATGGGGCCCTTCGAGTTGCTGGACCTGACGGGGCTGGATGTCTCGCACCCGGTGATGGAGTCCGTGTACGAGCAGTTCTACCAGGAGCCGCGCTTCCGTCCGTCGTACGTGCTGCGCCAGCGGCTCGCGGCGGGACTGCTCGGGCGCAAGAGCGGGCGCGGGTTCTACGCTCACGAGGGTGGCAGGCAGCAGCCGGTCCCCGCGCGCGCGCTTCCCACGGGCGAGCGCCGTCCGGTCTGGGTGGCGGCGGACGAGCCGGCGTGGCGTGACGCGCTGCTGTCCCTGGTCCGCGCGGCGGGGTGGTTCCCGGACGACGGCGAGCGCCCCGCGCCGGAGTCCCTGTGTCTCATCGCGCCGCTGGGCCGGGATGCGACCACCGCCGCGCTCGCGCTGGAGGTGGACCCGGCGCGGACGGTGGCGGTGGACCTGCTCTTCGGACCGGAGCGCCGCCGCACGGCGATGAGCACGCCAGTGACGCGGCCCGCGTTCCTCGACTCGGCCGTCGCCTTGTTGTCCGCGGATGGGACGGCGGTGTCCCGCATCCACGACAGCACGGGCTTCGTCGCGCAGCGCGTGCTCGCCACGGTGGTCAACGTCGCCTGTGACATCGCCCAGCAGCGCATCGCCAGTCCGGAGGACATCGACGCGGCGGTGACGTTGGGGCTGGGCTACCCGCGCGGGCCGCTGGCGTGGGGTGACGCGCTCGGGCCTCGCCGGTTGTTGAAGGCACTGGAAGCGATTCATGCCGCGTCGGGGGATCCGCGCTACCGCGCGAGCCCCTGGTTGTCGCGCCGGGCACGGCTCGGCGTCTCCCTCCTCACCCCCGAGAGCTGCCCCTGATGAGCGCTTATATCTACGACGGGCTGCGCACGCCGTTCGGTCGCCACGCCGGAGCGCTGTCCCCCGTTCGTCCCGATGACCTGCTGGCCGGTGTCCTCCGCGCGCTCCTGTCGCGGGGCCCCTTCGAGCCAGGTGACGTGGAGGATGTCGTCATCGGCTGCACGAACCAGGCGGGCGAGGACTGTCGCAACGTGGCCCGCCACGCGGCGCTGCTCGCGGGGCTGCCCGTGGAGACCGGAGGCCTGACGGTCAACCGCCTGTGCGGCAGCGGGCTGGCGGCGGTGCTCGACTCCGCTCGCGCCGTGCTGGCGGGGCAGGGCGAGCTGTTCGTCGCGGGAGGCGTGGAGAGCATGAGCCGCGCCCCCTTCGCCCTGGCGAAGGCGGAGTCCGCCTACAGCCGGGACGCGAAGCTCTTCGATACGACGCTGGGGGCGCGCTTCCCCAACCCTCTGCTCGTCGGCCGCCATGGCGGGGACACGATGCCGGAGACGGCGGACAACGTCGCTCGCGAGCTGGGCATCGGCCGTGAGGAAAGCGACCGGTTCGCCCTGGCCTCGCAGCGGAAGTATGAGGCGGCCAGGGCCAGGGGCTTCTTCAACGGCGAGCTGGTGCCGGTGGCGCTGCCGGGGCGCCGCGGCGCCGTCATCACCGTGGCGGTGGACGAGCAGCCGCGCCCGGACACGACGCTCGAGAAGCTGGCCTCGCTCAAGTCGCTCGCGGAGGAGGGGGTCGTCACGGCGGGCAACGCCTCCGGCATCAACGACGGGGCCGCGGCGCTGCTCGTGGGCAGTCTGGCGGTGGGGGAGCGCGCGGGGTGCAAGCCGCTGGCGCGCATCGTGTCGGCTGCCATCGCGGGAGTCCCGCCGCGCACGATGGGACTGGGCCCCGTCCCGGCCGCGCGCAAGGCGCTGGAGCGGGCGGGGCTGGCGCTCGGGGACATGGAGGTCATCGAAATCAACGAGGCCTTCGCGCCGCAGGTGCTGGGCTGCCTCAAGCTGCTGGAGCTGGGCGAGGACGACAGCCGGGTGAACCCGAACGGTGGTGCCATCGCCGTGGGGCATCCGCTCGGGGCCTCGGGCGCGCGGCTGGCGCTGACGGCGGCGCGTCAGCTCCAGGTGTCCGGCGGGCGCCATGCGCTGGTGAGCATGTGCATTGGCGTGGGGCAGGGCATCGCCGCCGTCCTCGAACGTGTTTGAGCTCGCGGGAGAAAACCCTATGCAGGTCTTCGACAGGCTGTACATCGGCGGTGAGTGGGTGGCGCCTCGTGGTTCGGGGCACATCGATGTGTACAGCGCCTCCACCGAGGAGGTGATGGGGCGCGTCCCCGAGGGCGCGGTGGAGGACGTGGAGCGCGCGGTGCGCGCGGCGCGCGCGGCCTTCGAGCCCTGGTCCAGTCTGCCCGTCGCCGCGCGGGTCGACGTGCTGAAGCGGCTCCAGGAGGGGCTGACCGCGCGACAGGATGAGCTCGCGCGGACGATGACCGGCGAGGTGGGCATGCCGCTGGGGTTGGCGAAGGCCATCCAGGTGGGCACACCCATCGCGGTGACGGGCTCGTACGTGAAGCTCCTCCAGGCGCATTCCTTCGAGGAGCAGGTGGGCAACTCCCTGGTGGTGCGCGAGCCCGTGGGCGTCGTCGCCTGCATCACCCCCTGGAACTACCCACTCCATCAAATCGTGGCCAAGGTGGCGCCGGCGCTGGCGGCGGGCTGTACCGTGGTGCTCAAGCCCAGCGAGGTGGCGCCGCTCAACGCCTTCATCCTCGCGGACATCCTCCATGCGGCGGGCGTCCCTGCGGGCGTCTTCAACCTCGTCTCGGGCACGGGCCCCCTCGTCGGCGAGGCGCTCGTCAGCCACCCGGAGGTGGACATGGTGTCCTTTACGGGCTCGACGCGCGCGGGGCGGCGGGTGTCGGAGCTGGCCGCCGCCACCGTCAAGCGCGTGGCGCTGGAGCTGGGTGGAAAGTCCGCCTCCATCCTGCTCGATGACGTGAACCTCAAGAACGCGGTGAAGCGCGGCGTTGGCAACTGCTTCCTCAACTCGGGGCAGACCTGCACGGCGCATACGCGGCTGCTGGTGCCTTGCGCGCTGCACGAGGAGGCGGCCCGGCTCGCGGCCGAGACAGCGGCGGCCTTCACCCTGGGGGATCCGTTCAAGAACGAGGCGAAGCTGGGGCCGGTCATCTCCCATGCCCAGCGCGCGCGGGTCCGGCAGTACATCGAGCAGGGGATTCGCGAAGGCGCGCGGCTCGTCGCTGGCGGGCCGGAGCAGCCCGAGGGCCTTCCCAGGGGCTACTACGTGAAGCCCACCGTCTTCGCGGACGTCACGCCGGAGATGGTCATCGCGCAGGAGGAGATCTTCGGCCCCGTGCTGGCCATCCTGCCCTATGCGGACGAGGACGACGCGGTCCGCATCGCCAACGGCACCATCTACGGCCTGGCGGGCGGCGTCTGGTCCGAGGATGTGGAGCGCGCCAAGCGCGTCGCGCGGCGCCTGCGCACGGGCCAGGTGGACATCAATGGCGGACGCTTCAATCCGCTGGCCCCGTTCGGGGGCTACCGGCAGTCCGGCAACGGCCGCGAGCTGGGCCGCTACGGACTGGAGGAGTTCCAGGAGCTGAAGGCCATCCAGCTCTGAGCATTTCCCCCCTCGTTTTCTCTATGACCCAGGAGCCCCCTCATGAAGGCCGCCGTGTGTTTCGAGAAGGACGTGTTGACCGTGGATGACGTGCGCTTCGAGCCTCCGCGGGCGCGCGAGTTGCTCGTGCGAATGGTGGCGTGCGGCGTGTGTCACACGGACCTGTCCGTGCTGAATGGCACCGTGAAGATGAAGCTGCCCTGTGTGCTGGGGCACGAGGGGGCGGGCGTCGTCGAGGAAGCGGGTGACGACGTCACGCACGTGAAGAAGGGTGACAAGGTCGTCCTCTCCTGGGTGGCGCAATGTGGCGAGTGCTACTTCTGCCGCATCCAACGCCCGAACCTGTGTGAGCTGGGCGAGCGCATCAACGCGAGCAACCGGATGCCGGACGGCGGCACGCGGCTCTACAAGGACACGCGGGAGCTGAACGTGTTCTCCGCGCTGGGGGCGCTGGCGGAGTACGCGGTGGTGCCGGCGCGGGCCGCGGTGCGGTTGCCGGAGGACGCGCCGCTGGACAAGGCCGCGCTGATTGGCTGCGCGGTGGCCACGGGCGTGGGCGCGGTGTTCAACACGGCGCAGATGCCTCCCGGGGCCACGGTGGCGGTGTTCGGCACCGGAGGTGTGGGCTTGAACATCATCCAGGGCGCGGTGCTCGCCAGGGCGGAGCGCATCATCGCGGTGGACGTCCATCCGAAGAAGCTGGAGTTCGCCAGGGTGTTCGGCGCGACGGACGTCGTGGACGCGCGCGAGGTGGACCCGGTGGCCGCCATTCGCGAGCTGACGCGCGGACGCGGCGCGGACTACGCCTACGAAGCCGTGGGGCGCAAGGAGACCATCGAACAGGCGTACCTGTGCACGCGCAAGGCGGGCACGTGTGTCGTCGTCGGCGTGGGCAGCGTGAAGGAGCAGCTCAGCCTCAACATCTTCGTGCTGCCGCTGTTCGAGAAGCGGCTGCTCGGCTCCTGGTTCGGCACGGCCGACGTCCACAGGGACATGCCCCGGCTCCTGGAGCTCTACACTCAGGGCAAGCTCAAGCTCGATGAGCTGGTGACGACGACGTACACGCTGGAGCAGGTTGACCAGGCCTTCACGGACATGCAGCGCGGCGTGAATGCCCGAGGCGTCGTGCTCTTCTGACGCGGAAGGGGCCGCCTGTTCTGGCGGCCCCACACCGCGACAGCGCCGCCGAGGCCGCTCAGAAGAACACGTGCGTGAAGCGCGCGCCGACGAACTGGCTCTTCGTCATGCCCTCCGACGCGCCGATGTCCGGCTGGAACTGGAGCATCAGCGTGGAGGCCTTCTCCAGGCGGATGCCCATCGTCAGCCGCAGCGACTGCACCGTCTGGCGCGAGGCAATCTCCAGTTCGCCCGCGGGCGTCTCCACGGCGCGCCTGCCCGCCGCGTCGATGAGGTAGCCCACGCCGGTGAAGAACGTGGGGGACAGGTCCATGCCCAGGTGGAAGATGCCGCCGAAGCTCGGCGCCTGGCTCAGCGTCACCTGGGCCGCCCCATTCGCAGTGGGCAGGAGGAACTCATCGTTGTCGCCCTGGAACGCCATGTTCACCATGGCCTCCACGGTGAACGCCTTCAGGAAGCGCTGGCCCGCGACGAGCTGCGGACGCACCACCCAGCGGTTGCCGCTGATGTTCACGAACCGGGTGTTGTCATAGGTGCCTGTCGGAAGCGTGACGTAGGGCGTGAACGCGAACCACGTGTGCGTGTGGTCCTCCGCGTTCTGGACCAGGCCGTAGCCAATCGTCGGGATGTAGGTGACGTCACCCACACCCGAGGCGCGCAGCGCCGTCTTGGGCCCCGTGGGCGCGGCGGGGTCTGCCTGGAACACCGTGACGTCCACCACGGGCAGGCTCACGTCGAAAGGGACGACGACCAGCTCCCCGAACTTCAGCACGTACGTGGCGCGGAAGGCCGCTTGGATTTGCGAGAAGTCACGATCGCCGGAGGCGGAGACGTGACGCAGGTACACGTTGGTGATGACGCCCCGGTGTGGGACGTAAAAGCCCGCCTCGTAGTCACGCAGGTCCGGCTGCTGGGCCTCGGCACCGGACGCTGGCAGGAGCGACACGAACAGGACGGCAAGCAGCGCGCGCTTCATGGTGAGTCTCCATTCCTCGGTTGAACGTCATTCGTCATGGCGGACCTCAGTAGCGGAACGGCCACGCCTGGAAGTACCGCCGGACCCGCAGCCACACCCCGAACAGCCCCAGCGGCTCGCGCACCAGCACGAGCACCACCACCACCGACAGCAACACGGTCGCCTGCTGCGAGGACGTCAGTTGATTGAGCAGCGGAACCGCGCCGCCCACCGTCTCCGCCAGCGGGCTCAGGAACGTGAACGCCAGCGCGCCACTCACCGCGCCGAACACGGAGCCTACGCCCCCCAGGACAATCATCGCGATGTATTGGATGGACAGGTTCAGGTCGAAGGGCGGCTCGACGGTGATGTATTGCTGCTGGAAGGCGAACATCGCCCCCGCCACCCCCGCCAGGAACGACGACACGCCGAAGGCCTGGAGCTTGGCCCGCGTCGTGTCGACGCCGAGCACCTCCGCCGCCAGGTCCTGGTCCCGCACCGCCATCATCGCCCGTCCGCTGTCCGAGCGCTGCACGTTGCGCGTCAGCCAGACGGCGCCGCCCGACACGAGCAGGAACACGAAGTACAGCTTCCGCTCGAACGTGAGGCGCACCCCGCCCACCGTCCACGTGCCACCCAGCGGAGCGCCGCCCCCGCTGGCCTCGTCGCGGAACCACCAGGACATGGGCACGGCCGTCCCGCTCAGGCCGTTCGTCACGTCCGGGTAGGCCAGCAGCAGGTGCTGCGTGAGGAACACGAGGCCCAGCGTGACGATGGCCAGGTAGAGCCCCTTGAGCCGCAGCGCGAACGCGCCAATGACGACGCCGACGAGCGCGGACACCGCCCCCGCGCAGGGCAGCGCCAGCCAGAACGGCCAGCCGAGCTTCGCGCCGAGCACCGCCACCGTGTACGCGCCCAGCGCGAGGAAGGCCGCGTGCCCCAGGCTCACCTGCCCGGCGAACCCCGTCAGCACCATCAGCGCCGCGGCGCCGACGATGGCCACCAGCCCCAGGTTGCCCACCGTGAGCCAGCGCGCGCTGGCCAGCCAGGGGTAGGCCAGGGCGACCGCCACCGCGAGCACCGCGCCGGCCTTGTGCCAGGTGCCGGGCAGCAGCTTCAGGTCGTCCTCGTAGCGAATCACCAGGGGGCGGGTGGGCATGGGTCGTCTCGCGAGCGCGCGCACTAGACGCGGCGCACCTCGTGCTCCCCCCACAGCCCGCGCGGACGCAGGACCAGGAAGAGAATCATCGCGGCGTAGGGGAAGACGGCGTGGAAGTTGTGGCCGAAGGCGCCCAGGTGCGGGTTGACGTACGCCTGCGACAGCACCTCCAGCAGGCCCAGCATGAACGCGGCCACCACCGCGCCCACCACGGACTCCAACCCGCCCACGATGATGGCGGGGAAGGCGCGCAGCGCGACGTAGCCCAGGTTGGAGTCCACCGAGCGGGGGAACATCCCCAGGAAGATGCCGGCCACCGCCGCCGTCGCGCCCGCCAGGAACCAGGTGAAGCCGAGCACGCGGCCCACGGGGATGCCCAGCGACAGCGCCACCTCCTGGTTCTCGCTCGACGCGCGCATGGCCACGCCCAGCGGCGTGCGCTGCACCAGTCCGTGCAGCCCCACGAGCACCGCGGCCGTTACGCCCAGGGAAATGAGCGAGGACACGAGCACCGTGGCGTCGCCCACCTGCACCTCCGCCATGGCGTCCCACGGCGTGGGCATGCCGCGCGTGTCCGCGCCGAAGGCGATGACGATCCCCGCGCGCAGCAGCAGCCCCAGGAACAGCGTCAGGATGATGGTGGTGAAGACGGGCCGGCCCACCATGCGGCGCAGCACCGCGCGCTCCAGCAGGGCGGCCAGTCCCCCGGTGAGCGTGGCGGTGGCGGCGAGCGCCACCCACCAAGGCAGCACCTCCGCGAGCGCCGTCATCAGGAACGCGCCCAGGCTGAGCAGCTCGCCGTGCGCGAAGTTGAAGAGCCGGGAGGCCCGGTACACCACCGAGAAGCCCAGGGCGACGAGCGCGTAGCTCGCGCCGAGCGCCAGGCCGGAGATGCTGAGCTGGAGCAGCTGCGTCATTCGCGTGTCCTCGCGTACATCGCTTCCACCAGGCTCGCGTGCAGCTCGAGCACCGCCTTGCGCCGCACCTTGAGCGACGCCGTCACCTCGCCCGCGTCCTGCGTCAGCTCGCGCGGCAGCAGCCGGAAGGCGCGCACCTGCTCCACGCGGGCCAGGCCCTCGTTGGCGCGGGCCACCTCCGCGTCGATGAGCTCGCGCACCTCGGGCCGCTGCGTGAGATCCGTGTACGAGGTGAAGGCAAGCCCGCGGCGCAGCGCCCAGTCGGCCACCGTCTCCGGGTCCACCTGCACCAGGGCGCTGACGAAGGGCCGGCGGTCACCAATGGCCACCGCCTCCTTGATGTACGGGCTGTTCTTCAGCGCGCTCTGGATGCGCTCGGGGGAGAGGTTCTTCCCGCCGGAGGTGATGAGGACTTCGCGCTTGCGGCCGGTGATGCGCAGGTAGCCGTCCGCGTCGACTTCACCCAGGTCCCCGGTGTGCAGCCACCCGTCCTCGCCACGCACCTCGGCGGTGGCGTCCGGACGGTTGAGGTAGCCGAGGAAGACGTTGGCGCCGCGGATGAGCACCTCGCCGTCCTCCGCGACGCGACACTCCACCCCTGGCGCGGTGCGCCCCACGGTGCCCAGCCGCGTGGCGTCCGGGAGGTTGAGGTGGCTGGTGCCCGCGCTCTCCGTCTGGCCGTAGCCCTCCCGGATGGGCACGCCGATGCCGTCGAACCACGCGAGCAGCTCCGGGGAGACGGGCGCCGCGCCGGAGAGGGGGAGGCGACAGCGTCGCAGCCCCAGCCGCGCCTGGAGCGGCCGGAAGACGAGCAGGTCTCCCACGAACCACACCAGCGAGTCCCACCAGCGGCGCTGACCGTCGCGCCGCCGCTCGCGAAGCTGGCCGCCCAGCCGGGTGAAGGTGGTGAAGAGGGTGCGCTTGAGCCACGACGCGTCCTTCATCTTCACCTGCACCGTGGCGTGCATCTTCTCCCAGATGCGCGGCACGCCGAGGAACACGGTGGGAGACACCTCGGCCAGGTCCTGCTGCACCGTCTCCAGCGACTCGCCGAAGTGGACCTGGCCCCCCACGACGAGCGGCAGCAGCAGGCTGAACAGCTTCTCCGCCACGTGGCACAGCGGCAGGTAGGAGACGACGCTGTCCCCTGGCCCCAGCCCGAGCCGCTCGACGAACAGCTCCGAGCCCTGGAGCATGTTGCGGCTGGAGACCAGCGCCCCCTTGGGAGCGCCCGTCGTGCCAGACGTATAGATGACCATCGCCGCCTCGTCGGGCGTGCGCTGGGCGAGCTGCTCGCGCAGCCACGCCGGTGTCACCGCCAGCAACACGCGGCCCCGCTCCAGCAAGCCCGACCAGGGCTGGAGCCGGGCGTCCTCCACGCCGCGCAGCCCGCGCGTCTCGATGACGATGACGTGGCGGACGGAGGGCGTCTGGGCCGCGACGGCGGCGACCTTGTCGTACTGCTCCTGGTCCTCGCAGAGGACGACGCCGCAGCGCGCGTCGTTGAGGATGTAGGCGACGTCCGCGGCCGGGTTCGTCTGGTAGATGCCCACGGAGCGCGCGCCGAGCACCTGCGCGCCCAGGTCCATGAACAGCCACTCGGGCCGGTTGTCGCTGAGGATGGCGACGGAGTCTCCCGCGCGCACGCCCAGCTCCCACAGGGCGCGGGCCACCCAGCCGACGCGGTCCAGGTAGTCTCGGAAGGACAGCTCCCGCCACAGGCCGCGCTGCTTCTCGCGGATGGCGACCGCGTGGGGGCGCTGCTCCGCCTGGAGCCAGAGCTGGCCCGCCAGCGTCATGGGCAGCGCCGCGCTCATGCCGCCACCGTCCCGCCGACGTAGGCGCTCAGCACGCGCGCGTCCTCGCGCAGCGAGGCCGGGGGCCCGTTCGCGATGACGCGCCCCCGGTCCAGCACCGTCACTTGCGTGGCCAGGTCCATCACGAAGCGCAGCTCATGGCCGATGAGGACCTGCGTCACGCCCAGTTCGTGGCGGATGTCGAGCAGGTGGTTGGCCATGTCCTCCGTCTCCTCCTGATTGAGGCCGGCGGTGGGCTCGTCGAGCAAGAGCAGGCGAGGCTCCATGCACAGCGCCCGGCCCAGCTCCACGCGCTTGCGGATGCCGTAGGGCAGCACCGCCACCGGCATCCACCGGAAGTGCTCCAGGTCGAGGAAGTCGATGACCTCCTCGGCCTTCTCCCGGTGCCGGACCTCCTCGGCGCGCGCGCCGCGTGTCCAGAACAGGTTGCTCAAGAGGCCCGTGCGGTAGCGGGTGTGGCGGCCGAGCAGGAGGTTCTCCAGCACCGTCAGGTGCTCGAAGAGCGCCAGGTTCTGGAACATCCGCGCCACGCCCAGGCGGGCGATGCCCGTGGGGCCCACGCCCGTGAGGTCCTTGCCGTCCAGCCACACCCGCCCCTCCATGTGGCGGTGGATGCCGCTGACGCAGTTGAAGAGGCTGCTCTTGCCAGCGCCGTTGGGGCCAATGACGGCGTGCAGCGCGCCGGCCTCGATGGAGAAGCTGACGCCATCCAGGGCACGGACTCCGGAGAACGAAAGTCCGACGTTGTCGAGCTCGAGCAGGGCCATGCCTCTCCTCACGACAGCCAGCGCCGCTTGCGGCGGTAGCGCTTCAATTCGTGGTAGCCGCG
This sequence comes from Myxococcus sp. SDU36, assembly GCF_030168875.1. Lineage (NCBI taxonomy): Bacteria > Pseudomonadati > Myxococcota > Myxococcia > Myxococcales > Myxococcaceae > Myxococcus > Myxococcus sp. SDU36. Next base: position 1,508,153 of record NZ_CP077414.1, read on the forward strand.
CTGTCCCTCGCGACCGAAGCCCAGGTAGAACTCCTGGACGTCCGGGTCCTCGCGAAGCCGCTCGGCGGGGCCGTCCAGCACCAGCTTGCCCGTCTCCAGGACGTAGCCGTGGCTGGCGAGCCCCAGCGCCACCTTCGCGTTCTGCTCCACCAGCAGCACCGTCACGCCCTCTTCGCTGATGCGTCGAATCAGCTCGGACACCTCGCCCACCGCCCTGGGGGAGAGGCCCAGGAAGGGCTCGTCCAGCAGCAGCACGCGCGGGCGGCGCATCAGTCCCCGGCAGATGGCGAGCAGCTGCTGCTCTCCTCCCGACAGGTAGCCCGCGGGCTGCCTGCGCCGCTCGCGCAGCAGCGGGAAGCGCGTGAAGGCGGACTCCACCAGCTCCTTGCGCGCCTGGAGGCCCATCCCGAAGCCACCAGCGAGCAGGTTCTCCTCCACGGAGAGCGCGTCGAGGATGCGGCGGCCCTCCATCACCTGCACCACGCCCGCGCGCACGCGGCTGTCCGCGGTCAGGGTCAGGAGGCTGTGGCCGCTCAGCTCGATGCGCCCCTGGGTGATGGCGCCGTCGTGCAGGTCCAGGAGGCCACTGATGGCGCGCAGCGCGGTGGACTTGCCGGCGCCATTGGGGCCCAGGAGCGCGATGACGCCCTGGGCGGGCACCTCCAGGGTGATGCCCCGGAGCGCTCGCACCACCGAGGCGTAGACGACCTGGAGGTTCTGGACGCGCAGCAGCGGTGGACTACTTGCTGACATCGGCGGCCCGGGACGTGGTGGGGTTCAGGGCCTTGGGCCGGGCGTAGCCGGCGACGACGCTCCACGTGCCCTGGTCGAGCACGGGCTTGAGCACGCGGACCTGGACGGCCGTCTCATACGGGAAGCGGGTGAGGTTCACCGGCTCCGCCGTCATGCCGCTCGCGGTGGTGTTCAGGGCCTTGAGGGCCTTGAGGTAGCCGGCGCGGGTGACGTCCTTGGCCTCGATGGCGGCCTTGAGGGCCTCGAGCTGCACGCGCCCCTGGATGTATGAGGAGAGGGTGTAGAAGTCCCTGGGCGTGTCCGGATGCTTCGCGTGCAGGGTGAGGAAGTCCTTCATGCCCGGCACGTCGTCGCCCCAGTAGGTGAGGCCGGTGACCCAGTAGAAGTGGGTGAAGACGGGGGGCGGGATGACCTTGGGGTCGAAGAAGCGGTCCACCCACGCGGGCGTCTGGCCCACCCAGTTGGGCATGTACTTGAGCTGCGCGGCCGTCCCGAGGATGGGGCCGGAGGCGCTGGGCAGCACCGTGAGCAGCACGTAGTTGGCGCCCGACGCCTTGAGCGCCGTGACGATGGCGGCGAAGTCCTTCTGGCCGGGGGCGACGCTCTGCTGCGAGACGACGGTGACCCCGTGGAACTTCGCGGCCTCGGTCCAGCCCTCCAGGCCGTCCTTCCCGTAGTCGTCACCCTGCGCGACGATGGCGGCCTTCACCTTGTCCGCGCCGCCCGCGTGCTCCACGGCCCAATCCAGGGCGCGCATCGCCTCCAGCTTGTACGAGGCGCCGATGGGCGGCGTGTACGGGTGGCGCGCCATCTCCGACGACTGCGACGCGGGGAAGGCCACCACGCCGTCCGCGGTCAGCTTGTCGCGCAGCGGCAGGGTGTTGGGTGTGCCGAAGCTGGTGCCCAAGAAGAGCACGTCGTCGTGGATGTCGCTGTACGCCTGCACCGCGTTCTGCGGGTTGTAGGCGTGGTCGCGCTCGACCAGCTCGAGCTTCCATCCGTCGGGCAGCAGGCCGCTGTCACCGGCGTTCACCTGCTTCACCAGGAGCCGCTTGCCCGCGGCGAAGGGCTTGCCGATGGCCGCGCCCGGGCCGCTCTCGTCGTTGAGCGCGCCGATGGAGACGACCTGCCTCTCCACGTCGACGCCCTTGTCTGTCTTGAGGTCCGACACGGGCTCCGCCTGCGTGGGCGCCCCCGCTGGCTTCGGCGTCGAAGCCTCTTCCTTCGTGCAAGCCATCAGTCCGAGTGTCGCTGCCAGGAGTCCGACTACGAGTCGTTGCATCGCAACCTCCCCGTCCGGTTCGTGGCGGGCACAGTATCCATGTGCGTTCGAAGTGGAAAGACATCCGCCGGGAAATCGATGGCTGTGTTTCGCGATGCGGAACGCGCGGGGCGCCTCCGACGCGTGATGTCAGGCCGGCGGGAATTGTCTGTCGCAGGGGTCGCTCGTGCTGGGGCAATGGCAGTCATTTCCGCGATGCGGAATTGAATATGCAAGAACATGACAATATGAAAAGCAGGATAGACAGGGGCTGTTCTCCAAGGCTAGATGGTCGGCGCGAGCCTGCCTGTGAGTGCAGTCCGCGCGGGCCCGTGTCTGTCGACACCTTTCAAAACCACGAGGAGAAGTCATGAAGCAGACTGAGCTGGCCTTCCGTCTTGGATTGCTCCTGGCCCTGACATGGACGTCCGCCGCGGGTGCGCAGTCGTTGAGCAGCTTCTCGGCGACCTACCGGGGGGGTGGTACCTCGCTGTGCGGTGCCACGTACAACCTGCGAGGGCAGGAGCCTGCGGCGTCGGGCAAGTACCCCGTGTTCATCTACACGGTGGGCACCACGGAGAACTACGACCATTCCTCGGCGCTGGCCGCGGTGGAGGAGATGGCCTCGCGCGGCTATGTCGCCGCGACCGTCGAGTATGACAACGCCACCTTCGGCTCCTGCAGCACGATGTCCGCTCGCTCCCGCTGCATCTTCGACAGCAGCCGCTCCACCAGCGCGGTCGGCACCCTTTGCTCACGCTCCAAGGCGGACTGCTCCAAGGGCATCGTCGTGGCGGGCTTCAGCCAAGGCTCCATCATGGCCATTCTCGCCAAGAACCATGACTCGCGCGTCCAGGCGGCGTACGGGCTGGGCGCTGGCGTCGACTATTCCATCTACAACCTGTCCTCCTGCGTCGCGAATGGCAACCGCGCGCTGCCCAGCAACCGCCTGCGCGTGGTCAATGGCGAGGGGGACGCCTTCCTCGGTCCGACCGAGTCCGGGGTCCGCTCACAGAACAGGGATTTGACGGGTTACTCCTGCCCGCTGGCGACTTCCTGCCTCCAGGGCAACGGCAGTGGCTGGTACATCGTCAGGGACAGCCAGGTCGGGGACCTGTCCGCCGACCACTGCTACATGCGCACGGGGAGCTGCATCGGGCTGCTGCTCGACTCGACCTGGCGCCTGGGCACCCAGCCCTGGTCGCTGCGAACGAACCTGGACTGGCTGACCCAGTTCACCACGCCGTGAGCCCGCGCCTCGCCGCGTGACGCCTCACGCGGCGAGGCCGCCCCGACGTTCCGAGGCGAAGTCCGTGTGATTCGACTAGAATCCCGCCCCTTATGGAGCGGACCGGCGCAGCGGCAGTCATCATCGGCAATGAAGTCCTGACGGCGAAGGTCCAGGACCTGAACGGGCCACACCTCATCCAACGGCTGCGCGAGGTGGGCATCCCGCTGCTCTCGGTGGAGACGGTCCTCGACGACGTGGACGCCATCGTGGACGCCGTGGCTCGGGCCCGGCGCAAGGCGCGCTACGTCTTCACCAGCGGCGGCATCGGCCCCACCCATGACGACGTCACCGTGCGCGCGGTGGCCCTGGCCATGGGACGCAAGGTGGTGCGGCTGCAGGAGATGCTGGACCTCATCCTGTCCCGCGCCACCGAGGAGCGGCAGGTGACGCCGGAGGCCCTGCGGCTCGCGGATGCCCCGGAGGGCGCCGTGCTGCTGCACCAGTCCAGCACCTGGTTCCCCGTGCTCACCGTGGAGGACGTCTTCCTGCTGCCCGGCGTGCCGCAGTTGTTCCGGATGCAGTTGGAGACGGTGCTCGCGCGGCTGCGCGGGTCGCCCGTGGCGGTGAGCAGCCTCTACCTCCGGCTGGGCGAAAGCGACATCGCCGCCGTGCTGGACCGGGTGGCGCTCGACATGCCGCACGTGGCCATCGGCTCCTACCCGGAGTTCGACCCGGCCAAGGACTACCGGGTGAAGGTGACGGTGGAGTCCGCCCAGCGCGGGCCCGTGGATGACGCCCTGACGCGCATCATCACCGGGCTGCCAGAAGGCGCGGTGGTGCGGCGGGAGTAGGGCTCCCGCCGCGCTCCGAAGGCGCCTACAGCCCCAGGCCCAGCCGCTGGCGCAGCCGGAAGAAGTCGTCCGTGAAGGCCCACGCCAGAATCGTGCTCAGGCGCTCGACTTCGCGCACGGCCTGAATCATGGGCTCGGGCGTATCCAGCCGGGCGCCCGCGAAGTTCGGGTCCTCGCGCAGCACCATGCCCAGGCCCACCGCCACGTCGCCGCACAGCAGCAGGCCCGCGCGGTCCGCGGAGTAGTCAATGGCCTCCAGCCAGGGCGCCAGGTCCACCTTCTGCGCGTCGCCCAGCGACATCGCCGGAGGCTCCAGCGCCTTGAGCGCCTTGCGCGGGAAGGCCCGCTTGAGCTGCTTCACCGACTCGTCGTTGCGCCGGCCCAGCGCGCTGAACTGCGGCGCGTGCAAGCGGATGGCGCTGCCGAAGAGGTCCGCCGTCTCGCCCTGCGACAGCTTCTCCAGCACCGCCGTCTTGTTGAGCAACCCCAGCGCCGCGCGGCCCAGGAGGAACTTCTGCTCGCGCGCGTTGAAGCGCCGCACCACGTCCTGGCCAATGCACACCGACATGGGCTCCGTGGTCTCCAGCACCGTCAGCCCGCGCCGCGCCTGGTAGACCTCGAAGCTCTCCACGCCGAACACCTGCGCCACGGCGCGGATGGCCTTGTACACGGCGGAGTCCGGCTTGAGCCGGTCCGTCTTCGGATTGACGCCCACGATGTCGAAGTTGGGCGGGTACACCTTCTCCAGGTGCTCGCCCATGGCGCGCAGCACCTCGAGCAGCGGGCCCCGGGCCCCCGGGTGCATCAGCACCGAGTCCACGTCCGACTGCGTCAGCCCCTCGCGCGCCTCCTGCGCCAGCCGCGTGCGGGCCTCCATGTAGAAGGCCAGCTCCACCTCGTTGGCGGAGCGCAGGAAGTGCAGCGCCGCCGCCGCGCAGAACGCCTTGTCGAGCTGCTTCAGGCCCTCCCAGAGCTTGAACAGCGCATGCAGGCTGTCCACGCGCGTCGGGTCCTGCCGGAGAATCTGCCGGTGCTCCTCGATGGCCATCGGCACCGATGAGGAGTCCCGCGCGTACAGCTCCGCGAGCACCGCCCGGGCCTGGAGGTTGGTGCCATCCCCCTCCACCACCTGCCGGTACAGCGCGGTGGCGCGAGCGGGCTCGGACAGCGGCCCCGCGTAAAGGTCAGCGGCCCGCATCCGCAGCGTCGCGGCGCGCTTGGGCTCCACGGCGAGCTGGCCCGCGGCCTGGGCCTCCAAAAGCTGCGCCAGCTCCGGCAGGTTGCGAGCACGCTCATAGAGGACCACCAGCCGGTCCACCAGGGCGGGGTTGCCCGGGGACAGCTCCAGCGCGCGGCGGTAGAGCGGGGTGGCCGCGCCCGCGTCGCCCAGCCCTTCGTCATACGTGCGCGCCAGCTCCAGCGTGAAGCGGGCCCGCGGCTCCGGCGGCAGCTCCTGCTGGAGCAGCTTGTGCAGGCAGTCCACCGCGCCCGCCCAGTTGCGCGCCTGGGTGTGGAGCCCGGCCAGCCGCTCCAGCGCCTCCAGGTGACGGGGCAGGGTGGCCAGCACCGTCTGGTAGTGCGCCGCGGCGCGGCTCGCGTCGTTGAGGTGCGCCGCGTACAGGTTCCCCAGCGTCATGTGGAACTGCGCCAGGACGCGAGGGTCGCCGCCGAGCTGCACGCGCTGGCTCAGCATGGCCGCGGCCTCCGGGTACTGCTGCGCCTCCAGCAGCAGCGTGCCACGCAGCTCCAGCGCCTCTGGATGCCCCGGCTGCGCCGACAGCGCCTTCTCCAGCAGGTCCAGCGCCCGCGCGCGGTCATTCAGCGCGGTGTGGTGCAGACGCGCCGCGCTGACGAACGCCGTGGCCGCCGCCAGTCCGTCCCGCTGCGCCAGCTTCGCCTCGGCGCGCCGCTCCTGCAGGGCCGCCAGGTCCGCGGAGCCACCGCGCTGCGCCAGCAGCTCCTCCAGGCCCGTCTGCGCGCCCGCGTGCAGCGGATCCTTCTCCAGCGCCTGCCGGTACAGCGCCGTGGCGCCGTCCGGGTCATTCAACCGGCTGGTGGCCAGCTTCGCCGCGCCGATGAACGCCTCGATGGCGCCACGCGGATCGCGCGACACCCGGGCCTCGGCCTCCAGTGCGGCGCGGGCGCCCGCGAAGTCGCCCCGCTTCAAGGCCACGCGGCGAGCCCCCTGAAGCGCGGGCAGGCACTGCGGTTGGAGCTCCAGCGCCTGCCGGTACAGCGCCGCCGCCCGCTCCAAGTCGTTGAAGCGCGTGTCCGCCAGCTCGGCGGTGCGCAGCAGCATCTCCAGGGCCTCGTCGGCGTCCTGCGCGGACGCCAGCCGCATGGTGTACATGCGCGCCAGCCCCGCGGCGTCACCCGCCTGCCGCAGGCCGCGCTCCAGCAGGAAGGCCAGCCGCGCATCGCCCGGGTCGGCCTCGAACGCGCGCTTGTAGGCCTCCAGCGTGCCCTCGGCGGGGCTGCGGTCCAGGTCCACCGCGGCGGACAGCCGCAGGGCCGTGGCCAGCCGCGGGTCAGTCACCCGGTCGGCGATGCGCTGGCGCAGCTCGGCGCGGCGCGGCCGGTCCGAGGCGCGGATGCGCTCCAGCAGCGTGAGGGCGGTGAGGTTGCCGGCGTCCAGCGCCAGCACGGCCTCGCAGCACTGGGCCGCGCGTGAGGGCTCCTGGAAGCGGTCCAGGTACAGCCGCGCCAGCTTCAGGTACGCCGTCACCTTGGCCGCGGACGTGGTGCCCACCTGCGTCTCGCGGTCCAGGATGCCGACCAGCTCCTTCACGTTGTCCTGCGCCAGGTACAGCCGCTCCAGCGCGCGCAGCGTGGCGGCGTGGGCTGGCGTCAGGCGCAGGACCTCCTGGTACGTGTCGATGGCCAGCTCGGGCCGCAGCAGCTGCTCCTCCCAGATGGCCGCCGCCTGGTAGAGGGCGTTGGCGCGCTCCAGCGGGTCGGTGCGGTTGGCGGCTTCCGCGCGCAGCACCTCCACCAGGCTCTCCCACGCGGCCTGCGCGCGGTAGATGCGGGCCAGCGCGCGCAGCGCCGGGAAGTAGCTGGGCGCCAGCATCAGCGCCTCGTTGTACGACGCGATGGCCTCGTTGTCCTGGTTCAGCCGCTGCTCGTACAGCTCGCCAATCTTGTAGATGAGCGCGGCGGCCTGCTCGGTGGACGCGGAGCTCTCCGACTCCGCCCGGTACATGTCCACCAGCTTCTCCCACCGGCCATCCTGCGCGTACAAGCGGCCCAGCGCCTTGAGCGCGGGGAGGTAGGACGGGGACAGCGCCAGCACGCGCTCATACGCGGCGATGGCGCCCGCGCGGTCCTTGAGGTGCTCGTCCAGGATCTCCGCGTTGCGGTGCAGCAGCGACAGCACCTGCTTGGTGTCGCCCGCGAGCGACGCCTCCAGGTCATGCGTCTCCAGCAGCTCGCGGAAGCGGCTGGCCCGCTCATGGAGCCGCGCGAGGTTTCTGATGGTGGGCAGGTGGTCCGACGCCAGGTCGAGGATGCGCTTCATGCACTCGATGGCGTGGTCCAGATCGCCCAGCCGGTCCTCGTACACCACCGCCATCTTGTTCAGCGTGGTGATGAGCTGATCCCGGTCGCTCGTCTGGAGCAGGTCCTGCTCGTACATGGCCACCAGCTCCGCGAAGCGGCCCTGGCGCTCGTAGAGGCGCGTGAGGGCCTTCTGCGCGGGGAGGTAGCCCGGCTGCAACTGGAGGCAGGTGTTGTAGCGGGAGATGGCGTCCTCCTGCCGTCCCAGCCGCTCCTCCAGGATTTCGGCCGCCTTGTACATGCGCGCGGCCTTCTGCTTCGCGTCCTCGGCGGCGGCGACCTCCGCGTCGAAGACGGCGACCAGCCGCTCCCAGTCCTGCATGCGGTAGTACAGCTTGCCCAGGCCCGCCAGCGCCGCCGCGTGGCCGGGGATGCGGGCGACAATGGCCTGATACCGCGCCGCCGCGTCCGACTCGCGCTTGAGGTCCTCCTCGTACAGCGCGGCCAGCCGCAGGTTGGTGGCCACCAGCTCGCTCTCGTCGTTGAGCGAACCCACGCGCGCCAGCAGCACGTCCGCCAGCTCCTCGAAGCGGCCCTGCGTCTCATAGATGCCGGCCAGCTCGCTCAGCACCAGCGGCTCGTTGGGAGACACCTGCCGCGCGGCGAGCAGCGCGGCCAGCGCGTCGTCCTTGCGGTTGTTGCGCTCGTAGACCTTGGCGATCTGCAGGTACGCGGGCGCCGCCTGCGCGCCCAGCGCGGCAGCCTCCGCACCCAGCGCGGCGAGCAGCTCATCCACACGGCCCTCGCGCTCGGCCAGCCGCTTCATGGCCGCCAGGAGCAGGAGGTCCGACCGGTCCAGCGCGAAGGCCTCGCGGAACAGGGCCGCGGCGCCTTCCTTCTGCTTGAGCCGCTCTTCCATCAGCAGGCCCGCGGCGGTGAGGTAGTGCGCGCGCAGCGACGGCTGTTGCACGGTGGCGGCGATCAGCCGGTAGACCTCCACCAGCGCGGGCGCGTCATTGCGCACGGCATAGACGGACTCGAGCTGGGTGAGGACGACGACGTCCGTGGGCCGGCGCTCCAGGCACTGCTTCAGGCACGCGGCGGACTCCTCGTCCCGCGACAGGCGCTCCTGGAGGATGATGCCCTTCTCGAAGAGCAGCGCGGCCTGGTGGCGCGCGTCGTCGGTGGCCGCCAGCTCCGCGTCCATCAACTGGAGCACCATCTGCCAGTTGCCCACGTCCGCGAAGAGCCGGCGGGCCGCGCGGATGTTGACGAGGTAGCGCGGCGCCAGCTTGTACGCGTTCTGGAACGCCACCGCGGCGTTGCGTGGATTCTTGAGCGGCTCCTCCCAGAGCAGGCCCACCTCGTGGAAGAGCAGCGCCGCCGAGTGGGGCTCCGAGACGCTGAGGGCCTTGGCCTCGCGCTCCAGGGAGGCGATGCGCTCGCGCGCTTCATCCTCGGCGCGGGTGTTGGCGGCGGCCGCGGGCGCGGTGGCCTGGGCCTGGGCCGGCGTCTCCGGGGCCGGAGCGTTGGGGCTCGCGGGCGCGCCAGACACAGGCAGGGGGGCCACGGGAACAGTGGTCCTCGGGACGTCGTTGCGCTCGCTCATGGAAACCCGGCTCCGAATGGCCAATACGGGGGAGGAGGGACTGGCCATCGCCGGTCGTAACATGTGCTTGGCCGGTCCCTCAACTTCCCGTCTTTCCTGGCGAATTGGGTGCCAGCCGCCCCTGGGAGCAGGCAGGCGGACCCTGCCCTGGAGCCACGCGACGCCTATTTGCGGCGAGCGCGCCACTCGTCGCGGCTCTGCCCCCAGCGGTCGACGCGGGTCGTATCGTGCGGCGGTGGCATGTGTGCCGGGCCCAGCACGCGCGACCCCAGCCGGAGCGCGACCTGCTGGGACGGGGTGTTCTCCGGCACGATGCAGTGGATGACGTCGGTCCAGCCCAGGTGGTCGAAGGCCCAGTCCATGGTCGCCGCCGTCGCCTCGGTGGCGTAGCCCCGGCCCCAGAACTGGCGGAGCAGGCTCCAGCCAATCTCCGTTCCCGGCCAGCCCTCCGGCTTCCACGGGCCCACCCGTCCCACCCACGCGCCCGTGGACTTCTCCAGCACGGAGAACATCGCGAAGCCCTGGAGCGACCACGCGCCCGCCATCGCATACAGGTTGCGCCACGCCATCAACCGCGGCTGGACGCCTCCGATGAAACGCGCCGACTCCGGGTCGGCCGACAGCGCGGCGAAGCCATCCAGGTCCTCGGCCAGGGGAGGCCGCAGGAGGAGACGCGGCGTTTCGAGCACGGGGCCACTGCTTGCCAGGTGAGACATTTCAAGCGCCTTCATGTTTGATATTGAATTCGAACCGCCGGGCCGGCACACCTCGCCGTCAAATGACGTCTACCAGATGCGGACGCGCTGCTCGGGAGCCAGGAACAGCGTCTGCCCGGGCTTGACGTCGAACGCGCTATACCAGGCATCGAGGTTGCGCACGGTGGCGGTGCGGTACGGGCCCGGCGCGTGGCCGTCCGTCATGATGATGCGGCGCAGGTACGGCTCGCGGTAGCTGGTGCGCCACACCTGACCGAAGCCGAGGAAGAAGCGCTGGTCGCCGGTGTAGCCGTCGATGACAGGCGCGGGCTTGCCGCCCAGGGAGAGCTGGTAGGCGTCATAGGCCACCGCCACGCCCGCCATGTCCGCGATGTTCTCTCCCAGCGTCAGCTCGCCATTCACGGACAGGTCTGGCAGCGGGCGGTAGGCGTTGTACTGCGCCGCCAGCGCCTTCCCCGCGGCCTGGAACTTCGCTTCGTCTTCCTTCGTCCACCAGTTCTCCAGCTTGCCGCGCGCGTCGAACTTCGCGCCCACGTCGTCGAAGCTGTGGACGATTTCGTGACCGATGACCGCGCCGATGCCGCCGTAGTTGACGGCCGGGTCCGCGTTCGCGTCGAAGAAGGGCGGCTGGAGGATGGCGGCCGGGAAGATGATGGAGTTCTGCTGCGGTGAGTTCAGCGCGTTCACCAGCTGCGGCACCATGTACCACTCCTTCCGGTCCACGGGCTGGCCCAGCTTGGCGACGTTGCGCTGGTACTCGAAGCGGACGGCGCGCTCGGCGTTGCCGTAGGCGTCACCGGCCACGATGTCGAGCCCCGAGTAGTCACGCCACTTCTCCGGGTGACCGATGCTCGCCTGGAGCGTGCCCACCTTCTCCTTGGCGCGGGTCCGCGTGTCGGGCGACATCCACGTCAGCGCGTCGATGCGCTTCTCGAACGCGGTGATGATGTTGCGGACCATGGCCTCCGCCTCCGCCTTCACCTCCGGCGGGAAGTGCTTCGCCACGTAGAGCTTGCCCACCGCCTCGCCCATGGAGTGGTTGGTGGCGTCCACGCCCCGCTTCCAGCGCTCCTTCAGGGCCGGCGTTCCGGTCAGCGTCTTGCCGTTGAAGGCGAAGCTCTCGTCGACGAAGGCCTTGGGCAGGTACGGCGCCGCGCGGGCCACCGCGTGGAAGGCCAGGTAGTCCTTCCACGCCTGCAGGGGCTCGCTCTGGGCGAGCTTCGACAGGGCCGTCAGCGCGCTCGGCTGCCAGACGATGAACTGCTCGTGCGTGCCCAGGCCCGCGGCGGTGAAGAACGCCTTCCAGGCGAGGCCGGGCGCGCGCTTCGTGAACTCCGCGCGCGGCCAGGGGTTGTTCGCCTTGGAGATGTCCCGCGTGTCGACCTGCGACACGTGCGCCTGGGCCATCTTCCGCTCCAGGGCGAAGACGCGGCTCGCGCGCGTCTCCACGTCATCGAAGCCGGCCAGCTTCAGCATCGCCGCGATGTGCGCCTGGTAGCGCTCGCGCAGCTCCGTGAAGCGCGGGCTGTCGGCCAGGTAGTAGTCCCGGTCGGGCAGCCACAGGCCGCCTTGCAGCAGGTAGGGGGCGTAACGCGACGGCTCGTTCAGGTCCTCGGCCACCCAGAGGCCGAAGAGCCGGTCCGTGGTGACGTCGCCCATGTTGAGCGCGTCCACGTCCGCGCGCAGGGTGGCGCCCAGCACCGTGGCCAGCTGCTCGCGCTGCCCGATGGCGGCGATGCGCTCCAGCTCCGGCTTGAGCGGCGTCACGCCCTTGGCCTCGATGGCCGCCTCATCCATGAAGCTGGCGAAGAGGTCTCCCACCTTCCGGGCCTCGCTGCCCTCGGGGGCCTGGCGCTGCGCCTCGATGAGCTCGCGGTTGCGCTGGTCCGCCTGCTCCGCCAGCGTGGTGAACATGCCGTAGCTGGAGCGGTCCGGCGGAATCTCCGTCCGCCGCACCCAGGTGCCGTTGGCGAAGCCGTAGAAGTCGTTGCCCGGCACGATGTCGCGGTCCATGCCGGGGGTGTCGAAGCCGAAGGTCCCATACGTGGGCTTCGGCTTGGACGCGGGCGGCTCGGCGGGCGCCGCGGCGACAGGGGCGGGCGGTGCGGCTTTCTCCGCGGAGGTGGAGGACGCGCAGGAGGTGAGCAGGGCCGTGGTGCACGCGGAGATCAGCACATGCCTGGCGCCGGGGAATCGTCGATGGAGAGGTGTCAAGGATTGCTCCTGAAACTGGGGGCTGCGAGCCGAAGACCGGGGATATAGACGGTCTGGCATCCGAAGGCGCAGGCCGAACAACGGATTCAGCGGTTTCATCCCGAGCGGGCAGACCTTTCGCCCGGACCTGCTCCGCCACAGTCGCCGGACGTGCGGGCCGTACCCGAGGGTCGCGTGACGGACGCCTAGGTTTGCAGGGAGCCGGTGCCGCGATGTGTCCGCGCCCCGACATCCAGGAGGCTCCCATGCGGCTGTTGTTCCGAATCACCCCCGTGCTGTTGGGGCTGGCGCTGGCGGCCTGCTCGGGCATCCGCGTCAATACCAACTACGACCCCAGCGCCGTCGAGCAAATCGAGGACTTCCGCCGCTACGCCTGGCTGCCGCAGCCCCAGGGCAAGGACGCCCGCGTCTACAACGACATCGTCGACGTGCGCGTGCGCATGGCGGTGGACCAGGAGCTGAAGGCTCGCGGCTACCAGAAGGTGGACATGGGCGCGGACCCGGACTTCTTCGTGGGATGGCAGGGGGCCATCGACACCAAGGTGTCCATCGACACGGTGGACTCCTTCTATGGCTACCCCTGGGGCCCCTACTGGAGCCCATGGAGCTCCTTCTACGGGCCCTATGGCTATCCGTACGGCATGGGAGGACCGCGCACCTACGTCCGCGAATATGACGTGGGCACGCTCATCCTCGACGGCGTGGATGCCCGCGAGCAGCGGCTGGTCTGGCGCGGCACCGCCCAGGCGGAGCTCCACCGCGACCTGTCGCCCGATGAACTCCAGAAGAAGATCAACGACGCCGTGCACAAGCTGCTGTCGCGCTTCCCTCCGAAGCCGGAAGCGTCCTGAGCCAGCCAGGCAGGCACTCCCGCGCGTTTTCGGTTGCGAGCACCCAGTCCGGCCGCCAGTATTAGACCAGTGGTCCAACCGATGGTCCAGGACAGGTGTTCGATGAACGAAGCGACGGGCTCGAAGCACGCCGAACAGTGGGCGGCGCACTGGTACGCGGTGGCGCGGTCACCGGCGCTCGGGGCGGGACGGCCCTTGGGAATCCAGCGCCTGGGGCGGCGGCTCGTGCTCTGGCGGGACGCCGCGGGCGAGGCCCACTGCGCGGATGCGGCCTGTCCCCACCGGGGCGCGGACCTCGGGCTTGGACGCGTGCGGCAGGGGGCGCTCGAGTGCCCCTACCACGGCTTCCGGTACGACGGAGGCGGCGCCTGTCTGGCCATGCCCTGTGAGGGCCGTGACGCGAAGCCCTCGCGAGGCCTCGCGCTGCGGTTGCATCCGGTGCGGGAGGCACATGGGTTCATCTGGGCGTGGCTGGGGGGCCGGGCGCCAGAAGCCCTTCCCGCGCTGCCCTGGCTCGCGGACGCGCCGGAGCCTGATTCGAGCAGCGCCGCGGTGGAGGAGGTCTGGAACGCGCGCTTCACGCGGGTCATGGAGGGGATGATGGACCTCCACCACTTTCCCTTCGCGCACCGGCGTTATGTCCCGCCGGGCTACACGCGGCTGGACCCCTACGAGGTCCACGTGGACGCGGGGGCCATCCGCACCGTCGGCTGGCTGCGCAAGGAGACGCGTCCGCCCGGGACGGGGTTCCGGTTCGACATCGACGTGGGCTATCCGGGCGTGCTCCACCTGCGCTTCTCGCCCCGGCTGGACGCCGCCGTGGTCTGCACGCCCGTGGATGCCGAGCACACGTGGATCGCGGCGCGCTTCCATCAGCGATACGTCCGGCTGCCAGGGCTCCGGTGGCTCGCCGCCCGGCTGGCGATTGCGTTCGAGTTCCGCTTCATCCAGCCGGACGACTACCGGATGGTTCGCTCCAGCCTGCCTCGCTCCGGCGCGCTGACACACGGGACGCTCGTCCGGGCGGACCGCGCCATCGCCGCGTGGCACGACCTGCATCGCGCGGCGCTCGGCGACACGCCTGGCGCATCCTGATAGAAGCGCTGCGTCCGATGCCCCGTCCCCGCGCCAGCAGGCTCGACCCCGAGCGCAGACAGGCACTCCTCGACGTGGCCGCGGAGGAGTTCGCGGAGCACGGCTTCGACGGGGCCTCCTACAACCGCATCCTGGAGCGCGCGGGCTTCTCCAAGGGCGTCGCGTACTACTACTTCGAGGGCAAGGACGACCTGTACGCCGCCGTGCTGGCCCTCACGCTGGACACGCTGGCGCGGCGCTTCGGCGCCTGGCAACGGCCCGCGGACGCGGACGGCTTCTGGCGCGCCCTGCGTGCGCGTTACCTCGCGCTGACGACGCACATCGTGGACGACGAGCGCTCGGCCCGGCTGCTCCGGAGCATGTCGCAGGCGCGCACCCATCCGAAGCTCCAGGAGGCGTGGCTGCGCTTCGAAGGGCCGCTGGTGGCGTGGTTCCAGCGTGTCCTGGAGGACGGGCGTGCGCTGGGCGCGGTGCGTGGCGATGTGCCGGAGTCCCTGCTGCTCACGTCCCTCATGGGCATCGGACAGGCCACGGATGGGTGGCTGCTCGAACAGTGGGCGCACGCCGGAGCGCCGGCGCTCCAGCGCGGGGCGGAGCAGGTGTTCGCCCTCTTCGAGGACCTGCTGGTCCCCAGGCCCGTGGGCCCGCCTCCCGCGAAGCGGCGCTGAAGGCGGACCCTGGCGGGCAGCGCGGCTCAGTAGGCGCAGGCCCGGTTCGCGCAGTACCCCTGGACGCCGCGGCAGACACAGTCCGCGTCATCGATGCACCGGGTCGACGGACACGTCGGACCGCCGCCTCCGCCTCCACCGCCGCTGTACGTGTAGCTGCACGCATTGAAGGAGCACGTCGCCGTGCGCGCCGTGGGGCACGCGTCACGGCAATCCTGGTCGGAGCTGCACCGGACCGACATACAGGCGAGGCCCGAGACGTCGCCCTCACGGAGCTCTGCGTCGGACTGCACGCGCTGCGAGCACTCCGCCGCGCTCGCCACGGCGACGTTGGGCTCGGGGGACTCCGCGCTCACGGCGGTCGCCGCGAAGGCCAGCAGGACGGCGACGCTCCAGGACAGACGGTGTCGACGGGTAGACATGGTGACGTTCCTCTCAATCCCCGAGGCCAGGTCCCTGTCGGTGTGCAGGGTTTTCGGGGATGTGAAGGCTATCATGGCTGAATCTGGCCATTCGCCGGACGCGAAACCTGTTCCCCTGGCGGGCAGGGCCGTCAATCATCTGGCACATGCCCCCGCCATCATGGACTTCTCCCGCGCCCCGGAACGTGCAGCGACGGGTACGGGCGCTCGTCTTCGTCACGGTGTTCCTGGACTTGGTGGGCTTCGGCCTCATCATCCCCTTGCTGCCGTTCTACGTGGAGTCCATGGGCGGGACGGCCACGACGGCGGGCGTGCTGCTGGCGTTGTTCTCCCTCGCGCAGCTCGTGGCCTCGCCGGTGCTGGGGCGGCTGTCGGACCGGGTGGGGCGCCGTCCCGTCATCCTGCTGAGCCTGCTGGGCAACGCCATCTCCATGGCCCTGTTCGCGTACTCCACCCACGTCCAGTGGCTGCCGTGGTTGTTCGCGTCGCGGCTGCTCGCGGGCGCCACCGCGGGCAACCTGGCGGCGTGTCAGGCGGCGGTGGCGGACGTCACGGAGGAGGGCGGGCGGGCCGCGGCCATGGGCCTGGTCGGCGCGGGCATTGGCCTGGGCATGGTGCTGGGACCCGTCATTGGCAGCGTCCTCCATGTGCATGGCGCCTGGGCGCCACCGCTGGCGGGCGCGGTGATGGCGGCGGCGGCGATGCTGGGCGTGTTCTTCTTCTTTCCGGAGACGCACCGCCCGCGGGAAGAGCGGCACGAGGAGCCAGGCCGCCCCCGGGTGCGGCTGTCCGACGTCCTGGCCCGGCCCGGGCTGGGCGCGGTGCTGGCCCTGACGTTTCTGGTGTTCATCGGGATGACGAACCTCCAGGTGTCGCTGGGGCTGCTGGCCCAGGTGCGGTTCGGCTGGGGTGAGCAGGAGATTGGTCGGCTCTTCGCGTTGATGGGCCTGGTCACCTTCGTGCTTCAGGCCTTCGTCATCGGCTGGCTGACGCGCCGGGTCCGGGACACCACGTTGGTGCTGGTGGGCGCCGCGTGCATGGGGACCGGGCTCACGTGCATCGCCGCCGCGAGCCACGGGGCCATGTTGGTGCTGGCCATGGTGCTGGTGGGCTCGGGGACGGGGTTGTTGCAGCCGCTGATGGCCAGCCTGGCCTCCGGGTTCGCGGGGCGCGAGCTGCGTGGCGGGGTGCTGGGCGTGGTGCATTCGGCGGGCGGGCTCGCGCGCGTGGTGGGGCCGGTGTGGAGCGGCTTCCTCTACTCACGGATAGGGCCCGGTGCGCCCTTCACCAGTGGGGCGGTGGCGGCGGGCATCGCGCTGTTGGTGGGCGCTTCGCTCCTGCGGCGGCGCGTTCCGGACGCGCCGCCGCCGTCGAGCTTGAAGGTCTGAGCGCGGCGTCGCTTACAGGCAATACCGCGCGAACGCCGGGCTGCTGCACAGGCTCTGGAAGGCCGCCAGGTTGCAGGTGTCAGCGCCGGGGCCGACAGTGCACGGATTGCCGTGCGGGCTGCCGTAGTCGTTGCAGGTGAACTCGACGCGTTCGCCGAACAGGGAGGTGACGGCCACGGTGTTGTTCGCGTACTGGCCGTTGACGACGCAGCGGTCCAGGGTGCCCGCGTGGTCCACGGTGTAGACGCCGTGGGACAGGATGCCGGGGCACTCCACCGTGCAGCTCGTCGGCGACTCCGGCGGGAGGAAGCCAAACATGAAGGTGTTCGGCTGGCCGGTGGCCACGCCGAACGTCCCCGTGGGTGCGCCGTTGGGGCTCAGCGGGTCCCCGGTGCCGTTCCAGTTCCCCTTGGCCAGCGAGTACGTGCTCGCGCCCACGGCCGACAGGGCACTGAGCGCGTCCGGCTCGTTGCCCGCGGCGCCGTAGAACGTGCGGAAGGAGCGGACCTGTCCCACGGCGAGCGCGCCCAACCGGAAGTCGAGCTGCGCGCCCAGGTCACCGGGCCCCACGTTGGTGAAGTCCCCCGTGCCGCCCATGAGTGAGTAATTGAAGGCCAGCGGATCCAGCGACACGAAGTTGTTGTCGACCGCGCCCACCACCCAGGGGTTGCTCGTGGTGCCCGCGACGGTGACGTACTCGGAGAAGGTGTTGGGCAGGATGTCGTAGTCGATGCCGCGCGTGTAGCGCAGGTCGGAGATGAAGGCCGTGCCGATGTTCTCGATGAGGACGTCCACCTGGTACAGGTGGTTCGTCACGGGCGACGGCCTGTAGATGTGCGTCACCCGGAGCGTGTTCCCCACTCGCACGACGGACATGGTGGAGATGGGGGACGGCGCGTTGAGCTCCACCGTGAGGTTGGAGGACGCGCCGCAGGCCGCGGAGCTGTGGCCGGAGATGCCCAGGTCGGCGCTCGCGACACCCCAGCCTTCACACGGGCTGCCTGGCGCGGCGGCCTCGCCGTTGGTGGGCAGGTAGCGCAGGCCAATCGTGCTCGTGCCAAAGGTGCCGCTGGAGATGGGATTGGTAGGACAGGGGAGGTTGAGGTGCCCCGCGGGTGCGACGCCAAGCCGGACGACGCCGTTGTCGATCATCCCAGGACAGTCCGGCAGCGGCGGAGGGATGAGGTGCGGCTCGGACGCGAGGAGGCGCTCCTCGTGCAGCAGGGCCTTCGCGTTCTGGGGATGGGGCCGCGTCCTCGCGTCCGCGGGGGCACGCGGCTCCGCGCCGGAGGCCCGCGTCTGGCCGCTCCAGGACAGGGCGCAGAGGAGTGCCGCGTGCAGCAAGCGCTGGGGATTCTTCGATGCGCGCATCCAGGTTCTCCTGTGCCCGGTGGCGCCGGGCAGTGAGAGGGCCATGACCGGCCCGCCGTGCAGCCGCGGGGCCTGACCTGGATGCGCTGCCACTGGCGGCGGCGCCCGGTGGACCCGTGGCGCGCGTAGCCTAGCCAGTTACCGAGCGTGCGTGTGCGCTGCGCTCGCTGTTACACAGACTGCGCGTGCGGTCCGCTCAGACGGGAATGAAGACGCGCTGCGTGCCACCCGTGCTGAGCCGACCGATGTGGTCGCTCGCTTCCATGCCATTGCCCAGGGTGACGGCGATGTGGCCGTGGGGGTTGCCCGGCCGGTTGTAGGCGTCGGTGACGACGATGGCGCCCGGCGGGAGTTGCTGGATCTGCGCATCCGAGAGCCGCACCTCGCGGAAGCGCGAGTCACGCGCCAGCACGTTCCCGTACATGTACGCGGAGGGCAGGGGATTGACGTGCAGGCCCGCCGCCGAGAGGGCCCGGTTGACGCCCTTGGCGCACCAGCCGGTCGTGTTCATGCTCGACGCCATGGAGCGGGCCGAGGCGGCCAGCCGCTCCGCGTTGGAGCCGAAGCGGCCTGGATCCGTGCCCACGGCGCCCGCGTTGCCAGCGGCGCCCGCGTTGCCAGCAGCTCCCGCACGGCCCCCGCTCGCACCACCCGCGGCGGCCCCGCCGGACGCCTGGAAGTCATCACTGCGGCCCGGAATCTTGAGCGTGGCGCCCGCATAGATGAGGTCCGGGTTCTTGATGTTGTTCGCCTTGGCGAGCGCGGACACGGACGTCCCGTAGCGGTTCGCGAGTGCCGACAGCGTGTCACCCGATCGGATGCGGTAGCTCATGATGGAATCTCGTTCTTGGAAATCAGGAAGCTTGGCGGGATTATCGCCTGAGCCTTGCCCGGGTTGCGTCCCACCCGGCAATTTTCGTTCGAGGAATCTCTGGTGAACCGCGTCCGCTCGGTCGATGAATGGGTTGTTCTGCTCTCCACGTCATCGGGTCCCGAGCAGGAGGAAGCCCAGGAGTGGTTGGGAGACGCACTGGGAGCGGAGGACGACCTCCTCCGGGAGCGGACGGCCCAGTTCCTCCTGGATGCCATGGTCCGGCCGGGCGCCGCGGTGGGGGCCATCCTCTCCGTGTTGCAGGTGGCCTGGTGGCCTCCGCCGGCGCGGCTCGCTGACGCCGCCGTGCGCTCCGTGACGGCGGCCCTGACGGGGCTGGAGGCCGGTCACCCGGCGGTGGAGGACGCGGCGCTGGTGCTGGCCAATGTGTGCCGCGTCGAGCCCGCGCAGCTCGCCGCGTTGGAAGCGGCGCTCGGCCATGCGCATCCCGCGGTCCGGCGCGCGGCGGCGGGCGCGGTGGGGCGGATTGGGGACGCCGCGGTGCCCCTGCTGCCGCGACTGGTGCCGTTGTTGAAGGCGGAGGAGGACGTGGCGGGCGCGGCGTTGGAGTCGCTCGGCGCGCTGGCGTCACTGGCTCCCGAGGTCGCCACGCCCGCGTTGCTGGAGGAGGCGCGGACCGCGGAGGGCACGCGGCTCTACCTGGCCCTGACGTCGCTGCGGAGCCTGATGGAGGACGCGCGCCGCAAGGGTGGGGCGCTGCCCGCGCTCCCCGACCTTCAGGAGGCGATGCGCCGCGCACTGAAGGAGGCGGAGCCCGCCATTCGCGTGGAGGCCCTCTCGCTGCTGGGGCTCACCGGCCCCGCGTCGCCCGCAGTGCAGGAGGCGGTGGCCGGGCATCTCCAGGATGCGAATCCCTCCGTGGCCGCCTGCGCCGCGGTGGCGCTGCTGCGGCTGGGGGCGCCCGCGCAGCCGGCTCTGTCGCTGCTGCAGACCCAGCTCTCCTCGGTGGATGCGCCAGCGCTGCAAGGGGCCGCGCTGTCCGCGCTGGAAGAGGTGGAGCCCGCGACCCTGGGGCAGGCGAAAGGCATGTTGAAGACGGTGGTGGACACGTCGTCGGGTCCGACGCGTGACGCGGTGAAGGTCCTGCTCGACTCGCTGGGCTGAGCAGCGGGCGGGCGCTGGGCCTGACCTGGTGGAATGGGCTATGGACGGTGTGGAATCCTCCGTTGAGGGCATCCTCAACGGCCCACCTGCCCCAAGCGCCCTTCAAGCCGACCTTCGTCCCCATGAATCGCAGACCCGAGTTCGACAGCCTGCGCGGCATCCTGCTCGTGTTGATGACGCTGACGCACCTGCCAACGCGGCTGAACACGATCAGCAACCAGCCCTTCGGCTTCGTCTCCGCGGCCGAGGGCTTCGTCTTCCTGTCCGCGTTCCTCGTGGGCGTGGTGTACGCCAACAAGCTTGAAGTGGCGGACCCGAACGTGCTGTGGCGCAGCCTCTGGCAGCGAGCGCTCAAGGTCTACGGCTACCATGTGGCGCTGCTGGCCTTCGCGTTCGCGGTCATCGGGACGTTGGGCATGGCGACGCACCGTCCCGCCATCCACAACCTGCTGGGCTTCTTCCATGAGGACCCCGTCACCGCGCTGTGGAGCAGCTTGTTCCTGCTCTACTGTCCGCCGCTGCTCGACATCCTCCCGCTCTACGTCGTGCTGCTGTTGCTGACGCCCTTCATCCTGCTGGGCGCGCGCAAGGGAGGGTGGACGCGCATCCTGTGTCTGAGCGGGCTGGTGTGGTTGTCGGCGCAGTTGGGCTTGAAGCGCTCGCTCTACGACTTGCTGGTGTTCATTCCGGTGCTGCCGTGGCCGCCGCTGCGCATCGAGCTGTCAGGGGCCTTCGACGTCTTCGCCTGGCAGTTCCTGTGGGTGCTGGGCGTGTGGCTGGGCGTGGGCCGTGCCACGGCGCCGGAGCAGCGCGAGGCCGTTTCGCCCGTGCTGCTCAGCGGGGCGCTGGTGGTGAGCGTGGCGTTGCTGCTGATGCGCTACCAGGTGGGCATCTTCAGCATCGACCTGGACCTGTATGGCGCCCTCATCGACAAGTGGACATTGGCGCCCGTGCGGCTGGTGAACTTCCTGGCCGTGGCGCTGCTGGCGAGCTGGCTGAGCCCCAAGCTGTTCCGCTGGCTGCGTCCCCGCGTGCTGGAGGCGCTGGGCCGCGCGTCCCTGCCGGTGTTCTCCGTGCACCTGGTGCTGTGCCTGCTCAGCCTGGCGCTGCTCAATGAGAACGAGGACCCGCTGGCGGATTGGGAAGAGGTCGTCGTGCTGGTGGCCACGTTCACCGTGATGTTGCTGGTGGCGTGCAGGCAGGCGGCGGCGCCGCGCAAGAGCCCCACCCGATAGGGCTTCTCTGAGAATTCTCTCAGGATGCCCTCAACCGGCACGCGCGCGCCCTCCTTAGGGTGCGCGGCATGTGGCCCTTTCTCGTCACGCTCCTCGCCGCGGCACCGGCGCAAGAGGCCCCTCCACTCACCTTCGCAGAGTCCCAGGCGCTGGCCGCGAAGGCCGCGTTGCCCGCGAGCCTGACGCGCGCCGTGGAAACACGGCGTGTGTGGGACGCGCGGCTGCCGTGGCTCGCCGCCAACCCCACGCTCAGCGTGGTGCCGGGGCGGCGCGCCCAGCCCGACGGTCCGGGCTTCGAGCTGACGGTGTCAGTGGAGCAGCCGCTCTTCCTGTCGAACCTGTCGGGGGCCCAGCGCGCCGCGGCGAGCGCGGAGACCCGGGCGCAGGAGCGCGAAGCCGTGGCCGCGCTGCTGAACCGCCGGCTGGAGGTGGCGCGGGCCTGGCTCACGCTCTGGTCGGCCCAGCAGGCCGCTGCGACGGCCGAGCAGGAAGCGACGTTGGCGGGTGCGCTGCGCACCTCCGTCGCGGAGGCGCTGGCGCTGGGCGGCGCCACCCGGTTGGAGCTGGTCGAGGCGGAGGGGTTCGAGGCCGAGGCCCAGCTGGCGTTCCTGGCGCGCGAAGCGGAGGTGACGCACGCGCGGCTGTCGTTGGCGGTGCTGGTGGGCCGTCGGCCCGATGCGCACCTGGTGGTCGCGGAGGCCCTGCCGGAGGTGGCCTTGCCGCCGCCTTCCGAAGAAGCGCGGTGGCTGGCGCGCGCCTCCGAGCTTCCAGAGGCGGAGGCCCGGCGGCTGCTGGGCGCGGCGGAGCGGGCCCGCGCGGCGGAGGTCCGGGCCGCGCGAGGCTGGCAGGTGACGGTGGGCGCGCAGGGCGTGCGTGAGTATTACGGCGGGCTCAGCGGCCTGCTGATGGTGGGCGTGACGCCGCCGCTGTTCGACGCTGGCCAGCGTGAGCGTGGCGCGCTCCTCGCCGCCGCTGAACGCCTGGAGGGCGAGGCCCAGGAAGCCGCGCTGCGCGCCGCCGCGGAGCTGGCCCTGGCGTTCCATGAGCGCGAGCACACCGCCGCGCAGCTCTCCGTCGTCGAGAAGACCCTGGTGCCCAAGGCCGAAGAGGCGGTGCGGCTGGCCGACGTGTTGCTGCGCGCGGGCCAGAGCACCCTGCCCGACGTCCTGCGCGCCCGCCGCGCCCGGGCCGCCGCCAACATCCGGCTCGCGCTCGCACGTGGCGAAGCCTCGCTCGCCGCCGCGCGGCTCCACCTCCTGCTCTCCGCTCTGCCATGACGCCCTTCGTCCGTAGTCTCGTCGCTGTGCCGATGTTAGTCCTGTCCGGGGCGTGCACGTCCGGTTCCTCCACCCCGGAGGTTCCGCCCACGCCGCCCCCCGCGCGCGCCTCCGCGTCCTCTGCGTGGGTGCCCGTGCGCGCGGCGTCTCGCGTCGCCCTGGCGGAGGCCCCCGCGCTGGTGCTGTCCAGCCCGGAGGCCGTCGCGGTGCTCTCCGCGCCGTTCCGCGCCCGTGTGCAGCAGGTCCGCGCGCGGCCGGGCCAGCAGGTCAAGGCGGGAGCCCCGCTGGTGGAGGTGCTGATGCCGGAGGTGGTGGAGGCTGCGGGGGCCGCCAGCGCCGCCTCGTTGCGGCTGGAGGCTTATTCGCGGCAGGTGGAGCGCCTGGAGGCGTTGCATGCCCAGGGCCTGGCGAAGCTGCCCGATCTGGCCGACGCCCAGACGCAACAGGCCGAGGCCCGCGCCGCCCTGGTCGCGGCGCATGCGGTGCTCCGCGTGGCGGGCATCTCCCCCGGGGAGGCACGGGGCGTGGCGGAGCGCGGCACCGTCTGGCTCAAGAGTCCCATCGGCGGAATCGTCACCGAGGTGCGCGCGGTGCTGGGGGAGATGCAGCCCGAGGCCAGCGCCGCCCTGCTGCGGGTGGCCGCCGACGGTCCCTCGCGCCTGGAGGCCCGCCTGTCCGCGCGTCCCCCCGAGGGCGCCAGCTTCGCCTTCGTGTCGTCCCTGGGCCTCGCCGTTCCGGTGCGGTGGGTGGGCCAGTCTCCCGTCGTCGAAGCGGCGGATGGGACGTGGCGCGCGTGGTTCGAGCCGGAGGACACCGCCACCGTGCTGCGCGCGGGGCAGGGGGGCCGGCTGCGCATCCAGGCCGCGGCGGGCGAGGACACGGTGCTGGTGCCCGCGCGCGCCCTGGCCTTCGACAGCGCGCGCACGGTCGTCTTCACGCGCGGCGGTGAGGGGCAGGCCGTGCGCCGGGAGGTGGAGGTGCTGGCCACCTCCGGCGCGGAGGCCCTGGTGAAGGGGGGGCTGTCCGCCCGGGACGCGGTCGCCGCTGACGGCGCGGCGCTGCTGTTGGATGCGCAGGCCGGCGCCGGCGAAGAGGTGACGCCGTGATTGAAGCCCTCGTGCGGTGGTCGGTGCGGCACCGGGTCTGGGTCCTGGCTCTCACGGGCGTGCTCGCGCTGGCGGGCGTGGCGGTGTCGCTCCGGCTGGAGCTGGACGCGATGCCGGACATCACCACCAACCAGGTGCTCGTCCTCACGCGCGCGCCCGGCCTGACGCCCGAGGAGGTGGAGCGGCTGGTGACGCGACCGGTGGAGGTGGCCCTGGGCGGCATGCCCGGACTCGAGGAGCAGCGCAGCCTGTCGCGCTATGGCCTCTCCTCCGTCACCGCCGTGTTCGCGGACGACGTGGACCCGTACCGGGCCCGGCAGCAGGTGCAGGAGCGCCTCAACGTGCTCGGCTCCACGCTGCCCCCGGGGGTGGACGCGCCGGAGCTGGGGCCCCTCACCGGTGGGTTGGGTGAGGTGTTCCACTTCACGTTGTCCTCGCCGGAGCGCACGGGCGCGCAGTTGCTCGAGTTGACGCAGTTTCGCGTGGCGCCCCGCCTGCGCTCGGTGCCGGGCGTGGTGGAGGTCAACAGCTGGGGAGGCCACCAGCGCACGCTGGAGGTGCGCGCGGACGCGGTGCGGCTGGCTCAGCGGGGCGTGACGCTCGCGCAGCTGCGTGACGCGCTGGAGCGCGCCACCGGCAGCGCTCCGGGCGCGAGCCTTCCGGTGGGAGAGCGCCACGTCCTGATTCGCGCCGTGGCGCGACCTCGGGCGCCGGCCGACCTGTCGGAGGCGTTGATTCCGCGGCCCGGGGCCATGGCCGTGCGCCTGGGCGACGTGGCCGAGGTCGCCGAAGGCGCACTGCCCCGCATCGGCAGCGCCACCTCCAACGGCCGCGGCGAGACGGTCTACGTCATGGTGCAGATGCTCCGGGATGCCAATGCGCTCGCCGTGACGAGCGCCATCTCCAGCGCGCTTCCCGAGGTGCGAGCGCTGCTGCCCGAGGACGTGCGGCTGGACGTCGTCTACGACCGCGCCACGTTGGTGCGGGGAACGGTGCGCACCGTGGGCAAGAACCTGCTGGAGGGCGGCCTGCTCGTCGTGGGTGTCCTCTTCCTGTTGCTCGGCAGCGTGCGCGCGGGCCTGCTCGTCGCTTCGGCCATTCCGTTGTCCATGCTGGGCGCGACAGCCGCCATGGTGGCGCTGGACATCCCCGGCAACCTGATGAGCCTGGGGGCCATCGACTTCGGCTTGCTGGTGGATGGCGCGGTGGTGATGGTGGAGGGCCTGTTCCACCGGCTGGCGCACCTGTCACCGGAGGAGAAGCAGCGCCCGCCTCGCGAGCACGTCGAGGAGACGGCCGTGTCCCTGGCCCGCCCCGTCTTCTTCTCCGTGCTCATCATCCTGCTCGTGTACCTGCCCATCCTGTCGCTGCGAGGCGTGGACGGGAAGATGTTCCGGCCCATGGCGATGACGGTCGTCTTCGCGCTGGCCACCGCGCTGCTGCTGTCGCTGACCTTCATCCCCGCCGCCGCGAGCTGGCTGATTCGCCCCGAGCACGTCCCCGCGCGGGAGCCGCTGCTGGTCCGCTGGTTCGAGCGTCTCTACGTCCCGCTGTTGGGACAGAGCGTGCGCCGGCGCGTGCCCGTGGCCGCCGTGGCCGTGTTCCTGCTGGGCGTGGGAGGGTGGAGCTTCGCTCGCGCGGGCACGGAGTTCACGCCGCAGCTGGATGAAGGCGACCTGGTGATTCAGACGACGCGGGTTCCCGACATCAGCCTGGACGCCGCGGTGAGCGAAGCGGGCCGGATGGAGCGCGTCCTGCTCGAAGCGATTCCGGAGGTGCGCCAGGTCGTCTCGCGCGTGGGCAGCCCCGCGGTGGCCACCGACATCATGGGCCTGGAGATGGCGGACGTCTTCGTGTCGTTGGCGCCGAGGGAGGCGTGGCGGCCCGGGCTCACCCGTGAGTCGCTCATCGAGGAGATGGGGCAGGTGCTGGAAGCCCGGGTCCCAGGTGGAGACCCTTCCTTCACGCAGCCTATCCAGATGCGCTTCAACGAGCTGCTCGGCGGCGCGGTGACGGACGTGGCGCTCAGCATCTACGGCGAGGACCTGGCCGAACTCGGGCGCCTGGCACGCCGGGCCGCGGCGCTGCTGAGCCAGGAGCCGGGGGCGGTGGACGTGCGGGTGCTCGCGCCGCCGGAGGTGCCGCTCTTCGAGGTGACGCCTCGTCCGCTGGATTCGGCCCGCGCGGGGCTGGGCGCGGTGGACGTGCTGGAGGCGGTGAGCGCGGTGCGCAGCGGCGTGGAGGTGGGCGCCACCTGGGATGGGTCGGTGCGAGTGCCCATCGTCCTGCGGTTGACGGGCGCGACCGAGGCCTTCTCCCTGGCCGAGTTGCCCCTCCCCACGGAGGCGGGGGGCCTGGTGCCGCTCTCCCGCGTGGCGGACGTGCGGTTGACGTCCTCGCCTGGGCTGGTGAGCCGGGAAGGGGGGCAGCGCCGGCTGGTGGTGGGCTTCAACGTGAGAGGCGCGGACCTGGGGACGGTGGTGGAGCGGGCGCGGCGCCGCGTGGAGCAGGCGCTCGCTCCGCCTGATGGCTACCGGCTCGAGTGGGGCGGCCAGTACGAGACCTTGACGGAGGCACGGCAAAGGCTTTCCCTTGTGCTCCCCGCCGTGGCCCTCCTCATCTTCTCCGTGCTGCTGTTCGCCTTCCGCCGCATGCGTCCCGCGGTGGCCATTTTCGCCAACGTCCCCTTCGCGTGCGTGGGCGGGATGATGGCGCTGGCGGCTCGGGACCTGCCCGTGTCCATCTCCGCCGCGGTGGGCTTCATCGCGCTGTCCGGCATCGCGGTGCTCAACGGCGTCGTGCTGATGTCGCGCGAGCAGGGGCTGGAAGCGGACGGCCATGCTCCCGGGGAGGCGGTGGTGATGGCGGCACGCGAGCGGGCCCGGCCCGTGCTGATGACGGCGCTGGTGGCGGCGCTGGGCTTCATTCCGATGATGCTCGCGCGTGGGGTGGGGGCCGAGGTGCAGCGGCCCCTGGCCACGGTGGTGGTGGGCGGGCTCGTCACCTCCACGCTGCTGACCCTGGTCATCCTCCCCACGCTCTACCCGTGGTTCGCGGGTGGGACGCGCGCGCGGGCGCGTGCATGATGGGGCGACGGAGGCCGGTGCCGTGAGGCTGCTGCTGGTGGAAGACGAGGAGCGGATGGCGAACCTGCTCCGGCGGGGGCTCGGAGAAGAGGGCCACCTCGTGGACACCTGCCGCACGGCGGAGGACGCGCTCGACCAGGCTGGCGAGGTGGCCTACGACGCCATCATCCTCGACTGGGCCCTGCCCGGCATGGACGGCGTGGCGCTGCTGCGGCGCTGGCGCGAACGCGGGTTGATGACGCCAGTGCTGATGCTCACCGCCCGCGGCACGGTGGGTGAGCGGGTGACGGGCCTGCGCGCGGGCGCGGATGACTACCTGGTGAAGCCCTTTGCCTTCGAGGAGCTGCTCGCGCGCCTGGAGGCGCTGCACCGCCGCTCCGAGGGCCAGACGCAATCCTGGGGCGGAGGGCCCCTCCACCTCGATGCCCGGCGGCGGATGCTGACGTGTGGCGGCCGGGAGGTGGCCTTGACGGGCCGCGAGTTCGCCCTGCTGGGGGAGCTGGCCTCGCGCGCGGGCGAGGTCCACACCCGGTCCACCTTGCTGGCGAAGGTGTGGGGCCCCACGTTCGATGGGCCTCCCAACATCGTGGATGTCTACGTGGGCTACGTGCGCGCGAAGCTGACCGAGGTGGGCGCGGAAGGCGTCACCATCCAGGCGGTGCGTGGGGTGGGCTTCCGGTTGGTGATTGAGGGCGCGCGGTGAGGTTGGTCCGCCGGTTGTGGCTGTGGGGCGCGGTGGTGCCCATGGTGGCGGTGGTCGCCGCGCTGGGCGTTGCCGTCCAGGTGTTCCGCGTGGTGCTCGAGCGGACCCTGGACGAAGCCTTGCTGTCGCAAGCCGCGGCGGAGAGCGTGAGCCTCTTCGACGCTCCGGATGGGCGCCCGCATCTGCACGTGGAGCCCTCCCCATTGGCAGGCGAGGTGCGTGCCTTCGTCCCCGCGACCCGGCTCTACGGACCGGATGGGACGCTGCTGTCCGTCTTCCCGCCCGAATCACCCACCGTCCATGAACGCGTGCTACCCGAGGACGGGCCCACGTCCCGGCTGGAGACGCAGCGTCTGGGCACGGGCCTGCGGCTGCGCGTGCTGACGGTGCAGGTGCGCTCGCCGGAGGGCGTGCCCCATGTCCTGCAGTTGGTGGCGTCCCTGGGGACGGTGGACCAGGCGGTGGGCACCTTCACCACCGTCGCCACCGTACTGGCGCTGCTCCTGGGCGGGGTGCTGATTGGCATCCAGGGCTGGCAGGCGAGGGGGCTCGCGCGACGGCTTCATGGCATCGCGGACCAGGTGGCTCGCTCGCGCGACGGAGGCATGGTGGCACCCGTGCCCGTGGATGAGCCTCGGGACGAAATCAGGGAGGTGCGCCTGGCGCTGACCGAGTCCGCGGTGCGCGTGCGCGCGGCGCGTGAAGCGCAGGAGCGCCTCATCGCGCGCGCCGCGCACGAGCTGCGCACGCCGCTGGCCCTCATGCGCACCGGCCTGGACCTGGCGTTGCGGCGCGAGCGCGGCGCGGAGGAGCTGCGCACCGTGCTGGAGGAGAACCGGCGCGAGGTGGACCGGCTGGCCAGCGTCGCCGGTGCGCTGCTGGAGCTGTCGGCGGCGGGGGGCGCCCTGGATTTGCAGCCAGGGGATTTGCGCGGGCTGCTCGACGAAGCCGCCGCGGGGGTTCGGGCGGAGGCGGACCGTCGCGGTGTGTCGCTGCGTGTGGTGGGCCCCGCTGAAGCCAATGGCCGGATGGATGCGATGGCCGTTCGTCGAGCGGTGGACAACCTGCTGGCCAACGCCCTCCGCTACGCGCCTCGTGGGTCCGAGGTGCGGCTGGAGTTGGCGCACCGGGACGCGCAGTGGGAGGTCGCTGTCCAGGACGCGGGGCAGGGCATCCCGGAGGCGCATCGTGAGGACGTCTTCACGCCCTTCCACCGCCTGGAGCGGGACGCGGGGGGCGTGGGGCTGGGACTCAGTCTCGTGCGCGAGGTCGCGCGGGGCCATGGCGGCGACGCGCGCGTGGTGGAGAGCCCGGGGCCGGGCGCGCGGGTGCTGCTGACGCTGCCTGGCCGGTGAGTCCGGAGGCGTTCGTCCAGTCCCGGGCCATGGCCCGTGTTCGCGCGTGTCTCCCTCGGTTGCCTCGGGTACAACGCCGCCGCGGTTCATCCCTTTCTGACAACTCAGCGTGGGGCGCATGGCCAGGGCTCGTCGTTCGAAGCAGGACTCAGACGCGTCAGGTGCCGCCGAGCAGGGCTTCGTGGAGGTGCGCGGCGCCCGCCAGCACAACCTGAAGAACATCGACATCCGAATCCCTCGCGACGCGTTCGTCGTGTTCACCGGCGTGTCGGGCTCGGGCAAGTCGTCGCTGGCGTTCGGCACGCTCTACGCGGAGGCGCAGCGGCGGTACTTCGAATCGGTGGCCCCCTATGCGCGCCGGCTCATCGACCAGGCGGGGGTGCCGGAGGTCGACGCCATCGACGGGCTGCCCCCGGCCGTGGCGCTCCAGCAGCACCGCGGCGCGCCCACCACGCGCTCGTCCGTGGGCAGCGTGACGACGTTGGCCAACTCGTTGCGGCTGCTGTACTCGCGCGCGGGCACGTACCCGCGGGGCCAGCCGCACCTGGACTCGGACGCCTTTTCGCCCAACACGCCCGCGGGCGCGTGTCCCAGGTGCCACGGCCTGGGCCGCATCTACGACGCCACCGAGCGGTCCATGGTGCCGGATGACACGCGGACCCTCCGCGAGCGGGCGATCGCCGCCTGGCCTCCGGCGTGGCACGGACAGAACCTGCGCGACATCCTGGTGACGCTCGGCTACGACGTGGACCGGCCGTGGCGGGAGCTGCCGAAGAAGGACCGGGACTGGATTCTCTTCACGGACGAGCAGCCCACGGTGCCCGTCTACGCGGGCTTCACGCCGGCCGAGACGCAGCGAGCCCTCAAGCGCAAGGAGCCGCCCAGCTACATGGGCACCTTCACGGGGGCCCGGCGCTACGTGCTCCAGACGTTCGCCACCACGCAGAGCGCGCTGATGAAGCGGCGCGTCTCGCAGTACCTGGTGAGCGGCGACTGCCCCGACTGCCACGGCAAACGCCTGCGCCGCGAGTCCCTCTCCGTCACCTTCGCGGGGCTCGACATCGGCGAGCTGTCACGCCTGCCGCTCAGCGAGCTCACGGTCCTGCTCGCGCCCGTGGCGGACGGGACGGCCAAGGACGTGGCCACGCTCGCCCGCGCGCATCCGGAGAAGGCGCTGGTGGCCCAGCGCATCGCCCACGACGTGTTGGTGCGCGTCAACGTCCTGACGGAGCTGGGCCTGGGCTATCTGTCGCTCGAGCGCGGCACGCCCACGCTGTCCCCTGGCGAGCTCCAGCGCCTGCGGCTGGCCACGCAGGTGCGCTCCAACCTGTTTGGCGTGGTGTACGTGCTCGATGAGCCGTCCGCCGGGCTTCACCCCGCGGACACCGCCGCGCTGCTGAAGGCGTTGGATCAGCTCAAGGGCTCGGGCAACTCGCTGTTCGTGGTGGAGCACGAGGTGGACGTCATCCGCCACGCGGACTGGATTGTCGACGTGGGGCCGGACGCGGGCGAGCAGGGCGGAGAAATTCTCTACAGCGGTCCGCTCGAAGGCCTGAAGGCGGTGAAGGCGTCCCGGACGCGGCGCTATCTCTTCGGCGACGCGGAGCAGCACCGCGGCGCGCGGCGCTCGCCCAAGGGCTGGCTGTGCCTGCGGGGCGTGTCGCGCAACAACCTGAAGGCGCTGGACGTCGACTTCCCGCTGGGCGTCCTCACCACGGTGACGGGCGTCTCCGGCTCCGGGAAGTCGAGCCTCGTGAGCCAGGTCCTGGTGGAGCTGGTGGCCGGACACCTGGGCCACGCGGTGCCGGAGGACGAGGACGAAGGAGAGGCGCTGGAGCGCACCGTCATTCACACCACCGGCGGCAGGATTGCCTCCGGCATGGAGGGCCTCAAGCGCCTGGTGCAGGTGGACCAGAAGCCGATTGGCCGCACGCCGCGCTCCAACCTGGCGACGTACACGGGGCTGTTCGACAACGTCCGCAAGCGCTTCGCCGCGACGCCCGCCGCCCGCTCCCGGCGCTACGACGTGGGCCGCTTCTCCTTCAACGTGGCCAAGGGCCGCTGCGAGACGTGTGAGGGCGAGGGCTTCGTCAGCGTGGAGCTGCTCTTCCTGCCCAGCGTCTACGCGCCGTGCCCCACGTGTCAGGGGGCCCGCTACAACGCCAAGACGCTGGAGATTCTGTACCGGGGCAAGAACATCGCCCAGGTGCTGGACATGACGGTGGACGCGGCCCACGACTTCTTCAATGAGGAGCCGCTGGTGCAGCGGCCGCTCGCCGTCCTGCGGGAGGTGGGGCTGGGATACCTGCGGCTGGGGCAGCCGGCGACGGAGCTGTCCGGCGGCGAGGCCCAGCGCATCAAGCTGGCCACGGAGCTCCAGCGCGCCCAGCGCGGCAGCTCGCTGTACGTGCTGGACGAACCCACCACGGGCCTGCACCCCTCCGACGTGGACAAGCTGATGACGCAGTTGGAGGGGCTGGTGGCCTCCGGCAACACCGTCATCCTCGTCGAGCACGACATGCGCGTGGTGGCCGCCAGCGACTGGGTCATCGACATGGGACCGGGCGCTGGAGACAAGGGCGGGCGGGTGGTGGTGGCGGGGCCACCAGAGGCGGTGGTGGGCATGCCCGTCAGTCAGACGGCGCCCTTCCTGGAGGAGGCGCTGGGCTGAAATCCCAGCGCCCGCCGGAGCCTCCGAGCTGGCCCCGAGGGCCGCCGGGCTCGGAAAGAGGGAGGCCGCGAAATCAGCGCGCCTGCGCCTGCGCGGCGGGCACGGACAGGCCCTCCGCCTTGAGCGTCTGGCTGGCCATGCCGGACATGCTCTCCGCGAGCGACTGCACGGAGCGGGTGGCTTCCTGCGTCTCCTGCACCGTCTTCAGCGTGCGCTGCATCTGCCCGGACAGCTCCTGGATGGCCTGGGCCATCTGGTGGGTGCCCGCGTCCTGCGCGCTGACGGCGGCGGTGATCTGCCGCACGCTGGAGCTGGTGTCGCCGATGATGTCGGCCAGTTGCTGGAACTGCGCGCTGGAGGTCCGCACGGCGTCGAGGCTCAGCCGCACGCGCTCGTCGCCCTTCTCGCTGGAGCGGGCCGCCTCACGCATGCTGTTGCTGACGCCGTCGAGCACCTCGCGGATGCGGTGCGTGGCCTGGATGGACTGGTCCGCCAGGCCGCGCATCTCCCGGGCCACCACGCCGAAGCCACGGCCGCTCTCGCCGCTGCGCGCCGCCTCGATGGCGGCGTTGATGGCCAGCATGTTGGACTGATCCGCCAGGTCCTTCACGGAGTCCACGATGCCGGAGACCTCGCGGGTGCGCTCGTCGAGCGCGAAGATGCGCCGGGCCATGTCGGAGACCTCGGTGCGGATGGCCGCCAGGTCCGACAGCGTGCGCTCCAGGGCGGCCGTGCCCTCGCGGCCCACCTGTTCGGCGCTCTCCGCCGAGGCCGCGAGCGCGCTGGCCTTCTCCGCCGTCATCTGCGAGCTGCGGCGGATCTCCTTCACCGTCTGCTCCGCCTCCTGGAGCGCCACGGCCTGACGGCTGACACCCTCGGTCTGCTCGTCGCTGGACGAGCGGAGCTGCTGCACCACCGTGGCGAGCTCGCCGGCGCCGTTGCCCATGCGCTCGGCCAGGTTGCGCACCTCCTGTGCGCGCGCCTCCAACTGGTGGGTGTGCGCTTCGAGCGTGCGCACCACCATGATGGAGCGGCGGGTGACGATGCCCAGCAGCGACAGCGTCAACGCGACGTAGCCCCAGTGCGTGACGTTGCCCAGCGACCAGCCCACCAGTCCGATGACGGGGAGGATGGTGAGGACGATGGAGATGACGAGCCCCGCGAAGCCGCCGACGAAGAAGCGCGCGTCCGGGTTGCCCATCCACGCCTGGGTGATGGCCACCGAGAGCACCACCAGCAGCACCACCATGGCCATGGGGAGGTAGGGCACGAGGATGCGCTGCCCGATGCCCAGGTCCAGGAGCGTCGCCAGGGCGCACAGGCCCGCCACGGGCGAGAACACCATGGCCGCCTTCTGGAACCAGCCGCGCCGGTTGTCGAGCAGCGCGTCCGAGACGAACTCCATCAGACCGGCGACGAGCAGGAAGATGCCCACCGTGGTGCCCAGCGTCGCGCCAGCGGACGAACCCCACAGCGCCGTGGGCATGCCGCTCAGGCCCAGGAGGATCATGCCGCCGCTGGCCGCGGAGACCGCCAGGCCCGCCAGCATCCGCCGCCGCCAGTGGAGCGCGAAGGCGCCGCCCGCGCCGAGCGCCACCGCCATCAGCAGACAGCAGATGACGAAGGGCGCCTGGCCCTGTCGCGTCACGTAGACCAGCAGGTCGTACCGCGAGCCCACCTGCGCGGCCTGGGTCACGCCGATGTTGGGGTTGCTGGACTGGATGCGCAGCAGCACGCGCGTGCCCAGGACGTCGCGCGGCAGGGGCACGATGTGCCAGGACAGGTTCTCTCCAATCTCGTAGCTGTCCGGCCGGATCTTGCCGCTCGTGTAGACGTGCCGGCCGTTCGCGTACACCTCGAACGCGTGGGTGACCTCGCCCAGGTACAGCGCGGGCTCCGTCCAGTCGCCGTCGGGGACGGGGATGCTGAGCCACATGAACTTGTGGTCGCCGCGTCCCTCCGGCGCCACGAGCGCGGGGGTGGTCCGCCATTCCTTCGAATCCCCCGTTTCCTTCGCCCACAGGGGCGTGCCCTCCGAGCCCACGGGGGAGTCACCCCACCGGAAGCGCCACCCGTCGAGCACGTTGACAGGGGGGCCCGCCTCGGCCGCGTGGGCCGAGGACGTGAGGGCAAACATCAGCAAGAGGGCGGAACAGAAGCGGAAGCCAGCCATGGAGGGCGTATGGTCTTCCGCCCGGGCACTGAATGTAAATGGGTCTTCCCGACCTCTCCCGAGAATCAATTGACGTTGCTTGGAATTGACGTCCCCAGAGAGCGTGTCATGCAATGAATGCCGTGAATTTTATACTTACAGTGAATTCTTCACTCCGACAGGTCGTGGAGAAGGCGGCCGACTGGCAGGGTTGTTCCTGGAAAGCCGGGGTTTGAACAACGACCCGGTGCGTCATGTTGAATCCGGGGCGGGCAGGGGCGTTGGCCGGGGGACCCGCCCTTCCCTTGAGGTGGGCCATGCGGCGACACTGGGGACATGGCGCATCTGGAGTTGATCCCCAAGCGGGACCTGTCGAGCTTTCGCAAGCTTGCGATTGGAAGTTGGAAGACGGCGTACGACCCCACCGTCTACGGGACGTTGACCGTCCGCATGGACAAGGCGATGGCGTACATCGAGGCCTTCCGTCAGCGCACGGGGGTGCGGCTCACGGTGACGCACCTGGTGGCCAAGGCCATGGGCGAGGCGCTGCGCCGCTGCCCGGACGCGAACGCCATCCTCCGCTTCAACCGCATCTACCTGCGTCAGCGCGTGACGCTGTCCACGCTCGTCGTCCAGACGGACGGCGGCAAGGTGGACCTCACGTCGGCCCGCATCGAGGACGCGGACAAGAAGAACCTGAAGGAGATCGCCAACGACCTGGAGGAGGCGGTGCGCCGCGTCCGAGAGCGCCGGGACGTGGCCCTGGAGAAGGGGAAGGGCACCATCCAGAAGATCCCCTACCTGTTCCTCAACACCTTCACCTGGCTCTTGTCCTTCTTCATGTACACGCTGAACCTGGACATGAGCCGGTTCGGCATGCCGAAGGACGCCTTCGGGTCCGCCATCATCACCAACGTGGGCTCGCTGGGGTTGGACACGGCCTACGTCCCGCTGGCGCCGTACACGCGCGTGCCCATCTTCGTCGCGCCCGGCGCGGTGAAGGAGGTGCCCGTGGTGGAGGACGGCAAGGTGGTGCCGGGCAAGGTGATGAACATCAACGCCACGTTCGACCACCGCTTCATCGACGGATTCCACGCGGGCGTGCTCGCCAACACGCTCCGGGAGATGCTGGAGAACCCGTTCGAGAGCTTCGACGCGCTTCCGGAGGCCGCCGATGCTGCGGCTCCGGTCGCCACCGCCGTGGGGTAGGGGCGGATCACAGGCCTCTCGCGTCACCTCCGCGGACCGCGTCAGAGCCGGGGATTCATGGCATCCCTGGAAACTGTCGGTTCAAATGTCGGACATCAGCGGAAATTTGCGCCGGGTGGACGCAACCTCGCCTCAGGTCAGCCGATACTCGGGGAGCCCCCACTCCTCGCACGAACCACGGCCGAGCCATGACCTCCCGGATCCATCCACCGAGCCGTCCCGCCACCGCCAAGACTTCCGCCCCCCAGCGCGCCGCCGAGCCGCGCGCGAAGGAGCGTCCAGCGGCGGCGACCACCGCCGCGTCCCAGCGCGCCCCGGTGAAGGACTTCTTCGACGACGCCCGTCAGACGCGCAATTCGGAAGCCCAGCGGCACACCGCCACGTTGGCGGGCAGCCGCGAGACGGGCGCGCAGTCGCTGCAACACACCCCTGGGACGCTGTTGCCGGAGCCCCTGCGGATGAGCGCCGCCGCGGTGCCCACGCAGCCGTCCAGCCGCCCCGGCATGGGCGCGATTCCCTACGACGGCGGCACCCTGTTTCGCGTGTGGGCGCCCAACGCCCAGCGCATGCAGGTGGCGGGTGAGTTCAGCAACTGGCAGGCGGTGGAGCTGCAGCGCGAGCCGAGCGGCAACTTCTCGCTCGACGTTCCCGGCGCCAAGGCGGGCGACCAGTACCAGTTCGTCATCCAGGGCAAGCACGGTGACTGGCGCTGGAAGGGGGACCCGCGCGCCAACGACGTCACCAACTCCACCGGCAACTCCATCATCGTCGACCACAGCGCGTACCAGTGGAAGCACGACCACGACTTCCGGATGCCGCCCTGGAACGAGGCGGTCATCTACGAGATGCACGTGGGCACCTTCAACGACGAGCCCGGTTGGGGTCCTGGCAACTGGCAGAGCGCCATCGACAAGCTGGACCACCTCACGGACCTGGGCATCAACGTCATCAAGATGATGCCGACGGCCGAGTTCGCTGCGGACTTCAGTTGGGGCTACAACCCGGCCTATCCCAACGCGCCGGAGAGCGCCTACGGCACGCCGGACGACCTCAAGCGCTTCGTCGACGAGGCCCACAAGCGCGGCATCGGCGTGGTCATGGACGTCGTCTACAACCACCTGGGCCCCAGCGACCTGCCGCACTGGGACTTCGACGGTGAGACGTACGGAAAGGGCGGCAGCTACTTCTACACGGACTGGCGCGCCAAGACGCCGTGGGGGGACACCCGGCCCGACTACGGCCGCCACGAGGTCCGCGACTACCTGCGCGACAACGCGATGATGTGGCTGCGCGACTACCACATGGACGGCCTGCGCGTGGACGCCACCAAGGAAATCCGGATGGCGAGCGGCGTGGACAACCCCGAGGGGTGGCAACTGCTGCGCGACATCAACGACGCCGTCAACCGTGAGTTCCCCCAGAAGATCATCATCGCCGAGGACCTGGGCGCCGACGGAGCCCTCACGCACCCGGACGGGGCGAACTTCGACAGCCAGTGGGACGCCAGGTTCGTCCACCCGATGCGCGAAGCGCTGACGGCGTTCTCCGACAGCGACCGGGACATGAACGCCGTCGCTGACGCCATCCGCTTCAAGTACAACGGCAGCGCCCTCCAGCGCGTCATCTACACGGAGAGCCACGACGAGGTGGCCAACGGCAAGCAGCGCCTGCCCAGCGAGGTGGGGGGGTGGGACGCGGGGGGCTACCACGCCAAGAAGCGCTCCATCATCGGCGCCGCGCTCACCATGACGAGCCCCGGCATCCCGATGATCTTCCAGGGCCAGGAGTTCCTGGAGGACGGCCACTTCCAGGACGCGGATCCGCTCGACTGGAAGAAGAAGGAGACCTTCGCAGGCATCAATCAGGCGTACACGGACCTCATCAAGCTGCGGCGCAACTGGAACGACAACACCTCCGGCCTACGCGGTGAGAACGTTAACGTCCACCACGTGAACAACAACGACAAGGTCGTCGCCTTCCACCGCTGGGACAAGGGCGGCGCGGGCGACGACACCATCGTCGTGGTGAACATGGGCGGCAAGCACCTGTCCAACTACGACCTGGGCCTGCCCGCCGACGGCACCTGGAAGGTGCGCTTCAACAGCGACTGGCAGGGCTACTCCAATGACTTCGGCAACGCCCAGAGCTTCGACGTGGGCGGCCGGTGGAACGGCAAGGACGGCATGCCGGCCAGTGGCACGCTGAACAACCTGGGACCCTATAGCGTGCTCATTCTCTCCAAGGACAAGTGATGAAGCTCGAAGGCTGCTGCCACTGTCGCGGCGTGCGGTTCAGCGTGGAGACGCATCACCCGTCTCCCTTCATGCGGTGCTACTGCTCCGTGTGCCGCAAGGTGTACCGGGCGCGCATCCAGAATCCGGAGGACGCGAAGGCGCACAAGAGCAAGGGGCAGCGCCACTGGTGAACCTGCGGGCCATCGTCCGCCCCACGGACGAGCCGCCAGCGCAAGGATGAACTTGCGTCCGCCGGAAATATTTCCCGCGTGCGAGCTTCTGCGTGCGCTGAATGTGCGGGGACATCCGCCTCCGCAAGTCGTGTCAGACCCCTGATGCATTCATTGCCGCGAACCGGGAAACCAGGGGTCGGCAATGACAACATACGCAGCGCATCAGGGCACCCACGCGGTCGAGCACGTTCTCCAGCGGATTCGCCGTTGTGCCGCGGACGTCACGCGGTACCCCGTGGACATCCTGACGGCGGACGCACAGCTCGAGGACGAGCTCGGCATTGATTCCGTCAAGCTGGCGGAGATCGCGGCCGTGGTCGGGCGCGAGTTCAACATTCCGCCGGAGCGGCTGCCACGGGGCGCTCAGGCGCGGACGTTGGGCGCGATGGCGGACGTGGTGGCGCGGCTGCTCGCGGACGCGCGGCCTGCCGCCATCGCGACGCCTCCACCGGTGCCTGCCGTGGCTTCCGTGTCCCCGGCGGCATCCGCGGGCCCGCCGGTGGCGGACCTGGAGGCGCGGGTCCGTGCCGTCTTCGCTCGGGTGACGCGCTATCCGGAAGCGCTCTTGACGCCGGATGCGGACCTGGAGGACGAGCTGGGCGTCGACTCGGTCAAGCAGGCCGAGGTGATGGCCGTGCTCATCAAGGAGCTGGGCCTGACGGATGCTCCGCAGCCTTCCCAGCGGCTGCGGACGATTTCCTCCATCTGCGACATGGCGCGCGCCCGGCTGGCGGTCGCGGCGCCGGTGCAGGTCGTGGCGCCACCGGTGGTCGCGACGCACGTGCGCGAGGACCGAGCGCCGCGTCAGGCGCCGCCGCCTGCCGTGCTGCCCTTCGCGGGGAAGGTCGCGTTCGTCACGGGCTCCGGGAAGGGGATTGGCAAGGTCATCGCGGCGCGCCTGGCCAGCGCGGGGGCGACGGTGGTGGTG
Organism: Myxococcus sp. SDU36; assembly: GCF_030168875.1. Taxonomy (NCBI): domain Bacteria; kingdom Pseudomonadati; phylum Myxococcota; class Myxococcia; order Myxococcales; family Myxococcaceae; genus Myxococcus; species Myxococcus sp. SDU36. The sequence goes on from NZ_CP077414.1 coordinate 1,546,263, forward strand.
AACTCGTTCCATTCCCGTGACGAGGGAGAGCGGACGGTTCGGGAGATTGTTGACGCAGGGGGGAAGGCGTTCCACGCCTGGGGCTCGGTCGCGCAGGAAGAGCACCTGGACCGGATGTTCGCCAGCATCGAGGCGCAGTTCGGCGGGTTGGACTTCCTGGTGTGCAACGCGTCCAACGGCCTCATCGGACCGTTTGACCGGATTACTCCGCGCGACTGGGACAAGGCGTTCCGTACGTGCATCACGGGAACCTATGAGTGCGCCATGCGCGCGCGGCCCCTGATGGCCCGGCGTGGCGGCGGCAGCATCGTGACGATGTCCACCTCGATGTCCCAGCGGTACATGCACGACCTGGGCTGTCAGGGCGTGGTGAAGGCCGGGGTGGAGTCCTTGACGCGCTACCTGGCCGCGGAGTTGGCGCAGGATGGCATCCGGACCAACTGCGTGTCCGCGGGACCAGTGCATGGAGAGCTGCTGCGCATGTTCCCCGACGCGGCGAGCCGGGTCACGCGCTGGGAGACAGCCACGCCAGGCGGGGAACTCTGCACCGCCGAGGATGTCGCCGACGTCACCGAGCTCCTCCTGGGGCCCAGGACGCGCCGGGTGAACGGCGCCATCTGGGTGGTGGATGCGGGGCTCTCCAGCACGGTGGACGGGCTGCTACCGGACGCACGGCGTCCCGTGGCGCAGCGCGTGTCTCTCACCCATGACCACGACGTGCGAGCGCTCCTCGCGCTCGATTCCTGAACCTCGTACCGGAGCCAATCGCCATGGGTTACTTCGCGGTCCCGTACGACATTCATTTCGATGACACGATGGCCTACGGGAGCCATCACTTCCTCACGAACTTCAAGTTCCAGTGTGCTGGGCGGGAGCACCTGCTCTTCAGCCCGGACGTGTTCGACGTGCCGGAGTTCCGGCGCGACTTCGACCAGGTGCTGCTGCTCACCTACGAGGGCTACTCGCGCAACCTGGCACCGGCCAACCTGGGAGACCGGTTGGTGGTGCTGACGACGCTGGAGGAGCGGGGAGAGGTCTCCATCCGCTTCTGCTTCCGGACCTTCAAGAGCGATGGGACGCCGGTGGCGTGCGGCTTCCAGACGGTGCTCTGTGCGGACCGGACGTCGGGCGCCCTGTGCTCGTTTCCCGAGTCCTTCCTTCGGTGCTTCGACTCCCTGTCGGACATCTTCGAGCGCGCCGGGGCACGGAGCTTCCGGGACTGCGTCCAGCAGGGGGGCTCGGCGCTCAAGGACGTGTTTCCGGAGCCGCTCCGGGCGCTGGCGAAGTCGCTGCTCGCGGACCCGGCGTCCCTGGGGACGTCCCGCGTCGTTTCGCTGGAGGGAGCGCCCGCGGCGCGTACCGCCGAGCGGCCCGATGCGCTGGTGCTGCCGCCAGGGGCGACGGCCTTCCTGTTCGCCGGGCAGGGGTCGTTCGAGCCCGAGCTCTACCTCCAGTTGAAGGCGCTCGAGCCTGACTTCGGAGACGCGCTTCAAGGTGTCGCCGCCGCATGTCGTGCGGCCGGGGTGGAGGCGGAGCCGTTGCTCGCCGCGCGTGACGTCGCGGACGTCCGGCATGCGCTGGAACAGCGGCCTCAGCTCGACCAGTTGGGCATCTACCTGTCCGGAGTCCTGGGGGCCCGGTGGATGCAGCGTCAGGGGGTGTGCCCGGACGTGTTCGTGGGGCACAGCTTCGGGGAGATTGCCGCGATGACGGCGGCGGGTGCGCTCGACTTGCGCGCTGGCGCGCAGGTGGTCTGCCAGCGCATCCGGGCGCTTCAGGTGCTTCCCGACGACTTCGGGACGCTGGCGGCGGTGGCGCTCGGTGAGCCCGAGGCCGTCCGCGCCATCGCGGAGTGCGGCGCGTCGGGGTTGCACGTCGCGGGACGCAATCATGCGCGGCAGACGGTGGTCGCGGGAGCGCGCGGTCCGCTCGAACGTCTCCGCGCGCTACTGGAAGGCCGGGGGCAGGGCTTCACCTTCGTTTCGAGCCGCTACCCCTTCCACCATCCAGACATGGCGCCGGCCGCGAAGGCCTTCCGCGAGCTGCTGGGCCGTGTGCCCATGCAGGCGCCGCGTGGCCGCGTCTATTCACCCATCGAGCGGCGCGCCTATGTAGGCGGGCAGCAAGAGTTGGCGGATGCGCTCGCATCGCACCTGGTGCGCTCGTTCGATTTCCTGGGGACGGTGGAGACGCTGTCCCGCGCGGGGTGCACGCGCTTCGTGGACTGCGGAACCACGGGAGTCCTGGCGCGCATCGTCCAGAAGATCATCCCGGCGGAGGCGGCTGCCGAGGTGAGCGTCATCAGCAAGCTGCTTCCGGCCGAGCCGAAGTCCGTGGATGCGGCCGCGGTCGACGACAGCGGCATTGCCGTGGTGTCGCTGGGCTGCATCCTTCCCGGGGGAGCGAAGGACCCGGAGACGTACTGGCAGAACATCCGGAAGGGCATCAGCGGCATCGTCGACCAGGGCCTGTTGCGGCCCGAGTTGGTGACGGACTTCGCGGGCCCCGCGGGGACTCCAGACCGGACGTACACCCTGCTCTCGGGGTGTGTGCGGGACGAGGACCTGGTTTCGCCGCCGGGCTTCGACTCGGCGCGTTTCCAGCAGTACGTCCGCGAGCAGAAGCTGCTGGCCATCGCCCTTTCGCAGGCCATGCAGGGACTGAAGCCCGTGGCATCGAAGTCGCCCGCGCGCATCCAGTGCCTGCTCGGTTCGACGGCGGAAGGGTCGGCCGAGTACGACGCCGCGCTGAGCGTGGAGGCTGGAGAGGCCCTGCTGTGCGCCCGGGGCGAGCGGGTTCAGGACGTCGCGGCGCTCGCGAGCGCCGCCCGTGAGGCCTTTGGGGTGGACGCCATCTCCAGTGACCTGGCGCCGCATCCCACCTTGCAGGCCGTGGTGACGGACGTGGTGGGGCAGGGCGTCGCCACCACGCTGCTGGACGCTGCTTGTGCGTCGTCGCTCTATGCCATGGCGCTGGGCATGAAGGCGCTCGAGCGTGGGGACGCGGACCTGATTCTCGCGGGCGGCGTGTTCTCTCCGGGGCCTGGAAACAGCTGTCTGTTCTCCCAGTTCAACGGACTGTCCGGCACGGGGAGCCGGCCCTTTGACGCGCGTGCGGACGGCGTCATCTTCGGAGAAGGCGCGGGCGTCGTGGGACTGATGCGCTTGAAGGACGCCGTCGCGGCGGGACACCGGGTCCATGCCGTCATTCGCGGCGCGGGGCTCTCCAGTGATGGACGGAGCAGCTCGGCGAACGTGCCCCGGTCGGAGGGGCAGGTGGCCGCGATGGAGGCGTGCTACTCGGGGGCCCAGGTTGACCCGGCGAGCGTGCAGTACGTCGAGGCGCACGGAACCGCCACTCCCGCGGGGGACGCCACCGAGCTCAAGTCGATTGCTCGCGTCTTTGGCGGAAAGCGCAGCGGCGTTCAGCTCGCCAGCGTCAAGGCGCTGATTGGCCACGTTGGCTGGGCCGCGGGTGCCGCTTCGGTCATCAAGCTGTGCAAGGCGATGGAGCATCGGACCTTCCCGGTGCAGTCCAACTTCGATGCGCCCGGTGCCTCGCTGCGCGCCATGGGGCCGGGCTTCGAGGTGAACACGCGCGAGCAGCCCTGGCCGGAGAACGGCGAATTGCCTCGTCGTGCCGCCACCAACGGTTTTGGCTTCGGCGGAACCAATGCCCACCTGGTGCTGGAGGAGTACCGGGGGCCGTCGTCAGCGCCGAGGTCGCGCGAGGGCACCCCGTCGGATGCTGAACTCGTGGTCGTGGCCGCGGAGGGCTTGTTCCCGGATGGACACGGGCGACCCGAAGCCGGTGTTCCCGTCGAGCCAGGCACGCGCTTCGACCTGCAGGCACTGCGCCTGCCGCCCACGGTGCGCCTGCTGCCCGACATCTCCGAGGACATGGACGCGACGCAGCACCTGGGGCTCGTGGTCGCGAGTGCGCTCGTCCAGAAGCTGGGGACGTTCAACACGCTCCGCGCGGGGACGGCCATCGTTTTGGGGCTCGAAGGCAAGACGCGCCGTGGCGTCGAGGCGGTCCAGCGCGTCCTGTCCTTCACGCTGCAACGGCGCTTGCGGGAGAAGGCTCGTCGCGAGCCAGCGTCCGCCGCGGTGCTGCCCCTGGCGGAGCGTCTTCAATCCGCGGTGATGGGGAGCCTCCGCCCCTCGGGGCCGTACACGCTCCAGGGGATGATGCCGAACGTCACGCCCGGCCGTGTCGCGGGGGCGCTCGACGTCAAGGGGCCCAACTTCGTGGTGGATGCGGGGGCGGCGTCGTCTTCGGCGGCGCTCCAGGCCGCGCGAGGGCTGCTGGAGAGTGGCTTCGAGCTGGTCCTCGTGGGCAGTACGCACATTGGCAGGCCGGGTGAAGTCAGAGGGGCACAGCAGCCCGAGGAAGGCGCGGCGCTCTTCGCGGTGACGACGGCGGAGAAGGCCCGAAGGCTCGGCTTGAAGCCCATGTGCCACCTTCAGCTTTCGACTCGTGGCGCGAAGGGGACAGGTGCGGGTGTCGACCTGCCGCCGCACTCGGCGGCGGAGAGCCTGGCGCTGCTGCGCGCCGTACAGGCGGCGGCGGAGGGGCGTGCTGGAACGCTGCGGTTCCACGCCGATGTCGCGACGGGGCTCCGGTTCGAAGTGCAGCTCCGGCCGATGGCGGACGGGCGGGATGTCGAAGGCGAGCGGCCTTCGCAGGGGGCGCGAATCGACGCCTCCACGCCGCCTCTTCGGACTCACATTGATGCCGTGACGGACGGCCGAAGCGAGCTGCCGTCCCGACCGTCCGAGGGAGCGCGGCTGGCAACTTCCCGTTCTGTCGAATCCGCGTCGTCTTCTGGCGAGGGCGCAGCGGGGGGCTTCGACCATGCCGCGCCCATTCAGTACCTGTCACCCGTGTTGGTGGAGCGGCCGGCTCGGAAGACGCGGCCGTCGTATCTCAGAGGCCGTCGGGTGCTGTTCATCGCGGAGGACGTGGCACTCGCGCGCGAGCTCGCGGCCCGGGCCGATGCCCTTTGTGGAGCGGAGCACCTGATTCTCTGCCCGGGGACCGGTTCGGACTCGGGACGCCTCCGGTACGTCGACCTCACGACCGACGCTTCAGCGGAGGCCGGACTGGCCGCGCTTGGCTTCGAGCCGGAGGTCATCCTCGCGGTCAGCCGCATCGAGGCAGGGGGGGGCGAGGCCGCGGTGGTCGCGGACACGGCGATGAAGCACGGGGCCCTGGAGTTGCTCTTCCTGGTCGCCCGTCGCGCGTATGAGCGCCTGTCTCGTGGTGAAGTGGAGCTGGCGAGCCTGTGCATGGGCGCCGTGGGCGCACGTCGATGCCTGCATCCGATGTCGGGGCTGTTCGCGGGAATGCTCAAGTCCATCGGGCGGGAAGTGCCTGCCCGGAACGTTCGGGCCCTCTCCACCACGGCCATGCCGCTCCAGGAGGCGCTCGAGCTGGCCGAGGCGGAGCTGGGCTCGGAGGTAGGCTCGGAGATGGACGGGAATCACTCCATCGAGGTCTGCTTCGATGGTCCGGTGCGCTGTGTCCGCGTGCTGCGGGTGACGGACGTCACGGCGGACCCGGCGGCGACGCTCGACTCGCGCTCCGTGGTCCTGCTCACGGGCGGAGGGCGGGGTGTCACGGCGGTCCTCGCGGGGGCCCTGCTCAAGCGGTTTGGATGCAAGGTGGTGCTCGTAGGCCGGAGTGACCCGGATGAGGCACCCTTGCGCGTGCTGCAGGCCCGTGAGGAAGACCTGCCTGAGTTGGAGCGGGAGTTCTACGCCTCGGAGCTGGCCAGCAACCGGGGCGTGCGGATGTCGGAGCTGCGCAAGCGCTTCGAGCGCTTCCTGGCCGCTCGCGAGCTGAAGGCCACGCTGGAGGGCCTGGGCCGGCTCCCGGGTGAGGTGCTCTACCGGGCCGTGGACGTCACGCGCGCGTCGGACGTGGACCGCGTGGTCCAGGAAATCGTCGACACGCATGGGCGGCTGGACCTGGTGGTGCATGGGGCGGGCACGCAGACGTCCAAGAAGCTGAACCGCAGGCAGCTCGGGGAGCTGCGCACGAACCTGGGCACCAAGCTGCTGGGGCTGCGGAACCTGCGGGAAGCCTGCGTGAGCCGGCTCGCGCGGCCGGTGCCGTTCCACGTCCTCACCTCCGCGTTCAGCTACATCGGGAATGACGGGCAGGCGGACTACGGCGCGGCGAACGAGGCGCTGGACCGGCTCTGCGCCTGGGTCAGCGACGCGAGCCAGGAGGTCCGTTGGTGCAGCGTGGGCTGGCTGGCCTGGGATGGAATCGGCATGACGCGGGGCTCGGAGTACCGCGTGCTCGGTGCCAGCCGGCATCTGCGTGGCATCCGAGCGGAGGAGGGCGAAGCGCTCTTCCTCCAGCTCGTGGATGGGCGGCCTCGGCAGGCCATCAACGTCCAGCTCACGGAGAGCGAGCGTTCCTACTACGCGCTGGAGGTCCTGCCCCCGGAGGAGGCGCGTTCCGCGTCGGCCGGGCCCGTGCAGCGCGAGCTGGTCGTGGATGCGGCGAGTGTGCCGTGCCTGGAGGACCACCTTGTGCGTGGCACGCCCACGTTGCCTGGGGCCTGGGCGTTGGATCTGATGCTGCAAGCGGCGGTGGGCAACGGGCGGCCGGAGCTGCGCACCGTGACTATCGAGGACGTCCGGTTCTCGCGCTTCATCCGCGTCAAGCCGGGGGGCCGCCAGCACCTGCGCGCCGAATGCACGCCCCTCATCGATGAGCCCGGACGTCTTGGCGTGCGGGTCCGGCTGATGGGGGACATCGTCCATGCCTCGGGGGTCGTGCTGGAGAAGGACCTCGTCTATGCGGAGGCGCGGTTCACGCTGACGGCGGAGCCGCCTCGGGGCACGCCGGAGCTGGATGCGGCGGCGCCGTCGGGAAAGGCACTGCGGGTCCACGACCCGCACTGCGCGGCGGGTGCGCCCATCGAGCTGCGGAGGATGTTCGACTGCCTGGAGGAGATTCACATCGAGCCGTCGGCCCGGTTCGCGAGGTTGGGGCTGCCGACCGAGCCTCGTCAGGCGGGCAGCACCGTGCCCGCGCTCGTCCTGGATGCCGCCTTGCGGCTGAGCGCGATGCACGTGGATGGGGAGTCGAGCGCGGTGTTCGCGCCCATCCAGTTCCAGCGGGCCACGTTCGACCGGGGCCTGGTGGACGTCCGGGGTGGAGCGCCGCTTCAGCTCTCATTGAAGGCGCTGCCGCCGCGAGTGGATGGCGACCTGCTGGAGTGCGGCAGCGTGGCGGCGCTCGATGAGGCGGGGCGGCTTCGGATGTTGCTCGAGGGCGGCCTTGCGCGGCCCATGGCTTGAGACCTCCTTCCTTCGGGTGAACGCATGAGTTCTTCCATTTCCCAGGCGGGGCCCATTCCCGCCGATGATCCCCGGCGGCTGCGGTCCGAGCTGCGCCGGTTGATGCCGCCGGAGTCCTTCCAGCCGCAGCCCCTGCGAGGCGTCATCGCGCTCGGGCTGGTTCCGGTGATGGGGGGCTTGATGTGGGCCGCGGGGAGCGGGCGGCTGCCGTGGTGGGCGTGCCTGCTCATCTCGTTCGTGCTCGGGCAACTGGTGACGGCCGTGGGCCTGGCGGCGCATGAGGCGCTGCACCACGCGGTGTTCCGCAGCAGGGCGCTCGAGAGTCTCCTGGGCTGGGTGGGCTTCAGCCCGTTCCTGGTGACGCCCGGGAACTGGCGGGCGTGGCACGTCCAGGCACACCACAGCGCGGCGAACGTCCTGGTTCGCGACCCGGACATCCTGCCGCGTCAGAGTGAGTGGCGGACCCAGTGGTTCGCCAAGGTGTTCCACGCGATGTCCCCGGGCTCGGGCTCGTTGCTGAGCTTCGTCAGCTTCAGCTTCTTCTTCACCGCCCAGGGACAGGCCTTCTTGTGGCATCACAGCCGGCTGCCACAGTTCAAGCATGTGCACATGCACCGGACGCGGGAGCGCATCCTCACGGTGCTCCTGACGCTGGGCTGGGTCGCGGTGGGCTGGTGGATGGGGCCGCTAGGGGCGCTCTATGCGCTCATCCTTCCGCTCCTCATCGGCAACATCACCTTGATGATCTACATCGCCACCAACCACTGGCTGCTGGCCGCGCACGAGGAGTCCGACAACCCCTTCGTGAACACGGCCAGCGTGGCGACGCATCCGGTGATGGACTGGCTGCACTACAACTTCAGCCACCATCAGGAGCACCACATCTTCCCGGCCATGAGCCCGAAGTTCGCGCCGCTGCTTCGCAAGCATCTGCGCGAACTCAACCCCGAAGCGTCACAGGTGTACCCGCACCTGCACGCGCTCCGGATGTTGTACCGGCGCCCGGCGCTCTATTCCGAGGATGGACAGACGCTCATGACTTCAGTGGGGACGCCGTCGATGTCCACGGAGGAACTGCGCCGCCAGCTCAAGGGAGGTGATTCGAGGCTTGCGCGCGGGCTGCCCCGGTGAACGGCTCCGCCTGTGTTATGGGGCACCATGGCTCCGTCCGACACCGAGTCCTACCTCCTCGACTACCACCGCCGGCTCGCGGGCGTGACCGCGCGGTGGTTCGCGAAGACGCCTGTGACTCGGGGCGACAGCCGCTTCGCCTCCACCTACGCGCTGCTGGCGGCGGAGGTTCCCCAGGACGCGCGGCCGAACACGGTGCTCGACCTGGCCTGCGGTGATGGCTACCTGCTTGAGTTGCTCGCTCGGCGGGAGCCTCAGCCGCCGCGACTCGTCGGCCTGGACATGAGCGAGGACGAGCTCGCTCAGGCCCAGTCGCGTTTGAAGGGGGCCGCCACGCTGATTCGAGGCGTGGCGCAGTCGCTCCCCTTCGAGGACGCCAGTCTCGACGTCGTGCTCAGCCACCTGGCCCTCATGCTGATGGATGACTGTGAGACGGTCCTCTCCGAGACTCGCCGCACCCTGAAGCCCGACGGGAAGCTGTCCTGCGTCGTCGGCGGCGGCTTCGTACCCTCTGGGGTGCTCGCGGTGTTCCGAGCCCTGATGAAATCCGCCATCGACGCGCAGCCGCGCCCCGTGCTGAGCCTGGGCGACACGCGCTTCCGCTCCACCGAGGGGCTGAGGGCACTCTTCGGCCTCGCCTTCGAGTATGTCGACGTCTTCGACCTCGAGGTCCAGGAGTGCGGGCCGCCGGAGCAGGTCTGGGCTTCACTCGCCAGTACCTACGACGCCGACCAGCTCCCGCCCGACGCACGCGAGGACGTCCGGCGCGCGTTCCTCGCGGCCGTGGAGTCCATGAGGGTTTCAACTGGAAACATCACCTGTCTTTGGAGCATGCGACAGGTGACGGCGCGCGCGCCCAGGCGCCGAGGCGTGTAGGGCCTGTCGTGACCTGTCTGGCCTTGTCGCCGAAACGACAAGGACCGCGAGCTGCACCGGACCGTGAAGCCAGGGCGCGCCCTGCGCGGCGCTGTTCATCGCGTGGGGTCACGTCACGGAAATGAGCCCGAAGCCATCGAGAGCACGCTCTCGGCTTCGGGCCCATCGACATCGGACAAGACGCTGATTCCGCTCACGCCGTGGCGGAGCGCACCGCCGCGAGCAGCTCGCCGGAGTCGACGAGCTGGGTCACCGCCTCGATGTCCCGGTGCAGCTCGCGGTCCTTGTCCATGTGGGGGACCTTCGAGCGGACCAGCTCGTACGCCGCGAGGGCGCCCTTGCCGGGCTTCAGCGGCAGGCGGAAGTCCAGGGCCTGCGCCGCCACCAGGATTTCAATCGCGAGGCACGAACGGGCGAAGTCGCTGACCTGACGTCCCTTGAGCGCCGCCGTCATGCCCATGGACACGTGGTCCTCGCGGCCCGCGGACGACGGAATCGAGTCCACGGACGCGGGGTGGCTCAGCACGCGGGACTCGGCCACCAGCGCCGCGCTGGTCACCTGCGCAATCATGAAGCCGGAGTTCAACCCGGAGTTCTTCGCCAGGAACGCGGGCAGGTTGGACAGCGCCGGGTTCACGAGCTGCTCCACGCGCCGCTCGCTGATGGACGACAGCTGCGTCAGCGCCATGGCCACCACGTCCATGGCCAGGGAGATGGGCTGGCCGTGGAAGTTGCCGCCCGACACGATGCGCTCCGTGTCCGCGAACACGAGCGGATTGTCCGTGGCGCTGTTGACCTCCACCTCCAGGATGCGCCGGGAGAACGCGATGCCCTCGCGCGCCGCGCCGTGCACCTGGGGCATGCAGCGCAGGGAGTAGGGGTCCTGCACCTTGCTGCAGTGGATGTGTGACTCCACCAGCTCGCTGCCCACCAGGATGCGCCGCAGGTGCGCCGCCACGTCCTTCTGGCCCGGGTGCGCGCGCACGTCGTGAATCTCAGGGATGAAGGGCTTGTGGCTCCCCAGCAGGCCCTCCAGCGTCATGGCGCCCGCGACGTCGGCGAGGTCCGCCAGGGACTCCGCGCGAAGCTGGAGCAGGGTACCCACGGCGCACATGGCCTGGGTGCCGTTCACCAGGGCGAGGCCCTCCTTGGCCTCCAGCACCACCGGCTGCAGGCCCGCGCGCTCCAGCGCCTGCTTCGCGGGCATCCGCTGGCCCTGGTAGAAGGCCTCACCTTCGCCGATGAGGACGAGCGCCAGGTGCGCCAGCGGGGCCAGGTCTCCGGAGGCGCCCACGCTGCCCCGCTCGGGGACCACGGGCACGACCTCCCGGTTCAGCATGTCCAGCGCCAGGGCCAGCGTCTCCATGCGGATACCGGAGTAGCCCTTGGCGAGCACGTTACAACGCAGCAGCAGCAGCGCCCGCGCTTCAGGCAGGGGGAGGGGCGTGCCGACGCCACAGGCGTGGGACAGGATGAGGTTGCGCTGGAGGTCGCGCAAATCCTTCTTGTCGATGCGGACCTCGGCCAGCGTGCCAAAGCCGGTGTTGATGCCGTAGGCGGGCGTGTCTCCGGCGGCGACGCGGTCCACCAGGGCGCGCGAGGCCCGCACGCGGGTGGCGGCGTCGGGCGACAGCTCCACGGTGGCCTCGTTGCGAGCCACCTGGAGGATTTCCTCGAGCTTCAGGGTGTCACCGTCGATGAGGATACGGGGGCGCGACATTCGGGGCTCCAAGGGGTGCGGCGAAAGGGCGGGCACCCTAGCGTAAACGGGCGCGGGGGTGCTGGCCGGCGCTTTACACCCGGCGGCCGGGCTCGTATAGCTCCCGCCCGTCTGAAGAGGGAGGTTGCAGGCGCCGTGGCACTCATCGTCCAGAAGTATGGCGGTACCTCCGTAGGTGACGTGGCCCGCATCAAGAACGTGGCCCTTCGCTGTCTGGCCGCCCAGGAGGCCGGGCATGACGTGGTCGTCGTCGTGTCCGCCATGTCCGGCGAGACGAACCGGCTGCTGAAGCTGGTGACGCAAATCACCGACCGGCCGGACGAGCGCGAGCAGGACGTCGTCGTGGCCACCGGTGAGCAGGTCACCATCGGCCTGCTGGCCATGGCCATCCACGCCCAGCAGGGGAAGGCGACCAGCTTCCTCGGGCACCAGGTGCGCATCGTCACCGACAGCACCTTCTCCAAGGCGCGCATCAAGAGCATCGACGCGCAGCCCATCCGCGCCGCGCTGGCCCGGGGGCACATCGTCGTGGTGGCGGGCTTCCAGGGCGTGGACGAGTCCGGCAGCGTCACCACGCTGGGCCGCGGCGGCTCCGACACCACCGCGGTGGCCGTGGCCGCCGCGCTGAACGCGGACGCCTGTGAAATCTACACGGACGTGGACGGCGTCTACACCACCGACCCCAACATGGTTCCGTCCGCGCGCAAGCTGGACCGCATCACCTACGAGGAGATGCTGGAGCTGGCCAGCGTGGGCGCCAAGGTGTTGCAGATCCGCTCGGTCGAGTTCGCCATGAAGTACAAGGTGCCGCTGTGGGTGAAGTCGTCCTTCTCCGACGACCCCGGCACCCTCGTGTGTGAGGAGGACAGTTCCATGGAGGATGTGCTGGTCCGCGGCGTCGCGTATGACCGCAACGAGGCGAAGATCATGGTGTGCGGTGTGCCGGACGTCGCGGGCGCCGCGGCGAAGATCTTCGGTCCGCTCAATGAGAAGCACATCGTGGTGGACCTCATCGTGCAGAACCCGTCCAAGGACGGCCGCACGGACGTGACCTTCACCGTGGGCAAGACGGACTTCCTCACCGCGCAGGAGGTGGTGCGGAAGGTCGCCGAGGAGATTGGCGCGTCCGGCATCGAGACGGACGGGGACATCGCCAAGGTGTCCATCGTGGGCGTGGGCATGCGCAATCACTCGGGCGTGGCGGCGCGGATGTTCCAGGCGCTGTCCGCCGAGGGCATCAACATCCAGATGATCTCCACGTCGGAGATCAAGGTGTCATGCGTGGTCCACGCCAAGTACACGGAGCTGGCCGTGCGCGCGCTGCACACCGCCTTCGGGTTGGATCAGCCCATGCCGCCGGAAGGCGTCTCCGCCGTCTCCGAGACGGCGGCCCTGATGGGCGAGAAGGTCTGAAAGCGTGGCGAGCCGCACCGCCGCGCTCGCCGCCGTGGCGCTGGGGGTGTTGAGCGTGGGCGTGGTCGCACGCCTGCGCTGGCCGGATGCGGCGCCCGCGTTGGACTGCGCCGCCGCGTCAGTGCGGATCCGTCCGGATGGTGTGGCCGTCTGCGGTGACGGCGCGGTGCCGACCGGGGCTCAGGCGCTGGCCCTGGGGCGTCCGTTGGATTTGAACTCGGCGACCGAAGAGGAGCTTGCCCTGCTCCCGGGCGTCGGGCGTTCCCTGGCGCGGAGCCTCGTGGAGGCTCGCGAGGAGCAGGGCGGGTTCAAGAGCTGGGCTGACGTGGATGCCGTCCGTGGCGTGGGTGCTGCCAAGTTGCAGACCCTCCGGGCAGCCGCGGCGCTGGGCGCGCCTCCGGACGCCGGGCCCGTGTGGTAAGCACGTCGGGTGCAGATCTCGTGCCCTCAGTGCTCGATGCAGTACGTCCTCGACTCCCGCTTGCTGCCACCGGGCGGTGCCTCCGTTCAGTGCACGCGCTGTGGTCACGTGTTCAAGGCCGCGCCACACGGCGCGTCGCCGCCCTCGGGTTCGACTCCGGCGGTGACGGGCGGGGCGGGGCCCGCGCGCTCGAGCATGAAGTCCACGCAGCTCTTCGCGGGGACGCCCCCCGGCGCCACGGCGGGTTCGTCCGTCACGACGACGACGCAGGTGTTCGGCGCGGGGGCCGCGGACCGTCCGGCGCAAACACCTTCGCCAGGGGCTCCGGCGGGTACGACGCAGTCGTACGGTGCGGTGGCCTCGAAGGGGCAGGGCGCCGACAACGCGACGCAGGCGTTTGGAGCGGTGCCTCCCGTTGGAGCCGCGCAGAGCGTCGGGGCCGCTCCGGCAGCGAGCAACGCGACGCAGACGTTCGGCGTGGCGCCCCCTGTGAGCAGGACGCAGGCCTTCGCCGAGGTGCCGGGCCCGCGGCATGCAAGCAACGCGACGCAGACGTTCGGCGCGGTACCCCCGGTCGCCTCCGAGCCGCGGACGCAGGCGTTCGGGACAATCCCTTTCAGGGGACCGGCGGCTGATGCTGGCGCCTCGCCGCGGGGCGGGGCTCCCGGAGCCGGGACACAGGCGTTCGGCGCGGTGCCTCCGGTGGCACCTGCGATTCCCACTGTGGGAAGAACGCAGACCTACGGCGCGGTTCCCGGACAGCAACCTGGGTCGCCAGGGAGTGCCGGACCTGGCTCCGTGGCACCAGGTCAAGCGACCCAGACGTTTGGTGCATACGCACCTGCGCGGGCTGACGCCTCCATGACGCCAGACCCGGGTTCTGTGCCCACGCCTCCTCCCGTGAGCCCGATTCCGCGGGTTGCCTCCCAGGGCGCCGCCTCGCTGGACGGCGTCCCTGTTGGATTCGCCGCGCCTCCCGCCAGTGATTCCGTGGCGCCGCTGGGTCGCAGTCAGACGTTCAGCGCCGTTCCGCCGTCTGCCTCCGAGGCGCCTGTGGGGTCGAAGCGGGTCTTCGGCTCCGTGCCGCCCGTTCCCATGCCCGCGCTTGATGCCGCCGAACCCTTCGCGGGCGTCCGGTCGACGAGCCCCTTCGGTCTGTCGCCACTGTCGGGCGCTGATGGTGGCATCCAGCGCCCTCCTGAATCGGAGCCCACCGCCACGCCGGGCACCGGGACAGCAGGGGGGCTGAGCTCCCTCGACGACGCGAGTGGCTCGGACCTGGGCCCTCTGGCCGGAGCCGCGTCGCGCCGGGCCCCGCTGGAGCTCCCTCCGGACCTAATTGCGTCGACCCGTCTGTCGATGGACGGCGCGCGAGCGTTCGAGAACGGCAGGGCTCAACGAATCCGTCCCCGGGTCGTGCTGGCCAGCCTGGTCGGGCTCATCGTGGTGGCCTCGCTGGGCTACGTCGCGCTGAAGCGTCGTGGGGTGGAGATTCCCGCCGCCGTGGTGGAGGCGACGGACCGGGCATCGGTGCTGCTCCGGCGGGATGACGCAGCCTCTCGCGAGCAGGCCATCGAGCGGCTGGGAGTCATCGCCATCGCGAATCCCGGCTACGTCGACGTCCAGGCCGAGCTGGCGGTGGCGCTCACCCTGAAGCTGTCCGACGTCCAGGCCGATGCCGAGCGGCTGCGGCTCCGGGGCGATGCCATTGCCCGGGGGCTGGAGGCCGCGGCGAAGATGCGCGTCCTGTCCGAACAGGTGGCTCGCCGCACCTCGCTCCAGCAGGAGCAGGAGGCCAACGCGCGCGACATGGCGTCCCTGCGTGTCACCACCGACACGCTGCGCAAGGAGCTGGACGGGCAGGTGTCCCAGTTGAGCAAGGCGCCGGAGTCCGAGCCGCCCAGCGCCGCGGCGGCACGGCTCAAGGCACGCGCCCTCCATGCCTCTGTCCTGGCGGCGCCGGACTCCCTGGCCCTGGCAGAGCGTCTGCGCAACGTGGAGCGCGCACCGTACCGGTGGAGCACGCTGGTTCGGGCCGAGTACGCGCTGAGCGCCGGGTCGCCGCCGGAGTCGCTCGAGGCGGTGGCCAAGGAGCTGGAGGCGCTGCGCCAGGCTGACAGCACGCTGCTGCGCGCCTACCTGCTCGGTGCGCGCGTGGCGCTGAAGCTGAAGGACACGGCCGCCGCCCGTTCACTCCTGGACGACGCCGTGGCGCTGAACCCGAACCATCAGGCGGCGGCTCGGCTGATCGCGCAGATTGACGCGGACGCCGCCTCGCCCTGAAGCGACGACCGCGTCCTCGGGCGCGAGGGCTGGAGAAAGTCCAGTCCCTCACCCAGCGCCGGGCCCTCCGTGGCGCCACTGCGTGTGATTTCAAGCGCGTGGACGAGGCACGCCTCTTGCTGAACCCGGAACCGTTGCGAGGACTGGGTGCTTGGGAGGCAGGGTTGATGGCGGAGGTCTTCTTCTGGGGTGCGGTGCTGCTGCTCGCGCACACTTACTTTCTCTACCCCTTGAGCCTTTTTTTGCTCGAAGGGGCCGCGCAGGTGCTCATCAAGAACGCCCGAGCTGTACGGCGCGCGGAAACAGTCAAGCAGGGCTTTGGCGGGCAGCGGGCGTTGCCCTCGGTGAGCCTGGTGGTGGCGGCCTACAACGAGGCCTCGTGCATCCAGCAGAAGCTGGAGAACAGCCTCGCGCTGGCGTACCCGGCGGAGCGGTTCGAGGTGCTCATCGGTTCGGATGGTTCGTCGGACGGGACGGATGACCTCGTCCGCGGCTGCTCCGACGCGCGGGTGCGGCTGTCGCCGGCGCCTCGGGCGGGCAAGACGACGGTGCTCAACCGCTGCATCCCCATGGCGCAGGGGGACATCGTCGTCCTCTCCGACGCCAACACGATGATTGAACCCGAGGCCATCGAGCGGCTGGTGCGCCACTTCGAGGACCCGGAGGTGGGGGCCGTCTGCGGCAAGCTGCGGCTCTACAACCCCACGAAGCAGGACTACGAGGAGAGCGCTTACTGGAGCTACGAGTCGCTCATCAAGATGTACGAGGGGCGGCGCGGCGCGGTGGTGGGGGCGAACGGTGGCCTCTATGCCATCCGGCGCTCGCTGTTCACCCACCTGCCGCCGTCCACCATCGTGGACGACTTCGTGATTCCGCTGCGCATCCTGGAGCAGGGCTACAAGGTCGTCTACGAAGAGCACGCCGTGGCGCACGAGGAGACCACGGAGGATTACGGCAAGGAGTTCGGCCGCCGGGCGCGCATCGCCGCGGGCAACTTCCAGAGCATCCGCATGGTGCCCGGGCTGCTGCTGCCAACCGCGGGCTTCCCGGCCTTCGCCTTCTGGTCGCACAAGCTGCTGCGCTGGTGCGCCCCCGCGCTGATGGGGCTGGCGCTGGTGGCGAACCTGTTCCTGCTGGACCGGCACTTCTACCAGTTCACCCTGTTCAGCCAGGCGCTGTTCTACGCGCTCGCGTACCTGGGGAAGACGGGGGTGCTGAAGCGGGGCACGGCGAAGAAGGCCGCGTCGGTGGCGTACTACTTCGTGACCATGAACCTGGCCATCGTCGTGGGGTTCTGGCGCTTCCTGCGCAACTCGCAGCGCGCCGCGTGGGACCGGACGGCGCGCGCGTAGTCGGAAATCCAGGGGCCCGTTACCGCAGTGCCACGGGGACGGGCTTCTGGGCCTTGGGGCGATTGGGCAGCACGCTGCCGTAGCCTCCGAAGAGCTGCCCGGTGAGGACGGGCGCGCGGTTGGGGCCCGGGTGCCGGAGCATGTCGTTGAGCACCTCGCCCGTCTTGGGATCCCTCCGAAGGTGCGGGCGCTCCAGGTTCATGCGGTAGCGCACGACGCCGCGGCGCACGCGGTGGATGACGGTGACAGTCCCACTGGCGCTCACGTTCTCCACGATGCCCACGTGGGTGAGGCCATCATTGCGGCGCCCGTCACGGTTCTGGTCATACGTCTCGTTGAAGAAGACGAGGTCGCCCGGCGTCGGCCGCTCTTCCGAATACACGCGGCCTCGCGAGCGGGCGAAGCGGTACATGGCGGTGACGCCGTTGTCGCCGGGCCGCACCGTTCCCCGGAAGGTGACGCCGGCCTGGGCGTAGACGCCTTCGATGAGGCCCGTGCAGTCGGACGGGTACTTCCGGCCGTTGAGCGAGACCTGCGTCTTGCCCACCAGCGAGCGCGCCGTGGTCACCACCTTGGCGCGGGCGTCACCGGCCACGGGGGTGGGGCGCGTGGCCCGGGCCGGCGTCGCGCGGGATTTTCCACCCGGCGCCCCGGCCGGGCGGGCGGCCACCTTGCCGGGACGCTCCGCGGGCGCCTCGCGGTCCGCGGTGGCCACCTGCTTGGAGAGGGACTCGCGCGGGAAGGCGGGCGGGGAGGCGGAGCGGTAGCGAAGACTGTAGGAGTCCAGCCAGGGCTCCAGCGGCGCGCCCGTGGTGGCGCAGCCGGTCGCCAGCGTGGCGAGGATTCCCATCAGCGTGACTGTCCTCATGGTGCGACCTCCCTGTAGCGTCCTGGGGGCACATGGTCCGCCCGGGACGCTGTGTCGTCAAAAAACCCACCCAGGCAACCGTCCGTCCAGGCTCGGGTTTCCGGGTGGGCGCGGGTGCGGTATGGCTCCAGGGACATGGCCTCCTTTCGCCGAGCCCTCGCCGTCCTGTTGCTGGCCACTGGCTGTCTGCCCTCGCCGTATGACCGCGCGGCGAAGAAGGACACCATCGACGGCTATCGCGCCTTCCTTCGCGAGTACCCCACGCACGTGGACACCGACGCGGCCGAGGCGCGGCTGGAGGAGCTGGAGTTCCAGGAAGCCAGGCGCCTGCACACGGTGATTGCCTACAAGCGCTTCCTGGAGGCGTACCCCGACGCGGCCCAGGCGCGCACGGCGAAGACGCTGCTGGAGGGCCTGCGCTTCAACGGCGCGAAGGAGACGGACTCCGTCGCCGGCTGGCGCCAGTTCCTCCAGGAGCACCCGGAGGGCGTCCAGCGGGACGAGGCGAAGCGCCTGCTGGCGGAGGCGGAGGCGCGCGAGCTGGCCACCACGGAGGATCCGCGCAAGCTGGCGGAGTACCTGCGCGCGTCGCCGGATGATCCCCGCCGCCAGGACGTGGAGGCCCGCCTGGATGCCCAGGCCTTCGCGCAGGCCAAGGCCTCCGGCGCGACGAAGCTCTTCGCGTACCTCAAGGAGCACCCGGCCGGCGCGCACCGCGAGGAGGCGCGCGTCCTGCTGCTGCAGTTGGAGGTGGAAGGCCTGCTCGTCTCCGGCCTGGTGGACGAGGCCGAGGCCCGGGTGAAGGCCCATCCCCTGGGCCCGAAGCTCACGGCCTTCCCGGCGCGGCTCGCCCACGCCCGCGCCGAGCGCGCCGCCCTGGCTCGGCCGGAGCCGCTGGCCCAGGCCGCCCACGTGGGGCACTACCTGCGCGGAGTGGAGGACCTGAACCGCGCGCTGGTCGCGCCCGACGCGCTGGACCGTTGGCAGGCGGCGGAGGAGCTGGGCCAGCACGTATCGGTGCGCGTGTTGGATCCGCTGCTGGAGAGCCTGCGCGCGGCGCGCAACCCGCTGATTCGCCAGCACGCCCTGGAGTCCCTGCGCACGGTGCTGACGGCGCTGCCCAGGCCGGTGGCGGAGTACGAGGTGTCCTCGCGTCTGGACTCCCTGCGAGAGCGCGCCAACAGCGCGGAGATGTACCTCACGGTGGCGGTGCTGCTGGACCTGTCGGGGCAGCTGGCCCAGGCGTCCACGGAGTACCAGCGCGCCGCCGAGTCGGGCGTGCCGGATCCGGTCATCCTGCGGCGCTGGGTGCAGATTCGCGAGGAGCGGCGTCAGCACTTCTCCGCGGCGGTGGCGGCGCGGCAACTGGCGCTGTGGTCGCTGGAGGTGGCGCAGGAGGAGCCGGTGACGCCCGAGGGCCGCGTGCCCCTGGCGTCGGCGCGGCAGCTCTGCGCGGCGGCCGTCAACGCGAACTTCGCCGTGGCGGCCATTGCCCGCGCCCGGGGCGCGAGCACCGAGTTCCCCGAGGACCTGGCGGAGTTCGAGCGCAAGGCGATGGACGCCAAGCGCCTGGCGGACGCGCGGCTGGCGGACGCGGAGCTGCTGCTGCGGGAGCAGACGCCCGGCGTGAAGACGTGCGCGGACCGCGGGGTGCGGGAGCGCCTGGAGAACGGCGTGAAGGAGCGCACCGCCGCGCTGGACTCGGTGGCGACGAAGCTGCCGGAGGTGGGGCGGCTGCTCCTGGAGGTGGCTCGGGCGCGGGACCCATCGCCCCAGGTCCGCGCGGCCGCGTCCGCCCGGCTGACCGCGCTCAAGCCCGGTCCCTGATCCGGGTGTCCCGGGGCGCCGGGGCGGTTAGAGTCTGCGCCCCCATGGCCTCCCGCACCGATACGCTCCAGGCTCCGGCCGCGACGCCCTCGCCGCGTATCGACTACGCCGCCCTCCTCAACGAGGAGCAGCTGCGGGCGGTGGAGGCGGGGGAGGGGCCCGTGCTGGTGATTGCCGGCGCGGGCTCCGGCAAGACGCGCACGCTGACCTTCCGGGTGGCGCGCATGCTGGAGCGGGGCGTCCCCCCCGAGGGCATCCTCCTGCTCACCTTCACCAACAAGGCGGCGCGGGAGATGACGCGCCGGGTGGAGGAGCTGGCCGGCGCCTTCGTGGACGTGCGGCGCATCCTCGGGGGCACCTTCCACCATGCCGCGCACGTGCTGCTGCGCCAGTACGCGGGCGTGCTGGGCTTCTCCAGGAACTTCACCGTGCTGGACCGCGAGGACGCGCGGGACTTGATGGTGACGTGCATCGCCGAGCGCCGCCTCAAGAGCGACAAGCGCTTTCCCCGGCCTGACCTGGTGCTGGACCTGGTGTCCCTGGCGGCCAACCTCCAGCAGCCCGTGTCACACGTCCTGATGGACCGCCGACCGCAGATGTTGCCGCTGGCGCCCGAGGTGCTCGCCGCCGCCGCGCGCTTCCAGCAGCGCAAGGCGCAGATGCACCTGATGGACTTCGATGACCTGCTGGTGCACCTCAAGCGCCTGCTGACGCACCACCCGGACGTGAAGGCGCAGCTCACCGAGCGCTTCCGCTGCGTGCTCGTGGACGAGTATCAGGACACCAACCGGCTCCAGGGCGACCTGGTGGATCTGCTCGCCGGGGAGCGCAAGGACCTCACGGTGGTGGGGGACGACTGTCAGTCCATCTACAGCTTCCGGGGCGCGGACTTCACCAACATCATCGGCTTCCCCGAACGCTACCCGGGCTGCTCCGTCCACGCGCTGACGCGCAACTACCGCTCCACGCCGGAAATCCTGAGGCTGGCCAACACCTCCATCGCCCTCAACCCGAACCAGTTCCCCAAGGTGCTGACGGCGGCCCGGTCCCCGGGCGTCAAGCCGCTCATCGTCCCCGTCCGGGATGCCGGGGAGCAGGCCGCCTACGTGGCCCAGCGCATCGGTGAGCTCCGTGAGCAGGGCCTGTCCCTGGAGGCCATGGCCGTGCTGTACCGGGCCCACAATCACTCGCTGGAGCTCCAGTTGGAGCTGACCCGGCGCGGCATCCCCTTCCGGGTGCGCTCCGGCGTCCGCTTCTTCGAGCAGTCCCACATCAAGGACGTGCTGGCCCACCTCCGGCTGGTGAACAACCCGGGGGATGAGCTGGCCTTCAAGCGCGTCATCCGGCGCGTCCCAGGCGTGGGACCGGCGACGGCCGAGCACCTCTGGACCGCCCTGCGCGCTTTGCCGGAGGGGACACCCCTGGCGGAGGGGCTGGCCCATGCGGACGTCCGCGCGCACCTGCCACGCAAGGCGCGGCAGGGCTTCCAGTCCTTCGGTGACCTGATGGGGCGGCTGACCCGGCCGGAGGCGCCCCCCTCACCCGGGCGGCTCATCGAGGACGTCCTCGCCGGGGGCTACGCGGACTTCCTCCGGGCGGAGTCCTCCGAGGAGGAGCACCGGGAGGACGACGTCCGCCAACTGGCGGAGTTCGCCGGCCGCTTCGAGGACGTGGCGCGCTTCCTGTCGGAGATCGCCCTGGTGTCGGAGTTCGCGGCGGGGGAGGCCCTGAGGGAGGGGGCGCCCGAGGCGTGCCTGACGCTGTCCACCGTCCATCAGGCCAAGGGGCTGGAGTGGCGGGCCGTCTTCGTCCTCTGGCTGGCGGACGGACGGTTTCCGCTGTCACTGGCCACGCGCCTGCCTGAGGAGGAGGAAGAGGAGCGGCGGCTGTTCTACGTGGCCCTGACCCGGGCGCGGGACACCCTGGCGCTGGTGTACCCCCAGTCGGTGTTGCCCCGGGACGGGGAGCGCATCCTCCTGCGGCCGTCCCGGTTCCTCCAGGAGCTGCCCGGCGGGGAAGACGCTCCGTTCGACCGGTGCACCCTGTCCACCCTGGAGGCGGAGCCCGAGGGGGCCATGGGGCCGCAAAGTCCCCCTCCGGGTGGATCGGACCCGGCGGACTGACACCGTCGCCCAGAAACGCGCACTCCCGTGCGCGACGTGATAGACAGTGGAATCAGGGGCGGCGTCTTCCGGCACGAGCCCCGTCACTTCATGGCGGACAGACCTCGCATCATCGGGATTGACCTCGGCACCACCAACACGCTGGTGGCGTCCGTCCGCAACCGCATCCCGAAGATCGTCCCCACCGATCGCGGCAACCTCACGCTGCCCTCCGTCGTGGCGCTGTCGGCGCGCGGCGACCTGTTGGTGGGCGGGGTGGCCAAGGATCAGATGGTCACCAACCCCAAGAACACGCTCTGGGGGACCAAGCGGCTCATCGGGCGGAAGTACAACTCCAAGTCGGTGGACGACCTCAAGGGGTACTTCCCCTACGACATCGTCGAAGGCGCCAATGGGGACGCCGCGGTGATGATGGGCGGCAAGCTGTACTCGCTGCCCCAGGTGTCCAGCTTCGTGCTGGGCCAGGTGAAGACCATCGCGGAGCAGTTCCTGGGCGGCCCCATCGAAGGGGCGGTCATCTCCGTCCCGGCCTACTACAACGACAACCAGCGCAACGCGGTGAAGGAGGCCGGCCGGCTGGCGGGCTTCGACGTGAAGCGCATCGTCAACGAGCCCACCGCCGCGGCGCTGGCCTACGGCTTCAACCGGGGGCTGGATCAGAAGGTCCTCGTCTATGACCTGGGCGGCGGGACCTTCGACGTGTCCGTGCTGCACCTGGCCGGCAACGTCTTCGAGGTCCTGGCCACGGGTGGCGACACCTTCCTGGGCGGCGCGGACTTCGACAACCGCATCATGGAGTACGTGCTGGAGCGCTTCCGGGAGGAGACCAAGGTCGACCTCGGCACGGAGAACCCCATCGCGCTCCAGCGCATCAAGAACGCGGCGGAGGCGGCGAAGATCGACCTCACGCTGATCCCCAACGTCGTCATCGACCTGCCCTTCATCGACGAGCGCAAGGGCAAGCCGCTGGATTTGCGCATCCCCCTGACGCGCGAGTTCCTCAACAGCCTCACCGGCGACCTGGTGGACCGCACCTTCGAGATCTGCGACCGCGTGCTGGAGGAGAAGGGCATCTCCCGCGCGGAGATCGACGAAATCATCCTGGTGGGCGGCCAGAGCCGCATGCCGCTGGTGCAGCAGAAGATCCAGGCGCACTTCGGTAAGGCGCCGCGCAAGGGCGTCCACCCGGACGAGTGCGTGGCCCTGGGCGCGGCGCTGCTGGGCGACTCGCTGGGCAGCATCGACGCGGTGACGCTGCTGGACGCGCTGTCCATGCCCATTGGCTACGCGATGCCCAACGGGCGCGTGAAGCGCATCATCGAGAAGAACTCGCTGATCCCCATGGTGAAGAGCTTCCGCCTGCCTCCGCCGAAGGAGCCGGGCTCGCCCTTCATCGAGCTGGACATCTACCAGGGGGACAGTGACCTGCTGGTGGACAACGAATATCTGGGCACGGTGCGCGTGCCCTCGGCCGCGGCTGGCCGGAAAATCGACTTCCGCCTCACCGAGGAGTGTCTGCTCCAGGTGACGGTGGAGGACGCGAGCGGCATGCGCAAGGTGGACCTCGCCACCCGCGACACGCCGGAGCAGCTCAAGCGGGCGCTCCAGGAAGTCGCGTCGCGACACTCACAGCAGGTGCCCAGCTCCAGCAGCAGCGGGAGCGACGACCGGGGGCTCTTCTCCAGTATCAAGAGCATCTTCCGGAGGGGCTAGGAGTCCAGATGGCGAAGTTCCCGTCGAAGGAGTGGGTGGACGAAGCGGTCCGCCTCACCAATGAGGATCCCGAGTGCGCCATGGCCGGCAGGGGCTGGAAGGGCGACTTCGGGGCGGTGGTGGAAGCCGAGCCCGGCATGCTGGCGAAGACCTTCGTGGTGCACGTCGTCCCCGGTGACTGCCGCATCGAAAAGGCACGCGTCCTGGCGGATCCGGACGACCTGGAGGAGCTGGAGCCGGTGTACCTGGCTCGCGCGCCCTACAGCGTCTGGAAGCAGCTCCTCAAGGGGACGCTGGACCCGGTGGAGGCGGTGCTCAAGCGCCGCATCTCCATGAAGGGCGACCTGCAGCCGCTGATTGAGCGCATGAAGTACAAGGGCATCGCCGATCGCGTCTTCGCGCAGTTGCAGACGCAGTTCATCGACGAGCCCTGAGCGGGAGACGTCATGGGAATCAAGGACGACCTGAAGAAGCAGGCCCTCAACGTGTCGGGCAAGGCCATGGAGAAGCTCATGGCCGACGACCGCCGCGCCATGGCCATTGCCAACGCCATTGGGAAAGCCCAGCGCGGCAAGCAGGCGCTCGACCGGGGGCAGGAGGAGCTGATGAAGGCGCTGAACTTCGCGCCCCGCAGCGAGTTCAAGACGCTGGGCAAGCAGCTCTCCGGCCTCAAGCGCCGGCTGCGCGAACTCGATGAGAAGCTCGACGCGCTGTAGTCGAAAATGCGTTGACACCTGAGCGGGCCAGTGGCATCTACACCCGCGTTCGCGGCTGGCAACACCGGCGGCGGGCAGCAGAAGGGCGTATAGCTCAGCGGTAGAGCACTGCCTTCACACGGCAGGGGTCGCAGGTTCAAACCCTGCTGCGCCCACTCAAGAAAGGCCGTGAGTCCGAATCGGGACTCACGGCCTTTCTGCTTTGCGGGCTCCGGCTCCGCCGCTGCGTCGGACGCAAGAAAGCCCACCCCGCTTGCTGCGCGGAGTGGGCTTCTTGAGAGCGCGGCGTGAGGCCGCGGCGCGTCTCAGAGCTTGGGCGCGTCAGGCATGTCGACGGCGGGCGTGTGCCGGGCCTTGATGAGCGACGCGGCGATGCTCGCGCCCAGCAGGCCGGCGATGACCACCAGGGACACCGCGGGCGGCACCTTCACGAAGTCGATGATGGCCATCTTCGTGCCCACGAAGACGAGCACCGCGGAGAGGCCCACCTTCAGGTAGCTGAACTTCTCCACCGCGCCGGCCAGCATGAAGAACATGGAGCGCAGGCCGAGGATGGCGAAGATGTTGGACGTGAAGACGATGAAGGGGTCCGTCGTCACGGCGAAGATCGCGGGGATGGAGTCGAGCGCGAAGAGGATGTCCGACGCCTCCACCAGCAGCAGCGCCATCAGCAGCGGCGTGGCCAGCTTGCGGCCGTTCTCCACGGTGAAGAAGTGGTGCCCGTCGAAGTTGGGGGTGGAGGGGATGGTCCGCCGGGCCAGCCGCATCAGCGCGCCCTCCTCCGGGTTGTCCTCCTTGTTGCGCTGGAGGAAGAGCTTCACGCCCGTGAGGATGAGGAAGCCGCCGAAGACGTAGATGAGCCAGTGGAAGCGGGCCAGCATCGCCACGCCCGCGAAGATCATGATGGCTCGCAGCACCAGCGCGCTGAGGATGCCCCAGAAGAGCACCCGGTGCTGGTACAGCGAAGGGATTCGCAGCGCGGAGAAGATGACGACGAAGACGAAGATGTTGTCGATGGAGAGCGACTTCTCGATGAGGTAGCCGGTGATGAACTGGAGGCCGGGCTCGGGCCCGAAGTTCCACCAGACCCCCGCGCCGAAGACGAGCGCCAGGCTCACCCACACCGCGCTCCAGCCCAGGGCCTCCTTGAACTTCACCACATGGGCTTTGCGGTGGAAGACGCCCAGATCGAGCGCCAGCATCGCGATGACGAAGGCGACAAAGCCGGCCCACAGGCCCGGACTGCCGACGCTTGGGAAGGTTTCCATATGGTGGCGTCAGATAGGAGTCATCCGAGCCTTCCACAAATAGGAATTCTGCCCGCACTCCATCGAGAAAACCGAAGAAATGGCCGGCCAGGGAGCATACGACCAGTCAAAAACATCCCAAATGTTTGGGAAGTGGTTTTGACGGCGGTGGGTTTGGAACCGTCCCGGCTGGAAAAATCAAACACGGGGCTATGAGACCAGCCAGGCGTCACCGTCCCTGAGGGCAGCTACTCCTCCCGACGGAAAGACGCGTCGAGCGCACTCCAGGCGATAGGCGTCTGGGGGCTCGTCACCCTCATGCCTCAAGCAGTAAGGACGCTATTTTGACTCGGAATCGTTTTCTGTCCTCGACGTGTGGTGCGCTCTTCGCTCTGGCCGCCATCACGGGCTGCGGGAATGAAGCTGGCAACGAGGATTCGAACACGCCAGGGCAGACCGAGACCCCTGGTCAGTCTCCGCAGGTGCCTGCTCCCTCTCCGTCCGAGCAGACCCCTGGACAGCAGACCCCCGGCACCCCGGCGCCTGGGGACTCTGACACGTCGCCGGATGAGCCGGTGACCACCTTGCCGCCCGACGAGGAGCCTTCGACGAACCCCGGCGACCCGTCCACCGAGCCCGAGCAGCCTGGCGAGTCGGGCGCGGACAAGTTCGGCGTGACGATGATTCACCCGTCCGTCTCCGGCGGTGAGCAGTGGTTCCTGGCCGACGACGCGATGTCCGACAGTCGCTTCGATCCGCAGGACGACCTCACGCGCAACTCGGACGGCTCCTGGAATCTCAAGAGCGACAAGGTGCGCATGAACGTCTTCACGTCCTCTGGCTACAAGCCGAATGAGATCGCCACGTATGACCGCGACGTGCTCACCAGCCGTGGCTACATGCAGTCGCCGAATGACTGGAAGAACATCGAGATGACGGGCTTCGTGAAGCTCAACTCCGCGTCCGATGAGTCCGACAACTTCGACATGTATGCGCGTGGCGGGAAGCACAACGACGACAACGAGGGCTGCGAGGGCAGCAGCTACAAGGGCGCGCTGCACTTCGATGGCCGGGCCCGCTTCCAGAAGGAGTCGTGGCACGTCTCCTACGAGCAGGCGCCTTACGAGCAGGTGACGGAGCCGCTGACGGGCCGCTGGGTGGGCTTCAAGACGGTGATGCGGAACACGCAGGTGAACGGCAAGGAGGCCGTGCACCTGGAGATGTACCTCAACGAGAACGCGGACAAGGTCTCCTGGGAGAAGATCTACGACTTCGTGGACGCCGGTGACTGGGGCGGTGACGCCGAGCACTGTGGCGGCGCGGATGGCGCGGTTCCTCTCTCGTGGGGCGGCCCCATCGCCACGTTCCGCTGGGACAGCACCGACGACGTGGACTTCAAGTGGCTGTCCGTGCGCGAAATCGCGCCGGAGCAGTGAGCCGCTGACGCCTGGCGCGCCCGCTGACCGGGGGCGCGCCTGAGCGCAAGTCCGCAGTCCCACGAGGGCGTGGGGGACCCGACGAGGTCCTCCGCGCCCTTCGTGCGTCCATGGACGGGAAGGTCCACCTCCCGGGCGGGTGGCGCGTGTGGCTGCGGCCTCCCCACCTTGCGGGCGCCGACGCGCCAGCCAGCCGCCGGCAGCCCTGTGTCGTCCGTCGGGGCTCGGCGTTCAGGCCGGCCCACTGGCTGTCAGAGAGGAAGACTTCCCATGCACATTACTTTCCTGGGCCACGCCGGGTTCATCGTGGAGACGGCGGGGGCCCTTGTCGTCATGGACCCGTGGCTGTCGCCCCGCGGGGCCTTCGACTCGGCGTGGATGCAGCTGCCGTGCAACCACCACCTGGCGCCGCTCGTGCGGGAGAAGCTGGAGACGCCTGGCAAGGAGCGCTTCCTCTACGTCAGCCACGAGCACAAGGACCACTTCGACCCGGAGTTCCTGGCCACCCTCCGGCAGCGCGACTTCACGGTGCTGGTGCCGCGCTTCCACCGCTCCGAGCTGCAGGACGTGTTCGGCAGGTATGGCTGCAAGCAGGTCATCGCCTGCGAGGACGGTTACGAGGCCCCCATCAAGGGCGGCTACGTGAAGCTGTTCGTGTCGGAGCAGGGGACCAACCGCGACTCCGCGGTGATGGTGCGCGGTGACGGGCAGTGCTTCCTCAACCTCAACGACTGCAAGCTCCATGACCGGATGGGGCGCATCGCCGCGGAGGAGGGGCCCATCGACGTGTTCTCCGCGCAGTTCTCCGGGGCCATCTGGCACCCCACCTGCTACGAGTACCCGACGGAGACGTACGCGGCCATCGCGCTGAAGAAGCGGGAGAGCAAGTTCGAGGCGGTGGCGCGCACGCTCGAGGTGCTTCATCCGCGGGCGTACATCGCGGCGGCCGGGCCCGCGGCCTTCCTGGACCCGGCGCAGTTCCACCTCAACTTCGAGAAGGTGAACATCTTCCCGAACGCGACGCAGCTCTTCGCCTTCCTGCGGCAGCGCCTGCCCCAGGGGAAGACGCGCTACCTGGAGCCGATGCCCGGGGACGTGCTGGACGCGAAGACGCTGGAGTTCGTCTCGCAGGTGGCCGAGCGGGTAACGCCGGAGAACATGAAGGCGTACCTGGACGACTACGCGAAGCGGCAGGAGTCCGTGTTCCGCGAGCGGCGGCGCAACCTGCTCGTCGCGGAGGTGGCGGAGATTCACGAGCGGCTGCGCGTGGAGCTGCAGCGTAAGCTGGACCTCCTGGACCTGCACGAGCGCGTGGGCATGCCGCTCTACGTGGAGCTGACGGAGCTCCCGGAGCAGCGCTTGCGCGTGGACTTCAAGGCGCGCCGTGTCCACGTGGTGGAAAACATCCAGGAAGAGGTCCGCTACACGCTGAAGACGAGCGCGGCCGACGTGGGGCGCGTGTTGGACCGCAAGCTCACGTGGGAGGACTTCCTGCTGTCGTTCCGCCTGCGCCTGAGCCGCAACCCGGACGTGTACGAGCCGGTGCTGCACGGCTTCCTGGGGGTGGAGATCGAGGACATGCGCGAGTTCTGCGAGGGCATCCGCTCCACCGAGTCGCAGCGCGAGCGCACGGTGGTGGAGGCCGGTGGGCGGCGCTTCTCCATCCAGCGCTTCTGCCCCCACCAGGGCGCCGACCTGTCCGAGGGCTGGGTGGAGGAGGGGCGCTACCTGGTGTGCCCTCGCCACCGCTGGCAGTTCGACCTGGAGGCCGGGGGCGCGTGTACGCAGAACACGTCCTCGCTCTGCGCGGAGCTGCTGCCCGAGCGTGAGCAGGAGAAGCCCCAGACGCCGGCGGCGGACCCGCGGCCTCATCTGTAATGCCAGGTCCCCTGGGCGCCGCGCGGTCGACGTGGCGCTCATGGGAGGCCGTGCGCTCACGCGGCCGTGGTGGCGTTCGCGTGCTTCAGGGCGGCTGCGTGGAGAGCTGAAGGCTCAGCCGCACGTTGTCCGAGCGCAGGCCCACCGGTGCCTCCGGTGCGAGCGCCTCCTGGGGCACCTCGCCCGTCCACGCGAGCGCGTCGTCCGCCCAGACGCGGAGGACGTTGCCGTCGAGCTGGGCCCGCAGCGTGTGGGGCTCGCCTGGCGCGGGCGCTTCCAGCCGGACGTGCCGCGCGGGGCGCAGGATGGCGTAGCCCCGGTTTCCGCACTCGCGGCTGGTGTGCTGTCCCGGGTTGCGTTTGAAGTTGACGACGATGCCCGGCTTGGGCGCCAGCCGCCACATCGCGTACAGCACGTTGCACGCGTCCACCGCGAAGAGCTTGAGGCCCACCTGCTGACGCTGTTCCCCCGAGGCCAGGGCCACCTGGCGCTCGGTGGGGCCCAGGAGGGTGAAGCGCAGCGCCACGTCGCGTGTCGTGCTTCCAGGGACGACCGCGCGCATGCGGGGCCCGTCGACGAGGAGCTGCTCGCCGGGGCCGGGCTCCAGGCGTCCTTCCGTGACCTTCAGTCGGGACAACGGGACGCGCGTCAGCATGCGCCTGCCTTTCTTCCGGGAAGCCCCAGGGGGGCGTGGCTCCCCCCGTTCTCTCGGCGCGAGCCGTGGCGCCGCAACCCCGCCATCCCGGTCCCCATCCGCCGGACGGGCGCCGGCGCCCAGCAGCGCGGCCATGACGCCGCAGCCCACGAGCAGCCGGCGCGGTGTCACGGCGACCGGGCACCCAGGAAGGACTGAAGCGATTCCACGTGCGCGCGCAGATAGGCCTGCTCCGCGCGCAGGCGGGTGAGCTCCATCATCAGGTAGCCGCGGAAGCGGCGAATCTCCCGCGTCTGGAGCGCGTCCATGGACTGGAGCTGGGCCTCCAGGTCCGACACCAGGGTGCTCAATTCGCGCAGGCGGCCCTCTTCGGTGCGGTGGACGGCGCGCAGCTCGGCGATGAGCTCGTTGACCCGCTGGGGCACGCCCGACACGTCGTCGAGCGTCGCGCGGCGGCGGCCCTCCCGCGCGCGTGCGTTGGCCGAGCCCTGCCACAGGTGGCCCAGGTTGAAGGACAGCGTGAGCTGCCCGAAGAGGGGCAGGTCCTGGTCGGCGTCGATGAGCTCGTCGTACCCGCCGCGCAAGCTGACGCGCCAGGCGCGCGAGCGGCGCAGCGCGCCGTTATACGACTCGAGCTGGTCATCCGCGGCGCGCAGCTCGTTGAGCACGCTCTCCAGCCGCTGACCTTGTTGAAACCGGGGCCGTGCCGCCAGCCGCGCGCGAGCGACCTGCGTGCTGGTGGCGAGCTGTCGCAGCCCATCCAGCCGGACCTGCACCGCGTTCAGCTCCTCCAGCGTCACCTGGCCCTGCTTCATGTCGTTGCGCAGTGACGTGAGCAGCGCCTCGGCGTTGGGCAGCGCCTCCTCCAGCACGCGAGCCCGAGCCTCCAGCGCGGCCTGTTCCCCCAGGCCGTTGCCCTGGCGGATGGCGGCCTCCAGCACCACCATCGCGCGCTGCCTGCGGCAGTCCGCCTCCGCGCGCTTGTGGAGGGCACGGCCGCGGTAGAGGCCCACGAAGTCGTACATTAAACCCGCGGTGATTCGCGGGGTGGGCTCACCTAGCGGCGTGGTACCGGTGCCACCGGTGGCTTCGCCCGCGTTGACCACGCCGAAGGCCCCGAACACCTCGGGCGCCAGCTCGAGCGCGGCCTCCGCGCTGCCCACGCCGCGCACGAAGTCGCAGTAACCGGCGGCCCGGTCCTCGCTGGACTGCGACGTGAGTTCTCCCGCGGGAGGAGGCGCCGGCTGGGCCAGCGCCAGCCGCGCGGCGATTGAAAGCAATGCGCCACAAGTGACGGTCATCCGCATGGTCGAGTGTCTCCGGCTCCGAGGCCGTCTCCAGGCAAAGGGTGTTTGGGCTCACAGCAGCAGCGGCGGCCGGCCCAGGTGGAGCAGGTCTTCCCGGGCGGAAGGCGCGTCCGTCAGTTGGACCTCCACCATGACGCCGCGGAGCATGTACTGGCGGATGGGGTGCTTGAGGGACACCTCGCCCTCGAGCACGCGCCCGATGACGCCCACCTCGTGGCACCAGAAGACCTTGGCCGCGCACGAGTACAGCGGTGTGCCCTGCTCGGCGTTCGGGATGTTCTCGTACGGGACGAAGGCGACCGTGAGGTCCTTTTCGATGGCCTTGAGGTAGGGCGACGCACGCAGCGACGCAATCAGCGTGTCGTAGCGCAGGGCCACCTCGTCCAGGGCGGCCAGGTCCGTCTGGAGGCTCTTCAGCGTCGCCTCCGCGCGGGCCTGCTCCAGGACGGAGTGCGTGTACTCGCGCTCCAGCAGCAGCACGTCGGACGTCATGCCTTGCGGCGTCTCGTCCTTGCCCATGCCGGACTGCACCGCGGAGAGGCCGGCGATCTCCCGCTGGAGCGAATCCAGCCGCGTCTCCAGGTCCACCGAGGACTGCGCCAGCGACAGGTTGCTCTGCGCCAGCTGCGCCAGGTGGTGGTTGATGGTGAGCTTCTCCTCCTGCTCCAGGAGGCGGGCGTTGTACAGCGCGTCGGCGCGCGTTCGCGCCAGGCCGGCGTAGGCGCGGTTGGACTGTATGATCTCCGCCCGGGCGCTGCTGTACTCACGGCGCAGGGACGA
The DNA here is from genome assembly GCF_030168875.1 of Myxococcus sp. SDU36. Lineage (NCBI taxonomy): Bacteria > Pseudomonadati > Myxococcota > Myxococcia > Myxococcales > Myxococcaceae > Myxococcus > Myxococcus sp. SDU36. The sequence goes on from NZ_CP077414.1 coordinate 1,577,328, forward strand.
CAGGCGCCGCGCCACCCGGTCCCTGGCGTCGCGCTCGCCGCGCAGGGCGACGAGGAAGCGCTGCTGGAACGCGTGCTCCGCGCCGATGGTGCGCTCGGCATCGGAGATGCGGTTCTCCACCGACCGCCGGTCCGACAACACGTGGTCGCGCGCGGACGTCTGCGCGGCCACCTGGGTATTGAGCGTGAGAATCTGTGGGTCCGTTGGCGAGATGACCGTGGGCGTCACCCAGCTGCGGCTCACCAGGAAGAAGCCCTGGACGGACAGGAAGGACACCAGCCCGAGCATGATGAGCGTGAGCAGCAGGGACCCGATGAACTTGTAGGCCGAGACGGCGATGCTGTTGACGCGATTGGCGACGCGTTGGTTCATGGCGTGGTGCCTTCACCAGCATGGGTGGGAGGAAAGCGGCCCCCGGAGTCGAGCGGTGACGTCTCGGGAGCGGCGTTGGCGCTGCCCCGTGTCTCCCAGCTCCCGGAGTCCAGCGTCAGCAGGGCCAGCGGCGTGAAGAGCGCGTACGTCACCGGCATCAGCATGGCCATGGGCAGGAAGCTGGCGCCGTGGACCCGGCGGTCCGCGGGAAGGTGCCGCGTTTCGATTCGATAGATGACCCCCAGCAGTCCGATGACCAGGAAGTGGAAGGCGAGGATGTCCCAGAACTCGCCGGTCAAGACGTTGTGCACGATGACCAGCGGGTAGGAGAGGAGCAGCGCGAGCTGCGACACGTAGTGGACCGTCACCACCGGATGGAGCCGCCAGGCGTGGGACAGGCCGCCCAGCAGGTCCACCAGGTTGGAGCGGCGCCACCGGAGCTGCTGGGAGAAGTACCCGGCCAGCGTCGACGGCGCGGCGGTGAAGCAGAAGGCGTCCAGCGTGTAGACCGTCTCGTAGTCGTGCTTGACGATCTGCCGCGTGAGGAACCGGTCCTCGCCGTACTTGATGGGGATGCCCGCAATGGCGCGCGCCTCCAGGATGGGCTCCAGCTCCAGCAGCACGTGGCGGCGGTACGCGGTGAGGCAGCCCGACAGGCACATCACCTGGCGGAAGCTGCGCTCCAGGTCCTTGAGCCACTCCTGGGCGAAGTGGAACTTGATTTCAATCATCCGCGTCATCCAGTTCTGATGACGGTTCGTCACGTAGGTGCGGCCGCCCACCGCGGCGATGCGCGGACTGGCGAAGCGGCGCACCAGCTGGCGGACGGCGGCCTTGTCGACGATGACGTCCGAGTCCACCGACACGATGATCTCCGCGTCCGTGGCGGCCTTCACCGCGCGGTTGATGCCCTTGCGCTTGCCCATGTTCTCCGGGTTGCGCATGACGATGACGTTGGGGTTTCCCTCCGCCGCCTTCAAGGCCCAGGCGTAGCTGTCATCCTTGGAGCAGTCATCCACCACCACGATTTGCAGCAGGTGGCTGGGATAGTCCTGCTCCAGGAGACTGCGGACGCCGTGGTAGATGCCTTCGCCTTCGTTGAACAGCGGGATGACGATGGCGACTCGCGGCAGGTAGGTGTCGTCGACCCGGTCGAACTGCCGCCCCTTCAGGCGCCGTAGCAATGGCCCGAGGACATAGCGGTTCATCAGAACCACCATGAAGAGTAACTGAATTGGAAAGAGCTCCATCCGTCCCTGCCCCCCATCACGCCACCACCGCGAACCCCAACACGAGCGAGCGAAAGGTTGGCGGGGACAACGGTGTGCGCAAACTGCCTCGGGGGGCGGTGACAGTGGCCATCAGTGGCCATGCCACGCAGAAGCACGCAGGAGCGAGCACAGAGCGGTGGTAGAAAGGAGGCATGCCGACCGACTTCCAGCCCCTCGCGCTGCGTCCGGATGAGGTCCATGTATGGATTGTCGAGCCCGAGCGCATCGACGACCGGCGCCTCCTGGACGCCTACTGGGCGCTGCTGGACGCGAAGGAGCGCGACAAGCAGCAGCGCTTCCGCTTCGAGCGGCACCAGCGCCAGTACCTGGTGAGCCATGCGCTGGTGCGGCTGACGCTGTCGCGCTACGCGCCGGTGGCGCCGGAGGCCTGGGCCTTCGACACCAACACGTACGGCCGGCCGACGGTGCGGGGTGAGTGGGGCCCGAAGCTGCGCTTCAACCTGTCCCATACGGACGGCATGGCGCTGGTGGCGGTGGGGTGGGACGCGGAGCTGGGCGCGGACGTGGAGGACGCGCAGCGGCAGGGGGAGACGGTGGAGATCGCGGACCACTACTTCGCCGCCTCGGAGGTGGCGGCGCTGAAGGCCCTGCCGCCGGAGCGGCACCGGGAGCGCTTCTTCGAGTACTGGACGCTGAAGGAGTCCTACATCAAGGCGCGCGGCGCGGGGCTGTCCCTGCCGTTGGATCAGTTCGCCTTCCACCTGGAGCCGGGACAGGCGCCGCGCATCTCCTTCGACCCGCGGATGCAAGACGTGCCGGAGGCGTGGCAGTTCGTTCAACTGCGCCCGTCGGAGCGGCACCAGGCGGCGGTGGCGGTGAACCGGCCCCGTGGGCAGCCGCTGACGGTGCGCTGGCAGTTCACCGTGCCGCTGGCCGGGGACACGCCGCCCCGGTTCCAGGCGGCGTAGCCGGCGGGCTCAGGGCGCGCGGCCCATCCACCGGTTCAGGTCCTCGCTGACGTGCGCGAGGAGGGCGTCCCGCTGCGACTTGATGAAGAAGTGGCCGCCGGGGAAGAGGCGGACGCGGACGTCCTCGCTCCGCGTCTCGTCGCGCCAGCGCTCCAGGTTCGCGGTGGGCACGTGCGTGTCCTCGGGCGAGCCGACGATGGAGAGGGGGACCTCCAGCTTCGCGGGCTGGGGGCCGTCCTCCGTGAAGGCGATGCCGAAGTCGGCGCGCAGCATGGGCAGCACCAGCTCCAGCAGCTCGCGGTGCTGGAAGATCTCCTCGGGCGTGCCGTCATAGCGCCGCAGCTGCGCGATGAACTCCGGCTCGGGCAGGTGGTGGATGGGCTCGCGGGCGTTGACGGACGGCGGCCCGGCGGCCCCCAGGAACAGGCCGACGGGGCGCGGGCCGTTGCGGGCCTGGAGGCGCCGCGCGAGCTCCAGGGAGATGCGCGCGCCCATGCTGTAGCCGAAGAAGGCGAAGGGGCGGTCCAGCAGCGGCGCGATGGCGGGCAGCAGCGCGTCCACCAGGGCAGTCAGGCTGCCAATGGGCTTCTCCGACAGGCGCCGCTCGCGGCCCGGGAGCTGGACGGGGCACAGCTCCACGCCCGCCGGCAGGCCCTGGCTCCACTGGTTGTAGATGGCCACGCTGCCACCGGCGTACGGCAGGCAGAACAGCCGCAGCCGCGGGTCCGTCAACGGCTTGCGAGTGGGGAACCAGCGGTCGGGGGCGTGAGGGCTCGAGTTGGACGCGCTTTGCATGACGTGAAGGCTCTGTCGCATGGCCACGGAAAACGGGTCAAGTCCCGGAGGCCGCGTGGCGTGTTAGCGTTTCGGGGACGCTCAGGGGCGTCGTTCTGGAGTCACCATGGGGCGTTCGGCGGGCTTCATACTCTGGCTGACAGGTCTGTCAGGCGCGGGCAAGAGCACCCTGTCCCGCGCCCTGCATGCGCACCTGGCCCCGTGGATGCCCGCGGAGGTGCTGGATGGCGATGAGGTGCGCACCTGGCTGTCCCGCGGCCTGGGCTTCACCCGCGAGGACCGCGAGGAGAACGTGCGCCGCATCGGTCATGTGGCCCGGCTGCTCGCGAAGCACGGGGTGGGCGTCATCGCCGCGGCCATCTCGCCCTATGCGGGCTCGCGCGCCCAGGTGCGCCGGCTGGCCGAGGAGGCGGGCATCCCCTTCGTGGAGGTCTTCGTCCAGGCGCCCCTGGACGTGCTCATCGCCCGGGACGTGAAGGGGCTCTACAAGAAGGCCCTGGCCGGCGAGCTGGCGCACTTCACCGGCGTGTCGGACCCCTATGAGGCGCCTGAGGCGCCCGACGTCACCGTCCGCTCGGATGTGGACACCGTGGAGGTGGGCCTGCGGCGCGTGCTGGAGGCGCTGCGAAAGCGGGGCCTGCTCGACGCCGCCGCGGCGGCGTGACGCGCGTCCCCGAGGTGGGGCAGGGGCCGCGCACCTCGGGGGCGCCGTGGACTCAAGCGAGGATGCGCTCCATCTTCACGTAGGGGCGCTCGGCCTGGATGCCGTGGGCGCGGCAGTGCTCCAGGAACTTGTTCGACTCGACAATTTGCGGGGCCTTGTCGTCGTAGACGAGGATCATCACGTGGCGCAGCCACGGCTCCTGGCCCATGGCGTAGACGTAGACCTCCTTGGGCGACAGGTAATGGGTGATTTCGATGGCGCGCGCGCTGTCCGAGCCGTTGAGCCGGCGGGCCTGGTCCATCTTCCGGGGCAGGGGATTGCACAGCAGCGGGCCGTACATCCAGCTCATCGGGCCGCCCTCGCACTCCATGCCGAGGAACAGCACGTCGATGGTGCCGACGATGTCGCGCAGGTGCTGGTACATGCGCGGCTCGATGGCGTTGGAGTCCGCGGCCATCAGCATGGACTTGCCGCCCAGGCGCACCAGGTGCGCCGTCTTGGCCTGGATGGCCAGGTCGCTGTGCTCGCCCAGGAAGGGCAGGCCGGTGATGGAGCCGCCCGGCACGGGAATCTCCTGGAGGTCGTCAATCTCCACCACGTTCTTGAAGCCGTTGTGGTGGAGCATCAGCCGCAGCGACGGGTCCGCCAGCGAGTTGCCGTTGTTGCGCGGGACGATGATGCAGCCCACCCGGTGCCGCAGTTGGATGAGCGTCTCCATCATCAGGTGGTCGGCGTGGCCGTGCGTGAGGACCACGTAGTCGATGCGCTCGGGCAAATCGGAGTGGGTGAAGCGGGGGAGGTCCGTGGGGAACTCGTAGCTGATGACGGGGTCGGTGAGGATGCTGACGTCCTTCGTCTCCAGCAGCACGCAGGCGTGGCCGAAGTAGCGCACGCGCACGCCTTCACCGGTGTAGCGCTCCGTGCGGCGGGGCTCGACGTCGGTGAAGAGCGCGGCGAAGGCGTCCGCGGCGGAGGCGGGCACGCCGAGCATCTCCGCCACCTGACCGGGCGAGCCCGGCGTGTGGCGCATGCGGAAGAGGGCGTCCAGGCCTTCGTGCTTGTAGGGGACGCGCAGCCACAGGGGCGTGTCCTCCTCCAGGCGGGGCGTGCTGAAGATGTAGGGCCGCCAGTCGCCGTCCACCTGCATGAGCGTCACGCTCTGCGAGGACTCCTTGTGGAAGGGGCTGCGGTACAGGAGCGGCTCGATGTACCGCGCGCTGGCGCGGTTGCTCAAGTCGTACGTCAGCTCCACGTAGCCGCGGAGGATGTCGGGCACCTTGGCGTAGAGGCCCTCCAGGGAGCCGCCGTTGTTGGGCGCCATGAGCTGCTCCAACTCCGCCACCGCCTTGGTGTACGCGAGCATGTTGGCCTGCTCCTTCTGCGTCCGCTCCAACAGCTCCTTCACGCGCGGGGCCTTCGCCGCCGGGTGGTTGATGAACGGGCCGCCCATCAACATGGGGTTCTTCAGGGCCGCCACGTGTACGTCCGGGTTCGCCACGAAGGACTGCATCAGCTTCTGGTGCAGGTTCGTCACGAACAGCGGGGCCGTCGCCGGGGACAGCAGGTACCACCACGCGTACCACTGGTTGTACAGCGGCTCGATGGCGACGTTCGGCTTGAGGTACATGGGTCGGTCCATCATGGCGGTCTCCTCCGAGCGAGGTCCGGAAAACGTCGGGAACGTGGCAAACTTGGAGCCCGTAGATACACGGATTCGGAGGGGGATGCACGGGGGGGGCGCCTTCAGCGCACGGCCACCGGGAGGGCGGCGGCGGCCCGCAGGCTGGCCACGGCCTTGTGGTAGTCGGTGAGGGCGTCCACCTCGCGCACGGCGGCCTCGGCGGCTGTCTGCTCTCGCAGGTTGACGAAGAGGAGCGTGCTCTCGCCCAGCTCGAAGCGCGTGCGCTCGGACCGCTCGATTTCGCGAGCAAGCGTCAGCTCCCGTCGCGCCACGGTGACGCGCTCCCGAGCCGCCTCCAAGGCCGAGAGCGCGTCGCGGACCTCCACCCGTGCCCGGTCCTTCTGCAGGCGCAGCTGGGCCTCCAGCCGGGCCAGCCCGGCCTCCACCTGCAATGCGCGGCCGGTGGCGCCCCGGTTGAACGTGGGGATGTCCAGCAGGAGCCCCACCTCCAGCTCCGGCTTGTCTCTCTTCGGGCTGCCCGCGCCCAGGTCCTTCGCGGCCGCCACGCTCACGTCCACGGCGGGGGCGCGCTGGTTGCGGGCCAGCCGGTGCTCCACGCGCTGCTGCTGACGCGTCAGCTCCAGCCGCTGCACGTCCGGCCGGCGACCCAGCACGTCCTCCATCGCCAGCGGACCCACCGCCTCCTCCGCGGCCACGGGGACGGGGAAGGTCGGCGGCAGCCACGCGGGCTGCGGCAGCACGGGCTGGCCCTCCGCGTCGCGCAGGAAGAGGGACAGCTCCATGGCGCTCTGCTGGAGCAGCCGCTCGGCGGCCACCACCTGGCCCTCGCGCTGCACCACCGCCCGCTGGTTGTCCACCTGCTCGAAGGCGGCCAGGTCGCCGCGCCGCACCCGCTCGAAGAGCTGGCCGTCCCGGGCCCGCGCCATGCGCAGCAGCTCCGCGGCGACGGCGTACCGGCGCCCGGCGGCCACCCACTCCCAGTAGCGCCACGTCGCGGCGCGAGACGACTCCAGCCGCGCTTGCTCCACGGCGTGCGCGGCGGCGTCCGTGCCCAGCTCGGCGCGGGCCACGGCGGCCCGCCGCCGGTCGATGGGGCCGTTGCGCCACAGCGGCACGCTGACGCCCGCGCGCACCTCGCCCAGCGCGTTCGTCTGGTACTGCTCCGCGTAGGTCGGGAACTCGCCGGTGCCCCGTCGCCAGCCGGCGAAGAGGTTGGCGCCCCACAGGGGCGTGGGCTGCTCCACCACGCCCTCCAAGCGGGTGTACGGGTAGCCACCCAGCGGCGTGCTCGCCGCCCGGCCCCGCAGGACAGGGTCGAACCCGCCCTGGGCCGCCAGCAGCTCCGCGCCTGCCGCCTCCGCGTCCCGGCGCGCCGCCTCGACGACGGGGTAGTGGCGCTCCACCGACTCCAGCACCGCCTCCAGGGACAGCGTGGCCTCCCCTCCCTCCACGCGCGCCTGTTCCGACGCCCGCCCTGGCGCGGCCAGCAGGCTCGCCAGGAGCACGGCGCGCAGACTCACCCACGTCATCCCTTGTCCTCCTTGTTCTTCGCCTGTGTCGGCTCCGCGCTGTCCACCACGGGCGGGAAGCCGTTGAAGCGGCGCCACACCTCGAAGCCCACCGTCACCTCGTTGAGGAACACCCAGCCGTTGACGCGGACGCCCTGGCGCAGGAACGCCCCCGAGGGCCACGCGTCGCTCGTCTCGTCCGGCACCACGAGGATGCGGAACTTCCCCTTGCCGTCGTCGGTGGAGTCGATGAGCGCCACCTTGCCGCCGAAGGTGCCCACCGCCACGGACGGCCAGCCGCTGAACTGCACCGCGGGCCACCCCTCGAACTGGAGCCGCACGCGCCGGTCGTCCGCCAGCAGCGGCACGTCGTTGCCCTCCATCCACAGCTCCACCGCGCGCGACTCGGTGTCCGGCACCAGCACCGCCAGCGGGTCTCCCGCCTTGAGCATCTCCCCGCCCAGGCCGCCCACCAGCCGCAAGACGGTGGCGTTCATGGGGGCGCGGACCTCCTGGGTGCGCTGGCGCGCCAGGCGCACGTCCATGCGGGCCAGCTCCGCCTGCACGGACGCCACCTCGGACAGGGCCGACGCGCGCGAGGCGCGAGCGTCCGCCACGGAGGCGCCCACGTCGTTGCCCACCCGGCCCTGGTCGGCGCGCAGCGCGGCCTCCTCGCTGCGCGCGGCGCTCAGCGTCACCCGGGCCCGGTCCACCTCGGTGCCGGCGCGCACCGCCTCCAGCTCCGCCAGCTCCAGGGCGCGCGTGGCGGTGAGGCCGCCTTCCGCCAGCCGCTTCTGGCGCTCCAGGTTGAGGTTCGAGGTGCGGTACGCCGCCTCCGTCGCCTCCAGCGCGCGCTGCGCGGCCAGCGTGCGGTCCCTCGCCATGGCCACCCGCGCCTCCGCCGCGGACGTGGCCAGGGTGCGCGAACCGGAGAGCTGCTCCGCGCGCGACTCCAGCGCCTCCGCGCGCGTCCGCGCCGCCTCCAGCCGCTGCAACAGCGCCGCGTGCTCCAGCTCCAGCCGCGACATGAACTGCGGGTCGTTGTCGGATATCTCCGCCAGCAGGTCGCCCTTCTTCACGCGGCTGCCCTCGCGCACCTCCCAGCGCACCACGCGCCCCTCGATGGGGGCCTCCACGAACTGCTGCCGCTCCACCGGGGTGAAGGCCACCACGCGGCCGTGGCCCACCGCAGTCTGCTGCCAGGGCGCGAAGGCGAGCAGCACCGCGGCGCCCACCAGCGCCAGCAGCACGCGCGTGAGGACATGGGCGGCCCGGGGGGCGCGCACCAGGGTGAAGGCGGCGCGCTCGGCGCGCTCGCCCACCAGGGACTGCGTCAGGGGTGTCGTGGCCATGTTCAGCGCTCCTCCGGGCTCGAGCCCGCCATCAGCTCCGCCAGCGTGTGGCGCCGGGTGATGCGCCGCACGGCCGCGTCCTCCTCGCTGGCCAGCACCACCAGCGTCCACAGCGCCCCGGGTGACAGCAGCGAGTCCATGACCTCCTGGCGTCCGCGCTCGCTCAGGCCTTCCAGCACCTCGTCCAGGACGATGAGCCGGGGGGCGCCCGCCAGCGCGCGCGCCACCATCAGCCGCCGCACCTGGCCGCTCGACAGCGGTGCCCCGCTGGGGCCCAGCGGCGTGTCCAGCCCGCGCGGCAGCGACAGCACGGCCTCCAGCAGCCCCACCGACTCCAGCGCCCGCCGCGCCTCGCTCGGGGGCACCGAGGCGCGCCCCGCGCGCACGTTGTCCAGCACCGAGCCCTCCAGGACCTCCACGCCCCGCACCAGCGCCACCTGCGAGCGCAGCGCGGCCAGCGAGACGCGCCGCGTGTCCACCCCGCCCACCGCCAGCCGGCCCTGGGTGGGCTGGCGCAGGCCGAAGAGCAGGTCCGCCAGGGTGCTCTTTCCGCCCCCGCTGGGCGCGAGGAGGGCCACCTTCTCCCCGGGCGCCAGCTCCAGGTTCAGTCCCGTCAGCGCCGCCCGCGCCTCGCCATGCGAGAAGTGCACGCCGTCGATCCGCACCGGCAGCCCGTCGCGCTCCTCCGGCAGCGGCTCCTGGTGGGGGCCGTCCTCCTCCAGCGGCAGGTCCACCAGGTGCCCCAGCTTGTCCAGGGCGGCCTGCAAGTCATAGAAGGCCTCCACGTGCTTGCCGAACTTGACGAACGAGGTCAGCACGGTGGTGACGATCAGCTCGGCCGCCACGAGCTGGCCCAGGGTGAGCTGCCGCTGGATGACGAGCCAGCCGCCCAGGCCCAGCAGCAGCGCGCTGGCCACGACCTGCAGGCCCAGCGAGCCCACCACCTGCCGGAAGACGACGCTGAAGTGCCGGCGCCGCGCGCCCAGATAGCGGCGCGTCAGCACGTCCGCCTGCTCCTCCGCGAGCACCGCCCCGTCCCGCGAGCGAAAGGCGAGCGGGTGCCGCGCCAGCTCCTCCAGCCAGGCGGCCACCGCGTACTTCGCCTTCGACTCCTCGATGGCCGTCGCCGTGCCGCCCTGGCCGAGCACCAGGATGATGAAGGCGGTGGCCGCGATGAGCACCACGTCGAAGGCCAGCAGCACCGGGTGGTAGAAGGCCAGCACCACCATCCCGATGAGGGCCTGGAGCACGAGGCTGACGCCCTCCAGGAGGAAGATGGACAGCGTCTTCTGGAGGGTGAGCACGTCGAAGAATCGGTTGACCAGCTCCGGGCCGTAGTTGCGGTCGAACGTCTCCTGCCGCACCCGGGGGATGCGGTGCGAGGCATCCAGCGCGACGCGCGCGAACATGCGCTGCTGGATGACCTCCACGACGTGGGTGTTGAGCGCCCGCAGCGTGGCGGCGAAGGCCAGCGCCGCCATGACGAGGATGGACAGCACCACCAGCGGCTGCAGCAGGGTGCCGAACGTCACCGTGTTCACCAGCGCCTGCACGGCCACCGGCGTGGCCAGCGACAGCAGGCCCGCTGCCACCGCGTAGACGAGCACCACCTTCAGGTCGTCCCGCTCCAGCCACAGCAGCGAGCGCAGCCGCTGCATGGGCGTGGGGTGGTCGCCGTGGCCGTGAGGGTCGCCGCCTCCAAGCCGCTCCAGCGGCGCGGCGGGCACCGCCACCGTCCAGTCCAGCGGTTGCGCCGGAGTCTCAGCGCCCGCCGTGGCCATCAGCGCGGGCCCGCCCACCCAGTCCGGGTGCGCCACGCCTCGCGAGTGGACCCGCACCTGCCCGGGCCTGCGCGCGGTGACGAGGCACCAGCCCTCCGGCCCGAGCAGGGCAACCGGCAGGGGCACCTCACCCGCCATCACCTCGCGCACGCACGCGCGCCGCGCCACCGCGCGCAGGCCCACCGCCTCGCAGGCGGATGCCAGGCGCTCGGGCCAGGTCCGTCCGGCCGCCGCGCGTTCGCCGCGCGTCCACCGCTGCACGGCCTGCGCCTCCACGTTGACGCCCGCGGGCGCGCCCAGCGCCTCCAGGACCGGCAGCAGCGCCTCCAATGAGAAGCCGTCAGGCGCCGCCGCCACCTCATTCCCTTCGCGCTCCCGCAGGGCGCCTGACGCCTGGGGCTCCGTCACTGAGTGAGACATGAACCGTTTCTCTCCGTCGAATGGATTCCTGCCGGGAAACCTCGAGAGGCCTGGGGCTCTCCTCCCGAACCCCTCCCGGACCAGGGGGGCGGAGGAGGTGGCGTCCGTCCCTGCTCGGTCCGCATTTCTGGAATATAAATTCGCGACGCTTGATGCGCGACTGGAAATATGCGAATTTCGTGTCGCTTGTCAATCGTCGTGGATTCGAGCAGTGGCGGGAGCCTCATGGACGCCTTGAAAGGGACGCACCTGGAATTTCCCTCGTGGACGTTCCTCACCAACCACGCGCACGTGCTGCTGTGCATCGCGGCGGACCCGGAGGTGCGCCTGCGGGACGTGGCGTCGCGGGTGGGCATCACCGAGCGCGCGGTGCAGCGCATCGTCAGTGACCTGGAGGAAGGCGGCTACCTCCAGCGAGAGCGCGAGGGGCGGCGCAACCACTACACGGTGCGCGCCGACCTGCCCCTGCGCCACCCGGTGGAGCGGCACCGCAGCGTGGCGTCGCTCATCGCGCTCGTGGAAGGCGAGGATGACCCAGCCCCGCCGCGCAAGGCCGTCCGCCCGAAGCGCTGACCGGGGGGGGACGGGGCCACCGGCTTCGCCAGTTGCCGCAAGGAGCGCAGCCCTGGAGCCTGCTTGGAGTGTTGTGCAGGTCTCCGTGCGCGCGCGCCGTACCGCGGTGTCAGGGCGGGCAGGGCTGTGTCGCTACATCGCGACGCAGCCGTAGACCTTCTCGTAGTAGGAGGTCTTCGTGCCGGTGAGGACCGTCTCCGGTGTGCTGCATCCGCAGAGCAGCTCACCGACCTTGGTGACCTTCGCGGGCTCCGCGTAGTACGTGACGACGTAATCCCGGCCGGTGATGTCACGACAGGGGATCGCCTGGGCCTCCGTTTCGAGCCCGGCGGCAGCCTCCTCCTCGATGCCGCCACAGCCCGTCAGCAGCCCTACCGCCAGCAGGCCCACCATGATGCCCTTACGCATGAATTCTCCTTTTGTAGGAAGGTGATGCGTAGCCAGGATAGCTGGGTAACCTGGCAATGGCACCTGGGGGCAGGGGAGTGCATGGTTCTGGTCAGTGGCCGCTGCTGAGCGACGCCCCCGGCTTGTCATGAATGCCGATGCGCCCGAGGAGCGTGGCGCTCGCCTCGTTGAGGCCGATGAGCGTCACGACCACGCCCCGGTCGCGGAACTTGAGCACCACCCGGTCCACCGCCGCCACGGCCGAGGCATCCCAGATGTGGGAGTGCGTGAGGTCGATCTCCACCGCCTTGACAGGCTCCCTGAAGTCGAAGGCGCTGGCGAAGCCCTCCACGGAGACGAAGAAGATCTCGCCTGAGACGCGGTAGTGCCGCTTCAGGCCATCGGGGGCGAGCGAGCTCTCCACGTTGACGAGCTTGGCGACGGTGCGCGCGAACAGCAGCGCGCTCAGCACCACGCCCACCGCGACGCCCTTCGCCAGGTCATGGGTGAACACGACGGTGACCACCGTCGCCACCATCACGATGGAGTCGCTCATCGGCATGCGCCGCATGGCCCCGAGCGACTTCCAGTCGAAGGTGCCGACGGAGACCATGAACATCACCGCGACGAGGACGCCCATGGGGATGCGCGCCACCCAGCTCCCCAGCACCAGGATGAGGAAGAGGAGCAGCACGCCCGCGGCGAAGGTCGAAAGCCGGCCGCGGCCACCGGAGCGCACGTTGATGACGGACTGGCCAATCATCGCGCAGCCCGCCATCGCGCCGAAGAAGCCCGCGGCGATGTTCGCGAGCCCCTGGCCGGCGGCCTCGCTGTGCTTGCAACTGGGCGAGTCCGTCATGTCGTCCACGACGGCGGCGGTGAGCAGTGATTCGAGCAGGCCCACGAAGGTGAGGGTGAGCGCGTAGGGGAAGATGATGCGCAGGGTGTCGAAGGTGAAGGGCACCTGGGGGATGTGGAAGAAGGGCAGCGCGGTGGGCAGCGCGCCCATGTCCCCCACGGTGCGCACGGAGGCGCCGCTGAGGAGCGAGATGGCGGTGATGACGACGATGGCGACCAGCGGAGACGGAACGGCCTTCGTGAGGCGTGGCAGCCCGTAGATGATGGCCAGCCCCCCGGCGACCATCGCGTACATCTGCCAGTTCGCGCCGACGAACTGAGGCAACTGGGCGAGGAAGATGAGGATGGCGAGCGCGTTGACGAAGCCGGTCATCACCGCGCGGGGGACGAACTTCATGTAGCGGCTGAGTCGCAGCAGCCGGAAGGTGAGCTGAAGCACGCCGGTGAGGATGGTGGCCGCGAAGAGGTACTCGAGGCCGTGGTTCTTGACGAGCGTGACCATCAGCAGCGCCATCGCGCCCGTGGCCGCGGAGATCATCCCGGGGCGGCCTCCGAAGAAGGCCGTCATCACCGCGATGATGAAGGAGGCATAGAGGCCCACCTTCGGGTCCACGCCCGCGATGATGGAGAAGGCGATGGCCTCTGGGATGAGCGCGAGCGCCACCACGGGCCCGGCCATCAGGTCGCCGCGAACATTGGAGAACCACTCCGCTTTCAAGCGAGGAAGGTCGAGGAATCGCGAGCGGCCGTTGGGGGCCGCCTGGGAAGAAGCGGTGTTCATGGTTGAGCTGTTCTCGTGAGGGAGCCGTACCCGCGGACCCATGGGGCCCCGAGCACGCGGATGAATCGAGCAGCGCCTCGACGGGCGCGGTGTGGGCGACGCCGCACGCGCTCCGTCGGGACGGAGTGACAGGTCAGGGCGGAGGCCGGGCAGGCTCGCGAGCGGCAGAGCGCCGCCGTGCAGGCCGCTTCGGCTGCGCAAGGACGCGGGGGCAGGGTGGCGTCATCGGCCCGGTCTGGCCGCTTCCTCGCATCAGGTGCCGGCGGTCAGCTTCGCTCGGCTGTTCCAGGACGAACCTGGGCGTCTGAGGAGAGGGGCGCATGGAGCAACGGGACAGGCAGCCCCTCATGGAAGGGCTGGACGTGCCCGGCAGATCTCACATCACGCGGGAATCCGCAACCCACCGTGCCGGCCCAGGTGCGGGGCTGGAGCGTGCGCCAGCGGCCCGCCAGGAACGCGAGGGGCCCAGAAAAATGGGGGTCTGCCCTCAGTTCCCCCTCGGAAAAATCCCGATTAATTCCGCAGCGCCAGATTGTACCGCGCCGAGCAATCACGTTGTACCTGTCCTGCGGCGCCGTGATGGACGGGCGCTCAGCGGTGACGGGCGCGGTGCTGCCCCCATTCCGGGAGTGCTCCGTGCTTGTGCGTGCCGGCTGGCTCGCCGCCGCTGGCGTCTTCCCGTCCATCGCGGCTGCCTACGAGTCCTGAGCGCCACCCCTTTCAAGGTAACCGTTCAGGGGTGGTGTTGAGGCCGTCGTCGCGGTGTGCAACCCGTGGCGGATGCACACGAAAACCCCTGCGACGCTGGAATCGAAGATTGAACGACTGGTCCACGAGCACATGGTGGAGCAGCAACGCCTGGTGAAGGCGGCGGTGGAGCGAGCGTTCTCGGTGTTGGCTCCCGCGCCCTCCGTGGCGATGCAGCGGCAGGGGACGAGAGTCCGACGCTCTTCAGGTGCCGTCGCCAACCTCGCGAAGCGGTTGCTCGATGCGGTGCAGGCGTGTCCGGGCGAGACGATGACGGTCATCGCCGCGCACGTCGGAGAAAAGCCTCGGGCGCTTCATCGGCCGATGATGCGGTTGAAGCACGAGGGCCGCGTGCGCAGCGCAGGAGAGCGGAACGCGACGCGCTACTTCCCCATGGGCGGGAAGGCCACGTAGCGCTCAGGGCGCGGCGAAGAGCGAGGGCGGGGGCGCCCCCGTCCGGGCGGTGGTGCAGCAGGCCGTCAGGAATTCGAGCACATTCTTTTCCTGCTTGCGGGCGGTGTGCGCCACCGTCATCACCCTCTCGGCGAAGAGGTTCCCCCGGGTGCTCTGTGTGCCGAAGCTTCGCTTGCGCCACAGGACGAAGGCGCGCAACTCGCGCTCCGCGTGGTTATTGGTGGGCTCGACTCCGTCCCTGTCGACGAAAGTCCACAGCGCCGCCCGGTGCTCGAGGATGTCCTCACAGGAGCCGGAGACGTGCGGCAGCCTCGCGGCCACCGCGCGCTCAAGCAGGGCCTCCACCTGGGCGCGTACTGGGGCCATGCGCCCTTGCAGCGTGTCCCGCTGCAATTCGCCGCTTTGGAGTCGTCCCCAGTAGTCGAAGAGGATGCCGATGTAGTCGAGGAGCTCGCGCCCAATCGCTCCGGCTGGCCCGTCGCGCTCCGAGAAGGAAATGGCCTTCCTCAAGAGGTGAGCCCAGCACACCTGCCGCGCTTCCATGGCCCAGAAATTCAGCGCGGTGGCGCGGTCGCTCACGAGGACACCGAGCTTCAGGCCGAAGAGCGCTGCGAGCGTCCGCGACTTGCCGTCCATCAGAATCTTGAAGACGGTGGCCATTGACGAGGCGATGGTCCACAGCGCGCGCGCCTGGCCACCCTCAAGCCACTGGGTGCCGTCCGTGTGCTTCACCGGCGCCGACAACACCTGGGCCCAGGCCTCGTCCACCGCGGGCTTCACCGCCTCGCTGACGCGCGCCTCGACGGCGCTCACCGCCCCCAGAGAAATGTCGATGCCCAGCACATCCCCCAGAAGCCTCACCGCCGAGCGCCGACTCAGGTGGTAGACGCCCGTCAAAAGGCCAACGACGGCGGATAGCCGCGGGCCGAAGGGCGACGCCGGAATCGGCGCGGTGCTTGCCCACGTCTCATGGTTGCACCTGGGGCACTCCACGCCATGGCGCACCCACTGCGTGACGTGGGCCTTGAGCGGCGGCAACTCCACGGACTGGTAGCGCCGCACCCGCGTGCCGCCTTCGGGCGAGAGGGGAGTCCAGCAATTCTCACACGCGGACGGGAAGAGGTGCTTGAACTCGCTCACCTTCTCCTCGGCAACCAGCGCGCGTGTCAGGCCTTTGTGTCCCGGCTGACCCCCGCGCTTCTTCCCACTCCCGCTCTGCTTGCGCCGCTCCGCCTTCTGCCCCGGCGTATCGCTCGACGGTGGCCGGTTCGAGTTGCCCGAGTTGCGCCGCAACTGCTCCCGCAGCTCCTGCACCAGTCGAGTCAGCTCTTCGACTTGACGCTCGAGCTCCGCGATGCGCGCATCCTTGGGGTCGACCTCGGCCACGACACGCCGTGTCCCATGCCCCACGCCGCGTTAGCGAGCGACGAGCCTACCGTCGGCTGCTGGCCTGCTCCTTCTTCAACCGCTCATCCCACCTGAACGCTTACCTTTCAAGGTGTTGGGAGCGTGCCGTTCCCTGGGGATGTCGGGCGCCGCGAGAGCCCTCGCTCGCGACTCTCCGCGCCCCCGTGGGCGGTTTTTTCGTGTCCTGGCTTCGTGAAAGACGCCTCGTTCCCTGGAGTCACGCCGCGACGGACCGATTTTAGACAGTCATTTCGCGTCTGCGCCGCAAGGAAGAATCGCAATGGCCTGCCTCAAAGCTGTCAGGTGCGTTCGTCTCCCCGTAGCACCCGCGCCGTCGAGACATGCCGGTTCACTTCTTGCCTCGGCGCATACCCTTTCTTCACCTTAGAGCTTCTCGGGAATGGCCATCATCATCCCGCCATAGGTGGCCTTCACTTCGTCCGCCACGTAGTAGCTGGACACCTCCGCCGGCTTCAATCGGTGTTCTGTCTCGACTGCCGCCAGCATCACCGCCAGCACGTTGTACGCCATCACCGCCAAGCCAAAGGCCAGCAGCGCCGCTCGCGGGTAGCCCAGCGTGCTCACCTCGCTCTTCAACACTGACTCCAGTCGGCCGAACATCCCTTCGATGCTCCATCGCCGCCGGTACAACCCCGCCACTTCCTTGGCACCCATTCGTTCAGTGGGCACGTTCGTCAGCAGCCGAGTGCAGGTGTCGCCGTCCTCGGTCGGCTTCTCCAACCGCAACTCAATCCGTCGCAGCCGCATCCTCCGTCCCTGCTCGTCCTCAATCTCGACGGCCTGCTCGAAGACGACGCCCGTTTCGACTCGTCCCACCTTCTTCATCGGCCCTACCTCGGCCGGGCTCGGGGAGCGGCCATGCTCGCGGATGAGGAAGGTGGTCTGCTTGTCCGCCACGGCGAAGAGAATCCGAGTCGTCGAGAAGTTCCTGTCCGCCAGCCACAACTCCCCCGGCTGCACTCGCTCCAGCACCGGCCCCATCAGCGCGCGCTCCTGCGCGTGCGCATCCTCCGCTGGCACCATGTCCACCACCAAATCCCATTCCGGCGCGTACACCACCAGCGACTGGCCGGGCAGTGCCGCTCCCCGGAAGCCTCGCAGGGACTTGAGTCGTTTCTGGCTGGCTGCCAGGTGGTTTCCATCCAACACCCGCACCCGGTAGCCCGCCGCCCAGGACGGCTGCTGAAGCTTCAGTTGCCCCAGCACCGGCGTCAGTCGCTCCGCGCACCCCTGCACCAACCGCCGCACCACCCGCGGCTCGGTGTGGTTCACCTTGTCGTAGAGCGCCTGCATCGACACCTTCAACCCGTCGCTGGCCTGGGCTGCGGCATGCAACGAAGGCCGCAGGCCCAGGGCCACCAGCGCCATCAGGTCCACCTCGGTGGAGAAGAGCAGCTCCCGGGTGTACTGCCGCTGGCGATGCTGCTCGAACAAGCCGTCGAGCCACTCGGGACTCAGGGCCCGCTGCATGAGCAGTCGCGCCATGACGGGCAAGGGGCTTTGGTTCACGAAGCGCTCGAAGACGACGTCCAGGGCCATGTCTCCTCCTGCGGCCATACCTCCCTGAAAGATGCGCTCGGGGGCCCCTCCCAGCGCCCCTGCCCGCAACGAGCGCTACCTCCCCCGATACCCCTCCCGCCAGGGAGCCTCCCCCATCACCTTGAAAGGGGTGCCCGTGAAGCCCTACCTCCAGAACGCCCTCGTCACCCTGTATCTCGCCGACTGCCGCGACCAACTCGTGGACCTACCGTCCTCGTCCGTGGACCTCCTGCTCACGGACCCGCCTTATGGCAGGGCCTACGAGGGGAAGGGGAAGACGGCCGCCGCCATCCGCGCCGACGGCTCCCGCCAGGGGATGCGGGTGCTGCGCCAGGCCCTGGCCGCTGCGAGCCATGCGCTGGCGCCTGACGCCCACGCCTACGTGTTCTGCCACTGGGAGTCGTGGCCCGACTTCTACGACGCGGTGTCGGCGCACCTGCGCATCAAGGGCGCCCCTCGGGGGGCAGCCCCAGGTCGCGTGACACATCCGGCGGGGCGGCTGCACGCGGCTGCCCTGCCGGGCCATGCCGGCGCATCCCCGGCGGCGACTTCTCGTGCGACTACAGCCGCACCGCGAGGATGCGCCAGCCTTTCACATCAACCGCATAGGTGGCACCCACGTCCAGGATGGGGGCCGTGGCGATGTCGCATGCATCCGGGTTCGGGATGATGCTGACGAGCACGACGCCATCTGAGGCGGGTGCCGTTACGACCTCGTAGGACTCGCGGCGGTTGAGGCACTCGTAGAGCGGCGTGGCGTCGCTGGGCAGCTTCCGGTCCCAGGGCAGGAAGTCGTCCATGGCGAGCTGGATGGCGCGAAGGGTGGTGCCGCTGATGACCTGTCGCCCCTCGGTCGGAAACGCGAGCGGGATTTCGACGATCGCAGCCTCTTCCGGTGGGGCATGGACTGGGCGCGGCGGCTTCTGGAACAGGGCGCATGCCGGGAGCATGCAGAGAAGGGGCAACAGAACGCGCTTCATGGGGCCTCCGTGCGGGCCACGATTCCGGATGTGCATCGACACGCTCATCCCTCAGTCATCCACCGCGGTGACGACCCCGAGGCGCTTGTCCTCTTGCTTGATGATGCCCACCAGCTTCCATCGCTTGCGTTGTCGGAGGTAGACCTCTCCGGGTTGCTCGCTGCCGAGATTCGGCACGAATTTGGTGATGGTGCAGGTGCGGTCGAACTGGATGCGGATGCTCCAGATTTGCGTCGCTTTCAGTCGGTCCGTTTCCGACATCGGCGAGGGGGACCATGGGTGGCTGTGGAAGTCCCCGAGCACAATCGCCCGGCCTCTTTCGTCGACGACGTAGCGCGGGGGGATGCACTTCTTCAGCTTCGCGGGGCCAACGGGCGCGGGCTCTCCCAATGGTGAGGCTGCGCTGGCGTAGTAGACGCCGTCTCCGAGTGAGTAGATGGCGCCGCAGTACTCCTGCCCGTAATCGCCCGTCGTCGCGTTCTCTAGCTTCATGACGGTGGGGCAGAGCTGGTCGATGACCTCGTCCACGTTGGATGACGGGGTGACGGCTTCCCAGGGCCCACGGACGTAGACATGGGGGCCTGTGCGCCAATAGTCCCGCGTACCGCTCAGCTCAGGGGCACCGGCACAGCCGATAGCCACGCTGAACGTCGCGACGCGTCCCAACCGCACTGCTGACATGAACCCCTCCTGCCCGAAATCAGGAATTGAAGTCCATATATGACAAATATTTAAGTCGCTCCAATCTTGTTTCCCGCTTTGTGGCTGGAATGCCCGCACGAGGGATGTCCTTCCTCCCGATGCGGGCTGGCGCCGGACGTCATCGGCGCGAGAACAGCCCCCTGGCGCAGGGCGCGGACTTGAGGCTGTTGGGTGCCTTCACGGTGAGTCTCCGGTGTGGTGGTGGCGTGGGCCCCGCTGGCGCGACTGCGCCAGCGGGGCAGGGCGGCGCGTCAGTGAGTGGTGCAGGGGACACAGCGGCGGCCGTTCTCTTCGGCCTTCTCGTTCAGCACGCGGACCAGGCCGCGAGCGCCGGACGTGTCGCCGCCCTCGTCGTCGCAGTACTTGTCGACCGCGTCGTCGAGGACGTCCCTCCAGTCCGCGCTCCAGCTCACGGCATTGGGGCGCAGCCTGAGCCCCTGCGCGCGCTCCAACTGGTAGGCATCGGACAGGCAGGCTCGCAGGTACTCAGCGCGCATGCAGTCCTGCTCGAAGGGCTTCATCTGCTGGAAGCCAGCTTCGTGCGCGGGGCCGGTGATGATGCGGCCGGTGTCGCTCAGCATCGAGTTGGCGCAGACGTCCCACGCATCCGAGGGGACACCTGGCGGACTGGCGAAGCCATGAAGACGCCACGACTTGGGGGCGAAAGAGCAGCCGACAGCGGAGAGGGTGCACAGCAACAGCAGCGTGAAACGCTTCATGACGAACTCCAGGTGTTGGGGGTGGGCACTGCATGGGTCCCGGTCTTCCGAGCCGTGCCGGGTCAGGACGGCGCGACGGGCCGCGTGTCAGTCCGTCGCGCTCGTCGTGCGCCCCCGCGCCTTCACCTTGTCGTCAGCCAGCTCCTGCTCGCGGCGCAGCTCCGAGGCGCGCAGCAGGCCGTTGAGCGCCACCAGCGCACCGGTGAGCACCTCCGTGGGAATGGAGTCCTGGCTGGCGAGCTGCTCCTGGATGCTCCACTGGCCTTCTTCAAATGCCCGCAGGACGGCCAGGTCCTTCTCCATGCCCGCGAAGCGGCAGGGCATGCAGCGCGCGCGTCCGAGGGTGGCGCACACGCACGGCGGCGCGTCGCCCTGGCCGAGCGCGTCCAGCACGCTCCGGCAGTCCACGGCGTCCAGCACCAGGGAGCGCCCTGCGCCGTCCGCCACCTGCAGGGCGGCGTGCAGCACGGGGCCAACGGAGGCCCGCGCCGGGTCCGCTGGCGAGCGGACAACGCGCAGCGTGGCCTTGGTGTGCTTCTTCGGGGCGCTCACCGTGCTCCCCCGGTCTTGCGCGTGGTCCGCCGGGGAGCGGAGTCCGTGGGGCTGGGACTGCCGTCCAGCGTCCGCGACGCGGCGGACTTCCCCGAGGGCCTTGGTGAAGGCGGCCAGCAGGCCGGCCATGCGGCTCTTGGCGCGCACGGTGCCGGCGCCGTAGTCCACCTCCCAGCTCTCGCCCGCCTCATCAAGGCGGCGGAACTTCAGGGTGAACTTGGCCGGCAGGAGGCTCCGGCGGGGCTGCGGGGAAGAGGGGGCGCCAGTCGCATCGGGCCGATGAACGGCATGGCCCGGCGAGTGTCTAACCTTGCCGCTACGCCACGCCAGCGCCACGGCGCCATCAGCGGGAGCGGCACTTGCTCCATCCCCCGCCCGAATCCCCAGTGAGGACGGGCGGTTAGGATGTGACCCCGACAGGAATCGAACCTGTGGCCTGCGGTTTAGGAAACCGCCGCTCTATCCAACTGAGCTACGGGGTCGTGCTCTCAAGTCACTGCGCTTTCTGGAGGAGGCCCGCCAGGAAGATCCAGCCATGCTCCCCAAGGCGGGGCGCATGCACAGCGGTGTGCGTTATAGCAGGCGGCCCGGCGCGCGCAACGCGCCAGCATCACCGTTTCCAACCCGCGGCCCCCTCGGGGCCCTTCCAGGCGCCCTCAGCGGGACGCGGGAACGTCCCGGAACCGGACCATGCGCCCCCGCTCCCCGTCCCAGACGTTGAGTCGCAGACAGGCCAGCACGTCCCTGGGGCGCAGGGTGGTGGTGCGGGGGTTCTGGAGCTCCGGAATGGCGGCCATGGCCTCCGGCAGCCGGTAGAAGGGGATGCGCGGGTTGAGGTGGTGGACGTGGTGGTAGCCGATGTTCCCGGTGAACCACGCCATGACGGGGCCACAGGCCAGGTAGCTCGACGCCTCCAGGGCCGCGCTCGCGTGTGTCCAGTCCGGGTCCTCGCGCAGCGCGACGTCCGGGAAGTTGTGCTGGGAGAAGAAGAGGTACGCCCCCAGCGCGTAGCCGATGGACAGCGGCAGCGCCATCGCCGTGAGGTACACACCCAGGCCCCCGAAGGAGAGCACCGCCACGCTGATGGCCACGTGGAGGAGCACGGCGAAGCCCGCGCTCCAGTAGCGCAGCGGGTGCTTCACGAACGGCACGATGCACAGCCCACTCAAGAACGCGAGCGGATACGCGAAGAGCATCACCAGCGGATGCCGCTCCACCACGTAGGCCAGCCGCTCCAGCGCCGTGGCCTCACGCCACTGCTGCGCCGTCCACGTGGTGAACGTCCCCGACGAGGAGGCCGCCAGCCGGGCCGTGTTCGCGTGGTGGTGGTTGTGCGTCTCGCTCCAGACGCGCGGCGGCGTCAGCAACAGCACCGCGTGGGTGTGGAACAGGGCCTTTCCCAGCCGCGAGCCCGACAGCAGCGAACCGTGCAGGTAGTCGTGGACCAGGATGAACGAGCGGACCAGCACCAGCGCCTGCACCACGCTGCCCACGACGCGAAGGGGCCACCAGGGAGGAAGGGTGGCGAGCGCGATGGCGCCCAGCAGGGCCACGAAGGTGGTGCCCACTTCCCACCAACTTCGCCGCGGGTCCTGCGCGGCGAAGGGCCGCGTGCGGGCGATCAGGTTCCGCTCGGCGTCTCGGGAGAGTGAGGTGAAGGCGCTGCTGCGGGTCGCGGAGTCCATTCGGAGGTCCAGGGCTGGCACGGCGGCGGCTGCCGCCGATTCGAGTCCCTGGAACCATGCCCGCCCACTGTCATGCGACCGTCATGGGCGGCGCTATTGGCGGACGCCCCCACGGATGCTGCGATGCGTTGGAGGCCACGCTGCCCCGTCTGGCCCATGGGACTCGACGGGGCACGGCTCGTCACGAGCGATGCTTGTTGGCCCGGAACTCGCTGGCCCACTGCTCGACGATGGACGCCACCTGCTCGCGCTCGGAGCGCTGCGCGGTCGGAATCACCGAGGCCTGGGCCAACTGCAAGACGGGCTGGCTGTCGCCACTGGGCGTCGGGACCACGGGGCTGACGCCCTTCTTGCGGACCCAGACGCGAGGCCCCTCGCTGGGCCGCACGGGCGCCGGGGTGATGGCGACGGTCTCCATCGCCTCCGCGGACTCGCGGCGCTTCCGCCCCAGGATGACGTCCGGAATGCTGTTCGGCGCGGCGTCTTCCGTCCACGCGTGGTGCAGGCGGCCGGACGCCACCATGAGGCGCCGCTTCTGGTAGTGGGCCGCGCAGTAGCCCAGGCTGCGCACGGGCCGCTTGCAGCCGATGACGGCGCAGGGCCGGGCTTCCGGAGCGGCTTCTTCCTCGGGCCCCGCATCCAGGGTCGCGAGCGACGAGGCCAGGACGTCCAGCGCCTCCTCCGGCAGCTCACGCCGCGGCTGGCGGCGGGGACCGCTGGGAGACAGGCTCTCCGCGATGCGCACGAGCGTGTCCGTCAACGGCGACAGTTGCCCGGCGAGCTCCTCGGCCAGCACGGTGCGGAACGCGCGTTCCAGCGGCGGCAGGGATGAGGCGGGAACGCGCGTGATTCGCGTGGAGTGATGAGGCGGGGCGGAACGAAGGCTACGGGTTCTTGGCATGTCGATGAGTGCCTGTGGTCGCTGCCGGCTGCTTCAGGGGACCGCGGAGCGGACGGCCGTGGCGTTAGCACACCTGTGGCCGACCGCCCAGGACAGCCTGTCAAAGGGCTCGTGAGTGGATGTTTCGCGGCGATAACCCAAGCGGTGCGTCCCCATGTCAACACGGCCCACGTCCATTCAATCCCGAGCCGCGCCCGCACCTCTCAGGTATGTCGGAATCCTACCTGTCGAGGGGTCGGCATGACTTCCATGGAGCACACTTCTTCCTGGGTTGAAACAGACTACTGCGGCAGGATGCGCATGTCGTGCAACTTCACTGAGAGGATTTGCCCGTGCGAAACATCTCGGCTGTCGCGGTGTCCCTGGCTGCTGCTGGTGTCCTGGTGGCGTGTGGCGAGGGCGTGGACCTGAATGAAGAGGGGGCAATCCCCACCGCCCCGGAGGCTGTGTCCGCGCCCGCCGAGGTATCCGCGCAGGCGTGCACGACGCTGTACCGTCCCCGGGTTACCACCTACTGGACGTCCTTTCCCATTGAGCGGGAGGGGCAGGTGGGCCGGTGCACGACGGCCAGTGACTGTTCCGTGACGTGTGTGGGCGAGACATCGCAGTACGCCATCAACGGCCAGTTCTTCTACTGCACCTACTGCCCCTGACGTGACGTCTCAGCGCTCCACGCCGGCAGCACCCGGCGTGGAGGCGCCTTCCGACTGGCGACAGCGCGACTCGGCCGCGCGAGCGTTCGCGGCCTCGTCTCCACGCCCTGCGGCTTCAAGCAGCGCCGCCGCGCGGGCGTAGTGTCCGGCGGCCTGTCCCTTGGGCAGCAACTGTTCGTCAGCGTGCGCGGCGGCGAGCAGGAAGGGAAGGGCGCGGTCCTCCTGCCCCGCCTCCATCCAGTGGTGCGCCAGGACGATGGCGGGCGCGCCGTCCCGCTCGAAGACGCGCGCCAGCCGCCCGTGCAGGAAGCGAGCGGCGGAGTCGGACACGCTGGCGTGGACCGCTTCCAGGACCAGGTCGTGGGTGAAGCGCTCCGCCACGAGGAGCTGCGCGGACTCCAGCTCGGACAGCGCCGCGTGCAGCTCCGCCGCGCTGACCTGGAGCACCTCGGGCGCCAATGCGGCCCGGAAGTGGAGGTCGGCGCGCGCCGCCAGCTGCGCCGTGAGCCGGGCCAGGGGCGTGAGGCGCTCCAGGCGGCGTTGGATGAGCGGCCCCACGCGGCCCGGAGGTGGGAGCCGGCGCGGCCAGTCCCGGTGGAGGGCATCCGTCTCGATGAGGTGCTTCAGCGTCTCCATGATGTACAGCGGGTTGCCCCCCGTGTAGCGCGTCAGCGCCTCCGCGTGAGGTTCCGCGCCCGGAAGCGCCAGTCCCGCGAGCAGCTGCCGGACCTCTTCGGGCGCGAGCGGCCCCACCTCGATGACGCGCGCGAGCCCCGTGTCCACGAGCTTGCGCACGTTGGCTTCGGAGTAGGGCGGCAGCTCTCCCTCGCGGTAGCAGTCGATGAAGACGGGCGCGCGGGCCGGCGCTTCGTACTTCCGCTCCATCATCCGGGTCAGCGCGTACACGAACAGCTTCGCGCTGGCCTGGTCCCAGTACTGGACGTCGTCGACGACGATGACGTGGTCACCCTCGTGCAAGAGGGCCAGCGCCTCCGCGTGGGCCTCGTGGAAGCGCAGCGCGTCGGCCTCGGAGGTGAGCGGTGGCAGGGCGGTCCCATTGCCCAGCTCCGGCACGAGGCGCGACAGCTCCGTGCGGACCCAGTCCGGCATCACCACGCCGGGGCGTCGGGCCAGGTGGGCCCGGAGCGCGCGCGTCTGGGAGGCATAGGGCACCTCCTGGTCACCCGGGCGGGCTTCGAGCCGAAACCACGTCCCCACGGACGCCGCGAACTCCTCGGCGAGCCGTGTCTTTCCGCTGCCCGCGTCTCCCGCGACGAAGAGCAACTGCCCCGCCTCCAGGCCTTCCTGGAGCTGGCGCAGGGCGTGCTGCCTGCCCGCGAGGACGGGCGGGCGCAGCACGCTCACGGGCAGGAGGGCTCGGGTGGGGAGGGGGGCCGCGGTCCACGCCGCATCCCTTTCGATGTCGCGCACCAGGGTGAGTGTCTCCTGCATGGGAGAGACGCCCAGGTCATGTGACAGCGTGCTGCGCAGCCGCTCGAAGGCCGCGAGCGCCGCGCCCCGGTCACCCCGGAGGTAGTGAAGGCGGATGAGGTGACGGCCGGCCTGCTCGGACTCCGGCTCCTGCCGCACCCAGGCCTGGGCCAGGGCCAACGCGGCGGGCCAGTCCCTGGCGTCCATGCGGCGTTGGACTTCGGCCTCGCGGGCATTGCGCACCCAGCCCTCGACGGCGGCGCGGGCCCCGTCCAGCCACCGTGACAGCTCGTCGCAGTCGTCGAAGCTCACCCCCGTCAGCAGGCCCACGTCGGTGCCCCGCAGCAGCGCCTGGAGGACCTCGGGGGACAGGGGCTTGCCCGCGGCGCACTTCAGCCGCGCGAGGTCCAGCGTGACGTCTGGCGACAGGCTCAGCCGGTGGGAGTCCCCGTCCACCAGGTCCGTCCCCCCGCAGCTCAGCCGGAGCCGGCGCAGCAACTGGCGCATGTTGTTGCGCACGGCGGCGGGCGGCGAGTCCGGCCATAGCAGGTTCGACACGGCGGCCTTCGACGCGGGGCCCTCCATGCCCAGGTAGGCCAGGAGGGTGGCGGCTCGGCGGTCCAGCCTCACGCGCAGTCCGTCGGGCCCTTCCAGGTGGGCATGGCCCAGGACTCGAGCGCTCCACCCCGGCAGCTTCACCTGGGCGACTCCGTCATGTGACTCCACTTCCGGCCTGTTCGACCCCATATCGAACATACGGAACGGTGCCGGAAGTTGGTCTTGGGATAAATGGTTTTCTTTGGATTGCTTGTGCACGGCGCCACCCGTCTCGGCGCTTGGAACGCGGGAGGCTGGCCGGTACAACGCGCCCCTGGGCCCGCGGGCATGTCGTCCTGGCCCCGGCTGTCATGATCGCGAACCTCCACAACGCAGACATCCCCCAGCCCGTGCTGGACGTCATCGCGCGGCTGCGCGAACTGGGCCACGCCGTCTACCTGGTGGGCGGCTGCGTCCGGGACATGGTGCGCCAGGTCCACCCCAAGGACTTCGACGTGGCCACCAGCGCGCTGCCGCAAGAAGTCCAGGGCGCCTTCCGCAAGGTCATCCCCACGGGCATCCAGCACGGCACCGTCACCGTCCTCCAGAACGGCACGCACGTGGAGGTGACGACGTTCCGCTCGGAGGGGGACTACCTCGACGGCCGCCGGCCCAGCTCGGTGGCCTTCGAGCGCGACATCGTCAAGGACCTGTCCCGGCGCGACTTCACCATCAACGCGATGGCCTACAACCCGCTGGACCGCGAGCTGGTGGACCCGTTCGGTGGACAGTCGGACCTCCAGGCGCAGCTCATCCGCTGCGTGGGCTCCGCGCTGGAGCGCTTCTCCGAGGACGGCCTGCGCCCCCTGCGCGCCGTGCGCTTCGCCGCGGTGCTCGGCTTCTCGCTCGATGCCGCCACCCGGGACGCCATCCCCGCCACGCTCGGCGTCTTCCGCAAGGTCGCGCTGGAGCGGGTGCGTGAGGAGCTGGTGAAGCTGCTCCTGTCACCCCGTGCGGAGCGCGGCCTGCGACTGCTCGCGGACACCGGGCTTTTGGACGTGTTCCTCCCGGAGCTGGCGCGCGCGGAAGCCCCGGTCGCCGCGTCCGCCCGGGCCGCGGTGCAGGCTTCGCCCTTGGAGGTGGAGGTCCGTGTCGCGGTGCTGCTGGCCGACCTGGTGGACCGCGCCCAGGCGCGTGACATCGGCCTGCGGCTGAAGTTCCCCAACAAGGTGGCGGACCTGGTGGCGCTGCTCGTCGAGCACGCGCAGGCGGAGACGCGGGTAGGGGCGCCGGACGCCGCGCTTCGCCGACTCCTGGCCCATCTGGGACCGCCGCGGCTTCCGCTGTGGGCAGCGGTCGTCCGTGCCCGGGTCGGGGTCCGCCAGCCGGCGGCGCTTCAGGAGGTGGAGGCGCTCATCGCTCGCGTGGAGGCGCTCGCCGCCGCGAAGCCTCCATTGACGGCGAAGGACCTGGCGCTGACGGGAGGCGACATCATGGCCGCCCTGGGCGTGGGGCCGTCTCCCATCGTGGGCGAGGCCACCCGGTTCCTCGTCGAGTCCGTCCTGGATGAGCCGGGTTTGAACACGGCCGACGCCCTGCGGCAGCGGCTGCAGGCGTGGCACGCGCAGGCTGCTCGCTGAGCCGGCGGGCCGCGCGGCGTGACGGGTGTCGGGAAAGGACGCTCCTCGCGTCCTCCCCGCGTGCGCCCGGACGCGCGGGCGTGTAGGAAGGAGCACCATGCGAGTCGTCGTTGCGATGAGCGGCGGGGTGGATTCCTCGGCCGCGGCCGCCCTGCTCAAGGAGCAGGGCCACGAGGTCATCGGTATCACCCTGCGCGTCTGGTCCTACGAGGGCAAGGCGACGTGCGGGAGCTGCTGCAGCCCGGATGACATCGATGACGCGCGGGCCGTGGCCCAGACGCTGGGGATTCCCTTCTACGTGGCCAACGCGGAGGAGATCTTCCAGGACCGGGTCATCAACCCCTTCGTCCAGTCGTACCTGGGCGGGCGCACGCCCATCCCCTGCGTCGCCTGCAACCGGGACGTGAAGTTCAACTTCCTCCTCAAGCGCGCCCGCGCGCTCGGCGCCCGGCTGGCCACGGGGCACTACGCCCGCGTGGAGGAGGTGGACGGCCGCTTCGTCCTGCGCCGCGCCGTCGACGCCGCCAAGGACCAGAGCTACTTCCTCTTCACGCTCGGCCAGGATGAGCTGCGCGACATCCTCTTCCCCGTGGGCGGCATGACGAAGGCGGAGGTCCGCGCCGTCGCGGAGCGGCACGGCCTGGTCACCAGCCAGAAGCCGGAGAGCATGGAGATCTGCTTCGTGCCGGACGGCGACTACGCGGGCTTCGTGGAGAAGGTCGCCGGGCCGCAGCCGGCCGGAGACATCGTGGACACCGAGGGCAACGTGCTCGGCACGCACCAGGGCATCCACCGCTACACCGTGGGCCAGCGCAAGGGGCTCAACCTGGGGGGCGGCGAGGTTCGCTACGTCCACCGGCTGGAGCCGGAGACGCAGCGCGTGGTGGTGGGCCCCGCCGAGGGCACCGGCCGCGACAACTTCGGTCTGCTCCAGCCCCACTGGGTGGACGGGCCGCCTCCGGCCAGTCAGCCGGTGGAGGTCCGCATCCGGCATCGCCACTCGGGCGCGCAGGGGCGGGTGCATGTCTCGCCGCACGGGCTCGTCTCCGTGAAGCTGGACGCGCCCGCGCGCGCCGTCACCCCCGGGCAGGCCGCGGTGGTCTACCATCAGGACCGCGTGCTCGGCGGTGGTTGGATTGTCTGACCTCGCGGTGCCTCGGAGGGTGCGGCACATGGCGCAGCGCCTCGTGGGATGTCTGATAGCGGTCGTCACCGTCTCCGTGGCCGCGGGCTGCAAGGAGCGCTCGGACAAACCCGTCGCGGGGCTGCTCGCCGCCGGTGCGCCGGTGCTGCGCGCGGAGGGCAAGCAGTGGCGGCCCATCGCCGTCGGCTCGCAACTGCTGGGGCATGACGAGCTGAAGGCCACCGGCCCCGCGGTGCTGGAGTTCTTCGGCGGGGGCCTGCGCTTCCTGGAGAAGGGCGACACGCTGGAGGTGGGCGACGCGGACGAGGCGAAGCTCCATGGCGTCAACCTGCCGTCCCGCCACCTCGTGGAGGGCAAGCTCCAGGAGGCGCCGCGCCCGCTGCGCATCATCGCCGCGCGCTACACCCAGGTGCAGGTGACGCCCGCGAGCGCCCAGCAGGAGGACCCGTACAACGCCAACGGCTACTTCGCCGCCTTCTTCACGCCCAACGGGCTGTCGCCCAGCAAGGCCACCGACGAACCGCCGCGAGATGGCCCTCGCAAGCCGTTGCCGCCTCCGCCACTGCGCCCCCGCGTGCCACACATCCACGCAGGCAACCTGGGCGAGGGCGGGCTGGTGGCCATCGTGGAGGACGGCTTCATCGTGGCGGAGACGGACGACCTGGCCTCCGCCGTGCTGCTGGAAGGGGGCGAGGTGCCCCTGGGCCGCACGGTGCGTCTGGTGGTGCCCGACGGCGCGGAGGTCGTCCTTCGCACGCAGCAGGGGCGTGAAATTGAAGTCGAAGGGCCCGCGGACGTCCGGCTGCGGTGAGGGGCGGGGAGGGCGGTTTGTCCTTCGGGGGCCCGCTTCGGTAGAGTCCGCGGTCGCCCAGCGGGAGGTGTGCATGACGCGCAGTGAGCTCATCGAGCGCATCGTGGAGCGTGCACCGCATGTTCCACGGCGTGAGGTAGAGGCCATCGTCCACGCCGTCTTCGAGCAGATGTCCCAGGCGCTGATCGCCGGGAGGCGAATCGAGCTGCGGGGCTTCGGCGTCTTCTGCGTCCGCGCGCGCCGGGCTCGCACGGGCCGCAACCCCAAGACGGGCCAGCGCGTGTCGGTGCCCGCGCGGCGCACGTTGTCCTTCGCCGCCGGCAAGGAGCTGCGCGAGCGGCTCAACGCCCCACCCGCCACGGCGGCTTCCCCCGCTCCGGACACCCCTCCCGGCGAGGCGCTGTCGTCGCTGCCGCTCGCCGCGGGGTCCCCGCGCTCCGTGCCCGTCACGGGTTGACGGTGAGGCTCGGAGTCGTTCCGCGAATTTGACCGACCCAGGGGTGGGGCGTACTTTGCCCTCCATGCCGTCGCTACAGGCCGCAACACGGATTTCGTGTGGCCGTCGCGACCGCGCCCGAGGACTTTCAAGCCATGCGTGATGCTCACCGGATGAAGGAGAAGTTCGACGTCTCGCTGGACAACCGGCAGA
The DNA here is from genome assembly GCF_030168875.1 of Myxococcus sp. SDU36. Classification (NCBI taxonomy): domain Bacteria; kingdom Pseudomonadati; phylum Myxococcota; class Myxococcia; order Myxococcales; family Myxococcaceae; genus Myxococcus; species Myxococcus sp. SDU36. Next base: position 1,607,193 of record NZ_CP077414.1, read on the forward strand.
TCGTCAGCCTGCTCATCGCCGGCATTGTCGTGATGGGCGCTGTCTTCGTGCTGGGGGTCGTCGTCGGCAAGAAGCTCGCGGGCAACGCGGATGCCGTGGCCGCGCCGGACCTGCTCTCCGCGTTGGATGCCAACGCGCAGGCGCTCCAGAACGTGCAGCAGGAGCAGCCGCTCACCTTCCCGGATGAGCTGACCCGCAAGGCCGTTGCAGAGCCGGTGGCGCCGCCGCCCCCCAAGCCCGCCGTCGCCAAGGCCCCGCCGCCGGCGGAGAAGCCGAAGCCGCCCGAGCCGAAGCCGGCCACCGCGCAGCGCCCGTCCCTGGCGCCCACGCCGGACCCGGACACGGGGGAGCTGCCGCCGGAGGAGTCCGAGCCGGAGCGCGTCGTCGTCGCCGAGGCGCCCACGGCGCCGGTCCCCGCGAAGGCGGTGCCGGTGTCGGGCAAGGTGGAGGCGTCCGCCGTCCCCACGCGCACCACCACCACGGAGGGCGGCGGCCTGAAGGAGGCCATTGCCCGCGCCACCCAGCGGCCGGCGCAGCCCGCCTCGCCGCCCGCGCAGGCCGTGAAGGGTGGGGCCTTCACGCTCCAGCTCTCTGCGTTCCAGGACCGGCAGGAAGCCGACCGCTTCGCCGCCCGGTTGCGTGACCGGGGATATGCCCCCTATATCCTGACGGCCGAAGTGGCTGGCAAGGGGACGTGGTACCGCGTCCGCATGGGAAGCTTCGCCTCGCGGGATGCGGCCACCCGGTATCTGTCAGACTTCAAGCGTGAGACTTCGCTCGACGCATTCGTGGCCGGCACGAACTAGAGCGGGACGAGGAAGACGGAAAGCGCCATGACGACGACGAAGCGGGTGGAGAAGCCCTGGGGATACGAACTCATCTGGGCTCACACCGAACGCTACGTGGGCAAGCTGCTGCACGTGAAGCAGGGCCACAAGCTCAGCCTGCAGTTCCACAACCGCAAGGATGAGACCATCCACGTGCAGAGCGGCAAGCTGCTCTTCGTCGTCGACGAGGGCCAGGGGCTCATCGAGAAGGAGATGAACCCCGGTGAGAGCTACCACATCAAGCCGCTCACCAGGCACCGCATGGTGGCGCTGACCGACTGCGACATCCTCGAGGTCAGCACCCCGGAGCTGGACGACGTGGTCCGGCTCGAGGACGCCTACGGGCGCACCGGCACCAGCAACCCGTAGCCGCTGTCCACCGCGGCGGCCCGCCTACTCGCGGGCCGTGTTGTTCGGGTTGCGGGTCCACTTGTCCACCGTGCCGTCCCCGTCCAGGTCCTCGCCGATGCGGTCCACCTGGCCCCCCTCCCAGTACTCCCAGTAGTCGATGCGGCCGGCCCCGCGCGTGTCGCGCTCCTTGCGCACCAGCTTGCCGCCTTCGTAGTAGATGAAGCTGTCCGGGCGGCCGTCGCCGTTGGTGTCGCGCTCGCGGCGCGTGTTGACGCCCTTCTCGTAGAAGTAGGTGGAGTCCACGCGGCCGTCGAAGTCCAGGTCCAGCGACTCGCGCGCCTTGACGCCGCTCGCGTCGAAGTAGCGCGTCAGGTCCACGCGGCCGTCCCAGTTCAGGTCCAGCTCCTGGCGCACCTTCCGTCCGTCCACCGTGTAGGTCCACACGTCCGGGCGGCCGTCGCCGTTGGCGTCCTGCGGGGTGACCTCCTCGTTGGCCGCGCCTTCCGGGCGGATGGCCTCCCCGGCCTGCCGGCCCCTGGCGGCGCCGTCCTGCTCCGCCGACTTGCCGCTGGCACAGCCGGCCAGGGCACCCGAGGCCATGAAGCCCAGGAAAATCAACTGCTTGTAGCGTGGCATGGAGAACTCCCAGCGTCCGGGGGCCGCCTGGCGACGTCATTCGCACGAGATGCTTTCGCGCGACACGTCATTCCATATATTTTCACATATCGCCATGGCCCGAAAGAAAGTCAGCACCACCATCTACATCACCCCGGAGCAGAACGAGCTCCTCAAGGCGCTGAACCAGAAGACGAAGGTGCCCGTGGCCGAGTACATCCGCCAAGGCATCGACCTGGTCCTGGAGAAGTACAAGGCGCAGCTGCCGGGGCAGTCGACGTTCGACGAGCTGTGAGAGAGAGGCGTGACGTGAAGAGCATGCGTGGCAAGCGGGTAGCGGTCCTGGGCGGCGCCGGCTTCGTCGGGTCGCACCTGTGTGAGCGTCTTCTGGATGACGGCGCGGCGGGGGTCATCGCCGTGGACAACCTCATCACCGGCAACGAAGAGAACCTGCGCACGCTGAACGGGCGGCCGGGCTTCTCCTTCGTGAAGGCGGATATCACCGAGCGCATCCCGGTGGAGGGGCCGCTGGACTACGTCTTCAACATGGCCTCGCCGGCCTCGCCCATCGACTACGCGCAGCTCCCCCTGGAGACGCTGCGCGTGGGCTCCATCGGCACGGAGAACGGGCTGAAGCTGGCGGAGGCGAACCAGGCGGTGTTCCTGATGGCCTCCACGTCGGAGGTGTACGGCGACCCGCTGGTGCACCCGCAGCGCGAGGACTACTGGGGCAACGTGAATCCCATTGGCCCCCGGTCCGTGTACGACGAGGCCAAGCGCTACTCGGAGGCCATCACCGCGGCCTATGGGCGCACCAAGGGCGTGCAGGTCCGCATCGTCCGCATCTTCAACACCTACGGCCCGCGCATGCGCCTCAACGACGGCCGCGTGGTGCCGGCCTTCGTGGGCCAGGCCCTCAAGGGCGAGGACTTCACCGTCTTCGGGGACGGCAGCCAGACGCGCTCGTTCTGTTACGTGAAGGACCTGGTGGACGGGCTGGTCCGGCTGATGCTGTCGGACGAGCCGAACCCGGTGAACATCGGCAACCCCCGGGAGATGACCATCCGTCAGTTCGCGGAGGCCGTGCGCGCGGCGGCGGGCGGGGGGGGCACCATCATCGAGAAGCCGCTGCCCAAGGATGATCCGAAGCAGCGGCAGCCGGACATCACCCGCGCCCGGACGCTGCTGGGCTGGGAGCCGAAGGTGCCGCTGGAAGACGGTCTTCGGGAGACCATTGCGTGGTTCCGAGAGGTTGCCGGCACGAAGCCCGCGGCATAGTTTGCCGGCGCGTCGTTGCTGCAAGCCCTGCAGGTGGGAGGTTGCGTGAAGGTCCTGGTGACAGGTGGCGCGGGCTTCATTGGCTCGCATGTGTGCGATGAGTTCCTGCGCGGTGGACACGAGGTCATCGCGTTGGATGACCTGTCCGGCGGCAAGCGGGAGAACCTGGACCCGCGCGTGCGCCTGGCGGTCCACGACATCCGCAGCCGCGAGGCGTCGGAGCTCATCAAGTCCGAGAAGCCCGACGTGCTCTGCCACCTGGCGGCGCAGATGGACGTGCGCCGCAGCGTGGACGACCCGAGCTTCGACGCGGATGTGAACATCCGTGGCATGCTCAACCTGCTGGAGGCCGCCCGCGTCTCCGGGGTGAAGAAGGTCATCTTCAGCTCCACGGGCGGCGCCATCTACGGCGAGCAGGACGTGTTCCCGGCGCCGGAGAGCCACCCCACACGGCCCATTTCGCCCTACGGCGTCTCCAAGGCGTCCGGTGAGCTGTACCTGGGCTACTACCGGGCGCAGTACGGCCTGCCCTACGTGGCGCTCCGCTACGCCAACGTCTACGGCCCGCGGCAGAACCCGCACGGCGAGGCGGGCGTGGTGGCCATCTTCAGCCAGCGGCTCATCGCCAATCAGGGGTGCACCATCTTCGGCGAGGGCAAGCAGACCCGCGACTTCGTCTTCGGTCCGGACGTGGCCCGCGCCAACCGGCTGGCCTTCGAAAAGGACTACGTGGGCGCCATCAACATCGGCACGGGCGTGGAGACGGACATCAACCGCCTCTACGCGCTGCTGGCCGAGGCGGCGGGCTCCAGCGTCTCCGTCGCGCACGCGCCCGGCAAGCCGGGGGAGCAGCTGCGCTCCTGCGTGGACAACGCGCTGGCCAGGAAGGTGCTTGGCTGGGAGCCAAGCGTCGACGTGCGCGAGGGCCTGCGCCGCACCATCGAGTACTTCCGTCAGAAGGCTGGCGCGCCCGCTCGCGCGCACGGCTGAGCGGCGTCCGGTGCCCCCGCTTCCATCCGAGGCGGGGGAGGGCGGTACCCCTTCCCATGCGCGTACCCGGGCCGGCCGTGAGGGCCGGGGACCGGGCGTGCCGGGCGGGGGCTCGGGGCTTGTCCCAGGGGCGTTCGCCCGGGATGGGCGCTGATGACTGGGGAACAAACAAGCTCCCCTGGTGGGTTGCTCATCGGGCGGACGCGTGCGCGTAGATTTTCGCGCGATTCCCTGTTACGCACGCCCGCTTCTTCCGACGAGCGCCCTGAACATGCCGGCTGAAAACGCGCACATTCGCAACTTCTGCATCATCGCCCACATCGACCATGGAAAGTCGACGCTGGCGGATCGTCTCCTCGACAAGACGGGGACCCTGACCAAGCGCGAGGCGCAAGCCCAGTTCCTCGACAACATGGACATCGAGCGCGAACGGGGCATCACCATCAAGGCCCAGTCCGTGCGGATGAACTACACCGCGAAGGACGGCAAGCAGTACGTCCTCAACCTCATCGACACGCCAGGACACGTGGACTTCGCCTACGAGGTCAGCCGCAGCCTGGCCGCGTGCGAAGGCGCGCTGCTGGTGGTGGACGCGACGCAGGGCGTGGAGGCCCAGACGCTGTCCAACGTCTACATGGCGCTGGACCACAACCTGGAAATCATCCCGGTCATCAACAAGATCGACCTGCCGAGCGCGGACGTGGAGCGCACCCGCACGGAGATTGAAGACGTCATCGGCATCGACGCGTCCGTCGCGGTGCCGTGCTCCGCCAAGGAGGGCATCGGCATCCAGGACATCCTGGAGTCCGTCGTCAAGACGGTGCCGCCGCCGAGCGGCTCGGCGGACGCGCCGCTCAAGGCGCTCATCTTCGACTCCTGGTACGACAACTACCGGGGCGTGGTGACGCTGGTGCGCGTGCTGGAAGGCACGCTCAAGCTGCGGCAGAAGATCAAGCTGTTCAGCACCAACAAGGTCTTCGAGGTCCAGGAGCTGGGCGTGTTCAGCCCGTTCTCCCGTCCGGTGACGCAGCTCATCGCGGGCGAAGTGGGCGTGCTCGTGGCCAACGTGAAGGAGCTGCAGGACGCCAAGGTCGGTGACACCGTCACCGAGGAGGCGCGTCCCACGTCCGAGCCCTTCCCTGGCTTCAAGGAAGTGAAGCCCATGGTGTTCTCCGGCATCTTCCCGGTGGACTCCGCGGACTACGAGAACCTGCGCGACGCGCTGGCGAAGCTGGTGCTCAACGACTCGGCGTTCACCTATGAGCCGGAGTCGTCCACCGCGCTGGGCTTCGGCTTCCGCTGCGGCTACCTGGGCCTGCTGCACATGGAGATCGTCCAGGAGCGCCTGGAGCGCGAGTACAACCTGAACCTCATCACCACCGCGCCCAGCGTGGTGTACCGCATCACCACCAGCAAGGGTGACACGCTGCTGGTGGACAACCCGGCCAAGCTGCCGCCGGTGCAGCACATCGAGAAGTTCGAGGAGCCCATCCTCACCTGCCACATCCACGTCCCCAACGACCACCTGGGCGCCATCCTCAAGCTGTGCCAGGAGCGCCGCGGCGTGCAGAAGGACATGAAGTACCTGGGCAGCAGCGGCCAGCGCGTGCAAGTGACGTACGAGATGCCGCTGGCGGAGGTCGTGTTCGACTTCTTCGACAAGCTCAAGAGCGTGTCGCGCGGCTACGCCAGCCTCGACTACGAGCTGGCCGGCTACATCGAATCCGACCTGGCCCGGCTGGACATCCTCATCAACGGGGACCCGGTGGACGCCCTCAGCGTCATCGTGCACCGCGAGCGCGCGTACCTGCGTGGCCGCGAGGTGTGCCAGAAGCTGAAGGAGGTCATCCCGAAGCAGATGTACGAGGTGGCCATCCAGGCGGCGATTGGCGCGAAGATCATCTCGCGTGAGACCATCTCCGCCATGCGCAAGAACGTGCTCGCCAAGTGCTACGGTGGTGACATCAGCCGCAAGCGCAAGCTCCTGGAGAAGCAGAAGGAGGGCAAGAAGCGCATGAAGCAGGTCGGAACGGTGGAGATTCCGCAGGAAGCCTTCCTCGCGGTCCTCAAGTCGGAGCAGTAGCCCATGAACGCGGCCATGCCTTCCGCCACCCCTCCCGCGAAGCTCTCCGAGGCGATGGCGGCCCGCCGCACGCCGGAGATGCTTCGCGCCCACCGTGGGCTGGTGTGGCGCGAGCGCCTCACCAGCCTCTGGGCGCCGTTGATCATCCTCGCGCTGCTGTACGTGCCGTACACGGTGCTCATCGAGTACTCGCGCGCCTCCGCCGCGTGGGCCCAGCCGGTGATGAAGGGGCTGGGGCTGCTGCTGGTCCTCTACTTCGTGGCCCTGCTGGTGTGGCGCAACGTCTCCCCCAGGGAGAAGGCGCTGCGGGGCGTGCGCCACGAAGCGAACGAGCTGCTGGAGGAGAACGAGCGCATCCTCCGCAAGCCCGGCGTGAGCGCGAAGGTGGCGGGGCCGGTGCTGGAGCGCATCGCCGAGCAGGCGCTGCGCGTGGAGCAGGCCTCCGCCGCGGGTGACGCGGAGGCGCTGCGCACCGAGGTCAAGGGATTGGAGGCGCTCACCGCGCAGCACCTGGGCGCGTTCCGCAAGCAGTCCGCCATGGACTTCCTGGGTGGGTTCGGCAAGGCGCTGCTGGTGGCGCTGGTGTTCCGCACCTTCATCGTGGAGCCGTACCGCATCCCCTCCGGCTCCATGCTGCCCACGCTGGAGATTGGCGACCAGGTCTTCGTCAACAAGTTCATCTACGGCGTGCGCGTCCCGTTCCTCAACTTCGTGCCGTTCGTCATCGTCAGGCCGCCGGAGCGGGGAGACGTCATCGTCTTCAACAACCCGGTGAACGAGTCGGTGGACTACATCAAGCGCGTGGTCGGCGTGCCGGGCGACGTGGTGGAGTTCATCAACGGCGTCATCCACATCAACGGCCAGCCGCAGCAGCGCGAGCTCGTCGCCAACGCGTTCACCGTCCACAACATCACCGACGACGGGCGCTGGTACGACCAGCAGGAGACCCTCTACGAGGAGGACCTGTCCGGCGTGGCGCACGCCGCGCTGCAGACGCTGCCGCGCATGCCGCGCCGGGAAGGCCCCTACGAGGTCCCTCCGGGGCACGTCTTCGCCGTGGGTGACAACCGGGACAACAGCGCGGACAGCCGCCACGGCCTGGGCGTCACGGGGTACGGCAAGGCGGAGTACGTCCCCTACGGCCACATCAAGGGCAAGGCCATGGTGGTGTGGCTGTCGCTGGGCTACCACGGGCTGCTGCACGGCCTGTTCGGTGGCACGGGCCTGCGCGTGGATCGGTTCTTCGAACCGGTCCGTTGAGGCGCTCGCTGGAAGCAGGCAGGCCGGCGCGCCGCGCACGACGCTTGACGTGCCGCACGGCCCGGGGTACGCGGCGCCCCCGGCCATGAGACACCTGCTTGGAATCGAAGGCTGGCGCCGGGACGAGCTGGAGTCACTGCTCGACCGGGCGAAGGCACACCTCCCCGGCGCTCCCGACACCACCCACCTGCTTCGCGGCAAGGTGGTGGCGAACCTCTTCTTCGAGGACTCCACCCGGACCCGAACGTCGTTCCACATGGCGGCGAAGGGGCTGGGCGCCAGTGTGCTCAACTGGACGCACACCGGCTCCTCGGTGTCCAAGGGTGAGACGCTGCTGGACACCGCCCGCAACATCGAGGCGACGGGGCCGGTGGCCATCGTCATGCGTCACCGCTCGTCCGGAGCGCCGCACCTGGTGGCGAAGCACGTGAAGTGCGCCGTCATCAACGCGGGGGACGGCACGCACGAGCACCCCTCCCAGGCGCTGCTGGACGCCTTCACGCTGCGTCAGCGCTGGGGCTCGCTGGACGGGCGCACGGTGCTCATCGTGGGGGACGTGCTGCACAGCCGCGTGGCCCGCTCCAACCTGCACTGCCTCAAGGCGCTGGGTGCCCGGGTGGTGATGTGCGGCCCGCCCACGCTGATGCCGCCGGGGCTGGAGTCGCTGGGCGCGGAGGTGACGCACAACCTGGACGCGGCGCTCCCGCACGCGGACGCGGTGATGTGCCTGCGAATCCAACTGGAGCGGCAGGGGCAGGCGTTCCTGCCGTCCACGCGTGAATATGCACGGCTGTTCGGCCTCAGCGTGGCCCGCGAGGAGCGGATGAAGGCGGACGCGGTGGTGATGCATCCGGGCCCCATCAACCGGGGCGTGGAGCTGGCGCCGGCGGTGGCGGACGGGCCCCGCAGCGTCATCCTGGAGCAGGTGTCCAACGGCGTCGCCGTGCGGCGGGCCATCCTGGAGGTGTGTACGGCATGAGCTCCACGGTGCTCTTCAGGCGGGGGCGTGTCATCGACCCGCGCAACGGAGTGGATGGCGTCCGCGACGTGCTGGTCCGCGACGGCAAGGTGGTGGAGGTGTCGGAGGCCCCGCTGCCGGTGCCCTCCAGCGCGGAGGTGGTGGACGCCACCGGCAAGTGGGTGCTGCCGGGCTTCATCGACCTGCACGTCCACCTGCGCGAGCCGGGTGAGGAGGGCAAGGAGACGGTCCTCACCGGCTGCCGCGCCGCGGTGGCGGGCGGCTTCACCGCCGTGGTGGCCATGCCCAACACCAAGGTGGTCAACGACAGCGCCATGGTGACGGAGCTGGTGCTGAACCGCGCCCGCGCCGCGGGCCTGTGTCACGTCTATCCCGCCGGGGCCATCACCAAGGGCCTCAAGGGCGAGGAGCTGGCGGAGATGGGCGAGCTGGTGTCCGCCGGCTGCGTGGCCATCACCGACGACGGCCGCCCGGTGATGAACGCGTCGCTGATGCGGCGCACGCTCCAGTACGCCACCCAGTTCGACGTGCCCGTCATGGTCCACGAGGAGGACCTGACGCTGTCCGCGGGCGGGGCCATGCATGAGGGCACCACCTCCACGCGGCTGGGGCTGCGCGGCATCCCCGCTTCGGCGGAGGTGGCCATGGTGGCCAGGGATTTGGTGCTGCTGGAGGAGACGAAGGGCCGGCTGCACGTGGCGCACGTGTCCTGCGAGGGCAGCGTGCGGCTCATCCGCGAGGCCAAGCGGAGCGGCCTGCGCGTCACCTGCGAGGTGGCGCCGCACCACTTCATCCTGGATGACCGGGCGGTGGGGGACTACGACACCCACGCGAAGATGGCCCCGCCGCTGCGCGCGGACACCGACGTGCGGGCCCTGCGCGAGGCGCTGGTGGACGGGACGGTGGACGCCATCGCCACGGACCACGCGCCGCACGGCGTGCTGGACAAGCAGGTGGAGTTCGAGAAGGGCATCAACGGCATCGTGGGGCTGGAGACGGCGCTGGGACTGACGCTGGAGCTGGTGCACGCGGGCGTGCTCACCGCGAACCGCGCGGTGGAGCTGCTGACGCACGGGCCGGCGAAGGCGTTCGGCCTGCCGGGCGGTCACCTGGCGCCTGGAGCGCCGGCGGACGTCACGGTGGTGGACCCGGACGCGGAGTGGACGGTGGACGCCCACCAGTTCCATTCCCGCAGCCGCAATACCCCGTTCCATGGCCGGCAGCAGAAGGGGCGCGTCATCCAGACGTGGGTGACGGGCCACAAGGTGTTCGACACGGGCCAGGTCGGCCAGAGCAAGGAGTCGCGGTGATGACGAAGCGGGCAGTGCTCGCCCTGGCGGATGGCACCACGTTCGAAGGCCGCGCGTTTGGCGCGGTGGGCGAAACGGTGGGTGAAGTGGTGTTCAACACGACCATGTACGGTTACCAGGAGGTCCTCACGGACCCCTCGTACGTGGGCCAGATTGTCACCATGTCGTACCCGGAGATGGGCAACGTCGGCGCCAACCCGGAGGACGAGGAGGGCGCCCGGGTGCACGCGGTGGGCATGGTGGTGCGCGCCCTCAGCGAGCAGCCGTCCAACTGGCGCGCGAAGGAGTCGCTGGACGCGTACCTGAAGCGCAACGGCGTGGCCGGCATCGAGGGCATCGACACCCGCCGCCTGGTGCGTCACCTGCGCGAGCATGGCGCGCAGATGGGCGTCATCTCCAGCGAGGGCCTGTCCCCCGCGGCCTTGGTGGAGCGCGCCCGCACCGCGCGCGGCATGGAGGGCCTGGACCTGGCCACGGGCGTGTCCACGAAGGAGGTCTACACCTTCACCCAGCCCTCTCCGGACGTCTTCACCGGCCTGGGAGAGGTGCAGACGCCCGCCGAGCCCCGCTTCGACGTGGTGGCCTACGACTACGGCCTGAAGAAGTCGATGTTGCACTTCCTGGTGGACGTGGGCTGCCGCGTGACGGTGGTGCCGGCCAACACCACGGCGGAGGAGGTGCTGGCGCGCAAGCCGAACGGCGTCTTCCTGGCCAACGGCCCTGGAGACCCGGCGGCGGTGAAGGGCGCGGACCGCACCGTGGCGGCGCTGCTGGGCAAGGTGCCGGTGTTCGGCATCTGCCTGGGCCACCAGATCATGGCGCTGGCCCTGGGCGGCCGGACGTACAAGATGAAGTTTGGCCACCGGGGCGGAAATCAGCCGGTGAAGGACCTCACGACGGGCAAGGTGGAAATCACCGCGCAGAACCACGGCTTCGCCGTGGATGACGCCAGCCTCAAGGGCCTGGCCGTCGTGACGCACATCAACCTCAACGACGGCACGGTGGAGGGCCTGGGCGTCCCGGACGCGCGGGCCTTCAGCGTGCAGTACCACCCCGAGGCCTCGCCCGGCCCCCATGACGCGCGCTATCTCTTCGGCAGGTTCGCGAAGCTGATGGCGGAGTAGGATGGCGCCACCGAATATGACCTCGTCGCTGTCACCGCTCTCCTATCAGCCGTATCTGGATCAGCTCATCGCCTTTGGCAGTGCCGAGTCGCGCAAGGAGGACCTGCTCCAGGCCAAGGCGGAGTACTTCCGTCTGACGGGCGAGGTCTTCGAGGACGACAAGCTCTTCGAGCTGCGGATGGCGTCCTTCCTGGACTACTACCTCTATGACCGCGTCTCGTCCCTGACGAACAAGACGCCGGCCACGGAGTTCTACGAGCAGCGCCTGGCCGGCTCCGCGCCCGAGGAGGCCAACGCCTTCCGGAGCTTCACGGAGACGGTCCACGGCCTCTTCGAGGTCCGCAAGCTGGGCAAGGGCGAGGTCCGTCTGCGCGAGCTGTACTCCGGCAAGGACTTCGACGTGACGGAGCGCCGCCACGTCGCGGGTCTGGAGACGGGGGACATCATCGAGGCGCGCCTCATCCCCTTCGGTGGGCACCTGCTGTTCTCCGCCGCGTTCTGCTACCACCCCCGCATGGCCGTGAAGGCCATCAAGGCGGAGGTGAAGCGCCGCAAGAAGAAGGAGCCGGACCGCACGCCCAACGAGCTGGTGTGGGAGTGCGCCCGCCGCGCGCTCAACGTGGAGCGCTACCGGCAGCTCGCCGTCGAAAAAATCTACGACTTCGAGCAGAAGATCCTCTGAGCCCGCCAGCCGCGGCGCCCCGGTGACTGCACGTCCCGGGGCCCGTCGCTGGCCCGCTCAGACGCGGTGGATGCTCATCAGGTTGGTGTTGCCCGGGACGTTGAGCGGGACGCCGGCCACCACCACCACGGGCGTGCCGGGCGCGCAGAGCTTCTCCTTCCGGCACAGCTGACGCACCTGGGTGAGCATGGCGTCGGTGGTGGAGACACGCGCCACCTGCAGGCCCGTCACGCCCCAGTAGAGCGCCATGCGATTCACGGCCGCCTCGTTCGGCGTGAGGGCGATGATGCGCGCTTGGGGCCGGAACTCGGAGATGATGCGCGCGGTGTGGCCGCTCTCCGTGTAGGCGACGATGGTGCCAATGCCCAGCTGCGTCGCCGCCGCCACGGCCGCCGCGGCCACGCCGGTGCCCAGGTCCTCGGAGCGTTCGAAGGGCGAGTGGTGCGAGTGTTTCACCACGCTGCGCTCCGTCTCCTCCACGATGCACGCCATGGTGGACGCCGCTTCAATCGGGTACTTGCCCGCGGCCGTCTCGCCCGACAGCATGACGGCGTCCGCGCCGTCGAGGATGGCGTTGGCCACGTCGGACACCTCGGCGCGGGTGGGGCGCGCGTTGGCCACCATGCTCTCCAGCATCTCCGTGGCGACGATGACGAGCCCGCCCATGCGGTTCACCGCGCTCACCATGTGCTTCTGGATGGCCGGCAGGCGCTCCAGCGGCATCTCCACGCCCAGGTCGCCACGCGCCACCATGATGCCGTCCGCCACGGCGGCGATCTCCTCCAAGCGCTCCACCGCCTGGGGCTTTTCAATCTTCGCGATGAGGGGCGTCTTCAGCTTCGCCACGTGCGCGCGCGCCTTCTTGATGTCCTCCGGCGTGCGGACGAAGGACAGCGCCACGTAGTCCACGCCCACCTCCTGGCCAAAGGCCAGGTCCGCCGCGTCCTTGCGGGTAATCGTGGGCACCGACATGGGCGAGCCGGGCAGGTTGAGGCCCTTGTGATTCTTGAGCACCCCGCCCACCTCCACTCGGCACAACACGTCCTGCCCGTGGACGCGCAGCACCCGCAGCCGCACGCGCCCGTCGTCCAGGAGGATTTCATGGCCCTTGGCCACGTCCTTCACCAGCGTCTTGATGGGGGTGGGGATGACGCCGTCCTGGCCCAGGACGTTGCGCGTCGTCACCGTGACGGCCTGGCCCTGCTTCACCAGCAGCTGCCCGCCTTCGAAGCGGCCCAGGCGAATCTTCGGCCCCTGGATGTCCTGGAGGATGGCCACCGGCGTGCCCAGGCGCTTGGCGACCTTCCGGATGATCTCCACCCGGCGGCGGTGCTCCTCGTGCGTGCCGTGCGAGAAGTTCAGCCGCGCCATGTTCATGCCCGCGCGGATCAACCCTTCGATGACCTCGGGCGTGTCCGAAGCGGGGCCCAGGGTGCAGATGATTTTCGCCTTGCGCATAGGGCCGTGCATCCTAGGCGGCCAGGGGCCCGGCTTGACAGCCTCGCGCCTGCGGGACTAACTCTTCTGCCGATGATGGCAGAGAGAGAAAGCCCGGCATCCCTGGGAGGGGGGCCGGGCTTTCTCGCGAGTGCCGCGCGTCAGGACCTAGAGCTCGATTTCCTTGCCCGTGCCCAGCGGCGGCGCCTTGAGCATCGGGTGGCCCGGCGGCAGGGCCTCCATGTCCATGTCGATGGGCGGCTCACTCGGGGCGCCCGGGGCAGGGAAGCCGGGCGCGTCCAGCGGACCACTGCCGCCCACGCCGGGGCCTTCCTGCTGGAGCCCCTCGATTTCCTCGCGGGTGATGCCGGCCAGCGTCAGCACCTTGCGGGTGACGCGGATGCGGGCGTGGCTGGTGAGCGCCATGGCGATGGAGTCCGACGGCCGGGCGTCCAGCGTCATCTTCTTCTTGCCCTGCTCCAGGAAGACGCGGCCCGAGTAGACGTTGTCACGCAGGTCGTCGATGCGGACCTCCGTCACCTTGGCTCCCAGCTCCGTCACCACGTCGTCCAGCAGGTCCTGCGCGAGCGGCTGGGGTGGCTGGCGCTCCGCCAGCCGGAAGGCGATGGAGATGGCCGAGGCCTCGTCCACGAACACCGGGAGGACGATGCCCTTGTCCTTGGTGGCCAGGACCACGGCGTGGGCCTGGGCTTCCTCCAGTGGGACGACGTCCTGCACCTCGAGCTCAACCAACTCGGAGCAGGCCTTCGGGTCGTCTTTCCCTTCGGTGACACAGGGCTGGCCCTGAGCGCCTCCCAGGGCCGCCAGCGCTACCGGTGGGGTGAAGGCGGGAAACAGCAGCAGCCCTCCGAGCGCCAGAAGCACGGCCGAGAGAGGTGCGACGAACAAAGTGGCGCGGTTGGGCGTTTTCACGCTTTTAAGCTACGCACCCGGCCATCTGCCGGGAGGGTTGCGCTCCAGGCCCGGTTACCCCCTGCTGCGTGGGGCGCTCCCCGGGCTGGAGGGCAGGCGGACAGGCTCAACGACGGTCGTCGTCGTCCTCGTCCTCGTCGTAGTCCTCCTCGTCGTCGACGTCCTCGTCCTCGTCCTCATCGAGGTCGTCGTCCTCCGAGTCGTCCTCGTCGTCCTCCTCGTCGTCTTCGTCGAGCATGTCCTCCAGGTCCTCGGACTCCAACGTCATGGACACGGCGAACCGCTTGTCGAGCGCGGCGATCTGCGCGCGCATCTCCGTGAGCGCTGCGACGAAGTCCTCCGTGAGGTTGGCGGGCGCCTTGGCGTCGCAATGCGGGCAGACGATTTTCTCAGTCCCTTCAATGAGGTCCTGAGCGTCCAGCTCGAAGCTCGCCTCGCACTTCTGGCAGGTGAAGTCGATGCTCATGGTCGAGCGCGGCATACAAAGCACTCCAACTAGCTGTCAACGTCCGAGACGTCGGGACATTGGTGCGGGGCGTTGCATCCGCTAGCGTTCAGGGCATGGACCTTCCCAAGACGGTGGTGCACGCGCTCCATGACCGGGCCGCGCAGCAGGAGCAGCGCCCGGCCCTGTGGACGCGCCGTGGGGGCGCCTATGCGCCCACCTCGTGGTTTGAATATGCGCAGCGGGTGCGGCGCTTCGCCCTGGGTCTGCACGCGCTGGGGGTGGGTGCGGGCCAGCCGGTGGGTATCCTGAGCTTCAACCGCGAGGAGTGGCACGTCGCTGACCTGGCGGCCATCGCCATGGGGGGCGTCCCTGTCGGTCTCTACACCACCAGCGCCCCGGAGCAGCTGGAGTACATCCTGGGGCACTGCGAGGCCACGCTCCTGGTGGTGGAGAACGCGCAGCACCTGCGCACCGCCCTGGCCCTGCGCGAGCGGCTGCCGAAGCTGCGCCACGTCGTCATCATCGACGCGCCCACGGTGCTCCCGCTCCCGGAGGGTGTGCTGCGCTACGCGGACGTCATGGCCCTGGGCACCGGCGCGGACGAGAAGCCCTACTGGGACAGCGTCCACGCCCTGAAGCCGGAGGCCATGGGCACGCTCATCTACACCTCCGGCACCACCGGCCACCCCAAGGGGGTGATGCTCAGCCACCACAACCTGGTGTGGACGGCGAAGCAGCTCACGGACTCGGTGACGTTCGGCCGGCCTGACGCGTCCTCGCTCGTGTCGTACCTGCCGCTGTCACACATCGCCGAGCAGATCATCTCCCTCCACAGCCCCTTGTTGAGCGCGGTGCAGGTGTACTTCGCGGCGTCGGTGGACACGATGCCGCAGAGCCTGCGGGAGGTGCGCCCCTCGTTCTTCTTCGGCGTGCCGCGCGTGTGGGAGAAGTTCAAGGCGAAGGCGGAGGAGGGACTGGCCTCGCAGCCGCCCTCGAAGCGCCGGGTGGTGGCCTGGGCCCGCCACGTCGCCTCGGAGCGGCATGCGCGGGTGATGCACCACCAGAGCGTCCCGATGACGCTGGAGGCCCAGTATCTGCTCGCCAGGAAGCTCGTCTTCGCCCCGCTGAAGGAGCGCATCGGCATGGAGCGGGTGTCCTTCTTCGCCACGGCGGCGGCGCCCATTGGCCGGGACGTGCTGGACTTCTTCGCCTCCATCGACATGGTCATCCACGAGGTGTGGGGCATGACGGAGGTGACGGGCCCCGGCACGGTGAACACCGAGTCTCACACGCGGCTGGGCTCCGTGGGCCAGGCGATGATGGGGGTGGAGTTGCGCATCGCGGACGACGGCGAGCTGCTGGTGCGCGGCGGCAACGTCTGCATGGGGTACTACAAGAACCCGGAGGCCACCGCCGAGCTGCTGGCGGACGGGTGGCTGCACTCCGGTGACGTGGGCCAACTGGACGCGGACGGCTACGTCCAGATCACCGGCCGCAAGAAGGACATCATCGTCACCTCGGGCGGGAAGAAGACGTCGCCCTCCAACATCGAGGAGCTGCTCAGGGCCTTGCCCGGCGTGGGGCAGGCGGTGGTGCTGGGCGAGCGCCGCAACTTCCTGGTGGCGCTGTTGACGCTGGACGCGGAGAAGGCGCGGGCGCTGGCCAAGGCGCAGGGGTGGCCGGAGGACGCGGCCCAACTGGCGGAGGACGCCCGCCTGCGCCAGTTCCTCCAGGAGCGCGTGGAGCGCGAGGTGAATCCGAAGCTGTCCCGCTTCGAGACCATCAAGCGCTTCGCGGTGCTGCCGAGGGACTTCTCCGTGGAGGGCGGCGAGCTGACGCCGAAGCTGAGCGTGCGCCGCAACGTGGTGGCGGAGAAATACGCTGGCCTCGTGGAGTCGCTCTACGACGAGTCTCCGCGGGGCGGTTCGCGGACGGGCTGAGCGCGCCGTCGCCGCGGGAAAAGCGAAAGGGGCGGGGAGCCTCGCGGTTCCTCGCCCCTTCGTGCTTCAGGCCCACGCGAGCAGCGCGGGCCGGGTGCCACAGGTTACTTGGCGGCGCGCTGCTTCATGGGGACGTAGTCGCGGCGCGGGGCGCCCGTGAACACCTGTCGCGGACGGGCGATCTTCTGCTCGTTGTCCGTCACCATCTCCTCCCACTGCGCGCACCAGCCCACCGTGCGGGGGATGGCGAAGAGCACCGGGAACATCTCCACCTGGAAGCCCATCGCCTCGTAGATGAGGCCCGAGTAGAAGTCGACGTTCGGGTACAGCTTCCGCTTCACGAAGTACTCGTCCTCGAGCGCGATGCGCTCCAACTCGACGGCGATCTCCAGCAGCGGGTTCTTGCCCGTCACCTCGAAGACCTCGTCGGCCACGCGCTTGATGACCTTCGCGCGCGGGTCGTAGGACTTGTAGACGCGGTGACCGAAGCCCATCAGCTTCTTCTCACCCTCGCCGCTCTTCACCGACTTGATGAACTCCGGGATCTTGGAGATGTGGCCGATGTCGCGGAGCATGCGGAGCACCGCCTCGTTGGCGCCGCCGTGCAGCGGGCCGTAGAGGGCGCCGATGCCCGCGCTCACCGCCGAGTACGGATCCACCTCCGACGAGCCCACCGTGCGCACGGACGTGGTGGAGCAGTTCTGCTCGTGGTCCGCGTGCAGGATGAAGAGGATGTCGAGCGCGCGCTCGAGCACGGGGTGGACCTTGTAGGTCGCCGTGCCGATGCGCTTGATCATCGCCAGGAAGTTGGCGACGTAGGACAAATCATTGTCCGGGTAGATGTAGGGCAGGCCCATCGTGTGCCGGTAGGAGAACGCGGCGATGGTGGGCATCTTCGCGATGAGCCGCGTGATCTGGATGCGGCGGCTCAGCGGGTCCTTGATGTTCTTCGCGTCGGGGTAGAAGCTGGACAGCGCCGCCACCGTGGAGCTCACCATGGACATGGGGTGCGCGTCGTAGCGGAACCCGTCCATGAAGCTCTTCACGTTCTCATGCACGTAGGTGTGGTGCGTGACGAGGTGGTTGAACTGCTGCAGCTCCTTCTCCGTGGGCAGCTCACCGTTGAGCAGGAGGTAGGCGACCTCGAGGAAGCTCGACTTCTCGGCGAGCTGCTCGATGGGGTAGCCCCGGTACTCGAGGATGCCCTTGTCTCCGTCAATGAAGGTGATGGCGCTCTTGCAGTTGGCGGTGTTGAGGAACGCCGGGTCGTAGCCCATCAGCCCAAAGTCATCGTCGCCCGTTTTGATCTGGCGGAGAGCATTGGTGCGAATACAGCCGTTCTCGACCGGGACCTCGTAGGTCTTCCCGGTCCGATTGTCGGTGATCGTCAGCGTGTCCTTGGCCATGGGGCGGAGATTTCACAGGGCGCAGAGTGCTTTCAACAAAAAAGAACGATAAGTCTGCTGGTCGGACACTGAGGGTCTCAGCGTGCATCAGTTATCCGAACACCCACCCCGGACAGCTGCCGCCAGAACCCAGGAAAGCTCTTTTCCACGCACTCCGGACCGGTGAGTGTCAGCGGCGCGCCGGACAGGACACACAGTGTCGCAGCCGTCATCGCGAGACGATGGTCCCCCTCGCTGCTCATCGCGAAGCCCGAGGGTGGCATGCGGGGTGGTTGGATCAGCAGCCGTTCGCCTTGGAGCTCCGTGGTTCCGCCGAACGCCTTCACGAGCGTCCGGATACCCTCCAGGCGGTCGCTCTCCTTCACGCGGAGGATGCCCACCTCCGTGAGCGTGGAGGGCGCTGGAAGCACGCAGGCGAGCGCGGCCAGCGTGGGGAGCAGGTCCGGGCACTCCTCGCCGGAGGCGCGCAGGCCCCCTGACAGCGGGCCCTCCACCTTCAGGGTGAAGGGCGCACCGGTGGGCACCGCGCGCAGGCCCACCTGCTCAATCAACCGGACCATGGCGTCGTCCGGGTGGGCGCTGCCCGTGTCCGCGCGGACCACGGTGCCGCCCGTCTTCCAGGCCACCAGCAGCAGGTAGCCCAGGGACGACCAGTCCCCCGGAAGCGCCGGGACGGCCGGGGGCGCCGCGTACCCGGCCACGGTGTAGCTCGACGGTGAGCGCTGGACGTCGAAGCCGAAGCGCCGCAGCCACGTCAGCGTCAGCTCCAGGTAGCCCGCGCTCGTGAGGGGGCCGTCAATCTCCACGCGCCAGGGGCGGCGCTCGCGCAGGTACAGCGCCGCGCAGCCCAGCAGCAGGCTGGAGGCGTACTGGCTGCTCTGGGCGCCGGGCACGCGGAACACGGGGGGGACGCTCGACGTGTCACGGGGCGCGCGCAGCTCCACCGGCCAGGGGGTGCCCTCCGTGAGCGTGAGGCCCGCCGGCGCCAGGGCTTCGCGCAGCGACGTGAAGAGCGGGCCGTGGGGCCGCTCGCCCAGGCGGGGCGTGCCGGTGAAGCGCGCCTGTGCGCCGGGCGTCACCGCCGCCTGGGTGGCCAGGATGCGGAAGGGCGCGCCGCCGTCCGCGCAGTCAATGTCGCGCACGGCGTCCGGCGGCAGGCGCAGGGACTCGACGCCCCGGCGCAGCACGCGCACGTCGGCGGGCAGGTCCTCGTCGGCCTCGGCCTGCACCGAGGGCAGCGGCCACGCGCCCGTGAGGTGCCCCAGCACCAGCGCCCGCTGCGCGTCCGACTTGGACACGGGCGGGGTGAGGGGCGCGGCGCGCAGCGAGGAGGGGTCCACCCGGATACGCGAAGCCTTCGCCGTGCTCATGGGCGCACCCCCTTCGTCCAAGCGGGCCACAAGGCACGCCAGCTCGGTTCGTCCACGTCACGCACCTCGGTGTCGCCAATGGCGGTCAGCAGCACCATGCGCAGCTCGCCCCTGGCGCCGGCCTTCTTGTCGGCGGTGAGCAGCGCCAGCACGTCCTTCATCGGCGCGCGGCGGAGGAGGGCGGCGGCGCGCTCGCGGCCCTGGACGCCGGGGCCATTGGAAAGGGCGGCCTCGACCTCGGCGGCCACGGGCTCCGGTGTCACGCCCAGGTGCCGGCCCACGTCCAGGGCCAGCAGCATGCCCAGGCCCACGCCGTCACCGTGGGACAGCTTGAAGCGGGACACGCTCTCCAGCACATGGCCGAAGGTGTGGCCGAAGTTGAGCACCCGGCGCAGCCCCGCGTGCTCGTACGGGTCCTGCGCGCAGATGCTCTCCTTGAGGGCGCGGGCGTCCTTCACCAGCTTCTCCAGCGCGGGCGGCTTGCGCACGTAGCGGCGGAAGCACGGCGCGTCGAGGCTGACCACCATCTTCCAGGCCTCCAGCGCGCCCTCGCGGCGCTGCGCATCGGAGAGGCTGTCGAAGAACTCGGGGCACACCCAGCCTTCGTCCGCGTAGTGGAAGACGCCGGCGGGGTTCTTCACCACACGCCCGCGCACCGTCATGTCGACAGCGCCCTTGCCGCCGACGCTGCTGTCCACCGCCGCCAGCAGCGTGGTGGGGACCTGCACCAGCCGCACGCCGCGCTTGAGGAGGTGCGCGGCCACGGTGGAGACGTCACCGATGGTGCCGCCGCCCACGGCCACGAGCGTGCCGGAGCGCGGGAGGGCCAGGCCGCTCGCCAGGACCTTCTCCAGAGCGGTGAACGTCTTGGCGCTCTCGCCGCCGGTGAGCTGGATGATGGCGCGGGGCTTTCGCGCCTCCAGGGTGGGGAGGAGGGTGGGGTGGAGCTTCGCGACGGTGCGGTCCACCACCGCGATGCTGCCCTCGGGAAGGTTCTTCGCGAGCCGGGCGAAGGTGCCCCAGCGGTCAGACGGCGGACGGTAGGCCCCGGGAGGAAGAGCGCTCATAGGGCGTGCGGCCTCGCGTTCATGTGGAGGACGAGGTCGGCGATGACCAGCGACACCATGGCCTCCAGCACCGGGACGGCGCGGGGCATGATGCAGGGGTCGTGGCGGCCACCCTTCGCGTGCTCCTGGAGCGTCGCGGGCGGCTTGAAGAAGGTGCGGAGCTGCATCGGCTCACCGTTGGCGAGCCCACCCTGGATGCCGCCATACGCGTCCTTCACGGCGTGGAACTGGATGCCGGGCTGGCCAATGCGCTCGAGCAGGTCGGGTGGGCCCCAGACGACGCCGGTGACGGCGCCGATGCTGCCCAGCGCCTGGGCGATGCGCGCCTTGAGCTTGCCGAAGATGGGCTCGCCCAAACCAACCGGCAGGCCCTCCACGCGCACGTCGATGGCGCCACCCAGGCTGTCGCCCGCCTCCTTCGCGGTGAGGATGCGCTGGGACATCTCGTCGCGGAGGGTGACGTCCGGGCAGCGCGTGGCGTGCGCGTCCACCTGCTCGCGGGTGAGGCCTGGCGCGGGGACGGCGGCCACCAGGTTGCCCACCTGGGACACGTAGGCGACGGTGCGGATGGAGGGCACGTCACGGGCCAGGTACGCCTCGGCGATGGCGCCGCCGATGACGCGGCAGAGCGTCTCGCGCCCGCTGGTGCGGCCGCCGCCGCGGTGGTCTCGGTGCTTGAAGCGCTCGCGCCACACGGCGTCCGCGTGGCCGGGCCGGTCCTCGGCCTTCAGCTTCTCGTAGTCACCCGAGCGCTGGTTCGTGTTGCGCACGATGGCGGCGATGGGCGTGCCCAGCGTCTTGTCCTCGAAGACGCCGGACAGGAGCTCCACCTGGTCCGGCTCGCTGCGCGCGGTGGTGAGGGTGGACTGGCCGGGGCGCCGACGGTCCAGCGCGACTTGAATCTGCTCGCGCGTCAGGGGCACGCCGGCGGGGCAACCATCCAGGATGGCGCCGAGCGCGGGGCCGTGGCTCTCTCCAAACGTCGTCAGGCGAAACAGCTCGCCGAAGGTATTCATGTCGCGGACTCCCAGAGTTGGCGCTGACGCCGGGCTTGCGCGACGAACCACGCCGCACCCAGCAAGACTGGAGTACCGCCGCGGAGGACAATCTCCGCGGCGATGCGCCGGCCCGGGGCGCCGTAGGCGATGACCGCCACACGGGCCCCGTCGAAGCGCAGGTCGTCAGGAGCGGGCACCCTATCGGGCCACGTCCAGACGCCCGCCCCTGTGAGAGGCGCCTGGATGTCGGCGCGTCGCAAGACGCGCAAGTCACAGCTCAGCTCCGCCGCCACGGACCGGAGCGCCGACGTGGCGCCCCCGTCTCCCAGGACGAAGACTTCGCGAGCCCCGAGCCGCCCGAGCACCGTACGGGCGCCGAACGTGTCGGTGTTGAAGGATTCCCACCGGTCGCCCCGGCGGACCAGCGTGTTGATGGCGTCCAGCGAGGACCCCGTGTGCTTCGCCAGCCGCAGCTTGAAGGGGCTGGTGACGGCGAAGCCTCCGTAGTGCGGCAGCAGCGCGTCCACCACCGCCTCCACGGGCCCGTCCTCCGGCAGGTCGATGCGGTCGAAGGGCTGCCGGTGGATGCGGGGCGAGCGCGAGTGGAGGATGGACGTCCCCAGGATGCCCAGCCGCGGCGGCTGCGCCACCGTGTACCGGTCCGCGCCGCGCAGCTCCCGCACGGCGTCATCCAGCAGCCGCTGCCCGGGCGCCGCGACCCAGGCGCCTCCCGCCGCGACGTAGTCCAACACGTTGTCCCGAGCGAGCAGCGCCCGCGTGGGCAGCGCCACCGCGCCCATTCCCAGCACCGTGACGCGCGTGGCACCGAAGCGCTCCGCCATCCGCCGCTGCGTCTCCAGCAGCGTGACGAGGTGCGCCGGGTCCGTCATCGGCTCCACGTGCTTCACCTGGGCGTCGGCGGGCAGCTCACGCTCCCATAACTGGAGCGCTTCCGCGGTGGACAGCTGCCGGCTCGCGTGGTGCGACGCGAGCAGCTTTCCCGGCGGTGCCGCCAGCGAACCCTGTTGCCCCGACGCGTCCATCAAGTCCCGGTCCACGCGCCAGGCCGCGGCCACCCAGCGAGCGGGCAGCGGCTTGCCCCGCTCGGAGACGAGCAACGGCAGCACCGCCGCCAGCGCCTCCGGGTCGAGCGCGTCAGGGGCGTGCAGATCCGTGCGGATCTCCAGGACGTCCGCCCCACGGCGCTGGCCGTCACGCGCGAAGCGGACGGCGTCCTCGCCGAGCAGGGTGGGGGGCAGGGTGACGACGCGCCGGGCGGGCGTCACAGGGGCACCTCGGGGGCAAGGCAGCCTCGGAGGAAGTCCTCCAGGGCCACGGTGGGGACGCGGGCGTGCAGCACCTCGCGCTCATGGAACACGGCGGACAATTCTTCTTCGAGCGACACGTCGGCGCGCAGCCGCGGGCGCGTCCGGTCCGTGAGCAGCCGCTCACGGTAGGTGTCGAAACACACGGGGACGACCAGGGTGAAGCGCCCGGTCAACGCGTCCGGGTGGTGGGACAGGAAGCCACCTCCCACGGCCACCAGCGCTCCGGCCGGCAGGTCCAGCAGGGCCTGACGTTCGGCGGTCCGGAACGCCTGCGGCGCTTCGGCCACCCACCTGCGCAGCGGGCGGCCGTGGAGGCGCTCCAGGTGCGCGTCCAGGTCCAGCCCGGGCCGCGCGAGCATGCGAGCCACCATTGGCAACAGGCGCGACTTGCCCGCGCTTCGGTGGCCGGCGAGCACCACCGTCTGTCCGGAGACGGGGAATGGGGAGGGGCCCGGGCGGGCTACCGCCACCCTCAGTTCCGGCGCGAGCCGGGGATCCACCGAGGCGAGAATCTGTTCGACGAGGTACCGCCGCTCCTCAGCGGACGGTGCCGACATAGATGTAGGCGGTGCCGAACGTGAGCGCATGCGCGGACTTTGCCGCGTAGGCCCCGGACTGGTCCATCAACTCCAGGAACTTGTCGCCCGCCGGGAAGGCGGCGGACGTCTTGGGCAGGTACTGGTACGCGGCGCGGTTGCCCGTCAGCAGCCCACCGACGGCGGGCATCACCGTCTTGCTGTAGAAGCGGAACAGGGCCCCGAAGGCCCCCGTGGGCTGGCCGAACTCCAGCACCACCACATGGCCACCGGGCCGGACCACCCGCGCCATCTCCTTCAGGCACTTCACCGGGTCATCCACGTTGCGGATGCCAAAGGAGATGGAGGCCACGTCGAAGCTGTCTGCCGCGAAGGGCAGGTCCATCGCGTCGGCCACCTGGAAGTCCACCTGGAGGCCCGCCTTCTCCGCCTTGGCGGGAGCGCTCTCCAGCATCTCCGGGCAGAAGTCCGTGCCCACGACGCGGCCGGAGACGCCCACCTTGCGCTTGAAGGCCAGGGCCAGGTCGCCGGTGCCCGAAGCGCAGTCGAGGACGCGGTCTCCCTCCTTCGCGGTGCTGAGCCGGACGGCCTTCCGGCGCCACAGCCGGTGGATGCCGAACGAGAGGACCTCATTCGTCACGTCGTACTTCGTGGCGATGGAAGAGAACATCTCACGGACTTCAGTACTCATCGCGCCCTCACGACCTGGGCCGGGCTTTCCGGCCGCCAAAGGTGTCGGTCCACCGCGTCTAGCACGGCTGGCAGCCGCCGCATCAACGTCTCGAAGCCTTCGGGCGTCAGGGCCTGGTGCCCATCGCACATGGCCAGCTCGGGCTTCGGGTGGACTTCAATCAACAATCCGTCCGCCCCCGCGGCCGCGGCCGCCAGCGACATGGGGAGGATGAGCGCCGGGTCCCCCGTCGCATGGGACGGGTCCACGATGACGGGCAGGTGGGAGCGCTGCTTCGCCCAGGCCACCGCCGCCAGGTCCAGGGTGTTGCGCAGCTCCGTCTCGAAGGTGCGGATGCCGCGCTCGCACAACATGACCTGCTCGTTGCCGCCGTCGAGGATGTACTCGGCCGCCAGCAGCCACTCCTGCAGCGTGGCCGACAGGCCTCGTTTGAGCAGCACGGGCTTGCGCACCTTCCCCAGCGCCCGCAGCAGCGAGTAGTTCTGCATGTTGCGCGCACCCACCTGGAGGATGTCCGTGGACTCCTCCATGAGGGGAATCTGCGCCGACTCCATCACCTCACTGATGATGGGCATGCCGTGGCGCCGCCCGGCCTCCGCCAGGACGTGCAGGCCCGGCTCGCCCATGCCCTGAAACGCGTAGGGGCTGGTGCGAGGCTTGAATACGCCACCGCGCAGGACATGGGCACCCGCGGCGGCCACCACCGAGGCCGCGTGCTGCACCTGCTCCGCGCCTTCCACCGCGCAGGGGCCGGCCATGACGACGAACCCGGGGCCGCCGACCTCCACGGGACCCACGCGCACGCGCGTGCCTTCGGGCCGCTCCGCGCGAAGCACCCGCAGCGCGCCCGGGGCCCGTCCGGACCCGGCTGGTTCGTCTGGCCGCTTGCCTCCCACGGACCCTCTCCTTCATGGAGTTCAAGAGGTTTTGAACTCCTTGGTGCATGTATAGCCGAGATGGCTTAGAAGACAACCGAAGGTGATTGCGCCGCAATCGCCGATGAGGAACGCTGATGAAGACGCTCAATCCCGTTGAGAGCCAGCGCTGGGTGGCAGGAATGACGCCCCTCGCGGTGGTGGATCCGCTCGCGGGTGCGGACGTATTGGGCGTTCCGACCGTCTATTGGGAGCGTCCGCTGGCGCAGGAAGCGGCGGCGGGGTGGGGCGAGGCGGCGGTGGTGGAGGCGCAGGACGCCTCCGACATTCCTGGCGTGCTGGCCTCGCTCGGGCGCGCGCGGGTGCGCTGGCTGGGCGAAGCTCCGGAGGCGATGCCGGGCCCCTGGTTTGGGGGCATCCGTTTCGGTGTCTCGGGCACGGTGGATACGGCGTGGGCGTCGCACGGTGTGACGCGCTGGACGCTGCCCGAGGTGCTGGTGTTCCGCACGGCGCGCGGCGTGTGCGTGGTGGCCTTCGCGCAGGAAGGCCGTGGGGGCGAGGACCTGGTGCGCTCGCGGCTGGAGCGCGTCTGTGCCTGCTTTCCGGAGTCGTACCGGCATGCGCGCGGCGAGCCCGTGGCGCTGGAGTTGCGTGCCTCGCGGCCGGACTTCGAGGCGCGGGTGCAGCGCGCGCTGGACGCGATTGCGTCCGGGCACCTCCAGAAGGTGGTGCTGGCGCGCCCGCTGGATGCGGAGGGGTCCGCGCCCTTTGACGTGGTGGACGTGCTGGCGCGGCTGCGCGAGCAGAATCCCCGCTGCGCCACCTTCCTGTTCCGCGCGCCGGACGACACGTGCTTCCTGGGCGCCACGCCGGAGACGCTGTGCCGGGTGGACGGGCAGGTGCTGGAGACGGAGGCCCTGGCGGGCACGGCCGCGCCTGGCCAGGCGGACGGCCTGCGGGGACACGACAAGGACGTGCGCGAGCACGCGTCGGTGGTGCGCTACCTGGTCGCCGCGTTGAAGCCGCTGGCGGAGCAGGTGTCGTCGGACGCGGAGCCCGCGCTGCTGACCTTGAAGAACGTGGTGCACCTGCGGACGGGGTTTCGCGCCGAGCTTCGGCCCGGGGTGACGCCGGCGCAGGTGGTGGAGGCGCTGCATCCCACGCCGGCGGTGGGCGGCACGCCCCGTGAGCGCGCGCTGTCGTTCCTGGTGGAGCACGAAGGCCTGGACCGTGGCTGGTACGCGGGGCCAGTGGGCTGGGTGGGCCCTGGACGCGCGCACCTGATGGTGGCGCTGCGCTCGGCGCGCGTGAAGGGCGCGAAGGCCCGGCTGTTCGTCGGCGTGGGGCTGGTGGCTGGCTCCAACGTGGACTCGGAGTGGCGGGAGACGGAGATGAAGAGCCTGGCCATGTTGAGGGCCTTGGGAGGCGGGGATGTCGTCCGACGCTAACCTCAACGTGCTGTGGGCGCGCGCGTTGCTGGAAGAGCTCGTGCGCGGTGGGGTTCGTCACGCGGTGGTGTGCCCGGGTTCCCGGTCCTCGCCCCTGGCGCTGGCGTGCGCCGGGACGGAGGGGCTGCGAACGTGGTCCGTCATCGACGAGCGCAGCGCGGGCTTCTTCGCACTGGGGCTCGCGAAGCAGTCGCGCGCGCCGGCTGTGGTGGTGGCCACCAGCGGCACCGCGGGCGCGCACTTCTACCCGGCGGTCATCGAGGCCGCGCTGTCTCACGTGCCCCTGGTGGTGCTGACGGCGGACCGGCCTTTGGAGCTTCAGGGTTGGGGCGCGCCGCAGACGGTGCCGCAGGCGCGCTTCTTCGGAGAGCACGCCCGCTTCTACGCGGACCTCGGTCAGCCCGAGGCGCATGACGCGGCGTTGATCCACCTGCGTGCCACCGTCGCCCGAGCGGTCGTCAGCGCGTGGCGCGCCCCGCGTGGCGCCGTGCAGCTCAACGTCCCGTTCCGCGAGCCGCTGGCCCCCATCGCCGAGCCCTTCGCCGAGGCGTCCCTGAGCGCGCTCGCGAAGTCAGGCCGCGCCGGTGCGCCGCTGACACGCATCGTCCCGCCGGAGCCGGTGCCGGACGCGGCCACCCTGGACGAGGTTCGTCGCCGGATTGCCGCGACCCCTCGCGGCGTCATCGTGTGTGGCCCGCGCGATGAAGCGGATGGCTTCGCGGCGGCCATCAGCGCGCTGTCGCAGGCCACGGGCTACCCCGTACTGGCTGAGTCCACCTCGCAGGCGCGTTATGGCGGCGGCCCGCTCACGCTGTCCTATTACGACGCGATGTTGCGGCACGCGCCGTTCGCGAAGGCGCACCGTCCGGAGCTCGTGCTGCGCTTCGGTGGGGGGCTCACGCCGAAGGCGCCTCAGCAGTGGCTGGACGGCTCGGGCGCGGACATCGTCCTCTTCAGCGACGGGGGCGGGCTGTTCGACCCGGCGCACCGTGCTTCCACGGTGGTGGAGGGCTCGGCGGTGGCGGCCTGCGAGGCCCTGACGCGAGGGCTCACGCGCGGCGTGGGGCCGTGGGCGCGCGGCTTCCTGGCCGCGGAGCAGCGGGTGCGCACGGCGCTGGAGGCCGCGTTCGCGGAGCAGGCTGACATGCTCTCCGAGCCACGCATCGCTCGTGAAGTGGTGGCGGCGCTTCCAGCGGGCGCGCCGCTCTTCGTGTCCAGCAGCATGCCCATCCGCGACCTGGACGCCTTCGCCCCGGCGGGCACGGTGCCGCTGCGGGTGCTGGCCAACCGGGGGGCCAACGGGATTGACGGCATCGTCTCCAGCGCGCTCGGCATGGCGGCGGCGGCGGGCCGACCCGCGGTGCTGCTCACGGGGGACCTGGCGTTGCTGCATGACGTGGGGGCCTTCGTCACCGCGTCGCGCACGCGGGTGCCGCTCACGGTGGTGGCGGTGAACAACGACGGCGGCGGCATCTTCTCGTTCCTCCCCATCGCCCAGGCCGCGCCTCGGGAGACGTTCGAGACGCTCTTCGGGACGCCTCACGGTGTGGACCTGTCCCACGCGGCGGCGCTGGGCGGGGCCCGGTTCCATCGGCCGGAGACGCCCGTCGCGCTCAGGTCGGCCGTGCGCGAGGGCTTGGAGGGCGGGCTCCACCTGGTGGAGGTGCGAGTGGACCGCACCGCGAATGTGGATGAGCACCGGCGGCTGTTCGCTCGAATGGCGGCCTCACTGGGAGAAGGACCATGGGCGTGAAGCTGGCTTACGAGACGTGGGGTGAGGGCTCCCGTCCGCTCGTGTTGCTGCACGGCTTCACCGGCAGCCGCAGGTCATTCGACGGGCTGCGTCCGCTCCTGGGCAGCGACGTGCGCGCGGTGGTGGTGGACCTTCCCGGTCATGGGGCCACGCCGCTGCCGGACCAGCGGGGGCGTGAGGCCTTCCTGGAAACGGTGGACGCGCTCGTCGCGCTGGTGGACTCGCTGGGCCATGGGCCCGTGGACCTGTTGGGTTATTCGCAAGGGGCCCGCGTGGCGCTGGCGGCGGCCGTGCGCGCGCCGGACCGCTTCGGCCGGCTCATCATGGAGAGTGGTTCACCCGGGCTGCACCGGCGCCAGGAGCGCGCGGCCCGGCGTGAGGCGGACGGACAGCTCGCGGCCTTCATTCGTTCGCGAGGCGTGGACGCCTTCGTGGAGCGCTGGGAGCAACTGCCGCTGTTCGACGGCCTGCGCCAGCTTCCGCAGGAGCGCAAGGACGCGCTGCGCTCACAGCGCCGCGCCTGCACGGCGGAGGGGCTCGTGGGCGCGCTGGAGTGCCTGGGCCTGGGCGTTCAGCCGGACTTCTGGCCCGAGTTGCACGCCCAGCGGCTGCCCACGCTGCTGCTGACGGGCGCGTTGGATGCGAAGTTCACCCAGCTTGCCCGCCGCATGGCCACGGAGCTGCCGGTGGTCTGGCGCCACGCCTTCGAGGGCTGTGGCCACGCTCCGCACCTGGAAGCGCCGGAGGCGTATGCCCGTGAAGTCCTCGGGTTCCTCCAGACGCCCTGGTACGAGGCCCCGCAGTTCGACAGTCCCGTGGCCGTGAGCGAGGGACGGGTGACGTCGTGAGCACGTCGGTTCCGGCGCCGGGCCCGCTGTCGGTGAAGCCCCGTCCCGGGGTGAAGCACTGGGTGATGGCGGCGCGTCCCAAGACGCTGACCGCGGCGCTGGTGCCGGTGTTGGTGGGCACGGGGCTCGCGTTCGGCTCGGGCGTGGGGCGCCTGCTGCCGGCGCTGGCGGCGCTGCTGGGCGCGGTGCTCATCCAGATTGGCACCAACTTCATCAACGACTACTACGACTTCAAGAAGGGCGCCGACACACACGAGCGGCTGGGCCCTCGGCGCGTGACGCAGAGTGGCCTCATCGCGCCGGGCACCGTGCTGGCGGGCGCGGGCGTGTGCTTCGCGCTGGCCACGGCGGTGGGCCTGTACCTGGTGGCGGTGGGCGGCTGGCCCATCATCGCCATTGGCCTGGCGTCGCTGCTGTGTGGCTACGCGTACACGGGCGGCCCCTTCCCCCTGGGCTACAACGGCCTGGGAGACGTGTTCGTCTTCATCTTCTTCGGCCTGGTGGCGGTGACGGGGACCTACTACGTGCAGGCGGGGACGGTGGACCCGGCGGCGTGGTGGGCGGCGGTGCCCGTGGGCGCCAGCGGCACCATGCTCATCGTCGTCAACAACCTGCGCGACGTGACGACGGACGTGAAGGCTGGCAAGCGCACCCTGGCGGTCCGCTTCGGCACGGGCGTGGGGAAGGCGGAGTATCTCCTCCTGCTGGTGCTGTCGTACGCCACGCCCTTCGCGATGTACGCCCTGAAGCTGGCCAGCCCCTGGGTGTTCCTGTCCCTGCTGAGCCTGCCCTTGGCGGTTTCCCCGCTGCAGCGGGTGCTGAAGCAGGAGGGGGCGGCGTTGAATCCGGCCCTGGGGTCCACGGCCAGACTGCAGCTCGTGTTTGGGGTGCTGTTCGCGTTGGGCCTCTACCTGCGATGATGTGAGTCCATGCGGATTGCCCAGGTTTCGCTCATTCCCCTCCGGTTGGAGCTGCGCCAGCCCCTGAAGACGTCTCAAGGGGTGCACGCGGCGCGAGAAGGCTTCCTCATCCGCCTCGTCGACGAGGAGGGGCGCGAAGGCCTGGGCGAGGCGATGCCGCTACCGGCGTTCGGCACCGAGTCGCTCGAAGACTGCGGCGTGACGCTGAACGCCTGGTTGTCCGAGCTGAAGGGCCAGTTCCTGGGTGACTCGGTCCGGGCCATCGAGGACACGTTGTCGCCGTTTCCCCCCGCCGTGGCGCGAGGCGACGGCGTGCGCATCCGGGCACGGCGGGTGACGCCAGCGGGCCCCATGCCGGCCGCGGAGCACGCGCTGGAGCTGGCGCTGCTGGACCTGCTCGCGCAACGCCAGGGTGTGCCGCTGTGCTGGCTGCTGGCGGAGGAGGCTCGGACGGAAGTGGCGGTGAACGCGCTGCTGGGCGCCGACACCCCCGAGGCCCTGGCGGAAGAGGCCCGTCAGGCCGTGGCCGAGGGCTTCGGGACCTTGAAGCTGAAGGTCGCCGGCCGTCCGCTGGACGCCGACGAGGCGCGCGTGAAGGCCGTGCGCGACGCGGTGGGGCCGGACGTGAAGCTCCGCCTGGACGCGAACGGCGGCTGGTCCGAGCCCGACGCGAAGCGCGCCTTGGACCGGCTGGGCTGGTATGGCCTGGAGCTGGTGGAGCAGCCCACGCCGCCGGAGGACCTCGCGGCGCTCTGGCGCGTTCAGCGCCGCGCCCCATGCCCGGTGGCCGCGGACGAGTCCCTGGCTTCTCCCGATGCGCTCCGGGCCTTGCTGACGGTGGACCCGTTGCTGGGCGGTGGGCCGGCGGTGGGCGCGGTGGTGCTGAAGCCCATGGTGCTGGGCGGGCTGTTGCCGTGCCTCGTGGTCGCGATGCGCGCGGCGCGGCTCGGGATGCAGGCCTATGTCACCAGCTCCATTGATGGCGTGGTCGCTCGGGCCGGCGCGGCACACCTCGCGGCGGCGCTGCCCTCGGGCGCGCTGGCCTCCGGGCTCGCGGTGGGGCGCTTGCTGGTGAGGGAGCCAGAAGGACACCCGTACCATCCGCGGCGAGGCGTCATCTCCCTGTCGAGCACCCCGGGGCTCGGACTGAGCTCCCTGTCCTGGGTGTGACGGCCAAAGAGGCCCCAAGGTGACGGAATGCCGGTCCTGGCGTGTCCCATTCGAGAAGGCGCCCGCGGTCACCCCGAGGCGGAGGCCCTGACGTTCGCGGGCCGCTCCTGGTCCTACGGCGCGCTGGATGCGGAGGTCGCCCGGTGGGTGGCCGCACTCGAGGCGGAGGGTGTCGGAGCTTCGGACCGGGTGGCCTCGCTGGCGACGAACCACGCCGCCTCCGTGTGCCTCTTCTGGGCGCTGGGCCGGCTGGGCGCGGTGCTGGCGCCGCTCAATGCCCGGCTCACGGCCGCGGAGCTGGCGCCCATGGTCGAGGACCTCCAGCCCCGACTGACGCTGGCGCTGGGAACCCTGGTGGAGCGACTTCCTGGTGCGCGGCCACTCGAGTCGTTCGCGGAGGCCGCGTCCACGGGCGCCTCGACGTGTCAGCCCCTGGAGTCCTCATCGCCCCGGGTCGTGCTCTTCACCAGCGGGACGACGGGCCGGCCCAAGGGGGCCGTGCTGACGGAGGGCAACTTCCGGGCGTCTTCACGGGCGTCCGCTGCCAACCTGGGGGCGCACCCATCCCCGCGTTGGCTGGGCACATTGCCGCTCTTCCATGTGGGGGGCATCGCCATGCTCACCCGCACCGCCTACGAGGGGGGCTGCCTCGTCCTGCAGGAGCGCTTCGACGCCGATGCGGCCAACCGGGCCATCGACGGGGAGGGCGTGTCCCATGCGAGCCTCGTCGCCACGACGCTGGAGCGGGTGCTTGACGCGCGGGGGGAGCGGCGCATGCCGGACTCCTTCGCCCTGGCCCTGATAGGCGGAGGGCCCGTGCCCTTGCCGCTCCTCGCGCGGGCGAGCGCCGCGGGCCTGAGCGCCCTTCAGACTTACGGCCTGACGGAGGCGTGCTCACAGGTGACGACTGAGCGCCCGGACCAGGCGGACGGCCGCACCGCCGGCGTCCCGTTGCCGGGTGTCGAGGTGCGCATCGTCGGCGAGGGGGGCGAAGTCCTCGGCGCTGGAGCGGAGGGCGACATCGAGGTGCGCGCGCCCACCGTGATGGCCGGGTACTGGCGGCGTCCGGAGGCCACCCAGGAGGCGGTTCGGGACGGCTGGCTGCGCACGAAGGACGTCGGAGTGCTGGATGCGCGGGGACGGCTCACCGTGCTGTCACGCCGCACGGACCTCATCGTCCGAGGCGGGGAGAACATCTACCCGGCGGAGGTGGAAGCGGTGCTCGTCCATCACGCCGCGGTGCAGGAAGCCGCCGTGGTGGGCTTCCCGGACGACCGCTGGGGCGAAGTGCCCGTGGCCTTCATCGCGCCGCGCCTGGGGCAGCCGCAACCCGGGGAAGAGGCACTGGCGGCGTGGTGCCGTCAGTCCCTGGCGGGCTTCAAGACGCCCGCGCGCTTCGTCTGGGTGGACGCGCTGCCTCGCAACGCCATGGGGAAGGTCGAGCGCACCGTCCTGAGACGGCACGCCCTCCGCTGACCCACGGGGCTCAGCACTCCGAGATGGGGTGGCCCCAGGGATTGGTCCGCGGGAACTGCCGCAGGACGGTGCTCAGTCGGCAGGTGGCCGACACGGTGGTGGCAGCCCCGGGCCGGCGAGAGGCCGACGCGCCCCGATGCTCGAAGGTGCCCAGGCGGGCCGCCTGCATCGCCAATTGCTTTTCGACCTCCGGGGACCAACAGGAGAACTCAAGCCATTCCATGTGCGTGCTCCTTCGCGCCGCAGTGTTCGGGCATATCCGACCTTTTCAAGTCGCGAAAATCACGACGCCGCGCGTTGAAGCTGGCAATCGGTGGCGATTTCCCGACAAGGGTCGCCGTCTCAACCCGGGGACATGGTCGCCATCTTTCAAAAGTCACTCCGGGCTGTCGTGTTCCCGCGTGACTGCCTGCCCTCCGAGGAGGGGCCCGCACTTCCTGCGCGGACCTGGGACGCGTGAACATTCCTGCGCCGTCCGCGCCGGGCCCCCCGCCATTGCTGATACGGCTGCAACCTTTCACTCCCAAGGTCAAAACTCAAACATGCAAGGATTTCCACGCCCGTCGTTGAAGAGTTGAAGAGACAACGCGCGAGGGATTTTGATATCGAAAAGACTCAACGGCAGCTCAGCATGTGTTCTCGCAACGGGAGGGAGAGATGGCTCCGGAGTCCGTTGATGTCATCATCGTGGGCAGTGGTCCGGTGGGAGCGATGGCGGCGAACCTCCTGGGACAGCAGGGGATTCGGACGCTGGTGGTGGAGCGTGAAGTCACGCCTCATGGCCAGTCGCGCGCCATCAGTGTGGATGACGAGGGCCAGCGCATCTTCCAGTCCACGGGGCTGGTGGGCGACCTGGGCGCGGGCTTCTATCCGTGCAAGCGGCTGCAGTACCTGGATGACTCGCTGCGCTCGCTGGCGGAGGTGGACTTCACGCGGTTGGACCGGCCGTTCGGCTACGTGCCCGCGGCCTTCTTCCAGCAGCCGCGCATGGAATCAGTGCTTCGCCAGGGGCTGAAGCGCTTCCCGCATGTGGACCTGTGGCTGGGCCACGAGGTGGAGTCCTTCGTCCAGGACGAAGAGGGCGTCACCGCCCGCGTGAAGGAGGTCGCGGGGGAGCGCGCCGTCAACGTGCGCGCGCGCTTCCTGCTCGCGTGCGACGGCTCGCACAGCTCCATCCGCCGGCGGCTGGGCCTGACGCTCGTGGGGACGACGGCGCTGGAGCACTCGCTGGCCATCACCGTGAAGACGTCCTCACCCGAACCGGACTTCACCAGCTACCTGTGTGGCCCCGTGCGCCGGGGCTTCATCGCGCGCACCGCGCCGAACGAGATTCGCTTCGACATCATCCTGGAGCCGGATGCGGACCTGCAGGCGGCGCGCTCGCCCGAAAACGTGCGGCGGCTGATTGGCTACTACCTGGACCCGGATTCGGTGGAGCTCGAATCCGTCAAGATCTTCTCGTACCACAGCCGCATGTCCGAGCAGTGGCGGGTGGGCCGCGTGTTCCTCCTGGGCGACGCGGCGCACCTGATGCCGCCGTTCCTGGGGCAGGGGCTCTGCGCGGGCCTCCGGGACGCGGCGAACCTGTCCTGGAAGCTGGGGCGGGTGCTCGCGGGCGCGGCGGATGCGTCGCTGCTCGACACCTACGAGGAAGAGCGGCGTGGCCATGTGTCGGAGGTGATTCGCGGCTCGGACGCCATGGGCCGGGTGATGATGTCGGGCGGGCGGGTGATGGCTCGCGTCCGCAACGCGCTCATCCAGGTGATGTACCGGCTGCCGGTGCTGGGTGACTTCATCCGCGACTACAAAGTGAAGCCGGAGATGCCGCTGCGCAGGGGCTTCATGCACGGCGCCCAACGCGAGAAGGGCGACGTGCCGGAGGGCTCCTACTTCCCGCAGCCGCGCGTGGAGCGCCCCGACGGGGAGACGGCGCTGCTGGATGACTGCCTGGGCGAAGGGTTCGCGGTGCTCACGCGCCCAGGCGCCTCCCAGGAAGCGCAGCGCGAGGCACGGGCCCTGGCGGACGAACTCGGGGCCCGCTGGTGGCAGGTGGCCGCCGCCGACCGCGCGGGAACCGGCGGCGCGGGCACGCTGGTGGACCTGGACGGCCGCCTGGGCGCCTGGTTCGCGCGGTACGCGGCCGACCTCGTGGTGCTCCGGCCGGACCGCTACGTGTTCGGTATCGCGGGAGGCGGCAAGCGGGGCCACCTCCTGGGCTCGCTCAAGGGCCGCGTCCGACCTCCCTCGCGTCCGAACGGCGCGGAGGTCCGGCGGGCGGGCTGAGGCGCGCGGCTGCGGGAAGACAACAGGCGCCCGGGCCGGGGCGCCACACGACGGTGACGTGGGGGCGCGGGGAGGCTCAGGCCGCGGCGGCGGACTGGACCAGCTTCCCGGCACGCTCCACGCAGTCGCCCATGAAGCGCAGATAGATGTCGAGCGCGCTGGCGCCCGTCTTGGCGATGATGGGCGCCTTGTCCGGCACCTGGGCCAGGAGCTTGTCGAGCATCACCTCGTTGAGCGCGGTGTGACCCACATCAATCTCCGTGTGCTCCTTCAGGAAGGACATGCCCTGGAGGATCTCCTCGCCACAGACCTTCTTGGCCTGCTCGAGAATCACGGGGCCGAGCACCGTCGACAGGCCCTCGATTTCGTACTCGATGGCCACCTGCGCGGCGGGCATCTCGCCGGTGATGGTGTTCTCGTGAATCTCCCGGTACTCCTTCATCGCGGCCGTGGGCGGCTGAGCCAGGAGCTCCTCGACGTTCAGCTTGGGGCTGCGGCGCTCGTTCCAGCGGGCCACCAGGTGCTTGGTGTCCTCGACCATCATCAGGTGGTGGCCGGCCTCGTGCTTGGCGTGGGCGATGAGCTTCTGGCCCACGTCATCCAGGCCCACCTTCACGGTGGCCTCACCGGCGCGGCGAATCCACCCGTCCACCGGCTCCGTCATGTAGACGCCCAGCGAGTTCCAGGTGATGAGGAAGGCCTCGAAGAGCGCGGGGTCCGCCTTGTCGTCCAGCAGCACCTTGAGCCGGGGGTCCGTCTTGATGCGCTCACGGACGGCGGTCAGGTTGGGCGTGTACAGCTCCTCCACGAGTGGCTTGCTCATGTTCGTTATCCCTGGCGAGAGTTGGGGGCGCTTCGGCGCCCGATGGACACTTCACTGATGTGTTCGAGATAGTCGGGGATCAACTTCGCGGAGATGATCCACATGTACGGGTCCGGACCTGCGTGAATCCCGGCGTCCTGTACGTACTGCCCGCCGTCGTCCTCACAGAGATAGTGGAACGAACGGCGGTGGCGGGCGGCGTACCAACGGCGTGCCGCATCCACCAAGGCGACGTAGGTGGACGGCCCCGCGTCGCTCAGGGGGAACAGCCGTGCCATGTCGAGCAGGCTGTAGAGGTTGGTGCCCGGCTGGCCCAGCTCCAGGACGGCGGCGCCCAGGGCCACGCCGTTGCGGCGCGCGATGAGGACTTCGCGCTCGCGCTCCAGGCCGAAGGTGTTCCACTGACCCTGGACCGCGCGCATGTCGATGCGGTCGCGCGTGAAGTCGAGCGCCTCCACGTAGCAGGACGGGCGCGAGTGGGCGATGTGGTCCGTCAGCAGCGTCAGCTCGGCGGAGGTGGCGGGGCTGATGGTGATGCCCTCGTGCAGCCGGCCCGTCTGCTCGTGCGTGTAGACGTCCATCATGTGGATCTTGCGCGTGAAGGCCAGCTCCGGGTTCGCCGCCATGTGCCGCTCGCCGTAGCGGACGTGCGCGCGCGCGATCCATGGGTTGAGGCCCTCCACGTAGGCCACGGCCCAGCGGAAGTCGGGGTCGCTCTGCGGGTGCTCGAAGCAGCGCACGTACAGGTCGTGCATGATGCGGCCCGGCTCCAGCCCCTTGAGGGCGGGCTTGCCCGGGCGCTTGGCCACCTGGTGTCCCATCCAGGTGTGCCGGTACGACTTCATGATGGACAGCGTCGCCTCGGGGCCGCGCTCGGAAGGCCAGACGGCCTGGCAGAAGAGCTGCGGAACCTCCGCGGCGCGCTTGGCCATGTGGCTGAAGGCTTGCTTCAGCGCGTCGAACTCCTGAGAGGATTTGTTCGCCAGGCTGAAGAAGCCAGACAGCGTGAAGACATCCCAGAGCCCCTCTTCCTGCACGTCACTGGTGCAGGTGTTGGGGTTGGTCGTCTGGGAGACGAAGCGCACCCAGCGCGCCTCGTCGGAAGAGTAGGGCGACACGCTCAGGCCACACAGCACGGCGCCGTCGGCGCGCGTGCTGGTGACGTAGCGGATTTCACCGCGCAGGCTGATGGACTGGCCGTCCGGCGTGTGGAGCTCGAGCAGGGGCGGCAACAGCCCCGGGAACAGCAGGTCCTCCGGGCGGCAGCGGATGCACATGCCGGAGAAGGACAGGTCCACCACCGCGCGCTCCATCTCCCCCTGCTCACGCCACAGCGGGTGGTGGAAGGTGACGCGCACGCCCGCGGGCGCGGGCGTGCGGCGGTGCCAGCGGTGACGGATGCGGAAGAGGACGTCTGGCAGCGGCGACGTGAAGCGCTGGCCGTCCGGCGCTCCCGCCTCCAGGCGCATGCGGTACGCGCTGTTGTGGCCGATGACGTCGATGTCGTAGGGCGCCTCGCCCCAGTCGGCCACCGGGTCCTCGGCGTGCCACTCCAACTGCTCCGTCTCCGCGTTGTAGCGCTCCAACACCAGGCGGACGGTGCGGCCCATGCGGCGCAGCACACCCTTGTTGCCCGCGGTGCTGATGGCCAGCAGGATGGCGCGGATGCGCTCGGCCTCGTCGATGGTGTCCTGCACCGGGAGGGCGGACGCGGCCGGCTCCGCGACGCCACGCTTCAGCGCGTCCGCCAGCAGTGCCAGGATTTGACGGCCCTGCTCCAGGGACACGTTCACCAACTGCAGCCCCACCGGGGACCCGGCCGTCTCCGCGTCCGTGCGGATGTAGGCGCCACGGATGGGGCCCAGCGTCACGCCACAGCCGGACAGATAGATGGGCAGGCCGCGCGCGTCGGAGGTGTCCACCTCACCCGTGGGCATCACCCACACCACGGTGGGGCTCAGCCGCGTCACCACGCCAATGGCGCCATCCGGCGTACCCACGCAGCAGGTGATGGCATCCGCGTCCGTCCCGTGCAGGGAGTAGCCCGAATCATCCAGCGCGGCCTCGGCGGGCGGCAGCGGAATCACGTTGAACAGCGCGTCACGACTGCGGAACTCGACCGACCGACGGTCGGAGAGCGGGTTTCCCCCTTCCATGAACAGGCGCCCCCTTCTCCGGTGCTGAGGAACCCCAGATGCAGTCGTCGAAATTGCAAGCACGGTTGTTCCTCCTCGCTCCAGCGGTGCTGCGTTAGGCGGCGAATCGCTATAGGTCCGCATCATACGAATTTCCGAGGAACAGTCAAATCGGATTTGTGCAGTCAGGCTGTTTTCTGGCTGGCGGAATGGACGTCCGTGGGTCGTAGGTGACAGCACCTACTTCCAAGTCTTACGAAGCGATTCACCGCTACGGCACACTCATACGGCGAAGATGCTGCGCGGCTGTAATGTCATAAGTCTGGCAGGCTGTGCGTACTTTCTCGTAGTGAAATGGCGTTCGTCAGACCGGCTCGTTAGAGTTCCCTCAGTACAGCGAGCGGGAGGTGTGAGGGATGAGTGCTGTCGTGAACGCTGTGGGAGGGACGCGGGCCTCGGAGCAACGCCAGGCGCCTGTTCACGGCCGCGCCACGGCCCTGATGCCGGTGGACTCGCCAGACGTACTCCGAGTGGATGTCACGGAGGTCGTTGGCGGCGCGGTGGAACTCCTCTCAGTCACGCGCCGCTTGCGAGGAGTCCAGGTTTCCCTGGAGCTTCCTGAGGACCCGGTCCCCGCTAATGTCAGTCACCGGCGGCTGCAGCAGGTGCTGCTGCTGTTGTTGGCGCACGCCGCGGATGCCTCGAACGGGCAGGGCGTTCGCGTGGCGGTGGATGCCGCGGACGACTTCGGGGACCTGCCGCCTCGCTTCCAGGTCCAGGTCGCGGGGGCGTCGCTGTCCGCGCGGGAGCTCCAGGCCGTCTTCCTGTCGCCCATGCTGGTGGGGCCGCTGCACCGCAAGCTGGCCCGGGCCCGAGAGCTGACGGAGTCCATGGGTGGCACGTTGGAGGTGGCCAGCAGCGCGGCCGCCGGCATCACCGTGACGGTGGAGCTGCCCGCGCCGGGGATGTCCAGCTGGT
Organism: Myxococcus sp. SDU36; assembly: GCF_030168875.1. Lineage (NCBI taxonomy): Bacteria > Pseudomonadati > Myxococcota > Myxococcia > Myxococcales > Myxococcaceae > Myxococcus > Myxococcus sp. SDU36. Next base: position 1,645,555 of record NZ_CP077414.1, read on the forward strand.
AGTCCGGGCGGGCCGCCGTGCCCGCCGCTGATCCACTGAAGAGCAAGAGGAGGGCGGGCCACAGTGCCTGGCCCTCCTTTTTCGTTGCGCCGCCGGGAATGTCGGCCGTGTCGTTTCGTGCGCGTGCGGGGACAGGCCGTTATTCCGCGCTCGGCCGCTGGCTCCGATAAGTCGTTCCGCGTCGGCCCGTGGCCAAACTCCTTGACGTCGCGGGGCGGGTTCTCGACTATCCCGCGCCGATTCTTACACGGTCACACCTTCTCAGGAGCACATCCATGGCGCCCCCGTCATCCGGAGAGAAGATCTCCCTGCAGAGCGGCAAGCTGTCCGTCCCGGACAACCCGATCATCCCCTTCATCGAGGGCGACGGCACCGGCCGCGATATCTGGCGTGCGTCCCAGGCGGTGTTCGACGCCGCGGTGGAGAAGGCCTACAAGGGCAAGAAGAAGATCGCCTGGTACGAAGTCCTGGCCGGCGAGAAGTCCTTCAAGGCGGTCAACAACTGGCTGCCCGAAGAGACGGTCGAGGCGTTCCGCACCTATCTGGTGGGCATCAAGGGTCCCCTGACGACGCCGGTGGGCGGCGGCATCCGGTCGCTGAACGTGGCCCTGCGGCAGATGCTGGACCTGTACGTCTGCCTGCGTCCCGTGCGCTACTTCAAGGGCGTTCCCAGCCCCGTGAAGACGCCGGAGAAGGTCGACATGACCATCTTCCGTGAGAACACGGAAGACATCTACGCGGGCATCGAATTCGAGGCTGGCACGGCCGCCGCGGAGAAGTTCCTGGGCATCCTGAAGCAGGAGTTCCCGAAGGAGTTCGGGAAGATCCGCTTCCCGGCCGACGTGGGCCTGGGCGTCAAGCCGGTGTCCCACGAGGGCAGCGACCGGCTGATCCGCGCCGCCATCCAGTACGCCGTGGACCACAAGCGCAAGAGCGTCACGCTGGTCCACAAGGGCAACATCATGAAGTTCACCGAAGGCGCCTTCCGCAAGTGGGGCTACGAGCTGGCCGCCCGGGAGTTCGGTGACAAGGTCTACACGTGGGACCAGTGGGAGGCCACCAAGGCCGCCAAGGGCGAGGACGCCGCCAACGCGGAGCAGAAGGCCGCGCTGGCCGCCGGGAAGATCCTGATCAAGGACTCCATCGCGGACATCACCCTGCAGCAGGTCCTCACCCGTCCGGACGAGTTCGACGTCATCGCCACGCTGAACCTCAACGGCGACTACCTGTCGGACGCGCTGGCGGCGCAGGTGGGCGGTATCGGCATCGCGCCGGGCGGCAACATCAACTACGTCACGGGCCACGCGGTGTTCGAGGCCACGCACGGCACGGCGCCCAAGTACGCGGATCAGGACAAGGTGAACCCGGGCTCGGTCATCCTCTCCGGTGAGATGATGTTCCGGCACCTGGGCTGGCACGAGGCGGCCGACCTGATGATCCAGGGCATGGACCGCGCCATCGCCAGCAAGACGGTGACCTACGACTTCGCCCGCCTGATGAAGCAGGAAGGGCAGAGCGGCGTCTCCGAGGTCAAGTGCTCCGAGTTCGGGCAGGCCATCATCAAGAACATGTAGTCCCCTCTGGGGACCCAGGAGAGGCGAATCCATGGCTCAGAATGGCAAGAAGAAGATCGGCCTCATCGGCGGCGGTCAGATCGGCGGCAACCTGGCGCTGCTCGCCGTGCAGAAGTCGCTCGGTGACGTGGTCCTGTACGACATCCCGGCGGCCGAGGGGCTGGTCAAGGGCAAGGCGCTGGACATCAACCAGCTGGCCGCGGTCGACGGTTACGACTGCCGCGTGAAGGGCACCACCGACTGGAAGGACGTGGCCGGCTCGGACGTGATCATCATCACGGCCGGCATGCCGCGCAAGCCGGGCATGTCCCGCGAGGACCTGCTCGACATCAACCTGAAGATCATGACGGACGTGGCGGGCAACATCAAGCAGCACGCCCCGGGCGCCTTCGTCATCAACGTGGCCAACCCGCTGGACGCGATGGTGTTCGCGCTCCACAAGATCTCGGGTCTGCCCAAGCACATGGTCGCGGGCATGGCGGGCGTGCTGGACACCAGCCGCTTCAAGTGCTTCGTCGCCGAGGCGCTCGGCTCGTCCATCCGCGACGTGGAGGCACTGGTGCTGGGCGGCCACGGCGACGACATGGTCCCGCTCGTCCGCCACAGCACGGTGGGCGGCGTGCCCCTGACGCAGCTGATCGCCAAGGACAAGCTGGACGCCATCATCAAGCGCACCCGTGAGGGCGGCGCGGAGCTGGTGGGCCTGTACAAGACGGGCAGCGCCTACTTCGGTCCCGCCGCTTCCGCCATCGCCATGGCGGAGAGCTTCCTGCAGGACCGCAAGCGCGTGCTGCCGGCCGCCGCCCTGCTGGAGGGCCAGTACGGCATCAACGGCTACTTCTTCGGCGTCCCCGTGCAGATCGGCGCGGGCGGCGTGGAGAAGATCCACACCGTCGAACTGAACGACGGAGAGAAGGCCGAGCTGGAGAAGTCCTTCCAGTCGGTCAAGAAGACGGTCGACTCCGTCAAGCTGTAGTCGCTGGACGGCCACGTGCGGCCCGCTGGGGAAACCCGGCGGGCCCTGTGCCTGATGCCGTGGATGACGCGGGCTAATTGCCCCGGACGCCATGATTGCAGCGCGTTTTCACCAAGTTAACTAGCCTGTAGAACTCGCACGGGACGTCCGGGCCCTGGCGCGCCACCTGGCGGGCCGGCTCAACCGAGCAGTGTCCGGCGTCCGGCAGTCAAGGAGACGATGATGGCAGCAGCAGCGCGGTTCACGGTGGTGGGCGGCGGTCTCGCCGGGCTGATGACGACGATCAAGCTCGCTGAGGCGGGCCACCAGGTGGATGTGCTCTCGCTCGTCCCGGTGAAGCGTTCCCACTCCGTCTGTGCCCAGGGTGGCATCAACGGCGCGGTGAACACCAAGGGCGAGGGTGACCACCCGGACATCCACGTGAAGGACACGCTGCGCGGCGGCGACTTCCTCGCGGAGCAGGTCTCCGTGAAGGGCATGTGTCATGCCGCGCCCGGCATCATCTACCTGTTGGACCGCATGGGCGTGACGTTCAACCGCACGCCGGAAGGTCTGCTGGACTTCCGCCGCTTCGGCGGAACGCTGCACCACCGCACGGCCTTCGCCGGCGCCACCACGGGCCAGCAGCTGCTCTACGCGCTGGACGAGCAGGTCCGCCGCTATGAGGCCGAGGGCAAGGTCACCAAGTACGAGTACTGGGAGTGGCTCGGCACGGTGAAGGACGACAGCGGGCGCTGCATCGGCAGCGTGGCCGTCGACCTGCGCACCATGGAGATCCGCACCTTCCCGGCGGAGGCCGTGTGCCTCGCCACGGGCGGCCCTGGCATCGTCTTCGGGCGCTCCACCAACTCCATCATCAACACCGGCACCGCCGCGGGCCGCGCCTACATGGAGGGCGCGCGCTACGCCAACGGTGAGTTCATCCAGGTGCACCCCACGTCGATCCCGGGCGAGGACAAGCTGCGCCTGATGAGCGAGTCGGTGCGCGGCGAGGGCGGCCGCGTCTGGGTGCCCCGCAAGAAGGGCGACACGCGGGCGCCGCAGCAGATCCCGGAGGCCGAGCGCTGGTACTTCCTGGAAGAGAAGTACCCCAAGTACAAGAACCTGGTGCCGCGCGACGTGGCCACCCGGGAGATCTTCATGGTCTGCCGCGAGCTGGGCATGGGCATCAACGGCCGGGACGGCGTGTACCTGGACGTCACGCACATCCCCGCGGCCGTGCTCGACGCCAAGATCAAGGGCGTCATGGAGATCTACGAGAAGTTCGTCGGTGACGACCCGCGCAAGGTGCCCATGGTCATCTTCCCGGGCATGCACTACTCCATGGGCGGCCTGTACGTGAACTTCGAGGCCGACCCGAAGACGCTGACGCCGGCCGAGGGCAGCCCGAAGAACCAGTCCACCACCATCCCCGGCCTCTACGCCGCGGGCGAGGCGGACTACGCCTTCCACGGCGCGAACCGCCTGGGGGCCAACTCGCTGCTGTCGTGCATCTACTCCGGAATGATTGGCGGCCCGGCCATGGCGTCCTTCGCCAAGAGCCAGGGCACCAGCGCCGCGGCGATGCCGGAGAAGCACTTCCAGGCCGCGAAGCAGTACTGGCAGGACCGGTTCGCCACCATGCTCAAGATGAGCGGCACGGAGAACCCGTACGGGCTCGCCAAGGAGCTGGGCGACACCATGACGGAGAACTGCACCGTCGTGCGCTACAACGACCGCCTGAAGAAGACGATCGAGAAGATCCGCGAGCTCAAGGAGCGCTGGAACAACGTCAACGTGCTGGACACGGGCAACGTGGCCAACCGCGCGCTGTCGTACACCAACCAGCTGTGGAACATGTTCGAGCTGGGCGAGGTCATCGCCACCAGCGCGCTGCTCCGCGACGAGAGCCGCGGCGCCCACTACAAGCCGGACTTCTCGCTGCCCGAGCCGAAGACGAAGGACCCGACGCAGGACCCGGAGTGGATGAGCCTGTGGCGCGCGCGCCACGAGAAGTGGGCCAAGACGACCGTCGCGACGTACAGCGAGGCCGGTCCGAAGATCCACTACGAGGACATCGCCACGCCCGTGCTGGACCCCGAGCCGCGCTGGTACGCCTGAGACGGGAACCACTCAACTGATTTGGAAGTGAAGGGTCGAGCCACATGGACACTGCACAGGCATCCGCTGTCACCACCAAGACCATCACCTTCCGCATCTGGCGGCAGGATGATCCCGCGAAGCCAGGCCACTTCGATGAGTTCAAGGTCCCCTATGTGAAGGGCGCCAACGTCATCTCGTGCCTGATGGAGATCCAGCGCAACCCCGTCACCGTGGAGGGCAAGCGCGTCGCCCCGGTCATCTGGGACGCCGCCTGCCTGGAGGAGATCTGCGGCAGCTGCGCCATGAACATCAACGGCCGCGTGCGCATGGCCTGCTCGGCGCTGATCGACAAGCTGGAGCAGCCGATCACGCTGGAGCCCATGAGCAAGTTCCCCGTGGTGAGAGACCTCACGGTGAACCGCGACCGCATGTTCGACGCGCTCAAGCGCATCAAGGGCTGGGTGCCCATCGACGGGACGCACAACCTGGGGCCGGGCCAGCGCCAGGCGCCCGTGGACCAGTCGGTGATGTACGTGCTGTCCACGTGCATCACCTGCGGCAGCTGCCTGGAGGCGTGCCCCCAGGTGACGCAGGACAATGACTTCGTGGGCGCGGCGGCCATCAGCCAGGCCCGCCTGTTCAACATGAACCCCACGGGCAAGATGAACTCCGAGGAGCGCGTGCGCTCGCTCATGGGGCCCGGCGGCGTGCAGGACTGCGGCAAGGCGCAGAACTGCGTGAAGGTCTGCCCGAAGGAGATTCCGCTCGTCACGTCCATCGCGGTGATGAACCGCGAGGTGACCAAGCTCACCATCAAGGACATCTTCTTCCAGGACGAATCCCCCAAGGCCCACGGCGGCGGTCCGGGGTAGGGCGCTCGCCCGCGACTTCCTGGCTTTCTCTGGCTTCAAGCGGCCCCGGGCCGGCGTCCACCTGAGACGCCGGGCGGGGCCGCCGCCGTTGGGCCAGCCGCGGTGAAGGAAGGCTCATCTTCGCGGACATCCCTGATTATCTGCCATGCACCCTGTCGGACGGTGCAGGTGCACCGGGGTCAAACGGTCTTGCGCTCCGTCGTTTTCTGCGCAATGAGGGCCCGGCGCTGACGCCTCTGTTCAGGCTGTCTCCCTCGTCTCCACCGGAGCCTCGATGAAGATCCACGAGTACCAGGGCAAGGAAATCTTCCGGAAGTACGGCGTGCCCACGCCCAAGGGCATCCTCGCCGTTTCCGCCAATGACGCGGAGGCCGCCGCGAAGGAGCTCGGCACCTCCGTGGTCGTCGTGAAGGCCCAGATCCACGCGGGTGGCCGCGGCAAGGGCGGCGGCGTGAAGCTGGCCAAGAGCCCCGCGGAAGCCAAGGAGCTGGCCAAGCAGATGCTTGGCATGAAGCTCAAGACCATCCAGACGGGGCCGGAAGGCCAGACGGTCCACAAAGTCTACATCGAAGAAGGCCTGGCCATTGGCCAGGAGCTGTACCTGGGCGTGACGCTGGACCGCGCCACCAGCCGCATCACCTTCATGGCCTCCCGCGAAGGCGGCGTGGAGATTGAGGAAGTGGCGGAGAAGCACCCGGAGAAGATCCTCCGCGAGTCGGTGGACCCGGCCGTGGGCTTCCAGGACTTCCAGGGCCGCAAGCTGGCCTTCGGGCTGGGCCTGTCGGGCCCCACGGTGAACAAGTTCGCGCAGTTCTGCTCGGCGCTGTACCGGATGTTCATCGACACGGACGCCTCGCTCGTGGAGATCAACCCGCTGGTCATCCTGAAGGATGGCGGCGTGGTGGCGCTCGACGCGAAGGTGACCTTCGACGAGAACGCGCTCTACCGGCACAAGGACCTGCTGGAGTACCGCGACCTGGCCGAAGAGGAGCCCCGTGAGATCCAGGCCAAGGAGTGGGACCTGGCCTACATCGCGCTGGACGGCAACATCGGCTGCATGGTGAACGGCGCGGGCCTGGCCATGGCCACCATGGACACCATCAAGCTGGTGGGCGGCAGCCCGGCCAACTTCCTGGACGTGGGCGGCGGCGCCAACAAGGAGAAGGTCACCGCGGCCTTCAAGCTCATCCTGGCGGACCCGGCCGTGAAGGCGGTGCTGGTCAACATCTTCGGCGGCATCATGAAGTGCGACGTCATCGCCGAGGGCATCATCGCCGCGGCGAAGGAGGTCCAGCTCAAGGTCCCGCTCGTGGTGCGGCTGGAAGGCACCAACGTGGAGAAGGGCAAGGAGCTGCTGAGCAACTCCGGCCTCGCCATCACCCCGGCGGACAACCTGCGTCAGGCGGCGGAGAAGGCCGTCGCCGCGGCGAAGTAGTCCCGCGCACTCTTTCCTGAAAGAACGCCATGGCCATCCTCGTCAACGAAAACACGAAGGTCCTCTGCCAGGGCATCACCGGCTCGGCGGGTTCGTTCCACGCGAAGCAGATGCTCGAGTACGGCACGAAGCTCGTCGCCGGTGTGACTCCGGGCAAGGGCGGCACCACCTTCGAGGGCAAGGTCCCCGTGTTCAACACGGTGGCCGAGGCAGTGAAGGCGACGGGCGCGAACACGTCCGTGATCTTCGTGCCGCCGCCCTTCGCCGCTGACTCCATCATGGAGGCCGCGGACGCGGGCGTGTCCCTCATCATCGCCATCACCGAGGGCATCCCCGTCAACGACATGGTGCGCGCCAAGCGCTACCTGCAGGGCAAGCCGGGCGTCCGCCTGGTGGGCCCCAACTGCCCGGGCGTCATCACCCCCGGCGCGCAGTGCAAGATCGGCATCATGCCGGGCCACATCCACAAGCCGGGCCGCATCGGCGTGGTGTCGCGCTCCGGGACGCTGACCTACGAGGCCGTGCACCAGCTCACCCAGCTGGGCCTGGGCCAGTCCACCGCGGTGGGCATCGGCGGTGACCCGGTCAACGGCACGGACTTCGTGGACGTGCTGAAGCTCTTCAACGCGGACCCGGACACCGACGCCGTCATCATGATTGGCGAAATCGGCGGTGACGCCGAGGAGCAGGGCGCCGAGTACGTCGCGCGCGAGTTCACCAAGCCCATCGCCGGGTTCATCGCGGGCCAGTCCGCGCCCCCGGGCAAGCGCATGGGCCACGCCGGCGCCATCATCTCCGGTGGCAAGGGCACGGCGACCGAGAAGATCAAGGCCATGGAGGCCGCGGGCATCCTGATGGCCGCCAGCCCCGCCGAGCTGGGCACCACCCTTCAGGAGGCCCTCAAGCGGGGCGCTCCGAAGAAGCGCTAAACCCCAACGGAAACACGAGAAGGAGCCAGTCACATGGCTATCGAGCGTACGCTGTCCATCATCAAGCCGGACGGCCTGGAGAAGGGCGTCATCGGGAAGATCATCAGCCGCTTCGAGGAGAAGGGGCTGAAGCCGGTCGCCATCCGCCTGCAGCAGCTGTCCCAGGCGCAGGCCGAGGGCTTCTACGCGGTCCACAAGGCCCGGCCCTTCTTCAAGGACCTGGTGCAGTTCATGATCTCCGGCCCGGTGGTCCTGATGGTGCTGGAAGGTGAGAACGCGGTCCTGGGCAACCGGGACATCATGGGCGCCACCAACCCCGCGCAGGCGGCCGAGGGCACCATCCGCAAGGACTTCGCCACCAGCATCGACAAGAACACGGTGCACGGCTCCGACAGCCTGGAGAACGCGAAGATTGAAATCGCGTACTTCTTCCGGGAGACGGAGATCCACGCCTACCCGTACCAGAAGTAGCCGGCCGGCCCCTGGCGGGGCCGCCGTCCCAGGCCCGGTGTCCGTGCCCTAGAAGGTGCGGGCCCGGGTCGCTGTTCTTTCTGGAGACACAACCGGGTAGTGTCCACGGGGCGGGCAGGGGAGCATGGGCTCCTTTGACTTGCCGTGCCCAGGTGTGGGAAGGGACGCCCCTGGGCCCACCGTTAAGCGCAACGACGATGTCAGAGACCTCCGCCACCTCCCTGCCAGTCACCGAGCCGCTGCCGGCTCCCGCGCCCGCCAGGCTGGTGGACGTGGCCAGCCTGTCGCTGGAGGCGCTGTCGCGCTTCGTCACCGAGGAGCTGGGTGAGCGCGCCTTTCGCGCCCCGCAGCTCTACCGCTGGCTGCACCAGCGCGGCGCCACCTCGTTCGACGAGATGACGGACCTCTCCAAGGCCCTGCGCGAGAAGCTCAAGGCCCAGGCGGAGATCGTCCCCCTGGTGAAGGACTGTGAGCTGCGCAGCACGGACGGCACCATCAAGTACCGGTGGAAGACGCGGGACGGGCGCTACATCGAATCCGTCTACATGCCCACCGAGGACCGCCGGACGCTGTGTGTGTCCACCCAGGTGGGCTGCGCCATGGCCTGCGGCTTCTGCATGACGGGCACCATGGGGCTCAAGCGCAACCTGACCCCCGGCGAGATCGTCGCCCAGGTCCACGCGGTGAACCGCGAGGTCCGCAAGAACGAGGGCCACGAGACGCTGCGCCCGCTCTCCAACCTGGTGTTCATGGGGATGGGCGAGCCGCTCCACAACTTCGAGAACCTCAAGACGGCGCTCGCCATCCTCCAGTCCGGGGACGGGCCCAACTTCAGCCACCGGCACATCACCGTCTCCACCGTGGGGCTGGTGCCGATGATTGAGCGCTTCGGCAAGGAGACGGACGTCAAGCTGGCCATCTCCCTCAACGCCAGCACCGACGAGCAGCGCAGCAAGACGATGCCCGTCAACCGCAAGTGGAACATCGCGGCCCTGCTGGACGCCTGCCGGAAGTTCCCGCTGCGTCAGGGCCGCCGCATCACCTTCGAGTACGTCCTCATCAAGGGCTTCAACGACGCGGACGAGGACGCGCACCGGCTCATCGACTTGCTCAAGGGCATCCCGGTGAAGGTGAACCTGATCCCCTACAACGAGAACCCCGGCCTGGGGTTCCACACCACAGGCGAGGAGCGGGCGGAGGAATTCCGCGCCATCCTCGCGGACGGCCATGTCGCCGCCTACATCCGCAGGAATCGGGGCCGGGACATCGCCGGCGCCTGCGGGCAGCTCGCCAATCGCGGCGAGACACCAGCCGGGGCCGACAGTACGACATAAGGTCCCGAGCTTCCTTGACAATCCAGCGGGAGCGGCGTTAAGAGCGCCACCCCTTTCCTAAGACGTATCCTGTTCGTTGGAGAGCATTCAATGGCCGTTGTCCTCCGTCTTGCCCGCGCGGGCGCCAAGAAGAAGCCGTACTACCACGTGGTCGCCACCGATTCCCGCAACCCCCGGGACGGCAAGTTCATCGAGGCCGTGGGCGCGTACGATCCGAACCTGGAGCCGCCGAAGGTGGAGTTCAACGAGGAGCGCCTCAACTACTGGCTGAAGACGGGCGCGACGCCGTCTGAGACGGTCGCGGACCTGATCAAGGTCGCCGGCAAGGCCAAGCCCGCTCCCGCGGTCTGAGCCACGCCCGCGTGGACGTGGAGCAGCTACTCAACTATCTGGCGCGGGCCCTGGTCGATCATCCTGACCAGGTCAGCCTGCGCATTTCCGAGGCGGAAGGGGCCCGGCTCTTCGAGCTGAAGGTCTCCGCCGAGGACGTTGGCAAGGTCATTGGCCGTGACGGGCGCACCGTGAATGCCCTCCGGACGCTGCTCAATGCCGCCGCACAGAAGTCCGGGCAGAAGGTCCGCCTGGAGATTCTCGACGACCGGCGCAATGCGGCAGGCGCTCCGGATTCCACGCCGTGACGACCCCTCCCCTCCTGGAGTTGGGCTACGTCTCGCGCGCTCACGGGATGCGGGGCGAGGTCGCCATCCGCGCGTTGGATCCGGCGTCAGAGACGCTCGACACCGTCGACCGCATCTGGGTGCGGACGCGCGCCGGTGTGGAGCGGGAGATGCGGCTGGAGGCGCTCCGGCCCACGCCCAAGGAGGACATCGTGGTCCTCGAGGGCGTGGCGTCGCGGACCGACGCGGAGGCGCTCGTGGGCTCCAAGGTGTTCGTCTTCCGCGAGGACCTGGAGCCGCCCGCGGAGGGTGAGTTCTTCCAGGGTGACCTGGTGGGGCTCGACGCCGTGGACGCCAACGGGAACGCGCTGGGCCGGGTGGAGGAGATCTGGGCCACCGGCGAGGTGCCCAACCTGGTCATTCGCGCCTCCGGGCGCGAGGAGCTGGTGGTGCCCTTCGCGGACGAGTTCGTCCCCTCCGTGGACCTCGAGGCGCGGCGCATCGTCATCCGTCCACCGGAGTACGTGGAGGCGGGACGCAAGGGCGCCCAGCCGGGTGGAGGCCCGGAGGACGCGGAATGAGCCCACCGTATCCGGTGGAGATCCTCACGCTGTTCCCCGGAATGGTGTCCGGTTACCTGGGCGCCAGCATCCTCGGGAAGGCCCAGGAGAAGGGCCTGCTGGTCACCACCATCACCGACATCCGCGAGTACGCCGAGGGCAGGCATCGCGTCACCGACGACGCGCCCTACGGCGGCGGCGCCGGCATGGTGATGAAGCCGGAGCCCCTGGTCGCCGCGATTGAGGCGGCCAGGACGCGGCATCCGGGCGCCCGGGTGCTGCTCATGAGCCCCCGAGGGCCCACCTTCACCCAGGCCACGGCGCGTGAGCTGGTCCGTCACGAGGCGGGCCTCATCCTGGTCTGCGGCCGCTACGAGGGCGTGGACGAGCGGGTGATGGCGCACCTCGACGGGGAGCTGTCCATGGGTGACTTCGTCCTCACCGGCGGCGAGCTGGCGGCCATGACGGTGGTGGACGCGGTGGCGCGGCTGGTGCCCGGCGTGCTGGGCAACGTGGACTCGTCCGTCACGGAGAGCTTCGAGGAAGGCCTGCTGGAGCATCCCCACTACACCCGCCCGCCTGTCTTCCGGGGCGTCGAGGTGCCGGCCGCGCTTCAGTCCGGCGACCATGCCCGGATTGCCCGCTGGCGCCGCTGGAAGTCGTTGGTGCTCACCCAGACGCGCCGCCCGGACCTGTATGCCGGCGTGGAGTTGTCGAAGGCCGACCAGAAACTGCTGGCTCGGCGGGAGGAAGAGCTGTAACCCTGAGCGTTGCTAGCGGGTTGGATCATCTGGGCTTGTCCGACACCGCTCTCTCTGTTAGTACGGCCCGCTCTTCACGCGACCATCGCGTCAGTTCAAGTTTTCCGGAGTTTGTCATGCGCAACGCCGCCATTCAGCACATCGAGGCCAAGTTCCTGCGCCAGGATGTCACCGTGTTCAACACCGGTGACTCCGTGCGCGTCCACTGGAAGGTCAAGGAGGGCGAGAAGGAGCGCGTGCAGGCGTTCGAGGGCATCGTCATCCGGAAGACCAAGGGCGCCCACCGCGCCACGTTCACGGTGCGCAAGCTCTCCTTCGGCGTCGGCGTGGAGCGCGTCTTCCCGCTGCACAGCCCCCGCTACGAGAAGATCGAGGTCCTGTCGCGCGGCAAGGTGAACCGCAAGCGCCTGTTCTACCTCCGTGAGCTCAAGGGCAAGGCGGCGCGCGTCGACGTCATCGAAGAGCCGAAGCCGGCCAAGAAGGCCGCCGCGGCCTCCTGAGCGCTTCCCGCGCCTGGGCAGTGAAAAGGAGCGTCCGAACCCGGACGCTCCTTTTTTCATTCGCGCTAACATGCTCGGGCCATGCAATTCGCCGAAGTCGCCGTCCAGAACGTCCGCGGTTTCTCTCCCGCCGGTCGCTTTGCCCTGAAGGCGGGGTACCTCGTCCTCAAGCCGCCCTCGGCGGAGTCGAGCCCCCTGGCGGGCTTGTCGCTCGCGCTGCTCTTCGCGGACGGGCGCGGCAGTGACGCCAGCTTCATTGCCGCCGGTGCGAAGTCGGGCAAGGCGGCCCTGACGTTCGTCGGAGTGGATGGGGTGACGTACCGCGTGCTGCGCGACCTGGGCGGCTCCGGGACGCTGCACCGGATGAACGCCACGACGCAGCAGCCGGAGCTCGTCTCGTCGGACGCGTCGGAGATCAGCCAGTTCCTTCGCGGACAGGCGGGACTTCCGCCGAAGACCACGTTCGAGCAGGTGTACTGCCTTCAGCCCGCGCAGCTTCCCTCGCGCCGCCCGAGGAAGCCCGCTGCCGCCGCGGCGAAGGTGGACCCGAAGACGTCCGGCAGGTTTCCGTCGCTCGCGTCCGCGTCCACGGTGCTGCCCGCGGAAGACATCCCCGCCGCCGAGGCGAAGCTGCGCGCGCTGGAGCAGGAGCTGGCCGCCTCCACGGAGGTGGACAGCCTTCAGTTCAAGGCGGACGGCGTGGCCTCCCAGATCTTCGACGCCGAGCAGAAGCTGAAGGGCACCGAGGGGCTCAAGGTGGCCATCTCCGAGGCCGAGGCCGCCTGGCGCGCGGCGCCGACGCCCGAGTCCCTGGGGCTGCCCCAGGACATCGTGAATCGCCTGAAGCGCCACCCCAAGGTGCTTGCCCGGCGTGACGAGGCCCTGGCGCGCCTCAACGCGGACCGGGAGAACGAGGCGGAGGCGCGTCCCGTCGCGGTGCCGCCCCTGACGCGGAACACCGGGTTCTGGGCCGGCCTGGGCGCGGGCGTGCTGTTCCTGGCGCTGGCCGTGGGCCTGGGCTTCGGTGTGGACCGGACCTTCCGCTATCTGGCGCTGCTGGACATCCCGGCCTTCGGCGTCGCCGCCTTCCTGGCGCTGCGCTACGTGGATGACCTGCAGAAGGCCACGCGTCACGGCAGCAAGGAGAACCGCTTCGACATCCGGGAGAAGAAGATCCTCGAGGAGTACGAGGCGGAGGCGGCGCCGCTGCGCATGGCGCAGAAGGCGCTCGAAGTGGAGGAGCTGGAGGACATCGCCCCGGCCTTGGAGCGCAAGGAGCTGCTGGGCGCGCGCGTCGCGGAGCTGCAGGACCAACTGCAGACGATGGAGTCGGATCCGGACTACCTCGCGGCGGCCGCCCAGGTGCAGTCGCTGAAGGCGGAGGCGGAGGCGCTCAACGACGAGCTGACGCAGAAGGGCACCTACGTCCGCGACGTGCGCGAGGTGGAGCGTGAGCTGGGGCGGCTGAAGGAGTCCATCGCCCTGGCCAAGGCGCCTCCGCCACCGGCCGCGCCGGGCCCGGATGGTTCCGTGCCCGTGGAGTCGCTGGAGGACCCGTCGCCCGTGCTGCTGTCCCAGGCGGCGGACGTGTTCACCACGGACATCCTGTCCGTGCAGGCGATGCTGAAGGAGCGGTGCGTCCAGTACCTCACCGCGCTCACGGACCGGCGGTACCAGGGCATCGAGTGGGACCGCGAGGGCAAGGCCTTCGCCCTGACGGCGGGCCGGCGGGTGCCGGTGGGCGAGCTCCCCGCGAAGGACCTGGACCTGTACTACCTGGCCCTGCGGCTGACGGTGGTGGAGAAGGCGAGCGCCCGCGTGAAGCGCCCCTTCCTCCTGGAGGACGTCTTCACGGGAATGGAGGAGGTGAAGCTGCCCCTCATCGCCCGGATGCTGAAGCACCTGGGCACGCTGACGCAGGTGCTGCACGTCACCTCGCACCCGGGCTTCGCGCAGATGTCAGACGGCCCCGTTAACGTCTGAGGCGACGTGGCGGGTTGCCTCCATGCGGAGGGCCGTCAGGGGAGGGGTGGATGCGACGGGCGGCGGCGCCGGCTGAGCGGCGGGAGTACGGGAATGCGGGGGAGGAGGCGGCGGTGCGCTTCCTGGAAGCGCAGGGGTGGCGGGTGCGGCATCGCAACTGGACCTGCCGCTTCGGGGAGCTGGACGTGGTCGCCGAGCGTGGCGACCTGGTGTGCTTCGTGGAAGTGCGGATGCGCTCCACGGCCACCTGGGGCGACCCCTCCCACAGCGTGTCTTTCGCCAAGCAGCGCCGGGTGGTGAAGGCGGCGCTGCGTTACCTGTTCGCGCATGACCTGCGCGGACGGATGCTCCGTTTCGATGTGATTTCGGTGGTGGGGCGCGGGGAGCGCGCCACCGTGGAGCACATCCCTGGCGCCTTCGACGCGGGGATGTGAGAGGACGACGCCATGGCTGGAACGCTCTATCTGGTGGCGACGCCCATCGGGAACCTGGGGGACGTCACGTCGCGCGCGTTGGAGACGCTGCGCGCGGTGCGCTTCATCGCATGTGAGGACACGCGGCACTCGCGGGTGCTGCTCGACCACTTCGGCATTGGCGGGAAGGACCTGGTGAGCCTGCCTGCCTTCGCGGAAGGGCAGCGAGCCGGGCGCATCCTGGACCGGATTGGGGAAGGGGAGGACTGCGCGCTCGTGACGGACGCGGGCAGCCCCGCCATCAGCGACCCGGGCGAGAAGCTGGTGGCCGAGGCGCTGGAGCGCGGCTTGACGGTGGTGCCGGTGCCAGGCCCCACGGCCCTGGTCGCGGCGCTGAGCGCCTCCGGGCTGCCCACGGGGCGCTTTCACTTCCTGGGCTTCGTCCCGCGCAAGGGCGCCGAGCGCCGGGCCATGCTGGAAGAGGTGGCGCAGCTGTCCGCCACCCTGGTGCTCTATGAGTCCCCACGCCGCCTGTCGGAGACGCTGCCGGACCTGCTCGACGCCTGGGGCGACCGGCGCGCGTGCGTGGCGCGGGAGCTGACGAAGCTGCACGAGGAGTTCGCCCGGGGCACCTTGTCCGAGCTGGCCGCGCGCTACGCGGTGGAAGCGCCCCGGGGCGAGGTGGTGGTGCTGGTGGAAGGCCGCACCGGCGAGACGCGCTGGTCCGAGGAGGAATTGCGCCGGGCCCTGGAGGAGGGGCTGTCTCGCGGCGAGAAGCTCAAGGCGCTGAGCACCGAGCTGGCCCGCCGCGCGGGCTGGGCCGGTCAGGACGTCTACCGGCTGGGGCTTTCGCTGAAGCGCTGAGTCCGTCAGGTGGGCGCCGTCACCGGCGCCCACCCGGGCCCCGCTAGAAGCTGAACGTGGCGCTCAGGTCGAAGCGGAACGTGGTGCTCTCCACCGCGAGGAAGCGGCGGGACACCAGGTCGTAGCGCCAGTCGAAGTTGGGGTTGAGCTCGGGGGAGCCGGGCTGCAGGTCCACGGCGCCGTCGTTGTTCACGTCGCGCCCCGGCTCCTCGGCGGTGAGGGCGTGGTTGGTGTTGTAGAGGAACATGCCGGACGCGCGAATCTGGAAGGCCTTCGACGGGTTCGCGGTGACGCCCAGCATGCCACCCACCTGGAAGTAGTCCTCGGAGGTGAGCAGCTTGCGCAGGGCGGCGCTCAGCTCGTTGTAGTAGCGGCCGCTGCCCACGTAGTTGCCGATGCCTCGGACGTCCAGGGCGAAGCGCTGCGACTTCGCCGGCCGGTTGAAGGGCACCAGCTCCACGCCGAACAGCATGCCCGCGGTGTGAGGGGCGTTGATGCCCGTCTCCTTGCGGTTCCACGGCCCCTGGAAGCAGTTGCCCGGGGCGCCCAGGTTGTCCGGGTTGGACTCGGCCTGGGCACAGTTGGAGTAGGCACCCGGGCCGCGCACGGGGATGGTGTAGTGCGCCTTGAAGTACGGCTCGGCCGCGCCGAGGCGGCGCGAGAAGGCCGTGTAGAGCTGGTACTTGTGGACGCGGTCGCCGATGTTGCCGCGGCTGTCCGGATTCGTCGTGTCCGCGGCCGCGTCACGCAGCTTTGCGGTGGGGGCCTCGTACTCCAGGCCGACAATCCAGGTGGGCTTTGTCTCGTCCTTCTCCTGGTTGAAGAAGGCGTAGGCCAGGCCGAAGCGCATGTTGCCCAGGCCGCCGCGGAAGCTCTCCTGCGGCACGTCGAACAGGGCGTTGGGCGGTGCCGAGCCATCCAGACAGCCCGGGATGACGGAGCCGTTGGCGTTCAGGCAGTTGTTGGTGATGGTGGACGTCTCGGGCGACGAGTTGGACGTGAAGTCCCAGCGCTCGTTCTGCGAGAAGACGACGGGCAGGGCGAAGGAGAACTCCAGGTCCCTGTAGAGTCCGACGGACAACTCCAGGTTGAGCCGGGCGTCCACGCCCTTGTACCAGAGCTCCGTTGCATCCACGCGGCCCCCCGGTTGCCCGGCGGGGGCCAGCTGTTCGCGGACAATCTTCGCGCGGTTCTGCGTGCGCTCGAAGCCGACGTCGATGAAGAGGTCGAACGGGTCGTCCTCCTCGAGCGACGACGCAATCCGGGTGATGTCCGCCGCGCTGGCGGCGAACGGCGCGCCCAGCGTCAGCGCGGCAAGTACGACGCGAAGCCTGTGCATCCGACCTCCGACGGCAAATCTCCCCGGCCTTCCGGCAAGCCCGGGGGGCTTCCAGCTAGCCGTGCCGTCGAAGGAGTGTCAAGAAACGGGTGGCATTTACTTGCCGGCCACCACGGACGCGCTCAGCAATCCGTCCATCCGGCGCATCTCCGCCTCGAAACCCGGCCGGTGCTGCGCGGCCAACGCGCGGCGGAAGGTCTTGTGCTGGTCGTAGGGGTCCAGCACCCGGTCATCCTGCGTCATGAGCTGGTAGTGCAGGTGGGGGGCGAAGCTGCGGCCCGTGTTGCCGCTCTTGGCGATGACCTGGCCCACGGAGAACCGGGCGCCCGGCTTGACGCTCTTGTCCACCTCGTCCAGGTGGAGGAACAGCGCGCGGCGACCCTTGCCGCCCGACTCCACCAGCTCGATGCAGTTGCCGTTGCTGCGGAAGTTCCAGTTCTTCCGCTTCACCACGCCGTTGAAGGGGGCTTTGATGGGCGTGCCCACCGGGGTGCGGAAGTCCACGCCCTTGTGCCGGCGTCCGTCGCGGAGCAGGGACGTCACCTGCTCGTAGTCGTCAATGGGGGAGCGCTCCAGCCGCAGCTCCAGCTCGTCGCCGCCGGACAGGTAGTACCGGGCGTTGGGCTCGCCGTCGGCCTGGTAGCGATACGCGCTCATCGTCTTGCCCAGCTTGGCGCTGGTGAAGCGCACCGCGTGCACCAGGGGCTCCTCGTTGGTGCGGCGCTGGAAGAGCACCTCCAGCGTGTCACCGCGCAGGATTTCCCCGGGCACGGCGACCCACCACACCAGGGTGCGCGTCACCACCTGCGCCAGCGCCGGGCCCACGTCGGAGCCCGCGGCGTTGACGAGCGCCGTCTCCAGGGGGCCGTTGATGCTCACCGACACGCGCTCCAGGCCCGCGGCCTTCACCGGGTCCGTGGGTACGGGCGCCGGCGTGGGCGCCGCGGCGACGGTGCCCGCGTCGGGGACGGCGTTGGGCCGCTGGGCCGCGGCCTCTTCCGTCGCCTGAACCATCCGCTGCTTCCACCACCACACGCCGCCGGCGGCACCGCCGAGGATGAGTGACACGGCGACCACCGTGCCGAAGGGACTGCGCTTCGGAGGGGCACCGAGGGTGGGAAGGTTCGGCCGCATACAAGCTCCCTGAGTTGAAGTGGCTGGGCGGGCCCGGAACCGACGCGCGCGAAGCGGAATTCCGCCTCCTCGCGGTCTATTCGTCCGAGCCGTCTTCCAGCCCGTCGGGTGTGGTGTCGCGCAAGCCAAACTCCTTCATCTTCGTCTGGAGTGACTTGCGGCTGATTTGAAGCAGCCGAGCGGCCCGGGTGACGTTGCCACCCGTCTCCTCGAGCTTCTTCACGATGAGGTCCCGCTCGAGCTCGGCGGCCTTCATCCGGACGATGTCCTTCAGGCCGACTTCCCCCGTGGGAACGTCGATGGAGGCCACCGCGCTGGCCAGGTTGGCGCCCGCCTGGACGCTCGTTCCCTGGCGGACCGGCTCCGGCAAATCACGGGCGGTGATGAGGGGCCCGTCCGCGAACAGGAGCACGCGCTCGATGAGGTTCTCCAGCTCGCGGATGTTGCCCGGCCACGCGTAGCCCTGGAGCAGGGCCATGGCGTCGTCGGCGATGCCTTCAATCTTCTTGTTGAGGCGCCGGTTGTACTTCTCCACGAAGTGCCGGGCGAGCATGGGGACGTCGGTGCGGCGCTCGCGCAGGGCGGGCAGGGAGATGGGGACCACCGCCAGGCGGTAGTAGAGGTCCTTGCGGAAGCGGCCGGCCTCAATCTCCGCCTGGAGGTCGCGGTTGGTGGCGGCCACGAGCCGCACGTCCACGCGCGTCGTCTTGATGCCGCCCACGCGCTCGAACTCGCCCTCCTGGAGCGCGCGCAGCAGCTTCACCTGCATCTCCACCGGAATCTCGCCAATCTCGTCCAGGAAGAGGGTGCCCTCGTCGGCCAGCTCGAAGCGGCCGGGCTTGGACGTGACGGCGCCGGTGAAGGCCCCGCGCTCGTAGCCGAAGAGCTCGCTCTCCAGCAGCGTGGCGGGGATGGCGGCGCAGTTGATCTTGATGAACGGCTTGTCACGGCGGCTGGAGGCCCCGTGCAGCGCGGTGGCGATGAGCTCCTTGCCGGTGCCGCTCTCCCCGGTGATGAGCACCGTGGACGGCGTGTCCGCCACCTTGTCGATGATCTTGTAGACCTCTTGAATCGTCGACGAGTCGCCGATGATGGCCGCGCGCGCCTTCACGTCCGGGCGCACGGAGCGGCGGGCGCTCTCGTTCGTCTTCGCGGCCTTGGCGACGACGGAGGACAGCTCCGCCTGGTCGAAGGGCTTGGTGATGTAGTCGAACGCGCCCGCCTTGATGGCGTCCACGGCGGAGTCCACCGTGCCGTGCGCGGTGATGATGATGACGGGGACGTCCGGGTTGGCGGCGCGGATGGTGCCGAGCACCTCCATGCCGCCCACCTTGGGCATCACCAGGTCCGTCACCACGATGTCCGCGCCGTTCTTGTGGAACTCGGCGAGCCCCTGCTCGCCGTTCTCCGCCACGGTGACGTCGAAGCCGTCCCGGCGCAGCATCGCGGCGAGCACCTTGCGGAGGTTCGCCTCGTCGTCGATGACCAGGACCTTGGCCATGGTGGGAGTCGTGACCGCGGGCGGCCGGAACTAACGACGTTCCGTGGCGCCAGCGCCCTCCAGGGTGCAGATGGCGTCCGGGTGCTTGATGCGCAGCAGCAGCGCCTCCAGCACGCGGAACGGGTGGTTCATCCGCGAGGCGCCCAGGTACGCCGCCACCATGTCCATGGACACCGCGAGGTCCATGTTCTCCCGGCCGGTGGACACCACCACGCCAGAGTCCCCGCGCAGGCGGTTGGACTGGTAGACGCCGTCCGACGCGAGCTGGCGGATGGTCTCGATCTCCAGCACGCCCGTCTTCTCGTAGATGCGGTGCAGCTGCGAGTACAGCCGCGGCGACAGGACGACGGCGTAGGGGCCGAAGTGGCCCTGCTCGTTGAGCTTGCGCGTGGCCTCGACGATGGCCTGGAACCCACCACCCGACGACGTCCAGTCACCCAGCGGCACCGTGAGCCGGCCGTTGGCCGTCATCAGGCCTTCGTAGCCCAGGCGCGCGTCACCGTAGAAGATGAGCTCGTCTTCCTGCTGCGCGCACAGCGCGGCGGCGCCGGCGGCGGCCGACACGTCCAGCGGCATGTTGTGCGTGCGCGCGGCCTCGATGTCGCGCCAGTGCAGCAGGAAGTCCTTGTAGATGATGGGGATGGTCTTGAACTTGCGAGCATCGGTGAAGACCATCGCGGTCTCCTGCTCGCCGACGATGTCCACGGCGCCGGGCGACACGCCCTGGAACTCGTCGTAGGGCACCGTCTGCACCCCGGCGCCCAGCGGCCCGTAGATGTCCAGGATGCGCCGGCCCACCAGCGAACGCCGGGCGACCTGGATGACAGTCTCGTTCAGACGCGCCCACTCCTCTTCGCGGAGCGGGTTCTCGGCATGTCCAAGGAAGTCAGGCATGAAATGGGGCTCCAGGGGCATCGACTTGAAAGGGGGGAAGAATGCTTCAGCGACCGCTGCCGGAACCACCGCCGCCCCGGCGCAGCGAACCCACGGTGAGCGGGTGCGACTCCACGGCGGGCGGCGGCGCGGGCAGGCCGTACAGCAGCCGCTGGGGCGGCAGGGACGTTGGCGGCTCGGAGGGGAGCCGGCCATGGCGGCCATTGACGGAGAACGCCGGGCCGTCCGGAGCGGGCACCTGGACGGTGGCGGGGGCGGGCGCCTCGGCGGCCTGGAAATGACCGGGGACGAAGGGCTTGGCGAAGAGGTCGTTCTGACCACTGTCCAACATGCGGAGCATGTGAACGGCTTCGGAGACGTGCTCCTTCTCCTCGGCGGCCAGGTGCTGGAAGAACGCGCGGACCTCCGGGTGGGAGGCGGCGCGAGCGAAGGCTTCGTACTCGTTGATCGTCTCCAGCTCACGTGCCAGCACGAGGCGGATGCGCGCCACGTCGTCCAAGTCACTGTCGGGAGGGCCGGCCATTGAAACGGACCCTTGCAATCCAGGGGGTTCGGCGTCAAGCGAAACAGGGAGACGGGGTTTCAGGCTTCATGCCACCGAACGGCCCGCGTAGAGTCCGCCGCTCTCGTGACCACGTCCTCGCCCGAGTCTTCGCCCCCTCCGGTCGCGCCACTCGCGCCTCCTCGTCCCGAGCGCTCAGGAGGCGGCGCCACGCTGGTGGCCGCCGGCATCCTTGCTTCCCGGCTGATGGGCCTGGTGCGCGAGCGCGTCTTCGCCCACTACCTGGGCAACGCGGAGGCCGCGGCCGTCTTCAAGGCGGCGCTGCGCATTCCCAACTTCCTGCAGAACCTGTTCGGCGAGGGCGTCCTCTCCGGCTCGTTCATTCCCGTCTACGCGCAGCTCCTGGGCCGCAAGGACCCGGAGACGGCGGACCGGGTCGCGGGCGCCGTCTTTGGCATCCTGTCCCTGGCCACGGCGGTGGTGGTGGCGCTGGGCATGGTGTTCACCCCGTTCCTGGTGGATGTCATCGCGCCCGGCTTCCAGGGCCAGGAGCGGGAGCTGGCCGTCCACCTGGTGCGCATCCTCTTCCCCGGCACGGGCATGCTGGTGCTGAGCGCCTGGTGCCTGGGCATCCTCAACAGCCACCGGCGCTTCCTCCTCTCATACCTGGCGCCCGTCGTCTGGAACCTGGTCATCATCGCCGCGTTGGTGGCCGCGGGAGGCCGCTCCGAGGAAGCGGCGTTGGTCTCGGTGCTGGCCTACTCAGTGGTGCTGGGCAGCTTCCTCCAGTTCGCGGTGCAGGTGCCCTCCGTCCTCAAGTTGCTGGGCCGCTTCCGCCCGACGCTGTCGCTGGCGGCGGAGCCCGTGCGACAGGTGCTGAAGAACTTCGGGCCGGTGGTGCTGGGGCGCGGCGTGGTCCAGGTCAGCGCCTGGGTGGACACGGCCTTCGCGTCGCTCATCTCCAACCGCGCGCTGTCCTCGCTGCTCTACGCGCAGACCCTCTACCTCATCCCGGTGAGCCTCTTTGGGATGGCGGTGTCCGCGGCGGAGCTGCCGGAGATGTCGCGCGCCACGGGTGAGGGCGCGGACGTGGCAGCGAAGCTGCGCCAGCGCATCGACGGCGGCGCACGCCGCATCTGTTTCTGGGTCGTCCCATCCGCGGCGGCCTTCCTCTTCCTGGGCGACATGGTGGCGGCGGCGCTGCTGCAGACAGGGCGCTTCGACGCGGCGGACTCGCGCTACCTCTGGTACCTGCTCATGGGGGCGGCGCTGGGGTTGGTTGCCTCCACGGTGGGCCGCCTCTATTCCTCCGCCTTCTACGCGCTGAAGGATCCAAAGACGCCGCTGCGCTTCGCGGTGGTGCGCGTGCTGGTGGGCACCCTGGGCGCATGGGTGCTGGGCCTGCGGCTGCCAGGATGGCTCGGCGTGCCGCAGCACCTGGGCGCGTTGGGCCTGACCCTGGCGAGTGGTCTTGTGGCCTGGTTGGAGGCCGGGCTGCTGCGCCGCAAGCTGGTGAAGCAGTTGGGGCCGGTCGGCGTGCCGTCAGGGCTGCTGCCTCGCTTGTGGGGCGCCGCCGTGGTGGCCGGAGTGGTGGCGGTGGGCATCAAGATGGGCCTCACCTCGCTGCTCGGGCCGATGCCCGGCGTGACGGCGGAGTGGGGGGGGGCCTTTCTCCTGCCGCCGCGCCTGCACCCCGTCCTGGGCTTCGCCGCGGTGGCGCTCCCGTTCGGTGCCGTCTATTTCGGCATGTCGGCGGCCCTGGGCATCCCGGAGGCGGGAACGGTGTTGCGCAAGGTGGGGCGGAAGCTGCGCCTGGTGCGCTAATCCATTGGAATTGCTTGACTCCTTGCCTGGCAAACGGCCGTCGTTTGGCGTTGCAATCATCAGGTGGGGGATGCTCTGACGCGGTGCCTCCGTTATGGACGGAGCGTTGGCGTCAACGCCATGTGCGTCATCCGGCTTCCTCCGGACATGGCGCGCGTGTAGAGTGCGCCGCCTTTTTCACCGGGGCCCGGCTTCTCGGGAAGCCAGGGTCGAATTCGCTTCAGGAAGGTCTCGCAGTGAGCGACGAGAAGAACGGTTCCAATTCTGGCGGGATGGGTCCCAAGAAGCCGAAGGCCACCTTCGGTGACGTGATGCTCGGCATCCCTTCCGGGGGAGCTCGCAGCGAGGGCGGTCGGGGCGAACAACGTGGCGGTGGCCGTGGAGGCGAGCGCGGCGGCAGCGGCCGTGGCGAGCGCGAGGCCCAGCCGCGTCCGGCGGGCGGTGCGCCGCGCGACGAGCGGGGGCCCCGTGGTGGGGGCGAGCGCCGTGGCGGAGGCGACCGTCGTCCGTCGGGCCCCATGGTCGTCGTGAAGCGGGCGTCGGGTGCCATCGAGACGCGCGGCCCGGCGGGGGATGCTCCCGCCGAGGCGACCGCGACGGCCGAGGAGACGACCGCCGCGGCCGAGTCCTCCGCCGCGACGCCGGCCCCCACGCCGCGCCCGGTGACGCCGACGCCGGCGCCGACCCCCGCGCTGTATGAGGAAGTGCCCGAATCCCAGTCCTTCGCCGAGATGTTCGAGGCGCAGGCCAAGGAGGGTGGGACGCCCAGCCGCAAGGGCCTGCGCGTGGGCGAGAAGGTCCGTGGCGCCATCTTCCAACTCGGCGCGGACACCGCGTTCGTGTCGGTGGAAGGCGCGGCCAAGAGCGAGGCGATGATCGAGCTTCGCGAGCTGAAGGACGATGAGGGCATCCTGCGCTTCGGCGTGGGTGACACCATCGACGCGCACGTGGTGGAGGTGGGCGCCAAGGGCATCCTCCTCAGCCGCGCGCTGGCCAAGGGCAGCGCGAACCTGGCCCTGCTGGCCGAGGCCCGCGCGTCCGGCATGCCCGTCGAGGGCCTGGTGCTGAGCGTGAACAAGGGCGGTGTGGAGGTCGCCATCGGTGACATCCGCGCGTTCTGCCCCATCAGCCAACTGGACCTGCGCTACGTGGAGAAGCCGGACCAGTACATCGGCGAGAAGCTCCAGTTCCGCGTGAGCGAGGTCCGCGAGCGCAACGTGGTGCTGTCGCGCCGCGCGCTGCTGGAGGACGAGCAGCGGCAGCTGGCGGCGGAGACGCGCAAGCACCTGGCCCAGGGCAAGATCGTCAAGGGCAAGGTCACCGGCGTGCGCGACTTCGGCGTGTTCGTGGACCTGGGCGGCGTGGAGGGCATGATTCCCGTTTCCGAGCTTTCGTACACCCGCGTCGGTCACCCGAGCGACGTGGTGAAGGTCGGTGACGACGTCGAGGTCGAGATCCTCCGCATGGAGGCCGGCCAGCCGAACTCGCCGGACAAGGCCAAGCAGAAGGAGCGCATCACGCTGTCCATGCGCTCGCGCCAGGAGGATCCGTTCCAGAAGGCGCTGTCCGAAATCAAGGAAGGCGACCGCCTCCAGGGCAAGGTCGTCCGCCTGCAGCAGTTCGGCGCCTTCGTGGAGCTGCGTCCGGGCGTGGACGGGCTGATCCACATCTCCGCGCTCAGCGACCGCCGCATCGCGCACCCCCGCGACGTGGTGAAGGAAGGGGAGACCCTCTGGGTGTCGGTGGAGAAGATCGACGCGCACGAGAAGCGCATCGGCCTGCGCCGCATCTCCGAGGAAGAGGCGCAGCGTCCTCCCGAGGAGCGCTCGGCGACCGCCGCGGAGGCCGCCGCTCCGGCGCAGGCCGCCGCGCCCCGCCCCAAGGTGGGCCAGGTCGTCGTGGGCAAGGTGGATCGCATCGAACCGTACGGCGTGTTCCTCGCGTTCCCGGGCGGCAAGGGCTTGCTGCCCGCGAGCGAGACGGGCACCGAGCGTGGCACCGACCTGCGCAAGCACTACTCGCTGGGCCAGGAGGTGAAGGTGGCCATCCTGGACATCGACGCGTCTGGGAAGATCCGCCTGTCCGTCACCGCCGCCATCCGCGCGGAGGAGCGGGCCGAGGTGGAGGCCTGGCAGAAGACGCAGCAGCCGCAGGGCGCGGGCAAGAAGGGCTTCGGCACCTTCGCGGATCTGCTCAGCAAGGCGCGCAAGTAAATCCCTGTCTCCAGCGCTGACTTCGTGGATGTGGTCAGCGCTGGAGAAAGGTGTTGACGGTACAGGCGAGGGACGGTACTTACCGCCTCGCCTCTCTCTGCCGCGGGGTGGAGCAGCCTGGTAGCTCGTCGGGCTCATAACCCGAAGGTCGCAGGTTCAAATCCTGCCCCCGCAATTCGTTGTACTTCGAAGGTTGACTGGAATCACAGTCGGATTTCGAGTAGTTGAATCTCAGGACATGACGCGGGGTGGAGCAGCCTGGTAGCTCGTCGGGCTCATAACCCGAAGGTCGCAGGTTCAAATCCTGCCCCCGCAATTTCCTGTGCTTTGAAGGGTTGAATCCAAAACATGACGCGGGGTGGAGCAGCCTGGTAGCTCGTCGGGCTCATAACCCGAAGGTCGCAGGTTCAAATCCTGCCCCCGCAACTCAGGTCGGCCCGGTCATTCTTCTGGAATGGCCGGGCCGATTTCTTTTGCGCGACTCGCCACGGCCACCGCCCGCCACCACGGTTGCTCAACATCCAGCCGAGCGCGTTGTGTTCGCTGGTGAAGGCGTACCCAGCCCCACGGTCCATCTTCCTCGTAGGGGATTGCCCCCACCGGTGATGTGCGGCTCACGCCGCCGACAACGACGAGGAGGAGTCCATGGACACCGACATCACGCATGTCCTGCTGGTCGGAGGGACGGGGCGTTTTGGCGGCAGGTTGGCGTCGGCACTGCTGGCGCGGCCCGGCATCCACCTTCACGTGTTGGTGCGTCCGGGCACACGTAGCGACGCGCTGAGGGGCCTGGCCGAGCATGGGGTGACGTTGGTGGGCGGAACGCTGGAGGACATGCGCTCGCTCGATTCGGCGTTGGAGGGTGTGGACGCGGTGGTCTCCGCCGTGAGCGGGCCGCCCGAGGTACGGGTGGAGGGGCAGCTCCGCTTGCTGGACTCCGCGCGGCGTCACGGCGTCGTCCGCTTCATCCCTTCGGACTACTCGCTGGACTACACCGACGCCGACGCGGGTGACGCCTTCATGGATGCGCACCGCCATGTCGCCGACGCCGTGGTGAAGAGTGGCGTGCCGCACACGTTCGTCCTGTGTGGCGCGTTCATGGAGACGGCGCTGTCACCGCAAGCGCAGGTGTTCGACTTCGAGCGCGGCGTTGTCTCGTACTGGGGGACGGGAGACGAGCCCTTCGACGTCACCGCGATGGCGGATGCGGCGCGATGGGTGGCGGAGGTGGTGGCGGAGCCTCTCGCCGCGGGCCAGCGGCTGGCGTTCGTGGGGGACGTGGCGACGGTGAACGACGTGGCCGCCCTGTATGAAGCGCTGACCGGTCAGCGCCTGCGCCGCGTGTGCAGGGGCAGCGTGGAGGACCTTCGCCGGCAGCTCATGCGCGCGCGGCCCGAAGACGTGTCCGTCCAGGCGTCCTCCGCGCAGCTGAGCCTGCTCTCGCAGCTCGCGGGGAAGGGGAGGCTGCGTGAGCCGGTCAATGCCGAGTACACGCCGCGCCGGCCCATGACGTTGCGCGATTTCCTTGAGGGTCGCTGGCGGAGGGTGTCTGCGTCCGCGCGAGTGACGTTGCCACTCGCATCACAGCCGTAGCCCGCGAGCGTCGGAGCCGGCGTCGTGTCAGCGCGTCTCGGTGGTGTGAACGGGCGTTCCTCGGTGCCCAGGCACCCAGTCGCGCCAGGCGCAGGTGTCCAGAAAACCACTCCCGAAACCCCTGCACGGCCATAACCGCTGCTCATGGCTCCTCCATCTTCTACGCAACCTGCCGTAATTACGGAATTCTGCGCTCCTTTGGGAAAAATGCGCGTGTCGCCTTTTAACTTACATCTGCTGGGGCACTAATCTCTCGACCAGGTGACAATCTGTCACTCGGTCGCCTTCTGACCGTGACTGGGTGTTTCGGCGATGGGGCCGGAACCTTCGGCCCAGGCTGTAATGAAGGCGGCTACCCCCGCCGTCGTAAAAATGGAGTTTCCCCACGTGAGAAGGTTGGTTGCCACGCTGTCCGGGCTTGCCCTGGTACTGTCCGGTACCAGTTCCGTCGCCCGGACGTTGCCGAACTACGATGCTCTCCAGGACGCGAAGCCCGCGGGTCGTGCCGCCGCGGGGTTCAAGCCGGTCAACAGCAGCCTCAAGGGGGCGCGGGTCGCCCACAAGGACTCGCTGACCGGTTCCCCGACGTTCATCTGGACGAACCCGACCGCGGAGCAGAAGAAGCTCAGCGCCGGGTACGCGAAGATGTCTCCCGCCAAGGCGGCGCTGGCGCAGATTGCTGCCCACGCCCCGCTTTATGGCCTGGCTTCCTTTGAGGCCGCGGGCGCGAAGGTCACGAACGTCAGCACCAACACGCAGGGCGTGAAGGTCGTGACGCTGGCCCAGGAATCCTCGGGTATCGAGGTCTTCCGTCAGTCGCTGAAGGTCCTGCTGAACAAGCACAACGAGGTGGTTGCCATCTCCGGCAGCCTCTCCAAGCACGCCGCCGCGGAGATGCCCAAGTCCAAGGCGCGCTTCACGCTGCCGGCGACCGAGGCCATTGCCGCCGCGTACAAGGACCTCACGGGCGCCGCGCTGGACCGCAGCCTGCTCACCCGCGTGAGCGACGCCAAGAAGGGCGACAAGTACTCGCACTTCACGCTGGCCAGCTACGCGCGTCCGCTCGAGGAGGGGTTTGTCATCCCCGCCCGCGCGAAGCAGGTCTACTTCCCGCTGCCTGGCAAGCTGGTCCCCGCGTACTACGTGGAGATCAACACGGGCCGCGCGGACAGCGTGAACTCCGACTACTTCGCGTACGTCATCTCCGCCGCCGACGGCCAGTTGCTGATGCGCAACGACCTGAAGGCGCACGCGGAGTTCAGCTACCGCGTGTTCTCGGACGCCACGCCGCCGTACACGCCGCATGACGGTCCGATTGGCAGCGGCGGTACGCCGCACCCCACCGGCTTCCCGGACGGCTATCAGTCGCCCTACGTGCCGGCGAACCTGATCACGCTCGAGAGCCTCCCCTTCAGCCAGAACGATCCCTGGCTGCCGGACGGCGCGACGGAGACCACGGGTAACAACGTCGATGCGTACGCGGACCTCACCGCGCCGGACTACTTCAACACCGGCGACCTCCGTGCTTCCGTCACGGCTCCGGGCGTGTTCGACCGGACCATCGACTTCAACATCCAGCCGGACGCCAACTCGGAGCAGATCGCCGCGGCGACGACCAGCCTGTTCTTCCTGAACAACTGGCTCCACGACTGGTACTACGACGCCGGCTTCGACGAGGCCTCCGGCAACGCCCAGCAGGACAACTTCGGGCGTGGCGGCGTGGCGGGTGACCGTCTGCAGGCGCAGGCGCAGGACTACAGCGGCACCGACAACGCCAACATGCTCACGCCGGCGGATGGTGCGTCGCCGCGCATGCAGATGTACCTGTTCTCCGGCCCGCGCGACTCGCGCCTGACGGCGAACGCGCCTGCGGAGGTCGCGGGTGACTACCAGGGTGGCGTGTCCTCCACCTTCGGTCCGCAGACGTTCGACCTCACCGGTAACGTGGTGTCGGCGCAGGACGAGGCCAACACCACGGGTCCGACGGACCGTGACGGCTGCACCGCGCTGACCAACGCGGCCGAGGTCGCTGGCAACATCGCCATCATCGACCGCGGCAGCTGCGACTTCACCGCCAAGGTACAGAACGCTCAGAACGCGGGCGCCATCGGCGTCATCATCCACGACAACGTCGCGGGTCCGACGATCGATCTGGGCGGCACGTCGACCACCATCACCATCCCCACGCTTCGCGTGAACCTGGACGACGGCAACCTGCTCCGGGGCGCCATCGCGGGTCTCAATGTCACGATGTACCGGGGCCCGACCCGGTGGATCGACGGCACCATCGACAACGCCATCGTGGCGCACGAGTGGGGTCACTACATCAGCAACCGCCTCATCGCGAACTCGTCCGGTCTGGTGAACAACCAGGGCCGCGCGATGGGCGAGGGCTGGGGTGACTTCACCGCCCTGCTGATGATGGTTCGCGCCGAGGACATCAACGTCCCGTCCAACGCGAACTGGAACGGCGCCTACGCCGCCGCGGGCTACGCCACGCGCGCGGACGCGAACTCCGAGTTCTACGGCATCCGCCGTGGCACGTACTCCTCGGACCAGACCAAGAACGCGCTGTCGTTCCGTCACATCATGGACGGCGTGGCGCTGCCCACGGGCGTGCCGTTCAACGGCAACACGGGTCTGCCGAACTCGCAGCTCCACAACTCCGGCGAGATCTGGGCCACGATGCTGTGGGAGTGCTACACGGCGCTGCTCCGCGCGCATCCGTTCCAGGAGGCGCAGGAGCGGATGAAGAGCTACCTGGTCAACGGGTACAAGCTCACGCCGGCGACCCCCACGTACATGGAGGCGCGTGACGCCGTCATCGCTTCGGCCTACGCCAATGACCCGGCGGACGCCGAGCGGTTCTGGAATGCCTTCGCCAAGCGCGGCGCGGGCGTTGGTGCCCTGGCTCCGGACCGCTTCTCCACGAACCACGCCGGTGTGGTGGAGAGCTTCGTCGTGGGCTCGGCCATCCAGTTCGTGTCGGCCGAGTTCATCGACGACGTGGAAGGCGGCAACTGCGACTACGACGGCATCCTCGACAACGGCGAGACGGGCCGCATCGAGGTCACCGTGCGCAACGTGGGTGCCAGCACGGCGTCCGCCTCCAGCGCCACGCTGACGTCCGCCTTCGCGGGCCTCGAGTTTGGCAACGGTGGCGAGGCGAACTTCCCGGCCATCCCCGTGTTCAGCGAGGCCACCATCTCCATCCCGGTCACGCTCAACGGCGCGACCGACCAGCAGTTGGTGACCATCGACGTCGCGGTGCGCGACGAGGGCCAGGCGACTCCGGGTGATGTCACCGGGAGCGTCGAGCTCACGACGCACTACGACGAGCGGCGTGCGACCTCCAACATCGAGGACGTGCAGACCAGCCCGGAAAGCCTGCCGTGGGTGACCGAGTACGACGAGGACCTGACCCCGGCCGACTTCAGCGTGGTCACCTTCGAGGACGGCAACCGCACGTTCTACGCGGAGAACACCGCCTCGTTCGCCGACGTCCGTCTCATCACCCCGGAGCTGTACGTCAGTGCGACCGAGCCCTTCGTGCTCAACTTCATGCACGCGTGGGACTTCGAGGATGACTACGACGGCGCCACGGTCGAAATCTCCGACGACGGTGGCAACACCTGGGTGGACATCGGCGAGCCAATCCACAACTCGGTGCTCGAGGACTACCCGGGCAACGAGAACCCGCTGGCCGGCAAGCCCGCGCTGTCGAGCTACAACCCGGAGTTCCCGGGCATGCTGCCCGCGACCATCGACCTGGGCATGGCCTACGCTGGCAGGACGGTGCAGATCCGCTTCCGCGTCGGTACGGACATGAGCTTCGGCTACACGGGCTGGCTGCTGGATGACCTCGAGTTCACCGGCATCACCAACACCCCGTTCACCACCATCGCGACGGAGGACGGCGTGTGCGGTGTCCCGAACGCGGCGCCCACCGCCAACGCCGGTGCGAACGCCGCGGTCCTGGTGGGCGATCAGGTGACCCTCTCCGGTTCGGCCACCGACCCGGAAGGTGACACGCTGACCTACGCCTGGACGCAGACGGCGGGCCCGTCGGTCACCCTGTCGGGTGCCGACACCCTGACGGCGTCGTTCACGGCGCCCCAGGTCTCCACGGTCACCACGCTGGTGTTCCACCTGACCGTCTCTGATGGCACGAACTCGACCATTGACTCGGTGAACGTGACGGTGACGCCGCCCAACCGCGCGCCCACCGTGAACGCGGGCCTCGACGGCACGGTCGAGGAGCGCGCTGAGTACACGCTGAGCGGCTCCGCCAGCGACGAGGACGGCGACGCCCTCACGTACCTGTGGACCCAGGTCTCCGGTACGCCGGTCGCGGTTCGCGGCTACACCACGCCGACGGCGACGTTCATCGCGCCCGAGGTCACGCTGGATGAGACGCTGGTCTTCCGTCTGACGGTCAGCGACGGCATCCTCAGCACGAACGACACGGTGTCCGTGACGGTCACCCACGTGAACCTCGCGCCCATCGTCTCCGACACGTCCATGAGCTTCGACGCGGGCACTGTCACCGTGACGGCCTCCGCGGTCGACCCGGACGGTGATGCGCTCAGCTACAGCTGGGAGCAGACGGGTGGTTCGACGGTCGCCATCAATGGCGCCGACACGTCCGCCATCTCCTTCGCCACGCCGCTCCCGGGCTCGTACGAGTTCACCGTGACGGCGACGGACGGCTCGGCCACTGCCACCAAGGCGGTGCCGGTGACCATCATCGATGGTTCTCTGCCGGTGAACGCGCCGCCGACCGTGAACGCGGGCCTCGATGCCACGGCGGAAGCCGGCGACATCGTGACGCTCAGCGGCTCCGCGAGCGACGCCGAGGGTGACACGCTGACGTACCACTGGGAGCAGATTGGTGGCACGCAGGTGACCCTGACGGGTGGCGACACCCTGACGCCTTCGTTCACCGCGCCCAGCACGGCCAACGGTGACACGCTGGGCTTCATCCTGACGGTCAACGACGGCACCTCGACCACCAGCGATGTCGTGCGCGTCATCGTGGCGGCGGATCCGGTTGTCATCCCGGAGAACACCGCTCCGGACGCTGACGCGGGTGAGACCGCCACTGTCGACGCGGGCGCCACCGTGACGCTCAACGGCACGGCGACCGACGCCGACGGCGACACGCTCACCACCGTCTGGACGCAGATCGGCGGCCCGGACGTGGTGCTGTCCGACGCCAACGCCCTGACGCCGACGTTCACCGCGCCGGCCGCGGGTGAGCTGGCCTTCCTGCTCACGGTCTCCGACGGTATCGCGACGTCGACCGACGTGACCATCGTCCGCGTCACCGCCGCGCCCGAGGAGAACGTCGCGCCGGTGGCCTCCGCTCGCGCGGTGGTCTCTGGCAACCAGACGTCGGCCACGCTCGACGGCTCGGCTTCCAGCGACGCGAACGGTGATGCGCTGACGTACGCCTGGACGCAGGTCTCCGGTCCGAACGCGACCATCTCCGGCGCGGACCAGGCGGTTGCGGTCGTCAACCTGCCTGACACCAACGACCAGACGGCGTCGTTCTCGTTCCGCCTCACGGTGACGGACGAGGCCGGCCTCGAGAACAGCACCACCGTGCAGTTCTCCGCCCGCAACGGCGGTGGTGATGACGGTGGTGGCTGCTCCGCGACGGGCGCGGGCGCTCCGGTCGGCATGATCGGCCTGGCGCTGCTCGGCCTGCTGCGCCGCCGTCGTCAGAGCTGAGACGCGCGGGTCCTCCTCCTGCCTCCGGGTGGGAGGAGGCCATTCGCGGGGCCCGGATGAAGTGAGTGTCCGGGCGTCGCGGAACGCCGACTGAAAAGGAAGTTCCTGGCGGCCGGCTCCTGGATTCAGGGGGCCGGCCGTCGGTTTTTGCCGGGCCGAGGTGCCGCGGACCTCAGAGGGGCCGCACGTGCTCCGCGAGGCGTCCGGTGGCCATCAGCTCGTGCAACTCGTCGCCCATGCGCTCGCTCTCGGAGACCACCTGGTTCCAGGCGCGCATGCGCTCTGCGTCCTTCATCCGCTCGAAGTCGACCCGGTCCGGAATCCGGCCTCCGGGGAGGCGGGCCACCAGCTCCGGGGAAGGGGCGATGAGCAGCGCCCTGCGGAAGTTCTGGGGCCGAGCCCGCCGCCACCGCAGCGACTTGTCGAACCAGCCCGGCACCACGTACGGGTAGAAGTGCGGATACAGCACCAGTCCCGAGCCCAGGCCGAAGTCCAGGTCCAGGTGGTAGTCGACCACGCCGCCATCGCGAAACACGCCGGCGGGCGCGCCGGGAATGCGCACGCCGCTGAAGAGCAGGGGGATGGAGCCTGACGCCAGCAGCGCCAGCCGCAGGTTCTCCCGCGTCAGTGGCAGGTGGGTGGAGGGCAGGTCCTTGAGCCCAGCGAAGGGGCTGGTGTCCCCGGCCGTATGGAAGATGACGCGCTCCATGTGGAGCCCCAGCGTCCGCCGGCTGACCAGGTTGCCCAGGCCGCAGAGCACGAGCCCGAAGAGCTGCGCCCCCGGGCCTTCCAGGCCCACCGCCCCCCGGCACAGCGCGGTGACGACGTGCAGCCGCGCCCAGGGGTGGCCCAGAATCTCCGCTTCGCCGTCCTCGCCCAGCAGCGCGTCCAGGATGCGCTCGCAGGTCTCGCTCACCTGGGTGGGCGTGGGCTTGGGCGGATAGCGCTGGTCGATGTACGCCGCCTCGAAGCGGCGCAAGGCCAGCACCGGGTCCTTCTGGGCCACGCAGGCGAGCCGCCAACTGCCAATGGAGCTGCCGATGAGGTGGAGGGGGCGCGAGCGGTTCTGGAAGAGGCCGGCGAAGAGCGCCCGGTCCAGTCCCGCCAGCACCAGCCACTTCGGACCGCCGGAGGCGCCGGGGACGACGTCCACGTCATCTCCGCGCAAGCCCCGTTCGCGTATGAGCCGGAGCGCGTCCGGCCCGGCCAGGAGCGTGAGGTGGGAGGCCATATCGGCCCGCGAACCTAACGAAGCCCCACCGAGGTTGCGACCCTTCGCGTTCCCCCGGCGTGCGGTAGCCTCTTCACGATGAAGAAGACCGCTGCCTCTCCCGGCGCCCCCGTGGGCCTCAGCCGCCGCGTGCTCCTGGGCGGAACCGCCGCCGCCACGGCGCTCGCCTCACTGGAGGTCTCCGCCTCCGCGGCCCCGACGCCCGCGCAACCCTTCGAGCTGGCCGAGGCCACCGTGGTGGACCTCCAGTCCGCGATGAAGACAGGGGCGCTCACCGCGCAAGGCCTCGCGGAGCGCTACCTCGCGCGCATCGCCGACTGGGACTCGCGCGGGCGCCTGCCGCTGCGCTCCGTCATCGAGCTGAACCCGGACGCGCTCGCCACGGCCGCGGCGCTCGACCAGGAGCGCCGCGAGAAGGGCCCGCGTGGCCCGCTGCACGGCATCCCGGTACTGCTCAAGGACAACATCGCCACCGCGGACCGGATGCAGACGACGGCGGGCTCCCTGGCGTTGGTGGGCGCGCGGCCGCCTCGGGACGCGTTCATCGTGGAGCGCCTGCGGGCCGCGGGCGCGGTCATCCTGGGCAAGACGAACTTGAGCGAGTGGGCCAACTTCCGCTCCACGCGCTCGGCCAGCGGCTGGAGCGCGCGGGGTGGCCAGACGCGCAACCCGTATGCGCTCGACCGGACGCCCTCGGGCTCCAGCTCGGGCTCGGGCGCGGCCACGGCCGCCAACTTCTGCGCCGTGTCCGTGGGCACGGAGACGGATGGCTCCATCGTGTCGCCTTCGGCGGCCAGCGCGTTGGTGGGGCTCAAGCCGACAGTGGGACTGGTGAGCCGCGCCGGCATCATCCCCATCTCCCACAGCCAGGACACCGCCGGCCCCATGACGCGCACCGTGGCGGATGCCGCGGCGCTGCTCAGCGTGCTCGCGGGCGTGGACCCGGCGGACGCGGCGACGGCGGCGAGCCGGGGCAAGGCCCATGCGGACTACACCCGGTTCCTCGACGTGGACGGGCTGAAGGGCGCCCGCATCGGCGTGCCCCGGGAGCGCTTCTTCGGCTACCACCCGGCCACCGACGCGCTCGTGGAGGAGGCCCTGGCGTTGATGAAGTCCCGCGGCGCCATCCTCGTGGACCCGGCGCCGATTCCCACGGCGGCACGGCTGGACGCCCCCGAACTGGACGTTCTGCTCTACGAGTTCAAGGCGGGGCTGGAGGCCTACCTGGCGACGCTGGAGGAGGGGACGGCCCCGCGCACGCTCGCGGAGCTCATCCGCTACAACGAAGCGAACGCGTCGTCGGAGCTGCCGTACTTCGGCCAGGAAATCTTCCACATGGCGCAGGCCAAGGGGCCCCTGACGGACAAGGCCTACCTCAAGGCCCTCCAGGCCTGCCGCCGCCTGTCGCGTGCACAGGGGCTGGAGGCGGTGATGAAGAAGCACAAGCTGGATGCGCTGGTCGCGCCGACGCAGGCGCCCGTGGGGCTCATCGACCCCATCAACGGCGACCACTGGCTGGGCAGCAGCTCCACGCCCGCGGCCGTGTCGGGCTACGCCTCCATCACCGTGCCCGCGGGGTTCGTGTACGGCCTGCCCGTGGGACTGTCCTTCATCGGCGGGGCTTGGAGCGAGCCCCTCCTGCTGAAGCTGGCCTATGCCTACGAGCAGGCGTCGAAGCACCGCCGCCCGCCCACCTTCGCGGAGACGGCGGACCTGCGGATGCCCGCGGACGCGGGGGGCCCGCCCGCGAAGCCCTGACTCAGGGCTCCGGCGCGGTGGCCCAGGGCGTGGTGGCCTGGAGCACGGCTTCCTGGAGCGCCTCCGTGCGCAGGTGTGAGACCCGCTGGTACTCCGGGTCCGCCACCATTTGCAGGAAGGCGGCGCGGCTGGGATAGCGGACCAGGAGCACCGCGTCCCACGTCTGCCCGGGCTCGGCCACCAGCGCCGTGGAGCCGTCTCCCGCGTAGAGGGGCTGGGCGCCCGCCTTCTGGATGAAGGGCATCACCGCGCTCGCGTAGGCCTCATAGGACGCGCGGCCGCCCTCCTTGAAGCGCACCAGGTTCAACATGACCACGGGGCCTCCCGGGTCCTCCTGCATGAAGCGTTCAACGTCGGTGGGCTGGGGATCGACGGCCACGGTGCCTCCTCGGTTCGGGATGAAAGCTATTCCAACGTGCCAACGAAGCCGCCACCGGGCTGCTCGCGCTGGTGGTCGAGATATGCGGCGAAGCCTGCCTTGGATTGGATGCGGAAGGCGGGGATTCTGGCGAGCGCCTCGGGCGGGAAGGTGTATTGCTCACACACGAGGCTGGCGCGGCTCGCGCCCTCCTGGCTTCCGGTGAAGGGCCGCACCTCGTGCTGGAGGTCGCCGCGGAAGTGGACCAGCAGGCCCTCGCGGGGGCGGATTTCACCCACGGGGGTGTCGTGGTGGAGCAGGCGCAGCTCTCCGCCCTGGGCGCGCTCGGGGACCTGGAGGTAGAGCACGCTCACGTGCCGGGGCGTCGCGTCGGGGACGCCGCTGGGCTCCTGGAGTGTCGCGTCGATGTGTCGCCCCACGCCGCGCCCCGCATCGAGCAGCAGGAGGTTGAGATAGAATGCATTGGGGACGGGCCGCTCCCGCCGCGAACCCCAGAGCCGCTCGTGCCAGGGCAACAGTCCTGTCGCGCTGGCCGGGTCCAGCACGCGGGCCAGGTAGGTCGCCAGGAACGGGAAGCGGGCCTCCAATGTGGCACGGCCCTCGTGCGTGAAGATGAAGGCAAACCCGCGGCTGGACTGGAACGTCCCCATCAACGGACTGCGGGCCACGAAACGCGAGCCGAGCAGGGCGGTTCGCAGGTCATGAAGCGCGGTGCGGGGCAAGGCCTCTCGGCGGGTGATGTAAGCGCGCACGGGGGGCTCGGACTTCAGGGTGAACAAGAGAACCGTAGCAGTTTTACAGCCTACCTTATAGGTTGCAGCCTTGCCGATGCTTCTCAACTCCTTGGAGACGGACACATGAGCCAGCAACCTCGAGCCTCTCACGCGCCTCCGCCCGCCGCTCTGCAGATGACGCAAATGGTCTATGGCTTCTGGGTTTCCCGAAGCCTTCAAATCATGGCGGAACTCGAGCTCGCGGATATCATCGGTGATACGCCCAAGACGGTGGAGGAGCTCGCCGAGGCCAGCGGGACGCATGCGCCCACGCTGCGCCGGCTGCTGCGGCTGCTCAGCGGCCTGGGCGTGCTCGTGAAGGATGAGTCCACGCAGCGCTGGGCCCTCACGGAGCTGGGCGGAATGCTTCGCAAGGACAACCCCGGCTCCGTGTATGGCTCGCTCCGGGCGCATGGCCACATCCTGTCGTGGCAGGCGTGGGGAGACCTGGCCACCGCCTTGAAGACGGGCAAGCCCACGGTCGAGAAGTTCATGGGCGACTCGTTCTTCAACTACATGACGACACACCCCGACGTCGCCGCCATCTTCAATGGCAGCATGGCCGCGTACCAGACGCTGAACGCGCCCGCGGTGGTGAACGGGTATGACTTCTCCTCCGCGCGCAGCATCGTCGACGTGGGCGGTGGCACGGGCATGCTGCTGACGCACATCCTCAAGGCCAACCCCGGCGTCCGCGGCACTGTCTTCGAAATGCCTCACGTCGCAGTGGAGGCCCGCGAGCGGATCGCCGAGCAGGGGCTGTCGTCGCGGTGTGACGTCGTCGCCGGTGATTTCTTCCAGCGCATCGCCCCCGAAGGCCAGGACGTCTACATCCTGTCGCAGATCCTCCATGACTGGGATGACGAGCAGAGCCTGAGCATCCTCAAGTGCATCCGCGCGGCGATGCGCCCCGACTCGCGGCTGCTCATCGTGGAGACGGTGCTGCCCGGCGACAACGTGCCGCACTTCGGCAACCTCTATGACCTGGCCATGCTCGTGCTCGTGGGCGGCCGGGAGCGCACGGGCCCGGAGTACACGGCGCTCTTGGAGAAGGCGGGCCTGAGACTGTCCAACGTCTTCCCCACGACGATGCCGCCCAGCGTCGTCGAAGCCGTGGTGGCCTGAGCCACCGCCGGTCGCCGTGAGGCGGGGGCTCAGCGGTCCGCCCCCCTCCGGCGCTGCCGGGGCGTGGCGAGCCTGTTCAGCGGGGCCTGCTCCGAACAGGCGCCGCCGGGCCGCCCGCTCAGGGGCTGGGCAGAAAAGCGCAAGGTACGTTTTCGACTGGAATGACCTTCGTTTAGAGTGGGCCCAAGCCGCATGAGCGCCTTCATCGACACCATCCTGGCCTTCCCGACCGCCCTCTTCACCATCGTCCTCGGCGTGGTGATGACGTACTGGTTGTTCGTCATCGCGGGCGCGGTCGGCATCGACCTGTTCGATGGGGACGTCACGCTGGAGTCCGGCGGCAAGGCGCTGAGCGGGGCCATCGAAGGGGGCAAGGCATTGGGCGGGGCCATCGAAGGGGGTGGCAAGGCATTGGGCGGGGCCATTGAAGGCGGTGGCAAGGCATTGGGCGGCGCGAAGGCGCTGGGCGCCCATGATGCGGATTTCGACGTCGACGGTGGCGGAGTCCTGGCGGCCATGGGCTTCGCGGGCATCCCCATCACCGTGTCCGTGAGCTTCGTGGCGTTCATCGCCTGGTTCCTGTCGGTGATGAGCGCGCAGCCGCTGCACGCGGCGCTGGGCGGGGTGGTGCCGTCGTGGCTGCTGAGCAGCGGGCTGGGGCTGGGGTGCTTCGCGGCGGGAACGGTGACGGCGGGCTTCGCGGTCCGGCCCCTGCGGCCGGTGTTCGTGACCAAACGCGCCCCGGGGCGCGACGCGCTGATGGGGCGGGTGTGCACCATCTCCAGCGGCAGCGTGACGGGCAGGACGGGCCACGCGACCTTCGAGGACGGCGGGGCGGGAGTCATCCTCAACGTCGTCTGCGCGAAGCCCAATGAGCTCAAGCGAGGCCAGCCGGCGCTGATCCTCGCGTACGACGCGGAACGGCGCGTCTACGAAGTGGAGCCGGTCGACTGGCTGCTGCCGGAGGAGCTGGAGCAGCTCCAGGACCCGGCCCGCGCCGCGGCCTTGGCTCGCGTGAAGGCACGAGGCTGAGTCTTACCGGTCGCGCCGAGGGGGCGACCGTCACATTCGACGCCGGAGGGCTTTTGCGGGGGACCTCCGGCGCCTGATACAAGGCCCGCTGTCATCATCAATCAGGAAATGGCCATGGACCCCATTACCGCGGTCGCTGCCGGCATCGGTGGCATCATCCTCCTCGGAGGCATCCTCCTCACCATCGTCCGGCTCTACCGGCAGGTGGACCAGGGCAAGGTGCTCATCGTCAACACGCTGAAGAACGAGCCGGTCGTCACCTTCACCGGCGCGGTGGTGTTCCCCATCATCAACCGGGCCGAGGTGATGGACATCTCCTTGAAGACGGTGGAGATCGACCGCCGCGGCAAGGAAGGCCTCATCTGCAAGGACAACATCCGGGGTGACATCAAGGTCACCTTCTTCGTCCGCGTGAACAAGACGCGCGAGGACGTGCTGAAGGTGGCGCAGACCATCGGCTGCGCGCGCGCCTCCGACCAGGAGACGCTGGAGAACCTCTTCGAGGCCAAGTTCTCCGAGGCTCTCAAGACGGTGGGCAAGAGCTTCGACTTCGAGGAGCTCTACACCAAGCGTGAGGAGATCAAGGACCAGGTCGTCAACGTCATCGGCCGTGACCTCAGCGGGTACATGCTGGAGGACTGCGCCATCGACTTCCTGGAGCAGACCCCGGTCGAGATGCTGGACAAGGACAACATCCTCGACGCGCAGGGCATCCGGAAGATCACCGAGCTGACGACGAAGCAGAACGTCTTCACCAACGAGCTGCGCCAGGACGAGCGCATGGCCGTCACCAAGCGCAACGTGGAGGCGGATGAGGCCATCTTCGCCCTCGAGCGCCAGCGTGAAGAGGCCGCCGCGAAGCAGCGGCGCGAAATCGACAGCATCCAGGCCCGCGAGACGGCCGAGGCCGAGCGCGTGAAGCAGGAGGAGTACGCCAAGGCCCAGCTGGCGCGCATCAAGGCCGAGGAAGAAATCAACATCAACGAGCAGAACAAGTCCCGGCAGATCGAGGTCGCGCAGAAGAACCGCGAGCGCGTGGTGGCCGTGGAGACCGAGCGCGTGGAGAAGGACCGCGCCCTGGAAGCCATCAACCGCGAGCGTGAGACGGAGCTGCAGCGCATCGCCAAGGAGAAGGCGCTCGAAGTCGAGAAGAAGCTCATCGCCGACGTGGTGCGCGCCCGCATCGTCGTGGACAAGACGGTGGCGGAGGAGGAGGAGCGCATCAAGGACCTGCGCGTGAAGGCCGAGGCCACCCGCCGCAAGGACGCGCTGCTCATCAACGCCGAGGCGCAGGCGCAGGAGAAGCTGGTCAAGGACATCAAGGCGGCCGAGGCCTCCAACGAGGTGGCCAAGTTCACCGCCAAGGAGAAGCTGACGCTGGCCGAGGCCGAGCTGGAGGCCGCGGACAAGACGGCGAAGGCGAAGGTCCGTCTGGCCGAGGGCGTCCAGGCGGAGGCCGCCGCCCAGGGGTTGGCCGAGGTCCGCGTGAAGGAGGCCGACGCGCAGGCGCAGGAGAAGCTCGGCATGGTCAACGTCCGCGTGAGGGAGGCCGAGGCGGGCGCCATCGAGAAGCAGGGCCACGCGGAGGCGAACATCGTCCGCGAGAAGCTGCTGGCGGAGGCCGCGGGTGCGCAGGAGAAGGGTCTGGCCAACGCGCGCGTGCTGGAGGCGGAAGCCGGCGCCATCCAGAAGCGCGGCGAGGCGGAGGCCATCGCCACGCGTGAGAAGCAGCTGGCCGAGGCCGCTGCCATCCAGGAGAAGCTGCTGGCGGAGGCCCGCGGCCTGGCGGAGAAGGCCGCGTCCATGAAGCTGATGGACGGCGTCGGCCGCGAGCACGAGGAGTTCCGACTCAAGCTCAGCAAGGAGCGCGACGTGGAGCTGGAGTCCATCCGCGCGAAGAAGGACATCGCGCACGCGCAGGCCGAGGTGCTGTCCAAGGCGTTCGCCAACGCGAAGTTCAACATCGTCGGTGGCGACGGCCAGTTCTTCGAGCGCTTCGTCAAGGCGGTGTCGTTCGGCACCGCGGTGGACGGCGCGCTGGACCACGGCGAGGCGCTGAAGACGGCGCTGGGCGGCTACCTCAACGGCGAGAAGGACCTGCCGGCCGACCTGAAGGAGATTCTCTCCAAGCCGGGCCTGAGCAACGACGCGCAGAACCTGGCCGTGGCCGCGCTGCTGCACAAGATGGCGGCCAGCCCCGTCGCCGCGACCTCCGCCGGCCTCAAGGCGCTGGTGGAAGACGTGGCGCGGCCGGGCACGGTCGACAAGCAGGGCTGACAGTCCCAATGGGCCACCGCCGTGAACAGGCGGCGGTGGCACGGCCGTAAGACGACCCTCACTCCGGCCTCCCCTCCGGGGTGGCGCCCCTCCGCTCGGGAGGGTGCGGGGGTGGGGGTCTTCGCTTTTCCGGTGAACATTCATGGCAACTGACGGTGGCAAGGGCGCGGCGCCCGCGGGCGAAGCGGCGCTGGAAGGCGGCAGCTACGAGGTCATCCGTTCGCGGCTTCTGTCGCAGGCGGACGTGCTGGGCGCGAAGGCGACGGACCTCAACGTGCGGCGCAAGGCGCTCTTCGGTGGGACGGAGCTGGCCGTCATCGGCAACGAGCGGGTGCGCACCGAGCACAACTGCGTCCCGTGCGACATCGCCAGCGTCGGCAAGTACCTGCTCTTCGGCTACAACGTCTTCATCGGCCTGAAGCGGGAGACGTCGGTGTCCGACGTGTTCTCCCTGCACAAGTTCGAGAAGACGGCCGACGGGTACGACTTCTCCACCGTGCCCGACTCCGAGGCCGGCGGGTTCCTGGCGGACCCGCGCTTCGTGAAGGACTTCGGCGAGCTCTACAAGTACTACAAGGACGCGAAGCTCCTTCAGGTTCGCAAGCTGGACTCGCGCCTGCTGGCCATCTTCCAGACGGGCCAGTCGCTGCGCGACATCAAGGTCTTCCGCTTCAGCCTGGACGTGGAGGGCCGCGCCACCTACCTGGACAACCAGGGCGAGCGCGACCACGTCTTCCCGCCGTCGCACGACTTCGAGTGGACGGTGGCCACGCGGGACCACTACGTCACCGGCCAGCACCCGCACGTCAACGTGCTGGACCAGGTGTTCGTGGAGACGGTGAAGGGCGACCTCACCATCAAGGTGGAGGACAACACCTCCACCGGCATGGGCATCTACAACGAGCCCGTGGATGACCCGGACCAGTCGCTGGACGACGCCGAGTTCGCCTGGGCCAAGGTGGGCACGCTCATCCTGCTGCGCGTGCTGCCGTTCCGGGAGAAGGCGCACCGCTACCTCGTCTTCAACTCGCGCACGCAGCACGTGGTGCGCATCGACGCCATTGGCCAGGCGTGCGTGCGGCTGCCGGAGGACCAGGGCATCGTCTTCCCGGGCGGCTATTACCTCCAGACGGGGGACTTCAAGGTCTTCGACGGCGCCGCGGCGTCGGAGGGCATGGAGTTCAAGCGCGCCATCCGCTCGCCCAACGGCGAGGACGTGCTCTACATCTTCCACCGGCGGACGGACGGCTGCTACGTCCTCTTCCCGTACAACCTGGTGCGCAAGGAGGTGCAGAACCCCCTGGTCGCGCACGGCATGAGCCTGTTCGCCGACGGGCAGCTCGTCATCTTCCGCTCCACGTCGGACGAGCCCACGCGCGTCCACCCGATGCAGGTGTGGCAGACCCCGTTCGTGTCCGCGGAGCACGCCGCGGCGGCGCCGCCGGCCCCGGGCTACCTGGGCAAGGTGGGCAACGCGGAGCTGGTGCGCGGCATCTCCGACGCGCTCACGCTTCAGCGCGTCGCGAAGTCGGAGAAGCCCACCCGGCGCACGTATGAGGACCTGGTGTCCTCGGCCACCCGCGCGCTGGACGCGTACTACTGGCTGGGCCATGAGGAGACGGGCCTCCAGGCGCCGGTGGAGACCCTGCGGCGCACCTCCGAGCTCATCATCGATGAGTTCGAGAAGGTGGTCGCGATGCAGAAGCGCGCCACCGAGGCGCTGTCGGCCGCGGAGGTCGAGCAGGAAACGCTGCTCGTGCGTGTCCAGCCGGAGAACCTCACGAACGCGGAAGCCTTCATGCAGGCGCTGGCGGACCTGCGCAAGCAGCGTGGGCACCTGATTACGTTGAAGGACATCCGCTACATGGACCTGGGACGCGTGGACGTCCTGGAGACCGCGGTGGTGGAGGCGTCCGACCGGGTCAGCACGGCCTGTGTGGAGTTCCTCCAGACAGGCGAGGCGCTGGCGCCGCTGGCCGAACGGCTGGATGTGCTGCTGGCGCAGTTGGAGCCGGTGCAGACGTCCGTGGAGCTGGCGCCCCTGGGCGAGGACGTGGACCGGACGGCGCACGGCCTGGAGGTCCTGGGCGAGGTCGTCGGCGGGCTCCAGGTGGGGGACCCGCTGGCCCGCGCCCGCATCCTGGAGGGCATCTCCGAGCTGTTCAGCCGCCTCAACCGCGTGCGCGCCAGCCTCGCGGCCAAGCGCAAGGAGCTGTCCGGCCGGGAGAAGCGCGCGGAGTTCGGCGCGCAGTTCAAGCTGCTGGGGCAGAGCATCGAAAGCGCGCTGTCGCAGGCGGACAGCCCGGAGCGCTGCGACGAGGCGATGTCCCGCCTCACCGTGCAGTTGGAGGAGCTGGAGGGCCGCTTCGGCGAGTTCGACGAGTTCCTGGAGCAGATCACCCAGAAGCGCGAGGAGC
The DNA here is from genome assembly GCF_030168875.1 of Myxococcus sp. SDU36. Lineage (NCBI taxonomy): Bacteria > Pseudomonadati > Myxococcota > Myxococcia > Myxococcales > Myxococcaceae > Myxococcus > Myxococcus sp. SDU36. The sequence continues at coordinate 1,688,651 of NZ_CP077414.1, forward strand.
TGCTGGAGGCCTTCGGCGCGCGCAAGCAGTCGCTGCTGGACGAGCGGCAGCGCCGGGCGCAGAGCCTCTTCGGCGCCGCGGAGCGCATCCTCCAGGGCGTGCAGCGCCGGGCCAGGTCCTTCAAGAAGGACGACGAGCTCAACGGCTACTTCGCCTCCGACGCGATGATCCTCAAGCTGCGCCAGCTGGCCGACCAGCTGATGGAGCTTCAGGACAGCGTCCGCGCGGACGAGGTGCTGTCGCGCGTGAAGTCCGCCAAGCAGGACGCGCTGCGCGCCCTGAGGGACAGGCAGGACCTGTTCGCGGACGGCGACAACGTCATCAAGCTGGGGACGCACCGCTTCAACGTCAACACGCAGCCGCTGGACCTGACGCTGCTGCCGCGCGACGGCGAGCTGTACCTCCAGCTCACCGGCACGGACTACGCGCAGAAGGTGGAGGACGCGGAGCTGCTGAAGTACCGCGAGCTCTGGGATCAGCACCTGGTCTCCGAGTCGCCGGGCGTGTACCGCTCCGAGTACCTTGCGGGCTGCCTGCTGGCGGACGCGGAGGACGGCACGCGTGGCCAGTCGCTGGACGCGCTGCACGAGGCGCTCATCAGCGGCACGTTGCTGGAGAAGGTGCGCGCGTACGCCGCCGACCGCTTCGACGAGGGCTACGAGCGCGGCGTCCATGACTCGGACGCGGTCTCCATCCTGGAGAAGCTGCTGGGGCTGCACCAGGGCGCTGGCTTGCTGCGCTTCGCGCCGGTGCCGCGCGCCTGGGCGGCGCTGTACTGGGCTTTCGACGCGGACGAGGCGGCCCGCACCCTGTTCCAGCGGCGCGCGCGCAGCCTGGCGCGGCTGCGCACCACGTTCGCGTCCGGCGGCAGCCTGGCCGAGGTGGGCGAGGCCCTGGGTGAGCGCATCGCCGCGTTCCTCACCGCGAACGGCCTGGCGCACTCGCCGGCCGAGCCGCGGCAGGCGGGCCGTTACCTCGTCGAGGAGCTGGGCGCGGAGCACCCGCGCTTCACCACCAGCGGCGAGGCGGTGGCGCTGCGGGACGCGTTCCTGCATGAGCTCGACCGGCACGGGACGCGGTCCGCGTTCGAGGACGACCTGCGCGGCCTGGAGAAGGACCTGGGCGCCCGGCTGGAGCTCGCCCGGGTGTGGCTGGACGGCTACCTCGCGCAGCGCGAGGGCGGTCCGGGTGACTCCGTCCACGTGGCGCTGGAGACGGCGGTGCTGCTGCTCACCGGCGCCAAGCTGGACCGCGAGACGGCGGGCGCGCTGACGGCCACCGAGGTCTCCGCGCTGCTGGGCAACCATTCGCGCATCCAGGACCGGAAGCTGCCGCTGCGGCTGGACGAGTTCCTGGCGCGCCTGGGCGAGTTCCGGCAGGTGCGCGTGCCCCAGTACCAGGCCTACCGCGCGCTGCTGAGGGACTTGCTGGAGCGCGAGCGCCGCAAGCTGCGCCTGGAGGAGCTGACGCCGAAGGTGCTGTCGTCCTTCGTGCGCAACCGGCTCATCGACGAGGTGTACCTGCCGCTCATCGGCTCCAACCTGGCGAAGCAGCTGGGCGCGGCGGGCGAGAACAAGCGCACGGACCGCATGGGCATGCTGCTGCTCATGTCGCCGCCGGGCTACGGCAAGACGACGCTGATGGAGTACGTCGCCAGCCGCCTGGGGCTCACCTTCGTGAAGGTGAACGGCCCGGCGCTGGGGCACTCCGTGAAGTCGCTGGACCCGGCCGAGGCGCCCAACGCCACGTCCCGGCAGGAGGTGGAGCGCATCAACCTGTCCTTCGAGATGGGCAACAACGTGATGCTCTACCTTGACGACATCCAGCACACGGACCCGGAGCTGCTCCAGAAGTTCATTTCCCTGTGCGATGGCCAGCGCCGCGTGGAAGGCGTGTGGAACGGCCGGACGCGCACCTACGACTTGCGCGGCAAGAAGTTCTGCGTGGTCATGGCCGGCAACCCCTACACGGAGACGGGTGAGCGCTTCCGCATCCCGGACATGCTCGCCAACCGCGCGGACACCTACAACCTGGGTGACATCCTCGACGGCAAGGAGCACCTGTTCGCGCTCAGCTACATCGAGAACGCGCTCACGTCGAACACGGTGACGGCGCCGCTTGCCACGCGCGATCCGGCGGACACGCACCGCCTCATCCGCATGGCGCAGGGCGAGGAGGTCCAGACGGGCGAGCTGAAGCACGGCTACGCGGCGGCGGAGCTCCAGGAAATCGTCGCGGTGTTCCAGCGCATGTTCCGGGCCCAGTCGGTGCTGCTGAAGGTGAACCTGCAGTACATCGCCTCGGCGGCGCAGGACGAGCGCTTCCGCGCCGAGCCCGCGTTCAAGTTGCAGGGCAGCTACCGCAACATGAACAAGCTGACGGAGAAGATTGTCTCCGCGATGACCGACGACGAGCTCGAGCGGCTCATCGACGACCACTACCAGGGCGAGTCCCAGACGCTGACGACGGCGGCGGAGCAGAACCTGCTCAAGCTGGCGGAGATGCGTGGGCGCCTGACGCCGGAGAAGGCGAAGCGCTGGGAGGACATCAAGCAGGGCTTCGCGCGCGTGAAGCGCATGGGCGGCAAGGAAGACGACCCCGTGGCCCGCGTCACCGGTCAGCTCAGCGGCATCGAGGAGCAGCTGGGCGCGGTGCGGGACGCGGTGGTGCAGGCGGCCAACCACGTCTCCGCCAGCCAGGCGCGTGACGAGCAGCCGGGGCCGGTGGTGGAGGTGCTGCCTCGCCTGGAGTCCCTGCGCGAGGCCGTGCTGGAGGTGGCGAAGGTGGGCCGCGAGTCCGTGAAGGTCGCGATGGCCGTGCCCGCACCCCTGGCCCCCGTGGCCGCGGGGCCGGACCTGACGCCGTACCTCAAGCACATGGCGCACCTGCTCAAGGCGCTGACGGAGCGGGTGGCGGCGCAAGCCGAGCGGCCCGCGGAGCCGCCGGAGTCCGCGCCCACCGTGCGCATGGCGGCGCCGGTGCCCGCGCCCGACTTCGGCCCGTACATGGAGCAGCTCTCCCGCGCCATCACCGCGCTGGCGGAGCGGCCCGTGAATGTGTCCGCCAGCGTGCCCGCGGAGGCCCTGCAGCGCACCGCGCTCAGCGGGCCGTCACCCGCCGAGCTCAGCCGTCAAATCGAGCTGGTGGAGGGCGTGCTGCTGCCGCTGGAGCGCGCCTCGCGTCGCGCCGTCCAGGGCGAGGGCGAGGGCGTCATGAAGTCGCTCCAGGTCTGGCAGAACGTCACCGAGGCCCTGGAGCTGCTGCGCTCCATGCTGCGGCGCTGAGGCGCGCTAGCGGAACTGGCCAGAGCCCTCGGCGCTGCGGTTGTCGAGGACTCTGTCCAGCGTGTCTTCCAGTTGCTGGCCGTCCGCCGCGGTGACGCGCACGGAGAAGGGGCCGTCGCCCATGCCGCTCGAGTTGACGAAGTAGTTGTAGCTCTCGCGCGGGACGTCCTGCCAGCCGCCGGTGCCGCGCCGCCACTCCAGCTTCTGGATGGGCAGGCGGTGGTTGCGGACCTGGATGGCGGTCCACCAGGGATTGCTGCCGTCCTTGAAGTGGTACTCGAGGTTCCCCGCCACGTCGCAGGACACCGGCGTCCAGGTGATGTTGACCCGGCCCTGCTGCATCTCCGCGATGCGGGCGAAGGCCTCCCGGCTCAGGTCCAGGTGGCCGGATTCACACTCCGGGCACCGGTCCACGATGCGCACGCGGACCGAGCCCTTGGGCCCGGTGATGTCCACGCACTGGCCACAGGCCGCGCTGTTGGCGTACTGGGGCGTGTTCATGGCGGCCACCATCAAGTCACCCGTCGGCTCGTAGCTGCAGTTGCCGGAGCCGTTGGCGTCGTAGAAGGTGGCGATTCCCTGTTGCTCCTCGCCCAGCGGCGCGCCGCCGCCAGACGGGTCGTCACTGCAACCGCCACAGGCGAGGAACGCCGTGGCGACAGGGAGGAGGAAGCGTCGGGACTGCGAGCGGAAAGGGTGCATGGCCGCTCAGCATACCCCGGCAAACGGCAACGGGGTGGAAGGGTCCCAGGCACCCTCCACCCCGACGTGCATGCGGGCTTGTGCCCCGGTGTCAGCGGCCCTGGACGGAGGCGCCCTTGAGGGCGCGGGCCTGCGTCACCAGCCGCACGAACTCCTTGCGGTCGGCGTCACCCTCGGTGGCGCCCGCGGCCAGCTTCTCGGCGGTGGCCAGGCTCCAGCCCTCCGCGGAGGGGCTGTCGCGGAGGACGTCCGCGGTGGCGGCCACGGCGACGGCGAAGCGGAAGTCCGGCGATGCCTGCGCCAGCGTCTCACGCAGCTTCGTGCGCTCGAAGGGGAACTCGCGCTCGGAGGCCTCGGTGCCATTGGGCGCCTTGGCGCGGACGCGGACGGTGGCCAGCGCTTGGGTGGCCTCACCGGTCAGCTCCACCTCGTACACGGCGGTGACGTTGTGGCCGGCGCCAATCTCGCCCGCGTCCACCTTGTCGTTGCGGAAGTCGTGGTCGGCGACGTCGCGGTTCTCATAGCCCACCAGCCGGTAGCGGCGGACGGCGGCGGGGTTGAACTCCACCTGGAATTTCACGTCCTTGGCGATGACCTCCAGCGTGCCGGTGAGCTGCGTCTCGAACACCTTCTTCGCCTCGCGCAGGCTGTCCACGTAGTAGCAGTTGCCATTTCCCTTGTCCGCGAGCTTCTCCATCAGGTCGTCGCGGTAGTTGCCCATGCCGAGGCCCACCGTGGTGAGGGTGACGCCCTCCGCCGTGTACTTGTGGATGCTGTCCAGCATGGCGTTGGCGCTGACGTTCCGGCCGATGTTGGCGTCACCGTCGGTGAGGACGATGACGCGGGACACCACGCTGCCGGAGGCCTTCTTCACCGCGTGGCGGTAGGCCATCTCCATGCCGGAGCCCATCGCCGTGCCGCCACCGGCCGTGAGCGAGTCGAGCGCGGCGTGGATGCGCTTCACGTCGGTGGCGGGCGTCGGCGGCAGCACGTCCCGGGTGTTGCCCGCGTAGGTGACGATGGCGACGGTGTCGTTCTCATTGAGGTTCTTCACGGCGACCTTGATGGCCTGCACGGCGAGGGGCAGCTTGTCCTCCGAGTGCATGGAGCCGCTGGTGTCCACGAGGAACACGAGGTGCGCGGGCTTGCGCTGCGAGCGCGAGACGACCTTGCCCTGCACGCCCACGCGCAGGAAGTGGCGCTGGGCATTGAAGGGGGAGGGCGCGCCCTCCAGGTGCACCGCGAAGGCGCCCGTCTCCGGGGGCGCGTAGCGGAACTTGAAGTAGTTGACGAACTCCTCCACGCGGACGGCGGACGCGGGCGGGAGCTGGCCGTTGACGAGGTAGCGGCGCGACACCGTGTACGACGCGGTGTCCACGTCCGCGGCGAACGTGGAGAGCGGGTCCTTGGCCGTCTCGATGAAGGCGTTGGCCTTCCAGGCCTCGAAGGTGTTGCCGCCCGCGGGGGCGGCGTCGTCCCGGGGCTGGCCTTTGATGGGCGCGCCCGCCAAGGCGTCGGCTTCCGACTTCATGGGGCGCGCTTCGCGTCGCTTGGCGGCCTCCGGCGCCGGTGAGCGCGGCATGGGCCTGGCGACCGCGGGCGGCGGCGGGGCACCCGCGGGGGTCGCCGTGCCCACGGCGGGCTCGGCCATGTCCCGGTCACTGGTGGACTCCTCGTACTCCTGGACGCGCGCGGCGCTGGCCTGCGGGGCCGCGGGAGCGGGCCGCTCGACGGTGGCGCGCTCGTCGGCGGCGGGGCTGCGGCTGTGGCATGCGGGCAGGGTGCCGGCGACGAGCAGGGCACTTCCCCAGACAGTCAGTTGGCGCTTCAGCGAGAAGGGGGACATCGAGGCTCCAAGGTCGGTGAGTAGGTCGCCTCCCGAAAACGCATGGCCCGAGAAAATGGGTCTACAGCCGGATGAATTTTCCGGCGAACACCCGCGCCGGGTGTCCTTGTCTGGAGCACCCCCGTCTGACAGGGTGCCGCGCCATGCAGACCGCCAGGCCATTTCGAATTCTGGGTGTCCAGCAGATCGCCATTGGAGGCGCGGACAAGGCGCCGCTCCGCAAGCTCTGGGTCGACCTGCTGGGCTTGACGCCTCACGGCACCTACCGCAGCGAGCGCGAGAACGTGGACGAGGACATCGTCACCGCGGGCGCGGGCCCCTTCAAGGTGGAGGTGGACCTGATGCAGCCCGTGGACCCGGAGAAGAAGCCCCGCGTCCAGGAGACGCCGCTCAACCACGTGGGCCTCTGGGTGGACGACCTGCCTGGGGCCGTGCGGTGGCTGGAGTCCCAGGGCCTGCGCTTCGCCCCCGGCGGCATCCGCAAGGGCGCCGCGGGCTTCGACATCTGCTTCATCCACCCCAAGGGCAGCGAGCAGTTCCCCTTCGGCGGAGAGGGCGTGCTCATCGAGCTGGTGCAGGCGCCGAAGGAGGTCATCGCCGCCTTCGAGTCGCTCTCCGCCGCGGGCCCCTGAGTCAGCGTCCGGCGGAGGCGTGTGGGCCCTGCCGGAACAGCCGCCCCGACAGGGTCCGGAGCGCGGGCCGCAGCACGCGCTCCAGCCGGTCCGTGGCGACGCACAGGACGAAGGTGAGGCCGATGATGACGGCTGTCAGCACCCAGTACTGGCCCCAGCCGCTGCGGTCTCCCCAGAAGCGCTGGAAGGAGAAGACGCCGCCCACCTGGTAGAAGAGCAGCATCTCGTGGAAGAAGTACGCGGACAGCGACGACGTGCCGAACACCTCCACGAAGCGCCGCAGCCTGGACGGCGCCGCGTCCGGGGGGATTCGAGCCTCCAGCCACGTCAACACGAGCAGCACCGTGCTCACCCAGCCGAAGCGCGCCGCCGCGTTGGACGGATTGGCGACGAAGAAGCGGTGGGGCGGGTAGAGGTCGTAGAGGAAGTCACCGAGCACCGCGCCGGTGAAGCCCAGGCCCATCAGCACCAGCAGCGCCTTGATGAGCCCGGCGCGGCCCCAGGCGCCCGCCACCGTTCCCGCGAAGACGCCCAGCCACGCGTAGCCCAGCCAGGGCAGCAGCGGGAAGGGCGCGAAGGAGGACTTCTCCGTCAGCGTGGCCCAGGGGCCATCCACCTGTTCGCCCAGGGGCGACACGGCGAAGGTGGCCATGGCCAGCACGAAGGCGCCGGTGCTCAGCACCTTGGGGCGCGCGGAGAGCAGCGCGGCCACCGGCAGGACGGTGAGCAGGCACAGGCCCACGCACTGGAGGATGTCCATGCGGAAGAGCCACTGCGGCTCGCGCAGCAGGGGGAACCACGCCCAGTTGACCAGGGTGGCCACCGCGAGCACCTCGCCAGCGCGGCGGAGGTTGCGGTGGACGCGCTCGCGGAGCACGCCGCTGGCGGCGCTGCGGACCATCATCAGCGCGGTGGCGAAGCCGGCGGAGAAGATGAACGCGGGGGCCACCAGCCCGTCGACGCGCAGCAGCCGCGCGACCCATTCGCTCTGCCGCAGCTCGGGCATGAGCAGGGCCAGGGTGTGCGTCTGGACCATGAAGAGCACCGCGATGCCCCGGAGCCAGTCGATGGCTCGGATGCGATCACGGGAGACGAGGGCAGGGGAGGCGGGCGTGGACGTCACGGACCGCCTACCCTAAAGCATCAGCGGACCCAGCTCACGTTACTGATGGTGAATTTGGAGCCGTCCTGCTTCTCCGCGTTCGTCATCGGCGAGTACACCCGCGTGGAGAACGTGTTGGCCGCGGTGTCCACCTCCACCAGCCGCGTCAGGTTCGAGGTGTTCTCGTGATACGCCGTCAGGATTTGATGGATGACGTTGCCGTGGACCCCCGTGCTGGCCAGGTACGCGGCGTTGCCCGTGTGCCCTGAGAAGACGAACCGCACGTTGGCGTACTGCTTGATGAGCTGGTCGAACACGTACTGCGGGCTGTTGTTGCCATAGCCGCCGTTGCGCTGCTCGATGGCGCCGCCGCCGTTCAGGTGGGAGTGGGTGTTGACGATGACGTTGTGACGCGGATGTTGCGCCAGCACCGTCTTCGCCCAGTCGACGGCGCCGGTGCGCGCCCACAGCTCCAGGTTGAGCACCAGCCAGTCCAGGCCGCCCGCGGAGAACGTGTGGTAGGAGTTGTCGATCTTCCCCGGCTCATAGACGCCCTGCAGCGCGGTGAAGCGCGTGAGCGGGAAATGCGCGTTGAAGGTGGAGGTGTCGCGCAGGTTGGCGTTGACGTTGCCGGGGCAGGCGCTTCCGCCGGGGCACACGGCCGCCGTGTCATGGTTGCCAATGGCGTAGACGTAGGGGAGGCCGACGGCGTCCAGGAGCTCGGTGGCCTCGCTGGCGCGCACGTACTGGACGTGGTCCGGCGTGTCCCAGTTCACGACGTCGCCCGTGTGCAGCACGAAGCGCAGGTCGAGCGAGGCCCGGTTGGTCACCAGCCACTGGTACCGGTGGACGAGCCGCGTGGGGGGGGTGGTGAGGACCTCGTTCTGTGTGTCGGGGATGACGGCGAAGGTGAACTTCGTGTCGACCGGCGGCGCGGACTCGGGTGCGGCGTAGAACTTGATGCCCTGGTTGACCCAGCCGGCGGAGGCGAGCGCGTCGCGCTGGGCCTCGGTGATGGCGAAGCGGTGCTTGCGCAGCGTGGTGTTGGAGAAGCGGTACACGGGGACGAGGCACGCCGCGGCCGTCTTCGACGCGTAGAAGCCGACGTTCTCGTTCGTCGTGTAGCCCCCGTTCTGCATGAGGTCGTTCCGCTCGGCCTCATCGATGGTCCAGAAGTGCTCCTGCCGGCTGGGGCTGTAGATGCGGTAGACGGGGGACAGCCCCGTCCCCGTGGAGGCCGCGGCGAGGAACGCCACGCCCCGGTCTTCCGTGTAGCCCCAGGTGGTGGCGGCGTTGGCGGCCTCGTTCGCGTTGAGCGTGTAGAGGCTGTCTCCGGTGGACGGCTTGATGCGGTGATGGACGGCCCGGCTCAGTGAGGCGCAGTTCAGCGCGGACTCGGCGCTGGCGACCTCGGGCTGCGACTCCACCGGGCCGCCGCACGCCGCCAGCAGGCCCAGCAGTGCCACGGGGACCGCGGTTCTCAGGTGTCTCAAAGGTGTCTCCTCGCAAGGGGGGTGTTGCGGACTGAAATGGCCGCAAAACTAGTATTACGAGGAAATCAATAGCACCTGGGCTGCGGTCCTGGAAGACCCACCTTGGACAGTGTCTACCTGTAACCCGTGGCGTCGGCGGGCCTGCCCGCGTCCTGGACCTCGACGACGTAGCGCCAGGCATCGGGCTGGCTGCCATCCAGGTCCGTGAAGCCGTAGACGCGCGCGAGCTGGCCGCTGGACAGGGATTGGCCGTTCCACCGGGCCTTGTCCGCGTCAGCGGCCAGCGCGGCCACGGCGCGGCCGACATAGGCCGGCGTCTCCGAGATGACGAAGTGGGGCTCCTTCACCGTGGCGTCGCGCCAGTTCTGCTCGGTGACGCCGAAGTGCTCCAGCATGCCTTCGGAGCGCATCCAGCCCGGCGTCAGCGCGACGGCGGTGGCGCCATGGGGCTTCAGCTCCCGCGCCTGGCTCCAGGCCAACCGGAGGACTGAGGCCTTCGCGAGGTCATAGAAGGTGGAGATGCGGTAGTTCGTCGCGTTGTAGTCGGCGGTGCCGTCGGTGACCTCGACGACGAGCCCTCCCGGGCGGCGGATGAGCAGCGGCAGGGCGAAGTGGCTGGTGATGAGGTGCGTCTCCACGCCCAGCCGGAGCAGCCGCAGCCCCTTGTCGAGCGAGTGCTCCCACACGCTCTTGTTCCACTCGAAGATGTGCTCGCCGCCCCAGATGTCGTTCACGAGTACGTCGAGCCGGCCCTGCTCCCGGTCGATGCGCTCCACCAAGGACTGGACCTGTTCGGGCACCAGGTGGTCCGTCTGCACGGCGATGCCCAGCCCGCCCGCCGCCGTCACCTGCTCGGCGGTGTCCTCGATGGTCTCCGGCCGGTTCTGCTCCGAGCGCTGCGCTCGAGTCGTCCGGCCCGTGACGTAGACGGTGGCGCCCACCGCGCCGAGCCGTACCGCGATGCCCCGGCCCGCCCCGCGCGTGCCGCCCGCGACCAGCGCCACGCGTCCCTTCAGCGAATCCTTCATGTCCCGCATGCCTGCTTCCTCCTGGAATGTGCGCACCACGGGGAGAGCCTACGGAGGATTGTTGACACCTCTTGTCATGATTGGGCGAGTTGGCGCGGTTCGCGCAAGAACGCACCGCAACCTTTTCACGGCTCATCTGTTCAACGTCTCGCGAGGAGGTTGCGTGATTCGACGACTCATCCTGGGCGCCGTCCTCTGTCTGCCGTGGGCCGCGCTCGCCAAACCGCCAGCGGGAGGCGTGGTCTGTGCCACGTATCCCTCGGCGCCGGCCTGTACCGGACAGCAGCCGGCCTGCACGCTCTGCCATACGGCCCCGCCGCAGCGGAACGTCTTCGGCGCCGCGCTGGAGCCCCACCTGGCGCCCGGTGCGCCCAGGCCGCTCTCGGATGGCGGCTTCTCCCTGGCCCTGCCCGCCGCGCTGCGCGCCGTCGAGCCAGAGGACGCGGATGGCGACGGCGTGACGAACGTGGAGGAGCTGCTGCGCGGCACGCTGCCCGCGGACCCGGCCAGTGTGCCCGCCTCGGAGCCCGGGGACTGCGTGGCGGGGCAGAACCCCGGCTACGACATCTGCCGCTACGACTTGCGCTTCGCCTACCGGCGCGTGCTGCTCGACTTCTGCGGACGGTCGCCGACCTACGCGGAGCTCCAGGCCTTCGCCGCGCGCGGGGATGACAGCAAGCGCGAGTTCATCGACGCGGAGTTGGAGCGTTGCACGGGCAGCGAGTTCTGGCGAGGCAAGGACGGGCAGCTCTGGAAGCTGGCCCACCCGAAGATTCGTCCGGTGGGCTCCATCAAGTCGGGCGAGGACGCGGGCCCGATTCCGCTCGCGGACTACTACGACGACTACGCGCTCTACGCTTACGCCCAGCTCGACCACCACGACGCGCGCGAGGTGATGACGGCGACGTACTTCGTGAGCCGTCAGACGGAGCCCACGCGCTACACCGCGACGCCGTCGTTGCCCTCTCAGTTCGTGGAGGAGGGCCGCCGCGCCGGCAACCTCACGTCGGCGTGGAGCCTCACGTCCTTCGTGATGTTCACCGCGCTGCCTCGGAACGCCGCGTCGCAGAGCTACCGCGCCTACCTGGGGCTCGACATCGCGCTCCAGGAGGGGCTCTACAGCATCCCCGGTGAGCCTCGGGACTACGACGCCAAGGGCGTCCAGGCGCCGGCCTGCGCCGCCTGCCATGCGACCTTGGACCCGCTGAGCTATCCCTTCCGCAACTACAACGGCATCGCCGGCGCCGCCTCGGCGCGCTACGTGCCCGGCCGAATCGAGCGGTACTTCAGCACCGAGGCGCCCGACATCACCCAGATACCGGAGTCCGGCTTCCTGCTGGGCCAGCCCGTGAGAGACCTGGTCGAGTGGGCCCAGGTCGGCGCCAACAGCGACGCCTTCGCCAGCGCCGCCGTCACCGACTACTGGAAGCTGCTAGTGGGTCACCCGCCGACGGCCGAGGAGCAGGCCGAGTTCGTCACCCTGTGGCGGCGCTTCAAGGACACGCATCAGTACAGCGTGCAGCGCATGCTTCATGACCTGATTCGCACGGAGGCCTACGGTGCGCCCTGAAACGCTGGTGGTCATGGCGGTGCTCGCGTTCGCTGGCTGCACGCGGCAGCCGATTGCCACGGTGCTGGACGTGGATGCCGGAGTCCCTCCTGAGGGGAACGAATCGGACGCGGGCACGCCCGTGGCTGTCGCCAGGTCGACCCGGAACAACCTTCGCTTCAAGGGGCCCGAACGGCTGACGACGGACTTCGCGGCGGCGCTCGACCTGCCTCCGGCGGGGCTGTGCAACGAGCTGGGGCAGTACCCGTGCGCGACGTTCGTCCACACCGTCACGCTGGGCGGCGTGGAGCCGTACCAGAGCGGCTTCTATGAGCCACTGCCCGTCACGGGGGTGACGACGCCCATCGCCGTGGAGCGAATGGCCCTGGCGGGCTGCACCCAGCGCGTCGCGCTCGATGTGAGCGCGCCGACGGCGGCCGTCCTCTTCAAGGGCGTCGGTCTGGATGCCCAGGGCCGGCTGGAGGACCGGGCCGGGCCGCCGGTCCGAGCCGCCATCCACGCGCTCTACCAACGCGGCCTCCAGCGTGACGCCGAGGCGGAGGAGGTGGACGCCTGGATTCAGCTCGCCGCGGACATCGAAGCGGCGGGCGGCACGCGCCCCGGCCGCGACTGGATGACCGCGGTCTGCTTCGCCGTCCTCTCCTCCGCTGAGTCCGTCTTCTTCTGAAGGAGCCTCCCATGTCACTTCGCAAAGATGGCCGGCTCTCGCGCCGGGAGTTGGTGAGGGCGCTGTCGCTGTGCGCCGCGGGCTCGACGGTGTTGGGGCCGCTGCTGACAGGGTGCCGCGAGGCGCTCGATACGCCCGATTCGCTGGGGCAGCGTGGCGGAGCCCGTCAGGCGCGGCTCGACGGAAAGCCCCGATTCCTCATCGTCGTGGGGGCGGCGGGCGGCGCCTCCATCATCGACAGCTTCCTGGCGGTCCGGGCGTCGGAGGCGGGGCCGGATGCGGCCCGGCTCAACACGTTCGCGGACGGTCAGGTGCAGGGCGTGCTGGACTCGCCTTTCAGGGCGGTTCAGGTGAGCAGTCCGCGGCTTGGAAACATCCCCGTGCCGGTGAGGACGGACCAGCTGCCCTTCGTGACGAAGCACAAGGCGTCGATGCTGGTGGCGACGTCGGTGGGGACCTCGGTCAACCACGTCATCGCGCAGAAGCGGAGCCTGACGGGGAACTCGGCGTGGCGGGGAAGGACGCTGCAGGAGTGCGTGGCCTTGCAGTACGGCGCGGGGTTTCCCATCCCCAACGTGAACATGGGCATGGGCGGGTACGCCGAGCGGGGGACGGACGCCTCCCTGCCCGCGCACTGCTACGGCGAGGTGGTGACGAACCCGTCGCTGTGGCCCCTGGGGCTCGACGGGCGCAAGGGGCTCAAGGACGTGCCGCCGGAGGACGTGGTGGCCCTGGCGCGCCAGACGCGGAACACGCTCGATGCGCGGTCCGTCTTCGGTCAGACGTTCGAGAACGCGCCCGCGCTCCGGCGGTGGAATGAACAGCGCGGCGTCGGGCAGCCCGCGCTGGAGCTGAAGGACCTCATCAACCGCCTCAACGTGCTGCCGGACGCGCCGCCGCGGATTCCCCTGTCCGAGTACGGACTGTCCAGCTCCCCGGACGGAGCGCGCCTTCGCGCGGCCTTCCCGGACTACTTCACGGATCCGGTGGAAGGGCAGGCGGCGCTGGCCTTCCTGCTGCTCAAGCACCGGGTGTCAGTGACGGTGACGCTGGGGCCTTCGTTCAACGTCGCGGTGGGCGGGGAGACGGGTATCGCCAACCCGCCGCTGGCCTTCGACTTCAGCCACAACGACCACCGAACCGGGCAGGCCTTCATGTGGGCGCGCGTCCTGCGCGTGGTGGACCGGCTCATCGACCTGCTCAAGGCGGAGCCGTTCGACGCGGAGTCCGGTGAGAGCCTCTGGGACCGCACGCTCATCTATGTCGCCACGGAGTTCGGCCGCACCCGGCCCCGTGCGTTGAATGCCACGGAGTTCGGCACCGGGCATGACCTCAACAATGGCTTCCTGATGCTCTCACCCATGCTCCGGGGCAACACCGTGCTGGGCGGAATCGATCCGCACACGACGTTGACCTACGGCTTCGATCCGCGCACGGGAGCGCCCGCGCAGGGGAAGCGGGAGTCGAACGAGGCGGACATCTTCTCCGGCATCCTGACGGCCATGGGCGTCGATACCTCCGGCAGTGGGCTGCCCGATGCGAGCGGCTTCCTGCCCACGTGACGGCACGTGCGGCTCAGGGCGCGGGGCACGTCAGCCCCGGCTCCGGCGCACCGCGGTCCTGGAGCTGCATCAGGCAGCGAAGGGCGTCGGGGTCCGCGGAGTCAGCCAGGTACGTCCGACGCCACAGCATCGCGGCCACGCGCCGGGGAAGCTGGGGCGCCGGCGCCACCAGGGCCCGGCGGACGCCGTTGCCACCGCGAGGCGCCGCCGCCGCCGCGGCCTGAAGCTTCGCCACTTCGTCCGGACACCCGTCCGGACAGTTGTAGAGGAACACCGCGTGCCCGTGCTCCAGGTTGTGGACATAGAGGCAGGGGGCCACGGGCTCGGAGGAGAGCCCGCACGGAGCCACGTTGCCGCAGTGGAGGCCGGAGTTGGGCGGGTTCTCCCCGTTGCCGCACCCGTCGCTCGAACAGGTGTCGAGGTGGTGTGAGGGGCTCGGCTCCGACAGCGGAAAGCTGAAGCGCTCACACGCGTCGCCATCGTCGGAAGGGGTGTCGCCGCAGCCGGTGAGCGCGAGGACCGTGAGGAGGGGGAGGAGAGGACGGGGCATCACGGCCGCGTCATACCGCATCAGCCGGGGAATGCGCCCCGTCGCTCCACGTCGATGTCGCGCAGGCCCTTGAAGCCCAGGCGGGCGGCGAAGCGGAGGAACTCCTCCCGGGACAGGCTGCCCCCTCGCGTGTTCGGCGGAAGCGCGTCCAGGTCCATCGGCACGTGGCTGCGCACGGCGAAGTCCACGCGGCCCGGCAGGTAGCCCGCATTGGCGGCGATGATGAGGTGCTCGGGGAGCCGCTGGGCCCAGCGCACCGCGACCTGCGGATGGACCTGGGCCTCCGAGCTGAACAGCAGCAAGGCCACGGGACTGGCGATGCGCGGCGGCGTCTTCGAGCACCGCAGCACCTCGCGCTGCACTTCCAGCCGGCAGTCATGCAGCGTGTCGACGCCGGGGACATTTCCCCGGGTGATGTCCGTGGCGCTCCCCGCACGGAGGAGGACCTCCAGCGCTTGCGGCGCGGCGAACCGCGAGGACCGCCGGGCCGCGTTCAGCAGGGCCACGGACTCCGTCACGGCGGTGCGTCCGGCGCGACGGAGCGCGTCCTTGAGGAACGGGATGGGGGCATCCACGCCCTGCGCCGCCACGGTCCCCAGGACAGCCAGCCACTCCAGCGGGCCCGGCACGACCTGGGGCGACACGAGCGCATAGGTGAGCAGGCTGCAGTTGACCGCGGGCTCCAGGTCCCTCGCGGAGAGCACCATGGAGCCAGGCGCAGTGGCCGCCTCTGCCCGCGGCGCCACGACGAGCGTGGGAGCAGCCGAAGGGACTCTCGAGTCGTCCCACGGGGCCAGCATCTCGAGCACCACCAACGCATCGGGCGGCGCCGCACGCAGGCGCTCCTGAAACACCGGCGAGAACGCATGCTCGCCCTTGCCCGGTACCCGCGCCGTCACGCGCGCGCCCACTGCCTGGAGCGCGCGGATTGCCAGCACCGCCGCGGCGAGCCCATCCACACCGGGGTGGGGCGCCACCACCACGCGGTGTCCCTTCAGCTCCGTCAGGAAGTGGCGGGCGTGCGCCAGCGCTTCTTCGGACGCGGGCCAACGCGGGTCCTTCATGTGGCCGAGCAACATGGACGAAGGTGTAACGCCTCCGGGTGACACGGACGGCAGGGGTGCACCGCCCGCAAGGTCTCCGGCCGGGCGGAGGCGGGGCGAGCGAGGCAGCCGTGAGCGCGGGTCCATCTCCTGCGTGTCGCGCCGCGTCGGTGGAGTGCGAGCTTCGCGACAGTGCGGTGCCTCCAGGGGCAGGGGAGCGCCCAGTTTCGGGGTGTCATCAGACGCGGGTTCTTCTACGGTCCGCGGCCATGAACCGGAAACGTCCCCTGAATTCCCTCCTGCGTGCGGCCGCGGCCATGGCGCTGCCCGCCTTCCTGGGGTGTGCCCAGGATTCACAAGTGACGCGCGAGGCGCCCACGCCCGCCGAGTCTCCCGCCGCCGCGTCGCAGCCCACGCCGGAAGAGGCGAAGGCCTTCGCGGAGAAGGTGAACGCGGACCTCAAGCGCCTGTGGACGAAGCAGGCCACCGCGGAGTGGATCAAGTCCACGCACATCACCGACGACACCGAGCAGAACGCCGCCTTCGTCAACGAAGAGGTGCTGGCCTACGTCAACGGCGCCATCAAGGAGGCGCGGCGCTTCGTCGGCCTGACGCTGGACGCGGACACCGCGCGCATGCTGCACCTGCTCAAGGTGTCCCAGGCGCTGCCGGCGCCGTCGGATGCGGAGAAGCGGTCGGAGCTGGCCGCCACGGCGGCGAAGCTGGAGGGCCTCTACGGCAAGGGCAAGTACTGCGGGCCGGACGGGAAGGGGAAGTGCCGCGACCTGGAGGTGCTGTCCGACGTCATCGCGGAGAGCCGCGACTACGACGAGCTGCTGGACGCATGGCAGGGCTGGCACTCCGTGGCCCGGCCCATGCGGCCGCTGTACGAGCGCCTGGTGTCCATCTCCAACGAGGGCGCGAAGGACATCGGCTTCAACGACCTGGGCACGCTGTGGCGCTCCGCGTACGACATGTCGCCGGCCGAGTTCGAGGTCGAGGCCCAGCGCCTGTGGGGCCAGGTGAAGCCGCTCTACGACGACCTGCACTGCTACGTGCGCGGCCGGCTGGCGAAGCAATACGGCGCCGACAAGGTGCCCGACGGCAAGCCGATTCCCGCGCACCTGCTGGGCAACATGTGGGCGCAGGAGTGGAACAACATCTACCCGCTGGTGGAGCCCTTCCCCGGACAGGCCAGCCTGGACGTGGACGCGGCGCTGAAGCAGCAGAAGTATGACGCGATGCGCATGGTGAAGCTGGGTGAGACGTTCTTCACCTCGCTGGGCCTCAAGCCGCTGCCGAAGAGCTTCTTCGAGCGCTCGCAGTTCACCAAGCCGGAGGGCCGCGACGTCGTCTGCCATGCCAGCGCCTGGGACGTGAACTACAGCAACGACCTGCGCATCAAGATGTGCATCAAGCCCACGGAGGAGGACCTCGTCACCATCCACCACGAGCTGGGCCACAACTACTACTACACGTACTACTACCAGCTCCCGGTCCTCTATCAGGCTGGCGCGAACGACGGCTTCCACGAGGCCATTGGTGACGCGCTCACGCTCTCCATCACCCCGGGCTACCTGCGGCAGGTGGGGCTGCTGCAAGCCGTTCCGAAGAACGAGAAGAACCTCATCAACCTGCAGATGAAGGACGCGCTGGAGAAGATTGCCTTCCTGCCGTTCGGTCTGCTCGTGGACCAGTGGCGCTGGGAGGTCTTCTCCGGCCGCGTGCAGCCGGCGGACTACAACAAGTCCTGGTGGACGCTGCGGGAGAAGTACCAGGGCGTCGCCGCGCCGGTGGCCCGTTCGGAGCAGGACTTCGACCCGGGGGCCAAGTACCATGTGCCCGCAAACGTTCCATATACACGGTACTTCCTGGCGCGCATCCTCCAGTTCCAGTTCCACAAGGCGCTCTGCGAGGCGTCTGGCTACAAGGGCGCCCTCCACGAGTGCTCCATCTATGGGAACAAGGAGGCCGGCAAGCGGCTCCAGGCCATGTTGGAGCTGGGCGCGAGCAAGCCGTGGCCCGACGCCCTCCAGGCCATGACGGGGACCCGGCAGATGGATGCCGGTCCGCTGCTCGACTACTTCAGCCCGCTGCGCACCTGGCTCCAGGCGCAGAACCAGGGCCAGAAGTGCGGTTGGTGACGGACGGGAGTAGACGCGCCGGGCGACCCCGCTTAAATTGATGCCGTCTAGGCGAGTTCGCTCGTAGGACCGGACGGCGGATATTCGCGTCCGTGACGAAAGAAGAAGAGCGCAAATGGCTACTGGTTCCGTGAAGTGGTTCAACGATGCGAAGGGTTTCGGTTTCCTCACTCAGGACGGTGGTGGTGAGGACGTGTTCTGCCACCACACCGCCATCAACATGGATGGCTTCCGTACCCTTCAGGAGGGCCAGAAGGTGGAGTTCGAAGTGACCCGCGGCCCCAAGGGCCTGCAGGCCCAGAACGTCCGGTCGGCCTGAGCCGAGCGTCGTTCGAACTGCTTCTGATGCAGCATGAGGGTCCGGCCCCACGGGGTCGGGCCCTTCGTGCTTTTGGAGAGCGCTCCGTGCCTATGCCGACGAAGTTCCGCCGCTCACGCGCCTGGCTGCTGCCCGTCCTCGCCGCGCTGGGGTGCTCCACCACGCCCGCCGTGCCGCCGAGCACGGACGCGGACGCCCTCCCCGCCGCCGCGTCCGAGGCACCGCCCGCTGTGAATGTCCCGGAGAAGGAGTCCGCCGCCATGCTGTCCACGTTCGACGTCGCGGCCCTGAAGGCGGAGCTCGTGGCGCGGCACGGTGAGGCGCAGCGGGCCCGCATCGAGCGGGGCGTGGAGCAGGTGGCGACGATGTGGCGGCCGGAGGACGGAGACCTCGCGGCCTTCGCGCGTGAACAGTTCCTGTCGGACCCGAAGGCGCTCGACGCGACCTTCCAGCGGCTGGAGCGGCTGTTCGAGCAGCTCGACGGGCACCTGTACGAAATCGGGCGCGAGCTCCAGTGGTACACCGACCTGGACCTGGGGCCGCTGCTGCCGGTGGAGCCCCTGGTGGCGGCTTACAATCCGGCGGCCCACGTCACCATGGACTTGTTCCGCGCGCGCGTGGGGTTCGTGGTGTTGCTCAACTTCCCGCTCACCACGCTGGCGGAGCGCGTGGAGCAGGGGCCGTCATGGACGCGGCGTCAGTGGGCCGAGACTCGGCTGGCCGGGCGCTTCAACCAGCGCGTCCCCGCGGAGGTTGAACAGGCGTCCTCGCGCGCCAGCGCCGCGGCCAACCTGTACATCGCCGAATACAACCTCTGGATGCATCACCTGGTGGATGGGCAGGGGCGGCGGCCCTTCCCCAAGGGGCTGCGGCTCATCAGCCACTGGAACCTGCGTGACGAGCTGAAGGGTGACTACTCCGATGCGGCGACGGGCGCGCTGAAGCAGCGGATGATCGTCCAGGTGATGGAGCGCATTGTCACCCAGACGATTCCCGCGGCCGTCATCGACAACCCGCGGCTGGACTGGGACCCCTTCACCAACACCGTCACGGTGGCCCCGCCGGAGACGGTGGAGGCGGATGCGCCCGCGCGCACGACGAAGCCGGACGCGTCACCGGAGCCGGACACGCGCTACGCGCACCTGCTGGCCACGTTCCAGGCGGCGCGTCAGGCGGACCCCTATGTGCCGGTGGCGCCCACGCGAATCGCCCGGAGCTTCGAGCTGGGCCGCGAGCTGCCGGAGGCGCGCGTCCGGGCGCTGCTGACGCAGGTGCTGGAGTCCCCGCTGGTGCCGCGCGTGGCGAAGGAGATTGAAGCGCGCCTGGGCCGGAAGCTGGAGCCGCAGGACCTCTGGTATTCGGGCTTCAATCCGGGCGGCAAGCGGCCGGAGTCCGAACTGGATGCGCTGACGCGCAAGCGCTACCCCACGGCGGAGGCGTTCGCGAAGGACCTGCCGCGCATCCTCCAGGGCATGGGCTTCACGAAGGCGAAGGCCGTGTGGCTGGCGGAGCGCATCCGCGTGGACGCGTCGCGCGGAGCGGGGCACGCGCAGCCGGCGCTGCGGCGAGGCGACTTCCCCCGGCTGCGCACGCGCGTGGAGAAGGGGGGCATGGACTACAAGGGCTACAACATCGCGGTGCACGAGCTGGGGCACAACGTGGAGCAGGTGTTCAGCCTCTACGGCGTGGACCACACGCTGCTCGCGGGGGTGCCCAACAACGCCTTCACGGAGGCGCTGGCCTTCGTGTTCCAGTCGCGCGACCTGGCGCTGCTCGGGCTGGGCACGCCAGACGCGGCGAGCGAGCGGGAGCGGGTGCTTGGCGAGCTGTGGCAGACGTGGGAGCGCGCGGGCATCGCGTGGGTGGACATGGCGGTGTGGCACTGGCTGTACGCGCACCCGGAGGCCACGCCGGCACAGCTTCGCGAGGCGGTGGTGGGAATCGCCCGCGACGTGTGGAACCAGTCCTTCGCGCCGGTGCTGGGCGGGGAGGGGAGCACGCTGCTGGCCGTCTACAGCCACATGATCAGCTACCCGCTCTACCTGCCCGACTATCCGCTGGGCCACCTCATCGCGTTCCAGATTGAGGAGCACCTGAAGCGCAAGGGGCCGCTGGGCGCCGAGTTCGAACGCATGGCCACCTACGGTTCGGTGACGCCGGACCTGTGGATGGTTCATGCGACCGGGGCCCCGGTGAGCGCGGAGCCGCTGCTCCGCGCCGCCGAGGCCGCCTTGAGTCGCTGACCTACGGCTGCCGGGACGTGTCGCCGGGGATGTCGATGAGCTCGACGTCGAAGGTGAGGACGGCGTTGGGCGGGATGCGCGAGCCGGAGGGGGGCCGCTCGCCGTAGGCGGTGTTGCCGGGGCAGGTGAGCTTCGCCTTGCCGCCCACCTTCATCTTCGCCACGCCCTGCGTCCAGCAGGGGATGACGCCGTTGAGCGGGAACTCGACGGGGATTCCGCGTCGGGCGGAGGTGTCGAAGATGGTGCCGTCCACCAGCCGGCCCTCGTAGTGGACCTTGACGGTGTCGACGGCGCGCGGGCTGCGGCCGGTTCCCGCCTGGACCTGCTTGTAGACGACGCCGGAGGGGAGCACCTCCGCGCCGGGCTCCTTCGCGGCGCGCTCCAGCGCGGCCTTGCCCGCGAGCGCCTGCCGGCTCTTGGCGAAGGCTTGAATCCGCTGCGCCTGGTCCTTCGGGTCGATGTCGGACGTCTTGCCCCCGAGTCCGTCGGCCAGGCCCTGCTGCAGCACCTTCAGCTCCTCGGGCGACAGCGCGAAGAGGGACAAGTCACGGCCAATGGAGAGGCCGAGCGTGTAGAGCGTCTCCTGGTCTTCCTCGGACAGCGCGGCGGACGGAGTCGCCGGTGCGGCCTTGGCCGCGGGCTTCTTCGCCGACTTCGAGTCCTGCGCCTGAGCGCCCGTCGCGCCGAGCGCGAACACCAGGGCCGCCGTCCACATCGATCGCATGCATCCACCTTTCATGAAAACCGGCGCACTATAGAGCGTGGCCGCGCGCTCGGTAGACACAAGCCCGCGCGAAGAATTCACCGGGGAAGCACAGCGAGCACGCGAGGCCTCCGCGCGCCGTCCGTTTTCTTGCGAGTTCAGCGCGCGCCTCTACCCTGCATCCAGGTTGCTTCACCCCCGGAGCAACCTGTTGCACCACTGACGGAGGCGAAGAAGCCATGAGCGACAAGCGGAAGAACAAGCGGGCGCCCCTCGACATCTACCTGAACAAGTACATGGGTGGCGTGCCGTACATGTCGCGAGCCGCGGACATCAGCCAGGAAGGGCTGAGCCTCGCCCGGCTGCTCGAGCCTCAGCACGAGGCCAAGCGCATCGGGCTCCAGTTCCAGCTCCCGGGTTCGGAGGAGATCATCTACGCCGAGGGTGAAGTGGTGCGTGAGTGGGCGGAGCTGGGAGTCAAGCGCGAGCGCTCCGGTGTGCGCTTCACGCTGCTCACCGACCGCCACCGCAAGATGATCGACGCCTACGTCGACCGTCACGGCAACGAGAACTGACGCCTACCCGCCGTGCCGCGGTGGCCTGCCTTGACTTCCCCGGAAGCAGGCCCGTTGAATGGGAAGCCATTCTGCCCTGACTCGACCCGCGAATCGGACGAGGGGCTGGAGGATTTCCCGTGAGACACTCGCTGTGGGGGATGCTGCTGGCCGTGCCACTGACGGCGTTCGGCCAGGGCAAGGAAGCGAAGGCCCCGAAGCCCGCCGTCGCCGCCGTGAAAACGGCACCGGGGGCACCGGGCGTCAATTGGGAAGGGCTGGTCCTGCGGGCCACGGGAGCGGGTGCTCCCGACCTGAAGGCCTCCAACCCCGGACAGGCCCGGCTGGGCGCCGAGCGGACCGCCAGGCAGTCCGCCGTCCAGAACCTCATGGACCAGGCCGGGCGCCTCCACGTCAGCGCGGGCCGCACCGTGGCGGACGAGCTGGCCCGCGAAGACGTCCGCGAGCGGGTGGAGGCCGCGATGGGCGGCTACAAGGTCGTCGCCCGGCGGTTCTTCTCCGACAGTGGCGTGGAGATTGACGTGGAGGTGCCGCTGTCGGCCCTCACCGCGTCGCTGTTCTCGCCGCCCGCCACGGACACCGTCATCGCCATCAACGGCGCGGGCGCGAAGAAGTACACGGGCCTGGTGGTGGATGCGCGAGGGCTCGGCGTGCAACCCGTGCTGGCGCCCCGCCTGTTGGATGACAGTGGCAAGGCGCTGTATGGCGCGGCGGCGCTGGCCACCGAGCGCCGTGCCGCGACCGCCGTGGCCGCGTGGTTCCAGAGCCTGGATGCGGCGAAGAAGGCCGCGCTGGTGGGGGACAAGCCCCTGGTGGTGAAGGCCAAGGGTTCCAAGGGTTCCGACCTGGTGCTCGCCTCGGAGGACGCGAAGGCGCTCGCCGAGGCCAACACCCGCTTCCTGGCCGAGGGCCGGGTCGTGATTGTCACGCAGTGACTTCGAGGTCCTCGGCGAGCTGATGCGGAAGCTTCTGCTGGTGTCGTTGGTGTCCACGTTCGCTGGGTGCGCGAAGCGTCAGGAGCCCGAGTCCCTGCTCAAGGCCCGCGAGCTGATGGCGGAGGCCCAGAACCCCAGCGGCAACCTGGCCCTGCTGTGTGAGCCCGTGGACGCGGAGGTGTACCTGGATGGCGTCTGGCAGGGGCTCTGCAGTGACTTCTCGGGTTCCCCCAAGGCGCTGCGAGTGGGCAGCGGCCTGCACGAGATTGAAGTGAAGAAGCAGGGGTACTGGCCCTATACGACGTACTTCGAGCCCAGCCGGGCGCGCGCGCGGCTGACCATCCAGCTCCGGGCTTCGGGGTCGAAGGGCGCCGGTTCGGAGTGAAGCCGCGCCGGTTGTAGAGCGAGCGGGCTTCCACGAAAGCCTGTTTCCTGTGCTTTCGTGACGTGCAATCAGGACATGCAGCCGCCGTAGCTGGGACTGAAGAGGAGAGCGCCATCGGACGCCGCAGGAAAGGTCATCCCCCCGCCGCCGTGAAACCCGCCGCCGCGGCCGTGCCGCGCCCGGCCCGGTCCGCCCCCGTGCTTCACGAGGTGCCGCCGCGAGGGCAGGACAAGGCCCCGACCGAGCCGGCCCGCGCGCAAGCCGCCGAGCCCGTGGCGGTGGCCGAGAGCGCCCTGTCTGAGTTCGACGCCCGGCGCATCGACCTGTGGTGGTCGGCGGTGATGGTGGGCTCGCTGGGGCTGGTGTTCGCGCTGCTCTCCGTCTTTGGCGGCGTGGCGGTGCCGGTGCTGCTCGCGCTGTCGGGCGCGTACATCTTCAATCCCATCGTCACCGCGCTGGAGAAGCGGCGGCTGGACCGCACGTGGGGGACGACGCTCGTCTTCGCGGCGGGGACGCTGATGCTGGTGGGCGCGGTGCTGTACCTCATCCCGGTGTTCCGGGAGGAGGCGTCGAAGCTGCCGGACTTCTTCAACCGCGCGAGCACCCAGGTGGTGCCAAGGTTGGAGGAGCTGCTGGGGCGTTCGTTGCCGGACCTGGTGCGTCAGCGCACCGCCGAGTTGGGAAAGCAGGCGTCGGAGCTGGTCCAGAGCGCGGGGCCGGTGGCGGCGCGCATCCTGGCGAGCTTCGCGGGCAACACGGCGCGGCTGGTGGTGACGTTGCTGGGCCTGTCGGTGGTGCCGGTGCTGGCCTTCTTCTTCCTGCAGGACTACCCCCGGCTGATGGGCATGGTGAGGGATTTGCTGCCCCGGCGCGCGGTGGGGCTGGTGAGCCGGCGCTTCGCGGAGGTGGACGAGGTGCTCTCCGCCTTCGTGCGTGGCCAGCTCATCGTGGGCGGCGTGTTGTCGGTCATCTACGCGGCGGGCCTGTCCGCGGCGCGCATCGACATGGCCATCGTCATCGGCGTGATTGCCGGCTTCGGCAACATGGTGCCGTACCTGGGCACGGGCGTGGGCATCGTGCTGTCGCTGGTGGGACTCATGCTGTCGTGGCAGGGGCCGTGGCAGCTGGCGGCGGTGGCGGCCACCTTCGTCATCGGGCAGATGCTGGAGGGCTTCGTCATCACCCCGCGAATCGTGGGGGAGAAGGTCGGGCTGGCGCCGGTGGCGGTCATCCTGGCCATCCTCGCCTTCGGTGAGCTGTTCGGCTTCGTGGGCATCCTGCTGGCGGTGCCGGTGGCGGCCATCCTCAAGGTGGTGCTGATCGTGGTGGTGGATCGCTACCGCCGGACGCGGCTCTACACGGGGGAGCCCAAGGCGCCGTGACGAAGCTGGAGGCGCTGCACCAGGAGATCTCCAACTGCCGGGCCTGTCCCCGGCTGGTGGCGTGGCGGGAGGAGGTGGCGCGGGTGAAGCGCCGCGCCTACCGCGACTGGAGCTACTGGGGCCTGCCCGTCCCCGGCTTTGGAGACCCGAAGGCCCGGCTCATCATCGTCGGGCTGGCGCCGGCGGCCCACGGGGCGAACCGGACGGGGCGGATGTTCACCGGGGACCGCTCGGGTGACTTCCTCTACGCCGGGCTGCACCGCGCGGGCTTCGCGAACCAGGCCCTCAGCGAGCGCCGGGACGACGGGCTCCGGCTCAAGGACGCCTTCATCGTGTCGGCGGCGCGCTGCGCTCCGCCCGACAACAAGCCCCTCCCGGACGAGCTGGCCCGCTGCGCGCCGTTCCTGGATCGCGAGCTGGCGCTGCTGCCGGGCCGGGTGTTGCTCGCGCTGGGGGCCATCGGCTGGAACGCCGCGCTGGTGGCCCTGGCGCGGCAGGGGATGGCGCTGCCATCGCCCAAGCCCGCGTTCGGCCATGGGGCGGCGCTGCCCCTGCCGGGCGGCCGGACGCTGCTGGGCTGCTACCACGTCAGCCAGCAGAACACGCAGACGGGGCGGCTGACCCCGGCGATGTTCGATGCCGTCATGTCGCGGATCCACGCGCTGCTGGAATTGGCGGATCCGAAGGTGCGCGGGAAGAGTTGATGAAGGCTTCTGTGTTTCCTTGACAGCTGGGGGAGCCCGCTGTTATTCCCCGCGCCACCAAAGCGGCTGCAACGCCAAGGGTCGTTAGCTCAGCGGTAGAGCACTACCTTGACACGGTAGGGGTCAGTGGTTCGATCCCACTACGACCCATCATCAGTGAGTGACTTTCAGCGGGCGGCATGGCTTCCAAAGAGCCTGCCGCCCGCTTTTTTTCCGAGGTTCGTATGTCCGACATCATCACGGTGACGCTCCCCGACGGCTCGCAGAAGCAGACAGCCCGGGGCACCACCATCGCGGACTTCGTGCGGGAGAGCATCGGCCCTGGCCTGGCGAAGGCCGCCCTCTTCGCGCGCGTGAACGGCCAGGACATGGACCTGGCGCGCAAGCTGGACGAGGACGTGAAGCTGCAGATCTTCACGCCCAAGAGCCCTGAGTCCCTGGAGCTGATCCGCCACGACGCCGCCCATGTGGTGGCCAGCGCGGTGCAGACGCTCTTCCCGGGCACGCAGGTGACCATCGGTCCCGCGACGGAGGAGGGCTTCTACTACGACTTCTTCCGCGAGAAGCCCTTCACGCCCGAGGACCTGGAGAAGATCGAGGCCGAGGCGAACGCCGAGCTGAAGCGGGACATGGCCTTCGTCCGCACCGAGATCTCCATGGACGAGGCCGTGCGCCTGTTCGAGGAGAAGGGCGAGAAGTTCAAGGTCGAGATCGTCAAGGACATCGCGGCCAAGGGCGCCAAGACGCTGACGCTCTACACGCACGGCGACTGGGTGGACTTCTGCCTGGGGCCCCACGCGCCCAGCACGGGGAAGATCGGCATCATCAAGATCCTCTCCTCCAGCGGCGCGTACTGGCGCGGGGACCACCGCAACCCGATGCTCCAGCGCGTCTACGGCACGGCCTTCTTCGACAAGAAGCAGCTGGCGGAGTACCTGAACCGCATCGAGGAGTCGAAGAAGCGCGACCACCGCAAGCTGGGCAAGGAGCTGGACCTCTTCCACTTCCACCCGTACTCGCCGGGCTCCGCCTTCTGGACCCCGAAGGGCACCACGCTCTACACCACGCTGTCGAACTGGATGCGTCAGCTGACGCAGAACGACGGCTACGTGGAGATCAAGACGCCCCTGATGTTCAACAAGGGGCTGTGGGAGACCAGCGGCCACTGGGGCAAGTACAAGGAGAACATGTTCCTCGTGCTCGACAGCGAGTCGGGGGAGCATGACTTCTCGCTCAAGCCGATGAACTGCCCGTCGCACCACCTGTTCTACGGCTTCAAGAAGCACAGCTACCGCGACCTGCCGCTGCGCTACCACACGCAGGACGTGCTGCACCGCAACGAGGCGGCGGGCTCCCTGGGCGGCCTCACGCGCGTGCGCCAGTTCGCGCAGGACGACGCGCACATCTACTGCACGGAGGCGCAGATCACCGAAGAGGTGCGGCGCTTCGTGAAGCTGCTGGACCACGTCTACAAGGCGGTGGGCCTCACCTACGCGGTGAAGCTGTCCACGCGGCCCCAGGAGCGCCTGGGGGATGACTCCCTGTGGGACCGGGCAGAGGGCGGCCTCACGGCGGCGCTGGAGTCGCTGGGCCTGCAGTACGAGCTGGCCCCCGGGGACGGCGCGTTCTACGGCCCGAAGATCGACTTCGCGGTGTCGGACAGCATCGGCCGCCGGTGGCAGCTGGGCACCATGCAGCTGGACTACCTGGCGCCCGAGCGCTTCGACCTGACCTACGTGGGCGAGGACAACGCCGAGCACCGGCCCGTGGTGCTCCACCGTGCCATCTTCGGCTCGTTCGAGCGCTTCACGGCCATCCTGATTGAGCACTTCGCCGGCGCCTTCCCGGCCTGGCTGGCGCCCATCCAGGCGGTGCTGGTGACGGTGGCGGACCGGCAGAACGACTACGCCCGGCAGGTGCGGGACACCCTGCGGGCGAAGGGCTACCGGGTGGAGTTCGACGAGCGCGGCCTGTCGATGAACGCGAAGATCCGCGAGGCCCAGCTCCAGAAGGTGCCGTTCACCCTGGTGGTGGGCGACAACGAGGTGTCGGGCGAGGGCGTGTCGCCGCGGCGGTACGGCGGCGAGGACCTCAAGACGATGAAGCTGACGGACTTCGAGGCCCTGCTGGCGAAGGAAGCGGCCCTGCCGTGATCGGGAGGTCAGGACGCCTGGCGGCTTGCTGACGGGCCTTGACTCCCTGTTGCACCTAAGTATCTTGGCGCACTTTCGAGGGGAGCCCGCCCAAGTTCCCCATCTTTCGAGAGTTCTCGCACCTGCCGCTCAAGTCCAACGGCACGGGGCATGGAAGGATCAGGACGATGCCGAAGTTGAAGACCCGCAGCAGCGCGAAGAAGCGCTTTGAAGTGAAGAAGAGCGGCAAGGTCAAGCACGGCAAGGCCTTCGCGAAGCACCTCTTCACGTTCTCAAAGACGCCGAAGTCCAAGCGCACCGGCCGCGGCACCGGCCATCTTCGCGACATGGACGCGAAGAAGGTCATCAAGGAGATGTTCCCCTACGGGGGCTGATTTCGCGGTTCTGGAGTCAGGGATTACGTGGCCTCGTCGGAGCGGCAGTAAGCCTGCGCCGGGGGGCTTCCAAACTACGCAGTCCGAAGTGAGGCAGTCATGCGCGTAAAGAAGGGCGTCAAGGCCCGTCGTCGTCGTAATCGGATTTTGAAGCTGGCCAAGGGTTTCCGCGGCCGTCGGAAGAACTGCTACAAGCGCGCCAACCAGGCGGTTGAGCGGGCGCTGGACTACGCCAGCCGCGACCGCATGCAGCGCAAGCGGGACTTCCGTCGCCTGTGGATCGTCCGCATCAACGCGGCCGCCCGCACGGTGGGCCTCTCCTATTCGAAGCTGATCGCGGGCCTCGCGAAGGCGAAGATCGGCCTGGACCGCAAGGTCCTGTCCGACATGGCCATCGTGGATCCGTCGGGTTTTGCGGCCGTCGCCAACATCGCGAAGGCGGCCTGAGACACCTCCAGCCCCCAAGGCTGGAGACAGAACGGGTGGGGTGGTGGGCTGACGCTGGCCACCCTGTCCGGATGAGTGAACGGGCTGCCTCTTCGGGGCGGCCCTTTTTTTTGCCTCGGCGCCAGGCGCGCGCGGGGAACTGGAATGGAGGCGGAAGTCCATGCGGGATCGGTTGCTGGCGCTCGCGGAGTCCGCGAGGCGGGAGATTGGCGGCGCGTCGGAGCTGTCCGCGGTGGAGGCCCTGCGGGTCCGCTACCTGGGCAAGAAGGGTGAGCTGTCCGGCGTGCTGGGCGGCATGGGCAAGCTGCCCCCGGACGAGCGGCGCTCGCTGGGCGAGGTGGCCAACAGCGTGAAGGCGGAGCTGGAGACGCTGCTCGCCCAGGCCGTGGAGCGCGCCGAGGCGGCCGCGCTGGAGGCCCAGCTCCAGGGCCCGGGCCTGGACGTGACGCTGCCCGGACGCGGCGTGGCGCTGGGCAGCCGGCACCCCGTGTCGCGGACGATGGAGGAGATTGTCCGGACCTTCTCGCGGCTGGGCTTCGACGTGGCCAGCGGCCCCGAGATTGAGCTGGACTACTTCAACTTCGAGGCGCTGAACCTGCCGAAGGACCACCCCGCGCGGGACATGCAGGACACCTTCTACGTGGACGAGGCCACCCTGGGCCACGCGAAGAAGGCGGACAGCTCCGCGCTGCTGCGCACGCACACGTCCCCGGTGCAGGTGCGCTACATGCTCAACCGCAAGCCGCCCATCCGCGCGGTGATGCCGGGCCGGGTGTACCGGCGCGACTCGGACCTGACGCACACGCCGATGTTCCACCAGGTGGAGGGCCTGCTGGTGGACAAGGGCGTGACCTTCGCCGAGCTGAAGGGCTCGCTGGCGGCGTTCGTGACGGCGTTCTTCGGCTCGGACACGCGCACGCGCTTCCGCCCGTCCTTCTTCCCCTTCACGGAGCCCTCCGCGGAGGTGGACATCACCTGCACGAACTGCAGTGGCAAGGGCTGCCGCATCTGCAAGCAGACGGGGTGGTTGGAGGTGCTGGGCAGCGGCATGGTGCACCCCAACGTCTTCACGTCGGCCGGGTATGACCCGAACGAGGTGACGGGCTACGCGTTCGGCATGGGCGTGGAGCGCATCGCCATGCTGCGCTACCGCATCGACGACTTGCGGATGATGTTCGAGAACGACGCGCGCTTCCTCGAGCAGTTCTGAGATTCCAGGGGGCCGCTGGTGGGCCCCCGTGTTCCAGCCGGTAGAAGAAGAGGGTGGACCTGTGAAGATTTCGGTGAAGTGGCTGGGCGATTACGTGGCGCTGCCGCCGTCCGTGGACGAGCTGGCGCGCAAGCTGACCGCCGCGGGCCTGGAGATTGAAGGAATGGAGCGCCCCGCGGAGGCCCTTCGCGGCGTGGTGGTGGCGCAAATCAAGGAGTCCGTGCAGCACCCCAACGCGGACAAGCTGTCCGTCACGCAGGTGGACATCGGCGGGACGGCGCTGCTCCAGGTGGTGTGCGGCGCGAAGAACTTCAAGGTGGGTGACAAGGTGCCGCTGGCCACCGTGGGCGCGAAGCTGCCCAACGGCATGGACATCAAGCAGGCGGCGCTGCGCGGCGTGGACAGCTTCGGGATGCTCTGCTCGTCCAAGGAGCTGGGCCTGAGCGAGGAGTCCAGCGGCCTGCTCATCCTCCCGGCGGACACGCGCGTGGGCCTGCCCATCGCGGAGGCCGTGGGGCTGGATGACGTGGTGCTGGAGGTGAACGTCACGCCGAACCGGCCGGACGCGCTCAGCCACCTGGGCGTGGCGCGCGAGGTGAGCGTGGTGACGGGCTCCGCGCTGAAGGTGCCCCAGCCGAAGCCGGCCGAGTCGGGCACGCCCGCGTCCGAGCAGGTGAAGGTGCGCGTGGAGGCCCCGGACCGCTGCCCGCGCTACGTGGCGCGCGTGGTGGAGAACGTGACGATTGGCCCGTCTCCCCAGTGGATGCAGGACCGGCTGAGGGCGGCTGGCGTGCGCGCCATCAACAACGTGGTGGACGTCACCAACTACGTGAACCTGGAGTACGGGCAGCCGCTGCACGCGTTCGATTTGGAGAAGCTGGCCGGGCAGGAGATCGTCGTCCGCACGGCGACGCGCGGCGAGAAGCTCAAGACGCTGGACGGCAAGGACCGCGTGCTGGACGTGGATGACCTGGTCATCGCGGACAAGGACCGGGCGCAGGCCATCGCCGGGGTCATGGGCGGCGGCGACAGCGAGGTGACCGAGGGCACGAAGCGGCTGGTGCTGGAGTCCGCGAACTTCCAGGGCTCCACGGTGCGGCGCGCGTCGAAGCGGCACGGGCTGCACACGGAGGCGTCGCACCGCTTCGAGCGCGGGGCGGACCTGGACGCCGTGGTGCCGGCCATTGACCGGGCGGCGCAGCTCATCGCGGAGCTGGCGGGGGGCACGGTGGCGCCTGGCCGCGTGGACGCGTACCCGGCGCCGAAGCCGCCGCGGAAGGTGACGCTGCGCTTCGCCCGGGTGGAGCAGGTGCTGGGCGTTGCCGTGGCGGAGCAGGAGGTCCGCCGCATCCTGGCGGCCCTGGGCTTCAAGGCGGTGGAGGAGGGGACGGGGCAGGCGACGTACGAGGTGCCTCGGGCCCGCGTGGACGTGGAGCGCGAGGAGGACCTGCTGGAGGAGGTCGCGCGCATCTACGGCTACGACAACATCCCGGCGACGCTGCCGCGGGGGCTGGCCACGCTGGCGCCGGAGCCCGCGCACGCCGAGGCCGAGCGCCGCATGCGTCAGGCGCTGGCCGGTGCGGGGTTCGACGAGGTGGTGAACTACTCCTTCGTCGCGCCGCGCAGCCTGGAGGTGCTGGGTGGGGCGGAGAAGCCGGTGGCGCTGGTCAACCCGCTGAGCGTGGAGCAGTCGGTGATGCGCACCAGCCTGCTGCCGGGCCTGCTGGAGAACCTGTCCCGCAGCGTGCGGCACCAGGTGGAGGCGGTGGCCCTCTACGAGACGGGCCGGGCCTACTTCCAGGACGCGGAGGGCGGGCAGGGGCAGCGTCCGGCGGCGCGCGAGGTGCCTCGCGTGGCGGGCCTGGTGTGGGGCCTGCGCGGTGGCGGCCGGAGCTGGACGCACAAGGACGCCCGCGCGGACTTCTACGACGCCAAGGCGGCCGTGGAGGGGCTGCTGGGGGCGCTCCGCGTGGAGGGCGTGACGTACGTGCCCGCGGGGCCGGCGGCGTACCACCCGAAGGCCGTGGCGCAGGTGAAGGCCGCGGACGGCACGGTGCTGGGCCACGTGGGCGAGGTGCACCCCCGGGTGGCGAAGGCGCTGGGCCTGCCGGACGGGGTGTTCGTGTTCGAACTGGACACGGAGCCGCTGTACGGGGCCGCGAAGCTGGTGCCGGCGTACCGGTCGCTGCCGCGCTTCCCGGCGGTGCTGCGGGACCTGGCGGTGGTGGTGCCGCTGGCGCTGCCCAACGACGAGGTGCGTCGGGTGATCCTGGAGGTGGGCAAGCCGCTGGTGGAGGACGCTCAGGTGTTCGACGTGTACACCGGTGAGCAGATTCCCCAGGGTCGGAAGAACCTGGCGTACGCGCTGCGCTACCGCTCGGCCGAGCGGACGTTGACCGACGTGGAGGTCAACGAGGCGCACCAGCGCATCGTGGACGAGGTGAAGCAGCGGCTGGGAGCTGCGTTGCGCGCCTGAATTCCTGAATGAAGTCAGAGGGTTGACACGTCTTTGGGAAGGCTGCGACAGTGCCCGGCGTTCAGCCCCGAGGGCTTCCCGAGGATTCGCATGACGAAGGCGGACATCATCGAGGGTGTCTACGAAAAGGTCGGCTTCTCGAAGAAGGAGTCGGCCGAAATCGTGGAACTCGTGTTCGACACGCTCAAGGAGACCCTGGAGCGCGGGGACAAGATCAAGATCTCCGGGTTCGGCAACTTCCAGGTGCGCCAGAAGAAGGCGCGCGTGGGCCGCAACCCGCAGACGGGCAAGGAGATCGAGATCTCGGCGCGCCGGGTGCTGACCTTCCGGCCGAGTCAGGTGCTGAAGAGCGCCCTGAACGGCGAGGCGCCGCCCGAGGATCACGCGGAGATCGACGCCCGCGAGGAGGCCGCCGCCGACGCGGCCGAGGCCCGTGGCGAGGACTTCGACGAAGAGGGAATGGAGGACATGGAAGGGTGAGTTTTTCCGACGGAGCCCTGCTGCTCTTGCTTGACCTGAGCGTCATGTGGGGGCATAAGGGCGCACCCTTTCACGGCAGCAGCAGTGCCGGGGCGTAGCGCAGCCTGGTAGCGCACTTGCTTGGGGTGCAAGTGGTCGCAGGTTCAAATCCTGTCGCCCCGACCATCGAAGGCCCTGGAGTTCTTGGCGTAAGCTGAGGATTCCAGGGCCTTTGTTTTTTGGTTTCTGCGAATGCGCTCAGTGGAGACCTTGGGACCAGGCATCCGAACCAATGCGGGCCAATGAAGGGCTGGCCCACCTGGCTTCGGGATGGGGCAGTTCGCACCGGGTCGGGCCATCAGAGTAACGTGACCCCTGGCCAAGCGGAGGGGGACGCGATGCCCGTGAACACTGGCGTGAACAAGATGTCCGTGGTGACGAAGGAGAGCGGTGGGGTCACCACGGCGTTCCCGGACGTGTGCAAGACGCCGAGCCCGGGCGGGCCTATTCCCATTCCCTACCCAAACGTGGCGCAGTCCTCGGACACTGACCAGGGCACCAAGACGGTGTCCGTGGGTGGCAACCCGGTGTGCGTGAAGGACTCCAACTTCAAGATGAGCACCGGCGATGAGGCGGGCACCGCAGGTGGCGGTGTGGCCTCCGGCAAGACAAAGGGCAAGGCCGAGTTCGTCAACTTCTCCTTTGACGTTCAGTTCGAGGGAAAAAACGTGGCGCGCGCCTTCGACCTCATGCTCCACAACGACAAGAACACGCCGCCCTTTCCGGTCATGCAGGGCCCTGTGGTCGCAGCCGGAAACGTGGTGGAGGAGCACAACTGCAAGATCTGCAACAAGGCCTATGATTGACATGCGTTCGCGGGCTGCGAGGAAACTCTGAACATGACGACTTCAGCACGGCGCGGAAAGCAAGCGGCTGCCCAGGCCAAAGCAGACGAGCGGATCGTGGAGCCCCGGATAGGCTGGGTGGCGGGAGCGGACGAACAGGGCGAGTTGCTCGTGGATTTTCCTGGCAATCGGTTGGGGCCCATTCCCGCGCGGAGCACGGTCGCTGTGTCCGCTGAGGAAGCGTTCCGCGCGGCGCGCGAGCGCCAAGGTGTCGTGCTGCTCTTCGAAAAGGGCGAGCCCACGCTGCCCCTCGTCATGGGATTGTTGAAGACGCCGAGTTCTACCCCCTTGACTGACCGCCTGTTGGATGACGCCTTGTCGCGCGTTCCCATCGAGGCGCGGGTCGACGGCAAGCGCGTGATCATCGAAGGTCGCGAAGAGGTCGTCATCCGCTGCGGCAAGGCCAGCCTGACGCTCCGCCGTGACGGACAAGTCCGACTGCGGGGCGTGAACGTAAGCACCGAGGCTGAACAGGTGCAGAAGATCAAGGGCGGCAAGGTTCAGATCAACTAAGGAGAACCGCCATGGCCAAACAGGCGAAAGAGCGGCACCTGAACGACTTGAACATCGGGAAGTATCACTTCACGCAAGGCGGGAAGAGCTGCCTCAACGCGCATGTCTCGCCCTATCAGGAAGGCAAGCCCTGCAGCCATCGCTGGCATGCGCGCGTGGAGGGGGCGTCCCTGCGGAAGATCGAACCGGGCCACGAAGAGGAGAACCTCTACAAGTGGCCGTCGGACATGCCAAAGCAGCCGCCCGTTGGGACGACTTGGGACCTCTCCGGCGACAACTTCACGACCAGCGCCAGCGTCCCGTACTCATTCGAAGCACATCATGTGGTGCCGAACGAGGAACTGAGCATCGTCATAAATAGTATCGGAAAGGAGTCGGCGAAGAAGAACGAAATCACCCTCTTGGTACGCAAGGGATTGATGCAGGAGGCGTACAACCTCAACGACAGGGTGAACATGATCATCCTGCCGATGATGCGGGATGAGGCCTTCGCGCTGGCGCTTCCGAAGCACAAGCGAACCGTCGAACAGTTCAACCACCACTTGTATAGCTGCTACGTGAGAAAGCACCTCAAGAAGGCGCTCGCGGTGGTGAAGGAAGACGTCGACGCGCACGAGGAGGAAGCCAAGGCGAATGACAAGGCGGCGAAGGAGAGCAAGAAGGAGGCCCATCGTAGTGACGAGCAGGCCGACCGCCAGCAGACGCTTGCCAAGGCGCACACGGAGAAGGGGTGGTCCGGCAGGGCGGGGACGCATGAGCAGCGAGCGAAGTCCCACCGGCTTCAGGCGATGAACAAGTGGGCGGAGGCCCAGTACCACTCGGACGAGGCCAGAGAGCAGCGGGTGATGGCCATGAAGAAGGTACAGGCGAACCCTACGGGGCAGGGCAAGCAAGGCATCGAGAACCTGTCGAAGGTGCTCAAGGAGGGCATCATCGCCGCGGGACTCTGGATGAAACAGACGGGGCTGGATGGCTCCCTGGAAAACTTCAGGGACTTCATCAAGCAGCGTGACACTGCCTCGAGCGGCGGCGGAATGCCTGACTGATGGACCGGCCGGGAGGAGTGTGAATTTCAATGAATTTCTACTTGCTGGATACGATGGGCGAGCCGGACGAGGACCTGTGCCTGCTCGACAACTTCGTAGAGGGAATCGACCGTTATTCGTGGCGGATTCAGAGGGGAGTGCCCCTGGCTTCAGACTGGCCAGTCGATGCGAAGATTTTCATGAGCCTCGACATGCCGGGCATCAAGCTGGCCTCTTTGATCGGCAACACGGAGAGCATGCTCGTAGTCGTCAAGGAGTTGAAGGACGTCATCCAAGAGCACTGCCGGAACGACATCGAATGTCTGCCCTTCACGCTCTACGACCATCGTAAGCGGGTGCGTAGCCGGGATTACTTCGTCATCAACCCCATCGGCACTCATGACTGCCTGGACCTTCAGGCCAGCACCATCGTTTGGGATGAGAATGACTCGACGAACGTCATCGCGGTGAACAAGCACGTCCTGCAGCGTGACAAGGTTTCGGATGCGCCGCCGCTGTTTCGCATCGACAAGGACTCGAGTGAGTACCTGGTGAGGACTGATCTGGCTCAGGCCATCTACAAAGGGCGCTTCACGAATATTCTTTGGAAGAAGCTGCCCTTCAACAGCTAACGACGAACCAGGCCATGGCAAACGTGACGGACCCGCCAGCATACTCATCCGCCGAGAGGTTGGCCCACCGCCGTCCAGACCTCCAGTGGGATGTTCTTGAGGAGCACCTCGACGAAGCGACGTTCCTGTGGGCCCAGTGGGAGCGGTCACTGAGTTCACCTGACTTCATGCTCGCAGAGGTGTCGGCGGGGGATGAGGTGCGGCTCCTGGCCCACCTGGAGGGGCTCTCATTGGCTGGGAACGTTGCAGTCCAGAGACTTCTCCTTCCGGCGCTCAAGTCTGGAGAGCCGGGCCGAGTTCGTGCCGCAGTTCACGTGTTGCTGGCCTCGCCTGAGCCACGGGATGCACAGGTGTTCTGGGAGCGATTGAGCGCGCGGGACATGGAGTCGGGGCCAGACATGCTGCGTGCGGTCGGGCTTTGCGAGCGGGTCGGGCTGGATGCGGAGCTGCCTCGCATGCTGCCCGTGCTGAATCCGGACTTCTGGCCTGCGGTGTTCGATTGCTTGGGGGCCCGGGGAGTCGACCCAGGTGGGTTGCTTCGCCACGTTCCGAGTGATGCCGAGCCGACGCTGTTGGCCTCCGTGCTGAGGGCCGCGCGCTTTACGGACCGGCGTGTGTCGAAGCCCCTGATCGAGCGGCGGCTGCGTGACGCGCGAGCGCCCGTACTCGAAGCGGCCATGGAGACCGGGCTCGTATTGGGCTTCCAGAGTGTCTGGCTTCGTTGTCGGCAGGTTGCGGAGTCCGGTGGCCCTGGAGTCACCCACGCTTTGCTCGCTCTGGCGATGGGCGGTGATGCCGCTGACCTGAGTCTGCTGGGCTCGGCACTGGTGGCGCCTGGCTCACGGGAGGCCGCCCTCTGGGCGCTGGGCTTCAGTGGCCAGCGTTCGGCAGCGGACGCCCTGTTGGGGGAGGTGGAGGCGTCCGGCGGGCTTGCCGCGGATGCGTTCGCCGCCATCACGGGCATGCCGTTGGCTGTCGGAGCGCCCCACGCGCCAGATACGGACGTCGACGCTGACGAAGAGGTGACACCCGGAGAGGAGCTCGTGGCCAACGGGCTCGGGCCTCCGCGCTTTCCGCGGCACGTTTGGCGGGTGTCGGCCATCGAGGCATGGTGGCGTGAGGCCCGGTCCCGCTTTGAGCCAGGACGGAGGTACCTCCGAGGAGTTCCCTGGACGCCAGAGGTCGCCTTTAAGTCACTGTTCCAGGAGCCCATGCACCGCCGGGCGGTGCTTGCGTGGGAGATGGCCATCCGCACGGCGGGGGCCTTTCATCTCGACACGCGTAACTGGGCCCGGAGCCAGGCGCGTGTGCTGTCCGCGCTGCGACCCAAGGCACTTGGCGCCGTGCCTCGCTCCTTTCGCTCCCTCATCACCCGGTGATGAGGGGCCATCCGCCCTTCGCTGACGGCGGGAGATTCTTCCATGGAAATCCTCATCACTGGGTTGGGCGCCGTGAGCTCCGTGGGGCACTCGGCGCCCGCAGCGGCCGCCGCCATCCGCGCCGGAGTCACCCGGCCTCGGCCGCTGCACTACGTTCGAGTGCTGGATGAGAGCTCCCAGGCAACCGTGCCGCTGACCGCGCACCCGATTCACGGATTCACGGAAGGCTTCGTCGGGACAGGCAGGTGGATGCGGTTGGCGCGGGGCGCACTGCGCGACCTGCTCGTGGGGGTGCCATTGCCAGCGCCGGATGATACTCGTGCCTGGCAGCAGACGGGGATGGTGGTCGTGGCCCCCCATCCCAGTCACACCGTCGAGAGCCCGCCTGCACCTCCCGACGAGTTTCTCGCGCAGCGCTACCTCCGGCCGATGATCAAGGTCCTTCAGTGGCCCATTCTCGCACGGCACCAGCATGTGGTCGCCCTGGGGCATGCCGGTACCGCCGGTGCAGTGCAGCAGGCGCTGCGGTGGTTTGAAGCGGGGCTGGAGCGGGTATTTGTCATCGCAGCGGACTCCTTATTGGAGCCCTTTGCCCTGCAGCGTTTGACAACGCGGAACCGGTTGAAGGCGGAGGACCAGCCAGTGGGGCTCATGCCGGGGGAGGCGGGGGCGTGCTTTCTCTTGGAGAGCCCCGCTGCTGCGCAGCGCCGCGGAGTCTTGGGCGCAGTCCGCATCGCGAGTGCGGCAACTGGCAGTGAAGAGCACCCTCCGTTCACGGGGAAGCCGAATACGGGCGTTGGGCTGGCCGCCTGTCTTCAGCAGGTGATCGCGTCGGGACTGCCCAGCGAGCCTTTCAACGGGGATGTCTTCGTTGACCTGAACGGCGAGGAGTGGCGAGCGCGTGAGTGGGGCCATGTGCTGGTCCGGAGCCAGGAGTGGTTGCACGACCCGGCGGGGCATTTCCCCGCGACAGCGGTGGGAGACACAGGCGCGGCCAGTGGTGCCCTTGGTCTCTGTCTCGCCGTTCATGCCTTGGCTCGCGGGCATGCGCGGACACGTCATGCGCTCGTCAGCTCCAGTTCGGACCTGGGGGACGTTGGCGGTGTCCTCCTTCATCACAAGGTTTCCTGACCCGAGCCACCCAATGATCACCGAGCGCAGCTCCATTCACCAGCGCAATGCCATTCTGGAAAATCGGGACCTCGTTCCGCATGTCATTGGCGGTCGGGTGAATTTCCGAGGCATCCTCGCGTTCTGCCGGAACTACCGTGTCGTCGGTATCTCGGCGCTCTTCCTCACGGGAACCTCCGAGAGACTGCACCGCGAACTGCATCGCAGCGGTCGCGCCTTCCTCCACTATCTCCAACAGGCAGAGCCGCACGAGCTGCGGACGAGCCGCGCCCTGCCGTTCTTTGATGCCATTGGCGCTGGTGACTTCGTGGGGGCGGCAGAGATTGCTCGTCATGTGCGCAGGTCCTGGGCACGGGACGAGGAGTACGAGGAGGACTTCCTCTTCGTCGAGTTCCTCATGCAGCAGTTCTTTCTGGGGGCGGATGACGCCTCGTGCGAGGCGCTGCTCGACAGGTACGAGAAGGCCCTGCAGGGGGCGGAGGACATTCGGCTGGAGTTGTGTCAGGCCCTGTTTCTGGCGCGCGAGGTTGAGTTCACTTTCGCGCTCAACCGCTTCCTGGCCGACCGGGATGAGCACCTACGCACCGTGGCGGAGAGACAGCACGTCGCGCCAGAGTTGCTGGCGACGGAGTGGAACTTCTCGGTGGAGGGGCTTGCGCTGCTACGTCTGGCTGAGCGCAAGCGCCTCCTGACGGAGGTGGAACATCTTCATGTTCCGTCCATTGCCCGCGAGCTGCCCGTGCTCCCGCTGGCCCATGATGCATGGATGCGGCCAGAGGAGGGGTGAGGGCGCGCGCCCTCCTCCGAACCGTCATTCCCTCCCATGCCTACGGCACAGGGCAGTAGGGGCCCGTCTTCAGGGCCCTGAGCGATGTGGCTTCTTTCCTG
Source organism: Myxococcus sp. SDU36 (assembly GCF_030168875.1). Taxonomy (NCBI): domain Bacteria; kingdom Pseudomonadati; phylum Myxococcota; class Myxococcia; order Myxococcales; family Myxococcaceae; genus Myxococcus; species Myxococcus sp. SDU36. The sequence goes on from NZ_CP077414.1 coordinate 1,727,112, forward strand.
GTGGTGGTGAAGAAGACATGCCCACCCGCGCGGTAGAACACCGCGTCGGGGTCGAACCCAAGCAGCCATGGACTCGAACACGAGGAAGAGCAGGCCCTTCGCCTCAGTGAGGTCTCGCAGGTCTCCGCCCGCCTCGTCGCCAGGGAAGTCCCGCACCATCACCGCGCCGCCCGCCGTCGCGTCGCTCTTCCAGAGCGCGGTGCCAACTGCGAAGAACAGCGTGCCAGCCACCTCCGTCAGGTTGATCACGTCCGTGGACGCGAACTTTCCTGCCCGGACCGCCGGCACGCAGGACTCCTCGCATACCTGCTCCGTGGACAAGGGGCCTCGCCCGGAGGCACCTCGTCGCCGACTCCACAGGCGGCACTTCACAGCGCGTGAGCCCGAGCGCCAATAGGGTGAGGTGGGCGCCGTTTGAAACCCTTGCCCATGATGCCTCCTCCGCCGCGAGGCGGCATGCCTCATGCGGTGAAGGAAGCTGGGGCACCGCGTGCGAGGAGCCATCTGCTCGGCGGATGCGTCGTGCTGGTCTGCCACGGGCACAGTGGCTCGCGGGTCGTGTCCCTGGTGACGGCCGTGCTCATGGGAGGGCGTGAGCCGCTAGTCGTCCGTCGTGCCCCACCCGGGAAAGCAAGCCCAGCGCGCTGAGTTGCCAACCCCCGCCCTGACCTCCAGCTTCGTCCTGGTACGGCGGCCATGCGAATCCCTGTCCCCATCCGGCGCCTTCCCGCGCCGCTGGACGATGCTCGCGGCCTCGACACGGACGAGGTGAGCGAGCGGCGGGCTCGCTACGGGCGCAATGACGTGCTGGCGCGGCCCCATCGCTCGTGGCTCCACGTCCTGCGAGAGACCGCCGGAGACCCGATGCTCTGGTTCCTCGTGGGGACGAGCGGGCTCTATTTCGTGCTGGGCGCGCGCACGGAAGGGCTGGTGCTGCTGCTGGCCATCGTCCCGCTGCTCGGCATGGACGCCTTCCTGCATCGCCGGACGCGCGCCTCTACCGCCGGCCTGCAGAGCCGGCTGGCCGCTCGCGCCACCGTGCTGCGCGCGGGGAACGAGCAGGTGGTGCCCGCGGACGAGCTGGTCGTGGGGGACCTGGCGCGGGTGCAGGCGGGTGAGCACTTCCCCGCCGACGGGCTGGTCCTCCGCGGTGAGGGCCTGCAAGCCGAGGAGTCTTCACTCACCGGCGAAGCGCTGCCCGTGCGCAAGCGGCCCCTGTCCCGTCTCCCTCCGGGAGACGAGCCGGCGGTGGAGGGCTCGCATTGGGGACTCGCCGGAACGAGGCTGCTGACGGGGACGGCCTGGGTGCGCGTCGTCTTCACCGGGCGGGAGACGCTCTACGGGAGCATCGTGCGCTCGGCCACGCAGGGCGCACACGCGCGCACGCCGCTCCAGCAGGCCGTGGCCCACCTGGTGGCGGTGCTGATGGGCGTTGCCGCGGTGATGTGCGCGGTGCTCGCGTTCGTTCGCTGGCGCCAGGGCTTCGGGTGGATGGATGCGCTGCTGAGCGCGGTCACGCTCGCCGTGGCGGCGCTGCCCGAGGAGTTTCCGGTGGCCTTCACCTTCTTTCTCGGCGCGGGCGTGTACCGGCTGGCCCGGAGGCAGGCCCTGGTGCGGCGCTCGGTGTCCGTCGAGAACATCGGCCGGGTCACCTGCATCTGCTCGGACAAGACAGGCACGCTGACAGAGGGCCGCTTGCGGGTGGCGCGCGTGCTGCCGGCACCGGGCGTCCAGGCCGACGCGCTGCTGTGGACCGCGGCGCTCGCGTCGCGCGAGGAGGGGAGGGACCCGCTCGACGCCGCGCTGCTCGAAGAGGCCGCGCGCGCCCGGCCCGGCGTGGCCCGCCCGAGCACCCAGGCCACCTTCCCCTTCACCGAGGAGCGTCGGCGCGAGACGGCGGTGGTGGACGACGGGGAGAGGCGCCTGCTCGCCGCAGTGAAGGGCGCACCGGAGCGGGTCGTGGACCTCTGCACTCTGGAGGCCGGTGCGCGCATGGACTGGGCGCGGCGCGTGTCGGCGCTCGCGGCCGAGGGGCGCAAGGTCATCGCCTGTGCGAGCCAGCCGCTGGACTCCGCCTCCTGGCGAGGCGGTGAGCCAGACCGGGGGTTCCATTTTCTGGGGCTCGTAGCCTTCGAGGACCCGGTGCGCCCGGGCGTGCGGGAGGCGGTGCGGGAGTGCGAGGAGGCCGGACTGCGAACGGTGATGGTGACGGGGGACCACCCCGCGACGGCCCTGGCGGTGGCTCGCAAGCTGGGGCTCGGTGGCGCGCGGCCCCGGGTGCTCACCGGCGAGGCGCTGGAGGCCCGGCTGAACGAGGGCGGCGCCGTGCCGGAGGTGGACGTGGTGGCCCGCGCGGTGCCAGCGCAGAAGTACGCGCTGGTGGCGGCGCTCCAGCGGCGAGGGGAGGTGGTCGCGGCCACGGGGGATGGCGTGAACGACGTGCCGGCGCTCCAGGCGGCGGACGTGGGCATCGCCATGGGGGAGCGGGGGACTCGCAGCGCGCGTGAGGTGGCCTCCATCGTCCTGCTGGACGATGACTTCGGCACACTGGTGCGGGCCATCGCCGAGGGCCGCCAGCTCTTCCGCAACCTCCAGGCCTGCTTTCTCTACCTGCTGCTCATCCACATCCCGCTGGTGGTGACGGCGGCGCTGGTGCCCCTGGCGGGCTACCCGCTCCTGTACCTGCCCGTCCACATCGTCTGGCTGGAGCTCATCATCCATCCCACGGCGATGCTGGCCTTCCAGGCCGCGGCGCGCCCGGGGCGCCTGGCGCCCGTGAGACGCCGGGGCGCCGCGCGCTTCTTCTCGGCGGGGGACTGGCGCCTGCTCGCGCTGGTGGGGGGCTTGATGACCGTGGGGCTGGTGTGGAGCTACGACCGGAGCCTGGGCGCGGGGAGCGACGTCGCGCATGGACGCGCGGCGGCGGTGGCCTCGCTCACGCTCGCGAGCGCCGTGTTCGCGGCCGTGCTCACGGGCTTGCGGACGCGCACGGCGCGCTGGGTCTGCGCGTTGACGACCGGCGTGTCGCTTTCGCTCATCCAGGTGCCGGCCCTGGCGCACCTGCTGATGCTGCGCCCGCTGGACGTGGACGACTGGGCGCGCGTCGCCGCCGGCGTGGCGGTGGCTTCGCTGCCCCTGGTGCTCGCGCGCTGGCGCGTCGCCGCCAAGGCGCATGCGCCGCGAGCAGGGACCGCGGCGCCGCCCCTCCACCGGCAGGTCCGGCGCGGCGCCGCCTGACGCGGCATCCTCCTGACAGCTCCGGCAGGTGCCGGCCTTCATGTTCCCGCGTGAACGGGCAGGCGCATGAACCCTGGGCTCCAGAGGGCCCAGGCGGGCAGCACCCTGGCGCGCCCGTGCTCCCCAACCCCGGTGCGAGCTCCCACTCTCAGCCAGGGAGGACCGTGTCCATGTACTTCCAGGCCATCAAGACCGCGGGCCTCGCCCACGTCTCCTATGTCCTAGGCAGCCAGGGTGAGGCGCTCGTGGTGGATCCGCGACGTGACGTCGGCGTGTACCTCGACGTGCTCCGGAGCCAGGGCCTGCGCTTGCGCTATGTGCTGCGGTGACGTGCAGCGTGGGCCACCGGGCCGGGCTCGCCGTGAGCATCCTGCTGAGCCATGGCTTCGCGCGCGTCTCGAATCTGCTCGGGGGCATGACGGCGTGGAGGCGGTTGGAGTTGCCGGTGCGTGAAGGCCCGCCTCCTCCGGGCGAGGCCAGGCCACCCGAGGCCCCGGAGACGGTGGAGCCCGCGCCGCCGCAGTGAGCCCGGCACGACTCACGCGTGGTGCGTGAGCTGCTGTCCGTCCCGCGGCGACGTGGGGAGCGTGAAGGAGAAGGTGCTCCCCACGCCCGGCAGGCTCTCCACCCAGACACGGCCGCCGTGGGCATCGACGAGCCCCTTGACGATGGCGAGCCCCAGCCCGGCTTCGTCCTTGCTCCCCGCGCGGGCCTGCCAGAAGGCCTCGAAGAGGTGGGCCAGGTGCAGGTGCTCCGTGGGAATTCCGCGCCCCGTGTCCCTCAAGGAGAAGCGCATCATGCGCCCCTCGGGCACGGCCCGGACTGAGATTCGTCCGCCCTCGGGCGTGAACTTGAGGGCGTTGCCCAGCAGGTTCGAGAAGATTTGAATCACCCGGTCATGGTCGGCGAGGACGGGAGGAGGGGCCTCTGGGACGTGCGCCGTGAGCTGGATGCCGCGGGCCTCCGCGAGCGCGCGGTGCAGGTCGACGGCCTCCTGGACGAGGGCCCCGGTCTCCAGCGGGCCGCACGCTCACGAGGTGACCCTGTCTGTGGAGGTAGCGCTTCTCCCGCTGGAAGGAGCGGACCTCTCCAGCGAGCAGGCGCTGTGCGTTCGCCAGGTCCAGCGCCAGGTCCTCCTGCCAGGTGATGTCCTGGACGGTTCGGGTGAGCAGCTCCTCCGGCGGGTAGCCGACGATGTCGCACAGGGCGCCGTTCACGTTCAGGAACCGGCCGTCCAGCCCGATCAGGGCTATGCCGATGGGGGCGTCCTCGAACGCGGTCCGGAAACGCGCCTCGCTGTTGCGGAGCACCTCCTCCGCGCGCGTCCGGGCGGAGATGTCGCGAAGGACGACGGTGAGCAGGGTCGTCCCATCCACCTTCACCTTCGAGATGCTGGCCTCCGCGGGGAACTCTTCGCCGCTCTTGCGCCGGCCGGCGATGGCGCGCCGCGCTCCCATCAGCCGGGAGGCCTGGGTGCCCGCCGATGCGCGCGAGCAGCGCCTGCCTGAGGCGCCTCCAGGGACCGCCGCCGCCACGAGGGCCGTTGCGCCGAGAGCGCCCCGTCAACCTTCGCACTGGGACTCCCGCGGCTGCTCGGTTTCGGGGGTGAGGCCCCTGCTTGCGGCTCCCGGAGTCGCGGGTGGCGCGGAGCGTTTCCATGGCCAGCCGGCGCCGGTGGGCGGCCCTGGCCGCCGCAGCAGCTTGTGCAGCTCCATGGCCACGATGATGGTCGAGGCCACCCCCACGATGCGCAGCCACGAGCTCCAGTCCGTGAGCGGCACCACCCTCAGCACGAACTGGGTCGGGGCGAGGTAGAGGGCTCCCACGTGCACGACCAGTGAGGCGGCCGTGGCCCAGAACAACATGGGGTTGGAGAAGGGGCTGCGCGCGAACACGGACTGTGCCTCCGAGCGCGAATTGCCCACCTGGAACATCTGGAAGAGCACCATCGTCGTGAGCGCCGCCGTCTGCGCGACCGTGAGCGAGCCCGTCTCTTCCAGCTCCCACCGGAACACCAGCAGCGTCCCCGCCGCCATGACCAGCCCGGCGAGCACCGTGCGCTCCCACAGCAGCTCGGAGATGAACCCCTCCCGCCGCGCGCGGGGCGCCCGCGCCATCACCCCCGGGTCCGCGGGCTCGAAGGCCAGCGCCACGTCCTGGAGCCCCTTCGTCACCAGGTTGAGCCACAGCAACTGCGCGGGGAGCAGCGGCAGCGGCCAGCCCAGCGCCAGGGAGGTGATGAGCGTGATGATGGACGCCGCCCCCGTGCTTACCAGGAAGAACGTCGCCTTGCGCAGGTTGTCGAAGGTGACGCGGCCGACCTCCACCGCCGCGGCGATGCTCACGAAGTTGTCGTCCGCCAGCACCATGTCCGAGGCCTCGCGCGCCACGTCCGTGCCGCTCTTGCCCATGGCCACGCCGATGTCGGCCGCCTTGAGCGCCGGTGCGTCGTTCACGCCGTCGCCCGTCACCGCCACCACCTCGCCCACGGCCTGGAGCGCCTGCACCACCCGCAGCTTCTGCTCTGGCGCCACCCGGGCGTAGATGTCCACCTCCTTCGTCCGCCTCCGGAGGGCCGCGTCGTCCAGCGCCGCCAGCTCGGTACCCGTCATCGCCGCGCCGCCGCTCGCGAGCCCCAGCTCCTGGCCAATGGCGCGCGCCGTGGCCACGTGGTCGCCGGTGATCATCACCACCCGGAGCCCCGCGTCCTGGCAGCTCGCGATGGCCTCGCGCACGCCCGCTCGCGGCGGATCCATCATCCCCGTCAGCCCGAGGAAGACGAGGCCCTCGGGGTCTCCCACCGTGTCCGGTCGAGCCCCTTCGTCCCCCAGCCGCCGGTACGCCATGGCCAGCACCCGGAGGCCCCGCCCGGCCAGCGCCGCCGCCGCCTGGTGCACGGCCTCCCCGTTCAGCGGCTCCACGCCCGCCTCACCGAGCTGCGCGGTGCTCATCGTCAGCACCCGCTCCGGCGCCCCCTTCACGAACACCACCCGCTGGCCGTCGCGCTCACGGATGCTCGCCGAGTACTGCCGCTCGGGCTCGAAGGGAATCTCCGCGTAGGAGGTCCAGTGTCCCCGCGCCGTCTCGTGGGCCAGCTCCAGTCGCTCCGCCGCCAGCAGCAGCGCGGCCTCCGTGGGGTCTCCGCGCGTCTCCACGCCCTGCTCGCCCTGGAACACCTCTGCCTCGTTGGCGAGCACCCCCGCGAGCAGCAGCATGTACAGCGGCGGGTGCTCGGCCAGGTCCTCCGCGCCCTCGACTGGCCGCGCCCGAGCGTCTCTGCGCGGGGCCTCGTCCGACAGCGTGAGGAAGCGGCCTCCGGCCCACAGCTCCTGCACCGTCATCCGGTTCTCCGTCAGCGTGCCCGTCTTGTCCGTGCCGATGACGGTGGTGCTGCCCAGCGTTTCGATGGCGGGCAGCTTGCGGATGATGGCCCGCCGCCGTGCCATGCGGCCTACCCCCACCGCCAGGGTGATGGTGAGCACCACGGGCAGGCCCTCGGGCACCGCGGCCACCGCGAGCGCCACCGCGAGCATGAGCATGTGCGCCATGGACTCGCCCCGCACCACGCCGATGAGGAAGCTCAGCCCGGAGCTCACGAGCACCACCAGTCCCACCAGCCGGGCGAACCGGTCCATCCGCTCCTGGAGCGGGGTGGTGGACACGGCCTCGCCCTGGATTTGACCGGCGATCTTCCCCAGCTCGGTGGCGCCTCCGGTGGCCACGACGTAGCCGCGCCCCCGCCCGCTGGACACCACCGTGCCTGTGTAGGCCATGTCCTCCCGGTCCGACAGCGGCGCGTCCGCGGCCACCACGCTCGCGCGCTTGTGCACGTTGGCGGACTCGCCGGTGAGCAGCGACTCGTCGACGGTCAGCGCCGTGGTGGACACCACCCGCAGGTCCGCCGGCACCCGAGTGCCCGACTCCAGCAGCACCAGGTCTCCAGGCACCAGCTCCCGGCTCTCCACCTCCCACTCGTGTCCGTCGCGGATGACGCGCGCCTTGGGTGACACCAGCCGCATCAGCGACCGGACCGAGACCTCGGCCCGCCGCTCCTGGGTGAAGCCGATGGCGGCGTTGATGGCGAGGATGGCCGCGATGGCGCCCGCGTCGATGAGGTCGCCCAGCACGAGTGTCACCGCGCAGGCGGCCAGCAGGATGTAGATGAGGGGGCTCTTGAACTGGTGGACGAGCAGCGCCAGGGGGCTCGTCGGCGGGGTCTCCGCGAGCCGGTTGGGACCGTACCGCGCCAGCCGGGCGCCGGCCGTGGAGCGCTGGAGCCCGAGCGCCCCGGTTCCGAGCAGGGACTCGGCTTCCTCCAAGGGGAGGGCATGCCAGGGCTGTGCTTGCTTGAGCTCCATGTCCGCTCTCCCTGGCGGTGTGGCCCGCCCGGCTGTCGCAAGGATGGGGCTGCTCACGGCCCGGGGCTACGGACCGAGGCGCTTGCGCAAGCGGTGGAGGGCCCATGCACCGAAGAGGATGCCGGACACTCCCAGGCCCAGCAGGAGCGCACGGCCCCAGGCCGCCGGAAGGCCGCGATGCGGGTCCACTCCGAACAAGGCAGCCATGTCACGTTCCCGTCTTGAAGGCACCAAGCTGGGCACGCCGCTCCGAAGGACAAGCCGCGCCCGGGAGCGGGGGAGGTTTGGCTGCCCGACAGGCCCTCACCTCGACGTTTCAGGGCGTCTTGCGGATGCGACCATTCTGTGTGCCGCCAGCGGCCATGGCCATGGCCACGCGAGAGTAGGCGGAGACGTAGGGCTGAAGCACCGCGCGGGACCAGCGCCCTGGAATCCACAGGTAGCTGTACAGCCCGTGCCTGCGCGCGCCCCGGCGCCGCTTCGTCTCGTATCCGCTGGCGCCCAGCCAGAGCTTCTTGACGCCGAGTTCGTAGGCCCGGCGCAGCGGTTCGTAGAAGGCGAGGTTGAAATACAGCGGCGTCTCGGAGGCGCCAGCCTCGGCGCGGCCGACCCGGTAGAACCACATCTCGTCGTGCTTGTGGAGCAGCAGGGAGAATCCGATGGGCTCGCCGTTCTGGTAGGCGACCACGGCCTCGGCCTCGGGCGCGACGTGCTGGTCGAGCGCTGCCCAGAACGTGGAAGGGTGGCGGAGGTGCTCGTTGCCGTACTTGGAGTACGTCACCTCGTAGAACCGCTCCAACTGCTCCGCCATCTCGCCCATCCGGGAGACACGCTCGAAGCGAACGCCCGCGTTCTGCGCGTGCGCGATCTCCTTCTTGAGCACCCGCCGGACGTCGCTCTTGAATTGGCCCAGGTAGGCGTCGAAAGTGTCCCCTGGGACATCCATGACGTTGTCGTCGTAGATGAAGATCTCCTGGAACGACGCGGACGTCAGCGCGTCTCTCAGCGTCGTGTCATCCCGTTCCACGCCGTAGAAGTAGAGCGGCAGCCGCTCGCTGGTGGCGAGCTCCCGGAGCCCTTGGAGGATGAGCTCCCGAGCCTGCTTCGCGACCTCCGCGGACTGCGCGGCGCAGTGGATGCTGCTCCGCATGCTGAGCGGACTGGTGACGAAGACCCCGCCATCGAAGCCCGCGCCCGTGCGCCAGGCCACGTTGCGGTAGAGGTCCGCCGCCGCGACGGCCACCCGGCTCCAGGCGGGCCCGTTGGCGAAGCCCTTCTTCCAACTGGTGAAGAGGAAGTGCTCCAGCGAGTAGGGCGTGTAGATGGTCTTGCTACGGGTGATGAAACACGGGCACAGCGCGACGGGAGTGCCCTGCTGATACGCAATGGCATATCGCAGGGACAGCTCCCCCCGGGCCATGGCGGACAGGTCGACCGCGTCCAGCATGCGGAACCAGCGCCGGCCGAAGAAGACGCTCGACTCAGTGGTGAGGGTATCCAGCTCCGCGTCGCCCAGGTGGCTGACGGAGTCGTGGAATTTCAAGGTAAGCGTCATGGCCGGGGGGCTTCGTGAGTCGCGGCGTCGCTCAGCCGTTGAGGAGCTGGACAGCGGGGGGCCGCTTGGGGCTGGCGAGGTGTCGCGCGAGGTTGGGGCGCTGCTTCATGCGCTCGAAGAACCCGAACAGCCCAGGGTAGGTGCTCTCCAGGAGGTCCTGGAGGCCGTTGTCCACGAGCAGCTCCAGGAAGCCGAAGACGCTGGTGTCCGCCACCGTCACGGCGGCCCCAACGAAGAAGCCGTCGCCGCTGCCGTTGCTCTTCAGCAGCCGCTCGAAGTGCGCGAGCCACTGCGGCAGCTCCTCGCCCAGGATGATGGGGAGCTGCTCGGAGAGCTGGTCCGGCGTGAGCGAAGTCAGGCTGCGCGCACGGGCCGTCACTTCCTCGACGCCGTCGATGACCATGTCGCAGGAGGCCGCCTCTCGCGCGTCCTTCCCATAGAGGCCGCGGGTGCGCGCGACGTGCCGAAGGATGGCCAGGCTCTGCACCACGCGGAAGCCGTCCGGCTCCTCCCACAGCGGCACCTTGTCGAAGGCCAGCTTGCCAGCGGCCTTGAGGGCCTCGAAGGCCGGCGTCTTCTCCTTGGCCTTCACGTCATAGGGGCCCAGGTCGATGTCCTCGTACTCCGTACCGGACTCGGCGAGGAGCAGGCGGATCTTCTCGGCGACGCCTCGACCCGTGAAATACGACAAGCGCGGCAATGATGATTGAGCGTTCATACAAGGTTCGTGGTTGGAAGGGAGAGGCTCTATACTAGAGTAAACGTATTATTCGGAAGGGGCAGACTTCCTTGACTGGTGTACCCGAGCCTCTGGATTCCGCGAAGCCCGAAGCACCCGCGCTCGTCTCCTTTGCTCCAGGAATGGCCCTGTGGCCTTGGGCCGCGCTGCGTGGCGCCGGCTTTCCCGCCCAGGATGCGCTCCGGCTCGCGGCTCCGACAGCGGCCTCCGCGGCCGATACATGGCTCACGTCCGGGGTTGAGACACCCGGTGACGTCGTGCGCGCCGCGTTTGACTCGGACCTGCTCTCCATCAGCGCGGCGCTGCGCTCACTGGCGGGAGCATCCCACCTGAGCGAGGCGCTGCTCTGGCAGAACCGCCATGCCTACAAGACGGGCGTGGAGCCGCTGGCGGCCCTTCCCGCCACCGCGCGCAACAGCAAGGCCCGGCAGCGCGAGCGACTGGTGGCCTCCTACGTCCAGCGCTACAGCACCAAGAACGACACCATCGGCTTCTTTGGCCCCGTGGGTTGGGCTCGGCTCACCCCTTCGAACGACGGGCTGCGCTGGACGCCCGGGGAGCGGCTCGTCTCCCGGCGCGCGGTCTACTTCGAGACGTGGTGCCTGGACGCGCTCAGCGCCGCGCTGGCGCGCGACGCGTCCCTGCGTCACTGGGCACCGCCCCGGCTGTTGCCCTACTTCCGGCTGGAGGGCCACGTGCTTCACGGCCCCATGCCCACGCCGGTGGAGCTGAGCCCGGAGCAGGCGCTGCTGCTGTCGCGGTGTGATGGCTCGGCCAGCGCGGTGAGCATCGCTCGGGAGCTCACGGCCGGTGATTCACCGGCCTTCGCCACGCAGGATGAAATCTTCACGGCGCTCGAACAGGCGGTGGGATTCGGCGTCCTGGTCTGGGGCTGGGAGGTGTCGCTCGTCCTCCGGCCCGAGGTGGTGCTGCGCGGCGCGCTGATGGCCATCGAGGACGCCGACGCGCGGGCCCGAGCGCTGGCGCCGTTGGAGCGGCTGGAGCGCGCGCGCGCCGCGGTCGAAGCGGCGGCTGGAACGCCCTCGGCCTTGGATGCGGCGGTCGCGGAGCTGGAGGCCGTGTTCCAGGAGGTGACGGGCGCGTCGCCCACGCGCGCGGCGGGGCAGACGTATGCCTCGCGGACGCTCATCTACGAGGACTGTGAGCGCGACGGCGCGCTGATGCTGGGCGCGCCGGTGATTGACCGGCTCGGGTCCGTGCTGGAGCTGGTGCTGACCGGCGCGCGGTGGCTGGTGGGGGAGGTGACCCGGGGCACGCGCGCGGGGCTGGATGCGCTGTTCGACCGGTTGTCCGAAGGCGGCGCGCCTGTGTCGCTCACCGCGCTCCAGCTCGCCTTCGTCCAGGGGCTCAAGGACCCGGCCACCGAAGCGGAGCTGATGCCCGTGGCCAAGGCCGTCGCCGAGCATCGCCGACGCTGGCGTGAGCTCTTCGCGCTGGAGCCGGAGGTCCGACGACAGACGCGCACCGTCGATTCGCTCCGGCCCCGGGTGCTTGAGGCCTTCGGCGAGGCGGGCCCGGCGTGGCGGAGCCGCTGGCATGCCTCGCCGGACGTGATGATTGACGCGGCCAGCGAGGAGGCCGTCCGCGCCGGGGACTACCAGCTCGTGCTGGGGGAGCTGCACCTGTGCAACAGCATCTCCTCGCTCTTCGTGGAGCAGCACCCCGCGCCCGAGGAGCTCTTCGCGCTCGCGGAGCGGTGCGCCACCGGGGCCGACGTGGTGCCCGTGTTCCCCAAGTCCGAGTGGAGCCAGCGCACGCTGCCGTGTCTCTTCCCGCGTGACAGCCTCTACTACCTCTCCGGGCAGGAGCCGCCGCCCCAGCCGGGCGCTCGCGCGCTTCGCGTGGGGGACATGGTGGTGGAGCGGCGTGACGGCACGTTGGAGGTCCTCGACCGCGTGAGCGGGCGCCGCTTCGGCCTGATGGCGTTCATGGCCGTGTTCCTGGAGCAGCGCTGCGCCAGCATCTTCGACCTGGCGCTGGCGGATGACTACTCGCCTCGGGTGACGGTGGATGGCGTGGTCGTCGCCCGTGAGCGCTGGAGCGCGCCCGCGTCCGAGCTGGGCTTCGCCGGGCTCACGGACCCGCTGGCGCAGTGGCTTGCTGCCCGGCGTTGGCAGCAGGGTTTGGGCATTCCGCGCTTCGCGTTCTTCAAGGTGGCGACGGAGCGCAAGCCCTGCTTCGTGGACTTCGACAGCCCCTTGCTGGTGGAGATGATGGCGAAGCTGGTGCGGAGCACGGCGGAGAAGTCGCCGGCTTCGCGGGTCCAGTTCTCGGAGATGCTGCCGGACCCGGAGCACCTCTGGCTCACCGACGCGGCGCAGCGCCGCTACACGAGCGAGCTGCGGCTGGTCTGCGAGCTGTCCTGAGCAGCCCGCGGCATTCCAACGGTTTCACCCCTGTTCACGAAGGAGCCGTACGCCCATGAGCGTGCCCGAGCCGATTCCCGGCGGACATTTCCCTCCAGAAGTCAAAGCGCAGCACGGTCAGCTCTCTCCCGCCGCCGCCGCGTTCCTGGAGTTCACCGAGCGCGTCCCCGAGGTCTTCTCTCGCCACACGTTCAAGCCGTACGAGGCGTCGCCGCTCATCCCGTATGAGCTGCATGCCTGGCCCACCTTCGTGGAGGGCCCGGTCGCGCGGCAGATGCGGGAGGTGGCCCCTGCGCTCTGCCGGCTCATCAAGCGGGCCCCTCGGCGGCTGCTGGGCGCGACGGACCGCGCGGCGGCGTTCTATGGGATTCCGCATGAGCGGGCCCACGCGGCGCTCGAGGCCCTGGCGCGGACGGATGACGCCCGGGGGGCCATTGGCCGCGGTGACTTCATCCATGACGGCACGGCCCTCAAGTGCCTGGAGTTCAACATGACGGCGGGTGTGGGGGGCTGGGAGACGGCCATCCACGTCCAGCAGGTGCTGGCGCAGCCCGCGATGCAGCGCTTCGCCGTGGAGCAGCGGCTGCGCGTCCGTCAGCCGCGGACGCTGCGCGACTTCTTCGCGAACCTCGTCGACACCGTGCGGCGAGACGTCGACTGGGAAGGGGAGTGCAACATCGGCATCCTCTTCTCCCCGAGCACCTTGCCGGACGCGGGGCCGGCGGAGCAGGTGAGCCGGTTCTTCACCGCCCAGCTCCAGGAGCTCCTCCAGCCCGAAGGCGCGCGCGGCGAGGTCCTCATGGCCACCTATGGCTCGGTGGAGTCCGAGCCCGGCGCGCGCCTCACGCTCCGGGGCAAGCGGCTGCACGCCGTCGTGGAGTACGACGCGCGCGACAGGGTGGCGCTGGCGGGCGCGGCCTACGTCGCGCGGGCCCAGGCCGCGTTCGATGCCCGGACCGTCAGTCTGCTCAACGGTCCGGCGCAGGATGTGCTCGACGACAAGCGTAACCTCACGCTGCTGTGGGAGCACATGACGACGTCCGCGCTGTCCGAGCCGGAACGGGAGCTGGTGCGCCGGAACGTCCCCTGGACATGCCGGGTCGAACGGACGCACGTCGAGCGCGACGGGACGCGGTACTTCGTTCCGGAGCTGCTGGCCTCGCAGCGCGAGTCCCTGGTCCTCAAGCCGGGCCGGGACTACGGCGGCGAGTCCGTGCGGGTGGGCTGGGCGACCTCCGCCGCCGACTGGGACACGGCCGTGCGCGAGGCGCTCGACGTGGGCGACTGGGTGGTGCAGGAGCGCGTGCGCCCGACGCCCATCCACGCCCTGGGGCCAGAGGGCGCGGTGGTGCCCCACAGCGTCGTCTGGGGGCTCTTCGTGCTCGGCGAGACCTACGGCGGGCATTTCTTCCGCATGTGCCCCATGCAGCGGGGCACCGGCGTGGTGAATGTCGCGCAGGGCGCCGTGGTGGGCGCCCTCATCGAACTGGAGTGAGACCGCGGGGCCGCGTTACTGCTCGCGGTACTCGCGGCCCAGCTTCTGCTGCTTGCGGATGCGGCCCGCCGCGCTCAAGGCGATGGAGGGGATGAGCTTCGGGCCCAGCCTGGCCAGCATCGACCAGGTCCACCACCAGTAGTTGGTGGCGATGGCGTCCTCCACCGTGTACACGCGGTGCCACCAGCCGTAGGGCAGGTAGAGAATCTCCCCGGCCTCCAGGACGAAGTCATAGTCCGGGACGAGGCCACCGGGGAGCTGGTCCGCCTTGCCACCGTGGGGCGTCAGGTCATGCGTGCTCACGACGGACCACGGGTGGCTGAGCTTCGCCGGGCGCAGCTCCGCGTCCCGCCTGGGCGAGTACAACTGCCACTGCTTGCGGCCCACCATGACGGCGTGCAGGTTGTGCGCGCGGTCCAGGTGGAGCTGGGTGAAGGTGCCGCGCGGGCCCATGAAGAAGAGCTGCTCGGTGAGCTTGCGCTGGACGGCGTACTCGTCGAAGCGGACGTCCTTGTGCAGCTCCGGCAGGGTGCGGAACAAGTCGTTGCCGATGAGGTAGCCCGGCGTCTCGTCGCCCTTCGCCTTCAGCGTGTCGACGTACTCCTGCATGCTCATCTTCCGCACGCGGCCCACGCGCTCCACGCCGCCCGTGTCCTTGGCGTTGTACTGCAGCCACTCCACGGGGACGCTCACGTCGCGGTATTTCGTGGCGAAGTAGTCGAAGGTCCATCGCTCGGCCGCGGGCCAGCCCTTCATGGCGTCGGTGAGGATGACGGGTTTGTTGTTGGCTTCGATGCGCTCGTAGAAGGCCCGGCGGTTGTCGAGCGGCATGCGCTCGGGGACCAGGGGCGCTGCGCCCTTCTGGGCGGTGGCGGTGCTCATGGCGGCTCTCCCGGGTGGTGCGTCAGGCCGCGCTCTCGGACTGGCCTGGGGCGCTTGCTTTCTGCAGGCGCTCGAAGTTGTTGTCGATGCCGTGGCGCACGTCCGCCAGCATGTGGATTTCGAACTCCTGGAACGCGAAGGACGGCCAGGCGCGCAGCAGCGTCAGCAGCGACTCGTGCGAGTCGGCGTTGAGGATGCAGAGGCCCATCTTCGGGAGGACGTAGTAGGCACAGTCGAAGGTGCCGTCCTGGAGGCGGGCGCCCACCCAGTCACGAACAGCGCGGTTGAGGGCGATGGGATCCTGGGGCTGCGGGCCCGAGGTGCGGTCCTTGACGTAGACGAGGTACTTCATCGGGAAGGCTCCTTGGAAAAAGGGGGTCAGCGAGTCGAGGCGGGCCGCAGCCTGGTGAGGCTCCGGCGGATGTTCTGCAGCAGGCCGCGCGGCGTCTGTCGCAGGAAGAAGTGGTCGCCCAGGAACGTCTGGGTGGCGAACGGACCTGCGGTGAGCTGGCGCCACGCCTCCGTCGCGTCATCGAGCACGTAGTCGTCGAAGCCGCGGAAGGCGGAGAGCGGGCACGCCAGGACGGGGCATGGCTTCCACGAGTAGCCCTCGCACACGGCGGTGTCCGCCAGCATGGTGGCGCGCATCAGCGTCAGCAGCTCTTCGGCCATCTCGCCGGACACGGCGCGTGACTCACCCAGGCGCCGGGCCTCGGACGCGTCGATGTCATGCGTGGCCGTGGCCGGCGTGTGGGCCTGGAGCGTGTGCGGCGCCCGGTAGCTGGCGACGAAGAGGTGCAGGGGCGCTGGCAGCCCGCGCTCGCGCAGGGCCCGCGTCAGCTCGTATGCGAGCAGCGCGCCCATGCTGTGTCCGAAGAGGGCGTAGGGCTTGTCCGTGTGCTGCGCCAGCACGTCCACCAGGGGCGCGATGACGTCCGGCAGCGCGCGCAGGGGCGGCTCGCGCAGGCGGTTCTCCCGGCCGGGGAGCTGCACCGGGCACACCTCGATGTCCTGCCCCAGCTCCGCCTGCCAGGCGCGGAACAGCGAGGCGCTGCCGCCCGCGTGCGGCAGACAGAACAGCCGCACCCAGGAAGCCGGTGCGGGGACGTGGAAGGCCAACCAATCCGTCATGACCGCACCTCGCGTCCCTGTCCGCCGACGAGCTGCTGGTACACGGCGAGGTTGGCGGCCACCATGCGCGGCAGGCTGAACAGCTCCACCACGCGTTGCTGGCCGGCCAGCCCCATGCGCCGCGCCCGCTCACGGTCTTCCAGCAGGTTGAGCTGCGCGGCGGCGAGCGCCTCGACGTCCACTTCGCGCGGACCTCCCGGTGCGCCAGGGAGGACGGGGACCAGCAGGCCCGTCTTCTCGTGGTCGACGATCTCCGACGGGCCCCCGGAGCGCGTCGCCACCAGGGGCAGGCCGGAGGCCATGGCCTCGATGGCCGTGTAGCCAAAGGGCTCGTACAGCGAAGGCACCAGCGCCAGGTCCGCGATGCGATGGAGCAACCCGAGCTGCTGGCGTGGCAGCTTGCCCAGCAGCTTGATGCGGTGGCGCAGGTGCGCGTAGCGCTGGGTCAGCGTCTGCACCATCTGCGTGGACTCGCGCGAGTCGGTGCCACCGGCCAGGAGGAAGCGCACGTTGGGGCGCCGTTCGAGCACGCGCTCGGCGGCGGCGAAGATGGCGCTGATGCCCTTCATGGGGTGCAGCCGGCCCGTGTAGAGGACGACGGGGTCATCCGGCGTGGCCACCGTGGCGCGCAGGCGCGCGTAGTCCTCCGGCGAGTGCTTGGGCTGGAGGAAGGGGCCCGCGTCCATGCCGCAGTGGATGGTGTGCAGCAGCGAGGCCGGCATCCCGTAGGTCTCCCGGATGAGCTGGCTCATGGAGTCACTCACCGAGATGACGTTCGTCGACCCGTCGTAGAAGCTGCGCTCCTCCTCGAGAATCTCCGGGTCGGGCGTCTGTCCCCACCATCGCTCGGCGGGCTCGGAGATGTAGTGGCTGGTCCCCAGCACGGGCACGCCGGCCTCGTTGGCCAGCGCTCGCGCGGCGCGGTGGGTGTGCCACTGGTGGAAGTGGATGAGGTCTGGCTGCTCCTCGCGGATGAGCTCGCGGCCTCGGTGAAGCAGGTCGTCGTTGAAGACGCGGATGCCGCCCACCAAAGAGAGCTTTCCCGCCTGGGAGAGGCTGCCGCGGCTGGGCGGCATCATGTGCACGGTGAGGTTGGGCTCGCGGAGCACCGCGGGCTCGCCGGGCGTGTACGCCAGGACGGTGACCTTGCACCCGCCGCGCGCCAGCCCGCGGGCCAGCTCGTAGACGTAGGTGCCCACACCGCCGGCCACGTTCGGGGTGTACTCCATGGCCAGGAGGAGGGCCTTCAAGGGTGGGGAGATGGGAGGTGCCATGGGCTGTCTCTCGAAAGGGGTGTGGACGCGGGGCTAACGGCTGGCCGCGCCCTCCTTGGCGGTGAGCTCCGCCAGCATCCGCAGCAGGGCCTCCACCTCCGGGTCGTCATGGCCGGGGCTCTTGCGCTGCTCGGCCACCAGGGCCGCCAGCCGGGCCACCGTCGGCGCCTCGAACAGCGATTGCAGCGGCACCGTGAAGCCGAAGGTGTCCCGCAGCCGTCCCACCACGGTGGTGGCCAGCAGGGAGTGCCCACCGAGCGCGAAGAAGTCGTCGTGGACGCCCACCGGCCGCACGCCCAGCACGTCCTCCCAGATACGCGCCACCACCTGCTGGTCCTCCGTGTCGGGCGCCACGTAGGCCACGGCCATCGCGGGGCGGGAGTAGCCCGCGGCCGGAGCCTCGTCGGGCTCCTTCGTCTCGGGAGCGCGCTCCGTGGACGGCGCGGCGGCCAGGGCGCGGTGCCCGTCGGGGGAGACCCAGTAGCGCTTGCGCTCGAATGGGTAGGTGGGCAGCCCGACGCGTTGGCGCCGTTCCTCGCCGTTGAAGGCTTCCCAGTCCACGTCCACGCCCGACAGCCAGAGCTGTCCCAGCGCGCCGAGCAGCACGGCCGTATCCGCCTGCCGCGTGTCCGGATGACGGAGCGACGTCACCGTGGTGGGCGCCTGCCGGAGCGCGCCGGGCTGGGACGCGAAGGTGGTCAGCGTGCGGCCGGGGCCGACCTCCAGGAGCACCTGCGCGGATTGCAGCTGCGCAAGCCCCGCGGCGAAGCGGACCGGCTGACGCAGGTGGCGGGCCCAGTAGGCCGGGTCCTTCGCCTCGGCGGCCGTCACCCAGGTGCCGGTGACGTTGGAGAGGAAGGGGATTTGCGGCGCGGACAGCTTCACCCGCCGCAGGCGCTCGGTGAAGGGCGCGACGATGGGCTCCATCATCGCCGAGTGGAACGCGTGCGAGGTGTGCAGGCGGCGCGACTGGACGCCGCGTGCCTCGAGCCGGGCCTTCAGCGCGTCCACGGCGTCTTCGGGGCCGGCGACCACCGTCATCGACGGCGCGTTCACCGCGGCCACGGACAGTCGCGCGTCCAGCGACGACACCAGCTCCGCCTCCGACAGCGCGACGGAGAGCATGGCGCCCGGCGGCAGGTCCTGCATGAGCTGGCCCCGCGCGGCCACCAGGGCCAGCGCGTCCGGCAAGGTGAAGACGCCCGCGAGGCACGCGGCCACGTACTCCCCGATGCTGTGGCCCACCATGGCCTCGGGCCGCACGCCCCAGGACATCCACAGCCGCGCGAGCGCGTACTCGATGGTGAAGAGCGCAGGCTGAGCCAGCCGCGTCTGCTGCAACTGCCGCTGCGCTTCCTCGGCGCGGTTGGCGGCGGGGAAGAGGACCTCGCGCAGGTCCAGCTTCAGGTGCGGGGTGAGCCGGGTGGCGCAGTCGTCCACGTCCGCGCGGAAGCCGCGCTCGCTCTCGTACAGGCCCTGCGCCATGCCCGCGTACTGCGAGCCCTGACCAGGGAACATGAACACGGTGGGGCGGCTGGTGCGCTCCTCGGTGGCGGAGAGCTGCCGGCTGATGTCACCCAGCGCGGTGAGCGCGTCCTCACGCCCCTGACAGACGATGGCGCGGCGGTGCGGGTGGCGGCGCCTGCCCACCTGGAGCGTGTACGCCACGTCCGCGGGCTCCAGGCCCTTGGTCGCGCGGAGGTGCTCCTCCAGCCGGGACGCCTGCGAGGCGAGCGCCGTGGGCGT
Source organism: Myxococcus sp. SDU36 (assembly GCF_030168875.1). NCBI lineage: Bacteria > Pseudomonadati > Myxococcota > Myxococcia > Myxococcales > Myxococcaceae > Myxococcus > Myxococcus sp. SDU36. The sequence continues at coordinate 1,745,916 of NZ_CP077414.1, forward strand.
GCGCGCCGACAGGAGCAGGAGTTGGTGCGGGCGCGTGGACGGAACGGGGGCGCGGGCGGGCGGCTCCTCCAGGATGACGTGGGCGTTGGTGCCGCCCATGCCGAAGCTGCTCACGCCCGCCCGGCGGGGCTCGCGGGCGGGGGCCTTCCACTCGCGCAGCTTCGTGTTGACGTAGAAAGGGCTCGCGTCCCAGGGGATGTTGGGGTTCGGCGTCTCGAAGTTGAGGCTGGGCGGCAGCTTGCGGTGCTTGAGCGCCAGCGCCGCCTTGATGAGGCCCGCCACGCCCGCCGCCGCGTCCAGGTGGCCCAGGTTGGGCTTGATGGAGCCCAGGGCGCAGGTGCGCGGTCCGGCCGCCTCGTCGCCAAAGGCGCGGATGAGGGCCTGCACTTCGATGGGGTCTCCCAGCGCGGTGCCGGTGCCGTGCGCCTCCACGTAGCCGATGCTCCCGGCCGATACGCCCGCGCTGCCCAGGGCCTCGGAGATGACGGCCGCCTGGCCCTCGACGCCCGGCGCGGTGTAGCCCACGCGCGCGGCGCCGTCGTTGTTCACCGCGGAGCCCTTGATGACCGCGTAGATGGGGCTGCCATCCGCCAGCGCGTCCTCCAGGCGCCGCAGCGCCACCACGCCCGCGCCGCTGCCGAAGACGATGCCCTTGGCCTGCGCGTCGAAGGGGCGGCAGTGCCCGTCCGGCGACAGGATGCCGCCCTCCACGTAGCGGTAGCCGCCCTGAATCTGGAGGTTGATGGACACGCCGCCCGCCAGCGCGACGTCACACTCCTGGTTGAGCAGGCTCTGACAGGCGACGTGGACCGCGACCAGCGACGTGGAGCACGCGCTCTCGATGTTGAAGCTGGGGCCGCGCAGGTCCAGTTTGTAGGCGGCCCGCGTGGTGAGGAAGCTGCCCGCGTTGCCCAGGTTGAGCTGGAGCGGGTCCGCCGTGCGCATCAGCTCCGCGTTCCCCAGCAGGTTGAGCAGCAGGTACGTGCTCAGGGCCTGTCCGCCGAAGACGCCCACCAGCAGCTCGGGAGGCGGCCCGCCGTAGCCCGCGTCTTCCAGCGCCTCCAGGGCGCACTCCAGGAAGAGGCGCTGCTGCGGGTCCATCACCTCCGCCTCGCGCGGCGTGTAGCCGAAGAAGGCCGCGTCGAAGCCCGCCACGTCTTCCAGCCGCGAGGCCACCTTCACGAAGTGCGGATCCTTCAGCACCTCGGGGGGCAGGCCCGCCTTGAGGACCGCCTCGTCCGAAAGCGGCTCAATGGCCTCCACGCCGTCGCAGAGGTTGCGCCACAGCTCTTCCAGGCTGCGCGCGCCCGGGAAGCGCCCGGCCATGCCGGTGATTGCGATCTCCATGCCCGTGTTGTTGTCCGACACGCTGTCCCCCTCGCGCATTCAGTTCCCCGACTGGCGCCGCTGCTGGATGAGCTCCCGGCGCTTCGCTCCGCGGCTTCGCCGGTCACTGGTGGTGGCCGAGCCCTGCTCCTGCCCCCGAGTCAGCAGCCGGGCCATGGCGCTGAGCGTGGGGTTCTCGAAGAGCGCCACCACCGGCAGGTCCTTGCCGAAGCGGCGCTTCACCTCGTTGATGACCTTCAGGCCAATCAGCGAGTTCCCACCGAGCTCGAAGAAGTTCTCGTGCAGCGCCACGCTCTCCACGCCCAGGAAGCGCTGCCAGATGTCCGCCAGCTCGCGCTCCGCCTCGTCCATGCTGGCGGGCGCCGTGCGCTCCGCTGTCGGCGCGGCGTCCGTCTCCATGGGGCCCATCAAGTCCTGGAGCAGCGAGGCGCTGCGCGCCATGGCTGCTCGCAAATCCTCGGTGGACACGACGATGTGCGTGGGGGCCTGCGCCAGCACGCGCTCGAAGACGTCCACGCCTTCGGCCGGTGTCAGGGCATGGGCCAGCATCGCCTCCCGCATCGGGTTGGCGCCGTCCGGCATCTGCGTCGTCACGGCCTGACCCACCTCGCGCCAGGTGTCCCAGCCCAGGGAGATGATGGGCAGGCTCCCCGTCGCCGCGGCCTGGTGGGCGAAGGCATCCTGGAAGGCGCACGCGGCGCAGTGGTCAATCTGCCCGGGCTCCGCCGTGTAGGCGGTGCGAGAGGAGCAGAGCACGAAGAAGTCCAAGGGCATGTCGCGCAGCAGCGCGTGCAGGACCCACGTGCCCGACACCTTGGGGCGCAGGACGTCTTCCACGGCCTTCTGGGTGCGGAGCTGGGCAAGGCCACCCGCGGGCACGCCCGCCGCGTGGATGACGCCGTGGAGCTCGCCAAAGGCCTGCCGTGTCCGGCGCAGCACCTCCGCCATCTGCTCGGCGTCGCCCACGTCCGCCTGGAGGACCAGGACCTCGGAGCCCAGGGCCTCCAGCGCCCGCACCTGACGGAGCCGCTGGCTCACCCGGTCCTGCTCACCGTGCTCGGCGAGCCAGGTGTCCCAGGTGTCACGCTCCGGCAGGGCATTGCGGCCCACCAGCACCAGCCGTGCCTGGACCTGCCGCGCGAGCGACTCCGCCAGCACCAGCCCGATGCCACCCAGGCCGCCGGTGATGAGGTACGTGCCGCGCTGCCGCAGGCGTGACGGCGCATCCGCCGCGGGTGCGGTGATGCGCACCTGCTCGAGCGACTGTTCCCAGCGGTTCTTGCCTCGGAGCGCCACGGCGCCGTTGGAGGAGCCCGTGGCCAGCTCACACGTCAGCCGCGCCGCCAGGGCCTGGAGCGTCTTGCTACAGCTCGGGGCTTCCACGTCGATTGAACGACACGACAGGCCCGGCACCTCGTGCGGCAGCACGCGGCAGGCGCCCAGGAGCGTGGCCTTCTCCGGGGCCAGCACCTCATGCCCGGTGACGGCCTGCACGCCGCTGGAGACCACCGTGAGCTGCACGGGGCCGGAGGCGCCCTGGCCCGCCAGCGCCTGGGCCAGGAAGAGCAGGCTGAAGAAGCCGGTGCGCTGGGCGTGCTCCACGCCCGCCAGTCCTTCTCCCGCCGAGTCCACGCTCCACAGGTGGACGATGCGCTCGGGCCGCAAGGCGTCCTCGGCGAGCGCGCTCAGCAGCGCCGCGTAGGTCTCCGGGCGGGTGGGGTCCACTTCGAAGGCGCCGTCATCCACGCGGCGGAAGTCGGAGCCCTGCGACACCCGGGCGACTCGGCCGCCGCTCTCCGCGAGCCGCGTCGCCACCGCGTCTCCCAGCCCGCTGGTGTCGGTGAAGACGAGCCAGCTCTGGGGCGCGGCGGTGGTCGCGCGCAGCGCGAGCGTGCGCTTCCAGGACGGCAGATAGAACCAGTCCGCCGCGTCCTTGCGCCGGGCGAGGGAGACCTCGCTGGTGATGGGGAGGCCCGCCGCGTTCGGCGCCAGCCAGTGTCGCTTGCGCTCGAAGGGGTAGGTGGGCAGGACGACGCGCCGGCGCTGCTCTCCGGCCTGGAGACGCCGCCAGTCCATGGGGACGCCCGCCGCCCAGAGCCGGCCCAGCGTGGTGAGCACGAAGCGCATGTCGGAGCCGGGCTCGCGAGGCGCCCGCATCGACGTGAGCACCACGGTGGGCTGGCCGCGCTCCACCTGCAGGCGCGCGAGCGAGCCCAGCGTCCGCCCGGGACCGACCTCCAGCAGCACGCGCGACGGGTCCTCCAGCAGGCAGCGCACGCCCGGACCGAAGCGCACCGTCTGCCGCAGGTGGCGCACCCAGTACCTCGGGTCGGTGGCCTCCTCCTCGGTCACCCACGTCCCCGTCACGCCGGAGACGAAGGGCTGCGTCGGCGTCTGGAGCTTCAGCCGCCCGACGAACGCCGCGAACGCCGGCAGGATGGAGTCGATGAGGTGCGAGTGCGCGGCCACGTCGATGTGGACGCGCCGGTGCTCGATGCCTCGCGTGGCCAGGTCGGCGGACAGCGCATCCACCGAGGCGGTGTCGCCGGCCACCACGCACTGCGACGGTCCGTTGACGGCGGCCAGGGACAGGCGCTCGCCCAGCAGCGGCTGCAGCGCCTCTTCGGACAGGGCCACGCTCACCATGGCGCCGGACGGGAGCTGCTCGAAGAGGCGGCCACGCTCGGCCACCAGTGCCAGCGCGTCCTCCAGCGAGAAGACGCCCGCGAGGCACGCGGCCACGTATTCGCCCATGCTGTGGCCAATCATCGCCTCGGGCCGGATGCCCCAGGACTCCCACAGCTTCGCCAGCGCGTACTCCACCGTGAAGAGCGCGGGCAGGCCCACGGAGGGGCGGGGCAGGGGCGCGCCCGCGTCCGCGTCGCCCGCCGGGTACAGCACCGTGCGAAGCGACGGTCCGCCGCGGCGCTGGAGGAGGGCGGCGCACGCGTCGAAGGCCTCGCGGAAGGCGGGCTCCTTCTCGTACAGCTCCTGCCCCATGCGCAGGTGCTGCGCGCCACCGCCGGGGAAGAGGAACACGACGGAGCGGCCACCGTCCTTGGCCACGTCCGTGAACACGCGCTCGGGGTTCACCTCGGACAGCACCGTGGCCGCGTCCTCGCCACGCTCGCAGACCACCACGCGCCGGTGCGCGAACGCCTTGCGGCCAATCTGGAGGGTGTGCGCGACGTCCGCCAGGGACTGCTCGGGGTGTGCCGCCAGGTGCGCGCCCAGGTTCTGGGTCATGGCGTCGAGCGCGGCCGGCTTCTTCGCGGAGAGGACCAGCAACTGCCACGGCCGCGACGGGCCGGAGGGGGCCGGGGGCGGCGGCGCTTCCAGCAGCGCGTGGGCGTTGGTGCCGCCAATGCCGAAGGAGCTCACGCCCGCGCGGCGCCGGTGGTCATGCGTCTGCCACTCCTTCAACGCGGCATTCACGAAGAAGGGGCTGCGCGTCCAGTCGATGTTCGGGTTGGGCGTGTGGCAGTGGAGGGTGGGGGGAATGCGTCCGTGCTCCACCACCAGGGCCGTCTTGATGAGCCCCGCCACGCCGGCCGCCGCGTCCAGGTGGCCGATGTTCGACTTGACCGAGCCGAGCGCGCAGAAGCTGGTGGCCTCGGTGCCGGCGCGAAAGGCGCTCGTCAGCGCGGAGACCTCGACCGGGTCTCCCAGCAGGGTGCCGGTGCCGTGCGTCTCCACGTAGCCCACCGTGTCTGGCGTCACGCCCGCCAACGCGTGGGTGCGGGCGATGACCTCCGCCTGTCCCTCGGCGCTGGGCGCGGTGTAGCCGAGCTTCGAGGCGCCGTCGTTGTTGATGGCGGAGGCCCGGATGACGGCGTGGATGTGGCTGCCGTCCGCCAGCGCGTCATCCAGCCGCTTGAGCACCACCACGCCCACGCCGCTGCCGAAGAGCGTTCCCTGCGCCTGCGCGTCGAAGGGACGGCAGTGTCCGTCCGGGGACGCGATGCCCCCGGGCTGGTGCACGTAGCCGGTGCGCTGGGGCACGTCCACGGACACGCCGCCCGCGATGGCCACGTCGCACTGGAAGCCCATCAGCGACTGGCAGGCCAGGTGGGTGGCGACCAGCGACGTGGAGCAGCCCGTCTGGACATCCAGGCTGGGGCCCTTGAGGTCCAGGTGGTACGCCAGCCGCGTGGCGAGGAAGTCCTTGTCGTTGCCAATCATCACCTGGAAGCTGTCGCTCGACTCGAGCAGCTCCGGGTGCGTGCGCAGGTTGAAGAGCAGGTACGTGCTCAGGCTCGTCCCCGCGAAGACGCCCACCGAGCGCGACTCCGTATCCAGTCCGTGGCCCGAGCGCTCGATGGCCTCCCACGCGCACTCCAGGAAGATGCGGTGCTGCGGGTCCATCAGCACGGCCTCGCGCGGCGAATAGCCGAAGAAGCTCGCGTCGAACGCGTCCACCTGCTCCAGCACGGCCCCGGCGCGCACGAAGCCCGGCTGTCGCAGGCGCTCCTCGGGGACGCCGCGGGCCTTCAGCTCGTCGTCCGTGAAGAAGCGGATGCCCTCCACACCCTCACAGAGGTTCCGCCAGAAGGTCTCCACGTCGGGGGAGCCCGGGAAGCGGCCCGCCATTCCGACGATGGCAATGGCCAGGTCGTCGCCGTCACTCAGGTTGTCATCGCTCATGGCTGTCGACGAACTCACGTTCAAGAAGCGAGGTGGGGTGGCGGCCCGGCGGCATCACGCACACGCCCCGCGCGGCCCTCACGCGGCAGGGCTCAGGGAATGTCCGTGACGACGGGCAGGGCTCCGCGGGGCGCGGAGGCGTGGCTCAGTTGGCTGCCTGGGCGGCGGGCGGCGTGCTCGTGAGGGAGAACGCGTCGGCCAGCAGCTCGTAGGAGCGCAGCCGGGAGCGATGGTCGTGGACGATGGTGGTGATGAGCAGCTCGTCCGCCTGGAACTCGGCGGCCATGCGCGTCAACTGCTCCTTCACCTGGTCCGGTGCGCCGCACACGACGCGCTTGCGGTCGAACTCGAGCGTGGCCAGGTCCTCGGGCGTGTAGGCGTAGGCCTCCGCCTCCTCGATGGACGGGATGGGCGCTTCGGGCCGGCCCCTGCGCGTGTTGATGGTCAGCAGGTCGCTGCTCCGGGCTATTCGCCGGGCCTCCTGCTCGGTCGGGGCACAGATGACGTAGACGCTGACGGCGGAGTTGGGCGCCGCCTGCACGTGCGAAGGCTTGAAGTGCTCGCGATACCCCCGCGTCACCGGGCCCCCGTGGATGGGGTTGAAGAAGTGCGCGAAGCAGAAAGACAGTCCCAGCCGGGCCGCGAGCGCGGCGCTCTGCTCACCCGAGCCGAGCGCCCAGACCTGCGGCATGCCCTGCGCCATGGTCTTCAAGCTCAGCTTTTCGAACTCCGGCGTCGCGGGCGTGGTGCCCGACAGGAAGGCGACGAGGTCCTCCAGCTTCGTGGGGAAGCGCTCGTTGCTCGCCGGCGGGCCGTAGGCCAGGGCGCGAGCCACCAGGTCCGTACTGCCCGACGTCCGTCCGATGCCCAGGTCGATGCGGTCGGGGTGGAGCGCCTCCAGCAGCCGGAAGACCTCGGCGACCTTGAAGGGGCTGTAGTTCGACAACAGGACGCCGCCTGTTCCCACCCGGATACGCGACGTCGCCGCCGCGACATGCGCGACGAGGATTTCCGGCGCCACGCCCGCGAAGTGTCCCGAGCCGTGGTGCTCCGCGAGCCAGAAGCGGTGATACCCGAGCTGCTCGGCGGCTCGGGCCAGCTCTACCGTGTTTTGGAAGGCCTCACGTGTCTGGGTGCCGCTGGCGACGATGGAATGATCGAGAACACTGAGCTTCACGGCGAGCGTTCCTTCCCGGACACACGACGTCTACGGAGCCGCTTCGAGCCGGGCCGAGTCGTCACGTGTCCGCGTTTCAAGAGGGTGACAAACCCTATAGTAGCGCGGCCAGCTGCGACAAATGCGATTTGATTGATTTTACTTGAAAATTGAGAATAAGAGGCAGGCTGGAGCGCGCGTGATTGCCAGGGGTTCTTTCATTCCCCGCGTCTCGCTGTGAGACACGCGGTTACTCGACGACGACGAGCGCGCACATCAACGCGCCTTGAGTCGCGTTGACCACGTCCTTGCCCTGACCGGTGGGGTTCAGTCGCACCATGGTTCCGCCGTAGCGCTCACCGAAGACAAAGGCGCCCCAGATGAGGATGTGGGGGCCCACGGCGCCGTCGTCCCGCAGGAAGTGGTAGGGGCGCGGCTCGATGCGCTCCTGGACAATCCAGCCGCCGTGCTCCAGGGCTTCCTGGATGGCGGCGTCCCAGTCCTCGGCGGTCATCGCGCGGCCAATCAGCACCGACTTGCCGCCATAGGCGCGGCCCGCCTTGAGTACCAGCCCTTCGCGCTTCGAGGCGGCGAGCTCGTCGGGCAGCCATACGGACGCGCCACCGCGGGTCGTCTGCGTGGACCGCACGCGGCGCGTCCAGGGGATGTGCCGGCGGATGAGCTCCCGCTCCTCGGAGGAGAGCGCGGGCGACGCCGCGTTCTCCGACAGCAGCGCGATGTTGCGCTTGTCGTCGAGCAGCTCCTGCGCGGGCCCGTTGTAGAGACACAAGGTGCGCGCGGCGAGCGCGGCGCGGACGCGGGCGTCGAACGCCGGGCTCACCACCTCAAGCCGCTCTCTGGCGTCATGCTCCTGCACGGCATGCAGCCGCCGGCCGCGCATCGTGAGGCAGTGGCCCTCCGCGTCCTCCACCTCGCTGTAGGTGCCGATGAGCACCTCGCCCTTCGCGCCGTCCGCCTCGAGCAGCTCGCTCAGCGTGCTGTTGAGCAGCAGCGTCGCCATCTCCCTGCCCGCGGCTTCAGGCAGCTCGTTGTCGGGGAAGAGCACGGCCAGGTTGCACTCACCCTCCCAGGCCACGGTCCGCCGCACGTCCTCGACGACATGCCCCAGGAAGGCGCGCAGCGTGTCCTGGAGCTGGATGCGCAGGCCCTGCTCCTCGGTGAAGCGCTGGAGCACGGGCTGGTCCATCACCACCTGGGCCTTGAGCCCCGTCTCCCAGCCGCCCAGGCCCGCCATCATGTTGACCTCGAGGCACTTGAGGCCATCCGCCGAGTCGATGAAGTCCCCGCGGCTGAGCGCGCCGCGCGCGTCCTCCGTGATGGCCAGGACCTCCGCCGCCACGCGGGCCCGTTCCGGCGAGACACCGTAGTAGTCGGCGATGCGCCGAGGGTCTCCGTCCAGCAGGAGCCGGGGCCCGCGCTTGACGAGCCGGCAGAGCTTCACCGCGACGTCCTCCAGCTCACGGTCGCGCCGCGAGTCGATGAGGAGCGGCCACCGGTGCAGCTCGTAATACATCAGCGGTGACGCTTCGAACTTCTGGAAGCGGTGCCGCGCGAACAACTCGGGCGTCCGCTCCGCGAACTTCAGGAACGCCACCGCCGCCGCGGACAGCTCACCGTGCAACGCCTGGATTTCATCTGAGAACTTCAGCCCGCCTGGGTGCCCGTCGACATGTGACATTTTCCGCGTAATAGCACTTTGTCTCAGAGTGCGTGTAAAGCGGATGGTTTACGGGCCTGAAGCGACGGCGCCGGACTCCAGGCGGAGCAGGTGGTCCGCCACGTCGAAGTAGCGGTCGTCGTGGCTGATGACCACCACGGCCTTGCCGGCGGACTTCAGGTCCGGGAGCAGCTCCCGGTAGAAGACCTCCTTGAACAGGGGGTCCTGGTCCGCGGCCCACTCGTCGAAGAGGTACACGGGGCGGTCTTCCAGGAACGCTGTCAGCAGCGCCAGTCGCTTGCGCTGACCCGAGGACAGGTCCGTGGTGGAGAGCGCGCCGCTGGCGTCGATGCGCACCTTGCGCTCCAACTGGAGCCGCGCGAGGTATGCACGGGCCTTGTCCGCCTGCCCGCCCACGGTCAACCCCAACAGGGAGTCGAAGAGGTGGAAGTCGGAGAACACCGTGGCGAAGCGCTGGCGGTAGCGCTCCCGCTCGTCGTCCGTCACCGGTTGCCCGTCGACGTGGACGGCCCCGGACTCCGGCGAATAGAGGCCGGTGATGAGCTTGGCCAGCGTCGTCTTGCCGCTGCCGTTGCCCCCGACGATGAAGAGGATTTCTCCAGGGCGCAGCGTCAGGTCGATGGGGCCCAGCGTGAAGGGCAGGTCCTCGCCCTCGCGGCGGTAGGCGTGCGTGACGCCCACGAGGTCGATGCGGGAAGGCGTGGCGGGAGGCGCGATGGCGACGGGCGTGCTCTCGGTGTCGGCGTTGGGCAGCTCCAGCGCTTCGATGTGGCGCAGCGCCACGGTTCCCGCGCCCAGCATGGGCAGCAGCGTCATGGACGCATCCAGCGGCTGCTGGAGATAGAGGACGGCGAGCGTGTAGCCCACCAGCGTTGACGCGGACACCGGGGCGATGCCGGGCAGGGCGAACAGCAGCAGCCCGATGAAGAAGAAGAACAGGCTCATGCCCCAGCTCGTCGACAGGGCATGGAGCGTGGAGACCCGCTGCTGGAGTTGCTTCAGCGTCTCGGCGGTGGGGAACAGCTCCTGGTCGAGGAACGCCGTGCGCCGGCGCTGATGCAGCTTCAGCTCCTTCAGGCCCTGGGTGAGTGAGCGCAGGTCGCGGAAGAACCGGTCATTTGTTTGCCGCGAGTCCTTCAGCAGCGCCATGATGTGGCGAAGCGGGAGCAGGTAGCTGACGGCGCCCAGCAGCGCGAAGACGAGCAGCGCCGCGAACACCAGCCGCGACATGACGGCCAGGTACGTCATGCAGCCCAGGATGATGCCGCCATTGATGAGCAGCGGTGGGATGCACAGCAAGCCCTGGGTGACGGCCTGGATGTCGTCGACGAGCGTCGCCAGCAGCCGGTGGGAGCCCAGCTCTTCCAGCCGCCGCAGCGGTGTCGCGAGGATGCGCTGGCTGAGCTGATCCCGCAGCGCGAACGTGGTGTTCGTCTGGAGCCGCGTCAGCAGCAGCTGCGAGCCGATGCGCGAGCCCAGCATCAGGACTCCGAGCGTGGCGAAGCCGAGGACCGTTCCCTGGTCCGAAATCGCGCCGCCCCGCGCGAGCACGCCGTTGATGTGCGCGATGAGCCCCGCGCTCGCGGCGCCCGTCAACAGCCCGAAACAGACGGCGAGCGCCACGGAGCCACGGGACCTGCGCAGCAGCAGGATGAGCAGGTTCACGCCGAGAGTTCCTTCCGCGAGGATGAGAACCGGAATGTGGGCGCTCATAGCTTATGCTGCGCCCCCCGCTCTAGCGAAGGTCTTCGGTTTTTCCACTGCCCCGTCCCTTGGAACCTCTCACCATGCGCTCCTACCCGGCCGCGACACTGCTGGAGCTCCTCGAAACGCAGACCCAGTCCCTGGGCGAACGGCCGCTGTACACGTTCCTGGAGGATGGCGGGGACGACGCGGTCCTGAGCTACGCGGGGTTGGACCTGCGAGCCCGGCGCATTGGCGCGGCGCTCCAGGCCCTGGCGCGTGCGGGCGAGCGGGCGGTGCTCCTCTACCCACCGGGCCTGGAGTACGTCGCGGGCTTCTTCGGTTGCTTGTATGCCGGGCTGGTCGCCGTCCCAGCCTATCCGCCGGACCCGATGCGGCTGGAGCGGACGTTGCCGCGGCTGCGCGCCATCATTCGCGATGCGCGCGCGAGCGTCGTGCTCACCACTTCCTTCATCCAGGAGATGGGAGAGGGCCTCTTCGAAGGCGCACCTGAGCTCGCCGCGCTCCGCTGGGTGGCCACGGACGCGCTGCCCGAAGGGAGCGAGGTGGGGTGGCGCCGCCCGGAGCCGTCCTGGGACACGCTGGCCTTCCTTCAATACACGTCCGGCTCCACGGGGGACCCGAAGGGCGTGCAGCTCAGCCACGGGAACCTGCTGCACAACCTGGCGTTGATCTCCCACGCGTTCCAGGTCCGCTCGGACAGCGCGGGTGTCATCTGGCTGCCGCCGTACCACGACATGGGCCTGATTGGCGGCATCCTCCAGCCGCTCTACGCGGGCTTCCCGGTGGCGCTGCTGTCGCCGCTCGCGTTCCTTCGCCGCCCGCGGTTCTGGTTGGAGTCACTGTCCCGCTTCGGTGGCACCATCAGCGGCGGCCCGTGCTTCGCCTTCGACCTGTGCGTGCGGAAGGTGCCTCCCGCGGAGCGCGAAGGCTTGGACTTGCGACGCTGGGAGCTGGCCTTCTGTGGCGCCGAGCCCATCCGCCCGGAAGTCATGACGCGCTTCTCGGAGGCCTTCGCGCCCGTGGGCTTCCAGCGTGAGGCGCTCTATCCCTGCTACGGGCTCGCGGAGGGCACGCTGATCGCCTCGGGTGGGCGCAAGGGCGAAGGGGTCCTCACGCGAACGTGGGATGCCCAGGCGTTGGAGCGGAACGAGGCGCTGGCGGTCGAGGACGGCCCGGGGGCTCGCCCGCTGGTGGGGTGTGGCCAGACGCTGCCTGAGCAGACGCTGCTCGTGGTGGACCCGGAGACGCGTCGCGTGTGTCCGCCTGAGCGGGTGGGGGAGATCTGGGTCTCCGGTCCCAGCGTGGCCCAGGGCTACTGGGAGCGGCCCGAGGAGAGCGAAGCGGCGTTCGGCGCGCGACTGGCGGAGTCGGACAGCGGCCCCCGGTTCCTGCGGACGGGAGACCTGGGCCTGCTGAAGGACGGTGAGCTGTTCGTCGTGGGCCGCCGCAAGGACCTCATCATCCTCCGCGGGCGCAACCTGCACCCGCAGGACCTGGAGCTGACGCTGGAGCGCAGCCATCCGGCGCTGCGGCCCGGGTGTGGCGCGGCGTTCTCCATCGACGTGGGCGGCGAGGAGCGGCTCGCGGTGATGTACGAGGTGGACTCGCGCAAGCCGTGGACCGCCGAGGAAGTGGTGGGCGCCGTCCGCCGTGGCCTGGCGGAGACGCACGAGGTCCAGCTCCACACGCTCGTCCTCATCGAGCCCGGCGCGCTGCCGAAGACGTCCAGCGGGAAGATTCAACGGCGGGCCTGCCGGGCCGACCTGCTCGCGGGGACGGCTCGGGCGCTGCTGACCTGGAGCGAGTCGGAAGCAGCGACGCCCCAGGCTGAAGCTCCCGCGCCTGAGCTCACCGCGTCCGAGCCGCTCACCGTGGAGGCACTGGAGACGTGGTTGCTGGCGCGGATCGCCGCGCGGCTTCGCGTCCGTCCGGAGGAGCTGGCGACGGATGCGCCCATCACGTCCTTCGGCCTGGACTCGCTGGGCGCCGTGGAGCTGGCGAACGACGTCGAGGCCCTGGGCGTGGTCCTCCGCATGGAGGAGCTGCTTCAAGGCCCAACGGTGGGGGAGCTCGCGCGGACCGTCTTCGCGGCGCGTGGGGAGTCCGCTGGCGCCGAGCTGACGCGGGGCGAGGAGGGGACACCCGCGCCGCTCTCCTCCGCGCAGCAGCGACTGTGGCTCTTCGAGCAGTTGGCGCGGGGAAGCGCCGCGTATCACCTGCCGGCGGCGGTACGGCTCTCCGGGGCGCTGGATGATGGGGCGCTGGAGCGCGCTTTCGGTGCCATCGTTGAGCGGCACGCGGCGCTCCGAGCGACGTTCCGAGACGAAGATGGCACACCGTTTCAAGTGACCTCACCGACGCCGGTGTCATCGCTTCGCCGGGTGGACCTCCGTGACGTCCCGGGGGATGCCCGTGAGGAGGCCGCGCTGCGTCTGGCCCATGAGGACGCGCGGGCGCCGTTCGACCTCGCGCGAGGGCCGCTGCTCCGGGCCACGCTGTTTCAATTGGACGCGCAAGCGCACCTGCTCGTCGTGGTGATGCACCACATCGTCTCGGATGGTGCCTCGTTCGCCATCCTGGCCCGTGAGCTGAGCGCGCTGTACGCGGGTGCTTCTTCGCTGCCGCCGCTGGCCTTCCAGTATCCCGACTTCGCGCGCTGGCGCCGCGAGGTGGAGGCGGACGGTGCCCTCGCCACGTCGCTCGACTGGTGGAAGGCTCGGCTGGCGGGTGTGCCTGCCGCGCTGGAGCTGCCCGCGGACCGGTCTCGGCCCCCCATGCCGTCATATCGCGGTGGCCGCGTGGCGGTGCGGTTTCCGGAGGCGCTGACGGCTCGGCTGGAGGCGCTGGGCCGGAGCGAGCGCGCCACGTTGTTCATGACGTTGCTGGCGGCCTTCAATGGGCTGCTCGCGCGTCATTCGGGGCAGACGGACTTCTGCGTTGGGACGGCCGTCAACGGGCGTGAGCGGACGGGACTCGAAGGGTTGATGGGGTGCTTCCTCGACCTGGTTGCCCTGCGCGCGTCCGTGTCCGGCTCATCACGTTTCCGCGAGCTGCTGGGACAGACGCGCGAAGGCGTGCTGGAGGCCTTTGCCCACCGCGGCGTTCCTTTCGAGCGACTGGTCGACGCCGTCCAGCCCACGAGGGACCCATCGCGCGCGCCACTGTTCCAGGTGCTGTTCGTGCTCCAGCCGGAGCCCGGCGCGGGGCTGGCGCTGCCCGGCCTGGAGTCGCGCCGCGTGGAGGTGGACCCGGGGGCCACGCCTTACGATTTGACGCTGTCGCTGGCTCGCGGGCCGGAGGGGCTGGGCGGGTGGCTCGAGTACGCCACGGACCTGTTCGACGCGGACACCGCCACGCGCCTGGTGGCGCGGATGGGCGTGCTGCTGGAGTCCATTGTCGCGGACCCTGACCAACGCCTCGCTGTGCTGCCGGTCCTGCCACAAGCGGAGCAGCGGCAGGTGCTGGTCGACTGGAATGCCACGCGGGCGGAGTTTCCGGAGACGTGCATCCATGCGCTCATCGAGTCGCAGGCGCGGCGCACGCCGGACGCCGTGGCCGTGGTGTGTGGTGACGAGACGCTCACGTACCGTGAGCTGGACCGGCGGGCCAACGCCGTGGCGTGGCGGCTGCGGGAGCAGGGCGTTGGCCCCGAGTGCATCGTGGGGCTCTGCGCCGACCGCTCCGCGGACCTGGTCGTGGGCCTGCTGGGCATCTTCAAGTCGGGCGGTGCGTATCTGCCGCTGGACCCGTCGTATCCCGAGGCTCGCCTCGCGCTGATGTTGGAGGACTCCGGCGCCTCGGTGGTGCTCGCGCATCGGCATCTAACGGGCGCGCTTCCGTTCGGCGACAGGTCCGTGGTTCCGCTGGAGGTGCCCGGCGAGGCGGACGCCGCGCCACCGGGAGCAGTGGGGCCTGACAACCTGGCCTACGTCCTCTACACCTCGGGCTCCACCGGCAAGCCCAAGGGCGTGCTGATTCCACACCGCAACGTCGTCAGCTTCTTCACGGGCATGGACGCGCGCGTGGGGGCCGGGCCGGGGACGTGGCTCGCGGTGACGAGCGTCTCCTTCGACATCTCCGTGTTGGAGTTGCTCTGGACGCTGGCGCGCGGCTTCAAGGTCGCAGTGCAGGGCGAGCAGGGGGCCTTGGGTGCCGCGCCGCGCCGGGTGACCCGGGCGCGCCAGAAGCCCCTGGGCTTCAGCCTCTTCTATTTCGCCGCGGATGAGGGGGCTCCAGGCGCGGAGCGTTACCGGCTGTTGCTCGAGGGTGCGCGGTTCGCGGACCGCCACGGCTTCCAGGCGGTGTGGACACCGGAGCGCCACCTTCATGCCTTCGGTGGGCTCTATCCCAATCCGTCCGTGACGAGCGCGGCCATCGCCGCCATCACCGAGCGCGTGGCCATCCGCGCCGGCAGCGTCGTGCTGCCGCTGCACCACCCCGTGCGCGTGGCCGAGGAGTGGTCGCTCGTCGACAACCTGTCGAAGGGCCGGGTCGGCATCTCCGTGGCGGCGGGCTGGCACGCGGATGACTTCGTCCTCGCGCCGGAGCGGTACGCGGAGCGCCGCGAACTGGCGCGGCGGGACCTGGACACGTTGCGGCGGCTCTGGCGCGGTGAGGCGCTGTCGTTCCCCAATGGCGCGGGGACGCCCGTCGATGTCCGCATCCGTCCGAGCCCCGTGCAGCGCGAGCTGCCCGTGTGGCTGACCGCCGCTGGCAATCCGGACACCTTCCGCGACGCGGGCCGGCTGGGCGCGGGCGTCCTGACGCACCTCCTGGGTCAGCGGTGGGAGGAGCTGGAAGCACGCATCGCGCTCTACCGCGAGGCCTGGCGGGAGGCGGGCCACGAGGGCGAGGGCCACGTGACGCTGATGCTCCACACGTTCGTGGGGCACGACGTGGAGCGCGTGCGCGAACTGGTCGAGGCGCCGCTGCGGCGCTACCTGAGCAACTCCGCGGACCTGATGCGCGGCCTGGGCCGGACCTTGGGCGTGGACCTGGACCCCGCCTCGGTTCGTCCGGAGGACCTGGACGCGCTCGTGGGACGGGCCTTCGGGCGCTTCTTCGAAGGGGCGGGGCTCTTCGGGACGCCGCGCACCTGTCGGGAGCAGGTGGCGCGCATCGAGGCGCTGGGCGTGGATGAGGTCGCGTGCCTCATCGACTTCGGCGTGGACACGGATGCCGTGCTGGCCAGCCTTCCGGCGCTGGATGCCGTGCGGCAGCGCTGCGAGCGGGACTTCCGGCTGTCGGCGCAGGAGGAAAGCACCGTCCCCGCGCAGCTCCGTCGGCACGGTGTCACGCACCTGCAATGCACGCCCTCCCTGGCCCAGGCGCTGCTCCTGGAGCCCGGCGCGGCCGGGGCGCTCGCGGGGCTGGAGCGGCTGCTCGTCGGTGGAGAGGCGCTGTCCGCGGAGCTGGCGGCGCGGCTGCGGGACACCGTGGGCGGAGCGCTGCTCAACATGTACGGCCCCACGGAGACCACCATCTGGTCGTCGTCGCACGCCGTGGATGGTTCGCCAGGGCCGGTGCCCATTGGCGCGCCCATCGCGAACACGTCGCTGTACGTGCTGGACGCGGCGCTGCGTCCCTTGCCCGTGGGCGTGCCCGGTGAGCTCTACATCGGTGGCACGGGTGTCGCGCGGGGCTACCACGCGCGGCCGGAGCTGACCGCCGAGCGTTTCCTGCCGGACCCGGTGTCCGTCGACGCCGGTGCTCGGATGTACCGGACGGGCGACCGGGCACGGTGGCGCGCGGATGGAACGGTGGAGTTCCTGGGCCGGGTGGACCACCAGCTCAAGGTCCGTGGCTTCCGGGTGGAGCCTGGCGAAATCGAGGCCATCCTGGCGCGGCACTCCGACGTGGCGCAGGCCGTGGTCGTGGCGCGGGAGGAGGCTGGTGGAGGTGCGCGCCTGGTCGCGTACGTCGTCGCCCGGCCGGGGACGGCGCTTTCGGTGGAGGCGCTGTTGGCCTTCTCCCGGCGCTCCCTGCCGGAGCACATGGTGCCTTCGGCGTTCGTGTCACTCGATGCGCTCCCGCTGACACCCAACGGAAAGCTGGACCGGAAGGCGCTGCCCGCGCCGGAGGGCGTCCGCGACGTCGCTCGGGAGTATGTGGCGCCTCGGACGGAGACCGAGCGCCGCCTGGCCGAGCTGTGGGCTTCGCTGCTGGGCGTGGAGCGGGTGGGGGCCGAGGACGACTTCTTCGCGCTGGGCGGGCACTCGTTGCTGGCCACGCGCGCGGCCTCTCGGATTCGGGAGGCGTTCGGGGTGGACCTGCCCCTGCGTGAGCTGTTCGAGTCGTCCTCGCCCGCGGCCCTGGGGGCGCGCATCGATGCGCGTCTCCTGGGTGCGTCCGGCGTGCCTCCGTTGGTGGCGCGGGCTCATGAAGGGGCGTTGCCGCTGTCCTTCGCGCAGCAGCGGCTCTGGTTCCTGGAGCAGCTCGAACCCGGCGGCGCCGCGTACAACGATGCGGTGGCCGTCCGTGTGGAGGGCGCGCTCGAGGTGTCGTTGCTGGAGCGCTCGCTGAGAGAAGTGGTCCGGCGGCACGAAGTCCTCCGCGCCACCTTCCACGATGAAGACGGGACGCCTTCCTGGCGCATCCATCCCGAGGCCCGGCTCGCGCTGGCGCGGGTGGACCTGACCGCGCTGTCGGGGGCTGAACAGGCGGAGGCGCTGTCGCAGCGGTTGGCGGAGGAGTCGCTGCGGGCGTTCGACCTTGGCTCGGGGCCGCCGCTCCGCGCCACGCTGCTTCAGGTGGGCGCGCGTGAGCACGTGCTCTTGTTGGTGCTGCACCACCTGGTGACGGATGGCGCGTCCATGGGCGTGCTCGTGCTCGAGGTGGCGGCGCTCTATCGGGCCTACTCTCAGGGGAAGGGGGCGCCGCTGTCGGAGCTGCCGCTCCAGTACGTGGACTACGCGGCGTGGCAACGCGAATGGCTGCGCGGCGAGGCGCTGGAGGCGCAGCTCGCGTACTGGCGGACCCGGCTGCAAGGGGCACCTCGGGCGCTGGACCTGTCCACGGACCGGCCTCGCCCTGCCGTGCGGAGCAGCCGTGGCGTGAGTCGGAGCGTGCTCTTGGGCTCGGAGCTGTCGCGCGCACTGAAGGCGCTGGCCCAGCGCGAGGGCGCCACGCCCTTCATGGTGTTGCTGGCGGGCTTCTCCGCGCTGCTGTCCCGTCATGGCGGACAGGACGACCTTTGCGTGGGAACTCCGGTGGAGGGGCGTGACCGGACCGAGCTGGAAGGGCTCATCGGCTGCTTCGTCAACACGCTGGTCCTCCGCGTGTCGCTGGCGGGCGCGCCGTCCTTCCGGGAGTTGATTGGCCGCGCGCGGGAGACCGTGCTGGGGGCCTTCGCGCACCAGGACGCGCCCTTCGAGGAGCTGGTGAAGGCGCTCCAGCCCGAGCGCGACCTGGGCCGCAGCCCGCTCTTCCAGGCCATGCTCGTGATGCAGGAGGACCCGCTGCCGGAGCTGGTGATTCCCGGGCTCCGACTGAACGTCCAACCCCAGCCGAGCCTCACGGCGAAGTTCGACCTGCGACTCATCATCACGGACACGGTGGAGGGCTTCTCCGCGAACCTGGAGCTGAGCGCCGACCTGTTCGAGCCGGACACCGCATCGCGCCTGCTGGAGCACCTGCGCGTCCTGCTGGAGGCGGGCGTCCGTGAGCCGGAGCAGCGGGTGCATGCGCTCTCCCTGATGACCTCGGCGGAGCGGCACCGGGTCCTGGTGGCGTGGAATGACACGGACCACCCGCGGCCGGGCGTGAGTGCCCTGCATCGGCTCATTGAAGCGCAGGTGGACCGCACACCGGACGCGGTGGCGCTGAGCTTCGAGGGCGACACCCTGACGTACCGGGAGTTGGATCGGCGCGCGAATCAGCTCGCGCGTTACCTGCGGGCCCGAGGCGTGGGGCCGGACACGCGGGTGGCGCTGTGCGTGGAGCGTTCGCTGGAGCTGGTGGTGGGGCTCCTGGGCGTGCTCAAGGCGGGGGGCGCCTACGTGCCGCTCGACCCGGAGTATCCCCGCGAGCGACTGGAGTACATGCTCGCGGACGCGGCGGCGCCGGTGCTGCTCACGCAGGCGCGGTTGTCGGAGCGCCTGCCTCGGGGTGATGCCGCCGTGGTGTGCCTGGACTCGGAGTGGGACGCGGTGGCGCGCGAGCGCGAGGAGCGTCTCGCCGTGGCCGTGGAGGGGAGCGGGCTGGCGTACGTCATCTACACCTCGGGCTCCACGGGACGGCCCAAGGGGGCGATGAACACGCATACCGCCATCTGCAACCGGCTCCTGTGGATGCAGGAGGCCTACGGGCTCGATGCGAGCGACCGCGTCCTCCAGAAGACGCCGTTCAGCTTCGACGTCTCGGTGTGGGAGTTCTTCTGGCCGCTGCTGGCCGGCGCGCGGCTGGTGATGGCGCGGCCCGGTGGACACCGGGAGCCCTCGTACCTGACGGACACCATCGCTCGCGAGCGCATCACCACGTTGCACTTCGTGCCGTCCATGCTCCGGCCGTTCCTGGAGGAGCCGGAGCTGGCGGTGTCCTGCGCCAGCCTGCGACGGGTGTTCTGCAGTGGCGAGGCCCTGCCTCCCGAGCTGCGAGACCGCTTCTTCTCGTGCCTGCCCGCCGAGCTTCACAACCTCTACGGCCCGACGGAGGCCGCGGTGGACGTGACGGCGTGGGCCTGCTCGCGAGAGGACCGTGGGCCCGTCGTTCCCATCGGGCGCCCCATCGCCAACGCGCGGATGTACGTGCTGGATGCGCGGCTGCGTCCCGTGCCGGCGGGTGTTCCGGGTGAGCTGTACATCGGCGGGGCACCGCTGGCGCGCGGCTACTGGCAGCGGCCGGAGCTGACCGCGGAGCGCTTCCTCCCGGACGCCTTCGCGGCGCAGCCAGGGGCGCGGATGTACCGGACGGGCGATCAGGCCCGCTTCCTGGCGAATGGCGCCATCGAGTACCTGGGCCGCCTGGATGACCAGGTGAAGGTGCGGGGCTTCCGCATCGAGCTGGGTGAGATTGAAGCCGTGCTGGCCCTGCACCCCGGCGTGCGCGCGGCTGCGGTGACGATTCGAGAGGACGTCCCTGGAGACAGGCGCCTCGTGGCGTATGTGGTCGCGTCTTCTGAAGACGTGGCATCGGAGCTGCGGGCCTTCCTTGGTGAGCGGCTGCCCGAGCACATGGTGCCATCGGCCTTCGTCACGTTGGACGCGCTCCCGCTGTCGCCCAGTGGGAAGCTCGACCGCCGTGGTCTCCCCGCGCCGGCGCGAGCCATGCAGGGGCGCGGCGCGGCCTACGTCGAGCCCCGGGGCGGGCTGGAGCTTCAGCTCGCGCTCATCTGGGCGGGCGTCTTGGGCGTCGAGCGGGTGGGCGCCGAGGATCGCTTCTTCGAGCTGGGTGGCGACTCCATCCTCGCGCTTCAGGTGATTGCGCGGGCGCGGCAGGTGGGCATCCACCTCACGGCGCGGCAGCTCTTCCAGCATCCGACGGTGGCAGGGCTGGCCCAGGTGGCGACGAGCTCCCGTCGCCTGGGTGACCAGGGCCCCGTCGTCGGGCCCGTGCCGCTGACACCCATCCAGCGGTGGTTCGTCGAGCGCGAGCTCCCCGAGGCGCATCACTTCAACCAGGCGTTGATGCTGGAGCCCCGTGAGCGTCTGGAGCCGGAGGTGCTGGCTCGTGCACTGCGGGCCCTCGTGGACCATCACGATGCGCTCCGGCTGCGGCTGTCGCGGAGTGAGACGGGGTGGGCGCAGTCGTGCGCGGAGCCAGGGCGCGACGTGCCACTGCGGCTCGTGGATCTGTCCGCAGTGGAGGTCGCCGCGCAGGCAGAGGCGATGGAGCGCACCGCCACGGAGGAACAGGCGGGGGTGGACCTGAGCGCGGGGTGCCTGCTGCGCGCGGTGTGGTTCGACGGGGGTCCGGACCGGACGGGGAGGTTGCTGCTGGTCATCCACCACCTCGCGGTGGACGGCGTCTCCTGGCGCGTGCTGTTGGAGGACCTGGAGACCGCGCTTCGGCAGCTTGCCCGCGGCGAGCCCGTGGCGCTTCCCGCGAAGACGACGTCGTTCCAGGCCTGGGCACAACGGCTGGAGGCACATGCGGCCTCGGACGTGCTCGCGGAGGAGGGGGCCTACTGGCGGGACGTGCTGAGCGCGAAGGTGTCCGCGCTTCCTCGGGATGTTCCGGGTGGGGTGAACTCGCAGGCCTCGGAGCGCGTCGTCACGGTGGCGCTGGATGCCGACGTGACGCGCTCGCTGCTTCGTACCTCGGCGGCTGGACGCCAGCCGGGCATCGAGGACGTGCTCCTCACGGGTGTTGCGAGCGCGCTGACCCGATGGAGTGGCGAGCGCCGGCTGCGCATCGACCTGGAGGCCCACGGGCGTGACGAGCTGTTCGACGACGTGGACCTCTCACGCACGGTGGGGTGGTTCACCGCGTTGTTCCCCGTGCGCCTGGAGCTGCCAGAGGGGATTGCTTCCGCCTCCGTGCTCGCATCGGTTCGCGCGGCACGTGAGCACCGGAAGGGCAGGGGCCTTGGATATGGCCTGCTGCGCGACCTCCGTCATGAGGCCGGTGCTTCGTCCGAGGTCCTCTTCAACTACCTGGGGCAGATTGACTCGGGGGCGCGGGGCTCGGCGCTGTTCACGCTGGCGTCGGAACCCACGGGCGCCTCGCAAGGGACGCAGGGGCTCCGGAGCCATGTGTTGGAGGTGGTGGCTCGCGTCGTTGGCGGGCGCCTGGAGTTCGCCTGGCACTACAGCGAGGCGCTCCATACGCGCGAGCGCATCGAAGCCCTGGCGCATCGCTGCGTCGAGACGCTGGTGGACCTCGCGGGCGCAACGGAGGAGCGTCATCCGCTCTCACCCCTCCAGCATGGGTTGTTGTTCCAGGTGCTGCTGGAGCCCGGCACCGGCGCGTACTTCGAGCAGCGAAGCTGGACGCTCGGGGGGCCGCTGAACGCGGGGGCTCTACGGCGAGCATGGGAGGCGGTGTCCGAACGGCATGCCTCCCTCCGCACGTCGTTCCTCTGGGAAGGGATGGAGGAGCCTGTCCAGGTGGTCCATGCACGGGCGACCCCCGTGTGGAGCGAGTTCGACTGGCGCGGACGTGCCTCGGAGGAGCAATCGCAGTCCCTGGCCGCGTTCCTGCGTGAGGACCGGACGCAGGGCTTTGTCCTGTCGACTGCGCCGCTGATGCGGCTGGCGCTGATTCGGCTGGAGGACCAGGCCTGGCGGTTCGTCTGGAGTTTCCATCACCTGCTGCTCGATGGGTGGAGCCTGGCGCGGGTCCTTGGCGAGGTGCTCGAGGCCTATGCGGCGATTTCAGCGGGGGCCGTCTGGCAGCCGCCCGCAGCGATGGATTTCCGCACCTACGTCGAATGGCTGGGTCGCCGCCGCCCCGAACAGGACGAAGCCTTCTGGCGGGAGCAACTCACGGGCATCGAAGTGCCGACGCCGTTGCCCGCGGAGGGAGGCTCCACCGCGGCGAGCGACACGGGTGAGCACGCGCTGGAGCTGGGCGAGGCCGACACCGCTGAGCTCCAGGAGTTCGCACGCCGCCACGGGCTGACGCCGAGCTCCCTGGTCCACGGGGCGTGGGCGTTGCTGTTGTCCCGTTACGGGGGTGGGCAGGACGTCATGTTCGGGACGACGCTCGCGGGCCGTCCGCCGGAGCTTCCGGGCATCGAGGAAGCCGTCGGCCTGTTCATCCACTCGCTTCCCGTTCGCGCTCGTATCCAGCACGGCGCCGGGTTGCTGCCGTGGCTGCGCGAGCTTCAATCGTTGTTGGTGGAGCTGGGGCAACGGGAGCACGTCCCGCTCACCCGGCTTCAGGGGTGGAGCGACATCCCCCGAGGCACGCCGCTCTTCGAGAGTCTCCTCGTGTTCGAGAACTATCCGGTGGATGCGGCGCTCGCGCGCGGCGCGGCCGGGTTGGAGCTGCGGGACTTCACGGCCTTCGAGCGCACGCACTATCCACTGACCGCGGTGGTGGTGCCGGGGCGCTCCTTGCGGCTGAAGCTGCTGTACCGGCAGGAGCGCATCGCGAAGGCCGCCGCCGCGCGGTTGCTGATGCACTGGCGCGGCCTGCTTCAGGCAATGTGGAGTCGCCCTGAGCAGCGGCTGGGCGACGTGTCCCTGCTGTCGGAGGCCGAGCGGCACCGCGTGCTGGTGGAGTGGAACACCACCGCGACCGCATATCCCCGCGAAGCCACGGTGCATTCGCTGTTCGAGTCCCAGGCCGCGCGGACGCCCGCCGCCGTGGCGGTGCGGTATGGCGGCACGACGCTGACGTACGCCGAGCTGAACGCGCGGGCGAACCAGGTGGCGCACCGGCTGGGCGCCATGGGCGTCCGACGAGGGACGCACGTGGGCCTCTGCGTGGAGCGCTCCGCCGAGCTCGTTGTCGGGATGCTGGGCATCCTCAAGTCAGGGGCGGCCTATGTGCCCCTGGACCCGGCCTACCCGCGTGAGCGGCTCGCATGGATGCTCGCGGATGCGGGGGCGCCGGTACTGCTGACGCAGGAGCGGCTGCGGGGCGCGGTGCCTTCAGAGGGCGTGCGTGTCCTCACGGTGGAGGAGGTCTCGGCGCAAGGGGACGTCGCTGAAGCGACGGTGTCTGGAGTCGGCGCGGCGGATGCCGCCTACGTCATCTACACCTCCGGCTCCACGGGAACTCCCAAGGGCGTCTGCGTCTCGCATCAGGCCGTGGTCCGGCTGGTGGTGGAGACGGACTTCATCCGCGTGGTGCCCGAGGATCGCGTGGCGCAGGCGTCCAACGCCTCGTTCGACGCGGCGACGTTCGAAGTCTGGGGTGCGCTCCTCAACGGTGCCCGAGTGGTCGGCGTGGACCGGGAGACGGCGCTCTCTCCGCGCGCCTTCGCGTCCTGGCTGCGGGAGGAGGGCATTCGTGTCCTCTTCCTCACCACGGCCTGGTTCAACCAGGTGGCCGCGGAGGTGCCGGACGCCTTCCGAGGGTTGCGACAACTGCACTTCGGAGGCGAGGCCGTGGACCCGAGGCCGGTCCGCCGGGTCCTTCGTGAAGGTGCGCCCGAGCGGCTGCTGCACGTCTATGGCCCCACGGAGAACACCACGTTCTCCACGTGGCACCTCGTCACGGACGTGCCCGATGGAGCCGTGTCGATTCCCATCGGGAAGCCGCTGGCGAACACGGTTCAGTACGTGCTCGACGAGGCCATGGCGCCGGTGCCGCCAGGAGGCGTGGGGGAGCTGTGGCTCGGTGGCGATGGACTCGCGTGGGGCTATCTGGGACGGCCCGCGCTGACGGCGGAGCGCTTCGTTCCGAACCCGTTCAGCGAGCGTCCCGGGGCGCGGCTCTACCGGACGGGGGACCGGGTCCGCTTGTTGGCGGATGGCGCGGTGACGTTCGAGGGCCGCGTGGACGCTCAGGTGAAGGTGCGTGGCTTCCGCGTGGAGCCGGGCGAGGTCGAGGCCGCGCTGCTGCGTCACCCGGACGTCCGGCAAGCCGTCGTGCTGGCGCGAGAGGATGAAACAGGGGGCTCGCGGCGCCTGGTGGCCTACGTCGTGCCGGCCGCCGCGACGCCCACGCCTTCGCTCCTGAGGGCCTTCCTCGCCGAGCACCTGCCGGCGTACATGGTGCCTGCCGTCTTCATGGTGCTGGAGCGCCTTCCGCTGACGCCCAATGGCAAGGTGGACCGGCGCGCGCTGCCCGCGCCCACAGTCGACTCGGAGGTCATCGCGCCGAGAGGCCCCGAGGAGGAGTTGCTCGCGCGGCTCTTTGGCGAACTGCTCGGCGTCTCCCGTGTGGGAGCCTCCGACAGCTTCTTCGATTTGGGAGGCCACTCCCTGCTGGCCACGCGGGTCGTCACGCGGGTTCACGCCACCTTTGGCGTCGCTTTGTCGCTGCGGGACCTCTTCGACGACCCGACCGTGGCGAGGCTGGCCGAGCGCATCCGC
The DNA here is from genome assembly GCF_030168875.1 of Myxococcus sp. SDU36. Taxonomy (NCBI): domain Bacteria; kingdom Pseudomonadati; phylum Myxococcota; class Myxococcia; order Myxococcales; family Myxococcaceae; genus Myxococcus; species Myxococcus sp. SDU36. Next base: position 1,770,394 of record NZ_CP077414.1, read on the forward strand.
GAAGCCCGTCAGTCAGCCGGCTCTGCGCGTCCACCGCCCATCGTCCCCGTGTCCCGGGACACCCCCCTGCCGCTGTCGGCGATGCAGGAGCGACTGTGGCTGCTGGAGCAGCTCCAGCCGGGCACGGCCCTTTACAATGTCCCCTGGGCCGCATGGCTCTCCGGGCCGCTGGACGTGCCTGCCCTGGAGCGGGCCCTGGCGGGGCTGTTCCTGCGTCACGAAGCCCTGAGGACCACCTTCTCCAGCAACGCGGGAGCGCCCGTCCAGGTCATCCATCCGAGCGCCAACGTAGCGCTCCCCGTGGTCGACCTTGGGGGGCTTCCGGAGGCGGAGCGGGAAGCGCAGGCCGTGAACGCCGCGTCGGAGGAGGCTCGCCGTCCGTTCGACCTGGTGAATGGGCCGCTGTGCCGGGCCTTGCTGATCCGCACGGCCGATGATGCGCACCTGCTGGCCCTCACGCTGCACCACATCGTCTCGGACGGGTGGTCACTGGGCGTGGCCGTGCGGGAGCTGTCGGCGCTCTACGACGCGGAGCTGCGGGGCCGGCCTTCCTCGCTGCCCGCGCCCGCGATTCAGCCAGCGGACCACGCGGTGTGGCAGCGCCAGTGGCTCCAGGGAGAGGCGCTCTCCGCGCAGGTCGGCTACTGGAGGAGGCAGCTCGCCGGAGCGCCGCCCGTCCTGGAGCTTCCCAAGGACTTCCCCCGGCCGAGCTTGCAGCGCTTCCGGGGCGACACGTTGGCGGTGCGTTTCCCCGTCGAGCTGTCGGAGGCGTTCCGCGCGCTCTGCATCCGCGAAGGCGTCACGCCCTTCATGGGCCTGCTGGCGGCGTTCCAGCTCCTGCTGTCGCGGGTGTCGGGTCAGGAGGACGTGTGTGTGGGCTCGCCCATCGCGGGCCGGCAGCAGCCCGGGCTGGAGAACCTGATTGGCTTCTTCGTCAACACGCTGGTGCTCCGGTCGCACCTGCCGCGCTCGCGCTCCTTCCGTGAGCTCCTGCGTCAAGTGCGGGAGACGACGCTGGACGCATACGCCCACCAGGACGTGCCGTTCGAGAAGCTGGTGGAGGCGCTGCAACCGCCTCGGAGCCTGAGCCACGCGCCCCTGGTGCAGGTGGTGCTCGCGCTCCACGAAGCCACGCGCCAGGACGCCGCGCCGGAAGGGCTGGCCCTGCGCCCCGTGGCGCTGGGCTCGGGGACGGCGAAGTTCGACCTCACGTTGTCCCTGACGGACGCACCCGAGGGGTTCACCGGAACCCTGGAGTACGATGCGGACCTCTTCACGCGGGAGACGGCCGCGCGACTGATGAAGGGGCTCCGGATGTTGCTGGAGAGCGCGGTGGCGGACGCCAGCCAGCGCCTGGGCGAGCTGCCGATGATGGACCCGGCGGAGCGTCAGCGCCTGCTCGTGGCGTGGAACGACACCGCGGTGGCATACCCCCGAGAGGCGTGCCTCGCGGAGCTCTTCGAGACCCAGGCGGCGCGCTCGCCGGACGCGGTCGCGGTGGTGTGCGAGGAGGCCCGGCTCACCTACGCTGAGCTGGACCGGCGGGCGAACCAGCTCGCGTCGTACCTGCGCAAGCGTGGCGTGGGGCCGGGGACTCCGGTGGGCCTGTGCGTCCCACGTTCGCTCGACCTGGTGGTGGGGATGCTCGGAATCCTCAAGGCCGGTGGCGCCTACGTGCCGTTGGACCCCACGTACCCCCGCGAGCGCCTGGCCTTCATGGTGGAGGACACGCGCCTTGCCGTGGTGCTGGCGCAGCAGTCGGTGCTGGCCTTGCTGCCATCAGGTAGCGCGGACGTGGTGCTCCTGGACTCCGCCTGGGACGCGGTGGCGCGTGAGCCCGAGTCCTCGCCTCGCGTGACGGTGCCAGCGGAGTCGCTGGCGTATGTCATGTACACGTCGGGCTCCACGGGGCGGCCCAAGGGCGTCTGCGTGCCGCAGCGCGCGGTGGCCCGGCTGGTGCTGGGCTCCCGCTTCGCGCGGTGGGGCGCGGACGAGGTCTTCCTCCAACTGGCGCCCATCTGCTTCGACGCCGCCACCTTCGAGCTGTGGGGCGCGCTGCTGCACGGCGCGAAGCTGGTCCTCTTCCCGGCGCAGCCTCCCACGGTGGAGACGCTCAGGGACGTCCTGGTACGCCACGGTGTCACCACGTTGTGGCTCACGGCCGCGCTCTTCGAGGCGCTCTCCGCCGCGAGGCCGGACGCGCTGGATGGCGTGCGGCAGCTCCTGGCGGGTGGTGACGTGCTCCCGCCGGCCGCGGTGCGGGAGCGGCTCGGACGCGGAGGTCTCCTGGTCAACGGGTATGGGCCCACCGAGGGCACCACCTTCACCTGCTGCCATGTGATGGAGGGGGCCGTCGCGCCGGGGGCCATTCCCATTGGCCGACCCATCGCCAACACGCGGGTGTACGTGGTGGACGCGGAGCTGCGCCCCGTTCCCGTGGGCGTGCCGGGCGAGCTGCTCATCGGCGGTGATGGCCTTGCCTGGGGCTACCAGGGACGGCCGGAGCTGACGGCGGAGCGCTTCGTCCCGGACCCCTTCGGTGCGGCGGCGGGCGGGCGGCTGTACCGGACGGGCGACAGCGTGCGCTACCGCGAGGACGGCACGCTGGAGTTCCTCGAGCGGCTGGACGGACAGGTGAAGGTGCGTGGCTACCGGGTGGAGCCGGGTGAGGTGGAGGAGGCGCTGCGCCTGCACCCGTCGGTGGCCGAGGCGGTGGTGGTGGCGCGACCCGACCCCGCGGGAGGCAAGCGACTGGTGGCCTACGCGGTGCCTCGGGCTGGAGAGACGCTGGAGCCCCGCGGCCTTCGCGACTTCCTGGCGGAGTCGCTGCCCGAGTTCATGGTGCCCTCCGCGCTGGTCCCGCTGGCGGCGCTGCCGCTCACGCCCGTGGGCAAGCTGGACCGATTCGCGCTGCCGGAGCCGGAGGTCTCACGCCCGGCAGGCAGCGCCTTCGTGGAGCCCACCACCGCGCTGGAGCGGCAGGTGGCGGCGCTCTGGGCGAAGGTGCTCGGCGTGGAGCGGGTCGGCGTGGAGGACCACTTCTTCGCGGACCTGGGCGGCAGCTCCATGTCCGTGGTCAAGGCGTGCGCGTTGCTGCGCGACGAGCTGAAGCGCGACGTCCCGGCGACGCGCTTCTTTGAACATCCCACGGTCCGCGCGTTCGTCATGTCCCTGGAGCGGGACGGCGAGCCGGCGGCAGACACCCAGGACAACGAGGCCCACGAGGATCGCGCCCAGCAGCGGCGTCAGGCGATCCGTCGACAGGGCCGGCGAGGGAATCACGGCAATGGCTGAGCATGATGACATGCAGGGCGAGGACTCCAGCAGCGACATCGCGGTCATCGGCATGGCGGGGCGCTTCCCGGGCGCCCGCAACCTGGGTGACTTCTGGAACAACGTCCGCGGCGGCGTGGAGTCCATCTCGTTCTTCTCCGAGGACGCGCTGGAGCGCTCACCGCTCATCCCCGAGGACCTGTGGAAGCACCCGCGCTTCATCCGCGCGGGGGGCATCCTCGAAGGCGCGGACGGCTTCGACCACGGCTTCTTCGACATCCCGCTGCGCGAGGCGCAGTGGATGGACCCGCAGCAGCGCGTGTTCCTCCAGTGCGCCTGGGCGGCGCTCGAGGACGCGGCGTATGACCCGTCGCGCTACAAGGGCCGCATTTCGCTCTACGCGGGCGCCGGGTCGTCCGGCCACCTGCTGAACCTGCTGAGCGAGGCCCGGAAGGACGCGGGCGCGGGCCTGGAGTTGGCCACCGCGGGCCCGGAGAGCCTGGCGATGAAGGCGTCCTTCAAGCTCCAGCTCCGGGGCGAGAGCGTCGCCGTCTACACCGCGTGCTCCACCGGCCTGGTCGCCATCCACATGGCCTGCCAGAGCCTGCTGACGCGGCAGTCGGACCTCGCGCTCGCGGGCGCGGTGCGCATCGCCAGTCCGCAGCACACGGGCTACCTGCACCAGGACGGGCTCATCTTCTCGCCGGACGGCCACTGCCGCGCCTTCGACCACCGCGCGGGTGGCACCGTGGCGGGCAACGGCGCGGGCGTGGTGGTGCTCAAGTTGCTGTCGGATGCGCTGCGGGACGGTGACCACGTCCACGCGGTCATCAAGGGCTCGGCCGTCAACAACGACGGACAGCAGAAGGTCGGCTACACGGCGCCGAGCATCGAGGGCCAGACGGAGGTCGTCGCGGACGCGCTGGCCTACGCGGGCCTGGGCGGTGACGACATCAGCTACGTGGAGGCCCACGGCACGGGTACGTCGCTGGGGGACCCCATCGAAATCGCCGCGCTGACGCGAGCGTTCCGGAAGACGACGGAGCGCTCGGGGTTCTGCGCCATCGGCTCGCTCAAGACGAACCTGGGGCACCTGGACGCGGCGGCCGGCGTTGCGGGGTTCATCAAGGTGGTGCTGTCGCTCCAGCACGGCGAGCTGCCTCCGAGCTTGCACTTCGAGCGCGCCAACCCGGAGATTGACTTCGAGCGCAGCCCGTTCTTCGTCAACACCGCGCTCAAGCCGTGGCCGCGGGAGCATGGGCCGCGCCGTGCGGGTGTGAGCTCCTTCGGCATCGGCGGGACGAACGCGCACGTCGTGTTGGAGGAGGCGCCTCCGGAGGCGGAGAAGGCGCGCGGCCACCGTCCGTTGCACGTGGTGACGTTGTCCGCTCGGACGCCCTCCGCCCTGGAGGTGATGGCGCGCGAGCTGGCGACGCACGTGGAGTCCGCGCCGGGGCTGGCGCTGGAAGACGTGGCCTTCACCCGGAACATGGGCCGTCGCTCCTTCGAGCATCGCCGCGCGGTGGTGGCGGCGGATGGGGCCGAGCTGGCGGAGCGACTGCGCAAGCCCGCGGCGGTGGAGGCGGGGCGCAATCGCCGCGTGGCCTTTCTGTTCCCGGGGCAGGGGGCGCAGGCGGTGGGCATGGGCCGCGAGCTGCACGCGGTGGAGCCGGGCTTCCGGAAGGACGTGGACGCGGCGCTGGCGCGGCTGGAGCCCTCGCTCGCCGCGGAGGTGCGCGCGCTCTTGCTGCCCGCGCAGGGACAGGAGACCGTCGCGGCCCAGAAGCTGGTGGACCCCCGCGTCGCGCTCCCCGCGCTCTTCATCGTCGAGCACGCACTGGCCAGACTCTGGATGTCCTGGGGCGTCCGGCCGCATGCGGTGCTGGGCCACAGCTTTGGTGAGTACGCCGCGGCCTGCGTGGCGGGGGTGTTGTCGCCGGAGGACGGCCTGCGGCTCGCGGTGGTGCGTGGCGCGCTCATGGCGCGGATGCCCGCTGGCGCGATGCTCGCGGTGGGGTTGGAGGAGGCGGAGCTCCTTCCGTTGCTCAGCGAGGGGCTCGCGCTGGCGGCCGTCAACGGCGAGGGCCGGTGCGTCGTCTCCGGTCCGGTGGAGGCCATTGACGCGTTGCAGGCCTCGCTGTCGAGTCGTGGCGTGGGCCTGGTGCGGCTCCCGTCGGCCCATGCCTTCCATTCCAGCGCCGTGGAGCCGCTGATGGTGGACCTGGCGCGAGCGGTGTCCTCGCTGCGCCTCAAGGCGCCGGAGCTGCCGTATGTGTCCAGCCTCACGGGGACGTGGATTCGCCCGGAAGAGGCCACCGACCCCACGTACTGGGCCCGGCAGATGCGGCAACCGGTGCGCTTCGCCGCGGGCCTGGAGGCGCTCCTCGGGGATGGGTGCAGTGTCCTGCTGGAGGTGGGCCCTGGCACGGACCTGACGTCGCTGGCTCGTGCGCGGGCGCGCAAGGAGCGGCTGCTAGTCGTGGCGCCTTCGCTGCGCCGCCGGCCCACGGAGAGCGATGCTCGTGGGCTGCTGCAGTCCCTGGGCGACCTCTGGGCCGCTGGTGTGGACATCGCCTGGGAGAAGTTCCATGGCGCGGAGCCGCGCCGCCGCGTGTCGTTGCCCACGTATCCGTTCGAGGAGAAGTCCTGCCGGCTGGAGTCGTCGGGTGCGCCGCTCGTGTTGCCCACGGCCTCCACGCTGGTGGGAGGGGCCGCGCTGGCCGGCGCTGGCCCCGTGGTTCCCTCCGCCACCACGGCTCCCGCCTCGGTGGGGGAGATCCAGCAGCGCGTCATGGACATCTGGCGCGAGCGGCTGGGGGCGGTGGAGGTCGGCCTGGATGACGACTTCCTGGAGCTGGGTGGCAACTCGCTGATGGCTGCGCAGATGCTCACCCGTCTGCGTGAGACGTTCTCCGTGCAGCTCCCGCTGAGCGCGCTGTTCGAGGCCCCCACCGTAGCGGGCATCTCCGCGCGCATCGAGGCGATGCTCCAGGCGGCAGGTCCGCTGGAGGGCAGGGCGGCCTCCGAGGTGATGTTCCGCATCGACCGCGCGGGTGAGCTGCCGCTGTCCGTGGTGCAGGAGCGCGTGTGGCGGATGGAGCAGCTCGACCCGGGCAACCCTTCCCTCAACATGCCCCTGGCGGTGCGCATCTCAGGCGCGCTGGACGCTCCAGTCTTGGAGCGGAGCGTCAACGAGGTCATCCGTCGCCACGAGATGCTCCGTGCGACGTACCGCGTGGAGGACGGGCGCGTGCGCCAGCGGTTCTCCGCCGAGGTCCGCATCCAGGTGCCCGTGGTGGACCTGCGCGCTCACGGGGGTGATCGGGAGGCGGAGGCGCTGCGGTTGGCACTGGACGAGGCGGTCCGGCCGTTCTCCCTGGAGCAGGGGCCCATCGTCCGCGCGAGCCTGCTGCGGCTGGCCGAGGCCGAGCACCTGATGCTGCTCACGGTGCATCACATCGCCTCGGACACGCTGTCCATGGTGGCCTTCTTCCGGGAGGCCGCGGCGAACTATCAGGCGTTCCTCGTGGGGCAGCCTGCTCCGCTGCCGGAGCTGGCGGTGCAGTACGTGGACGCGGCGGCCTGGGAGCGCCGCTCGCTGGCGGGTGGCGCGCTGGCGGCCCAGGAGGCGTACTGGCGCGACGTGCTGGCGGACCTGCCCCCGTCATTGGAGCTGGCCTCGGACCGGCCTCGTGGGGCGGACCTGCGGCTGCGCGGTGCCCGCTTCCCCGTCGCCTTCTCGCGTGAGCTCAGCGCGGCGCTGATGGGCTTCAGTCAGCGCGAAGGAGTGACGCCCTTCATGACGCTGCTGGCGGCCCTGGCGTCGGTGCTCGCCCGGTACTCGGGGCGCGAGGACATCGTGGTGGGGACGCCGGTGGGCAACCGTGCCCGTGGCGAGCTGGAGCCCCTCATCGGCTTCGTGGCTCACGCGATGGCCCTGCGCACGGACCTGTCGGGTGACCCGTCGTTCCGCGAGCTGGTGGCGCGTGCCCGTGAGACGACGGTCGGCGCGTCCAGCCACCAGGACGTCCCCTTCGAGCACCTGCTGCCGTTGGTGGCCGCCGGAAGAGACCCGGCACGCTCGCGGCTGTGCGACGCGGCGTTGGTGCTGCACGCACACGTCACCACCGCGCCGCCGTCCGTGGCGGGCCTGGGCATGCAGTTGGTGGAGGTGCCGGGAACGCCCGCGCAGTTCGGTGCCACGCTCGGTGAGCTGACGCTGCTGCTGAACGAGAGCGAGAGCGGCGGCTTCCACGGCTTCATCGAGTACGCCACCGACCTCTACGACGAGCCGCGAATCGCGCGCCTGTCTGCCCACCTCCAGACGTTGCTGGGGGCGGCCTTGGCGAACCCAGAGCTTCGCGTGTCACGGATGCCGCTGGCGGCCCCGGATGAACGCAGCGCTGTTGCGCGGGTGCCTGCTCCCTCGGAGCAGCGGCTTCAGCCCGAGGGAGCCGCGGTTCCCAGCATGGCGCCGTCCAGTCTGTCGTCGAGGATTGCGGACCGGGACCTCGCGGATGCGGCTGTGCTGGCCCGGTTCGCCTCGTGGGTGGAGCGGACACCGGACGCGGTGGCCCTCAGCATGGGCGACCGTCGCCTGTCGTGGCGGGCGTTGTCGGCGAGGGCCCGAGGTCTCGCGGCCCGGTTGAAGCAGGAGGGCGTGGGCAGTGACGTGCCGGTAGCGGTGCGCATCACGCCGTCGGTGGAGTCGGTCATCGCGCTCTGGGGCGTGCTGGAGGCGGGAGGTGCCTGTCTTCCCGTGACGGCCGGTGAGGTCGCGGAGCTGGCGTCCCTGCTGCCCGGGCAAGGACCTCGGTTGTTGCTGGTGCCCCGGACGCAGGACGTGCCGGCGTTGCCGAAGGGAATCCGCGCCCTCGCGGTGGACTCGGTCGGTTCGAGCGCGGAGGCGATGGAGCCCGTGCCCGCGGAGCGACTGGCGTTCATCGTTCCAGCGCCCGCGGTCCTGGGAGGACACGGCCGGGTCATGCTGAGCCACCGCAACGTGGCGCACGTGCTGGCCTCACTGGATGCTCGGACGGGCGCGGGTGAGGGGGACGTGTGGTTGGCTGCGGGTGGTCCTTCGGCCGACCCGTCGGGCCTGGACCTGCTGTGGGCGCTGGCGCGAGGGATGCGCGTCGTCCTTCCGCCCGAGCGGCTCGCCGCGCGCTTCGCCGTCCTGGGCCGCGAGCCGGACACGCGGCGGCCTCTCGATTTCAGTCTCTCGTACTTCGCCAACGATGAGGACTCGCTGGGCGAGGAGAAGTACGAGCTGCTCCTCGAAGGCGCGAAGTTCGCCGACACTCACGGCTTCTCCGCTGTCTGGACGCCGGAGCGGCGCTTCCACTCCTTCGGTGGCTTGTATCCGCAGCCTTCGGTGGTGGGCGGCGCGCTGGCGATGCTCACGCGGCGCGTGCAGATTCGCGCGGGCAGCGTGGTGCTGCCGCTCCATGACCCCATCGAAGTCGCCGAGCAGTGGTCCGTGGTGGACAACCTGTCCCGTGGGCGCGTGGGGCTCTCCTTCGCCACGGGGTGGCACGCGAACGACTTCTCGCTCTCACCGGGGACCTTTGACCGGCGGCGCGAGGTGCTCATCGAGCGGCTGGAGGAAGTGCGGCGGCTGTGGCGCGGCGGCACCGTGCTGCGGCGCAACGGCGCGGGCAATGAGGTGGAGCTGGCGCTGCGGCCCAAGCCGAAGCAGGCGGAGCTGCCGGTCTGGCTGACGTCCACTGGCAACCCGGAGACGTTCCGGAAGGCCGGTGAAGTGGGGGCGGGCATCCTCACCAACGTGCTCGGACTGGGCTCCAACCTGGACGAGCTGGCGATGAAGGTGGCGCTGTACCGTGAGACGTACCGCAAGGCGGGACATGGACCGGGCCATGGCCACGTCACGTTGATGCTCCACACCTTCCTCGGCCAGGACCTGGACGAGGTGCGCGAGGCCGTGCGCGAGCCGCTGCTGCGGTACTTCCGCAGCTCGGTGGACGTGTTCGCCAACCTGGTGGCCAGCCAGGGCCTTCAGGTGGACGTGCGAGGCCTCACGCCGGAGGACGTGGAGGTGATGCTCGCCCAGGGGGTGGAGCACTACATCAAGGAAGGTGGCCTCTTCGGCTCGGTGGAGGACTGCGTGCGCGTGGTGGAGCGCGTGCGCTCCCTGGACGTGGACGAGATTGCCTGTCTCGTCGACTTTGGCGTGGAGCTGGCGCCGATGATGTCCAGCCTCCGCCTGCTGGACGTCGTGCGTCAGCGCAGCCAGGTGCAGCCCCTGCCCGCGGAGGCGGTGCTGGCCGAAGGCGATGCTGGCTTCGGCGCGCTGCTGACGCTGGTGCAAGAGGAGGGCGTCACCACGCTGCGCTGCGCGCCGTCGCAGGCGCGTGCCCTGGCGGAGCTTCCTGGCGCCGAGGCCGCGCTGGGGGGCGTTCGCCTCTGGGTGCTTGGAGGCGAACCGCGGGACGTCACCACGTCCGCACGGCGTGTGGCGGTGGAGTCCTCCCTGGTGGGCGCGGCGTGGCCGTCTCCCGCTTCGGCGCCTGTGTACGTGCGGGATGCGTCCGGCGAGCCGGTGCCGGTGGGCGTGGTGGGCGAGCTGGCGCTGGGAGGCGCGGCGGTTCCGCTGGGCTTCTGGAATGATCCAGAGGCCACGCGGGCGCGCTTCATCTCCGTTCCGGGTTCGGATGAGCGCTTCTTCGTGACGGGCCAGCGCGCCCGTTTCCGCGACGCTGGAGCAGTGGAGTGCGTGGCCCCCGCGCGTGCAACGAAGGCGCGGCGTTCTACCTCGCAGCCAGCTCGCGGCGCCGTGGGCACCCGGACCACCGCGCGGCAGACGGTGGGCACGGAGGTCTCCGCGGCGACGGCCACGCCCGTGGTGCGCGTGGGTCGGGACAAGCCGCTGCCGCTGTCCTTCCCGCAGCAGCGCATCTGGTACCTCCACCAGTTGGACCCGGCGGGCATCGCGTACAACAACACCGTCACCTTGCGTCTCGATGGCGCGGTGGACGAAGGCCTCCTGGAGGCCGCGCTGAACGCGCTGGTTCGTCGGCATGAAGTCCTGCGCACGACCTTCGCGCTCGAAGACGGCGGTGCGTACCAGGTGATTGCCGACGCCATGCCCCTGGTGCTGGAGCGGCTGGAGGCCCGAGGCGGCACGTTGGAGGCGCGGGAGGCGGACGCGCTGAAGCAGGCCCTGTCCGAGGCGCGCAAGCCCTTCGACCTGGTCCACGGGCCGGTGATGCGAGCCGTGCTGATTCGCATCAGCGAGTCCGTGTCCGTGCTGCACCTCACGCTGCACCACATCGCCTCGGACGGATGGTCCGGGGGCGTGCTCTTCCGCGAGCTGGTCGCGGGCTACGAAGCGCTCGCGGCAGGTCGGCCGTCGCCGCTGCCCGAGCTCCCGATTCAGTACGCGGACTACGCGGTGTGGCAGCGGGGCTGGCTGGAGGGGCCGGGCATGGAGGCCCAGCTCGCGTACTGGAAGAAGCAGCTCGCGGGCGCGCAGGTGCTGGAGCTGCCGACGGACCGCCCGCGGCCCGCGCGCTGGACGGGCCGGGGTGGCCGTCTCCAGGTCTCCGTGGACAAGCCGGTGATGGACGCGGTGTGGGCCGTGGGCCGTCGCGAGGGGGCCACTCCCTTCATGGTGCTGACGGCGGCGCTCCAGACGCTGCTGCACCGGTACTCCGGGCAGGACGACATCATCGTCGGCACGTCCGCGGCGGGCCGCAACCGTCCGGAGCTGGAAGGGCTCATCGGCTGCTTCCTGAACACGCTCGCCATCCGAGGAGACCTGTCGGGAGCCCCCACCTTCGTGGAGCTGCTGCGCCGGGTGAAGGCGGCGTCCATTGGCGCCTACGCCCACCAGGAGATTCCGTTCGAGCGGCTGGTGGACGAGTTGCGCGTGCCGAGAGACCCAAGCCGCATGCCGCTGGTCCAGGCGATGCTCACGTTCCACAACACGCCGCCCGTCGAGGTCCGCACGCCAGGGCTGGGCGTGAAGATGGTGGAGCTGGACATCGGCGCCACCAAGGTGGACCTGTCGCTGGAGCTGCGTGAGACGCCGCAGGGCCTCACGGGCGCCCTGGAGTACCCAGCGGACCTGTTCGACCTGGCCACGGTGGAGCTGCTGTGGGAGCGCTTCGTCCGGCTGCTCCAGGGCATCGCCGCGAACCCGTCGCAGCGCGTGTCGGAGTTGCCGTTGCTGTCGAACGCGGAGCGCCAGCGGATGCTGGTGGAGTGGAACGACACCCGCGAGCCCTTCGCGACAGACGCGACGCTGCATGGCTTGTTCGAGGCGCAGGCCGCCCGGACGCCGGACGCCGTGGCCGTGGTGGCCGAGGGCCAGCAGCTCACGTACGCGCGGCTGGACGAACAGGCCAACCAGCTCGCGCACCACCTGCGCACGCTGGGCGTGGGGCCCGAGGTCCGCGTGGGGTTGTGCGCGGAGCGCTCCGTGGAGTTGGTGGTGGGGCTCCTGGGCGTGCTGAAGGCGGGCGGCGCGTTCGTCCCCTTGGACCCCGCGTATCCCACGGCACGGCTGACGCACATGATGCGGGACGCCGGGTTGTCCGTGGTGGTGACGGTGGATGCCATCGCTGACGTGCTCCCCGCGGGCGGCGAGCTGCTCGTCGCGGTGGACGGCGACGAACGCCACATCGCGCGCCATCCGACAAAGCCACCTCGAGTGGCGTCCTTGCCGGAGCAGTTGGCGTACGTCATCTATACGTCCGGCTCCACGGGCACGCCGAAGGGCGTGCTGGTGCCGCACCAGGGCCTCTGCAACACCCTGGGCACCATCATCCGGGCGCATGACGTGCAGCCAGGGCGGCGCGTGCTCCAGGCGGCGGCGCTCGGGTTCGACGCATCCGTCCTGGAGGTGTTATCCACGCTGGTGGCCGGTGCGGAGCTGCACCTGGCTCCACGCGAGTCACTGCTGCCGGGGGCACCGCTGCGCGCGCTGCTGGAGACGCGGGGCATTACCACGGTGACGCTCACGCCTTCGTCCCTGTCTCAGCTGGAGCCGGAGGGGCTGCCCTTGCTGGAGACGGTCATCTCCGCGGGTGAAGCCTGCTCGCCGGAGCTGGCGCGGCGCTGGAAGCCGGGGCGGCGACTGCTCAACGGCTACGGGCCCACGGAGGCGTCCGTCTGCGCGACGCTCTCCACCGAGCTGGACGTGGAGCGCCCGGACATTGGCCGGCCCATCGCGAACATGCGGGCGTACGTGCTCGACGGATGGGGGCAGCCCGTGCCTCCGGGCGTTCCGGGCGAGCTGTACCTGGGCGGACCGGGCGTGGCGCGTGGCTACCTGGGACGGTCGGAGCTGACGGCGGAGCGCTTCGTCCCGGATGCCTTCTCGGGAGCGGCGGGGGCGCGGCTGTACCGCACGGGCGACCGGGTCCGCTTCCTCGCGGACGGGCGCCTGGAGTACCTGGGCCGCACCGACTTCCAGGTGAAGCTGCGCGGCTTCCGCATCGAGTTGGGGGAAGTGGAGGCGGTGCTGCGCCAGCACCCCGACGTGCGTGACGCGGTGGCGCTCGTGCGCGAGGACACACCGGGGGCGCGGAGGCTGGTGGGGTACATCGTGCAAGCCGCCGAGCTCGACGCTTCGGCGCTGCGCTCCTTCATGAAGGAACGGTTGCCCGACCACCTGGTGCCCGCCGCCTTCGTCTCGCTGGATGCGCTTCCGCTGTCACCCAGCGGGAAGGTGGACCGTGGGGCGTTGCCGGCTCCGGATGCCGCGCGCGGAGGCATCACCGGAAAGGTGTTCACCGAGCCGCGCACCGAGGCGGAGAAGGCGTTGGCCGCGCTCTGGGCGCAGGTGCTGGGCGTGGAGCGTGTGGGCCTGCACGACAACTTCTTCGAGCTGGGCGGCGACTCCATCCTGGGCATCCAGATTGTCTCCCGGGCCAAGGCTCTGGGGCTGGAGCTGGAGCCGGCCATGCTCTTTGAGCGGCAGACGTTGGTGGAGCTGGCGGCAGCCGCGGGGACGGCGAAGGCAGGCACGGCGGAGCAGGGGCTGGTGGAGGGGCCCGTGCCGCTGACGCCCATGCAGCGCATCTTCTTCGACGAGTGGGCGTTGCCACAGCCGCACCACTACAACCTGGCGGCGGTGCTGGAGGTGCGCCGCCCGGTGGATGCCGCGCTGTTGGAAGAGGCGCTGCGGACGCTGGTGTCTCACCATGACGCGCTCCGGCTGCGCTTCACGCGGACGCCGGAGGGCTGGCGCCAGTCCATCGCGGGAGTGCCCGAGCGAGTGCCCGTGAGGCGCGTGGACCTGTCCTCCGTGCCGGAGGCGGAGCAGGGCGCCGCGTTGGAGTCCGTGGGCGCGGAGGTCCACCAGAGCCTGGACCTGGGCGAGGGGCTGCTGCTGCGCGCGGCCTTGTTCGAGCGGGGCGCGGGCCGGTCGTCCCGGCTGCTGCTGGTGGTGCACCACCTGGCGGTGGATGGCGTGTCGCTCCGTCCGCTGCTGGAGGACCTGGAGTCGGCGTACTCGCAGTTGGAGCGCGGGGCTCCGGTGTCGCTGCCGCCGAAGACGACGTCCTTCAAGGCGTGGGCGGAGCGGCTGGTGGCGCATGCCCGGACGGACGAGGTGGCGCGCGAGCTGCCGCTCTGGAAGGCCTCGCGTGACGTCCCCTCGCTCCCGGTGGACCTGCCAGGCGGCGACGACACGGTGGGCTCGGAGGCGCTGGTGACGGTGACGCTGGGCGTGGATGAGACGAAGGCGCTGGTGGGCGAAGTGCCCCTGGCGTACCGGGCGCGCGTGGACGAGGTGCTGCTCACGGCGGTGGCACGCGCGCTGTCCCGCTGGACGGGAAGCCGCGACGTGCGGCTGGAGCTGGAGGGGCACGGGCGCGAGGCGCTCTTCGGTGACGTGGACTTGTCTCGCACCGTGGGCTGGTTCACGAGCACCTCCCCGCTGGAGGTGGAGTTGCCGGAGGCGGGCAGTCCAGGCGACGCGCTTCGGACGCTGCGGGATGCGCGGCGGCGGTTGCCGGTGAATGGCATGGGCTACGGCTTGCTGCGCTACCTGCGCGAAGACACGGCCCAGGCGCTGCGCGCCTCTCCGCGCGCGGAGGTGGGGTTCAACTACCTGGGACAGCTCGACGCGGCGGCTCGGGGTTCGGAGCGCTTCGCCCTCACGGAGGAGCCGAGCGGCGCATGGCATGGCGCGGGAGGCCGCCGACCACACCGTCTTGAAGTGAATGCCGTGGTGAGCGAGGGCCGACTGAGGGTGGCCTGGGCCTACAGCACGCGCGTCCACCAGCGGGCGACCATCGAAGCTGTGGCAGAGAGCTTCCTGGCGTCGCTGCGTGAGCTGATGGCGGGCCGGAGTACGCCGGACGCGGCGCGCCGTTCGCCGGGTGACTTCCCGCTCGCGCGCCTGTCGCCCGCGTCCCTGGACCGCCTGCTGCGGCGGTTCCCGGACGTGGAGGACCTGTACCCGCTCACGTCGCTTCAGCAGGGCATGCTGTTCCATGTCGCGCTCGCGCCCCAGGGCTCGGGGGTCTTCCACGAGCAGTTGGCGTGGACGTCACGTGGGAAGGTGGACGTCGCCGCGCTGCGACGCGCGTGGGCGGTGGTCATCGCGCGCAACGCCGTCCTGCGGACGTCCTTCATCCACGAGGGACTCCCGGAGCCGCTCCAGGTCGTTCATGCCAAGGCGGACCTGCCCTGGACGGAGCACGATCTGCGAGGTGTTCCCGCCGAGGCGCAGCGTGCCCGGCTGGAGGCGCTGGTTCGTGAGGACCGTGCTCGTGGCTTCAACCTGGCGCCCGCGCCGCTGGCCCGGATGGAGGTGGTCCGTCTGGCGGAGGAGGAGTATCGCTTCCTCTGGAGCCACCACCACCTGGTGATGGACGGGTGGGGCGTGGGCGTGATGTTGCAGGAGGTCTTCGCCTGCTACGCGGCGCTGACGCAGGGGCGCGACGTCTCCTTGCCTCGCCCCGCGGCCTGGCGCGACTACATGGCCTGGCTGCAGCGGCAGGACCTGTCCCGCGCCGAGGCGTTCTGGCGTGAGGAGCTCGCGGGCTTCACCACGCCAACGCCGCTGCCTGGCGCCAGGGCCGCCGCGCCCGGGATGGAAGCCGCCGTCACGGGTGAGGAGCTTCTGTGGCTGTCGCAAGAAGCCACGGCCGCGCTTCAGGCCTTCGCACGGCGCAACGCGGTGACGCTCAACACGCTGACGCAGGGCGCGTGGGCGTTGCTCCTGGGACGCCATGCGGGCCAGGAGGACGTCGTCTTCGGGGCCACCGTCTCCGGGCGCCCCGTGGACCTGCCGGACGCCGAGTCCATGGTGGGCTTGTTCATCAACTCGCTGCCCATCCGCGTGGACCTGTCGTCCAACGCGCGGGTGGTGCCGTGGCTGCAGAAGCTCCAGGCACGGCAACTGGAGATGCGGAAGTACGAGCACAGTCCGCTGGTCCAGGTGAAGGGCTGGAGCGACATGTCCCGGGGCCTGCCGCTCTTCGAGAGCCTGCTCATCTTCGAGAACTACCCGCTCGACACCTCGCTGGGGCAGGGCGTGCCGGGGCTGGAGGTGGTGGACGTGGAGAGCCATGAGCAGGGAAACCACCCGCTCATCGCCTACGTGGTTCCCGGTGAGAAGCTGCGCTTGAGCCTGGCCTATGCGCCCGAGCTGCATGGCCCTGACGTGGTGGCCGAGTTGCTGGAGCACTGGCGCATGCTGCTGGAGGCACTGGCCTCTGGCGTGGAGCGGCTCGCGGACGTGACATTGCCGGGGGACGCCGAGCGGCGTCAGGCCATGGCCAAGGCGCGGGTGGCCCCCGCGGGGTACGTCGCCCCCGCGACGCCGGAGGAGCTGGCGCTGGCGGGGATCTGGACGGAGCTGCTCGGCCAGCCGCGCATCGGCGCTCGGGACGACTTCTTCGCCCTGGGCGGACACCCCGAGATGGCCGCGCGGGTCGTGGCGCGCGTGCGTGAGGCGTTGGGCGTGGAGCTGCCGCTGACGGCGGTGTTCGAGTCACCCACGCTCGCCGGCATGGCGGAAATGGTGTCCCGGATGGCGGGCTCGATGAAGCGGATCGCGGATGACGCCATCGCACCGGCGTCGAGGTCACTGGACCCGGCCGCGTTGGACCAACTGTCGGACGAGGAACTGGACGCGCTGTTGGACGCGACCGAGGCGGAGAGCTGAGCCATGGGGAACGAGACGGACAAGAAGCCCACGCTCACGCGCGAGGAGAAGCTCGCGCTGCTCGCGAAGCGGTTGGAGAAGAAGCCGCGGCCCGCGTTGCCGCTGACGTTCTCCCAGCAGCGGATGTGGTCCCTGGAACAGCGCTCACCCGGGCTGCCGGCCTACCACCTGCCGCGGGTCCTGGAGCTGTCCGGCCGCCTGGACGTGGCCGTGCTGGAGCGGAGCCTCCAGGAAGTGGCGCGCCGCCACGATTCGCTGCGCACACACTTCGGCGAGGTCTCCGGCACACCGGTCCAGTTCGTCGACTCCCAGGCACGCCTGCCGCTCACGGTGGAGGGACTGGAAGACGTTCCGGAGGCGGCGCGCGAAGCCGCCGTGCGGCAGCGCATCCAGCTTGAGCTGGAGACACCGTTCGACCTGTCCCGCGGCCCGCTGGCTCGCGGGGTGCTGCTGCGCGTGGCACCGGAGCGTCACGTGCTCCTGGTGGTGGTGCACCACCTCGTCTCCGACCGTGTGTCCCTGGGCGTGCTCACCCAAGAGGTGGTGGCGCTCTATGACGCCTTTGCCCAGGGCCTGCCGTCGCCGCTGCCCGCATTGCCGCTCCAGTACGGGGATTATGCTTCCTGGCAGCGGGGAAAGCTCCGCGGTGACGCGCTCGACGCGCACCTGGAGTTCTGGCGCAAGCGGTTGGACGGCGCGCCGCATGAACTGGAGCTGCCCACGGACCGGCCGCGGCGCTCCGCGACGGGAAGGGCGGAGCAGCGCGGGGCCCTGTTGTCCGTGTCATGGGTGGAACGGCTCGAGTCCCTGGCACAGGCCGAAGGCGCCACGTTGTTCATGGCCGTGCTCGCCGGGCTCCAGGTCCTGCTTTCACGCTACACCGGGCAGAAGGACCTGCTCATCGGCGCCTCGTCTGCGAACCGGGATCGGCAGGAGACGACAGGGCAGGTGGGCCTCTTCGTCGAGCCGCTGGTCCTGCGAGCGGAACTCTCCGGCAGACCGGGCTTTCGTGAGGTGCTGCGCCGCGCGAAGGCGGACACGACGGAGGCCTTCGCGAACGCGCATGTTCCTTTCGAGCCGCTCCTGAAGGCACTGGGTGTGGAGCAGGACCCGACGCGCACACCGATGGTCCAGGTGCTCTTCGGGGAAGTCGACGCGCCGCCACCGCTTCGCGAGGTGCCAGGGCTGGCCGTGCGTGTGCTCGACGCGGAGGTGTCGAGCACCGACCTGGACCTGACCCTGTTGATGTCCCGCGGCCCTGAGGGCCTTGCGTTGACGGCCACGTACAACGCGGAGTTGTACGACGCGGCCACCATTGAAGGACTGTTGGGCCATCTGGAGACGCTGCTCGACGCGGCGGTGACGTCACCCGACCGGCCGGTGGAGACGCTGGCGATGCTCCGGGCCGAGGAGCGGCACCGGTTGCTGGTGACGTGGAACGGCGTGAACGAGCCCTTGCCTCCGGACGCCTGTGCCCATGCGTTGTTCGAAGCGCAGGTCGCGCGGACACCGGACGCCACCGCCGTGGTGTCCGGCGACGAGTCCGTGACGTATCGCGAGCTGAACGCGCGGGCGAACCTCGTGGCGGCGCGTCTGCGCACGCTCGGCGTGGGCCTGGAGTCCCGGGTGGCCGTGTGCGTGGAGCGCTCGGTCGACTTGCTGGCGGCGTTGCTGGGTGTGCTCAAGGCGGGTGGCGCCTACGTGCCGCTGGACCCGGAATATCCAGCGGAGCGGCTGGGCTCCATGCTGGAGGACAGCGGTGCTCTCGTGGTCGTGGCACGGCAGCCGTACCGCGAGAAGCTGGGTGAGGCGCCGGGGCGGGTGTGGTTGGACGTGGCTTCGCTCACGCCGGACGCGGAGGGGATGACGCCCGCGCCGGCCGTCGTCGTGCCACCGGAAGCCGCGGCGTACGTGCTCTACACGTCAGGCTCCACGGGGCGGCCGAAGGGCGTGGTGGTGCAGCACCGCTCGTTGGTGAGCTTCATTCGCGCGGAGTGGCAGGTCTGCCCGGTGGCGCCGGGCGACCGGGTGCTCCAGTTCGCGTCCATCAGTTGGGACACGAGCGCAGAGGAGATCTACCCGTGCCTCACGCGCGGCGGAACGCTGGTGCTGCGCACCCCCGAGATGCTGGACGTCCCGGACGTCTTCCTGGCCCGGTGTGAAGCGGCCGGCATCACCCAGCTCAACCTGCCCACGGCCTTCTGGCACGAGGTGACGGCGAGCCTGGATGAAGGCAAGGCGCGTCTGCCCTCGGGCTTGAAGTGGGTCGTCATTGGCGGCGAGCGCGCCATCCCCACGCGGGTGTCGCAGTGGCGGCAACGCGTGGGCCGCGCCGTTCCTCTGCTGAACACGTACGGCCTCACCGAAGTGACGGCGGTGGCCACGGCCGTGGATCTGACCACCGACGCGGAGGACTCCGGGCGCGAGGTGGCCATTGGCCGGCCGCTGACGAATGTCCGCATCTACGTCCTCGACGGGGAGCTGGAGCCAGTCCCCGCGGGCGTGGTGGGCGAGCTGTACGTCGGTGGCGAAGGTGTGGCGCGCGGGTATCTCAGCCGGCCGGAGCTGACCGCGGAGCGGTTCGTCCCCGCGCCGCAAGGGAACGGGGCGCGGCTGTACCGCACCGGCGACAAGGCGCGTTGGCGGCGGGACGGCGTACTGGAATACCTGGGCCGGGGTGACTTGCAGGTGAAGGTGCGCGGTCATCGCATCGAGCCTGGTGAGGTGGAGTCGGCGCTGCTCGGGCAGCCGGGCGTGCGCGAGGCGCTGGTCGTGGTGCGCGAGGATGCACCGGGCGACAAGCGACTGGTGGCCTACGTGGTGCCCCGTGATGGGCGCGTGCTGGAGGGCGGCGAGGTGCGCGCGGGCCTGGAGTCGCGCCTGCCGCGATTCATGGTGCCGCAGGCGGTGGTGGTGCTGGATCGGCTCCCGCTGCTTCCGAACGGGAAGGTGGACCGCAAGGCGCTCCCCGCGCCGGAGGCGGTGAGGGAGTCCCGAAGGGAGGCGTACGTCGCGCCTCGCACGCCCGTGGAGCAGATGCTCGCGGGCTTCTGGGCGGAGGTGCTGCGCCTGGAGTCGGTGGGGCTGCACGACAATTTCTTCGAGGTAGGCGGACACTCGCTGCTGGCCATGCAACTGGTCGCGCGGGTCCGTGAAGCCTTCCGGGTGGACCTGCCGCTGCGCGACGTCTTCGAGTCGGCCACGGTGGCGGCGCTCGCGGAGCGGATCTCCAGAGCGGTGGCGACCGCGGGCATTCCGGCGCCTCCGCTGAAGCGGCTGGATCGCGGCGGCACGGCGCCGCTGTCATTCGCGCAACAGCGCCTGTGGTTCCTGGCGCAGCTCGACCCGGCGAATACGTCCTACAACCTCTGGGCGCCCGTGCGCGTGGCGGGGGCGCTGGACGTCGGTGCGCTGGCACGAAGCTTCGAGGCGTTGGTCCGCCGGCATGAGGCGCTGCGCACCACGTTCCGCGCCGAAGGCGGGTCGCCGGTTCAGGTCATCTCGGCGGAGACCCAGGTGCCGCTGGAGGTGGTGGACCTGTCCGGGTTGCCGGAGGGCGAACGCGAGGCCGCGGCGAAGGCTCGGACCGAGGCGGAGGTGGGCCGTCCGTTCCAACTGGAGCAGGGGCCCTTGCTGCGCACGGCGCTGCTCAAGGTGTCCGAACAGGAGCACGTGCTGGTGCTGGTGATGCACCACATCGTGTCGGACTACTGGTCCATGGGCGTCCTCGTGCGGGAGGTGGCCGCGCTCTACGAGGCCTTGTCCCAGGGGCGTCCGGCGCGGTTGCCCGAGCTGTCCGTGCAGTACGCGGACTTCGCGATGTGGCAGCGCGATTGGCTCAAGGGGCAGGTGCTGGAGTCGCAGCTCGCGTACTGGCGGAAGCAGCTCGCTGGCGCGCCGCGGGCCTTGGCGCTGCCCACGGACAAACCGCGTCCCGCCGCGCAGACGTTCCGGGGCGCGAACCTCCATGTCCTGTGGCCGAAGGCGCTGTGGCGTGAGGTGGAGTCGCTCGGCCGGCGCGAGGGCGCGACGCCCTTCATGGTGTTGCTGGCCGCGTTCCAGACAGTGCTGTCGCGCTACTCGGGGCAGGACGACGTGAGCGTGGGGGCTCCCATCGCGGGGCGTTCGCACTCGGAGACGGAGGGGCTGATTGGCTTCTTCGTCAACACGCTGGTCCTGCGCTCGAAGCTGTCGCCCTCGCTGAGCTTCCGCGCGCTGTTGGGGCAGGTCCGCGAGGTGACGCTGGGCGCGTATGCGCACCAGGACGTGTCATTCGAGAAGCTGGTGGAGGAGCTTCATCCCGAGCGCGACCTGAGCCGGAGCCCGTTGTTCCAGGTGACGCTGACGCTTCAGAACACCCCCGCCGCCGAAGTCCAACTGAAAGGCATCACCCTCAAGGGACTGGCGGCAGAGGAGAAGACATCGAAGTTCGACCTGTCCCTGGTGGTGGAGGAGGTGCCGGACGGCGTCGTGGCGATGGTGAACTACAACAGCGACCTGTTCGAAGCCGGGACGATGGACCGGATGCTCGGACACTTGAAGGTGCTGTTGGAGGCCGCCGTCGCCGAGCCGGAGAAGCGGCTGCTTGAGCTGCCATTGATGGGCAGTGAGGAGCAGCAGCGGTTGGTGAAGGAGTGGAGCGGGACGGCGACTACGTATCCTCGCGATGCGAGCCTGAGTGCGCTCTTCGAGGAGCACGTGCAGCGGACGCCGGACGCGGTGGCGGTGGAGTACGAGGACCAGCGGTTGACGTACGCGGAGCTGAACCGGCGTGCGAACCAGTTGGCGCACCACCTGAAGGGAATGGGCGTGGGGCCCGAGGTGCGGGTGGGGCTGTGCGTGGAGCGCTCGCTGGAGCTGGTGGTGAGCGTGCTGGGCATCCTGAAGGCTGGAGGCGTGTACGTCCCGCTGGATGCGAGCTACCCGCTGGAGCGGCTGGAGTGGATGAAGGGAGAGGCACGCGTCGCGCTGCTGGTGGCGCAGGAGAAGCTGGCGGACGAGGTGGCCGCGGGTGGCGAGCTGGTGGTGTGCGTGGACACGGAGTGGGAGGCGCAGATTGCCTTGCAGCCGGAGAGCACGCCCGTCGCCAGCGTGGGCGGCGGAAACCTGGCGTATGTGATGTTCACGTCGGGAAGCACGGGGAAGCCGAAGGGCGTGGGGGTGCCGCACCGAGCAGTGTCACGCCTGGTGCTGGGGACGGACTTCGCGCACTTCGGGCCGGAGGAGGTATGGCTGCAACTGGCGCCCATTTCCTTCGACGCATCGACGTTGGAGGTATGGGGCGCGCTGCTGCACGGCTCGAAGCTGGTGGTGTACCCGGCGGGCACGCCGTCGCTGGAGGAGTTGGGCCGGAAGCTGGAGTCTTCAGGCGTGACGTCGCTGTGGCTGACGGCGGCGCTCTTCGAGCAGATGCAGGCGCGGCAGCCGAAGGCCCTGGCCAGTGTCCGTCAGTTGCTGGCGGGCGGCGACGCGCTGCCGGTGTCGCGCGTGAAGGAGCGACTGGCAGCGGGCGGCGTGCTCATCAACGGGTACGGCCCAACGGAGAACACGACGTTCTCCAGCACGTACCGGATGGAGAGGCCGGAGGAGGTTGGGGCCTCGGTGTCCATCGGCCGGCCGGTGAAGAACACGGTGGCCTACGTGCTGGACGGGGCAATGCGTCCAGTGCCGGTGGGAGTGCCCGGTGAGCTGTACGTGGGCGGAGACGGGCTGGCAGTGGGGTACGTGGGACGCCCGGAGTTGACGGCGGAGCGCTTCGTTCCGAGCCCATACGGCGACGGAGAGCGGCTGTACCGGACGGGCGACGTGGTGCGGTGGCTGGGGAACGGGACGTTGGAGTTCTTGGGCCGAGCGGACGCGCAGGTGAAGGTGCGTGGTTACCGCATTGAGCTGGGCGAAGTGGAAGCGGCGCTGGCCCAGCACAGTGGCGTCAACGAAGCGGTGGTGGTGGTTCGCGAGGACGGGAGTGAAGGAAAGCGGTTGGTGGCCTACGTCACGGCGCAGGAGGGTGCCTCGCTGGACGCGGGCGCGCTGCGAAGCCACGTGAAGCAGCGGCTGCCGGAGTACATGGTGCCGTCGGCGTATGTGGTGCTGGCGTCACTGCCACTGACGCCCAACGGGAAGGTGGACCGCAAGGCGCTGCCCGCGCCGGATGCACAAGGTCCGAAGACGGCGCACTTCGAGGCACCTCGAACCGCGACCGAACAGAAGCTGGCGTCCATCTTCACCGAGGTGCTGAACGTCGAGCGCGTCGGGCTCGACGGGGACTTCTTCGAACTGGGCGGGCACTCGCTGCTGGCAACGCAGTTGGTGTCGCGCGTCCGCGAGTCCTTCCAGGTGGAACTCCCCCTGAGAGACGTATTCGAGTCTCCGACGGTGGAGAAACTGGCCCTTAGGTTGGAGGAAGTGCAGGCGGGGGCTTCAGCCCTTCACGCACCGCCCTTGAAGCGAGTGCCACGGTTGGGAGCACTGCCGCTGTCATTCGCGCAGCAGCGACTGTGGTTCCTCGAACAGCTGGAGCCAGGGAGCCCCGTCTACAACATCCCCTTGGCCATCCGGCTCTCGGGCGCTCTGACGGTGGACGCACTGGAGCGCGCGCTCTGTGAGTTGGTGCGCCGTCATGAAGTCCTCCGAACGACGTTCCGCACAGAGGGCGGGACGCCCGTGCAGATCGTCTCCCAGCAGGCGGTGAACGCCCTGCCGGTGGTGGACCTGTCGTCGCTCTCGTCCGACGCGGCCGAGGCGGAGGTCCATCGACTGCTGCGTGAGGAGGCCCTCCGCGGATTCGACCTCACCAGTGGACCGTTGCTTCGCACGCGGTTGCTGAAGCGCTCCGAGGCGGAGCATGTGCTCCTGGCGAACATGCACCACATCGTCTCGGACGGGTGGTCCATGGGCGTCATCGTCCGGGAACTCGCGGGCCTCTACGGCGCCTTCCGCGAAGGACAGCCGTCGCCGCTGCCCGAACTGGACGTGCAATACGGTGACTTCTCCTCGTGGCAGCGCGCCTGGCTGGAGAGTGGCGCGCTTCAGCGGCAACTGGACTGGTGGCGTCAGCAGCTCGAAGGAGCCCCTCAGGTCCTCTCGATTCCCACGGACAGGCCGCTGCCCGCGGTGCAGACGTTCCGGGGCGCGAATCTCCCGGTGAGCCTCCCTCCGGCGCTGTCCTCAGGCGTGAAGGCGCTGGCGCAGCGGCATGGCGCGACGCCGTTCATGGTGCTGCTGGCGGGCTTCCAGGCCTTGTTGGCCCGGTACTCGGGCCAGGACGACCTGGTGGTGGGAACGCCCGTCGCCGGACGCAACCGGGCGGAGACGGAAGGGCTCATCGGCTTCTTCGTCAACACCCTGGCGCTGCGGGCACGTCCGTCCGCGGAGAAGCCGTTCCTCACGCTGCTCCGCGAGGTGAAGGACGCGGCGCTGGGCGCCTATGCGCATCAGGACGTTCCCTTCGAGCAGCTCGTGGAAGAGCTCCAGCCGGAGCGCACCCTCAGCCACTCGCCGCTGTTCCAGGTGATGTTCTCCCTGCAGAACACGCCTGTGCCGGAGGCGCTCGTGCCCGGGCTGTCGATGAGCGCGATGGACACGGAGATCGGCGCCGCGAAGTTCTTCCTGACGCTGGCGTTGGAGGACCTGCCGGAGGGCTTCTCCGGCGTCTTCGAATACAACGCGGACCTCTTCGAGCCGGCCACCATCCAGGGCATGGCCGCGCACTGGCTCACGCTGTTGGCGGCTGCCGTGGCCTCCCCGGACCGCCGTTTGTCCGAGCTGCCGCTGCTCTCTCCTCAGGAGCGGCACCAGCTCCTGGTCGAATGGAACGACACAGCGGCGGAGTATCCGCGCGATACGCCCGTGCATGTGCAGTTGGCGAACCTCGCGATGCGCATCCCGGAGACGGTGGCGCTCGCGTGGGAGGGTGGGCAGCTCACCTTCGCGGAGTTGATGGCGCGCAGCCACGTGCTGGCGGCGCATTTGCGGCGGCTGGGTGTGGGCCCCGAGGTCCGAGTGGGTCTCTGCGCGCGCCGCTCGCCGGAGCTGGTGGTGGGGCTGCTCGCCATCCTGGAGGCCGGTGGGGCCTGGGTGCCGCTGGAGCCGGAGGCTCCCCGTGAGCGATTGGCGCGCATCCTGGAGGACGCGGCGCCCGCGGTGCTCGTCACTCAGCGGGCGCTGCGGGACGTGGTGCCCGCGGCCTCGATGCCCGTGGTGTTGCTCGAGGATGACCTTGGGGCAGTCGCTGCTGAGCCTTGGCGTGCGAGTGCGGTGGCGGACAACGCCGCCTACGTGCTCTTCACCTCGGGGTCCACGGGACGTCCCAAGGGCGTGCTCGTCTCCCACCGCGCACTGGCTCGACACACGGCGTGGTTCATCGCCGCGTTGAAGCTGGGCACGGGAGACCGGGTGTTGCAGAAGGCCTCTGCTGGCTTCGACGCCTCGGTGCCCGAGCTGCTGGCCACGCTGGTCTCCGGCGCTCGGCTGGTCATCGCACCGCCCGATGCCGAGAGCGACACCGAGGTGCTGCTGGCCGCGTTGGAACGCCTGCGGGTCACGGTGCTCCAGTTGGTTCCGTCACAGCTGCGCGTCTTGTTGGCGCATGAAGATGTGGCGCGAGCCTCGGGCCTGAGGGTGCTGGTGTCCGGGGGCGAGGCGCTGCCGGTGGAGCTCGTTCACCAGGCCCGGGCGCGGCTGCCGTCCACGACCGTCATCAATGCGTACGGACCGACCGAGACCACGGTCGATGCCACGGCGTGGCTGGGCGGCGACCTGGGCGAAGGCCCCTTCGCGCCCATTGGCCGGCCCATCGCGAACACCCAGGCCTACGTCCTGGATGTACAGGGCCAGCCAGTCCCGGTGGGCGTCCCGGGCGAACTCTTCGTCGGTGGAGATGGCCTGGCTCGCGGCTACGTGGGCCGGGCGGACCTGACGGCGGAGCGCTTCGTGCCGGACGCCTTTGGACGTGCGCCGGGCGCCCGGCTCTACCGCACGGGTGACCAGGTGCGGTGGCGCTCGGGAGGCTCGCTGGAGTTCCTGGGCCGCGTGGACACGCAGGTGAAGATGCGGGGGCACCGCGTCGAACCCGGCGAGGTGGAAGCGGTGCTGGCGGAGCACCCGGCCGTCCACGTCGCCGTGGTGGTCGCGCGGAAGGAGGCTTCGGACGAGACGCGGCTCGTGGCCTACGTGGTGCCAGCGGATGCGTCAGGAGCCGTGGAGGCCGCGGCGCTGCGGGCCTTCCTGGGGGAGCGTCTGCCTCCGGCGATGGTGCCTTCGTGGTTCGTCGTCTTGGAGTCGCTGCCGCTGCTGCCTAGCGGGAAGGTGGACCGCAAGGCGCTGCCGGCGCCAGACGTGGACGTCAGCGAGCGACAGTACGTCGCACCGCGCACCCCGACGGAAGAGCTGCTCTGCGGATTCTTCAGCCGTGTGCTGGGCGTGGAGCGTGTAGGCATCCACGACGGCTTCTTCGAACTGGGGGGCCACTCGCTCCTCGCGACGCAGTTCGTCTCGAGGGTGCGTTCGGCCTTCCGGGTGGAGCTCGCGCTGCGGGAGTTGTTCGAGGCGCCCACGGTGGCGGAGCTGGCGCGTCGCATCGATCAGGCGAAGCGGTCTGGGGCCGAGCTGCCTGTGCTTCGAAGCCCGGCGGTGCCGCACGCCCGTGAGCTGCCTTTGTCGTTCGCGCAGCAGCGACTGTGGTTCCTGGATCAGCTCCAGCCGGGGAGCGCGTTCTACAACGTGTCCGCGGTGGTGAAGTTGACGGGCCCGTTGGACCCGCGCGCGCTGGAGTGGAGCTTCGAGGAGCTGGTACGCCGCCATGAGCCCCTGCGGACGACCTTCCGCGCCGAGGGTGGAACTCCGGTGCAGGTCATCTCGGCCGAGCCGACGCTTGCCTTCGCCGTGGTGTCCCTGGAAGCGCTGGAGGACGCCGAGCGTGATGCCGCCGCGAAGCGCTGGGCTGAAGACGAAGCCCAGCGGCCCTTCGACCTGAAGAAGGGGCCATTGCTGCGGGCCACGCTGCTACAGCTGCGAGAGCGGGAGCATGTGCTGGTGCTGGTGATGCACCACATCGTGTCGGACGAATGGTCCATGGGCATCCTCGTGCGCGAGGTGGCCGCGCTCTACGAGTCGCTGTCCCAGGGACAGCGCTCCCCGTTGCCGGACCTTCCTCTTCAGTACGGTGATTTCGCCGTCTGGCAGCACGCGTGGCTGGCAGACGACGTGTTGGAGGCGCAGCTCGGATACTGGCGACAGCAGCTCGCTGGAGCGCCGAGTGCGTTGGCGTTGCCCACGGACAAGCCTCGCCCGGCGACGCAGACGTTCCGCGGGGGCATGCAGGAGGCGCTCTGGCCCTCCGAGCGATGGGCCGCGGTGAAGGCGCTCGGGCAGAGGGAGGGCGCGACACCGTTCATGGTGCTGCTCGCGGCCTTTCAGGCGGTGCTGTCGCGCTACTCGGGGCAGGACGACGTGAGCGTGGGCTCGCCCATCGCGGGCCGCACGCGCGAGGAGACGGAGGGGCTGATTGGCTTCTTCGTCAACACGTTGGTGCTGCGGACGAAGGTGTCCCCGGCGTTGAGCTTCCGGGAACTGTTGGCACAGGTCCGCGAAGTGACGCTGGGGGCGTATGCGCACCAGGACGTGCCGTTCGAGAAGCTGGTGGAGGAGCTTCATCCCGAGCGTGACCTGAGCCGGAGCCCGTTGTTCCAGGTGACGCTGACGCTGCAGAACACGCCTTTCTCCGAGGTCCAACTGCGGGAGTTGACGCTGACGGGCGTCGACGCCGAGGAGAAGACCTCGAAGTTCGATTTGTCACTGCTCGCGGAAGAGGTGCCGCACGGGTTCTCCGTGGCGGTGAACTACAACAGCGACCTGTTCGAGGCCGCGACGATGGAGCGGCTACTGGGGCACCTGCGAGTGTTCCTGGACGCCGCTGTGAGTGCGCCAGAGACCCGGCTGCTCGATTTGCCGCTGATGGAGAGCGAAGAGCGGCAGCGATTGGTGAAGGAGTGGAGCGGGACGGCGACTGCGTATCCTCGCGATGCGAGCCTGAGTGTCCTCTTCGAGGAGCAGGTTCAGCGGACGCCGGACGCGGTGGCGGTGGAGTACGAGGCCCAGCGGCTGACGTACGCGGAGCTGAACCGTCGCGCGAACCAGTTGGCACATCACCTGAAGGGCATGGGCGTGGGGCCCGAGGTGCGGGTGGGGCTGTGCGTGGAGCGCTCCCTGGAGTTGGTGGTGAGCGTGCTGGGCATTTTGAAGGCGGGAGGCGTGTACGTCCCGCTGGATGCGAGCTACCCGCTGGAGCGGCTGGCGTGGATGAAGCATGAGGCACGCGTCGCGCTGCTGGTGGCACAGGAGAAGCTGGCGGACGAGGTGGCCGCGGGTGGCGAGTTGGTGGTGTGCGTGGACACGGAGTGGGACACGCAGATTGCCTTGCAGCCGGAGAGCACGCCCGTCGCCAGCGTGGGCGGCGGAAACCTGGCGTATGTGATGTTCACGTCGGGAAGCACGGGGAAGCCGAAGGGCGTGGGGGTGCCGCACCGAGCAGTGTCACGCCTGGTGCTGGGGACGGACTTCGCGCACTTCGGGCCGGAGGAGGTGTGGCTGCAACTGGCGCCCATCTCCTTCGACGCATCGACGCTGGAGGTGTGGGGCGCGCTGCTGCACGGGGCAAAGCTGGTGGTGTACCCAGCGGGCACGCCGTCGCTGGAGGAGTTGGGCCGGAAGCTGGAGTCTTCAAGCGTGACGTCGCTGTGGCTGACGGCGGCGCTGTTCGAGCAGATGCAGGCGCGGCAGCCGAAGGCCCTGGCCAACGTCCGTCAGTTGCTGGCCGGTGGCGACGCGCTGCCGGTGTCGCGCGTGAAGGAGCGGCTAGCGGCAGGTGGCCTGCTCATCAACGGGTACGGCCCGACGGAGAACACGACGTTCTCCAGCACGTACCGGATGGAGAGGCTGGAGGAAGTGGGCGCTTCGGTGTCCATCGGCCGTCCGGTGAAGAACACGGTGGCCTACGTGCTGGACGGTGCAATGCGTCCAGTGCCGGTGGGAGTGCCTGGCGAGCTGTACGTGGGCGGAGACGGGCTGGCAGTGGGGTACGTGGGACGCCCGGAGTTGACGGCGGAGCGCTTCGTTCCGAGCCCATACGGCGACGGAGAGCGGCTGTACCGGACGGGCGACGTGGTGCGGTGGCTGGGGAACGGGACGTTGGAGTTCCTGGGCCGAGCGGACGCGCAGGTGAAGGTGCGCGGTTACCGCATTGAGCTGGGCGAAGTGGAAGCAGCGCTGGCCCAGCACAGTGGCGTCAACGAAGCGGTGGTGGTGGCCCGCGAGGACGGGGAGGGCAAGCGACTGGTGGCGTATGTGACCGCGCAAGAGGGCGCGGAGCTGGAGGGCAGTGCGCTGCGAAGCCACGTGAAGCAGCGGCTGCCGGAGTACATGGTGCCGTCGGCGTACGTGGTGCTGGAGGCGCTGCCGCTGACGCCCAACGGCAAGGTGGACCGCAAGGCACTGCCAGCCCCGGAGGCCGAAGGTCCGAAGACGGCGCACTTCGAGACACCTCGAACCGCGACCGAACAGAAGCTGGCCGCTATCTTCACAGAGGTGCTGAACGTCGAGCGCGTCGGGCTCGACGGGGACTTCTTCGAACTGGGCGGGCACTCGCTGCTGGCCACGCAGTTGGTCTCGCGCGTTCGCGAGGCCTTCCACGTCGAATTGCCTCTACGGGACGTCTTCGAGGCGCCCACGGTAGAGAAGCTCGCCCAGCGGCTCGATACGGCAGCGAAAAGCGTACAGGTTCTGCATGTGCCGCCGCCGACGCGAGTCGAGCGAACCGGGCCGTTGCCGCTGTCGTTCGCGCAGCAGCGCCTGTGGTTCCTCGACCAGTTGGAGCCGGGCAGCTCGTCCTACAACATCCCCATCGCGGTGAAGCTGACGGGGACAGTGCGGGTGGACGCGCTGGAGCAAGCCTTCAAGGCGCTGGTGCTCCGGCACGAGTCGCTGCGCACGACCTTCCAGAGCAGTGGTGGCGCGCCGGTTCAGATCATCGCAGCGGAGTCGGAAGTCCAGCTGCGCGCGGTGGACCTGAGCGGTTTGTCCGAGGCTGAAAGAACCCTGGAAGCCCAGCGCCTGATCGCCGAAGAGGCAGCGCTTCCGTTCAGCCTGACGCGCGGCCCATTGCTGCGCACGGTATTGCTGAAGCTGTCCGAGCAGGAGCACGTGCTGGTGCTGGTGATGCACCACATCGTGTCGGACGGCTGGTCCATGGGCGTGCTCGTCCGCGAGGTCGCCGCGTTGTATGAGGCGTGCTCGCAGGGCCTGCCGTCGCCGCTGCCGGAGCTTCCGCTCCAGTACGCGGACTACGCGGTGTGGCAGCGCGAGTGGCTCCAGGGAGAGGTCCTGGCGTCACAGCTCGCCTGGTGGAAGGAGCAGCTCCAGGGGGCCTCGCAGGCGCTGGAGTTTCCCACGGACAAGCCGCGCCCCGCGGTGCAGACGTTCCGTGGCGCCAGCCGGGATGTGCAGTGGCCGCGCGACCTGTGGGAGTCGGTCAAGGTGCTCGCGCATCGTGAAGGCGCCACGCCATTCATGGTGCTGCTCGCGGCGTTCCAGACGGTACTGTCGCGCTACTCGGGGCAGGACGACGTTTGTGTGGGCTCGCCCATCGCCAACCGCACCCGGGCCGAGACGGAGGGGCTGATTGGCTTCTTCATCAACACGCTCGTCCTTCGTGCGCGACTCGCCGGAAACCCCACGTTCCGGGAGCTGTTGGCGCAGGTCCGCGAACGGACGCTCGGCGCGTATGCGCACCAGGACATCCCCTTCGAGCGACTGGTGGAGGAGCTCAAGCCAGAGCGCGACTTGAGCCGCAGCCCACTCTTCCAGGTGATGTTCATCCTGCAGAACACGCCCACCGTGGAGTTGCACCTGCCGGGCCTGACGCTCGCGGGAATGGACGGTGACTCGCGCACGTCGAAGTTCGACCTCACCCTGGAGCTGACCGAGACACCGCAGGGGTTGTCAGTCAGCACCGTGTACAACAGCGACCTCTTCGAGCCCGAGACGATGGACCGGCTGACGGGCCATCTGCGCGTGTTGCTGGAGGCCGCGGTCCAGACGCCGGATGCTCGGTTGGGCGAGCTTCCGCTGCTGGGCACAGAGGAGCAGCGCCGGCTGCTCGTGGAGTGGAACGACACCCGCACCGACTTCGTTCCCGACACCATCCAGGCCCTCTTCGAGGCGCAGGCCGCGAAGACGCCTGAAGCGCTCGCGGTCGTCGCGGAAGACTCGCGGCTGACCTACGACGCGCTGAATCGGCGGGCCAACCAACTGGCGCACCACCTGCGTTCGCTGGGCGTCGGTCCGGATGTTCCCGTGGGCTTGTACCTGGACCGCTCGGCCAGTGCCCTGGTGGGCCTGTGGGGCATTCTCAAGGCGGGTGGGGCCTATGTGCCGCTGGACGTCACGTTCCCGGCCGAGCGCATCCGAAGCGTGCTCGCGGACGCGGGGGCCCGCGCGCTGGTCACGCAGGCGGCCCTGGCGGAGGTGCTGCGCTGGGACGCGGGCGGGGTGGTCCGCCTGGATGCGGACGCGTCTTCTCTGTCGGAACGGAGCGAGCGCAACCCGGAGCCCGTGGCGGCGCCGGAGAACCTTGCCTACGTCATCTTCACGTCTGGCTCCACGGGGCGGCCGAAGGGCGTGGCCATCGAGCACCGGCAACTGGTGCACTACGTAGACGGCGTCACGCGCCGGTTGGACCTGCCGGGAGGCGCGTCGTTTGCCTCCGTGTCCACGCTGGCGGCGGACCTGGGACACACCGCTGTCTTCCCGACGCTCTGCCGAGGCGGCGCGCTGCACCTCGTGTCTCGCGAGGGCGCGTCGGACCCGGCCGCCCTGGCCTCGCTCTTCGAGCGCGAGGCCGTGGACTGCCTGAAGATCGTCCCCGCGCACTTGCAGGCGCTCCTGGCCTCTGGGGAGCCCGAGCGGGTATTGCCACGCCAGCGCCTGGTGCTGGGCGGTGACGTCTCGGATTGGGCGCTGATGGACCGGGTGCATGAACTGTCACCGGACCTGGTGGTGTTCAACCACTACGGGCCCTCCGAGACGACCGTGGGTGTGCTCACGCTCTTGGTGGCGCGTGGACCGCGGGGCCGTGTGTCGGCGTCGGTGCCGCTGGGGCGGCCGATCCCGAACGCGCGCGTCTACGTGCTGGATGCGTACCTGCGCCCGGTGCCCGTGGGTGTCCCGGGGGAGCTGTGCATCAGTGGAAGGACCGTGGGCCGCGGCTACCTGGGCCGGGCGGACCTGACCGCCGAGCGCTTCGTGCCGGATGCGTACTCGGACGAGCCGGGGGCGCGGATGTACCGGACGGGAGACCGGGCTCGGCTGCTCGCGGATGGCCGGGTGGAGTTCCTGGGCCGCATGGATGACCAGCTCAAGGTCCGCGGCTACCGCGTGGAGCTGGGTGAGGTGGAAGCGGCGCTGGAGCGGCACCCCTCGGTGCGTGAGTCGGTCGTGGTGGCTCACGAGCGCGGGACGGAGGGCAAGCGCCTGGTGGGCTACGCCGTATCGAAGCCGGGCCACACGCTGGAGGCCGACGCGCTTCGTGACTTCCTGGGCCAGACGCTGCCCGAGTACATGGTGCCGCAGGCGTTGGTAATCCTGGAGGCGCTGCCGTTGACGCCCAACGGCAAGGTGAACCGCAAGGCGCTGCCGGCGCCGGACTTCCAGGCCGTGGACACCGAGGCGTTCGTCGCGCCGCGCACGGCCACGGAAGCGCTGGTGGCGGGGCTGTTCTCCGAGGTGCTGGGGCTCGACCGTGTTGGGGTCCACAGTGGCTTCTTTGAACTGGGAGGGCACTCGCTGCTGGCGACGCAGGCCATCTCCCGGATTCGTGGCGCCTTCGGTGTCGAGCTGCCATTGAGAGACCTCTTCGAGGCACCCACGGTGGCCGCGCTCGCCGAGCGGGTGGACCGCTGGGTACGCGCCGGAGCGGGCTTCGCCGCGCCTCCGTTGAAGCCGCGGGCGGGACGGACGAGCGTCCTGCCGCTGTCGTTCGCACAGCAGCGCTTGTGGTTCCTGGAGCAGTTCGCGCCGGGGAGTGCTTTCTATAACGTGCCGGCGGTGGTGAAGCTGTCGGGGCCGCTCGACGTGCTCGCGCTGGAGCGCAGCTTCGACGCGCTGGTTCGTCGCCATGAATCCCTGCGGACGACCTTCCGCGCCGACGGCGGGTCGCCCGTGCAGGTCATCGCACCCGCGGGGCAGGTGGCGTTCACGGTCGAGGACCTGAGCGGGCTGCCTGACGCGGAGCAGGAGGCACGGCGCCGAGCGGACATTGAGGCACTTCGGCCGTTCGAGCTGGCCCAGGGGCCGTTGCTGCGGACCACGCTGCTTCGGCTCGGCGAGCGGGAGCATGTCCTGGTGCTGATGACGCACCACATCGTGTCCGACGGCTGGTCAATGGGCGTCCTCGTGCGAGAAGTCGCGGCGCTGTACGAGGCCTTCTCCCAGGGCCGTCCATCCCCCCTGCCGGAACTGCCGGTGCAGTACCCGGACTACGCGGTCTGGCAGCGCGAGTGGCTGAAGGGCGAGGTGCTGGAGGCGCAGCTCGGGTACTGGAAGCAACGTCTGGAAGGAGCGCCCGCGGCGCTGGAGCTGCCGACCGACAAGACGAGGCCCGCCGTCCAGACGTATGGCGGAGCGCTGCGGCACGAGGTGTGGCCCAAGGCACTCTGGCGCGACATGGAGGCGCTCGGCCGGCGCGAAGGTGCGACGCCGTTCATGGTGTTGCTGGCGGCTTTCCAGGTGGTGCTGTCCAAGTATGCGGGGCAGGAGGACGTGTGCGTGGGGGCTCCCATCGCGGGGCGCACGCAAGGAGAGACGGAGGGGCTGATTGGCTTCTTCGCGAACATGCTGGTGCTGCGGACGAAGGTGTCTCCGGCGTCGAACTTCCGTGAGCTGCTCGCTCAGGTACGGGAGGTGACGCTGGGGGCGTATGCGCACCAGGACGTGCCGTTCGAGAAGCTGGTGGAGGAACTCCAGCCCGAGCGTGACCTGAGCCGGAGTCCGCTGTTCCAGGTGACGCTGACGCTGCAGAACACGCCTGGGACGGAGGTGGCGCTCGGGGACGGACTCACGCTTTCCGGCATGGACTCGGAGGGGCGGACGTCGAAGTTCGACCTGTCACTGGTGGTGGAGGAGGTGCCGGATGGCCTGGTGGTGGCGGCGAACTACAACACCGATTTGTTCGAAGTAGAGACGGTGCGCCGGCTGCTCCAGCATCTGCGGACCCTGCTGGAGACGGTTATCGCTGGGCCGGAGAAGCGGCTGCTTGAACTGCCATTGATGGGCAGTGAGGAGCAGCAGCGGTTGGTGAAGGAGTGGAGCGGGACGGCGACGACGTATCCTCGCGATGCGAGCCTGAGTGTCCTCTTCGAGGAGCAGGTGCAGCGGACGCCGGACGCGGTGGCGGTGGAGTACGAGGACCAGCGGCTGACGTACGCGGAGTTGAATCGCCGCGCCAACCAGTTGGCGCACCACCTGAGGGCCATGGGCGTGGGGCCCGAGGTGCGGGTGGGGCTGTGCGTGGAGCGCTCACTGGAGCTGGTGGTGAGCGTGCTGGGCATTTTGAAGGCGGGAGGCGTGTACGTCCCGCTGGATGCGAGCTACCCGCTGGAGCGGCTGGAGTGGATGAAGGGAGAGGCACGCGTCGCGCTGCTGGTGGCGCAGGAGAAGCTGGCGGACGAGGTGGCCGCGGGTGGCGAGCTGGTGGTGTGCGTGGACACGGAGTGGGAGGCGCAGATTGCCTTGCAGCCGGAGAGCACGCCCGTGGCCAACGTGGGCGGCGGAAACCTGGCGTATGTGATGTTCACGTCGGGAAGCACGGGGAAGCCGAAGGGCGTGGGGGTGCCGCACCGAGCGGTGTCACGCCTGGTGCTGGGAACGGACTTCGCGCACTTCGGGCCGGAGGAAGTATGGCTGCAACTGGCGCCCATTTCCTTCGACGCATCGACGCTGGAGGTGTGGGGCGCGCTGCTGCACGGCTCGAAGCTGGTGGTGTACCCGGCGGGGACTCCGTCCCTAGAGGAGTTGGGCCGGAAGCTGGAGTCTTCAAGCGTGACGTCGCTGTGGCTGACGGCGGCGCTGTTCGAGCAGATGCAGGCGCGGCAGCCGAAGGCCCTGGCCAAAGTCCGTCAGTTGCTGGCGGGCGGCGACGCGCTGCCGGTGTCGCGCGTGAAGGAGCGACTGGCGGCAGGTGGCGTGCTCATCAATGGGTACGGCCCGACGGAGAACACGACGTTCTCCAGCACGTACCGGATGGAGAGGCCGGAGGAGGTTGGGGCCTCGGTGTCCATCGGCCGGCCGGTGAAGAACACGGTGGCCTACGTGCTGGACGCGGGGATGCGTCCAGTACCGGTGAGCGTGCCCGGCGAGCTGTACGTGGGCGGAGATGGGCTGGCGGTGGGGTACGTGGGCCGCCCGGAGTTGACGGCGGAGCGCTTCGTTCCGAACCCGTACGGCGACGGAGAGCGGCTGTACCGGACGGGCGACGTGGTGCGGTGGCTGGGGAACGGGACGTTGGCGTTTCTGGGCCGAGCGGACGCGCAGGTGAAGGTGCGTGGTTACCGCATTGAGCTGGGCGAAGTGGAAGCGGCGTTGGCCCAGCACAGTGGCGTCAACGAAGCGGTGGTGGTGGCCCGCGAGGACGGCGAGGGCAAGCGACTGGTTGCGTATGTGACCGCGCAAGAGGGCGCGGAGCTGGAGGGCAGTGCGCTGCGGAGCCACATGAAGCAGCGGCTGCCGGAGTACATGGTGCCGTCGCTGTATGTGGTGCTGGAGTCACTGCCGCTGACGCCCAATGGGAAGGTGGACCGCAAGGCACTGCCTGCGCCGGATGCACAAGGTCCGAAGACGGCGCACTTCGAGGCGCCTCGAACGGCGACCGAGAAGACGCTGGCCGCTATCTTCACCGAGGTTCTGAACGTCGAGCGCGTCGGACTGGAGGGGGACTTCTTCGAACTGGGCGGACACTCACTGCTGGCCACGCAGTTGGTGTCGCGAGTGAGGGAGGAACTCCAAGTAGAGCTCCCGCTACGAGACATCTTCGAATCCTCCACCGTGGGGAAGCTGGCTGAACGGATCGACGCTTCACGCGGGACGGAAGAGGCCGCGGTCCGAGCACCACCCCTGACGCGCGCGGCTCGGAGCGATGCGCTGCCGCTGTCATTCGCGCAGCAGCGATTGTGGTTCCTCGACCAGTTGGAGCCAGGCAGCCCGTTCTACAACGTCCCCTCGGTGGTGAAGTTGACTGGGCGTCTGCGAACGACCGCGTTGGAGGCCAGCTTCGGTGAACTCGTACGGCGGCACGAGTCCTTGCGCACGACGTTCCGTGTCAGTGGCGGTGAACCCGTACAGGTCATCGCAACGGAGCCGCTGCGGCCTTTCCAGCAGCTCGACTTCAGCGAGTTGGAAACGGAGCGCGAATCCGCGGTCCGGAGCTGGATCGAAGAGGAGGTTCAGCGCCCGTTCAACCTGGAGGTGGGCCCGTTGCTGAGGGCGACGCTGCTGAAGGAGGGGGAGGAAGCGCACGTGTTGGTGCTGGTGATGCACCACATCGTGTCGGACGGGTGGTCGATGGGCGTGCTGGTGAGGGAGCTGGTGGCGCTGTACGAGGCGTACTCGCAGGGGAGGGAGTCACCGCTTTCCGAGCTGGAGGTGCAGTACGCGGACTACGCGGTGTGGCAGCGAGAGTGGCTGAAGGGGGAGGTGCTGGAAGAGCAGCTGGGGTACTGGAGGAAGCAGCTGGCTGGTGCGCCCGCGGCGCTGGAGTTGCCGACGGACAAGGTGAGGCCGGCGGTCCAGACGTACCGAGGGGACACGCGAGGATTGGAGTGGCCGAGGGGGCTGTGGGAGGGAGTGAAGGGGTTGGCGCAGCGGGAGAATGCGACGCCCTTCATGGTGCTGCTGGCGGCCTTCCAGGTGGTGCTGTCGAGGTACGCGAGGCAGGAGGACGTGAGCGTCGGGACGGCGATAGCGAACAGGACGCGAGCTGAGACGGAGGGGCTGATTGGCTTCTTCGTGAACACGCTGGTGCTGCGGACGAAGGTGTCACCGACAGCGAGCTTCCGGGAGTTGCTGGCGCAGGTGCGCGAAGTGACGCTGGGTGCGTACGCGCACCAGGAAGTGCCCTTCGAGAGGCTGGTGGAGGAGCTGCAGCCGGAGCGGGACTTGAGCCGCAGCCCGCTGTTCCAGGTGATGTTGGTGCTGCAGAACGCGCCGGGCGGGGCGGTGAGCCTGCCGGGGCTGAAGCTGGAGGCGGCGGAGTCGTCCGGGAAGACGTCGAAGTTTGACGTGACGCTGGGCTTGGGAGAGTCGAGCGCGGGAGGGCTGTCGGGCGCGCTTGAGTTCAACAGCGACCTGTTCGAAGCCGAGACGATGGAGCGGCTGCTAGAGCACCTGCGGGTGTTGTTGGATGCCGCCGTCGCTCGGCCTGAGTCGCGGTTGGCCGAGCTGCCGCTGATGGGCAGTGAGGAGCAGCAGCGGTTGGTGAAGGAGTGGAGCGGGACGGCGACTACGTATCCTCGCGATGCGAGCCTGAGTGTCCTCTTCGAGGAGCAGGTGCAGCGGACGCCGGACGCGGTGGCGGTGGAGTACGAGGACCAGCGGTTGACGTACGCGGAGCTGAACCGGCGTGCGAACCAGTTGGCGCACCACCTGAAGGGAATGGGCGTGGGGCCCGAGGTGCGGGTGGGGCTGTGCGTGGAGCGCTCACTGGAGTTGGTGGTGAGCGTGCTGGGCATCCTGAAGGCGGGAGGCGTGTACGTCCCGCTGGATGCCAGCTACCCGCTGGAGCGGCTGGAGTGGATGAAGGGAGAGGCACGCGTCGCGCTGCTGGTGGCGCAGGAGAAGCTGGCGGACGAGGTGGCCGCGGGTGGCGAGTTGGTGGTGTGCGTGGACACGGAGTGGGAGGCGCAGATTGCCTTGCAGCCGGAGAGCACGCCCGTGGCCAACGTGGGCGGCGGAAACTTGGCGTATGTGATGTTCACGTCGGGAAGCACGGGGAAGCCGAAGGGCGTGGGGGTGCCGCATCGGGCGGTGTCTCGCCTGGTGCTGGGGACGGACTTCGCGCACTTCGGGCCGGAGGAAGTATGGCTGCAACTGGCGCCCATCTCCTTCGACGCATCGACGTTGGAGGTGTGGGGCGCCCTGCTGCACGGGGCAAAGCTGGTGGTGTACCCAGCGGGCACGCCGTCGCTGGAGGAGTTGGGCCGGAAGCTGGAGTCTTCAGGCGTGACATCGCTGTGGCTGACGGCGGCGCTCTTCGAGCAGATGCAGGCGCGGCAGTCGCAGGCCTTGGCCAAGGTGAAGCAGGTGCTCGCGGGAGGGGACGTCCTGCCGGCGTCGCGCGTGAACGAGCGGCTCACGACAGGCGGTGTACTCATCAACGGGTACGGCCCAACGGAGAACACGACGTTCTCCAGCACGTACCGGATGGAGAGCCCGGAGGAAGTGGGCACTTCGGTGTCCATTGGCCGGCCGGTGAAGAACACGGTGGCCTACGTGCTGGACGGTGCAATGCGTCCAGTGCCGGTGGGAGTGCCCGGTGAGCTGTACGTGGGCGGAGACGGGCTGGCGGTGGGGTACGTGGGGCGTCCGGAGTTGACGGCGGAGCGCTTCGTTCCCAGCCCATACGGCGACGGAGAGCGGCTGTACCGGACGGGCGACGTGGTGCGGTGGCTGGGGAACGGGACGTTGGAGTTCCTGGGCCGAGCGGACGCGCAGGTGAAGGTGCGTGGTTACCGCATTGAGCTGGGCGAAGTGGAAGCGGCGTTGGCCCAGCACAGTGGCGTCAACGAAGCGGTGGTGGTGGCCCGAGAGGACGGTGGTGAAGGCAAGCGCCTGGTGGCCTACGTCACGGCCCGGGACGCTGCCTCGCTGGACGCGGGTGCGCTGCGGAGCCACATGAAGCAGCGGTTGCCGGAGTACATGGTGCCGTCGCTGTATATGGTGCTGGAGTCACTGCCGCTGACGCCGAACGGCAAGGTGGACCGCAAGGCGCTGCCCGCGCCGGTGGCGATGCTGGGCACCTCAGGTCCCGATTATGTGGCGCCGCGCACTCCGACAGAGGAGTTGATCGCTGGGATCTTCTCGCAGGTGCTGGGTGTGGAGCGGGTAGGGGCGAAGGACGATTTCTTCGAGCTGGGCGGACACTCATTGTTGGCAACGCAGGTGGTTTCGCGGGTTCGGAGCACCTTCCAAACCGAGCTGCCGCTCCGTGAACTGTTCGAGGCTCCCACGCTGTCGGCTCTGGCCGAGCGGGTTGACCATGCCGTTCGCACGGGGGCGTCGGTCACCGCTCCGCCTCTGAAGCCACGAGCGGATGGAAGCCGGGTGTTGCCTCCGTCGTTCGCGCAGCAACGGCTGTGGCTCCTGGATCAGATGGCGCGAGGGAGCGCCTCCTACAACGTGCCGGCCGTCCTTCGGGTAGAGGGACCGCTCCACGCCGAGGTGCTCGAGCGGAGCTTCGTGGAGCTCGTGCGGCGCCACGAATCGCTGCGGACGACGTTCAGCGCCCGTGATGGAAAGCCCGTTCAAGTCATCGCCGCCGAGCCGGTGCTGGCCTTCCGACGCGTGGGGCTGGAGTCATTGGTGGAGGCTGTCCGCACGGCGGAGGTCACTCGCCTGGTCGAACAGGAGGCACACCAGCCGTTCGAGCTCGAACGGGGTCCTTTGCTGCGCGTGACGCTCCTGAAGCTGTCCGAGCAGGAGCACGTGCTGATCCTGGTGACACATCACATCGTGTCTGATGGGTGGTCCATGGGCGTCCTCGTGCGGGACGTGACCGCGCTCTATGAGGCGTTCTCGCAGGGGCGTCCCTCACCGCTACCGGAACTGGCAGTGCAGTACCCGGACTACGCGCTGTGGCAACGGGAGTGGCTGAAGGGCGAGGTGCTGGAGTCGCAGCTCGCATACTGGAAGCGACAGCTGGATGGGGCGCCTCAATCGTTGGAGTTGCCGACGGATAAACCGCGGCCCGCGGTGCAGACCTTCCGAGGAGGTCATCTTGACCAGGCATGGTCTCTCCCCCTGTGGGAGCGGGTGAAGGCCCTGGCACAGCGTGAAGGCGCAACGCCGTTCATGGTGCTGCTCGCGGCCTTCCAGGTGGTGCTGTCCAAGTACGCGAGGCAGGAGGACGTGTGCGTGGGGTCCCCCATCGCAGGGCGCACGCATGGCGAGACGGAAGGGCTGATCGGCTTCTTCACGAACATGCTGGTGCTACGGACGAAGGTGTCTCCGGCATCGAGCTTCCGTGAGTTGCTCGCCCAGGTGCGAGAGGTGACGCTCGGCGCGTATGCGCACCAGGACGTGCCGTTCGAGAAGCTGGTGGAGGAGCTTCAGCCCGAGCGTGACTTGAGTCGCAGCCCGCTGTTCCAGGTGACGCTGACGCTGCAGAACACGCCCGTGACGGAGGTGAAGCTCGGAGACGGCCTGAGGCTCTCCGGCGTGGAGTCGGAGGGGCGGACGTCGAAGTTCGACCTGTCTCTGGTGATGGAGGAGGTGAAGGACGGCGTCATGGCGATGGTCAACTACGACAGCGACCTGTTCGAAGCCGGGACGATGGACCGGATGCTCGGACACTTGAAGGTGCTGTTGGAGGCCGCCGTCGCCGAGCCGGAGAAGCGGCTGTGGGAACTGCCGCTGATGGACCATGAGGAGCAGCAGTTGGTGCAGACGTGGAGCGGGACGGCTGCGCACTACCCACGGGAGGAGTCGCTGGCGCGGTTGTTCGAAGCGCAAGCGCAACAGACGCCGGACGCGGTGGCGGTGGAGTACGAGGACCAGCGGTTGACGTACGCGGAGCTGAACCGGCGTGCGAACCAGTTGGCACACCACCTGAGGGGCATGGGTGTGGGGCCCGAGGTGCGGGTGGGTTTGTGCGTGGAGCGCTCGCTGGAGTTGGTGGTGAGCGTGTTGGGCATCTTGAAGGCAGGAGGCGTGTACGTGCCTCTCGATGCCAGCTACCCGCTGGAGCGGCTGGCGTGGATGAAGGGAGATGCCCGCGTCGCGCTGCTGGTGGCGCAGGAGAAGCTGGCGGACGAGGTGGCCGCGGGTGGTGAGTTGGTGGTGTGCGTGGACACGGAGTGGGACGCGCAGATTGCTTTGCAGCCGGAGAGCACGCCCGTCGCCACCGTGGACGGGGGCAACCTGGCGTACGTGATGTTCACGTCGGGAAGCACGGGGAAGCCGAAGGGCGTGGGGGTGCCGCATCGGGCGGTGTCTCGCCTGGTGCTGGGGACGGACTTCGCGCACTTCGGGCCGGAGGAAGTATGGCTGCAACTGGCGCCCATCTCCTTCGACGCATCGACGTTGGAGGTGTGGGGCGCCCTGCTGCACGGGGCAAAGCTGGTGGTGTACCCAGCGGGCACGCCGTCGCTGGAGGAGTTGGGCCGGAAGCTGGAGTCTTCAAGGGTGACATCGCTGTGGCTGACGGCGGCGCTCTTCGAGCAGATGCAGGCGCGGCAGCCGAAGGCCCTGGCCAACGTCCGTCAGTTGCTGGCGGGTGGCGACGCGCTGCCGGTGTCGCGCGTGAAGGAGCGGCTGGCGGCGGGCGGCGTGCTCATCAACGGGTACGGCCCGACGGAGAACACGACGTTCTCCAGCACGTACCGGATGGAGAGGCCGGAGGAAGTGGGCGCTTCGGTGTCCATCGGCCGGCCGGTGAAGAACACGGTGGCCTACGTGCTGGACGGTGCAATGCGTCCAGTGCCGGTGTGCGTGCCCGGTGAGCTGTACGTGGGCGGAGACGGGCTGGCGGTGGGGTACGTGGGACGCCCGGAGTTGACGGCGGAGCGCTTCGTTCCGAGTCCATACGGCGACGGAGAGCGGCTGTACCGCACCGGGGACGTGGTGCGGTGGCTGGGGAACGGGACGTTGGAGTTCCTGGGCCGAGCGGACGCGCAGGTGAAGGTGCGTGGTTACCGCATTGAGCTGGGCGAAGTGGAAGCGGCGCTGGCCCAGCACAGTGGCGTCAACGAAGCCGTCGTGGTGGTTCGCGAGGACGGGAGTGAAGGAAAGCGGTTGGTGGCCTACGTCACGGCGCAGGAGGGTGCCTCGCTGGACGCGGGCGCGCTGCGAAGCCACGTGAAGCAGCGGCTGCCGGAGTACATGGTGCCGTCGGCGTATGTGGTGCTGGCGTCACTGCCGCTGACGCCCAACGGGAAGGTGGACCGCAAGGCACTGCCAGTCCCAGAGGCCCAAGGTCTGAAGCCAGCGCACTTCGAGGCGCCTCGCACCGCGTCCGAGCAGAAGCTGGCGTCCATCTTCACCGAGGTGCTGAACGTCGAACGAGTCAGCATCGACGAAGACTTCTTCGAACTGGGCGGCCACTCATTGCTGGCCACGCAGTTGGTGTCGCGCGTCCGCGAATCCTTCCAGGTGGAACTGCCCCTGAGGGACGTCTTCGAATCGCCGACGGTGGAGAAACTGGCTCTTCGGCTGGACCACGCGCAGGTGAGGGGCTCGGTGCGCCAGGCGCCGCCACTGAAGCGAGCACAGCGCCAGGGGGCCTTGCCGCTATCGTTCGCTCAGCAGCGGCTGTGGTTCCTCGACCAACTGGAACCCGGCAGCGCCTTCTACAACGTGCCGGTTGCAGTGAGGCTCACCGGCGTCCTCGACGTTGGAGCATTGCGCCGTAGCTTTGATGAACTGGTTCGTCGACACGAATCGTTGCGAACCACCTTCCGTGCTCAGAACGGGATGCCTGTCCAGCTTGTCTCCGACACTGCAACGACGCGGTTGGAAGTCGTGGAGCGCGGAACTCCGGACGGCGGTGAAGGAGGACCGGAAACGAAACGCCTCGTGGAGCAAGAGGCACTTCGTCCGTTCAACCTGGAGGTGGGCCCGCTGCTGAGGGCGACGCTGCTGAAGGAGGGGGATGCGGCGCACGTGCTGGTGCTGGTGATGCACCACATCGTGTCGGACGGGTGGTCGATGGGCGTGCTGGTGAGGGAGCTGGTGGCGCTGTACGAGGCGTATTCGCAGGGGCGCGAGTCACCGCTTTCTGAGCTGGAGGTGCAGTACGCGGACTACGCGGTGTGGCAGCGAGAGTGGCTGAAGGGGGAGGTGCTGGAGGAGCAGCTGGGGTACTGGAGGAAGCAGCTGGCTGGTGCACCCGCGGCGCTGGAGTTGCCGACGGACAAGGTGAGGCCGGCGGTCCAGACGTACCGAGGGGACACGCGAGGATTGGAGTGGCCGAGGGGGCTGTGGGAGGGAGTGAAGGGGTTGGCGCAGCAGGAGAATGCGACGCCCTTCATGGTGCTGCTGGCGGCCTTCCAGGTGGTGCTGTCGAGGTACGCGAGGCAGGAGGACGTGAGCGTCGGGACGGCGATAGCGAACCGGACGCGAGCTGAGACGGAGGGGCTGATTGGCTTCTTCGTGAACACGCTGGTGCTGCGGACGAAGGTGTCACCGACAGCGAGCTTCCGGGAGTTGCTGGCGCAGGTGCGCGAAGTGACGCTGGGTGCGTACGCGCACCAGGAAGTGCCCTTCGAGAGGCTGGTGGAGGAGCTGCAGCCGGAGCGGGACTTGAGCCGCAGCCCGCTGTTCCAGGTGATGTTGGTGCTGCAGAACGCGCCGGGCGGGGCGGTGAGCCTGCCAGGGCTGAAGCTGGAGGCGGCCGAGTCGTCCGGGAAGACGTCGAAGTTCGATTTGACGCTCGGGTTGGGTGAGACGGATGAGGGCCTTTCTGGCGGCCTCGAGTTCAACAGCGACCTGTTCGAAGCCGAGACGATGGAGCGACTGCTGGAGCACCTGCGGGTGTTGTTGGATGCAGCCGTCGCTGAGCCGGAGAAGCGGCTGCTTGATTTGCCGTTGATGGGCAGTGAAGAGCAGCAGCGGTTGGTGAAGGAGTGGAGCGGGACGGCGACTACGTATCCTCGCGACGCGAGCCTGAGTGCGCTCTTCGAGGAGCAGGTGCAGCGGACGCCGGACGCGGTGGCGGTGGAGTACGAGGACCAGCGACTGACGTACGCGGAGTTGAACCGGCGTGCGAACCAGTTGGCGCACCACCTGAAGGGCATGGGCGTGGGGCCCGAGGTGCGGGTGGGGTTGTGCGTGGAGCGCTCACTGGAGCTGGTGGTGAGCGTGCTGGGCAT
Source organism: Myxococcus sp. SDU36 (assembly GCF_030168875.1). NCBI lineage: Bacteria > Pseudomonadati > Myxococcota > Myxococcia > Myxococcales > Myxococcaceae > Myxococcus > Myxococcus sp. SDU36. The sequence goes on from NZ_CP077414.1 coordinate 1,813,936, forward strand.
CCTGAAGGCTGGAGGCGTGTACGTCCCGCTGGATGCCAGCTACCCGCTGGAGCGGCTGGCGTGGATGAAGCAGGAGGCGGGCGTCACGCTGCTGGTGGGGCAGCAGCGGTTGCTTGAGTCCATGGCGCGCTCCGGCGCCGAGTCCAGGGTGTGTGTGGACACGGAGTGGGAGACGCAGATTGCCCACCATCCCGTGAGCACTTCGAGCGCCAATGTGAGCGGGGGCAACCTGGCGTACGTGATGTTCACGTCGGGAAGCACGGGGAAGCCGAAGGGCGTGGGGGTGCCGCACCGAGCGGTGTCACGCCTGGTGCTGGGGACGGACTTCGCGCACTTCGGGCCGGAGGAGGTGTGGCTGCAACTGGCACCCATCTCCTTCGACGCGTCGACGCTGGAGGTGTGGGGCGCGCTGCTGCACGGCGCGAAGCTGGTGGTGTACCCAGCGGGCACGCCGTCGCTGGAGGAGTTGGGCCGCAAGCTGGAGTCTTCAGGCGTGACATCGCTGTGGCTGACGGCGGCGCTCTTCGAGCAGATGCAGGCGCGGCAGCCGAAGGCCCTGGCCAAAGTCCGTCAGTTGCTGGCGGGTGGCGACGCCTTGCCGGTGTCGCGCGTGAAGGAGCGGCTGGCAGCGGGCGGCGTGCTCATCAACGGGTACGGCCCGACGGAGAATACGACGTTCTCCAGCACGTACCGGATGGAGAAGCCCGAGGAAGTCGGGGCGTCGGTATCCATCGGCCGGCCGGTGAAGAACACGGTGGCCTACGTGCTGGACGGGGCAATGCGTCCAGTGCCGGTGGGCGTGCCCGGTGAGCTGTACGTGGGCGGAGACGGGCTGGCGGTGGGGTACGTAGGGCGTCCGGAGCTGACGGCGGAACGCTTCGTGCCGAGTCCGTATGGAGAGGGAGCGCGGCTGTACCGGACGGGCGACGTGGTGCGGTGGCTGGGGAACGGGACGTTGGAGTTCCTGGGCCGCGCGGACATGCAGGTGAAGGTGCGTGGTTACCGCATCGAGCTGGGCGAAGTGGAAGCAGCGTTGGCCCAGCACAGTGGCGTCAACGAAGTGGTGGTGGTCGCCCGCGAGGACGGGAGTGAAGGAAAGCGGTTGGTGGCCTACGTCACGGCGCAGGAGGGTGCCTGGCTGGACGCGGGCGCGCTGCGAAGCCACGTGAAGCAGCGGCTGCCGGAGTACATGGTGCCGTCGGCGTATGTTGTGCTGGCGTCACTGCCGCTGACGCCCAACGGGAAGGTGGACCGCAAGGCACTGCCAGCCCCAGAGGCCCAAGGTCTGAAGCCAGCGCACTTCGAGGCGCCACGGACACCGACAGAGGAGAAGCTGGCGTCCCTCTTCAGCGAGGTGCTCAATGTCGATCGCGTCAGCGTCGAAGAAGACTTTTTCGAGCTGGGCGGCCACTCGTTGCTGGCAACACAGTTGGTGTCTCGCGTGCGCGAGGCCTTCCGAATCGAACTGCCGCTTCGGACGGTCTTCGAGTCCCGGTCTGTTGAGACGCTGGCGAGGCGGCTGGACGGTGACTCGGGAGCCGCTCTTGCGCTGAGAGGTCCTCTGCTGGTTCGTGCTTCACGTGACGGCGCGCTTCCCCTGTCGTTCGGGCAGCAACGGTTGTGGTTCCTCCACCAGCTTGATCCCGACAGCGCCTTCTACAACGTGCCCGTGGCGGTGAAGCTCTCGGGGGCTCTTGATGTTGCTGCGCTGGAACGGAGCTTCCAATCGCTTGTTCTCCGTCATGAGGCGCTGCGCACGACCTTCCGTTCCGAGGCAGGCGTCCCCACCCAGGTCATCTCTCCTGCGGGAATGGGCGCGCTGGATTTCGTGGACCTGAGTTCACTCCAGGGCACGGAGAAGTCCCAGGAGGTCCAGCGTCGAACGGAGCAAGAGGCACTGCGCCCGTTCAACCTGGAGGTGGGCCCGCTGCTGAGGGCGACGCTGCTGAAGGAGGGGGAGGAAGCGCACGTGTTGGTGCTGGTGATGCACCACATCGTGTCGGACGGGTGGTCGATGGGGGTGCTGGTGAGGGAGTTGGTGGCGCTGTACGAGGCGTACTCGCAGGGGAGGGAGTCACCACTTTCCGAGCTGGAGGTGCAGTACGCGGACTACGCGGTGTGGCAGCGAGAGTGGCTGAAGGGGGAGGTGCTGGAGGAGCAGTTGGGGTATTGGAGGAAGCAGCTGGCTGGTGCGCCCGCGGCGCTGGAGTTGCCGACGGACAAGGTGAGGCCGGCGGTCCAGACGTACCGAGGGGACACGCGAGGATTGGAGTGGCCGAAGGGGCTGTGGGAGGGAGTGAAGGGGTTGGCGCAGCAGGAGAATGCGACGCCCTTCATGGTGCTGCTGGCAGCCTTCCAGGTGGTGCTGTCTCGCTATGCGAGACAGGACGACGTCTCTGTGGGTTCCCCTATCGCCAACCGCACGCGAGCCGAAACGGAGGGGCTGATTGGCTTCTTCGTGAACACACTCGTGCTGAGGACACGCTTGGATGGCAATCCCAGCTTCCGTGAGCTGCTGACGCAGGTGCGCGAAGTGACGCTGGGTGCGTACGCGCACCAGGAAGTGCCCTTCGAGAGGCTGGTGGAGGAACTTCAGCCCGAGCGGGACCTGAGCCGCAGCCCGCTGTTCCAGGTGATGTTGGTGCTGCAGAACACGCCAGGAGGCGTGGTAACCCTGCCAGGACTGAAGCTGGAGGCAGCGGAGTCGGCTGGAAAGACGTCGAAGTTCGATTTGACGCTCGGGTTGAGTGAGTCGAGCGAAGGCGGACTGACGGGGGCGTTGGAGTTCAACAGCGACCTGTTCGAAGCCGGGACGATGGACCGGATGCTCGGACACTTGAAGGTGCTGTTGGAGGCCGCCGTCGCCGAGCCGGAGAAGCGGCTGCTTGAGCTGCCATTGATGGGCAGTGAGGAGCAGCAGCGGTTGGTGAAGGAGTGGAGCGGGACGGCGACTACGTATCCTCGCGATGCGAGCCTGAGTGCGCTCTTCGAGGAGCAGGTGCAGCGGACGCCGGACGCGGTGGCGGTGGAGTACGAGGACCAGCGGCTGACGTACGCGGAGCTGAACCGGCGTGCGAACCAGTTGGCGCACCACCTGAGGGGAATGGGCGTGGGGCCCGAGGTACGGGTGGGGCTGTGCGTGGAGCGCTCACTGGAGTTGGTGGTGAGCGTGCTGGGCATCTTGAAGGCGGGAGGCGTGTACGTCCCGCTGGATGCCAGCTACCCGCTGGAGCGGCTGGAGTGGATGAAGGGAGAGGCACGCGTCGCGCTGCTGGTGGCGCAGGAGAAGCTGGCGGACGAGGTGGCCGCGGGTGGCGAGTTGGTGGTGTGCGTAGACACGGAGTGGGAGGCGCAGATTGCCTTGCAGCCGGAGAGCACGCCCGTGGCCAACGTGGGCGGCGGAAACCTAGTGTACGTGATGTTCACGTCGGGAAGCACGGGGAAGCCGAAGGGCGTGGGGGTGCCGCACCGAGCGGTGTCACGCCTGGTGCTGGGGACGGACTTCGCGCACTTCGGGCCGGAGGAAGTATGGCTGCAACTGGCGCCCATCTCCTTCGACGCATCGACGTTGGAGGTGTGGGGCGCCCTGCTGCACGGGGCAAAGCTGGTGGTGTACCCAGCGGGCACGCCGTCGCTGGAGGAGTTGGGCCGGAAGCTGGAGTCTTCAAGGGTGACGTCGCTGTGGCTGACGGCGGCGCTCTTCGAGCAGATGCAGGCGCGGCAGCCGAAGGCCCTGGCCAACGTCCGTCAGTTGCTGGCCGGTGGCGACGCGCTGCCGGTGTCTCGCGTGAAGGAGCGACTGGCGGCAGGTGGCCTGCTCATCAACGGGTACGGCCCAACGGAGAACACGACGTTCTCCAGCACGTACCGGATGGAGAGGCTGGAGGAAGTGGGCGCTTCGGTGTCCATCGGCCGGCCGGTGAAGAACACGGTGGCCTACGTGCTGGACGGGGCAATGCGTCCAGTGCCTGTGGGAGTGCCTGGCGAGCTGTACGTGGGCGGAGACGGGCTGGCAGTGGGATACGTGGGACGCCCGGAGCTCACGGCGGAGCGCTTCGTTCCGAGTCCATACGGCGACGGAGAGCGGCTGTACCGGACGGGCGACGTGGTGCGGTGGCTGGGGAACGGGACGTTGGAGTTCTTGGGCCGAGCGGACGCGCAGGTGAAGGTGCGTGGTTACCGCATTGAGCTGGGCGAAGTGGAAGCGGCGCTGGCCCAGCACAGTGGCGTCAACGAAGCGGTGGTGGTGGCGAGCGAGGACGGGAGTGAAGGCAAGCGACTGGTGGCCTACGTCACGGCGCAGGCGGGCGCGGAACTGGAGGCCAATTCGCTGAGAAGCCACATGAAGCAGCGGCTGCCGGAGTACATGGTGCCGTCGGCGTACGTGGTGCTGGAGGCGCTGCCGCTGACGCCCAACGGCAAGGTGGATCGCAAGGCGCTGCCCGCGCCGGACACGGAGGGCACGGCGCGCGAGACGTACGTGGCGCCTCAAACGGCGACCGAGAAGACGTTGGCCGCAATCTTCGTCGACGTCCTGAAGGTCGAGCGGGTCGGGCTCGACGGAGACTTCTTCGAGCTGGGCGGCCACTCATTGCTGGCCACGCAGTTGGTGTCTCGCGTACGGGAAGAACTCCAAGTGGAGCTCCCCCTTCGAGACATCTTCGAGTGTCCCACGGTGGGGAAGTTGGCCCGCCGCCTGGACCGCACTTCGAAAACGGAGGGTGGCGCACAGCCACCGCCGTTGGTACGGGTTGCTCGCGACACGGCGCTGCCTTTGTCGTTCGCCCAGCAGCGCCTGTGGTTCCTCTCGCAACTGGAGCCGGGGAGCATCGTCTACAACGTCCCTGCGTCGGTGCGGTTGTCGGGCGCCTTGAACGTTCCCGCGCTGGAGCAGAGCTTCGACGCGTTGGTCCGCCGTCACGAAGCGCTGCGCACCACGTTCCGGACCGAGGGCGGTTCGCCGGTACAGGTCATCGACCCGCAGGGCAGCGCTCGGCTCGACATCGTGGATTTGCGCTCGTTGTCAGTGGCGCGGCGGGAAGAGGAGGCGCAGCGGATCGCGCAAGAGGCATCTCAGCGCCCGTTCGACCTGGAAAGCGGTCCGCTGTTGCGGCTCGCCTTGCTCGCGCTGTCGGAGCAGGACCATGTGTTGGTGCTGGTGATGCACCACATCGTATCGGACGGTTGGTCCATGGGGCTCCTGGTTCGCGAGCTGACCGAGCTGTATGCGGCCTTCTCCCAGGGGCAACCGTCGCGCCTGCCAGAGCTGCCGCTTCAGTACGCGGACTACGCGGTGTGGCAGCGCGAGTGGCTCCAGGGAGACGTCCTGGACGCGCAGCTTGGCTACTGGAAGCAACGTCTGGACAGCGCGCCCCGGCTGCTGGAGCTGCCCACGGACAGGCCGCGTCCGGCGGTCCAGTCCCTGGAAGGGGCGTACGTGCCCTTCTCATTGGGCCGTGCGCTGTCCGACGCGGTGCATGCACTCGCCCGCCGTGAAGGCGTCACGCCGTTCATGGTGCTGCTGGCGGCGTTCCAGGCCGTGCTGGCGCGTTACTCGGGGCAGGACGACGTGAGTGTCGGTTCGCCCATCGCCGGACGCACTCGCGCGGAGACGGAGGGGCTCATCGGCTTCTTCGTGAACACGCTCGTGCTCAGGACCCGGTTGGACGGCAGCCCGTCCTTCCGCGAGCTGCTGGCTCGGGTCCGGGAGGTCACGCTGGGCGCCTACGCGCACCAGGACGTACCGTTCGAGAAGCTCGTCGAGGCGCTGCGTCCGGAGCGCAGCCTCAGTCATTCGCCGCTGTTCCAGGTCATGCTCACCTTCGACAGCACGCCAGACGCTGGGGGAGACGCGCAGACCGACATGGGGATGAAGCACGTCGCCGTGGAGCACCGGGTGTCGCGGTTCGACCTCTCGCTCGGCTTCGTGGAGGGCAAGGACGGCTTCTCCGGTGGACTGGAGTACAGCACCGTCCTGTTCGAGCCCGAGACGGCGGCGCGGCTGCTGTCCCACCTGAAGACGCTGCTGGAAGGTGCCCTGGCGGAGCCGAATCGGTCCGTGTTCGCGCTGCCCTTGCTGGACGCGGCCGAAGCGCGGCGGTTGCTGGTGGAGTGGAATGACACCGGCTCCGGCGAAGTCGCGGAGACGAGCATCCACGCCCTGGTCGAACGGCAGGCGGTGGCCACGCCGGAAGCCGTGGCCGTGGTGGCCGGAGACGAAGTGCTGACGTATCGCGAGCTCATGCTGCGGTCGGACCGGCTGGCGCGGAAGCTCCGCGCGTTGGGCGTCGGGCCAGAGGTTCGCGTGGGCCTCTGCGCGGAGCGCAACGCGGACCTCCTGGTCGCGGTGCTCGGCATCCTCAAGGCGGGAGGCGCATACGTCCCGTTGGACCCGGCCTACCCGAGCCAACGGCTGGCCTTCATGATCGAGGACTCCCAGCCTCGCGTCCTGGTGGGCCAGCGCGCGCTGCTCGACGCGCTGCCTCACGGAGACGTGGTCCGGTTGGCGCTCGACGATGTGAATGAGTTCGTGGAGAAGGCCGGGGCGGCGCCTGTATCCATGGCCAGTCCGGACCATCTGGCCTACGTGCTGTTCACGTCAGGAAGCACGGGCCGGCCGAAGGGCGTGGCCCTGGCGCATCGCAGCGCCGTGGCGTTCCTGCGCTGGACGACGCGGGCCTTCTCGTCGGACGAGCTGGCGGGAGTCCTCGCCTCCACGTCGCTCAACTTCGACCTGTCCGTGTTCGAGCTGTTCGCGCCGCTCCTCCGTGGCGGGGCCGTGGTCCTCGCTCGCAACGCCTTGGAGTTGCCGTCGCTCCCCGGGGCCCGGCGGGTCACGCTCGTCAACACGGTGCCCTCCGCGATGGCGGAGTTGGTGCGCGCCCAGGCCATGCCGGACTCGGTGCGTACGGTGAACCTGGCGGGAGAGCCGCTGGCTCAGTCCCTGGTGGACGCCATCCACCAGTCCGCACCCGGTGTGCAGCGCGTGCTCAACCTCTACGGCCCCACCGAGGACACGACGTACTCGACCTGGACCGTGGCTCTTCGCGACGCCGCGCGGGAGCCCACCGTGGGGCGACCAATTGAGGGGACTCGCGCGTACGTGCTGGATGCGCTCGGCCAGCCCGTGCCTCAGGGCGTGGCGGGAGAGCTGTACCTGGGCGGGGCCGGGCTCGCCCGAGGGTATGTCGACCGACCCGAGTTGACGGCCGAGCGCTTCGTTCCAGACGCGTTCAGTCCACGCCCCGGGGCGCGGCTGTACCGCACTGGAGACCGCGTGCGGTGGTTGCCGGAGGGCGCGCTGCAGTACCTGGGCCGAATCGATCAGCAGGTGAAGGTGCGTGGCTTCCGCATCGAGCTGGGTGAAATCGAGGCGGCGTTGCGAAGGCATCCGGACGTGCGCGAGGCCGTGGTGCTCGTGCGCGAGGACGGGAGCGAAGGGCGTCGCCTGGTGGCGTACATCGTGCCCCAGCCGGACACGGTGGCCGATGTCACGGCGCTCCGGCGCTTCGTGAAGGACGGGCTGCCGGACTTCATGGTGCCCTCGGTGGTGAAGGTGCTGGCCGCGCTGCCGCTGACGCCCAACGGCAAGGTGGACCGCAAGGCGCTCCCGGCGCCGGACGCCCTCCGTCCGGAGTCGACGCGGACCTACGTGGCGCCTCGGGATGCGTTCGAACTCGTGCTCGCGCGCATCTGGGAGGAGTTGCTGGGCACCGGCCCCATCGGCATCCACTCCGACTTCTTCGAGCTGGGAGGGCACTCGCTCCTGGCCATGCGGCTGGTGTCGCTCATCCGTGAGCGCCTCGGGCGGAGCCTGCCCGTGGTTTCACTGTTCCAGGCGGGGACGCTGGCGGAGCTGGCCTCTCGGCTCCGACAGGCACCCGGGCACGTATCCTCGCTGGTGCCCATCCAGAGTGGCGGTTCGCGGCGGCCCGTCTTCTGCGTCCACCCTGTCAGCGGCAACGTCCTGCCGTACCTGGAGCTGGCGCGGCGCCTGGGGCCAGACCAGCCGTTCTACGCGTTCCAGGCCCCGGGCCTCGAAGGCGAGCGGGCTCCGCTCGCGACAGTGGAGGCGATGGCCGCCACCTATGTGGAGGCCATGCGCGGCGTCCAGGCCAGCGGGCCCTACCGGCTGGCGGGGTGGTCCCTGGGCGGTGTGGTGGCCTTCGAGATGGCGCGGCAGTTGGAGCAGCAGGGGGAGCAGGTGGAGCAGCTGACGCTCATCGACGCCTACGCCTTCGACCAGCGGCCAGCGGCGCCCGTGGGCGCGGAGTGGATTGCCGCCCGGTTCGTGGAGTTCACGGGCCAGCTCCTGGGCCTGCCCGTCTCGGAGTTGATGGCGGATGCCCAGCCCGCGGACGAGGCTTCGCTGCTGGGCCGCCTGTTGGCGCTGGGGAGGCGCGCCGGCGTACTCCCTCCGGGCGTCGGAGCCGAGCAGCTCCACGCGCTGTACCGTGTCTACGAGAGCAACCTCCGCGCTCTCTGGGACTACCAGCCGGGACGCTACGGTGGCCACGTCACGCTTCTGCGGGCGAGCGAGACGCACGTGCCCACGGGCACGGACGGCGGCTGGGGCGCGCTGGTGGAAGGCGGTGTGGAGGTGCACGAACTCTCCGGCGACCACCACTCCATCCTCCGTGCGCCAGCGGTCGACGTGCTCGCGGCGGCGATGACACGGAAGGCGTAATCGTTCCTCCGGCTCAGGTGATGAGGCAGACACGCTCATCACTTGAGCCGCCACCGCGTGGCCTCAGGGCATCGCGTGGTCGCACTCGCTGGTGGGACGGAAGGGCAGGGCGTAGAGCTCGCGGCCGCTGGCCGCGTCCTCGGCGGTGAAGAACACGTCCCAGCCAGAGCGGATGAAGGCGCGTGGTTCACGTGCGGTCCCCGCGTCGAGCTTCCGGGTGCCGGACTCGGTGCCGTTGCTCACCCAGGGCTCCCCGCCATGCCCCGTCACCGCGCTGAAGAAGAGCCAGCCCTGGATGGCGGTCACCTCGGTGGGAGATGCGCCAGCCGTTCCAGGCACCAGGTCCGCGAAGAGCTTCGTTCCTCTCGACGTGCCATCGCTCACCCACAGCTCGCGGCCGTGCCGGCCGTCATCCGCCGCGAAGTAGAGGTGGTCTCCGAGCACCGTCAGGAACGCCGGCGCCGAGCCCTCCGCTCCGGGGCGGAGGTCCTTCACCCGCCGCGTGCCGGACACCGTGCCGTCGCTGACCCACAGCTCCTCGCCCTCTGGCGCCTCCTCACCCGCGCTGAAGTAGAGCCGGCCCTGGAACGCCACCAGGTCGTGCGGGTACTGGCCCGGAAAGAAGCGCAGGCTGCGTGTGCCCTCCGCCGTGCCGTCCGTGACGTGGAGGGTGGCCTCGCCTTCGTCGGGGTCCACCAGGAAGAAGAGCCTTCCGCCCGCGGACTTCATGCGGAAGATGACCGTGTCCTCGAAGACCTTGAGGAGGGGCGTGAAGGCCGCGCCGCCTTCGCTTCGCACGAGCCAGTTCTCATTGCCCACGTTGATGACGAAGTAGAGCGAGCCGTCGTGAACGGCGAAGCGGCGAGGGAAGGAGCTGTCCTCGCCCGGGACGAGGTCCGCGACCGCGTAGGTGCCCACGTCCGTGCCGTCGCTGGTCCACAGCTCGTTGCCCTGCGCGCCACCCGGCGCGGCGGCGGAGAAGTAGAGCCGGCCCTTGTACGCGACCAGCGTCTGTCCATCTCCGAGACTGGCGCCGACGGGAAGCACGCGCTTCACCAGGGACGTCCCTTCGGACGTGCCGTCGCTGGTCCACAGGGCGCGGCCATTCACCCCATCGTCCGCGATGAAGAAGACCCGGTCGCCCACGCGCGTGAGGTCCGTGGGATTGGAGCCCTCCGGCCCCGGCGCGATGTCCCGGAGCAGCCGGGTTCCTTCGCCCTGTGTGCCGCTGCTCGCCCACAGCTCGGCACCGTGTTGACCGTCATCCGCGGTGAAGAAGAGCAGCCCATCGCCGTGGAGGCGCTCCTGGATGGCTGCGCCCTCGCGGCCGGGGTGGAGGTCCTCGAGCCTGCGCACGCTGTCCCCGCAGGGCTCCCACGTTCGTGGGGCCGCTGCCTGCCGCGCGGGCGCTTCATCGGACGACGGATGCGTGTCCTCCACCGATGGCGGCTCACAGGCAGCCACAAGCGTCAGCAGCATCGGGAACACACGCCAGGACTTCGTCATCAGCAGCTCCCTGAGGTGGAGACCCTCTTGGAGCGTCAATCTGTGAATGGCGGGGGCACACCTCACCTGCCCACGGGTCCTGAACGCCGTTTGTAACGTGACGCTTCACACCGACTCGCGTCCCCGCAAGAGGGGAACAGTCGTCATCACAAGGGGTTCCACCGCTGATTCATCGTGCGACACCTGGCAGTTTTATGTCCCAAGAAAAACTTGAAAACATTGAAAAACAGGACACACTCCTGGTACTCCAGGAGCACCTCACCGCGGTATCGGAAAGGTGCACTGCATGCAGCGATATATCGGAGCAGCCCCACGGCGTTTCCTGTCCCTCTCACTCATGTCCGTCATGGCGCTGAGCCAGGGGTGCCAGCCCACGGATGAAGACGTGCCTGTCGAGGAGTCCGCGACCGGCGAAGTCGCACAGCCCGTCGCGGTTCCGGGCTTCGCGGAGATGCACCACCACATGTTCGCCGAGGAGGCGTTCAGCGGGGGTTGGTTCCACGGCAAGCACAACGGCTCCCTGGTGAGCTGTGACGGTGGCTTCCCGGAGAGCGACCATGCGCGCGTCCGCATGGACCTGGGCTCCATGCTCAACGTGTGTCCCAACGCGGGCGGCGTGGACCTGGGCGGCGTGCCGGTGCTGTCAGAGCTGTTCGGTGTGGGCGGCGCGGTGGCGTCCGAGATCATCGGGCAGGTCGAAGGGACGGAGGGCGACACGGGCCTCCACCTGGGCCGGATGAGCGTGCCCACGCAGTGGCCGCGCTGGGACACCATCGCGCATCAGCAGGCCTGGGAGGGCTGGCTGCGGCAGGCGCACCTGGGGGGCATGTCCCTGGTCACCATCTCCCTGGTGAGCAACGAGTTCCTCTGCAAGGCGCTGCCGTACCAGAACATCAAGCGTCCTTGCGACGAGATGGTGGACGTGGACGTGCAGTTGCAGATGGCGCGTGACTTCGACGCCCGCACGTCGTGGGCGGAGATTGCGCTGTCGCCGGCGCACGCGCGGCAGATCATCGCCTCCGGCAAGCTGGCCATGGTGCTCTCCATCGAGTCGAGCAAGCTGTTCGGCACCAAGAACTGGCAGTCCGAGCTCAACCGCGTCTACTCGCTGGGCGTGCGCTCCATCCAGCCGGTGCACCAGTTGGACAACCGCTTTGGCGGCGCGGCGCCCCACAACGCCATCTTCCAGGTCGCGCAGTTCCTGGAGAACTGTCACATCGACACCGACTGCGGCCTCACGGGCAACGGCTTCACGCTGGGCTTCAACGTGGACGCCAACTGCAAGAACACCAAGGGCCTGACGGCCGAAGGAAAGGCCCTGGTCGCGGAGATGATGAACAAGGGCATGCTCGTCGACGTGGCGCACATGTCCGAGCGCTCCGTGAACGACACGTACGCCATTGCCCAGGGCCGCAACTACTACCCCATGTACATCTCCCACGGTCACTTCCGTGAGGTGATGCACCCGGGGCTGGCCGCCAACGAGAAGACGACGCCCGCGTCCATCATCCGCTACCTGCGCCAGACGGGCGGCATGTTCGGCCTGCGCACCGCGCACGACGAGACGCGCGACTACACCCGCACGCCGGTGGCCAACAACTGCCAGGGCTCCACGCGCTCGCTGGCGCAGGCCTACGAGTTCGGCCGCCTGGGCCTCAAGGTGAACATGGGCTTCGGCGCGGACCTCAACGGCTTCATCCAGCAGACCCGCCCGCGCTTCGGTCCCCACGGCGCCTGCTCGGCCGGCTTCGCCGCGGAGGCGGCGGCCCAGGCCCAGCAGCAGCTCACCAGCGGCCCGCCGCCGCTGGGCACGGACTTCGACAACTATGGCCTGGCCCACGTGGGGCTGCTGCCGGACGTGGTGCGGGACTTGAAGCAGCTCGGCGTCAACACCACGGGCCTGGAGGGCTCGTCCGAGACGTTCATCCGCATGTGGGAGCGCGCCACCGGTACGCGCACCGGCATGGCGGACAGCGCGACGAACATCGACACCAGCGGCGTGGCGGCCTACGTGCCGAAGGAGACCCGCGCGTCCTGGTACCCCACCACCTCCACCTGCACCAACGATAGCCACTGCGCCAGCACCCAGTACTGCGGCTGGGGGCTCAACGCCGGCAAGTGCCAGAACAAGAAGGCCAAGGGCGCCATCTGCGGCAGCGCCCGCGAGTGCCTGTCCAACAACTGCCGTTGGACCCTGACCTGCGGCTGAGCTCGCTTCCTGGCAGGTGCGCGGGGCCTCTCAGCGCACCTGCCAGGCGGCCCCGCGGCGGGCCGCTCGCTGAAGGGCGGCACGCCGCGGGGCTCCTTCATTCGTTGCCCGACTGAGGGGGCCATGGTATCGAAAATGAGAGTCAATATCGATACCTGGAGCATTCGTGACGACGACGACTGAGCGTGTCTATCGGCGGGGACCGTTCCCCGTGAAGTTCCGCCTCCTGGAGGTGAAGCGGGTGACGCGGGTGACGCCGCAGATGGTCCGCATCACCCTGGCGGGCGAGGACCTGGAGGGCTTCTACAGCCCCGGGGCGGACGACCACGTGAAGCTGCTGTTCCCGGAGGAGGGCACGCGCATGCCTGTCATCCCCACGGTGACGCCCACGGGGCTGGTGCTGAAGGAAGGCGAGCGCAAGCCGGACGCGCGTGACTACACGCCGCGCCGGTACGACGCCGCCGCGGGCGAGCTGGACATCGACTTCGTGGTGCACGGCACGGGGCCCGCGACGACGTGGGCGAGCAAGGCGCAGGTGGGGGACCTGCTGGCCGTGGGTGGGCCGCGCGGCTCCACGTTCATCGCGCAGGACTTCGACTGGTATCTGCTCGCGGGTGACCAGTCAGCGCTGCCCGCAATCGGCCGCATCCTGGACGAGCTGCCGGAGGGGACGCGCGCCATCGTGTTCTGCGAGGTGCCGGACGCGTCAGAAGAGCAGCGGTTCACCACCCGCGCCAACGCGACGGTGACGTGGCTGCACCGCGACGGCGTGGAGGCGGGGCACTCGGACGTGCTGCAGCAGGCCATCCGCGAGCTGGAGTTCCCCGCGGGGGACTACTTCGCCTGGGTGGCGGGTGAGGCGCACACCGTGCGCCCCATCAAGGACCACCTCATCAACGAGCGCGGCGCCAACAAGAGCTGGGTCCGGGTGACGGGCTATTGGAAGCGCGGCACCTCGGACCACCACGACGCGAAGGGCTAGGCCGCCGCCGGCTTCGCGAGGGAGCGGAGGACCTCGCCCGTCATCTCGATGGCGTAGTCAATCTGCTCCTCCGTGTGCGCCGTGCTGAGGAAGGTGACGTCGCGGCGCAGCAGGATGCCCCGGCGGGCCATGCCCGCCTGGAAGGGCTGCATCTGCTTCGCGTGCTCCGCCGGGTCCTTGGCGAACAGGAAGAAGGGAATGGCGTCGTAGCCAATCACGCGCAGCGGCGAGCCCGCGGCCTCCGCCTGGGCGTTGACGCCCTCGCGCAGCTTGCGGCCCAGGCGGGCCAGGTGCTGGACGTAGGCACCATCCCGGTAGCCCTTCAGCACCGCCTCGCACACGTACAGCGACAGCAGCTCACCGCCGAAGGTGGTGGACACCTGGAGCTCGCTCAGGCGGCTCAGGTGCTTGGCCGGACCGGCGATGGCCGACAGCGGCATGCCCCCGGCGATGCTCTTGGACAGGGTGACGAAGTCCGCGCGGACGTCGAAGAACTCCTGGGCGCCGCCCACGGCGAGCCGGAAGCCGGTGACGACCTCGTCCAGGGCGAACAGGACGTTGTTCGCGGTGCAGGTGGCGCGCACCTGCTGCAGGAAGGTCGACGTGAGGGGCCGGTTGTAGGGCACCGACAGCAGCACCAGTGCGAGCTCGCTGGCGTTCTGCTCGATGGCGGCCAGCAGGGCCGGCTCGTCCGGGGGCGTGAAGAGCGGCAACCGGAGGGTCAGCGCGGCCAGCGCGGCCGGGACGCCCGGCGTGTCGAACATGAAGTGGTCGTGCCAGCCGTTGTAGCCGACGGTGATGATCTTCTGCTTGCCGGTGATGTGGCGCGCCAGGCGCACGGCGGCGGACGTGGCATCCGCGCCCGTCTTGAAGAAGCGCGCCATCTCCGCGCCGGGGATGAGGTCCACCAGCGTCTGGGCGGCGGAGACCTCCACGGGCGTGGGCAGCGAGTGGAGGACCCCTTCCTCCAGGTGCTCCCGGATGGCGTTCAGCACGGCCGGGTCATTGTGGCCCAGCATGTTGGCGCCCAGGCCGCCGATGAAGTCGATGTACTCCTGGCCATCCACGTCCTCCACCAGCGCGCCCTTGCCCTTGGCCAGGAACACGGGGAAGGCGCCAGGCGCGAACATCTCCGGGCGCTTCATCATGGACTGCGTGACGCCGGGGACCAGCCGCCGCGCTTCGGCGAGGAGCTGGTTGGAGCGGTCGAGCTTCAGCTCGCCCTGGATGGGACGAGGCAGGGAAGGGTGCTTCTTGACGGGAGTGTCCATGGACGTTTCCTTCTATGGGGCGAGATGGAGACTGCGATTCACTGGGACGGCGCTACGGCCAAAGGTCCAGAGGATGAAGAGCGAGACGGTGGTGACGCCCACGGCGAGCCATCCGGCCAGCCCGAAGCCCACCAGCTCACCGCCCGGCGCGGTGGCCAGCATCAGGCCGCTGGCCCACGCCGCGAGCCCGGAGGCGCCGTCGCTGGCGGCCATGTTCATGGCCATGTAGCGCCCGCGCAGCGGCGGCGGCACCCGCGCGGAGATGAGCGCGATGGTGGGGATGGGGCGCGTGGACGTCAGCGACATGAAGAGGACGAAGGCGACCATCACCACCGGCAGCGGCGAGGCGGGGAGGTGCGTGAAGCCCAGGTGCGGCACCATGGTGCCCACCAGCAACAACCCGAGCACCCGGGCGGGGCCGAACCGGTCCACCCAGCGGCCCACCTGACGGGCCGCGAGCAGCGTGGCGGCGCCGCCGGCCAGGTACACCCAGGGCAGGTCGGTCTGCTCCAGCCCGAGGTTCCCGACCATGAACGCGCTCAGGTACGGAATCAGCAAGAAGCTGGAGAAGGCGACGCTGAACGTCAGCAGCCAGCCCAGCGCGAAGCCCGGCGTGAAGAGCGCCTTGACGGAAGGTGCCTGACGGTCCGTGCCCGGGGTGACGTGTGCGTCCATCCGCGGAAGCACGGCGAGCAGCCCGAACCAGAGGAGGGCCCCGAGGACGCCAATGGCCCAGAAGGGCGCGCGCCAGCCGAGCAGGTTGGCCAGGCCCAGGCTCAGCGGAACCCCCGCCACCGCGGACAACCCGAGCGAGGACATCACCGTGCCAATGGCCTGGCCCCGGCGCTCACCGGGGACGGTATCCGCGATGATGGACATGATGACCGCGCCCATGAGGCCCGCGCAGCCTCCCGCGAGGCTCCGGGCCACCAGCAGCCACGCGTGGCTCTGCGCCGCGCCGCAGGCCAGCGTGGCTGTGATGAACCCCCCCAGGATGACCAGCAACGTGCTTCTGCGGCCAAACCTGTCGACCCACGCGAGCCCCAGCACGCCCATGGCGGCGGAGGCCAACGTGTAGGAGGACACCAACGTTCCGAACTGCGCGGCTGACAGACTGAACAGCCGCATGAACTCCGGACCCAGCGGCAGGACGATCATGAAGTCCAGCAGGTGGGTGAACTGCACGCCCGCCAGCAGCAGGATGAGCAGCCGCTCCTGACGCGGTGAGAAGGTGGCTGTCACGAAAGGCTCCGGCGATTCAGGCCGCACGGGCTTCGTGCGCGCGAAGGGACGGCATGGACTCGGCGACCAGGAAGGCCAGTTGCAGGGCCTGGTCCGCGTTGAGCCGCGGATCGCAGTGGGTGTGGTAGCGGCTGGAGAGGTCGTCTTCCGTCACGGGCTGGGGGCCGCCCAGGCACTCGGTGACGTTCTGTCCGGTCATCTCCAGGTGCAGGCCCCCCGGGTGGACGCCCTCCGCGGCGGCCGCGTCCATGAAGCCACACACCTCCGTGAGGATGCGGTCGAAGGAGCGCGTCTTGTAGCCATTGCCGGCCTTGTGGGTGTTGCCATGCATCGGGTCGATGGACCAGATGACGGGGCGGCCGTCCCGGCGGGTGGCGGCCATGAGCCGGGGCAGCCGCTCCGCGACCAGGTCCGCGCCAAACCGCCCGATGAGGGTGATGCGGCCCGGGATGCCCTGGGGATTGAGGACGTCCATCAACCGGAGCACCTCGTCGGGCTCCATGGTGGGGCCACACTTGATGCCAATGGGGTTCTGGAGGCCGCGCATGAACTCCACGTGGCCGCCGTCGAGCTGGCGGGTGCGCTCGCCAATCCACAGCATGTGCGCGGACGTGTCGTACCAGCCGCTGCCGTCGGGCTCGGCGCGCGTCATGGCCTCCTCCACGTTGAGGAGCAGGGCCTCATGGCTGGTGAAGAAGTCAATGGCGCTGGCGCCGCCGCGAGGCTCCGGGCTGACGCCCAGCGCCCGCATGAACGACAGGGATTCGAGGATGCGGTCCGCCAGCAAGCGGTTGATGCCGCCCTGCGGCCAGCGCTGGGGCTCGGCGAGCTCCTCGTAGCCGCGCTGGGCGAAGGCGCGCAGCAGGTTCAGCGTGGCGGAGGACTGGTGATAGGCCTTGAGCAGCCGGCCCGGGTCGGGCGTTCGCGCCTGGGCGTCGAACTCCATGCCGTTGATGATGTCCCCGCGGTAGCTGGGCAGGGTGACGCCGTCCAGCGTCTCCGTGGGGTTGGAGCGCGGCTTGGCGAACTGCCCGGCGATGCGGCCCACCTTCACCACCGGACGGTTGCCGGCGAAGGTCAGCACCATGGCCATCTGCAGCAGCAGCCGGTAGGTGTCCCGGATGTTGTCGGTGGTGAACTCCTTGAAGCTCTCCGCGCAGTCGCCGCCTTGCAGCAGGATGGCCTTGCCTTCGGCGACCAGGGCGAGCCGGGAGGTGAGCCGGCGCGTCTCCTCCGCGAAGACGAGTGGGGGCAGGCGGGACAGCTCGGCCTCCGTCTGGGCCAGGGCCTGCGCGTCCGGATAGTCCTCCGGCATGTACTTGACGGGCTTGTGCCGCCAGGAGTCTGGCGTCCAGGTGGGGTTCGTCACGGGAGTGCCGTTTCAGTAGGAGGGCGGGGTGCGGGCACGGGCGGCAGCAGGCCGCGCGCGACGCAGGAGTCGAGGTATCGGTACAGCAGCGCACGGTCCGTGGGCGGGCAGGTGATGCCCGTTCCCTCGAGCGCTTGATGGACCCGCTCACAGCGGATGGGGCCTAGCCCGAACGCGGGCACGTCCGTGCCCGAGCGCAGGTCGAAGAAGGCGAGCGTGGACTGGTTCTCCCCGGTGCCGGCGCGCTCGGCCACGCGGTCGCGCCACTCACCCACGGAGCAGTGCTCCACGGGGTAGCCGTAGTCACGGACCCAGGCGAACAGCTCCCGGAGCTTCACCTCGGGCGTGGGACAGAGGTTGAACACCGTGGGCGGGCGGGTGTCGCGCGCCATGCGGACAATGGCTCCCGCCACGTAGTCCACGGGCGTCCACACCTCGGCGACGTCGAGCTGGGGCAGCGCGCCCACGGGGATGCCGGCCAGCAGGATGCGCCACACCAAATCCTGCGGGTTGACGATGGCGCTGTCGGGCGCACCCACCACGCGGCCCAGCCGGTACACGGCCACGGGGAGGCCGCGCGCTCCGGCCTGTTCAACGAGCCGTTCGGCGATCCACTTGCTCTGCTGGTAGCCGTCGCGCAGGCCCGGGTGCGCGGGAACGAAGGCCTCCGGGACGTCGGGGCTGAGGTCCGTCTGCGGCGCCACGGCCAGGGTGGAGACGTAGTGGAAGGGCTTGGCGCGGACCGCGGCGGCCAGGCGCAGCAGCTCGCGCGTGCCGCGCACATTCACAGCCTGGAGGCTGCCGTATTCGCGCACCACGCTGACCACGGCGGCGTTGTGGATGACGGCGTCACACTCCGAGGCCAGCCCATTGAAGCGCGCCTGGCTCAGGCCCAGCCAGGGCTGGGTGAGGTCCGAGGGCAGCGCCACCACGCGCTCCGTCAGCTGCTTGGGGGCGAGCTGCTGGGACGCCAGCGCGGCCTGGATGCGCTCCAGGGCGTGGGCCTCGTCGCGAGCTCGGACCAGGCACACCACGCGCGCGTCCGTCTGGCGCAGGAGCTGGTGGAGCAGGTGCGCCCCGACGAAGCCGGTGGCGCCGGTGAGGACGACCTGCCGCAGCCGCGGGGACCCGGCGGCCTCCACCGTGAGCGGGGGGACGATGTCCTCGGACAGCACGGCGTCGGCGAGCATGCTCTCGGTGAGGCCCCCGGCGTTGGAGGCGCCGTCGCTGCCTTGCTCCAGTGCCTGGGCCAGCCCGGCCGCCGTCGGGTGGCGGAAGACGGTGGCGACGGGAATCTCGCGGCCCAGCTCGATGCTGAGCCGGTTGGCGACCTGGATGCTCTGGAGCGACTGGCCACCCAGGTCGAAGAAGTCATCCTGCGCGGACGTCGTCGTCACGCCCAGCACCTCTTCCCAGACCTGCAAAACCACGCGCTCCAGGGCCGTGGTGCCCGCCGTCGTGGCCGCGGCCTCCTCGGTGGGCAGCAGGCGGCGCAGCTCGGCGCGGTCCAGCTTGCCGGTGCTGGTGCGCGGCAGTCGCTCCGTGAAGACGAAGATGCCGGGCACCATGGGGGCGGGCAGGCCGTCCAGCAGGTGCTGCCGCAGCTCCGCCACGGTGGGCGCGGGCTGCGTGGTGACGACGTGCGCGCACAGCCGGCGCGAGCCGCTGGGGAGCACCTGCCCGACGACGGCCGCCTCGCGCACGCCCGGGTGGCCGAGCAGCGCCGTTTCGACCTCGGACGGGTCGATGCGGTGGCCGCTGATCTTGAACTCGTCGTCGACGCGGCCCACGAAGACAAGCTGGCCGTCCTCGCGCAGCCGGGCCTTGTCGCCCGTGCGGTAGGCGCGGGGGCTTCCCGGCAGGGCGTCGAGCGTGATGAAGCGCGTGGCGGTCAGCGCCTCGCGGCCCAGGTAGCCCCGAGCGAGCGCGCCGCCCAGCAGGTGGAGCTCGCCTTCCTCACCCGTGGGGACGATGCGGCCCTGCGCGTCGGCAATCACCGCGCGCACGCCCGGCAGGGGGCGGCCAATGGGCACGTCGTCCCCGGCGGACGTCACGTCGGGGCCGCCGCTGAGCGTGGCGACGGTGGCCACCACGGTGGCCTCGGTGGGGCCGTAGGTGTTGAGCAGTCGGACGTGGGGCCCGGCGGAGGCGCGCCAGCGCGCGACGCGCTCGGGCAGCGCGGCCTCACCGCCGATGATGACGGTGCGCAGCGAGGGTGGCAGCCGGGCCGCGCCCGTGGACACGCTGTAGGCCAGCTCGTGCCAGAAGGCCGTGGGCAGGTCCAGCAAGGTGATGCCATGCGTGGCGCAGGCTTCCAGCAGCCGGGGCACCGACTGGAGCATCTCGTCCGTGCGCAGCACCAGCGTGGCGCCGGCGCACAGGGAGACGAAGAGCTCCTCCACGCTGGCATCGAAGTGCAGCGGCGCGAACTGCAGCACCCGGTCCTCGGACGTCACCTCGTAGCGGAACGTCGCGCCCGCCACGAAGTGGGCCAGGGCGTCGTGGTCAACCTGCACGCCGTTGGGCTGGCCGGTGGAACCGGACGTGTAGATGACGTAGGCCAGCGGCGCGCCCTGCTGGGGCGCCATGGCCGGCAGCTCCGGGCCAGCGCGCCGGTGCACTGCGAGCTGCCCGGGGGACTGCGGAGGCATGCCGGCCGTGAGGTCCTTCACGGCGCTGCCCACCGTCAGGCGAGGCGCGGCGTCATCCAGGATGGCCTTCGTCCGGGATTCGGGGCCGAAGGGGTCCACGGGGAGGTAGCCCGCGCCGGAGAGGAGGACACCCAGCGTGGCCACGATGGCGTCGATGCTCCGGGGCAGGGAGACGGCCACCAGCGTGTCGGGCCGCGCGCCGTCGGTCCGCAGCCGCTCCGCGAGCGCCTGTGCGGACTGGAGCAGGGCCGCGTAGGTGAGGCGGTGCTCGCCATGCTCCACGGCGATGGCCTCCGGCCGCGCGCGCGCCTGCTCCTTGAAGAGCTCCAGCACGAGCCGCCGCGGAATCGGCAGGGGACCGCCATCCACGACGGAGGGCCGCGCGGGGGCAGGCGCCGCGCGCACGGCCTGCTGGGGTGAGGCCACCAAGGACTCCAGCAACTGGAGGAAGCCGCGCTGGTGGGCGTCCAGGACGTCGGGGCTGTAGCAGGCGGGGTTCGCGTCGAAGTCCACGCGCAGCCCGCTGCCGTCGGAGCGGGCGTACATGCCGATGGACAGGTCCTCGACGGGGCCCGCGGAGAGGTTGTGGGCGAAGGCCGGCATGCCCGCGAAGCGCAGGGCGTAGTCGAACGGCATGATGTTGACCACAGGGCCAAAGAGCCGCCGCTGGCCGCCCACGCGCTTCAAGTCGCGGCGAAGCTGCTCGTAGCGGTAGCGCAGGTGCGGCCTCATGGCGCGCAGCTCCGCCGCCACGTCGCGGGCCATGGCGAACAAGCCCGCGTCCGGGCGGACCGGCACGCGCAGCGGCACGATGTTCATGGCCATGCACGGCACGCGGATGGCGGCCGAGCCCAGGCGGGACATCACCGGCAGGCCCAACACGACTTCGGGCACACCGGTGTGCTGGTGCAGCCAGGCCGCCGTCGCCGCGAGCACCAGGTCCGGCCACGTGAGCCCGGCCTGCTTCGCGGCGGCCTGCAGCCGCTCCAGGTCCGCGGGCGACAGGTGCCGCGTCTGGCGCGCGAACCGCGGCGACATGGGCGCGGGCTCCGCGAGCGTCACCGGCGTGGGGCCATGGGCGAAGCGCTCCACCCAGAAGGCGCGGTCCGCGGCGTGCTGCGCGCCACCCTGGTAGGCGGCGTCTTCGTCGATGACGGCACGGAGCGAGCCGAACCCGTTCGTGGCGGGCTTGCCCGTCACCCGGGCCGTGTAGAGGTCCGCCACGCGGCGGGCCACCAGCGAGAAGCCGAAGCCGTCCAGGGCGATGTGGTGCGCCCGCTGGAACCAGAAGAAGCGGTCCGGCGCCGCCTTGAACAGCGCCTCCGCGAACAGCGGGCCCTGGCCCAGGTCCACCGTGCGCGTCAGGTCCTCGTGCATCCAGGCCTGCGCCGCGGCCCAGGGGTCGGGCGTGTGGCTGACGTCGGCGACGTGCAGCCGCCACGACGCGCGGGGCTGCACGAGCTGCACGGGGCCGGAGGCGCCAGGGACGAAGCGCGCGTGGAGCGCCTCCGCCTCGTCGATGGCCTGACGCAGGGCGGACTCGAAGTGCTCCACGACGAGCGGCCCGCGGATTTCGATGCACTCCCCCGCGTTGTAGACGGCGCTCGTGAGGTCGAACTGCTGGCCGACCCAGATTCCATGCTGGGCCGCGGACAGCGGCCAACCTGCTTCGTGTGTTTCGCCCATCGCCAGGGACTCCCGTGTGTTCATGCGTCAGGGGCGCGAGGTGCCTCGCGCACCGCGGAGCTACGCGGCGTTCCGGGAAGCGGGCGTGCTGCCCAGGGAGAGCAGCGTGAACCAGTCGGAGAGCGTCGGCCGTTCGGCCAGCTCCACGAAGGTGGTCTCCGCGCCAGCGGCCCGCCACTTCTCCACCAGCGTCATCAGCCGGATGGAGTCCATTCCGCGCTCGAGCAGGTTGTCGTCGTCACCCAGCGCCTCCGGTGACTCCTGGAGCAGCTCCGCCACGTCCGCGCGGACCTGCTCGCGGGTCAGCGTGCTGGACGTGGCGACGGGGCCCAGCGCGTCGAGCACCGACTGCGTGGTGGTGGTGACGGCGCAAAGCTGGGACGCGTAGCTCAACGCGAGCTGGTGGTGCGCCAGGGAGAAGTCACCCAGTGCGTCGGCGATCAGGAAGGGCCGCACGTCGCTCATGAAGGCGTCGCTGGCCGTCTGCAGGCAGCCGATGTGCGCGTAGATGCCGGAGATGAGGATTTGATCGCGGCCCAGCTTCTTCATCTGGTCCATCAGGTCCGTCTTGCGGAACGCGCTGTAGCGCCACTTGGTGAGCTGGATGTCACCTTCGGCGGGCGTCAGCGCGTCGATGATGCGCTTCTGGTCTGGGCCGCCGTTGATGCCGCCGCCCCAGAAGTCCAGCAGCAGCCCGCGCTGCTCGGGCGTCTGGCCCCCCGGCTGGGCCGAGTACACGACGGGGATGCCCAGCGCCGCGCAGTGCTGGCGCAGCCGCTGGATGTTGGCGACCAGCTCCGTCACGGGCGACTGGCCCTGCGCGAAGGCCTCCACGAAGTAGCGCTGCATGTCGTGGATGAGCAGCACGGCGCGGCTCGGGTCCGGCGTCCAGGAGACCTTGTTCTTCGGCAGGTCGGCGGCGCCGGGCATGGGATAGGGAGCGATGGCGGGGAGCGCCATGGGGGAGTTCCTTTCAGCGCGTCGCGCGCGAAACCGGAGTGGGGGAGGGGGCGCCGGCGAGCACGTCGCGCAGCGCCTTCTTGCTGACCTTGCCGACGCCCGTCTTGGGGAACGCCTCGACGAACTCGACCCGGTCGGGAATCTTGAAGGCGGCCAGTCCCCGCTGGCGCAGGAAGGCCGTGAGCACATGGGGCGCCGGCGGCGTGCCGCGCGCGATGACGAAGGCGCAGGTACGCTCGCCCAGGAACGCGTCCGGAACGGCGACCACCGCGGCGTCGTGCACGTCGGGGTGGGCCAGCAGGTGGTTCTCCACCTCCTCGGCCGCGATCTTGTCTCCGCCCCGGTTGATCTGATCCTTGGCGCGGCCCTCCACCACCAGGTAGCCCTGGGGTGTCACGCGGACCACGTCACCGGTGTGGTAGAAGCCGTCGTCGCTGAAGGCCTTCGCGTTGTGGGCCTCCGCCTTGTAGTAGCCGCGGATGGTGTACGGCCCGCGCGTCAGCAACTGGCCCGTCTCGCCCGGCGCCACGTCTTCGCCGTCCTCGTCCACCACCCGAAGCTCGTCGTCCGGGGAGATGGGCCGGCCCTGGGTGCTGACGATGAGCTCCTCGGGGTCATCCAGGCGCGTGTAGTTGACCAGTCCCTCGGCCATGCCGAACACCTGCTGCAGCGTGCAGCCCAACGTGGGCTTCACGCGCTGGGCCGCCTCGGTGCTGAGGCGCGCGCCGCCGACCTGGAGCACGCGCAGACTGGCGAGCTGGTGCCGGCGCGTCCTGGCCGCGTCCATCCAGACCATGGCCAGCGGCGGCACCACCGCGGTGATGGTGACGCGCTCGCGCTCGATGAGCGGGAACACCGTGTCCGGGCTGGGGTTGGGCGCCAGCACCGCCGTGCCGCCCGCGTAGAAGGTGCCCAGCACGCCCGGCGAGCTGAGCGGGAAGTTGTGCGCCGCGGGCAGCGCGCACAGGTACACGCTCGCCTCGTCGAGCTGGCAGACGTCCACGCTGCCGCGCAGGCTGTAGATGTAGTCGTCGTGCGTGCGCGGGATGAGCTTGGGCACGCCTGTGCTCCCGCCGGAGAGCTGGAAGAAGGCCACGTCGCTAGGCGCGGGCCCGGGCGGTAGCGCCGTGGGCGTGCCGTACAGGCCGCTCAGCGCCGTGAAGGGGCCCGCGTCACCGGCGACGATGACGTGCTTCAGCGTGGGGCAGGTGGTGCGCACCTGCTCGGCCAGCGTGCGGTAGTCGAAGTTGGCCTGCTTGTCCGCGATGACGTAGGCCACCGCCTCCGTGAAGGCGCAGAAGTAGCCAATCTCCGACGCGCGGTGCGCGGGCAGCGCGAACACCGGGAGCGCGCCCAGGCGGAAGAGCGCGAAGATGACCTCGAAGAACTCGGCCACGTTGGGCAGCTGCACCACCACGCGGTCCCGGGCCTGGATGCCCAGCGCATGAAAGCCGGCGGCCAGCTGGCTGACGTGGGCGTCCAGGTCGGCGTAGGTGAGGCGGCGCTCACCGGCCACCAGCGCGGTCCGCTCGCCGTGACGCTGCGCGCGCTCGTGGAGGAGCTGGCCGAACGTCTCGCCGCGCCAGTAGCCGGCCTCGCGGTAGCGGGCGGCGTAGTCCTCCGGCCACGTGGGGCAGCCAGGGAGGAGGGGGGACGTCATGACTGCACCCCGGCGCCCTGGCCCAGGCCCATGGCGTGGAGCATGGTGCGGAACTTGGCCTCGGTCTCCGCCAGCTCGGACTCGGGCGTGGAGCCCACCACGATGCCCGCGCCCGCGAAGAGACGCAGGGTGCGCTCACTGGCCTCCGCGCAGCGGATGGTCACCGCCCACTGGCCGTCACCCGTGGCGTCGCACCAGCCCACCGTGCCGGTGTAGTAGCCGCGCTCGAAGGGCTCGATGGAGCCAATCGCTTCGTGCGCCAGCCGCGTGGGGTAGCCGCACACCGCCGGCGTCGGGTGCATGGCCGCCGCCAGCGTCAGCGAGGAGATGGAGGGGTCGGCCAGCTCGCCGGTGATGCGGCTGGACAGGTGCCACATGGTGGCGGTGTTCACGAGCGATGGCGCCGCGGGCACGTTCAGCGTCTTGCAGTACGGCCGCAGCGCCTCCGCGACGGCGTCAATGACGACCGCGTGCTCGTGCAAATCCTTGGGGGACTTCAGCAGCGCGGCGGCGCGCTCCTGGTCCTCCAGCGGATCCGCGCTGCGGGCCGCGGAGCCAGCCAGGGGATTGGCGACCACCTGGAACCCGGAGCGGGACACGAGCAGCTCGGGGCTGGCGCCAATGAGCGTGCGGAGCCCCGCGCCGCTGGCCCCGTCCTGGTGGGGGAGGTCGGCGGCGAAGGTGTAGCCCGACGGGTTGCGCTGCGCGAGGTTGCGCAGCAGTCGCCGCAGGTCGATGGGGGCGGTGGCGTTGAGGTGCAGCGAACGCGACAGCACCACCTTCTGGAGCGGCCCGCTCTGCATCAGCTTCAGCGCCTGCGCGACGCCGCTCAGGTACGCGGCGGGCTCCGGCACCGGCTGGACGGTGTAGCTGGCGCTGATGGGCCGCTGCACCGGAACGTCCTGGTCGAACACCAGCGGACCGGCGCGCTGGAGCGTCAGCGGCACCACGAGCTGCGCGGGCACCGAGCCGTCGAAGGGCACCGCGCCCACCGCCACCGGGATGTCGTGGTCGGCCTGACGGGCGTCATTCAGCACCGCCGTCACGCGCTCGGGGAGCCGCGCCAGGGCATCCGCGCCGCCCAGGTGCGGCACCGTGGCGAAGGTGCCGCGCGCCAGCAACGTGCGGCGGGGCGTGGCGAAGAAGAACGAAGAGCCAGCCTCGTAGCTCTCGAGCAACTGCGCGGCGAGTGTCTGCGGTCCCATGGGGTGTTCCTGTTCCTTCGGCTCAGCGGGCGTCGCGCACAGGGCGCCACTCGGCGGCGCCTCGGCGACAAGTGGTGAAGTGGATCCTAATAATCATTCTCAATAACTTGACGGACGTGGGCCTGAGCGGGGCCGCGCGAGGGCGGGGTCAGGCGTCGAGCGTCGCGCCCCCGTCGACGCGGAGGTCGTGCAGGGTGATGTGGCGTGCCGCGTCCGAGACGAGGAACCGCACCGCGTTGGCGATGTCCTCGGGGGTGGCGATGCGTTGCAAGGGGATGCCCAGTCGGTAGGCCTCGGGCGAGCCGGCGATCACCGCCTGCGCGCCGGAGTCATCCGCCCAGAGCGCGCGCTGCATGGCGGTGTCCGTGGAGCCAGGGGACACGACGTTGCAGCGGATGCCGTGCGGGGCCAGCTCCAGGCCCAGGCACTTGGTGAACATGCTGGAGGCGGCCTTGGAGGCGGCGTACGCGGCCATCTGCGTCCGGGGCACGGCGGCGGCGTTGGAGCCCACGGTGACGATGACACCGCCGCGCCGGGGCACCATGCGCCGGGCCACGGCGCGGGACACCTGGAACACGCCCACGGTGTTGACGGAGAAGGTGAACGCCCAGTCCTCGTCGCTGTAGGACAGGACGGGCCCCGTGCGCAGGACGCCCGCCACGTTGGCCAGCACTTCAATGGGGCCCAGCTCCCGCTCGATGCGCTCCACCACGGCGTCGACCGCGGCGACATCACTCACACTGGCCGGATAGGCCACCGCGTGTTGATTCTTCTGCCGGAGCTCGGCGACGAGGGAGCCCAGACCGTCCGCGTTGGTGTCGACCGCGGCGATGAGGGCATCGCCCGCGAGCGCACGCGCCACCGCCGCGCCAATACCTTGTGCGGCACCTGTGACGAGCGCCACCCGGGTGGGCGTTCCCATGTCCCTGTTCCTCCTTCTGGATGCCTGCGCCCGATGGTTGGGTAAATTGGATAATGAGAATGATTCTCATTATTGACGTGGCGCAGATATGTGCCACGCAGCGTCAGGGGTGTCAAGAAGGGAAGTAAGGAATTGCCGGTAACGAAAATTGCAATGACCGCCCGGTCGGGCTGTCGAAAGGCTCAGGCCGGTGCGCCGGGCTCGACCGGGGCCGGGGCATTCACGTCGATACCGTCCCGGCGCAGCTCGTCAGGGCTGGCCGCCACGGCCAGGGTGCCGGGTGGGTTGTCGTACCAGCCTGGGTCCGCGTAGCGCTCCAACCGTTCGCGAACCTTGAGCACGGTGAACATGCCTCCCACGGTCATTTCGCCATGCTTGCCCTGGGCCCCCAGCATGGGAATCGAGTTGGGTGGGACGGGCATCCCCATCTCGCCCATCTCCGCCATCCCCGTCTGGCCCATCGTCATGTAGCCCGGCAACAGCGGGCGGACCTTCGCGTCCAGGTCCCCCGGCTTCACGCCAATCATATTGGGGAACTCATGGCCCATCTGGTTCATCATGTGGTGCGTCATGTGACAGTGCAGGGCCCAGTCCCCTGGCACGTCCGCCACGAACTCGATGACGCGTGTGCTGCCCACGGGGACGAGCACCGTCCCCTCCGGTTGTTGCGCGGACTCGGGAACGCGCCCGCCATCCGTCTCGGTGATGCGGAAGTGAAAGCCGTGCAGGTGGATGGGGTGGTGGTTCTGCGGGCTCAGGTTGCCCAGCCGGATGCGCACCCGCTCGCCCTGGCGCACCACGAGCGGCTCCGTCCCCGGGAACGCCTTCGCGTTCATGGTGAGCACGTTGAAGTCCGTCATCTCATTCGGATTGGGCCGTCCCGTGCCGACGTCGATGCGCCACTCATGCAGCAGGATGACGAAGTCCCGGTCGACGCGAGGCCCCACGGGTCGGCGCGGGTGGATGATGAACATGCCCGTCATGCCGAGGCCAATCTGCGTCATCTCGTCATGGTGCGAGTGGTACATGTTCGTGCTCGCCTGGCGCAGGGTGAACTCGTACCGGAACGTCTCACCTGGGGCGATGGGCTTGTGACTGAGGCCGCCCACGCCGTCCATGCCGCTGGGAAGCAGGATGCCGTGCCAGTGGACGGTGGTGGCCGCGGGGAGCCGGTTCGTGACGTAGATGCGCACCCGGTCACCCTCCACCGCTTCGATGGTGGGCCCGTGGACCCGGCCGTTGTAGCCCCAGCAGCACGCGTTCAGTCCCGGGGCAAACTCATGCTCCACCTCCTCTGCCACCAGGTGGAAGACCTTCACGTTGTCCACGACCTTCCACGGCAGCTTGGAGCCATTGGGCACCACCACGGGTCGGTAGTTCCGGTTGGGCTGCTGTGCGTGCCGCTGGCCGGTGTCAGCGGGGGAGCCCTCGCGAGGCACGTTCGTCTTTGGGACGGCTGACTGGGCGCGAGCCGCGGAGCCGCTCAGCAGCAGCGCGCCTCCGGTGAGCGTGGCCCCCGTGGTGACCAGCAGGGTCCGCCGCGTCAGCGCGCCCTCGGAGCCAGCCTCCGGAAGGTCTCCAGGAGTCCCCCTGCGCTCCGGCGCTCCGGGGGCGTCGTCCTCACGGCCCGAGGCGTGTTCGGTTTCAGTCGCGCGGGTGCTCATGGGGCCTCTCCGTGCCCGGTGTGCGTCCCGGGCTGTGCTGGCTGCGTGGGCGAGGGCGTGGGTGCGTCGCTGCCCGCTCGCAGCTGGCCGCCCACGAGCTGCTCCAGGTCGGCCCGCGCCATCCAGTAGTCGCGGACGGACTCGATGTAGCCTTGATATGCCTCCACCTGCTCACGCCTGGCCGTGAGCAGTTGAAAGAGGCCTATCTGCATGGCGTTGTACTGGAGCTGCGACTGCGCGACGACCTTCTCACGAAGGGGCAGCACCACCCGCCGGTAGCGGTCGGCCATCAGGCGCAGCGACACCAGCCGGGCGCGGGCGGCGCGAACCTCCGAGCGGGCGTTGACGGACAGCGCCATCAGTCGCCGCTCGCCCTGGCGGTGCTGCGCTTCCAGCCGGGCGATGAGGGCCTGGCGCTGGTCGAAGATGGGCAACTCCAAAGACAGGGTCGGGCCAAAGAGCCTGGGGCCGTTCGCGTCCTGGTGCTCGTGAACGCCCACGTCCACGCGCCCGAAGAAGCGTGTACTCCGCGCGAGCTCCAGCGCATTCCAGAGCAGCAGGGTTTGCTTTCGGGCCGCGTCGATGTCCAGCCGTTGACGGATGGCGAGCGACTCCAGGTGCTCCAGTGAGGCCTCCTGGTCAGGCAACGGCGGGAGCTTCTCGGAGAGGGTCCACTGCGTGCGTGGCCCCCACAGCCCCATGAGGCGGTTGAGGTGCTCGCGGGCCTCCACCAAGGCGAGCTCACCCTCCGCCAGCTCGAGTCGAGCGCCCTCGGCGGCTGCTTGTGCACTCGCAAGGTCCAGCTCGGTGATGTTGCCCGCGGTGCGCAGCCGGACGGAGAGGTCCGCCGCCGCCTCGGCCACCTGGAGCGCCATGCGGCGCAGCTCCACGAACTGCTGGAGGGACTGTACCTGCCGGAAGGCCTTGCGCACCTCGGCCGCGGTGGCCAGCGCTTCGTGCGCCACCCGGAGCGTGTCGGCCATGAACTGCTCCCGGGCGACGCGCTTGCGCAGGGGCAGCGTGAAGAGGTCCACGAAGTCCTGCACCAATGAGACTTCGTGCTCTGACACGCCACGCCCGGCGATGGGGAAGCCGATGCTCCCGTCCAACGTCGGGTTGGAGAGCAGGCCGGCCTGAACCATGTCGGCTTGCGAGACGCCCAGGTCCTCGTAGGTGGCTTGGAGCGCCGGATTGTTGAGCAGGGCCACCTCCACCGCACGGTCCGAGGTGAGGTCCTCCTTCAGGAGCGCGTCGAGATGGCGCGCGACCTCGGCGTCCTCCGGAGTGCCCTGGTTCCAGCGCGTCTTGCGGCCCAACCGCTCCTCGACGATCGCCGCTACCTCCGCATGGCCCCGCTCTTTCTGGATGGACGCGCAACCTCCTGCGAGCAGCGCCGCGCCCACGCGCAAGGACCGCCTCACGGAGGTCCGCCGTGTCCGGGGGCGTGGTCAGGGTCGGGCGACGCAGCACCCGGGGGCCCCGCGTCCCGTGCCTCCGTGCCACCAGGTGCAGGCACCTCCGGAGTGGAGGCCGTGAATGCGGTCAACCCGGGCGCATGAGGGGCCTCTGGCGCATCCGGATTCGATGGGTCCATTGAAGCGGGCCACCTCTTCGGCTCGGAGACACAGGCAGCGCAGGAGGCGATGCTCGCCAGCACCAAGAGGTTTCGGAACATGGGGACCTCGATGGGGGGGCAGTACCACCTGCCTCCGCTCGCCGAAAGTCACCGATGGCGCACTGACGCTCCGGAACATTGAAGCTGTCAGGAATCCGCAGCTTGGGCCCAGCGCGTCTTGCTCGTGGTCCGGGCGCTTGTCCGATGGTGGGATTTCGCGTGCCACAGGCGAACGCGAGGCACGCCCCGACCGGGTGTACAACGGGCCCTGTCCGACGCGACGCTTGATGGCGTTGAAGTTGCAGCGGAGCCGGTCCTTCATGTCCCAGCTCCTTCTGGACGTTCGCCTGGCCCTGCGCCGCATGCGGCGTGAGGCCGCCTTCACGCTGATTCTCGTCACCACGCTCGCGTTGGCCATTGGCGCCACCACCGCCGTCTTCAGCGCGGTGTACCAGGTGCTGCTGCGGCCGTTGCCGTACCGGGCGCCGGAGCAGTTGGTGACGCTGTACCAGTCGACGCCTCAGCGCGAGCGGCTGGGCGTGTCGCTGCGGTCGCTCCAGGCCTGGCGCGAGCGTGCATTCTCATTCCAGGGACTGGAGGGGCTGTCGCTACGCGACATCACCTTGGCGGGTGACGGCGAGCTGGAGCGGGTGCGCGCGGGGCGGGCAACGGCGGGCCTGTTCTCGCTCCTGGGCGTGCGACCGTTGTTGGGACAGGACTTCCGAGCGGAGACGGACGCCAACGGCCTGCTCCTGTCGCATGCGCTGTGGCAGCGGCGCTTCGGTGGCCGCCCGGACGTGGTGGGACAGACGTTGATGGTGGATGACCAGCTCCACACGGTGGTGGGGGTGTTGCCCGCGGGCTTCCGCTTCGCACCGGACGTGGAGGCGTGGAAGCCGTTGGTGCTGTCCGCGGAGGAGTCGGCCGGAGGGGTGTGGCTGCGCGTGGTGGGGCGCCTGCGTGAAGGTGTGTCCGCGGAGCAGGCACGCACGGAGTTGACGGACCTGGGCGCCGCGCTGGTGCGCGAGCCGGGCTTCGCGGAGGAGCCCGCCGGAGTGCGGTTGGTGCCCTTGCACATGCAGGTGGTGGAGGGCTCCCAGGAGCGGCTGTGGCTCCTGGCCGGCGTCGTGGCGTTGGTGCTGCTGGTGGCCTGCGCCAACGTGGCCAACCTGTTGCTGGCCCGGGCCTCCGCGCGGGAGCGCGAGGTGTCGGTGTGCGTCGCCCTGGGCGCGGGCCGCGCGCGGCTGGTGCGGCAGTTCCTGGTGGAGAGCGGGATGCTGGCGCTCATGGGGGGCGCCGCCGGCCTGCTCCTGGCGATGTGGGGCATGGAGCTGCTGCGCGCGCTCATGCCACCTCAGTTCGTGGACGCCGAGGCCCTCCGCCTGCAGCCGCATGTCCTGGGCATCGCGCTGTTGCTCTCGGTGGTGACCAGCCTGCTCTTCGGCCTGGTCCCCGCGCTGCGGGTGTCGCGCGCGGATGCGCGGGGCGTGCTGGGCGGGCTGCGAGGCGGCGCGGGGGCCACGCGGCGTGAAGGCGGGCGCGTGGTGCTGGTGGTCGCGCAGGTGGCCCTGGCGCTGATTCCGCTGGTGGGCGCGGGCCTGATGCTCCGCACCCTCCAGGCCTTGAGCGCGGTGCCGCTGGGCTTCAACCCCCAGGGCGTCACGGTGGTGGACCTCTCCCTGCCTTCGTCGAAGTACCGGGAGGAGGCTGCCCAGCGCGCCCTCTTCTCCAGCGTGCTGGAGCGGGTGCGCGCGCTTCCGGGCGTGACGTCCGCGGGCATGTCGAGCACCGTGCCCCTGTGGGGGCGCAATGGCCTGGCGCCGGTGCTGCTGCCGGGCGAATCGGCAGCGCAGGCGGACTCTCGGGAGCGGGTCCTCTTCCGCACCACCAGCGACGGCTATTTCAACACCCTGGGCATCCCGTTGAAGGAAGGGCGCGCCATCGAAGCCTGGGATGGGCCGGGCACCGCGCCGGTGGTCGTGGTGAACGAGACGTTCGCTCGCCGCTACTTCCCCGGGCGGAGCGCGGTGGGGCAGCGCGTGCAGCTGGTGCTCGACGGTGAGCCCTTCCGCGAAATCGTGGGCGTGGTGGGGGACGTCCAGCACGACAGCCTGGACGCGCCCCCGGCCAGCGAGGCCTTCGTCCCCATGGGGCAGCTCTGGGGGCTGCACATGCTGCTCACCGTGCGTGCCTCGCAGGACGCTGCGGTGCTGGCTCCGGTGCTGCGCGAGCAGCTTCGCGCCGTGGCCCCCGCGCTCCCGAGGGCCTCCGTGCGCTCGCTGGAGTCCGTCGTGGACGCCAGCCTGGGCCACACGAAGGTGCTGGGTTCGCTGCTGGTGGCCCTGGCGGTGCTGGGGCTGGTGCTCGCGGGCGTGGGGCTCTACGGCGTGTTGTCCTATTCGGTCAGTCAGCGGACGCGCGAGCTGGGCATCCGCATGGCGCTGGGCGCGACCGGGCAACACCTGGTGTGGCGGGTGGTGGGGCAGGGGCTTTGGATGGCCGTGGCTGGCGTCCTCCTGGGGCTTGGCGGCGCCGCCGTGCTCGCGCGCAGCCTGTCCAGTGTCCTGTATGGCGTGGGTGCGTTCGACGTCGTCACCTTCACGGCCGTCCCCGCGCTGCTCGCGGCAGTGGCGTTGCTGGCCAGCTGGCTGCCCGCGCGCCGTGTTACCCGTGTGCCGCTGTACGAGGCGCTGCGCTCGGACGACTGATCGCGCAGCGCAGATGAACTGAGCGACGGCGCCGCCGCAGTGGACGTGTCCTCCGCGGCGTGTCGTCCATGGGCTGCGCGAGCGCCAGGCAGGGCAGGAGGAGCGACAGCAGGACGAAGCGGTTCGCGTGGGAGTGCATGCGCGCGGGACACCTCGTCAGCGCCCGACGCGCGCGCGGATGCCCTGCCATCACCTCCGTGCCGGACTTCATGCTGAACGGACCACGCGGCCACCCCAGGGGCCTCCTCGCGGCGGTGGACCGGAGTCACTCCCGTAGCTCGCTGTTCGGAAATGTCGGGGGTTTTGACGCCACAAAAGTCCCGACATTTCCGAACAGCGATCCACCGGGCTGCGCGCCCGACCCGTCCAGGGGATGCTCCCGGCGCATCACATGAGGTGGGCCTGGTTGTTGTTCTCGAAGCACACATCGACCAGGCCCTTCACCCCGGTAGGAGCCAGACCGTTAGCTCACCCGGTGTACTTCTGCATCAAGCAGGTCTGCGTCTCGCTCCAATCGGAGAGCGCGCGCAGTAGCACGGCCTCGTTCTCGGGCGTCGGCTGCGCCTGATAGTTCAGCCAGGCCGCACCGGTGGCGTCGAAGCCGTCGGCGTCCTGCTCCACCACGTCATTGATGAGCTGCTCCTGGGTCAGCCGTACCTTGGCCTCCCTCAGGACCCACTCATTGAAGCGCTGGTCCACAGCACGCCAGGCCTCAAGGGCGGACCGTACCCGCGCGGGAACGTGCGGGTCCGTGGCGGCCATCACGAGCTGCTCTTGAAATTCCTTACCCAGAGACATCTTGAAACCTCCTTACGTGGGTCATGGGCTTGACCGGAACCTGTCAACGCAAGTGAGACAGTGAGTTCGAGAGCTTCCGGAGCAGCCTCCAGTGAGGTGGAGCGCCGCGCGGGGTCGTTTATCCAGACGATAGTGGGTGGGGCCTGCGGCTCGGTTTCTCCTCCACCAAGGTCTTGCCATGGGAGGAGGCGGTTTGGCAGGATACTTGCTGGGAAACCGCTCCCGCGCCGAATCAGTCGCGTCATTGAGGTCTTTTGAGTGCCACTCAAGGCGAATTCGTTGAGCGGCATTTGTGTCAGTGATTTTCAGGAAGGAGACCGCGGGTGTTCACCCTCTTTGGGCTGATACGATGGGTGTCAGTTGCCGCTGGTGCCTTGGTTGGAGGGCTGGCCGGCATCCGGCTCGCGGTGGTCGTGTCCCTATAAGTGTGTAGATGGCGAGGCGGGACGAGCGGGAAAGAGGGAAGCTCCTCGGTGAAACCAACCGAGACGGTCTCCCCCTGGCAGGGGAGCCGAGGAGTTCCCTGACGTGGACGATACCGAGTTTGAATCCCCCGCGCACGAAGAGGTGCAGGCCGACCTGCGGGCGCTGTTCCGAGGCGCCATTCGGATGACACTGGCGGCCCTGCTGGAGGAAGAGGTACGGGAGCTGGTGGGGGCTGGCCGGTGGCAGCGGATGGTGGGCCGGGCGGACGTGCAGAGCGGCAGCTACCTGCGCACGTTGGTGACGTCGGCGGGGGCTGTGGAGATGACGGTGCCGCGCACCCGGCACAGCGGCAGCGCGGGAGAGGTGCTGGGCCGCTACAAGCGTCGCAGCGCGGAGCTCGACGAGGCGATTACCAGCGCGTACGTGCAGGGCGTCTCCACGAGGAAGATGGGCAAGGTGACGCGCGCTCTCATGGGCGAGGCCGTCTCGCGCTCGACGGTAAGCCGGGTGACGAGGACGCTGGAGGAGAAGGTGGAGGGGCTGCGCAACCAGCCCCTCACCCAGGCCTTCCCCTACCTCTACCTGGATGCCACCTTCCTGGACGCCAGGTGGGCGCGCACGGTGCAGAACGTCTCGGCCCTGGTGGCCTACGGCGTGGGCGAGGATGGGCACCGGCACCTGCTCGCCGTCACCCTGGGTGGCAGCGAGTCGGCGGAGTCCTGGCTGGACTTGCTGCGCCAGTTGCTGGAGCGAGGGCTGAAGGGCGTGCGGCTCGTCATCGCCGACGGGCACGTGGGCCTGGCCGCCGCGGCCCGCCAGGCCCTGCCCGAGGCGCGGTTGCAGCGCTGCACCGTGCACCTCACCCGGAACGTGCTCGCCAAGGCGCCCTGGAAGCTGCGTGGGCGCCTGGGCAAGGAGACGTCGGCCATCTTCGAGGCCCCCAACCTCCAGGACGCCAGGAAGCGGCTGGCGGCCCTTGAGGAGGGGCTGGGACGTCACCTGCCAGAGGCCATGGAGTGCCTGCGCGAGGGCTTCGCCGCCGCCACCTGCTTCTTCGCCTTCCCCCAGGCCCACTGGAAGCGCCTACGCAGCACCAACGGCCTGGAGCGCCTCCACGGTGAGGTGAAGCGCCGCATCCGCGCTGTCGGCGCCTTCCCGGACCGCGCCAGCGCCCTGCGCCTCATCATCGCCGTCGCACTTGAAGTCACCGGTGTCTGGGATGACCGCCGCTACCTTGACATGTCTCTGCTGAAATCAACCCCTGACACTTCCGCTGCATGACGCCGCCGAGGAGCCTTCCTCCCCCGACCCCCCTCCGAACCAACTACACAGGATTCGGGACTTGACCCTCGCGGTGGTGGGAGGTGGAGTGGGAGGGGCATTGGCGGGGATGGCGCTTGGATGGTGGCTGGGCGGTCTCCCATACACGCTCTCCCTGCGAGCCTTGAGGAAAGACCTCAGCGGGGCCGATTCGGCCGCCTTAAAGCAGCGGCTAATCGACGAATATTACATTTCGGGCCTGATCCTGGATGAGTTGAACAGGCGGGGGGAGGATTGGGAGTCACTCGAGGGGGAGGTGTTTCAGATGATGCGGTCTGACTCGGTCCCCCGCAGGAGCATTGGGTTTCAGAATCTCCAACGCTTTTTTCCGGAACGGGCACGAGCCATGTCTGACTACGACCCAAGCGCCCCCACCGAGGATTGCCGCCAGCGAGTGGCGAAAATTCGAGCTTCGTCGCTGTGTTGAGTACTGAAACGGGGCCCGACGCGAATGCATCGCGCCGGGCCCCGGAGAATGAATCGCCTTGGAGGGCGCGAGTGACTCAGTTGTAGGTGGCGGTGTAGGTGCCGGCCAGGGCGCCGTCGATGAAGGCGAAGTCCACGCCCTTGATGGTGCGCGTCACCGTCGTCACGGGGGCGCCCGCGCGGGTGACGGACAGCAGCGTTTGGCCCGTCGTGGTGCGGGTGGGCACCATGAGGGACAGGTTGCGCGCGGGGCTCGCGAGGTCGAAGGTGAGCACCGTGCCGGTGAAGGCCACGGTGGACACCTGGGTGGCCTCGCGAGCATCGAGCCACGCCAGCAGCTGCTTCGCGGTGATGACGGGCACGCCTTCACGCTGGGCGGACGCGATGATGGCGGCCGAGCCGGAGGAGCCGGCCGACGGCTGCGAGTCGACGTGCATGTTGGCGTTGAATGCGCCGTAGTAGCCCTGGGTGCCCAGCGCGTTGTCCAGCAGCGTGTCGATGTGCAGCGGGTAGGACTGGCCGGACTCGTCCGTCATCTGCGTGGCGATCTGGTAGACGTCCAGCGGCGTGCCGTCCAGGTCCGCGAAGCGCATGGCCAGGCCGGAGCCGGTGAACAGGCCGGGGCGGTCCTGCACCCAGTAATCGGGCCAGTAATAGTAGTCCTGCCAACCGGAGGCCGTCTCACCGGTGAAGGTGGCGAAGGCGAGGCGCGCGCCAGCGGCGCTCCAGAGACTGCCCACGTGGGTGCCGGTGTTGGCGGTGCCCTTGTAGAAGCGGATGCCGAGGATGTCTCCCTCGATGTCGGACTGGAACTTCACGCCCAACTCCACCGGGGCGAAGTCATTGGTGACGGAGGGGACGGCCGGGGTGGAGGTGGGGGCGAACAGCGTGTACGTCGGCTGGGCGCGCGCGGCGGTGGGCAGCGCGAGCAGGACGGTCGCGAGCAGCGCCAGCGCATGGGCGCGTGGCTGCCTCGCGACCCAGTTGGGCCGCGGCTTCGAGGGTGTCATTCGGACTTCTCCTTGGGGGATGGCACGACGAGACAGAGCAGCGGCGGCATCTTGATGTCCGTCCCTGACGTGGACAATGACGCGAGACGTAGGTCCGTGAGCCATTGCCGCATGACGCGATTTTGGCTTCCAGGCGGCCGGATGTTTCCGGCGTCGGTGGTCCTCGGGTGTGTAAATTGTTGAGTTCGGCGCTATCGGGCGGCAGGAAGAAACGGTGCACGCCTGAGCGCACGAGGAGCAGGACATGACCATCACCATCACCGCCTTTGAACGCTCGCCCGATCGCGGCAGGGGACTGGCGCGGGACATGCGGGTGCGCTGGGCACTGGAAGAGGTGGGCCAGCCCTACGACGTCCGTCTGCTGTCGTTCGATGCGATGAAGGAGCCCGCGCACAAGGCGCTGCATCCGTTCGGTCAGATCCCGACCTATGAGGAGGGCGAGCTCGCCCTTTTCGAGTCCGGCGCGATTGTCTTCCACATCGCGGAGCGCCATGCCGGCCTGCTGCCGGAAGATGCGAATGGTCGCGCTCGCGCGATCGCGTGGATGTTCGCGGCGCTCAACACGGTCGAGCCGCCGATCTTCGACCGCAGTCTGGTGATGATTCTCGAGCGCGACCAGCCCTGGTACGAGCATCGCCTGCGCGCGCTGGACGACATCATCCGGAAACGGTTGGACGATCTCTCCGCGCGTCTTGGCGCCGCCGACTGGCTCGACGGCGCCTTCAGCGCGGCCGACATGCTCATGGTGACGGTCCTGCGCAGGCTGCAGGGGACGGGCCTTCTCGAGGCGTATCCGAACCTCGCCGCCTATATCGCCCGCGCCGAAGCGCGCCCGGCCTACCAGCGCGCGTTCGCTGCGCAACTGGCGGTGTTCAACGCCGCCCTTTCGATCGGGTGACGGCGCACGGGCTTACGCCTCGGGTGGACCCGAAAGCAACGGCATCACGTCCACCGCGTCGCACGGGAAGAATGTGCACTGCGGATGATTTTCGAACAGCGTGCCAGCTCTGGCGCAGGGGGACGGTGTCGCCCCCTGCGCGAAGGCCGAGGAAGCCCTGGGTGGATGAGCCGCTTCGCGATGCACGAACATCGCGAAGCGCAGGGCTACTGCTTGCGATAGCAGAAGAACACGGGGTAATCGACGCCGGAGGTTCCCAGGATCTGGATCGCCTTGAAGCCATCCGGGCAAGACGCCATTCCGGTGAGGGGATTCACATACGGGCCGCCGCTGCCTTCACCGTACATTCCGCCAAAGCGGAAGGGAGACGGCAGATGGGGCTCGTAGGGACGGTGGCAGTAGCGGAGGTCGTAGTCGATGCCCGAGGACCCCAGCGCCGCGTCGGTCAGGTAGCCATTGGGGCATGAGGAGGCCTGGCTGATGTCATTCTTGTAGGCGCCGATACTCCCGAAGCCATACGCCCCGCCGAACTCCGCCAGGGGCACGGTCCCGTCCACCGCGTAGCGGCCACAGAAGTACATGTTGTAGTCGACGTTGGTCGTCCCCAGCGTCTGGTACGCCGTGTACTCCGGAGGGCAGGAGGGGCCCCGGTATAGGGGTTGACGTAGGTGCCCCCATTGAAGAACCCATACATGCCTCCGAAGTGCATGTGGGCGTCCGGCCCGAAGACCTGGACCTCGGCGAGGCTCAGGGGGTTGTTGGTGGTACCAAGCTGGACGCGGACGTAGCGAGCCTTGCTGTTGATGCTGAAGGAGGTCTGCCGCGGCGCCACGCCGGCGAAGGGGTAGTCCTGCCAGGTCGTGCCGTCTTCCGAGATGCGCACCCGGAAGTTCTGGAGCCGGTCCGAGCAACAGTCGGTGCGGTTGTAGAGGACCCCGTTGGAGATGAGGTGTGAAGCCTGGAGGTCGACCTGCCACCACGGCTGGGTTTGTTGGCTTTGCAGGGCGGTGTGGGTGACGGAACCGCCCCAAAAGTCGCCGTCGGTATTTCCGTGGGGGAGCAGCACTTCCACGCGTGGCGCCGGCCGTTTCCACGCGTGGAACCCGGCGGCTGACGCGTGGAAGCGTCGCCGGAAGTCTGCTTTGCTCCGGGTCGCGCCCAGCCATCCCCGTCCCCCGGCGTGGGACCACTCCACGGCCGATGCCTCCCGACGCCCGCTCTCCGCGGGGGGCGCCCGGCTCGTCCCCGCGCTGACTGTCGTCTCGCATTCGCAGATGCGCCGCGTCGGTGAGCGGCTGCTCCTGGAGGGCCGCCCAGAGGTGCCGGCGTCCTCTCCGGCCGTAGCCCTGGCGGAGGCTTGGGTTGAAGGCCTATTCGCGGGGACACTGAGTTGAAGAGAAGCCAGGATGCCGGACGACTTGGGTCGCCGGGGTCCTGGCGTCTCTCTTTTCGGGCATCGGGCGGGCCGCCCCGGGGGCCAGGCCTGATGCGTTCTCGGGTGTCTGCGATTTCGTGAGGAGGCCGCGTGAGAGTGAGGCGCGGTGCGGCAAAGCTTCGCCGTTCGGCCGGGGCGCCGTGCGCATGGAGGAGAGTGGCGGCCAGAAGCGGAGGGAGGGCCGGCGAGCCCTCAGTCCGGTGTGGCCAATGCCGTCTGTCGTCGTCCATGGACGAGGCTGTCGCGCAGCAGCTCGCACGCGCGTGTCCACTCCACGAGGTGACGGCCTTGCGGAGGCAGACGCGTTCTGAAGCAGGCGAGCAGATTGAAGGCCATCGCCCGCAGCCAGGCCACCACCTCCAGGGCCGTGCGCGTTGGGCGGCAGGGCTGGCGCGCGTCCTCGCCCAGCACCACGTCCAGCGTCCAGTTGTGGCGATTCTCAATGCCCCAGTGCACCCGCACCAGCCGCAGCAGTTGGTGGAAGTTGAAGACGGTGGTGTCCAGCGAGGTGACGAAGTAGCGGTAGTCCTCCGCCCGGAGGTTGTCCTCGTCGTCCCAGTGCTGCTGACGCACCAGCAGCAACGTGCGCGCTCCAGGAAGTCCACCTCGTCGGGCGTCAGCGCGTGCGTCCACAACTCGCGCACCACTGTCTGCCCATGCGCCCGCTCCTCGGTGCGCGAGCGGGCTGGGCACTGCTTGGAGGCGATGGCCCGCATGGCGTACTCGTGAAGGGTGGGCTGGTTGGCCTTCAACCCGAAACAGTAGTGCTTGCCCAGCTCTCGCACCAAGGCTGCATTCTGCGCGGCCGTCAGCCCCGCGTCGGCCGTCACCACCCCAAAGTGCTCGCCAAAGGCTTCCACCACCCGCGGAAGCAACTGCCGGAAGGCCGGAGACTCACCCTCCTTGGCTCCGATGAATTCCAAGTCCAGGCAGGGCGCCGCCAGCGCACTGGTGAGCACGGCCCGCAGCGCGCCCAGTCGCCACAGTGCGCGGCCCTCCTCGTCGTTGGCGACGGCCTCCAGCCCCTCCACCTCGCCCTGGTGCGTCGTCCACAGGCTCTTGCCGTCCACGCTCACCACGCCCAAGGGAAATGGCAGGCGGGGGGCGCTCGAATCCTCCAGCACCTCGCACGCCTGGGCCCTCAACGTCTCCCGCAGGCCGTCCGTCTGCTGCTTGCGCAGCAGACGCCAGAGCGTCGAGCCCCTCACCGAATGCGGCAACTCCAGTCGCTTGCGCGTCCGCGCTCCCACATCCCCCGCCAGCTGCGCGGCCTGCTTCAACCCTTTCTTGCCCACCGCGAAGCCAGCCACCACCAGCCCCAACAGGCCCAGGTGCTCATGGCGGGTGCCACGCGCGTCTCGCGGGTCCCTCACCGCGTCATCCCACTGCAGGCGCGCCTGTCGCAGCACGCGCCGCTGTTGTCCTCGAAGTCCACCCATGCTCGACTCCTTCTCGCCCCGGTCCACGCGTCTCGCGGAGCGGGGCATAGGGGGGATGGGGCTCGCCGGCCCCGTCCCTCCGCCTCCGGCTGCCGCGCTCAGTTTCGAGCACAACCCACCCGCCAGGGGGCGATCATCCAGGGCACCCGTCAGGTGGTGCACGAATCCGCTCACCCCTCCCGCGCGCAACCCCGCGACCCGACGACCCTTCTTCAAATCCGACCCCGAGAAAACGCATCAGGCCTGCCCCGGGGGCCGCGTGGAGCCTGGGCTCCGGCGCCAATGCGCTATTCGTTCCGGAAGTCCCTTCGCTCCTGGATGAAGTGCTCGAGGTCCTCGTCCTGCCCTAGATGGCGGAGCGCGCGCGCCTGGTGGCCAGCGTGGCGAAAGCCGGCCTTCTCCAGCACACGCCGGGAGCCGGGGTTGCGGGTGAAACAGTTGGCATGGAGGGATTCCAGCCCGAGCGTCTCGAAGCCGTAGCGGACCAGGGCCTGTGCGGCCTCCGTGCCAAAGCCCTGCCCCCAGTATGCGCGGCCGAGCCAGTACGAGAGCTCGGCCGTGCGAGGGCGCTCCTCGTCGGCTTTCACCAGCCCGGCCACGCCCATGAACTCGCCGGACTCGGAATGGCCGAGCGCGAAGACATGGGAGCGTGCATCCAGCGAGGCAATCCAGGCTTCCGCCATGCCGTCTTCGAACGGATGCGGAATTCCCGCCGCGTTCGCCGCCACCTCGCGGTCACCCGCCAGACGCTGAATGGCGCTGGCGTCTTCAGGGAGGAGGGGACGGAGAATCATGCGGGCACTCACGAGGGCTCCCTCCCCGCGCTCAGGGGCAAGCGCGCGCCGGATGACAGGGCGCAGGTCGGCCGCACCGAGCGCGTCCAGGGCAAGCGCCCATCGGCCCTCGGCGCAGAGCCCGCTCATGCCGCCGTCCTCATAGGCCCGCAGGGCCACCGTCCGCAGCGCTTCGCGAACCGCCTCGGCGACCGCGCGCCCTGCTTCGTCACAGCGCTTGCAATCGAGCTCGACACCGAGGCGGCTGCGCCTCCCGTCCTCGGAGAGGACCCAGGGGCGCACCATCCAAGGCGGTTCATGGCGCATGTGCTGCCGGTGGCCACACTCGAGGTCAGCCACCCAGTGGGCTTCCCGGTCGAGGTGGAAGCCTGTGATTCTCTGGTTCATCGCGGGTGACACGATAGGGGTGAAGTCGCGGCGAGCGGAAGCGCCGCGACAACGTCGCAAGACCTTCTCCGCCGGGTGGTGAGTCACCCCGTGAGGATTCCATGTGGATGAAGTGTATCTTCTCCGAGGAGGAACTCTCGCGGAGCGCTTCAGCCGAGGCTGATGATTGACGCATGTCCCATCCGGAACCTAGGATTCCTCGTCATGAGTTCGAAAGACAACGCCCCGCGTTTTGAAGGAAACAGCGAAAGCGAAACAACTCCAGACAACCCGCCGGGGCTCGCTCGCGTCGAAGAGCACCCGTCCGGTCTGTCAATCAGCTCCGAGGTGTCGATGGATGCCGCCGGAAGGCTCCCGCCGGAGGTCATTCAACGCATCATCAGACAAAACTACGGGCGCTTCCGCCTTTGCTACGAGAATGGCCTCAGGAACAACCCGGACCTCCAGGGGAGCGTGTCCGTTCGTTTCGTCATCGGTCGCGATGGGGCAGTGAACCAAGCTGAGGACGCGGGCTCGGACATGCCGGATCATGGGGTCGTTTCGTGCACCGTTCGTGCCTTCTACGGTCTGAGCTTCCCGGAACCCGAGGGCGGGCCCATGACGGTCGTGTATCCCTTCATGTTCTCGCCGGGTGGGTAAACTGGGCTTGGGGCGCTAACGCGGCCTCTTGACTGGCCGGGGCACAACCCGGCCGGCCTCGTCAGCGGCCCTCCTCGGCCTTCGGAATGGGCGCGCGGGCCGCGCACAACTCCGCGATCGTGTCGGCAGGGTGAGGGACAGATTTTCAGTCCGGGGCTATGGACGGAGGACATCCCCGCACATCCCACGGAGTTGTCTGACAAGGAGAGGCGGATGTTCAACCCAATGGACTTCAACGCTCGCGAACTCATGGCCCGGGACAGGGTCACCGAGGCCCTCTGTAACGGCTCGCCATCCCTTTCGAAGGTCCTTGAAAAGACGCGAGCGCCGCTTCTCGAGTTCGTCCAGGCCGACTCCGTGGCCCTGTGCCTCATGCGCGTCGGGCCTTCGTTCGACTTCCGATGGCACGTCCCGGGCCCTCCTATCCCCATTCTCGAGGAGTATGCCGGCGTGGTCGAACATGACTTCCTCCGGGCCCCCATCCTCGCCCGGCCCGGAGTGCCCATCTGCGATACGCAGCTTCTCTCCCGCGGGGAGTACGAACGAACCCTCATCTACCAACGCAGCCTGGAACTGGAGCCGTGCCTGGAACACATCCTGGCCGTCCTCTTGCCCATCCGCCCCGGCCTCGTCGGCGCCCTCGCGTTCTACCGGCACGAGCGGTCTCCTTTCTCCTCCCAGAGCATCACCGCCCTCTCCAGCCTGACCAGGCACATGGCGGGCACCCTGGGCACCTGCCACGACTACCATGACCTGACCGCCCGCACCCAGGTGCTTCAAGAGAGCTACCAGCGCAAGGACTCCGCCTTCCTTGTCTTGGAGCCTCCCACGCACGAGGTGTCTCGCTCCTCGCACGCCACCGCCCTGCTGG
Source organism: Myxococcus sp. SDU36 (assembly GCF_030168875.1). Classification (NCBI taxonomy): domain Bacteria; kingdom Pseudomonadati; phylum Myxococcota; class Myxococcia; order Myxococcales; family Myxococcaceae; genus Myxococcus; species Myxococcus sp. SDU36. Next base: position 1,856,715 of record NZ_CP077414.1, read on the forward strand.
AGCGCTGGTTCACCCCTTCGGACTTCCACGCCTCCGGGCTGCCTCGCGTCCTCAAGGAGCAGTTGGACGCACTGATTCGAATGGACGCGGACTCGCGGGTCGGGAAGAACCTCTGGGTCATCAACCATCCCGATGGCTACCGCACGTGCCGGTTCGTTGAGCTGCCCGCTGGTGATGGACCTCGGCAATGGGCCCTCCTGCTGTCCGAGCTTCCCCACTCCATCCCACTCCCCTTGGACATGCAGCGCGCGCTCACGCCCCGCGAGCTCGACATCGCGAGGGGCGTGCTTCGAAACTGGTCCAACGGACAGATCGCCGATGAACTCAATATCTCGGGCCAGACGGTGAAGGCTCACGTGCGAAACCTCTTCGACAAGCTGGGCGTCGATGGCCGTGCCGATTTCCTCTACCAGGCAGCCCACCTCAACAGGCCGGTGTGAGCCGGCCTGCGCGCCCTCGCGTCGAGCGGAAGATGTCGTGAGGGACCGCATGGAAAGGCGCCTCCCGAATGCAAGGATTCAAACGGGAGGTTCCCCCAGCTTGCGCGCGGTTGTCTCTACCTCCCGAGGGGTAGGCCGGAGGCGCCGCCCTCACGGAAGATGCACGGGTAGACGTTCCGGGCGACGCGGGCCGACAAGAGGATTGCCTCCTGGTCCTCCGGCTCCGTCAGCCGCCCGAGGAGCCGCGCCATCTCCGCCACGTGGTCTCCGTCCAGGGCCCCATGGCTGCGCAGGAACGTCACGGACTTGTGGATGTTGGGAATGGCGGCCACCTCCTTCAGTCGCTCGGCCCAAATGCCCGCCCGCGTCTGCGACAGGTACTCCAGCACGTACGAGGTCCCCAACGCGGCCGTCGGCACGCCCGCGCGGGACGTGAAGAAGTTCCACCCCGTATAGGCCTCCACCGCCGGGCTCCGCGCCGCCGTCTCCACGGACTCCTCCGGGCACCCCAGGTTCTTCAGGTCCGACAGCAGCCACCGGTCGTGCCCTCGCTCCTCCTCCGCCTTCTGGATCAGTAGCTCCGCCAGCTCCGGGTGCCGGCCCAGCCGCTTCAGCCGCTCGCCCGCCTCGCGGAGGATCGGCGTGCTCCAGCGGGCGTAGTGGTACGTCTGGACGAGGTAGTGGATGTAGCCCGCCGTATCGAGCGTGCCGTCGAGGAGGCGGCGGGCGTCGGGCTGCGCATCCACCGCCGCCACCAGTCCTCGCGCCTCCGCGTCCAGCGCCGCCAACCAATTCGTTCCGGTGTGATTCTCCGCCTGTGTTCGCACGTACGTCTCCTGTCCGGTGCCCGTGGGGCTCCCGGTCGCCGCGTGTTGAAGGTAAAGGAAGGGAGGAACCGCCCCGTTCTAGGCGGCGGGACTCGCGCTGTTTTCCAACGCGTGGAAGCGCGCCACGGAGTCCGCCGGGATTTCAGCGAGCGCCATGACGAGCGGCAACGTGAACCACTGGAAATACGTGTCGTAGAGCGGCTCTGCGATGAAGCGCGCCCCCATCGTCCTGGCGAAGAGCGTAGGCGCCCTGGGCAGCCGCAGCCCGTCCAACAGCCCCTGCGCCGCCTTCGCCCGCTCCTCCGGCGTGTAGAAGGGACTGCGGGGACGCACCGGGGCCCGCCTCGGGTCGGGCACGGCCACACGCCAGTGCGGACTCAGCCATCCCCGGCGGGCCGCCACCTTCCATGAGAGGAGGGCGTCCTCGGGCGAGTCCGTCTCCAGGTTCGCGGACGCAATCCAGTGCGTCACCCCGCGCCGCCGGCTCTCCGTGTACATGCCCGCCTGCAGCCACGTAACGGCCTCCGAGCGCCGCCACTTTGGCAACACGCAGAAGCGCGAGGGCTCCGCGAACAGCCTGTCCGGCTGGAGCAGGCCCGAGAGGTCCACTTGCTGCTCCATCTCGAGCCCCACCTTCCCACCCAGGTTCGCCGCCACCTCCGCGTTGGGCAACGCCACTCGCATGGTCGCCACCGGCTCGTCGCCGGCGTAGACGAGCACGTGCACCGTGGTGTCGAGCGTGTCGACGCAGGTCACCTCCCGCCGAGACAGCGCGGACTGCTCGGGCAGCAGTCCCATTTCTCCGCCAAAGACAGCCCAGCGGATGCGAGCCACGTCATCGAGCTCCCGCTGGGTGGTGGCGACACGCCAGCGCCAGTGCCTGCACGTCATTGGGTACGCTCCTGGTTGTGAAGCGGGCGAATGTCTCGCCGCCCTCACACGTTCTTTCGTCGCAGGTGACGCGAGTTCGACCTCGGCGTTGGAGCGCCCCACGAGCGACAGCCACAACTCCCGTGTGCCTTCATGGGCCGCGTTGCTCGCATGCCCGGTTCCTTGCCAGGCAGGCTCACCAACATGGGCGGGTCAAACCGGCACCCGGGCTCTGGCTCCAAGTTTCCACTGCCGTTGTGCGCGCGAACGATGGCTCGTGAGCAATTCATGGGCTGGCCTTCCCAGGAAGGCGTGAATAGTCAGAACATGGTCGACCCGCGCTCTTGAAGGAGGCGTCGATGGAAGGGAAGAACCGGTACCGCAACAGCGAGTCGATGATTGTCCACGGCAACCCGTCCTTCCAGGCGGCGAAGGAAGCGGGGCTGTTGGACCTGGCGGTGCACAACACGGGGCATGGCACGCTCGCGCTGCCGGACGGCCGCGAGTTCATCAACATGTGCTCGTGTTCCTACCTGGGCCTGGACGCCGAGCCCGAGGTGCTCCAGGGCGCCATCGACGTGCTCCAGCGCGAGCGCACCATGGACATGGCCATCTCCCGGCTGCGCATCCGGCTGGCCATCCTGGACGAGCTCGAAGCGAGGCTGTCCACGCTCTGGCGCTCGAAGGTCATCGTCACCACCACGGCGAGCTACGCCAGCGCGGGCATGCTGCCGCTCATCGCGTCCGGACACCTGCTGCCGGAGGGCCAGCGGCCCGTCATGGTCTTCGACAAGTCCGCGCACTTCTCCATGAACCTCATCAAGCCCATCTGCGCGGACGAGACGGAGGTGCTGACGTCGCCACACAACGACCTCGAGTTCCTCGAGGACGCCTGCCGCAAGCACGCGCGCGTGGCCTACGTCGCGGACGGCTTCTATTCGATGGGCGGCGCGGCGGTGGTGAAGGAGCTGCTCGCGCTCCAGGACCGCTACGGCCTGTTCCTGTACTTCGATGACTCCCACGCGCTCTCCGTCTACGGCGCGGCGGGGGAGGGCTTCGTGCGGACGCTGGCAGGGAGCGAGCTGAACCCGCGCACCATCATCATCGCGTCGCTGGGGAAGGGCTTCGGCACCGCGGGTGGCGCCGTCATGCTCGGGCCGAGCCAGCACGCGGACCTGGTGGGGCGCTTCGCCGGGCCGCTGGGCTGGTCGCAGAGCCTGTCCATTCCCGCCATTGGCGCCAGCATGGCCTCCGCGCGCATCCACGGCACGCCGGAGCTGGCGAAGCGGCAGCAGGCCCTGCGCGCCAACATCCGGCGCTTCGACGAGCACATCCCGACGCGGACCGCGGGCGAGGACTTCCCCATCAAGGTCATCGACGTGGGCCCGGAGGACGTCGCGGTGGAGCGCTCGCGGCGGCTGCTGGAGCGCGGGTTCTATTCGTCGGCGGTGTTCTTCCCCATCGTCCCGAAGGGACGCGCGGGCCTGCGCATCATGTTGCGGTCCAACCTGTCGCAGGCGGACGTGCGGCGTTTGTGCGACGCCGTGCGGGAGATTTCCGAACCCACAGCCTGAGTGAGTGGAGGTGGCGTCATGCCGTTGTCCATGGCTTGCAGGTCCATGCTGGTGACGCCCGCGCTGGAGCCGACGCGCTTCGACAAGGCGGGCGAGGTGGGCGCGGATGTAGGGTTGCTCGACCTGGAGGACGGCGTGCCCAGGGCCTTCAAGCCCGAGGCACGCCACCTGGCCACCGAGCACCTGGCGCGAGGCCGCCGCTCGCGCCCCATGGCGTTGCGAATCAACAGCCTGCGCACGGAGGACGGGCTCCGGGACGTGTTGGCCCTGCTGGACACGGGGGCCCGGCCCGACATCGTCCTGCTTCCCAAGGTGGAGTCACCCGCCGAGCTGCAACAACTCGACGCGCTGCTGAGTCCCCGGCTGCCGGACGTGGCGCTGCTGGCCATCATCGAGACGTCTCGGGGCGTGGCCTCGGTGGAGGACATCGCGAGCGCAACGCCGCGGCTCCAGGGGCTCGTGTTCGGCGCGGCCGACCTGTCCGCGCAGCTGGGAATCCCGCTGACGTGGGAGCCCATGCTGTACGCGCGCGCGCGCATCGCCATGGCGGCGGGGGCGGCGGGGCTGTCCGCCATCGACTCACCGTACTTCGACCTGGCGGACCTGGACGCGGCGGAGGAGGAGACGCGCCGCGCCCGGGCGCTGGGGTTCGGCGGGAAGATTGTCATCCACCCGGCCCAGGTGGCCGCCGTCCACCGGGCCCTGCGTCCGTGCGCGCGCTCAGTGGACCACGCGCGCCGCGTGGTGGCGCAAGCGGAGGACGGGAAGGGCGGCATCCGGCGCCTGGGCAACGGCATGGTGGGGCCACCGCTGGTGGCGGCGGCGCGGCGGGTCCTGGCCAACGAACACCGGATGGAGGAGCTGGAGTCCACGCCGCGGCGACAGGGCGCCAGGACAGGAGACACATGAAGAAGATGATCACCGCCCACAAGAAGGTGGGCAAGCAGCGCTACCGCGAGACGCACGGCCTCTACTTCGACGACTTCGAGGTGGGGGACGTGTTCGAGCACCGGCCCGGGCGCACACTCACCGACGTGGACAACATGTGGCAGTCCCTGCTGTGCCTCAACACGCATCCGCTGCACATCGACGCGGTGTATGCCAGCAAGACGGAGTGGCAGAGGCCGCTGATGTCCAGCCTGGTGACGCTGGCCATCGTCGGCGGCATGAGCCTCAACAGCACCAGCGCGAAGGGCGTGGCGAACCTCGGCTGGGACAAGGTCCGGCTGACGGCGCCCGTCTTCGTGGGGGACACCATCTACGCGGAGAGCCGCGTGCTGGCCAAGCGCAGGTCCCGCTCCCGTGGAACGCAGGGCATCGTCTCCGTGGAGACGAAGGGCGTGAAGGCGGACGGCACCGTGTTCATGACGTTCGAGCGCTCGTTCCTGGTGCCGCTCAAGAAGCACAGCGTGGACGTGGATGCGAACTACTGACGCGGTGATGCGCGCGGTGACGCAGGACAGGCCCGGCGGGCCGGAGGTCTTCCGGCTGTGTGAGCTGCCGCGTCCGGTGCCGGGCCCGCGTCAGCTCCGCGTCCGGGTGCGCGCGGCCGCCCTCAATCGCGGAGACATCCTCCAGCGCAGCGGGGCCTATCCGCTGCCTCCGGGGGTGGCCAGTCCGTTGATTGGCGTGGAGGTCGCGGGCGAGGTGGAGGCGTGCGGCGAGGAGGTGCACGGCTTCGAACCCGGCCAGCGTGTCTTCGGATTGGTGGATGGCGGCGGCTACGCGGACGCATGCCTCATGGAGGCGGGGATGGCCATCCCCATGCCAGCGGGCTGGCGCTTCGTGGAGGCGGCGGCGACGCCGGAGGCCTTCTTCACCGCGCACGAAGCCTTGCTGGAGCTGGGCGGCCTGCGCGCGGGACAGGCGGTGCTCATCCATGCGGGGGGCAGCGGCGTTGGCACCGCGTGCATCCAGGTGGCCCGCGCGGTGGGCGCGCGGGTGTTCTTCACGGTGAGCACCGAGGAGAAGCGCCGCCGCTGCCTGGCCCTGGGCGGTGAGGCGGGCGTGCTGCGCACCGAGCAGGACTTCGCGCGGGAGCTGCCCGTCCTCACGGGAGGCGCGGGGGTGGACTTGGTGGCGGACGTCGTGGGCGGCGCGGCGCTGGCGCGGAACCTGTCCGTGTTGAAGTTCGGCGGCTGCCTGCTCCTGCTGGGCGTGCTGGACGGGATGGAGGGCGCGCTGGACGTGCGGCAGGCCATCCTGCGCCGGCTCCAGCTTCGCGGCATGTCACTGCGCCCGCTGCCCCTGGAGGAAAAGGTGGCCGTCACGCGCCGCTTCCGCGAGCGGTGGCTGCCAGAGCTGGAGGCGGGGCGGGTGCGGCCCATCATCGACTCCACGTTTCCGCTGGAGCGCGTGGCGGACGCGCACCGGCGCATGGAGTCCAATGCCAGCTTCGGGAAGATTGTCCTGGAGCTGTAGGCGGCTCAGGGACGGACGACGCAGCGGAACCCGATGTGCGACGTGCCGCTGTCCACGGCCTGGGGTGAGCGTGCCGCCGGGCGGTAGCGCAGGCAGTAGTTCGGCGCGCACAGGTGGCTGCCGCCCTTGAGGACGCGCCGGGGAATCTTCACCTTCGGCAGGCAGGGGTCCAGGCTGCGATCCGCCGTGGACGGCCCCCGGGGATTGACGGGGATGCAGCAGGGCTTCCCGCCGTGGCTCTCGTGCCGCTCCTGGTACCAGTCCACGGTCCACTCCCACACGTTGCCGGCCATGTCGAAGAGGCCGAAGGCGTTCGGTGGGAAGCTGCCCACGGGGGAGGTGCCCTCGAAGCCGTCCGTGTTCAGGTTCCGCCAGGGGAACTCGCCCTGCCAGGTGTTGGCCATCAGCTTGCCCCCCGGCGCGAACTCGTCGCCCCAGACGTACACCTTCCGCTCCAGGCCTCCGCGCGCGGCGTACTCCCACTCCGCCTCGGTGGGCAGCGCCTTGCCCGCCCATTGCGCATAGGCGAGCGCGTCCTCGAAGCAGACGTGCACCACCGGGTACTGCTCGCGTCCCTGCCAGGTGCTGTCCGGGCCTTCAGGGTGCTTCCAGCAGGCGCCCGCCGTGTAGAACCACCACTGCGTCAAGTCCCGCAGGTCCACGCGCGCCAGCGTCTTCTTGAAGACGAGCGAGCCCGGGACGAGCAGCGCCGGATTCGCGCCGGGAAAGTCGTCGGGGTTCAAGGGGCGCTCGGCCACGGTGACGTAGCCGGTGGCCTCCACGAAGCGCGCGAAGTCCGCGTTCGTCACCAACTGGCTGTCCATCCAGAAGTCCGTCACCGTCACCTGATGCGTCGGCCGCTCCTCCGGGTAGTGGTGGTCCGAGCCCATCCAGAACGTCCCGCCGGGGATGTAGACCATGCCCGGCAGCGAGCGAGCTTCCTGCGCCGTGCCGCCCTCGAGCGGCCGGCCGCCCTGGGCCGCGACTTCGTCGACGACGTCGATGCTCATGTGCGTGCCTCCTTCCCTGCGAGAACGGAGGGGCGCGCCGTGCCCCGGCTTGAAACGTGGGGGCCGCGCGGCACGGAACAATCCGGCCCTCGGGGGTAGGCCTCGTGTCCGCGCCCGCGCCTCCCGGTCCGGGGGCGCTTGTCGTTTCTGGACGCATCCCCACCGTGGAGACGGCGCCCTCATGGACCCGCATTCGACGATTGCCGAATTCTCCCTGGTGAAGGGCGGGCTGCTCTTCGAGACCGAGCGCCGGCTCCGGCGGGGCCCGCGCAAGCGCCACGACCTGGTGTGGCGGGCGCTGGCCTTCTCGGCGATTGGATGGCTGCCCCTGCTGCTCTTCACGCTGCCGTCGGGCGGTGCGACCGTGAACTCCCTGTTCGAGGAGCTCCAGGTCCATGCGCAGTTGTTGATCGCGCTGCCCGTACTCCTCGCCGCGGAGCCATACATCGATGGCCGCCTGGCGGTCGCGGTTCGCCAGTTCCTCGATTCAAACCTGGTGGCGGCGGATGGCCTTCAGACGTTCGAAGAAGGTGCTCGTCGGGCCATGCGGTGGCGGGACAGCTATGTCGTGGAGGCGCTGCTGCTCATCCTGGCGTATGCGCTCACGTTCATCACCCCCGCCGACGCCAGCCGGTCGTGGACCCTCAGCGGTGATGGGTATTCGATGGCGGGCTGGTGGAACCTGGCCGTGAGCCAGCCCCTGTTCCGGTTCCTGGCGCTCCGGTGGCTGTGGCGCGGCGTCGTGTGGAGCGGCTTCCTGCTGCGCGTGTCACGACTGCCATTGACGCTGGTGCCGACACATCCGGACCTGATGGGCGGGCTCGGGTTCCTGCCCCTCCGCCAAGCCAGCTTTTCGCCCGTGGTGTTCTCCCTGGCCGTGGTGGTGGCGGCGTACACGTCCCGGGTGGAGCCCAAGGGCCTGTCGGCCAACCCCGTGGCCTATGTGATTCCGCTGGTGGTCATCGCGGCCGGCGCGGTGGTGCTGGTGTTCGCGCCGATGAGCTTCTTCGTGCCCCAGCTCGTGCGGGCGAAGCGCCTGGGTGATGAGGCCTTCTCGAAGGTCGCGTCGAAGCACTCGCGGCAGTTCGAGCACAAGTGGTTCCGGCGCGGACCGGAGCCGGAGCTGCTGGGCGCGCCGGAGATGTCCTCGCTGGCGGACATCGGCACGGCCTTCACCCTGGCGCGGAAGATGCGCCTGTTTCCCTGGGACCTGCTGGCTCTGCAGGCCGTGGTGGGCTCGGCGCTGGCGCCGCTGGTCCTGCTCCTGGTGGTGGACCGGCAGTTCCTCGCCGTCCTCAAGTTCATCCACGACGGTCTGCGGTGACGCGGGCCCGGAGTGGCTCCGGGCCCGGTCATCCGGATGCGCGCTCAGAACGTGGCGCCGACGTTGAGCGTGGCGTTGTAGCTGGAGCCTCCCGCGAAGGTGACGTCTGTCACGGGCTGGTTCTCCGCGGGGGGCAGCGTGGGGACGAGCTCCTGGTCGAAGAGGAGGTTGTAGTTGGCGCGCAGGTCCGCGGTGAAGGAGCCCGTGTAGAAGCGCAGCCCCGCGCCCAGCGGCACGGCGCCGGCGGTGTCGTCGCGGTAGCCCAACACTTCGCCGCCCCGGCGGACGTTGTACCAGTTCATGCCGATGCCGCCGAGGAGGTAGGGCTGCACGGGGCTCGCCGTCAGGCCGATGGTGGCCACCGCCTGCCCACCGTTGCGGACGATGTCCGGGTTTCGCGCCAGTTCCTCCAGGCCGCGCAAGTCGATCTTGTTGATGGCGCCGGTGTAGCCCACCTCGATGCCCAGCACGGTGGACGGCTTGAGCGTGGCCGTGGCGCCGTAGGCCGCGCCAGGGTCGAGGCGGGGGGCCAGCCCACCGCTGTAGCCCTCCACGCCGCCACCCACGGTGACGGTGAGCCCCCGCATGTTCGCCGCATCCTGCGCCAGGGCCGCACCGCCTCCGCACACCGCGCCCGCCACGACCAGTGCCTGGATTCGTTTCATCTTGAGTGCCTCCGACGGCTGGAATTGTTCCGTCAGAAGCTGGGACCGCGGGCCGCCCCGTTCAACCTGGACCCGCCGTGCTCCGCCGCGAGCCCTCCCTCGGGTGCTTGTTGGAGGCGGCGCGCACTCGGCCCGCTCTCACCACCCCTACGGGCAGGGGATGTTCGGCCCTACGTCGATGACCTCTGAGTCCGCCTCGGGCAGATTGCGCTCTTGATTCGACGGAACTCGAGGCTCATCGCCACCCGGCTCTTCCATCGTGTCCCACGTCCCTGACTCGTTCGTCACGGATTCAAACTGCCCGCTGCCACCCGTGGCGGACTCATCGTAGACCGTCTCATCCGACGCGGCTCTCGACTCGCGTTCCTTCTCCGCCGCGGGCTCGAAATACTCACCCGTGCTGTCGGGGGCCTCCTGCCACGCGGCCGACCGCTCGTTGGCGTCGTTGTTCGCGCAGCCCCACAGGGCCAGCATCGAGGCTGTCCCCAGCAATAGTCCCTTCATCGCTCTTTCTCCCATTCGTTGTCATGTCACGCATCGCGGGTGACGACTCAGTCACGCGGGCCGGCCACCTGGTAAGGGGGCGCCAGTCATCCAGTCCGAGTCATGCGCGTTTCTTCAAGCTGGGGGGCGCCCGGGTCCGAGGGAATGGTCATCGCGGCGGCGGGACGGAGCGCCGCGTGCCCGTGCGCCAGCACCGCGGGCGGTGGCGCGGAGCGTGGCTGCCCGGCAGGGCTCGTGCCACGGCGATCCAGTTGAACCGGGGACAGGGGGCCTCTATACAGGGGCAGCGGGCGCCCTCGTGGTGAGGTCGCCTGGCCCGGACGAGGTGCGCCGTACCCGGTCAGGACAAGACGACGCGACAACGGGAGTCGTACGTCATGTCCTGGATTCTCCTCGTCATCGCGGGATTGCTCGAGGTCTGTTGGGCCATCGGTCTCAAGTACACCGAGGGCTTCACTCGGCTGGTACCCAGCGTCCTCACGGGCGGTGCCATCGTCGCCAGCATGGTGCTGCTGGGGCTCGCCACGAAGAACCTGCCCATTGGCACGGCCTACGGGGTGTGGGTCGGCATTGGCGCGGTGGGCGCGGCCATCATGGGCATCGTGCTCTTCCATGAGCCCGCCACGCCCGCGCGGCTCTTCTTCGTGTCGCTGCTGGTTATCTCCATCGTGGGCTTGAAGGTCACCAGCGGGCGGTAGTTGTTGGCCCGCCGCTGCTGATTTCGCAGGCGCGGCCCCAACGGGAGCGCTACACGTTGGGGCCATGCGCAATGTGTTCCTGGTTGGAGGTCGTCCGACGCGGCGGAGCTTGTGGCGCTATGCCCTGGGCGTGGTGGGGCTGGGCGCTGGGATTGGCGCCGTCCTCGCCTGGACGACGACGGACGGCCTCCAGTCTCTAGGCGCGCGTGCGGAGGGGGCGCGCCTGGAGCGGATGAAGGCCTCGCCGCGCTACCAGGACGGCATCTTCCTCAACACCGCCGGTGCCACGCTGCCGCGGAATGCACCGGACTGGGGCACGTTGAAGGAGCTGCTCTTCGGCACCCAGCAGCGCACGCCACCGTCCGCGCTGCCCATGGAACGGAACGTGGCCGCGGCGCTGGCGAAGCCGCCGGAGAGCGGCCTGCGTGTGACGTGGCTGGGCCACTCCACGCTGCTGGTGGAGCTTGACGGCTTCCGCATCCTCACCGACCCCATCTGGGGCGAGCGCGCGTCGCCGTCCACCATCGCGGGGCCCAAGCGGTTCCATCCGCCTCCGCTGCCGCTGGAGTCGCTGCCGGACGTGGACGCGGTGCTGCTGTCGCATGACCACTACGACCACCTGGACATGCCCACCATCCGGGCGCTGGTGCCGCGTCAGGTGAAGTTCTACGTGCCGCTGGGCGTGGGGGCGCACCTGGAGAAGTGGGGCGTTCCGGCGGAGCGCGTGGTGGAGCTGGACTGGTGGCAGGAAGTGTCGCTGGGGGAGGGGGAGGGGCGCCTGCGCATGGTGGCCACGCCCGCGCAGCACTTCTCCGGTAGAGGCCTGACGGACCGCAACAGCACGTCCTGGACGTCGTGGACGCTGCTGGGCCCGCGGCACCGGGTCTTCTTCAGCGGGGACACGGGGCTGACGGAGGAGTTCGCGGAGGTGGGCCGCCGCTTCGGTCCGTTCGACGTCACGATGTTCGAGGTGGGCGCCTTCCATCCGTCCTGGGGGAGCATCCACCTGGGGCCGCATCAGGCGCTGAAGGCGCATGAGATGGTGCGGGGGCGTGCCTTGCTGCCCATCCACTGGGGGACGTTCAACCTGGCGCTGCACGCCTGGGACGCGCCCGCGAACGAGCTGGCGGCCGAGGCCCGCGAGCGGGGCGTGAGTCTGCTCACGCCCGTCCTGGGACGCCCCGTGGAGCCGACGCGGGAGCGGGCGGACACGGCGTGGTGGCGCACGGTGCAGACGGCGGCCGTCGCTGGCGACGCGCCCTGATGAGGATTAGTCGTTTTTGTGGTACTCCAACTCCACCCAGTGCTTCCAATCCTTGAAATAGGGATGCCTTCTCAGTGCCCGTAGGTCAGGGTCCCGCGTCAACCACCACCATTTACCCTGCGCGATAGGACCGCTAGGATCGCGCATGGCTTGGGAAAGATGATGTAGGGCTCGTTTCGCCCATGCATCGCAGTGGCGTTCTGGTTCTCTGATTCTGTGGAAATGCCAAATAGGGTTGGACGCTCTTGCGGTGCCGGAAAACTCCTCGAATGGCTCCATTTCCATGGTCATACATAGTGCATAAAAACAGGCAAGATTGTAATGGGCAGTGCCCCAGTGAGATGGATTTTTGCGATGAGTCGAATTTGCCTCGCAGGAGAGGGTTCGAGCTTGCTCGATGCAAGAGTGTGCTCTTTGGAGCCAGTCTCGCGTGTCCCCTTTATGTCCTCTGTGTAGTTTGTATTTTTCCCATGGCCAAGAGCGGCTTTCTTGTTTCTCCATGGCCAGGAGGAGCTCTTTTGTTTTCTTTGGCTCATAAAGCATGCAGTCTCTTAGTGCGACGCAACATTGTAGTGCCTTAATGGAGGTGCGCATTGCCCTGAGCAGTGATGGCGGCCAAAGCAATGTCCTTGTAAACCGCCTGCGCTCCGAGGTGTCGCTTGCGCACCACCACAGCACCCGTGCACCGCAGTCGATTTTTAGTTCACCAATCAAATAAAGTGAAAAAAGGTGGAACCACCCGCGCGAACGGTGGGCGTCGAGAGTGCCGTCTGGGCTGAACCAGTTCTCTATCGAAGACCATTGCTCCTCATTTTGAATGTGCTTGCTAGTCCTGTTGAAATGTTCGAATGCGTGACTTGAGCGGAGAGAGTCGATCAGGATTGACAAATCCGAAGCGAGATTTGTGTTTTTGACTGGCATTCTCTTTTTTTGGTGACTGCCTATCCAACGATCGACGTAGCTACAGACAAGAGCCAGTCTTAGGCGAGCCAGAATCATGTGTGGGTATCGCTCGCTTAGATCTAGGTAGATTTTTGCGGCATGCGCGTAGTGTCCACGAGCCTCGTGCGCTTGGCCGTATTGGAGTTGCGCTAGCGCATTGCCATGGCTTTTTTTTGCGGCAGATTTGAATAGATTGCATGCCTCTATGAGTCTTTTGTTGTTTATTCTTTCGACATGGAAAGGAACTGCGCTAAATGCTTCGACTCCCTCCCAGTAGTCCATGGCGATCTCGCCATCGCGGTCGCTCCAGTATGTCCATCGCGGCAGGGTGGGACAAAGGTCCAGACTGAGTGAGGATGTTGCGTATGCTGCTCTCATCACAGCACGATCAATGCCTCCCGCATTCTTTGAATACCAGTAGGTGTCCGCTAATTCCACGCGATGGGTGCGTAGGTTTTTTACCGTAAATCGAAGTCCTTCCTCTTGATTCTGGCTGGTTCCACGAGAGACGACGATGCCGGAGACGCGGAGTCCATGAAGAGGTACCGCGATACGCATTAGGAGTGAGATTGATTGAGTGAAAAAGCCTAAGCGATCATTTGTCTGTGATTCAAGAAGATCTCTCCAGTAGAGAAGAGAGCCGCCGGGTATTCGCGACGTGCTGTGTGGCGCGTTTTTCTGGAGTGTCTGACGAAAGAGCAGTTCCAGCGCAGCATTGCGTCTGTCCAGCGCGGAGTCTGGAGCTTTCTGAGTCGGGTTTTCCAACCTCTTTTCGGTGACGCCTTCCTCAACAATCTCTCCGACTTCGATTGGAAGCGTGGCCCGCGACGAGTGGACCAGGCGCCCCCAGTGATAGATCACCAGGGAGAACGCAGCGAAAATAAGCCACATTGTCCATGGGTTTGCGTCTGACTCTTGGGTGTCGGAGAGTTCGCCTGAGCCGCCAGGGCCATGCAACAATGAGCTTGACGCGCCAAGTGAAGTCGATGGCTGGTCTCCCACCTCGTGGTTCAGGTCATCATGTGTTGATGGGGAGTTACCATTCGCGAGATGTGGTGCAACACTCAGTCGCGCTTCAAGGAACGATCGAACACACGCTTCATCTGCTGGTGAGCATGGAAATTCTTCTTTCGCCGCCAAAGACGATTCTTCATATAGAGCGACGCCGACGATGATGGAGAGTGCGAGGCAGATAAGTGCGAAGTGAAACCAGCGTCTCGATAGGAGTCGCCCAGCAATGAGCACCAATGATGTAAAGAGGCCAGCGAGAAGAAGCCAGAAAAGCGCGCCGCCCGCTAGTCGACTGTTCGAATGTCCATCGAAGACGGCTGACCACAGTGACTCGTATCGCGTCAGTAATGTTGCCGTCCCGACAGCGACTAATGCGATCAGGGCGCCCCAGAACATGATGAAAGCAATAAAACAAGGGATGTACGGCCAGAGCAGTGAGGCTAGACGAGGAAATCGTTGGTGCAGAGTGCTCAGGGGTGTGCATGAGAGCTTTGGCCGCTTCATTATTAATCCGGGTTATTTTGGTTTGTTGGCGTTGTCTGTAGTTCCAGTTGGGTTGGTCCTGTGTTCTGTGATGGCGTGGCTTCCGTGAGATGTTTGTTGGTGTTTGGTGCTTGTTGTGAGATGTTAATCACCCCAATGACGTGACCAGCGCGCATTGTCAGTCGCTTTGGCCTTTAAAGGGCAAGTGCGCACTCATTTTCTTGCTGTCAGCAATCAGTCGAGCAACCTCATGCGAGGCCCCGCTCTGACGCCACGTGCGTGTGTCCGGAGCGCGGCCCTTTACTCTGCCCCTCCCGGAACGCAATCAGTCGCGGCCAATCTTTCGGGGGCTTTCGTGTCCCGTCGGCGAGCGTGCCGCCAAGCGCGTACTTCGGCATGGTGAGCACCCTTTCCGGCGCAAGCCGAGCCAGTCTGGCCCAATGTTTCCGCGCACGTTTGTTGATGGCCGAGTGAGCCGACTGATTAATGGCCTCGGGACTACGGTTTCCCAGTCGGGTCAAGGCCTTGGCCGCCTTCGGCGGTGCCTTTCGGGCAGCCTTGACCCGACCGGAGAGCCGTAGGATGGGAGCAGTCAGTCCCGCTGGTCGCGGAAACTGCTGGCGCGCCAAGGAGTTGAGTCGCATCATGGGCGTGACTTCCAGTGGTCCGGATCCTTGATGGCATTTTCGGAGCCTCCCTTTGGGAGCCCATCCATCAACCACCGTGCTCAGCAACAGGAACCGGCGCGGGAGCAGCCGGCCACCACGTGGTGGCGCACGGTGCGAACGGCGGCTATCGCTGACGACGCGCCCTGAGGACTCGCAGAGGCCCTGCCATCACCACGCGTCAGTTGGATTCGGTGAGTTCGAAGTGCAGCACGACCTCGCGCGTGGCCAGGCTCTCGTAGAGCGCGACGGCCGGCCCGTCACTGGGGACGGCCTGGACGAACACCGCGGAGATGCCGCGCGCTGTGGCGAGGGCGCATAACTCCGCGAGCAGGGCGCGGGCAATGCCTTTGCGGCGATGCGGCGTCGCGACCGCCAAGTCGTACAGGTAGAGCTCGCTGCGACGTGCCTCCAGCTTGGGAAGCTCATAGGCGACAATGCCGCCCACCACGCGCCCGTCGATTTGCGCCACCAGGACCACTGTCTCCTCGCGGCGAAGGACGGCGCGTAGGTAGTCGTCTTCGGGCGGGCTAGAGTACGATGCCGCGTCCTCGAAGGCCTCGGCGAAGACACCGTTCAGCTCCCGCATGAGCGCCAGATCCGTATCGCCGATTCGATGCACCCGATAGCTCACTGCTTCCATGATGTTCTCCGTGTCGCCGCGATCAAGCGCACGGACGGATGTAGCGGGTTTCAACGCCGAGCTGTGCCAGGCGAAGTCCATGCTCGGCGTGAATTTACGCTGAGAAAGCAGTCTCACGTCTCCGCGAAGTAGTGGTTTCCCGAGGGATTGCACCCCCGTACGCAGGCGCACACAATGCGACGCGTCTGAATTGTCGGATGGAGCATCATTCCCCGTTTTGAGCCCTGCGCGGGCACGGCCGGATGCGACTCTCACTCACCCATAAAATCACCCTGGCGCCCATCGTCGTGGCGCTCCTGTTCGTCCTCCTCTCCCAGGGCTACACCGTGCCTCGGCTCCAGGAAGCCTTCGAGGCGCAGGGGCGGGAGCTGAGCGGTGCGCTGCCCACGGTGCTCGCCTCCGCGCTGGCGGACGGCATGAAGCGGGGCGCGCACGACGAGGTCCAGCAGACGCTGGAGGCCGTGGCGCGGCATGGGGGGCTGGCCTACGTCGCCGCTTTCGACGCGAGCGGGACGCTGGTGGGCGTGGCCGGTGTGAAGGCCCAGGTGCTGCGGGATGCTCGCGAGCAGTTGAAGTCCTCCGAGGGTGGGCGCGTCCTGCGGGATGGAGACACGGAGCTGCAGGACCTGGTGGCGCCGGTTCCAGGTGACGTCGGCTGGGTCCACGTGGGCTTCGACCGCACCCATGCGCGGGGGCTCGTGGAGGGGGCGCTGGCGAACGTGGGCATCACCGTGCTGGTCGCGCTGCTCGTCTTCACCGCGGCGGCCTTCCTGGTCAGCCGCGCCATTGTGTCGCCCCTGGTCCAGCTCTCCTCCGCGGTCCGCCATATCGCGGAGCGCGGCGACCTGCGGCAGACCATTCGCATCGACTCGGATGACGAGGTGGGGCAGCTCGCGCGGGCCGTGGGCTTGCTGGTGGGCAAGCTGAAGGAGCTGCTTCACCAGCTCCAGTCCTCCACGGAGCTGCTCAGTGACTCGGTGTCGGGGCTGACGGAGTCGGCGGACCAGCAGAATGAGATGGTGACGCGCCACGCGGCCGCGCTGCAGGAGACGCAGGTGACGGCGCAGGAGATTCGCCAGACGGCGATGCTGGCGTCGGGCTCCGCGGAGTCCGTCATCCAGGTGGCCGAGCGCGCCGAGCAGCTGAGCCGCACCGGCGAAGTGGCCGTCTCGGCGAGCATCGACGGCATGGAGGAGGTGCGCAACCAGGTGGCGGAGATCGCCGCGCGCGTCACGTCCCTGGGTGAGCGGACCCGGCAGATCAGCGGCATCACCGAGACGGTGAAGGACCTGGCGGACCAGTCCCACCTGCTGGCCGTCAACGCCGCCATCGAAGCGGCGCGCTCCGGCGAGCATGGCAAGGGCTTCGTCGTGGTGGCGAAGGAGATTCGCGCGCTGGCGGACCAGTCCATCCGCGCCACCAACCAGGTCCGACGCATCCTCCAGGACATCAATCAGGCCATCATCGGCACGGTGGAGATCACCGTCGAAGGCACCGAGCTCATGGAGGCGGGGCTGACGCAGGTCCGCACGTCCGGGGAGACGCTGAAGCAGCTCACCGCCATCGTCGAGGACAGCACCGCGGCGGCGCGGCAGATCGCCCGGACGGTCAGCCAACAGGCCACGGGCATCGAGCAGATCTTCACCGCGGTCAACGAGCTGAACACCCTGATGACGGACACCGTGTCCCGCATCTCCACGACCAGCGACTCCGCCCTGTCCTTGAAAATGCTCTCCGAGCGCGTCTCCCAGGTCGTCCGCGCCTACGACGTCTGACGGCGCCGCTTCGTGGGCAGCTGCACCTCATCGCTCCGGCAGACGCGCACGTGGAGGAAGCGCTGGAGCTGGGAGAGCGCCAGGTCATGGTCGTTGTCGCTCTCCGCCGCGCAGCAGTCGCTCAGCACCGTGAGCGGGTATTCGTGCATGTGCGCGTCATGGGCGCTGAAGAAGACGCACAGGTTGGTGGCCAGCCCCGCGAGGATGAGCTCCCGGGTGCCCAGGTGCTCCAGCAAGGGCACCAGGGAGGTGGCGAAGAACGCCGAGTGCTTGGGCTTGAGGATGAAGTAGTCATCCGGCTCCGGCTTGAGGGCCCGGGCGACGCTCCGGCCCCGGCTCCCTCTGCGGGTGCAGTGGGCGTAGGTGTCGCGGAAGTTGCTGCGCCAGTACCCGAAGTTGTCGTTGACGTAGATGACGGGGACGCCGGCCCGCCGCATCCTCTCCGCGAAGGGGCCCAGGCGCTCCACCATGCGCAGGGCCCACGGGAGGACGTTCTCCCCGCCGGGGAAGTCCAGGTCGTTGATGACGTCGATGATGAGCAGGGCCGTGTCGGAGCGTTTCCCCGCTGACGTCAACCGTTGTGGCTTCGAGCTTCTGGACTTCCGCGTCACATCCACCCCGTCTTCAGGAGGCTGCCGAGCGGAAGGGTAAGCACGGCTCCAGTGGACGGCGAGCCTCCTCCGTCAGCGAGGCTGGGCCTTCTTGTAGCGCAGGCGCTTCATGGCCTCGAAGCGGGCCCTGTCCTTGGGCGGCGTGGTGGCCACCAGGCCGTCGAGCATGCGCTTCGAGCTCTGGAAGATCTCCTCGACGGCGACCTCGAAGGCGTCGGTGTTCTGCTTCGACGGCGTCCGCGTCCCGGCGATCTTCCGGACGAATTGAAGCGCCGCCGCGCGGATGTCTGCGTCCGTGGCGGGCGGCGCGAAGTTGAACAGGGGCTTGATGTTCCGGCACATGCCCACAGGCTAGGAGCGTGCCGGAAGCGGGGCAAGGCGCCGGAGGAAGCGCCTTGCCCCGGGAGACGGCGATTAGAGCGTGGCAGCCGTCGCGCTGAAGGAAGCGCAGGCGGCGGGCACCGCGAAGCCGTTGGTGGGCGCCGTGGTGCCGGAGCTGCCGGACACGGCGTTGCTGCCCAGGCCGAAGGCGGCGAAGGCCGTCCACAGGCGGCAGACGTCCTCGCCACCGTGCAGGGTGGTGGCCGCGGTGATGATGCCGTCACGCACCTGGGTGAAGGTGGGGCTGCACGGCGTGTTCTTCAGGCCCTGGGTGAAGTACAGCATCATGCGCTGGTTCCCCGCGGTGCCCGTGGCGTTGTACAGGTTGGAGCTGAAGCCGTGGTGGTTGACCAGGGCCCAGTAGGCCTCCCACATGCCCTGGGCGAACACCGCGCCCACGCCGTGCGGAACCGCCATGCCGTTGATGCTGGCGTAGGTCCAGGTGTTGACGGAGGGGCTGGTGCTGTAGCGCTGGGGGCGGATGCCCACGCCCGTGGTGGGCTGGTTCAGGGCGTAGGTGCCCACGCCGCGGCCCTGCGCGCCGGTGTCCGTCGCCTTCGCGGTGTAGAAGAGCGCCAGGAAGTCGCTGATGCCCTCGCCCGGCTGCTGGCGGTTCGACAAGCAGGACACGTTGCTGGGGCCACCCACGAGGCGGTTGGAGATGCCGTGGCCGAACTCGTGGACGATGATGCCGGCGTCCAGGTCTCCGTCCTTGTTCGGCGTCACCGTGTTCCAGCGGTACATCTGCATGCGCGGACGCTGGCCGTCCGGCGGGGTCAGGAAGTTGGCGTTGTTCATGCCGCCGCCGTCCTGGGCCTCCGCGCGCACGTCGTCGTTGCCCACGCCACCCCGGCCGTAGTTGTTGACCTGGAAGTTACCGGAGCGCTCGTCGAAGCCGTACTGGTACTGGACGTCGTGGATGATGTTGTTCCAGTAGAACAGGTTGGTGACGGCCGCGGGGATGTACGTGGACGGCGCGCCCGTGAGGTTGATGGGGAAGTCGCAGGCGAGGGCCGCGGTGCAGTTGGGCTGCGAGGCGGGCGGCTGGCCGGTGTTGCTGGTGTCCGCGTAGGCGTGGACGTTGTTGCCGCGGGGGATGGTGAACTCGGCGCCGGCCACGCCGTTGGTGTCGTGCCAGCCGTAGGGTGACGCCGTGGCGTTGGCGGGGTTGGTGACCAGCACGCGCCCGTCCGCCGGCGGCAGCGGCGTGGTGTGGTTGGGGCTCTCCACCGGCATGGGGTAGACGCGGTAGGTATCGGCGGCCACCCAGTCGAAGCGCGTCCAGACCTCGCCCGTGGCCGCGTCCACGGTGACGTCGTAGGCGTGGTCGCTGTCCAGGGTGTGGACCTGGAAGCGCCACACCAGCCGGGCTTCACCCCGGCGGACCGGCAGCACCGCCAGCTCCGCGTCGATGGGCTCGGTGGACAGGCCCTCCACCGCCACGCGCGTGCGCTGGCGCGCGCCGGGCTCGGCCTTCAGGGACTCCGGCGCCGCGGAGATGCGGACGCCCAGGTGCTTCGCCAGCCCCACCACCGCGTCCGCGGCGCTCAGGCGGGGCGTGGTGCCGGCGAGCGAGGACTCCAGGGCCGGGAGGAAGTCGCTGTGCACGCTGAGCACGCGGCCATCGCGGTCCACGTTGATCTGGAGCTGGCCGTTGTAGACGGGCAGGCCCCGGTACGTCTGGCGCAGGTACAGGTTGGTGATGCCGCTCACCTTCGAATAGACGCGGTCCGTCACCTCGAGGTTCGCCAGGTCGTTGAGCCCCAGCCCAAGCGCGTCCCGGTGCTTCTGGACGAAGTCCAGGCCAATGGCCATCGGGTCGCCGCTGCGCGGACTGGAGAGCGCACCCACTGGATTGGTGAGCGAGCGCACCAGGCCGTTGGACTCGTCGAACTCCACCATCAGCTCCGGCACGGTCTGCCGCAGCGCGGCCTGGCTGGACTTCTGGGCAGACGAGACGCCAAACCGTGCCTGCGCGTTGTAGGCATCACGCGCATCGTAATTACGAACGCCTTCCTCCGAATGGACTGCCATTGCGGCAGAACCCGAGAGGGTTCCCACGAGAAACACCGCATGAAAAAGGCGCCTTCGGTAAGGACCTGAGGACATGTCGTGCTCCTGCACTGCGGGTTGACCGCGCTCTCTAGGAGCTGCGGTGCTGGCACGGCAGAAAGCATACTTTGAGTGAAAATAGCAAATCACCAGCTAGTCTGGAATTCTCCGGTTTTGCGCAACGGATTTGCACAGTCCCGCAGTATGACAAGCAATGGTGCTGTCATGTCTTTTGAGTGTCAGTCGTCTGACGCGGTGCGATGAGCAGCGATTGGCCGCGGAAGCAGGCGCGACAGCATCGCGCTCACGGAGCGCACGGGGTGGGCGCCGGGTTCGGGGATGCGCGCCGTGAGCAGGGCCGCGCCCAGGCGGGCCACCGAGGACAGCACGAAGAGCACGTGCAGGTTCACCCAGACCTGGCCGCCCAAGGTGAAGTGGGTGGGCAGCGCGGCGGCGATGGCGCCTCCCAGGGCGGCCGCGGCGGCATAGGCCAGGCCGCCGGCGGTGGCGAAGGCGGCCAGGTAGAAGGGGCGGTTCTTCCGGGGCGCCACCGCCAGGGGCAGCTCGAAGATGGCCAGGCCGTGGCCGCTCCACAGCGCCCCGGCGAGGAGGACGTCGAAGAGCAAGGGCCACAGCGTCCCCGCGGAGGGTAGCAGCCACAGGACGGGGATGGCGGCGATGCCCAGTGAGCACGCCATCAACACGGGCTGGGCGCCGCAGCGGTCAATCGCGCGGCCCCAGAGTGGCGCCGCCAGGATGCGCACGCCCGCCACCGCCGCGGCGTGCAGCGCCATGACGACGAAGGTCATCTGGAGGTTCTGGAGGCTGTGCAGCGCGAAGAAGGGCGCGGACACCCCCACCGCCGCGTTCCAGGTCACCTGGTAGGTGAGCACCCGGCGCGCGTTGTCATCCTTGAAAGGGACCAGCGCGCCCTTGAGCTCCAGGGGTGGGGTGGTGCCGGGGGGCGCCGGGTCGTGCTGCGAGGCCATGAACAGGGTGGTGACGATGCCCATGACGCACGCGCCCAACGCGAGCAGGGGCAGGGCCACGCCCACGCCGCCCGTGGGGCGCAGCCGGTCCATCAGCAGTCCCGCGCCCAGGGAAGCCAGCGTGCCCGCCAGCGTGGTGAGCGCGGTGCGGCGTCCGAAGAAGCGGCCCCGGACGGCGCGGGGCACCAGCTCTCCCATCCACGCCACCCAGGCGTTGTTGCCCACCACGCTCAGCGCGGCGGAGACGCCGGCCACCGTCAGCAGCAGGCGCTGCTGGGATTCGAAGGGCAGGTCCAGCCACGGCAGCACCGCCAGGGGGAACATCACCACGCGGGACAGGCACACGGCGGTGAGGGCCACGCGCCGGTGGCCGAAGAGGCCCGTCAGCCAGGCCGCGGGGAACTGCACGAACTGCGCGAAGAAGGGCAGGGCCGTCATCACCCCGACGAGGAAGGGCCCCAGCTTCAGCGCGATGGCCCACGCGGTGAGCACCGTCGCGCCCGCGCACGCGGTGAAGACCTCCGAGAACATGCCCTCCACCACGGAGACACCCAGCGTCCGGCGCAGCCGGCCCTGCTGGGGGCGGACCCGTGGCCCGGGCCCGTCCGCGGGCGGTGCCCCCAGGAGCGGCGCCGTCGAGCCGGGCAGGGACGCACCGGGCCGGAACAGCGGAACCGCGGAGGCAAGGGAGGCGAAGCTGAAGCTGCGGAGGAACTTCCGGCGGAGGGCTGCGCGAGTCACAGGTCCGCTCTCTGTCGCACGCTCCGCCGGGCCCTCTCAATCCACTCCGGGTGAGTCCCAGGGTGCCCGGCCGCCCTCCAGGCGGGAGCGGCGAGGCTGTCCCACATGCTCCGGCACCCGTTCGCGTCCGGCTGCTGAGCGGCGCTGGAATCAGGTGCAGTTCAAGCGGTCTTGAACTATATGAACGGAGGAGGAGACGGCGCACTATGGATCTGGCTCGGGAGCTGACGGACTTTCTGGGGGCGGTGGAGCAGCGGCTTGGCAGCACCCTGGTGGATGGCGATGCCGGTCCGGACGTGAAGGGCGACACGCTGATGGAGGCGGCCCGCCACCTCTGTCTGGGCAGCGGCAGCAAGCGCGCGCGCCCCATGCTGACGCGGCTGTTCGGCGGCGCGGTGGGGGTCGCGGCGGAGCGGCTGGTGGACGTGGCCGTGGCCGCGGAGCTGATCCATTCCGCCAGCTTGCTGCACGACGACGTGGTGGACGCGGGCATGTTCCGCCGAGGCCGGCCCACGGTGAACGCGCGCTGGGGCAACATCGTCGCGGTGATGAGCGGCGACCTCATCCTGTCCACGGGCCTGCACCAGTTGTCCCTGCTGGACGCGCGGCTGACGCGCAGCGCGCTGTCGATCGTCTCCGAGATGACCCGCGCGGCCATCGCCGAGGTGGAGGCCCGCGGCGACCTGGACCTGCCGCTCAACCGGCTGCGCTTCATCGCCGAGGGCAAGACGGGCTCGCTGTTTGGCTGGTGTGGCAACGCGGCGGCGACGCTGGCGGAGCACCCCGAGGCGGTGGAGCGCTTCGACGGCTTCGGGCGTCACCTGGGCGTGGCGTTCCAGATCGCCGACGACATCCGCGACATCCTGGGCACGGACGTGGGCAAGCCGCGTTACGCGGACGTGCACTCGCGCACGCCGTCCATGCCCATCCTCCTGGCGGTGTCCAAGGATGAGTCGCTGCGGCGCAAGCTGAAGGACGCGTGGGCGTTCTCGGCCATCACGCCGGAGCGCACGAAGGAGATTGGCGCGGCCATTGAAGCCACGGGCGCGGTGGACGCCTCCATGGCGCGGATGAACGTCGAAATCGAGGCGGCGCTCGACAAGCTGGGCCACTTCGCCAAGGAGCCCGCGGGCGCGGAGCTGGTGAGCTGGGCGCGGCGGCTGTCGGCCGGCATCGCGGAGCAAGTCCAGGGGCGCGCTGCATGAAAGGCTACCTGTGGACGGGGGGACCCGGTAGCTCTGCCTCGGAGGCGCCGCAAGTGGAAGGCCGGCTGGCGCCCTGGGAAGCCATCGCGGTGGACGCGGTGGGCAACGTCATTGAGTTCTGGGGGTTCAAGCGCAACCAGGGCCGGGTCTGGGCCCTGCTGTACCTGCGCGGCGAGCCCCTGACCGCGGGTGAAATCGAGCGGGAGCTGGACCTGTCCAAGGGCGGGGTCTCCATGCTGCTGCGCGATCTGGAGCGCTGGGGCGTCATCCAGCGCGTGCGCCTGCCCCAGGACACCGTCTGGCGCTACGGGGCGGAGAACGACCTGGTCCGGATGGTGACGCACGTCATCGAGGAGCGCGAGGCGGGCTTCGTCGCGCGCATCCGCGCCGACCTGGCGGAGGCCCGGCGGCTGGCCGAGACGCAGGATGGGCTGTCCCCGGACCGGCTCCAGCGGCTGGAGAAGATGGCCACGCTGGCCGAGCACGTGGAGCGCGCGCTGCGGCTGTTCATCAAGACGTCCCGGCTGGACGTGTCCGGTGTGCTGTCCGTGTTCCGGGACGAGGCCACCGGGTCGCGCCGGGGCTCGAAGTAGCCAGGAGGAGGCTCGGACATGGATTCGCACTACGATCAGGTGATGAAGGCGCGTGCGGGCGCGGACCCGTCGGCCACGCGCCTGTACTTCGCGTACTCGACCATCCTGGACCGCGCCGCGTTCGAGGAGTGGCGCTCACAGCACAGCTACGACTTCTTCGAGCTGCCCGAAGGGCGGCTGGCCGAGGCCCTGGATGTGGACCTGGTCTATGACTTCCCGTCGCGCTGGTGGGGCGGGCGTGTCGCGGGGCTGACGGACTCCGCGGGCCAGAAGGTGTACGGCCGCCTGTTCGAGATTCGCGGCCAGGACTGGCCCATCATCCAGCACAAGGAAGGCTTCGTGACGAGCATGTGCGTGGAGCGGCCGGTGCGCGTGCGGGTGGACGGTCAGGAGCTGGCGGCCACGGCCTTCGTCACGAATCCAAGGCGTGCGTCGGCGGAGGGCACCATCAGCCCCCGCTTCGTGGACGCACTGGTGCGTGGGGCCCAGTCCGCGGGCCTGCCGGCGGACTACGTGGAGCGGCTGAAGCGCGGCGAGTAGCCGACGCGGGCATTCCGTAAGCCCCCGGACAGAACGCGGCGGGGTGCCTTCCCTCCGCGCCGGGAGTGCGCAGCTTGGGCCGCGCGTATGTTCTTCTTCTTTTCGAACCGGCTCGGCTGTATCGGCAGCATCCTGGTGTCCGTCGCCCTGAGCGCGGTGCTCTACTTCCTGTTCATGCGCTGAGGCCGGTCCCCTGGGCTCGGCTCACGGCTTGCCGTGCCACAGGTCGTCCGAGTCCTCGGCGTCCAGTGGATGGATGGTGATCTCGCGCCCGTCCTTGTCGGGCGTGCTGCGCACCGCCTCCGTCTCGTCCGGCGTTCGAGGCGCCCGCTCCGAGAAGCTGTCGTTCTGGAGGTGGCGCTGACGCTGCTCACTGGTCCCGCCGTACCCCTCGCTGATCTTCTTCTTCGTCATCCCCGTCCTCCTGGTGCGTCGATCGCCCAGGAGTAGGCTGGGGTCGAATGAAGGAGGGAGCAAGCGGCGTTGCCTGCTCGCCTGGTGTGCGGGCGGCGTGTCGGGATTTGATGGGCAATGCCTACATGTTCAAATGTACAGGCACTCCGGCGCTGCTGATCGGAGTCGGCCACCTGTCCGGATGTTCAGCTTGGCGCGCGGCACTTGGTCGGACCATGCCTACATGAACGAATTATCAGGCGTTTTCGTCCGCATCTGTGCGCTCATTGCCGCACCTCGTGCCGATCTCCGCCTGTGACTGATTTCATGTTTAGTGGTTCGAGCACTGCCTGAAACGCTCGTGCCTACATGATATAATGTTCAGTGTCGTCGCCACCCTGGGGCTGTCTGGATGTTCAGTGATTTTCACTGTCCTCAATGGCGGTGCATGTGTATTTTATTGTCTGTCATTGATGCTTGTCTTTGCGCGCCATTGTTTGTTGTTGCTCGATGCTGAAAGGCATTGAGGGGCTCGCTGGAGCGCATGCTGATTCACGCGTGGGGCGGTGGCTGCTCCGGCCGAACGTCGCTTCGCGGAGCGGGGGGAAATCACATTGTCGGGTGAACCCATGCCACTGGGAGGGCAACCATGGCGAAGACGAACGACACCAGGCGACGAGGCGGGCGGAGCAGGGGGCGGACGGCACGCACGGAAGCGGAGCCTCAACGGAGCCAGGAGGTGGATCGCAAGCAGGGCCGCAAGTCCGTGGGGCGCGCCGCGGCCTCGGGACGGCGGGGCACGGCCGTCGCCGTCGCCCCCGAGTTCGCGCACTGCGCCTTGAAGCAGGAACCCGAACGCGTGCTGCCCGCGGACCTCAATCCGCACCGGGTGCATCTGATCCGGGTGAACGAGAAGAAGTGGGCCAACGGCACCGTGCTGCACTACTACTTCTTCGACCGGTCCACGGATGGGGAGAACGTTCGGCTCCAGGATGGCGGCACGCAATGGATACCGTGGACCACGACGGATGCGGAGAAGGACGTCGTGCGCGAGGCCTTCCGCCGATGGAAACAGGTGGGCATCGGCCTGGAATTCGAAGAGGTGAAGTCCCGGAGCGAGGCGGAGCTTCGCATCGGCTTCATGCGCGATGACGGTGCCTGGTCCTTTGTCGGGCGCGACGTCCTCCGGCATGGCCCGGACGAGCGGACCATGAACTTCGGTTGGGACTTGACCGAGAGCAGCCGGGAGCTCGACACCGCCATCCATGAGATAGGTCACTCGCTGGGCTTCCCGCACGAGCACCAGAATCCCAACGCCGGCATCGTGTGGGACGAGGAGGCCGTCTATGCGGCGCTCGCGAAGCCGCCCAACCGCTGGAGCCGGCAGACGACCTTCTTCAACATCATCCGGCAGTTGGACCCCACCTCGGTGGAGGGCTCCACCTGGGATCCAGACTCCGTGATGCACTATCCCTTCGGCCCCGGCCTCATCAAGGAGCCCAGGCCCTACTTCGACAAGGGCCTGCATCCGAAGGGCGGCATCTCCGACCGGGATGGGGAGTGGGTGAAGCGCCTCTATCCGCCCATCGCGGAGAAGGACCTCACGCCGCTCCAGCCCTTCCAGTCCGTGGCCCTGGCGCTCAAGCCGGGCCAGCAGCGCAACTTCACCTTCACCGCGCCGGAGACGCGCGAGTTCGAGCTGCGGACCTTCGGCACGTCGGACACGGTGATGGTGCTCTTCGACAACACCCGAGGCGCCTACCAGTTCCTGACGGGCGCCGACGACAGCGGCCAGGACGTCAACGCGTCCCTGAAGCTCAAGCTCTTTCAGGGACGCGAGTACGTGGTTCGCGTCCGGATGTTCTACGAGGAGCGGGCAGGGGAGTCCGCGGTGATGCTGTGGTGAGCGCCCCCGCGGCAAGGCCCTGGCTCAGCCCGGCGTGAACCACAACACGGACAACGGGGGCAGGGTGAGGGTGGCCGAAGCCGGCTGGCCATCCCAGCCCGTGGGCTCGGTGTGAATCTGCCCCATGTTGCCCAGGTTGGAGCCGCCGTACTGCTCGGCGTCCGTGTTGATGAGCTCCACGTAGCGGCCTTCCAGCGGGAAGCCCACGCGGTAGTCCTCCCGCACCGTCGGAGACAGGTTGGCGATACATACCACGTGCCGTCCTGGCTGACGCGCGCGCCGGACGAAGGCGAACACGTTGTACGCGGCCGAGTCTGGCTGGAGCCACTGGAAGCCCACGGGCTCTCCGTCCGCGTCGTGAAGCGCGGGCATGT
Organism: Myxococcus sp. SDU36; assembly: GCF_030168875.1. Lineage (NCBI taxonomy): Bacteria > Pseudomonadati > Myxococcota > Myxococcia > Myxococcales > Myxococcaceae > Myxococcus > Myxococcus sp. SDU36. The sequence continues at coordinate 1,883,616 of NZ_CP077414.1, forward strand.
CCCGGTAGATGCGGTTCAGGTCGGAGACGAGCTGGAGGATGCCGTGGTGTCCCGGGTCGTGCGTCAGGTGCCAGTCCAGGCTCTTGTCGTGGTTCCACTCCGCGGGCTGGCCGAACTCGCCGCCCATGAAGACGAGCTTCTTGCCCGGGTGCGCCCACATCCACGCGAACAGGGAGCGCAGGTTGGCGCGCTTCTGCCACGGGTCGCCCGGCATGCGCCCGTACAGGCTGCCCTTGCCGTGCACCACCTCGTCATGGCTCAGCGGCAGCATGAACTGCTCGCTGAACGCGTACAGCAGGCCGAAGGTGAGCTGGTTGTGGTGGTACTGCCGGTAGATGGGGTCCTTGGAGAAGTACGACAGCGTGTCGTGCATCCACCCCATGTTCCACTTGTAGTCGAACCCCAGGCCGCCTTCGGACACCGGCGCGGACACCTTGGGCCAGGCCGTGGACTCCTCGGCGATGACGACGACGCCCGGGTGCTTGCGGTGGACCGTTTCGTTCAGCTCGCGCAGGAACTGGATGGCCTCTTCGTTCTCCCGGCCGCCCCAGCGGTTGGGAATCCATTCGCCCTGCTTGCGGCTGTAGTCGAGGTAGAGCATCGACGCCACCGCGTCCACGCGCAGTCCGTCGATGTGGTACTCCTCAATCCAGAACAGCGCGTTGGCGATGAGGAAGTTGCGCACCTCGTTGCGGCCGAAGTTGAAGACCAGCGTGCCCCAGTCCGGCTGCGCGCCCTTGCGCGGGTCGGCATGCTCATACAGCGCCGTGCCGTCGAACTGTCCCAGCGCGTGCAGGTCGCGCGGGAAGTGTCCGGGCACCCAGTCCACGAGCACACCAATGCCTTCCTGGTGCATGTGGTCGATGAAGAAGCGCAAGTCATCCGGGTGGCCGAAGCGCGCCGTGGGGGCGTAGTAGCCACCGACCTGGTAGCCCCAGGAGCCCCCGTAGGGGTGCTCGGCCACGGGGAGCAGCTCGATGTGGGTGAAGCCGGTGAACTTGATGTACTCGGCCAGCGCGGGGGCCAGCTCCCGGTACGTCATGGGCCGGTCGCCGTCCTCCACCACCCGGCGCCAACTGCCCAGGTGGACCTCGTACACGCTCCACGGCTGGTGATGGACGTCCCGCCGCCGCGCGCGTTGCTCCAGCCACGCCGCGTCGCCCCAGGTGTAGCGCGCCAGGTCGTGCACCACGGAGGCCGTGGCGGGGGGGACCTCGGTGCGGAAGGCGAACGGGTCCGCCTTGAGGACGTTGGGGCCGCCCTGGCCGGGGCGGATCTCGAACTTGTACCGGGTGCCTTCGCCCACCTCGGGAACGAAGAGCTCCCAGATGCCGGAGGAGCCCATGCGGCGCATGGCGTGCAGCCGGCCGTCCCAGCCGTTGAAGTCACCGACGACGGACACGCCCGCCGCCGTGGGGGCCCACACCGCGAACGAGGTGCCGCGCACGCCGTTGTGGTGCAGCAGGTGCGCGCCCATGCGCTCCCAGAGGCGCTCGTGGCGGCCTTCACCGGCGTAGTACAGGTCCATCTCCCCCAGGGTGGGGAGGAAGCTGTATGGATCTCGGAGCGTGAAGACGCGCTTGCCGGGGTACTCCACCTCCAGCAGGTAGTTGAACGTCTGGTCCTTGCCGTTGAGGCGGGCCTCGTGGACGCCGCCCAGGCGGTGCGTCATCGCGACGCGACCGCCGGACTCCGGCAGCACGTGGATGGCCACAGCGTCCGGGCGGAAGGCGCGAATCACCACGCCATCCCCATCCGGGTGGATGCCAAGGACGGAGTGGGGCTCCGGATGCCGCAACTCCACGACGCGCTGAAGCTCCGCGTCGACCTGGGCCTTGTCGGCTGGCTTCCTCACTTGGATGCCTCCATGCGCAAGAGGGCCTGGACGGGGATGCGCACCCAGTCGGGCCGGTTCTGCATTTCGTATCGCACTTCGTAGAGGAGCTTCTCCAACTCGAACGCGCGCAGCATGACGTCGAAGGCGCCCTCGTCCGTGGGCAGGAAGGCCGCGCCGCGCGTCACCTGCCGGTAGCCCTCCACGAAGGCGTCGCGGATGGTGTTGATTCGCTCGTGGGGCGTGCCACCCTCCAGCGCCACCGTCGCCTCCGCGTAGTCGAACGAGCGGATCATCCCCGCCACGTCGCGCAGCGCGCTGTACTTCTCCCGGCGGGCGGTGAAGGAGCGCGCGGGCTCGCCCTCGAAGTCGAAGAGGAGCCACTGGTCCTTGGCGCGCAGCACCTGCCCCAGGTGGAGGTCGCCGTGGATGCGAATCTTCTGGCCGGAGGGCGACACCTGCGCCAGGCGCCTGGCGTACTCGATGAGGTCCTCGCGCCGGTTCTCCAGCTCTGGGTTCTGCCGGCTGGCGTCCGCCAGCGTCACGCCCAGCTCCCCGACGATGGAGGCGCTCCAGCGCTGGAGGTCCTCTTGCAGCAGCGGCTCCGGCGTGAAGGCCGGCTCTTCGTCGGTCGCCGAGGCGAGCGCCAGGTGGAGTTCGCCCAGCCGCGCGCCCAGGTCGCGCATCTCCGACTGGAAGCGCTCACCCACGGCGCGCTCCTGACGCAGCCGGTCCAGCGTGTACTTCCAGCCGTCCGTCGCATCCGGCACGAAGCGGTGGGCCACCGCGAGCGTCGCGCCCGCCGCCCCTTCCAACTGCAGCGCGCCCAGCAGCGTGGGCGTGGCACGGAACGACGTCCGGGTCGCGAGGAAGCGGCCCACCTCGTGCTCCGGATTCACGCCGGCTTCCAGCTTGCGGATGATCTTCAGGATGACCTGCTCACCCAGCACCACCGAGGTGTTGCTCTGCTCCACCTGCAGCCGTCGCACCGCTGGTGACGCGGGGAGGGCGAGCAGGCCGTCCTGACCGCCAATCCATTCGCCTTGCACGCGGCCGGACGCGGACGCCACCTGGCCTCCGGTCCGGATGAGGTCGAAGAGGCCGCGCAGGCATTCGTCGCTCTCCAGCGCGTCCCGCACGCCCTCCGAGGAGGGATGCACGGGCAGCAGGTAGCGCTCCGGGCTGCCCAGCTCGTAGATGACCTCCACCACGGCGAGGCTGAAGGAGCAGCCGCCCGATTCGATGGTGGCGTGGTCCATCACCGTGACGTGCTTGATGGGCCACGCCTTGCCGCTGAACCAGCGCTGGTGCTTGAGGTAGTCCGGGAGCTTGGTCAAATCCAGGGTCGTCATTCAAGGCTCCTCACCTGCTGCGGCCTGTCCAGCCGGAACCACAGGAACATGTAGGGGCCCATGGAGAGCTGATACGGCAGCTCACCCACCCGCGGGAAAGGCGTCTCTCCAATCAACTCCACCGGCACCGCGCCCTCCCAATCCCGCATGTCGAGCACCGCGGGCTGCGCGAAGCGCGACAGGTTGCACACCACGAGGACCGTCTGGCCCTCCCATTCACGGATGAAGGCCAGCACCTTGCGATTGTCCGTCTGGAGGAAGCGCAGGTTCCCCAAGGAGAAGACGGGGTAGCGCTGGCGGATGCGAATCATCCGCTTCACCCAGTGCAGGAGGCTGGACTTCACCCGATCCTGGGCCTCCACGTTGATGGACTGGTAGCCGTACACCGGGTCGGCGATGACGGGCGCGTACAGGCGTGCGTAGTCCGCGCGGCTGAAGCCCGCGTTGCGGTCTCCCGTCCATTGCATGGGCGTGCGCACGCCGTTGCGGTCGCCCAGGTAGATGTTGTCGCCCATGCCAATCTCGTCGCCGTAGTAGAGGACGGGCGTGCCGGGCAGGGTGAAGAGCAGGCTGTGCATCAGCTCGATGCGCCGGCGGCCGTTGTCCATCAGCGGCGCCAGCCGGCGGCGGATGCCCAGGTTGATGCGCATGCGTGGGTCGGTGGCGTACTCCCGGTACATGTAGTCCCGGTCCTCGTCCGTCACCATCTCCAGCGTCAGCTCGTCATGGTTGCGCAGGAAGATGGCCCACTGGCAGTTGTCCGGGATGTCCGGCGTCTGCTGCATGATCTCGACGATGGGCGTGCGGTCCTCGCGGCGCACCGCCATGAAGAGGCGGGGCATCACCGGGAAGTGGAAGCCCATGTGGAACTCGTCGCCGTCGCCGAAGTACACGCGCACGTCGGCCGGCCACTGGTTCGCCTCCGCCAGCAGCATCTTCCCCTGGTACTCCGCGTCGATGGTCTTCCGCAGGCGCTTGAGGAAGGCGTGCGTCTCCGGGAGGTTCTCGCAGTTGGTGCCTTCGCGCTCGAAGAGGTAGGGCACGGCGTCGCAGCGGAACCCGTCCACGCCCATGTTGAGCCAGAAGCGCATGACGTCCAGCATGGCCTCCTGCACTTCGGGGTTGTCGTAGTTGAGGTCCGGCTGGTGGCTGAAGAAGCGGTGCCAGAAGTACTGCTTGGCCACCGGGTCCCACGTCCAGTTGGAGCGCTCCGTGTCCAGGAAGATGATGCGCGCGCCCTTGTACCGCTCGTCGGTGTCGCTCCAGACGTACCAGTCGCGCTTGGGGCTGTTGGGGTCGCTTCGCGCTTCCTGGAACCAGGGGTGCTGGTCACTGGTGTGGTTCACCACCAGCTCGGTGATGACGCGGATGTCGCGCTTGTGCGCCTCATCCACCAGCCGCTGGAAGTCCGCGAGCGTGCCGTAGTCCGGGTGGACGCCGTAGAAGTCCGCGATGTCGTAGCCGTCATCGCGCAGCGGAGAGGGGTAGTGGGGCAGCAGCCAGAGGCAGTTGATGCCCAGGTCCTGAAGGTACGGGAGCTTCTCTATCAGGCCGGGGATGTCCCCGTGGCCGTCACCGTTGGAGTCATGGAAGGCACGAAGGTGCAGCTCGTAGATGAGAGCCTTCTTGTACCAGAGGGGATCCAGGTCCATACGCCTCTCGGGGTGTCACTCGTAGTAGTCGAACGCGTTTTCGGTGCGGCGGAACCGGTGAACGGCCCAGAGGGCCGCGGGCTGCTCGGGCGTCAGGCGCACCTGTACGTCGGGACCCTGCCACAGCGAGCGCTGATCCGACATCAACTCATGCACCTGATACGTTTCGTCGGGGCGCGCGCCCAGCCACTCCATCGGTACGTGCAGCAGCGCCTCCTGGACGTCATACGGGTCCAGGCTCACCGCCATCAGCACGATGCTGCCGCCGTCGGGCGTGCGCTTGCCGTAGAAGAGGACGCGGTCGTTGTCCGACGAGAAGAAGCGCAGCGTCCCGTACTGGTGCAGCGCGGGGTGCGTGCGGCGCGCGGCGTTGAGGCGCGCAATCCAGTCCCGGATGTTGCCGGGCCGGTCCCAATCCCATGCGACGAGCTGGTACTTCTCCGAATCGGTGTACTCCTCCTTGCCCGGGATGGGGCGGCCTTCGCACAGCTCGTAGCCGCAGTACATGCCCCACACCGAGGAGAGCGTGCCGGCCAGCGCCGCGCGCAGGCGGAAGGCGCCGGGCCCCGCGTTCTGGAGGAACTCCGGGAGGATGTCCGGCGTGTTGGGCCAGAGGTTGCCGCGGAAGTAGTCGGACACCGGCGGCTGGGTGAGCTCCTCCACGTACTCCTGGAGTTCGCCCTTGAAGTTGCGCCAGGTGAAGTAGGTGTACGACTGGGTGAAGCCCACCTTGCCCAGGGCCTTCATCACCTTGGGCCGGGTGAAGGCCTCGGACAGGAAGAGGACCTGGGGGTGGGCCTCCTGCACGCGGCGGATGAGCCAGGCCCAGAACTGCGTGGGCTTGGTGTGGGGGTTGTCCACGCGGAACGTGTTCACCCCTTGCTTCACCCAGTGGAGGACGACGGATTCCAGCTCCGCCCAGAGCGACTCACGGGCGGGGCCCATCCAGTCGAAGTTGACGATGTCCTCGTAGCGCTTGGGCGGGTTCTCCGCCGTCTTGATGGTGCCGTCCGGCCGGTGCTGGAACCACTCCGGATGCTCCTTCACATAGGGGTGGTCCGGCGAGCACTGGAAGGCCAGGTCCAGCGCCACCTCGATGCCGTGCGCCTGCGCCGTCTCCACGAAGTGCCGGAAGTCCTCCAGCGTCCCCAGCTTCGGGTGCACGGCCTTGTGGCCTCCCTCCGAGGCGCCAATGGCCCAGGGGCTGCCCACGTCGTCGGCCGCCGCGGTGAGGCTGTTGTTCTTGCCCTTGCGCGCCGTGCGGCCAATGGGGTGGATGGGCGGGAGGTAGACGGTGTCGAAGCCGAGCTGCTGGATGTACGGCAGCCAGGCCTCCGCGTCCCGGAAGGTGGCGTGGGTGACGCCGTCGCGCAGCGCCGAGCGCGGGAAGAACTCGTACCAGGCGCTGAAGCGGGCCTTCTCCCGGTCCGCGAAGACCTCCAACACCTTGTCGTAGCGGCCGGCCAGCGAGCGGTCCGGATGAGACGCGGCCACGTCGGCCAGCTCGGGGGCCAGAGCCACGGCGAGGAGGTCCGGGGAGGGGGCCTGTCGCAGCCGGACGGCCGCTTCGGTCAGCACCCGCGCGTCGTCCAACTGCTTCGTCGTGCGGGCTCGGGCGGCGGCGCCTTCCAGCAGGGCGGCGCCTTCCAGCAGCTCGCTGCGCACGTCGCGGCCCGCGTCGACCTTGCGCTTCAGCTCGGACGTCCAGGTCCGGAAGAGGTCTGGCCAGGCTTCTATCGTGTACTCGTAGCGGCCGTTCCGCGTCAGGGGGAAGTCGCCTTCCCACCGGTCATTGCCGAGGAAGTGCATGGGCACTTCCGCCCAGTCGGTCTGCTGGGGTTTGGGGGTCACCTGGCGCCAGCGGATGACGGCGACGAGGACGTCATGGCCTTCCTTGAAGACATCGGCCTTGACGGTGCACCGCTCTCCCACGACGCGCTTCACGGCGTGGCGTCCCGCGTCCAGCTCGGGGCTGACTCCCTCGATGAATACGCTTCCGAGTCGTTCAGTCATGGTGGCTGGCGGCCCTTATAGGTCTTGGGTGGTGATGGCCTCGCGGCGAATCGCGATTGTCGTCGATGCTGGACGGCTTCCGTGCCGGCCGCGTTGGCTCGTCAACGTTAAGGATGGGGGCGGGCACTGCCCACCCTGGAAGGCACAGCGCGCCCGGGCGCCCGCCTGCCGATACTTGAAGCTGGGAACTGCCCTGCTGGTTGAGCTATCCGGGACGAACATGGCGCCTCCTTCCTCCGCTGTGCTCCGAGCAAGCGACCCAGCGCTGGACCTGGCCCTGCTCCGGCAGGTCGCCCTGGGAAGTCCGCAGGCCATGCGCGACGTCTACACGCGCTGTGGCGGACGGTGCTTCGCCATCGCGTTGCGGTTGCTACCAAACCACGCCGACGCGGAGGAGGTGTTGCAGGAAACCTTCCTGGAGGTCTGGCGGCGCGCCCGAGAGTTCAATCCAGAACGCGGCGGCCTGGAGGCCTGGGTGACGACGATCGTGCGCACGCGCGCCATCGACCGGCTGCGGGCGCAGGGTACTGCGGCCCGCATGGTGGAAGGGGCCGCGCGGCAGGAGCCTCCGGTCAGCGCCGCGCCCGCCGCGCCGGACGAAGCGGCCAGCCAAGGGGAGGCTCGTGCCCGTGTGGTGGCCGCGTTGGCCCAGCTCCCGCCGGAGCAGCGCGAGGTGGTGGCGCTGGCCTACCTCGAAGGCCTCTCCCAGCGGGAGATTGCCGAGCGCACCGGCGACCCGTTGGGCACGGTGAAGACGCGCGCGCGGCTCGCGTTGGAGAAGCTGGGGACGCTCTTGGAGGTGCTGCGTCCCCACGCCTGAGGTTCCCTCAACGGCCCTTCTTGCGCTCCGTCTTCGCCGTCGGGCCCTCACCGTAGCCGGGCACCACGAGCCCGAGCGTCTGGACGAAGTTGACCGCGGCCTCCACGGGGATGCGCGTGGCCTTCACCCGGTTGCGCGCGGGGTCGATGAACACGCCCTTCGCGGTCCCGAAGTCCGCCTTCGTGAGCGTGCAGCCTCGGAAGTTGCTGCCGGTGATGTCCGACTCGCTGAAGTCCGACTCGGACAGGTCCGTGTCGATGAAGTTCATCTCCAGCGCCGCGCAGCGCAGGAAGGCCGTCTTCCGCAGGCTGAGCCCCGCGAAGGTGCAGTAGCGCAGGTTGGAGCCGTCGAAGGTGACTTCGGGGAAGGTGCCCACGTCGCTCCAGTCGATGCCCATCAGCTTGGAGCTTTCGAACCGCACGTCCCGCAGGGACGTCTCCGTGAACCGCGCGCGCGTGAGGTCGCAGCCGGTGAAGACGCAGGTCTCCATCCGGGTCCTCGTCCAGCGGCTCTCCTGCAGGGTGCAGTCGCGGAAGGTGCAGCGGTAGAACTCCTTTCCGCCCAGGTCCGCCTCCTAGAGGTTCAGGTCGGCGAAGGTCTCGTTCTCGAAGCTGTCTTCTTCATGGAGGCGCTGGGAGGACATGGCGGGCCCGTCACTAACGCCAGAGGGCGTTCGCGGGCCAAGGCATTTCGTACGGGCCCATTCGAAGATGCCCCATGTCGGGATAGACAACTCAAGCCATATCGTGCTTACGCCGCGCACCATGCCAAGACTGATAGTCAGTACTTCTCGGGCGTGCTGCCTCGCGGCCCTGGTGGCACTCCTCTTCACTGCGTGTGCCGAAACGCCACTCCCTCGCACGGCCAACGCTATCCGGAAGTGGGTCGGGCCACCTGTTGTCAGGCGACAGGAACTTTTGACCCCCTTACGTCACTAAAACTGCCCCCCTCCCCGGGCCCAGTTGGACTGCGCCGTGATGCTACGTCGTTTCCCTGCGTGCGTCCGCCGGAGCGCGCCCTCGCTGCTTCTCAAGCGAGGGCGCGCGCAGGCCACGTCCGAGGCACTGCGCTCGTGCTCGACTCAGCCGTCGTTGCCAGGCGGCGCGCTGCGGCCCAGCAGCCCCGCCTTGCGCTTCTGGCGTAGCCGGTAGCTGTCGCCCTGGATGAGCACCGTGTGGCTGTGGTGCAGCAGTCGGTCGAGGATGGCGGCGGCCAGCACGTCGTCGCCGAAGACGCCGCCCCACTGGCCCACCAACTGGTTGGTGGTAATCAGCAGGCTGCCCTTCTCGTAGCGTCGCGCCACCAGTTGGAAGAAGAGGTGCGCGCTCCTCTTCTCGAAGGGCAGGTAGCCCAGCTCGTCGATGATGAGCAGCTTGGGCTTGGCGAAGTAGTTGAGCTTGTCCTTGAGGGCCCCTTCGCTCTCGGCCTTGGCCAGCGCCGCCAGCAGCGCCGTCGCGCTGGTGAAGAGGACCGAGTGCCCGGCCTCCACTGCCGCCCGTCCCAGTCCAATCGCCAGGTGCGTCTTGCCCACGCCCGGCGGGCCGAAGAGCAGCACATTCTCCGCCTGCGCGATGAAGCGTCCAGTGGCCAGCTCCCGCACCAGCTTGTTGTCCACCGAGGGCTGCGCCTTGAAGTCGAAGTCCTCCAGCGTCTTCACCGCGGGGAAGTGGGCGATGGTGATTCCCATGCTCACGCGCTTCTTCTGCTTGGCGCCTATCTCCTCGCGCAGCAGCGCGTCGAGGAAGTCCAGGTAGGTGGGCTCGGTGCGGGCCGCCTCCGACAGCAGCGCGTCGAGCCGCTCGGCCAGGTGGCCCAGGCGCAGCCGGCCCAGGTGCTCCCGTACGCGCGCGTGGACCAGGTCGTGGCTCATGCGGCACCTCGCTTCGAGTCCTGCTCCACGACGGCGGCGTAGTCCTCCAGCGAGCGCCCGAGGCCTGTCAGCGACGAGTCCTTCTCGGAGCGTTCCTCGTCACGCGGACGCCACAGCCCCTCCCAATGCGCCGGGTCGACGACGCGCGCGTGCGGCTGCCGATGGCGAGCGTGCGTGGCCACCAGCGCACCGGCGTGGAAGATGCGCACCTCGTCGTCCCCACCTGCACCTCGACATTCTCACGCACCAGCCGGTGCGGCACGCTGTAGCGCACTGTGTCCACGTCCACGAGCGCGTCGTTGGCCACCTTGCGCTTGAGCCGCTGGTGACGGCGCGGCAGCACTCGCAGGGGCAGCGGGCGCAGGGCGGCCTTCTCCTCGCGCTCGAAGCGCTCCAGGGGCGGCTCGTGCGTGGTGCCGTGCACGCGCTCATCCGCCTCGCCCATCCACTGCGCCAGGTGGGCCTCCATCGCACCGAAGGCCTCGAAGTCCCGGCCCGCCAGCGCGTTGCGCTTGACGTACTTGACGCCCGACTCCGTCTTGCCCTTGGTGCGAGCGCGGTAGGGCCCGCACGCCTTGGGCGTCACGTCCCAGTCCCGGCAGAACTGCACCCAGGCCGGGTGGAAGCGCACGGTGCCCGCCTGCCGGTTGTTCTCTTCCACCAGGGGCCGGGCGTTGTCCGAGAGCACCTCCAGCGGCACGCCCCCGAAGTGCACGAAGGCCGCGGCCACGCCCTCGCGCCAGTCGTCCCCGCGCTGGTTGAGGAAGGCTCGCACGAACAAGCGCCTGGAGAACGAGAGCACCGCCACCAGCAGGAAGACCTTCACCACCTGCCCGCCCAGCCGCACCTTCTTCTCGCCGAAGTCCACCTGCATCTGCTGCCCTGGCTTCGTCTCGAACCGCACCGTCGCCGTCTGAGCTGCGTGCACCTGGCGCCGCCTCTTCTCCACCGCGCGTTGCACGGTGCGCACGCTGGCCTCCACTCCCTCCTGCGCCAGCAGCGCCTTGACGACAACGGCGTTACCTTCAGCAGCCGAATCCCAGAGTTCCACCGCGCGCTGCTGCTCGCTCTCGGTGAGCCGCCGGGCCTTCGGTCGGACCTGCGTGTCGGCCGCACTCCCCGCACGCAGGTAGCGCCGCACCGTGTTGCGCGCCACGCCCACCTCACGCGCGATGCGCTTGGCGCCCCAGCCCGCCTCCGCCAGCACGCGCACCTGCCGCACCACTTCCTGCTCGACCATCGACTCCTCCGCTGTCGAGCGGAGGGCTACTACTGCTGTCCCTTCCATTGCTGCCTACCTCCCTGGTTTGCAGGCCCGGAGAGGGGGTCAGTTTTAGTGGCACGAGGGGGTCAATTTTGCTGTCGCTCTACACCTGTCACTGTGCCTGGGGGCGGCCAGTTCCGAACCGTCATCTACTACGGGCCGTGGCAGTGCAGCCGCCAACTCATGGACTACTGCGCAAACAAGTGCTCTGGGAGCGGCCACGCTCTCCAGGGCTGCATGTGGCTCGCGGACGTGAAAATGGACTTCCAGGGCACCGTCATGAGGGCCGGAAGCCGCTTTGGAATGACCCACTGTTGTTGCAACTACGGCACGCTCAGCCCTGACCAGACCGCCGCAGCCCGTAGCCGCTGGAGCAACGCCCGCCCAGGGTTCCGGGAAGCGTGGGGAAACCGCTTGGGCGCATGGCCCACGGAGCCCAGCGGCCGGCTCTATGAAGGTCATCACGTTCGAGACCTCTGGCGCGGCGGCAATCCCACCGACTGGGACAACATCATTCCGTTCCCCAAGGATCTGCACACGGATCTCTTCGACCTCTATAACGAGTGCTATGCCAACGCCCCTCCTTGGACACAGGTGGGCGTGGATTACCCCTACGGAGAGTAGCCCGATGCAAATGCCTGCTTTGCTCGAAGAGGTGTCCCGCGCTCACCACGCGCGGCCCCCTGCTACGCCAGCTCAAATCGAAGCGTTCGAGCAAAGCGTTGGATGGCGCCTGGACCCAGACCTTCGCGCTTTCTACCTGCACTGTGATGGAGCGGACCTCTTCGGGACCGTTGACCCCGCCTTCTCCTTCTTCCCGCTCGCGGAGATTCGCCGCGCGCGAGTGACCATGCGGAAGAAGGACACGGACACGGCCGGTCCCGCCTCTTGGTATGCCCTCTGCGACGTGCGGGACAGCAACTACGCCCTGCTCGACGTGAGTCACCAGTTGGACGGCCGTTACCCCATTCGCGACGGCTACAACGAAGCGTTCCCAGACCCGGCCTACTGCCGCCAAATCGCGCGCTCCTTCTCGGAGTTTCTGGCTGGCGCGCTACGCTCCAACGGACGTTGGTTCTGGCTGCCAGAGCAATAAGGGGCGCGGCGCCAGGTTAGCGCCGCCTCCCGCCGCCGCACTCAGGTGCCACTGTCACCAGTTCCAGGCATCCGCTCCTTTCGCGATTGCGCTCGGGCTTTCGCGGGCCAAGGCATTTCGCTCCGGGCATCTATCCATGACGCACGGTGAAGGCCGCCAGCATGGGCCCGGCCAGGCGGGTGTTCGCGGGAGACGTCGGCCCTCCTGCGGGGAGCTGCGTGAGGAGCGCTTCCAGCGCGGGCTTCATCTCCTCGAAGGCGGCGGTGGCCGCCGCCGCGTTGTCGAAGAAGCGGTGGTAGAGGAGCCAGCCGGTGACGGAGCAGGCAATGGCGTGGAAGGATCGGGTGTCGTCCAACTCGTAGGTGAGCCGCGCCAGCCCGCCGAAGTCCTCATCCCGCGCGATGGTGCCGCCCTGGGTCCCCATCCACCCGATGGAGCCCCCGTCTTCATACGGCCGCCACGCCGCGTCTTCCACACGTCCCACCATCCACCCCTTGCGAGGAAACCGGCGCCATCATGCGCGGCCCGGGGCGGACGCTCCAGGACTCCGAGGCCTCCGCTTCGTCGAGCGGTGGACGTCGGACCGGCGCCGCGGAGGTAGGGAAGGGGAGCACGCCGCTGTTCGCGGAACAGTTGACGCGGGACGGTTTGTGCCCGGCGAGGCGTCGTCCTAACCTGCCATGTCCATGAAGGCGATCCTCGTCTCCCTTTTCCTGTTGGGCTCGGCGCCGGAGTCCAGCGCGCCAGCGATTCCGCCCGAAGCGCTCGCGGCGCCCCCTGTCGCGGATGAGTCCCCCACCGCCTGGTCCTGCACCGTGGACACCCTGCGTGCTGGGAAGGAATGCGTGTTCGAGGCGGACCTGTCCGCGGGCTCGCCCAGCGATTCGCAGGACGCGTCCAACAAGAGGCTCCTCCAGGACGTGAGCCGCGCGCTGTGCACGGAGGCGGTGGGCAACATCCGCGAGGGCCGCCCGGACGCGACGCTCACCGCGCTCTGCGAGCGGCGCTACATCACCGCCGTGGACCAGTGCGGCCTGGAGGGCACGTCGTTCGTCGTGGACGCCAAGGGCCGCTTCGCTCCCGGCGCTCGCTCCTGCTACCGCGCGCTGGCCAACGTCCTTCAAGAGGTGCAGTTCATGGCCACGGTGGCCTCGCCGTGCTGCGAGTGCGCCGCCCGCGCCAACTGCCCGGGCACCGCGGACCGCTGCTATGCGGAGGTCGCCCAGCAGGCCACCGCGCCCCAGACGCAGGCGTGCCTGAGTGACAGGTGCGCGGATGCGTGCGCCGTCGTGCTTCCAGTGCCTCGCTCCGGTGCGCACCCCGCGCCCACCGTCCAGCAGCGCAGCCGTTCCACCAGCCCTGGCTCCGCTTCCCTCTAGGGGTTCCGCCCATGCGCCGTCCTTCCTGGAAGCTGTCCACCTGGGCCCTGCTGGGCTCGTTCGCCGCCGGCTGCGGCGCCTCGCATTCCCATGTGACGTGGTCGGAGGACGCGCCCAACCCGAGGGAAGAGGTGTTCGTCGCCAGGCCTCCGCCGGAGTCGCCCGCGCCCAGCCCCACCGAGGACCCCAAGGCCTTCGCCGCCCGGTACGCCAACCCGGCCGTGTGTGAAGCCGCCGCGCGACGACTCCAGGGCGCTTCACGGGATGAGGCGTGGGATGGCCTGAAGGCCTGCATCGAGCATACGCCCTTCACCCAGCTCAACGCGCTGCTGGGCCGCGCCTGGGCGCAGGAGCTGAGCGTCCGTCCCGAAGGCGCGAAGCTCATCGCCCGCGTGGTGGCCCAGCGCGGCGGCAGCGTGACGGGGGAGCTGCGCTACCTCCAGGAGAAGCAGATCCCCATCTTCTCGCTGGCCTCCGCCATGGACCGGCCGGACACGTACAAGGGCCGCTACGTGCTGCTGCGCGCGCAGGTCGCGGATCAGCGCTCGGAAGGTGCGCGCCCCACGGTGTGGCTGGTGGAGCAGGCCCTCAGCTCCGTCCAGACGGACGAGGTCGTGGGCTATGGCGAGCGCATCGACTCTGTCACCGCGTACTCGGGTGACGTGGGCGGGCGCGGCGCGGCGAGCACGGCCGAGCGCTCTGGCCGCGGCACCACGCGGCGCTTCGTGGAGAACATCTCCGACGAGACGGGCCGCGAGGCGCTCGGCCGGCTGGCCAGCGCCGACCCGTTCCTGGAGACCCGGCGCGACTACGTCATCCTCGCGCGCTTCGACGGCGTCCGCCTCACGTCGGGCGGCGCGGAGACGGATGACGAGGCGCCGCGCATCCCGGTGCTGACCATCGTCAGCTACCACGCGCCGCAGGCGCTCGTCGTCTACTGAGCGGCCTTCGACGCGGGCTCGTCGCTGAAGGACGGCGGCGGGGTCTGCGTCAGGGCCGGGGCGGGCTGACCGCTGGACATCGCGAGGAGTCCCTTGAAGCACCGGACGGCGAGGAGCCAGTTCTTCGGGCGCTTCAAGTCGAGCCCACCGACGAGCTGCTTGAGGATGCTGAGCGTGTCGAAATAGACGCGCTCGCAGACCAGCGTCCCGGCTTCATCGAAGATGAAGAACCCCGTCATCCTCACCCGGAACCGGTTGCCCGTCGGCGGTATCGCGCCCAGGGGGCCCAGGTGGGTCCCCATCAGCCAGAACTCCACGATGACGGCGTCATCGCTGTGGCGTAGCGAGATGATTTCGTGGGCCTGGTCCGGGAAGGCGATGCGGGTGTCGCGGTAGTACGTGCGCACCGTGCTGTCGCCATCGTGCACCGTCAGGGTGGGGACCAGCTCGTAGTGCGGGTGCGGGAACGTCGACAGGACGGCGTCCCAGTCCTGCCGGACCTCGTCATGGAAGTGGGCCAATACGAGCTTCTGACGCGCCTGGCGGACCTGTTCGGTGAGCACGCTTGCCTCTTCGCGGCGAGGTGGATTCACCGAGCGTACCTGTGACCGGATTTCCTGCGAAAGCCTTGATGACGCAGAAAAAAACGAGGCGCCGGGGAACTCACCCCGACGCCTCGCCATGGGGACCGACCCCGCGCCAGTCCCCATAAAACCGTGTGCAGGTCGCGCCCGCGCTACTGCTGGGTCGCGCTCGTAATTGTGAAGTGATGCGTCACGTCGCGGCCCGAACCCACTTCCACCGTCGCTGGGTGCTCAGGCGCGGTGGAGGCGCTGACGGAGGCGGGCGGCTCGAGCTGCACCGTGAAGGTGCCCGGGATGAGGAACTTGAAGACCGCCTCATAGGTGCCGTCGCCGTCCGTGTCGGTCAGCGCCAGCCGCTCACGGCTGCCCGCCTCGTTCGTCATCACCGCGTTGAAGTCGCCCAGCGTCACCTGGCGGCCGTCCACCACGGGCAGCGCCACCGTGGCGGCCGTGTCCGCCGTCACGCGGATGCTGCCGGAGGCCGTCACCTCGGCGGACTTGATGACGGGACGCATCACCCACTTGCCTGAGTTGCCCGCCTCCTTGCCAAAGCTCTGACCGACGTCGAAGTCCACGAGCAGCACCTTCTGCTCGCCTTCGATGGTCAGCTTCTCAGAGAACTTCACCTTCAGCCCGGACGCGCCATAGCTGGGCATGTGGAGCTGGCCACCCACCTGCGTGCCCGCGGGCAGGCCGGCGTAGTCGGCAGACGACGCGAACACGGTCGACGAGCCGTCCTCATTCGCCACTTCGATGTAGCCACCGGTGATGACGAAGCGAAGCTCGGAGTAGTCCCCATTGGGGACCACGGCTTCGGAGACCAGCTCGGACGTCGAATTGGCGAGCTCCAGGAGGTTCACGGTGGCGGGCGAATCGCGCAGCACCACGCGGCCCCCTTCTCCGTCGTCGCCGCCCTGGAGGTAGATTTCGGAGATGGTGACGACAGCGGTGCGGATGTCGTCACCCGGCGCGTCGGTCAGCAGCAGGGTGACCTTGCCCTCATTGCCGCCACACGCCATCAGGGGAAGCAGGGCGATGGGCAGCAGGGCCAACAAGCGCGATCGAAGAGTCATGGTCGGCACGTCCCGAAAGGGGCCCGCCGGAATGCCGGGCCGTTCGATACGTCATGACCCGGCCCGGAGACATCCGGCCACGCGAACCTGCACACGTCACCGCGAAAGCAGGGGGCCCGGAGGCCCACACCCACTTACGCAGGCGACGTGTCCAGACCGTGTTTGCGCAGCAGCTTGCGCAGGTACACGCGGTCGATGCCCGCCTCGCGGGCCGCGCGGGACACGTTGCCCTCGCAGCGGTCGATGAGGGCGCGCAGGTAGTCGCGCTCGAAACCTTCGATGATGCGGTCCTTGGCTTCCTTGAAGGGGAGGTCCAGGGAGATGGGGCGCGTGCTCTCCGGGTCATCCGAAGGCGGAGGCAGGGTGGTGGGGTCCTCGGCGTGGGAAGGCAGGTCCGGGAGGTCCGGCAGGGCCTCGTCACCCAGGTTCACCACCCGGTCCACCACGTTGCGCAGCTCGCGGACGTTGCCCGGCCACGGGTACTGCGCGAGCAGGGCGCGCGTCTGGTCCGACAGCGCGCTGGGAGGACGCCCCATGCGTTGCAGCACCGTGTCGACGAGCAGCGGCACGTCCTCCAGCCGCTCCCGCAGCGGCGGAAGGCCGACGCGGAGCACCGCGAGCCGGTGGAAGAGGTCGCCGCGGAAGCGCCCGGTCTGCACCGAGCCCTCCAGGTCCTGGTGCGTGGCCGCGACGACGCGCACGTCGACGGTGCGGTAGTCGTTGGAGCCCACGCGCTTCACCTGCCGGCGCTCCAGCGCGCGCAGCAGCCGGGGCTGGACTTCCAGCGGCAGCTCGCCGACCTCGTCCAGGAACAGCGTGCCGCCGTGGGCGCGCTCGAAGGCGCCCGCGCGGTCGGCGTGCGCGCCCGTGAAGGCGCCCTTCACGTGGCCGAAGAGCTCGCTCTCCAGCAGCGCGGGCGCGATGCCCGCCAGGTCGGCGATGACGAAAGGCCCCCGGGCCCGAGGGCTGTGCGTGTGGATGGCCTCCGCGCACAGCTCCTTGCCCGTGCCCGTCTCGCCCTGGATGAGCACGTCCGACTCACCCGCGGACAGCCGCTCCAGCAACGTGAAGAGCTCCCGCATGCGGCGGCTGTTGCCCACCAGCGAGCCGAAGGCGCTGCGCGCGGACAGGGGGCGCGCCCGGGGCCGCTCGCTCTCCGGCATCAGCTTCAGCTCGGTGGTGCCCAGCTTGAGCACCGCGCCGGTGCGCACCTCCAGCTCCTGGAAGCGCATGCCTTCGCAGAAGGAGCCATTGCGCGAGCCCGGATCCACCGCGCGCACGCCGCTCTCGTTCACCTCGAGGAGGAGGTGCTGCCGCGACACCGCCCGGTCCGAGAGGAGAATGTCCGCATCCCTGCCCGAACCCACGCGATAGCGTCCGGGCATCAGCGGCCAGTCGCGGCCAGCGTCCGGACCCGACAACACCACCAGCCGGGTACGTACCCTTTGGACGCGAATGGCCGGCAACGCATCGGTGCGGACCAGCTCGTCGTCCCCGTCCTCATCTCCCAGACTCGCCACGGCGCGGACGATATCACAGCCGCCTTGCGGGGTTGGCCTCCGCATTCCCGGGTTATGCGGTAAACTTTGAAAGGGGGTGTCAGCCGCGATGGCAAGTGCGCCGCGAGAACGATTCGGCCGGTATGAGCTTCAAGAGCGGGTGGGCCATGGCGGCATGGCGGAGACGTGGCGCGCCCGGCTCCGGGGCGCGGCGGGCGTCACCAAGTCCGTGCTCATCAAGAAGGTGCTCCCGGAGTACGCCAACGACGAAGCCTTCGTGTCCATGTTCATCAGCGAGGCGCGCATCTCCGCCACGCTGTCGCACGGGGCCATCGCCCAGGTCTTCGACTTCGGGAAGGTGGACGGGCAGTACTTCCTGGCCATGGAGCTGGTGGAAGGCCAGCCGCTGAACCGCATCATGAAGCGGGCGCTGCGCTCCGGCTTCCACTCCCTGCCGGTGCCCATCGCCGTCTTCATCGCCATGGAGATGTGCCGCGGCCTGCACTACGCCCACACGCGCGGTGACGAGAAGGGCGAGCCGCTGGGCATCGTCCACCGGGACATCTCTCCCGACAACGTCCTCATCGGCTACGAGGGACAGGTCAAGATCGTCGACTTCGGCATCGCCAAGGCGCGCTCCCTGCGCAGCTTCAACACCGAGCCCGGCGTGGTGAAGGGGAAGTACCTGTTCTTCTCGCCGGAGCAGGCGCGGGGCGAAGCGGTGGATGCCCGAACGGACGTCTGGGCCACCGGCGTGGTGCTGTTCCAGATGCTCTGCGGCCGGCTGCCCTTGGAGGGCCAGGTCCACACGGTGTTGCAGCGGTTGAACAACGGCCAGCCGCTGCCGTCGGCGCGACAGGTGCGGTCCGACATCCCCGTGGCGCTGGACTCCATCCTCCGGCGGGCGCTCGCGCTCCGGAAGGATTCCCGTTTCGAGTCCGCCCACGCGCTCGGGGATGCCCTGGCCGGGTTTCTCTATTCGTCCACCCCGCGCTTCTCGCCCATGTCCGTGGCGTACCTGCTGCGGGAGCTGTTCCGCCCCGACCTGGAGGCGCTGGGGGTGGATGCCCGCGTGCCGGTCGCCTTCGCGGAGGAGATGTCCATCTGGCGCGAGGCGCCCCCGCTGCCAGCGCCCACGCAGCACGGCGTGCCAGCGCTGGACCTGGAGCCGGACTTCCGCACCGAGGAGAGCGGGCCGGTCGAGGTGGACGACGCGGAGCAGGAGGCGCCCGCGCCGCGTGTGACGCGGGTGGGCCTGTTCGCCGAAAGCAGCCGGAGCTCCCAGTGGGTGGCCGGGGTCGGCCTGGTGGCGGCCGCGGTGCTCGCCGTCGTGGCGGTGACGCGGGTGGGGTCCGACTTGCTGGCCGCCGCCAAGGAGGACGCGCGCCTGCCCGGGCCGCCCGTGGCGCAGCGGATCGTGCCTCCCGCCGCACCCGCCACCCCCCCGGTCGCGGCAGCGGCGCCTTCGCGGGCCTCCGAGGCCGGGGGCGAGAACGCGGATGACGAAGAGGTGTCGGGAAACGCCGACACGCCGGAGGCCTCAGCCGAGGCCGCGGCCGGGCGCTCCGGCGTGGCGCGGCCGGTCTCCGGAGCGCGGAGCGGCAAGGTCGTTCCCGCGGCTGGCACGGGCGCACGAGGACCGACGCGGCAGGCCCAGGCGGCGCGGCTGGGCGAGGCGGGCAACGCCCTGGCGGCGTCGACGGTGACGGCGGGGCCCGCGTCCAGGGTGCTCACCGCCGGGCGAGCCCTCCAGCGCGAGGGGAAGTACACGGCCGCACGGAACTCCGCCCGCGAGTGTGCCCGGCTCGAGCCCGGCAACGCCGAGTGCTACCTGCTGCTGGGGGCCGTGGAGGTGAAGCTGGGGCGAGTCGAGGCGGGGGCTCGCAACTACCACCGCTTCCTGGAGCTGGCCCCTTCGGACCATCCGCTCGCGAGCACCGTCCTGCGCACCCTGCAGGAATACGAAGCCCGCCACCCCGAGCGTCCATGATTCGACGCAATGAGTCATCCGGTTGCGCGCCGGGGGCTTGGAAAAGCGAGCGAGCCTCCCGTAGAACGGGGCTCGCATGACGCACCTCCGCTTTCCTCGACTCCTGACGCTCCCTGCGCTGCTGACGGCGGCCGCATGTGGTGAGTCTGACTCCATCCCTGTCCGGACCTGTGACGTGACGCTGACCTACGCACCGCAGCAGTCCGTCGCGGGCGACGTTCAGGTCATGGGGGAGTGGAACAACTTCGCCTCCCTGCCTCAGGCCATGACCGACCGGGGCGACGGCGTGTTCACGCTCCGCCTGGAGGGGCTGGAGCCGCGCGACTACGGCTACCGCTTCGTGCTGGGCGACAAGGAGCAGCTGGACCCGGAGAACCCGTACTCGCGCTGGGTTCGCGCGGAGGAGTATTCGCGCCTCACCGTGCCGGACTGCCGCCAGCCCGTGCTGGAGCTGAACCGCTTCACGGTGACGCCCGAGGGCGCGCTGGACGTGGCCGTCTCCTACCTCGACGGGACCGACAAGGCCGGCCCGGCGGGTGAGGGCCTGGTGCTGACGCTGGACGGGACGCCCCGGCCGGACGCCTATGACGCCGCCACCGGCCGCTTCAGTCTGAAGGTGCAGGGCCTGGAGCAGGGCAAGCACCACGTGAAGGTGGTGGCCCGGGACAGCCAGGGCCGCGAGGCGGAGCCGCTCTACCTGCCGTTCTGGGTGGAGCCGGAGCGCTTCCGCTGGGAGTCGGGGCTGATGTACTTCGCGTTCACCGACCGCTTCAACAACGCCCGGCCGGAGAACGACGGCCCGGTGGCGGACGTGGACCCCATCGCCAACTACCTGGGCGGTGACTTCGCGGGCATCACCCAGAAGCTGGAAGAGGGCTACTTCGACGCGCTGGGCGTGCGCACGCTCTGGATTTCGCCGGTGGACCAGAACCCGGAAGGGCGCTTCATCGGCACCGGCGGCAAGTACTACACGGGCTACCACGGCTACTGGCCGTCGAAGCCGCGCGAGACGCAGCACCGCTTCGGCTCGCTGGAGGAGCTGCGCGCCCTCACCCAGGCCGCGCACAAGCGGGGCATCCGCGTCATCGCCGACCTGGTGCTCAACCACGTCCACCAGGAGCACCCCTACTGGACGAACCACGGCCAGGACGGCTGGTTCAATACGTCCGCCAGCTGCGTGTGCGGCTCGCAGGACTGCGACTGGGAGGCCCAGCGCCTCATCTGCAAGTTCACGGACTACCTGCCGGACTTCAACTGGCGCTCCACGGACTTCGTGGACCAGTTCGCCGCGGACACGCTGTGGTGGCTGGAGCAGGCGGACTTCGACGGCTTCCGCCTGGACGCGGTGAAGCACATGGAGCAGGTGGCCGGGCGCACCATCCGCGGGAAGCTGAAGGACATCACCGCGATGACGGGCACCGAGTTCTACCTGGTGGGCGAGACGTTCGTCGGCGCGGACGGCCGTTCGCAGATTGCCCGCTACATCAGCCCGCGGGAGCTGGACGGGCAGTTCGACTTCCCCCTGTACTGGCCGTTGCGCGAGGCCTTCGCGGACGGCCAGGGCCTGCAGCGCGTGGACGACGCGGTGCGCGCCAACGAGGTCTTCTACGCGCCGGGGACGCTCAACTCGCCGTTCCTGGGCAACCACGACGTCGCGCGCTTCATCTCCCAGGCCGCGGGGCAGCTGCAAGGGGAGGGGAGCGACCCCTTCGGCCCCAACCGCCCGTCCACGGTGGTGACGGACCCGACCGCCTTCGAGAAGATGAAGTACGGCTTCACCTTCGTGCTGACGCAGCCGGGCGTGCCGCTGGTGTACTACGGCGACGAGGTCGGCCTGCCGGGCGCGGGGGATCCGGACAACCGCCGCTTCATGCGCTTCGGCGGCACGCTGGCGCCGATGGAGCAGGAGCTGCTCGGCTTCGTGCAGAAGCTGGGGCAGGCGCGCCTGGCGCACGCGGCGCTGCAGACGGGCGCGCGGCGGACCCTGCGCGTGGAGAACGACCTCTACGTGTTCCAGCGGGATCTTCCGGACGGGCGGGGCGCGCTGGTGGCCATCAACCGTGGCGCCGTGGAGCGCTCACTGGTGCTGGAGCTGATGGGGAGCCTGGCCGCGAGCAGCGACACCTACGTGGACATCTTCACGGGGCAGACGCTGCAGCTCGCTGGCACGGAGACGGTGCTCGTCGTCCCGCCGCGCGGCGTCGCTGTCTACGTGCCCCACCAGGAGTAGCGGCGCGGAGATGTTCCGGTGGAGGGGTGGGCCGTCCCCCTTCCGCCGGCGCATCCCGCTCAGGACTGCGGGGCCGCCTGCTCGCTCTTGCCGTGCTTGTAGAAAAACACCATGGTGTAGCAGTGGAACTCGTTGTCGGAAGACTGACACACGACCCGGTCCACAATCTCCAGGTCGGAGTTGCTCTTCAGCCACCGGGTGACGTTCTCACCCAGTTCCTCGCGCTCCTTCGCCTTGGTGGCGGAGAAGACCTTCACGCCCGTGAACATCGCCTGCCACTCCTTGTGCGGTGCTGATTCAGGACAATAGAAGGTTATCGCACGCGCCGTTCCGGGGTGTCAAAAACCCGGCTTCCCTGCCGTGGGGATATTGATCGTCCACGCCTGGGGGTTTGCAGCATCTTGCCCGTGCCTATGTTGCTCAAGTCGCACCTGATTGCGTGGGGCGCTCGTGGCAGGGGGCCGCGAGTGGCGGCGGAGTGGGGAAGGGGGAAGGCCCGTGGACATGAAGACCAAGAAGGACCTGGCCGTAGACTTCATCAACACCATCCGGACGATGGAGCCCTCCGCGCTGAATGCGCTCATCGTCAAGGAGGCAGGTGAAGAGCTGGCCCAGTTCTTCCTCAATTACAGCGCGAATCTCATCTCCAAGGACCCGTCCCGGGTGCTGGAGAACACGTCCTCGCTGATGCTGATGGGGTACCTCATCCGCACCTACGAGGAGAAGAACACCCAGGCCACCCAGGGCACCTTCCAGTCCTACGCGTTCGCCTGAGCCGGGGGCAGGGCGTTGCAGGCTCGACAGGGCTCGGGGGAGCCTGTTAGGGAGCAGCGCCCATGCTCATCGACCTGCACGCCCATTCCCACCTGTCCAAGGGTTGCGAGCTGGATCCTCGCGCCGTGCTGGAGCGGGCCGCCTTGTTCGGCCTGGACGGGGTGGCCTTCACCGAGACGAACACCCAGGACGGCTGCGACGAGCTCTTCGAGATCGGCGCGAAGTCGAAGCTGAAGGTCTTCGTCGGGCTGGAGCTGGTGACAGACCGTGGACAGTACCTGTGCTTCTTCCCGAAGCCGGAGCTGGCCCCGGAGCCGGTGCAGATGTGGGGCAGCAACCGCGAGAAGCCGTGGAGCGCCGCCGAGTGCCTTCCCAAGGTGAAGGCCCTGGGCGCCGCCATCATCGCCGCGCGGCCCTATGACCGGGACTCACAGAACCCGGCCATGGACTTCATCCGCTCCCTCAGCGTGCTGAGCGCCGTGGAGGGCTACAACGCCCGGGTGAAGCAGACGTCCAATGACCTGGCCGTGGAGGCCGCGGCGGCGCTGAAGCTCCCCTGTGTCGGAGGCAGCGACGCCCGGGGCTCGCTCGACGAGGTTGGCCGGGGCGCCACGCTCTTCAAGCGGCCGGTGCAGACGCAGGCCGAGCTGGTGGCCGAGCTGCTGAAGGGCGATTTCTGGCCGGTGATGGCCGGCGACCTTCCCCGGCTCACGCGCCCGGGTGAAGCCCAGGCGGCGCGCAAGTCCGGGGGGGGGGGCCGCGGCGGTGGTGGCAAGCGCCGCCGTCGCTAGCCGGCGCTCACCGCGGTCCGCTCAGGGGACGACCTGGCCGCCGCCTTCCTCGGCGCGCGCGAGGCGTCCGTCCGTGAAGAAGGCGCGGCGGCGGCCACCGGGGTAGGTCCACTCCTCGTTCTTGGCCGTGCCCTCCAGGGAGCGCCGCACCGTCTCCGGCGGGCCCCAGGCCATGCGCGCGGCGTCCGCGGACATGTTGGCCACCAGGCGCTTCTCTCGCACGGCGGCCTGCACCGCGGGGGGGAGCGCGTCCAGGGTGGGCTTCACGTCCCGCGCGGACAGGTACTTCTCCAGCTCCGTGCGGAAGTCCTCCGGACGGTCCAGGTTGGGCGGCATCACCAGGATGAGCGGCGGCGCGTTGGCGGGCGCGCCGGCCTCCGTGAGGTACACCCAGGGCCAGGCGCGCGGGCTGTAGAGGACGCGCTCGGTGATGACCCAGGAGGTGGGGAACTCCACGCGGGTGATGCGCACCTTCGTCCCGGCGGGGAGCACGCGCTCCACGGCGCCCGGGTTGATGGGGGTGCCCTTCGTGTCGTCGAGCAGCTGGACGTCCTCGGGCGCGTAGGGCGTCAGCAGGCGCTTGGAGGCGTCACCGAAGAGCGGCGTGACGTTGCTGGAGACGCGCAGGTACTGCTCCGCCTCCGGGCCGGAGAGCGTCTGGTTGAGGGAGTTCCGCGCCTCGGGCGGCATGCGCGTCTGGGACGCACAGCCCGCGCCAAGCACGGTCAGCAGGGACAGGGGCAGGATTCGGAATGGGGCGAGCGGCATGGCACCTCCGCGGGACAGGGCCCGGCAGGTGTCCTGATTAGCTCACCGGGCTGGCTGCGTCAGCGGGGATGGCTCCAGCGCCTCGCGCTTGCCGCCGCGGCATCCGCGCTGCGAGGGGCAGATGGGGCCGCGGCCATGCGGGTCCGCGACGAGCAGGAAACGGCCGAACCCGCGGGTGTCCGTCAGCTCCGGATGGCCACACAGCGCGCAGTGACGGGGAGGACGCTTGGAGGGGGGGAAGGGCACGGGGCGTGAGTGTGCGCCGCTCCCATGCCCGGAGCGAATTTTCGGCGGGCCCGGCCCAGGTGGGCGCGGGCCGGGGACTACTTCTTGTCGCCCGAGGCCGTTGGCGCGGGGGCCGGAGCGGGCGTGCTGCTGGCCGGCGGCGAGGACGCGCTCGACGACGAGGAGGAGGCGCTGCTGCTCGACGTGGAGCCGCCGCCGTCCTTCTTGGTGGAGCTGTACAGGTCGGAGTACCAACCCCCGCCCTTGAGGACGAAGCTCGAGCGGCTGACGACCTTCGTCATCGACCCCTCGGCCCCGCACGCGCTGCAGGTTGCAGGGGCGGGGTCGGAGATCTTCTGCAGCACGTCGATCATCTTTCCACAGCTCTGGCAGGAGTACTCGTAGATGGGCATGGTTCTCAGTGCCTCGTCAGGGTGTTGATTCAGCGGGAGCCGGCCAGCAGCTGCTTGCGCAGTCCGTCCGCCAGTCCCAAGCGCTCCAAGGCGCGGAAGACGAGCTCGGCCGGGGCGCCGTGCTTGCGGGCGACGGCATCCGCCAGTTCGTGCAGGTCTCTGGCATCTTGCAGCACGTCACCGACCAGCCGCTCCAGTTCCTTGCGGAGCATGTCGGCGAACTTCTTCTGGATGCCCAGGTCGGCCAGGTACTTCTCACGCCCGAGCAGATCCAGCCGGTGCGTCAGGTGGGGCGCGGCCAGGGCCTCGCGGCGGAAACGCTCGCGCAGGGCCTCCACGTCCTCCGTCAGCGACAGCACGGAGACCAGCCGCTGCAGCTCCGACGGGCTCAGGCCCAGGGCCCAGGCCACGCGGCCGGCGGCGCCCCGCTGGCCAGTGAAGCCGTCCAGCACCTGGCGGCGCTCCTTCTCCACCATCGCGTCCATCAGCGCGTGGTCCCGGAGCACGTTCTCCAGATCCATCAGCGTCAGCTCGCCCCGCGCGCCATTGAAGCGCTGGGACAGGGCCCGCAGCAGCGCGAAGCGGTGGTCGGCGGCCTCCAGGGCGGCCTCGACAATGGGCTTGCCCGTCAGGCGCGTCAGCTCCAGGAAGGACGCGCGCGGCGCCTCCACGCGGGTGAAGCGGCCCCGGGGGCGCGGCAGGTCCCTGCGCGAGAGGGCGGGTTCCTCGGCGAAGTCGGCGGGCGAACCCAGGGTGTCCTCCATGGGGGCGCGCTTGCGCGGGGCGATGCGCTCCTTGACGGTGGCCTCCAGGTCCTCCTTCGAGGCCTTGCCACCCTTCCTCCCGGCGGACGCCTCCGCGGCGGGGGGCGGGGCGAAGGTGAGGGGGGGCTCCGCGGGCGCTGGAGGTGGCGTCTTCTGCTCGCGCAGGTGGGCCAGCTCGCGGGCGACCTCATAGAAGCCGCACGCCTGACGCTGCGCGGCCACGGAGGCCTGGGTGCCGCTGAGGATGTCGATGACGGCGAAGGGCCCCAGGGGGGAGGCCTCGGGTTCGCCGTCTGTCAGTGCGCGGACGCGGAAATCATCAGCCTCGGCCAGGAGGGCCAGCGCCTCGCGGACCTCGGGTGCCGGTGCGGGTGCTTTCGCGCGCCTGCAGAAGTCCGAGACGGCAACCGCCACGGGGGTGGGGACGTCGTCGGGCTGCCGTCTTCTCTGCCAGGGACTGTTCATGAAGGTCGCGGAAAAATGCTCGTTTACGAGGGCGGATGCCTCTATCTTCGCCTGCAGACAGGTGTCAATGAGCCAGTCCGATTCCAATCTAAACAGCCTACGGCGAGTGCAAGTCGCGGGGACGAGCGGGCGGGTGGGGCGGCGCTCCCCGAGGCCGCACGCCAGGCGTTGCGGGGAGGATGGGACCGGAGTATCAGGCCCGCCGCGTTCGGAGCCCAACACATGCCGGTGACGTTTTCTTCTCCGGCGGGGCGCCTTTGTCGGGAAATGGCCGGGTCGGCCTTGAAGGATCTCACATGAGCCACAGCCATCACCACCACGACGACGACCGGGACAAGGACGAGGTGCTTGCCCGCTACATGGCCCAGCACGGCCTGAAGAGCACGCGCCAGCGCAGCCTCATCATCGACACGTTCTTCTCGGTGGGAGGCCACTTGTCGGTGGAGGAGCTGTGGAACAAGGTGCGTGAACAGGACACCAAGGTGTCCGTCGCCACCGTGTACCGGACCATGAAGCTGCTCAACGAGTGTGGCCTGGCCCACGCGCGCAACTTCGGGGACGGGCAGACGCGTTATGAGGCGGCCGCGGGGCGCGACCACCATGACCACCTGGTCTGTACTCGCTGCGGCACCATCATCGAGTTCGAGAACGAGCGCATCGAGGCGCTCCAGGACGCCGTGGCCCGCAGGCACGGCTTCAAGGTGACGTCGCACAAGATGGAGCTGTACGGCCTCTGCCGTGACTGTCAGCGGGCCGGGCCGCCCGCCTCGGAGGCCTGAGCGCCATGTCCCGCGCGCTGCTCCGGGGAGCCCTCGTGGCGCTGGTGGCGCTGGCCGGCTGCCGGGGGACTCGCCCGGTGGACGCGGGGCACGCCTTCCTCAACGCGCTGGCGCTGCCGTCGGTGGGGCCCACCCCGCACGACGTGCGCGCGCTGGACGGGAAGGTGGTGCTCGTCTCGTTCTTCGCGACGTGGTGCTTCCCGTGCCTGGCGGAGATGCCCACGCTGGAGGCGCTCCAGAAGGACTACGGCTCCCGGGGCTTCCAGGTGGTGGCGGTGGGCATGGACCTGGAGGGGGAGAAGGTCCTGGCCCCCTTCGCGGACCACTACGCGCTGCGCTACCCGGTGCTGATCGCGAACCAGGCGATGATTGACGGTCACAGCGCCTTCGGGGCCATCCAGGGGCTGCCCACCACCGTGCTGTTGGATCGCCGGGGCCGGGCCGTGGCGGGCTGGCATGGGGTGGAATCCCACGCCGACATGGCGAAGGCCGTGGAGAAGCTGCTGGCCCAGCCCGAGTAGTTTCCCGGCATTGCTACAGGCCTGGAGCGGAAATCTTGCGGGGCAGGGGGCCACTGGTACGGTCCTCGGTGCTCATGACGGCGAGGCGAAAGTTCCTGGTGGTGGTGGTGGGGGTGGCTGCGGCCCTGAGCCTCGTGTCCGTCGTGGACGCGAAGGGCTTCCGCCGCTACCTCTCGCTCCGGCAGGACGTGGAGTCGGTGCAGGCCCGCAACCGCTCCCTGTCGACCCAGAATGAGGCCCTGCGCAGGGAGATTGCCGCCCTGCGCAAGGACCCGGCCGCGCTGGAGCGCGCCGTGCGCGAGGAACTCGGCTTCGTGAAGCCGGGCGAGATGATCTTCCACCTGGAGTCCCCATGACGTCGCTTCCCGAGTTTCCGTCTCCCGGAAGGTTGCTGCGTCTCGCGGTCCGGTCCATCCCCGCCGCGGCCGCGCTCGCCACGTTCATCCACCTGGCGCGCGGCGGCTTCCGGGGGCTGAGCACGCTGGGGTGGACGGAGGCGGCCCTGGTGGGCTGCCTGCTGGTGGGCATCGCCGTGGCCGCCTGGCGCCGGGCCATGCGCGGGGCGGTGGGCGCCGTCATCGACCTGCGGGATGACCTGGAGCTGGGCGGCGCGCTCATCTCCGCGGCCTTCGTCGTGGTGGCCATTGGCGGCGGGGACTTGTTCCCCATCGTCTACCTGCTGATGGCGTTCCTGGTGGCCTTCCTGCCGCGCAACGCGGGCCTCACGCTGCTGGGCGTGGCGCTGGTGTACGACGCGCTGGTGACGCTGGGCGGTCCGGTGCCCAACACCACGGGCTACCTGACGCACGCGGCCTTCCTGGCCCTGTTCTCCGGCCTCTACCACCTGGTGCTGGCGACGCGCATCGCCGCCGCGCGCCGGGCGGAGAGCGACGCGGTGCAGAAGCGCATCCGTGAAGTGGAGGAGCGGGCGCGCACCTTCCGGCTGGTGTCGTCCGGCACGCAGGACAGCTTCAGCGGGATGAGCTCGGACGAGAAGTGGCTGGTGGCCTCGGTGAAGGAGATTGAGGGCGCCGTGCACGCCGCGCTCGAAATCGCGGAGACGGGGCTGCGCACGTACACCTGCGCCGCGTTCCTGCTCACGTCGGATGACCGGAGCCTCAAGCTGTACGACTGCCGCTCCGGCTCCGAGCGCGTGCAGCGCGAGCGCTTCAACTCGGGCGAGGGCATCATCGGCGGCGTGCTCATGCGCCGCGCGCCGGTGCGGATGAACTCGCCGAACGGGCTCAAGGGCGTGACGTACTACGAGGGCGGCGGCCCCGCGGTGCAGGCGCTGCTCGCGGTGCCCATCCTGGAGGCCAGCGGGCTGGTGCGCGGCGTGCTTGTGGCGGACCGGCTGGCGAACGAGCCCTTCAGCGACCAGGATGAGAAGCTGCTCTCCATCATCGCCGGCGAGGTGCTGCGCTCCATCGAGGTGGAGCGGGTGATGAGCTACATCCGCAAGACGCGCGATGAGAAGGACCGGTTCTTCCGCGCCATCGAGGAGCTCAACCGCGCGGGCAGCCCGGACCAGGTGTTCATGGCGGTGCTGGAGAGCACCCGGCAGCTCGCGGGCCTGGACTTCTGCGCGGTGACGCTGGTGTCCGAGGTGGACGGCAAGCGCATGCACCGCGTGGTGCGCATGTCCGGCGTGACGGCGCAGGGCCAGGCGCTGTCCGGCCAGAGCTTCGAGGACAACAACGGGCTGGTGGCCAACGTGGTCCGCTACGGGGCGCCGCTGCCGGGCCGCGACATCAAGGCCATGGACCGGCAGGTCATCTTCGACGACGAGACGCAGATTCGCGGCCTGGGCGCGCTGAAGATCTTCCCGCTGGTGGCGGGCGACCGGATTCTTGGCACGCTGGTGGCGGGCTCGCGCAAGAAGGCCGCCTTCGAGCAGGACGTGCTGCGGATGATTGAGGTCATCGCCATCCAGGCGGCGCAGGCGGTGCTGCGCGCGCAGCTCTTCGAGCAGATGGAGCGCATGGCCACCACGGACGGCCTCACCGGCCTGTTCAACCACCGCACCTTCCAGGCGAGGGCGGACGAAATCCTGGCCCAGGCGCGGCGCTACCAGCGCAAGTGCTCCATCATCCTCACCGACGTGGACCACTTCAAGAGCGTCAACGACACCTACGGACACCCGACGGGAGACCAGGTGCTCAAGGGCGTGGCCCGCATCATCAAGACGATGGCGCGCGACACGGACATCGTCGCGCGGTACGGCGGCGAGGAGTTCGTCATCATCATGCCGGAGACGGACGCCAAGGGCGCCTTCATCATCTCCGAGCGCATCCGCGAGGCCGTGAAGGCGGAGACGTTCCAGACGGAGATGGGGCCGCTGAAGATCACCATGTCGCTGGGCATCGCCACCTTCCCCGACAGCGGCACGGAGAAGCAGCAGCTCATCGACCTGGCCGACCAGTGCCTCTACCACTCGAAGCGCAACGGCCGGAACCAGTCCGTCACCGTGGCCATCATGCAGGGCGGCCGGAAGCTCCAGGCGGCGAACGCGTCCTGAGCTTGAAACAGGGGGCCGCCCGTGACGCGCGGCCCCCTGGAAGTGCTTCAGCGGCTTACAGTGAGCGCAGGAACGCCAGCAGCGCGTTGCGGTCCGCGCTGTTCATGTTGGCGAAGTTGTTGCGCGCCGCCTGGCCCTCGCCGCCGTGCCAGAGGATGGCCTCGGCGAGGTTGCGGGCGCGGCCGTCGTGCAGGTAGGCCTCGCCGCCGCTGACGCCCGCCGTCAGGCCGATGCCCCAGAGCGGAGGCGTGCGCCACTCCGCGCCGGTGGCCTGGCCGTCCGGCAGGTTGTCCGCCAGCCCCGCGCCCATGTCGTGGAGCAGCAGGTCCGTGTACGGACGGATGCTCTGACCGCGCAGCTCCGCGTGCGGGTGGTACGCGCTGGTCGTCAGGGAGGCCGTGTGGCACCGCGCGCAGCCCGCGTTGTTGAACAGCGTCTCACCGCGCAGCGCCGTGGCGTCGCTCAGGTTGCGGCGCGCCGGCACGCCCAGCAGGGAGATGTAGCGCGTGAGCTTGTCCAGCTCGGTGTTGGCCAGCTCGGTGCTGGTGCCGGCGCAGCCCTGCTGCGACGGGCCGCAGTCCAGCGACGGGTAGACGGAGGTGGTGACGCCGAGGTCGCTGTTGAGGGCCTCGGCCACCTGGTGGCGCACCGTGGCGGTGCTGGCCTTCCAACCGAAGCGGCCCAGCCGCGTCACGCCCGTCTGCGGATCCCTCACCTGGTGCATGCGGCCGGAGATGCCGTCCCCGTTGCTGTCGTTGGGGTCCGCCAGCGCGGCGATGGCCGACTCGGGGATGGCCTCCAGCAGGCCCATGCCCACCAGCTGCGGAGAGATGCGCGCCGAGTAGTTCGTGGGCGTGTTGTTGGTGAAGGCGTAGTTGGGCCGGCGCAGCTCGAACCCGGTGCCGTCCCCATAGGTGCCGGAGCTGACCGTCCAGCCGGTGATGCGGGCCGCGCCCTCGGGCGTGCCGCTGGTGCGGCGCGGCTGCAGCCGGTAGCCGAGGAACGGATCGGCGGCGCCGTTGGCCTGGCCCACCTTCACCACGTAGTTCGTCAGCGTCGTGTTGGTGGCCGGGGGCAGGGCGCGGCCGTTCTGCACGTGGCAGGAGACGCAGGACGGGGCGACGTAGCTGGGCCCCAGCTTGCCCTGGTGCTGGGTGAGGGCGGGGTTGCCCGGCTCGGAGTGGCTGCCGTCACCGAAGTTCGTGTGGTGGATGCGGCGGCCCTCCACGAAGGGCTGCGCGCTCACCGGCGCCAGGTTGTTGGCCATCTGCAGGAAGCGGTTGTCGGGCTCGTTGGACTGCGGCGAGCTCAGCGTGGTGCGGCCGCCGCTCCAGCCCGCCTGCGGCATGGGGATGGAGTCCCGGATGGAACCCGTGACGTCGTAGGGCACCACGCCGCCCGAGCCGACCATGTAGAGGTACGTGGTGGAGTAGTAGTTGAAACGGCCTTCCACCGGTTGACGAAGGAAGACGCCCACCTCCAGCTCCATGCGGTCACCCACGCGGATGGCGCGGCCTTCCTTGGCGTTGAAGTTGACGCTGGACGTGTAGTGGTAGTCGTTCACCGCGGTGAACTGGGCGTTGTGGAAGTACTCCGCCACGGTGCCGAGCCCGCGGAAGAAGGCGCGGAAGTCGGGACGGTCATACGGGTACACGGTGTGCAGGTTCACCGTGATGCGGTTGCCGCCCTTGGCGACCTCGTCGACGATTTCGATGTAGTGCGTGCGCGCCTGGAAATAGAGGGGCAGGTAGTGGTCATACGACTGGAACATGTCCTCGCGCGCGTGGCGATCCCGGACGCGGTCCCCCACCCGGGTGATGATGGCGGTGGCCGTCTCCTGGACCGTCGCGGGCTCCAGCGGCGTGGACGTGGTGTACAGCGGGACGATGGGCCCCATGGGAGGCGTGCCCGCGTCCGTGGGCGGCGGCGGGGTGCCGGCGTCCGTGCCCGCGTCCGTGCCCGCGTCCGGCGGGGGGGGCGGAGGCTGCGTGCCGGAGTGCGTGTAGCGCGTCCAGGCCGTGTCACGGGCGCAGTTGCAGGACACGTCCCAGTACGTGAATGAGTAGTCGATGGTCTCGCCTGCGGACAGGCCGGTCACCGTGTATTGGTTCCGGCCGTTGACGATGCCCATCCGATAGTTGAGCTGCCCCTGATTGTTGCGGACGTAGTGGATGTCCGCCCAGGCGTTGGTGTCGACGTAGAAGACGGCGGACGAGCCCGACGGCGTGACTCCAAAGGTGGCTGCGAACGCGTCGCCCACCAAGAGGGTTGCGACCAGTACAACAACGGCCATTCCTGTTGCTCTGTTGTGCATCGTTGTCCTCTCCAAGCGATCCACTCCGGGCGCGGATTGGGGAGATTCTCCATCGTCCGAAGGAAGTCCGATTCTGAGGCACGAGGGCGCGAATTCCTATGGAGTTCGTTAATTCGTACTAATCCTGTCGGCTCCGCGACGGAGGCAGGCAGGGGCTTCCACGATTGACGCAATGGGCCAACTGTGACGTGGCGCGGAGCGTCGTGGATGGCGGAATCCGTTGCCCCTTCGCCGCGGGCATGGTGGATGCGAGGCAGGAGGGTGGCCCTGGTACCGCTGGCGGTGACGACGAGCACGAAGGTGGACGCGGCGCTGGTGCGCGAGGCGCGGGCCGTGGCGGCGCGGTGGGGCGTGCCCTTCCTGGCTCGGCGCGCGAAGGAGCGCGTGGCGCCGTGGCTGGGGACGAAGGCGGCGGCGCTGCTGGTGGTGGGCGGTGATGGCGTGACGCTGTGGGACGCGGAGGGCTCGTTCGGGTTCCACGCGGGCATGGCACACCTGCGGCGGATGCGGCTGCGGGCGGGGGAGCCGGATGCTTTCGTGCGGGTGGCGGAGCTTCGCGCCGGGGACTCGGTGCTGGACTGCACGCTGGGGCTGGCGCAGGACGCGATGGTGGCGTCGCTGGCGGTGGGGCCTTCGGGGCGCGTGGTGGGGCTGGAGCGGAGCCTGGCGCTGGGGGCGGTGGCGGGGGAGGGGCTGCGGCGCTACGCGCTGGGCGAGGACTCCGGGCCCATTGAAGTGCTGCACGCGGACGCGCGCGAGTACCTGAAGACGTTGCCGTCGCGCGCGTTCGACGTCGTCTTCTTCGACCCGATGTTCGCGAAGCCGCGCAAGTCGCAGCCGGCGTTCGACATGCTGCGTCGCTTCGCGGAGCACGCGCCGCTGACGCACGAGACGCTGGCGGAGGCCCGGCGCGTGGCGCGGCGGTGGGTGGTGGTGAAGGGCGCGAAGTACACGGACGACCTGCGCAAGCTGGGCCTGGAGGACGAGCCCGGCTCGCGCTTCACCGACGTCATCTGGGGCCGCGTGGGGGCCTCCGCCGCGCCGTGAGGGCCGTTGTCACGGCTGCACGACGCCTCCCATTCGTGGCGTCCACAGCATGCCCAGGTCCAGGGAGAGGGTTTCGAACGGCTCCGCGCTCACGGTGACGCTCCCCGTGAACAACTGGCTCCGGACCCAGCTCGTGGCCCCGCGCCGGTAGACCTCCAACGACTGGCGCACGGGGTCGATGAGCCACACGTTCGCCACGCCTTGGCGGAAGTACAGCGGCATCTTCCGGACCCGGTCCAGGCTCCGCGTGGAGGGGGAGAGGACTTCGCACAGCCAGTCTGGCGCGGTGCTGAACCAGGGCAGCTCGGGGTCTGGGGGCTCTGGCAGCCGCTCGCGGCGCCACCCGGCCACGTCGGGCACCACCACATCGCGCTCGAAGTGGAGCTCGGGCTCAACCAGGAACCACCAGCTACCAGGCCCCTCACGTGAGAACTCGAAGGGATGCGCGAGGAGGCTCGTCAGTCGGCCGGACGCGCGCAGGTGCCCATAGGCGGGCCTGGGCGAGGCATACAGCGCGTCGTCGACGATTTCTCCGACCCAGCCGACCGGAAGCTGCTCGATGTCCTCGTAGGTCGCTGGTTTCCGATTCCTGCCCCTGCCCATGCCCACACCTCTCCTTGGATGGAACCCGTGAAGTCCTCAAGGTAGCATCCAACCTCCAGGGATGGCTACCCGACAGGTTCCCATCCTACGGGAGGGTCTGACACGTCGCCTGAGGCCTCCTCGGTCCCGGCGCCCTTCGGAGGACCTTCGCTGCCCATCGGGGACAGCCGGGAGGACAGGGCGCCGGCCTGCTCGTGGGCCATCTTGTCCCGAGGCGAGCGGTAGTACTGCATGGGCGAATGGTGCAAAAAGTTCGACACCCGGCTCGTGTACAGACAGGCGTACTGCTCCACCTGGTACCCGAAGCGGCTGTTCTCGTTGCCTTCCTTGAAGAGCAGCCCCCAGTACGGGTTGAAGCCCTCCTCCACGTCCTCCTCGAGCGTGTCCGCGACCTCGCTGGCCTCCTTCAAGGCCCGCCGCATCCGCTCCAGCTCCACCTTCGTCTGCTTGCGGAGTTCCTCCACGCCCAGGCGCTCATCCGGCGCCAGGTGTTCGCGCTCCAGCCGCCGCTCCAGGAGGTTGAGCAACGTCTTGTGGTGGTTCACCTCGTCGTCCAAGCGCTCACGCAGCACCTCCACCTGCGACAGCGTTCCAATCTCCTCCTGCCGCGTCGCCGTGTACGTGATTTCGTCTTCAATCTCCTGGACCACCATGCACGTGCGCCACAGCGACGACTTCTTCGACTTCAAGATGTCGCCGTAGATGTGGTCGCCCACGTACAGGATGTTCTCGCCCCGGTAGCCCGTCAGCTCCTCGAAGCGCGCCAGGTTGCCACCCGAATAGACCTTGCCGCGCTCCAGTGACGTGGCCTCGCCCACCACGCGGCCTTCCTCCGTGTTGGCGTCCAGCTCCAGGAAGGGGCGGGCGTCCGTGAAGAAGCCCGGCTTGCCCGCCGCCGTCACCACTACGTCGAAGTAGTTCCTCCAGCTCGGGTACTCCGCGAGCTGCCCGTCCAGGAGGTACTTCATCACCGCGTCCGTGTAGTCCCACGCGGAGTTCGTCAGCAGGAACAGCCGCTTCCCACCCGAGCGCAGCTTGTGCAACGCCGGCCCCAGCTCCGGGTCCAGGAACACGTAGCGCGCCAAATCCTTGCGCACCTCGCGCTTGAGCGAGTTGTCCCGGTGCACCGTGTCGATGGCCTCACGGATGTCGTCGTACAGCTTGCCGTACTGGACCGTGTGTCCCAGCGACTCCAGCAGCTCGATGATGCCCGCGAAGAGGCACGTCTCCGGCAGCGCGAACAACGTGTCGTTCCACGCGAACTGCGGGGTGCGCAGCCGCACGCGCTTGTTGCGGTACAGCTCCCGAGAGACTTCGCGCTTCAGCGGACGCAGCCCGTGGTACGCGCGGCCCACGTGGCCGAAGCGGTCCATCTTCAGGATGTTGCCGTTCACGCGGTCCACCGCCAGCCCGCGCATCACGAAGTGGTGGTCGTACAGCAGCCCGCCCACCACCGGCGGATAGCCGTACTCGCTCACCAGCTTCGCCAGCGTCATGTCGAACGACAGCTGCTCCAACCGGCGCATGTGATAGATGGCCAACGTGTAATCCATGTCGAAGCCGAACAGCTCGACACTGGCCATGCGCAGGTTGCGGTTGACGAAGATGTCCCGCGCCCGCTGCACCACCTCCCGGCGCTCGCGGGGCGAGGTGAGCAGCCGCGTGAGCTCCTCGTCGGCGAGCAGTCCACCGGCCCGCTGCGCGGCGTCCTCGGCGCGGGCTCGATTGAGGGGAGAACGGAAGCTCCCGTGAAGCGGGTCCGGCGCGGGCCCACCCGGGATGGGACGGAACGGGGAAAGTGATGGTGCCAAGGGACTCAGACACATAACACGCGTGTGGCTGGCCCGGCTCTTACCTTGCGGGGTTTGGAGCCGGCGTGGCACGCTCCGGGTTCTGCGATGCGCTCGCCCACCCGACGACAGCCCTCGGAGGCCCCCGAGGCGGTTCAAGCTCGCCTGTCCGCCCGGATTGCCGCGCTCGAAGACCGGGTCCGCCGGCTGGAGGCCCGGTTGCGTCTGAAGGTCGCCGCCACCAGGCCCGTCACCGAGCCCGCCGCGCGCAAGCCCGCCGCGCGCAAGCCCGCCCAGCGTGCGGCCGAGCGCCCGGTCCGGGTCCGTCCTCGGTGCCCGGGGTGCACCCTGGAGCTGCCGCGTGGCCGCCGCGGTGAGTCGTGCGTGTGGTGTGGCTTCGTCTTTTCCGCCGTCACGCGGCGACGTCCGGCGCGAAAGAAGCGATGACCGCCACGTACCGGCTGACGGGCAAGGTGGAAGGCGGGGAGCTGGCCGAGCTGTATCAGGGCATCGAGATCCCCGGCATCCCCGTGGTGGTGAAGCTCTTCCACCCCAGGACGTCGGACCCGGCCTACGCCCATGACCTGGCGGAGACGACGCGGCTGCTCCAGCCCGTACGGCACCCGGGCATCCTCCACGTCGTGGACCTGGGCGTCATCCGCCAGCGACTGGCCGTGGTCCGCGAGGACGTGGACGGCTTCACCCTGGGCACCGCGCTCCAGCGCCTGCACTCCAAGGACGTGGTGCTGCCGCCCACCGTGGCGCTGCACATCATCATCCAGCTCCTGGAGGCCCTGGACCAGGCACATCAGGCGGGCGTGGTGCACGGCGCCATCACCCCGGGCAACGTGGTGCTGTCGCATGACGGCCTGCCCGCGGTGTGCGACTTCGGCGCGCTGCGCGCCCTCATGGCCGTGCCCCAGCTGCGCAAGTCGTTTGGCCACCGGGGCCGCGGCACGTACCGCGCGCCGGAAGTCACGCGGGGCGATCCGCACTCCGCGCAGTCGGACATCTACTCGCTGGGCGCCATCGCCTACGAGCTGCTCACCCAGCGTGAGCCCGTGGTGCCCGGCAGCGGCGGAGTGTCCACGCGGCGCAGCGAGGCGTTGCCGCCGCCCAGCCGCGTGGACCGTCGCATCAACTCACGGCTGGACCCCCTCATCCTGCGCGCGCTGGAGCCCACGCCGCAGCGCCGCTTCCGCTCCTGTGGCGAGTTCGCCATGTCCCTGCGCAATCAGCTCGCGGCCAGCGGCGGCATGCCCTCGGCGGACGACGTGCGCCGCTTCGTGCGGGAGCTGTTCCCCAACGAGATGAGCCACGTCAGCGCGGGGCCCCCGCCGTTCAAGGAGCCCTTCACGCTGGAGCCCATCTTTGGCGCGGAGATGGATGACCTGCGCGCGGAGGAGCTTGAGAAGTCCGTGGTCCAGCGGGCCCCGTACAGCCGCGCGCTGACCGAGGACGAGGCCAGCGCGGAGACGCAGCAGGCCTCCGAGCCCGCGTTCGAGGAATACCGCCCGGAGCTGTACGAGCGGGACGTGGCGGACGTGGCCACGCGGGTACGGGCGCCTTCGCGCGTCTCCCATTCCGACGCCACCTCCGCGCCGGGGGAGGAGGACACCGGGCCCGCTCCCGCCGGACCGCTGGAGCAAGGGTGGGACGCGCCGCCGGGCGCCGCCCCGCCGAAGCCTCGGCGCCCGCCGTCGTCGGTGGGGGGCGGGAGTGGCCACACCCGCATCGGGCGCAACCCGCGCCTCAAGGTCGTGGAGGACTTCTCCTCGCCCGAACCGTCCGCGGATGACGAGGGCTCGGTCTCCGTCTCCGCGCCAGGACGCCGCGGCGCCCGTCTCCGCCGTGCGCCCGCGGAGGCCAAGGGGCCCAAGACGATCCCGGACGTGTTGCCCGCGGTGCAGCCGGGCTCGGCGCGCGTGCGTGACGACATGGCGATGCCGCCATCCGATCCGGCGCTGTCTTCGACGTCCGACGTACACCGGCGCCTGATGAGCGCGGAGCAGCGGTTGTCCGTGGCCCAGCACCGGTATGGACGCAGGCTGGGCATCGCGGCGGCCATCGCCGGGGTGGGGCTGGTCACCTTCCTGGTGGCCGCGTGGCAGCTCGGTGGTGACGCCGCCCCCGCGCCGGAGGAGGCCCCGCGGGAGGCGGAGGCGGAGGCCGCACCCGTGGGCCCACCGCCTGCCCTGCCCATCGCGCCGCCGGCGCCGGCGCGTCCGCCGCCCGCTCCAGAGGCCGCGTCGAGAGGAGACGAGGAGGACGCGCCCCCCGAGCCGAGGCCGCCCCCGAAGTCTCAGCGCGCGTATGTCACCATCACCACCAATGTGCCGGCGGCCGTCTACGTCGACGGCGCGCGACTGAGCCGTCGCACGCCCCTCAACCGATATCCCATCAAGGTGGGCACCCGGCGCATCAAGCTGGTGTCCGTCGCCACCGGAGAGCCCAAGGAGCTGGACCTGCGCATCAAGCGCGGCCAGCACCTGAAGGTGCTGGTGGACTCGTTCACGTCTCCGAGGCGGTGACCATGGATCCGACCCGCATCTTCGTCGTCGAGGATCAACCCCAGCTCCTCAAGAACCTGGTGAAGGTGCTGGCCACCTTTCCCGAACTGGAGGTGGTGGGCACCTCCCAGGAAGGGGAATCCGCGGTGGAGGACATCGTCCAGCTCCGCCCCCAGCTCGTCCTCCTGGACCTGGAGCTGCCCGGCATCAACGGCATCCAGGTGACCCAGCGGGTGAAGCGCCGCGCCCCGGAGGTGGAGATCCTCATCCTCACGTCCTTCGACGACGAGACGAAGGTCTACGAAGCCATCCAGGCCGGGGCTTCCGGTTACCTGGTCAAGCGGGTGGGGCCGGAGAAGATCCGCTCCGGCATCCAGGAGGTGATGGAGGGCGGGACGGTCCTGGAGCCCATCATCGCCAAACGCTTCTGGAACTACTTCCAGTCCGTCCAGGCGAAGTCCACCCAGGAGGACAAGAAGCCGGAGAACCCCTGGGCGCTCACGCCGCTGGAGTTCGAGGTGCTGGGCTACGTAGCCAAGGGCCTGTCCAACGCCGAGGTGGGGCACGTGATGACGCTGGAGCGGCGGACGGTGCGCACGCACCTGTCGCATATCTACCGGAAGATGGGCGTCAACTCTCATGTGGAGGCCGTGGTGATGGCCTTGCGTGCGGGTGTCGTGGATCTATAGCCACGCTCTGGTTAGGTTCGGGGCCCTATGCCCAAGGCTTCCCCGAGCAAAGTACCCACTCGCGTGGCGGACCCCGCACTCGAGTCCCTGTTCGACGTCCACGAGGCCACGCTTCCCAACGGCCTCCATGTGCGGCTGCTCGCCAACCACCAGGCGCCCGTTGTCAGCCTCTACACCGTGTTCCAGGTCGGCAGCCGCAACGAGCGGCCCGGCATCACCGGCATCAGCCACCTGTTCGAGCACATGATGTTCAACGGGGCGAAGAAGTACGGCCCCAAGATGTTCGACAAGACGCTGGAGTCCAACGGCGGCCGGTCCAACGCGTACACGTCCACGGACTTGACGGTGTACTACGACGACTTCTCCGCCGACGCGCTGGAGACGGTGCTGGACCTGGAGTCGGACCGGATGCGCTCGCTGCGCATCTCCCAGGACACGCTCACCAGCGAGCGCGAGGTCGTGAAGGAAGAGCGCCGCGTCCGCGTGGACAACGACATCTTCGGCCTCATGGACGAGGAGCTGGGCACGCTCGTCTACAAGGCGCATCCGTACCGCTGGCCCGTCATCGGGTGGATGGCGGACATCGAGGCCATCCGCCGCGAGGACTGCCAGGACTACTTCCGGACCTACTACGCGCCCAACAACGCGGTGCTCTACATCGTCGGGGCCATTGACCCGAAGAAGACGCTGGCGCTGGTGCGCAAGTACTACGGGAACATCCCCAAGGGCCCCGCGCCCGCGGCGGTGCTCAACTCCGAGCCCGAGCAGAAGGGCGAGCGCCGCGCCGAGGTCCGCCACCCCGCGCAGTCCCCCGCGCTGATGCTGGGCTTCCGGGGCCCGTCCGCGCGCGAGGACGACACCTTCGTGCTGGACGTCATCCAGTACGTGCTGACGAAGGGTGAGGGGAGCCGGCTGATCCGCTCGCTGGTGTACGAGCAGAAGCTGGCCGTGTCGCTGATGCTCGACTGGAGCTGGCGCATCGACCCGGGCACCATCCTCTTCTACCTGGCCCTGAAGCCGGACTCCGACCCGAAGCAGGTGGAGGCCGCGCTGTACGCGGAGCTGGAGAAGGTCGCGCGCGAGGGCATCACCGAGCGCGAGCTGCAGAAGGCGCAGAACAACCTGCGCTCGGACCACCTGCGCGAGCTGGCCACGAACAGCGGCCGGGCGCATGCCCTGGGCCACTACGAGGCGCTGCTCGGCGACTGGCGCCGCTTGCTGACGCTGCCCTCCACCTACGCCTCCATCACCAACGACCAGGTCAGGGCCGTGGCCGCGAAGTACTTCGCGCCCGAGCACCGCTCCGTGGTGACGCTGGTTCCCGCGCCCACCGAAGCCTGAGCCCGGCCCCTCCAAGGAAAGCCCTGACACCATGGCCTCTCGCAAGAGCCCCTCCCGAAAGTCCCTCGCACGTCCTGCGAAGCGCGCCGGCGGCAAGGTCCCTGCCGCCCGAAAGGCTTCGTCCCCGCGCAAGGCCGCGTCGAAGCGCGGCGCGCCTCGCGCCACGACGAGCGCCCTCACGCTCCCCACGCTGCATGAAAGCACCACGTCCAGCGGCCTGAAGGTCATCGCCGCCGAGCGTGGGCCCCTGCCCATGGTGTCCGTGCGGCTGGTGATTCGCGCGGGCAGCGCCACCGACCCGGACGGCAAGCACGGCCTGGCGGACTTCACCGCCCGGCTGCTGCGCCGGGGCACCCGCCGCCTGAACGCGCAGGCCATTGACGAAGCGGTGGAGTTCGTCGGCGCCAGCCTGGGCGTGGGCGTGAGTGAAGACACGCTGTCGGTGGCCCTCACCACGCCGTCCGAGCACTTCGAGCAGATGCTCGGTATCCTGGGCCAGGTGGTGCGCGAGCCCACGTTCCCGCAGTCCGAAGTGGACGACGCGCGCGAGCGCGAGCTGGCGCAGTTCGCCAACGATTTGGACGACCCGTCCGTCATCGCCGACCGCGCCATGGTCCGCGCGCTGTGGGGGGACCACCCCTACGGCCACGACGTGGGCGGTTCGTCGAAGACGGTGAAGACCTTCACGCGCGATGACGTCGTGCGCTTCCACGAAGCGCGCATGGGGCCCAAGGTGTCCATGCTCATCGTGGTGGGCGCGATGGACCCGCGGCGCGTGGCGGCGGCGGCCGAGGAAGCCTTCGCGGATTGGACGGGAGGGCCGGGCGCGCCCGTGGTCATCCCCGCTCCGGAGCGCATCGCCCTGGGAGGGCGGGTCATCCTCGTGGACAAGCCGGACCAGACGCAGTCGCAGGTGCGGCTGGGCGGGCCCGGCATGCGCATGGGGCACGAGGACTACTTCCCGGCCACGGCGATGAACATCGCCCTGGGCGGCGGGTTCACCTCGCGGTTGATGAACGAGATTCGCGTCAACCGCGGCCTCACCTACGGCGTCAGCTCGTGGTTCGACTCGATGAACGCGGCGGGCGTCTTCGCGCTGTCCACCTTCACCAAGACGGAGTCCACGCGCGAAATCATCGACGTGGCGCTGGCGGAGATTGGCGGCGTCCGGGAGAAGGGGCTCAAGCCCCGCGAGCTGGCGGATGCCCAGTCCTACCTCGCCGGCCTGTACCCGCTGCGCACGGAGACGAACGAGTCCATTGCCGGAAGCATCGCCGAGGCCCGCCTGCACGGGCTGGGAGATGACTGGGTGGAGAAGTTCCGGGACCGGCTGCGCGCGGTGACGCCGAAGGAAGTCATCGCCGCCGCGAGGAAGTACTGCTTCGCGCAGGCGCCCGCGGTGGTGGTGCTGGGCAAGGCGGCCGTGGTGAAGAAGCAGCTCAAGGGCCTGGGCCCCATCACCGTGGTGCCGGCGACGGAGTACGAGTGACGGACGTCCGCATCCTCTACGAGGGCGGCGGCGTGCTCGTGGTGGACAAGCCGCCCGGGATGCTCGTCATTCCCGGGCGCGAAGGCGGCCCCTCGCTCCGGGAGCTGCTGGAGACGCAGCGGCGCCAGAAGGTCTTCGTGGTGCACCGGTTGGATCGGGACACCTCGGGGGCCCTGGTGTTCGCCCTGGACGCCGCGGTGCACCGGGCCCTGTCGGGAGCCTTCGAGGCGGGGACGGTGCGCAAGCGCTACGTGGCGCTGGTGGAGGGCCGGGTCGAAGCGCCGCGAATGGTGGATGCGCCCCTGGTGGCTGGCAGGAAGGGTCGCATGCGCGTGGCTCGGCCAGGGGACACGGAGGCCAAGGCCTCGCGCACCCGCGTGCGGCCCGTGGAGACCTTCGAGCGCGCGTCCCTGGTGGAGGCCGAGCCGCTCACCGGGCGAACGCACCAGATTCGCGTGCACCTGCTGTCCCTGGGGCACCCGCTGCTCGTGGACCACCAGTACGGCCGCGAGGCGCCGCTGACGGAGAAGGAGCTGGGCGGGGCAGGGGACACGGTGGTGCTGTCTCGTACGCCGCTTCATGCCGCGCGGGTGGAGTGGCCCGCGCTGGCGGGTGTCGAGGCGCGCGCCGTGGAGGCGCCCGTGCCCGGGGACATGGCGCGGGCTCGCGAGCTGCTGCGGACAACCGTCACCGCGCCTTGACGCCGTTGGGCGTGCCCTGGGCATCCAGGGCGTCTGTCACGCGAAGACGAAAGGCGCGGTGTTGTTATGCCTTATATTCCAGACTTCGACATAGACGTAAATCTCAGTCTGCTTGGTTCGATTGCTCAGGTGTACCCGGAGGGTTCGTCGGAAAGAGATGCAATTGAGCTTGCCCAGATTGCATTGATATATCCTCGCCACGTCAGGCGGGAGGATGACTTCCGTAGGTTCTATAGTGATTTTTTGACCCCTCATTCAAGCTCATCGTCTCCCATGAGTTCGCAACTCAGGAAGATGCAGATAAGTGGCTCGCCAGTGGGCAGGCCAAAGACGCAGAGCGCGTCAGAATCGCTGGCAAAGGTTTCATGGTCGTCCAGCTGTCTGGGCGATTTGCGTTTATGAGAGCACCGCTTGAAGGGTCGGAGTGAGCACCCAAGCGCACAAAGACGCTCTGCTCGCCGAGGATGAGTCCCTCAATATCAGCGTCACGGGATGCCCACGATGACTCAGCAAAGAACCCTCAACCTTATCACCTACGCGCCTGCGCTCGTGGGCAAAGACGGTCGCGCGGTCGACGTCATCCATGGAATGGAACAGGCACTATCCGGCTTGCGGCTGAAGTGGCGGCTCTCAGACAGCGGGCGCCCCATCCCATTGCCACAGCGTGATGCATGGCTCCTGGAAAGCATTGACGACGGGGAGTTCCCCATTGTCTGCAACGGGGACGTGAATTACCCCGTGACGGTTGATGGAAGGGAAAGGTCGGGACTCTTCAGTCCAGGCGGTCAGCCCCTTTTGGAAGTCCATGCGAAAATGCCACTGTGCGAGGCTGTGATTGCGGCAGCGGCGGCTGTGCTTGAAGCCGTGGCGGAGGGCGCACGCGCCTTCTGGGGGAGTGCAACGCCGTACGCCGCCAAGGTGGACATCGCGTATCAGACAGCACCCACGCTGCAAGGTCCGCCTTCGCCACGCCGG
Source organism: Myxococcus sp. SDU36 (assembly GCF_030168875.1). Taxonomy (NCBI): domain Bacteria; kingdom Pseudomonadati; phylum Myxococcota; class Myxococcia; order Myxococcales; family Myxococcaceae; genus Myxococcus; species Myxococcus sp. SDU36. Next base: position 1,926,690 of record NZ_CP077414.1, read on the forward strand.
GGACTGCCCGCCCTGAAACTCCCCCCGCACATTCGCTCGCCCGAGATTCCCTATTACCTTGGTTGGATGAACTACTGGTCTGCCGCTGCCGCACAGGCCATCGGGTTCCCAGACCCCGCCCGCGACGCCGACCTGCTCTCACGAGCGCGGCGCACTGCATCGGGTTGGGTCGTGCAGCTCACCGACGCGCCACTCGACTTGAACGACCCCGCCCATCTGGACATGCTCAAGCGGACCTACGAGCGCTTCCCGGAGATCGGCGGACGTGCAGCGCCTTGACGCGATTCGGGGGCTTGGGAGGCCGCGCCGGCGGTAGGAAAGAGCCCCACTGCGCGTGCGTTGGTGATGGTAACGTGCCCATTCGGGAGGTCACGTACCATTGTTCCAACCTTTGAGATTGGCTCTTCCTCTGGCGCTGGCACTCGCGTGGGGAGCTGCCGCGAGGGCTGAATCGGCACCGGGGGCGCGCGTCAGGCGCGAGCGTTCCGTTACAGTCGCCAGCGCTCCCGCCGACTCGCCGCCCGTCATCCACGTCGCGCGGGACACCATGACGCTGCTGTTCTTTCCCTCGCCAATCCAGCGGAAGACCCTCACCTTCGATGAGTCGCGGCTCCGCGTCCTGGATGCCGGCGAGCGCTCCGTCATCGTTCAGCCCCTGGCCGATCTTCCCGCTGGCGAACGACAGGAACTCGGAGTCTTCTTCTCTGACGGCAAGGTTCCGGCACGGGCGGCTTTCACGCTCGTGACCGACCCGGCTGTAGTGGATATCCGGATCGAGGTGCAGCGCCCGGCGCCACCGAACGAGACCTGTCCGACGGACGCTCGCGCCCCGACGCCGAAGCCCGAAGATTTCGTGCTGCTTGGCTACTTGGATGCGGAGGGTGTCTCAATTTCCCCCATTAAAGAGGTATTGGGCGGCGCACGCGGACTTGAATCAATCAAGGCCGTGTCTTTTCGGGGGAAGGGGTGGATTCTCGTAGACATGTTGATCGTCAACGGGGCCGGACAACCCGCCTGGGCACCGCTGGAGGCGACCTTCACGGGTCGGGTTGGCATGCCTTTGCGTGCGCGGATCGTGACCGACAAGAAGCTCCCGATTCCTCCCGGGGAAAGCAGGCGCGTTCTCGCGGTCGCCGAAATCCAGGAGTCTGACGCAAGCTTCGTCTCCACCTTGGATCTGCGCGGGGAGGGTGGTCGGCACTTGTCGATTCCGGACGTGCGGTTTCCGAAGCCTGGAGCGGAGGTTGCCCCGTGACGAAGCCGATCGCGGTGCCGGCAGTCTCGCTCATTGACGGGTGGCAGATTTCCAAGACGCTTGGCGGCGGCGGTTTCGCGGTTGTCTTCCTTGGCGAAAAGAACGGCGTTCAGCGTGCCCTCAAAGTAGCCAGGCACCGGGAGACCAGCGGCGACGCCAAGCAGACCCACGCGCGCACGTTGCGTGAGGTGACGTCGCTGCTCATGCTGGACCACCCGAATATCGTCCAGCCGCGAGGGTTCGGGTTCGCGGAGAGTGGCCACCTCTACCTCGCGCTCGACTACGTGGACGGCTGGACGCTCGCGGAGTGGGCCGAACGCAAGCACCCGACGATTCGCGAGCTCCTGAGCGTCTTTGAAAAGCTCGCGGGTGCGCTGGCGTACATGCACAGGATGGGTGTCCTGCATCGGGACCTGAAGTTGCTCAACGTCCTGATCCGGAAGAGCGATGGTGAACCTGTCATCATCGATTTCAGCTGCGCGACCTATACCCTCGCCGAGGACCTGACGGAAGGCGGGTTGCCCCCGGGCACCGAGCGCTATCGGGCCCCCGAGCAGTTTCAATTCATGCGGGAACACAGGGACGAGCCCCGGGCCCGCTACGCCTCCCAGGTCTCCGATGAAATCTTCGCGCTGGGCGTCATGCTCCACGAGCTGCTGACCGACCCGCGACCTACGGCGCACCGGGCGCGCTTCGACCTGAACAACCCCGCCCTGATGACGCCGTCTCCCCGAACGGTGAACGCGCGTGTTCCCGACGGGGTGAGCGACCTCGTTCTGAGCATGTTGTCCCATGAGGCCTCCCAGCGCCCGGTCGACACCGAGGCGCTCCGTCGCGAGCTGGCGGATCTCCGGGCCCATCCCTCTGACGCCTACGACGTGACGTGCCACCCACCATCGGAGCAGCGACAGGTGGAGCCCGCGCGAGGCGCCCCCCTCGCGGCACTGGCCGTGCTGCCCACGCCCGTCCCCCTCAAGCGGCCGGTTGCCTTGCTGGACCGCCCGCGTCGGCAGGTGTGGCGCCTTGCCGCCATCGCTGGCGTCGTCGCGCTCGCAGTCGGTGCGGGCCTCTGGAGTTACTCAGGCGAGGTTGAGGCCCCTGCCACCGATCCGCACGTCGCGGCGAGCCCGCGTCCTCTCAGCCCCCGTCGTTCGGCTCCGCCTATGAAAGCCTCTCCTGCTATGTCACCTCCTGCCCCCACTCCCGTGGCTCCCTCGGGGCCGGAGAGCGCTGCCGCACAGAAGGAAGGATCCACCTTGAAGACCCCGCCGCCTGAAGCGATGACCCAAGGACGCACGTCTCGCGCATCGAAGAAGTCTCCCGCTGCCGTCAACTGCGCGTCGCTGTCGCTCGCCGCGGCGTTGATGGCCGGCTGTCCCAGCGCCCAGATCCGGCCCGAGTCCTTCACCTGCCCGACAGGGGCGATAGAGGCCATGCAGGACCACCTGCACTGGCAGAGCGGCTACAGGTTCGCGGTTCAGCTCGACGATCGTTACGGCCGAACGGATGACGTGTGGTTCACCCCTGGTGCCGATGTGGTGGGGATCGTCCCGAAGGGCATGGACCAGGGCGGTAGCCAGTGGGAGCGCGCCCCCGCCGGGACCCGCTTCTACGGCAAGGCCTACTATCTGTCCGACAAGATGGGCCGCGCGGACGGACCGTCGCTCGTCGTCCGGTATGACCGCGTGAAGCTCCCAGGTCAGGACGAGCAGCCCATTTGCTTCGTGGTTGAGAGCATTGCCCAGGCCTTCACGGACGGCAAAGTGAAGGCGCGCAACTTCAACGCCGGGTTTGTCGTCTACCGCTGGCCTTGAGCCCCTTGGGGGACGTGGAGGGTAGGGGGTCGATTCCGGCCGTCCCTCGGCAGACCGGACAGGACCCCTTGGGGTAGTTCCCTCACCGACTATCTCCCAGGTAAGGTTCCGGCACGACGCGTTGGCTTCGGTGCCCGCGCGAATGTGAGGAGGGACGATCGTGTCGGCAATCGAGTTCGGGGTTCCAAGAGGGGCGATTCTCTTCGTCCAGGATGGCTTCCAGTACGAGTTCCGCGACAACCTGGGCGAGGCCCACCACGGGCTGAGCCTCCTTCTGGCGAGGCGCCGCACCCTGGAAGGCCACGTCGAAAAACAGGTGCTGCTGAAGGCGGTCGGGGTCCCCCGCGATGGGCAATCGTGGGCACGTATCGAGCGCGCCCGGTTGAAGCTCGAAGAGCAAGTGCGGCTCGCGGCGTTTCTGGATCACCCCGGAATCGTTCGCGTCCACGGGATACACAAGGGCGAGGGCGGCTGGTACGCCATCACCGACCGGCCGTTGGGGAACAGCGTGAACGACCTGGTGACGGTCGCGGGTGAATGCCGGCGGCGTCTATCGCCCCTCTTCGTGCTGTACGTGGGGGCGCAGGTGGCAACGGCGCTCGCGCACGCTCACGAAGCCGCGGACGAGAAGGGGAGGCCCCTGAACATCGTTCATCGGTCGCTCGACGCGGGGCACATCTTCGTGGACTGGAATGGCGCCACGCAGATCGCCGACTTCGGGCTCGCCCTTTCGGACCTGCCCGGCCGCGTGGCGTCCACCGTGCACCGCGCGCAGGGGGATGCGTTCTACTCGTCCCCGGAGATGCTCCTGACGGGCCGCGTGGATGCGCGCTCGGACCTCTTCGCGCTGGGCAACGTCCTGCTCGAACTGGCGACGGGGAAGAACCTCCTCGACGCCCCCGATACCCTGACCGAGGACGTCAAGGACTCCGTGTCGGTCCGGCAGCGCCGGCGCGTCCGGCAGGCCATCAAGCGGGCCCAGATGGCGGGGAGTCCGTCCGTCGTCGAAGACGCGATCTGGCGCGCGGCGACCTACACACAGGCGGAGCTGGAGGCGATGACGGAGTCGCTTCCGCAGGGGCTGGCCTTGCCGCTGCGCAAGCTCCTTCAACCCCGGCCCGCTGACCGCTACCAGACGGCCCGGGCGCTGGCGACGGACCTGCGTGCGTGGTTGGGCGACGGCGAATTCTTCGGGCCGACCGAGGCGGAAGCAGAGCTGAAGGCGCTGCTGCGGCAGGCGGGCGAGCTGCTCGCGGAGCTGGACATTCGCGCTCCCCGGCGCTCCGCGGCGTCGCAGGACGTGCTCAGCACGAACTAGCACACTGCCGGGTGTTGGCCCCCACGGCCCGGGGGGCTGGTGCCATGTTGCCGGTTTGCTCGCCCATCAGCAGGCGTGCGCGTCAACGCCGGATGGGCACCCTACCATCGCCGGCACGCGCGCAGGGGTGCCCCGAGCTGAGGGGTCAAGGCGCAGAGCGCCCGCCGATCGCCGGGAAGCGCTCATAGGCCCGCTTCAGCGCGTCCAGGTGGGCGGGGGTGTCCAGGTCGAGCGGCGCGTCCGTGAGCTGCACGACCCATCCCCCCGTCGCCGTGCGCCGTGCCCGTGAGAGGAGGTCCGCGTCGCGGGCAGGGTCCGGGAATCCGATGGCCTGCGCGGCAGGGGCAGACCAGTAGTTCAGCCACCCGAGATAATAGGGAATCTCAGGTGAGCGGATTTTCTCCGGGAAATTGAGCATGGGAAGCCCACGGGGTGAACGCTCCGGTCCATGATCTGAGTGGCGCATCTGCTGCGCGACTTCCGAGCCGTAGCCCTCCGACGACGAAAGCCCCCAGAAGGCGCGCGCGCCTTCGGCAATGCCTTCCAGCACACTCGATGCCGCGGCGATAACAGTCGCGTCTAGCGGCAGGTCCGCATGGACATCGAGCAGCGGCTGGCCTCCCGGTGCCTGACTCGCGGGTGTTTTCAACCCGGAAATCGTCACGGGGTAGCTCTCGTCGCCATTGCACAGCAACGGGAAGTTTCCGCGTGTTGCCGCCTCAGAGAGCCAGGCGTCGCGCTGCGGTAGCTTGATGGGGCGCCCTCCTTTGTCTACTTCCCACTCTAGGCGCAAACCTGGAAGAGCCCGCTCAATCCCATGGACAACGGCGAGCGTGCGGCCATCGTCGTCCACGAGCGCGGGCGAGTAGACGGCGAAATGGAGGCGATCTTGCGTGGTCATCGTTTGCACTCTGTAACGACGATATTGGGTTCAAGGTCGGGCGCCAAATCGAGCAGCGCCTTTTTGTGCGCGGCGCTGCTCACCCCAACGACGAAGTCATATCCGCAGTTCTGCGCAATGTCGCGATCTTCCCGCATCTCATCCACATGGTCGCGCGCCACCCGATTCCGAAGAAAGAGCGAATACGTGTCAAATTGGTGGGTCTTGATCTCCCACAACACACGCACGCCGACTTGCAGCGCGTCGAATTGCTTTCCGTTCACGAGCACGTCCATGCCGGGGTAGCGGTTCGGCGGAAACTTGTCGGCGCACTCGTTATGCGGGTCATCCTCGCCCGCGTGCGGCACCGGGACGGGCCTGCACTCGGGGCGGCGCTCTCGGTCCAATGGATCGGTCGGCCCCGGAGGGAACCCGTCCTGCCCTGATGGATCGGGCTTGGGCTTTCGGTGCGTCAAACGCTCCTGCTCATGGGATGGCCGCGTTTGGGTCTCAGGCCTCGCACGCTCACGCGATGCGTTCCGCTCATAAGCATCAAGCCCCTCCTTGATCGCAACCGCCACCACCACGGTTCCAATAACAATCACTGCTCCAGTGATGACGGCCGGCGACGCAAAGACGCAGAGCGCTACGCCCATGGGCACGGCAGCCGCAGCCGCAGGCGCAGAGGCGACAGCGCATCTTCCGGTGACATCCCGAAACCTGACCCTGTCGCGATCGAGAGCGTGAAAGCACCTCTCCGCGAGGAAAGGCCATTCGTTGGATGCCTCCCGCACCACGCAGCGCCCGCCATCCGCCCACGGCAGCGTCGCCGCTCTCTGGAGGTTGGCGATCCTCGGGTTCCAGGCCGCTGGGCCTCTCGGGCTTGGCTCCGTCGTTGCGCAGGCCGAGAGAAACAGCAGGAGTGCGCCGCATGTTCGGGAACGCATGGCCACGTCCTTACGGAAGGGGGGCTGCCCGCCACGCTCGACAGCGAGAGTGCTCGCAGCGCGCCCGAGTCTCGCAGCGCGGCCCCTGGGGAGCCAGAACCGAGTGTCTCCTATTGGAGTTGCCGCAGCTCAGCGGTACACCTTTCCACCCCAGATGAACGCGCCCCCGACGAGCGGCACGCTGTAGGCCGCGACGTGACCCGTCGGCATCAGGTACGCGACGAGCAGCACCAACGGACTGGAGCGCCTCCACGGCGAGGTGAAGCGCCGCATCCGTGGTGTCGGCGCCTTCCCGGACCGCGCCAGTGCACTGCGCCTCATCACCGCTGTCGCCCTCGAAGTCACCGGTGTCTGGGATGACCGCCGCTACCTTGACATGTCTCTGCTGAAATCAACCCCTGACACTTCCGCTGCATGACGCCGCCGAGGAGCCTTCCTCCCCCGAACCCCCTCCGAACCAACTACACAGGATTCGGGACTTGACCGGACTCGTGCCGTTCGTGGCGCAGGAAGCACTGAAGCGCTGGGATGAAGGGGTATGGAGCCTCGACCCTGAGTAACGACGAACCTTCATGGCGGCCAAGAACGCACGGGGCTCAACGGCTGCCCCGTCCAACACCTAGCGTTTCCGGTCCTGGCGCCACCTCGCGGGGGTGGTGCCGTGGGCCCGCCGGAAGGCCTTGCCGAAGTGCACCGCATCGGCGAAGCCCGTCGCTTCAGCGACGCGCTCCAGCGTCACGGGCGTGGTCAGCATCATCGCCTGTGCGCGCTGGAGGCGGGCCCGCAGCTGCCATTGATAGGGAGCCACGCCAGTGGAGGCCTTGAAGGCGCGGCTGAAGTGCGCTTGTGACAGGTCCACCAGCGCCGCCAGCTCCGACAATTCGACCCGCTCGGGCAGGCGCGACTCCAGGTAGTCGAGCACCCGCCGCAGCTGCCACGGCGCCAGCCCCTTGCGCGTCGAGGGTCGCTCCCCACGGCGCGAGCCCAGCATGGCGAAGATGGCGGCGATCAGTCCGTCGCCGTAGAGCTGCGCGGCGGGGTCGTCGTCATCCACCGCCTCGGCGAGCAAGCGCATCAGCGTCCAGAGCCGGTCATCGGCGAAGCGCAGTCTCGGCGCGTCCAATCCGGCGGGGGCCAGCGATTGGCCCAGGCGCTCACCCAGGCCCTTCAGGTCGAACGTGAGCACGGCATCGCGCACCAGTCGCGAGTCGGCGCCGTAGCCCCACAGCGGCATGCCGGCGGGCATGAGGTTCAACTGCCGTGGGACGTACCCGATGGGGCAGGGCCGGCCTTCGCGCAGGCGGGGCTCGCAGGGCGACCCGACTTCCTCCAACAACGCGCTCAGGCGTGTCTGGCCCTCCAAGCACAGCGGATGCTCGGCCCGACCCGAACAGCGGATCTCATTCACATCCACGCAGACGCCATTCCACTTCCGCCGGGTAACGGAAATGGCCACCACATTCAATGGCAGGGGGCTCAGCCGTTCAGCGCGCGTCTCCAAGGCCTCGTTCTCCTGAGCCCCCTGACGACAGCGGACTCAGGAGAACAATGCCAGCAGTCGGGAAGTCCGTCATTCCCCTGCCGGGGAGGGCCGCGTTCAGACGCCCGAGCCGGGCCGGCCCGCCAGCAGCTGGAGTTCCCAGGCGAAGGCCACGGCGCTGCCGCCGCCGTGCTCGGCCAGCACGCCAGCGAGCCCTGCGGCGCTCTCCTCGCGGGCCCAGTCGCGCTGCCATTCGGCGACCACCGCCATCCAGGTGATGGGCGTCACGCCCGCCATCTGCATGCGGCGCACCGCCATGTCATGCGCCTCGCGGCTGACGCCACCCGAGGCGTCGGTGACGGCGTAGACGTCGAAGCCCTCACCGGCCGCCTGGATGGCGGGCATGGCCAGGCAGATCTCCGTCCACAGCGCGGCGATCACCAACTTCTTCCGATCCGTCTTCTTCACCGCGTCCACCACGCGGCGGTCCTCCCAGGTGTTGATGAAGGTGCGGTCGATGGGCTTCTGCTCGGGGAACACGTCCTGCAAGGCCTTGATCAGGTAGCCGCCGCGCTCCTCGAGGACCGTGGTGAGGATGGTCGGCACGTTGTAGACCTTGGCCGCCTTGGCCAGTCCGACGACGTTGTTGATCACCATCGTCGGCTCGTGACTGTGCAGGTTGGCGAACTGGTAGGGCTGATGGTCGATCAGCACCAGCACGCTGTTCTGGGGCGTCAGCAGGGCGGCGAGCCCGTGGTGGGAGTTGGCCTGGGTCATGCTCATGGGTATGGAGACTCCTGGAGAGGAATGCGAAGGGGACGGGAATCAGGCCCGAAACCGGGAGCGGAGACACGGTCCGGGACTGCGCCTTCTGGTCCTTTCCTGCTCCGGAATTCGAGGCCGTTGCTGGCTCGGGGAGCACGGCGCGAGCCAGGCTCACGGCTCGAACCTCATGCCCAGGTACATGGCCAGTCCGCCGAGCTGGCTGTCCAGCCAGGGCGTGTGCACCGGGGCCCAGGCGCCTCGCGCCTCCGCCAACGCGCTCCAGCGGTCGAAGCGGTGGGCTGCTTGAAGCGCGACGAAGCCCATGCCAACGACGCGGCTCTCCTTCACCTCGCCCTGGAAGTCACTGGAGAGGGCGTGGTGGAAGAAGGGGACGGGCCCAGCGCCTGCTCGCCCGTGGAGGGAGAACGCGCCACGGCGGAAGAGCTCCACGCGCACGGAGAGCAGCAGGGGCAATGCCACCACCTGCGAGTGGACCGTCTCGCGCGCATCCACCGGGCCACCGTCCGTGGCGGTGCGGGCTCCGATTTCCAGCTCCGCCGCGACCCGGTGACGCCACCAAGGCGTGAGGACCGACACGCCCACGCCGCCCGACGGACCGGAGTTGGCGCCGCTCGCGAACACGCCACCCGCGAGCAGGAAGTACGAGCTGCGCCAGGTGTCGACCGCCTCGGGTGCCCGCGCGGTGACGGACGTGGACAGCACGGTGACGTCGGCCTCGGTGGGTGCCGCGTGCGCCCGGTCCATTCGGCGGACGCGCACCTTCACCCGCTGGGCGCCGGAAGCGGGAATGACGCGAACGCGCAGCACGTCCTGGGCCTCGGCTCCGACGTCGGCCGCGCGGGGAACGTCGCCAGCCGGCGGCCCCGTTGTTGCCCGGAGGTCCTCCGCGGCAGGGGCCACCACCGCTGACGGAAGGCTCGTCGTCCGCGTGTCCTCCGGGGCCGGGGCGACCACCGCGCCTTCCGCCACCACGTCGACGTCACTGGCGCGCAGGGGCGCTTCGTCCGCCATCAACAGCCAGCCCCCCTCCACCGAGGGCAGGGCCGGCGGTGTGAGGACCGCGGCCAGCGGCGAGTCCGGCGGAGGGTCCAGCGGAACGGTTGCATCGGTGCGGAGCGTCCCTCGCGTGGCCAGCACCCGCGCCTGCCGGACGCCAGGAGGGACTTCGATGGGCACGCGCGCCTGTCCCCGGCCGTTCGCCCGAACGGGGCCGAAGCGACGATTCGCGACCTCCACCTCGACGTGCGCGCCCGCCGCCGTGGCGACATCGAGCTCCGTGAGGCCCACCAGCGGCAGCCGCACCACCGTCACCGGGGGCGGCGCGTCAGCGGCGGGAGCGTCCGTCCAGAAGAGCAGCACGGCCACCTGCGGATAACGCACCGAGGGAGGGCGCCAGTCGAAGAGTCGGACAGCGCCACCCTCCACGCGGTTCGAGGCGAAGGTGCCCGTGGAAGCCGCGGCGTGGAGGGGACCCGTGCCGGCGGGGACCTGGACCTTCAACGTCACCGGGGCATCGGTGCCGAGCACGATGCGCTCGGGCGACCAGGTCACGGTGACGTCAGGCGCACCCGCCATCCCCGCCACCGGCATGGCGAGGACCATCAGGAGGGGCAGCGCGCGCAGTGTCATCGTCCGTGCCCCTCCATGATGGCTGTGCGGCCCCGGTCAGTCCTCCGACGCGGGGGGCGGCTCGGCGCCGTCCGCGGGCGCCGGCTCGGCGCTGTCACTGACGGGCTGGGGCTTGTCCGCGGGGCCGGTCACCTGCCGGTTGGGCGGGTTGAAGGCGGGCTTCTCCACCGGGCCACCACCGCGGCCGTGCACCAGCGTCTTGGTGTCGCCGCGGAAGGTGATGTCCACCTTGTCGCCGCGAACAGCCGAGACGAAGCCCGTGCCAAAGGTGGGATGCTGGATGACCTGATCCACCTTGTAGGTGTCCTTCGGGCTGTAGCGGGGCGCGTTGGCGACATCCTTGCCAGCGAGCTGCTCTTCGAAGGAGATGATGAGCTTCTCCGCCTTGGAGGCCGCGCTGGAGGACGCGCGCGGGGTGCGGGTGGTGCTGGACGACGGGCGATCCGTCGCGCCGGGCGCCGCGCGATAGACGTGGTCTCCGCCACACGTGTTGCAGCGCACCCGAGCAATCTTCGTTCCCACCATCGCCAGGATGGTGTGCGCGAGGGTGAGCTTGCATCGGGTACAAAGCGCATCCACCTCGCCGCCGACCTTATGAGTTGCCATGTTCGTTCGTCAGTTTCTCTGCCCGGCAGCGGACGGCGCCGGGCATGGGAGTAAAGGGGCGCGGAACATAACGGCATCGCTTCCAAGGGAGGAAGTGTCTTCGTCGCCTGCCTCTCCGGGCCTTGTGCCGGCCAGCGTGCCGCCATAAAGAGTAGCCCCGAACGAATGACGACGCAGACCCCTAGCGAGCCGGCACGCGAGCCCGGGCCCTTCACCCAGGCCGTCACGCGCTTTGGCCAGGGCCTCATCGACATCGTCAGCACCCTGGGCGGCATCGTCACCCTGGGGCTGGACGTGTTCCGCTGGAGCGTGCGGCGCCCCTTCCGGCTGGTCAACCTCTTCGCCCAGCTGGACTTCGTGGGCGTGGGGTCCATCTTCATCGTGTCGCTCACCGGCACGTTCACCGGCATGGTGTTCGCGCTGCAGACGTCCACCGCCTTCCAGCTCTTCGACGCGGAGAGCCTGGTGGGGCCCACGGTGGCCCTGACGCTCACCCGCGAGCTTGCGGCTGTGTTCTCCGCGCTGATGGTGACCATGCGCGCCGGCTCCGCCATGTGCACCGAGCTGGGCACCATGCGCGTCACCGAGCAGGTGGACGCGCTGGAGACCATGGCCGTCAACCCGGTGCAGTACCTGCTGGTCCCCCGGGTGCTGGCCGGCCTCTTCATGGTGCCGGCGCTCACCATGCTCTTCAACACCATGGGCATGGGCGGGGCCTACGTGGTGGCGGTAGGCGGCCTGGGCATCTCCCCCGGAACCTTCCTCTCCCGGACGCAGCAGTGGCTGGCGCCGGAGGACATCTTCCAGGGCCTGCTCAAGGGCGCCGTGTTCGGCCTGGCGGTGTCCCTCATCTGCTGCTTCAAGGGCTTCAACGCCTCGGGCGGCGCCAAGGGCGTGGGGCAGGCCACCACGGAGGCGATGGTGGCCAGCGCGCTGTCCATCTTCATCCTCGACTTCATCCTGGGCGTCCTCTTCTTCTGATGGCGCCCCCGGCCTCCAACGCTCCGGCGTCCGGCACGCCGATGATCCAGGTGGTCGACCTGCACAAGACGTTCGGCGACCACAAGGTGCTCACCGGCATCAACCTCACCGTGCCGGTCGGCAGCACCTGCGTCATCCTGGGCGGCTCCGGCTCCGGCAAGACGGTGCTGATGAAGCACATGATTGGCCTGCTCAAGCCGGACAAGGGGCAGGTCATCGTCGACGGGGAGGACATCGTCCCCATGGGCGTCGAGTCGCTCCAGGACGTGCGCAACAAGTTCGGCATGGTGTTCCAGGCCGCCGCGCTGTTCGACTCCATGACGGTCTTCGAGAACGTGGCCTTCCCGCTGCGGGAGCACACGAAGGATGCGGAGGACGTCATCCGCCAGAAGGTCCGCGCGCGGTTGGAGCTGATGGGCCTGAAGAAGGACGTGGAGGACCGGTTCCCCGCGGACCTGTCCGGCGGCATGCGCAAGCGGGTGGGCCTGGCGCGGGCCATCGTCATGGATCCGAAGGTGGTGCTCTATGACGAGCCCACCACCGGCCTGGACCCCATCACCACGGATTACGTGGATGAGATGATCCTGGCCGCCCAGAAGGAGCTGGGCGTCACCAGCGTGGTCATCAGCCATGACATCTCCTCCGCCTTCAACGTGGCGGACCAGATCGCCTTCCTCTCCAAGGGCGTCATCGTGGCCAACGGCTCGCCGGAGCAGCTCCGCGAGGCGGAGCACCCCGCGGTGAAGGTGTTCCTGGAGACCTGGTTCGGGAAGAATTGACCGGGGGCGCGGGGCGGCGCGAGGGCGGCAGGCCCCAGGAAAATGTGGCAGTCGGGATGCAAAACGTTAGAGTCGCGTCGGCCGGTCGCGCTCGGAGTCACATCAGGTGAAGAAGCTCGTCACGCCCTTCCGTGTGGGCCTGCTGGTCATCGCGGCGGGGGCTTTTTTCGTCACCTTCGTCCTGTTCGCTCGCAAGGGTGGTTTGAGCGACAGCGAATCCACGAAGGTGTGGGCCTATTTCCGGGATGCGTCCGGCCTCGCCGTGCGTGGGCGCGTGCAGATCGCCGGCATCCCGGTGGGCGAAATCGACGGCATCACGCTCGAGGGCACCCGGGCGAAGGTCTGGCTGAAGATCCGCGACGACGTGGACCTGCGTGAGGACGCCGTCGTCACCAAGCGCTCCGAGTCGCTGCTGGGTGACTACCTGCTGGACCTCAACCCCGGCACGGAGGGCGCCCCCAGCCTGGAGACGGGCGGGCAGATTCGCCGCGTCGTCGACACGCAGGGCATGGAGGCCGTCTTCGAGTCGCTGTCGCAGATCACCGCCGACATCCAGGAGGTGACGGGGGCGCTGCGGGAGGTGCTCGGCGGTGAGCGCGGCGCGGGGTCGCTCCAGCGCATCGTGGAGAACCTGGTGCGGCTGTCGGACTCCGTGGATGCCACGGTCCGGCGCAACGCGGACCGCCTGGACACCATCGTCGGCAACGTCGAGGCCATTTCCCGGGACGTGCGCGGCATCACCCAGGGGAACCAGGCGGAGATCACCCGCATCATCGACAACATCGAGTTCATCACCCGCGACGTGCGCCAGGTGCTCGGCAGCGTGAAGAACATCGTGGGCACGGGTGAAGGCGACGTGAAGGAGTCCGTCGCCAGCCTCAAGGAGACGCTCAGGAAGCTGGACGGCACGCTGGGCAACCTGGAGGAGATCACCCGCAAGGTGAAGGAAGGGGAGGGCGCCGCCGGCGTGCTGCTGGCCGACGAGACGGTGGGCCGCGAGCTCCGCGAGACGGTACAGGACGTGTCGCGCTTCGCCTCGCGGCTGACCGACCTCCAGGCGGAGATTGGCATCCAGAGCACCTACCTGGCCGCGCAGGGGAATTCGAAGAACGTCTTCTCCGTGCGGCTCATCCCCAAGCCGGACAAGTACTACCTGCTGGAGCTGGTGGACGACCCGCGCGGCAGCGTGACGACGGAGGTGCTGCAGACCAACCCCCCGTCCGAGGGCGACCCCGTCGTGCAGACGCGGAAGGTGACGAAGGAGAGCCTCAAGGTCAGCGCGCAGTTCGCCAAGCGCTGGTACTTCACCACCCTGCGCGTGGGCCTCATCGAGTCCACCGGCGGCGTGGGCGCCGACCTGCACTTCTTCAACGACGCGCTCCGGGTCCAGATGGACGCCTTCAACTTCGCGGACGACGAGCTGCGCTACCCCCGCCTGCGCGCCAGCCTGCGCGCCCAGCCCATTGACCACCTCTATTTGATCGCGGGCATGGACGACATGCTCAACGCGCAGCAGCGGGACCTGGCGACGCGGCGCCTGGTGGCGGGCCGCGACTTCTTCGTGGGCGGCGGCCTGTTCTTCACCGACGATGACCTGAAGGCCATCCTCACCTTGACAGGCATTCCGGTCCCCTGAACCCGGCGCTCGGCGCTTGACGTCAAACGGGAAACGACGTACCCGGCATGGGCACGGGGCCCAGGGGAGCGCCGTGCCTGCTTTCACGGCATCTCCCCCCAGGAAGCTCGCATGTCCCTGCTCGTCGTCGGCTCCGTTGCCCTGGACTCAGTGGAAACCCCCTTCGGCCAGAAGGAGGACATCCTCGGGGGCTCGGCCACCTACTTCTCCACGTCAGCCTCGTTCTTCAGCCCCGCGCGCGTCGTGGCGGTGGTGGGCGAGGACTTCCCCGAAGGACACCTCAACTTCCTTCGTGGCCGGGGAATCGACCTGGAGGGCCTCACCCGGGAGACGGGCCGCACCTTCCGCTGGAAGGGCCGCTACGGCTACGAGCTGAACGAGGCGCAGACGCTGGACACCCAGCTCAACGTCTTCCAGGCCTTCTCCCCGAAGCTGCCGGAGTCCTACCGGGATACGCCCTACGTCTTCCTGGGCAACATCCACCCGGAGCTCCAGGCGCAGGTGCTGGACCAGGTGAAGGCGCCGAAGCTGGTGGCCGCCGACACCATGAACTTCTGGATCAAGGGCAGCCGGGAGGCGCTGCTCAAGACGCTCTCCCGCGTCAACCTCCTGTTCGTCAACGACGCGGAGGCCCGGCAGCTGGCCGGCGAGCACAACGTGGTGAAGGCCGCTCGCGCCATCATGGCCATGGGCCCGCAGCGCGTGGTCATCAAGCGCGGTGAGTACGGCGCGCTCCTCTTCGAGGCCGAGCACATCTTCGCGTGCCCCGCCTTCCCCCTGGCGGAGGTCTTCGACCCCACCGGCGCGGGGGACACCTTCGCCGGCGGCTTCATGGGCGCCCTGGCCACCTCCAATGGCGTGTTGGATCAGGCGTTGCTGCGCCGCGCCATGGTGATGGGCAGCGTCATGGCCTCCTTCACGGTGGAGAAGTTCAGCCTGGAGCGCCTGCGCGAGGTGACGCGCCCGGAGATCCACGCCCGCTTCGCCGAGTTCCGGAAGCTGACCCACTTCGACGACCTGGGCCCCCTGGAGCGATGAGGCCGTGGGCGAGGGGAGGGCGCTCCGCCGCCCTTGAACTTGACTGCGGAATCAGGCCGTCCCTAGGCTGCGGATTCGGGTGACGGAAGAAGGTTCCGGGTTGAGCGAAAACCGAAAGTCCACGCGAATTCCCACCCAGCTTCGGTGCTGGTGCGAGGGTGACAACGTCACGCTCTACGCGCGAATCTCGAATTTGAGCGAGGGAGGCCTGTTCCTCCGCACGAGCACGCCCCTGGCGCGGGGGGCGCGGACGGTGGTGAAGCTGTCTCCCGCGGGCCACGAGGACATCCAGGCCCAGGCCACGGTGGTGTGGCTCCGGGAGGCGGAGGAACGAGCGCTTCCCGCGGGCATGGGGTTGCGTTTCGAGTCCCTGGACAGCGATACCCTGGGACGGCTTCGCCAGATGATTTCGCAGCAGCAGCAGAACCAGGTGAAGGCCGGCTGGGCGGGTTGAGCCCACGCCACCGGACCGAGGCCCCGCATGCGCATCGCCGTCATCTCCGACATCCACTCCAACATCGAGGCGCTCACCGAGGTGCTCCGCGTCGCCGAGCACCAGAAGGTGGACCGGTTCGTCTCGCTGGGGGACATCGTCGGTTACGGGGCGTCGCCCAACCCGTGTTGTGAGCTGGTGCGCTCGGTGGCGGAGGTGACGCTCCTGGGCAACCACGACGCGGCGGTGGCGGGGCGGATGGACTACTCGTACTACTACGACGCCGCCCGGCACGCGCTGGACTGGTCCGCCAACGTCCTCACCGATGAGAACATGGCCTGGCTGCGCAGCCTCCCGTACACGTACCGGATTGGCGACGTGGGCTTCTGCCATGGGTCGCCCATCGACCCGAAGGCGTACGAGTACATCTTCGCGCTGGAGCAGGCCCGGGAGCTGACGCCCTACGTGGCGGAGCTGCCGGAGGTGACCTTCATTGGCCACAGCCACCTGTGCCGCGCCTTCGCCATTGGCAACGGCGAGGTGAACGACGTGGTGGCCCAGAAGTTCGGCATCCGCCGGGGCTACAAGTACATCATCTCCGTGGGCAGCGTGGGCCAGCCGCGCGACTACGACAACCGGGCGTGCTTCGTCATCTGCGACACGGACGCGCGCACGGTGGAGTACGTCCGCGTCGAGTACGACATCGAGACGTCGGCGCAGAAGATCTTCGACGCGGACCTGGCGCTGAACTTCGGCAAGCGCCTGTTCCTGGGCGTCTGAGGCGCGCTTCCGGGGCACAAAAGGCGGACAGGCGCGGGGAAATGACATAAACCCGTGTCGTGCGCACCCTGGTCCTCCGAGCGTCCCTCAGGCCCCTCGTGGGCGTCGTCTCCGCAGTGCTGCTCACGCTGGCGCCCGCCGGCTGCCGCCGCGAGCCTCCCGCGCCTTCCGCCGAGTACGAGGAGGCCGCCCGCCGCTTCCGCGAGCTCTACGCGCAGAAGCTGGATGACGCCTACCTGGATCCGCGGGTGGGTGAAATCGAGGCGCAGCTCCAGCGCGTCCCCGCGGACAGCCTGGACGCCGAGGGCGCCCGCGAGCTGCTGAAGCGCATCAAGGACGGCCGGCAGCGGATGGCGGCGGCCGCCAGCGAGCGGGATGAGGCCGTGGCCAGCGCTCGGGAGCTGCCGCCGGGCTCCTACACCGCGCCGTCCACCGAGGAGCCGGCGCGTCCCGCGGCTCCGGCGGAAGTCCCGGACGCCGGGCCTCCGGACGCCAGCGCTGGCCCTCAGGCTGGCACGGCCGCGTCCGAGCTGGTGGCGGGCTTCCGGGGGTGCTTCCAGCGGGGCACCCCCATCGACGTGCAGGGGCGTGGCATGCGGGAGACCTGGCAGCTCGCCGACCGCACCGCCTGCCGCCTGGAGTACCCCCAGCATCAGGACGCCTTCCTCCTGATTGAAGCAGGGAAGGTCCTCACGCTGTTACCCAAGAGTGCCGTCCAGACCGTCCCTGTCACTCCCGACGGCGGTCCGGCACCCGCGACCGACGCCGGTCGCTAGCACCGATTCGCCGATATGAACGACCAGACTTTCATGAAGTTGATGCAGGTGTTGCCCAAGTCCGCGCTCTCCTCCGTGGTGGGGATGGCCACGCGCCTGCCCGTGCCCGCGCCGGTGCACCAGGCCGCGATGCGCGCCTTCGCCAAGGCCTACAACGTGGACATGGAGGAGGCCGAGCACTCCTTCGAGCAGTACCCGACCTTCGCCCAGTTCTTCACCCGGGGCCTGAAGCCCGGCCTGCGGCCGGTGGACGCGGGGGAGCAGGTGGTGGTGTCCCCGGTGGACGGCCGCGTGTCGCAGGTGGGCTATTCGGACCACGGGCGCTGCCTGCAGGCCAAGGGCATCGAGTACACGGTGGACGAGCTGCTGGGAGACGCCGAGGCCGCCAGGCCGTTTCACGGCGGCGCCTGGACGACCATCTACCTGTCGCCGCGCGACTACCACCGCATCCACGCGCCGCTGGGCGGCACGATTACGGGCTACGCGTACATCCCCGGCGAGTTCTGGCCGGTGAACCCCGCGTCGGTGAAGAACAAGCAGTCCCTGTTCTGCGTCAACGAGCGGCTGGTGACGTACCTGGACACCGTGGCGGGCAAGTGCGCGGTGGTGAAGGTGGGCGCCACCTGCGTGTCGCGCATCAAGGCGGCCTACGACGAGGTGACGACGCACACCGGGCAGCCCGGCAAGGTGCACCGCTACGGCGCGGCCATGCCGGTGGAGAAGGGTGGGGAGCTGGGCCGCTTCGAGATGGGCTCCACCGTCATCCTCCTGTTCGAGCCCAAGCGCATCACCTGGGATGAGAGCCTCCAGGAGGAGGCCGTGGTGCGGCTGGGCAAGCGAATCGGAGTCATCGCGTGAGCCAGAAGGTCGCGGGCGTCAAGGGCATGAACGATCTCCTCCCCGGGGAGATTGAGATCTGGCAGCACGTGGAGGGGCTGGCCCGCGAGCTGTTCGGCCGCTTCGGCTACGGTGAGATCCGCACGCCCATGGTGGAGGACACCGCCCTGTTCGTGCGCAGCGTGGGCGAGGAGACCGACATCGTCGGGAAGGAGATGTACACCTTCAACGACAAGGCGGACCGCAGCCTGTCCCTGCGCCCGGAAGGCACCGCGCCCGCGGCGCGCGCGTACATCGAACACTCCGTGGCCAACCAGGAGCCGCTCACCCGCTGGTTCTACACGGGGCCCATGTTCCGCTACGAGCGGATGAAGACGGGCCGCTATCGGCAGTTCTATCAAATCGGCGCGGAGGCCTACGGCGCGAAAGAGGCCGCCCAGGACGTCGAGATGATGGACATGGTGATGCAGTTCCTGGAGCGGCTGGGGCTCAAGGACATCACCCTGAACATCAACTCGCTGGGGGATGAGGCCTGCCGGCCCACGTACCACGCGAAGCTGGTGGCGTATCTCCAGGCCCACCGCGAGGAGCTGTGCGGGGACTGTCAGAAGCGCATGGAGAAGAACCCCCTGCGCGTCCTGGACTGCAAGAACGAGAAGTGCCAGGCCATCGCCGCGGCCGGTCCCAATGTGCTGGAGACCCTGTGCGAGCCCTGCCGCGCGCACTTCGACGACGTGCAGCGGAAGCTGACGGCGCTGGGCGTCCGGCACGTCGTGAATCCGCGCATGGTGCGTGGGCTGGACTACTACACGCGCACCGTCTTCGAGTTCGTCGCCTCGCACCCCGCGCTGGGCACCGCCAGCACCGTGGGCGGCGGTGGCCGCTATGACAAGCTGGTGAAGAGCCTGGGTGGGCCGGACGCGCCCGCGGTGGGCTTCGCCTGTGGCCTGGACCGCCTGGTGCTGCTCCTGAAGGAGAGCGGCCAGCAGTTCGCCGTGCGGCCGGACATCTTCGTCGCGGTGGCGGACGCGGGCTCGCACGACGCCGCCCTGGTGCTGGCCAGCCGCCTGCGCCGCGAGGGCCTGCGCGTGGAGTTCGATACCCGCGGAGGCAGCCTCAAGAGCCAGATGAAGCGCGCGGACAAGAGCAGCGCGGACTTCACCCTGGTGCTGGGCGAGGCCGAGCGCACCAGTGGCCAGGCGAAGCTGAAGCCCATGGCCGGCGGGGAGCCCATCCCCGTCGCGCTCGACGAGGTCGCCAGGGTGGTGCGGGAGCGGAAGGCTGTCCCGGCATAGGGCTCCGTGGGGTCCAGAACAGTATTCCAGGCGGTTCTTGCCAAGTCTGAGAAACTGAGGCAGGTGCGTAACCCCTGATAAACGCTGGGTTATCGGGGCGGTGGAACTCGCGGGCGCGGGTCGGGTCGGCTAGACTGGCCTGCGATGCCGCGCGACACTTCCGCCCCCGTTGTGCATCCGGCCCTGAGCTGGGTCCCCGTCCACGGGGACAGCATGTGGCCGTCGTTGTGCTCGGGCGACCATGCCGGCGTGGAGCCGCTGGAGGGGGCGCCGCAGCCTGGTGACGTCCTGCTGGCGCGTTTCGATCATGCCCTGGTGCTGCACCGGCTGCGGCGGTGGGATGCCGAGGCGGTGGCGCTGCGCGGCGACAACTCACCCCAGGAGGATCCTCCGCTGGCGCCATCACGGGTGCTGGGGCGGGTGCGCCGCGTGCGCCGGGGCGGCGTCGTCCTGGAGACGGGGTGGGACCGAGGGCCCCGGTGGCTGGGCCGCCTGCGGGTGGCCGTGAAGTGGCGTCTGGCGGCGCTGCTGGGCCGGGGAGGTGCGCGATGAGCAAGGAATTCGCGGCGGACCATGCGCCGCGCTGGCGCGAGGGCGTCTCCGGTC
The DNA here is from genome assembly GCF_030168875.1 of Myxococcus sp. SDU36. Classification (NCBI taxonomy): domain Bacteria; kingdom Pseudomonadati; phylum Myxococcota; class Myxococcia; order Myxococcales; family Myxococcaceae; genus Myxococcus; species Myxococcus sp. SDU36. The sequence goes on from NZ_CP077414.1 coordinate 1,946,566, forward strand.
AGCGCTTCGGCTCGGACTTCATCATCCTGGACGCCGAGGGCAACACCCTGCGTGGGCTCAACGCAACGGCCATTGAAATCTGGAAGCTGTGCGACGGGACGCGCACTGCGCGGGCCCTGGTGGAGCAGGTGGCCCAGCGTCATGGGTGGAACGTGGAGCAGGTGCTGACCGACACGCTCAAGTTCTTCTCGGAGCTGACCCGGCTGGGGCTCATCGACGAGTTGGAGGAGGCACGGTGATGCGGACGCGTTTGGCGCTCCTGGCGGCGGCGGTGATGCTGGCCTCGTGCACGGAAGGCGTGGCGCCCCGTGCCCCCGTCCACGCGCCCCCGGCGCTGGAGCCGGTGGCGCCCACGGACGTGTTGCCTCCGCGCGAGGGTTCGGAGGCCCGTCCGCCGCCCGCGCCGGTGGAGGAGCCAGAAGTGCCGCCGCCAGCGGCGGTGCCGCGGGGCTCGGCCACCGTCATGGACCTGGGAGAGGGCGGCCGGGGCGCGCTGTCGGTGGAGCAGGTGAACGTGGACCTGACGGTGAGCGGCGTGCGTGGCCGGCACACGGTGTCCGTGGAGTTCGTGCCGCCTTCCGGGTTGCCGTATGAGCGGCGCTCGGCGGAGGTGGATTCGCGCGTGGACGAGTCGCGCACGGTGCGCTTCTCCCTGCCCGTGGCCGGCACGGCCGTGGCGACGTCCGGCATGAGCGGGACGTGGCAGGCCCGGTTCTTCCTCGATGGGGCGCCGCTGACGGCGGCTTCCTTCACTCTGGATCCGTGAGGGCTCCATTCATGCGTCCATTCTCCATTCCCCTCATTGCCGCCGCCGCGCTCCTGGCGCCCACGCTGGGGTGGGCGCAGACGACGTCCCGGACCTTCGTCTTGACCACGCAGCCGCAGGGTGGCGAAACCCGCGCGCGCGTGGTGATGGACGAAGCCTCCGAGCTGACGGTCGACGTCCGCAACAACACCTCCAGCGGGTCGCCGCAGTTCCGGCGCATCAACGAGGTGTGGTTCGCGCTGCCCAATGGCTACATCCCGCTCGCGTCCATCCCGCCCCCGGGCTGGACGGTGGACTACATCGCCAGCGAGCGGTGGGTCATCTTCTACAATTCGGACTCCTGTGGTGGGAGCGGCGACTATGGCCTGGGGCAGGGCGACACGGCCCGGTTCGTCCTGCGCGTGGTTCCGCCGACGTCGAACAGCGACCAGAACAACGAGCGCTTCGTGGCGAATCAGACGCTCGCGCGCGACACCTGCGCGGGCGGGGACTTCACCACGTCGGTGACGACCCCTGCCGCCACTTGGATTCGCTCCGGCCTGTACACCCAGGTGGACGTGCGGCCGCGGGTGATGGGGGTGGGGGGCGACGTCGACGCCCGCATGGTGGTGGAGAACCGGACGGGCGCGAACCAGAACAACAGCACGATTGAAGGGCCCTCCACGGGCGCGGGCGCCGTCACCTTCCAGGTGGTGGACATCGAGCCGGCGTCGTTCCGCACGAACATCCCCAGCCGGAACGCGGGCGTCTACGCCGCGCTCGCGCGGACGGGCTCGGCCGGGACGCTGGTGGCGCAGGTGCGGGGCGTCAGCGGGAACGGGAACACCCGGTCGCCCGTGGTGGACACGCGGATGGTCAACGTGGGCGCGCTCCCGGTGGCCATGGACGTGGACACCGACGACGCGTTCAACAATGAAACCGTGCGCGTGCGGCTCACGGTGACCAACCCGTCGTCGACGGACACGTTCCTGAACGTGACGCCGCGCGCGCCCGTGTTCGAGGGCTCGGCGGCGGCGGCGCTCGTGTCGGGGCCTGGGCCCGCGAGCGTCCCCCGGTTGGATCCGGGCGCCTCCGCGCACTTCGTCTGGACGTACCAGGTGACGGGGCCCCAGTTCGCGAACTACCGGTTCCGGGGGCAGGTGGATGCCACGCGCAACGGCGCCTCCGTGACGTCGAACCTGGTGGATTCGAACCAGGGGCGCATCGTGTCGCACCGCGTGCGGACGAACATCCGCGCCGTGGCCGCCAACTCCACGAACCGGTCCGTCATCTACACCATCCAGAACCGGGGCCCCATGCCGCTGCATGAGGTCCGGATGCTGCGGCCCGCGCTCAACTACTTCACCATCTCCGGTGTGCTGGGGACGCCCTCCGGGTGGCGCATGGCGTCCAACAACAACACGGGCATCACCTGGGAGTCGACGAACGCCACGGGCATCCCGGTCAACGGCGAGCGCTCCTTCACGGTGGTGTATTCCAACTTCGGGTCGGGTGCGTCGCTGTCCGGGCCCACCACGTTCCGTCATCGCTTCCACCTCATCGACGATTACGGCGGGCCGCAGATTCGCGTTGAAACCCCCATGACGCTGGTGCAGGGCACCGTGCCGGACGTCAACCGCCTCACGGGCGTGGCGCGCGATGGCAGCGTGACGCTCACCTGGGACAACCCGGCGGTACACGGGGGCGTCTTGGTGCTTCGCGCGGAGGGCGCGCCGCCGAACCTCTCGCCGACGCAAGGGTTGACCTACGCGGTGGGGGCGCATCTGGGCAACGCCCAGGTGGTGTACGCGGACGACGTGGGCGCCACCACGACGTTCACGGATACGTCCGTCACCAACGGCACCACGTACTACTACCGCGTCTTCAACTCGGATGACCTGCGGTGGTACTCGCCGGGCAACCAGCCCACGTCGGAGGCCCTGGTGGCCACGCCTCGGGCTCGCGTGGGCGCGGCGCCGCTGTGGTGCTACTCGGTGGGCCTGAATGCCATGCAGCAGCCCATCACCGAGCTGGGCACGGGCATCTTCAGCGCCTTCAACGACTCCGTCGTCGCCAACCTCACCCAGGTCACCAACCCATCGGCGGATGGCGCGGAGCGGTGGCGGCCTCGCCCGCTGGCGGGCCTCATCGGCAGCCGCTTCCCGGTGGTGCCGCTGCATGGCCTGTCCGGGCAGTACCTCCTCGTGGGCGACCAGGGTGGGGTGGCCAGCGCGCTCAACGCCGCCACCGGCCAGGTGCTGTGGCGCTGGGACAATGGCGGCCAGCCCATTGGCACCATCCAATCGTTCCCCGTCACGCAGCTCTTCGACTACGCGAACGCCGCGTACCGGGCCGCGCATCCCAACCGCGACCTCGTCTTCTTCGCCACGCGGCTGGCGGACGCCTCGCGCAACCGGGTGGTGGCCCTGAATGCCGCCACCGGCGCGCTGGTCTGGAGCTACCAGCCCGGAAACCTGGGCATGGTGGCGGGCGGCATGGTGGTGGACTACACCACCAACCGGCTCTTCGTGGCGACGCGCGCGCACGCGGGCTCGCCGAACACGCTCCGGGTGCTGAACACGCTGACGGGCCAGGTGCTGGGCCAGCTCCCGGTGGGCGACGTGGAGCTGAGCCTGGTTCGCAACGCGTACAGCAACCTCATCCTGGTGACGGACAGCGACGGCTTCGTGCACGGCGTCGACGCCGCCACGGCGCAGCTCGCGTGGAGCCTGCCCGTCGCCTCGCGCCCGGCGCCGAACACGCCTGCCTTCACCAGCTTCGTGCGGCCCCAGGGCGGGGGCTTCGTGGCCAGCCTCGCGGCCGGCCAGGTGGCGCTGTACGACGTCTCGGGGCCCGCCCAGTCGCCGCCGGTGCTCCGGTGGAGCACGCCGATTGCGTCTCCCTCCGGCACCTTCTCCTTCAACCGGAATGGCGCCGTGCGCCTCTACGTTGGCAGCTCCGACGGGCAGGTCCACCAGTTGGAGCTGCTGGATGGCTCCGACTCCGGACGGGTCTCGATTGGGGGGGCGCAGCGTATCGGGACTCCCACCATCGACCACACGGTGAGCCGCCTCCATGTGGGCTCGGAGGATGGCCGCATCTGCGCGTTCCCAGTCCCTTTCCCTTGAATGAAGAACGTCCCTTCTTCCTCGCTCGCACACCTCATGATTTCGGACGCCTTCCCGACGACGCCCCCGCCCGACGCCGGCCCCGCCTATGAGGCGCCGGCCATTCTCTGGGAGCAGCCCTTCGTGGCGCTCGCGCAGATTTCCCAGTGCCAGATTCCTGGTGAGTCGGAGTGCATTCCCTGAGCCTTCCGCCGGGAGGCCCCTCGGCGGACGCGACCCTGTGCCTGCGAATCGCCGGGTGGACCGGCGTTGTGGAAGTCGGTGAGGCGGACCTGCGAGACTCGCTCCGGCGCATGTTCTCCCGGTTCGTGGTGTCCCCAGCGCGACAGGACAATGAGGTGGCTCGGCTCGTGGCCGTGGCCCCCGCCCACGCGCGTCCCGCTCCAGCCACTCGCGAGCTGCCCCGAGTCCTCCGCGGGGAGGACGGCGCGCTGCGCCTGGCCGGCGAGGACTACGACGCGACCCTGTCCGCTGATGGCCTCCAGGCCCACGTGGAGGGGCCGGGGCGCTTCCCCGTGGAGACGGTGCTGAAGGTGATGCTTGCCCGGGCGCTGGCTCGGCGTGGCGGGCTGCTGGTGCACGGCGTGGCGGTGGCGCACCAGGGCCGGGCCGCGCTCTTCACGGGGCACTCGGGCGCGGGGAAGAGCACGCTGGGGGCCTTGTGGGCGCGGGCGGGCGGACAGGTGTTGTCCGACGAGCTGGTGGCCGTGTGGCCGGAGCCCGGCCGGGGCTGGCGGGCGGCGGGGACGCCCTGGAACGTGGGGCAGGCCGCGGAGGCGGCGTTGCGCGCGGTGGGGACGCTGGCGTGGGACGGCGTGTCGCGGTGGGAGCCGCGGGCCGCTGGAGACGTCGGACGGATGCTGCTCGTCAATGCCCTCCTGCCCGAGGCGACGCCCGTGGGGCGGGGTGGGCTGCTCGGCGCGGCGGGGCGGTTGCTGTCGGAGGTTTCGCCCGTGCGGCTGGTGTTCGCGCGGGATGCGTCCGCGGCGGCGGTGATTCAGGGAGCGTTGGCGAATGGGTGAGGGTGGAGCGCAGCGGCCCCTGTTGACGGTGATTGCCGGGCCGACGGCGTCGGGGAAGACGGCGCTGGCCATCGCGCTGGCCCAGCGGGCCGGTGGCGAGATTGTCAGCGCGGACTCACAGCAGGTGTATCGGCACTTCGACATCGGCACGGCGAAGCCCTCCGCGGAGGAGCTGGCCGCGGTGCCTCATCACCTGGTGTCCGCCGTGGACCCGATGGAGACCTTCTCCGCTGTCGAGTACCAACGGCGCGCGGACGCCGTCATCGCGGAGATCGCCGCGCGCGGCCGGCCTGTCTTCGTCGTGGGCGGCACCGGGCTGTACCTGCGCGTGTTGCTCCACGGTGTGCTTGAGGCGCCCGGGGCCTTGCCGGAGCTGAGGGCGGAGCTGGAGGCGCTCGCGGCCGGTGAGGGGCGCGAGGCGGTGCACCGGAAGCTGGCGGAGGTGGACCCGGAGACGGCGGCGAAGCTCCCGTCGCAGGACCTGGTCCGCGTCATCCGGGCGCTGGAGATTCATGCGCAGACGGGTGTGCCCGCCTCGGCGTTCCGGAAGGCCCATGCCTTCGCGCCGGACCGCTATCCCTTCCAGTTGTATGTCCTGTCGCCACCGCGCGACGTGCTGTACGGGCTCATCAACACGCGCACGCGGAGGTTGTTCGAGCGTGGGCTCGTCGAGGAGACCCGCGACCTGCTGGCGCGAGGGTACGCGGAGGCGGCGCCCATGCGCAGCGTGGGCTATGTGCAGGCGCGCGCCGTCGTTGAGGAGAGGATGACGCGCGAAGAGGCCATTCACGACACCGCGCAGGAGACGCGCCGCTACGCCAAACGGCAGTTGACGTGGTTCCGGAAGGAGCCCGGTGCTGTCTTCCTGACGCCCCCATACGAGGCGGCGCTTCCGCGCGGCGGCGGTGCGCCTTAGCGGCAGCGGCGCACCCGCGCGGCCTCAAGTCTGGGGCAGGCGGGGAGCGGAGCGGCGCCAGCGAGCGTTGTCGGCCCCGGCGCGGGAGCCCATGTTCGGCGGTGGATGTGCCGGGCGCTTCTGTCGCCAGCCGACAGGCGGACGAGACGCGGGGCGGTTCGGCCTCCGAAGTGAACCCGCTTCGGGAGCAGTCACCATGGCCTTCACCAATGAACGCAGACCGGAAGTCCTGACCCCTGACACGAGGCGGAGGGCGAACTCGGCGGCCTGGGGTGGCCCCTTCATCATGGGGATTTTGATGACGCTGCTGGGAATCGTCGCGCTGGGGGCCGCCTTCTTCACCAGCCTGGTGACGGCCATCCTCTTCGGCGCGATGCTGGCTGGCGCAGGCGTCATGGAAGCCATCTCCGCCTTCCGGACGCGCAAGCAGGGCGGGCCGTTCTGGCTGTACCTGCTCAGCGGCATCCTCTCCGTCGTCGTGGGGCTGTTCGTCCTCGTCTACCCGGCGGCGGGACTGGGCGCGATGACGCTGCTGCTGGCGGGCTACTTCTTCGCCAGCGGGCTCTTCCACGCCATCACCTCGGTGATGGACCGCTACCCTCAGTGGGGCTGGGACTTCTTCTACGGCGCCGTGTCCATCTTCCTGGGCATCGTCGTGATGCGGCAGTGGCCCATCTCCGCCGTCTGGCTGGTGGGCACGCTGGTGGGGATCGGCATCTTCTTCCGGGGCGTGGCGCTGATGGCGGGCGCCCTCTCCGTGCGCAAGGTGCTCCGCTCGGGTAATCCGCCAGCCCCTGCCTCCATCTCCCACTGACGGGCAGGCTGCCAGGGGCACCAGCGCCAGTCCAGGGCGGACACATCCCAAGGGTCCTCCCTGGATTGGCGCTTGCCATGCCCCGCGCAGGCGCGGCAGCGTACGCAGCCTGCGACCATGATTGACTACGACCCGCACCGTTGGTGGAGCTATTTTCATTATCTCCGCGGCTCCATGGTCCGCGAAATCGTGGCCCGGGTCCTCGTCTGTGTGTTGTGGGCCGTGGGCGTCACCGCGGTCCATCACCACCTCAAGCCCCTGGACATCCCGGCCACGGTGCACACGCTGGCGGGCATCTCGCTCAGCTTGCTGCTCGTCTTCCGGACCAACGCCTCCTATGACCGCTTCTGGGAAGGCCGGAAGCTGTGGGGCGGCATCGTCAACGAGACGCGCAACCTGGCCCGTGCCTCCGGCGTCTTCATGCGCCGGGACGCCGCGCTCTACGGCGCGCTGCTGCGGTGGATTTGCACCTTCCCCTATGCCGCCGCCGCGTCACTGCGAGGGGAGCGCGACCTGGGCCCCGTCGCCTCCGAGCTGCCGCGTGACGAAGCGGACGCGGTGCTCGGCAGCCAGCACGTCCCGCTTGCGGTGTCGCAGAAGATGTCCGCCGTGCTCGATGAGGGCCGGCAGCGGGGCTATTACGCCGAATACGTCCAGATGCAGCTCGACCAGAACGTCCAGCTGCTCATCGACTACGTCGGCGGCTGCGAGCGCATCCACAAGACGCCCATTCCGTTCGCCTACATGATGCACCTGCGGCGGGCGTTGCTCGTCTACTGCTACACGCTGCCGTTCGCGCTGGTGGACTCGTTCGGCTGGTTGACGGTGCCGGCCACGTTCATCGTCGCCTACGTCTTCTTCGGCATTGAAGAGATTGGCGTGGAGATTGAGGACCCGTTCGGCCACGACGACAACGACCTGCCGCTGGAGCGGATCTGCGAGACGATCCGCGGCAACCTCAAGGCGCTGATGCCCGGGAGCGCCGAGGTCATCCACGCCCCGGTCTCCGCGGTGGCCATCCCCGGTGGCGGTCAGGACGCGTAGCGGTCCGCGGCCAGCTCGCGCGCGTCGTCCGAGCCGTGCGGCGCGGGCTCCAGCTCGGGCATCACCGGGGCCCGGCCGGTGAGGATGCGCAGCAGCCGGTCCGGGTCCACGGGCTTGGGCAGGAAGGTCTCCGCCCCCGCGTCCAGGGCTCGCTGCCGGACATGGGGCCGGTTGAGGCCACTCATCACCAGCACGCGGGTGTTCCGGGTGAGGGGATGCTGCTTCAGGCCCTCGGCCAGCCGCAGGCCGTCCACCCAGTGCAGCACCACGTCCAGGAGGATGGCCGTGGGCGGCCGCCGGGCCACCGCGCAGAAGAGGGCGAGCTCGTCGGCGAAGGACACCACCTTCGCCCCGGTGCTCTCCAGCAGCGCCGTGAGCGCCTCGCGCGCGTCCGGGTCGTCATCCACGACGTAGTAGAGTTCCGGCTCCAGCTCCGGCACCACCGAGGGCACCGGCTCCACCGTGGTGCGCAGCCAGGAGCCCACCAGCTCCTTGATGCCCGCCCAGCGCGCGGTGCCCAGGAGCGCGACGGGCGTGGGGCCGCTCAGGCCCAGCACGCCGCCGCCGAAGGTGCCGCCCAGCGTCTGTCGCCCCTTCGCCTTGACGAAGGCCTCCGGCGCCCGAGGCCCCGCGCGGCGCAGCCAGGTGAGCGTCCGGGCTCCCGCGGCGGCGTCCTCCAGCAGCTCTCCCAGGCCCTCGCGCACATAGCGGCGCTCCAGCGTGCCCGCGTCCAGTCCGCCGTCGAGCAGCGCCACCGCCGCGCGGCTGCATGAAGCCAGCGTCTCCGACAGCCCCACCTGGAGCGGGTGGCCGAAGGCCGCGGGCCCCACGGCAAGCTGTCCCGGCGCTACCAGCGTCCGGCCCGGTCCATGGGGCAGGCGGGTGGTCTCCAGGGCCGCCAGCTCGAAGCCTTCATCCACCAGTCCGTCGCGCGCGGCCATCATCAGCACCTGGCACAGGTCCGCGGGCGTCACCGCCGGCCCGAAGGCCAGCGCATACACCGAGCTGGCGCCGGGCAGCAGGAACAGCCCATCCACCGTCGGCAGGGGCGAAATCCACAGCCGGGCCACCGGGGCCAGCTCCCGCCGAGGCGAAGCATGGCGCAGGCGGGCCTGCACCGCAGGGAGGGTGGGGGCAGGGCGGAAGCCCTTGAAGAACGCGTCACCCATCAGCGGCCCGGCGCCCGACGCCAGCGCCACCGCGTGGAAGCGATCTCCACTGCCCTGGGCGCGCACCACCAGCGAACCCGCGCCGCGCACGGAGGCGGGCGCATCTGGCGCGGGGGCCTGCCGCTCCACGCGCTCGACATGGCGGGGAAGGAAGCGGGCGCCCTGGGCGCTGGACGCGGTGGCGAGCACGTCCCGCACCTGCTCCAGGCCGCCCAGGCCCTGGGGCCAGCCGTCCACCACCCAGAGGCCACCGGGCGTGGAGGACAGCAGCTCGCGCCGGCCCTCGGCGATGATTTCCATGCCGCGCAGCTCATGGGCGCGCCATTCGGAGGGAATGCGGCAGCCCAGCGCGGCCAGGCGTGAGCGGCATTCCGGCGTCAGCACCGCCGGCGGGGCGGTGCGCTCCTGCGCTCCTCCGGAGTACACGCGCACGTCCAGCGCCAGCCCGCGGGCCCTCCCGTTGAAGAGGAGCGAGGCGGCAAGCCCCGCTCCGGCAATGCCGCCTCCCACCACCGCCACCCTCGAACCCGTCGCCAGTCTGTTCCCCAGCATCATCCGCGCCCTCGCTGCTGCCCCGCCGTTGCCTGCCTCACCGCGCCCCGTTCAGTGCCGCTGCGCTGGAGGCGAATTCGCGGGCCTGCCGAACACGACGACCCGGTCCCGCCCCTCGCGCTTTGCCTCGTAGAGGGCCGCGTCCGCCGCCTTCATCAGCGACTCGGTGTCCTCGCGAGGCCCTTCGAAGGTATGGTCGGCGATGCCCACACTGACACTCAGTCCGAAGGGGGCAGGGCGGCCGTCGTTCTTCTGGACGCCGACGGCGCGCAGCCCGGTGCGGATGCGCTCGGCGAAGACGGCTGCTTCCAGCGCCGTCTGGTGCGGCAGCAGCGCGACGAACTCGTCTCCACCGAAGCGGGCCGCGAAGTCCGACTCGCGCAGCTCGTGCTTCAGCTGGGTGGCCAGCGCGAGGATCGCCCGGTTGCCCACGTCATGGCCCATGCCGTCGTTGATGGCCTTGAGGTGGTCCAGGTCGATGATGACGACGCTCAGCGGGTACTGATAGCGCTGGGCCCGGCGGAACTCTTCTTCCATCCGGAGCGTCAGCGCCCGGAAGTTGGCCAGCCCCGTGAGGCCGTCCGTCTGCGCGAGGATCTGCAGCCGGCGCTGCTGCTCGCTCTGGCGCAGCGCCCGGTCGATACGGGCCAGCAGCTCCCGCGCGCTGGCCGGCTTGTGGATGAAGTCCACGGCGCCCATCTCCAGGCAGCGCTCCAGCGTGGCCTCGTCCGCGTCGCCCGTCAGGAAGATGACGGGCACCGCCTCCGTGCGCGACTCGCGCTGGAGCATCTCCAGCACCGCGAGCCCGTCTCCACTGGGAAGGAACCTGTCCAGGAGGATGAGGTCCGGGCGGTGCTCCCGCGCCAGCTCCAGCCCCGCATCCGAATCCGGTGCGGCGAGCACATCGAAGCGGATGGCGAGCAGGTCCACGAGGCTCTCGCGGACCTGGGCGTCGTCTTCGATGACGAGCAGAAGGGACCGCTCGGAGGTCCGGCCGCGCCGTTCCATGCACCACTCCGCTTCATTCGGCTGCTGCGAAATGGCAGGCCGAAAGTCTCGGGTGCCACGCCCTGCCGTGTGCTCCCAACGCCCTTGCGCCCCACGCGCATCCGCCGCCGCCCGGTCCTGCAAGCACACCCCAATGCCCACAACCTTCACCCGAGACCTCCGGCTGCCAAGCCTGTCAGGCTCCGTGAGACGGGGCCTCTCCCCGCCATCCGTGAGCACGGTGCGGGAGCAAGCACCATGCCCCGCGGTGGGGGAGGGCAGTCAGAGTGTTTCCGGGCGGTTGCGCACCCTCTGCGTCACCCTGTTGTACAGGGTCGGAAGACGTTGCAGCGCGCCGAGGGGCAGACCGGTAGATATTCCCGTGCGCGGGCAGACGCTCGAGGGCCGCGCGCCGAGCCGCTAGCGTCGGGTGTTGAACTGCATGCGGCGGCCGCCCATGGGGGGCATGACCGGCGGCGGCGCCTCGAGCCCGAACTGCCACCACATGGGCTCGTACGGCTTCATCTTCAGGCGCTTGTCGTTCTGGAGCTGGGAGAGGCTGCCCTTGAGCTTCTCGTCCTTGGGGTTCTCCTCCACGCCCCGGGCGAGCACGCGCAGCGCGCCGTCCTTGTCCTTGTTCTGGATCAGGCACCAGGCATAGGCCGCCCAGACAATGGATTCCTTCTTGCCGCTCTTCGTCGCGGACTCGAACGCCTTCTTCATGGCGTCGAAGTCCTTGCGCTGGAAGTACAGGGCGCCTTCCATGGCCTTGGCCATGTAATTGCGGCCGCTGCCCCTGGCGAAGGCGGCCTTGGCGCCGTCGTGGTCCTTCACCATGTACTTCAGCATGCCGATCTGGGAGTGAAGCTCCGGACCGACCAGGAACTGCCACTTGTCGTAGACAAGGCCCTGCTCCAGCGTCTTCACCGCCCGGTCCACCCGCGACTGGGCGTCCTTCTGGCTGCTGGGCTGGGACTGAAGGTCCTTCTGGACCACCGTCATCAGCGCCTGGACGCGGCTGGCCACCCGGCGAGCGAGCACGATGTAGGTGCCAACGAGGGCCAGGACTCCGGGGACGAGCCCCGCCCAGATGGAGAAGCCGGCGACCTTCACCAGGAGCGCGACGGCGATTCCCACACCGAGGGAAATGAGAAGGTTGTACATGGGGGGCCCCTCTTAGCGATGTGCGTGGAGCACCGCAATCTTCGGATGCACTTGGTATCAAGTCGCGGTATACGTCTGCTCGTCGCGACAGCAGGGGGCCCTCTGTCGAAATTGGTAGACGAGGCGGACTCAAAATCCGCTGCGGCTGACCCCGCGTCCCGGTTCGAGTCCGGGGAGGGCCATCATCCGAAGGGCAGGACCGGCGCGCTGCTCTTGCGCTGGACGCGCCCGGTCCTGATAAAGGACAGGCTCCAGCAGGTAGGGGCGGCGGAGGTCCCCCGTCAATGAGGGTGTTGCTGGTCGAGGATGACGCGAGCCTGCGGGAAGGCATGGGCGAGCTCATCTCCGAGCTCGCGGAGGTCCATGCGGTCAGCACCGGGGAGGAAGCGGTCGCGGCCCTCCAGGCCGAGCGCTTCGTCCTGGTCATCAGCGACCTGCGCATCGCGGGAGGTGAGCTGGGCGGCCGGACGGTCGTCGAGGCGGCCCGGAAGCGTCAGCAGGCGGTGGCCATTGTCAGCGCCGCGACGCCGGACGAGGTGATCCAGACCGTCCAGCCCCAGGTGGCGGACGCCATCCTCATCAAGCCGTTCCAGATTGACGACATCTACGCCCTGGTGGAGCGCTTCATTGCGCTGCGTCAGGATGTGGAGCGGCTGGCCACCCAGGGCCAGCGGCCTCCCGCGAGCGCCTGGTCGCCGGAGGGCGCCCACGTCCAGTTCGCGCGGGAAGACGCGCTGAAGGCGGTGTGGGTGTCGGTGACGGCCGGAGGCGACTTCAACGGGGCGGTCCACCCGACACCCGGGGGCGTGGGGATTCAGGTGGTCGAAGGCGTACTTGAAGTGGATGGCGTTTCGCATGCGGCGCCCGGGTATTTCTTCCTGGGGGCCGGGCAGACGCCTCGGATGCGCAGCCCGGCGGGCTGTCTGGTGGTGGGCGTGGGACTGAAAGGGCAGGGCTGAGGCACGTGGATTCCGTCTGGCCGGCAACGCCCGTGGACCCGGAGCGCCTGGGTCGTCCGTCTCGCCGTGGTGCGACGGCGGCACTCGAAGCCCATATCGCGGTGCTTCGCGGTGAACCCTTGAAGGCCGCGCTCGCCAACGCCTTGCGCGAGGCCAATGGCCTGGGCGGCCAGGAGCGGCGCTTCACCGCCATGGCCGTGCGGGAGCTGTCCCGGCACCAGCGCCTGCTGGACCTGGCGGCCCGGTTGCTGGGCCACACCATGGGAAAGGTGGGGCTGACGGAGGACCAGGCGCTGGTGCGCTATGCCCTCTGGCGCCGCGTCTTCTGTGGTGAGGGCTGGGCTCGCATCGGTCCCGAGGTCCGGCTGCCGGGGCCCGTGCGTCCGCGCACCATCAAGGACGACCTGCTCCAGCGCGTGGTGGAGCAGCCGCTGCCGGAGGCGCCGCTCCCGGAGTCCCAGACGGAGCGGCTGGCCCTGCGCTACTCGTTCCCCAACTGGTTGGTGCAGCGGCTGGCCCAGGTGTACCCGGAGGACATCTTGGAGGGGCTGCTGGCGTCGCTCGATGAAGAGCCGTCGCTGCACTTCCGCGCGCGGCCTCCGGGGACCCGGGACGCGGTGCTGGCGGCGCTGAAGGAGGAGGGCGTCAACGCCGAGCCGGTGGCCGCGGCGCCGGACGCGGTGCGGGTGACGGACTCCAGCCACCGCGTCTTCGAGACGCGGATGATGAAGTCCGGCCGGCTCCAGGTGCAGGACGTGGGCAGCCAGCTCATCTCCGAGCTGTGCCGTCCGCTGGAGGGCTTCACCGTGGCGGACGTGTGCGCCGGCGCGGGCGGCAAGACGCTGGCGTTGGCGGACTTCGTCGGGCCCCGGGGCAAGGTGCTGGCCGGGGACCGCTCGCGGCGCAGGCTGGCCGAGGCGCGCGAGCGCGTGCGCCACTTCTCCCTCCGGCAGGTCGCCTTTCCGCATCCGCTTCCGCTGTCCGACGCGGACGTCCTGCTGATTGACGCGCCGTGCAGCGGCACGGGCTCCCTGGCGCGCGAGCCGGATCAGAAGTGGAAGCTCACCGCCCAGGAGATCTCCAAGTACCAGGCCACGCAGACGGAGCTGCTGGAAGAGGTGTCACGCCAGGCGAAGCCGGGTGCACTCATCGTCTATGCGACCTGTTCGGTGCTGCCCGAGGAGGACGAGGCGGTGGTGGAGGCCTTCCTCGCGAAGCATCCGGAGTTCACGCTGGAGCCGGTCGAGGACGTCCTCGGCGCGGAACGGGCGGCGCTCGCCGCGCAGGGCCCCTATCTGAAGGCGTTGCCTCCCAAGGTCCCCGGGGGAGGCTTCTTCGCGGCCCGGCTGCGGCGGACAGGGGCGGGGCCGGGTTGACAGGCTCCGAGAGCGCACGCTACGCAATCGTTGAGTTCTCAAGGAGTGTGACTGACTTGGCGGCCGACTCGAAGCAGTCCGAGGTGGTGAAGCAGATCAACGAGGCCTTCCAGGCGGCGCAGGCCCGGTTGGCCGAGCTGCGCGAGGCCGTGGAGCGCAACACGGACCTGGCCCGGGCGAACGCTCGCACCACCGTGTTGAAGGATCAGAAGGAGAAGGCGCTCAAGGAGCTGGGCGAAGCCGTCTGGCGCCAGGTCCAGAAGGGCCGGCTGGAGCTGCCCGCGGGGTTCGGCGCCGCGCTCAAGGCGGTGGAAGCGGCGGAGCAGGCGGTCGAAGCCCACGCTCGCGAGCTCACCGATCTCCTCCGGGAAGGGGACGAAGTGGCGGAGCGGTTGAAAGAGCAAAAAAACGCACCAAGGCCCCAAAGAGTTCTGGTGCCTGGAGCGAAGAAGCGGTAGAAGGCACCCACTTCGCCGGTCGGGCCGCTCCCCAAAGCGGCTCAGTAGCAAAGACGGGGCTATAGCTCAGCTGGGAGAGCGCTTGAATGGCATTCAAGAGGTCATCGGTTCGATCCCGATTAGCTCCACTCTGAAATGAAGAGGCCCGCCAGGGAAACCTGGCGGGCCTTTTTGTTTTTTCGCGTCGCGCGGCCTGCGTGGCGCACGAAAAAGGCCCGCCAGCGGGGCGCTGACGGGCCTTCGGGCTCCGGCGTTCGCCGCCGAGCTGCCTACGCCTTGCCGGCGAAGATGGCCATCACGTCCTTGAGGAGCTTGATGGACTCCGCGTGCGGTCGCTGGAAGGCGTTGCGGCCCATGATGGAGCCGAAGCCGCCGCCGGCGTTGATCTGCTTGATCTCCTCCAGCAGGGCGTCGGTGCCCTTGGCCTCGCCGCCGGAGAAGATGACGATGCGCTTGCCGTTGAAGGCGGAGCGGACGACCTCGCGGACGCGGTCCGCCATCGTCTTGGTGGCGATGCCAGCCTTCTCGAACGCCTTCTTCGCCTCGGCCTGCTCGAGGTGATCCTGCGGCGGCTTCACCTTGATGACGTGCGCGCCGAGCTGGGCGCTGATCTGCGCCGCGTACGCCACCACGTCGATGCCCGTCTCACCCTCCTTGGACAGGTTGCCGCGGGGGTAGGCCCAGAGGACCGTGGGCAGGCCGTACGACTTGGCCTCGGCGATGATGTCGCGGAGGTCCTCGTACTGCTCGTTGCGCGCCCCGGAGCCCGGGTAGATGGTGTAGCCGACGGCGGTGCAGCCCAGGCGGACGGCGTCCTTCACGGAGCTCGTCACCGCGGACATGGGGTGGGGCACCTTGGCCAGGCTGTCGGAGTTGTTGACCTTGAGGATGAGGGGAATCTCACCCGCGTACTTGCCGGCCACCGCCTCCAGGAAGCCCAGCGGCGCCGCGTAGGCGTTGCAGCCCGACTCGATGGCCAGCTGGATGTGGTAGTCCGGATCGTAGCCGGCGGGGTTCGGACCGAACGAGCGAGCCGGGCCGTGCTCGAAGCCTTGATCGACAGGGAGGATGACGAGCTTGCCCGTGCCGGCCAGCGTGCCGGTGTTCAGCAGCCGGGCCAGGTTGGTCAGCGTGCCGGGGTTGTCGGACGGGTACCACGACAGGATCTGCTTGACGCGATCGGTATGGGGCATGTGTGGGGATCCTCTGTCTCGGGAACAGGGCGCAATCTGCTGCATGCGTCACGTCCCACCAACTCCTTTTAACGCGCGAGTGTCACGGGTTCCACGACAGGGCGCATCCCCCTCTCCGGCCGGGGCGCCCCTGGGACGAACAACCCCGGTGACGGCTCGATGCCGAACGGACATGCTGCGCCTCCGTGGGGTTCTCGGATATGGGAGCCACACAAGGCGGGTTGATGCGCAGACACCTGGATCATGGCGTGACAGTGGCGCTGGTGCTCGCGGCGGGCGTTGCCGGAGCGCAGCTCACCCCCGGGTCGGTCGGGACGGGGAGCAGCCCTTCATCGGGTAGCACCGGAAGCTCGCCGGCGCCTGCCACGCCCGCGCCCGGAGCGACGCCCGCGCCAGCGACACCGGACGTGGGGACGCCTGCTTCCGATGCGCCCACGACGGTGCCCGGGACGGGGGCGCCGGGAGGGACGCGGCCCACGCCGCGCGAGGGCACCGGAGGACGGGACCTGCCGCCAGGCCCGCCGGCCATCGCCCCCGGCTCGATTGAGGAGACGCCGGGCCCCTCCCAGCGGGGGCAGGCGATTTCACCCGCGCCAGCCCTGGAGCCTTCCTCCGAGGCGGAGCAGGTGAAGGACGGCGTGACAGAGGCGCCGGACTCGGAGGAGAAGCTGGCGCGGCGGGCGCCGCTCACGCTGGCTCAGCTGGTGGCGCGGGCTCGTGAATCCGACTCCCGGGTCGAGGAGGCGACGGCGGAGCTGCGCAAGTTCCAGGCGCTCTATCAGCAGGCGCGCTGGGCCTGGTTCCCCAGGTTCGAAATCACCGTGGGCGCGGGGGGCCCCACGCCCGAGGCTCGCAACGACGGCCTGGGCGGACCGCCCACCACGGAGGCCACCCTCAAAGGCGACCTGAACTTCGGCCGCGTCGGCGTGACGATGTTCTCCACCGGCAACGCGGTGCTGCCGCTCTATACCTTCGGCAAGCTGACGGCGCTGGAGAAGGCGGGCGCGCAGGGGCCGGTGGTGGGGGCCGCGCTGCGCGAGCGCATGCGCAACGAGGTCGGCTTCCAGGCGGCGCAGGCGTACTTCGGCTACCAACTGGCGCGCAACGGGCTTCAGCAGATTGAAGAGGTGTCGAAGCGGCTGGAGGACGCCGGCCAGCGCATCGACAGGTTGCTCAAGGAAGACTCCGCCCAGGTGTCTGCGGTGGACTCGTACAAGGTCCGGTTCTTCCGGCAGCTTGTCGAGGCGCGCAAGGCGGAGGCCCTGCAGGGGCGGCAGCTCGCGCTCGCGGCCATTGGCCTGCTGGCCAACGCGGGGCCCGACGACGACGTGAGGGTGGTGGAAGAAGACCTGGAGCTCGAAGAGGACGTGCCGGTGCCCAGCCTGGAGCAGGCCCTGGTGCGCGCGGAGCAGTACCGTCCGGAGTTCACGGCTGTCGCCGCGGGCATCGCCGCGCGCGAGCAGGAGGTCTTCATCCGTGAGCGCAGCTACTACCCGGACCTGGGCCTGGCCGGCTTCTACGACGTGCGCTTCACCACCAGCGCCACGCGGCAGCGCACGCCCTTCGCCTTTGATCCATTCAACGACCGCACCGCGGGCCTGGGCCTGGTGATGCGGGGGACGTTCGATATTCCCATCAAGGATGCCCAGCTCGAGCAGGCCCGCGCGGAGCTGGACAAGCTGCGCGCGCAGGAGAAGCAGATTCGCGCGGGCATCCGCCTGGAGGTCGCCAAGGTGCACGGCGAACTGGTGGCCGCCTGGAGCCGCGCCCGGGCCTTTGGCGAAGCGGAACGAAATGCCCGCCGGTGGGTAACGGCTGCCTTCACCGCGTTCGACCTGGGGACCGGTGACACCCGTGACCTGGTGGACGCTTTCACGGCCTATGCCCAGGCTTCAGGTGACAAAGGCAAGAGCTGGCACGACGTTCGGGTAGGAATGGCCGCCCTTGCGCGGGTAACCGGGGCGCCGCTGGCCCCGAGTGAATAACCATGCGCTCACCACTGTCTTCCCTGTCGTCCTTTCACCCGGAGCCCATTGAATGATTGCTTCCCTGCTTGCCGCCACCTTGCTCGCCGCCGCGCCCGGCCCGCTGACGGTCGTCAAATCCGGGAACGCGGACGTGCAGAAGGCCGCCAACGCGTCCGGCGCCACCGCGCAGTCGCTCGCCAGCGTGGTGGAGAAGTTCGTCGACTTCGAGGAGCTGGCGAAGCGCGCGCTGGGTGACAAGGCCTGGGCCGGCCTCAAGCCCGCCCAGCGCAAGGAGTTCACCGACACGATGACGGGCCTGCTGCGCGCGTCCTATGCCCAGAAGGCCCTGGGGCAGGCGCAAGCGCAGGTGAAGTACGGCGAGGAAGGCATCGACGGGAACGAGGCCTCCGTGGGCACCACGGTGACGGTGAAGAAGGACGCCGTCCCCGTCGAGTACCGCCTGTACCGCACGTCGGCCAGCGGGGCGTGGCGCATCTACGACGTCATCACCGACGAGGTGTCGCTGGTGGACACGTACAAGGGGCAGTTCCGCAAGCTGCTCGCCGACAAGGGCTTCGACGGCCTGCTGTCCACGCTGAAGAGCAAGCGGGCGCAGCTGGAGAAGGAGAACGCGGCGTCGGCGGAGAAGAGCGCGGGGCAGACGGCGGTCCCCTGACGCCCAGCGCGGTCCGCGTCCCCTGTCCAGGCCGAGGTCCCCTTCAAGGGTGCCTCGGCCTTCGTCTTTTCAGCGCCCGCCCGCCTCGCGGTACGCGGCCAGGGTGCCGGCCAGGCCCTGGGCCAGGGGGATGGTGGGCAGGAAGCCCAGCTCCTGGCTCGCGCGCTCGGTGGAGCACGTCCACGCGGGGCACCGCATCTCCCGCACCTTGTCCCGGTTGAGGATGGGCACCGTGCCGCGCAGGCGGGCCACGGCCTCCGAGCCCAGCCCCACCATGTAGCTGACCGTCTGCGGCACGGACAGCACCGCGGGCCGGCCCTTGCCGAGCGCCCCGGCCATGGCCGCGCAGACGTCCTCCCAGGAGTGCTCCACGCCGTCGGACACGGCGTACACGCCGCGCGCCGCGTCCTCCTTCGTCACCGTGGCGCCGCGCTGCGCGGCCGCGAGCAGGGCGGTGCACAAATCGTCCACGTGGATGAGCGAGTAGCGCTTGGGGCCGAAGCCGCTCTTCAGCGCCAGCCCCAGCTTCGCCATGGGCAGCAGCGACGGGAGGAACTCCACGTCACCGGGCCCGTAGACGATGGGCGGCCGGACGATGACGGACGGGACGCGGTCCGCGAGCGCCCGCACCGCCTCCTCTCCGCCCAGCTTGCTGCGGCCGTAGAGGGACACGGGCGCGGGCGGGTCCTCCTCGCGGCGCGGGCGCCCTGGCGTGGACGGACCGGCGGCGGCCAGCGACGAGCAGTACACCAGCCGGGGCGGGTGGGGCAGGGCGGCCATGGCCTCCACCAGCCGGCGGGTGCCCTTCGCGTTGCCCTCGAGGTAGCCCTCGGGCGCGCGGGACTTGGTGACGCCGGCCAGGTGCAGCACGCAGTCCACGTCGCGCACGGCCTCGGCCAGCCCCGCGCCCGTCGTCAGGTCCGCCACCACGAAGCGGGCGCCCAGTCCCTCCAGGGGCCCGCGCCGCGAGCTGGCGCGCACCATGAGGGTGAGCGTGTCGCCACGCTCCACGATGCGGCGCGCGAGCCGCTGGCCAATGAACCCGGTTCCGCCAGTGAGCAGGAAGCGCAAGGAAGACTCCTCGGGGGCGGGCCGCGGTCAGAGCGCGCGCGTGTAGACGCGGTACGTCTTGGAGCGCTGCGCGCCCATGGACTCGATGGCGCGGTTGAC
The DNA here is from genome assembly GCF_030168875.1 of Myxococcus sp. SDU36. NCBI lineage: Bacteria > Pseudomonadati > Myxococcota > Myxococcia > Myxococcales > Myxococcaceae > Myxococcus > Myxococcus sp. SDU36. Next base: position 1,965,906 of record NZ_CP077414.1, read on the forward strand.
CAGGTGGTTGTCCTCGAGCGTCCAGGAGATCTCCCCGCCCACGTAGCCCAGCCGCTTCGCCGTGCGCAGGGTGTCCAGGTACAGGATGGCGTCCAGGCCGCGGCGCCGGTAGCCCTCCTTGATGCCGAGGATGATGAGGCGCAGCCGGTTGATGCGGCGCGAGGCCAGCGCCAGCTTCACCAGGCCGATGGGCAGGCCGAACGTGGTGAGCCGCCCGTTGGCCGCGCGGATGGCCTGGTTGGCATCCGGCACCGTCAGGGAGAAGGCGACCGGCTCGCCCTGGACCTCCGCCACGAGCGCCAGCTCCGGCCGGACGACCGTCTTGAGCTCCTTGGCCAGGTGGTCGAACTCCGCGTCGGTGAAGGGCACGAAGCCCCAGTTCTTCTCCCACGCCGAGTTGTAGATTTCGCGGATGCGCTTCACCTCGGCGTCCAGGTCCTTCATGTTGACCGGACGCACGACGACGCCGTCGCGCACGCGAAGCTTCTCCGCGATGCGCACCACCTTCTCCGGCGGCTGCGCGGAGGACGACAGCTCGTAGGCGTACAGGTCCTTGGCCTTCGTCAGGCCGCAGGCCTCCAGCAGCGCCGCGTAGTAGGGCGGGTTGTGCGGCATCATCACCGCGGGCGGCGTGTCGAAGCCGTCGATGAGCAGGCCCCAGTCCTGGTTGGAGGACAGGTTGGCCGGCCCCAGCATGGCGTTCATGCCCCGCTGGCGCAGCCAGGACGCGGCGGCCTCCAGCAGGCTCCGGGTGATGCCCGCGTCATTCACGCACTCGAAGAGGCCGAAGAAGCCCTCCTTCGTGCCGTGAATCTCCATGTGCCGCGGGTTGCGGATGGCCGCGATGCGGCCCACCACGTCCGGGCCACGCCGGGCGAGGAACAGCTCCAGCTCGCCGTACTCGAAGAAGGGGTTCTTCTTCGGGTCCAGGAAGTCCCTGCGCTCCATCTCCAGCGGAGCAACCCAGTGCGGGTCGCTCTGGTAGAGGGCGTAGGGGAGGCGGATGAACTGCATCCGCTCCGCCTCGCCGCGGACAGGGGTCACCTGCACGTCCGACGGCATGGGCGGGGACGCGCGGGCTGGCTGGGGCGACTCGGCGTGCAGGGCCATGGGCGGTTCAGTTCCGGTCGGAGTGGACGCCGTTGCGCATGAAGAAGTGAGCGCCCTTCTCCAGCAGCAGGCCCGGCAGCTCGCCGCGCTTCTCCCACAGCTTCATCGGCGCGTTGCCCAGCTTGCGCAGGTCCTCCGGCTGGAGGTTGGCCGCGCGCCAGGTGAGCTGCTCCACCGCGTCGAACAGGCGCCCGGCCACCTCGCGCGACGACATGCGCGACAACTGGTCCAGGGTGATGCCGCCCGCGTCGGCCAGCAGGCCGTTCGAGCCCGCGGCCCACATCTCGCTCGCGCGGTTGGCCAGGATGCGGGTACCCGGGCGGGCAATCTGCACCGGCTCATAGACGGTGGGGCGCGTCTGCGGAATCACGCCCAGCTTCCGGCCAATGCTCTCGAAGGTGTCCAGCACGCGGTCCAGCTGCGCGTCCGTGTGCGTGGCCATGTACGAGGTGCGGATGAGCGCGTGGCCCGGCTCCACCGCGGGCGGAATCACCGGGTTGGCGAAGACGCCGGCCTCGTGCAGCGCGCGCCAGAAGCGGAAGCACTTCACCTGGTCGCCGATGTGCACCGGCACCACCGGCGTCACCGACACGCCCGTGTCGAAGCCCATGGCGCGGAAGCCGTTGTGCATCTTCTCCGCGATGTCCAGCAGGCGGGCGCGGCGCTCCGGCTCCGCTTCGATGATCTCCAGCGCCTTGAGCGCCGCGGCGATGGAGGCCGGCGTCATGGACGCGGAGAAGATGACCGAGCGCGCCTTGTGGCGGATGTAGTTGATGACCTCGAAGGGGCCGGCCAGCACGCCGCCCAGCGACGCGAAGCTCTTGGAGAAGGTCCCCATGACGAGGTCCGTCTCCTTCTCCAAGTCGAAGTATTCGGACGTGCCCCGGCCCCGCGTGCCCAGCACGCCCATGGCGTGCGCGTCATCCGTCATCACCCGCGCGTTGTAGTGCTTCGCCAGCTCCACGATGCGGGGCAGGTTGCAGAGGTCGCCCTCCATGGAGAAGACGCCGTCGGTGACGATGATCTTGCCCACCTCGGGGTCCGCCTGGGACAGCAGCTGCTCCAGGTGCTCCATGTCGTTGTGGCGGAACTTGCGCTCGGTGGCGAAGGACAGGCGGATGCCGTCCACCAGCGAGGCGTGGTTCTGCCGGTCACTGAACACGATGTCGTGCCGGCCCAGGATGGACGCCAGCGCCAGGTTCGTCTGGAAGCCCGTGGAGATGACGATGGCGGACTCGCGGTTGAGGAACCTCGCCAGCCGCGCCTCCAGCTCCTCGTGCAGCGCCAGCGTGCCGTTGAGCAGCCGCGAGCCGGAGCTGGTGGTACCGAACTTCTCCGTCGCCTGGATGGCCGCTTCCTTCACGCGCGGATCGGCGGACAGGCCCAGGTAGTTGTTGGACCCGACCATGATGACGCGCTTGCCTTCGATCTCCACCTCGGTGGCGCCGTGCGACGCTTCGATGGCGCGAAAGTACGGATAGAGACCCGTCGCCTTCGCGATACGGTAGTCCTTCCAGTTACGGCACTTGTCGAAGACGTCGCTCATGGGGCTCTCCAGTCGCGACTCCCCCCGATGCAGGGAGCAATCCGCGTCGGGGATTTCTGCGTCCGGCGGCCTCTGACGGGGGACGCGGGGGCGTGAATAAAGAGGGAGCGCGGCAGTGTCAAGGCAAGCGCCGCGCCCTCCAGCCCGCTGTCGTCACCCGCATCCGGGCTCGCCTTGACAGCACTGAGACTTTGATGGCACCCCGCCGTCCGACACACGGTGTTCTCCAGTCGATACTGGAGCGCGGGGGTGTGCATCGGGCTGCACACCTGCTGTCCGTGTGGCGCGCCTGGAGGCCTTCCATTTCACCCGCTGTTCAAGAGCGCCGCTGACTGGCCGGGAATTTGCTCCGTCGCCGGTCCCCGAGGAGTCGACGTTGGCCAGGTCTCAACGGTGGTTCGAAGGCTTCATCCAGGCCGCGGTTTCGCGCCCCTGGCAGGTGTTGCTCGTGTTCTCACTGCTCGCGCTGGGCGGTGTGGCGCTGGCGTCTCGGTTGGAGTTCCGCGGGTCGTTCGTGGAACTGCTCCCGAGGGGCTCCCCAGAAGTGCGGGATCTGACACGCGTGTCAGAGAAGGCAGGCGGGGATGGCTACCTGGTCCTCGTTGCAAAGGGAGACACTCCGGAGCGCCTGGAGGCCTACGCGGCCGAATTGCAGACGCAATTGGAAGCGATGCCGGAGGTCCGCTACGTCGAGCACCGCTATGACGTGGACTTCTTTCGTCGAAATGCGCTGCTGTTATTGCCCATCGAGAAACTCGCCTCGCTGCGCCAGGACCTGACGGCGCGCATGCGCTACGAGCGGCAGCGCGCCAACCCGTTCTTCTTCGACCTGGGGGGCACGCCGGAGCCGCCGGACTTCGAGGCCATCGCGAAGAAGCACGCGCCGGACGCGCCCATGCGCGAGACGCTGGCCAGCGTGGACGGCACCGAAGTCTATTTGATGATCAAGCCGTCCGGGACGGCGGGAGACCTGGCCTTCGCGCGGCGCTTCGTGGACCAGGCCATGGGCACCGGGCGCGCGCTCGCGGCGCGGCGCTATCCGGGCGTGGCGCTGCAGGCCACGGGCAACTTCCAGGGGCGCATCGAAGAGGACGCGGTGATGCGCGGCGACCTGTCGCGCGCGGGCACGCTGTCCGCGCTCATCGCGGTGGGCCTCATCCTGCTCGCCACGCGGCGCGTCGCGGCGCTGGCCGTCGTCGGCATCCCCGTCATGGTGGGCGTGGTGCTGACGTTCGCTGCGGCGCAGCTCGCCATTGGCCACCTCAACATCGTGACGGGCTTCCTCGTCGCCATCTTGATTGGCCTGGGCATCGAGTACGGCGTCCACCTGTGCATGCGGTACTGGGAGGAGCGGCGCACGCGTCCGGCGCGCGAGGCCATCGCCACGGCGGTGCGCGGCACCTTCCGCGGCGCGGTGACGTCCGCGGTGACGAACGCGGCGGCGTTCTTCGTGCTGCTGCTGGCCCAGTTCCAGGCCTTCAACCAGTTCGGCCTGCTGGCCGGCCTGGGCGTGCTGCTGGCCGTGCTCGCGACGTATGCGATGGGGCCGTCGCTGCTGGCCATCGCGGAGCGCCTGCGTCCGGCCCGCGCGGACGTGGCGGCGGAGGCCACCGCGTCCCAGGTGGCCCCGCCGGAGCGGGCGTGGCGGCGCTGGCCCACGGGCGTCATCGCCGCGCTGGCGCTGTCGGTGGTGGGCTTCGCCGCGTTCTCCGTCTCCGTGGCGCCCCAGCTGGGCTTCGAGACGGACATGCGCAAGCTCAAGGGCGAGTCCCCGGCGTCGCGCCTGGATGACCGCGTCACCGAGCAGCTGGGCCAGCCCCTCAACCCGGCCATCTTCCTGGTGGACGACGTGGCGCAGGCCGCGCAGGTGGAGGCCGTCATCGCGGAGGTGAAGCAGCGCAACGGCGCGGACTCCGCCATCCTCGGCTCCGCGTCCCTCAACGACCTGCTGCCTTCCGATGTCGAGCGCCGGGAGGTGGAGCTGGCGGCCCTGCGCGAGGCCTTCCAGGGCCTGGAGGACCTGCCCGCGGCGCTTCGCGAGGACGCGAGGCTCCAGGAGTTCCAGCGGATGCTGGCGGCGAAGCCCTACGGCCTGGAGGCGGTGCCGGTGGAGGTGCGCCGGCGCTTCGAGGCCACGGACGGGAAGGGCACCTTCCTGCTCCTGTTCCCGTCCGTCTCCAACTCCGACACCGAGGAGCTGCGGCGCTGGGCCACGCAAATCGACCAGGTGGTGGAGGGCGTGAGCGCGCGCGGCATCGACCTGGCCGTGCTGGACAGCAACCGCATCGCCGCGCGCATCTTCGCGCTGGTGAGCGCGGACGGGCCGCTCATCCTGGGGTCCGCCGCCGTGGTGGTGTTCGTCGTCATCCTGGTGGGCCTGCGCGGCTTCAAGCGCGCGTTGCTCGTCACCGGGCCGCTGTTCCTGGGCATGACGTGCCTGGCGGGGGGCATGTACCTCTTCGACGTCCAACTCAACTTCATCAACGCGGTGGTGCTGCCCAACCTGCTGGCCATCGCCGTGGACAACTCGGTGCACCTGTTCCACCGGTACGAGGAAGAGGGGCCCGGCTCGCTCGGCAAGGTGGTGCGCCACACGGGGCTGGCGGCCGTGGTGGCCACGCTGTCCAACGCGGCCGGGTATGGCGCGCTGCTGGTCGCCAACCACCAGGGGCTGCGGAGTATCGGTCAGATTGCGCTACTGGGGGTCATGTGCACCTTCTTGGGGACCACGGTCTTCTTCCCCGCGCTGCTCGCCTTGCTGGAGCGGTGGACGGGGCGCGAGAGTAGGGTGGCGGGGAAGGGGGCGGTCGTTCAGAGCCTCGAGCTCGGCGTTTCTGGCGCGCGAGACGCGCAGCCGGGGGAGCGTAAGTCGGCGTGAGTGCCTGGGTTTCCCAAAGCGTGCGCGGTGACGAGGTGCGGGTCCAGCTCACCACCGTGGACCTCATCGTCGTCGTGTCCTGCGCGCTGGCGGCGCTGCTCCTGCTGGGGCCGGGCCGCTGGGCGCCGGATGCGCTGCGCTGCGCGGGATTGTTCGCGGTGGTGGGCGTGGGGCCGCTCGTCCTCCGCACGCTGGCTGCGTCATTCCCGGGGCACCGGTGGCTCCACCTCCTCGCGGACTGGTGGCTGCTGCCCACGGCGGTGCTGACGCATGACTGGCTGGCGCCCGTGGTGGACACGGTGAACCCCCTCCTGAAGGACGCGCAGCTGGTGGCGGCCGACCAGCGGCTCTTCGGCATGCAGGCGGCGGTGGTGCTGTCGCGCGTCGTCCCGGCGTGGCTCAACGACATCCTGATGGTCTGCTACTACGGCCACTTCGTCTGGGCGCTGGTGCTGGGACTGGTGCTCTACCGGCGCCAGGGCGGCGCGGAGTACAACGAGTACCTCACCGCGTTGGGGCTGCTCTTCTTTCTCAACTACGCGGCCTACGCGCTGGTGCCGGCGGTGGGGCCTCGCTACTTCCTCATCGACGCGTTCGATGGGCCGCTGCGCGGAACGCTGACGCCGCTGCTGGACTCGCTCATGCGCAAGCCGCTGTTCGCGCGTGACTGCTTCCCGTCGGGACACACCGGCGCCACGCTGCTGGTGTTGTATTACGCGTGGCGGTTCTCCCGCCGCGTCTTCTGGGTGATGTTGCTGCCGGGCCTGGGGCTCATCGCGGCCACGCTAGTGGGCCGCTTCCACTACGCCACGGACCTGCTCTGCGCGGTGCCCCTGGTCATGGTGGTGACGGGGCTGGCGCTGGGCGTCTCCCGGGCGGCCCGCCAGCGGGAAGTGGTGAAGGACGCGCGTTCCATGCAGGTGGACGCTATCGTCAGGCCCTGAGCGCCCGGACTGTTCGCGGCGCTAGGAGCCGACGTCCATGTCCAGGCCCGTAGCCGCGCAGCGAGTCACCCGGTTCGCCACCACCGTCTTCTCCGAGTTCAGCGCCCTGGCCGCCCGCCACGGCGCGGTGAACCTGGGGCAGGGGTTCCCGGACTTCGACGGCCCAGCGGCCATCAAGGAAGCCGCGCAGCGCGCCATCCGTGACGGGGGCAATCAGTACGCCATGGGCGCGGGTGCCCGGGAGCTGCGCGTGGCCATCGCCGAGCACTCGGCGCGCTTCCACGGCCAGGCGGTGGACCCGGACACCATGGTGACGGTGACGAGCGGCGCCACCGAGGCCATCCTCGACACGTTGCTGGGGTTGGTGGACCCGGGCGACGAGGTGGTGGCCTTCGAGCCCTTCTACGACTCCTACGACGCCAACATCACCTTCGCGGGGGCCACCGCGCGCTTCGTGCCGCTGCGCCCGCCAGACGCGGGCCACGCGCAGTGGTGGTTCGACCGGGACGAGGTCCGCGCCGCCTTCGGTCCGCGCACCCGGCTGCTCATCCTCAACACGCCGCACAACCCGACGGGGAAGGTGTTCACCCGCGACGAGCTGACGTTCCTGGGCGAGCTGTGCGCGGAGTTCGACGTGAAGGTCCTCTCCGACGAGGTGTACGAGCACATCGTCTTCGAGCCCGCGCGCCACCTGCGTCCGGCCACGCTGCCCGGGCTGGCCGAGCGCACCGTGACGGTGAGCAGCGGCGGGAAGACGTTCAGTCTCACGGGCTGGAAGGTGGGCTGGGTCATCGCGCCGCCGCCGCTGCGGGACGCGGTGCAGCGGGCCCACCAGTTCGTGACCTTCGCCACCGCCGCGCCGCTGCAGGCCGCCATGGCGGAGGCGCTGCGGCTGCCGGACGCGTACTTCACGGCGCTGACGGCGTCCTACGCGGCGAAGCGGGAGCGGCTGCTCACCGGGCTGCGCGAGGCCGGGCTGACGGCGTTCGCCCCGGAGGGCAGCTACTTCATCCTCGCGGACATCGCGCGCCAGGGCTTCGCCGATGACGTGGCCTTCTGCCGCCACCTGGTGTCCGAGGTGGGCGTGGCGGCCATTCCGCCCAGCGTCTTCTATGGCCCCGAGCACCGGCACCTGGGGCAGGGGTTGGCCCGCTTCGCCTTCTGCAAGACGGAGGCGGTGCTGGATGAAGCCGTGCGGCGCCTTCGCGCGGGCCTGCCGTCGCGATGAGCTTCTTCGGGGAGCTCTACCTGCGCAGCACGCTGCCGTTCCTGTCGGAGGCCGTCACCGCGCGCGAGGTGGACTACCTGGCCCGGGCCTTCGCGGACGTGGCGGGGCCGGCGCCGGTGGTGGACCTGGGGTGCGGACATGGCCGTCACGCGGCGCGGTTGAACGCAGCGGGGCCTCTGGCGGGGCGCGTCATCGGGCTGGAGCTGGACGCACTGTCCCTGGCCATGCGGCGCCCGGGCTTCCCGGCGGTCCAGGGAGACTTGCGGGCCCTGCCGTTTCGCGAGGCGTCCCTGGCGGGGGCCTATGCGTGGTACTCGACGCTGGCCGCCTTCACGGATGGCGAGCACATGCACATCCTCCGCGAGGTCGCGCGCGTGCTGCGGCCAGGAGGACGGTGGGTGTTCCAGACGGTGCCGTATGAGCGACTGGCGGCATCCCCCCGGGCGGCCTTCCGCGAGACGCTGCCGGATGGAAGCGTCCTGGAGGAGGAGAGCTGCTTCGACGCCTCGACGGGGCGGGACGAGGGACAGCGGACGCTGACCTCCCCGGAGGGGCGATGCCTGCGCGCATCCTATTCCCTTCGTTACTATCCCCTTGCGGATTGGGTGCGGCTGTTGGAAAGCACGGGGTTTTCCGTCGTCTGGGTGCACGGTGGCGTGGCGGGTGAGCCGCTGGACGCGCAGTCAACCGACCTGATTGTGGGAGCGGAGCGGCGCCATGGCTGAGCTGAAGGAACACTCCAGGGCGAGGTTGGGCTGGCTGGGCCAGTTGCCCAGGCAGGTCGATGTCTACGAAGTCGGCCCTCGGGACGGCTTGCAGAACGAGCTGCGCACGCTGCCCACGCGGGACAAGGCGCGCCTCATCAACGCGCTGGTGGCCGCGGGGGAGAAGCGCATCGAGGTGACGTCGTTCGTGTCACCCAAGTGGATTCCCCAGCTCGCGGACGCCGAGGAGCTGCTGCGGCTGGTGGGCCGGCGCGAGGGCGTCGTGTTCTCCGCGCTGGTGCCCAACCTGAGGGGCCTGGAGCGCGCGAAGGACGCGGGCCTGGAGGAGGCCGCCGTCTTCATCTCCGCCTCCGAGGCGCACTCGAAGAAGAACATCAACAAGAGCATCGCCGAGGCCGTGGTGGGGGCGCGCGAGGTGACGGCCTCCGCGCTCCAGGCGGGCATGCGCGTGCGCGGCTACCTGTCCACCGTGTGGGGCTGCCCCTATGAGGGCGACGTCCCGGTGGAGCGCGTGGTGGACATCTGCCGGCGGCTCGTCGACGCGGGCATCTACCAGCTCAGCCTGGGAGACACGATTGGCATCGGCACGCCGCGCCAGACGGAAAGCCTCCTGGAGGCGCTGCTGCAGCACCTCCCCGTGGAGAAGCTGGCGCTACACCTGCACGACACGCGCGGCACCGCGCTGGCGAACGCGCTGGTGGGCCTGTCCGCGGGCGTGACGACGTTCGACGCCAGCATTGGCGGTCTGGGTGGGTGCCCCTATGCCCCGGGCGCGGCGGGGAACCTGGCCACCGAGGACGCCGTCTTCATGCTCCATGGCATGGGCGTGGACACGGGCATCAACCTGGACCGGCTGGTGGAGGCCGGGGAGATTGCCCAGGAGCTCATCGGCCGGAAGCTGGCGGGCAAGTACCTCCAGGCCGCGCTGGGCGAGCGCGAAAAGAAGGCCGCCCGCCGGGCCCAGACGTGAGCGGGCCCCGTGAAGCACGGGGGTCTCACTGCACCCGGTAGTCCTGAAAATCAGTTATCATTGAAAAATTCCGCCTGGACTTACGCTTCGAGGTAATGAGCGGATAGGGTTGGGGTCGTTTTCGCCCCACCTGCTGCCTCGACAGGAAGTGCCGGATGAACGTTTCGCTCGATGCCGACGTCCTCGCGCGACGTTCGCGGTCGTTGTTCGAGGCGCACCAGGAAGCGCTGAGCCGCCGCACGGACCGGATGTTCTCCGTGTTGATGGTGCTTCAGTGGATCGCCGGGCTGGTGGTGGCCCTGCTGCTGTCCCCCCGGACCTGGAGCGGGACGTCCAGTCAGGTCCATCCCCACGTCTGGGCGGCGGCGGGGTTGGGGACCCTCCTGGCGAGCCTGCCGGTGGCCATGGCGTGGACGTTGCCGGGGCGGGAGGCCACGCGGTTCGTCATCGCCACGGCGCAGGCGCTGGTGTCGGGGCTGCTCATCCACTTGACGGATGGGCGCATCGAAACGCACTTCCACATCTTCGGCACCCTGGCGCTGCTGGCCATGTACCGGGACGTGCGCGTGTTGTTCCTGTACTCGGCGCTGGTGGCGGCGGACCACCTGCTTCGCGGCCTGTACTGGCCCGTGTCCATCTTCGGCGTGGAGGCCGCCAGTCTCTGGCGCGCGTGGGAGCACATCGCCTGGGTCGTGTTCGAGAACGTGTTCCTCGTGATTGGCGGGCGCGGCGCGGTGAAGGATGCCCGGGAGCTGGCGGCGCGGCAGGCGTGGCTGGAGCTGTCCCAGGGGGAGGTGCGCACGCGGGTGGTGGAGCCGCTGGTGGACTCGGCGCGGGCGCTGACGGAGGCGACCCATTCGCTCGTGTCGAGCACCGATGACCAGCGCGCGATGCTGTCGCGTCAGTCCACGGCGCTCACGCAGACGCAGGCGGCGACGAACGAGATGCAGCGGGCGTCTTCCACGGCCTCGCGTCAGGCGGACGCCATCCTCGCCTCCACGCTCCAGGCGGGGGACGTGGGCGCCGACGCCGAGGCCATGCTGGGCCAGAGCATGGAGGGCCTGGAGGCCATCCGCGCGCAGGTGATGGAGATGGCCGGGCTCCTGCGCGGCCTGGACGGCCAGACGCGGCGCCTCTCCAGCGTCACGCTGGCGGTGAAGGACCTGGCGGACCAGTCCCACATGGTGGCGGTGAACGCGGCCATCGAGGCGGCGCGCGCGGGGGAGCACGGCAAGGGCTTCGCGGTGGTGGCCACGGAGATGCGGCGGCTCGCGCGGCAATCCGTCCGGGCGGCGGGGCAGGTGAGCGGCATCCTGGACACCGCGCACCAGTCGCTCCAGCACGTCGTGGAGCTCTCCCTGAAGGGCGCGGACCGGATGGCACAGGACATCGAGGTGGTGCGAGCGTCGGGGGAGCGCCTGCGCGGCCTGTCCACCATGCTGCGCACCAGCACTGACGGGGTGCAGCAGATTTCAGCGGCGGTGGCGCGGCAGGCCGCGGGCGTGGCGCAGATCTCCGGCGCGGTGGATGCGCTGTCCGCGATGATGAAGCAGACGCTGGGGCGCGTCGAGCAGACGACCACCGCCGCTCAGACGCTTCGCGTGGTGACAGGCCGCGTCCACGGCGTCATCGAAACCTACCAGGGCGCGGAAGGGGACGCGGCGCCCACGTCGCCCGGTGGCGGGGCGGCCCACCGCACCTGACGCTTCCGGCGCTCGGGCTCGCGGCGCTTTCAGGTCACCGCGCACCACAGGCTCGCGCCCGAGGCGACGCTCGGGCGCGAGGTGCTCCAGGGAGGGGCCCTACCGCCCGTCAATCATCGACGCCAGCCGCTCCTGAAGCCCGAGGTGGGCGGCGGCGTGCTCCAGCATCCGCCGCTCCTTGCGGTCGATGCGGCCGTCCACCAGCGCCATCTCCACGATGTTGCGCAGGAACACCTCCGCCTCGGGGCTGCCCTTCGCAGCCAGGCGGTCGAAGAGCTGGGGCCCCATGCTCAGCGCCAGCTCCACGTTGTCCCACGCCACGCCCCAGCGCTCCGAGCACAGCTTCAGCAGCTTGCGCTCCGCGGACGTCACCTCGCCGTCGGCGGCGGCGATGGAGGCCATCATGTACAGCAGGCGCTGCCGCTCCTGGACGTCCATCACCGCGTCCTCGGGCCGCGGCGCGGGGGCCTGGCCACCCATGCGCTGTCGCGGCGCGGCCCGGCGCGGGGGGAGGGCCCGGAACCGGGCGTTCTCGTCCGCGTTCCATGCCTCGAACGTGCGCGCCGCCGCGAGCACCCAGTCGCGCTCACCGGTGGACAGCGGCGTGCCGCAGTACTCGCAGTCCGTGGCGGCGCTGTTCGTCAGCGGCGCGTTGCACTGCGGGCAGCGGTCCGTGGACATGCCGTTGGCGGTGTTCGTCTTCGCGCCGTGCTTGCGCGTCAGCGTGAAGATGTGGCGCTGGGGCACGGTGGTCCGGGAGGAGGGCGGCTCCTTCACGGCCCCGCTGCCCATGCGCGCGCTCCAGCGAAGCTCCACGTGCGCCACGTCGTCGCCCTGGGGATTCACCTGGAAGGCGCGCACGTCCGCGGAGCCCACGGCGCACTCCAGGAACATGCGGCGGCGGCCCTGCCGTCCCAGCGCCTCCAGCTCTGACTCCAGCCCCTGCACCAGGTCCGCCCGGGCCACCTTGGCCAGCGGCTTCATGTCCCGGCGGCTCTGCGCGTCAATCCACTTCCAGAACAGCAGCGACGCGCGGTCCTCCAGCATCTCCAGGTTGAGCGCCGGGTCGGCCTCGCGCGCCTGCATCAGCCCGTCCACCGTCTTGTGGTACGGCGCGTGCTCGATGCCCTGCGTGATTTCGGACAGGGTCCAGTCGAAGTTGCCCGAGTTCACCACCGCGCCGCAGAACTCGCAGCTGTTGGCCGCGCCGCCGTTGAAGGGCGCGCCGCAGTTGGGGCACTTGCCCTGGAACAGGTCCGCGCCGATGCGCGTCTGCGCCCCCGGCTTGCGCACGAAGGTCCAGACCTCCGTGAAGGCCTCGCTGGGGGCCTTGCGCGCGGCCTCGGTGGCCTGCGCGTCGGTGAAGGACACGGGCACGTCGGTGTCGCGCATCCGCGCGTGGACCCGGACGTGGATGCTGTCGAACCACGGGCTCTGGTCCAGGCCGATGAGCTGGAGGTCCAGCACCTCGAAGTCGGTGATGGCGTCCCGCACGCCCTGCGCGCGCATGAGCGCCAACTGGACACCGAAGCGCTGGAAGGTGGCGTCCGACAGGAAGGGCCGCACCGGCGTCATGTCCCGCAGGAACCACGCCTGCTGCAGCGCCATGAACAGCCACTTCGTCTTGTCGAGCATCGGCGCCAGCTCGAAGGCGGGGTCCTTCAGCTTGAGGGCGTTCACCCAGCCCTGCACGTCCCGCTGTGACACCTGGGTGCGCTGATAGGCCTCGCGCTGCTCCAGGGCGCGCTTCGTGGTGGCGTCCGGGTGCAGGTTGCGGCGGTACAGCCAGTACACGACGCCGCCAACGCAGAGCAGCGGCAGCATGACCTTGGGGTAGCGCCAGACGAGGCTGAAGAGCTGGTAGACGACCCAGAGCGCGACGCCGTCCCCGTCTCCGCCGCCGCGGCCACCGCCGTTGCCGGACGAGGGGCGGGAGTAGTGCTCGCCGCCACCGCCGCGACCCAGGGCTTCGAGCGGAAGCAGGAGCGCCACGTAGGCGATGGCGGGCAGCCAGGGGGCCCACCGGGAGAGTCGGTGCGAGATGAAGCGCGGAGGCGTGGCCATGTCTCCCATGCTAACCGTTTCCGCCTTGCCAGACCCGGCTTATGGACGCACTCTGCCGCGGCCCAGAGCAGCCCGCCTGCCAGGAAAGGGGAGCGAACATGCCGGAATTCAAGGTCGACGCACGCGGTCCCATCGAAATCTGGACCATCGACGGCGAGAGCCGCCGCAATGCCATCAGCCGCGCCATGCTGAAGGAGCTGGGCGAGCTGGTGACCCGCGTGTCTTCCAGTCGAGACGTGCGTGCCGTCGTCATCACCGGCGCGGGCGACAAGGCCTTCTGCGCCGGCGCCGACCTCAAGGAGCGCGCCACCATGGCCGAGGACGAGGTCCGCGCCTTCCTGGAGGGACTGCGCCGCACCTTCCGCGCGCTCGAGAAGAGCGACTGCGTCTTCATCGCCGCCATCAACGGCGCGGCCTTCGGTGGCGGCACGGAGCTGGCGCTCGCGTGTGACTTGCGCGTGGCGGCCCCGGCCGCGGAGCTGGGCCTCACCGAGGTGAAGCTGGGCATCATCCCCGGCGGCGGAGGCACGCAGCGCCTGGCGCGTCTGGTGGGGCCGGGCCGCGCCAAGGACCTCATCCTCACCGCCCGCCGCATCAACGCCGCGGAGGCCTTCAGCGTGGGCCTGGTGAACCGGCTGGCGCCGGAGGGCCACCTGCTGGCCGTGGCGTACGGGGTGGCGGAGTCGGTGGTGGAGAACGCGCCCATCGCCGTGGCCACGGCCAAGCACGCCATCGACGAGGGCACGGGCCTGGAACTGGACGACGCGCTGGCGCTGGAACTGCGCAAGTACGAGGAGATCCTCAAGACGGAGGACCGGCTGGAGGGCCTGCGCGCCTTCGCGGAGAAGCGCGCCCCCGTCTACAAGGGCCGCTAGCCCACACGAAAGAGCTCGGGGACGGAAGGCCCGGTCCTCACCGGTGCCCCGTCCCCGAAGGTTCATCACGTCCTGTCCCGAAGGCCGCGCGCGCCGCTCAGGCGTTCGCGGTGCGCTCCTGGCCCAGGTTGACGTGCTGCTTGTTCATGTAGGCCGTGGCCTTGTCCTTCACGGTGGTCCGCAGCTCGGTGCCCGTCTTCGGGGCCATCAGCAGGGCCGCCACGCCACCCGCGGCCACGCCGAGGAGGAAGACGCCCAGGCTGCCCAGGCCCGCGCGCGCCGGCTTGTAGGTCGTCAATCCCACATGCCGCAGCACGTCATCCGGCTCGAAGTCATCCCAACGGTTCCGCGCCACGCGCGGCAGGTCATTGATGAGCTTGTGGGCCAGCCACTTGCGGTACAGGTCGCTCCGGGCGATTCCCTTGGCCATCCACTTGCCTTTCTTCGCTGCGAACATGCGTCCCTCCTGGGCCCGATGGTTGCCGGGTGCGCGTCACTCGCGAGCGCGCCCCCGTTACGCACCAAGGTAGGCAGGGGAGCCAGGAGCGGCATCCCCCGCGGGGACTGTTCTGTGCGGTGCGTCGTCTGCCTGTCACGCCGCGCCGGTCCCCCAGCGAGAAGGCAGCCAGCCGTAGCCCTTTCTGCTATGTGCCACGGGCCATGTCCCAAGACTCGAGACTGCTGGAGAAGATCGCCCAGGTGGAGAAGGGTGGCTCGCAGAAGTACCACGCGAAGAACACGGAGGCGGGCAAGCTCTTCGCCCGCGAGCGCATCCGCCTGCTGGTGGATGAAGGCTCCTTCGTGGAGGACGCGAAGCTCGCCAACAACCTGGACCCGGACCTGCCCTCGGATGGTGTCGTCATCGGCGTGGGCAAGGTGGCCGGGCGCACCGTGGCCATCATGGCCAACGACTCCACGGTGAAGGCCGGGAGCTGGGGCGCCCGCACGGTGGAGAAGATCCTCCGCATCCAGGAGACGGCCCGCGACCTGCGCTGCCCGCTGTTCTACCTGGTGGACTCCGCGGGCGCCCGCATCACCGACCAGGTGGAGATGTTCCCCGGTCGCCGGGGCGCCGGCCGCATCTTCTACAACGAGGTGCACATGTCTGGCTTCGTGCCGCAGGTGTGCCTGCTCTTCGGGCCGTCCGCCGCCGGTGGCGCGTACATCCCCGCGTTCTGCGACCTGGTCATCATGGTGGAGGGCAATGCCTCCATGTACCTGGGCAGCCCGCGCATGGCGGAGATGGTCATCGGCGAGAAGGTGACCCTGGAGGAGATGGGCGGCGCGAAGATGCACTGCTCCGTCTCCGGCGTCGGCGACGTGCTGGTGAAGACGGAGCAGGAGGCCATCGAGGCGGCGAAGAAGTACATCGGTTACTTCCCGGAGAACTTCTCCCAGACGCCGCCGCGCGCCGAGCCCAGGGCCCCCAAGGCTGGCGGCAAGAAGGTGGAGGAGATTGTCCCCGTCGACCAGAACAAGCCCTTCAACATGCATGAGCTCATCAACGAGCTCATCGACGAGGGCAGCTGGTTCGAGGTGAAGAAGCTCTTCGCCCAGGAGCTCGTCACCGGCCTGGCCCGCATCGACGGCCGCCCGGTGGGCATCGTCGCCAACCAGCCCAAGTACAAGGGTGGCGTGCTCTTCGTGGACAGCGCGGACAAGGCGGCCCGCTTCATCTGGCTGTGTGATGCCTTCAACATCCCGCTGCTCTACCTGGCGGACGTGCCGGGCTTCATGATTGGCACCAAGGTGGAGCGCGCGGGCATCATCCGCGCCGGCGCGAAGATGATCTCCGCCGTGTCCGAGGCCAGCGTGCCCCGCGTCTGCGTGGTGGTCCGCAAGGCCTACGGCGCCGGCCTCTACGCCATGAGCGGCCCCGGCTTCGCCCCGGACGCCACCCTCGCGCTGCCCGGCGCGATGATCGCCGTCATGGGCCCGGAGGCGGCGGTGAACGCCGTCTACTACAACAAGATTCAAGAGCTGCCGGAGGCCGAGCGGCCCGCCTACGTCCAGAAGCTGCGCGACGAGTACAAGCAGGACGTGGACATCTACAAGCTGGCCAGCGAGCTCGTCATTGACGACATCGTCCCGGGTGACCGGCTGCGTCAAGAGCTCACCCAGCGCTACGGCGTCTACTCGCAGCGGCAGCAGCCCCGTGCGGAAAAGAAACACGGCGTCTATCCGGTTTGAGTAGGTAGCGTTACCCCACCTCCAAGGCCCGGGCTGCGCCTGGGCCGTCTGCTATAGATCCTGCTGACCATGGATTTTGACCTTCCTGAAAGCCATCGCGCCCTCCAGTCCTCCCTCCGTGACTTCTGCGAACGGCGGGTGAAGCCGTATGCCCGGGAGTGGGACAAGGACGAGAAGTTCCCCATGGAGGTCGTCCGGGAGCTGGGGCAGCTCGGAGTGATGGGCATGCTGGTCGCCGAGGAGTTCGGCGGAGCGGCCATGGACTCGCTCGCCGTGGCGGTGGCGGTGGAGGAGATCGCCCGCTACGACGGCTCGCTCGCGCTGACGGTGGCCAGCCACAACGGCCTGGGCACCAGCCACCTGCGCGTGTTCGGTTCGGACGCGCAGCGCCAGAAGTACCTGCCCAGGCTGGCCACGGGGGAGTATCTGGGCGCGTGGGGCCTGACGGAGCCGGGGTCCGGCTCGGACGCGTCGAGCATGAAGACCACGGCCGTGCGCAAGGGCGACGGCTGGGTGCTCAACGGCGCGAAGATGTTCATCACCCAGGGCACGGTGGGTGACGTGTTCGTGGTGCTGGCCGTCACCTCGCCGCAGAAGCGGCAGAAGGGCATCACCGCGTTCCTGCTGGAGAAGGGCCAGCCGGGCTTCAGCCAGCGCGCCATCCACGGGAAGCTGGGCATGCGCTCGTCGGACACGGCCGAGCTCATCCTGGAGAACGTGGAGCTGCCGGACTCGGCGCGCGTGGGCGAGCTGGACCACGGCTTCATCGACACGATGAAGATTCTGGACCGCGGCCGCATCACCATCGGCGCGCTGGCGGTGGGCCTGGGCCGGGGCGCCCTGGAAGAGTCCATTGGCTACTCGCGCGAGCGCACCGCGTTCGGCCAGCCCATCAGCGAGTTCCAGGGCCTGCGCTGGATGATGGCGGACATGAAGACGGAGCTGGACGCCGCCCGGCTCCTGGTCCACCGCGCGGCGAAGCTGGCCGACGAGGGCAAGCCCTATTCGAGGGAGGCCTCCATGGGGAAGCTGTTCGCCTCCGAGGCGGCCATGCGGGCGTGCAACAAGGCCGTGCAGATCCACGGTGGGTACGGTTACACCCGCGAGTTCCCCGTCGAGCGCTACCTGCGCGACGCCAAGCTGTGTGAGATCGGCGAAGGCACCAGCGAGATCCAGCGTACAATCATCGCCCGAGAAACCTTCAAAGGGGCTTGATGGACACCGCGCGGCTGGAAGGCCTCGGGCTGCAGTTGCGGGAGGACGCGGCCGGCACCGAGGCGGTGCTGGACCTGGAGTCGTCCCCGCTGGTCAATCCCGTCACCCGGGCGTTCATCCCGGAGGTGACCTTCCAGGTGATGGGGGACCGTCTCATCCCCATCGCGCCGCCCGCCGTGGTGGGGCTGGCGCCCATCCTGGTGGGCGCGCTCAGCGACGTGGCCGACATCGAGGCGCTGCTCGCGGACGCGTTCAACGAGCACATCTTCCACGTCCAGCGCCGCTCGGCGGAGCTCCAGGTGCTGGGGCTGACGCCGCGCGTGGAGCCGGAGACGCTGGAGCTGGCCACGGACGTGGTGGACGGGGAGCTGGTCGTCACGCTGGTGTCGGACCGGCTGGGCAACTTTCGCGTGGCCCGGGTGGCCCGGGGAAAGGAAGACCTCCCCACGGGCAGCGGCCACACGCTGGAGCTGTCGGAGTTCCGCGAGCGCGCGGCGCTGACGGGCTACCTGGTCGCGCTCTTTGGAGAGCCGGCCAGCCGCCCGCAGGCCGCGCCCGTGGGCGCCGGGCTGGTGCGCTTCTCCGACATCGTGGAGAAGTTCGGCGCGGAGGCGCTGGTGCCTCCTCGCAGCAGCCTGGAGCTGCTGGCGCAGTTGCAGGTGGAGGGCCGTCCGTACCGCTTCGCCGCCGCGAGGGTGGCGGGCCGCACCTTCCGGGGGCTGCTGGCGGGTCCCCAGGGCAAGGAGTGGGCGGGGCGGTTCGAACTGGATGAGTTTCCAGGCATCGTGCGGATGGTGGCGGACCTGCTGAAGGTCCCTCCCGCGGCCGTGAGGCTGGTGGGCCCGGACGCGCCTCAGGAGTGATGCGTTGAGTGGTGCGGACAAGATGAACCCGTCCGAGCGGGTTCAGTTGCTGGAGTCGCGGCTGGGGTTGAGCTTCTCCCGGATGGAGACGGCGCTGGAGGCCCTGACGCACAAGACGTACGTCAACGAGACGCGGGACAAGGAGCTGAAGGACAACCAGCGCTTGGAGTTCCTGGGCGACTCGGTGGTCAACCTGGCCGTCAGCCACCGGTTGATGGCGCGCTGCCCGGGCCTGCCCGAAGGCGCCCTGACCAAGATGCGCGCCCGCGTCGTCAACGAGGACGGCCTGGCCCGCGTGGCCCGGACCATTCCGCTGGGCGACCTGCTGCTGCTGGGCCGGGGCGAGCTCATGTCCGGCGGCCGGGAGAAGAACTCCGTCCTGGCGGACGCCCTGGAGGCCGTCTTCGGAGCGGTGTTCCTCACCAGCGGGCTGGACGCCGCGATGGCGCTGGTGGACCGGTACTTCGCGGACCTGCTGGACGAGGTCTCCAACGGCCAGGGGCGGCTCGACTACAAGACGCTGCTCCAGGAGCTGGCCCATGAGCGGCTCAAGCTGCAGCCCCGCTACCGCGTGGTCTCCGAGTCCGGTCCGGAACACTCCAAGGTGTTCGAGGTGGAGCTGATGCTGGGGGACACGGCCTTCGCCCGGGCCTCCGGCCGCAGCAAGAAGGAGGCGGAGCAGTCCGCCGCGCAGGCGACGCTGGAGAAGCTGCGGGAAGACGCCTCGTGTCCCACCTCCCCCCCGCCCGGAACGCCACGACACGACACCCCGGCGTGAAACCCCTTGGATGGGGCAGGGGGCGGCGCGTAAGGTGCCGCGCCGACATGCCCCCCGCCTCCCTCCGAAAGACGCTCGCGCTGGTGACCTGCCTGCTGGCGGGATCCGTCCTCGCCGCTGACTCCGGCAAGTGGACGCGGAAGGCCGCGGCCGGCAAGGACCTGTACGCCACGCTCCAGACGAGCGAGGGCGCCATCGTGGTCCGGCTCTTCGCCAAGGAAGCGCCCAGGACGGTGGCCAACTTCGTGGGGCTGGCCGCCGGTGAGAAGGAATGGCGGGACCCGAAGACGGAGAAGATGGCCAGGAAGCCGCTGTATGACGGCACGGTGTTCCACCGGGTGATTCCGGGCTTCATGATTCAGGGCGGAGACCCCACGGGCAGCGGCTCCGGCGACCCGGGCTACCGCTTCGAAGACGAGTTCCAGAGCGGCCGGACCTTCGACAAGCCGGGCCTGCTGGCCATGGCCAACGCGGGGCCCGACACCAACGGCAGCCAGTTCTTCATCACCACCTCCACGCCGGGGCACCTGGGCGGCAGGCACACCATCTTCGGTGAGGTGCTCAGCGGCTACGACGTGGTGGAGAAGATCAGCAACGTGCCCCGGGACAACCGGGATCGCCCGCGCACCGCGGTGGTACTCACCCGCGTGCTGCTGGGCGACAAGGCTCCCAAGGGCGTGACGGCCCCCGCGGCGAGCAAGGCAGCGGCGCCCCCGAAGGACGCGGGCGCGAAGACGGTTTCACCAAGGCCGTGACACATGACCGGGTTCGTCCTCGGACGGGCCCCCACACGGGAGGGTAGCATGGGAATGTTGGACGAGGCCCGCGCGGGCAATGACCTTTACGCCACCTTCGACACCACGGAGGGGCAGATCGTGGTGAAGCTGTTCGCGAAGGACGCGCCGAAGACGGTGAGCAGCTTCGTGGGCCTGGCGACGGGCGAGCTGCCCTTCCAGGACCCGAAGACGGGTGAGAAGACCCAGCGCCCCTACTACGACGGCATCATCTTCCACCGCGTGATTCCGGGCTTCATGATCCAGGGCGGAGACCCCACGGGCAGCGGCAGCGGTGGTCCGGGCTTCAACGTGGAGGACGAGTACCAGAGCGGCCGGACCTTCGACAAAGTGGGCCTGCTGGCCACGGCGAACGTCGGCCGCCCCAACACCAACGGCAGCCAGTTCTTCATCACCACGTCCAAGCCGACGTACCTCAACAACAAGCACACCATCTTCGGTGAGGTGCTCAGCGGCTACGACGTGGTGGAGAAGATCGCCGGCGCGCCGCGCGACGGGCGGGACCGCCCCCGCCAGGATGTCGTCATCAAGAAGCTGACCATCTCCACGACCCAGCCGTAGCCTGTCCACTCGCCGCCCGTCCTGGCATGACCGGACGGGCGGTGGGCTGCTAGAGGCGCTGTCCAGACGTTCCCTTTTCGGGCCTCCGTGGTACGCGGCGTCCCAGATCACCTCCGAAGCAATGGCCTCCCCCAAGACACACCGCAGCGGCTTCGCCGCCCTCATCGGGCGCCCCAACGTGGGTAAGAGCACGCTGCTCAATGCACTGACCGGCGAAAAAATCGCCATTGTCTCCCCCAAGCCGCAGACGACGCGCAACCGCATCCTCGGCGTCGTCACCCGTCCGGAAGGGCAGGTGGCGTTCATCGACACGCCGGGCATCCACCAGGCCAAGGGCGAGCTGAACCGCTACATGGTCGAGGTGGCCCTCCAGGCGGCGGAGGAGGTGGAGCTGGTCCTCTTCCTCATCGAGCCGCCGGCCAGCGAGAAGCCCGAGGTGAGCCCGGGCAACCGCGCCATCCTCGAGCGGCTGCAGAAGATCGGCAAGCCGACCTTCCTGGTCATCAACAAGATCGACAGCGTCGCCAAGGGGCAGCTCTTGCCGCTCATCGACCTGTACCGCCAGGAGTTCCCCTTCGCGGAGGTGGTCCCCATCTCCGCCCGGGAGAAGGACGGGGTGGAGCGGCTGTTCCACACCGTCCTGGAGCACCTGCCGGAAGGCGCGAATGTCTTCGACGAGGACATGCTCACCGACCAGCAGGAGCGCGCGCTGGCGGCCGAGTACATCCGCGAGCAGGTGCTGCGGCACTGCCGCCAGGAGATTCCGTACTCCACGGCCGTGGTGGTGGACATCTTCGACGAATCCGAGCGCGAGCCCCGGCCGGGCACGCCGCCGAACCAACTGGGCGGGCTCATCCGCATCGCCGCGTCCATCTTCGTGGAGCGCGACAGCCAGAAGGCCATCATCATCGGCAAACAGGGGCAGATGCTGAAGACCATTGGCACCGACGCGCGCAAGTCCGTGCAGCGGCTGCTGGGCGCGCACGTGTATCTGGACCTGCGCGTCCGCGTGGAACCGCGTTGGAGCGAGCGCCCCGAAGGCCTCAAGAAGCTGGGATACGACTGAAATGAAGCCCCTGGTCGCAATTGTCGGACGCCCCAATGTGGGCAAGAGCACGCTGTTCAACCGGCTGGTGGGCCGGCGCGTCGCGCTGGTGCAGGACGAGCCGGGCGTGACGCGGGACCGCCACTACGCGGACGCGGAGTGGGAAGGCCGCAAGTTCACCTTCATCGACACCGGCGGCTTCGTGCCCGGTGACGAGGATCAGCTCCTCCAGCAGGTGCGGGAGCAGGCGCAGCTGGCCGTGGACGAGTGCGACGTCATCGTCTTCGTCACCGACGCCCGGGCGGGCCTCATGCCCGCGGACGAGGCCGTGGCCAACTACCTGCGCAAGAGCGGCAAGCCGGTGGTGCTGGCCGCCAACAAGCTGGACAACACGTCCGGGCAGATGCAGGCGCTGGCCGGTGAATTCTACCGCCTGGGCCTGGGCGACGTGCAGGCCCTGTCCGCCGAGCACGGCCTGGGCATGCAGGAGCTGTTCGACTCCGTCGTGGCCAGGCTGCCGCCCAAGGAAGAGGGCGAGGACGCGGAGGCGCCGCCGGACGACGGCATCATCCGCCTGGCCATCATCGGCCGGCCCAACGTGGGCAAGAGCACCCTGGTCAACGCCATCCTGAAGGAGAAGCGGGTGGTGGCCAGCGAGGTGGCCGGCACGACGCGGGACCCGGTGGACTCCGAGCTCACGTACAAGAACCGCAAGCTGCTGCTCACCGACACGGCGGGCATCCGGCGCAAGAAGTCCATTGCCCAGCGCGTGGAGCAGTTCTCCGTGGTGGCCGCGCTCAAGGTGATGGAGCGCAGCGACGTGGCGGTGCTGTTGATGGACGCCATGGAGCCGGCGGTGGACCAGGACGCCAAGCTGGCGGGCCTGGCCGAGGAGCGGGGCCGCGCCCTGGTCATCGTGGTGAACAAGTGGGACCTGGTGGGCGCCGACCAGCGCCGCCAGGAGACCTTCCGCGAGTCCCTCAAGCACTCGCTCAAGTTCGTGGGCTACGCGCCCATCCTCTTCACCTCCGCGCTGACGGGCTCCAAGGTGGAGAAGGTCGTGGACGTGGCGACGGAGCTCGCCGACCAGTTCCGCTTCCGGGCGCCCACCCCGCAGCTCAACCGGCTGCTGGAGCACATGGTGGACAACCACCCGGCGCCCATCGTCCGGGGCAAGCCGCTGCGCATGTACTACATCGCCCAGGTGGCCGCGGCGCCGCCGACCTTCACCATCACCGTGAACCATCCGGACGGCGTTCCGGACATGTACAGGCGGTACATCACCAACCAGCTGCGCAAGACGTTCGACCTGCGCGTGCCCATCCGGCTCATCTTCAAGGGCCGGCCCGGGCAGGCCAAGCGCGAGGCCCGCAAGCGGCCGCAGCGCCAGGGGAAGCGCTGAGGCGTCAGTGCGTTGACACTCGCGGCGCGCGCTCCATACAGTGCGCCGCTCTTTAAAAGAGGTTTCCAGACGTGGCCGGAACCACCAAGACCGAGAAGATTCGCCAGAAAGAGCTCAGCCAGCCGGACACCTTCCAGAAGGCGGGCACCGAGGCGAGCGACTGGCTTGCGCAGCGCCAGAAGATCATCGGGCTCGCCGCGGGCGTGCTCATCCTGGGCGGCGTGGGCGTTGCCATCGCCAGCGAGGTGTCCAAGCGCGGCGAGGAGAAGGCCGCCCAGGCGCTGGGACAGGCGCTGACCGTGCTCGACCGGCCCGTGGAGGGCGTGGAGCCCGCGCAGCCCGGTGAGACCGAGCCCCCCTTCAAGACGGTGAAGGAGCGCGACGAGGCCGTGGTGAAGGCGTTGGGCGAGTTCCGCGCGGCGCACGGCGGCACCCCGTCCGCGGCGACGGCCGCCCTGGCCGAGGGCAAGGCGCAGTTCCGGCTGGGCAACTACGCCGCGGCGCAGACGGCCTTCGGCGAGTACCTCAAGGGCGCGCCCCAGAACGATCCGCTCCGCGCGGAGGCCCTTGAGGGCCAGGGCTACGCGCTCGAGGCGGATGGCAAGTACGAGGACGCCATCAAGGCCTTCGAGCAGATGGGCTCAGCGGGGGGCCCGTTCCTGCTGGGCATGGGTGACTACCACAAGGCCCGGATGCTCATCCTCCTGGGCAAGAAGGAAGAGGCGGCCCAGGTGCTGTCGAAGCTGACCACGGCGCAGCCGAACACGGCGGCGGCGCGTCAGGCCGGTGAGCGCCTGGCGGTGCTGGCGTCCGAAGGTGTGAAGGTTCCCGCCCCGGAGGCTCCGGCGGCTGCACCCGCTCCGGACGCAGGGTAGAAACACACGCCATGACGATGCGGCTCGTGAGCTGGAAGCGTTGGCTGGGTGGCGCCGTGGCGGCAGGGCTTCTGGGCGGCTGCAGCGGTGCGCGGTACTACGGCAATCCGGAGCTGCCCCGGCCGCCGTCGAACACGCCGCTGGAGTACTTCTCCGTCAACTGGTGGACGCCGCTCGCGCCCGCGCAGACGTTGGAGTACGGGCCGCGTGAGACGGCGACGCCGGCCTATGACGCCGTCAGCCGGACGGCCGTCGCGCTCACGCGGGACGGGTTCGCCCGCGGCGTGGGTCCCGACGGCCAGGTGAAGTGGACGTACAAGACGGGCAGCCGCTTCAGCGCCGGGCCCCGGGTGGTGGACGGCGTGGCCTACATTCCGGGCGGTGACGGCGTGCTGTACGCGCTGGACGTCGCCTCGGGCGAGGAGAAGTGGAAGTACGTCGCGGGCGAGGCCCTGGCCACGGTGCCCGTGGTCACGAACGGCCTGGTGCTCGTGGCCTCGGAGAGTGACACGCTCTTCGCGGTGAAGCTCGCGGATGGGCAGTGGGCCTGGCAGTACCGCCGGGATCCGCCCACCGGCTTCACCGTCCGAGGGGCTTCGCGGCCCCTGGTGCGCGAAGGCGTGGCCTACATCGGCTTCTCCGACGGCTTCGTGGTGGCGCTCAGCGTCGACGACGGCGGCGTCACCTGGGAGCGCTCGCTGTCCGGTCCGGGCTCCGAGTTCCTGGACGTGGACAGCAGCCCGGTGATGGACGCCAACGGGCAGCTCTACGTCACGTCGTACAAGAGCGGCATCTTCGCGCTCGAGGCGGAGTCGGGCGACCTGGTGTGGAACACCTCCGTGGCCGGCATGACGTCGCTGCTGGTGAGTGGCCAGGTGCTCTTCGCCTCGGGCGACGGCCGGGTGGATGCCTACCTGGCGGAGACGGGACGGCTCCTCTGGTCGCATCCCCTGGGGGAACGGGCGGCCTTCGCTCCGGTGTTCGCCCAGGGAATGCTGCTCGTGCCCACGTCCCGTTCGCTGCTGTTCCTGGAGCCGAAGACGGGGCGCTCGCGCGTGTCGTGGAACCCCGGGAGCGGCATTTCCGCGCCGCCCTTCGTCGCGGGCAGGCAGTTGTTCGTGCTGTCGAACAGCGGCTACCTGTACTCCCTGGATATGAAGGGGATTGACGGGTGACGGCGCCGGCCCGCAGGACGGTCCGCGTGGTCGCGGCGCTGATTCCGCGGCCGGAGGATGGACGCCAGTTCCTGGTGCAGCAGCGGCTCCCCGGTGGAAGCCGCGCCTTGCTGTGGGAGTTCCCCGGCGGCAAGGTGGAGGCCGGGGAGACGGACGAGGCCGCGCTGGCCCGTGAGTGCCGCGAGGAACTGGACGTGGAGCTCGCCGTGGGCCGGCGGCTCTGGGAAGGCCCGCACACCTATCCGGACCTGACAGTGGAGCTGGTGCTGTACCTGGCCCGGATTGTCTCGGGCGAGCCCCGGCCCCTCGGCGCCCACGCGCTGGCGTTCCACACGCCGGCGCAGATGCAGTCACTGCCGTTCTGCGAGGCGGACATCCCGCTCCTGGACGACCTGGTGGCGGGAAGGTTGGGCGCGCTCGATTGATGCTGCAGCGGACGTTCCAGCACATCCCCAGCGTCGGCCCCTGGCGGGAGAAGGACTTGTGGTCCCGCGGCATCCGGACCTGGGAGGACTTTCCGGAAGCGGGCCAGGGGGTGGCGCTGAGCCGGAAGGCCGACGACGTGGCTCGGGCGCGCATCGCCGAGGCGAAGGACGCGCTGGCCCGCCGGGACTTGCGCAAGCTCGCGGAGCTGCTTCCGGGCCGGGAGCACTGGCGGCTGTACCCGGAGTTCCAGGACGACGCCGTCTATTTCGACATCGAGACGGACGGCCGGGAGGCCCAGGCGCCCACGGTGGTGAGCCTGTTTGATTCGAAGGGCCTTCACGTCTTCATCCAGGGCCGGAACATGGACGCGCTGCCGGAGGCCATGGCGGTGCGGCGGCTGTGGGTGACCTTCAACGGCTCGTGCTTCGACGTGCCCGTCCTGCGCAATTACTTCGGCCCGGGGCGCTTTCCGGTGCCGGACGCGCACATCGACTTGCGGTTCGTGACGCGGCGCCTGGGCATGGGCGGCGGGCTGAAGGAAATCGAAGGGAAGATTGGCGCGGAGCGTCCGCCGCACATGAAGGGCGTGAATGGCTACGACGCGGTGCTGCTGTGGCGCGCGTACCAGCGCCGAGGCGACGTGGAGGCCCTCCGGTTCCTCGTCGAGTACAACCTCTACGATGCCTTCCAGCTCCGGACGCTGATGGACGTGGCGTACAACCGCGGCGCGGACGAGCTGAACCAGGATGTTCCCCGGCTGCCAGTCTTCGAGCGCGGCGACGTGCTCTACGACGTGAGCCGCATCATCTTGGAGCTGGGGCCGACCGAGCGGGATCTGCAGACGCTTGCTCGCGTCCGGGCGATGGAGCAGGACGGCTGAGCGGGCAGGGTGACTGTGCCCGGTTCGCCGTCCTGGCAGTAGCCGTGCATTCGCGAGTACCGGACGGTGAACATCTACGTGTGCGAAGTGGAGCGGTCCGCTGGAATGACCTGGGGGGGCGTTTGTAGGTTGATGCGTCCACCTACGGAGGAATGAATGAACGACCCGACGAATCCGACGCCGGCCGAGGTTCCCGAAGCCGCACCGCGCTCCAAGGGCAAGACGCTGGCTGTCGTCCTGGGGCTGGCGGGCCTGGCGTTGGTGGCGTCGTATTTTGGTCTGCGGCGTCAGGAGTCGCTTCCGGCGGAGGTGCCTGCGGCTCCGACGGAGCCCGCTGGCGAGATCGCCGCGGCACCGCAGACGATGCCCGAAACGTCGCTGCCGGAGCGGGACGCCGAGGTCCGCAGCCTGGCGAGTCAGCTCTCGCCTGAACCCGAGCTCGCGCGGTGGATGAACGAGAAGGACCTGGTCCGGCGCTTCACGGCCGCGGTGAACAACATCGCGGACGGCTCGAGCCCGCGCACGGTGCTCGGGTTCCTGGCGCCCACGGGCGCTTTCCAGGTGACCGAGGTGGACGGCACGACGGTCATCGACCCGGCCGGCTACGCGCGCTACGACACCGTGGCTCGCGTGATGGGCTCCATCGACACGCAGGCCGCGACCAGCGTGTACCGCGAGCTGAAGCCGGCGATTGATCAGGCCCACGCGGAGATTGCGCCGCCGGGACAGACGTTCAGCAGCTCCCTGAGCGCGGCCATCCAACATCTGCTCAAGGTGCCCGCGCAGGAAGGCCCGGTGGAAGTCGTGTCGGAGGGCGCGCTGTATGCCTATGCGGCGCCGGAGCTGGAGGACCTGAGCCCCGCGCAGAAGCATCTGCTGCGCATGGGGCCCCAGAACATGAAGCTCATCCAGGCCAAGCTGCGGGAGCTGAAGAACGCACTGGGCCTGCCGCCGGTCGCGGATCGCTGATTCAAGGCCAGTCCCGGGCGGCCCAGGCTCAGCGGCGCTTCTTCTTGCCGGCGGGCTTGGGCGCAGGGGCTGGCTTTTCCTTATCGCCAGCGATTTGAAGGGCCTGGCGGAACTCGTCGACGTCACGGCCCAGGCCGTCGGTGAACGCGGTGCCAGTCTGCGCCTCCACGACCAGGGTGTACTTGAAGCCGGACTTGAGCGGCTGCGGCAGCTGGATTCGGTAGACGAGGCCGGCTTCGGATTCCTCGACGTCGTCATCGGACACCATGGCCCGGTCGGCTTCGTCGAACAGGCGCACGCGGTAGTTCTTGAGCGGGCGGGTCGTCCGGAGCTCCAGGAGCGACGTGGGCTCGATGATGGAGACGTCATCGGGGGCCGGGGCGACTTCCGTGAGGCCCGCGATGGCGATTCCAGCGTCGTCGGCGGCGCCCGCGTCATTGGCTGCTGCCTCGGCCGGCGCGCTGGGCAAGGCCTGGTAGCTGAGCGAGAACCGGGTCGGCAGTGGCGGCGCGGGGACCGGAGGCGCCTCGGCGACGCCCGAATCCGGAACGGCGGCCGGCTTGTCGGGACAGCCCGAGAGGACGAGAGCGCCACAGCAGGTGGCGGCGACGAGTCCGAATCGAAGAAGACGCATGCGCCGACCACCGTATGCGCCGGAGTGAGTGCCGGAAAGCACCGAGTGCCAGCCAGCCAGCCGGGCCGTGGGTTGGTGGCCATGGGGCCGCGGATAACCGTCCACGACGTGGCCTCTCCCTCTATGAAAGAACGTCCGATAACATGCGTTATGTAAACTAAGCGAGCGCGAAACCTGGGGTCGATTCAGGCCGTTCCCCGCCCTGGTTCCTGGGCCGTTCCGGCAAGCTCTGCACCTGCGAGGCCCGCCATGACCTTCTTCGATTCGCTCGCCGCGGATGTTCGCTTCGCGCTCCGCACGTTCCGCCGTTCCCCCGGGTTCGTCGCGGCCGCCGTGCTGTGCCTGGCGCTGGGCATTGGCGCCAACGCCGTCATCTTCAGCGTGGTCCACGGGGTCCTCCTCCGGCCGCTGCCGTACGCGGAGCCCGAGCGGCTGGTCAGCCTCGTCGAGGTGCGCCCCCATGGCTATGGCGGCCCGGTGTCCTGGCCCACGTTCTGGGCCTGGCGCCAACACAGCCCGGCCTTCGCGCACATGGCGGCGTTCACGGGCGGCGGCGTCACGCTCCAGGACTCGGAGGCATCTGAGCGCCTCCAGGCCCTTCGCGGAACGGCTGATTTCTTCACGGTTCATGGCGTGCCGCCCTTGCTGGGCCGGACTTTCGCCTCCGACGAGGATTTGCCCGGTCAGGCCCCGGTCGCGGTCCTCGGCGAGCGTCTCTGGCGAGCCCGTTTCGGCGCTGACCCGGCCGTCCTCGGCCGTTCCGTGAGCCTGGATGGCCTGGCCCACACCGTCATCGGCGTGATGCCGGCCTCTTTCGATGCGTCCACGGACGTCTGGCTGCCCCTGGTGGCGCCGCCGGACGCCGCCGCCCGGACCCGGTCCACGGTGCTGACCCTCCGGGCCCGGCTGGCGCCAGGTGTTTCGCTGGCCTCCGCCGAGGCCCAGTTGAAGCAAGTCGCCGCGGACTCCGCGTCGGCCCAGGCGGAATCCCACCGGGAGCGGAGCGCCCGCGTCATCCCGCTCGACGAAAGCCAGACACAGTCCTGGCGTGCGCCGCTCCAGGTCTTGTTCGGTGCCGTCGCCCTGGTGCTCCTCATCGCGTGTACGAACGTCGCGAACCTGCTGCTGGCCCGCGCGGGCACCCGGCGGCGCGAGCTGGCCGTTCGTCTGGCGCTGGGCGCCGGCCGGGCCCGGGTCGTCCAGCAGCTCCTGGTCGAAAGCCTCCTGTTGGCGCTGCTGGGCGGCGCGCTGGCCGCATTGCTGGCGCGCTGGGGTCTGGACGCGCTGCTGGCCCTGGCTCCGGAGCACCTGCCCCGGCGTCAGGACATCGCGCTGGACGGCACGGCCTTCCTGTTCCTCTTCGGAATCACCAGCGTCAGTGGCCTGGCCTTCGGGCTGCTTCCGGCCCTCCAGGTCTCCCGGCTGGACCTCCGTGGCGGGCTCGCCGCCGCGGGTGATGGCGGCACGGTGCCGGGCTTCGGCCGTCGCCTGGGGGCCTCGCTGGTGGTCGTGGAGATCGCCCTATCGCTGGTGCTGCTCGTCGGCGCGGGCCTGCTCGGACGCGGCTTCCTGCACCTGCTGGGGACTTCCTCCGGACTGGCCCCCGGCCAGGTGCTCACGCTAAATCTGTCCATCCCAGACGACCGGTTCTTCAATGAGGGCGGCCTGGACGCGGAGCTGCCGGGACGGCTCCTGGAGCCGGTGCTGGAGGCGGTTCGCGCGCTCCCGGGCGTCACCGCGGCGGGCATGACGTCCGTGCTCCCCATCCAACGGGCCTGGAACAACGCCCGGTATCAGGTCGAAGGCGCCCCGCTGCCAGCGCCCGGCGACGAACCCCGCGCCGAGCGCCGCGCATCCAGTCCGGGCTACTTCGCCGCCATGGGCATCCCCCTGCGCCAGGGGCGCGATTTCACGCCCCTGGACGCCGCGCCAGACCAGCCCGGCGTGGTCATCGTCAACGAAGCCCTGGCCCGCCGACACTTTCCGGCGGGAGGTGCCCTGGGTCAGCGGCTGCGCATCGGGGCGACGCCGTACACCATCGTCGGCGTCGTGGGGGATGTCCGCCAGGCGGGGCTGGAGCGCGAACCCCTCGCCGAGTTCCACGTCCCTCATGGCAGGCCCTGGGGTGATGACGGCCTCGTCCTGGTGACGCGCACCACGGTGCCGCCGGAGACGCTGCTCCCGGCCATTCGGGAGGCCATCCGCCGCGTGGATGGCACTGTGCCCGTCTACCGGGCGCTCACCTTGGACCAGGTCGTCTCGCAGTCCCTGGCGATGCGCAGGCTCGTCCTGGGGCTGTTCGGCGGCTTTGCGCTCCTCGCCGTCCTGCTCGCCGCCTACGGCCTCTATGGGGTCGTCTCGCTCCGGGTCTCCCAGCGCACGCGGGAGCTGGGCGTCCGGATGGCGCTCGGCGCCCGGCCGGCGGATGTGCTCCGGCTCGTCATGGTCCAGGGCGCGGGGATGACCGCGGTGGGCCTGGGGGTGGGACTTGGGGCGGCGCTGGCCCTGTCCCAGGGGCTCGCGAGCCAGCTTCACGGCGTCAGCGCGAGAGACCCCTGGACCTTCGGGACCATGGCGGCGCTGCTCGCCGCCGTGGCGTTGCTCGCCTGCTGGGTTCCGGCCCGCCGGGCGACGCGGATGGACCCGCTTCAGGCGCTCCGGAAGGACTGACAGCCGGCCGTGCGCGTCCCAGGCGTAGGATGCGCGAATCCCAGCCATGGAACGTAGCCGGATGACACGTCGCGTTGAAGGGGTTTCTCCTCGGAGTCCAACCCCTGGCGGCGGGAATCAGAAGCCTGCTCGTGTGTTGGGTTCCCCGGGAGATCTTCCCCGCTTTTTACTGGCTTGACCCAGCCAGGAGCTTCCCGCAGAACCGCGACACCCATGGCCCTGGAAAGGACCGTTTCATGAAGCGCTTGTTCGTGATTGCCACCCTCCTCGGCGCGGCTCCCGCGATGGCCGACGAGGGCATGTGGACCTACAACAACTTTCCCTCCGCGAAGGTGAAGGAGAAGTACGGCTTCGAGCCCTCCCAGCAGTGGCTGGACAACGTGCGCCTGTCCTCGGCGCGTCTGGCGGGCGGATGTTCGGCCAGCTTCGTGTCCGGCAACGGCCTGGTGATGACGAATCACCACTGCGCGCGCGGCTGTATCGACCAGCTCTCCACGGCGAAGAAGGACTACATCGCCAACGGCTTCTACGCGAAGACGCAGCGCGAGGAGACGCAGTGCCCGGCGATGGAGATCAACCAGCTGGTCAAGATCACCGACGTCACGGAGACGCTGAACAAGGCCACCCAGGGGCTGACGGGCAAGCAGTACGCCGACACGCTCAAGGCGAAGATGTCCGAGCTGGAGCAGGCCTGCTCCGCGGGCAACGCCAAGGCGCGCTGTGACGTCGTCACCCTGTACCAGGGCGGCCAGTACAACCTCTACGAGTACAAGCGCTTCCAGGACGTCCGCCTGGTGATGGCGCCCGAGCACGCCATCGCGTTCTTCGGCGGAGACCCGGACAACTTCGAGTTCCCCCGCTACGACCTCGACGTGACGTTCCTGCGCGTCTACGAGGACGGCAAGCCGGCGACGACGAACAACTTCTTCAAGTGGTCCGACAAGGGCGCCAAGGAAGGCGAGCTGACCTTCATCTCCGGCCACCCGGGCCGCACCTCGCGTGGCCTCACCATCGCGGAGCTGGAGTTCCACCGCGACGTGCAGCTCCCCAAGACGCTGATGATGCTCTCCGAGATGCGCGGCATGCTGACGGAGTTCGGCCGCCGTGGCGCCGAGCAGCGCCGCATCTCCACCAACATGCTGTTCGGCGTGGAGAACGCGGTGAAGGCGATGAAGGGCCGTCACGAGGCCCTGCTGGACAAGACGTTCTTCGCGCAGAAGGTCGCCGCCGAGCAGGAGCTGCGCAAGAAGGTCAACGCCAACCCGGAGATGAAGACGAAGTACGGCGCGGCCTGGGATGAGATCGCCAAGGCCCAGACGGAGCTGCGCAACATCCGCAAGGACCTGACGTTCATGGAGAACGGCGGCGGCCTGTCCTCCTCGCTGTTCCAGGTGGCCCGCACGCTGGTGCGCGGCGCCGAGGAGCTGCCGAAGGCGAACGGCGAGCGCCTGCGTGAGTTCAACCAGGCCAACGTCCCGGCGCTGGAGGCCCAGCTGTTCAGCCCGGCGCCCATCTACCCGGAGCTGGAGATTGCCCGCCTGACGTTCAGCCTCACCAAGATGCGCGAGGAGCTGGGCTCCGACCACCCCTTCGTGAAGAAGGTGCTGGGCAAGGAGTCCCCGGAGAAGCTGGCCGCCCGGCTGGTGAAGGGCACCAAGCTGCGCGACGTGAAGGCCCGCCAGGCGCTCCACAAGGGCGGCAAGGCGGCCATCGCGGCGTCCAAGGACCCGATGATCCAACTGGCCGTCGCGCTGGACCCGGACATGCGGGCCGTGCGCAAGACGTTCGAGGAGAACGTCGAGTCCGTCCTCCGCAAGAACAGCGAGCTGGTGGCCAAGGCCAAGTTCGAGATCTACGGCACCAACCAGTACCCGGACGCGACGTTCAGCCTGCGCCTGTCCTACGGCGCGGTGAAGGGCTACTCGGAGAACGGCAAGCAGGTCAGCCCCATCACCCAGATGGCGGGCACCTTCGCGCACGCCACGGGCGAGGAGCCCTTCGCGCTGCCGAAGTCCTGGCTGAAGAACGAGAAGGCGCTGGACGGCACCACGCCGATGAACTTCGTCTCCACCAACGACATCATCGGTGGCAACTCCGGCTCGCCCGTCATCAACAAGGACGCGGAGATCGTCGGCATCGTGTTCGACGGCAACATCCAGTCCCTGGGCGGCGAGTACGGCTTCGACGAGAGCGTCAACCGCTCGGTCAGCGTCCACAGCCAGGCCATCATCGAGTCGCTGACGAAGATCTACGGCGCCACGCGGCTGCTCGAGGAGCTGCGTCCCGGCAGCACCAAGCTTCCGCCCGTGAAGGCCAGCCCGGCGGGGTGATGCCTCCGGGCGAAGCAAGGGGCCCCGGCGCGGTCGGCCAGGGCCCCTGAAACACGAAGAGGCTGCCCGGCACCTGCACCGGGCAGCCGCCCTACTCCCATTCGATGGTCGCGGGGGGCTTGGACGAGATGTCGTAGGCGACGCGGTTGATGCCGCGCACCTCGTTGGTGATGCGCGTGGAGATGCGCTCCAGCACGGCGAACGGCAGCCGGGCCCAGTCCGCCGTCATGCCGTCCACGCTGGTGACGGCGCGCAGCACGCAGGTGGACTCGTAGGTGCGCTCGTCGCCCATGACACCCACGCTCTGCACCGGCAGCAGCACCGCGAAGGCCTGCCACACCTCCTTGTAGAGGCCGGCGGCGCGAATCTCCTCCTGGACGATGGCGTCCGCGCGCCGCACCAGCTCCAGGCGCTGCTCGGTGACTTCCCCCAGCACCCGGATGGCCAGGCCGGGGCCTGGGAATGGCTGGCGGGACACCATCTCATCCGGCAGCCCCAGCTCGCGGCCCAGGGCGCGGACCTCGTCCTTGAAGAGCTCGCGCAGCGGCTCCACCAGCTTGAGCTTCATCGTCTCCGGCAGGCCGCCCACGTTGTGGTGGCTCTTGATGGTGACGGAGGGGCCCTTGTACGACACGGACTCGATGACGTCCGGGTACAGCGTGCCCTGGGCCAGGAACTCCGCGTCCTGCACGTCGCGCGAGGCCTCCTCGAACACGGCGATGAACTCGCGGCCGATGATCTTCCGCTTCTTCTCCGGGTCCGTCACCCCGGCCAGCTTGTCCAGGAAGCGCTGGCGCGCATCCACCGTCTTCAGCGGGACGTGGAAGCGGTCCACGAAGAGCGCCTCCACCTGCGCGCGCTCGTCCTGCCGCAGCACCCCGTTGTCCACGAAGATGCACTGGAGGCGCGGGCCAATGGCCCGGTGCAGCAGCAGCGCGGCCACGGAGCTGTCCACGCCACCCGACAGCGCGCAGATGACCCGGCCGTGCTCACCCACCTGGCGGCGGATGGTGCCCACGGCCTCGTCGATGAAGCCCTTCATCGTCCACGAGCCGCTGACCTTGCACTCGTTGAAGACGAAGGCGCGCAGCATGGCCTTGCCCTGCGGCGTGTGGACCACCTCCGGGTGGAACTGGAGGCCGAACCAGGGCTTCGTCGTGTGGGCGGTGGCGGCGAAGGGCGAGTTGCCGCTGCGGCCAATGGCCTCGAAGCCCGGGGGCAGCTCCTGCACCCGGTCCCCATGGCTCATCCAGACCTGGACCTTGTCCCCGGGGGTGAACTCGGCGAAGGGGCCTCGGCGGGCCAGCACCTCCACCTCCGCGTTGCCGAACTCGCGGTGGGCGCTCCGGTCAATCTTGCCGCCCAGCAGCTTGGCGGTGAGCTGGAGGCCGTAGCAGATGCCCAGCACGGGGACGCCGGCTTCGAAGACGAAGGGGTCGCACCGGGGGGCATCCGGGGCCTCCACGGACGCCGGCCCGCCAGAGAGGATGATGCCACGGGGAGCGTACGTTCGGATGTCCTCCGCCGGGAGGTCCGGGCGGTGGATTTCGCAGTAGACGCCCAGCTCGCGGACGCGCCGGGCGATGAGCTGGGTGTACTGGCTCCCGAAATCGAGGATCAGGATTTTTTCGGCGTGCAGGTCCACCTGGGGGTCTCCAAGAGGGGCGTCGTTGACGGCTGGGGGCCCTTATCGCTACAAACTTCCGGAATACAACGCCCAAGTACCTTCAATTGTTCGAGGCCTGGATGCTCCGCCGCCTGTCCGCCCCTACCGCCGCTGCGACCCTACTCCTGCTGTCCGCCTCCGGATGCGTGAAGGAGATCTCCTCGGATGAGCGGCTGGACCGCGATACCCAGAATTTCTCCGCGAAGGAGACGCCGGGCGCCGCCGAGCTCGAGAAGATCTCCTGTGAGGACGCCACCGAGGCGCTCATCAAGGCGCGCAATGTGAACCGGCCGGAGACGGACCGGCTGGTGGACTACATCGAGCTCTACTCCTCCCTCCGCAAGCGGACCGCCACGTTCGAGGATGCGATGAACCGCAACCCGGACCTGAGCTACCGCGAGGGCACGCAGCACCTGGTCAACGCGAAGGACACCTGCATCCAGCAGACGGCCGACGTCCGGGTGGAGTTCGAGACCTACATGCGGGAGCTGGTGGGCGTGCCCACCGTCCAGGAAATCAAGGGCGGCAACACCGTCACCATCGCCCGGCTCGACTTCAACACCCTGCGTCAGGCCATTGAGACGCTGGAGCCGGACGACAAGGACACGCTGCTCAACCAGGTGAACGCCGCGGCGAAGCGCGTGGCCCCGTCCACCCCCGCCGCTGATGAGCCCGCCCCCGCGTCAAGCGGTGGCCGCAAGCGCGGCCGGTAGGTCGCTGCTGGCCCTTGCTGGCTGGACACCAGGGCCCCGCCAGGAGGCGCGGGCCCTTTTTCATGGCCCCGGGCGCGGCGCGGGAGGACGGGCCACCGCCCTCCCCTGGCGCCCGCCGGACTACTCGACGCGGTAGTTCGGCGCTTCCTCGGTGATGATGACGTCGTGCACGTGGCTCTCCTTGAGCCCGGCTGACGTGATGCGGACGAAGGTGGCCTGGGTGCGCAGCTCGTCGATGCTGCGGCAGCCCACGTAGCCCATGCCGCTGCGGATGCCGCCCAGCATCTGGTGGACGTTCATCGCCAGGGTGCCCTTGTACGGCACGCGGCCCTCGATGCCCTCGGGCACCAGCTTCACGGCCTCCACGTCCGCCTGAAAGTAGCGGTCCTTGGCGCCCTGCTTCATGGCGCCCAGGCTGCCCATGCCGCGGTAGCTCTTGTAGCTGCGGCCCTGGTACAGGATGACGTCGCCTGGGGACTCCTCGGTGCCGGCGAAGAGCGAGCCAATCATCACCGTGTTGGCGCCCGCCGCCAGCGCCTTGACGATGTCGCCCGAGTACTTGATGCCGCCGTCGGAGATGACGGGCACGTCGTGCTTCTGGGCCTCGCGGACGCAGTCATCCACGGCCGTCACCTGGGGCACGCCCACGCCGGCCACCACGCGGGTGGTGCAGATGGAGCCGGGGCCGATGCCCACCTTCACCGCGTCCACGCCGGCCTGGATGAGCGCGCGGGTGGCCTCGGCGGTGGCGACGTTGCCGGCGAT
Organism: Myxococcus sp. SDU36; assembly: GCF_030168875.1. NCBI lineage: Bacteria > Pseudomonadati > Myxococcota > Myxococcia > Myxococcales > Myxococcaceae > Myxococcus > Myxococcus sp. SDU36. The sequence goes on from NZ_CP077414.1 coordinate 2,001,900, forward strand.
GAGGTCGAAGCCCTGGAAGTTCTTCCGGGTGTCGCGCACGCCGTCCAGCACCGCGGTGGAGTGGCCGTGCGCGGTGTCCACGACGATGACGTCCACCCCGGCCTTGATGAGCGCCTCCACGCGGGCCTCGCGGTCCGCGGACACGCCCACGGCGGCGGCGCACAGCAGGCGCCCCTTGCCGTCCTTGGCCGCGTTGGGGTGCGTGCGGCGCTTCTCGATGTCCTTGATGGTGATGAGGCCCTTGAGCTCGAAGTCCTCGTTGACGACGAGCAGCTTTTCGATGCGGTGCTGGTGCAGCAGCTTCTGCGCATCTGCTTGCGTGATGCTCTCGTGGCCGGTGACGAGCTTGCGCGTCATCATCGACTCCACCGTCTGGGTGAAGTTGGTCTCGAAGCGCACGTCGCGGCTGGTGACGATGCCCACCAGGCGCCGGCCCTTCACCACCGGGATGCCAGACACGCCGTGAAGGCGCATCAGCTCCAGCGCGCGGCCCAGCGGGGCCTCCGGTTCGATGGTGACGGGGTCCACCACCATGCCACTCTCGAACTTCTTGACCTTGAGGACCTCGAGCGCCTGCTGCTCGGGCGTCATGTTCTTGTGGATGACGCCAATCCCGCCCTCCTGGGCCATGGCGATGGCGGTCCGGGACTCCGTGACGGTGTCCATGGCCGCCGACAGGAGGGGGATGTTGAGACGGAGGTTGCGCGTGAGCCGGGTCGTCAGGTCGACGTCCTTGGGGACGACCGAGCTCTCGGCCGGGACCAGCAGGACGTCGTCGAAGGTGAGGGCGAGCCGGATATCGGGGTTGAGCATGAGCGGCGCTCCCGTGGGCAGATGCCCGCGGGGCACCACAGCCCGCGGGTGCGGTTCCATACGAGGTACGCTGCCCCGGCGCAACGGAGAAGGGCGCTGATTTGACGCCCGTTCCCTCGGAGTTCGGGCGATAATCGCAACCCAGTATCCCCTCTCGTCTCAGGAACCGGGCATTGACGGATTCGAATCAGGGTGCGGTCGGGCTCGTCGTGAAGCTGCCCTTCGCGACGCTCGAGGAGTTCCTGGCGAAGTACGGCCCGAATGTGACCCGGGGTGGCATCTATCTGCGCGCACGCGCGGTGAAGCCCCCGGGCACGGCCGTCACCTTGGAGCTCAAGCTGGCGGGCGGGGAGCGCATCATCCACGCGGCGGCCGTCGTCCACTACGTCACAGGTCAGGGCGGACAGGGCGTGCTCGGCATGGGCCTGCGCTTCCTGAACGCGGATGCGCCCACCCGGCGGTTCCTCGATTCGCTGGTCGTCACCCTGCCTCACGCCCAGTCGGAGGTCCCCCCGGTTCCTCCCAATGTGGGGCCGGCGGACTACACGGTCCCACCACCGACGGAGCATGCGCCCGTCGCCCTCTCCGCCGCGCCCGTCGCACCGGCGCCCGTCGCAGGGAGCGCGGCCGCCGCGCCGCCACCCCAGATGATGGCCCACGCGGCGTTGAACCTCAGCTCGGAGGAGCCCAAGCGCGCGGGCGTCGTCATTGGCATTGACCTGGGGACGACGAACTCGTGCGCGGCGTACGTCCGCAACGGCAAGCCGGGCGTGCTGCCCAGCCGAGAGGGCCACAACACGGTGCCCTCCATCATCGCCGTCAACACGCGGGGCAAGCTGGTGGTGGGCCACCCCGCGAAGGGGCAGATGCTCACCAACCCGCGCCAGACGGTGTACGGCGCCAAGCGGATGGTGGGCCGGCCCTTCGCGTCGCCCGTGGTGGAGCAGCTCAAGGACCGCTTCCACTATGAGATCGCCGCCAGTGAGAATGGCGACGCGGGCGTGAAGCTGGGCGAGCACGTCTACACGCTGCAGCAGATCTCCGCGCTCATCCTCCGGGAGGTCCGCGAGGTCGCGCAGAACCAGCTGGGCCACCCGGTGTCCCGCGCGGTCGTCACCGTCCCCGCCTACTACAACGACAACCAGCGCCAGGCGGTGCGCGAGGCCGGGAAGCTGGCGGGCCTGTACATCGAGCGCATCCTCAACGAGCCCACCTCGGCGGCGCTGGCCTATGGCTACGGGCGCGCGCTGAACCAGCGCGTGCTGGTGTACGACCTGGGCGGTGGCACCTTCGACGCGTCGGTGCTGGAGCTGAACGACAACGTCTACGAGGTCATCTCCACCGGCGGCGACACCTTCCTGGGCGGCATCGACTTCGACAACGCCATCGTCACGTACCTCCTGGACGAGTTCCAGAAGGCCACCGGCCGCGCATTCCAAGGGGACCGGGTGGCCATGCAGCGCATCAACGACGCGGCCGAGCGCGCCAAGTGCGCGCTGTCGGAGCGCTCGGAGGTGCGGGTGCACGTCGCGTTCGTGACGATGATCGACGACAAGCCGTGCGATCTGGACGTCATGCTCTCGCGGCAGAAGCTGGTGGAGCTGACGGAGGGGTTGGTCAATCGCACCCTCCAGGTCTGCGAGGAGGTCCTGCGGGCGAAGAAGGTGGCGCCGCAGGACATCGACGAGGTCATCCTCGTGGGTGGGCAGAGCCGCTTCCCGCTGGTGCACGAGAAGATCACGAAGCTCTTCGGCAAGCCGCCCAGCAAGGGCGTGCACCCGGACGAGGCCGTGGCGCTGGGCGCGGCGCTGCTGGCGCACAGCCTGGGGCAGCTGGAAGGCGTGGTGCTCATCGACGTGCTGCCCATGGCCATTGGCGTGGGCCTGCCCGGTGGCCGCTTCAAGGCGGTGATGGAGCGCAACACGTCGCTGCCGTCCACCAAGAGCTACACCCTGGCCACGCACCGCGACGGCCAGACGGAGCTGGAGCTCACGGTGTTCCAGGGCGACTCCGACAAGGCCGCGGACAACGAGTACCTGGGCACGTTGAAGCTGGAGGGCCTGCCGAAGCTCCCGCGTGGCGCGGTGCAGGTGAGCGTCACCTTCGAGGTCAGCAACGAGTCGCTGTTGAAGGTCACCGCGCGCGAGGCCTCCTCGGGCCGCGAGGTGACGAGCACCTTCAGCACGCGCGACACCCCGGAGGCCGTGAAGGCACGGCTGGCGCAGGTCGAACCGGAGCCGCCGTCCGCGTCCAGCCCGGCAGCCGCGGCACGGAGCGTGGGGCACGCGGGGGCCACGGCCACGGGGCCGTCCGCTCCGGTGAAGGTGCCCATGTCCACGGGCGCCGCCGCGTCGGCCACGCGCCCGGTGCCCGTCCGGCCACCTTCATCGGCCCCGGTGTCCGCGATGCCCACTGTCAGCGTGACTGCTGCCCCCAAGCAGAAGGGCTTCATGGGGTGGCTCAAGGGGCTGTTTGGACGAGCCTGAAGACGCGCTCTGCGTGCCCTGTTCGCACTCCGCGTCATGCGTGATTCCGGGAAATTTCCGGTGAGTCTGGCCAGCCCCTAGAGGGTCGGATTTGCCTGCTATGTAGCGCCTCGCTTCCTTCCGGACAGACGAGCGCGCTGCCATGCATGAGACTCCGCGAACCCTCCTCGAAGTCCTGATCCAACGCGCCTCGAGCGAGACGGCGCACCGGAAACAGTACGCCTTCCTCGGCGACTCCGAAGCGGAGGAAGCCTCGCTGAGCGCGAGGGAGCTTCACGCGCAGGCGGCGCGCATTGGCGCGTTGTTGCAGGCCCAGGGCGCGCAGGGCCAGCGCGTGTTGCTGCTGTATCCGCCGGGGTTGGACTATGTCGCGGGCTTCTTCGGCTGCCTCTATGCGGGCGCGGTGGCGGTGCCCGCCTATCCGCCGGACCCGGTGCGACTGGAGCGCACCCTGCCCCGCCTTCGCGCCATCATCCAGGACGCCGAAGCCACGGTGGTGCTCACCACGTCCGGCATCCTCTCGCTCGCGGACTTCGTCTTCGAACAGGCGCCGGACTTCCGGGCGCTGAAGTGGCTGTCAACGGATGACCTGCCCGCGGGCGGTGAGTCGTCGTGGGTTGAGCCGCGGGTGAGCCCGGAGACGCTGGCGTTCCTCCAGTACACGTCCGGCTCCACGGGCACGCCCAAGGGGGTGATGCTCAGCCACGCGAACCTGCTTCACAACCTGGGGCTGATTGCCGGCGCCTTCCAGACGGGGCCGCGCAGCTCCGGCGTCATCTGGCTGCCGCCGTACCACGACATGGGCCTCATTGGCGGCATCCTCCAGCCGCTGTTCGCGGGCTTCCCCGTGACGCTCATGTCCCCCATGTCCTTCCTCCAGCGGCCCATGCGCTGGCTGGAAGCCGTGTCCCGGTATGGCGGCACCGTCAGCGGTGGACCCAACTTCGCCTTCGAGCTGTGCGCGCGGCGGGCCACGCCCGAGGACATCCAGGCGCTCGACCTGCGGGCCTGGGACGTGGCCTTCTGCGGCGCGGAGCCCATTCGCGCCGCGACGCTGGATCGCTTCGCGGAGGTGTTCGCGCCCTGCGGGTTCCGCCGTGAGGCCTTCTACCCCTGCTACGGCCTGGCCGAAGGCACGCTCATCGTCACGGGTGAGGAGAAGGGTCGCGTGCCGCGGGTGCACGTCCTGCAGGACGCCGCGCTGGGCCGCGGGCAGGCGGTCCGCGCCGAGCCCGGCTCCGAGGGCTCCAGGACGCATATCGGCTGCGGTGCCACGCTGGCCGAGCAGCGGCTGCTCATCGTGGACCCGGAGTCGCGCGTGCCACGGGCGCCGGGCCAGGTGGGCGAAATCTGGGTCTCCGGTGGAAGCGTCGCGCAGGGCTACTGGCGCAAGCCCGAGGCCAGCGTGGACATCTTCCAGGCCGTCCCGGTGGGCGCGGAGGCCGGGCCGAAGTACCTGCGCACGGGCGACCTGGGGCTGCTGCTGGAGGACGGGCAGCTCATCGTCACCGGCCGGCGCAAGGACCTCATCATCCTGCGGGGCCGGAACCTGTATCCGCAGGACGTGGAGAGCATCGTGGAGCGGGCGCACCGCAAGGTGCGTCCGGGCTGCGTCGCGGCGTTCGCCATCGAGACGCCGGAGGGCGAGGCCCTGGCGGTGGTCGCGGAGGTGTCGCGAGATTTGGCGGAGGGCTCGGACCCGGCCGCGCTGGGCGCCGTGGCGGACACGCTGCGGAAGGCCATTGTCGCGGAGCTCCAGGTCCAGCCGCACACGCTGGCGCTGCTGCCGCCCGGCTCGGTGATGAAGACGTCGAGCGGGAAGATCCAGCGCTTCGCCTGCCGTGCCGCCCTGGTGTCCGGCGAGCTGTCCATCGTGTGGCGCAGCGGGGCGGGTGTCATCTCGGGGCCCGCGTCCCTCCCCGCTCCCGAGCCGGCTCCGGCCATCCAGCCCGCGCTCTCCCAGGAGGCACTGGAGGCGGCGCTGCGTGAGGAGTTGGTGGCGGTGCTCGGGGCCGAGGCCGTTGGACAGGACGCCAGCACGCCGCTGACGTTGCTGGGCCTGGACTCGCTGGGGGCCGCCGACCTCCAGGGCCGCGTGGAGAAGCGGCTGGGCGTGCGCGTCTCCATCGCCGCGTTGTTGCAGGACCTGAGTCTGCGGTCGCTGGCGGAGTCCGTGTCCGCGGAGGGCACGGGCCGCCGGCTGCCACCGCTCCAGCGCCGCCCTGACGGTGCGGCGTCCACGCCCGCGTCCTTCACGCAGGAGCGGCTGTGGTACCTGCTCCAGTTGGATCCGTCCTGGACGTCGAACCAGATTCCGGTGGCGCTGACGCTGCGTGGAACGCTGGACGTGGCGGCGCTGGAGCGGGCCCTGTCGGAGGTGCTGCGCCGGCACGAGGTGCTGCGCACCCGCTTCGCGTCCCGCGATGGCGCGCTGCTTCAGCGCGTGCAGGCGCCGGGCCCCGTCTCCCTTCCGCGCCTGGACTTCACGGGCGCGAGTGGTGACGCGCGGCAGGCGACGCTCGAAGCCCAGGCGGTGCTCGACGCGCAACGCCCCATGGACCTGGAGGCGGGCCCGCTGGTGCGGTGCTCCTTGCTGCGCTTCGGGCCGGAGGACCACGTCCTGCTGACCGTTCTGCACCACCTGGTGGTGGACGGCACGTCCGTCGCGCTGTTCATGCGCGAGCTGGCGGCACTCTACGGCGCGTTCGTGGAGGGCCGGCCGTCACCATTGGCGGAGCCGGAGTTCCAGTACGGCGACTTCGCAGCGTGGCAGCGCGCGTACTTCACGCCGGAGGCGCTCACCCCGGAGCTGGCGTGGTGGAAGGAGGCGCTGGCTGGCGCGCCCCAGTTGCTGGCCCTGCCCACCGACCGGCCCCGGCCGCAGCGGTTGTCCGTCCACGGTGCCCGTCGCCTGCGGCTGCTGCCCGCGTCCCTCATGGCCAGGCTGCATGCCCTGGGACGGCGTCAGGGCGCCACGCCGTTCATGGGCGTGATGTCCGCGCTGGCCACGGTGCTGCACCGCTGGAGCGGTCAGTCCGACTTCGTCGTGGGCACCGTCATCTCCGGTCGAGACGCGGCGGGCACTCGCGAACTGATGGGCGACTGCACCAACTTCATCCCGCTGCGGGTCCGCCTGCCTGAAGCCGCGACGTCCGCGGACATGCTCTCCGAGGTGAAGTCGCGGATGCTGGGCGCGCTCGCGCATGGGTACGTGCCGTTCGAGCAGATCCTCGCGGCCGTGCAACAACCTGGGGCGGAGCGCCGCGAGCTGTACAACGTGGGCTTCATCCTCGACGACTACGAGTTGCCGCGAGCGTTGTCCGTCCGGGGCGGGCTGACGCTCGATGTGTCCCTGGTGGACAACCACACCGCCGAGCTGGACATGACCTTCGAGGCGACGCACCGCCCCGAAGGACTGCTGATTGGCTGCAAGTACTCCGCTGACCTGTTCGACGCGGAGACGGCGGACCGGCTCCTGAGCCATTTGGAGCATGTGATTCGCGGCATGGTGGAGGCGCCGGATGCGCCGCTGACCACCCTGCCATTGATGAACGATGCCGAGCGGCAACACGCGCTCCACAGCTGGAATCCCCGCGTCGAAGCGCCCCCGTCCGGCACGCTGACGGAGCTCATCGAAGCGCAAGTCGAGCGGACGCCGGACGCGGTGGCGGTGGCGTTCGAGACGGAGCGGCTGACGTACCGGGAGCTGGAGGCGAGGGCCAACCAGGTGGCGCACCAGTTGAGGGCCATGGGGGTGGCGCCGGAGTCGCTGGTGGGCGTGTGCCTGGAGCGCTCGGTGGACCTGGTGGTGGCGCTGCTGGGGGTGCTGAAGGCGGGCGCGGCCTACGTGCCAGTGGACCCGGCGTACCCGAAGGAGCGGCTGGGGTGGATGCTGGAGGACACAGGCGCCTCGGTGCTGCTGACGCACGAGAAGTGGAAGTCGGTGCTTCCGGCCAGTGCAGCCCGAGTCGTGTGCCTGGACAGTGAAGCGGCGGAGGTGTCGAAGCAGGCGGTGACGAAGCCGTCGGTGCAGGTGGGCCCGGAGTCGCTGGCGTACGTCATCTTCACGTCGGGAAGCACGGGGCGGCCGAAGGGGGCGATGAATGCGCACGGAGGCGTCGTCAACCGGCTGAAGTGGATGCAGGAGGAGTACGGGCTTAACGGCGCGGATGTGGTGCTGCAGAAGACGCCCTTCAGCTTCGACGTGTCGGTGTGGGAGTTCTTCTGGCCGCTGCTGGCGGGGGCGAAGCTGGTACTCGCGCGGCCTGGAGGGCACCAGGAGCCGGCGTACCTGGTGAAGCTGATGAAGGCGGAGGGCGTGACGACGGTGCACTTCGTGCCGTCAATGCTGCGCGCCTTCGTGGAGGAGCCAGGGCTGGAGGGGTTGGCAAGCCTGCGGCGGGTGGTGTGCAGCGGCGAGGCGCTGAGCGCGGAGCTGGTGAAGAAGGCCTACGCGCGGCTGCCCGCACCAGCGCGGGTACACAACCTCTACGGCCCGACAGAAGCAGCGGTGGACGTCACGTACTGGCCCTGCCCGCGTGGCGAGGACTTCCACCGGGTGCCCATTGGCCGCCCCGTAGCCAATACGGTGCTGTACGTGCTGGACACGCACGGGCAGCCGACGCCGGTGGGCATTCCGGGTGAGCTGCACATTGGCGGCGTGCAGGTGGGGCGCGGCTACTGGCAGCGGCCCCAACTGACGGCGGAGCGCTTCATCCCGGATGCCTTCAGCGGCACTCCAGGTGCGCGCCTGTACCGCACCGGAGACGTGGCGCGGTGGCTGCCGGACGGCACGCTGGAGTACCTGGGCCGGGCCGACTTCCAGGTGAAGCTGCGCGGCTTCCGCATTGAATTGGGTGAAGTCGAGACCGCGCTCACCGCGGACCCGGCCGTCCGCGACTCCGTGGTGCTGGCCCGTGAGGATTCGACGGGGGACCAGCGTCTGGTGGCCTACGTCGTCCTGGACGATGCGGCGGCGGCGCAGGAGGTCGACGCGTCCTCCCAGTGGAAGGCCATCTACGACGAGGCCTACGCGCGCGAGACTCCGGAGAGCGAAGACCCGACGTTCAACATCGTCGGCTGGGAGGACAGCTACACCGGCGAGCCACTGCCGCCCGCGCAGATGCGCGAGTGGGTGGACACCACCGTGGCGCAGATCCTCGGCTTCCAGCCCAAGCGGGTGCTGGAGCTGGGGTGTGGCACCGGCCTCCTCCTGTACCGGCTGGCGCCTCGCTGCGAGGCCTACTGGGGCGTCGATTTCGCCCGGCCCGCGCTGGACCGCATCGAGCGCCAGCGTGAGCGCATGGGCGGAGCCCTGGACTCCGTACACCTGCTGCACCGGAGCGTGGACGACTTCTCTGGCCTGGAGCCGGGCTCGTTCGACACGGTCGTCATCAACTCGGTCGTCCAGTACTTCTCCAGCCCTGAGTTCCTGCTCGACGTACTTCGCGGCGCCGCGCGCGTCCTGAAGCCAGGGGGCCGCGTGTTCCTGGGCGACGTGCGGAGCCTGGAGCTGCTCAAGGCCTTCCGCGCGTCGGTGCGCCTGCACCGGACCGCGGGCCCCGTGGCCACATCCCAGTTCGCCTACCGCGTCCAGCGCGACCTCCTGGCGGAGAAGGAGCTGGTCCTCTCCCCTACCTTCTTCACCGCCCTGCCGGCGCGCATCCCCGGCATCCAACGGGTGGACGTGCTGCCGAAGCACGGGCGCTACGACAACGAGCTGAGCCGCTTCCGTTACGAGGTCGTCCTCCACGTCGGCGACGCCGCCGAGACTCCCGCCCGGCGCACGAAGCCGGACTGGGTAGAAGGCGCCGGACTCACCCTGGACGGACTGCGCGAGCAACTGCGCGCGCGGCCTGGACTGCTGGCCGTGCGTGGGGTCCCCAACGCGCGAGTCCTGGAGCCCACCCGGCTCGTTGAGCTGCTGGCCGCCACGCCTCCGCCCACGGTGGCGGGCCTGCGCGAGGCCCTGCGTGACTGGCCGGGGCCTCGTGGCGTGGAGCCGGAGGACTTGTATGCCCTGGGCACGGAGCTCGGCTACGAGGTCCGGGTGAGCTGGGCCTCCGCGCACCGCGATGGCGCGCTGGACGTGGTGTTCGCGCGCCCCGGTGAGGCGGACACGCTCGACCTGTCCCCTGAGCCGAAGCAGTGCTCCTCCTGGGAGCGCCTCGCCAGCGATCCGCTGCGGGGGGCTCGGAGTGCGCGGGCGGTGAGCCGCCTCCGCGACGCGTTGGCGGACAAGCTACCGCCGCACATGGTGCCCTCCGCCTTCGTGGTGCTGCCCACCCTGCCCCTGTCTCCGAACGGCAAGGTGGACCGCAAGGCGCTGCCCGCGCCGGAGGCGGAACGCCTGGGGGCCGCGGACGCCTTCATCGCGCCCCGGACGCCCACCGAGGAGCAGGTGGCGCGCATCTTCGGTGAAATCCTGGGCCAGTCCCGCGTCGGCGCGAACGATGACTTCTTCGCGCTGGGTGGACACTCCTTGCTGGCCACGCAGGTGGTCGTGCGCGTGCGCGCGCAACTCGACACGGAGATCTCGCTGCGGACCCTGTTCGACGCGCCCACCGTGGCCCGTCTGGCGGAGCGCATCGACGCGCAGTCCCAACTCGCCGAGGCTCCGGGTGTCCCGGCCCTGGTGCCGCTGGAGCGCGGCCCGTCCGCCGACGAAGGACTGGTGGTGTCCTTCGCGCAGCAGCGGCTTTGGTTCCTGGAGCAACTGCAACCGGGACAGGTCGCCTACAACATCCCCGCCGCCCTGCGGCTGACGGGGCGGTTGGACGTGGAGGTGCTGCGGCGCACCTTCGCGGAGGTGGTCCGCCGTCACGAGGCGGTGCGCACGACCTTCGTCACGCGAGCGGGCCAGCCCGCCCAGCGCATCCACCCGGCCCCCGCGGAATGGCCGCTGCCGGTGGAGGACCTGAGCGGCCTGGCGCCCGAGGCCCGTGACGCGGCCGTGCAGGCCCGCATGGCCGAAGAGGCCCACCGCGTCTTTGATTTGGAGAAGGGCCCGCTGCTGCGCACGGTGCTGCTGCGCACCGGCGCGGACGCGCATGTGCTGCTGCTGTGCATGCACCACATCGTCTCGGACGGCTGGTCCATGGGCGTGCTGGTGCGGGAAGTGGCGGCGCTGTACGAGGCGCTGTCGCAGGGCCGCGAGTCCCCGCTGCCCGAGCTGGCGGTGCAGTACGCGGACTACGCCGCGTGGCAGCGGCGCGTGCTGGAGGGCCCGGCGCTGACGGCGCAGGTGGAGTGGTGGCGCTCGCGGCTCGAAGGCGCTCCCACGTTGGAGCTGCCCACCGACCACTCGCGGCCAGCGGTACGGACGCTGCGAGGCGCCACCCATGCGTTCACGATGCCGCCCTCCCTGGTGGCCGGGCTGGAGCGCGTGGGACAGGAACAGGGGGCCACGCTCTTCATGGTGCTGATGGCGGGCTGGCAGGCGTTGCTCGCACGCTACTCCGGGCAGACGGACTTCTGCGTCGGCACGCCGGTGGCGCATCGCACGCGGCCGGAGATCGAAGGGCTCATCGGCTTCTTCGTCAACACCCTGGCGCTGCGCGCGAACGTGGACGGCGATCCGCGCTTCGATGACCTGGTGGCGCGCGTCCGCGAGGAGTCGCTGGCGGCGTTCTCGAACCAGGACGTCCCCTTCGACCGGCTGGTGGAGGCGCTGGAGGGCCAGCGAGACTTGTCGCGCACGCCGCTGTTCCAGGCCGCCTTCGTCCTCCAGAACGCCCCCATGCAGCCGCCCACGCTGCCGGGCATGGCCGTCGACGTCCTGCGCACGGGCACGGACACGGCCCGGTTCGATGTGACGCTGTTGCTGGTGGAGCGCGGCGGACGGCTGGAGGGAGAGCTCGAGTACAGCCTGGACCTGTTCACTCCGGACACCGCGCGCCGCATGGTGGACCACCTCCAGCGGCTGCTTCGTGGCGTCGCGGAGGACGCGGCTCGCCGCATCGGCGCGGTGCCGCTGTGGAGCGAGGCCGAGCGCCACGAGGTGCTCGTGGCCTGGAACGACACGGCCGCTCCCTACCCCGCTGACACCACGGTCCATCAGCGATTCATGGAGCAGGCCCGGCGGACGCCGGAGCGCGTGGCGGTGACCTTCGAGGGCCGCTCGCTCACCTATTCGGAGCTGGATGCTCGCTCCAATCAGTTGGCCCGGCACCTGGTGTCCCTGGGGCTGGCGCCGGAGTCCCGCCTTGGCGTGTGCGCGTCGCGCGGGCTGGAGCTGGTCATCGGGGTGCTCGGTGCGCTGAAGGCCGGTGGCTGCTACGTGCCGTTGGACCCGGCCTGGCCCGTGAAGCGCCTGGAGCACGCGTCCTCCATGGCGCGCCTGTCCGCGGTGCTGACGTGGCAGTCGCTGTTGCCCTCGCTGAAGGACGGCCCGTGGCACGTCGTGGCGCTGGACGCCGATGCGGCGGACATCGCTCGTCAATCCACGGAGGCCGTGCAGGTCCCCGCGTTCCCGGAGGGGCTGGCGTTCGCCACCTTCACCTCCGGCTCGACGGGAACGCCCAAGGGCGTGGCCATTCCGCACCGGGGCTTGCTGCGACTGAGCGCGGCCTCGCGCTTCGTGACTCAGGCGCCCGAGGAGGTCACCCTCCAGCTCTCACCGCTGGCCTTCGACGTCTCCAGCGTGGAGCTCTGGGGCACGCTGCTGCACGGCGGCAAGCTCGTCGTGTATCCGCCCGGCACGCCCGAGCCAGACGCGGTGGCCCGCCTCATCGTCGAGCACAAGGTGTCGTCGCTCCTCCTGGCGACGTCGCTCTTCGAGCTGTTGCAGCAGCACCAGCCCGAGGCACTGGCGCGAGTCTCCCACCTGATGGTGGGCGGCGAGGCGATGCCGGCCCCTCGGGCGCGGGAGCGGCTGGCACAGGGCGCCGCGCTGACCAACGCCTACGGGCCAACGGAATGCAGCACCGTGGCCACCCGGTTCATGCTGTCGCCCGGGGACGCGGTGGGCCGCTCCGTGCCCATTGGCCGGCCCATCGACAACACCGAGGTCTACGTCCTCGATTCGGCGCTGCGTCCCGTGCCCGTGGGCGTGCCGGGTGAGCTGTGCCTGGGAGGAGCGGGCCTCGCGCGCGGCTACCTGAACCGCTCGGACCTCACCGCCGAGCGCTTCGTGCCCCACCCGTTCAGCGCCGCCCCCGGAGCCCGGCTGTACCGCACGGGCGACCGGGTCCGCTGGCGTCCGGACGGCGTGCTGGAGTTCCTGGGCCGGTTGGACCACCAGGTGAAGGTGCGCGGCTTCCGCATCGAGCTGGGTGAAATCGAAGCCGTGCTGCGCGGCCATCCCTCCGTCTCCGAGGCCACGGCCGTGGTGCGCGAGGACGCCTCCGGGAGCAGTCGACTGGTGGCGTATGTCGTTCCTCCGCGGCCGGAAATGGCCCCGCTGCGCGAGTACCTGCACCAGCACCTGCCCGACTACATGGTCCCGTCCGCGTTCGTCGGACTGGACGCCTTCCCGCTGTCGCCGAATGGCAAGGTGGACCGCAAGGCCTTGCCAGCCCCGGACCTGAGCCTGGGGGCGGCGGACTTCGTGGAGCCCCGGACGGAGCTGGAGCAGCAGTTGGCGGCTTTGTTCCGCGAGGCGCTCGGCCTGGAGCGCGTGGGCCTGAACGACGACTTCTTCCTCCTGGGCGGCCACTCGCTGCTGGCCACGCAGGTCGTGACCCGGCTGCGCGCGCAGCTGGGCGTGGAGCTGCCGCTCCGCACGTTCTTCGAGGCCCCGACCGTGGCCCGCCTCGCCGCGCGCCTGGAGTCGGCGCCGCGGACCCGCACCTTGCTGCCCCTGGAGTCCCTGCCCCGGCCTGCCCAGGGTGAGGTGACCTTCGACGTCTCTTTCGCTCAGCGCCGGCTGTGGTTCCTGGAGCAACTGCAACCGGGACAGGTCGCCTACAACATCCCCGCCGCCCTGCGGCTGACGGGACGGCTGGACGTGGACGCCTTGCGGCGCACCTTCGCGGAAGTGGTCCGCCGCCACGAGGCGGTGCGCACCACCTTCGTCACGCGAGCGGGCCAGCCCGCCCAGCGCATCCACCCGGCCCCCGCGGAATGGCCGCTGCCGGTGGAGGACCTGAGCGGCCTGGCGCCCGAGGCTCGTGACGCGGCCGTGCAGGCCCGCATGGCCGAAGAGGCCCACCGCGTCTTTGATTTGGAGAAGGGCCCGCTGCTGCGCACGGTGCTGCTGCGCACCGGCGCGGACGCGCATGTGCTGCTGCTGTGCATGCACCACATCGTCTCGGACGGCTGGTCCATGGGCGTGCTGGTGCGGGAAGTGGCGGCGCTGTACGAGGCGCTGTCGCAGGGCCGCGAGTCCCCGCTGCCCGAGCTGGCGGTGCAGTACGCGGACTACGCCGCGTGGCAGCGGCGCGTGCTGGAGGGCCCGGCGCTGACGGCGCAGGTGGAGTGGTGGCGCTCGCGGCTCGAAGGCGCTCCCACGTTGGAGCTGCCCACCGACCATGCGCGCCCCGCCGTCCGTGGCGCCAAGGGAGCTTCGTACTTCTTCTCGCTGTCCGCCGAGCAGACCGCGGGCCTGGAGCGGGTGGCCTCGGCCCACAACGCCACGTTGTTCATGGTGCTGATGGCGGGCTGGCAGGCGTTGCTCGCGCGCTACTCCGGGCAGACGGACTTCACGGTGGGCACGTCGGTGGCCGCCCGCAACCGGTCGGAGCTCGAAGGGCTCATCGGCTTCTTCGTCAATCCGCTGGCCCTGCGCTGCCGGTTGGACGGCAACCCGACCTTCAGCGAGCTGGTAGCCCGGGTCCGAGAAGAGGCCCTGGGGGCCTTCGCCCATCAGGAGGTCCCGTTCGAGCAGCTCGTGGACGCCGTGGGCGGCGAACGCGACCTGTCCCGGACGCCGCTGTTCCAGACGCTCTTCGTGCTCCTGAGCGCGGACCTGCTCCAGGCTCCGTCGCTGCCGGGGCTCCACGTCGACTTGCTGCCGGACGCGACGGACACCTCCCGCTTCGACCTGACGCTGGCGTTGATGGCGCAGGGCGGCGCGCTGAAAGGCCAGTTGGAGTACAGCCTGGAGCTCTTCACCCCGGAGACCGCCCGGCGGATGGTGGCGCACCTGCGGGTGCTCCTGGCGGCGGTGGCGGACGGGGCCGGTGCGCAGCGGCTCAGTGCGCTGCCGCTGATGGACGTCCGGGAACGGCAGCAGGTCCTCTCGGACTGGAATGCCACCCAGGCCGCCTACCCCGTGGATGCGACGGTGCCGTCGCTCTTCGCGGCCCAGGCGCTGCGGACGCCGTTGGCCATCGCCGTGGAGCATGACGGACGCACGCTCACGTACGCGGAGCTGGATGCGCGGTCCAACCAGCTCGCGCACCACCTGCGCTCGCTGGGGCTGGGCGCCGAAGCACGCGTGGGCGTCTTCCTGCACCGGGGCCTGGACCTGCTGGTGGGTCTGCTGGGCATCCTCAAGGCGGGCGGCGCGTATGTGCCACTCGACCCGGAGTACCCCGCGCAGCGGCTGACCTTCATGACCGAGGACTCGGGGGTGGCCGCCATCCTCACCGAGTCCGCGCTGGAGGAGGATCTGCCCGCGGGCTCGCAGCTCATCGTGATTCTGGATGACGAATGGGCGCGAATTGAGCGCCAGCCGTCGACGCCCGTGACGGGCGGACTCGTGGGACCGGACCAGCTCGCGTACATCACCTACACCTCCGGCTCGACGGGGACTCCCAAGGGCGTGGCCATTCCGCACCGGGGCGTGGTGCGCCTGCTCATCGGCGCACACTTCGTGGACCTGGGGCCGTCGGAGGTGGTGCTGCAACTGGCGCCCCTGGCCTTCGATGCCTCCACCCTGGAGATTTGGGGCGCGCTGCTGCACGGGGCTCGCCTGGTGCTCCATCCCCAGCGGACGCCAGACCTGGCCGAGCTGGGACAGGCCCTGCAACGGCATCAAGTCTCCGTGCTCTGGCTGACGGCCGCGCTCTTCGACCAGATGCAGCAGCACCAGCCGGAGGCCCTGGGCAAGGTGCGTCAGCTCCTCGCGGGCGGCGATGTGCTGCCGGCGCCTCGCGTCCGTGAACGGCTGGCGCAGGGCGTGGGGCTGGTGAACGGCTATGGCCCCACGGAGGGCACCACCTTCACCGCGTGCCACCGGATGTCGCCGGGCGACGCCGTGGGTGACTCCGTCTCCATCGGCCGCCCCATCGCGAACACCCAGGTGTACGTGCTGGACCCCGACATGCGGGCCGTGCCCGTGGGGATTCCGGGCGAGGTGTTCATCGGCGGTGACGGCCTGGCCCGCGGATACCTGGGGCAGCCCGCGCTGACCGCCGAGCGCTTCGTGCCCCATCCCTTCGGGCCTCCGGGGGCCCGGCTGTACCGGTCGGGTGATCGCGCTCGCTGGCAGGTGGACGGCACGCTCCAGTTCCTGGGCCGCGTGGACTTCCAGGTGAAGCTGCGCGGCTTCCGCATCGAGCTGGGGGAGCTTGAAGCCGCCCTGCGGACCCACGCCGCGGTGGAGACGGCCATCGCCGTGGTGCGCGAGGACCTCCCTGGCGACCGGCGGCTGGTGGCCTACGTGACGCCCGAGGACGTGGACACCCCGTCCCTCCGGGAGCATCTGCGCCAGCGACTCCCCGAGTACATGGTGCCCAACGCCGTGGTGGCGCTGAGCACCCTGCCCCTGTCGCCGAACGGCAAGGTGGACCGCAAGGCGCTCCCTGCACCGGACCTGTCGCCCGCGGAGGACGAGCAGGCGGCAGCGCTGCCCCTGCTCCAGCAGCAGTTGGCGACGCTGTTCCGGGAGGTGCTGCGCGTCGAGCGCGTGCGGCCTCATGACGACTTCTTCGAGCTGGGCGGCCATTCACTCCTGGCCACGCAGTTGGTGACGCGCATCCGCGCGGCGCTGGGCGTGGAGGTCCCGCTGCGGACGATGTTCGAAGCCCCCACGCTGGCGGGACTGGCGGAGCGCGTCGAGGCGCTGATGATGCAGGCCTCGCGCGCGGCGATGCCGCCGCTGCTCCCCGTGCCCCGGGACTCGGCGCTGCCCTTGTCCTTCTCACAGCAGCGCCTGTGGTTCCTGTCGCAGCTCCAGAAGGGCCAGGCTGTCTACAACGTGCCCTTCGCCCTGAAGCTGTCGGGGTCGCTGGACGTGGACGTGCTGCGGCGCACCTTCGCTGAAGTCGTGAAGCGGCATGAGGTGCTGCGCACCGCCTTCACCGCGACGGAGGGCCTGCCCACGCAGCAGGTCCAGCCGGCGCCGGCGGTCTGGGACCTGCCCGTGGAGGACCTGTCCGCGCTGAACGGGCCGGCTCGCGACGCGCGCGTGCGGCACCGGATGACGGAGGAAGCCCACTTTCCGTTCAACCTGGACGTGGGGCCGCTGCTCCGCACCGTGCTGCTCCGGCTGGACGCGGAGGAGCACGTGTTGCTGCTGTGCCTGCACCACATCGCCTCGGACGGCTGGTCCCTGGGGGTGCTGGTGCGCGAGGTCGCCGCGCTCTACGCCGCGTTCCGTGAGGGGCAGCCGTCTCCCCTGCCGCCCCTGGCCGTGCAGTACGCGGACTTCGCCGCGTGGCAGCGTCAGTGGGTGCAGTCGCACGGCATCCAGACGCAGCTCGAAGAGCTGAGGAGCCACCTCAAGGGGGTGCCCGCGCTGGAGCTGAACGGCGACCTGGGCCGGCCCGCGACCCGCACGGTTCGGGGCGCGAGCCAGTTCTTCACGGTGTCTCCGGAGCTGGTGGAGGCGCTGGAGAAGGTGGCGCGTGAGCAGGGGGCCACGCTCTTCATGGTGCTGCTCGCGGCCTATGAGGTCCTGCTCTCCCGGTACTCGGGACAGAAGGACTTCTGCGTGGGCAGCCCCATTGCCCACCGCACGCAGTCCGAGCTGGAGCCGCTGGTGGGCTTCTTCGTCAACACGCTGGCCCTGCGGGCGCGGCTGGATGGAGCCCCGACCTTCGCGGAGCTGGTGTCGCGCGTGCGCGAGGAGTCGCTGGCGGCCTACGTGCGCCAGGACGTGCCATTCGACCGGCTGGTCGAGGCCGTTGGCGGCGAGCGCGGCGGCGGCAGGTCGCCGCTCATCCAGGTGATGTTCGCCTTGCAGAACGCGCCCATGCAGCCGCCGTCCCTGCCGGACGTGACGGTGGAGCCGCTGCGGTCCACCACGGAGACGGCGCGACTCGACCTCACCCTGTCGATGATGGACCAGGGGGACGGCGGCTTGGAGGGGGCGCTGGAGTTCAGCCTCGACCTCTTCACGCCTGAAGCGGCGCAGCGGCTGACGCGCCACTTCCACACGCTGCTGGAGGCCGTCGTGCGTGACCCGCAGACGCGCATCCATGCCCTGCCGCTGCTGCCCGAGGACGAGCAGCAGCAAGTGCTGAAGGGCTTCCAGGGACGGGAGCTGGCGCCCGCTTCGGAGGCGAGCATCCACGCACTGGTGGAAGCGCAAGTCGAGCGGACGCCAGACGCGGTGGCGGTGGCGTTCGAGACGGAGCGGCTGACGTACCAGGAGTTGGAGGCGAGGGCCAACCAGTTGGCGCACCAGTTGAGGGCCCTGGGGGTGGCGCCGGAGGCGCTGGTGGGCGTGTGCCTGGAGCGCTCGGTGGACCTGGTGGTGGCGCTGCTGGGGGTGCTGAAGGCGGGCGCGGCTTATGTGCCAGTGGACCCGGCGTACCCGAAGGAGCGGCTGGGGTGGATGCTGGAGGACACAGGCGCCTCGGTGCTGCTGACGCACGAGAAGTGGAAGTCGGTGCTTCCGGCCAGTTCCGCCCGAGTCGTGTGCCTGGACAGTGAAGCGGCGGAGGTGTCGAAGCAGGCGGTGACGAAGCCGCTGGTGCAGGTGGGCCCGGAGTCGCTGGCGTACGTCATCTTCACCTCGGGAAGCACGGGGCGGCCGAAGGGGGCAATGAATGCGCACGGAGGCGTCGTCAACCGGCTGAAGTGGATGCAGGAGGAGTACGGGCTTAACGGCGCGGATGTGGTGCTGCAGAAGACGCCCTTCAGCTTCGACGTGTCGGTGTGGGAGTTCTTCTGGCCGCTGCTGGCGGGGGCGAAGCTGGTACTCGCGCGGCCTGGAGGGCACCAGGAGCCGGCGTACCTGGTGAAGCTGATGAAGGCGGAGGGCGTGACGACGGTGCACTTCGTGCCGTCGATGCTGCGCGCCTTCGTGGAGGAGCCAGGGCTGGAGGGGTTGGCAAGCCTGCGGCGGGTGGTGTGCAGCGGCGAGGCGCTGAGCGCGGAGCTGGTGAAGAAGGCGTACGCGCGGCTGCCCGCACCAGTGCGGGTACACAACCTCTACGGCCCGACAGAAGCAGCGGTGGACGTCACGTACTGGCCCTGCCCGCGTGGCGAGGACTTCCACCGGGTGCCCATTGGCCGCCCCGTAGCCAATACGGTGCTGTACGTGCTGGACACGCACGGGCAGCCGACGCCGGTGGGCATTCCGGGTGAGCTGCACATTGGCGGCGTGCAGGTGGGGCGCGGCTACTGGCAGCGGCCCCAACTGACGGCGGAGCGCTTCATCCCGGATGCCTTCAGCGGCACTCCAGGTGCGCGCCTGTACCGCACCGGAGACGTGGCGCGGTGGCTGCCGGACGGCACGCTGGAGTACCTGGGCCGGGCGGACTTCCAGGTGAAGCTGCGCGGCTTCCGCATTGAGCTGGGTGAAGTTGAAGCCACACTGCGAGCCCACCCCGAGGTGCTCGAGGCCGTCGCCTTGGTGCGCGAAGACGTCCCAGGCGATCAGCGCCTCGTGGCCTACGTCACGGGAGAACCGGCGCCGGACGTGACGGCGCTGCGGGCACGGCTGGCTGAGCAGCTCCCGGCCCACATGGTGCCCACGGCCATCGTGACGCTGCCGTCCCTCCCCCTGTCTCCCAACGGCAAGGTGGACCGCAAGGCCCTGCCTCAGCCGGTTGCCACCCCTGGCCCCGGGGCCGCTGCCCCGCCCGTTCAAGAGCGCATGACTCCGTTCCAGCAGCGTGTCGCCGCCCTCTTCCGTGAGCTCCTGCGCGTGGAGCGCGTGGGCCTGCACGACGACTTCTTCGCGCTGGGAGGCCACTCGCTCCTGGCCACGCAGCTCATCTCCCGGCTGCGCACGACGTTCGGCGTGGAGCTGTCCCTCAACGCGCTCTTCGACGCGCCCTCCGTGGCCCGCGTCACCGAGCTCGTCGAGGAAGGCATGCTCATGCGCGCCAGCGCGCCCCAGATTCCGGCGCTCCGGCCCGTGCCGCGCGACGGGGACCTGCCGCCGTCCTTCGCGCAGCAGCGCCTGTGGCTCATCGACCAGCTCCAGCCCGGTGGCAGCCAGTACAACCTGCCGGGAGCGGTCCGGCTGGAAGGCGCGCTGGACACCGAGGCCCTGCGACGCGCGCTGGAGTACCTCGTCAGACGTCATGAGCCGCTGCGCACCTGCTTCGTCATGCGTGACGGTGACCCCCTCCAGGTCATCCACCCCGCGACGCAGTGGGCGCTCCCGCTGACGGACCTCACCGGACTGCCCCAAGGCGACCGGGAGGCCGAGGCGCGCCGGCTGGCCGCCACGGAGGCGGGACAGCCGTTCGATTTGAGCGCGGGCCCCCTCCTGCGCACCCTGCTGTTGAAGCTGGACGCCGAGCTGCACGTGCTGGTGCTGACCATGCACCACATCGTGTCGGACGGCTGGTCGCTCGGCGTCATCGTGCGCGAGGTCGCCGCCGCCTACGACGCGTTCGCCCAGGGCCGAAGCCCGGCGCTGCCGCCGCTGCCCATCCAGTACGCGGACTTCGCGTCCTGGCAGCGGCAATGGCTCCAGGGGGACGTGCTCACCGCGCAGGTGGACTGGTGGAAGGAGCAGCTCGCCGGTGCGCCCCAGGTGCTGGACCTGCCCACCGACAAGCCGCGGCCCACCCAGCGCTCGCAGTTCGGCGAGCTCCACCCCATCCACCTGCCCCAGGACGTGGTGGCGCCGTTCCTCGCGCTCGCGCGGCAGGCGGGAGGCACGCCGTACATGGCGCTGCTGGCCGTGTGGCAGGTGCTGCTCGCGCGCTACAGCCGGCAGGAGGACCTGCTCGTGGGCTCGCCCATCGCGGGCCGCCGCCACGGCGAGGTCGAGGGCCTGGTCGGGTTCTTCGTCAACACCCTGGTGCTGCGAGCCCGGGTCCGTCCGCGGGACTCGTTCCGCGCGTTCCTCTCGCAGGTCCGCGACACCACCCTGGCCGCGTACGAGCACCAGGACCTGCCCTTCGAGAAGCTGGTCGAGGAGCTCCAGCCGCGAAGGGACCTGGGCCGCAATCCGCTGGTGCAGACCTTCTTCTCGCTGCTGAACACCCCCATGGGTCCGATGCGGGCCACCGGCCTCACGCTGCGGCCGGCGGACGTGGACATCGCGACCTCGCGCTTCGACCTGGGCCTGGTCCTCATGGACGACGCCGACGGCCTGCGCGGCGCCATCGAGTACAGCACCGACCTCTTCGAGCCCGCCACCGTGGCCCGCCTCGCCGGGCACCTGCGCGTGCTCATGGAGTCCGTGGCCGCGGCTCCGGACCAGCCGCTGGGCACGCTGGCGCTGCTCACCCCAGGCGAGCGTCAGCAGCTCCTCGAGGAGTGGAACGACACGTCGGCCCGGTACGACGGCGCTGGCGGCACCATCGCGGAGGTCATCGCGCGGCACGCCTCCCTGCGCCCGTTCGCCGTGGCGCTGGAGTCTGGTGACGAGACGGTGACCTTCGAGCAGTTGGACTCGCGGGCCAACCAGTTGGCGAACCTGCTCCGGTCGCGCGGCGTGAGCACGGAAGTGCTCGTGGCCGTGAGCCTGGACCGGGGCTCGGCGTGGGTCATCGCGATGCTGGCGGTGCTCAAGGCCGGAGGCGCCTTCGTGCCGCTGGACGCGTCGTACCCCGCGCAGCGACTGGCCATCATGCTGGAGGATGCGCCACCGCACCTGCTGCTCACGTCGCGGGCCAACCACGCGAAGCTGCCGCTCCCCGATGGCGGGCTTCCCACCCTGCTCCTGGAAGAGGTGGACCTGCCGGAGTGGCCCACCACGCCTCTTGTGTCCGACGTGGGCCCGAACCACCTGGCCTACGTGATGTTCACGTCCGGGAGCACGGGCCGTCCGAAGGGCGTGGCCATCCCGCACCGAGGCGTCCTGCGCCTCATGCACAGCGAGCCCTTCATCCGCTTCGGCGTCCGGGAGACGGGGCTCGTCATGGCGCCCGCCTCGTTCGACGGCTCGGTGATGGAGCTGTGGATGCCGCTGCTCAACGGCAACCGCGTTGTCCTCTATCCGCCGGAGGCGCAGGCCAGTGACCTGGACACGCTGTCCCGCGTGGTGGAGCGCCACGGCGTCACGCTCGTCCACTTCCCCGCGGGCCTGTTCTCGCAGGTGGTGGAGCACCGGACCGACCTGCTGAAGAAGCTGCGGGCCATCCATGTCGTGGGTGACATCCTGTCCGCGCCGCACACGCGCCGCACGTTGACGGCCACCGGCGTCCCCGTCTCCAACGGCTACGGCCCGACGGAGAACTCCATCATCTCCACCAACTACACGGCCACCGAGGCCTCGCAGGTGGGGGCCTCCGTGCCCATTGGCCGGCCGGTCTCGAACACGCAGGCCTACGTGCTGGATTCGCAGCTCCAGTTGGTCCCCGTGGGGGTGCCCGGCGAGCTGTACGTGGGCGGTGAAGGGCTCGGGCGCGGATACGTGTCGCGGCCGGACCTCACGGCGGAGCGCTTCATCCCCGCCCCCTTCGCCACCCAGCCCGGCGCGCGCCTCTATCGGACGGGAGACCTGGTCCGGTGGCGCCCGGACGGCACGCTGGAGTTCATTGGCCGCACCGACAACCAGGTGAAGGTGCGGGGGTTCCGCATCGAGCTGGCGGACGTCGAGGCCGCGCTGCGCACCCAGCCCGGCGTGCTGGAGGCCGCCGCCGTGGTCCGCGAGGACGTCCCCGGCGACAAGCGGCTGGTGGCCTACGCCATGGGCCGCGACGACGCGCCATTGGATGTCGCGGCGCTGCGCGCGGGCATGCGTCAGCGGCTCCCCGAGTACATGGTGCCGTCCGTCTTCGTGGTCCTCCCCACGCTGCCGCTGAGCACCAGCGGCAAGGTGGACCGCAAGGCGCTCCCGGCGCCGGACAGCGCCTCCACGGGCCGCGATGGCCAGTTCGTGGAGCCTTCCAGCCCGCTGGCGCAGCAGCTCGCCGCGCTGTGGGCGAAGGAGCTGGGCACGGAGCGCATCGGCCTCCATGACCACCTCTTCGACGACCTGGGCGGAACGTCCCTGTCGGTGGTGCGCATCGCCAGGCGCATGCGGGAGACGTTGAACCGGGAGGTGCCGGTGGTGTGGCTGTTCGAGCACCCCACCGTGGACGCGCTGGCCGCCGTCCTGGAGCGCGACGCGAAGGGGGATGAGGCCCCCACGCGGCCCCAGCCTGTCTCCGAACCTGGCAACGCCGAGGCGAAGCCCACCACGGGCACTGGCCTGGTCGCCATCGTGGGCATGTCGGGCCGCTTCCCGGGTGCCCGCTCCGTCCAGGACTTCTGGCGGAACCTGCGCGACGGCGTGGAGTCCATCTCCCGCTTCACCCCCGAGCAGTTGGAGCGGCTGCCCGGCCTGCCCGAGGGCGTGGAGCTGTCGCAGCACCCGGCCTTCGTCCCGGCCGGCGGCGTCCTGGACGGCATCGAGGACTTCGACCCGGGCTTCTTCGACCTGTCGCTGCGCGAGGCGCAGTGGATGGACCCGCAGCAGCGGCTCTTCCTCCAGACGGCGTGGTCCGCGCTGGAGGACGCGGGCATCGACCCGGAGCGCACGCCCGAGGCCATCTCGCTGTACGCGGGCGCCATCGACTCCGGCTACAAGGACGCGGTCCGCGCCACGCTGCCGCTGGATGGCGCGGCGCTGTTCGAGCTCTACGGCACCGCCACCCATGAGAGCCTGGCCACCAAGGCCTCGTTCAAGCTGGGGCTCACCGGTGAGAGCGTCCTCGTGTACACGGCGTGCTCCACGGGGCTCGTCGCCGTCCACCTCGCGTGCCAGAACCTGCTGGCGGGTCGCTCGGGCGTGGCGCTGGCGGGGGCCACGCGCATCGCCGTCCCGCAGCGCACCGGCTACGTCTACCAGGAGGGCATGATTCTCTCTCCGGACGGCCACTGCCGGAGCTTCGACGCGAGCGCGCAGGGCACGGTGTCCGGGAACGGCGTCGCGTGCGTGGTCCTCAAGCGGCTGGAGGACGCGCAGCGGGACGGCGACTCCATCTACGCCGTCATCCGGGCCACGGCGACGAACAACGACGGGCGCTACAAGTCCGGCTACACCGCCCCCAGCGTCCAGGGGCAGGCGGCGGTCGTCGCCCAGGCGCTCGCGCGCTCCGGCGTGCGGGCCCAGGACATCGGCTACGTGGAGACCCACGGCACCGCGACGCCGCTGGGCGACCCCATTGAAGTGGCCGCGCTCCAGCGCGCCTACGGCCTGGGCGCCGAGCACCGGGGCACCATTGCCCTGGCTTCGCTGAAGAGCAACATGGGGCACCTGGACACGGTGGCGGGACTTGCGGGACTGATGAAGGTCGCGCTGTCCCTGCACCACGGCGAGGTGCCGCCAAGCCTGCACTTCGAGCGACCCAATCCGCAGATCGACTTCGACGCCAGTCCCTTCTTCGTCAACACCACCCTGCGGCCGTGGCCGAGGACCGAGACGCCGCGCCGCGCGGCCGTCAGCTCCTTCGGCATTGGCGGCACCAACGCCCACGCAGTGCTCGAGGAGTCCCCCATGGCGCACAGCGGCTCCACCACGCGCTCGCACCAGGTCGTCACGCTGTCCGCCCGCTCCGCCGAGGCGCTGGAGGCGGCGTCGCGGCAGCTCGCCGGACATGCGGAGGCCCACGCCGCGGACCTGTCCCTGGCGGACGTGGCCTTCACGCATGCCGTGGGCCGCAAGGCCTTCGAGTTCCGGCGCACCGTGGTGGCCCGGGACGCCGCGGACCTGACGGCGCGGCTGCGCAAGCCGTACACGCCGGTGAAGGTGACGGACGCCGACGTGAACCGCCGCCGCGTGGCCTTCATCTTCCCCGGCCAGGGCGCGCAGCAGGCGGGCATGGGCCGCGAGCTGTACGAAGCGGAGCCGGCCTTCCGCGCGCATGCGGATGCGTGCCTGGCGCTGCTGGAGCCCGCGCTCCGGGAGCGGGTCCGCGAGGTGCTGTTCGCCGGGCCTGGGATGGACGCGGCCGCGGTGGCCGACACCCGCGCCGCCCTGCCCGCGCTGTTCACGGTGGAGTACTCGCTGGCGCGGATGTGGATGGACTGGGGCCTGCGGCCCTACGCCGTGCTGGGGCACAGCTTCGGTGAGTACGCCGCCGCGTGCGTGTCCGGTGTCCTGTCGCTGGAGGACGCGATGCGGCTCGCCGTGGCGCGCGGCGAGCTGATGCACCGCATGCCTCCGGGCGCGATGCTCGCGGTGGCGATGCCGGAGTCGCAGGTGCTGCCGCTGCTGACGGGGCGGCTGTCGCTGGCGGCCATCAACGCGCCGGACCGCTGCGTCGTCGCCGGGCCCGTCGCGGAGGTGGAGCGGCTTCAGGAGGAGCTGCGCCGCCGTGAGGTGGGCACCGTGCGGATGCCCGCGCCGCATGCGTTCCATTCGGCGGACGTGGAGCCGCTGATGCCGGCGCTGGCGGAGGTGGTGAGCTCGCTCCAGCGCCATGCGCCGACGCTCCGGTATGCCTCCAGCGTCACGGGGCGCTGGGCCCAGGCGAACGAGCTGGCCCAGCCGGAGTACTGGGCGGCGCAGATGCGTCAGCCGGTGCGCTTCACGAACGCCGTGGGGGCCCTGCTCGAAGAGGGATGCAGCCTGTTGCTGGAGGTCGGCCCGGGCCAGGACCTGACGCCGTTGGTGCGTGCCTGCCTGGGGCGTGACAAGGAGCGGGTCAAGGCGGTGGCGACGCTGCGTCGTGGCGGTACGAGCACGGAGCACGCGAGCCTGATGACCGCGGTGGGCGAGCTGTGGACCCTGGGCGCTTCGGTGGACTGGAGCGTCTTCTACGGCCACGAACAGCGGCTGCGCCTGCACCTGCCCACGTACCCGTTCCAGGAGAAGCGGTGCTGGGTGGAGGCACCGGCGCGGCCGGCGCCTGCGGCTGCTCAGCCCGCGGCGTCCACGTCGATGGCCCAGGCGTCCGCGGGCTTCGCGGCGCCCGGCGCTACTCAGTCCGCTGCCCACGTGCCTGGCGGACAGAATGGCTCCTCGATGCCGCCCCAGGCCACGTCGCCGCAGCAGGCCCAGGGGACGCCTGCGCCTGCCGCCACGCCAGAGCGTGAAGACGCGCCGCGAGGCGACATCGAAGAGCGGCTGGCATCACTCTGGCGCGAGCGGCTCGGCATGACGTTCGTGGGCCGCGACGACAACTTCCTGGAGATTGGCGGCAACTCGCTGATGGCCGCTCAGCTCCTCAACCAGGTGCGGTCCACGTTCGGCGTCCAGCTCCCGCTGGCCGCGCTGTTCGAGGCCCCCACCGTGGCGGGCATCGCGCAGCGCATCGAGCCCCTGCTGCGTCAGGCCCCCGCCGTGGAGACCTCGCGCGAGCTGCCCATCGTCCCGCTGCCGCGGAACGAGCCCCTGCCCTTGTCCTTCGTGCAGGAGCGCGTCTGGCGCCTGGAGCAGCACCTGCCGGGGCTGTCCGCCTACAACATCCCGTTCGTCCTGCGGCTGGAAGGCGCCGTGGACGCGGTCCTCCTGGAGCGCGCCGTCCAGGAGATCATCCAGCGCCACGAGTCCCTGCGGACGACCTACGACGTGGTGGACGGCCGCCCGGTGCAGCGGTTCCACGCGCGGATGCACATCCCGCTGGTGCGCGTGGACCTCACCGGCGCCCCCGAGCACCGCGAGGCCGAGGCCATGCGGCTGGCGCGCGAGGACGCCGCGAAGCCGTTCGACCTCGTGAAGGGCCCCGTCGTCCGGACCACGCTGGTCCGGCTCGACGAGCGCCTGCACATCCTGCTGGGCAACATCCACCACATCGTCAGCGACACGCTGTCCATCTCCATCTTCATCCACGAGCTGTTCCAGTGCTACGCGGCCTTCCAGCAGGGACGGCCGTCTCCCCTGTCCCCGCTGCCCGTGCAGTACGCGGACTTCGGTGCATGGCAGCGCAAGGTCGTCGCCGAAGGGCGCCTCCCCGAGCAGGAGTCCTGGTGGCGTCAGCAGCTCGCCGCCATGCCACGGCAGCTAGGCCTCGCCACGGACCGGCCGCGCCCGCCTACCAGTCCGCTCACGTCGGTGCGCATGCCGGTGTCCTTCTCGGCCGCGCTGTCCCGCGAGGTGGCGGAGTTCGGAAAGCGTGAGGGCTACACGTCTTACATGATGGTGCTCGCCGCGTGGCAGGCGCTGCTGCACCGCTACAGCGGACAGACGGACATCATCGTCGGCACGCCCATTGGCAACCGCACCCGGCCGGAGCTGTTGCCGCTCATCGGGTACGTGGCGCACTCGGCCGCGTTCCGCACCAGCTTCGCGGATGATCCGACGTTCCTCGAACTGCTGGCCCGCGTGCGGCAGGAGGTCAACGACGTCCAGTTGCGTCCGGACGTGCCCTTCGAGCACCTCGTGGAGGCCCTCATCCCCGGCAAGGACATTGGCCGTGGCCGGTTGACGGACACCATCTTCGTCTTCCACACCACCGCGGGTGGAGCCGCCGCGGCGCTGGAGCTGACCGGTGTCCGCGGAACCATGATGGAAGTGCCGGACGCGCCGGTGCAGTGGGGCGCGACGCTGTCCGACCTGTCGCTGGTGCTCGGCGATGACTCCGGCCGCATCGGCGGCGCGCTGGAGTACGCCACCGAGCTGTTCGATGAAGCCACGGCCCAGCGCATGGTGGAACACCTTCAGGTGTTGCTGGGCTCGGCGCTGGCCCGGCCCTCGGAGCGAATCTCCCGGTTGCCCCTGGCCACGGAGGCAGACCGGAGCGCGTGGCCCGCCCCCTTGCCCCGGCCCGTCTCCACCTCGATTCCCACCCGACTGTCCCAGCGAGCGGCCCGTCAGCCGGGAGCCACCGCCGTCATGCAGGGCTCGACATCGTGGACCTGGAGCGACCTCGCCCAGCGTGCGCGCGACGTCGCCGCTCGGCTGCGTGCGCTTGGCGTGCAGCCCGGTGAGCCCGTCGCCGTCTGCCTGAAGCCGTCCCCCGCGAAGCTGGCCGTCCTCTGGGGTGTCCTGGAGGCCGGCGGCGCCGTCGTGGCCGTGGGCCCCACGGACCTGGGGCGCCTGTCGGACTTCGCGTCACCCGGAGCCCGGGTGCCGGTGCTCATCACGTGGCGAGGCATCATGACCGCCGCGCGGCTGGATGCGGCGCGGGTGCTCCATGTGGAGGACGCGCTGGCGTCTTCCGGTGCGCTGGCGGAGAGCCCGGCTCCGGCCCCTGAAGCGCTGGCGTGGCTATTGCCCGTGGGCGCCAACCAGTCGCCGTGGGCCCTGGTGCATCAGGGGCTCACCGAGCTCTTCGACGCGCTCGACAAGCGGCTGCGGCCCGCTGAAGGCGCCACGTGGGTGGCCGCCGCGGAGTCCTCGGCGGAGCGTCCGGAGCTGGAGGCCCTGTGGGCCCTTTCACGCGGGCTGACCGTGACCTTCCCCTCCGAGCAGGTGACGGCCCAGTGGGAGGTCCTCCAGGGCGGCGGTCCGCGCCAGGGCGCGATGGACCTGAGCCTCATCTACTTCGCGAACGATGAGGACTCGCTCGTCGGTCCGAAGTACGAACTGCTGGTCGAAGGCGCGAAGTACGCGGACGCCAACGGCTTCTCCGCGGTGTGGACGCCGGAGCGGCACTTCCACTCGTTCGGCGGCCTCTATCCCCAGCCCGCGGTGGTGGCGGGCGCGCTGGCCACCATCACCCGCAACCTGAGCCTGCGCTCGGGCAGCGTCGTCCTCCCGCTGCATGACCCGCTGCAAGTCGCCGAGCAGTGGTCCGTGGTGGACAACCTCTCCGGAGGCCGCGCGGGCCTGTCGATTGCCACGGGCTGGCATGTGGCGGACTTCACCTTCGCCCCGCAGAACTACGAGGATCGCCGCAACGTCCTCCTGCGGAACCTGGAGACCCTCCGGGCCCTCTGGCGAGGCGAGAAGCTCCGCCGTCCAGGTGGTGGCGGCGTCACGGTGGAGGTGGGCCTGCGGCCCAAGCCCGTCCAGAAGGACCTGCCCGTGTGGCTCACGGCCGCCGGCAGTCCGGAGACGTTCCGCCTGGCTGGCGAGGTGGGCGCCGGCGTGCTCACCGGTCTGCTGACGCAGTCACTGGAGGAGCTGAAGCAGAAGGTAGCGCTCTACCGCGAAGCCTGGCGCCGCAACGGGCACCCGGGCCGGGGCCACGTCGCGCTGATGCTGCACGCGTTCATCGGCGATGACGAACAGGAGGTGCTGCGCACGGTCCGCAAGCCGCTGCTGGGCTACTTCCGGAGCTCGGCGGAGATCTCCGCCTCGCTGCTGGCCGCGCAGGGCTACCAGGGCGAAATCGACAAGGTGTCCGAGGAGGACGTGAACGCCCTGCTGGAACACACCTTCGAGCACCACGCGAAGGGCACCGGCCTCATCGGCACGGTGGAGAGCGGCGTGCAGCGCCTGCTCCACGTCCGGGAAGCCGACGTGGACGAGGTGGCCTGCCTCATCGACTTCGGCCTGGACACGCCGGTGGTGCTGGAGGGCCTGCGCCGGCTGACCGTGATTCGCGAGCGGCTGGTGCAGGAAGCCTCGCAGCGGAAGGTCCAGCGGCAAGCGGAGGGAACGCTCGCGGTGGACGAGCTGCTGGCGCTGGCCCGGCAGTCGGGCGCCGTCCTGCTGCATGCCTCGGCGCGGCTGGCGCGCACGCTGGTGGAGCTGCCGCAGGCCCGCGAGGCCCTGGAGCCCGTGGGCGCGCTCGTCCTGGACGGCGCCTCCGCGGAGCTGGCCATGTCGCTGCACCGGAACCTGGGCACGGAGGTCCTGCTCGCGGGTGCCGCTAGCGAGGGCGGCCTGCTGCCACGGCCTCCGACGGAGCGGGTCCCCGAAGGGCTCCAGTCCTGGGTGCTGGACGCGGCTGGATTGCCGGTGCCCCCCGGTGTCGTCGGTGAGCTGGCCCTGGAGGGCGCGGGCCTCCCCTGGGACTTGTGGCGCGCCAACGAACAGGAGCGCCGCCGCTTCGTGCAGCACCCGTCGAGCAGCGAGGCCCGGCTCTTCCGGACCGGGCGGCACGCGCGGCTCCGCGTGGACGGCCGCGTGGAGCACGTCACCCTCCCCGCCGCGCCCAAGGTGCAGGCCCCCGCGCCGAAGCCCAAGGCGCCCCCCGCGCCCTCGGCGCCCGCGCCGATGCTGCAACCCGAGCCCTCCGCGATTGCTCGCGTGTCCCGGAACCGGCCGCTGCCCCTGTCCTTCGCGCAGCAGCGGCTCTGGTACCTCCAGCAGCTCGATCCAGGCAGCACGGCGTACAACAACGGCTCCAGCTTCCGCCTCACGGGCCCGCTGAACGTCGAAGCGCTCCAGGCCGCACTCAACGAGGTGGTGCAGCGGCACGAAGTCCTCCGCACGACGTACCAGCTCACGGAAGACGGCGCGGTCCAGGTCATCCACGCGGAGGGCTTGCTGCCGATGCCGCTGGAAGACGTCCCCGGTGATACGGCGGAGGCGCGTGAAGCGGAGATGCTGCGGCGGTGCGCGGCGCTCGGGGCGATTCCCTTCGATTTGGAGAAGGGCCCGGTGGGGCGCGCGGTGCTGCTCCGGCTGGGACCGGAGGAGCACGTCCTGAGCTTGATGCAGCACCACGTCATCTCCGACGCGTGGTGCACCCTGGTGCTGGGCCGCGAGCTGTCGGTGCTCTACGCCTGCTTCAGCGCGGGCATCCCCTCGCCGCTTCCGCCGCTGGAGGTGCAGTACGCCGACTACGCGGTGTGGCAGCGCCAGTGGCTGGAAGGCGCGGTGATGGAGCAGCAGGTCCGGTGGTGGAAGGAGCGGCTCACGGCCGTCCCCGCGCTGGAGTTGCCCACGGACCGGCCCCGGCCCGCGATCCAATCCTACGCGGGCGGCAGCTTCCGCTTCGAACTGCCCGTCGACGTCTCGGAACCCCTGCTCGCCTTCGGGCGGCGCGAGGGCGCCACGTCGTTCATGGTGCTCATGGCGCTGTTCCAGGCGCTGCTGGGGCGCACCGCGGGTCAGGAGGACTTCGCGGTGGGCATCCCCACGGCGGGACGCTCCCGGCCGGAGGTGGAGGGACTGCTGGGCTGCTTCGTGAACACGCTCGCGCTGCGCTCGCGACTGGAGGGAGCACCGTCGTTCCGGGAGCTGCTGGGCCGCGTGAAGCACCAGTCACTGGATGCGTTCGCGCACCAGGACGCGCCCTTCGAGCGCATCATCGAAGCGCTCCAGTTGCCGCGTGACCAGAGCCGCACGCCCGTGTTCCAGGCCGTCCTCAACGTGGTCAACACGCCCACCGTGGACGTGGCGCATCAATCGCTGAAGTTGAGCCAGCTCGGCATCGAGGCGGATACCTCCAAGTTCGACCTGAGCCTGGAAATCGTCGAGCGCAAGAACACCCTCTTCTGCCGCTTTGAGTACGCGTCGAGCCTCTTCGACGTCGGCACCGTGGAGCGGCTCGCGGGCCATCTGACCGAGCTCGCCCGGGCCGTCATCGTCACGCCGGACCTGTCACTGCAGCGCGTGGCCATCCATTCGGAGGCCGAGCGCCGCCAGGTGCTGAAGGGCTTCCAGGGACGGGAGCTGGCGCCCGCTTCGGAGGCGAGCATCCACGCACTGGTGGAAGCGCAAGTCGAGCGGACGCCAGACGCGGTGGCGGTGGCGTTCGAGACGGAGCGGCTGACGTACCAGGAGTTGGAGGCGAGGGCCAACCAGTTGGCGCACCAGTTGAGGGCCCTGGGGGTGGCGCCGGAGGCGCTGGTGGGCGTGTGCCTGGAGCGCTCGGTGGACCTGGTGGTGGCGCTGCTGGGGGTGCTGAAGGCGGGCGCGGCTTATGTGCCAGTGGACCCGGCGTACCCGAAGGAGCGGCTGGGGTGGATGCTGGAGGACACAGGCGCCTCGGTGCTGCTGACGCACGAGAAGTGGAAGTCGGTGCTTCCGGCCAGTTCCGCCCGAGTCGTGTGCCTGGACAGTGAAGCGGCGGAGGTGTCGAAGCAGGCGGTGACGAAGCCGCTGGTGCAGGTGGGCCCGGAGTCGCTGGCGTACGTCATCTTCACGTCGGGAAGCACGGGGCGGCCGAAGGGGGCAATGAATGCGCACGGAGGCGTCGTCAACCGGCTGAAGTGGATGCAGGAGGAGTACGGGCTTAGCGGCGCGGATGTGGTGCTGCAGAAGACGCCCTTCAGCTTCGACGTGTCGGTGTGGGAGTTCTTCTGGCCGCTGCTGGCGGGGGCGAAGCTGGTACTCGCGCGGCCGGGTGGACACCAGGAGCCGGCGTACCTGGTGAAGCTGATGAAGGCGGAGGGCGTGACGACGGTGCACTTCGTGCCGTCAATGCTGCGCGCCTTCGTGGAGGAGCCAGGGCTGGAGGGGTTGGCAAGCCTGCGGCGGGTGGTGTGCAGCGGCGAGGCGCTGAGCGCGGAGTTGGTGAAGAAGGCCTACGCGCGGCTGCCCGCACCAGCGCGGGTACACAACCTCTACGGCCCGACAGAAGCAGCGGTGGACGTCACGTACTGGCCCTGCCCGCGTGGCGAGGACTTCCACCGGGTGCCCATTGGCCGCCCCGTAGCTAATACGGTGCTGTACGTGCTGGACACGCACGGGCAGCCGACGCCGGTGGGCATTCCGGGTGAGCTGCACATTGGCGGCGTGCAGGTGGGGCGCGGCTACTGGCAGCGGCCCCAACTGACGGCGGAGCGCTTCATCCCGGATGCCTTCAGCGGCACTCCAGGTGCGCGCCTGTACCGCACCGGAGACGTGGCGCGGTGGCTGCCGGACGGCACGCTGGAGTACCTGGGCCGGGCGGACTTCCAGGTGAAGCTGCGCGGCTTCCGCATTGAATTGGGTGAAGTCGAGGCCGCGCTGCGCACGCATCCCGGCGTGCGCGACGCCGTCGCCTTGGTGCGCGAGGAGACGCAAGGGGACGCACGCCTCGTGGCGTACGTGACGGGTGACTCGGCGCCGCTGGAGGCTGAGACACTTCGAGCGCACCTGCTGAAGCAGCTCCCCCAGCACATGGTGCCTTCGACCTTCGTTCACCTGGGCGTCCTGCCGCTGACGCCCAGCGGAAAGGTGGACCGCAAGGCCCTCCCCGCCCCCGAGGCGCCCACCGTCCAGCGAGGCCTCTACGTGGCGCCGCGCACGCCGACGGAGGAAGCCCTGGCCGAGCTCTTCGCCCAGGTGCTCAGCGTCGGCCGGGTCGGCATCCACGATGGGTTCTTCGAGCTGGGGGGCCACTCGCTGCTGGCCACCCAGGTGGTGGTGCGTGTGCGAACGCGCTTCGGCATCGAGCTCCCGCTGCGCGCCTTCTTCGAGTCCCCCACGGTCGCCGGACTCGCGGCGTACCTGGACGGCCAGAAGAACGCGCCCACGCAGCCCGCGGCCGCGGTGCCAGCCCTGACCCACGCGGACCGGCGCGCATCGCTGCCCCTGTCCTTCTCCCAGCAGCGGCTGTGGGTCATCAGTCAGTGGAGCGAGTCCGACAGCAGTGCCTACAACCACCCGCTGGCGCTCCAGCTCACGGGCGTGTTGAACCTGCCCGCGCTCCAGCGAAGCTTCGACACGCTGGTCGCCCGCCACGAGGTGCTGCGGACGACGTTCCGCATGGAGGGCGACTCACCCGTCCAGGTCATCCACCCGCCTGCTCAGGTCCCCATCCAGGTCCTGGACTTGTCGGGTTCGGCCAGCGCCCACCTCCGTGAAGAGGAGACGCTGCGCCGGGTTCAGGAAGAGGTCCAGCGCCCCTTCGACCTGGCGAAGGGCCCGGTGGTCCGCGGCATTCTGATGAAGCAGTCGGCGACGGAGCATGTGCTGGTCGTCAACATGCACCACATCGTCACCGACGGCTGGTCCAACGGAGTGATGGTCCGGGAGATGGCGGCGCTCTACGCCGCCTTCAGGCAGGGACAGCCGTCCCCCCTGCCCGCGCTCCCATTCCAGTACGCGGACTTCGCGGCGTGGCAGCGGAGTTGGCTCCAGGGCCGGGTCCTGGAAGCGCAGCTCGACTACTGGCGCGGGATGCTCGCGGACGCGCCGCCGTACCTGGAGCTCCCCACCGACAAGCCGAGGCCGGAGCAGCCGTCCCTCCAGGGCGCCAACACGCCCATCCAACTGCCGGCGGCCCTGAGCGACGCCGTGGACGCGCTCGCGCTCAAGGAGCGGGCAACGCCCTTCATGGTGTTGCTCTCCGCCTTCCAGGTGCTGCTGAACCGGTACTCCGGACAGGAGGACGTGCTGGTGGGCTCGCCCATCGCCGGCCGTCGTCACGCGCAGACCGAGGGGCTCATCGGCTTCTTCGTCAACACGCTGGTGCTGCGCGCGCGCATCGGTGAGGAGACGACCTTCCGGGAGCTGCTCGCCCAGGTCCGTGACACCACGTTGGGCGCTTACGAGCACCAGGACCTCCCCGTCGAGCGGCTGGTGGAGGAGCTCCGGCCCGCTCGCGAGGAGGGCCGCACGCCGCTGTTCCAGGTGATGTTCGCCCTGCAGAACACGCCGGTCCCCGAGCTGACGCTCCCGGACCTGTCCCTCCGGGGCTTCGAATCGAAGCACACCGTCAGCCGCTTCGAGCTGGAGCTGGTCCTGTCCCGCGCGGCCGAGGGCTACCTGGGCGGGCTCGTCTACAGCACCGACCTGTTCGAATCCGCCACGGCGGAGCGGCTGGTGGCGCACCTCCAGGTCCTGCTGGAAGAGGCCGTGACGTCGCCGGACACCCCTGTCTCCGCGCTGCCGCTCGAAAAGGAGGAGGCGTCGCAGCCGTTGGACGTGCTGGACGGTCCCCGCGAGGCGACCTTCCACGCTCGCGTCGAGGAACAAACCGCCCGGACGCCCGATGCTCCCGCCGTGACGCTGGAGGACCAGGTCCTGACGTATGCCCAGCTCAACACGCGAGCCAACCAGCTCGCCGCGCACCTGCGCTCGCTGGGCGTGGGCCCCGAGGTCCGCGTGGGCCTGTGCCTGGAGCGCACGCCGGACGCCATCGTCGCGGTGCTGGCGGTGCTCAAGGCGGGCGGGGCCTTCGTCCCCATCGACCCGGCGTCCCCGGCGCAGCGCAAGTCCTTCGTCCTGAAGGACAGTCACGCATCCGTCCTGCTCACGCTCCGGCACCTGGCCGAGGCCTGGCAGCCCCAGGTCCGGAACGTGGTGTGCCTGGACACCGAGGCCTCGAAGCTGGCGTCACTGCCCACGCGGAACGTCGTGGTGAACGTGCGCGAAGAGAACCTCGCGTACGTCATCTACACGTCTGGCTCCACGGGCACGCCCAAGGGCGTCATGGTGCAGCACCGCTCGTTGCTCGCCATGCATGACGGAACGGCGCAGGCGTTCCAGGCGGTGGGCGCCCCACGGCAGCGGGTCAGCCTCAACGCCCCGTTCCACTTCGACGGCGCGCTCGAACCGCTCGCCCATCTGGCGGACGGACACTGCCTGTGCCTGGTGCCCGAGGAGACGCGGAAGGACCCGGAGGCCATGCTGGCGTGGCTGGGGCAGCAGCGCGTGGACGTGCTGGACTGCACGCCGGCGCAGTTGACGCTCCTGCTCCAGGCGGGGCTGCTGGAGCAGGCCCAGGTGCCCTCGCGCATCGTGTGCGCGGGCGAGGCCATGGCGCCCTCGCTCTGGAAGCAGTTGGCGAGCACGGACCGCACGACGGCCTTCAATGCGTATGGCCCCACGGAGAGCACGGTCTGCGCCACCACGGCGTCGGTCCGGAACAGCTCCGCGCCCGTGCCTGTCATCGGGCGGCCCATCCAGGGAACGCGTGCGTACGTGCTGGATGCGCGGCTGCGGGTGGCTCCGGCGGGCATCGCGGGCGAGCTCTACTTGTCGGGAGACGGTCTGTCCCGCGGGTACCTGGGACAGCCGCGACTGACGGCGGAGCGCTTCATCCCGGACGCCTTCAGTGGAACGCCGGGTGCCCGCCTCTACCGCACGGGAGACAAGGCGCGGTGGCGGCCTGACGGCACGCTGGAGTACCTGGGCCGGCTCGACTTCCAGGTGAAGCTGCGCGGCTTCCGCATCGAGCTGGGCGAAATCGAGGCCGTGCTGCGGACCCACGAAAAGGTCCAGGACGCCGTGGTGCTGGCGCGCGAGGACGTGCCCGGCGACAAGCGGCTCGTGGCCTACGTGGTCGTCGTCGTCGACCCCGAAGCTCCCGTGAGCGCGGAGCAGTTGCGTCAGCACGCCCAGGAGCGACTGCCGGAGTACATGGTGCCGTCCGCCTTCGTGCTGATGGGCACCCTGCCCCTGACCGCCACTGGCAAGGTGGACCGGAAGGCCCTGCCCGTCCCGGACGTCTCGAACCTGGCCGTCAAACGCGAGGTCGAGCCGCCCGCGACGCCCCTGGAGGCCCGGCTGGCGGAGCTCTGGAAGGAGGTGCTGCGCGTCCCCGCGGTGGGCCGCCGCGACAACTTCTTCGAGCTGGGCGGGCACTCCCTGCTGGCCACCCAGGTCGTGGCCCGCCTCCGCGCAGACTTCGACGTGGACCTCAACCTGCGCGCGTTCTTCGCGGCGCCCACCGTGGCCGCGCTCGCGGAGCGGCTGTCGTCCGCCTCATCCGGTCCCCAGCTCCCAGCCCTGACGCAGGCTCGCGGGGACGGGCCGGTGCCGCTCTCCTTCGCGCAGCAGCGGCTGTGGTTCCTGGAGCAGCTCCAGCCGGGCAACGCGTCCTACAACATGCCGACGGCGCTGCGCCTGTCGGGGACCTTGGACGCGACCGCCTTGCAGCGGGCCGTGGACGAAATGGTCCGCCGACATGAGTCGCTCCGCACCACCTTCCAGACCGAGGAGGGCGCCCCCCGCCAGGTCATCCACCCGCCGCACGCCGTGGCGGTGGACGCGGTGGACCTCTCCGGCATCCAGGACCGGGCGCAGCGAGAGGCCGAGGCGCTGAAGCGCGTCACCGCCGATGCCCGCCGTCCATTCAACCTGACCGCGGGCCCGCTGCTGCGCGTCACGCTGCTGAAGCTGGCGCCGGCCGAGCACGTGCTGCTGCTGTGCATGCACCACATCATCTCGGATGGTTGGTCCATGGGCGTGCTGGTCCGCGAGGTGACGTCGCTCTACGGCGCCTTCCACGCCGGCCAGCCCGTCACGCTGCCCGAGCTTCCCGTGCAGTACGCCGACTACGCGGTGTGGCAGCGCGGCTGGCTCCAGGGTGACGCGCTGAAGCAGCAGGTCGGCTTCTGGAGAGAGCAGCTCGCCGGTGCGCCGCATGCGCTGGAGCTGCCCACCGACAAGCCGCGCCCGGCGTTCCTCGGCAACCGGGGCGCGTCCGTGCCGGTGCGGCTGTCCCTGGCGCTCAGTCAGGCCGTGGAGACGCTGGCCCAGCGTGAAGGTGTCACCCCCTTCATGGTGCTGCTGGCGGCGTACCAGGTGCTGCTGAACCGGTACTCGGCACAGGACGACGTGCTGGTGGGCTCGCCCATCGCAGGACGGCATCACGCGCAGACGGAGGGGCTCATTGGCTTCTTCGTGAACACGCTGGTGCTGCGCGCGCGCTTCAGCTGGGAGCTGACCTTCCGCCAGTTGCTGGCGCAAGTGCGCGACACCACGCTGGGCGCCTACGAGCACCAGGACCTCCCCGTTGAGCGGCTGGTGGAGGAGCTCCAAGTCGAGCGCGATACGAGCCGCACCCCGCTCTTCCAGACGCTGTTCACCTTGCAGAACGCGCCCATCCCCGAGCTCGTGTTGCCCGGCCTGACGGTGAGGCCGGCCGACGGCGAGGACTCGGGCGTGGCCCTGTTCGAGCTGAGCCTGGACCTGCTCCGCGGCGCGGACGGCTTCAGCGGGGCGCTCAACTACAGCACCGACCTGTATGAAGCCGACACGGCCCGGCAGCTGGCGTCGCACTACCCGCGGCTCCTGGAGGGCATCCTGGCCCGGCCAGATGAGCGCGTGGCCGCGCTGCCGTTGATGGTTCCGGAGGAGCGCCGGGCCCTGCTCGAAGCGTCAAACGGGGCTCGGGAGGTGCTGCCCGAGGACGCGCGCATCCACGCGCTCTTCGAGGCGCAGGTGGCGCGCACGCCCGACGCGCTGGCCGTGATGGCGGGCGCCGAGTCGGTGACGTACCGGGAGCTGGATGAGCGGGCGAATGCGCTCGCCCTCCGCCTGCGCGCGGCGGGCGTGGGGCTGGAGCATCGCGTCGCCGTGTGCGTGGAGCGCTCGGTGGAGTTGCTGGTCGCGCTGCTGGGGGTGCTCAAGGCCGGCGGGGCGTACGTGCCGCTGGACTCGGAGTACCCGGTGGAGCGCCTGCGCTTCATGCTGGAGGACAGCGGCGCCCAGGTCATCGTGGCCCGCGCGGCGCTCCGAGCGCGGCTGGGAGAAGCGGAGGGCCGCGTCTGGTTGGACGCGGAGGTGCCGCCTTCTACCGGTGTGGTTCAAGCGCCTTCGGTCCCGGTGCCCCCCGAGGCCTCGGCGTACGTGCTCTACACGTCCGGCTCCACGGGTCGCCCCAAGGGCGTGGTCGTCCAGCACCAGTCACTGGTGAACTTCACTCGCGCGGCGTGGAAGGCGTTCCCAGTGGCGCCGGGAGACCGGGTGCTCCAGTTCGCCTCCATCAGTTGGGACACGAGCGCGGAGGAAATCTACCCGTGCCTGACGAGCGGCGGGACGCTGGTGCTCCGGACGCCGGACATGCTCGACGAGCCCGGCGCGTTCCTGGCGAAGTGCGAAGCGGCGGGTGTGACGCAGCTCAACCTGCCCACGGCGTTCTGGCACGACGTGACGGCGAGCCTCGAGGCTGGCACCGCCCGCCTTCCCCAGGGACTGAAGTGGGTGGTGACTGGCGGCGAGCGCGTGGCCCCGGAGCGGGTCGCCCAGTGGCGTCGGAGCGTCGGCGCCGAGGTGCCGCTGCTGAACACGTACGGACTCACCGAAGTGACGGCGGTGGCCACGTCCGTGGACCTGTCGTCCACCGGCGCCCGGCAGGCCGAGGGAGCCGAGCGCGAGGTCCCCATTGGCCGGGCCCTGACGAACGTGCGGCTGTACGTGGTGGATCGCGAGCTGGAGCCCGTCCCCCCGGGCGTGCCCGGCGAGCTGTTCATCGGCGGCGGCGGCGTGGCCCGCGGCTACCTGGGGCGGCCGGACCTGACGGCGGAGCGCTTCGTGCCTTCGCCCTTCGTGGAAGGCGAGCGCCTGTACCGGACCGGCGACCTGGCCCGGTGGCGCCGGGACGGGAACCTGGAGTACCTGGGCCGCGGCGATACGCAGGTGAAGGTCCGCGGCGTCCGCATCGAGCCCGGAGAGGTTGAAGCCGCCCTCCGCGCGCACCCGGCGGTCCACGACGCCGTGGTCCAGGCCCGCGAAGACGCCGCTGGCGACAAGCGGCTGGTGGCCTACGTCGTACCGTCGTCCGAAGCGGAAGCGGCCTCGGTGGAGGCGTCCGCCCTCCGCGAGCACCTGCGCCGGGGCCTCCCGGAGTACATGGTGCCAGCGGCCTTCGTGTCGCTGAGCGCCCTGCCCCTGACGCCTGGTGGCAAGGTGGACCGGAGGGCCCTTCCGGCGCCGGAGGGCTCGCAGCTGGCGCTCACCCGTGACACCGAGCCGCCCGCGACACCCACGGAGGCCCGGCTGGCGGAGCTCTGGCGGGAGCTGCTGCGAATCCCCACCGTGGGACGGCGCGACAACTTCTTCGAGCTGGGGGGCCACTCCCTGCTGGCCACGCGCGTGGTGGCCCGTATCCGCGCCGACTTCGACGTGGAGTTGAGCCTGCGCGCCTTCTTCGAGGCGCCCACCGTGGCGGGACTCGCGGCGCGTCTGTCCTCCGCCGCGTCCGCCACGCGCCTGCCACCACTCACGCGCGCGCAGGGTGACGGTCCGGCGCCGCTGTCCTTCGCGCAGCAACGCCTGTGGTTCCTGGCCCAGCTCCAACCGGGAGACGTGTCCTACAACATGCCGTCCGCGCTCCAGTTGTCCGGCGCCCTGGACGTCGAGGCCCTGCGGCGTGCCGTGAATGCCCTGGTGGAGCGGCACGAAGCGCTCCGCACCACGTTCCAGGCCGAGGCGGGTGAGCCCCGTCAAGTCGTCCAGCCACCGCGCGCGCTGCCGATGACCACGGTGGACCTCTCGGCGCTCCACGGACGGGCGCACCGGGAGGCGGAGGCGCTGAAGCACGCCACGCATGACGCACAACGGCCCTTCGACTTGTCCACGGGTCCGCTGCTCCGCGTCACCTTGCTGAAGCTCGCTCCCACCGAGCATGTGCTGCTGCTCTGCATGCACCACATCATCTCGGACGGCTGGTCCATGGGCGTGCTCGTCCGCGAAGTGGCCGCGTTCTACGAAGCCTTCCGGCGCGGCCAGCGCGTCACCCTGCCCGAGCTTCCCGTGCAGTACGCCGACTACGCCGTCTGGCAGCGCGGGTGGATGCAGGGCGAGACGCTGACGCACCACCTGGACTGGTGGAAGGAGCTGCTGGCCGGTGCGCCGCACGCGCTGGAGTTGCCCACCGACAAGCCCCGGCCCGCGGTGCTGAATCACCACGGCGCCGGAGTGCCGGTGCAGCTCCCGCTCGCGCTCAGTCAGTCGCTGGAGGCCCTGGCCCAGCAGGAAGGCGTCACGCCGTTCATGCTGCTGCTCGCGGCCTTCCAGGCGCTCCTGGCCCGTCACTCCGGGCAGGACGACGTGCTGGTGGGCTCGCCCATCGCCGGCCGCCGTCAGACGCAGACCGAACCCCTCATCGGCTTCTTCGTGAACACGCTGGTGCTGCGCGCTCGCATCTCCCCGGAGACGACGTTCCGCCAGCTGCTGGCGCAAGTGCGCGACACCACCCTGGGCGCCTACGAGCACCAGGAGGTGCCCTTCGAACGGTTGGTGGAGGAGCTACAGCCGTCGCGAGACTTGAGCCGCACGCCGCTGTTCCAGGCCCTCTTCGCCCTGCAGAACGCACCGGCCGGCGAGTTCTCCCTCCCGGAGCTCACCCTGCGAGAGCTGGAGCCGGCCCATGGCATGAGCCGGTTCGAGCTGGAGCTGGCGGTGTCCCGTCTCCCAGAGGGCTACCAGGGCGCGCTCATCTACAGCACGGAGCTGTTCGAGCCCGCCACGGCGGAGCAGTTGGTGGCGCACTTCGAAATGGTGCTCGAAGGCGCCGTGGCCGCGCCGGACGTCCCGGTCTCCACCCTGCCCCTCCACACGGAGGTGGAGCAGCAGCAGTTGATGGTGGACTGGAACAGCACCGCGTCCGACGGCCCGCGTGGCGGGTTCTTCCGCGCGCGCTTCGAGCAGCAAGCGGCCCACACGCCCGATGCCCCCGCCGTGACGCTGGGGACGCATGCGCTGACGTTTGGCCAGCTCAACGCGAAGGCCAACCAGCTCGCCGCACACCTGCGCTCGCTGGGCGTGGGCCCCGAGGTCCGCGTGGCGCTGTGCCTGGAGCGCACGCCAGAGGCCATCGTCGCGGTGCTGGCGGTGCTCAAGGCGGGTGGAGCCTTCGTCCCCATCGACCCGGCGTCCCCGGCGCAGCGCAAGTCTTTCGTCCTGCAGGACAGTGACGCGTCCGTCCTCCTCACCGTCCAGCACCTGGTTGAGTCCTGGCAGCCTCGAGTACAGCACCTGCTGTGTCTGGATGCCGAGGCATCGACGCTGACGTCACTGCCCACGGACGAGGTCGCGGTGGAGGTCCGCGGGGAGAATCTCGCGTACGTCATCTACACGTCCGGCTCCACGGGCCTGCCCAAGGGCGTCATGGTGCAGCACCACTCGCTGGCCGCGCTGCATTCGGCCTCGAGCCAGGCGTTCC
Organism: Myxococcus sp. SDU36; assembly: GCF_030168875.1. Taxonomy (NCBI): domain Bacteria; kingdom Pseudomonadati; phylum Myxococcota; class Myxococcia; order Myxococcales; family Myxococcaceae; genus Myxococcus; species Myxococcus sp. SDU36. Next base: position 2,043,016 of record NZ_CP077414.1, read on the forward strand.
ACGCGGGGCTGGCCCCGGGGCAGCGCTTCAGCCTCAACGCGCCGTTCTACTTCGACGTCAGCATGGACCAGCTCGTGCACCTGGCGGACGGACACTGCCTGTGCCTGCTGCCCGAGGAGACGCGGAAGGACCCGGAGGCCATGCTGGCGTGGCTGGAGCAGCAGCGCGTGGACGTGCTGGACTGCACGCCCGCGCAGCTGACGCTCCTGCTCCAGGCGGGGCTGCTGGAGCGGCCCCACGTCCCCGCGAGGATTCTGTGCGCGGGTGAGGCCATGGACCCGTCGCTCTGGAGCCAGTTGGCGACCACGGAGCGCACGACGGCGTTCAACGCCTACGGCCCCACGGAGAGCACCGTGTACGCCACGTTCGCGAAGGTGCAGCGCAGTCCGAGTCCGGTCCCCGTCATCGGCAAGCCGCTGGCTGGAACGCGGGCGTATGTGCTGGATGCGAGGCAACAGCTTGCGCCGCTGGGCACCGCGGGCGAGCTCTATCTGGCGGGAGACGGGCTGGCTCGGGGCTACCTGGGGCAGCCACGGCTCACAGCGGAGCGCTTCGTCCCCGACCCGTTCGCGACGACGCCCGGCGAGCGGCTCTACCGCACGGGAGACAAGGCGCGGTGGCGGCACGACGGCACGCTGGAGTACCTGGGCCGGCTCGACTTCCAGGTGAAGCTGCGCGGCTTCCGCATCGAGCTGGGCGAAGTCGAGACCGCCTTGCGCGCGCACGACGGGGTCCAAGACACGGTGGTGCTAGCGCGAGAGGACGTGCCGGGAGACAAGCGGCTCGTCGCCTACGTCGTGGGCGGCGCGGTCACCGCCGATGCCCTGCGCCAGCACCTCCAGCAGCGTCTGCCCGAGTACATGGTGCCCGCTGCATTCGTGTCACTGGCGTCCCTGCCGCTCACGTCCACCGGCAAGGTCGACCGCAAGGCCTTGCCGGCAGCGGAGGACTCGCAGCTCACGCTGACGCGCGACGCCGAGCCCCCCGCGACGCCGGTGGAAGTCCGGCTGGCGGAGGTCTGGAAGGAGCTGCTGCGCGTTCCCACCGTGGGACGGCGCGACAACTTCTTCGAGCTGGGAGGCCACTCCCTGTTGGCCACCCAGGTCGTGGCCCGTCTCCGCGCGGCCTTCGATGTGGAGCTGAGCCTCCGTACGTTCTTCGAGGCCCCCACCGTGGCCGCGCTCGCCGAGCGTCTGGCCTCCGCCACCTCAGGCTCCAGGCTCCCACCCTTGAGGCGCGGTGGGAGGGACGGCCAGGTGCCGCTCTCCTTCGCGCAGCAGCGGCTGTGGTTCCTGGACCAGCTCAAGCCGGGGGACGTGTCCTACAACATGCCGTCCGCGTTGCGGTTGTCCGGCGCCCTGGACGTCGAGGCCCTGCGGCGCGCCGTGAATGCCCTGGTGGAGCGGCACGAAGCGCTCCGCACCACGTTCCAGTCCGTGGATGGTGAGCCCCGGCAGGTCATCCACCCGCCGCACGCCACGGAGGTGGTGGTGGTGGACCTCTCTGACGTCCAGGACCGGGCGCAGCGGGACGCGGAGGCGTTGAAGCGCGCCACTCAGGATGCGCGGCAGCCGTTCAAGCTCTCCGAGGGGCCGCTGCTGCGCGTCACCCTGCTGAAGCTGGAGCCGTCCGAGCACGTCTTGCTGCTGTGCCTGCACCACATCGTCTCGGACGGCTGGTCCATGGGCGTGCTGGTCCGTGAGGTGACTTCGCTCTACGGGGCCTTCCAGTCTGGGACACCCGCGACCCTGCCCGAGCTTCCGGTGCAGTACGCCGACTACGCGGTGTGGCAACGCGGCTGGCTCCAGGGCGAGACGCTGAAGGAGCAGCTCGGCTGGTGGAAGACGCAACTGGCGGGCGCGCCGCATGCCTTGGAGCTGCACACCGACAAGCCGCGGCCCGCGGTGCTGCGCCACCACGGCGCGGCGGTTCCGGTGCGACTGACGCACGAGCTCTCCCTGATGTTGGAGGTGCTGGCTCAGCGTGAAGGCGTCACGCCCTTCATGCTGTTGCTGGCGGGCTTCCAGGCCGTCCTCGCCCGTCATTCGGGACAGGACGACGTGCTGGTGGGCTCGCCCATCGCCGGCCGGCGCCACGCGGAGACCGAGCCTCTCATCGGCTTCTTCGTCAACACGCTGGTGCTGCGCGCCCGAGTCACGCCCTCTACGACGTTCCGTCAGTTGCTGGCGCAAGTGCGAGACACCACGCTGGGGGCCTACGAGCACCAGGACGTGCCCTTCGAGCGGCTGGTGGAGGAACTCCAGCCTTCGCGCGACCTGAGCCGCACGCCGCTGTTCCAGGTGATGTTCGCGCTCCAGAACACCCAGGTCCCGGAGCTGGTGTTGCCCAAGCTGGCGGTGCGTCCCGCGGACGTGGACGCCTCCGGTGTGACGCTGTTCGAGCTGAACCTGGACCTGTCACGCGGCCAGGACGGGTACGAAGGGGCGCTGGCCTACAGCACCGAGCTGTTCGAGCGCGCCACGGCGGAGCGGTTGGCCACCCACCTCCAGTTGTTGCTGGAGCGCGCCGTGCTCTCACCGGAGGTGGCCATCGCCACCCTGCCCCTGCACACGGAGACGGAGCTGCGGCAGTTGATGGTGGACTGGCACAGCGTCGCACCGGACGGCGCGCGTGGCGGGTTCTTCCGCGCGCGCTTCGAGCAGCAAGCGGCCCACACGCCCGATGCCCCCGCCGTGACGATGGGGACGCATGCGCTGACGTTTGGCCAGCTCAACGCGAAGGCCAACCAGCTCGCCGCGCACCTGCGCTCGCTGGGCGTGGGCCCGGAGGTCCGCGTGGGCCTGTGCCTGGAGCGCACGCCGGACGCCATCGTCGCGGTGCTGGCGGTGCTCAAGGCCGGCGGGGCCTTCGTCCCCATCGACCCGGCGTCCCCGGCGCAGCGCAAGTCCTTCGTCCTGAAGGACAGTGACGCGTCCGTCCTCCTCACCGTCCAGCACCTGGTTGAGTCCTGGCAGCCTCGAGTCCAGCACCTGCTGTGCCTGGACACCGAGGCCTCGAAGCTGGCGTCACTGCCCACGGACAACGTCCCGGTGAACGTCCGGGGAGAGCACCTCGCGTACGTCATCTACACGTCCGGCTCCACGGGCCTGCCCAAGGGCGTCATGGTGCAGCACCATTCGTTGGCCGCGCTGCATTCGGCCTCGAGCCAGGCGTTCCACCCGGGGCTGGCCCCGGGACAGCGCTTCAGCCTCAACGCGCCGCTCTACTTCGACGTCAGCATGGACCAGCTCGTGCACCTGGCGGACGGACACTGCCTGTGCCTGCTGCCCGAGGACACCCGGAGGAATCCCGAGGCGATGGTGGCGTGGCTGGAGCAGCAGCGCGTGGACGTGCTGGACTGCACGCCCGCGCAGCTGACGCTCCTGCTCCAGGCGGGGCTGCTGGAGCGGCCCCACGTCCCCGCGAGGATTCTGTGCGCGGGTGAGGCCATGGACCCGTCGCTCTGGAGCCAGTTGGCGACCACGGAGCGCACGACGGCGTTCAACGCCTACGGCCCCACGGAGAGCACCGTGTACGCCACGTTCGCGAAGGTGCAGCGCAGTCCGAGTCCGGTCCCCGTCATCGGCAAGCCGCTGGCGGGAACGCGGGCGTATGTGCTGGATGCGAGGCAACAGCTTGCGCCGCTGGGCACCGCGGGCGAGCTCTATCTGGCGGGAGACGGGCTGGCCCGTGGCTACCTGGGGCAGCCACGGCTCACGGCGGAGCGCTTCGTCCCCGACCCGTTCGCGACGACGCCCGGCGGGCGGCTCTACCGCACGGGAGACAAGGCGCGGTGGCGGCACGACGGCACGCTGGAGTACCTGGGCCGGCTCGACTTCCAGGTGAAGCTGCGCGGCTTCCGCATCGAGCTGGGCGAAGTCGAGGCCGCCTTGCGTGCGCACGACGCGGTGCGGGACGCCGTGGTGCTCGCGCGCGAGGACGTGCCGGGAGACAAGCGGCTCGTCGCCTACGTCGTCGCCGACGCGGTCACCGCCGATGCCCTGCGCCAGCACCTCCAGCAGCGCTTGCCGGAGTACATGGTGCCCGCGGCCTTCGTGCCACTGGCGTCCCTGCCGCTCACACCCAGCGGCAAGGTCGACCGCAAGGCCCTGCCCTCCCCCACGCTCGCGGACACTCGGAGCCAGGAGGTCCATGTGGCGCCTCGGGATGCGCTGGAGCTGCGGCTCGTGCGTGCGTGGGAGCAGGTGCTCGGCCTGGAGCCCATCAGCGTGCGCTCCGGCTTCTTCGAGCTGGGTGGACACTCGCTGCTGGCCGTGCGGCTCGTCTCGGCCCTGCGCGAGTCCCTGGACCGGCCGCTTCCGCTGGCCGCGCTGTTCCAGGCGCCCACGGTGGAGCAGCTCGCCGCCTTGCTGCGTCGCGACGACGCCGGCCAGTCGTCACTGCTGGTCCCGTTCGATGCGGGCCGGAGTGGAACGGAGGTTCCGTTCTTCTGCGTGCACCCGGTCGGCGGCAACGTCCTGGCCTACGCGGAGCTGGCCCGGCTGCTGGGGCCGGAGCGTCCGTTCTACGGCCTCCAGGCCCAGGGGCTCGACGGAAGCACGCCTCCGCTGGGCACGGTGGAGGAGATGGCCGCCGCCTACGTGGAGGCCATCCGCGCGGTCCAACCCGCCGGGCCCTACCTGCTGGGCGGCTGGTCCGTGGGCGGCGTCATCGCCTATGAGATGGCGCGCCAGCTTCGCGAGCATGGAGACGCGGTGGCCCTGCTGGCGCTCATCGACGCCTACACGCCCGCGGCGCTCACCGCCGCCGAGCCCGAGCCCGACGCCGCGCGAGTCATCGCCGCCTTCGCGAGCGACGTGCTGGGCATCGGGCTCACGGACATCGCCCCGCAGGACGCGTCCCAGTCGCCCGAGGCCCCACTGGAGGCGCTCTGGGAAGCCGGCCAGCGCGCGGGCACCCTGTCGCCGGGAATGGAGCCCGCGCACCTGCGGGCCCTGCTTCAGGTGTTCGAGGCCAACCTCCGGGCCGCCCGCCGCTACCAGCCGCCCGCGCTGAACCTGGGCCGGGTGTTGCGGCTCCAGGCGACGGAGGGCGCGGAGGGCCTGCCCGAGGACGGTGGGTGGAAGGCGCTGGTGGGCGCCGGACTGGAGCAACACGCCGTGTCCGGCGACCACTACAGCGTGCTGCGCGCCCCGGGGGTCCGCGAGCTGGCGGACCGGCTCCGGAGCGCGCTGAAGCTCACCACCGGGTGAGGAGGAACTCGACGCCCAGGCCCAGCTCCTTGAAGTACTTGGGCGTCCCTCTGATGAGCTGCCGCTCTCCCTCCGTCTTCTTGAGGAGGTAGACCGGCACCGTGAGGCGCACGCCCACCATCTCCGCCAGGTCCACGCCCAGGCGGGCCTCCGGAATCGTCAGCGCCCATTCGTTGGGCTGGGTGAGGTATCCGGCGGACACGCCCAGTCCGGCGCGCCACCGGACGTACGGGCCCAAATCCAGGAATGGAATCGCGCCGGAGAAGCCATCCATGTCGGAGACGCAGTCGATGTAGAGGCCCAGCGAAGCCCAACGGATGCGCGTGTCGTTGGGCACGAGCTGGTCCATGTCCCGCACGCCCAGCCCGGACAACACGGTGCCGAAGCGCCACTCGTTGCGGCTGTAGGCGTAGTCCTCGCGGCCTTGTTCGGACCCGAGGAATGGCAGCTCCACGCCCACGCCCACGCCTCGCTGGCGCATGGCGCTGAGCGTCCAGACGTGGTGCGGCTTCGAGTACGTCAGCCACTCATCCAGGAACGCGGAGCCCGCGGGGCGGAGTGGAATCTTGAGGTTGCCCTTCTGCTGCGTGACGAGGCTGTGGAAGGCGGTGCCCACGCGCTGGCGGACCGGGATGAGGTCCTCGCGGGTCCCCGTGGCTTCGATGCCCTCCATGACGCCGTCGCTGTACTGGTAGCCCACGTCGCCCAGCACGGCGAGCAGGTCGTCGACCTGTCCCTTCTGGAGCTGTCCCGCCTTCGCCTGCTGCGTCAGGGTGTCGGTGGCCTTGCGCAGCCGCTCCAGCTGCGGCGTCGCCTTGCAATCGCTGCCCACGACGCAACGGAAGCCGGGCGAGTCGATGCCCAGGACGTTCAGCACGCGCAGCTCGCGATCCCTCAGGCGCTCCTTGTCGGCGCGAGGCACCAGCAGGTCGACGGCGCGCGTCGAGGTGAGCTGGGTCGACAGGAAGCGGATGGCGTCCTGCATGCCCCGGTAGAAGTCGTGCTCGCGGAAGCGCCGGTCGTAGAAGCCCATCATCGCGAACTGGAACTCCGACGGGAGCACGGACGTGCGGCGGGGAATCTGGATGCGGCCCGACAGATTGATGTCGTGCTCCAGCGTGTTGAGCACGGCGCTGTCGCGCGCGGCGCTCAGCACGTTGCCCAGGTACTGGAAGTAGGCTTCGTCCAAGGGGCTGCGGGAGCGCTTCGGCCGCGCGGGCGCTGGCGCCCAGTCCCAGCCGACGGCGTCCTGGTCCAGGTAGACGACGGGGAACCGCTCGCGATTGAGCGTCGTCTCCCGCGACTCGCTGCGCTCCACCCACCGCGAGCCGAGCCGCACCGCCAGGTCCACGGGGTTGTTGTTGAGCACGCCGCCGTCAATGAGCTTGAGGGGCTCCAAGGGCCCCCATTGCGTCTCGTTGAAGAAGGAGACATCGACGGGGACCGGCGGGAACGCCAGCGGAAAGGCTCCAGAGGCCTGCGGGGTGAGCAGCAGGTTCTCCAGGGACACCTCGTGGCCGCCGTCGCCCGTCGGCTGGGCGCCCAGCGCCGGGTAGTACGCGAGCTCCTTGGGCTTCACTCCGATGTGGGGGAACGACGCGCTCACCGCGCCCTCCATGAAGGGCAGCCGGGCGGTGAGCTTCCCTTCGCCCTGCGTCATCACCTGCACGACGAGCTTCTCCGTCACGCGCTTCAGCTTGAACTGGGAGTCAGGTCCGCCCTGGCCGAAGGGCACCTCGCGCCCGCGCAGGTTCGTCACGGTGATGCCGTAGGCGAAGGTGCAGTCCTCCTTGAAGCGGGTCGTCTGGGCCTTCTTCAGGATGAGCCGCAGGGTGTCCTGCATGTGCGGCTCGCTGAAGAGGTGCGTGCCCTGAGCGGGCTCATTCCGCTCTTCGGGGAGCAGCCGCCCCAGGTCGAGCTGGTCGATCCACACGCTCCAGAAGAGGCTCTGCTCTGGCGCCCACGTGGGCTGGGCGAACGCCGTGTCACACGAGGCCAGTCCGCCGAGCAGCGCGTTCACCGCCCCCGCCGAGGCGCCCGTCCACACCCGCGGCGCCGGGTTGCCCAGGTCCGCCTGCGCGCCTTCTCGCTGCGCGACGCTCCAGAACCGGACCAGCGTGGAGATGAACCCCGCCTGATACGCGCCCAGGCTGATGCCGCCGCTGACGACCAGGGCCGGCGCGCTGCGCTCCGTCTCCTCGGCCAGCGCGCGGGCCTTGGCGTAGTCCTCGATGTGCGGTGGCAGGTACGGCGTCCCCTCGGGGACCAGCCCGGTGTCCTTCGCGAAGGCGCCACCGTTCGGCGCAACGGGCGGCACCTCGGGGCTCACCGCCGGGACGGGCTCGGTGACAGCGGTGGCCGGCGCTTCGCTCGCTTCGGCTTCGGGCGGCGCCGCTGGCGCATCAGGGAGCGCCTCAGCGGGGGCGTCCGCTGGTACGGCGTCGGCGGGCGTGGAGGAGTCCTCGGCCTCGGAGGGGACCGGGGGGAAGGCTTGCGCCTGCGCGGTGCTCGTCGCTGCGAGCAGGACCACGGCACAGGCACGAAGAAGAGTCTTGGGCATTCGCAGGGCTCGGAAGAGGGTCGACGTTGAGGCTATCCCTCAATCCTGACCCTGATCCCGGAAGCCCGGCAACCACGGAAGACGCCGGGGAAGCTGTTGTCCCCGGCGCCCTGTACATGAAGGCCTACGTCTACTTCTGCAATTCGTGCGAGCTGTCGGCGGCGGCCTGCTCCGGCGCCGCGACGAACAGGGCGTCGCCCGTGCTGGACACCTGGGGGCGCAGCGGCACGGCCACCGAGTCGTGGACCAGCGCGGGCACCGCCACGGGCTCCACGGTGGCGGTGGCCTGGGCGCGCTGCGCGGCCTGCCGGCGGCGCCACACGAAGTAGCCGATGGCGGCCACGGCCAGCACGCCCATGACCGCGAACTGCCCTTCCTTGAACTTGGAGATCAGCGTGTCCAGCTCGCCACCGAAGTGGAAGCCGAGCCAGATGAACACGGGCGCGGACAGCAGCGCCGCCAGGCCATCCCAGAAGATGAAGCGCCAGTAGGACATGCCCACGGAGCCCGCGGTGAAGTACGTCACGGCGCGCACGCCCGGCATGAAGCGGGCGATGCAGACAATCTTCTGGCCGTGCTTGACGAAGAGGCCTTCCACCTTCGCGCGTTTCTCGGGTGTGACGATGCGGGCGAAGAAGCCGCCGCTGCCCTCACGTCCCAGCTTCCCGCCCAGCCGGCGGCCCGCGAGGTAGATGAGGCTGTCCCCGACGAGGATGCCCGCGAAGCCGACCACCATCATCACCGACAGGTTGGCGGCCCCCTTGTGGGCCAGGAAGCCCCCGAGGATGAGGGAGATGTCCTCCGGGAGAGGAACACCCAGACCGCAGGCCACCAGGATGCCGAACACGGTGGCATAGGCGAAGAAGCCCTGCGAGTCGCCGAGGAGGTTGGTGAGAAGTTCTTGCACGCGTCGTCCTGTCCGTTCACGTCCGAGGGGCCCGCCCCGGCCGTCAAAACTCCGGGTCAAACAAGGGGAAGCGACCCCAAAATCCCTGAAACCCGGCCTCCTCCTGGGCCCTCTTTGGCGCCCCTCGTCCCTGCTTATTCTCCGACCGCCGCCTCCCGCCGCCCCACTGTCCCGACGTCGCGCCGCCCCATCGGGCAGCCTGCCCACCTGGGTTCCAATCGTCCAGGAGGCCCATGCCGCCCCGCCGAGCAGCTTAACCACCGCCCGCCCGAATGGCGTCTCCTTCGGCTCAGGCCGCGGGGGCTTTTCGAATCAGCGTGCGCAGCATGTCCCGGTTGCCGCGGGCCTTCTGGCCGAAGTGCGCGACGATGCCCATCAGCAGCTTCACGCAGGCCTGCGGCTTGGTGGCCAGGAGTTTCTGGAAATCCGCGGCGCGAATCTCCAGGGCCGACACGTCGGTGACGGCGGTGGCGGTGCACAGCCGCTCACCCTTCTGCACCAGGGCCAGCTCACCCAGGGGTTCGCCGGAGCCGACCTCACCCAGGGACACGTCTTCGCCCCCGGCGCTCCTGGCGCTCAGGCGCACGGTGCCCTCCCCCACGATGAGGAGCGACTCGCCCGTCTTGCCCTCGGCGAAGAGCGCGGTTCCCTTGGGGAACGCACGGGCGACGGCAACCCCGGCGAAAATCTGGATGCCGGTGTCCGTGAAACCCTTGAACAGCGGACACGCCTTGAGCGTTGTGGCAGGCACGAGAGCCATGGATGTGCTCCTAACACGCCCAGCGTAGGCTCGCGAGCGACTCAGCGGTCCGTGTGGTACTCGGCCGCGAGCAACACGTAGTGCTGGGCGGACATCAGGAGGAACTCACGCTCCGCCTCGGTGATGGGGCGCTTCACCCGGCCCGGAGAGCCCACCACCAGGGAACCCGGGGGAATCTTCGTGCCCGGCGTCAGCAGGGCCCCCGCGCCGATGATGCAGTCGTCCCCCACCTCCGCGTCATCCATGACGGTGGCGCCCATGCCCACCAGCACCCGGTTGCCGATGGTGCACCCATGGAGGATGACGTGGTGCCCCACCGTCACGTCGTCCCCCACCGTGGTGGCGGACCTGCCGCTGGTGACGTGAACCAGGGAGAGGTCCTGCACGTTGGTGCGCTTCCCGATGCGGATGGGATTCACGTCCCCGCGCAGCACGCAGTTGAACCAGATGGAGGAGCCCTCCCCCACCTCGATGTCGCCCACGAGCTGGGCGGAGTCGTCCACGAAGCAGCCCGGGTGGACGCGGGGCGACATTCCTCGGAACGTTCTCAGCGGCATGGCGCTACGCCTCCGCGACGACGTGGAACGGCGCATCGGCCAGGGGCACCGGCAGCGGCTCCACCGTGGGCGGCTTGAGCAGGGCCACCTGCTTGCCCGCGAGCTGGTTGGGCGTGGCGCGCTCCACCTTCACCGTCACGAAGGCGCCCGCGGGGGCGTCCCCTTCGAAGTTGACGGTGCGGTTCTCCGGCGTGCGGCCGAAGCGCTTGGTGGCGTCGTAGCGCGAGTGCCCCTCCACCATGACCTCCACCTCCGAGCCCACGAGCGCCGCGGTGATTTCGCCGCTGATGCGCCGCTGCAGCTTCTGCAGCCGCTCCAGGCGGGCGATCTTCACCTCGTGCGGCACCGGGCCCCAGTCCTTCTCGCGCAGGGCCGCGCCCGTCTTGGGCCGCGGGCTGTAGACGAAGGAGAACTGGTTGTCGTAGCGGACCTGCTCGGTGAGCTGCATCGTCAGCTCGAACTCCTCCTCGGTCTCCCCGGGGAAGCCGACGATGATGTCCGTGGTGACGGCGATGCCCGGCCGCGCCTCGCGCAGCTTCGCCAGGCGCTCCAGGTACTGCACCACCGTGTAGTCGCGGCGCATCATCTTCAGGATGCGGTCGCTGCCACACTGCACCGGCAGGTGGAAGTGCGGGGTGATCTTCGGCTGGACGCGGAAGGCTTCGATCAGCTCGTCGGACAAGTCGTGCGGGTGGCTGGTGGTGAAGCGCACGCGCTCGATGCCCGGGACCTCCGCGGTGCGCAGCAGCAGCTGCGCGAAGGAGATGCCGCCCGCGTACGAGTTCACGTTCTGGCCGATGAGCGTCACCTCGCGCACGCCGACCTTGGCCAGGTCCGCCACCTCCACGAGCACGTCCGGGAACGCCCGGCTCACCTCGCGGCCGCGCGTGTGCGGCACGATGCAGAACGAGCAGACGTTGTCGCAGCCCTTCATCACCGTGACGAACTCGGTGACCTTGCCGCGTGACGTCTCCGGGTCGGCGCGCGGGAAGACGTACTCCTCCGAGTTCACGAAGGCCGTCTCCACCACCCGCGCCCGCTCCGCGGACACCCGGCCGATGATGTCCGGCAGGCGCGCGATGTTGTCGGGGCCGAAGACGAAGTCCAGGTACGGCACCTTCTTGAGGAGCTTGTCCTTCTCCTGCTGCGCCACGCACCCGCCCACGCCAATCAGCGCGCCGCGGCTGGCCTTCACCGGCTTGTACCTCCCCAGGGCGGACAGCATCTTGTCCTCCGCCTTCTCCCGGATGGAGCAGGTGTTGAGGATGATGAGGTCGGCGTTGTCCGGCACCGGCGTCGGCGCGTAGGACATCTGGCTCAACACCTCGCTCATGCGGAGCGAGTCGTTGACGTTCATCTGGCAGCCGAAGGTGTGGATGAAATAGCGCTTCATGGAAGAACCCTGAGCAAGTACGTGCCCTTATCCGATGGCCGGACGCGGAATGCAACCCGCCGCCCGCCCGGCGTCATCCCCGGCTGAGCAGGTGCGTCAGGCGGGTGTGCAGGTCCACCAGCTCTGTTTCGCGGGCCCGGAGCAGCGCCAGGGCGTCCTCGCCGTAACGCCGCGCCAGGGCGTCGGTTTCGCGCTCCTTCTTGAGCAGCTCGTCCTGGATGCGGCCCTTGAGCTCGTCCGCCGCGCCGCCCTGGAGCTGACCCAGCTTGTCCTGGAGCTTGCGGACCGCCCAGCGCCGTCCTCCGAAGGCCCGCAGCAACGCGCTGCCCTGCTCCGCCGTCCTGGCGTCCAGCCCGGACACGGCCAGGGCTTCGGTGTGGGCCTTGGCCAGGGTCTCCGTCCCCTGCCCGGAGGCCTGGGCCAGGTAGGTCTGCTGGTAGCGGACCAGGGCGTCGAGCATCGCCGCGTCCAGCGGGGGCGCGGCCCAGCGGAGGGTGCGGTCGTCGGCGGCGGTGAGGTCCGTGGACGACTCGCGGTTGGGGACGTCCTGGAAGCCGTGGTCGTCGACGAGGAAGGAGGACATGGGGAGGTGCCTTGGGAGGAATGGGCCCGGGATTACGCGGGCACGAGCTGGTCGGCGATCCGGGCCAGGTCCGACACGGAGGTGACGACGACGGCCTGGTGACAGTGCTTCTCGTAGGTGAGCATCTCGCTGTCGCCAATGCCCCAGTTGCCACGCTCCTCGGGGCAGATCCACAAGAGCCGCTTCGCCTTGCGGCGCAGATCCTTGAGGGCCCAGGCGTTGTTCGCGTTGTAGTTGTTCCGCCCGTCGCCAATCACCATGACGGTGGTGCGGCGGGTGATGCTGCCCAGGTGGTCCCGGGTGAAGTCGGCCAGGGCGCGGCCGTAGTTGGAGTTCGCGCTCAGCGACACCGTCTTTCCCGCGGTGGCCATGTCGATGGCGGCGTCCACCTCCAGGTCCTTGAAGTACTGCGTCACCTCGCCCACGTCGGACACGAAGACGAACGAGCGCACGCGGACGAAGAGCGACTGCATCGTGTGCATGAACAGCAGCATCATCCGCGAGGCCTGCCGCACGGAGTCGGACACGTCGCAGAGCACCACCAGCTCCGGGCGCTCCGGGCGGCGGCTGCGGAACTGGGGCACCATGGGCACCCCGCCCCACGGCATGTTCCGGCGCAGGGTGCGCCGCACGTTGAGGGCACCCTTGCGGCGCGAGCGCTGCTTCCGGATGAGCCGGCTGCGCAGCTTCTCCGCCAGGGTGCGCACGGCGGACTCCATCTGGTCCACCTCCGCCTGGGTGAGCAGGTGCAGCGGCTTGTCCGCGGCGGTGTCGGTGCGGCGGCGGATGCGGGCCTCCGCCTGGCGCTTCACCTCCTGGCGGGCGGCGTCCTCGATCTTCCGCATCGCCGCGGCGACGTGGCGCGAGACAATCTCCACCCCTTCTGGCGTGAGGCCCCGGGCCCGCAGCTCGTCCTCCAGTGACTTCATGTCGGACCGGGCCTTGTCCGCCCCGGCCGCCGCCAGCATGCGCCGGGAGAAGAAGCCAGCCTGGAGCGGGCTCTCCATTCGCGACAAGTCCAACTGCAGCGAGGCCATCCGGAAGATCTGCGCCAGCCGGGCCCGGTCTCCCATCAGCACGGCCTGGGCCAGGGGAGACATCTCCGGGAGGAGCTGGTGCATCTGGATGAGGACCATCTTCAGCAGGTCTCCCTCCAGGTAGCCTTCCTCCTCCAGTTGCTGCGCCAGCGACTTGTCGATGGCCTCGAACGTCCGCGCCGCGCCGGAGAAGTAGAACTCGAAGGCGCGGTTGAAGGTGTCCACGTCCAGCTCGCGCTTCACCAGCGTGGTGCGGAGCACCGAACGGAACAGGTTCCGGTCCTTGAGGCCTACCTCGGACGTGGCGCGCAGCGCGTCCTGGACCTCGGACGTACTGACACGCACACCGTTCTGGCGGAGGACTTCGGCGAACTCGACGATGCGGGCATCCACGCAACCATCATGTCCGGGGACGGCCCGCGCGCAATCGGGAATGAACGGCCGTGAAGCAAGCGGACGCCTGCCTCCCTGGTACACGCGGTGTAATCACTAAAATTTACTGAATTCCAGACTATTCCTGCTTGAATCCAGAGTGAACGCCGCCGCGCTCGTCCATCGGTCTGCTCGGCGCGACAAAGACTGATGGTACGTGTTGCCGCTGTTCAGGCCGACCGCTCGAAGGCCATCACGGCCTCGACGTGATGCGTCTGAGGGAACATGTCGACCACCTGGAGGGCCAGGGGCTTGTAGCCCGCGGCGACCAGGCCCGCGGCGTCCCGAGCCAGGGACGCCGGATCACACGCGACGTACACCACGCGGCGCACGCCCAGGGCCACCATCCACTTCGCCAGGCCCGGGGCTCCCGCGCGCGGCGGGTCCGCGAGGCACACGTCGAAGCGGCGCTGCTCGGCCACCAGCCCGTCGCAGACCTTGCGGGCGTCACCCTGGATGAAGCGCACGTTCGCCACCCCGCCCTCCCGAGCGCTCCGCTGAGCCAGCTCCACGCCCACGGGAGAGGACTCCACGCCCAGCACGGACGCGGCGGTTCCGGCCAGGGGGAAGGTGAAGTTGCCGTTGCCCGAATACAGCTCCAGCACGGTGTCGGACTCCCGGGCCCCCAGTTCGTACACCGCCGAGGTCACCAGCCCCACGTTGGCCTCGGCATGAGCCTGGGCGAAGGCATCCGGCCGCAGGTACAGGGGGACCTCCGGCCGCAGCGGTGAGCAGGAGCGCAGCGCGGGCTTGCCCAGGAGCCGGGCCGAGCCCTCCTTCGGCACCAGCACCGCCCCCTCCAGCCGCAGGGCGCGCACGGCCGCCTCGGCGGCCTCCAGGTGGCGCGCCATCACCGGGCCGCTGAGATTCACGGCGAACGCGGCCTTGTCCCCTTCCGCCAGCAGCAGCACCTCCTCGGTGTCCTTCGCCAGGGGCTTGAGCAGCGGGGCCAGCTTCCCGGGGAGCGCCGTGAGCACGGGCGTGAGCGCGCCACAGCGTTCCACGGGCACGCGCTCGTGGCTGCGCCGGCCGAAGTACCCCAGCGCCCCCTTGCCCACGGGATGCAGCACCGCGCGGCGCCGGTAGCCCCAGTCGCGAGGCGCCACCAGCAGCGGGCGCACGGTGAAGCTGTCCCGGGCCAGGTGGCCCAGGTGCTCCAGCGTCGACAGGACGATCTCCTGCTTCGCGGTGCGCTGGGCGGGCTCGGCCAGCCCCAGCCAGTCACAGCCGCCGCAGTCGGACGCGTGCACGCAGGGCGCGTCACGCCGGTCCGGGCCTGGAGACACCACCTGCCGGAGGATTCCGCGCAGCACGCGGCCCTGCGTCTCCAGGTGGACGCGCACGGTGTCACCCGGGAAGGTCCCCGGGATGAAGACGGTGCGCCCCTGCCAGGAGGCCACGCCTTCGCCGAGCTGGCCCAGGCGTTCGACAGTCAATTGGACGGGAAGTTCAGGGAGCGGCAGCATTTCAGGCGCTATTCGGGCGGGAGCTCCGAGCGCAGGCGCTCCACGAACTCCTCGATACGCGTTCGCTTGTCTTCATCGACGTCCAGGAACTCCACCGCCATCCCTGGGGACTGGGGCGCGGGCACGCCCATGCCATTGGTGCGCGTCACCCGCCCCTTCAGCTCCACGGGGAAGTGCGCGCCGGGCAGCGTCACCAGCAGGCGCACCACCGTGTCCACGGCCAGCGGCTTGTCGGTGTTGATGTACAGGCCCCCCTTCGACAGGTTCACCGCCCAGTCGGTGACGAAGCCGGAGACGCTGCGGTAGGCCACCGGCAGCTCGTACTCCAGACGGGGCGCGCGGGGATGAGGGGTCGAGGTGTTGGGACTGTCTGCCATGGGAAGCGCTCCGCCGCGGGATTCGTACAACGCCCGCGGCGGTGCACCTTAACCCCACACGCTCAGACTTTCATCTCACGGACGTCGGGGGCCACTGTCAGCTTCGGCTCGGTGAGCTTCTGCACCTGCTCCACCGTCACCCCCGGGGCCACCTCGCGCAGGACGAGCCCCTGCGGCGTCACGTCGATGTACGCGTGGTCCGTGACGATGTGGTGGATGCACTTGAGGCCTGTCAGCGGCAGCGAGCACTTCTTGAGGATCTTGGGCTTGCCGTCCTTGTTGGCGTGCTCCATGGCCACGAAGATGCGCTGGGCACCGACGGCCAGGTCCATGGCGCCGCCCATGCCCTTGATCATCTTCCCGGGGATCATCCAGTTGGCCAGGTCGCCTTCTTCGCTGACCTCCATGGCGCCCAGCACGGCCATGTCGATGTGGCCGCCGCGGATCATCCCGAACGACAGCGCCGAGTCGAAGAACGCGGCGCCGGGCACCGCCGTCACCGTCTCCTTGCCGGCGTTGATGAGGTCGGGGTCCTCCTGGCCTTCCACGGGCCAGGGGCCAATGCCCAGTAGGCCGTTCTCCGACTGGAGCACGATGTCCATGCCCGGCGGGATGTAGTTGGCCACCAGGGTGGGCATGCCGATACCCAGGTTGACGTAGAAGCCGTCCCGCAGCTCCTGGGCGATGCGCTGTGCAATCTGTTCACGAGTCAGTGGCATGGCTGGGCTCCTCAGGCCGACTTGCGGACGGTGCGCCGCTCGATCCACTTCTGGAGGTTCTTCGCCTGGATGATGCGCTTCACGAAGATGCTCGGGATGTGCACCAGATCCGGGTCCAGCTCACCGGGCTCCACGATGTGCTCCGCCTCGACGATGGTGACCTTGGCCGCCATGCACATCATCGGGGAGAAGTTCCGCGCCGTCTTGCGGAACACCAGGTTGCCCCAGCGGTCCGCCTTCCACGCGCGGACGATGGCGAAGTCCGCCTTCAGCGGCGTCTCCAGCACATGCAGCCGCCCGTCGATGACGCGCGTCTCCTTCCCTTCGGCCACCTGGGTGCCGGCGCCCGTCGGGGTGAAGAAGCCGCCAATGCCGCAGCCGCCCGCGCGGATGCGCTCGGCCAGGGTGCCCTGCGGGGTCAGCTCCACCTCCAGCTCACCGGAGAGGAACTGCCGCTCGAACTCCTTGTTCTCTCCCACGTAGCTGGACACCATCTTCTTCACCTGCTTGTTCTGGAGCAGGATGCCGAGCCCCAGCTCGGTGGTGCCGCAGTTGTTGGAGATGATGGTGAGGTCCTTCACGTTCTTCCGGTGAAGTGCCTCGATGAGATTCTCCGGGTTGCCGCACAGCCCGAAGCCGCCGCTCATGAGCGTGCAGCCGTCTGGGATGTCGGCGACCGCCTCGTCCGCGTTCGCGTAGACCTTGTTCATCCGCCCTCCCGCATGTGCGAACGGGGTGAAGGCCCTTGTCAGGCTCCCACCCCGTGCCCCTCCCCTATCGGGAGAGGAAGTTCAGCGCTCCACCATCAGCGCGATGCCCTCGCCGCCGCCGATGCAGAGCGACGCGACGCCACGCTTCTTGTCCAGGTCCTTCATCGTCTGCAGCAGCGTCACCAGCACGCGCGCGCCGGACGCGCCAATCGGGTGGCCCAGCGCCACCGCGCCGCCGCGCACGTTCACCTTCGACACGTCCAGGCCGAGCAGCCGGTTGTTCGCGATGGACACCACCGCGAACGCCTCGTTGATCTCCCAGAGGTCCACGTCACCCGCGCTGACGCCCTTCTGGGTCAGCAGCTTGTTGATGGCGTCCGTGGGGGCGATGGTGAACTCCACCGGCTTGCGCGCCGCCTGCGCGTAGCCCGTGATGCGGCCCAGGATGGCGCGGCCCTCGGCCTTCGCGCGCTCCTCGCTCATCAGCACCAGCGCCGCGGCGCCGTCGTTGATGGAGGACGCGTTGGCGGCCGTCACCGTGCCGTCCTTCTTGAACACCGGCTTCAGGCCCGGAATCTTCTCCGGCTTCGCGTTGCGGGGACCCTCGTCGTCGGAGACGGTGACGACGTCCTCCGGCTTCTTGCCGGGAATCTGGACCGGGACGATCTCCGCCTTGAACAGGCCTTCCTTCTGGGACTGGATGGCGCGGCGCGTGGACTCCAGCGCGTACTCGTCCTGCTGCGAGCGGCTGATGTCCTGCGTGGTGGCGCACTCCTCGGCGCAGAGGCCCATGTGGACGTTGCCGTACACGTCCCAGAGGCCGTCGTGGATCATCGCGTCCTTGAACTCCACGTTGCCCATGCGCGCGCCGCCACGCATCGTGTGGCTGATGTAGGGCGCGTTGCTCATGGACTCCATGCCGCCCACGACGACGACGTCCGCCTCACCCAGGGCAATGGCCTGCGCGCCCGCGCTGACGGCCTTGAGGCCGGAGCCACAGACCTTGTTGAGCGTGGTGGCGGGGACCGTCTCGGGCAGACCGGCGAAGATGGCCGCCTGGCGAGCGGGGGCCTGGCCCACGCCGGCGGTGAGCACGCAGCCCAGGATGACTTCCTGCACGGCGTCAGGCTTCACGCCCGCGCGCTCCAGCGCCGCCTTGATCGCGATCGCGCCCAGCTGAGGGGCCGTCAGCTTGGCGAGCGCGCCTTGAAAGGCACCAATGGGGGTACGGGCCGCGCCCACGATGACGACGTCACGAGCCATGAAAACTGCCTCCTCTTGAGGATGTGCGGATGACCTTCGATAACAGCGTCGGTGGCCCTTATCACCGGCCACTTCACCGAGTTCAAGCATCGTTGCTCGCCACACGACTGGGAGCGTCCACTGTGCACGACGCGGCGCGCTAATTTCGCGTCCGTTTCGGGGCCCCGAAACGGCAACGGCCGGGCCCCCTCTCGGGAACCCGGCCGTCTCGCCGTGCTAGCGCGTGCGGCTGAAGACTACTTCTTCAGCTTGCTCGCCATCACGTCGCCGAGGCGCGCCTTCGAGCCTTCCGCCTGCTTGCGGAGGTACTCGCGGTAGTCCTCGCCCTCGCCGATCAGCGCCTTCATCGACAGCGCGACCTTCCGGTCCGGGGTGTTGATGTCGATGATCTTCACCTCGACATCCTGCGCCTCCTGCACCACGTCACGCGGGTTCTCGACACGCTCCTCCTTCAACTCGGAGACGTGGACGAGGCCCTCGATGCCCGGCTCGATCTCCACGAACGCGCCGAAGTCGGTGACCTTGGTGACCTTGCCCTTCACGCGGCTGCCCACGGGCAGGCGCTCGGACAGCGTCTCCCAGGGGTCCGGCTGGAGCTGCTTGATGCCCAGGCTGAAGCGCTCGTTCTCGACGTCGATGTTGAGCACCACCGCCTCGACCTCGTCGCCCTTCTTGAACATCTCGCCCGGGTGCTTGATGCGCACCGTCCAGGAGATGTCGGAGACGTGCACCAGGCCGTCCACGCCCTCCTCGACGCCGACGAACACGCCGAAGTCGGTGACGTTGCGGATCTGACCCTTGATGACGGAGCCGATCGGGTACTTGTCCTCGAGCAGCGTCCAGGGGTTCTGCTCGATCTGCTTCATGCCCAGCGCGATGCGCTTGGCCTTCGGATCGATGTCCAGGACGACGGCCTCCACCTCCTGGCCGACCTCCAGGATCTTGGACGGGTGCTTGAGGCGCTTGGTCCAGGACATCTCGGACACGTGCACCAGACCCTCGACGCCCTGCTCGATCTCGATGAACGCGCCGTAGTCGGTGATGGACACGACCTTGCCGCGCACGCGGGTGCCGACCGGGTACTTCTCGTCGGCGCGGTGCCACGGGTCCTCCTGGATCTGCTTCAGGCCCAGGCTGACGCGCTCCTGCGTCGGGTCGAACTTGAGGACGACGACGCGAACCTCGTCACCCACGTTGAACATCTCGCTCGGGTGACCGATGCGGCCCCACGACATGTCCGTGATGTGGAGCAGGCCGTCGATACCGCCCAGGTCGATGAACGCACCGTAGTCGGTGAGGTTCTTGACCACGCCCTTGAGGACGGCACCCTCCTTGAGGTTCTTGAGGGTCTCCTTCTTCATCTCCTCGCGCTGCTTCTCGAGGAGGACGCGGCGGGAAAGCACGATGTTGCCGCGCTTCTTGTTGAACTTGATGACCTTGAACTCGAATTCCTTCGAGATGTACTGGTCAAGGTTCCGCACGGGGCGGATGTCAACCTGCGAGCCGGGCAGGAACGCCTTCACGCCGATGTCGACGGACAGGCCGCCCTTCACGCGACCGACGATGGTGCCCTTGACGATCTCATCGCGCTCACACGCGGCGCTGATCTCGTCCCAGATGCGCATCTTGTCGGCCTTCTCCTTGGAGAGGACGACCATGCCGGTGTCGTTCTCGCGGCTCTCCAGGAGGACCTCGACGGGGTCACCGGCCTGAACCGAGACCTCTCCGCGAGGATTGGTGAACTCGGAGATCGGGACCTGTCCCTCGGACTTGTAGCCGATGTCGACAATCGCGAAGTCCTTCGTCACCTGGACCACGGTGCCCTTGACGATCTCCCCTTCCTTCAGGATCCCGTCACCACCGCGCTCCTTGAGCGAGGCCTCGAACATTGCGGCAAAGTCTTCGTCGCCGCCGTCCATCCCGACCTGCTGGTTCACGTTCTGCTGCATGAAATGGAAGTCCTTTGAAACCGGTACAACTGCCCCCTGATGGTGGTTTTTCCGTCGCGGCCTGCGGGGAGCAGCGGGCCGGGACGTGCGTCCTCCTCATTGAGGACTTGATTTAATGGAAGCCGCGCACCCTAGACACCGGTGATTCCGGTAGTCAAGCGAGCTCGTGCCCCCTGTGCTGTTCCTGGCACCTAGTTAAGAACGCCTGCCCTGCCGTGCAGCCCTGTCCCGGAGGGCGTCTGTCCTCAGCCTGAGGCTCGAACAGGCTGCCAAGGCCCTGATATTCCAGGGCCGCGCTCAGCCGTTCAGCTTGAAGCTCTCACGGGCAATCACCATCCGCTGCACCTCGCTGGTGCCTTCGTAGATGGTCTGCGCGCGGGCGTCGCGGAAGTACCGCTCCACCGGAAACTCGTCGATGTAGCCGTAGCCGCCGTGGAGCTGTACGGCCTTGTCGGCCAGCTTGTTGCTCATCTCGCTGGCGAAGAGCTTCGCCATGGAGGCCTCGCGGGAGAACGGCTGGCCCTGCTCCTTCATCGACGCGGCGCGCAGCGTCAGCAGCTCCGCCGCCTCCAACTGCACCTTCATGTCCGCGAGCATGAAGCGCGGGCCCTGAAAGTCGCCAATGGCCTGGCCGAACGCCTGACGGTCCTTCACGTAGGCCACGGTCGCCTCGAGCGCCGCGCGGCCCACCCCGCAGGCCTGCGCCGCGATGCCAATGCGCCCGCCGTCCAGCGCCACCATGGCCAGCTTGAACCCCTGCCCTTCGGCGCCCAGCAGGTTCTCCGCCGGAATCTCGCAGTCCTCGAACGTGAGGGGCACCGTGTTCGAGGAGCGCAGGCCCATCTTGTCCTCGTGCTTGCCGATGATGAGCCCCTTCGTCCCACCTTCGACGATGAAGCACGACAAGCCCTTGTTGCCGGCGGGGGACGTGCGCGCCCACACCACCAGCACCCCCGCATGCGCGCCGGAGGTGATCCACTGCTTGCTGCCGTTGAGGACCCACGTGTCCCCACGCCGCACCGCCGTGGTGCGCAGCGCGCCCGGGTCGGAGCCCGCGTGGGGCTCGGACAGCGCGAACGAGCCAGCGATGGCCGCGCCAGACGCCAGCCGGGTCACGTACTTCTCGCGCTGCGCGTCGGTGCCGAACGCGTTGATGAGCTCGCCGCACATGTTGGTGACGGCCATGGCGACGGACGTGGACGCGTCGGCCGCGGCCATCTCCATCATCGCCAGCGCGTAGGACACCACGCCGGCCTCCGCGCCGCCGTAGCGCGCTGGGAGGTTCACCCCCAGCAGGCCCATCTCCCCCAACTCCCGGAAGAGGTCCGTGGGAAAGCGCTCCTCGCGGTCCAGCGCTCGGGCCTGCGGTGCCACGCGCTCGCGGGCGAACTTGCGAGCGGTGTCACGGATGAGGGTCTGCGTCTCGGTGAGCTCGAGGTTCACGGCGGTAGTCCTACTCGATGGCCTTGAGGTTGAACGGATATTCGATGGGGTGGTCCGCGCCATCCGGGGGCTTCGGGAAGGTCATGGACGACAGGACGGCCTGGACGCAGTCGTGCAGGTTCGGGTCCTTCAGCGTGCTGGTCTTCTTCACCACCCGGGCGTCCTTCACCAGGCCGTTGGCGTCGATGGTGAAGGTCGTCATCAGCTTCCCCTCCACCGTCCGGTCCTTCTCCGCCATGTAGTCCTCGTAGCACTCCTGGATGCGGCGCTGGTGGTGCTGGACGACCTGGCGGACGGAGTCGGGCGTGAAGGGCATGCGCTCGATGTCCGGCCCGTCGCGCTTGGCGGGGGCCGGCGTCGCGGCGGCGGGCTTGCCGCCGGTGGGCGCCTTCGTGGGGGCGGCGCCCTGCGCGAGCGCCACCGCCGAGGCCAGGACGACTGCGGAGAGAAGCGCTCGGGTCATGACGGTTACTCCCTCAGCAGGTTGGCGGCGATGACGATGCGCTGGATCTCGCTCGTCCCTTCGTAGATTTCGGTGATGCGCGCGTCGCGCACGTGGCGCTCCACGTCCATCTCCTTGCTGTAGCCCATGCCGCCGTGCACCTGCAGGGCCTTGTTCGCCACGCGGCTGGCCATCTCGCTGGCGTACAGCTTGGCCATGGCGCTCTCCGCGCTGTGACGCACGCCCTTGTCCTTCTGCAGGGCCGCCCGCCACACGAGCAGCCGGGCCGCGTCGATCTCCGTGGCCATGTCGGCGATCATGAACTGGATGGCCTGGTGCTCGCGGATGGGCTTGCCGAAGGACTTGCGCTCACCGGAGTAGCGCACCGCTTCTTCGTAGGCCGCGCGGGCGATGCCCAGCGCCTGCGACGCGATGCCGATGCGGCCGCCGTCCAGCGTGCTCATGGCGATCTTGAAGCCCTCGCCTTCCTTGCCGAGCATGTACTTCGCCGGCACGCGCATGTCCTCGAAGAACATGGAGCAGGACCAGGCGGCGCTGATGCCCATCTTCTTGTCCGGCTCGGCGCGGATGAACCCCGGGGTGTCCGTGGGGACCATGAACGCGGTGATGCCCTTGTGGCCCGCCTCCCGGTTCGTCATGGTCATCAGGACGATGGCGTCGGCCTTGGGGCCGTTGGTGATCCAGTTCTTCGAGCCGTTGATGACGTACTCGTCGCCCTTGCGCACGGCGACCGTCTTCTGCGCGGCGGCGTCGCTGCCGGCCTCGGGCTCGGTGAGGCCGAAGCAGCCCAGCTTCTCACCCCGGGCGAAGGGCGCCAGGAACTGCTCCTTCTGCGCGTCCGTGCCGAACTTCATGATCGGATCGCAGTAGAGGGAGTTGTTCACGCTCATGATGACGCCGGTGGAGGCGCAGCCGCGGCTGATCTCCTCCATGGCGATGGCGTAACAGACGTTGTCGAGCCCGGCGCCGCCGTGCTGCTCGGGGACGGCCACGCCCAGCAGGGACAGCTCGGCGAGCTTCTTCACCGCGTCGGTCGGCCAGGCGTGGTGCTCGTCCCACTTGCGGGCGTTGGGGATGAGCTCCTTGGCCGCGAACTCGCGGGTCATCCGCTGGATTTCACGCTGGATGTCGGTCAACTCGAAGTTCATGGAACCTCCATAATATGAGGGGCTTCCCTCTGGAACAGCGAAGACGCGGCGCGTGCGCGGAAGCGCGCCGTGGCGTGCCGGCGGGACACCGTCCGGTCGCCTGAGACCCGGGATTCCCCGGGAGTACCCAAGAACATGTTGAGGGGCACCGTGACGTCGAGGCTGACGTCCAGCCGGCTCCCCTCCCCCGTCCATGCCCGCCGTACGACCACGGACAGGGTCCACGGCACCGTGTCGCGGTGCCGCTCGATGAAGTCATAGGACAACCCCAGCCCGGCCACGCCCCCCGAGCCATCCTCTCCCCACAGCCCCGCCCCTTCGGCCAACACTCCGAAGCGCGCCGCGTCAGGAAACGCATACACCCGTGCCCCGGCGAGCATCCGGAAGGCCGACCGCCCCAGCCGGAGCTGCGGCTCCAGGAACGGCGACACGACCAGCGTGGGCCCTGGCACGTCCAGCGGCGGCAGGGCCCACGGGTGGATGGGCCAGGACAGCACCCAGCCCTCCTGGGCGTCCGGCCCCCACTCGTAGCGGACGTCGGGGATGAGCGGCTCCAGGAAGCAGCCCGTGTAGAGGCACAGCGTGCGCTTCCAGGACACCAGGACGGGGGCCCGCGCGTCCCCATCGTCGTCAGAGGCCCGGGCCGGCGTGGCGGCCAGGAGACACGTCAGCAGTCCCCCGGCTGCGAGCCCCTTCACCGCGCTACTTCCCGGTGAAGGTCGCGATGCGCTTCTCGAGGAAGGCCTTCATGCCCTCGCGCTGGTCCTCGGAGCCGAACAGGTCACCGAAGGCCTTGCGCTCGAGTTCGTTCGCCGCGCGCAGGTCCTGGTCGGCGCCGGCCTCGATGACCTGCTTGGCCTTGGAGATGGCCAGCGGGCTGTTCTTGAGCATCTTCTCCGCCACGGCGCGGCAGTGCGCGAGCAGGCCGTCCGCGGGGAGGACCTCCAGCACCATGCCCAGCTCCTTCGCCTTGGCCGCGTCGATGCGGTCGCCGGTGAAGATGAGCTCCTTGGCGCGGGCGCGGCCCACCAGGCGGGTGAGGCGCTGGGTGCCGCCGAAGCCGGGGATGACGCCCAGGCCGACTTCGGGAAGACCGAGCCGGGCCTTCTCGGAGGCGTAGATGAAGTCACAGGCCAGGGCCAGCTCGGAGCCGCCGCCGAGCGCGAAGCCATTCACGGCGGCGATCGTCGGGATGGGCAGCGCCTCCAGCGCGGCCATGACCCGGTGCCCCAGGGCGCCGAACTCCTGGGCCTGGGCGTCGGTGAGCGCGGCCATCTCCGCGATGTCCGCGCCCGCGACGAAGGCCTTCTCTCCGCCGCCGGTGACGATGAGGACGCGCACGTCCGCGGGCAGGGCCTTCAGCGCGGACTCGAGCTCCTGCAGCGTCTTCGTGTTGAGGGCGTTGAGCGCCTTGGGGCGGTCGATGAAGAGGGTCGCGACGGCGCCCTCCTGCTCCAGCCGGATGTTCTCGTAGGCCATGTTCGAGGCTCCTGAGGTGGAAGTGGGTCGCCGCGTGGCGGTTCAGTACTTGTAGAAGCCGCGGCCGTTCTTCTTGCCGTACCAGCCGGCCTCCACGTACTGCCGCAGCAGGGGGCTGGGGCGGTACTTGGGGTCGCCCAGGCCCTTGTGGAGCACCTCGGCGATGGAGAGCACGGTGTCCAGGCCGATGAAGTCCGCGAGCTGGAGCGGGCCCATGGGCTGGTTGGTGCCCAGCTTCATCGCGGTGTCGATGTCCTCGACGGAGCCCAGGCCCTCCATGACGGCGAAGCAGGCCTCGTTGAGCATGGGGATGAGGATGCGGTTGACGATGAAGCCCGGGTAGTCCTTGGAGACCACCGTCGTCTTGCCCATCTTCTCCGCGAGGGAGCGCGTGGTGGCGTAGGTCTCATCGGACGTGGCGGCGCCGCGGATGAGCTCCACGAGCTGCATCACCGGCACCGGGTTCATGAAGTGCATGCCGATGACGGACTCGGGGCGCTTGGTGTACGCGGCCAGCCGGGTGATGGGGATGGACGACGTGTTGGTGGCGAGCACGCCGCCCGGGCGCACGACTTCGTCCAGGTCCAGGAAGATGCCGCGCTTGAGGCCCTCGCTCTCCGTCACGGCCTCGACGGCGAAGTCCACGTCCTTGGCGTCGGTGACCTTCGTCACGGTGGTGAGGTTGGCCTCGGCGGCCTGCTGCTTCGCGGCGTCGAGCTTGCCCTTCTCCACCAGCTTCTTCAGGCCGGCGCGGATGCGGTCGGCGCCCTTGGCGAGCCCCTCCTTGGAGACGTCCGCCAGCGTGACGCGGAGGCCCGCGACGAGTGCCACCTGCGCGATGCCCGCGCCCATCTGCCCTGCCCCGACGACGACAATGTGTTCCGTTGCCATGGCGTGTACGCACCTTTTGGGTCGGAAAGCGTGAAGTACGGCGTGCGGGCGGCCTTAGCCCACGCCTCCGGGTCGGTCAACGAACTGCGGCGGGCAACTGGAGCTGCCGGACGATGTAGCGGTCCTCGCCGACGACGAGCGGCGTCTCCAGGCGCACACGGGCGTCGCTGCCCTCACGTTTCACGAAGAGCGCCGCGGCCCAGGTGCCCTCTGGCAGGTCCACCTTGTACGCGAGCTCGGGCGGCGGCCCCGAGGGGAAGAACCGCTCCTCGCGCTTGAGGAGCTGGCCCTCCGGGTCGGAGATCTGCAGGTCCACGGCGCGCACGGAGGCCCAGCCCGGTCCCGCGAGCTGGAACGCGACGTCACGCTCGGGCGTGCCCGTCACCTGCCACAGGTAGAGGCCGAGGGCGGCGAGCAGGAGCAGCGGCAGCCGCTTGGCCAGGGCGCTCTTGCGTTCGTTCGGGCGCGGGGCCGGTGCGTCCACCGCTACTCCTTCTTGGTGCGCTTGGCGCCGGGGCGCTTGGCGTTGAGCTCGGAGATGACCACGCTGGGCGCGGCGGAGCGGCGGGGCTTGGAGGGGGGCTCGGCGGGGGCCTCCGGATCGGAGGGCTGCTCCTCCTTCTCGGGAGGCACCAGGCGGATCTGCGCCTTGATCTCCACCGTCATGCCGGACATGAGCTTGAGGAACTCGTCGCGCAGCTTCTCGGACTGGAGGAAGCGGCGGAGCTCCTCGGTGACGGCGCGCGTCACCTCGTCCTTGGTCTTCTCGGCCTGGCCGAGGATGAAGCCCAGGGCCTCCTTGGGGAGCTTGAGCTGGCCCGCGAGGTTGCGGATGCCCTCTTCTGTCATGAAGAGGGCCCCCAGGCCGGCCACGGCCATGCGGCGAACGAACTCCGGAACGAAGCCCGCGGGCCCGTTGGAGCCACTGGAGCGGTCCTGCCGTTCGTCGTCGTCGAGCAGCGGATCAGGCGGGAAGTCGTCGTTGCCGGCCGGGGCCATGAAGTCTCCTCGATAGTTAGCGGGCCTGCATGACCGGCAGCGGAACGCTCTTGATGCTCTGGGCGGAGACGCGCCCCGCGATGTTCCGCGCGACCTCCTGGAAGGCCTTCGCCTCCGGGCTGTCCTTGGCGCTTACGACCACCGGGACGCCGGAGTCTCCAGACTCCCGCACCTTCAGGTCCAGCGGGATTTCGCCGAGGAATGGAATCCCGAACATCTGCGCGGCCTTGCGACCGCCGCCGTGGTTGAAGATGGGCGTGATGTGCGAGCAGTTCGGGCAGACGAACTGGCTCATGTTCTCCACGATGCCCAGCACGGGGATGTGGACCTTGTCGAACATCTGCTTGGCGCGCACCACGTCCGCGAGCGCCACGTCCTGCGGCGTGGTGACGAGCACGGCGCCCGCGGCGCGGATGGACTGGGACAGCGTGAGCGCGACGTCACCGGTGCCGGGGGGCAGGTCGAGGACGAGGTAGTCGAGCTCGCCCCAGTTCACGTCCCGGACGAGCTGCATCAGCGCGCCGTGGAGCATGGGGCCGCGCCAGATGAGCGCCTGGTCGGCCTCCACGAGGAAGCCGATGGACATGACCTTGAGGCCGTGGGCCTCCAGCGGGTTGAGCGACTTGCCGTCCGGGCTGACGGGGCGCTTGTCGCCCAGGCCGGTCATCAGGGGGACGGAGGGGCCGTAGAAGTCCGCGTCGAGCAGGCCCACCTTGGCGCCGTGCTGGGCCAGGGCGGTGGCGAGGTTGACGGCGACGGTGGACTTGCCCACCCCGCCCTTCCCCGCGCCGACGAGGATGATGTTCTTCACCTGGGGGAGGAGCGCGCCAGCGGGCATGCCCCCGCCAGCCGCGCGGACCTGGGCGCCCCACTCGATGTCGAAGGACTTGAGGCCCGGGACGGCCTTGAGGGCGGCCTCGGCGTCGGCCTGGATCTTCCCCTTCATGGGGCAGGCAGGCGTGGTGAGCTCGATCTTGAGTTTCGCGGTGTCCCCGGAGACGCGGACGTCCTTCACCATTCCCGCCTTCACGAGGTCGATGTGAAGCTCGGGATCCATCACCTTCGACATCGCCGTGAGGATGTCGGCCTGGGTAACGCTCATCAGGACACCTGAAACCTTTTGGAAAACGGGCGGTTGTAAGCCGCCAGCGGGCGCGGAATCTGCCAGCCCAGGGGGGGCTGTCAACGTCGTTTAACGGGGCTGTACGCCCTGCGCACCCTGTAGGTGTCAGGCACGGCTACTGAGTGTTGGCCCGCTGAACGGGTTTATCAGGAGCGCTGGTGCGGGGGGCCGCTCACCATCAAGCCTCGGTGGCGTGGAGGCCCTTGGCTGCACGTCGGCATGGGTACACCCTGCGGTGGGCGTGCCCCTGTTCCGTGGCTCTCCCGCACTTCGTGTGGGCCATAGGCTCAAATGGTGAGCAGCACACGACGACGCAGCAGGTCGAAGCTGGCGCGGCCATACATCAGACGCTTGAGGAACTTGAGCTTCGTGATTTGTCCCTCGGCCTGGGCGCTACTCCAAGGAGAGGTCATCGCGGCCCGTCAGCGGGACCGGGAGTCAGCTGCGAGGGCCATCAATCGTGCATCGAGGGCGACGATGTAGTCTCGGCCAAAGACTCCGTTCTCCAGTGCTTCAACCAAGTGCGCAGGGATGTTCTGCTCTACGTAACCTGAGCAGGCCGCAGCCGCGAGTGCAATGGCCGCGACCGTATCCACGTCCCCCCCGTAGGCCACGCATGCACGCAAAATGTCCGCGAGCGTATCGTGCGCAAGTACCGCCGTAACGGCGGCCCGTACACTCATCCATCCCTTCTGTCCCACTTCGCCGACCCATGGCTTCGCCCATTGCCCTGGCACTTGGGACTCGAGGAATGCGCCAAGCTCCTTCTTTGGGCCGATGTCGTGCGCGAGAAAGTGCGTCATCAGCGCTGCCGCCACGGCAGAGTTCACACCATCCACCGTGCGGTGAGTCAGCTCAGCCTGTATCGTGCACCGCTCGATGACCTGCCCAGAGGAGGACAACAAGCCAAGTGGTGGAGCACGCATGGCCGCGCCACTCCTATCGCTATTCGGGTTGATTCGCTCGAGGAACTCTTCGCCCGTCTCAATTTGCTCGAGCAACGCCTGAAAGCGCCGCGAATACCCTTTACGAGGGTCTCGCCGGAATGTTGCAACAAAGCAGCGAGCCAAGAGCTGTGGCGTCCATGGCTCGCCTGAGAGCATGGCCTCCGCCACCGCGAGGCTCATCTGCGTGTCGTCCGTGTAGCTTCCGGGGGCGAGAAGGGGCCGAGGATGCTCCACGTAGCGGGAAAGGTCGTTATCCCGCAGCACCCTTTCTGCACTGACGTACTCAAAACCGGCGCCATAAGCGTCACCGACAGCTAGCTCTAGCAGCATGCAGCAGAGCATACCAGGCTAAGGACGAAAGCGCAGTACGCTGTTGGTGTAGCCCCTGAAGAGTCGGACAGGCTCGTTCGGCAAGAAAGCGAGTCTGACGATGGAGAAGAAGACCCGGAGGGGGCCGAGGGGAGCAAGCGCCGCCGCCGGTACTCGGCGGAGGAGAAGCTGCGTTTGGTGGCCAAGTGCGAGGCGCCGGGGAGCAGCGTCTCCCTGGTAGCCCGCGAGCACGGCATCAACTCCAGCCTGTTATTCCGCTGGCGGCAGCTGAAGGAGTCGGGCGGCGTGTCGGGGCTGCAGGCGGGCGAGGCGGTGGGGACGTACGTGATGTACCTGCCACAGCCCCGACTTCAACCCCATCGAGCTGTGGTGGGCCGACCTGAAGCGGCAGTTGCGCAAGCTCGCGCCTCGCGCCGTCGAAGAAGTGGCCCGGGCGGTGCGTCGGCTCCGCGCGGGTACTCCTCTCGCGAAGCTCGCCGTCTGGTTCCGCCACTGCCTATCCTTCCTTCACCTCAACTGCTCTCCGGATTAGCCCCCTCTGTGTCGGTTCCAGTAGTGCTGCCTCAGGTACTCCAAGGCATCCGGAGGCGTCCTGAGCAGGCCTTCCTTCAGTCGCCACTCTGGAAGCTCGCCTCGACGGCCTCCAAGATGGACGCAGAAGTGCGCCTCTGCAGCAAGGTGCCAGGAGTGCTGGTGCCGTACAAACCCCTCGTCGAACCACTTCCCAAACTGCCTGAAGTATTCAGTCAAGATACCTTCGGCCCTATCGGCATCGTGGTGGAAGTAGTCCTGAAGGAAGCGCTCAGCTATCTCAATAATTAACAGCGTGTCAGGGTCATACTTGTTTAGATCTTGGCGCCAGCTCATCGGAGCCCTCGCTGAAAGAGTTCAATAGCCCTTTGAGTATGGATGCTCATTTGGCTATCCGAAGGCCACGGCCAATGGCCCACGGTACGGCCGTCGGGACCAAACCCGGATGGCGGTAGCTTCTGCCACATCGGTCCGGAAACAATATCGTACGGCCTTCCTCCGTGGAACAAGGTTATGGGCTCGAACTGACGGTGAAACCGAACGAAGTCCGACCAGTCCGGCGTTGGCCCGTCAAAGTGGAGTCGATCAAGCTTAGCCAACTCGGCTCGGGACACCTGGAACTCCAGGAGCGTGGCGTCATCGCCGAATTGTTGTGTCGCACGAAGCACAGCCATCTCCCGACTCTCGGACACATAGAAGCCCGGGCCAAAGTCGTTCTCCATTCGGGCGTACTTGAGGTCGATGCCATTTGTTCTGATAGAGGCAGCCCCTTGTTTCGATGTGCCGTGATAGAATCTGATTACATCGTCCGAGCCACCCTCAACGGCCTCTGTAAGACGAGGCGTTGTAGCCGTCAATCCCCCCGCAGGGATAGAGGGCGCGACCACACTCCCACCATTGACTGCTTCCGCTGCGCCCTGCTGGAGCCCCTGCGCAGCGCTCGAAGCAAGGTCGTCGCCGAAGCCAATGCCCAACTCCTTGAACAAGTTGGGTGCGCCGGTGAAGAGTTCGTCGCCGGCGGATGCAGAGTAGCGACCAAGGACCTTCTGCCCGACTGCACCGATGGCGCTTCCGAGGCGATTGACGCCTGGGATCTTTGCGAGGAGCGGCGTGGCCTTTCCAAGCACGGCGCCACCAGCAGCTCCCCACGCGGCGCCCTCCATCTGCTCATCGCCGAACTCGGACCAACTCTTGGCCTCACCGTCAAAGGTGAGTGCATTAAAGCCGGCACCGCCAAGAGCGCCTGACCCTGCGAAGGCCAGCAGCCCTCCGCTGGCGACGGTCAGGTCGATGGAAGCACCGATTTCAGCGCCGCCGATGATGTTCTGACCCCAGAGCGATAGGTAATCGGTAGTACCGCGCGCGCGTCCATTGATTGCATCACGTCCCAACGCGGTTGCCATCTGGCCGAAGCCCCAGAAGAAGCCCGTCGTCGCGCCGATGACCGTCGCCGACTCGCCGTTGGGGTCCGTGTACCGCGTCGGGTTCCCATTGGCATACAGCCACGGATTCAACCCCTGCGGCGTCCCAAGGTACGCCCCCGCCCCCATAGGGTCCTCGGACAGGAAGCGCCCGGTGGACGTGTCGAGCCAGCGCTGCTGGGCGTAGGTGAGGCCCGTGTCGGCGTCGTAAGCGTGTCCGGTGTATCCGATGCTGGGCTGGTTGGACGTCGGCCCGTTCCCGTCGCGGTAGTTGCCCCAGGCGTCGTACCTATTGGCTGTCAGCGTGCCATCGGCCGCGAGACGGCCCACTGCGCTGCCGAGCCCGTCATGGAGGATGCGCTCCCGTCCCACCGCCACCACCAACCCGGCCGCGCGCTGGTAGAGTACCGTCCCGGTACTCGGCAGACTCTCTTCGACAAGCGTCTCCCCGCTCCACAAGTATTCTGTGGTCGCGTCACCTGTCTTCCGGGAACGCCGCAGGCCCGCGTAGTCGTACTGGAACTTCACCTGACTCAGCTGTTGGCCCTCCGTTTGTTCCACCTCGACCAGACGCCCAGCAGCGTCGAAGTGCGTGAGTCGTGTGAAGTCTCCACGCCTTTCGCTGACAACGCGCCCTGCACTGTTCGTTTGGTACTGGGCCACCGTAATGTCTGGCATCGGCTCTCCAGTCTCCGGTGCCTCGGCCTTCTTTTTGACTGTGACCAGCCCCCCAATCTGAGGATCATACTCATAGGTGAGGTGCTGTTGTGGAGCCGTCAAAATGGCGAAACCGTCAGGACCTAGCACACCCGCGTACTCGGGGGCAATCTTCTCGGCCTTCCGCGATCCGTCACGACTAAGTTGATAGAGTACGGACTCGCCCCCCGGATAACGGACACCGGTCAATCGGTCTGCTGTATCGTATCCATAATGTGTCGTCTCGACTATCTCCGTACCGTGCCTGCGCACAGTCTCAGAGAGTCTGTTGTCCCGATCGTCGTAGGCATAACCAAGGCGAAGCAACGGCGAGGTGATTGGATTTGTGCAATTCTCTAAAATGGCCGCATGTGTCACTGATTTTATTCTGCCGCGTGCATCATAGCAGTATGATTGTTTGAATGCTGAGTCTCCCAGGTTAGACAGTCGTGATCCACCAGCCTCCCAGCCCACTCCAAGGGCCTGGCCATCAGCCAGAGTCACCGTGACCAGGCGTTGAAGTTCGTCGACGCTGTACTGAACAATTCCTGCAGGGGACTGCAGGGACTGCAGCGCGCTGCTGTTGTGATAACTGTAAGTTATCGAGCTCACACCATCGCTGTTCGTCCAGAGTCGATCGCGTGAATCGTAAGTCAGATTATGAGCGATTGCTCCGCTGCTACGGCGTTCAATCGCCTGCCGCAACTGATCAATTCCGTTAAAGACATAGTCGACGGATTCGATGTCTTTAAATGTTCGCAGCGATCCTGAAGCGGTACTTTGAGGAGGACCTGGCTTGAATACTTCGCGAACAGTTCGTCCGCGCCCATCGAAAAACCGTTCGACTCGCTCTCCCAGCGGATTCAGTACTTCAGCATTCCCGTTCAGCCAAAAGGTGCTCCAAGTGGACGTTCCGCGAGTTCGCGACCGCTCACGTCCGAGTGAGTCATACTTGAAGGTTGAAGCAGGCGTGACGGATCCAACCGGAGGATTGATGCCGGCGAGTCGCCCGAAGGCGTCATAGGTGTACTCGAATGATCCTATGTCGGCATTTGAAACCTGGATCAATTCATTGCTTGGTCCATAGTTGTAATTCCATGTGCCTGTTTCGACTTGCGAGTCGGCTGCGTGCCTGACCTGGGTGACATTTCCGGCATTATCGTGTGCGGCATGACGGGTGACCCGAAAGTCGCCGTCGCGCCCATATTTCTCTGTTTCCAGCAGCCCTCGGGCATTGAATGCCAGCATCCGGACGCGCTGATCTGGAGTCGTAACGGACTTGGGCAGGCCCTCCGCATAGTAGGAATATGAGGTGATTTCCGGGCCAAAGAGCATGTCCTTGACCCGTCCGCTTGCCTCGTACGTCCACGTTCGTGCGGCAACGTCGGCATCAAAGCCGAAGGGAACCTCCCACATCGATTTCCCGTCGGCATAGAAGTCCCACTGGTCCGTGCCGCCGCCCTGGGTGCGCTGAACAGCGTTACCGAGGCTGTCAAATCGTGTTGTTACAGTCCTGCCGCCCAGGTCCGTCGTTCCCCAAATCCACGAATCAACGACGGTAGACTGTCGGGGAAGCCACTGCGTGCTCGTCTCGTACCGGTATTCGCGACCCTGTGAAGACCACGCTTCAACTTCATTCCGTGTGCGGCCACGGTCATCAACACCACTTGCCCCTTCCCGAGACACCTCAAGCCGGGACTGGCCTTCCGCTGACTCGTGTCGCTTTACCCAGGTTCCGTCGTACCACGTACGAACAGTACGCGGCTCGTAATCCCCTTGTGCCCAAAGCTCCTCTTCTACCAGCCCGCGGGCGTTTCGAGTTTGGGTGACGATGGTGTCATGAGGGGCACGCTCCCTCTCTCGTCCACCACCGAGGTACTCGTAGTTCCACTCAGCCACCGCGCCAGCGGGGCTGCTTGGGGCCAACGCTTGGGTGCGACGCTCCAGTCGCCCCAGCGCGTCGTAGTACATCTGCAACTCAGCGTTGCTCTGCGGCCCGACTTGCCTGCGAATTCGGCCTTGCTCGTCATGATAGTACTCAACCGTGCCAGTGGAGGGGACGCTGGCCTTCAGGAGGTTGCCAGCCGAGTCATACTCCCACGTTGACTCTCGGCTGAACGTCGACGGATCGGTGTACTTGACCTGCCTACTGAGCGCGTCATGGCTCCAGGAATGAACGGCCAGTTGCCCGTCCACGGTCTCCTGCATTGTTCGAACACGTCCGAGCGTGTCGAGAGTGTACGTCCTGACCTCCTGCCTATTCGAATCCTCGTCCCGGCCGTTCAGATTCCTGGTCACGACAAGCGTCGTCGTCCCCGCAGATGAGTCGCTGTAGGCGCGCGTCTCAACCAGGGTTCTTGTTCCATGAACGGACTGAACTGTACGCTCGTGCCGCGTCATTCGTCCCATGACGTCGGCATATTCATACGTGTCTCGGAGGCCTGTCTCGTGGTCTTCCCGGAGCGTTACCCTCCCCGCCGCATCGTACTCCGTTTGTGAATTGATGCCGCCATGGCTGTCCGCATGGCTGGCAACCCTTCGTTCGCGGCCAAGCGCGTCCACGGTCGACTCAAGAATATGGGGCCTTGGGATGGACCCGTCCTTGAGTGAGCCAAATGTCCGCTCGACTACGGCGCCTGATGCGTTCAAGACGACTGTTTCGACATCAGAGAATGAGCAATAGCCCGAACAGCCGGGGTCATTGAGCTTCGATTCATACTCCCAACGGACCGCGCGCCCCAGGGCGTCGTAGCCGATACGCGTCCGCAGCCCGCTGCTATCGGTTTTCTCAACAACCTTGCCGTCTTCATCGAGCGAGTAGGTATAGGCAGCGACCGTTTCGACCTTTTCTCCGGTCAATCGTCCTGCTGAGTCATAGACGAGCTCATGGAGCTTCCCGCGTTCGTCCAGGAACGAGCGTAACTGGGTCCCCACGTATCCCGTGTAGTGTACCGTCGCCGGCTGGTTGTCCCGCCCGTAGCGAACGGTTTCTTCGCGCTTGAGCCCTTCCTGGGTCACGGTTTTCCGAATCTGTGTACGGCCCCAATGTCCAAGGGGAAGCGACTCCGTGACGGTCAGTTCATCGTCACCAAGCTCGTAGGCGTAACTCCACTCCTGAGGCGGCTGCCCTGCAACGGTTCGCGTAAGCGCTCGCCCGACCGCGTCATAGACCACCTCCACCTGGGCCCCGGTGGTCTCATTGAACTCTGAGATCCGGTTACCCAGTCCGTCGTAGGTGTAGGCGACGGTGTACTGGAGCAATCCCCCAGTAGGCGTCTCGGTACCGTGAGCAGGGTGCGTCACGGTCACGAGCGTGGGGAGTCCAAGCGGCTGGGTGTCGTGCCCCGAGTAGGTCATCGTGTTCCCCGCCGAGTCCGTTCCTTCGACGACAACGCCGTCTGGGTCAGGGAACTGGGACGCGGTGAAAGCGATCCCAAAGGGCGTATCACTGATGGTGACGCCCATCGGATCACCCGCATCCGACAGTGGCGTGGCTACAGCGGATTGTTGAGTGCCATCCTTGAGCACAGACATGCTCGTTACGCGTCCAGTGACCTCATGCCGGGACTGGACGGACCAGAGTTCGGTCGAGCTGCCTACACCTGGCACTGGGATGCTGTTCGGAGGCGACTGTTCGAGCAGCTTGCGATCGAGCTGCATCCGGCTGTTGTGGTCGTTCCGGATGCTCCGCCCGGAGGGAGACACCGAGACGTCCATCTGCACAGGGCCGCCCCGAGCATCACTGCCCCACGCCATCGTGCTGGGCCCCAAATCAGGGACGCGCACTGCGTTCGTGTTCCCATAGGCATTGAGCTGGAGTGTGACTTCGACACCATCCGGCCGGTGGATCTTTCGCATCGCGGAATCAGGCGCCACGATGCGCCAGCCCGGGCTGGGCATCCCCGTCCCATGGACCGATGTCACGACTTCGTGCAAATCCACATGCGCATAGGTGCCTTGCGCTGCTTCACGGCCGTACGTCGCTTGCCACTGGATTTTGCGGTCGCCCCCCATTGGCGGGCTCAAAAGGTACTTTGCCGTCTTGAGTTCATTCGAAGCGAGCCACAGCTTGTGCCCAGACAGTCCGGCAGGGAGTGGAAGGTACGTATACTCCCACGACTGCGTTGCATTCGAGTTCGTCCCTGGCGTTGCGCTGGGAAGCGGAGTGGACGTCCTCGTGACGCGCGTCAGGTTTCCGCGGGTGTCGTGCCCGAAATCCAGACTGTGCAAGACATTCTGGTCAGCGACAAGGACCAGTTCTACCGACTTCAGCAGCTTGAACCCTTGGTTTCGCGACAGGTTTTTCAGCCGGTAGGCGATGGCCGGATTCGCAACGTCAATCGCATCGTAGTCGAACTCGAGGCGCAGCTTGCCGGGCGAACGCTCCACGGTATCCAGGAGCGTGTCCTCCGCGCGGTAGGTCAGCTTCGTCCACCCCTCGTCGCCCACTCGACCCCGACCGTCATGGAACCTGTCGAGCAGCCAGCGTCGCCGCGTCTTCGTGGAGGAGCCACGCGCCAGCGTTCCAAACTCGTAGACAAACCCATCAGGGGTCTTCACCTCCACGACGTTCAGGTCACCTCGCTTCACCAGCTTCACGTCCAAGCCATGTGAACGGTCGGTGGCGCAATCCGCCGCGGTGGCTGCCTCTTCGTCAATGGCACCGCACAACGGAACGTCATACGCCTGTCCCGCGAGTACGACGGTATAGCGTCCGATCTTCTCCTCTTGGACATAGCCCTCGTAGCTGTGCGTCCACCCCACTCCCGAGGGCCCCACCCGACTGCTCTGGTTGTTGTAGGTGCGCGCGAAGCGGACCACCTCGGCCATTTGCGGGACGGAGAAGTCCTCGTGCTCGAAAGAGAGGTGCCCGTCGGCCACGTTGATGCCCTGAATGGTCGCTTGCCCCGGAGCTCGGGCATTGGCCCCCTCAAAACTGCCTCGAGGCCGACCCAGCCGCTGGACGAGCCGGCGAGGCTCGGGAAGCTCAATCTCCTGGATCAGGTAGAATCGTGTCCCGGGATCGGGTGCACCTGGCATGGCGACCAGATGCGCGGGGATGGGGAGATGGAAGAACCGGGCCGCGTTGAGCCCCATCTCGTCAAGCTGTTCGAGCTTCTGTTGCGCCGTCCCAGTTTCGCCTTGAATCTGGTAGGCGCCGTCGCCAAGCAGCTCTACGTCCGCTTGCTTGAGCAGGCTGTCCGCGGCGCAGTTTTCAGACGTGCAGACTTTCAAACGCCCTCGGTGAATGACACCCGGGTCGAGCGCGAACCGCGCAACGGCAGGAGTCGAAACGGGCCGGTCAAGCACCGCCTGACCTTCGTCATCGACTTCCACGGAGCGTTGCGCCGTGAAGGCGCTACCCGCCTTCAACAGGTCGACGCGAGGAGCCACCCCCATCAGGTTGAACCGATAGAGGACGTTCTCGGCGTTTCCGCTGAGGTACAGCTCCATGTACAGGATGTCATTCGCAGCGAGGACGTCGTCGATGAACTCGTTGTCGCACGAGCCGACCAACGCACCGTTGTCCAGGCTGATGTCGCACTCCACGCCATACTGGTCGCTGCCAAAGCGAACCACGTAGTCACCCGAAAGCGTTCCTGCCCGGCCGGGGGCGTCGGGCTCCAGGAGCGTCGCGAGAAACCGATACGAAAGGTCGTCTACGTTCGCCTCCGGCGAATCGCCCATGACGGGGCGCTGGCTCGCCCCGCCTTGAGCAACGACCTGGGGATTGGTGAGGTCCAGGACGCGGAACTCATGCTCCCGGTCCCGGTCGTAGCGCAGAACGCGGAACCCATCTGGATCCAGGCTGGAGTAGACGTTCTTCAGCCCAAGCGCGTGCTGGGGCATTCCTGGCAGGTGCGGGCCTGTGGGCTCTGTAAAGTCAGGCGGGCTGCTATTTCGCTCGTTCGGAGCCAGAACGCCGTCGCCGTCGAGGTCACGCGGGAACACCTCATGCCCAACGACGTGGAGGTAGTAGTTGGCGCGAGGCAAGCTGCCCACGGTCATCTGCTGACCGCCAGCTCCTTGGATGCGCATCGCCGCCTGGAGCGCGGCGGAACCTCGGCCTGGAACCACCCCGAACTGGGTCACCTCGGGTTGCTCCACGGCGGAGTTCGTGACGCGAACCACCCGTCCCGCGAGGGGCGGGACGCCAGCGGGCACGTCCTGGAGGTCCTGGCTCCGAAGGCATGCGGCCTGCTTAGTCGCGGAGGAAGCCGCACCTGGCCCATACTCCGAGCAGGTTTCGAGCAGCACTCCCGAGATGCCAACGTCCCGCACGACATTCGGGGTGCAGTTCGGGTTTGAGCCTCCATCCAGCCCGGAAGAAGGTCCGCACGGGGATACGCCACCATTGACCCGGTCGGGCGGTAGCCCCGCATCCACCGGCGAGGTGCGCACACCTCCGTCATCGCTACGCCACTCAACGGGGGCCATCGTCCGGACACGCCAATGGGTGTCCAGGTGCACGTAGGTGTCACGGGTCGTGGCAGCGCCGCCATGCCGGATGAGCGTCGGTGGCTGGTCCTGGCGGAGGCCACCGGCCTCGGCGCTTCGCCAGATCCGGACGTCGATCTCCGGAGGGAACAAGAACACCGGAGCGTCAATCCCAAGCTGTGCCACCGAGCACCGAGAGAGCTGCACGGTCTTCCCGAACTCCACGACCTGCAAAGGCCCGAGCTCATCGTCCTGAGCACAGCGGCCTTCCGCATCCAGCTCCTTCTTGGAGATGGGCGGAACGGGCAGCCGCGTCATCCCGGTGTGGCCCGTCGCATGGTTGACCGCGACGACCACCAGCGGCTCTCCCGCTGCCAACCGGAGGAAGTTGGAGTGGTTGTCCCGACACTCTGTTTCGTAGAACGCGCGATCCGCGGCGCTCAGGTTGCTGGGAGCCGGAGCGCTCGGATCCTGGACGATGGCGGGATTGAGCTCCCGGCATCGGTCGCGAATGACGCGCTTGAAGGGCGTCGTGGGGCCCATGCGAACGCGCGCATAGTGACCTTGCGGGTCGTGCTGTCCTTGCGGCGTTGGAGCGCACTCCGCATCGGCCACGCCCACGGTGAACTGGGCGATGGGCCGGGTCAGGTCCTCCCCGCGGAAGAAATGGACTTCCGTCTGGGCAATGTCCGCATTGGCAATCGAAACGTAGGTACCCGCATCCGGGCTGTACTCGCTGGACGCGTTGGCCTCGCAGTCATGGCGCAGCGGACGGCCTTCACGGTCAACGAAGTGCAGCGCTCCGTGAAGCAGTCGCGCGTCAACCAGCAGGTCCGCGCGGGTCTGCATGCCCGAAGAGACGTTGAACGTCGCCGAGCACGTCGGATAGCTGGCCGTCACCATGGAGTGAACGACCGGCGCGCCCGTGACGGTGTCCCGTCCGATCATGGGCCGGGAACCAAGCGGCACATCGGCGCAAGCGATGCCCATCGAGCTGCCGGCGGGTACCGTGACGGGAATGCCGTATTCGCCTGTATCGCCGGTAAGGCCACTCATCGTCGGGCCAGGTCCCGTGACCGTGACGCGCAATCCCGGGAACCGCACGACCGAGTGCATTTCGACCGTGCCCGCGGTGGCTTGTTCATCCTTCGTGAAGACGAGCCGATAGAGGCCTGCCGTTGGGCCTCCATCCGCCTCCGTACCTCCATCGGAATCCGTTCCGCCGTCCGATTCCACCAGGGTCGCCTGGACGCGAAGGGTGTAGCTCCTCCGCTCGCTCCCCATCCGCCCGCCGAACGTGATCAGCGTGGTGCCGCGTGTCAGCTCGACGTTGCCCGTCAGCGTGATTTCCGTCTGGTCCTCACTCTGGCTGCTTGCCGCCCAGACCTCGCCAGCGGGGGGGGCAATCTCAGCGCCACCTTCGACCTTCGCAGAGAGGAAGGCATCGAAACGCTCGCTCCTGGCGCCAGCGGAAATGCGCGTCACCTGCATCGACACGGGCAGGTGGTACGGGAAGGTCACCTGGCGAGGAACGGCGATGAACTCCTGCGTGGCCTTCAGGAGCGCCACGTCGAGTTGCCGATCCTCCGGGGCACGAAGCGCTCCGACCACCGTCGCGGGCACCTGGTTCTGGATGGATTGATCCAGGCTGGAATAGACGTGGTTGCCATACATGTACTGCGCGTGCGCCGTGCCCAGGAGCGCGTCGAGCGCCTCCCGCCAAAGGGGCCCAAGTGGGCGCGAGGGCAACAGACCAGGGGGCAGCGCCCCTTGAATGCCTCCGTCGCTGGCGGAGCTCCCCTGCCCGCCCATGTCCGCCAGGGCCCGCTTCACGATGTCATCCTGCGCCTCGGTGAGCGCCATGTAGCCGATGACTTCCACGGACCGGAGCTCCAGCGGCGTCTCCGTCCGGATGAACGCACCGTCCGAGGACACGCGAGCCAGCCCCATGCGCGCCAACGTGTGGTTGCGCGGCTCGTGTGCGAGCACTACGGCATAGCGGCCCGCAGCCATCTGCGTGACGTTGGGGAACTGCAGCAGCAGAGGCTTCTGGACGCGGAGCCCCGCCGGCCCGATCTGCCAGATGGCGGTGGGCGTTGAATGGCTCTCCAGCTTCATCGGGAGCGTGACGACCTCGAGACGCGTCGCCGTCAGAGTCCCCTGTGTCTTCCCATCTTCGAACAGCAGCGTCTCCGCGGCGTCATTGATGGGCCCATCCAGGGTCAGGCCCTCATGACGCGGCGAGAAGTCCACGTGCAGCGCCGTGGTGGTGTCCACGCGAACCGCGCTGTCGGTATCGACGGCGGTCAACGCGATGGGGACATCCACTGTCTCCTCTTCGGCGGTGAGGGTCAGCAGCCTTCGCACCGTGGGGAGAGGCCTCCCCTCCTGCGTCGTCCCGCCCTCGAAGCGCAGGACCTGCGGCCCCGACACCGAGGTGATGAGAGACCAGTTTCCGTCGGCGCCCGTGCGCACGGACTCCCCAGAGCTCTCCAGCACCACGCGAGTCCCAGGGAGCGGCTGGAAGCTGTCGTCCATCACGAAGCCCCGCACACGCGTGAGGGGCCGGCGCACGCGGAGTTCGCTCCGGAAGTCCGTCGCCTGCCCGGGCCCGATCTCCGCGGCCAGGTCTTCCACCTCGACCTGGAGCAGTTCGCTCTCGGGCAGCGGGGCGCGTGCGATGAACGTCGCGGTCTGGCCGCCTGGAGCAAGCGAATAGCCGCCCGGGAGCGGCGAACCTCGGTGAAGTACCCGGAAACCGGCGCGAACCGATTCAAGGGTGGCTGCCTTGTTGAACGACACGCTGATGAGCGCGTCCGTCTTGACGTCGAGAGCGCCTGTCTCCGGCTGAACGCCCGTGACGACCAGCGGCTCCGTGGCCGGATCCCGGTAGAACACCGTCACGGTGCTCCTCCCCGTGAACCCCTTCACATCCGTCGCGGTCACCGGCAGGACGTTTTCGCCGAGCGACAGAGGAACGTCCGCGACATAGACTCCGGGGGACTCCTCGGCGGCCAGGCCCGTGCCAACGCGGACCTCGCTCAGTGCCGAGAACGCCACGACGCGGGCGCGGACTCGGACGATGGAGGCGGAGGCTTCGCTTCCGCTGACCGGCTCGAGCACGGTCACCCGCGGAGGGGCATTCTCCACGTTCAGCACGACCTCCCGCCGCGTCTGGTTGCCTGCCCGATCACTGGCAACCACGCTCACGACGGTCTGCCCCATGGTCAGCGTCACGGGCATGCTGAAGCTTCCGCCCAGCACCGTCACGGGCACGCCTTGGACGGTGACGCCCGCCAGGTGGGTGTCGCCCACGGTTCCCTGAATCAGATAAGGCGACTCGCTCACGGTGAGCGGGCTCGCGGCGGGGCGCGTCACCTCCAGCGACGGGGCGGTCCTGTCCACCTCGACGTCGCGAACCGTGCTCGCAGTGCGGCCATCCGCGTCGGTCACCACGAGGTTCAGCGAGTGCTCCCCCTCTGGCAGCGTGATCGACTGGCTGAAGCTGCGCACCGTTACCGTCGCGCTGACGCCATTGATCTTCACGTCAAGCGGGAGCGTGCCCCCTTCCACCTGCCCCACCACAGCCAGGGTGGCGCCTCCCACCACCGCGTCGGGCGAGGGCATATCCACACGAAGCACGGGCGCGGAAGAACCGGTGCCAGCGTCTGTTCCAGGCGTCCCCGAGTCCACCGGCGGCTCACCGCCAGCGTCGGAGCCGCTCCCGGCATCGGGCGGCGTCCCTGCGTCTCCTGTACCCCCATCCGGTTGGGGCACGACTCGCGTGACATCAATGCTGCTCTCCGTCCGAAGCCCATAGCCATCCATGGCCACGACGCGAAGCGTCTGCTGTCCCGGAGACAACTGCACGGTCCGGACAAACGCCCCATCCCCCGTGAGCGCCGCCAGCGCGCTCCCGACCACCACCGTCACGCTGTCCTCGGAATCCGCGACGGAGGCAGTGCCCCGCACCGTCACCGTGGGCTCTTCGGTCTGCAGGCCAGACGACGGCTCGGTCACCGTGAGCGTCGGCGCGACGCTGTTCGCGCGCACCTGGAGCGTGCGTGAATCGGAGAGGTTGATGGCATCCGTGACCAGGAGCTCCAGCGTGTTGCTCCCCTGAACCAGGGGGAAATCGACCTCGAAACCGCCGTCCGCCGCCACGCTGACGGGCGTTCCATTCAGGGTCAGCACCACGGGCGTCGTGTCCGTCGCCGTGCCACGGACCTTCACGGACTGGCCCCCGATGCGGGCACCCGCGGAGGGGCTGCTCACCACCAGTTGTGGCGGCGTGGAGTCCCTGAGAACGGTGACGGACGCGACGCCCGAGTTCCCCGCCGCATCCAGCGCGGTGACGACGAAGCTGTTCGCTCCTTCGGACAGCGTCAACATTCGCCGCCACAGGCCATCCTCGCCGCGAACCAGGTCCTGGCCACCAACCTTCACACTGGCCACGACATGGGCTTCCACAACGGAGGCGACCAGCTCCACCTGCGCTTCCTGGGTCACATGGCCCGCGGCAGGCGCTTGCACCGTCAGCGTCGGCGGCACCGAGTCAATCGTGAAGGCGCGCTCGACCTCCTCCACGTTGCCCGCCCGGTCGACGGCGCGAACGACGAGCACATGCGGACCTTCGGCGGAAACACTTCCTCCGCTCTCGAACGGCAGACCGTCCAGGGTGGCGGTCACCGTGTCCAGGTGGTCCTCTTCCACGGTGAACGTCAACACCACGGGACCGCGGAGATACTGGCCGTCCTGAGCCCCGCTGATGGAAATCACCGGCTTCTGGTCGTCGAGCGTCACAGAGCGGCAGGTGCGGCGGATGTTCCCGCAGGCATCCCGAGCCGTCGTGACCAGCGCGTTCTGTCCAGGGAGCAAGGGAACCGCGGCGGTCCAGGTGCCCGACGTCAGCGTCGCGGCGACTCCATTGACCTCGACGCGAGTGACCTCCGCCCCCGCGGTGCCACTGGCCTCAAGCGGCGTAGTCGCCGCCAGGGCCCCTTCCAGGGGCGACGTCAGCTCGAGCTGCGGCGCCACGGAGTCGACATCCACCACGCGGACGCGAACCCCGGAGCCCCTGCCTCCCGTCAGCTCCACTTTCAGCGTGTTCGCCGCCAGCAGCGGCACTTCGAGGACGTGCGGACGACCGGGCCCCTCCTCCGGTCGCAGACGCATGACGACGCGCCCGTTCAACATCACCTGCCCCGCGAGCGCGGCTCCCTCCTGCGTCTCCACGACGAGCACGCCTTGCGCGCCAAGGCCGGCCCCGTGGAAGCTTCGCGTCTCACGCGTTGGGATGCCGCGGCCTCGCTCGACTGTCAGGTCGAGCACCGCGCATGGAAGCTGCGACAGCCGGGCCACGGAGGCCCGGGCGGTGCTCCCCCCCGTGGCGCGCAGCTCCAATTGGTTGGTCGCCCCCAGCCACACGGCAACAGCCTTTCGGCCCTCGCCGCTGCTGGCACTGACGACACGCTGGCCGTCCAGCAGCACCTCGGCGCTTCCCGGAGCGCCCTGCCCCTGGCCATCCCCATGCTGGAGCGCGAGCAGTCCCCATTCGCCAGCCCGCGCCGTGAAGGACACCACGCCCGGGGTGCCTGATGAGTCGATGGGGCCCGCCACCCAAGCCGCGGAGTGCTCTTCCGTCGACACAGCCGAACAGAGGTCTGCGGGCGCCAGGTCGCCAGTCTCGAGCGCCGCGCGCATGACCTTGGCGGCGGTCTCCTCGGGGGGGCGTGACTCCTGAGAACATGCGGCGACCCAGAGCCCCATCGCCAGAACCTGCAGCAGCCGACTCATCCGACTTCCCTTCTGTGCACGACGCGCCCTGGCCCCGCCACTCCGAGCGAGGGCACTCCCCAGCAACTGTGAATCGAAATCCATGGTGGTGCCTCGCCCCGCTCCCCTGCCGTTACGGACTCGCGGCTTCACGCTGCGAGCCCCCCTGCTCCACGGCCCGCTTCAGCTCCACCCCGTGCTGGGGATCCATCCCAAACGATGCGCCAGGCGCGGGATGGACATTCCAAGGGGGCGTGGCCTGCAAGCGAACCTGGTGGAAATCGGCCGCGCCCCGCGAGGCCTGCATTGGATTGTTGTGGGTAGCAACGTAGGGCGCGGCGCTGCGGCCCTGGACGGCGCTCCAGACGATGAATTCGGGATTCAAGACCCGAGGATCGGGCTGGAAGAAGCGCCCCACGCTCGGGTCGTAGGTCCGCAGGCCTTCTTCGAACAGGTCCGTCTCAGTGTCGTAGTACTGGCCCACCCGGCGTAGCGGTGTCCAGAACGGGGACGCGCCTGGCTCGAAGCGTCGGTACTTATAATTCTGAATGGCGACGCCCCGCCTTCGGGCGGCGACCGGACATGTGCAACCGACGGGCACTCCCGCGTCCGAGTCACACGCGGCGGCCTCGCAGGTCGCATTGGAGCGGAACTGGACGGCAATCTCCCCATCCGTGCCCTCGACCCAGTCACTCCAGACCATGCCGCGATTCGCGCCACTGTAGGGACCTGCGAGCTGGGCGCCCGTGCTT
This sequence comes from Myxococcus sp. SDU36, assembly GCF_030168875.1. Classification (NCBI taxonomy): domain Bacteria; kingdom Pseudomonadati; phylum Myxococcota; class Myxococcia; order Myxococcales; family Myxococcaceae; genus Myxococcus; species Myxococcus sp. SDU36. The sequence continues at coordinate 2,087,378 of NZ_CP077414.1, forward strand.
CCGTCCTTGAGCACGACGTAATCGTGGGATGACTCGGTATCGATGAGGCTGAAAATCACGCGCTGCTGCACCTTGAGGGAGGCACTTCGAACCGGCTGCTGGAGCCGGGTCAGCTCCTGGTCCAAGTCATCCGCATAGGGATTCGCGGATGCCGCGTAGTGACTCACGCGGTTGACGTGGCCCATGGGGTCGTATTCGCCGGTCCCGGCGATGCGCCCGGAGTCATCCATCATCAGCACGGGCCGCCCAGCATGGTCCGAGACGATGAAATAGAGGCCGCACGCGGCGGCCTCGCCGTTGCGCGTACAGTCGGTGGAGGTATCCGAAAGGCGTGTCCACTGCGGAGTGAACTTGCCGCGCACCACGGCGACTGGCCTCCCGCCAAGCCACACGTAATCGTCTTCCACGAAGAAGTTGACGGGCGAGATGACCCGATCCCCTCCCCGGTCGGACAACAACTGGACGCCCAGGTCGTGGAAATACTCGTCACGCGCGCCGGTCGGATAGTCCTTGAGCCGACGCCGATGGAAGCCGTCGTACAGGTACATGTAGTAGGAGGACGTCCACCCGACGCTCATGGAGCGCATGTGGCGATCACGCGTCCCATCCGCCGGATTCAGATTGAGATGCGCATGGTTGTCACCAGGCGTCATCCGGTGCGTGGCCTTCCGATTGACGTTGCCGTTGGGGTCGAAATAAAAGAAATCGGCGAACATCTGTCCGGGGCCCGCATACTCAATGAACAGATACTCGGGAGTGGATGCGCCGTAATACAGCGTCGAGTCAATGTTTCCGTCTTCGGAGGAAGAGGTGCGGTTGCCTCGGCGGTCATAGACGTACGTTCTGGATGCGTAGGTTCCCCCCGTGGCGGCATGGTTCCCCGCAGGCCGGCTGGCGTGTGTCAGGCGCAGCGTCCGGTCATAGGTGAACTCCTCCGTCTGGGCCTGCTGCGAGTCCAGCACGCAGGTGTCCATTCTCCGCACCTGGTCCGCTGTCCACGTGTAGGTCCTGCTGTAGATGTCCCCGGTTCCCGTCCCCGGGCTGCTGGAGCCCGTGGAGACCCGCAGCGCACGAAGGCGCCCCGTCAGGTCCGAGGCGGCGAGCGACGGAGGGACGTCCGCACAGGCGGCCTCTGATGAGGTGGGCGCCACGGATGCGTCATCGCCCAGCATGTATTCCACCGAGCGGATGACGTCGTTCCGGACATGGTGCTGCTGATAGCCACGCAATCCGCCATAGGGCTCCCAGCGGACATCGCTGAGGACCCGGTGGGCTTGCCACACCGTTCCATCGTGGAGCGCCACCTCGACGGCGGAGACGCGGTCAGCGGCCGCCCCCACGCCATGAACGTAGGAGACCACTCTTCCGTGGGGATAGGTGATGGAGGCCAGGTTTCCATTCGGCGTGTAGCTGTAGTGCGCGTCCGGGTTGAGGTCGGGCCCCTGGCCGCATCCCGTGGCGTTGGCACGCACACGCAGCTCGCGGATGACCCGCCCCAGGTCGTCGTATTCGAACCACGTGCGTCCAAAGCTGTCTTCTCGGAAGCGAAGACGGCCCATGCTCTTGAGCTGCGTCGGGCAACCCGCGGGCGGCGTCTCGTCGTTGTCGTAGCCCAGCTTGTAGTGCGTGAACGCGAAGTCGGCATCCACGTAGACCGCTTGCGTCATCAGCAGCCGGGACAGGTGGTCATAGGTATAGAGCAGCGGAATGTTGAAGGCGCTGCTCATGTAGGGGGAGACCTCCGCGATCTTGTTCCCCTGTGCGTCATACGCGTAGCGCATGGCGCCGTTCATGTGCGGCGGTGCCGCCCCCACGAGGTTGCCGAAGTCGTCATAGGTGAAGGTGGTTGCCGGCTGGGTGCAGCCTTCGAAGGTGTCGCTGCCCAGGCATCCAGTTTTGATCGCGGCGACGTTGCCGTGCGCGTCATGCCGCAACAGCGTGCGCTGCCCCGTGCCGTCCACGGGAACTTCGTCCACGTGGATGAGTCGATTGGCCCGGTCATAGGACAACGCGCTGCACGCGGGCGATACAGGACGGCCATCCCCACCGACGGCGCACCACGAAGGAGGCGCGTTCATCGCATGGCCAACCCCCGTCAGGTTGTCCGCGCCGTCATAGGAGCGTGCTGCCGTGTAACTGCCGGGGCCAATGCCCCACTGCTCATGCGTGGGACGGAGATGTGCATCAGCGGCGAAGGAACGCACCCGCCGGGCCACGCCCGGCGCATCCAAGAACCGCTCCTCTTTGAGGGAGCCATCTGGCCAGTACGTGTACGTGACTTTCTCAGTCCAGACCGCGCCGGAGTTGTCCGCCGCCCGGGCCTTCCATTGGAGCTTGTCTGTCGTCGTGCCACCGCTGCAAGCCGCTGTCGGCGTTCCCGCGCGGTAGCAGTACACCTCGAAGTTCCCTTCGGGCCGTTGCATCCACGCAAGGTGCCCGGCGTCGTGGCCGTAGCGGGTCACCACGTCCACCTGCCCCGATGTGTGCACCGTCTGGGTCAGCAACCGGTTGCCTTCCCAGGTGAAAGCCGTGGTGACGCCGCTGGGGTCGATACGTTCGGTGACGTTTCCGGACACGTCGTAGCCGTTGTAGCGCGTATCGACAGGAGTGCTCGTCGGGCCCGCGGGGAAGCGGGCAACGCGCATCAGGCGATTCCTGCGGAAGGCGGTCGTTTCGGAGTCAGCCCAGTAGAAATTCTGGGTGAGTGGATAGCTGGTGCCTGCCGGGCAGTCCGTCGCGGCCTCGCTCTCCACCCAGCAGGGGCCATGGGTTTCGAGCACCCTGCCGAGCGGATCCGGGCTTGTCTCTCCCGTGCGCTGAACGAAGTAGAATGTGCCAATCCAGCGCTTCTGCGCGGTCCAGACGGCCGTCTGCCGATCCATCACTCGCGTCCATCCGGAGCGGATGGTGGCGACAAGGCGGCCTGACGCATTGTACCGGTGGTAGGTCCGCGCCTTTTCCCCCGCGCTCCCGAAGACACTGGCCTTCTCGGAAGATGCCAACTGCTGCTGCCCACCCGGACCGTAGCTGTAGGTGAAGTGCTCTGTTTCGAGCGCCCCCGTGCCCTCCATGTCCTGCGCGCCGCGAAGAACGGACGTCCTTTCCATCGCCTCGGCGGGCGCGCCGGGCCCGGTGGCAGGGGCATGCACGTAGACTTCCCAGGCCTCTCGCTTGTTCTTGACGGCCCGCTCGTAAGCGGGAGCGCTCTCAGTGGCGCACGCCCACTCATGACGGACACTGCCCGGACTACAGGCGCCCGCCACGTCACAGGCGTCCTCCGTCTGATAGACGCGAGGGACGCCGCCTGCCTCGGCTTGAGGCAGGGACGTGTAGGTCCTGGAGAAGGCCACCGGTGTATCCTGACCATTGCCTCGGCCCGCGGACGGCTCGGCCACGGTTTGTGACCACGGCTCGACGCCGCAGCAGTCGCTTCCCGGCAGGCACAGAGCCTGCGCCCGGGCGCCTCCAGGCAGCATCAGGTAAAGCGCACCGACCAGCGAAATGGCTGTACTCACAAGCGGCTTCATCGAGGCTCCGCGACAGCGCCTGTCCAGCCTTCGGGCGGCATGCACACCTGGCCTCCGGCGGAAGGGTGAATCTGAATGCAGCGCCATTCCTTCGGGCAGGCCTCGTCCTCGAGGCACTGCTGGCTGCAGAAGTAGTCCTGGTCGAGCCGGGGCCCAGCACGGAGACAAAGCCGGGAGACGCAGTCGGATTCACCGCCCGCCGCGCAGCGCTCCCCGAGCGCCTTGGTGCGCTGCTTTGCCTGCGTGAACTGATGGTCCGCCAGCACCGCGTTGGAGGCTTCAGGCTGAGCTATCGGCGCGGCGCGTTCCACCGCGGCTTTCTCGCTGCATCCGACGAGGCAGAAGCTCAGCACACCGACGCAAGCGAACCGGAACTGAAGCAGGCTGAGAATCATCAGCCCTCCCCCCCGCCCGACGCACCGTCTCCATGGGTTCCCGCATCCGAAGGCGGCATGGCCTCCGGGAAGCGCTTGACGGGGATGCGGGTCTCCAGGTCAGACATCAAGCGGTTCTCCGCCTCACTCCGTGCGTCTGCCGCAAGACGTCCTCGAACCTCATCGAACGAAGGAATCACGGTCTCGACCGGCGCGAGTGCCTGCACCACGTGAATGCCATACGGCGTCTCGAACGGCTTGCTCAGTTCATCCTTCTCCAACGCTGCTGCGGCCTCGAAGAACGATGGATGGACCTGCCCTTCCTGGATGATGCCCATGTCCGCCGTGTGTGCGGCGCCGGCTTCCCCCTGACTCGCCTCGCGTGCCACGAGTTCGAAGTCCTCCCCTCCAATGATTCGGGCGTAGAGGACATTGGCGCGATCCCGAGCCCGGCGTCGCGTTGCCGCATCTGCGTCGGCCGCAAGCCGCACGATGATGTGGCGTACATGGATCTGCTGGCGGGCCAACGTATCCTTCGAGGCCTCGAAGCGAGCACGCAGCGTTGCCTCACTCGTAGCGTCCTTGAGTTCATGCTGTAGCAGCGCCTGCGCTAGGATCTCACGGCGAGCTGCGGCGAGCCGTGCGCGGACGTCTTCGCGTTCATCAAGCCCCAGCTCGACAGCTTGCTCGGCCAATCGAGTGCGGCTGATAAGCGCGTCCAACTGTGCTTCAACCGATTCCAAGCCAGGTGCCCGCCGGGCAGCAAACTGTTCTAGGTCAGCACGAAGGATGGCGCGCTTCCCCACCTCGGCGACGACATCTGCATCGCGGCAGCCCGTGGTAGATATAGCTGTCAGGAAGACAACAGCCGTGATCAGTGTGCAGGGAGCCCAGTGGGGCGCCGGAACGCCTCGATTTGATAAAGTGCGATTCATGGCAATGGCAGATTGATGTTCTGGGACTGAAGTCGCGAAGTTGAGTCGACGGTCAGTGTGCCAGTGACAATCAGTGTATCAAGTGTGGTCACAGAGGCCTTTCGCGCAACCAGGAAGTCCCTGAATGTCTGCACGCCTTCAGCCGTGTGAAAGAGTTCAGTTGGGCGAACATTTGACGCAAGCCCATCCGAACCATTGTTGTCAAGAATGAGGTCGCCATGAAGGGCGGAGCTTGACTTGAGGAACACCGTTCCAGCGCCGCCACCGTTGCCCGCGGCGGAGATTTTGTTCCAGGGGAAGGTGCTCTCAGCCTCGTCGTAATAGACCGCAACGCGCCCGCCGCCTCCTCCTCGGCTTGGGGTTGCAGCACTCCCCCTTGCTCCCATGGCCTGGATGACGCCGGTGCCTGCAAGCGTGCCGACCTCGACCCGGATGCCGCCCCCTGCGCCACCGTAACTGAGCGTCCCGCTCCCTGCTTCGGCATTGGCCAGCAACTTGCCATTCAGCAGGAGGCTGCCGGCCTTCAGCCGCAGCAGGCCACCGCCACTCCCTCCTGGTGAAGCCGCCGTCGTGCCACCCGAGCCACCCGAGCCAAAATCCGCCGGGTCCTCATAATCCCCGTAAAGCGGAACGAATGCCGCAGGCACTGCGGGCGCCTGCACAGTGCCATACCCGCCGTAGCTTCCTCCCGCGGCGGCTTTCTCCGTGGGGGTGTTTCCTTGCGTCAGTCCATCTCGCAGCCCATTGCCCGCCTGCCAGCCGCCCAGGTACCCCGTGCCACTGACGTCGATGCTCGCATAAAGATTGCCGACTTCCACCTCCCCTTCGACTTCTAGGATGAGTGGGTGCACTCCGCCTGATTCGTTGCGACGCTGCTTCAGCGAGGCACTGCCACCTGCCACCGTCAGACTGGCCAATCGCAGTGGCGCCTCCCCATTGATGATGAGCTGCGCTTGGTTTGTAACCTCCACGGGAATCCCAGATGGGAAGGCCCATGGCTGGTGCAACTCCACTGTCGTCTCATAGCCATCAACCCAGAGGGAGCCAATTGCCCCGCTGACCGAGCCATGGAAGACGGCTTGTCCGCGGGAAAGAAACTCCAGGCTGGATGCTGAAACCGCATTCGCTACTTCCAATTGAGCGCGCTCTCGCACCGCGAGCCGATTGAACACACCTCCAGCGAGCGGCGTGGCTGTGGCGCTGGCCCTGCCGTCGTTATCGAAAACGAGGTCGCCATGAAGGGCGGAACTTGACTTGAGGAACACCGTTCCAGCGCCGCCACCGTTGCCCGCGGCGGAGATTTTGTTCCAGGGGAAGGTGCTCTCAGCCTCGTCGTAATAGACCGCAACGCGCCCGCCGCCTCCTCCTCGGTCTGAAACTAAACCGCTCCCCGGCCCGCCCATGGCCTGGATGATGCCGGTGCCTGCAAGCGTGCCGACCTCGACCCGGATGCCGCCCCCTGCGCCACCGTAACTGAGCGTCCCGCTCCCTGCTTCGGCATTGGCCAGCAACTTGCCATTCAGCAGGAGGCTGCCGGCCTTCAGCCGCAGCAGGCCACCGCCACTCCCTCCTGGTGAAGCCGCCGTCGTGCCACCCGAGCCACCCGAGCCAAAATCCGCCGGGTCCTCATAATCCCCGTAAAGCGGAACGAATGCCGCAGGCACTGCGGGCGCCTGCACAGTGCCATACCCGCCGTAGCTTCCTCCCGCGGCGGCTTTCTCCGTGGGGGTGTTTCCTTGCGTCAGTCCATCTCGCAGCCCATTGCCCGCCTGCCAGCCGCCCAGGTACCCCGTGCCACTGACGTCGATGCTCGCATAAAGATTGCCGACTTCCACCTCCCCTTCGACTTCTAGGATGAGTGGGTGCACTCCGCCTGATTCGTTGCGACGCTGCTTCAGCGAGGCACTGCCACCTGCCACCGTCAGACTGGCCAATCGCAGTGGCGCCTCCCCATTGATGATGAGCTGCGCTTGGTTTGTAACCTCCACGGGAATCCCAGATGGGAAGGCCCATGGCTGGTGCAACTCCACTGTCGTCTCATAGCCATCAACCCAGAGGGAGCCAATTGCCCCGCTGACCGAGCCATGGAAGACGGCTTGTCCGCGGGAAAGAAACTCCAGGCTGGATGCTGAAACCGCATTCGCTACTTCCAATTGAGCGCGCTCTCGCACCGCGAGCCGATTGAACACACCTCCAGCGAGCGGCGTGGCTGTGGCGCTGGCCCTGCCGTCGTTATCGAAAACGAGGTCGCCATGAAGGGCGGAACTTGACTTGAGGAACACCGTTCCAGCGCCGCCACCGTTGCCCGCGGCGGAGATTTTGTTCCAGGGGAAGGTGCTCTCAGCCTCGTCGTAATAGACCGCAACGCGCCCGCCGCCTCCTCCTCGGTCTGAAACTAAATCGCTCCCCGGCCCGCCCATGGCCTGGATGATGCCGGTGCCTGCAAGCGTGCCGACCTCGACCCGGATGCCACCCCCTGCGCCACCGTAACTGAGCGTCCCGCTTCCCGCTTCGGCATTGGCCAGCAACTTGCCATTCAGCAGGAGGCTGCCGGCCTTCAGCCGCAGCAGGCCACCGCCACTCCCTCCTGGTGAAGCCGCCGTCGTGCCACCCGAGCCACCCGAGCCAAAATCCGCCGGGTCCTCATAGTCCCCGTAAAGCGGAACGAATGCCGCAGGCACTGCGGGCGCCTGCACAGTGCCATACCCGCCGTAGCTTCCTCCTGCGGCGGCCTTCTCTGTGGGGGTGTTTCCTTGCGTCAGTCCATCTCGCAGCCCATTGCCCGCCTGCCAGCCGCCCAGGTACCCCTTGCCACTGACGTCGATGCTCGACGAAACGTCGATTCGAACCTCATCCGTGACCGTGACGTCGAAGTAGTTGGCGTCTGCGCCACCTGGCGAACTGTGAGTCACGACTGCGCGGTCTCGCACATGCAAGTTTCTGAAGACGTGGGTGCCGTCAATTCGAAGCCTGTCGTCACCTCGAACAACAATATCCATGCCTTCAAATCGATGATCGTTGGCGGCAATGACATCTGTCACGTCTGCTGGATATTGAGGATCAAGGACGAAGATGTCGCGGAATGCCTCCGACTCCAACCCCAAGTGATCCTGAACGACAAGGCTGACACGGACCATGCCACTCGATATCGGAGTGTAGTCTCGGCTAAGCTGATAGCCCCTGTAGGGAGCATTGATACGGCTGCCTACTCGGACACCATTCACTCGAAACTCTGCCCATGCAAGTGTGACGCGTTCGTCAGTCCAGGTGCCCGTGATGCTCCCCTCAATGCCCACAGCCATATTAATGCTTGGGGAGAGCATGGCTGCAGGAGGCTGATTTTCATTCACCTGAAACACATGCGAACCACTTGCCGTCGCACCCAGTTCGTCGACGGCACTGGATTCAACCATGACCTGTGTTGCAGACAAGCCGATCAGCCTGTCTGCGCAGAGGTCAATGCACCCAGTTCCACAGGACGTTGAACCCAGAAGGGACTCGCCGTCCGCAGAGGCAGAGAATTGAGCAATGCTTGAGTTGTCTTTCGCTCGTGCGCAGATGCGGACTGTCTCGCCCTGAAGTGCAGGGTTCGGCGTCATCGTATACGTCAGCACCGGCGCGGGGTTGGCTTGAAGCGTGGTGGTCCGCTCGACCGCAGCCGTCCGGCCACGCCGGTCCGTCGCCACCGCGCGGAACACAACGGCAGACTGTTCACTCAGTTTCGGCAGCAGATAGCTCGCAGACACAAAGTGTGATGCATTGAATGCAAACTCCACACCATTTGCGTATAGTCTTATGTTTTCAATGTCGTTGTCTGGATCCGAGGCAGACGCATAGACGTTGATGCTTGCACCCTCAAATGCACTCAAGGGCGGCGGATATGACCCAAAGCTCACTGTCGGCGGCACGCCATCCACCGCGACAACGTACGACTGAGTCACCGGAGTACGGCGCCCCATGAGATCCACAGCCGTGGCCGTCAGCGTCACTTGTTGTCCGACGGAGTCTTCAGGGAGCACCAATTCATGGCGAAGAGAGGCTGTGCCGCTCGACTCTTGCGAATGCGCCAGGCGTGCTCCGTCCTTCTCCAACTCGATCCACAGCACCCCATCGTCCGTCGCCTGGATCGTCATTTGGTTGACAGCAGGCCCTGCGCGCAGTTGAGCGGGAAGCCCCGAGGGCGTGCCAGGCGCGTTGTTGTCCACGCCTAGCGACACTTGCGCGGAGGCTTCCGCCGTCCGACCAGATCCGTCCACCAAAAGGACGGTTAGCGGCAGCGTTTCCGGCGTGCTCGTCACAGGCGCCCGGAAGATGGCCTCGAAGAGCATCGGGTTCGAAGAACTCTGACTGAGTTCCCCGAGATACGTTGAACCGAGCCGGGCGGAGACAGAAACGGGCGCAATTCCCGCCGTGCTTTGAGCTCGCACTGTCAGCGTAGCGCCAGAAGCGACGGTCGTTCCCCCCACAGGGGCTGTCAAACTGACGCTGGGAGATTGCGTTGCCGGGGGTAGGACCGTGAGCGACAGGGGGATAGAGAGGGCTTCCATTCCTCCGGCACCGCGCACCCTGAACTGCAATTCATGCCGCTGTCCCACTGCGGAGCCTGCCGGAACCGTCCAGCGGGCTTTCATCCCTGCTTCCTCGGCGACTGCAGAAGCCACTCCATCGACGACCAGTTCGGCATCATCCAACCCGATTCCACCCGCGAGCGCCGACACGACAACATTCGTCCCGGCTTCCACCACGGAAGGATTGGCAGGAGTGACGATGCGTACGGACGGCACGGCCGCCGCAGGTGGCATGTACGCGCGCACCGCTCCCTGGTTGCCTTCAAGCGTATCCGCGACAAGGAGCCGACCTGCGGCCACGATAGCGTCATGCGCGTTTGACGCAGGCACGTGCATCAGCCGGACTGCTGGAGCCCCCGCAGGCAGATGCCAGAGTTCAACGCCTGCGGCTCCTTCACTGACGATGGCCAACCTGCCTTCAAGGCGGATTCGCTGTACGGGGCCCGCGGTGGGCACGGTGCCCAACAATTCGGGAGACGCGTCGTCAGCCAGCCCGAACACGGAGAGCGTCGAGGGCCCGCCGACGACAGCAAGCGCACCCTCCAGCGCCACCGCTGAAGCTGTCACAGGGAGTGTTCCTGAACGACGAATCTGTCCCGAGGGCGCAACCCCCACGATGGCAGCCCCGTGGTTCCCCATGGCGACCAAGGCGTGGCGCTCGTCACCCGCGACGTCGAAGGCCGCGCTGCCGAGAATCAGCGACTCTCCAGGGCCCACTCGCGGCCATTGAATCGTCTTGACGGCCCCTGAGGTTGAGATCGCCCAGAGTCGATCCCTGGCCACGGCCAGGCGATCGACGCTCCCCAGCGCTTGCTGAAGCCCCTGGGTCTCCGTGTTGTCGGATGTGAGCGTCCCCGCTGTCGTCTCCCGTGCGAACCGGATGGCGGTGCCGTCGAGAACGAACGTGTCGCGCCCGATTCGCTCCACCTGCTGAACGTCGCTGCCTGTGAACAATTGTCCCGCGAGTACCGGCACGGCGCTCCGCGTTACATCGACGGCTTGGACACCTGACGCCCCCGCCGCGACCAATGCCCCGCCGCGGAAGGCCGTCAGCGTCATCGCAGGCTGGCCCACCGTTACGAGTCCTGCGGCAGTTGCCGGCACCGCCTGGGGAAGGTTCAAGAGACTGACGCCAGCGGGCCCCGTCGCCAGTACCTGGCCGCCACTGACCAGGAGTTCATGTGCGTCGAGCTTTGACCGCGACAGCACTCGCGGCGCGGCAGGGTTTCGGAAGTCTAGAATCCGGAGCCAACCCTCTTCTCCGGCGACGTAAGCCAGACCACGAACAACTTCGATGGAGCGGACTCCGGAAGGCAGCGGCACCTCATCCAGTTTCTCAAAGGAAGTATTCTGAGTCCTCGCCCAGGCTTGCACAGAGCGATCCGTCCCAACGACCACCAGCTCGCCATCGATTTGCGCAGCACGAACGAGCGCTGGCTGAACGTTGAACGACTGCTGGATCGTCACTCCATTCTCCCCTGTCACCGGAGCGGACACTATCGATGCGCCTAGCGTCTGGATAACGCCATCCGCCACAGCGCCAATCACACGGCCTGAGACCGTGGTGTTCGGGGTGCTGCTGACAAGCCAGGGCCGGCTTGGAACAGTGACGTCCACCGTGTCGGTTCGATAATGCCCGTTGTCGTTGATTAGCGATGCAAAGAGCCGGCCAGACATCGCAACCCCCGTGTAACGGCCAGGCATCCGCGCTGAGACAATGGGGGTTCCAGAGCCGCTGGTGTTCACAAGCCAGAGGCCATGTGCATCAAGCGCGACGGCGACGTGATCCGCAAACGGGGCCAATCCAACGGGCGGAACAGGAGTCGGCAACAACCCCACTGTCTCCAGTTCCTGTGCATGGGCGGGCCCGTGCAACCGCCCCACCCAAACCCCCTTCGTTGTTGCCGCGTAGACCCGGTCCCCCAATCGAGTGAGCGAAGATGCCCCCTCGAGCGGCACCGTCGCGACCTGGACAGGGAGTGCTGCCGCGGAAACAAACCGGCTCAAGGTAGTGACCGCCACCTGCCCCGCCCTGTCCTCGGCCCTCGCCTTCAACTTCAGCTCGGTACCAGGCAGCGTGTGCGCGGGGATTTCGTAACGAAGCGCCAAGCCACCACGGGCCTGGACGACGTCGGCGATCGACAGTTCAAGCGAGACCCGCTCCAATGCGACATCGTCGGTCGCCTCGACGGTCGCGACCAACTCACTGCCCGCGGCAATGGTCTCATCTGTCGGATCGGTCTTGATGACGCTGAGGATTGGTGGATTGACGTCGCCAAGAACCGTGAGCGACAGCGTCGCCGGTTCGGATTCTCGTCCTGCGGCGTCCCGAGCCATGGCGGTCACCGCGACTGTCCGCGAGCCTCCTCCAAAAGGAATCCGGACGGGGACCAGGATGTGTGAGCCGGAAACGTGCGCGGCCTCTTGTCCCTCCACCATCAGACGAATGCTGTCGCCCACGTCGCCGGTTGCGACGGCAGCCTCGACTGTGACGAAGGCGCCCTCGTAGATTGCGCCCGAGTCACTCAGGGCCCGTCGCAGCACACTCACCACCGGGGCTTGTCCGCCCTCCCCGTCCCGCACCAACACTGTCCGCGTCAGCGGGGGGCCGCGTGTGCCCTGGGCATCCAGGGCGACAGATGTCACCTGAATCGACGTAGGGCTGCCAGCTGGGACGTCGGGGGCCTGCAGCTCACCCGCGAGCCGGGGCGCCGACAGGACAACCGGAGCGCTGCCGGCCAGCGAGACTTCCACCTGTGACACCTGGGCTGGATGGACAGGGACCGCCGCTACCGGGAAGAACGCCCCCTCGACCACCTCTGAGGGCATTCTCACGTCCGCAAGTGTGGGCCCTTCCGCTGACGGAGACTCCGTGAGCGTTATCGTCCGTTCAACGCGGACCTGCCGACCCGCCAGATCGCGAACGACCAGCGCCACCGCCGCCGAGTCACCCGTAGCAGGCAGGTCGATCCACGCCGGGAGCTGGGTGTCACGCGTATCCGCGGTAACACCGTTGATGGACACCTCGGCCGTGAAGCCATTGAGAGGTAGCACGTCGTCCGACACCGTCGCATCAAGGGAGACGCGAGCCCCCTGGGCCGCGGAGGTGGGCAACTGCAAGGCGACCTGCGGTGATGCCGGGCCACGAATCACGGCCTGACGGGCGATCCCACGGGACGTGCCGCTCACCAGGGCTCCCGGGATCAAGGCGGCAGGGCCCTTCGCATCCGGATACACGCCGGCGCCCATGGGCGTTCCACGTACGTCGATGATGCGAGCGCCCGACGCGGTCCCCACGACCAGCAGTTCGCCAAATGGCGCCGCGTTCAGCGCCTGTCCGCCCAGCGGCACTTCGCCGCGAGTCAGCAACTGCGGCGTCTCCGACTCGACCACCGCGAAGCAACGAACCAGGCTGCCGGCCACACAAACGCCGCCATCCGCCAGCGCTGCGGTCGCATTGAAAGACGTGCCACCGAAGCTGGCTCTAGCCAGCTCGCGCGGCGCATTCACCGCGGTGACGTCCACGGCAACCACCTCTGTCGCCGTGCTGGCGAACAGGTGCGAGCCCGCGATAGCAATCGAGGTGACCGGCCCCAGAAGCAGGCGGCCCATCCACGTTCCGTCGACCTGCCGCAGTTCGACGCCCTGGTCGTTCGCGACGGCAAGCCAGTCACGCACGCCGTCCAGTGCAGACGGTGCGCGCACGAGCGGTGTGGACGCCAGCGGGCTGGGCTCAAGGTCCGGAAGCGTGAACCGCTCCAGCGAGCCCGCTCCCTTGTTTTGAACGGCGACCACCACCTCATTACCCGCAAAGATGGCACCTACTGGCGTCCCAGCGAGGCTTCGAGCCGCCACTCTCGCACCGGATTGACGCGACCGCAGCTCCAGTTCTCCCCCTCCTCCGCTGTCCGAGCGGACAACCAGCACGGAGTCGCCACGGGAGACCAGTGCCACGGGCTCCATGAAGTTCGCCGCATCCTCAACGACGACTGGCTGGCCACTGGTCAGCACGGCCAGCGTACCTTGGCGCACTGCGACACCGGAAGCCCCGCCGGGAGCGGTGACAACCGCGCGCGTCGCGACCGCAGCGCCTTCTGGCCCCTCTGGCAAACGCGAGGTTCCGGACAGCCCGCCCGTTGCGAGTTGCACGGGAAGAGCGGCCTCCCCGACATGGACGGACAGCTCAGGACGCGTCCCTGCGTCCAATGCTGCAGTCAGCGCGACCGTCGACCCGCCCAGAAGCAACGGACCCTCCGGTTCCTGGGCCAGTGCCACATCCGCGCTCGTTTGACCGTCATCCAGGACCGTCACAGCGAGGCGAGCAACCAGGCTGGACTCGCCCGATTTGTCGGTGACCTGGGCCGTAAGCTCCAGCGGCGCGGTGCCTCCATCCAGCACCGGTGCAATGAACTCGGTGTGCCATGGCGCCTGGGTCAACACGTGCTCCTCAGCACCCGCGGTGATGCGAACAGCGGCCACGGCGCCCGCTGCAACGGCGTTCACCGCCACTCCGAAGGGCCTGCCTTCCTGCAACTGCGTGCCAGCATCGGGCGACGTCAGCGCAACGTAAGGCCGGACCGACGAAGGCTCCACGGAGAACGACGCGGTGGCTTCACCTGCATTCTCCCGCGTGTCACGCGCGACGACCCGAACCACGTGCGGTTGTGCCGTCGTGACGACGGGCGCTTGCCAAGTCACGCGCCAGGGCGCGCTCCGGGCGACGCCCACCGAGGTCTCATTGACGAAGAATTCGACCTCAGCGACACCATTCGTATCCGAGGCAATCGCCTCGAGCGCCAGCGTCGCTCCGGACACCACGCGCCCTCCCTCCATGGGCGTCCGCACGAGAACGGTCGGAGGTGCCGCGTCCCGCGTCACTGTCAGCGTCCGCGGATTCGACGCGGTGACCTGGCCTTTGTTGTCAGTGGCATACGCGGTCAGGACCCGCTGCTGACTGGTCGCGCTCCCCTGGACCCGGCCCAGGGGAACCTCACGCGTCAAGGTCGCTGTCGTCGCGGTCAAGCCGCTGAGCTTCGCCCAGGGGACCCCATCCAGGTGGAGCTCGACCGCGGTCACCACGGAGTTGTCGACCGCGGAGACGACCACGGTCTCCGTGGCACCTTCCTCACGAGTCGCATCGGCAACAGGTTGCTGGATCGTGACGGACGGCGGAGAATCCTCGACAACCTGAATCTGCACCTCCCATGGCAGACTGGTATTTCCGCTCGAATCCGTTGCGGTCGCCGTCAAAAGCTGCGTCGTGCCCACGGCAGTCGGTAGCCAGCTGTACGAATAGGTACCTCCCGAGCCGCCGGTGAGCGGCGCACCGTTCACGCTCAGCGTCGTCGTGACCGCCTGATTGCTGTCATCTGAGGCCGCGACCTGGAACGACCAGGTAACGCCCGCCGCGAACGCATCATTCGTCAACACTACGGTGCCTCCCGCCCGCTGGAGTTCGAGCGTCGGCTTCACGGTGTCAACCGTTCTGAAGTTCTTCCGGAAGGTGCTTGCGACATTGCCGGCGACGTCCATCACTCCCAATGCCGTGAGGGCATAGAACGTCGTGGACGTGGGCGCTTCGGAGGGCGTGAAACGAAGTGTCCGCCCGTCCGGCAGCAACTCGGACGCGCCCGGTACCGGGACTTCCGAGGAATGGCGAAGCAGGCGAAGTTGATTCGCGCTCTCCGTCGACAGGGGTTCGTCGAAGCGCACGTCAAATATTGCCGCCAACGGCACGTTCAGAAGGCCAAGGGTGTCAAGGGGCTCGACGTGCTCCACCACCGGTGCCCGGACGTCACCTCGATAAACCGCGTTCGTGACGTTCACGGGAGCGGCCCCAGGCTGCGTCAGCGTGAGCGACAGATGACGGATGTCTCCCGCCGGAACGAACGCCTCCACGCCTGCTGAAGTGAAGCCCCGGGTCTCCGCGCGGACGCCATCGAACCGGACCTCGATGCCTCGATGGAAGCCCGACCCCACGATGCGAACCCAGCCACCCGCGACGTCCACTGCACGCGGTGTCACCTCCACGAAGCTCATGGGCGCGACGTACAAGAACGGCGACGCGGCAGTGGCTTCCGCACCGTCCGCGCGAATCACGCGAACCACCGCTGGGCCCGCGGCACCGGCCGGAGGAAGCGTCACGGTCAGGCTAGCTTCCTGGGCATCGCCAATCCGAGGCGCCTCCTCCCCGCCAATCGTCACGACGGTCGAGGCATTGAACCCGATGCCCGACAACACCACGGGAACGCCACCTGCCACGGGGCCGCTGGCCGGAAGCATCGTATCGACACGGAGCGAAACCGGCGCCCCTCCCGCCCGAAGGCCGTAGCTCCAAGGTGCCAGCAGGTGGCTGCCATGGACAGACGGCACTGGCGCCAGCTCCAGTCTCGCCTCATAGATGCGCGAGGGATCCAGCGCCGTTGAAGGAATGAACGCGAGCGACGTCGCCGCGGGATTCGCAGCTCCGGGAACCTGCAAGGCACCATCCCAGAGTTGAAGTGATGAACCCGCGGCAATCGCGGCGGATGAGTCCGTAGCCAGGGAGACGGTCACGCTGCCATTGATCGCGATGGCTTCGCCGGGCAGCGGTGACAGTGAAGCAACGGTCGGATACGGCAACTCCAGCGCGCGCAGGGAGTTGCCGACGCTGACCACCGCCACGCCATTGACGATGGTGGCGCCAGCGACACTGCTCCCCGTGAGCGCGAAGCTGCGTTCGGTCAGCGACTGCGTCGTGTCCAGCCACGAGACGCGGTTTCCGTTGACAGCCAGCAGCCACGGCCCGCTCAGCACCAGCGACTTCGAGGACCCACCCGACGGGTCCAACGCATAGGCCAATACGCGTGGCTCCGACGGATCCGTGACGTCGAACAGGTGCAGCGCTCCACCCGCGGAGGCCGCCACCCTGCGGCCTTCCCGCGTCAACGCGCCCATGGGCGTTCCAAGGTCGGGAATGGCGTTCAGGAGTGGAAGCGTGCTGCCCTCGGTGCTGCGAATCTCCAGCCGAGAGCCGCTCACGCCATCTTCGATGAGGACCAGGAGCGCCTCATCCACCACATCCAGGTCGATGACCGATCCCGTTCCCAGGAACGTGCGGGCCACCACCACGTAGGCCCCATCAACCGGTGCGAGCAGCGCCAGCTCATTGCCACCCGCCACCGCCACGTAAGCACCAGCGCCACCAGCCGCCACGGCCTTCAAGGCAAACGGGGTCGACGGCGCCAGTTGCACGCGCTCCAGCTCCACCGGACTGCACGGCGCGTGCGGCGCAGGGCTGCAGACGGCTTCGGACACATTGTAGCGGACCACCTCGGTCCTACCGGCCAGGAAGAGCTCCGTCCCATGGAGGGCCATGTCCACGGGGTCGCTGACGCCCTCGACTTGCCCCACCACGCCCGGACTCCCGGCCACGCTGAAGTCCACCACCGTCAGCACGTCATCCCGCGCGGCAAACACGCGATGTCCGTGCCTGGCAATCACGGCGCCCATGTTGTCGAGACGCGCGCGCTCCACGAGGGTGAAGGTGAAGCCACCCTGCAAGGTTGCCTGCTGGGGCGGAACGCCTGGCGTCAGCACAGTCAGGGCCACACGTCCCGTCACGTTGTCGGGAACCTCGACGAGCAGTGCGCCAGCATCATCCATCACCACCGAACGTGCGGGCACCGTGTCGAAGTGCACCTGTGAGCCTGGGAAGAGCCCCGCCCCCGTCACCTTCACCACGGCGCGACTGCCAAACGGCGCATGTCGCGGCTGCACATCGGCCAGGGCCGGGGACTCCAGATACCGGTAGGCCCCCAGCAGCAGGTGCGACAAACCGCCAGGGTTGGTGACCTCGACCGCGGCCGCCCCCGGCTGCCCTGCCGGCACCGTCACGCGAATCCTCCGGCCATCCGAGGACACCTCCTTCACTGGCGCGGGCACGCCGCCCATCGTCACGAGGCAGCCGCTCAGGAATCCGCCCCCGAGCACCTCCACCTCATTTCCACCCGCGGCAAGGCCATAAGCAGGCGACACGGACGCAATCTCCGGCCGCTCCTGTGACGCATCGCGGCTGGTCCGGAAGCGAACGCGCCCAGGCACTCCCAACGTCGCGCCCCGAAGGTCCCTGAGGTCCGCGCCGATCCGCAGCTCGTAGGCCGTGTCCAGGGCCAATGGCACATAGGGTGTCAGCTCCACCTGCCCGCCCTGGGCATCCACGCGAACCCGTCGCGCCACGGGAACGGCTTCGTCGTCAGTACGGTGGACCAGCGTCACCTCACCGGCGCTTGCTTCATCCGGGAGCGCGGTCAGCAAGACCTGGACGACCGCGCCCGGAGGCACCACCTCTCCGTCGCCTGGCACGGTTCCGCGGATGTCGAGCGTGTCCAGCTCCACCGACGCCAGGGCGCCCGCGAGCGGAAGGTTGGCGTCCGCGGCATCACTCACGGGGAGCTCCACGGGCGTACCGTTCTTGTCGAGGAACAGCGTCCCCACGAGCAGGTAGCGACCCATGAAGGCCAGCGTGCGTGCGTCGCCAAACACCGTCGCTCGGCCCAGTTGGACGGGCGCGACGCCCTCCAGGACGGAGTACCGCAACACCTTCCCACCGCCCGCGGCAACGTAGGCCACGCCGCCCGCGACGCGTGTCTGCTCGGCGGACGCCCAATCCCCCACCGGCCCGTCCACCAACAGGGTCCCTGCGGGCGCGGGGTTGTTCACGTCCGTCAAATCATAGATGGCGACCTGCTTTGCCTTCCCGAGCGAAAGGAACGCCCGAGTCCCCTCCGCGGTGATGTGCACCGCGGGGGCGGACAGGTGGGCCGATCCATGGGGCGTCAGGTTGCCCGTCCTGGCATCCAGCACGTACAGCACGGGGGCACCAGGAGACGCGCTGGAGACGAGCAGGTGTGGCCCATGGAGCGCCAGCGCGCTCACGCCGCCTGGAATCGCACGCGTTCCGATATGGAGCGGCCGGCGAGTCCCGTCGGCCAGGTCGAAGACCTGCACACCCGCCGTATCGCCCACGAAGAGCAATGTGCCGCCGATGGCGATATCCGCCGCGGCACCACTGACCTGGAGCTGCGGGTACGCCTCCTCGATCTCCGCCGGGGTCGAGACATCCACGATGCGCACGCCGCCCGACCCTGCCGCGACGTAGACGGTATCGCCTCGCTTCAGGACCCGGTGGCTGCCCCCTTCCCCGGGGAAGTCGAGTTCGCTGATGACGGTAACGTGCGTCGGGTCACTGAGATTGGCGAGCAGCAGGCCGCCCTTCGGCGTCTTCCGATTCGCCTGAAGCGGCGCTCCACCCGCTACGTCATGGACGTCGACGACCGCACCCAGCGCCGCATAGGCGACCCCAGAGTCGATGACCACATCCCGCACGGGCGCGGTCGACAGACGCGCCACGGCCCCTGAGCCGTAGAGGAATGAAGCAGGCAGCGACGAAACTTCGGTGCCTGCCTGTACGGCCACGTCGACCATTCCGCCGGGATGAGGCGGAGCGACAGCCTCCGCGCTCTCCGTACTCAGCACACGCACGTCGAATGAATTCGTCCCACCAAAGGACACCTTCATTCCCGGCGCGAAGCCCCGTCCTTGGAGCCGAACCCTCGTCCCGCCCTGCTGCGGAGCCCGACCCGGCGTGAGGCTGAGCAGCGTCAAAGGCTCGCGATACACGAAGCCGCCCATCCTCCGGGCGAACAAGCCACTCGGGTCGATGACTTCCACGGTCGCGGGACCGGCTACTGGGAGGCCGTTGACCTCGATGGCAGGCGGAACCTGGAGCGTCATGGACAGGCCATCCTCACCCAACGTGGCGGCTGCAACCTGCCCACCGACGCGAACCGTGGTGTCCTCCCTGAAGCCGCGGCCTGCGAGCAACGCCTGCGTAGACTGGTCGGCACGGCCAGAGGCAGGGACCAGTGTCGAGATGACGGGCTGCACGGCATCCGTGTCGACGACATGGAACGATCCGGAGAACGCCACCGCCTGGGGGAGCAGGTTGAAGGACACCAGTCCATTCAGTGACACCGTGACTTCGTCATTCGGCGCGAACGGCTCGCTCGGAGTGAAGATGACCGACGAGCCCCTCACGGCGTACTCGACGTGCCAGGTCCCCTCGACGGTGCTCACGTCACCAGCGCGGACGCGTGACACCGTCGCCGTCTCCGGCGTGAGCGACGACCGAAGCACCGGAAGCGTGAAGTCCACCTTCACGTGTGTGTCCGGCATCGCATGCCCCCCTGGTGCGGGCGTCATCCCGACGGGAAGCAGCTCGTTCGGGGGAATGGATTGCACCGTGCGCTCCCCCCCGGTCGCCACGAAGAGCGTGCCGGCCGCCCAGCCGAGGCCCGTCGATGCCGAACCCAGGTCGGAGTCCTGAATCAGCGCAGGCATTGCTGGGTTGGAGAGGTCGTACACATACAGGCGACGTCCCACCGTCACATAGGCACGAGCGCCTCGAACCACGACGCGGCTGCGGACGAGCGCCTCGTAGGAGGTCACCGAGGCATCCACCAGGATGCGCCCCAGGCGCACGCCCTCGCGGTCGTAGATGGACAGGGAGAGACCATCGCCTTGTGGGCCCACCACGTTCGACGTCAGCGCGAACAGGCGCTCCGGTCCCAGTTCCAGCGCCAGGGCATCCGCATCAAGCGACACCGTTCTGGAAACCAGCATCGCAGGCGAGCTGGCATCGAACACCTGGACGTAGCCGGCGGCCACCGAGGGGTCCACGGTTGCGACGAACGCGTCGGTGCCTTCGATTCGCACCGCCGTGGCCCACCCTGAACCCGCGCCGCCCTGCGCCGTCGCGACCTGGCGCATGAGCACCGGCGCATCCGAGCGCGTCACGTCCACCACCGCGAGACCGGCCACGTCATTGGCCAGCAGCGCCAAGGCTCCATCCACGTCCAGGTCTCGCACGGGAGAATGGGTGGTCAGGCCCCCCAGCCGAAGCGGACGCTCTTCCAGACGGACATCGAAAATCTCGAGGCCCGACTGGCCTGGTGTGGAGACACCGACGTAGAGCGTGTTCCCCACCAACTCCAGCGCCGATGCAACGCGCGGCGGGAACCCGGGCAGGTCCATTCCCACGCCGATCGGCAAGTCATAGGAGAACGTCCCGACCGGAACGCCAGGACACGGCGTCTGCGGTGCATCGTCGCAAGGCGGGACGAGCTCAACGGTCTCGATTCCCGCGCCGGTCGCCTCCGGAGTGGTGAACTCCAGCGAAGACAGGTCGAGGATGTCCACGTCGACCGCAGCCTTGTTGCCCACACGAACCGTGGTCCCCGGAGCCACCGCGCGGGCGGACATCGAGACGCGAACCCGCGTGTGTCCCTCCACCGGACCATGGTTCGGGCTGAGGGTGACCTGGCCGGGCAGCGGTTCGAGCGCCAACAGCGCCGCGGGGAAATACGCCTCAGGGAGCCCTTCATCCACCACCCAGAGATCCACGGGGCCCGCGGTCAGCGGCGGAAGCGTGAACCGCAGCTCGCTGTCAGTGCGAGACGCAATGGACGCCACCTGATTGGCGGAGAGCTTCACGGTGCTCACGCCCAGGAGCCCACTGCCGCTCAGGGTCACCTCCTGTCCCCCTGATGTGGAGACCGTCGAAGGTGACACCGTGTCGATAACCGGTTGGCGAGCGTTGGCCTTGCCAGTGACGAACGTCGTTCTCAGCGGGATCAACAACCCGCCCGCGCGCTGATCCGTGACCGCCGTATCCACTTCCAGGTGGTACGTGCTCTCGGGAAGGAGAGGCGCCTCGAGTGACGCCACGATGGCGAAGTCGAGCTGTCCCGGAATGTCGCGCACGCTTAACGTCAGGGGCACCAGCGCGCCATCAGGTCCCCTCAAGCGAACCGTGCCGCTCGTGACGGTGGACTCGGCGATCGGCCGGTTCATCTGGACCACGAGCTGCGGCAGGCTGGGTGGCACGCGCTCACCCCGCGCAGGGCTGTAGCCCGTCACCAGCATGAATGGCGTTTCCAGCTCCGTCAGTTGCTGTCTTCCCGCGAGCAGCAGGCGATCTCCCACCGCCAGGGAGTCGAACGCGGGCTCGGTGTTGCCGCCACTCAACAGGTTCGGATTACGCGGATCCGACACGTCCACCAGCACGACACCACCTTCATTGGCGGCCACGAACAGCACGTCACCCACGAGCCGCAACCGCTGCGGCTGGCCCGGGGTGTTGGAGAGCGTCGAGTCGAATTCAATCTGGGTGACGAACTGGGGTGACGCGGGGTTGCTCACGTCCACGAACGTGAGGCCAAACTCGGCC
The DNA here is from genome assembly GCF_030168875.1 of Myxococcus sp. SDU36. NCBI lineage: Bacteria > Pseudomonadati > Myxococcota > Myxococcia > Myxococcales > Myxococcaceae > Myxococcus > Myxococcus sp. SDU36. Next base: position 2,109,050 of record NZ_CP077414.1, read on the forward strand.
GAGGCGACAATGGCAACGCCGTCATGCACGACGACGTCCGTGAGATTGCCTTCGATGGCAATCGAACCGACGACCTGCGCATCAGCGCCGGCGGAACTGTAGATGTGGAGCCGGTTGTTCTTCGGCAGGGCCTCGCGGTCCTTGTAGGCCGTGCGCTGACCGTAATCGAGCGAGTGGTCCGGCAGCGGAGGCATCGGCTGGGATGCGTCGCACTTCACGTACAAGACGCCTTGGTGGTCGCCCGTGACCACGTACAGCCGCCCATTCTTCACGGTGGCGCCGTAGGGCTGGAAGTCCTCTCCCCCTCCCACCTGGGAGACCAACAGCGGGTCTTCGGGATGACGCGCGTCCACCAGCAGCACACTGCCCTTCGCCCCGATCTGTGGCTGGACAGGCAGACAGAAGCTGGGAGGCGGAACGTCTGGGTCTCCCTGCAGACCATTGGCGAGCACCCAAGCGCCCACGGGCGTAGGCACCACCCGCGAGGCCATGAGCTCATTGGCGGTGCCCAGCTTGGCTCGGCCCAGGAGCTTGAGGCTTTCGAGTGTGCCGTCCGGCTGCTGTTGCGTCGTGCCACGGCCGTCGAGGACGGCCAGTCCGCTTCGCCCGTTGGCGACGTAGAGCGTGTCGCCAGAAATCGCCACGTCGAGCGAGTCCGGCATCAGCTCGACATCTGGCAAGGGCGTGCCCCGCGGCAACCGGCCCTGGAGCACGGCGACCAACCGGTCAATCTGCGCGTCGTCCTCGCGGTTCGAGTTCACCACCTGGGCCCCTGCTGCCCGTGGCCTCGTGGCGAGCTGCACGTCGAACGCCGCCATGCGGTAGGACTGGGGCACGGTGCCCCCACCCGTGAGCGTCCCCAGGTAGGACTGTTCGAACTTGTTTCCGCTGATCGCGGAGCCTCCCGAAGAATAGATGAAGTACGGAGACAGCGGACTGCGGGTCAGCGCCCCCGGCCGAACCGACAGCGCCTTCTCCTCGCCGAGGAACGGCAGGCCGTAGCCCACGCGCTCTGGCGCCGCGCTGCGGTCAACTCCGTCTGGCGCGACGACGACGACGGGTGCGTCACCAAACGACCCCGGTCCCGCCACGGCGCGCATCCGGGTCAACGAGAGCACCTGCACCTGGGTCGCAAGGATCCCCCGCACCCGCACCTGGGTAGAGCCCAGCGGATGTGCCCAATCAGGGAGGAACCCTTCTCCCTCGATGTCCACGGTGCTGCCTCCGCGCGGGTTCAAGAACCGAGGGGTCGCGCTCTCGACGTACAGGGGCAGCGTGTACAGGTAGCCGCCCTCACGGCGCGCGCTCAGCCCCGTGGCCACGTTGCGCACCACCACGTCCGCCAGGCCCGGAGCCCCCGCGGGAACATTCACGGTGATTCGTGATGACGAGCTTGCGAGGACAGCGGCGCGGACACCACCGATGTACACCTCGGCTGATTCATCGAAGTCAAAGCCGAGCAACTCGCTGATGCCACCGCCCGACACCGGCCCGACTCGAGGAACCAACTGCGAAATGCGCGGCGCCGCGCCTTCCGCGGCTGCACTCCAGAAGTCCACGAAGAACGGCGCGACAAGCGGATGTCCCGCGGTGCTCTCGAGCGTCTCGCTGAGCGTCAACCGCAAGGGAACATCGGCGGGCAGGGGCTCCTTCAATCGGAACACGATGGTGCTGCGCGCGTCCTCGGTCGTTCCCGCTTCCTTATCCCCATCCACGACGACGCCACCGGCAGTGAGCTGAAGCGCCGAATCAACGGTCGTCGAGTCCACCGAGGTGGAAAGCGTCACCGTGATCGAGCTGAGATTCAGTGGCACCACATCACCGGGCGAGACGCTGGCGCTGACCACGGAAAGCTCGGTGCCTTGACCGAAGTCCAGGGACCACCCACCACCCGCGGCGCGCTGGCGCAAGCTGACGACGCGTCCGCCCGGCGTCACCGCCGCGGCAAGCGTGCTGCCCGCGTGCGCCCCCGTCACATGGCGCAACAAGAGGGGCGCTCCGGGGGTGCTGATGTCCACGATCGCCACGCCCGCGGTGCCTGCTGACACGTAGGCCAGGTCTCCCACCAGGCGCACGTCGGTGGCGAAGCCGTGGACGTCAATCGAACTCACCTGGGTGGGGGCGTCCGGGTTGCTCACATCCACCAGCACCAGCCCCGCAGAACCCGCCGCCACGGCCGCGAGCGTGCCGCGCAACCGCACGCGTTGGACGTTCAGGTCGAGCTCCCCGCGGACCGTCAGCGGGCCTTCGACGGACAGCGTTCGCAGCTTCCCACCGGACACGGTCCCCGCCGTGGTGCGGGTGCCCACACCCGCCACGGCCAGCCCGCCCTCCAGGGCGATGGCCTGAGCGCCAGGCTCGGACACGTACTCCCGAATGGGGAACGGCGCGTGGGAGATGTCGAAGGTGTGGAAGCCCGCGTTTGCCGCGGCAGCCAGGAGCCGGTCGCCGCGGGCATCCACGTCATAGACTCCCGCCCCTGCAATACTCCTCTCGATGACGAGCACAGGCTCAGCCGGATTCGAAATGTCGAACTCGTAGATGGCGCCCGCGGCAACACTGCCGTCTTCATCGACACCGCTGGCGAAGAGCCGGTCTCCCTCCAACCCCGGATAGGACACCGCCCAGAGGTCGCCCGTGCCCAACGTCCCGATGATGCGGTCGTCGCCACCGATGCCGTCCTCATCCACCAACCCGGCCTGGCGATCCGGCGGGATGGCGACGCCTCCGCCCGCATTCGGGCCGCGCGTATACACGCCCGACATGTCCACGACATGCAGGCCGTTGCTCCCCACCACATAGGCATAGGAGCCAATCACCACGGCATCACGCAGCGTGCCGTTGAGCGCCACAGACGCGCCCGTGGGCTGATCATAGGTGAAGGCGTCCTGAAGGGTTCGGGTCGTCCCATCCGGGTTCTGAACCGTCACATCCGCGGACCCCGCAACACCGTTCGGCGTGTAGACCTCCAGCCGGTTGAGGCCCAGGACCCGCACGAACTGGCCCTCGACACCGTTGAATCGAACCACGACCGGCTCGGTGACAGAGAATCCATGGCCTTCGATGAGCACACGTGTGCCACCCGACATGGGGCCACGCGCGGGCGCGACACTCGTCAGCGCCAGCTCCCGTGTGTAGAGGAAGGCCCCTGGCAGGATGACGGACACGCCCGCGGTGCTCGTCAACTCGATCGTCGCGGCGCCTTCCGTCCCGGCGGGCGTCAGCATCGACACCTCCGTCCCATCCACGGAGACATTGATTTGAGTGGCAGCCCGACCGTTGAAGGCGACCTGCATCCCCGCAGAGAAGCCGCTGCCCTCAATGGTCAGCTCCGTGCCCCCTTCGACAGGTCCCTCCCGTTCGGAAAGGCCTGAGACACTCATCCTGACGGCATCGCGCGCACCAGCCGTCGTGAACTCCAGGACATAGGTCCCCGGCATTACCGCGCCGGTGCCAGCCCCCCCTTCGACGACCTCGCGAATGCCCTGCACCACCAGGCGGTAGCGTTTCGTCAGCCCCAGTTCACCGCTGGGAGAAATCACCAGCTCGGTTCCGGACACGGTGACCGTCCCAGTCACATCCTCGCCCTCAGCCGAACCGTTGAGCTCGTACAGTCGAGCAGAATTGACTCCAGAGGCCCCCAGGGCGACGGGGACGTTGAACGTCAGCCGCACGGACTCCGTGGGACGCACATCCTCTTCGCCATTCATGGGCGTGCTGGACACTACGACCGGGAAGGGCAACTGGACGACGGCGAGGCCATCGTTCGCCTGGTTCCGATGGGTGGCGGAAATGGATGCCACGGCCACGTCCCCGTCAATGTCGACGTCGGAGAGGTTCGTCGCCGGGAACAGGTCAATGGCGTCAATCCCGCGCGGCGCCGCCATGTCGGAGGCGTCCACGAACTGCAGTGATGCGGGACTGCCCACCGTCCCCACGGGTGAGGTGATGGCCGCGGCCACGTGCGGATGGGCTGCACCACCCACGAAGAGGCCTGACCGCATGAGCGGAGGCACCACTGCGTGGACATAGGGCCGTGAGGACGGCACGAGCGATACGGTCCGCAGTGAGCGCGACGCAGCAAGGGCCTGGGGACCCCGGATGGCCATCTCACCAAAGTCTCCGGACAGCTCGCCTACCGCCGAGAAGCCAGGCGTCGCGAGGTCCACGAGCAGCGTGCTCGACACGCTTCCTCGCGTGGCGTGCAACAAGGCATGACGGCCGGCCGCCGCGACCTTCGTCACCGATACCGGACCGAAGACACCCGCCATCAGATAGTTCTGCTTCGAGCCCAACAGCAACGGCCGATCCGGGTTCGAGATCGAGAACACCTGAACGCCGGCATCCCCCGCCGCCACCAACGCCAGGTCTCCAACGAGCGCGACGGCGTGCGCCGTCCCAGGGAACGACACGGGCGGCAGCGAGGTGGGGGCGTTCGGGTGCGTCAAGTCGAACACCATCAGGGCGCCTTCCCCCTCACCCGCCACGTCTACATGCGGCAGCTCACTGCCGTTGGCCACTACGTAGGCACGCTTCCCACGCACCGCCAGGTCCACGGGCTGATACGGCGGTTGAATGGAGACGCCCCCCATCACCGAAGCATCGGCTGGCGCCGAGACGTCGACCGCACCGAGCCCGCCACGGATGCTCCGGGTCAACAACTCCGTGGGCGACTTCGCCGCGGTGTAGACCTGCGCCGCGGACAACACCCAGGCTGTCTTGTCCTGAAGTGTCACGGCCACTGGCGCCCCCCGCGACAAGACATGGGCGGGCTGCGTGTTTCCGTGTACCTGAGGACTGTAGCGCCCGATGACGCGCGAAACGGCCAGGCGGCTATAGAGGAACGCCCCCGCGGTGTACGCGCGCTGGCCGTCAGGGTTCGTCACCACCACGTCGGCGGGCCCAAAGGTGCCCTCGGGGGTCACCGCCTCCAGGCGGCCCGGCGCGAGCACCCGGACCTGTGTGGCGGGGATGCCGTTGAACGTCACGGTCGCGTCGCGCTGGAAGCCCGCGCCAGAAACCTCCACATGCGTGCCACCGGCGACTGGACCTGAGGCGGGCGCGACGAATGAGACCTGCAACATGGGCAGGTACACGAAGCCCCCGATGAGGACCCCTTCTCCCCCATCCGGATTCACCACCGTCACGAGCGCCGGACCTTCACTCCGAGCGGGCGTCACGACGGTGATGCACTTGTGGTCTTCGGACACCTCCACCACCCGGGCCTCGGCGCCAGCGAAGTACACCCGGGCCCCCTGAGCGAAGTGGTCTCCGTGAACCGTCACTTGTGTGCCACCCTCGAGTGGCCCGGCGGATGGCGACACCTGGGAGATTGCGGGAGGAGTCCCCGCGGTTGCCCGCGTCGTGAAACTCGCGACGAAGGGCTCGGCCAATGCCGCTCCATTGACATCCTTGACAGCCGTCGTCACCGTGACGAAGTACCGCGCGGACACCGTCAGCGGGTCTGTCGGTGTCAGTGTCACGGTCCGTCCATCGGCTTCGAGCGCGGCGGGAATCAAGCGCCCCAGCACGGCATCGCCTTCTCGGAGCATCACGGACTGCTCCGTCACGTCCCCCGAAGACGGTGGCGTGGAGAACTCGATGGCCACGGGGGCATTCACGGCGACCTGCGCCGCGCCGTCCTCCGGGCGCATTCCAGTCACCGAGAGGCGCCTCGGGAGGAAGGCCGCTCCGCCCGTCTGGCCGAAACTGGCCACGGGGACGCCGGAGATGACCGCAACGTCGCCTGCCTTCGGCAGATTGGCCTTCATGGGCCGGAGTGCCACGGTGCCATCCGCGCGCAACGTCGATGCCGACAACAGTCCCTTGGCCGGCTGGCCATTCACATCCACCAAGGAGGCGGCCACCACCGCCAGGTTTCCACTCACTGCCACGTCCGAAAGTCCCGTCGCGAAGAGGGACTCCCGTTCCGACCGGTGCGAGAGGAGTGAACGAACCAGCGGTTCGCTGGGACGCGTCAGGTCCACGACCGCCAGCGTCGCGGCGGCGTCACGGCAGGCCACGTATGCACGCGTGCCTTGCGCCACGACTCGCACGGCTTCACCCGGCAACGCGATGAATCCGACTTCCTTCATCCCGGGCGAGCGGAGGTCATGCACCCGCAGACCCGCCGCGCCCCCCGCCACCAGGAGCAGGTCTCCATGAACCGTGACGTCGAGGGCAGGCCCTTCCGTGGGAAGTGAGCTCAGCCGGATCGGCGCGGCCCGGACGCCAATGTCGACCACGGCGACGCCTTCGTCACCATTGGCGACGAAGGCGAGGTACCCCGCGACGGCCACGCCATGAATGTTCTCACCAGGCAGGTCAACGGTGCCCAGGCGCAGTGGCAACACGGCCGGTACGCCCGACACGTCAATCAGGGTGAGCTGTGGCGGATGCGGCACCGCTCCCCCCACTGCCGTGGGCCGGGCCGTGGCGACCACGGCGAGCCCTTGCACCAATGCGGCGGCACGCGGTGGACCGTCCACGAAGGCGAGCCCCAGATTCGTCGCCGTGCCTTGGTCCACCTGGGTGATGGCGACCTGATGGTTTGATTCCCGGACGGAGCCAATCAGCAGACGCCGCTCGGGCCCCGCCCGTAGGAACGACTGCGCCCCCAGTTGATTGAAGGGGTCGAACTCGAAGGCCGGCGCCATGCCGATCTCCACTTTCTCGGATGCCGATTCCCCGCGGTTGCCCGTCGGGTCTTCCGCGGCGGCGCGGAACTCCAGCACGTCCCCTGCCTGCCCCGAGGGGACGGGCCACTCCACGCCATACAGAGGGCGATTGGCGGGTCCTCCCGAGGAGACCGTGGTCGACCCCACGACGCCCCCGTCGAGGATGAACTCCACCTTGGCGATTGACGCGTTGTCGGAGGCCCCGGCGGTCAACGCCATCGTGGTGCCCTCCGTCACGACGTCATGACCCGGGGGATCCACGAGTTCGACCTCGGGAGCGACCGTGTCGCGTACGGTGCCCAGGTGCACGGGCGCGGACTGTGCCTCCTGGTCCGCGGAGTCAACCGCCACCGCCGTGAGCACCAGCGTCCGGTTTCCACTTCCCAGTTCTGGATGGAAGGTGGTGGTGAAGACGGTGGGCTTGCCGGCGATTCCGGCGGGCGCCAGGGCGGTTCCCACACTCTTACCGTCCACGAAGAAGTGGACGGCCTTCACGGGCCCTTCAAGGTCCGTGGCATCTGCCTCCACCCGCACCGGTGTGCTTTCGAAAATCGCACTCCCGGCGAAAGGCCGGGTGATGGCCACCGTGGGCGGCTGATCTCTCTGGACCGAAGCGGAAACCGGGTTGCTCCACCGCTCCTGGCCCGCGACGTCGACCGCGCGGGCGCGGAACACCAGGGTCGGAAGAGGCTCACTCCCAACCAGCCGTTCGGGCGTGTAGATGAACTCAAAGGGCAACTGGTTGCGCCGCCCCACTTCGACCTCGGCCTCCCCCGGACGCGTGACAAAGAAGCTCACGCTGGCGACCGCGACGTCATCCGACGCCTCCGCCACCAGGGAGGAGGGACGGCCGGCCACCATCTGGGCAACGGGCCTGAGCTCAACCTCTGGAAGCTCGTCTTGCACCACGCCCACCGACACCGAGGCGGATGACACGTTGCCGGACGTATCCGTGGCCGTTGCGTTGATGGCCACGGCCTGTCCCGCCTGGTCTGGAGGCACGCGATACGAGAAGGCGTAGGGCGGCGCGGGCATGGTGGCGTGGAAGTCCCCGTTGAGCGTGAAGTCCACGCGAACGACGCCGACGTTGTCGTCCGCGTCCACCTCGACGCGAAGCACCTGCCCAGCCGTGATTTCCGACTGGTTGGCGGGCGTCCGGAAGGACACCTCCGGCGGCGACGTGTCGGCCTGGACCGCGACCTGCACCGCCGGGGCCAGGGCCTCCTTGCCCGTCGTGTCCCGGGCGGTGGCCCTCAGCGTCAGCGTGCGCCCCGCCGAGCCATATGGCAGGGGGACGCGGAAGCGGTGCGGCGCGGTCGTGCTGGCGAAGCGCAGCGTGCCTCCGATCCCGCCCTCCACCGTGGCTTCGACCGAGGCGATGCCCACATCGTCCTGGGCGGCCACCACGAAGGCAAAGTCCCTGCCTTCCGTCAGCGTGACACCTTCTCGTGGCTCGGCGATCGCAACGGTGGGAGCCCGGTCGTCCACGACAGGCAGCCGAACCACCTGGCTGCGGACTTCGTGGTTGAACGAGTCCCGCGCCACCGCTTGCAGCTCAAGGGCGTCCCCGCCTTCGGGAACTTCGACCCGGAACACGAAGGGCGGAGCCCGAAGCACCTGCTCCATCATCATGCCGTTGACCCGCAACTGGACGCTCGTGACGGCGACGTCGTCTTCCGCCGATACCGTGACGGTCACCGCGCTGTGCTCCACGACAGGACTGCCATCCAATGGAGAAAGCAGCGACACCGCGGGCTCTCGGTCTCGAACCACGTCCACCAACTGAAGCGCCAAGGCGTCCTCGTTGGAGTTGCCCGCGGAGTCACGTACGCGGACGGCGATGAGGTAAGGCGCGGAATCTCCCGCGCCCAGTTCACTCAGCCGAGGAACAGTGAACTCCGCGCGCACCACGGGGCTCGAATACGAATAGCCCTCCATTTCACCGGCGGAGTCCGTGGAGAAACCGCCCGCGCTCCGAATGACGTGGAGCTGGTTCAACGTAGGCCCGACGAGGATTTCGAGCTCCTCGACAAAGACGTTGTCGATGCCAACGGCCTCGACGACGACCGCGCTCCCTTCAACCAGATCCGCGCCCAACGAAGGCCGGAGGACGATGGCCTGGGGCGCCACCACATCCGCTACCACGCGGACGACGTGTTCCCGTAGCGTGTCATGGCCTTCGAAGTCCGTGGCCACGGCACGCACGGTGATTTCGGTGTCCGGGCGGCTGGGATCCAACGCCACGAATCCAGGAGGAAGCCGGATGTTGCCCCGGAACTCCTTGACCTTCGACAGGTCCTGCTGGAAGGACATTGGCAGGTAGGTGATGGCGGCCCGGAGCGCCGGGTCGTACGCCTGAGGCAGACTTCCTTCCGAGCCATCCGGCGGCGCCGCGCTGATGACCTTCGACTCGCTTTGGGAGACGGTCAGCGCCGACTGCCCATTGACGAAATATTCGACCCGGGCCACGCCCGTGTCATCGGCGGCCACGGTGGAGAGCACCAGGGAGACGCTGCCTTCCGTGAGCGTTGCGCCGGGGGCAGGCGTAGCAATGGCCAGCGAGGGCGACTCCGGACGCTTCCACTCAATCACCACACGGTGGGTCGTCTGCGCGCCAAGGGAGTCCGTGGCGGTCACCTGGAAGAGCGAGGGCGCCCCGTCGGCCATGACAGGCGACGTGAAGGTGACAGAGTCAGAGAAGGTACGCGTCCCCACGGACAGCGACTCCGACAGGAGCGTGCCCCCGGCGTGTGTCACGACGACGCTCGCCAAGGAGACGTCGTCCTCGGCGCTGATCTGAATCCTATGGGGCACGCCCTGAAGCAGCCGGACATACCCGCTTCGAAGTTCCGTCTCGGAGATGACCTGCTGTCGCCCGTCGGTCAGGTCGTACCGCAGCTGGGACAACGAGACCTCCGGGCTGCTGTCTCGATGGACTTCGAGATAGAGCGGCTGCGCCACGGAAGCATTGCCGGCGAGATCCTCGGCAATGGCCATCAACTGGACTGGCGCACCCTCCGTGGGCGCCGGAATGCTGATGGGGAAGTTCGCATCGCGCAGGCCCCGGCCTTCGAGGAGTCCTCTTCGGACCCCATCCACCAGCAGTTCGATCCGGCGGACGTCCACCTCATCCGTGGCTCGCACCTGGACCGTGAAGGGCACTCCCGCCACGAGCGAGGTGTTGGCTGTCGGGGCGGTGATCTGGACCTGTGGCCCCTTCGTATCGGTCAGGGCCGTGACCTCCTGCCCTGCCACGGTCACCGCGCCAGCGCGATCACGCGCCACCACGCTGAGGCGCACGGGGCTCGGATGCCAGCCAGCCGGTAGTCGGAAGTCGGTCTGCGCGGGGGTCCGCTTGCCGGGCTGGACGGTCATTGCGAAGGGCTGCACCGTCAGCCGCTCGCCGGAGGCGTAGGCCCGGACCTGCGCGAAGGAGCCCTCGTATCGAATCCCTACGGTCGAAATCGCGGACGCGGCTTCCGTCCCCGTCTCCGGCAGGAACGACACCTGGACGTCCTCGACGCGGACTTCCGCGGGGAACGTCAGGTCGACTTGATGGGAGGCCTCACTCAAATCCACCTGCCGCAGCCCCCCCGGGTGCCTGGACAGGAAGTCCTGGACGAAGGGGCTTTGCTCCATGCCGGGGGCCACCGAGAACACATAGCGAACCACGGCGCGGAGGCCCGCCGCCGCGGTTGGATCGGCACGGAGGATGAGGTGCTGGGGAGCCCCGCTCACGACGCCCGTCGTGGGGGATTCGACCTCCAGCGCGGTGGGGCCGGCCTCGACCGCGAAGACCTGGTTCTGGCCGAACTCCAACCGGACCTTGGCGCCGTGCATGTTCCCACTGGCTCCGGGTGTGGGCAGCAAGAAGCGCCCGTCCTCCGAAACGCTCACGGGCTCTCGAGTGGTGGCCAGCAGCCAGGCCGCGTCGATGCCCGTATCCTCTTCAACCTCCACCTGGAGGGTCTGCTTCGCTTCCTCGACGAGCCCACCACCGCTCGAGGGTTGCACCCAACGCACCACCGCGGGGGCATCCGTGACCAGCTCGCAGCTCACGCTCGCATGGGTGGTGCGGCCCGCCGTGTCCGTTGCTTCCGCCTTGGCGGTGTAGCTCCGGGAGCCAAACGAACCCAGCTCGGGCAGGGTCAGGTCCCAGGTCCGCGTGACGCGCGTCGACGGCACGAAGGCGTCCACGGTCAGCGGTATTCCATCCGCGTGCGCGGAGAAGGACTGGACCGCGCCATCATCCGTCACGTCGGCGTAGAGCTTGATTTGAGCCCCAGCCACACAGGACGTGTCCGATGGAGTGCCCTGGAACTTCAGCGTCACCCGGGGTGCTTCGCTGTCCTGGGCCTCGACGATTTCAAGCGCCAGCTCCGACGTAGGGGTGGCGTTGCCCGCCGGGTCGAAGGCCCGCGCCCTGAGCGTATACAATCCCTGGCTGACACCCTGAAGCTTGAGCGTGCCCTCGAAGCTCGCGAAGAAGCGCCGGTTGACCAGGATTTCTCCCGGTGCAATCGGATTGGGAACGCGAGTCTCCTCGTAGCGCGCATCCTTGGCAGTGAGCGTGGCCGCGCCGCTGGGAAGCGGCACCAGCGTCCCGTCTTGCGCGACGAGCTCGGTCTCGACTCGCGCCACACGGACGTCGTCCTCGACCGCAACGCGCATCCCGAGCGCACCATTCAGCCGAACCGTCAGCCGGTCACCCGTGGCGGGTGGCTCGGGCGCAAGCAGGTCGGCTGTTGGTGATTCGGTGTCGGGCCGCACCGTGAGGTGCACCTCGGCCTTCTGCGTCTGTCCCGAGGTGTCCCTCGCCTCCACCCCCACGGTTGGCGGCGCTCCGCTGCTGACGATGGGGGCCCAGACGGTAAAGAACTGCTGAGCAGTGAGCGGCAGCTGTGGGCCTGTTTCGGGGAGGTCGCCCTGACGTTGCCCCCCGGAGAGCCCCACCATCGCCACGATACCGTCGTCATCACCTACGGTCGCGGCGATGCGAACGTCCTCACCTTCCTTGTAGGAGGTTCCCGCAGCGGGCGAGGTCACCGCCACCACAGGGGGCTGGTCCTCCACGACCGAGACCTCGAGCTCCCGTTCAGCCGTGTGGCCCGAGGAGTCCGTGGCCACTGCACGAAGGCTCAGCTTTTCCCCTGCCAGGTTCGCGCCGACAGGAACGGTCCAATGAAACACCTCGTACAGGCCATCCTTGTCCCGCTGGGTCACCACGCCAAGGCTGTGGGGCGCGAACAACTCCACGTGCTCGACCTTCACGTCGTCAGCGGCGGCGACCTCCACGGACAGTGTCCGCCCCGCGAAGATGGGTGCTCCTGGCAGCGGCTTTCGGAACGTCACCATCGGCTTGCGGCTGTCCGGCACGACGACCAGGGGGCGTGACGCCGTCGCCACTTCGAACCGGTCCGACGCCCTGGCCTCCAACGTCACCGTGCGCGGAGCGCCCGTGACCTCAAAAGAGAAACGGAAGGGCGCAACGGTGTCCGTCCCCTTCGACTCGCCGTCCAAGAACAGCTCCACCGAATTCACGCCCACGTCGTCCGTGGCGAGCACTTCGACATGGATGAGGGAGCCCACCGTGGCCTCGGATGGGGTCGACTGTGCGAACGACACCTCAGGCGCCGTATCCGCCTTTGTGTGGATGGTGATTGAGGGGGACACGCCCACGTTGTTCGAGGCGTCATAAGCCTTGGCGCTCAGGACGTGCGTGGGCGCTGCCTGCAACTGCGCCGCGGTGAGGATGGTGTGGGTGACGAAAGAACCTCGTACCCCTCCATTCGTTCCGGGCGCGGTGTCCGTGAAGATGACTCCGCCGTCCAGGAGGATCTCCACCTTCGAGACGGAGACATCGTCGAGTCCTGCCACCGTGAGGAGGAGGTCTTGCGTCCTGGGGACTGAAACTTCGTCCTTCGGGACGACAAAGGACACCGCTGGAGGCTGCGTGTCCGGGACAGCGGAGATATTCACCTGGGTCCGGGTCGTGTTTCCCGCGGCGTCACGCGCCTCAGCGGCAACGGTCAGTCCGGTCGAGGTCGTCACCGAAGGCAGGGTGTAGGCAGCCTCGTAGGGCGCGTTGGTGGAGATGCCGACCGCCACATTCCCCACCGACCACCGGACCTCGACTGGGTCGGAGGTGTCATCCGTTACGCGCGCGGTCAGGCGGACCCGGCTTCCACCCACCAGGACTGCGGACTCGGCTGGCGACAAGATGGAGACCTGCGGGGGAGCGTTGGCCTTGGCCGTGACGTTGAACAGCCGCGACACCTGCTGTCCCGCGCTGTCTGTCGCCGCCAGTTCGAGCCGACGGAGCCGGCCCACATCCGCGGTGACAGGTGTCCACGTCAGGTTGAAGCGCTCGCTCCCGGCGGCGGTGCCTCCCAGGCCTCCCCGCGCGACGCGAACGGCATCGACGGTGGTGCCATCAACGCGCAGCGACACCTGCGTGCCAAAGGCCAGCGCATCATCACTGACGCTGCCGCTGACCCGAAAAGGCGTCCCAGCCACCGCGTCCGCGGTGGCGCTCCGGGGTTGCTCCACGGTCACCAACGGCGGCGCATCCGCGACCACCCGGACCAGCAGCGTGTCGGACCGGACCAGCGCGCCTCCCCGGTCCAGGGCTTCCATCCGAAGCGCCAGGCTGGACCCCGCGGTGTCACGGCGAGGCGTGAAGCTGAGCTCCCAGAGGGGCACCAGGATGACCTCTCCCGTCGTGGGATGGTTTCGGACCTCGACGCGAGGCAGGTCAACAGAGCCCGCGAAGACATCGTCGACGTAGTACCGCACGACCTGGAAGTCCTCGGTCGAGAGTCCCCCACCCATCCAGGCGCCGCTCGTGACGCGGAGCACCTGGGGCAGTCCCTGGACGAGCAGCGCTCCGGGGGTGGGCAGCTCGACGACCACCGGCTGGGTGCTGGGCGCGGGAACACCCGCGACGCGCACCTTGACTGACGTGGCCTCGGTGCGTTGGCCGCCGCTGTCGACGACCGCCGCGGACAGCGTGAGCGTCGCGCCGCCGTAAGGAGGCGCCTGGACCCGCGTTGAGTAGGGCGCTTCCATGTCGCGGCCCGCGGGCACGCCGTTGATGAGGAATTCAACGTAGGACACCGCGAGGTCGTCCGTCGCGGTCGCGTGGAAATCAAAGGACGTGCCCGCGGTCACCGTGGACGGAGCCGCTACTCGAATCGTGGGGACGCCGTCGCTCACCGTGACATCGATGTGTGCGTTGAAGGCGTCATGGACCGCGCGGACGCGCGCAACACCGGGCCGCAGGCCGGTCACCCTTCCGTCCCCTCCGACGGTCGCCACGTCGGGAGCGTCGGACGACCAGGTGGTGCCCGCGCCTCCTGACGTGAGGTCCACACGCCGCTCGCCGCCGGGCGAGGTCGCATCCGACAGAACGCCCTCCAGACGCAGCGCGAGGGTCCCTCCGACACGCTCCACCACGGGTTGCAGCGGGAGCACCTGCACGCCGACGAGGTCCGCGTCCGAATCAACGACGACCTCGGCCTCCTCACTCACGCCCGCGAAGGTCGCGGTGAGCACGGCCGTTCCATCATTCCGCGCCTGGACCACGCCTTCCGCCGAGACGACGAAGACGGAGGTGTCCGACGATTCGTATTGGACCCCCTGCAATGAGCCACTCAGATTGACGTCGCCCGCGAGCGCGAACTGTCCTGTCACCTGCACGGGCGCCGAGGTGCCATATCCTCCCGAGAGCAGCAGGGGTGAAGGGCTCAGCGAGAGCCCCACGAGCGGATCGAACGCGCGCCCGCTGGTGAACTCCACGGCCGACGTGTTCACCACGCGCCCATACGGGTCATGGACCGCGACGTCGACCACCACCACACCATCCGCAGGGACCTGGACCCCATCGAGCAGCGGAACGATGAAGTCGACCTGACTGGAGGCCTGCTCTCGCGGTCGCGCCGTCAACCGGCGCACGCTGGCGAAGGCCACGGATTCCGCATCGCTGAGACTTCCGTGCACCCGCCGCAGCGCCTCCACCGAGGCCCCCACGAGCGTCAGCTCGGCATGGGACACAGGACCTTGTGCCCCCACAGTCACCACAAGATGCGTCAGGTCCTGGCTCGCATTGACGCGCACAGCGCCCGTGGGCAGCACCGGGGGCTCGTGGGTCAAGTCATACCGGGCCGCGAGAGGAGTGCCCGTTCCCCCCGTCGCGGGAGCTGCTTCGATCTCCACCACGGCGTCGGCGGGAAGCGCGCCGCGAAGGGGCACCCGCACATGGAATGGCACGGCGCCCGCGAGGTCTTGGTTGACCACCACGTCGCGGACATCCACCAAAGTCCCCGCCGATGCGGATGTGGCTTTCACCGCGACCCGGAGCTGGCGAACGTCCCCTTCGACCGACATGCCCAGGTCGACGGCACTCACGCCAGGCCTCAGCGGCGTCAACGGAAAGACTGTTGCCACGCGCGCTTGCGCGTGAGCGGTCCCCGTGACTACGAGTCCGGCCACGAGCGCGAACAGCGCCAGTCCCCGCTTCAGGTCATCCAGGAGCACAGCTCCCCCTCTAATCCGACGAAGCCCACCCGCGGCGCGTCGCTGCCACGAGCCCACGACCACCACCCCGAATACGTCAGTGCTGGGACACCGTATCGGCGCCCGCTGACGCTGAAGCCGAAGCGCCTTGCACTGGCAGCTCGACCGAGGCCTCCGCACGCAACCGCGCCAACACCTGCTCAAAGACACGCCGCTGGGCCATGGGTGCCATCTGCCCCAGCACCGCCTCGCGAACCTCTTCAAAGGGCGGCACACGCGGGGCCTGACGTTCCAGGAGCACCAAGATGACAGCCCCAGCCGAGTCGTCGATGACGGGCGTCGCCTCGCCCTGCCGAGTCAGCGCCCATGCCGCCTTTTCCAAGGCCGCGCTACCGAACTCTCCGCGAGAAAGCAGCCCCAGTTCCCCACCTCGGGTCCTCTCAGGCCCCTCACCCGCCGCCGCGACCTTCGCAACGGGCTCACCCGCGATGATGCGCCGGCGCAAGGCGTCCGCACGCTGCCGGGCTTCCGTCCGAGCCGCACGAGGACTGCCCGGAGGGACCGACACCAGGATTCGGGCCACCCGAAGGCGCTCCGGCTGCGCGAAACGCTCGAGGTTCGCCTGATAGTGCGCCCGAGCCTCCGCGTCCGTGGGCGCACCAACGGTCTTCTCCTCCTGAGCCAACATCGCCTGGATGGTCAGCCGCTCTTCCAATTCGCGAACCTGGCGGCGGATTTCCGAATCCTGGGTCAACCCGCGCCGCTCGGCTTCGCGCGCCAGCAGTCGCTTGTCGACCATCGCGCGGATGAACTCTTCGCGCCCCGTTCCCTGCTCGAAGCGCGCCCGCAGGTTGGGCGGTAGCCGTTGACTTTCGCGAAGAAGCTCTTCTCGGGTGACCGTACCGCCCTTGAAGCGAGCGACGACGTTCGCCGCTGGCCCGGCTGGAGCCGGCACGGACCGCTCGCACGCCGGTGCGCCAAGCAGGCTGAAGAGACAGATCCACTTCCACAGCGCCTGCTGGCGTTTCATCGTGCTTTCGTACCCGCTATTCCGTCCGACTGCCGATCTACTCTATACGTGAGAAAGACCGCAAGGCAGTTGTCCGGCAGCGGATAGATGACATTCAATTGCACCGGATTCGGACGAAAGTCCGCTGGGTGCAGTCTTCAGGGTGGAGTGCTCGATGGTCAGGCAGTTTCGGTGGGTAGGAACGGCCTCGCTGGCCGTATCTTTGACGCTGGGTGTGGGTGGGTGCGATCGAGGAAAGCCAGCAAGCCCTCAAAAAAACGAAGGACCTGTCGTTGCAGTTGTCGGCGACGGAAACATCACGCAGCAAGAATTCGAAGCGAAGCTTGCCGAGCAGCCGGCCTTCGTCCGCACCCGTTATGCCTCTCAAGAAAAGAAGAAAGAATTCCTGGACAACCTTGTTCGGTTTGAATTGCTAGTCCAAGAAGCCAGGCGACGTGGCCTGGATTCAGATCCCGAAGTCCTTGCCATGCTCGAAAAAGTCATGGTTCAGCGACTGGTCAAGGCGCACACCGAGTCCAGCGAAGATGCGACCGTGGGCGAGGAGAGAGCTCGCGCCTACTACGAGGCGAACCTTGCTGAGTTCGTCAAGCCAGCACGGGTCCGAGTCAGTCAATTGCTCCTGAAAGCCCCTCGGGGCAGTCCAGAGCGGGCGAAGGCACTTGCACAGGCAACACGGCTTTCCGCAGAGATACAGCGCGGGGGGAGCGTACAGCAATCCTTCGATGCGGCTGTCCGGACGCATTCCCAGGACACCACCACCCAGGCGCAGGGTGGCGACCTCGGGTTCCGCACGCGAGACGAATTGAGCGCCACCGGAGGCGATACCCTCGCGGATGCCGCATTCACGCTCAAGGCCGTCGGGCAGCTTTCGTCGCCTATAGAGACGGATGTCGGCATTCACCTGCTCATGCTGCAAGCCCGTCAGGTGGGGATCGAGCAGAAGTTCGACCAGGTGAAGGGGCGTATCGTTCAGCGACTGGATTCGGAGCGCCGGGCCAAGGCACTCGACACGCTCGTCCAGTCATTGCGAGATAAAACGAAGGTAGAGATCAAGGAAGATGTTCTGGCGGGGGTGAACCCCGAGGCGTTGGGGACCTCCTCTCTGGCGGCGCCCAAGGAAGGCGAAGCGCGCCGTCCCTGACGAGGAGGTACAGCCGATTGTTTGACGGTACTAGAGCCGGACTCAGTGTGCGAGTCATTCACCACCCAGACTTCAGTGCAGATATGAAAGCTGAATCTGAGTGAACCGATGCCCTGACAGGAGCGGGTTGGGCGGATCGGCCAGTTCCTGGGAACGGAACACCATGCCCAGGCCGAACTGGAACCCGCCCGTGCGGAAGGCGGCGCCGAACTCGCTGTCCCCGACGATGGGCGCCTTCCGGACGCTGAGGCTCGGCCGGAAGAGCGTGCCATCCAGGAACAGGTTCCTCGCCACCACCCGCACCTGCCCCCGGGCGTACAGGTAGGCCTCCCAGGCGCGCTCGTCCCGGATGGCCATCAGCTCCGAGGCGTCCTCCCCCGGCGCCCGCCGCGCCTCCAGCGCCTTGACCACGGACGGCATGATGGGCGCCAGGCCATACGGCCGGGCCAGATAGCCCACACGGACCGTCCCTCCCAGGCTCGCGTTCACGAACACCGTGCCCAGCATCGCCCCGGCGGACCACGTCACGTCCACCACGGGGCTCCAGAGCAGCGGTTGCTCACGGAGCGCGGAGAAGTGGAACGCCGGTTCCGTCGGGAGCTGCTTCTCCCAACCCACTGGAATCCGCGCCACCGTGTGCCCGAAGAGGCCATTCAGCGCCCGGTGCAGCCCCCGCTGCGTCTGCGCCGCCCCGGACGCCGGGCCCGTGACGCCCACCGTGGCCTGGAGCGTCAGCCTCGACGAGTCCGCGGGCGCCCTCCCCGCATAGAGGTGCTGGAAGAAGATGCCGCCGTGCAGCCAGCCCCCGTAGGGTCGGTCGTTCGGGTCCGGGAACACCTCCTGCTCCGGCGACGGAACGATCCGGCTGGGCGTGTACATGTTCTGCGCCAGCGTGCCGCCACACAGGTACCGGTGCTGCACTCCGTCCGGAAGCCGCAGCGTCCGCGCGATGGAGCGGCACCCGTCGTACTCCCCGAAGTGCTCGACGCGGACACCGTTCGTGTAGAGCCGGTCGCTCTTGGCGAGCACGTCATTCTCGAAGTGGAGGCTCGTGACGAACGGCAGCTTCGTCTCCGCCTGGGCCAGACAGGATGCGGTCAGCAACGCGAGTGCCGTCAGCATCCCTCCAGTCTACCGCTCGCGCCCGTCAGCCCCCGAATGGCCACTGGTCATCAGGCAACACTCTACCCACCACATCTGCCACCCCGAAGCGCGCGCTGTCTTCAAACGCCTCCGTGCCACCCAGCCCATTCAGGCCCAACGCCGTGGGGCACAGCGCATACGTCTGTGCCTGGGACGCCCCCATCAACAGCTTCAACACGTTCACCCGCTGCTTGGGCGCGCCATAGGTCATGATCTCGAACCGCTCCGCCGCCGGCACCTTCGCCAGCGACAACGCGTGGCGACAGGTCTCCTCGAAGCCCGCGACCTGATCCACCAGCCCCACGGCCTTCCCGCGCACGCCCGAGTACACGCGGCCCTCCGCCAATTGGTGAATCTCCTCCTTCGTCCGCCCCCGCCCCTTCGCGACGATGTCGAGGAACGCCTGGTACATCTCCTCGACTTCCGCCTCCAGCGTCGCCGCCTCTTCCGGCGTGAAGCCCCGCGAGAACGAGAGCATGGCCGCGTTCCGCCCTCGGACGAGCACCGTCTTGTGGACCCCGAGCTTCTCCATCAGCCCGGACACGTCGAACTTGCCGGCGAAGACGCCAATCGAGCCCACCATGGCGTGCGGCGCGGACCAGATCTCCTTCGCCCCCACCGCCACCATGTACCCCGCGCTGGCGCACACCCGGTCCATGTACGCGATGACGGGCTTCTTCCGCGCCACCCGCTGCACCGCCTCCAGCATCTGCTCCGACGCCATCGGCGTCCCGCCCGGACTGCTGATGTAGACGACTACCGCCTTGGAGCGCTTGTCCCGCCCCGCCGCGCGCAGCGCCTTCACCACCGTCTCCGCGTTCGCCATCTTCCCACTGCCCCCCTTACCCGGGATGATGATTCCCGACACGGGCACCACCGCGACGCGCGGGTTCCGCCGCAGCCGCTTCCACCGCACCGGCGGGAAGGGAACCGTGGACAGGTACGTCGCCATCGGCTCCAGCTCCGTCTCCTCCTCCCCGTCCCCCGGCTTCACCAGGCCCAGGTGCGCGGGGAGGTTCGCCTCGCTCACCAGCGCGTCCGCCAGCCCCGCGTCCAGCGCCCGGCGAGCACTGAAGGGCCCCTGGTCAATCAGCGCCCGGACCTCCTCCGGCGTCTTCCGCCGCCCCCGCGCCACCACGTCCACCAGGTCCGCGTAGCGCTCATCCAGGAACGACTCCACCGTCCGCGTCTGGATGTCCGAAACGGCGGGCCGGGTGAAGAGTTCCGGCGCCGTCTTGTAATCCCCGCGCCGGATGAACTGCGGCCGGATGCCCACGCGCGACAGGCCCTCGCCCAGGGCGGTGGCCTCCGCGGCGTAGCCCACCAGCTCCACGCGGCCCATGGGGGGCAGGAGCACCTCGTCCGCCGCGCACAGGAGGGCATACCCCTCGTTGTCCACGTGGACCGCCCAGCCCACCACCCGCTTCCCCTGCGCCCGGAAGGTCGTCAGCACCGCCACCAGCGCATCCCGCTTCGCCGCGGGCACGGCCAGGTCCTCCACCTCCAGGAGGATGCCCTTCACCCGGCCGTCCTTCGCCAGGAGCTCCAACGACTCGCGCAGGCGCTCCACGGACGTGACATCCGACGGCTCGGGGCGGCTTCCCCCCAGTTGCAACCGGCGGCGGCGCCGCTCGCGGTACGGCGGATCCCCCGTCAGCCGGAAGCGGACGTAGGCGGGCCGGTGGCTGGCGGCCATCATCCGGAAGGGGGCGCCCAGCAGGGAGACCAGGAGGAGGTACAGGTTGGCGAGGACGATGAAGGGCAGGCGCAGCATGGCGTCCGGAGTGGAGATGTGGGTCTCCGGCCCGTAATGGACGCTCACTCGGGGTGCAAGCCCTGTTCAGTCCTTCCGTTGGGTCGTGATAGCCTCCCCAGCCATATGCGATACCTCGTTCCCCGGATGCTCCTCGTCCTCGCGCTCAGCTCGGGTGGTGCCGCGCTGGCCCAACCTCGCAAGCAGGTCCAGGAGTTCCAGGCCCCCCGCGAGATGACCGCCGAGGAGCGTGAGGCGGCCAAGCAGCGCGCCATGGGCAACAACCTCAACTCCTACGGCAAGGACGTCCAGCTCAAGCAGAAGCCGATTCCGTGGATGGCCGTGGGCCTCGCGGGGCTCGTGTTCGTGGTCGCCGTGCCCTTCGGCCTCCGCGCCTACCGGAACACGTCCAAGACCATCGCCGGGCAGAACACCTTCGGCTCCAACCGCGGCGACGACGAAGCCGCCTGAGCCGCCTCCGGCCCGGACGTCAGGCGGGCCGGACCTCCACCGAACCTCCCGCCTCCACCGTGACGCGCACGGGAAGGAAGCGCTCCACGACGCGGGCGTGGGTGGTGAGGTGGTCGGTGATTCGCGCCGCCGTGAAGCGCGTGGTGCCCGGTGACGCCGGTCCCAGGCGCCCGGCGGCCAGCAGCGCGGCGGGCAGGAGGATCTGATCGGCGAGGTGCTCGTCGAGCGCCCCACCCGTCTCCATGAACCGCGCCAGCGCCTCTCCTCCCTCGCGCCCCACGTCCTCGGCGAGGCGGCCCCGCTCTCCCAGCGCGGTGAAGCCCGCGATGGTGTGCTCGAACTGGGCCAGCACGAACGTCACGGTCCCCACCGAGCGCGTCACCGCCAGCGGGCGGTTGTCCGCCTCCGCCAGGATGCCGCGCTCACGCAGCGCCCCCACGGCGGCCCGGGACTGACGCTCGGCGATGGTGAAGGGCAGCCCGCCGGTGAAGGACGAAACGTGGACCTCACGCAGCATGCCCCGCGCGGGCAGCTCCACCAGCCGGGGTGGCTCCTGCGGCGGCCCCACCTCCGCGACAATCTCCCCCGCGCCCTCCGGGTAGAAGCCGGCGTGCACCAGGGACAGCAACACGGGCAGGCCATACGCATGCGCCACCGGCTGCCAGACGGTGGCCATGTAGTGGAAGCTGGGGCTGTGCGGCAGGTGCGTGCCGCCTCGCAGCGTCAGGCGCCCCCCGCCGGCCAGGGCCAGCGGATAGACGAGGCACTGGAAGAGCAACGGCGTGCTGCCCGCGGTGCCCACCTCCAGCAGGTAGTCGCCGGCGCGCACGGGGGCCGGGGTGAAGGCGAGCTCAGACGCACCGACGGTGGCGCCCTCGGCGGAGGCGCCGCCACCACACAGGGCCTCGGCGCCGCGCACGCAAGCCAGGTGCTGGGGACGCAGACCAGGCGGATCACGTCGCTCGCGCAGGCGCGTGATGTGGAACGGGCGGCCGGTGATGAGGGACAGCGACAGCGCGGAGCGGAGAATCTGCCCACCCCCTTCGCCCTCACTCCCATCCAGCCGCACCTGCCCGGTGTCGGGCCCCTGGGTGCCGGTCATGTCCCTCCCGTCTCGGGTGCCACCGCGTGAACAATCAGGCTAACAGGAACGCAAGGCTGGCACCCCCAGGAGAACACCCGTCCCTCCACCGCTGCACAGAAGCAGCCCTGATGGCGTGACGCATGGTGGGTTCCCCGTGGGAGTGCCCTTCGCGTTACTCGTCCAGGGCGGGCAGCACGCCCACCTTGATGGAGCTGGGGTTCGCCGCGGAGTGGTAGACGCGGTGGAAGGCGCGCGTGAAGTGCTCCTCCTTCGCCTCGAAGATGTTGGGCACGTAGGTCTGCGGGTTGCGGTCGATGAAGGGGAACCAGCTCGACTGCACTTGAATCATCACGCGGTGCCCGCGCTGGAAGGTGTGGAACACGTCGTTGATGACGAAGCGCACCTTCGTCACCTCGCCGGGCTTGAAGGGCTTGGGCTCGCTGTAGCTGTCGCGGAACCGACCGCGGAAGGGCTCGCCGCGCACCAGCGTCTGCTGATGGCCCCGGTTCTTCGCTCCCTTCTCTTCATCACCCTTGCGCCACCCGCGCACCTTGCCCGGGTTGACGTCCACCAGCTTCACCACCCAGTCCGCGTCGGTGCCCGTCGTGGAGACCCACAGCTCCGCCTCCAGCGGGCCCGCCAGCGTGAGGTCGCGCTCCAGCGGCTCCGTCTCGAACACCAGCACGTCCGGCCGGCGCGCGGCGAAGCGCTGGTCCTCCGTCATGTAGTCCTTGCTCCAGCCCGTCATCATCTCCTGCGTGTACGGCACGGGCCTGGCCGGGTCGCTCACGTACTCCGCGAAGGACGCGCCCGTCGTCTTCGGCGCCGTCGTGGCCAGCCCCCCCTTGGGCTGGAAGTACAGCCGCGTCTCGCGCAGCCCCTTGGGCGGCCACGTGTCGAAGCGGCGCCAGCGGTTGGCGCCCGTCTCGAACACCAGGGCCTCCGGCACGTCCGGCTTCGCGCCGCCCTTGAGGTGGTGCTTGAAGAAGTCGAGCGCCAGCGTCTGGTAGGCCTCGCTGGTGGCGAAGCCGAAGTCCGCGTCGCCCAGGGACTCGCCACCGCCGCGCTGCCAGCCGCCGTGCGGCCACGGGCCCATGATGAGGCTGTTGGAGATGCCGGGGTTCTGCTTCTCGATGGCGGCGTAGGTCCGCAGCGGGCCGTACAAATCCTCGGTGTCGTACCAGCCGCCCACCGTGAGCACCGCCGCCTTGATGTTCTTCAGGTGCGGCAGCAGGTTCCGCGCCTGCCAGAAGCTGTCGTAGTTGGGGTGCGCCGTGACGTCCTTCCAGAAGGCGACGTCCCCCTTCAGGTGCTTCGCGTCCGCGTTGCCTAAAGGCCCCAGGTCCAGGAAGAACTGGTAGCCGTCCGGCGTGCCGTGCTCGAAGCGCTGCCACTCCTCGTTGTCCGTGGGCTGGGGCCGGGGCTTGCCGAAGGTGGAGAAGAAGTTGAACGCCAGCGCCAGGTTGAAGGCGCCGTGGCGGTGCATGTCATCCCAGAACCAGTCGGCGATGGGGGCCTGCGGCGACACGGCCTTGAGCGCCGGGTGCGAGTCGATGGCGCCCGCCGACGCGTAGAAGCCCGGGTACGAGATTCCCCACTGCCCCACGCGGCCGTTGTTGTGCGCCACGCGCTTCACCAGCCACTCGATGGTGTCGAACGTGTCGGTGCTCTCGTCGAAGTCCTTCGGCCCGGCCTTCTTCGGCTTGTGGGGGCGGACGTTGACGAACTCGCCTTCGGACATGTTGCGGCCGCGCACGTCCTGGAAGGCGAAGATGAAGCCGTCCTTCTCGAACGCCTCGGTGGGCGCCAGCGCGGGGGGATACCGGTCCACGCCATAGGGCGCGACGCTGTACGGCGTGCGCACCAGGAGGACGGGATAGCGCTTCCCCGGCGACGCGTCCGCGGGGACGTAGACGGAGGTGAACAGGCGCGTCCCGTCCCGCATGGGGATGCGGTACTCGAACTTGGTGTACCGCGAGCGGACGCGCTCGGTGCGCTCGGGAGAGATGCTGTAGGGGCGCTTCGGGGCTGGCGGGGTGGACTGCGCTTGCGCCGGGCCTGCGGCGGTGGCCAGCAGGACAGCCGCGAGGCATCGGGTCACGAGATGCATGCACGCTCCAGGAACGATGACGCTGGAAGGACGGCCCGCAACACCCCAGCGGCCCGCTTGTTCCCGGAATCAGCGCCGCGCATCCCCGCCGTCGTCCAGCCAGAAGCAGGTGAAGGTGCCCACCTCCACCCCGCTCATCGCACGTCAGCCGCGCCCCCCTCGATGACCGTCAACTGGGGCGCCGCCTTGCGCTCCGAGACGCGCGCTCCGGACGTGGCCTGCTCCCCCGGAGCCGTGCGCTCGGTGGAGGACGTGCGAGGTCCGGAGGCCTGGGACACGGCGCGGCGCGGCGCGGGCCGCAGTGGCAGGCCGAAGTACAGGTACATGTCGAGCAACATGGATTGGCTTCCCCTTGGCGGATGCGTGGCCGCTGAAAGCACCGTGCCATGGGCTCCAGGCGCCCTTTCGTGAAAAAGGATGAAGTTGCGTGAGGGGACCTGCCAGGTCTCCGTCCGGCTCAAGCGTCCAGCGATTCGTGCCGGGCCAGCATCTCGACGAACTGTTCGATTCGCCGAGCCCGCGTCTCCGCCTTCTTCGCGGTGTGGACGCGCCACAGGATGGCGTACCGGTTCGCCGCGTTGAGCGTGGCGAAGAACGCGGCCGCCTTGGCGTTCGCGGCCAGCGCGCGCGCCAGGTCTTCGGGCACGGTGGCCTTGCTCTGGGAGGCGTAGGCCGCATCCCAGCGGCCATCCTTCCGGGCCTGCTCCACGACCGCCAAGCCGGACGGCTTCATCCGGCCCGCGGCGATGATCGCCTCCACCTTCTCGCAGTTGATCTTGGACCAGACGCTCTTCGCGCCCCGCGGCGTGAACTTCTGGAGCCACGCGGTGTCGTCGAAGGCGTTCTTCTGCCCGTCAATCCAGCCCCACTCGAGCGCGACGTCGAGCGCCTCGGCGTAGGTGACGGAGTCGATGCCCGAGCCCTTCTTCGCCAGCTTCAGCCAGAGGCCGCGCGACGAGGCGTGGTTTGCTTCGAGCCAGGATGCCCACGCCACGGGCGACGCGAAGGCAATCGTGGGGAGCTCAGCGGCGGGGGCCTTCTTCGCGGCGGTCTTCTTCGTCGGGCTCATGGCGGCGTCAGCGGATAGCACGCCCCCCCAGCGTTTCGCCAACACCCTTCGGAGGACGCAGGCCCCTACCCTCTCGGGAGCCGACACCATCAGACGGTGGCGCGCGGCCGGCCCGTGGACTACAGCGCCGCGAGCATGACTCATCAGGCCGCGGCTTCCGGGCGCTCCATCTTCCAACATCGCGACTTCCGCTTCTATCTGCTGGCGCGCCTGTGCGCGGTGCTGGCCGTCCAGATTGAGTCGGTGGCCATCGGCTGGCAGGTCTACGAGCTCACGGGCAGCGCGCTCGCGCTCGGGTACACGGGCCTGGCGCAGTTCGTGCCGTTCCTGTCGCTGTGTCTGGTGGGTGGCCAGGTGGCGGACCGCGTGGACCGGCGGACCATCCTGGCGGTGTGCCAGACGGTGATGTGGGTCTGCAGCCTGTTGCTGCTCGCCTTCACCCTGGGTCACATCCGCGACGTGCGCTTCGTCTATGGCGTCCTGGTGCTGTTCGGCGCGGCGCGCGCGTTCCATGCTCCGGCGGGCTCCGCGCTCACCCCGCATCTGGTGCCGCCCGAGCACCTGACCCGCGCGGTGGCCATCAACTCCACCACCTGGCAGGTGGCCACCATTGGCGGCCCGGCCGTGGGCGGCATCCTCTATGGCTGGGCCGGCGCCACGGGCGCCTACACGGCCTCCGCGGCGTTGTGTGCCCTCTCCGTCGTCTGGATTCTCACTCTCAAGGTGCGGACCGGGCGCGCGTCCGCCGAGCCGCTCTCCCTGTCGACCCTGGTCGCGGGGCTCGGCTTCGTTCGCCGGCAGCGCCTGCTGCTGGGCAGCATCACCCTGGACCTGTTCGCCGTGCTCTTCGGTGGCGCGGTGGCGCTCCTGCCCATCTACGCGCGGGACATCCTGCACACGGGACCCTGGGGCCTGGGGCTGCTGCGCTGTGCGCCCGCGTTCGGCGCGGCGGTGGTCGCCGTCTTCCTGGCCATGCGGCCCCTGGGCGGCAACACCGGCCGGAAGATGTTCATCGCGGTCGCCATCTTCGGCGCGGCCACGCTCGTCTTCGGGATGAGCCGCTCGTTGCCCCTGTCGCTGGCGGCGCTGGCCATCGCGGGCGCCGCGGACATGATCAGCGTCGTGGTCCGCCACACGCTGGAGCTGATGGCCACCCCGGACGACATGCGCGGCCGCGTGGGCGCGGTGAACATGATGTGCATTGGCGCCTCCAACGAGCTGGGCGAGTTCCGCGCGGGCGGGTTCGCTGAGTACGTGGGCGCCGTGCCCGCGGTGGTCGCGGGAGCGGTGGGCACGCTGGCGGTGGTCGCGCTCTGGGCCTGGGCCTTCCCCGAGCTGCGGCGGGTGGACCGCCTGGAGTCCTTCGCGAGGACGAAGGAGCCCATAACGGCGCCCGCGAGTTGAGGGCCCTCGACAGGCCGCTGGACTCAGGCCGCGTCCAGCAGCCGCCGGAACGCCTTCGCCGCGATCTCCTCGGTCAGGTCGCTCAGCTCGTCGCTCACCTGCAGCTCCGTCTCCGAGACACCCGGCACGCGCGTGGCGCTGAAGCCGTTGGCCACCCAGACCTTGTCCTCGCGCGCGATGACATCTCTCCGGGCGGACAGCTCGACGGGGTCGCCCCGCAGGTAGACACGGAACATGTTCGTCTGCGCCGGATGGGGCAGCACGCTCAGGCGTTCATCGGCGGCCAGCGCGTCCGCCAGCAGCTTCGCGCGCCGGACGTGTTCGGGGATTCGCGCCAGCGCGTCATCCAGCCGCATGGCCGCCGAGGCCACGTACGGCAGCATCTGATAGAGGTTGCCCCCGTGGCGGTGCCGCCAGGTGCGAGCGCTCCGGATGAACTCACGCTTGCCGGCAAGCATGGCCCCGCCAATGGCGCCCACCGTCTTGTAAAAGGACACGTAGACGGAGTCGAAGCCCCGGCAGATGTCCGCGTAGGCGCGCTGATAGAACGGCTGACACTCCCAGAGCCGCGCCCCATCCAGGTGGAGCTGCACGCCCTTCGAACGGCAGGTCCGCTTGAGGTCCTCCAACTGCGCCCACGTGGGCAGCTGACCGCCCAGCCAGCGCACCGGCAGCTCCACGCTGACCGTCCCCAGGGGCTCTCTCGCCCCGCGCACGTCCGAGGCCCGCAGCGGCCGGTTCCACGGCGCGATGAGGACGTCACGAAGTCCGTGGAGCACCTCGTGGCTGTTGTTCTCGTGCAACACGTGGTGTGACGACGGGTGCACCCCCACGTTCCGGTTCCCACTGGCATCCGCGTAGATGCGCAGCGCGATGAGCTGGCCCATGGTTCCCGTGGGCATGAAGCACGCATCCTCACAGCCGAGCAGCTTCGCGATGCGCGCCTCGAAGTCCTGCACGAACGCGCCGTTGCCGTAGAAGTCTTTGTCCAGCCCGTTGCTCTGGACCCATTCGCCAATGCGGATGAGCTCGGCGCCAGGGTCCACCGGCGCTCCAGATGACAGCGCGGCCCGGCAGCTCCGCCGCAGCGCCGCGGAAGACACGGGCGTGGCCACCGTCACCTTCGGAGCTGGCGCGGCAGGCACGGACGCCTGGGCGCCGCGAGGCAGGAGCGCGGACCCCGAAAGCAGCCCGGTCAGGGCCAGGAACTCACTCCGGCTGAGGTGACGTGGACTCATGGGACATGATCCTACCGCAGGTCCCAATACATGACGCACCGCAACGCCGACTCACCCAGCCCAAACCTGACGCGGCGCGACGCGCACGTCGGCCCCTCAGTTGACTGAAGGATTGGAATACTGAATCACCATTCAACTCCTGACGCGCTGCGATGACGCCATGGGCCGGAGCCGGCGCGACCGAAATATGAATCACCCTTCAAGTCTGATTTGATTCATTGGCGTGGCATTTGGTACGGATCGCCATCCCTGTCAGCGATTGAAACGGAGCGAGCGAATGGCAACACGTCGCATGAGTGTGCGGACTGTAGCTGCGGTGATCGGTCTGTGGGGTCTGGCGTGCCAGAACCAGGAGCCTGGCGAGGACCCGACGCCCACGAACCCGACGCCGGCCGATGTCGTGGCCTGCCGGGAGCGCATCGCCGCGAAGACGGCGGAGGTCACCGCCGCGGGCATCGACATCACGGCCTGGCCCATCACGGACGCGCCGGAGATGGCGGAGATCACCACCACGGTGCCCCAGAACCGGGACAACTACCAGAGCTACGACGGCCACTACCGGCCGCTCACCAACCACCCCGGCTGCTCCATCGAAAACCTCTACTACGACAGGGCGAACACCGCGGGCACCACCCCGTACGTCGATGGCAACAACGACGGCAAGTGGACGGGAAACAGCGCCTTCGGCGGCCCCAACGCGACCAGCGGGTTCATCAACGGCCAGCGGGCGGTCATCGAGGGCTTCCCCTGCGCGGCCAAGGAGTACATCCAGAACAACGAGGACACGACCAAGCCCATCATCATCCTGGTCCACGGCAACTCCACCCGGCCGCACACCTGGGAGAAGTTCCTCCTGCCAGCGGGCACCACCGTGGAAACCGCGTACGAACAGGTGCAGTTCACCGCGGACAGCACGGCGCGGGAGCAGCTGGCGGAGCGGCTCATCGCCCAGCGCTACCGCGTGCTGGCGGTGGACTTCCGCACGGACATCGTCACCAACGTGGACCCGGCGGAGAACAGCCAGACGCAGAACTCGTCGGGCAACATCGACCATGGCTGGGCCACGCCCATCCTCCAGTCGATGGTGAAGGCCGTCATGCAGAACAACCCCAACCGGAAGGTGGCGCTCATCAGCCACTCCCTGGGCGTGACGGTGGCGCGCGACGCGCTCCGCCGGCTCTACGTCGATTGGACTCATGGCCGGGCGGGCAGCTTCAATCCCTTCACCCAGGTCAGCCACGTCATCATGGGCTCGGGCGCCAACCACGGGGTGTCCACCTATGACCCCGCGCTGGGCGAGCTGTGCGCACGGAACCCGACGATGCGCGGCACCATCGTCTGTGAGATGGGCAGCCGCTCCAACTACGTCCAGACGTACTTCCACAAGCCGCTCAACGGCCCGCGCGACCTCTTCAGCACGCCCTGCGCGGACGGCGACTACGCCTTCGGCAAGACGGGCCAGTGCGGTGGAAACGTGGTCCGCTACTACACCATCACCATGACGGACAAGGAGCAGGGCCGGAACTACCAGGACCTCTACGTGTCCGAGGCCGCCTCGCGCATCGAGATGGACGGCTGCGTGACGAACACGCTCACCACGCTGAACGACTACGACACCAGCGGCTACTTCAACAAGGGCTTCATCGCCAACCACTTCGGCTCCATGCGCTCCAACGCCGGCATGGACCTGGTGATGCGCTACCTGGCCGAGTAACGCGCCGCCCGCCCCTTCTGGTCGCCGTCGCGGGCCCGCGCCCCCTCCCCTCCAACGCGGGCCCGCGGCGGCGGCCTCTCACGTCACCGCGCCTCCTCCTCGAGCCTGTCCATGAAGCTGAAGCGACTCCCCGTCCTCGCCCCCCTGTGCGCGGTTGTCCTGGGCGCATCACCCGGGGCCTGGGCCCAGACCGCCGCGCCCGCATCCTCGGAGGTCCCCACCCCGCCGGAGGCCACCGCGGCGACGCCGCCCTCCGGGAGCGAGCCCGTCACCCAGGCGCCCCAGGAGGACGCGCTGGCGGCCTCCACACCCGAGGAGATGGCGGGCACCACCGAAGTGGTGGATTCCCGCCCGCCGCCCGTCATCCGGCCGCGGATCGCGGTGGGCAACGAGACGTTCTACGTGAAGCCCGTGCTGGCCATCGCGGGGGGCGTGCACGTGGAGAACCTCATCCAGACGCTCAACCGCAACCGGGAGAGCCGCGCCACCACGCTGGCGCTCACGCGCTTCGGCTTCGAGGGCCGCCTGGGTTCGTACGTCTCGTTCCGCAGCGAGTTCGAGCGCAACATCAAGGCGCACGGCTCGGGCGTGTGGGAAGGCACGGCCTCCCTCAGTGTTCGCGACCAGGTGATTCGCCTCCAGCGGTGGAACACCATCCTGGAGGCGGGCATCGTCCTGGACCCCGCGAGCGTGGACTTCATCTCCACCCACGTGGCGGACACGCTGCTGGCCGACAAGTACACGCGGGATCCGCTGCTCTACAGCGGCTTCAACCGGGGCCAGGGCGCCCAGGCGGCCTATGAATGGAACGGCTTCCGCGTGGGCATGGGCTTCACCGCCGCCAACCCGCTCAGCACCTCCAGCTCCTACCAGGTGGGCGGCTCGTTCGGCGGCGGCAGCCGCTTCTGGGAGCGGCCCCTGGCGAACTACCGCAACGGCCAGCCCGATGACGACCTGCACTTCCAGGTGCTCAGCCCGTCCCTCACCTATGCGAACGACCTGGTGGAGTTCAAGGCGCTGGCCCAGGTGTTCGACGTGAACTACCAGACGTCGTCACGCACCGACCCGCTGCTGCGTGGCAACAACCTGCGCGGCAACGTGATGCTGAAGCTGCATACGAACGTGGGCATCCCCCTGTTCATCACGCCCTTCTTCAACATCGCGCGCGTGCAGAACGACGTCGTCAACAGCGCGCCCGGCTTCGCCGACCAGCTGCTCGACACCCACTACACCGCCACCACCGTCTCCGCGGGCATGGACATCAACGTCCTCGGCCGGTCCGGCATCGGCTTCCAGTTCGCGCGCGTCTCCGACCGCTCGCCCGGCTTCGTGGCCCCCACGGGCGAGACGCCGTCGAGCGAGCCCATCACCCGCACGCTCCAGACGTTCCTCAACGTGGGCGGCACCTACTGGTTCACCGACGACGTGGCCATTGGCGCCCGCTACGCGCGCTACCAGAAGAAGCAGGACGGGCTTCGGGACGAGATTGACGCGTCGTACTTCGCGACGCTGCGACTGGTGCTCTAACGTCGTCGAACGTCCAACCCGGGAGGGGAAGGCATGGCTGGGACACAGGGGACGCAGGACTCCATCTTCAAGGTGGCGGTGGCCAGCTTCATTGGCACCGCCATCGAGTGGTACGACTTCTTCCTCTATGGAACAGCGGCGGCGCTCGTCTTCAACCGCCTCTTCTTCCCCTCCTTCGATCCGCTGACAGGCACGCTGGCCGCCTTCGGCACCTTCGCCGTGGGCTTCATCGCCCGGCCTCTGGGCGGCGTGGTGTTTGGCCACTACGGCGACCGGATTGGCCGCAAGGCCATGCTGAGCGCCACCCTGATGTTGATGGGCGTGGCCACCTTCGCCGTGGGGCTGCTGCCCACCTACGACGCCGTGGGCTTCTGGGCCCCCGCCCTGCTCGTGCTGTTGCGGCTGGTCCAGGGCTTCGGGCTGGGGGGCGAATGGGGCGGCGCGGTGCTGATGGCCGTGGAGCACGCGCCCGCCCACCGCCGCGGCTTCTACGGGAGCTGGCCGCAGATGGGGGCCCCCGCGGGGCTGCTCGTCGCCACGGCGGTGTTCTCCGTGTTCTCCCAGCTCCCGGAGGCGCAGTTCCTCGCCTGGGGCTGGCGCGTCCCCTTCCTGCTCAGCGCGGTGCTGATTGGCATGGGCGTGTTCATCCGCCTGCGCGTGGCGGAGTCCCCTGTCTTCCAGCAGCGCCAGCAGGAGCCACATCCGCCCGGCCTCCCGGTGCTGGAGGCGCTGCGCACGTACCCGAAGCAGATCCTCCTGGCCATGGGCGCGCGCTTCGCGGAGAACGGCTTCTTCTACATCATCACCACGTTCGTCCTCTCCTACGGCACCGAGCGCCTGGGCCTGCCCCGCTCCACGCTGCTCAACGGCGTGCTGGTGGCCACGGCGGTCCACCTGGTGGCGATTCCCCTCTTCGGCGCCGCGTCGGACCGCTTCGGGCGCCGCCCCGTGTACCTGGCGGGGGCCGTGGGCTGCGCGCTGATGGCCTTCCCCTTCTTCTGGCTCATCGACACGAAGGCCACGGCGCTCATCTGGCTGTCCATTGTCCTGGGCATCATCGCGCACGCGGCGATGTATGGCCCCCAGGCCAGCTTCTTCTCCGAGCTCTTCGGCACCCGCGTCCGCTACAGCGGCGCGTCGTTGGGATATCAGCTGGCGTCGGTGTTCGCGGGCGGCCTGTCACCGGTGATTGCCACCGCGCTGCTCGCCTGGTCTGGAGGACAGTCCTGGCCGGTGTCGCTCTACATGGTCGCGCTGGCCGTCATCACGCTGGTGTCCGTCTACCTGTCCGCGGAGACGTTCCGGGAGCAGCTCACCGAAGCGCCTCCGGGAAGTCCGGCTCCGGACGCGCTCAGCGCGCCGTCCAGCCACAGTCCATCACCTGCGCCGCCCCAGTGATGCCCGCCGCGGCGTCCGAGCACAGGAAGGTGACGTAGGCGGCGACCTCGGAGGGCTCGAGCAGCCGCTTCACGGCCGCGGGCGCCAGCATGACCTTCTCCACGACCTCCGCCTCGCTGATGCCGTGGACGCGGGCCTGGTCGGCGATCTGCCGCTCCACCAGCGGCGTCCGGACATAGGCGGGACAGACGGCGTTCACCGTGACGCCCTTGTCCGCGGCCTCCAGCGCCACCGTCTTCGTCAGCCCCATGAGGCCGTGCTTCGCGGAGACGTAGGCGGACTTGTAGGGCGACGCCACCAGGCCGTGCAGCGAGGACATGTTGATGATGCGCCCCCACTCGCGGGCGTACATCAGCGGCAGCGCGTAGCGCGTCAGCAGGAAGGGCCCCACCAGCATGATGCGGAGGAGCTGCTCCCAGCGGTCCTCCGGGAAGTCCTCCACCGGCGAGACATGCTGGACCCCCGCGTTGTTGACCAGGATGTCCAGGCGCCCCCATTCCCGCTCGGCGGTGGCCACCAGGGCCCGGCAGTCCTCGCGCGAGGACACGTCCGCGCGCTGGAAGCGAGCGCCGGTCAGCCGCCTGGCCGCCTCCGCCCCGGCCACCTCGTCCAGGTCCGCCAGCAGCACCCGCACCCCCTGCGCCGTGAGGGCCTCCGCCACCGCGAGGCCGATTCCGTGAGCCGCCCCCGTGACCAGCGCGCACCGACCTGAATGTGGATTCATGTTCATGTCCGCATGGTGGAGCAAGGCGCTGGCGCCGGCAATGGCTCCACCCTCCCGCCCCGCGCACTCCGCGGTGGAGGTCCGCCGCCGCCCGGAGTAAGGGGGAGTCGGACATGCCCCTTCGCCTCGTGAAACGACTTGCCCGGGACTGGTTCCTGCTGGGGATGCTCGGCGCCGTCCTCCTGGCCGCGCTCTTCCCGGGGTTCGGCGCGTCGGGCGGGCCGATGCACGCGGACGTCGTCGCCGACGTGGGCATCTTCGCGGTGTTCCTGCTCCACGGCCTGGGCCTGCCCGCGGCCCAGCTCCGCGCGGGCGTGGTGACGTGGCGCGTCCACGTGGTGGTCCAGGCCTTCACCTTCGGGGTGTTTCCGCTGCTGTGGTGGCTGGGCGACGTGGTGGTGGGCCGCTGGCTGCCGTCCGACTTGTCGATGGGGCTGCTCTATCTCTGCGCGGTGCCGTCGACCATCTCCTCATCGGTGGCGATGACGGGCGCCGCCCGAGGCAACGTCCCCGCCGCCATCTTCAACGCCAGCCTGTCCAGCCTGCTGGGCATCGTGCTGACGCCGCTCATCATCGGCCTGTTCGCCAGCGCCACCGGGCAGTCCTTGTCCATGGGCCAGGCCGTCCTCAAACTGGCGACCCTGCTGCTGCTCCCCCTGGCCCTGGGGCAGTTGCTGCGCCCGTTGGTGGGCGGCTGGTTCGCCCGCTACCGGCCCTACACGAATGCCTTCGACCGGGTGTTCATCCTGGTCCTCGTCTATTCGTCGTTCTGTGACTCCATTGCCTCGGGCCTGTTCTCCGACTACGGCGCGGAGGTGCTGGGCATCGCCTTCGTGGGCGCGGTGCTCCTCCTGGCCACCGTGCTGATGCTGACCACGCGGACGGCTCGGGCGCTGGGCTTCTCCAAGGAGGATGAAATCGCGGTGGTCTTCTGTGGGTCGAAGAAGACACTGGCCTCGGGCGTTCCCATGGCGCGGCTGCTCTTTGGCGCCAGTCCCGCCCTGGGGCTCATCGTCCTACCGTTGATGTTCTACCACCAGGCCCAGCTCCTCGTGTGCTCGCTCCTGGCGGAGCGCTACGCGAAGCGCCCGGTGGGACAACCCGCCGCGTAGGTCTCGGTGCGCATCCCCGGCGGACCGGCACTGTGATAGGTGCGCAACCCACGTATGTCAGCGCCGCACAGAACCTCAGGGGCCTGGCTTGACCCGGCCGGTACAGCCCAGGCTGGAATGCACTCCATGGCCGAAAGACTCGTCTTCCCTCCCATCGTGGAAGGGCTCTTCGTCCGGGGACTGTCCGGGCGGGTGACGCCCCTGCTCAAGGAGCAGTTGCGAAGCGAGGGCCTGGACCTGGACCGGCCGCTGCTCCCCGCGTACTCCCTGGAGTCGTGGATTCGCTGCGTCACGCTGACGGCGAAGGCGCTGCACCCCCACGAGCCCGACGAGGTGGCGTGGCGGATGCTCGGCGAGCGGATGATTGACGGCTACCGCGACACGCTGATGGGCCGCGCCCTGCTCGGGGTGATGAAGCTGCTGGGGCCCTGGCGAATGCTGTCGAAGGCGCAGCACGGCTTCCGGACGAGCAACAACTACACCGAGGTCCGCATCACGGAGACGGGACCGACGGAGGCCGAGGTCTGGCTCAACGAGCCCGGCATGCTGCGCTACTTCAAGCAGGGCGTCATGCTCGCCATGTCCCGGGCCGCTGGCGGCGTGGCCGCGTCGGTGGAGGTCCGCGCGTTCGACGAACACTGCGTCACGTACCGCGTCTCCTGGAAGGACTCGGGCCGCTGAGGCGGCTTGCCCTGGGGGTCGCCCGTCTGCGACGGTAGCCGGCGCGATGGCGCCCTGGCGCCGTTGGTGAGGGGGACGATATGCCGTCGAGCGAGCGCGCCAATCTTCCGCGCTGGAAGGGGCAGCAAGGCTTCTTCGAAATCTGGTTCCTGTGTGTGCTCGACCCTGGGGGTGAGCGCGCCTGGTGGTTCCGCTACACGCTCTTCACGCCCGCGCCGGGGGCGCCCGGTGAGCCTCGCGCCATGCTGTGGGCGGCGGCCTTCGACTGCGCCACCGCCACGCCCGCGCTGGGATTGAAGGCCATTCATCCCCTCACCCGCTTCTCCACCGAGGCGCCTGGCCGCTTCGGCCTCCGGATTGGCGACGCGGAGCTCGCGCCGGGCCGGAGCCATGGCCGCGTCGCTTCGGGAGGCCACTCCATCGAATGGGATTTGCGCTACACGCCGGAGACCGCGGAGGCGGTGCGACGTGCTCCGCGGGGCGCTGACCTGCTGCCACTCACGACGCACGTGGCCCATGCCCATGACGACATCACCTTCACCGGCGCAGTCACCGTGGATGGGCACCGGTATGACGTCCAGGGCGCGCCGGGGCTGCAGAAGCACCTGTGGGGACACCGCCGGCTGGAGGAGCTGTCGTGGCTCTACGTGCCGCGCTTCCAGGAGGACCCGGAGGCCCGCCTGGAGGTGCTGTCCGTGCGCTCCCGCCAGCATCCGCTCAGTCCCCGGCTGTCGCCCATCTACCTGCGCACCGCGCAGCGGGAACACCGGTTCCACGAGGCCCCGGATTTGCTGTTCACGCGCCTGCGGTCGCCTCAGCCGGGGGAGCTGTGCTTCCAGGCGCGCTCGGCCACCGTGGCCGTGAAGGGCCGCGCGTGGTGCGACCCCAAGACGCTGGTGGGCTACGTCTACCGGGACCCGACGGGCTGGGACGTCCACGTGGCGCAGAGCGACGTGGCCACCTGTACGCTGGAGCGCTTCACCCGCCCCCATCCCTTCGCGGCGTGGAGACCGGACGGACGGCTCACCTCCACCGTGGGCGCCCTGGAGTTCCACGCGCCCAAGCCCCTGGAGGGCGTGCGCTACATCGGCTGGGATGAGACGTCTGTCTCGGAGCCACCGGGCGAGGCCCCGCCCGCGGTGGCCGAAGGCGCGTAGCGGCGCGAGCGCTCAGGGCGCCATCAACTTGCGGAGCGCGTCCAGCGCTTCGCTCGCCCCCACGCCCAGGAACAGGAGCAGCGTGGCGATGAGCGCGGCGTTGACGAGCCAGCCGTTGCGCAGCGCCCCCACCCACGCACGCCGGTTGTTCATCCACAGCAGCGTCGCGGCGAGCAGCGGCATGAACAACGCACCCATCACCGCGTAGGCCAGCTGGGCGCGTTGCAGGGGCACCCACAGCAGCGGGAGGGGCACCACCGCCATCGCCACGAGGTAGCCGCGCCACGCCCGGGTGCTTCGCAGCGGCGCCGCGCGCGCGGGCTCCTGGCGGTGGACGCGCAGGAAGTCCGCGAAGAGATACGGGATGCCCTCCCAGACGCCCAGCAGGCTGGAGAACACGGCGGCCCAGAAGCCCCACAGGAAGAGCCAGTAGCCGAACGGCCCGATGATGTCGCCCAGCCGCTGCGCCAGCAACGTCGTCACCCGGAGGCCGCTGCCCTGGAGCTGCACGGTGGAGCCGATGATGACCATCGCGATGCCGAACAGCGCCGTCAGCGAGTAGCCCATGGCGAGGTCGGCCTGACACGTCCGCAGCCACCCCGCGCCTTCACGGCCTCGCTCCCGAATCCAGTAGCCGTAGGAGAGCACCGTCACGGTGCCGCCCACGCCGCCCAGCAGGCCCAGCACCCAGGCGGTGCCGCCTTCGGGCATCGTCGGAATCACCAGCCCGCGCGCGGCGGCGCTCCAGTCCGGTCCCGAGGCCGCGGCCGTGAAAATCACCGTGACGAACATCAACCCGATGCACGCCGCCATCAGCCGCTCGAAGAAGCGGAAGCCCCCGGCCCACACCAGCCCCAGCCCCACGAGCGCATGCACCACGCCCCAGATGCGCCGCGACGTGTCCGGATCGCTCGACAAGGGCCACAGCGCGTCGCCCGCGGCGCCGCAGGCGGAGATGAGGGCCCCGCCCGTGAAGAAGCTCCAGCCCAGCAGATAGAGGAGGAAGCCGTAGCGCAGCCACGCGCCGAACCGCGCCCAGCCCTCCAGCACCGTGGTGCCCGTGGCGAGCTGCCAGCGCGCGATGCCCTCGTTGAGGAAGCCCTTCAGCACCGCGCCGACGATGGCGGCCCAGAGGATGGCCATCCCCACCGCGGAGCCCCCCAGGCTCGCGGTGAGCAGGTCCCCTGCCCCCACGCCCGTGGCCGCGACGAGCATGCCGGGGCCGAAGCGGGCCATCCAGCCCAGGCCGGCCGGCGGCACACCGGCAGGCGACTGCGCCGTTGAAGGAGAGGAGGTGTCCATGGGGCGGGAACCGGGACGGTACCCCGCCTCATCCGCTCAGGCCATGGCCTCCAGCGCGCCGCGTATCACCGGGTACGTATCCTGCGACGCAGTGCTTCCCATGAAGGTGTCCAGGTGGCCGTACCCCGCCAGGACCTTCCGCTGGTAGTACGACTCACCGTTCTCTTCGCGCAGCCACTCGTAGGTGAGCTCCGTGGACGCGGGCATGTACGTGCCATTCTGCTCTCCGGACACGAAGGTGATGGGGCGCTTCAGGTGCTCGGCGCGCAGGTACGACGGCGGCCGCTCCCGGCCGTAGCGCCGGAGGTTCTCCTCCCGGCCATGGTCGAAGCCCACCGCGTAGCCCGAGCGCGCCATCTGCGCCAGGTGACGGAACGTCAGCATGTTGCAGGGGCCGAACTGCTCGTCGAGCCGGTCATGCGTCTCCCGGTTGAGGCGCGCGTGTCGGAAGAGCTGCCCGTACATGAACGTCAGCCGGCGGCAGACGGTGCTGTCGCATTCATGGCGGAACAGGTCCACGAAGGTGCCGAACGCCGCCTGGAACAAGGGGCTGCTCGGGTCCTCGTCCGGCGTCAGGTAGTCGCGGGTGACGTCCAGCACGTCCGGCAGCCGCAGCATCGCCTTGAGCTGCGTTGAAGGCGGGACGATGTGGTGCAGCGCCACCTGCGAGGCGACCACGCTCTGGACGTCCGGCAGCAGCCCCGCCGCCA
The DNA here is from genome assembly GCF_030168875.1 of Myxococcus sp. SDU36. Classification (NCBI taxonomy): domain Bacteria; kingdom Pseudomonadati; phylum Myxococcota; class Myxococcia; order Myxococcales; family Myxococcaceae; genus Myxococcus; species Myxococcus sp. SDU36. The sequence continues at coordinate 2,147,009 of NZ_CP077414.1, forward strand.
TCGCCATGAAGAACGTCGCCGAGCCCGCGCAGTGCACCACCGCCTGCACGGCGTCCGCGCCGGTGCGCTCGCGGACACGCCGGACGGCGGCGGGCATGTCGTGGCGGGCGGCGTCATCCAGCGTGAACTGCCGCAGCGGCAGCTCCACGCTGGCGCGCCAGTCCAGCAGCCAGGTGTCGTAGCCGTGGCGCACCAGGTGCTGCACGAAGTTCTCCCGCACCGTGGGCAGCATGAACATGCCGCTCCACACCCCCGCGCCATGGACGAGGAGGACAGGCCCCTTCGCGCCACCCTGGTAACGCGTGAGCTGCAACGGAGCGCCGTCGCCCGCGGGAAAGTCGTGCCTCTCGGCGGAAGGCAGCGTGTTCATGAAGCGCTCCTCGAATGGGATGAGAAACCGTGCACCACGGCCTCTGCGATGCGCTCGGCCACCGCGCTGATGGTCATCACCGGGTGGAAGCCGAGGGCGGTCGGGATGACGGAGCCGTCCGCCACGTGCAGCCCGGGATGGTGGAAGACCTCTCCCTCGGTGGACACCACGCCGCGCTCGGGCGCTTCCGCCAGATGCGCGCCGCCAAGCGAATGCACCGTGAATGGCCGCTTGAAGAGCTGCCAGGTGACCAGCGGCGCGAAGGTGGCGCCGTACTGGGCCGCCAGGTCCCGCATCGCGTCCGTCATCCGCCGCACCAGCTCCGCGTTCTCCCCGGCGAAGTCCCACGACACGTCGAGCTGCCCGTCATCCAGGTGCATCCGCCCGTTGGCGTTGTCCTGGCCGATGCCGAAGAGATTGGACGTGCGCGCCGCGTCCACGTCGTCGCGCAGGGGCCGGCTCAGCAGGCCCTTCTTGAGGGCCGCGTGGAGGGCGGGCCCCAGGCAGGTCCACAGCGGCGCGCCCAGGCCCTGGAGCCGCCCGAGGCTCGGCTGTCCCAGGCCCGCGAGGACCTCCGTGGCGGGCTGGTTGAACGTGGCCTTCACCAGCGTGAAGCGCGGCTGACGGTCGGTGAAGCGCATCACCGTGGACACGTCGGGGCCCACCCAGGGCTGGAGGTCCTCGCGCGCGCCCTGCATCGACGCCAGGAAGTCCCCGTTGCCCGAATAGCCGTGGCCCAGCCGCCGGCTCACCCGAGGCAGCGTCCGCGCCACGTCCCGGCTGCGCAGCAATATCTCCACCGTGCCCAGCGTCCCCGCGGCCAGCACCACCCGCGAGCCCTCCACGGTGTGCCGCTCCCCTGACACCAGGTCCCGGCAGTGGACGCGGTACCCCTCCCGCACCGGCTCCACGTGGGAGACGAGCGTGCGCGCCAGGACCAGCGCCCCCAGCGCCTCCGCCCGCGCCAGGTACGTCAGGTCCATGGTGTTCTTCGCGCCGTGCTGGCAGCCGAACTCGCACTCGGCGCAGAGCTGGCACACGCGCCGCCCCGGACCCAGTGGCTCCGAGAAGGCCACGGCCACGGGCGGGTCGAACGTCTCGCGCCCCATGCCCCGGGCCGCGCGCTGGAAGAGGTCTCGCTTGCGCAGCGGAATCGAGGGCGGCACCGGATTCAGCCGCAGCTCCCGCGCCACCTTGTCGAAGTAGGGCTCCAGCGACTCCCGGCGATACGCCCGGGGCCAGCGCGGGTCTTCGAACACCTCGGCGTCTGGCCGCACGTGGACGTTGGCGTAGATGAGCGAGCCGCCGCCGACGCCGCTGGCCGTCACCGTGCCGATGCCGGACAGGAAGCGCACGTCGAAGAGGCCCTGCGCCTTGCGCCGCTCGGCATGGCGCCAGAGCACCTCATCCGTGCGCGTCACGTCCCGGGGAAAGCCGCCGGGCCGGTAGCGTTTTCCGCGCTCCAGGACCAACACGGACTTGCCCGCCTGGGCCAGGCGCAGCGCGCTGATGGAGCCTCCGAAGCCGGAGCCCACGACGACCACGTCGTACCGAGATGCCTTCGCCACGATGCGCCTCTCCTATTCCAGCTTGGTTCGCGCGAAGACGTCCCAGAGGTTGCCCATGAACATGCTTCCAAAACGCTTCAGGGCATGGGCCTTCGCCAGCGGTGACGTCGTTCCCAGCACGGCGAAGGTCGTGAGCTGCTGGAGGAAGTCCGGCATGCCCAGACGGATGATGCCGCTGGCCACCGCGGGCGCCTGCCGGTCGCTGCCCCGGCGGATGACGGTGTAGAGCGTGGACGTGTCCGACCACATGTCGAAGCCGTCGTCGTCCCGGACGTGCTTGTAGCCATCCAGCAGGTACTGCTGGCCGTCCATGCCGGTGAAGGGCAGCAGGTAGAGCATCCGCCGCTCGTAGTAGCTGTCCGTGTCCACGAAGAGGTTGAAGACGCCGTGGTCCACCTTCGCGCCGCCAGGTGGCGTGAGGCCGTGGACGTGGACGGTGCCCTGCGCGATGCCCGAATGGGCCTTCTCCGCGAGGAAGCGGTCGAGGTGGGTCACGGTGATGGTGAGGACGAACTCAGCCACCCTGCCCTCGGACTTGCCCTCTTCCTCGGCGCCCGCGTAATCCGTGTCCGGCAGGTGGCCGGGGTTGATGAAGCCGCGCATCCGCTCGGTGAAGCGCAGGCCCACCACGGGCGTTGGCGACAGCACCGTGCCTCCCTCTGGAATCACCACACTCCGCATCGGGTCCTCCCTTGGCACCCCCCGCGTGGGTGCCACGCTCGGGCTCATCCGCATCGACGCGCGGAAGGGCTCCGCCGCCGCTGGGCCCATAGCCGTCCCGGCGCGCTCGGGGGCGGTCCAGGTGGGGTTCCCCAGCACCTGACGGATGGCGGCCTCGACGTTGCGCTCCGCCACCGCGGCGATGGTGGACGACGGATTCACCCCGGTGCTCGCCGGCAGCGCGGCGCCATCCAGCACGTAGAGGCCGGGGTGGCCGTGCACCTCGCCGTCCGGAGTCAGGACGCCGTAGGCGGGCTCCTCCGCCATGGCGCAGCCGCCCAGGTTGTGGACGGACACGGGGATATGCAGCCGATCCCACAGGGGGTTGAAGACGGCGCGCGCCCCGAGCGCCCGCGCGATGTCCTGGCAGAGCTGCTCCTGCGTCCGGTACAGCGGCAGGTTGGAGGGCACGTCCCAGCGCACCTCCATGTCCCGAGTCAGGGGCCGCAGCGCGAGCCGCCCGTTGGCGCGGTCCCTCCCCATGGCCAGGAAGACGGCCTGGAAGCGCCCGCGCTCCTTGCCCATGACGGTTTCGGGCCGGGAGCGCCGGCGCAGGGCGCGGATCAGCTCCTTCTGGAGCAGGTCCGCGGGGACACGGAGGTCCCGGCCCATGTCGATGACTTGAAGCAGCCCCGCTGCCTGCCCGGGGTGCCCGCCCTCCTGGAAGAGGAACCACGTCTTGTCCGCGCCCTGCCCCTGGTCCACCACCAGGCTGGTGGTGATGGTGGGGCCTTCGGAGGGGTCCCACACCTCGCGCGTCTCGAAGGCGAAGGCCAGGAAGTCGCCGTTGGCCGAGTAGCGGCACCCCAGCCGGTCGCTGAGGCGCGGGAGCGTGCCCCACTGGTCGCGGCAGCGCAGCAGCAGCTCCGTGGTGTTCACCGTGCCGGCGCACAGGAACACGCGGCGGGCCTCCACGGTGCGCTCGGCGCCGCCCGCGGCGTGGTCGGTATAGGTGACGCGATAGCCCGCCGGAGACAGCGGCTCGATGCGCGTGGCCTCCGCCTGGGTGGTCATCTCCGCGCCCCGCTGTTCGGCGAGGGCCAGGTAGTTGAGGTCCAGCGTGTTCTTCGCGCGGACGTTGCAGCCGATGTCACACTCGCCGCAGTAGTTGCAGCCCTCCTGGGCGACGCCGAACTTGTTGGGCAGCGGCTCGCCAGCGGGGGCGAAGCGCACGGCGAGGTCCGGGTAGAAGAACTGCTGTTCGCGGCCGAGCTTGCGCGCGACCTCCCGCATCCGCTTCGCCTTGGTGGGCAGGCCGCGCGCGGACGCGGTGATGGGCTGGAGGTCCAGCATGTACGCGACCAGGTCGTAGTACGGGTCCAACGCGGCGCGGCTGTAGCCCTGGGGCCAGTCGGTGTCGAAGGTCTCCGCGGGCGGGCGCAGGTGGACGTTGGCGTAGATGAGCGAGCCGCCGCCGTAGCCCGCGGCCTGGACGATGCTCATCCCCGGTAGCAGCTTCACGTCGAAGAGGCCCTGGTTGTATCGCCAGAGCCAGCCGTTGAGCGGGTTGCTCCAGTCGCGGGGAAAGCTCCCCTTCGGGTAGCGCAGGCCCCGCTCCAGGACACGCACGGACAAGCCGGCCTGCGCCAGCCGGCAAGCCGCCACCGCTCCCCCAAAGCCGGTGCCAATGACCAGCGCGTCGTACGTCGGCGCCATGTTCCCCCTCGTCGCGACCCGTCCCCTGGGCAGGTTTCAACTGCCGACCTATTAACGCACGAGGGTCTGATCCTTCGACCTCCACACTTCGAGGCGGGCCAACCCCTTGAAATCAAATGCGGGATGGAAGCGGATGGAGCTCCATGCACGCCTGACAGCGGAGGAAGTGGTCGGGATGGAGCGCTTCCCAGCACCAGAAGGTGGGCAAAAGGCGCTCCGTTGGTTGTCCGCAAACGGCGACGAGCCGCTCCCCCGAGCCATCATTCGCGGCGAAGAAGACTCGCGCGTCGCAACTGGTGCGTGTTGGAGGCGGCCCCATCCGTCTTCCACAGGCTGACCTCGCCCTCGTCGTTGTCCACGAGGAAGTAGAGGCATTCCAGTCAGGCACGGCGACTGCACTGGCGAACGTCCGCGCCTGGAATCGAAGCCCTGCGCCAGGCGCACGCAGCCACCGGCATGTGCAACGCCCCAGTTCCAGACGACATGGCGACACGTCGGGCACGCGCGCGCCGGACACAACGTCACACGAGGTCAAACCCAAGAATGAATCCAACCCAGCAGAAGCTGCACGCGCGGCGGCGTCACGTTCGCGGATTCACGCTGATTGAAATCATGGTCGTCATCACCATCCTCGGCCTCATCGCCGCGGCGGTGGGCGTCTCCGTGATGTCGAGCCTGGAGGAGGCCAAGCAGAAGACCGCCACCCTGGACATCAAGACGTTGGAGACAGGGCTCAAGCTCCACTACCTGAAGACAGGCAGCTTCCCAGAGACACAGGCGGGCCTGGAGGAGCTCCTTCAGGCCCGCTCGTTGGAGCGCCTGCCAAAGGACCCGTGGAACCGCGACTACGTGTACATGAATGATGGCGGCCGCCCTGTCATCCTGTCGTACGGCGCGGACGGTGTCCCAGGGGGTGAGGGCAGCGACGCGGACATCTCCTCCCAGGTGGAGTCACCATCCGCGAGCGCGGCCCGCCGCCCCAAGGGGCGCCGTTAGCCCGTCACGCGGGCGATGGCCGCGCCCAGGCCCTGCTCCACGACGTTCCGGTAGGGCCCCTCGGGTACATGGGGGAGCGCGTCCACGGCAGTGCCTCCTCCGGACGGCGGGCGGCTTCCGCCTGCATGCCCTGAGCGCACAGCTTCACAACGGGGTTCTCCGGGTCCATGCCCTGCATGATGCCCGGAGCGCCTCCCCTCACGAAGCCCCTGCGCCTGACGCGTCAGCGGCCCGCCGCCACCCGCGCGAAGTGGTGCGCCAGACGGTGCAGGACCTCCGTGTTGTCGGCCTCCGCGGCCTTCAGCCTGGGCAACTGCGCCTTCAGCTCCTGGAGGTTCTTCCCGCGCTGCTGGAGGCTGTCCGCCTCCAGGTCGAGCCACCGGCCCATCTCCATGGCGGTCAGCTCCAGGTGGAACTGGAAGCCATAGGACGTGCCCAGCCGGAAGGCCTGCTGGGTGTACCGGTCCGTGGAGGCCAGCAGCGTGGCGTCCGGGACGGGCGCATACGAGTCACCGTGCCAGTGCGCCACCACCGTGCGCGGACGGGCACCGGACAGCACGGAGTCCTTCTGCGCCTCCGGCGTCCATCGCACCGGGCCCACGCCCACCTCGAAGCCATTCTTCCCGGGGAACACGTCCGCCCCCGCCGCCGCCGCGAGCAGCTGCGCGCCCAGACAGAAGCCCAGGCACGGGCGCTCGTAGGCGAGCCGCTCCATGAGGATGCCCAGCTCCTGCCGCAGGAAGGGATGTTGCTCGGATTCGTAGACGGCCATCCGGCCGCCCATGACGACCAGCAGCTCCGCGTCCACGTCCTCCCGGCGCACGGCGCGGAAGCGGTTCACCAGCGTGAAGCCCGCCTCCTGCAACACCGGCCCCAGCAGGCCGGGCCCTTCGTGCTCCTCGTGCTGGAACACCACCGCGCGCATCGACGTCACCTCCCGAGCCGCGGGCGCCCTGCCCGCAGGCTCAATCGTATGCGCACGACGTGCAGATGTTGAGGCAGGTCCCCACCTGCTCTCCGGATTCCTTCACACACTCCTGGTTGCGGGCGCAGTTCACGTCGCTCGTACAACCCGGCACGCACTCGCTGAAGGTGGCGTCCGCGCAGTACTGCCCCGGCTGGCAGGGGTCATCACCCATGAACCCTCCGCACTCGGTGTACCCCTTCTGAAGGGGCGCCACGACACAGGCGCCGGTACCCAGGGTGAGCACGGCGAGGACGGCGGGCCAGAGACGGGTACGCATCGAAAGACCTTTCGGGAGCAAGCGCAGGATGCCCGCTTGCTCCCGACGTCCGTCCGGGCGCTGTATTCACGGCCCGTGCGTCGCCCTACTCCGCGGCCGGCACCGGGCAGCGGTGGCGGAAGCTGTCGCTGAGCGCCACGGCTCCCTCACGCCAGTCCGGCCAGCGGTCCCTGTGCCAGCGGTCCGAAGGTGCCCCGTGGAATCTCGAAGGCCTGGAGGATGGAGAGGAGCACGTCCCCGCACCGCTTGCCCTGCGCCCGCATGTGCCGGCCCGGCCGGAGGGCGCCGCCCGCGCGCCCCGCGAGCAGCACCGGCATGTCGTAGTGGTTGTGCCAGTCGCTGTGCGAGATGTCGCTCGAGTAGAAGACCGCCACGTTGTCGAGCAGCGTGCCCTCCCCCTCCGGCACCGCCTTCAGCCGCTGCACCAGGTGCGCGAAGCGGCCCACCTGCCACCGGTCGATCTCCAGCTTGGCCGCCACCTTCACCGCGTCGTTGCCGTGGTGGGAGGCCTCGCCGTGGTGGGAGAAGGCCCGGCCGTTGACGGTGAACAGCATCGGGCTGACGCAACTGCCGAGCATCAGCGTGGCGACGCGGGTGGCGTCACACTCGAAGGACTTCACGATGAGGTCGCACATCAGGTTGGCGTAGGCCGTGCCCTCCATGGGGAGGCCCACCGGCCGCGCCCCCGGGGGGCACGCGGCGGCCGGGGCGCCCTGCTCCGCCTTCTGGATGGCGACTTCGATTTCGCGAATGCCCGTGAGGTACGCATCCAGCCGGAGCGTGTCCGCCTGGCCCAGCTTCGCCTGAAGCGCCTTCGCCTGGCCCGTCATCCGGTCGAGCACGCTGCGCCGGTACCTCCCGAGGCGCCGCTCCGCGTCCGTGGGGCCTTCGGCCTGGAGCGAGCCGAAGAGCCGGTCGAAGATGACGCGCGGGTCGTAGACGTTGGGCAGCCGCTGGCCGCGGGAGAACGTCGCCACGCCGTGGTCCTGCATGTCGTCATACGACGACGTCTTCGGGTCGAAGAAGCCATCCCCGTTCGCGTCGCGGCAACCCGGGTTGGAGTCGCCGTGGTTCTCCACGCCGAGCGTGAGCGCCGGCACGCGCACCTGGGCCGACGTGGCGCGCGCGATCACCTGGTCGATGGAGTCCGTGTCGCCCGCGACGATGCGCTCGGACGCGGTGAGCATCATCCGGAGGCCGCCCTCGTGCGTGCGCTCGTAGTAGTCCCACGCGCCCAGCCGCAGGCCGCTCAGCACCAGGACGTCATCCTTCACCGACGCCAGCGGGGACAGCGTGGGTGTCAGCGCGTAGCTCGCGCCTTCCGTCGCCGGGAACCATTGGTCCGGGACGACGCCCGCGGAGTGGAACATGCCCACGAAGCGCAGCGGCGGCGTCGCGCCGGACGCTTGCGCCCGGGCCAGGGAGGGCGCCATGGCCTCCAGCCAGGGCAAGGCGAGCGCCGCTCCCGTGGCACCCCGCAGCAGACTGCGTCGCGACAGCTCCCAGGGTTTCGATTTCGGCACGGGGGATCCTTGTTGGCTGAGCCACGGGCTCGCTGAGCAACGAGGGTGCCACGACACCGTGTCGTCAGGAGTTCCGGGGAATTGCAACCTTCGTGGATTCCCGAGGCCACGACAAGGGGCTGGCCCCCCACCCGGGTGGGGGTGTCGTCCCCGCTGCTCAGGCCTTGGGCTTGCGGATGCGCAGCAGCCCTTCCTGGGCCACCGAGGCCACCAGCCGGCCGTCACGCGTGTAGACGCTGCCGCGCGACAGGCCGCGCGCGTTGCCCGCCCACGGACTGTCCATGGCGTACAGCAGCCAGTCGCTCACCTTCAGGTCCCCGTGGAACCACAGGGCGTGATCCAGGCTGGCGCCCAGGATGCGGGGCTGGAAGAAGCTGGCCGCGTGGGGCAGGAGCGCGGTGCTGATGAGGTTGAAGTCGGACGCGTAGGCCAGCACGTACCGGTGCACCTGCGGATCCTCCGGGAGGTTGCCGTTGGCGCGGAACCACACGTGCTTGATGGGCGCCTTCGCCTCCGGATTGAACGGATCCACCGGCGCCACGGGTCGGATCTCAATCGGCCGCTCCCCCAGGAACTTCTCCCGCAGGGCCTCCGGGATGCGGGCGGACAGGCGGCTCAGCAGCTCCTGCTCCGTGGCCAGCTCCTCCGGGCCCGGCACCTCCGGCATGGGCGCGTGGTGGGCAAAGCCCTCTTCGTCCCCATGGAAGGAGGCGATCATCGTCAGGATGGGCTCGCCCTTCTGCACGGCCACGACGCGGCGCGTGGTGATGCTGCCGCCGTCCCGCACCCGGTCCACCGTGTAGACGACCGGAAGCGTCGCGTCACCCGGCCGCAGGAAGTAGCCGTGCAGGGAGTGGACATGGCGGTCGGCGGGCACCGTCTGGCTCCCCGCGGACAGCGCCTGTCCCAGCACCTGGCCGCCGAAGAGCTGGCGGAACCCCAGGTCCTGACTCCGGCCACGAAACAGGTTTTCCTCGATTTTCTCCAGCTTGAGGAGCGACAACAGCTCGTCCAGGACTCGGCTCATGGCCCTGTCCTAATCGACCCAGGGGCCGGTGTCTCGGGGAACGAGCGCCTGGCCGCAGCGCATCAATGACATACAGCGTCATGGGTTGCCTCCGCTTTTCGCAACCTTTGAGAGCGGGGGATCTTGAAGCGCGATGCCCTCCTGCGCGACGCTGATGCTCAACGCTGGACACTCCATCCGGGGGGCGAATGCAGGCAAATGTGTTCACGGCGGTGCTGATGCCGCTGGCGCTGGCTGTCATCATGCTCGGGCTTGGCCTGACGCTGACGCTGGCGGACTTCAAGCGGGTCATTGTCTATCCGCGCGCCATCCTGGTGGGCCTTGGCTGCCAGATGTTGGTGTTGCCGGTGGCCTGCCTGCTCATTGCCCACGCCTTCCGTCTGCCGCCGGAGCTGGCGGTGGGGCTGATGCTGCTGGCCGCGTCCCCTGGCGGCGCGACAGCCAACCTCTTCAGCCACCTGGCCCGCGGTGACGTGGCGCTCAACATCACGCTGACGGCGGTGAACAGCGCGCTGTCGCTCGTCACGCTGCCGCTCATCATCAACCTGTCGCTGGCGCACTTCATGGACGAAGGCCGCGCGGTCCCCATGCAGTTCGCGAAGATTGTCCAGGTGGTGTTCATCGTCCTGGGGCCGGTGAGCCTGGGCATGTTCATCCGCTCGCGCAGCGCGGCCGTGGCGCAGCGCATGGACAAGCCCATTCGCATCCTGTCCACCCTCTTCCTCCTCGCCGTGATTGGGGCGTCCGTGTACACGGAGCGCGCGAATGCGCTCAGCTTCTTCCGCCAGGTGGGCCCGGCGGCGCTGGCCTTCAACGTGGTGAGCCTCGCGGTGGGCTACTTCGTGCCCGTCGCCCTGCGCCTGCCCCGGCGGCAAGCGGTTGCCATTGGAATGGAGATTGGCATTCACAACGGGATGCTTGCGATTGCCATCGCGCTCAGCCCTACGCTGCTGGCGAACTCGACCATGGCCATTCCCCCGGCCATCTACAGCCTCATCATGTACTTCACCGCGGCGGCCTTCGGCTTCTACGTCAGCCGGCGCTACGCGGATGAGCCGTCCCCCGCTGCACACCGCCCCCCCACGTCACTCCCCGAGAAGGTGTCTTGATGACGCTGCGTCGACCGCTGTCCGTGCTCTCCCTGTCGCTCTGCCTGGGATTCTCCGCGCCAGCCGCCGCCGAAGAGCCCGAAGTCGCTGCCCTGCCGTCGACTCCGCAGACAGCGCCCAAGCCCACGGATGCGCCCACGGCCCCCACGCTCCCACCGTTGGGGCCCGACACCCGTCTGTATTTCGCCAACATCAACTTCCTGCGTTGGAACCCGCTGGGCATGGAGACCCAGAACCGGCTTATCCTCCAGAAGCGGATGTTCGACGGCGAGTCCATGTTGACGCGCGACAACTTCGTCAACGGCGCGTTCGCCATCAAGGCCAACCCCGCCTCGGTGAAGATTGGCCCCGTCTTCGAGGTCCAGCCGCTGGCCATCTTCAACCTGCGGGCGACCTATGAGTACGTCCGGTACTTCGGCACCTTCGGGTTCCTCCAGTCGTACACCAACCCGATGTCGGACTTCTCCGACGACGCGCGCGGCCTCACGCTGGACGACGCGTACAGCACCTCCGGGCACCACTACATGCTGGAGCCCACGCTCCAGGCGCGCTTCGGCTCCTTCGTGGTGCGGAGCAAGACGTCCGTCGAGTACTGGAACGTGGCGCTGCGCGAGGGCAATGGTGCGTCCTTCTATGACGCGCTGCTGGACACGCTCATCCCCGGCCGGGGCTGGGTGTTCACCAATGACACCGACCTGATGATGCTGACGACGCCGCAGCTCACGCTGGGGGCCCGCTTCAGCGGGGTGTGGCCGCGCTACCAGGATGGCTCGGGCGGAGCGCAGAACGTGGACAACAGCCACACGCGCATCGGCCCCATGGTGGCCTACTCGTTGAATACGCGCGAGGGCTCGTCGTTCAACCGGCCGACGATTATCTTGAACTTCGCGTGGTACCTGAACCACCCGAACCGTGGCGGCGCCCTGCCCTACATGATGGGCGCCTTCGCCTTCACGTCCGACTTCCTGGGCGGCTAGGCGGGACACTTCCGCCGGGCGTCCCTCCTTGGAGACGCCCGGCGTTGAAGCAAGGGTGAGCCCGCGAAGGCGCCCGCCTGGCTCAGTGCGCTTCGTCGTGGGGGTCGTGGGCGTGGCCGTGCTCCAGCTCCTCGGCCGTCGCGGCGCGGACGTCCCGCACGGTGACCTCGAAGTGCAGCGTCTTGCCGGCCAGCGGGTGGTTGAAGTCCACCAGCACGGAGTCGGCCTTCACTTCCTTGATGAAGAAGTCCACCTCGTCCCCGTCCGGGTCGGTGGCGCTGAGCACGCCGCCCGCGACCAGCTCCAGGCCCTCCGGGAACTCCGTCTTCGGGACTTCCTCGATGCCTTCCGCGTCGTAGTCGCCGTAGCCCTCGTCGGGGCCCACCGTCACCTGGAGGGTGTCGCCACGCGACTTGCCCTCCAGCGCCTTCTCCAGGCCCGGCACGATCTCCTCGTGCCCCTGCAGATAGACGAGCGGCTCCCCCGGCTCGCTCTCGTCCACGGCCTTGCCGTCGCCGAGATGGAGGCGGAAATCGATGGAGACGACGCTGTCCTTGGTAATTTTCATGAGGCCCTCATAGCGCACGGCCGTGGCGCGTGCCTCAATCATGTGCCTGTCTGACAATGGGGCGAGCGTCCCTCCCCGACCGACTGTCCGATTCCAGTGGTGCGGAAGCCCTGGATGCTCAGGTCCCCGAGCGAGGGCTCCCCATTCCCAGGTCCAGTGAGGCCGCCCGGGTGCTCCGAGCCAGGCGTGTCTCCAGGCGAAGCAGTCGTCGGTGGTGGTCCACGGGCAGCTCCGCCGCCGAGGCCAGCTTCGCGTGGTGCAGCGCCCGCGCGAGGTCCTTGAGGCCGTGCTCGTACAGCTTGGTGAGCTGGAGGTGCAGCGTGGCGGCCTGGAAGCCCTGGGCCGTCTTCAGGGCCTGGTGCAGGTGCGCCGCCGCGGCCTGGGCGTCACCCGCCTTGCGTGACAGCCGCGAGGCCAGGGTCAGGGCTTCGATGCCCACGGCGCCCGTGTCCCCCGCCGCCGCGGCCCGGGCGAAGGCCTGGGCGCGCTCGTAGTCGCGAGCCCGGAGCGCCACGCCCGCGAAGCCGAGCAGATCGCGAGGGTCCGCGTCCCGGGGCACGGAGGCGCCTGGGCCGCCCGCGCGGAAGCGGCGGACCAGCTCGCCCAGCAGGGCCGCCAGGAGGAGGAGGTCGTTGACGTTGTGCTCCAGCACGGGCGTCAGCGCCGAGCCGTCCCCGCCGCGCAGGTAGCGGAAGTACAGGTCGGGAATCAGCGCGCCGTCCACGTCGTCAACGCGCCGGAAGCCGAGGACCTGGTCTTCCAGGTGGACCAGCCGCGTGCCGGCGCCCCGGTGCTTGAAGACGCGGCGGGCGCAGTGGAGCAGGTCCAGGTGGGGCAGCTCCGCCGGCGCGGGGACGCGGTTGAGGACGAAGCGCGTGCGCAGGAGCGGCCAGTCGAAGCTCTTGCCGTTGAAGGTGACGAGGCAGGAGGAGTCGGCCATGCGCTCGGCGAGCGAGCGCAGCATGGGGGCCTCTTCTCCCAGGCGTCGCAGGAAGAGCTGGTGCACCTTGAGCGAGCGGCCCTCGAACCACGCCAGCCCGACGAGGAAGGGCACGGTGCCGGTTCCTCCGGCGAGCCCCGTGGTCTCCGTGTCCAGGAAGAGCATCCGCTGGAAGTCCACGCCCGCCAGGTCCGCGTGCAGCGCGAGGCTGGCGACCAGGGCGCCCTCCACGTCCAGGGCCGCGGCGAGGGGCGCGGAGCCGTGGTGGTGTTCCGGGGCGAGGATGCGCTCGGAGACGTGGACCGTGCCGTGGGCCGTGGCGCGGGACTCCACGGGCAGCGGGCCCGGCGGTGCCGGCGGTGGCGTGCCCCGGCGCGCGGCGGCCACGCCCTGGCGCTCCGACCAGTCCGACAGCATCCGCCGCAGGCTGTCGATGCGGGGATCTCTCGGGGCGGATGGAGGTGAGGCCGTGACTGGGAGCGCCGCCGTGGCCACCGTATCGGGCACGCTCGGCTCGGCCCGAGACGCGGGCTCGGCCTGTGGCTCCGCCGCTGGGGGCTTCGGGGGTGACTTGCCCCCGGGGCCCACGCTCGTCAGGCGCGCCAGCTTCCGCTTGAGGTCCACGGCCGCGCCTCCCGGTTACTGCATGCCCGCGATGCCCAGCGCCGACAGCACTTCGAGCGTCAGTCGCTTGCGTGGATGCGGGTCCACGGGCGCTTGTCCCGGCATCGCACCCGCCGCGGGGCCGATGCACGCCGGACAGCCATCCTCACACGGACACGACTCCAGCAGCCGGCGCGCACGGCTCAGCAGTTCGTCCCGCTGATCGTACAGCCGCGCCGCCAGCCCCACGCCGCCGGGCACGTTGTCGTACAGGAACACCGTCGGGTCGAAGCCCACGCCCCCTTCCTTGCGCGGCGGCCCCTCCGCGTCATCCCGGCTTCCAAGCGTCTTGCCGATATCCCGAGGGTCAATCATCAACCCCACGCACGCCACCGTGCGCAGCGCCGTCGTCAGGCCCCGAAGCGCGTCGATGACCGCCGGCCGCGGCGCGCGCATGGCACGCACCACCGTCTCCGGCACCGTCAGCCACAGCGCCGTGGTGTGCATCTGCATCTCCGGCAGCGCCACGTCGCCGTAACCGACGTTCTCATGCGTGTGGTACTTGATCTTCTTGTACCCCACGACCTTCTCGATGACGCTCACCTCGCCCATGCCCGCCTGGAGGTCCGGGCCCATGGGGGCGGCCTGGTCCTCCTGGATGACGTGCACGCGCACGTAGGTCATCGCGTCGGTGAAGTAGTCCGGCGCCACCTTCCGCACGAAGGCCTTGTGGTTCTCGTAGTCGAAGCGCTCGACCTGATACTGCTCGGCCTCGTGTTGGTAGATGGCCTGCTCGTGCAGCATCGTGTGCGCCGAACGGAAGTCCATCTCCGCCAGCGTCCGGTCCGTCCCCTTCTCGATGATGACCACGTTGTCCCAGCCCACGCTGCGCAGCGACACGTGGTTGGCCGGATACGCATCCGTGGACCAATGGAACACGCGCCGGCCCGCTTCGCCCACGGTGGGGTGCACCACCTCATGCTGCGCGAGGAACCCGAGCGCCTCCGTGGTGGACTCCGGCGGCACGTCCCCGAAGGGCTCCCCCTCCTCGAAGGGCAGCTCGAAGGACGCGCACTTGAGGTGCTGGACCAGGATCTCCACGTTGTCCGGGTCGATGCGCGCGTGCTCCACCGGCGAGCCCACGAGGTAGCGCGGGTCTCCGGCGAGGTACTGATCCAACGGCGCGCTCGACGTCACCAGCAGCGCCAGGCTCCCCTCACCGCGCCGCCCTGCCCGGCCGAACCGCTGCATCAGCGCCGCCACGGAACCCGGGTAGCCCGCGCACACCACCGCGTCCAGCGAGCCGATGTCGATGCCCAGCTCCAGCGCGTTGGTGGCCACCACGCACCGCACCTCACCCGCGCGCAGGGCCGCCTCCGTGGCGCGCCGCGTGCCCGGCAGGTAGCCACCGCGATAGCCCTGGATGAGGGCCGGGTCCAGATTCTCTTCCACGAAGCGGTCGCGGAGGTACTTGAGCATCACCTCGATGTTGTTGCGCGACTGTCCGAAGAGCAGCGTGGACACGCCCGCGCGCACCAGGTCCGCCGTCAGCCGCACCGCCGTCTTGAGGTAGCTGGCCCGGATGCCCAGCTCCGCGTTCACCACGGGCGGGTTGAACACCATGACGCGGCGCTCGCCGGAGGGCGCCCCGCTCTCCGACACCAGCGTCACGTCTCGCCCGAGCATCCGCCGCGCGTGGGCCTCCGGATTGCCAATGGTGGCCGACGCCGCGACGAACACCGGGTCCGCGCCGTGGAAGCGCGCCACGCGCTGGAGCCTGCGCAGCACGTTGGCCAGGTGTGAGCCGAAGACGCCCCGGTACGTGTGCAGCTCGTCGATGACGACGTAGCGCAGGTTGGAGAACAGGCGCGCCCAGCTCGCGTGATGCGGGAGGATGCCCGTGTGCAGCATGTCCGGGTTGGTGAGCAGCACGCCGCTGCGCTCCCGCGCGGCCCGGCGCGCATCCGCGGGCGTGTCCCCATCGAAGGTGATGGCGCCGTGGGACAGGCCCGCCTCGCGCATCAGCGCGCGCAGGGACTCTTCCTGGTCCCTGGACAGGGCCTTGGTGGGAAACAGGTACAGCGCGCGCGCCTGGGGCTCCCGCGCGAAGCGGTCCAGCAGCGGCAGGTTGTAACAGAGGCTCTTGCCAGAGGCGGTGGGCGTGGCGATGACCAGGCTCTGGCCCGCCCGAGCCAGCCGGTACGCCTCCGCCTGATGCGAGAAGAGCTGCTGGATGCCCCGCTTCTCCAGCGCCTCGTGCACCTGGGGCGCCACGTCCTCCGGAATGGGCGCGAAGACGCCGGCGCGCGCGGGGGTGGCCTCATCCAGGACGAAGCAGGAGCGAAGCTGCCGGTCCGCCCGCCACCCCTCCAGCACGGCGTCCAGCCCGCGAGGCGCGTTCCACGGCGTGCGACGGGCCCCTCCGAAAGCGCCCGGTTCCTTCTCTGGCTTCATGGGCCGGGCACTGTACAGACGTATACCGAGGCAAACAACGCGGGAGCGCGCCTCGTTGGTTTGACCTCCAGCTAAAACAAGCGGAGGCGGACGCGTGGGCGCTCCACTAGTGTGCCGCGCCGTGGCCCTCGCCATCTTCCTGTTCACCTACGTCTTCATCGCCGGTGCGCGGCTTCCGTACCTGCGGTTGGATCGCCCCGGGGGCGCGTTGCTGGGCGCCGTGCTGATGGTCGTCGCCGGCGTCGTCACGCCCGCCGAGGTCTTCAACCACAGCGCCGACGCGAACCAACACGCCATCGACGCGGACACCATCGTCCTCCTGCTGGGGATGATGTTGCTGGCCGCGTACATGTCCCAGGCCGCCTTCTTCCGGACCGCGGGCGCGTGGGCCGTGCGCAAGGCCCACACGCCCCGGCGGCTGCTGCTCGCCGTGACGTTCATCTCGGCCGCGATGTCCGCGGTCCTGGTGAATGACACCGTGTGTTTGATGCTCACGCCGCTGGTGCTGGCCACCGTGGACGACGCGCGCCTGCCGCCCGCCCCGTACCTGCTCGCGGTGTGCATGGGCAGCAACAGCGGCTCGGTGGCGACCTTCACCGGCAACCCGCAGAACATGCTCATCCAGGGTGCGTCCGGGCTGTCCTACGCCAGCTTCGCCGCGTACATGGCCCTGCCCGCCCTGCTCTCCACAGCGGTGGTCGCCGCCGGGCTCCTGTACCTCTTCCGGCACGACCTGCCGACGAAGCGCTTCGAGCCCAGGCCGCCGCCGCCTCCCGTGGACCAGGGCCTCATGGTGCTCACGCTGGTGGTGCTGGCCGGGGTCGTGGTGGCCTTCTTCGCCGGGCTGCCCATGAGCTGGAGCGCCCTGGCCGGAGCGGCCCTGGTCATGGCCCTGTCCCGGCGCGAGCCGCGCGAGGCGCTGGAGCGCGTGGACTGGGTGCTGCTGCTCTTCTTCGCCAGCCTGTTCGTCGTCGTCTACGGCGTGAACAAGCACGGCTGGGCCGAGGAGATCCGCGTCCTGTTCGCGCCCCTCATGGCGGGCCCGCCCCTGCGGGAGACGCTGGGCTTCGCGGGGCTGACGCTGGTGGCGTCCAACCTGTTCAGCAACGTGCCCTTCGTCATGCTGGCGCGGACGTGGGTGCCCACGCTGCACGACGTGGAGCTGGGCTGGCACGTGCTCGCGCTCGGCTCCACGCTGGCGGGCAACCTGACGCTGGTGGGCAGCGTGGCCAACCTCATCGTGTTCGAGGCCGCGCGCGGCAAGGTCAACATGACCTTCCTCCGCTTCCTCCGCGTGGGCCTCCCGGTGACGCTCGTCAGCTTCGTCGTGGGGTTGACGGTGCTCCTGGTGGAGCACGCGCTGTTCTGAAGAAGGCCGGGGGACTCAGGGGTCGGGGTCCGGCAGCTCGCCGGGCGCCAGCCCGTCCTCCGGAGGCTTCGTCGCCTCGGGGGCCGGGGCGCCCGCCTTGCCGGAAACCACGTCCGACTTCGCCGAGGAGGCCCGGGCCGGCGGGGCGCCGCCGCGGTCGGTGGGCGTCAGGTCCTTCACGAACAGCCGCGCCACGTCGTCCAGCATGGCCGTCATCGCCTCGCGGAAGAGCGACGGGTCCTTGCCCACCTTGAACGGGTCCAGGTGCGCCTTGCCCTCGGCGACATGGTCCATGGTGAACGGGCGGCGCCACACCTCCGTGCGCCCGTCCAGGGTGAACATGCGGCCATAGCCTCGCAGGTACGCGCCCGCGCGGCCGTCATCGCTGCGCATGCCGTAGTCCTCGATGACGAACTCGACGATGGTGTCCGCGCCCAGCGACGCCACCAGGTCGTAGTCCGGCGCGTTGGCCGGCACCTCCTCCACCAGGAAGCTCTCCAGCACCGAGGCCACCTGCGCGGGGTCCACCACGTGCGTCCACGGGAACTCACGCGGCAGCTGCGACAACGTGGTGACCCGGAGGCGCTCGGAGATTTCGAAGCGCGTGACGGCCTGGAGCAGCTTCACCGTCAGCCGCCGGTCCGCCTCCACCGGCTCCAGCTTCTTGAGCTTGTTCCGGTACGCGGAGTCCTCGCGGAACACGTGGCTCTTGGGGCCGGCCCCGTCCTTGATTCGGGAGATGAAGGCCGGACGCCGGACGCGGTCCAGGTCCGCGCCAGCCAGGCGCTGCGACGCACAGCCCGAAACCAGCAGCAGTGCGAGAAACGGCAGTATCCGTCGCGTCATGGAGGGACGGTTCTACCCCATTCCGTGCCCTCACGCTCCTCCCTGGCCTCCGGGGTGTTGGTGGGCCTCCGGTCGTGCCCGACTGACTGATATGCTTCACGGCCGTGAAACAGCCGCCTGTCACACCCTCTGTCTCGCTCCCTGGCCGCAAGCGCCGGCTTGGGGAGATTCTCATGGACGCCGGGCTCCTCTCGGAGACCCAGCTCCGCTCCGCCCTCGCCGAACAACGCAAATGGGGCGGCAAGCTGGGCCTCACCCTGGTGCAGATGGGGTTCGTGGACGAGAGCTCCATGGTCCACGCGCTGTCGCGGCAGCTCGCCATCCCCACGGTGGATTTGGAGCAGCACACGCCGTCCGCGGTGGTGCTGCAGGCGCTCCGGGTGGACATCGCCGAGCGCTACACCGTCTTCCCCATCGCCGCGGACCCGGCCGCGAAGACGCTCACCGTCGCCACCGCCGACCCCACCAACGTGGAGGCCTTCCAGGAGCTGGCCTTCCACTGCGGCCAGCGCCTGCAGGTGGTCGTCGCGAGCGCCTCGTCCATCGAGCGCGCCATCCGCCGCCACTACCACGGGGAGGTCACCTCCACGACGGCGACCCCGCTGTCCTTCGGCATGGACGAGCCCACCTTCGAGCTGGCGCCCCCCGTCGAGAGCGCGCCCCTGTCCCTGGCCGTGCGCGCGGTCTCCTCGGCGGCCCTGGCGCAGCCCGGCCGTGAGACGGAGCTCACCCAGCGCGTGGAGGAGCTGACGCAGCAGGTGGCGGGGCTGGAGCGGATGGTGGCCCAGCAGGCCCGCTCGCTGCGGGCCATGCTGGAGCTCCTGGAGACGCGCGGCCTGGTGACGCGAGACGACTACCTCGCCAAGGTCCGCTGACGTCAGACGAGGATGAGGTCTTCCTCGACGCCGGCCTCGGTCAGCACGCGCTGCGTGCGACGGAGCCGTTCGTCGCTCAGGTCGGAGATGAGGGCCAGGATCTGCGGGTGGCTGGAGATGAGCGCGTCGAAGTCGGCGCGCGGCAGCCGCAGCAGCGAGGTGTGCCGGGTGGCGGTGACGGTCGCCGTGGCGGGCGTCTTCTGGAGCAGGGAAATCTCTCCGAACACCTCCCCTTCCCGGAGCTGCGTCAGCAGGTGGCCGTCCTTGCGCACCTCGACCTCGCCGGACAACACCACGTAGAGGCCATCCGTCGGGTCGCCGTCGCGGATGATGACCGCGTCCCGTTCGACGTCACGGGAGCGGAAGCGCTCCACGAGCGCGCGCCGGTCCTTCCGCCCGAAGAGCCGGAACAGCTCCGACGTGTTCATGACGTTCGTCAGCATGCGCTGGCGGCAGAACTTCTTCAGGGCGAGGGCCACCTGCGGGTGGCTGCTCGACAGCTCGGCGAGCACCCCCGCGGAGATCTCCAGGAGCTGCGAGTCGTCGGACGCGGACTCCACGGAGGCCGTGCGAGCGGCGCCGGAGAGCAGGGCCATCTCCCCGAAGAAGGCGCCCCCTTCGAGCGTCGCGAGGTCCTGGCGCTGGCCGTCCTCCGTCCGGAAGACGCGCACCGCGCCCTCGCAGATGACGTAGAACGCGTCGCCGTGGCTGCCCTGGTCGATGATGCGCTCGCCCGGCCCGAAGCGGCGCAGCGGGCAGCGCTCGAACAGCTCGATGAAGGCGTCGCGAGGCAGGTCCGAGAAGAGCGGAATCGTGGGCAGCGCGTCCAGGGACGCCGCTTCGGGAGCGACCTCCTCCGTCAGGCTGTAGATCTCTTCCTCGAGGCCGTCGCTGATGGACGTGCCCCCCAGGCCTTGTCGACTCAAAGCCGCCTGCGCGGCCAGCTCCACCGCGTGCAACAGGGAGTCCGCCTCCAGCTCCAACTCCGTGAAGGAGGACGGGCTCGCCGCCGTCCGGAAGGAGGCGCCCAGCGCGGGTGACAAGTCATGGCCCGGGAGCGCGGTGGCGCCCGCGGGGACCGGCGCGTCGGCGCGGCGCGGCCGGAGTCCTGGAGGCGCGGAGGACACCGCGGCTTCAGGAGCGGCGTCCTCCTCTGTCTGCGTGGTGATGGGAGACGACAGGGCCTGCCAGCGGCCGCTGTTCGAGGCGGAACGTGGCGGAGCCTCCGGCTCGGGCGCGGTCGCGCGAGCCGCGCCCACGGCGGGCAGCCGCTGCGACGCACGCGGTGCCAGTCCTGGCGGCAAGGGGCTCGTCGCCGCACGCGCGCCTCCGGGCTGAACCGCGGGAATCCGGGTCGCGAGCGGCGGAGCGTCCGGTTCGGGGAGGGCCATCGCGTCGTCCACCCGCGCCTCCGCCACGACGGGCTCCACGTCCAACGTCACCTCCACGCCGGCGCTCCCCTCTTCCGGCGCCAGTCCCACCTCGACGGAGTGGACGACTTCCTCGGTGCCATGCGAGGACGCATCGGTGGACAGCACCAGCGCCGGAGGCAGCTCCGCGGACAGCTCCGCCGCGGGACCGCCGGCCGCCTCATCCTCACCCAAATCAATGGCGGCGACGGCCGCGCGCACCGCCTCGGGCAGGCGCGACGTCCCAGCAGGCTCGGCGGACGCCTTCACCGTCACGGACGACGCGTTGCTCATCGGGCCGCGGGCACGTGCGCCCATGGGCGTTCCCCGGCGCGCGTACAGGTCCGCGAGCATCTGCTGCACGCCGCGGTGCGCGGGGTCCAGCTCGAGGATGAGCTTGCTCGCGGCGATGGCGCGCGGAAGGAACCCCTCGCGCGCGAAGCCCTCCGCGGCGGATTGATACGCCGAGATGGCCCGGTCCCGCTGCCCCGCCTTCACCCAGGCATCCCCGGAGCGCAGGCGCGACTGATGGTCCTTGGGCTCGGCCCGGCAGTAGTCCTCGTAGAGCTCCGCCGCCTTGGAAAAGCGTCCCTTGGTGAAGGCCTCGGACGCCTTGTCCTTGAGCTTGCGCAGCTCCATCAGCGAGCGCCCTCCGACGCGGTGCTCTCGGACCCCGGTGCGGCGCCCGCGGCCTCACGCACCGTCCGGAAGTAGTCCACCTGGAGGGCCTCCAACTGGTCCGCATGCGCGGCGCTGCCCAGCTTCCGGAGCGACGAAGCCGCCGCGGCGCGAATCTCGGGCAGGTCGTGGAACAGGTCCTTGGCCACCGCGTCCGCCGCCTGTGCGTCGCCAATGCTCCCCAGCGCCAGCAGCACGTCGCGGCGGGCCACGCTGTTGGGCTCGTCCAGCGCCTTCACCAGCGTGGGCACCGCGTCCTTCGCCTGGAGCCGTCCCAGCAGGGCCGCCGCCAGCGCCGCTTCCGGTCCACCTTCGCGCACCACGGCCTGGAGCTGCGCGGAAGCGGAGCCCGGCACACCGCCGGCACGCGTGAGCGCATCCAGCACCAGCAGCTTCTCGCTCCCCATCTTCGGCAGCAGCTCGATGAGCGCGGCCTGCCCCGCCTCGCCGGCCTCCGCCAGCGCCTGGGCCAGGGCCTTCTGCAGGTCGCGGTCCGGCTCGACGAGCCCGGCCTTGGCCACGTTGACGCCCTCGGGGCCCAGCCGCGCCAGTCCCACCAGGGCCGCTACGCGCAGCGTGGCGCTGGAGTCCTGGGCGTAACCGGTGAGCAGCTCCAGCGCTCCGGGCGCCTTCAGCGTCCCCAACGCTTGCAGCAGCGTTGCCAGCGGGACCAGCCGCTCCGGCGCCACGTCGTCGTACAGCTCGGTGGGCACGCGGTGCCGCACCACGTCCCGTCCGGACTCACGCACCCGGGCGGCATTGAGCTCCTTCACGCGCTCCAGCAGGTCCGCGTGCCGCGACGGCCGGTCATCCTTCAGGCCGGGCGTCGACGGGGTGGGCGGCATGGTCGACGGGTCGAACCCCACGCCAAACTTCTCCGGGAGCGCTTGGGTCACCCAGTCGGCGCGCAGCGCTTCCAGGCCCTTGACCTCCTGCTCGTAGAGCTTCTGCAACGCGGGCACCACGGAGGCGTCTCCCACCTGCGCCACGGCCTCCACCGCGAGCAGGCGCAGCGTTGCGTCCGGATGGCTCAGCCACGGGACCACCTTGCCGAGCAGCGGCAGCGCCGCGGGTCCCAGCCCTTCCACGGCCTGGAGGCCACTGGCGGCCGTGGCCGGCCGTGCCAGCCGCTCACCAATGGGGTCCACCGGACAGCCGCCGCGCGTGCGCATGCTCCGGCCAGCGACGAGCGCCTCCGCCGGCGCGCCCTCCATGACGATGGCGCACAGCGAGGCATCGGTCTGCGGCGTCCGGGGGAAGGACACGATGGCTTCGATGGCCAGCGGGCTGACGACGCTCTTCTCCACCGCCACCATCTGGAGGCGCTGCGTGGCCACCGGATCCCGGAGCTTCATCAGCGCGTGGATGGCGGACTCGCGCAGCTCGGGGAAGTTCTCTTCCAGCAGCAGCGTGATGGGGCCCACCGCGCGCTTGTCCCCGGCGTCACCCAGCCCCCGCACGGCGGCGGCGGCGAGGATGACCTGGCTGTCGCGAACCAGGGGCAGCAGCCGGTTGACGGCGTCGGGACGGCCGCTCTTGCCCAGTTCCTCGGCGGCGCCCACGCGCTCGGGCAGCGCGCCTTCGGTCAACGCGAGCTGGTTGCGGTCCCACTGCGTGCGGGCCTCGGCGGCGACCACCTCCGCCATGGCGCCCGGAACGTTGGCGTTCTTCAGGGCCTGGACGATGACCTGCCGCGTGGCTCGGCCCCGCCGTCCGTACTGGAGCGTGAGGTACGCCTTGGCCTTTTCGTTGTTCACCTTGGACAGCGCCATGGCGGCGCGGCCCTGGACCTCTTCGTCCTGGTCCTCGAGCAATTCGCCCAGGAGGTCCACGACGCGGGCGTCCTGGCTCTCCCCCAGCGCCACGGCGGCTTCGGCCCGGACGATGGCGGCGAAGTCCTTCGCCGCGCGAGTGAAGAGGACCAGGTCATCCGGGTTGCCCTGCCCGGCCAGCTTCTTCACCGCGAGCGCGCGGACCTCTGGACGAGGACTCTGGAGGTCCGCGAGAAGCTGGTCCCTGCTGCCGTTGCAGCCGAGGAGCAGGGCAAGTGCGAGAATGAGGGGGCGTGCGCCGGTTCGCATCGGTCTCCGGTGAGGGAAACGGTGTAGGAGTCGGCGCCGGTTATATCAATCCCCCTCGATTCCCGCCCAATCCACCGCGTCAGTTATCAACGCGGACGGCGAGGACCCCGGGGAGGCGGCCGACCCGCGCCGCCTCGGGGAGGCGGCCGGCCCGCGCCGCCTCGGGGACGATCATTGCTCCAGCTGGGGGCGCTTGACCGCTCCTTCTTCTTGCCCCAGTCCTGGAATCCGCCGGACTTCTCGGCGGGAGGACCCTTGCGAGCCCCGGCCCGGACGACGCGTTCACGGGGATTCCCGCTTTCGTCGGTGGGCGTCCAGGTGGAGCGGGCGGGGCGTCCGCCCTCGGAGCCCTCACGGCGAGGGCCGCCCCGGCCACGCGGCGCATCTGCCCCTTCAGCGCGAGGCTTCCACTCACGGCGCTCCGGGCGACCAGCACCCGCGGCTCCGGAACGGGGCGAGTACGGACGGCCTTCACCCCGTGGAGCCCGGCCAGCGCCACCGCCAGCCCCCCACGTCTTGCGCTCCGGACGGCCTTCGCCACCCGCGCGCGGTGCGCGAGTACGAGGCGCGGCGTCTCCGCCCGAGCTCCAGTCGCGGCGCTCGGGACGGCCCGTGCCACGGCTCTTGGGGGCACCGCCCTCGGCACCACCGAAGGACCGGCCTGGGCCACGGCCACGCGGCGGGCCTGCCTTGTCACCGCCGAAGGAACGGCCACGCGGCGGGCCTGCCTTGTCACCGCCGAAGGAACGACGCGCGGGTTTGGCGTCGTCACCACCGAAGGAACGACGCGCGGGCCTGGCGTCGTCACCACCGAAGGAACGACGCGCGGGCCTGGCGTCGTCACCACCGAAGGAACGACGCGCGGGCCTGGCGTCGTCACCACCGAAGGAGCGGCGAGCGGGCTTGGTGTCGTCACCACCGAAGGAGCGACGTGCGGGCTTGGCGTCGTCACCGCCGAAGGAGCGGCCGCGCGGCGCGCTTGCCTTGTCACCACCGAAGGAGCGACGCGCGGGCTTGGCGTCGTCACCACCGAACGAGCGGCGAGCGGGCTTGGCGTCGTCACCACCGAACGAGCGGCGAGCGGGCTTGGTGTCGTCACCACCGAACGAGCGGCGAGCGGGCTTGGTGTCGTCACCACCGAACGAGCGGCGAGCGGGCTTGGTGTCGTCACCACCGAAGGACCGACGCGCGGGCTTGGCGTCGTCACCACCGAAGGAACGACGCGCGGGCTTGGTGTCATCACCGCCGAACGAGCGGCGCGCGGGCTTCGCGTCGTCACCACCGAAGGAACGACGCGCGGGCTTGGCGTCATCACCACCGAACGAGCGGCGAGCAGGCTTGGTGTCGTCACCACCGAACGAGCGGCGAGCGGGCTTGGTGTCGTCACCACCGAAGGAGCGACGCGCGGGCTTGGCGTCGTCACCACCGAAGGAGCGGCCACGCGGCGCGCCTGCCTTGTCACCACCGAACGAACGGCGCGCGGGCTTGTCCTCATCACCACCGAACGAGCGGCGAGCGGGCTTGCCTTCGGCCGACGCCCCCTGGGTCCGTCCGAAACGCGCCAGGCCCGAACCACCCACCGTCGCGGTCTTGGCCGCACGGGCCGGCGCCTTGCGCGCGGGCTTGGCGGCCACGGGCGCATCGTCATCCATGGACAGCTCCGCCTCGTCGTCCGAGTCGAAGCCCGGAGCCGCGCGGCCATGCCGGCGCGGAGGCAGCTTCAGCTCACCCGTCGGCGGCACGCTCTTGCCATCCGACACCGAGTGCAGCAGCTCCACCTCGCTCGTCTTGAGCGGGCGCAGCTGGCCGGGGCGCAGACCTTCCACACCCACGCCGGCGTAGGACGGACGGAACAGCCGCACCACCGGGTGCCCCACCGCGGCGCACAGCCGCTTGATGAGGTGCGGGCGCCCTTCCGCCACGACAATCTTCAGCCAGGTGTTCCGCTCCGCGGCCTCGAACACGCCCACCGACACCGGCGTGGCCATGCCGTCCTCGAGCCGCACGCCGCCGCGCAGCTTGTCCAGCGTGGCCACGTCCGGCTCGCCCTTCACCTTCGCCAGGTACATGCGCGGCACCTGGAAGCTGGGGTGCGTCAGCTTGTGCGCCAGCGCCCCATCATCCGTGAACAGCAGCGCGCCCTCGGCGTCGTAGTCCAGGCGTCCCACCGGGAACAGGCGCTTGCCCACCTCTTCCACGTAGTTGGCCACCGTGGGCCGGCCCTGCGGATCCGACAGCGTCGTCACGACGCCCACGGGCTTGTAGAGCAGGAAGTAGGAGGATTCATCCGGAGGCGTGACCAGCGTCCCGTCCACCGTCACCAGGTCCGTGCCGGGCTCCACCCGGCTGCCCAGCTCCGTCACCGTCTTGTTGTTCACCGCGACGCGGCCCGCGGTAATCAGCTCTTCTGCATGCCGGCGCGAAGCAACTCCCGCGCGGGCCAGGTACTTCTGTAGTCGTTCGGCCGCCATACCATCCTTCTTCCATGCTGCCCGTCACTCGGGCTTGGGCCCCGTCGTATCACCCGTCTCGGGTTTCGGGGGCGTCGTGTCCAGGACGCTGGAGCTGACCTTGTGTGTCCGGTCCGCGGCCGCCATGGCCTCCTCCAGGTCCTCCAGCGCGGCTTCACTGGCCGCCGCGCTCTTTTCCATCCGCTTCGTGAATGCCGGGTCCGACAGCGCTTCCACTGTCCCCGTCGCCGGGGGCGCCGGCGTGTCTTCCTTCTCGACGATCTCCCGGTGCTCCTGCGTCAGCTCGTGGAACTCACGCAGCGTGGGCAGGGCAGACAGGTCCTTCAGGGCGAAGAACTCCAGGAACTCACGGGACGTTCCATAGAGGATGGGCCGGCCCACCTCTTCGCGCTTGCCCAGGATCTTCACCAGCTTGCGGTCCATCAACGCCTTGATGACCGCGCCGCAGTCCACGCCGCGGATGTCCTCGATTTCCGGCCGCGTCACCGGCTGCCGGTACGCGATGATGGCCAGCGTCTCCACCGCCGCCCGGGTCAGCCGCTGTGGCTTCACCCGCAGGTAACGCCGGACATACTCACCCGAATGCGGGTCCGTCCGGAACTGCCACCCGCCCGCCACCTCATACAGCACGATGCCGCTGATGCCGTCGCGGTGGATGCCGGAGAGCTGGTTGAGGGCCTCGGCGATGAGCTCCCGCTCGATGCCGGTGGCCAGGTACAGCTCGTCCACCGACAGCGGCCGCTCCGCCACGAAGAGCACGCTCTCGATGACGGTGCGGATGCGGTCCGTGGACAGCTTGCGGCTCTTGGAGAGGAGCTTCTCGAACGACGACTCCAGGTCCGGAGGCGCCTCGTCCGAGTCCTCCTCGATGGAGGCCGGCTCCAGCTCGTCCAGCTCGTCCGCCGGGCCGGGGCCCGTGACAGCGGCGATTTCCTCTTCGGAGAACGGGCCGGGGCCGCCGGGCGTGCCCGGTTCGGGAGTCTCGTCCTGGGGTCCGTTGCTACCGGTAGTCACTGTCGTCGACCTCCGTGGGAGCCAGCTTCTCCAGCGCGTCCCCGTTGGGCAGCAGCAGGATGGGCCCCATCGGCTCGTCCTGCACCACCCGGATGAGCCGCCGCTTCACCATCTCCAGGATGGCCAGGAAGGTGATGACCACCTCCTGTCGCGACGGGGTGTCCTCTTCCGTGAACAAGCTTTCGAACAGAACCTGTCCATGGGGGCGCAGACGCTCTACTACGCGGAGGATGGCCTCGGACAGCGTCACGCGCTCCCGGACCACCTCGTGCTGCAGTTTGGGCTGCAACCGCTCCAGCACCCGGTCGAGCGCCTCCACCAGCTTGAGGACGCTGAACTCCTGGAGCCCCACTTCCTCTTCCGGGATGGGCACCGCCTCCACCGGGACGTTGCGGGCGAAGACGTCGCGGCCGAGCAGGTCCTGCGTGGCGAGCTGCTCGGCGGCGTCCTTGTACTTCTGGTACTCCAGCAGGCGCCGCACCAACTCCGCGCGCGGGTCTTCGGTCTCCTCGGCGACCGCGAGCACCTCCGCCCCCTCCTGCGCCGCGACGGCGTCCTGCCGGGGCAGCAGCATGCGGCTCTTGAGGTGCGCCAGCGTGGAGGCCATCACCAGGAACTCCCCGGCGATGTCGAGGTTGATCTCCCGCATCCGCTCCAGGTGCTCGAGGTACTTCTCCGTGATCAGCGCCAGCGGAATGTCGAAGATGTCGACCCGATGCTCCTTGATGAGATGGAGCAGCAGGTCCAGCGGACCTTCGAAGTTGGGCAGCGCGATGCGGAAGTTGTCGCCAGGACTCCGCGGCAACTCCCCTTCACGAAGGGCCTCATCGGCCGGCGAGCGACGTTCCTCACTCACCGGATGTCCTGGGTGGCGTCAACGGGATGGGTGGGGGCGCGTCATCGCGTAAGGGCCCGACTTTCTTAGGCAGCGGGCACGAGCCTGGAGGACACACACCCATACCAGTGCCCCCCAGGTGGGTCAAACAATCGGCAGTGAAAGCCCGTTCAGGCACACCGACTCATGGGATTCCCACGGCCTTGCGGACCTGGTCCATCAGCCGGGTCGCCTCGGCCCGGGCCCGGCTGGCGCCGTCCTGGAGGATGCGCTCCACCTCACCCGGGTCGGCCGCCAGCTCGGCGTACCGCTGACGGGCCGGGCCAAAGGTCGCGTGGTAGGCCTCCAGGAGCTTCTTCTTGTAGTCGCCGTAGCCCTTCCCGCCCGCCTTCCAGGTGGCGTCCACCTCGGCGAACTCGGACTCGGGCAGCATCAGCTTCAGCAAGTCGTAGAGCGGGCTGTCCACCGTGGGCTTGGGCGCGTCCACCGGCGTCGAGTCCGTCTTGATGGACATGATGCGCTTCTTGATTTCCTTCTCGTCCCCGAAGAGCTCGATGGTGTTCCCGTAGGACTTGGACATCTTCTGTCCGTCGACGCCGGGCACCGTCTGGGTGGCCTCCTGGATGCGTGCCGAGGGCAGCTTGAGGATGCCGGGCGCGTGGCCCCGCTCCTTGCCCTCCGGGTCCGCCGGGTCGTAGCCGGGCACGTACTGGGTGTTGAACTTCACCGCCCAGTCGCGCGCGAACTCGATGTGCTGAATCTGGTCCTTGCCCACCGGGACGAAGTCCGCGCTGTAGAGCAGGATGTCGGCGGCCATCAGCACCGGGTAGGCGAAGAGGCCGAAGTCCGGGCTGATGCCCTTGGCCACCTTGTCCTTGTAGCTGTGGGCCCGCTCCAGGTGCGCGTGCGGCGTCACCGTGCCCAGAATCCAGTACAGCTCCAGCACCTCGCGCACGTCGCTCTGCCGGAAGAGCACCGCCTTCTTCGGATCCAACCCCAGCGACAGGTAGGCCATGGCGGCCTCGCGCGCCAGCGCCAGCGCGGCCTTGGGCTCCCGCACGGTGGTGAGCGCGTGCAGGTTGGCGATGAAGTAGTACCCCTCGCCCTCGTCCTGGAGCTGCACGAACTGGCGGAGCGCGCCGTAGTAGTTGCCGATGTGCAGCCGGCCGGACGACTGAACGCCTGAGAGAATCCGCATATGGGTGTGAACCTGGAATCGGGAATCGACAGGGCTCGTTCGCACACCCGGCGCGGCCCTGCAACCGTCCGTTGCCCGTGTCACGACGCTGTCCAGGAATCGAAGTCAAGACGGACTCTCCCTGGAACTTTGCGTCCCACCAGGAAATCACGAGCAAATCCAAGCACTTGCAATTGAATAACGACGGGGTGCACCGGTACCCTGGGGGTGCCTCACGCGGGCCCACCCACCTTGGAGGAAGCACCTGCATGGAGCCATTCAACGGAAGTCTCGCCAGCTATCGCTTGCAGTTGGTGATGCCGCCGCTGTTCAGCGCGCCCGGGGTTGAAGGGGTGCTGCGGGTGGAGCGCGGCGCGGTGCGGCGCTGCTTCCACGTCAAGGACGGCTACCTGGTGGGCGAGAGCTCGAACGACCCGCGCGAGCACCTGGCGCAGGTCCTGGTGAACCTCCGCATCCTGGACGCGCCCCGCGCCGCGGCGGCCTTCGAGGCGGCCGAGGGCGCGCGCATGCCCTACGGCACCTTCCTGGTCCAGCGCTGCTTCGTGGAGCTGCCCCGCCTCATCGAGGCCCTGGAGCACAAGGCGCGTGAGTCCCTCTTCGACTGCTACGCCTGGGAGTCTGGCGAGGTGGAGTTCACCCCCGGCCTGCCACCCGCGACCCGGGCGATTGGGCTCAAGCTGTCGCTGTCCACCCTGCACCGCGACGCGGTGACGCGGCAGCGCGAGTGGTCCATGTTCCGCGACATCTTCCCCCGCATGGACGCGACGTTCCGCGTCTTCCGAGAGTTCGCCGTGGAGACGTACTCGGAGGAGGAGGACGTCCTGTTGGACCTGGCGGCGAGCGGCGCCACGCTGGGAGAGATGCTGGCCAGCGCCCGGGAGGCCCCGCTCTTCGCCGCGCGCTGGGTGCTGCACCTGTACCGGCGAGGTGCCCTGGCCCCGCGCAAGGCCGGAGGCCCCCGGCTGGGCAAGGCCGCCGAGTTGGAGGAGCTGCTCGCCCTGGTGAAGCGCTTCCTGGAAGCCGGCCAGTATGACCATGCCGTCGCCCTGGCCGCGCAAATCCTGGAGCGAGGCCCCGTCCCCGAGGCCCACGCTTTGTACCGCGAGGCGGAGATTCGCCTGACGCTGGCGCTCAGTGACGAGCTCTTCGCGCTGGACGGGCGCCTGGTCTTCGAGCCGATTCCGCGCCCCACCCCGCCCGACCTGACGGCGGATGACCTGTACCTGTATTCGAAGCTGCGCGGCAGCCGGAGCATCCGGCAGGCCCTGCGCACGGCGGCCATGGGTGAGCTGGCGGCGTCCCGCTCCGTGCACCGGCTGATGGCCTCCGGGCTGATTCGCGTGGCCCCGCTGCCGGGGAGCGAGCCCCGGCGGGCGCACACGGACCCGTTCGGCCTCCCCATCCACAGCGTGGGGAGCTGAGCGCCCGGGCCGCCCCCTACCGCGCGGCGGCACGCGGCTTCTTCGCCTTGGGGACGAAGACGTCGCTGCGCGGGTGGAACTCGTCGTACACGGACCGCAGCCGGGCCGCGTTCACGTGGGTATAGATTTGCGTCGTGGCGAGGTCCGCGTGCCCCAGCATCTGCTGGACGGCGCGCAGGTCCGCGCCGCGCTCCACCAGATGCGTGGCGAACGAGTGCCGCAGCTTGTGCGGCGACAGCGGCTTCGCGATGCCCGCCTTCAGCGCGTACCGCTTGAGCAGCTTCCAGAAGCCCTGCCGGGTGAAGCCAGAACCTCGCGGCGTGACGAACAACGCCTGGGACTTGCGCCGCCCCAGCACCACGGGCCGGGACTGCGTCAGGTACGCCTGGACCTTCTCGATGGCCACGCTCCCCAGCGGGACGAGCCGCTCCTTGGCGCCCTTGCCCTTCGCCACCAGATAGCCGGCGGTGAGCTGCACGTCGTTGATGCCCAGCCCGCACAGCTCGCTCACGCGCAGGCCGGTGGCGTACAGCACCTCCAGCATGGCCTTGTCCCGCACGCCCGTGGACGTGCGCTCGTCCGGGGCCGCCAGGAGCTGCTCCACCTCTTCCAGGGTGAGGAACGACGGCAGCTTCCGGGGGGAGCGGGGCGTGTCCAGGTCCTCCGTCGGGTCCTTGTCCGCCATGCGCTCGGCGACGAGGAACCGGTGGAAGCCGCGCAGGGCCGCCAGGTGCCGGGCCTGGCTGCGCTTGCCCACGCCCCGCTTGCCCAGCGCGGCCAGGTGCGCGGACACGTCCTCCTGCCGCGCCCGCGTCACGTCGGAGACGCCTCGGGCGCGCAGGTCCTCGAAGTAGACGTTGATGTCGGCGGCGTAGGCGTCCACCGTCTTGCCAGACAGTCCGCGCTCCGCGCGGATGAAGGCGATGAACGCGTCGAGCATTCCTTCCATCGCCGCGCAGGCTACCGGAGCCGCGCGGCGAGGCAACTCAGCGGCTCAAGCCCGGGGCTCCCCTGCCCGCTCCGGCGACGCCGACTCCAGCGCCTGCACCACCCACGGCCACCCCACCACGATGTTGCCCGGAGAGCGCAGGCAGGCATCCGCCACCGCCAGCACCTCCGCCGGCCGCGAGCGCACCGCCAGCGCCAGATGCCGTCCCAGGAAGGGATGCGGCAGATAGCTGAGGTTGTGGTGACGCACCGGCACCCAGCCCAAGGTGGGCCGCCCCGTCCAGCGCTCCACGGCATACGCCACCGCCGACGCCAGCACCTCCAGCGCGTACAGCGGGAGCCGGAACGCGCTCACCAGGAAGGCCACCAGCGCGCTGGCCGCCACCGCGCCGGCGTAGGACGCATTCGTCGTCCCCGTCCAGAGCAGCATCGGCGTCAGGCTGGCCAGGATGGCCGCCATCTGGACCCTCGCAACGGTGGGGCCTCGGCCAATGGCGATGCCGCTGATGCTCCCACACGCCAGCCCGGCCACTCCGCCCAGACACATCCCCACCACCATGCCCGCCACCCCACCCAGCTCCGGCCCGAAGGCATCCGCGGCCGTGGCGTGCAGCCCCAGCAACGTGGCCAGGCTGGACAGCGAGCCCAGCAGGACACCCGCGGCCAGCCCCAGCACCTGCGCCACCACCAGCCCCACCGCCGAGCAGCACAGCGCCGACAGCACCCAGCCTCGCTCCAGCGGCAGGCCCGCCATCAGCAGCGCGAGGCCCAACACCTCCGTCACCACCGGCGCGGTGACGAGCAGCAGCAGCAGCATGCGCCGGACATAGACGGCCGTGGCCCGGTCTCCGCCCTCTGGCTGCTCGCGACACAACGTCCCCAGCCGGGCCCCCGGAACGCGGATGCCCGCGGCTCGCAGCCGGAAGTGCAGGTCCACCGGTCGGAAGAGGAGCAACAGTAACAATTTCAGCAGCCCTGGAACCTGCTCCGGTGCATCCACGGAGCTCGGCCGTGTTCCCCCCTGTGCCAAGAAATCCCCCTTTTCTCGGGTTCTAGTCCTCCAGCCTACCCTTCCCTTGCCGGAGGATTTCAAGTGAATCGCCGATGAGTGAAATCACGGTCGACGGTTCATTGAGCGTCACACCCCCGTCAAGGATGAGGTCCAGGCCGTGGCCCAGCGCGTCCTTGATGTCCCTGGCGTCCGTGAGGGGCTCACCCTCCGTGTTGGTCGCGGAGGTCGTCACCAGGGGGCGGCCCAGGGCCCGGGCCAGCTCTCGGACGAGCGACGCGTCAGGCACCCGGATGCCCACCTGCTTCTGCTTGGACATCATCAGGTCCGGCACCAGGCGCGTCGCTTCCAGGATGAAGGTGAACGCACCCGGAGTGAGGCCCTTCATGGCCCGGTACGCGAAGTTGCTTACATGCGCATAGCGGGCCACGTCCGACAGGTCGGGGCAGAGGAAGGACAGGGGCTTCTTCTTGTCGCGGCCCTTGAGCTGGTACAGCCGTTCAATGCCCTTCTTGGAGCTCAAGTCACAGCCGAGCCCGAAGTAGGTGTCCGTCGGGTAGGCCAGCAGGCCGCCGCGCTCCAGCACCTCCACCGCGCGTTGGATGTGGCGGGGTGAGGGGTGCTCCATGTCCACCTCGAGGATGGGTGCGGCCATGATGTCCTCCGTGCCTCCCGTGGCTGCTGCTGAAGGTGTGGATGCCTGACAGCCTATGCCGTTCCCTGCGCGTCTTCCGCGCGGATCTCCCCGGAGGCCGCCAGGGCGCGCCGGGTGAGGACCGGCCCCACCAGCTCGTGGGCGGTGATCATGGCGATGATGAGCACCTCCACCTGGGGGCCAAAGGACGGAAACGTCCTGGACACCAGGGCCGCCAGGCCAAACGTCACGCCGGCCTGGGAGATGAGCCCCATCCACAGGTAGCGCTTGAGTCGCGGGTCGTCCGCCGGGGCGAAGCGGCGGCAGGAGAACCAGATGGCCGCGCCTCGCAGCGCCACCAGCAGCAGCGCCGCCGGCCCCACCGTCACCAGGGAGTCCAGCTTCAACCCGGCGCCCGCCGCGGCGAAGAAGAGCGCGAACACGGGCAGCCCCGCCTGCTGGATGGCGCTGTGGATGCGCTCGCCCGCGTGCTCGTCCAGGTTCGCGATGAGCGCCCCCGCCGCCAGCGACACCAGCAGCGGGGACAGGTGCAGCCGCGTGCCCCCTTCGGCCGCCGCGAAGCACAGGCCCACCAGGAACAGGGGCAGCTCCTGCTTCACGCCGCGCATGTAGATGAGCATGCCCACGGCCAGCACCAGGCCCACCACCACCGAGCCGAACAGCTCCCACCCCACCCCGCCCACCAGCTCCGTCACGTCCAGCCCGCCGCCGAAGCTCGCCTTCGTCAGGCCCGCGGCCAGCGCGAAGGCCACCATCACCAGCAGGTCGCCGATGATGACCAGCGCCATCAGGAACTCCGTGAAGGCGCCGCGCGCGCTCGTCTCCTGGACGATGGCGATGGTGACCGTGGGCGAGAACGACACCACCACCGTGGACAGCAGCGCGCTGACCGCCAGCGCCTGGGGCACCGTCATGCCCTCCAGGAAGGGCAGGAAGGGCTTGAGCGCGAAGGTGGCCCCGAAGCACACCAGGAAGGTGACGCCGCACACGGCCACGCACAGCAAGGCCACGCGCGCGCCCACGCGGCGGATGAGCCCCAGCCGGAGCTCCGTGCCGGCCACCAGCGCGATGAGGCTCACCGCCAGCCCCTTCACCAGCTCCAACCCCTTCACGCCCGCGTTCGGAATGAAGCCCAGCGCATAGGGCCCCACCGCCACGCCCACCAGCAGGTAGCCGGTGAGGCGCGGCAGGCCCAGGCCCTTGGCCACCTTGCCCGCGAACAGGCCGCACAGCAGCAGCGCGCCCGCCGCCAGCATCACCGGCGTCCCCGAGTCCGCCCGGAGCACCTGCGCCCGGCTGATGATGGCCAGGAGCACCATCAACAGCAGCAGCCGGATGACGGCCCCCTTCATGCCGCCACCTTGTCACCGTCAGTCGAGCTCGCGGAGGACATGCCGCGGGGCGGGTCCACCACGTACTGGAAGGCCTGGCCCGCCAGCAGCTCGTTGACCACCGCGCCCATCACCACCACGTCCAGCACGCGCGGCGCCAGCACCCCCGGCACGAGCATCCCGTACTCCGCCACCAGGCACAGCGCCAGGCCACCCTGGGCGATCAGCGCGTAGCCCAGCCGGGGGGGCAGCACCAGCGTGTGCTGCACCAGCCGCCGCGCGAACCGGCCGCCCAGCATCTTCCCCAGGAAGCGCAGGCCCACGAAGGCGGGCATCAGCGCCCAGCCCCAGTAGTCCCGGGCATGCACCGCGCAGCCCACCAGGAACACCAGCACCAGGAACACGGGCCGCTCCACCCGGCCCAGCGCGCGCGCCACCCGCTCCGAGGTGCGGCCGCCCACCACCGCCAGCGTCGCCCCACACGCCACGCCCGCCAGCAGGGGCGACACCCGCAGGTACGCCGCCGCGCCGCTCACCAGCACCACGCCACCCAACGTCACCGTGGTCAGCTCCGCCAGGTCCTTCAACGCATGCGTGAGGAAGGCCAGCAGCGCCCCACACATGACGCCCAGCAGCAGGGCCAGACACACCAGCCCCAGGCCTTCGCCCACGTTGCTGGCGGCGCCGAGCATCAGCGCCAGCGCCAGCACGCCCAGCCCCACCGCGTCATCCAACATGGTGAGCAGCGCCACGCCCAGGCCGCGCGCCCGGTCCAGGCGCCCCGAGCGCCACGCGAGCACGGCCGAGTGCCCCGACGACAGGCTGGCCGCCGCCCCCAGCATCGCCGCCGCGCCCACCGCGCCGAGCAGGCCCCGGACGGACGTGAAGATGAGCGGCACCAGCAAGGGCAAGGCCACGAAGAAGAAGGCCGTCCCGGAGTGCGCCAGCGCCGCCAGGTACACGGGCCGTGGCAGCAGGCGCAGCAGGCGGGGCTCCAGGTTCAGGCCCAGCAGCACGCCCGCGGTGCCCAGCCCCAGCGCCATCACCGGGCGCAGGGCCTCCAGGTGCCGCTCGGTGAGCACCCCCGCCACGGAGGGCCCCAGGAGGATGCCGAGCAGGACGAAGAGGAAGCCGCTGGCCGCCAGCCTCGCCAGCGCCGGAAAGCGCCCCGGGTCCAGCGCTCGGCTGGAGGCGAGCAGCGACAGCGCCGCGATGGAGAGGAAGACGAGCAGCGCTTGCACAGCCCGTGCTTATAACGACGGGGTGCTTCCCGTCACGACCGGCGATGCGTGGGCGCGGAGATCACCGGCATGGCGACCAGCCGGCCCATGGGTGGGTCGTCCGCGTCCATCTCCAGTTGGACGCGCTGGATCAGCCGCTCCATCTCCTCGGCGGGCAGGCCCGGCAACAGGCTCAGCAGGATGACGCGGTCGTCATCGGCGCCCAACGCCAGGCTGCGGAGCCCCGCGAACACGGGGACCTCGGCGGACAGCGCCGCCGCCGCGCTCCGAGCCCGCACCACCAGCGGCTCCGGGATACCGAACTCCCGGAGCCGGCGGATGGCCCGCTCGGTCCCTTCCAACTGTTCGAGGAACGTGATGACCAAGTACACGCGGCCCTCTTAGTCGGTCCGCGAGCCTGACGCCACGCCTCACGACGCTACTCGTTCTGGCCCGGCCCCGCCGGCTCTCCGGACGACGGCGGTGGGGACGGCGCCGCGCCCTCCTGGGTGGGCGCACCTGCCGCGGCCTCCTGCGCCGCCATGGCGGCGCGCGCGGCCCGCTTGCCCTCTTCGATGAGCTTCTTCACCTTCTGCCCACCCTTGCGGCCAATCTCCTCGTAGAAGTTCGGGCCGCGGGTGGCCTTCACACGGTCGCCACCCTTCTTGCCGATCTCCTCATAGAACTTGGCGCCGCGCTCGGCCTTCACCGTCTCGCCGCCCTTGCGGCCGATCTCCTCGTAGAAGGAGCGACCGCGCTCGGCCTTCACCGTGGCGCCGCCCTTGCGGCCGATCGTCTCGTAGAACTCGCGACCGCGCTCGTTCCGGACCGTCTCGCCACCCTTCCGACCCGCTTCGGCCACCGTCATGCTGCCCTTGTTGTCCTTGTCCGACATTTGCCTGTCTCCTCTCGTGACTACCCCAGCCCTCGCCTTGGTGCCCCTTGCCTGAAACCTTGGGACGGAAGCGCCCCGATGCAAGCAAGCTCCGTACACCGCCAGCCGTTCACCCCTGGTACGCCACACGAAAACAGCTGTGATTTCGTGGGTTTCGCGACGCCTGCCGAGCTTTCGGACCGGGCGGTGGGCTGCCCGGCCGGACGCTTTCATGTTGGAAACACCCCACTGCACATTGCGGATTCCCGAAACCACCTTCACTTTCAGGCCCACGGCGCGGCGGAAGTGGGGCCGCGGGGAGGTACGGCGTGGCGCAGTCGGTGAAGACCTGGCTCCGGGTGTTGGCCCCGATGCTCGTTTCAGTGGGGGGGCTTGTCGCACTCCGGCTGCTCGGGCCGGACTTCGTCGACCAGCAGCGCCTCGCGAGCTGGCTGGAGCCCTTCGGGAAGTGGGCGCCTATTGCATACATCGGCTTCCTTGCCATCCGGCCCGTGACACTGCTTCCGGGTCAGCTGCTGACGGCCGTGGGCGGGATGATGTTTGGCACGCTCGCAGCGACCCTCTATTCACTAACGGGCAGCTTGCTGTCGGGCCTGCTGCTTTTCGCCGCGGCGCGCAAGCTGGGCACGGGGCTGATGAAGCGCCTGGCGGGCAGCAAGTATCCCGCACTGGTGCGGGCGGCGAAGCGGCATGACTTCCTCTTCGCCTTCACCGCCTGCATCAACCCACTCTGCCCCACCGACGTGATGCTGGCGGCGGCGGCGGCGAGCGGCGCGCGGCTGGTGCCCACGCTGGCCGGCATCATGATTGGCACCATCCCCGGCACCTTCCTCACGGCGCAGCTGGGCAGCGGTCTGGCCCAGGGCCGCACGACGATGACGGCGGTCGCCGCCGTGGGCCTGGTGGTGTCGCTGGTGCTCGGCGGCTTCATCGGGCGGCGCTTCTACAAGGAGCTCAACGACGACGCGCCGGAGCCGCGCGCCATCGGTCATTCCAAGGCGGCGGCCAGGCCCGCGGCGCTCTAGGCATGCATGGGGGGCTCCGGGAAGAGCTCCACGCGGCGCTGCACGCGCTCTCCAGGGCCCACGCCCGTGGGCAGCGAGACGGCCCGGGCCACCTCCTCGCCGTGTCGCAGTCGCATCCGGATCACCTCCGGCGCGAAGTCCAACATGTCCCCCATGGGCCGTGCGGGCTCGATGACGGTGATGCGGCAGTACCGGTAGGGCACCCCATCCGGCCGCCGCACGGTGAGCCCCGCCGCATAGGCCTGACGGACGATGTCGTTGATGCGCACGAAGGCATCCACGTCATTGAGCAGGATTTCGTTGAGGGTGATGTCGGCCAGGCTGCGCGTGGCCACCTCCAGGAGATTGGCCGGTGGCTTCACCCGTTCAATCTGGGACGGTGAGCAGACGATGACGACGATTTCCGTCGGGCCGAACTCCAGCGCATCCCCCAGGGGCGTGGCGTTGCGCAGGCCCCCGTCGACCAGGGCCGACTCGCCGACGGGCTCCCAGAGGATGGGCAACGTCGCGCTCTGCCAGATGGCATCCAGGAAGTCCCTGGAGTCACTGGGCACCAGCTCGTAGTTGCCGGAGACCAGCGACACGCGCCCCACGTGGGCGGGCACCCGGAAGCGGTTTCCGGCGACGTGCCGCTGGATCAGCTCCCGCATGGGCGCGTTGTCATACAGCCCCAGCTTGCGGAACAGGCCCACGCGCAGGGCCACCAGCGGCCAGGGCAGCTTCCGGTAGAGGTCCGCCTCGCGGAGGTTCAACCAGATGTCATTCAGCGCCCGGTAGGCGTGCTGGGCCAGCAGCGCGGCGTTCAGAGCGCCCACCGACACGCCGAAGATGCGCTCCCAGCGGAAGCCATGGACCTCCCGGAGGACGCGCTCGGCGCCGACCTGGAAGGCTCCCTTGGCGCCACCGCCGGACAGTACGAGTGTTGCGGGACGATCCTTCATGGCACGCCTCCTGGGAAATGGACCTGGCGCAGATGGATAGGGGCGTGCCAGGCCGGCAGGAATCACCCCAGGGCGTGGGCCCCTGTCCACCGGCCCCCGGTGCCCTGGGGCACCTCGGACGGCAACTTCCATGCACCCCTGGCCGCAAGGCTCTCTAGGATGGGCGGCTTCACCCCTCCGGAGCCTCGATGATCCGCTTGCCTGGATGTTGTGTGGTGGCGCTGCTGTTCGCGTTCCTGCCGTCCGCGGCGCTGGCCCAGCAGCCCACCGCCGACGCGGCCACCCATGACGCCCTGCGCGTCCTCAAGCAGGAGATGGAAGACGCCCTCAACGCCCAGGACATCGACCGGCTGCTGAGCCACCTGCACCCGGAGGTCGCCTTCACCACGATGAACAACGACGTGCGCGTGGGGAAGGAGTCCATCCGCGCGTACTACGACGAGATGATGCGCGGGCCGAATCGCGTCGTGGACCGCATCCAGGCGAAGTTCGAGGTGGACGACCTGACCCGCCTGTACGGAGACACCGGCATCGCGCGCGGCTCGTCGCGGGACCACTACGTCCTCACGGACGGCACGGACATCGTCATCGACGGACGGTGGACCTGCACCCTGGTCCGGGAGGGCGACCGCTGGCAAATCGCCGCGTTCCACTACTCCACCAACGTCTTCGACAATCCCCTCCTCACGCGGGTGAAGCACCTCGCGCTGGCAGGGGTGACGGTCATCGGACTGGGCGCGCTCTTGGCGGGCGCCGTCATGGGCCGGAGGCTGCGGCGCAGGCCCGCGGCTCACGCGCCCTGAAGCTGGCGCGCCGTCGCCTCGCGAAGGAAGGGGTGGCGCCGGGGCAGGCGCCCGCGCCAGAAGGACTCGATGGAGCGGTGGAACAGGCGCAGCAGCGCCAGCCCCGGACGGCCCTCCAGTGCCGCCAACCGTCCGGCCGAGTCATCCAACAACGCCCTGGCCCGGACGTACTCCGCCACCATCCACGCGCGGCCCGCCTCCGTGCCCAGCAGCGCGTCGAGGCGCGTCGGGTCCGCGCCCTCGCCACGGACGGCCGCCGCGACCCCTTCCGGAACGTTGTAGAGCCCCTGGGCCAGGTCCTCCCGCAAGTCCCTCATCACCGAGCACCAGCCGAAGGCCTCCATCAGCGCAGGCGCCTCCTCGGCCCGGACGCCCGCTCCGGCGACGTGCAGCATCAGGTCCACCGACAAGCGGAACGTGTCGTGCTGCTGCGCGCGCAGGGCCTCCGCGCTCCACCACTGTCCGTCCTTCACCCGCTCCCGGTCCTTGCGCATCGTCCGCACCAGCGCGAAGACGTGGGCGCGCGCCGTGTCGTCCCCCAGCCGCTCCAGCAACACGCGCCCCAGCGTGGCCGCCGTCCCCCGGTCCTCCCCTCGCCCGGACTCCAACTCCAGGAGGAGCGCGTCCACCCAGTCGAGCGGCTCTCCGTCCACCGCGCGGTCCCCATCCAGCACGTCGTCCACCAATTGGAGGAAGCAGAAGCCCACCCGCGCCACGCGCGCCTCGCGCCACCACCGGCTCAGCGTGTAGCGGTAGAGCACCAGGGCAATCAGTCCGTAGCGCAGGTGACGCCGCGCGAAGCGGTAGGACTCCCGGGCGCACAGGGCCTCGACTCGCAGGGCCTCCAGGAACGCCGCGCGGCGCGCCCAGGGCGCCACCCACCGCCAGGTGCCCCAGGCCAGCAACGCCCCCGCCACCACGTCCACCAGGTGGTGCTCATGGATGAGCAACGTCGACGCCGCGATGGCCAGCGCCCACAGGCCGAACACGGCACGCCCCAGCACGCCGGCCCGCTCCGCGTAAGCCAGGGCCGCCGTGCACGCGAAGGCGACGTGGAGGGACGGGAGGTAGTTCCGCTCCAGGTTCAGAGTGTCCGCCAGTTGGAAGACCCCCGCCCAGCGCCCTTCCACGGCGCGCGGCGGCCAGGCCACCTCCACCGGGAAGAGCAGGAAGCACACGGCCGCGAGCGCGGTCTCCACGCACAGCGCCAACGCGAAGGGCACCATGTCCCGCCACGTCCGGAAGACGCACAGGGACAGCAGGAGCAGCACGTCCATGCTGACGTAGACCAGCGCCCAGGACGGAATGAAGGGGATGTGGCGCTCGAAGGGCAGATCCACCCGGAGGCCCCCGGTGTAGAAGCCCGTGAGCCAGCTCGCGCCGCCGTAGACGGCCACGAAGAACAGGGCGAAGCCCATGGCCATGGCGGACGTGAGGGCCAGCGCTTCCTTGCGTGGCCAGCCGAACAACGCGGGACGCGGGCTCATCGCTCCTCCACGGCGGCGGGCAGCGGCCGCGGGCCTCGCCACATGGACAGCCAGATGCGCAGGAAGGACGGCCGCATCACCTCCGGGTCCACGTAGCGGCCCAGGTAGAGCCAGGGCACATGCGGGTGCCGGTGGTGGGCCCGGTGATGGTGGTAGTTGAGGAACAGCCAGCGCACCGGAGCGGCCACGCGCAGGTCCCACGCGCCGTCACGGACATGCAGCGGAGACCACGCATGGTCCGCGTACTGGAGCGCGCTCCAGTTGACGGCGAAGGCCGCGTAGCAGAGCGCCCACCCCGCCGCTGATACCTCCAACGCCACCACGAGCCCTACCTGCACACAGGCCGACAGCAGCACCTCCGCGCGGATGGCGCCTCCGGGCGCTGCATCCAGGCGCCCGAGGTACGCGTCCGAGCCCGTCTGCTCGCCGTACCGGGTGCCCGTGCCGCGCAGCCGGTGGAGCAACCCGGGGACGAGCGCGAAGGCCACCGCCCCCACCGGGACGAACAGCCAGTAGAGGCCGGTGAGGATGGAGTACCACTGCGCCCGCTTCAGGAAGCGGTTGTCTCCGGGACGGAAGTAATCGAACTGCTCCAGGTGCGTCCGGTTGTGGCGGTGGTGGTTCAGGTGGAAGGCGCGCTGCATCGTGAAGGACGTGGGAAAGAACGCCGCGGCCACCCGGCCCAGCGTGTCATTGACTCGCCGCACGGGGTGCAGCACGCC
The DNA here is from genome assembly GCF_030168875.1 of Myxococcus sp. SDU36. NCBI lineage: Bacteria > Pseudomonadati > Myxococcota > Myxococcia > Myxococcales > Myxococcaceae > Myxococcus > Myxococcus sp. SDU36. The sequence goes on from NZ_CP077414.1 coordinate 2,187,997, forward strand.
GTGCGTGGCCTCGTGCAGCAGTGAGAACACGGTGTTGTTCACGAAGGAGAAGACGCCCGCGGCCAGAAGCTGGACGGCGAGCCGCTCCGCGTGGGACGCCAGCCACAAGCACCCGGCACAGGCCGCCATGGCGCAGACCAGGAGGACGGCGTTGAGCGCGGCCGGAATCGGGGTTGCCTCGCCCTCACCCGCGGTCGTCATCGGGCGCCTCCGGCAGGCTGTCGGTGAAGTCGAGCATCTGGCGCAGCACCGGGTCCTCCGCCGCCCCCACCCGGTTGAAGCGCATCCCGTCGAGCACGGACAGGTCGCGTCGCAGGAACGATGTAAACAGCCACCGCGACACCTGGAGCGCTAGCCAATCCAGCCCCGGAAGCCGGCTGCGGCGCGCGGCGAAGGCCAGCCGGATGAACACGCCGTCCTCGCCCTGCTGAAGGCCCGCGAGCAACGCGCTGCGCGTGCGCCCCAGGTCGCTCTCCACGGACAGGAGCGTGCCGCCGTGCAGCGTGAGCGTGACGCCGATGCGATTGCCGGACAGCCACTTCATCACCCGGTCACTGAACCCGGTTCCCGTGACGCGGGACGTGTAGCGAACGCGCAAGGTGAACGGGTCCGGCCGCTCCACCACCGGGGCGTCCCGCAGCTCGCGATGGTGCACCGTGCGCAGGTGCTCCAAATCGAAGGCATTGGCCACCACGGGAAGCCAGTCACAGCGCACCGCGAAGCGAGCCGACGTGCCCCAGCGCAACGCATCGCTGCCCACCTTCGGCGGCGGGAAGAGCACCACCGGACCATTGAAGACGAGGATGGCGCCGTAGCGCTCCACCACGGGGAACGCCCGCTGCGCCGTCTTCCCTGGGCAGGCGCCACTGCCGTCGAACCGCCAGTGGTGGAGCGGACAGCGCAGTGAATCTTCCACCACGGTGCCACCGCCCAGGTGCGCGCCCATGTGGGGACAATGGGCGGCGAGCGCGTGCACCGCGCCGCTCCGTCCCCTGAAGAGGACCAGCTCCCGCGCGCCCGTGCTCCAGCGCATCACCTGTCCAGGCCGGAGCGCCTCGGAGGGGCACACGAGGTGCCACGCGCGCAGCCGGCCTGGCTCGGGGTGACGCACTGGCTCCGGCCGCGACGCGATCTTCACCACCATGCCGAGACCCTAACAGGACTGCGTCAGGGGCCCGAGTGGTCCCCGGAGCTGGCAACGCTTCTCGCGACACCTCCGGAACGCGACGAGAAGAAGCACTGCGAGGCGAAAGGCGGAACTACCCCTCCACGGCCCCCTCTGAACCTGCGGATCAAGGAACCGATGGTGCCGGGGGAGCAGGTGGCGCGACGGCGGCCGAGGGGGGCGCTCGCGTGAGGTCGGCCAGGAACCCCACGAGCGCGGCGACTCGCGGGAGAGCGACGGTGCTCTTCTCGACCCAGCGATTGTCTTCGATGGTGGCCTGGACCGGCCGTCCAGGCTTCAGGATGGCGCTCATCGCCGCCACCACGGCTTTGTGCCGGCCCGCGGGCGCGGACAGGTCCTTGAGCTCCCCTGACATGAACTCGGGCGCGGTGCGGTCCAGCCCATCCACGAACTGCTCTGAATGCGTTCGCAATTTGGGGTACGCGACAGCCGCGCACTCCAGCAGGAGGTCCTCCAGCGTCCCGGGGTGCCCTCCACCAGGAAGGACGAACACGCCCGTTCGCGGCTGCCCCGTCACGACCTCCATCACCGAGGGACACGGGTAACCATTGGTGGCGATTGCATCCGCCATTCTCGTGAACCGTTGTTGCGGCGCCTCCTGCGCGTCGGCATCGAGCACGACCCCCACTGCATCCAGGGTCGCACCGTCTAGCGCCAACGCTTTCCGATGCGTCTCAAGCTTCTTGGCTAGCTCACTGATGCCCTGGGAGTTGACGATAGCAACAGAGGTTTCACTTCCTGGGTCACGGTAGAAGACCGGAGCGGGCACGGACGCTCGAAGTGAGCCGTCATGAGGCCACTTTGTGGGGAGGATGCGCTTCCATACTGGGTCAAGCCCCGCTTCCTTCGAGACGTACTCGAAGCCCAGCGATAGCTTCAGCAGCTTGCCCAGGAATGCGACGTCATGCACGCCTTCGGTGAGCAGGTAGACATGGTTGCTCATCGGATATCGAGCCCTTCATCACGCAAGCTACGCAGCCCATTCAGGTCGTACCGGAGGCATGCATGACCGCTCTCCGAGCGCCGAAGGTGATAGGTGATGACCTCCTCTGGAGCCGAGCTCACGAACGCCCCCAGAGAAGCATCCACCGCTTCCAGGCTATGGGTCGTCGCGACAATCTGTACGTTGGCTTCACCGGCCGCCCGCACGAGCCATGGCAGGACGGAGTCGAGTGCGCGCGCATGGATGGCGGATTCAATTTCGTCCACGAGCAAGATGCCGCCGCTCGCCCGTGAGAGTGCGACGCTCATCGCGAACGCCCGCCGCATTCCATCACCGAAGGTCGCGAGGTCTACAACCCCTCGCCTTTCATGGACGACACGGATGGCGTCGCGCCCGAAAGGTCGGCTGATCAAGACATCACTGACGTGCGGGTCGAACAGCCTGAGCAGTTCGACGGCCTTGCCCTTCGTACCTTCGTCGATGACGTGGCTGAGGTGCGTGATGAGCTGCGCGGTCGATCGATGCGTCATGGGCGTGACGACGAAGACACGGAACAGCGCGACCCCCTGGGGGATGGGCAGGCGCCGAGGCGTTGAGCCGAAGTCCAGCTCATGAGCAATGTGAGGCGTGTCGCCAGCGCTCACGTCCATGTGGAGACGGACCACGACGTCGCTTCGAGGATCTGAACCTGACCGGTCAACGTCCGACCATCGCTGCTCGACATACGCCAGCGCCTGAGCGCGGACATGTCTGGACTGCCCCTCGAAACGCCCATGGATGGAGATGGGCTTTGACAGTTCATTTTCGCCTTCGAGCTTGAGCGCGGTGCTATCGGGAAAGAGGGCCCAGAGCCCATCCACGAGAGGACCGGAGGCATCCCTGTTCGTAACGGTCTGGATCCACTGTCCCGGATCCACAGGCCTGGCGACCAGCCCGATTGCCTCAAGCACGGAGGTCTTCCCCGCGTTATTGCCACCCACGAGCAGGTTCATTCGGCCGAGACGCTCAAGCCGCACACCCCGCAGTGAACGGTACGTGTCGACACGCAGTTCTTCGAGGCTCGCCATATGGCTCCATGTACCAGCGACCGCGGGTGGCCGTCATCGCGAATCGGCGGCGTGCCGGGCACGGTGGGCCGCGTGACCGGAGCAGACGGCGCCCTGCTGGGGCTGCCCCTGTCCGGGTTCACGGCGGTCCTGCGGACCCATACCGCTGTGGCAGCCACGGCGTCCCCCGTGGAGCCGAGGTGGCGGCAGCCGTGCTGACCACACGGCGGGCGAGGAGGCGGCGCGCCTCGCCATCGCCGAAGGGAGCGAGGCCCCGACCCGCATTGCCTTCAACCAGACACTTGGAGTGTCTCCGGATGCGGGAAGCCGCGAGCGATGTCCATCATCGAGGATGAGGACTCCCGATGACCAGCGTTGCGGGCACCATCCGCCGACACCAAGAGGAAATCATCCAGCGGTGGTCCGAGCAGGCCGCCCGGGCCGCGTCCGCCCGAGGGCTGGACGGGCCCGAGCTCAAGAACCTCATGCCTGTCTACCTGGCCTCGCTCGCTGACGAGGAAGGCGCACCCGGTGCGAATGCCGGCGCCCGGAGAGCCCACGTCGAGAGCCACGTGGCCGCCCGCCTCCGGCAGGGCTTCAATCTGGCGGAGGTCACCGAGGAGTTCGCCATCCTGGGCCGCTGCATCGCTGGCATGTGGGCGGATGCTCCGCCGCAAGCCCGTCCCAGCGCGCTGGACGTCGAGCGGCTCTTCACCGAACTGCATGCCGCCTCGACGCTCGTGACGGAGCGCTTCAGCCGGTACCTGATGGAGGACGAGCAGACCGAGAAGCGCTACTTGCGGCTCCTCCAGAAGGTGGCCAACGACGCGCTCATGGAGGGGACGACGACCCTCCACGACCACTTGAAGGAGGTCCTCGAGCTGATCCTCGATGCCATGGGCGCGCGGAGCGCGGCGGTGCTCCTGTACGACGCCGAGGAAGAGACGCTGGTCACCGCGGCCGCCGCGGGGCTGGCGAGCGAGCACCTCGAGCACTACGTGTCCTCCGTCAGTCCCGAGTCCTTTCCAGGGAGCGTCGCCGTTGGGGGCGAGGAGACCCTCTCCGTCCGGGATGCCGAGACGACGGCGTTCGAGTTGAGCCCCACGCTTCGCCAAAGCGGGCTGCATTCGCTGCTCGGGGTCCGGCTCCCGCTCCACCGCGCGCTGGTGGGCATCCTGTACGTCGGCCTCTCCGAGGTCCGCGAGTTCACCGCCCGGGAGAAGGGGCGGCTCCTCTCCCTGAGCCAGCAGCTGAGCGTCCACCTGGACAACGCCAAGCTCTACGCGAACCTGCGCGAGAAGATCGAAGCGTTGCAGGCCGAACGGGCGCTTCGCGAGCACTTCGTCTCGGTGCTCGCCCATGACCTTCGCGGACCGCTGTCGGCGGCGAAGTCAGGCGCGCAGCTCCTCATCCGGCATCCCGATCGACTGGACCAACGACGCGACCTGGCGCTGCGCATCGACCGGAACATCGACCGCACCGACCAGATGGTGCGGGACCTGCTCGACGCGAACCGCATCCGGGGGGGCCAGCGGCTCCCGCTTCGCCTCGACATGTGCGACCTGGGCGGCGTCGCCCAGGAGGTGGTCGAAGAGCTGAGCACGCTCCATGGGGACCGCTTCGTGCTCCAGGCGGAGGAGCGCGTCCGGGGAATCTGGAGCGCGGAGGAGCTGCGCCGCGCCCTCTGGAACCTGGGCAGCAACGCCATCAAGTACGGGTCCGCCACGGAGCCCATCACCTTCACCGCCACCCGAGCCGGCGACCTGGCCCGGGCGTCGGTCCACAACCGCGGCCCCGTCATCACGCCCGCGGACCAGGAACAGATTTTCAAGCCCTTCACCCGGACCCATTCGGCGAGCAAGGGCCCTTCGAGGGGTTGGGGGCTTGGACTGACGCTCGTCTGGGGGTGTGCGCAAGCACATGGAGGGACCGTCTCCGTCCAGAGTGACGCGGCGACTGGAACGACCTTCACCCTGGAGCTGCCGCTGGACGCCCGCCACCACCAGCCTCGCGACCCGTGAGCCGGGACCTCCGCCCGTCCAGCGGCCGGGGCAGCCCCCGGGGACTGGTGGACACTTCGGAGTCGGGTGACGTGCGGGAGTGTCCACCACTGGCTCTCGGGTGGAGCGTGCAAGGAAGAAGCCTGGAGGCAGGCCCCCGGCAATGGCCTGCTGGGCGCCGGTCATGGCTCTGGGCATCGCCTTCTTCGTTCCCTTCATCATCGCGGCATTGGCCGTACCGATCACCCGGCTGTTCAAGTCCTGGGGGGGCTGGGTGCTCGCCCTGTGTCCGGCGGGGCTGGCGGTGTGGTTCGGGGCACAGGTTCCCGCCGGAGTTCGCGGTGAGGTGCCCTCGCTGACGCTGTCGTGGATGCCCGATTTGGGCATCGACTTCGCGCTGCGACTGGACGGCCTGTCCCTGCTGATGGCGCTGCTCATCACGGGCCTGGGCACGCTCGTGGTCATCTACGCGGGGCGCTACCTGGTCCACCATGAGGTGCTGGGCCGCTTCTACGGCTGGCTCCTGCTGTTCATGGCCGGGATGCTGGGCATCGTCCTCGCCGACAACACGCTCCTGCTCTTCATCTGCTGGGAGGTGACGACCTTCAGCTCGTTCATCCTCATCGGCTTCGAGCACAAGGAAGACGCCGCCCGCGAGTCCGCGCAGCGGGCCCTGCTCATCACCGCGCTGGGCGGCCAGTCCCTGCTGGTGGGCCTGCTCCTGCTGGGCGACCTGGTGGGCACGTTGTCCATCTCCGGCACCATCGCCGCCGCGGACACCGTGCGCGGCAGCCCCCGCTACCTGGCCATCCTCCTGCTGGTCCTGGGCGGCGCGTTCACCAAGTCCGCGCAGATGCCGTTCCACACCTGGCTGCCGGGCGCGATGACCGCGCCCACGCCCGTGAGCGCGTACCTCCACTCCGCCACCATGGTGAAGGCGGGCGTCTTCCTGCTGGCGCGGCTGTCGCCCGTCCTGGGAGGCACCCCCTCGTGGCAGACCATCCTCACCGTCGTGGGCACGGTGACGATGGTGCTGGGCGCCCTGCTGGCGCTGGGGCACACGGACCTCAAGCTGGTGCTCGCGTACGCCACGGTGAGCGTCCTGGGGGCGCTGGTGATGTTGCTCGGTCAGGGCACCGCGGCCGCCATCCAGGCCATGGTGACGTTCCTCACCGCGCACGCGCTCTACAAGGGCACGCTGTTCCTGGTGGCGGGCTCGGTGGACCACGAGACGGGCACGCGCGACGTGACGCACCTGGGCGGGCTGCGCAAGCACCTGCCGATGACGGCCGCCGCCGCCGCCGCCGCCGCGCTGTCGATGATGGGCCTGCCCCCGCTCTTCGGCTTCGTGGGCAAGGAGCTCATCTACGAGGCCTGCCTGAAGGGCCCGGGAGGCTGGCCCCTGGCGGTGGGGGCCATGGTGGGCTTCGGCGGCATGGTGGCCGCGGCGCTCCGCGTGGGCGTGCAGCCCTTCGCGGGCAGGACGTTCCGCGCCGGAAGGCCGGAGTCGGAGGTCCACGAAGCGCCGCCATCCATGTGGGTGGGGCCCGCGCTGCTCGCCGCCGCGGGCCTGGTGTTGGGCCTGGTGCCCTGGGCCATCCAGCCCCTGCTGGCCATGGCGGCGGTGGACATCGGCGGAAGCCAGGCGGGAGGCCTGGAGCTGACGCTGTGGCATGGCGTGACGCCCGCGCTGGGATTGAGCGCGGGGAGCCTCGTCCTGGGCGGAGTCCTCTTCGCGCTGCGCCAGCCGGTGCTGAAGGGCCTGCGCGCCCTGAACCTGTCCAGCCACGGCCCGGAGCACTTCTACCAGGCCTCCCTGAGCAGCCTGCTCAAGCTGTCCTCGTGGATGACGCGGGTGCTCCAGAACGGCTCGCTGCACCAGTACATCGTCGTCACCATCGCCACATTCGGCGGGCTGCTGGCGCTCGCGGTGGTGCTGCGGCTGGGACAATGGCCCCGGGGCGTGTCCATGGACGTGCAGGCCTACGAGGTGGTGGTCCTGGTGGGCATCCTGGTGTCGGCGGTGCTGGCCGTGGTGTCGCGCTCGGCGCTGACGTCCATCCTCGCGCTGGGCGCGCTGGGCCTGGCGGAGGCGCTGCTGTACGTGTTCTTCGGCGCGCCGGACCTGGCCATGACGCAGGTCGTGGTGCAGACGCTCACCGTCATCCTGTTCGCGCTCGTCTTCGCGCGCTTCCCCGTCCAGCCGCACGAGCACCGCTTCCGCTGGTGGACGGCGGCGCTGCCCCTGGCCGTGGGCGGGCTCGTCACCTGGACGCTGCTGCACGTGGCCGCGGTGCCCACCCATACGCGGCTGGCGGACTTCTACGCGGCCCAGAGCGTGCCTGGCGGCAAGGGGCTGAACATCGTCAACGTCATCCTGGTGGACTTCCGGGCACTCGACACGCTGGGGGAGACCGCCGTGCTGGCGACGTCGGGGCTGGGTGTCTATCTCCTGTTCCGCACGCGCTCCCGGAGAAAGAAGAGACAGGTATGAACCCCGTGGTGATGCACACCGTGGCGCGGATGATGGCGCCGGTGCTCCTGCTCGTGTCCCTGGTGCTGGCCGTGCGCGGCCACGACATCCCCGGCGGCGGCTTCGTCGGCGGCCTGCTGGCGGCGGCGGCCTTCGCGCTGCAGATGGTGGCCTTTGGCCGGTCCGCTGCGCGCAGGCAGCTGCGCGTCCACCCCACCCGGCTGGCGGCGGCGGGGCTGCTGGTGGCGCTGATCAGCGGCGTCCCCGCGATGCTGGGGGGCCGCGCGTTCCTCTCCAGCCTCTGGGGCCAGGTGCCCCTGCCCTGGTCTGACGGGTTGAAGGTGGGCACTCCGCAGCTCTTCGACGTGGGGGTGTACCTGGCCGTCCTGGGCACGGCGATGTCCTTCATCCTGGGCATGAGCCGGGGTGAGGAGACGACCGCGCCAGAGCTGGGGAGGTAGACATGGAGCTGTTCCTCGCGCTCACCGTGGGCGCCCTGTTCGCGGCGGGGCTGTACTGCCTGATGCTCCACAGCGTCGTCCGTCTGGCGCTGGGCCTGGTGCTGCTGGGCAGCGCCAGCAACCTGCTGCTGTTCACCGTCAACGGGCTGCAGCGCGGCTTCGCGCCCCTGGTGCCCGAAGGCCAGGAGGCGCTCACCCGGCCCTTCGCGGACCCCCTGCCGCAGGCCTTCATCCTCACCGCCATCGTCATCAACTTCGGGCTGCTCGCGCTGCTGCTGGTGCTGGTGCACCGGGCGGCGCAGGAGACGGGGACCGACGACACCCGCGCGCTGCGCACCGAGCTCAAGGACTCCCAATGATGCCGTCTTCGGCGCTGCTCAGCCTGCCCATGATTCTGTGCCTGGGCGCCGCGGCCGCGGGCCAGCTCGCCCCGTCCCGCGCCTGGCCGCGCCGGTGGCTGGCGCTGATGACCATGGTGTCCGTCACCGCCGTGGGCGCGCTGCTGCTGGTGACGGTGCGGCGCAACGGCATCCAGGCCGCGCAGATGGGCGGCTGGGCGGCGCCCTTCGGCATCACCCTGGTCGCGGACCTGCTCAGCGCGCTGATGGTGCTCGTCAGCGGGCTGATGGGACTGACGGTGGTCTCCTTCTCCGCGGCCACGCTCCCGGCCTCGCGGGAGGCGGGCGCCTACTACCCGCTGGTGCTGGTGCTCGTGGGGGGCGTGTGCGGCGCGTTCCTCACCGGCGACCTCTTCAACCTCTTCGTGTGGATTGAAGTCATGCTGGGCGCCTCGTTCGTGTTGCTCGCGCTGGAGGCCCGGCAGGAGCAGCTCGAGGCGTCCATCAAATACATGTCGCTGAGCCTCATCGGCTCCGTGGTGCTGCTGTGCGCCGTGGGCCTGCTGTACGGCGTGGCGGGGACGCTGAACCTGGCGGACCTGTCCGTCACGGTGCCGGGCCTGGGCACGCCGAGGCTGATGACGGCCGTGTCCATGTTCTTCCTGGTGGCCTTCGCGCTGAAGGCGGGCGCCTTCCCCCTCTTCTTCTGGCTGCCGGCGTCCTACCACACGCCTCCGGCGGCGGTGACGACGCTGTTCTCCGCGCTCCTCACCAAGGTGGGCGTCTACGCCCTGGCGCGCGTCTTCACCCTGGTCTTCACGCAGGACGCGCGGTTCACCAGCACCCTCCTGCTGGTGATGGGCGGCCTGACGATGGTGACGGGCGTGCTGGGCGCGGTCGCGCAGTACGACGTGCGCCGGCTGCTGTCCTTCCACATCATCAGCCAGATTGGCTACCTCATCGCCGCCCTGGGGCTGCTGACCCGCGGCGCCCTGGCGGCGCTCATCGCCTTCCTCATCCACTACATCTTCGCGAAGTCAGCGCTGTTCCTGGTCAGCGGGGCCACCGCGCGCGTCACCCGCACCTATGACCTGCACCAGATGGGCAACCTGTACCGGACGCAGCCCCTGCTGGCCGCGCTGTTCTTCATCCCCGCGCTGTCGCTCGCGGGGGTGCCCCCCTTCTCCGGCTTCTTCGCCAAGCTGGCCATCATCCAGGCCGCGCTGCGGACCCAGCACTGGGTCATCGCGGGGACGGCGGTGGTCGTGGGCCTGCTGACCCTCTTCTCCATGATGAAGATCTGGCGCGAGGCCTTCTGGAAGGCGCCCCCGGAGAACCAGCCGCAGGAGCCCAACCGGCCGCTGAGCCTGGGCGACGGCGTGCTCGGGCCGTGCATCGCGATGACGACCTTCATGGTCGTCCTGGGCGTAGGCGCGGAGCCGCTGCTGGAGCTGGCGGACGCGGCGGCGGGACAGCTCATCGACCCCACGGAGTACGTGCGGGCGGTGCTGAGGGAGCGCCCATGACCGCCTTGCTCTGGAACCTGATGCTGGCCCTGCTCTGGGCCGCGATGCTGGGGGAAGTCAACGCGGCGAACCTCCTGACGGGCTTCGTGATTGGCTTCCTCCTGCTGGGCCTCATCGACGTGAAGCCCCTGCCCACGCGCTACGCGACGCAGGCCTGGAACGTGGCGCGGCTGGTGGCCCGGGTCGGCTGGGACGTGCTGGTCGCCAACGTGCGCGTGGCCTACGAAATCGCCACGCCGAGGCTCATCTCCTGCCCCGCCATCTACCGCTATGAAATGGAGGCCCGGACGGACGCGGAGATCACCCTGCTGATGCTCATCGTCACCTTCTCCCCGGGGACGCTGGGGCTGGAGGTCTCCGAGGACCGCAAGGCCCTCTACATCCACGTGATGTTCGCCACGACACGGGAGGCCTTCCGCCGGGAGCTCCGCGAGCGCGTGGAGACGCCGCTGCTGAGGGCCCTGCGATGAGCAACACCTTGCAGTTCATCATCCAGGGCACCCTGGGCGCGCTGTCCATCGCGATGCTCTTCTCGCTGCACCGGCTGGTCCGCGGGCCGTCCCTGACGGACCGGGTCGTGGCGCTGGACCTCTTCTCGCTCCAGACGGCGGCGGTCATCACCGTCTATGCCCTGTGGGTGGGGCAGCCGGAGCTGGTGGACGTGGCGCTGGTGCTGGCCGTCATCGGGTCCATGGGCACCATCGTCATCGCGAGGTATCTCTACAGCGCGGGCAGGGGCAGACAATGAAGGACTTCATGACCGCGGTGATGCTGCTATCGGGAGCGGTGCTGATGCTCCTGGCGGGCCTGGGCCTGTTCCGGATGCCGGACCTGTTCCTCAGGCTCCAGGCGGCCGCGAAGGCCTCTTCCCTGGGGGTCGGCTTGCTGCTGGGCGCGGCGGCGCTGGGGCTGGGTGACGTCAGCGTGATCGCCCGCGCGGTGCTGGGGGTCGCCTTCGTCTTCGTGATGACGCCGGTGGCCACGCTGCTCATCGCCCAGGCCGCGTTCCGCGCCGGGCTCCCGCTGTGGGAGCGGACGCACCAGAACGACCTGGAGGAGCACCACCCCGCGGGCGGTCCATACGAGCCCCGGCTGGGGCCCGACGGCGAGGACTGAGCGCGCGCGGCTCAGTCCGCCTTCACCACGTCCTCCTCCAGCGCGAGCGCGGGGGACGCGCCGTTGTAGACGGCGGCATCGAGCAGGCCCTCCTCGCGCGCCACCAGCACCGGCACCAGCATCTGCCCGGTGACGTTGGTCAGCGTGCGCATCATGTCGAGGATGCGGTCGATGGCCAGCAGGTAGCCCAGCCCCTCCAGCGGCAGGCCCGCGGAGCTGAGCACCACCGTGGCCATGACCACCGCCGTCCCAGGCACGCCCGCGGTGCCGAAGCTGCCCAGCACCGACGCCAGCAGGATGATGAAGTACTGCGACGCGGACAGCTCCAGGCTGAAGTACTGCGCGACGAAGAGCGACGCGATGGCCGGGTAGATGGCGCCGCACCCGTCCATCTTGATGCTGGCCCCCAGCGGCACGGCGAAGGCCGCGTAGTCCTTGTTGACGCCCAGGTTGTGCGTCACCGCGCGCAGGGCCACCGGCAGGGACGCGAAGCTGGACGAGCTGACGAAGGCCACCTGCATGCCCGGCGCGGCGCCCCGGAAGAAGCGCAGCGGATTGAGCCCGTGCGTCATCAGGAGCCCGCCGTACACGAAGACGATGTGCAGCGCGCACGCCACGTACAGCGCCAGCACCAGCTTGCCCAGCGGGAGCAGGCGCTCGAAGCCATAGGTGCCCACCAGCGCGGCGATGAGGCCAAAGGTGCCCAGCGGCGTGAGCTCCAACACGAAGCGGGTGACCTGAATCATCGCGTCGCTGGCCTCGCGGACCAGCTCGCGCAGCCGGGCCGCCTTCTGGCCCAGCTTCACCAGCGCGAAGCCCAGCAGGCCGGCGAAGAAGATGACCTGGAGGATCTTCCCATTCGCGAGCGCCGCGAATGGGTTGGTGGGCACCACGTCCAGCAGCACCTGGATGGGGCCCGGCACGTCCCGCGGCTGGTAGGTTTCACTGGCCATGAGCTGGCCCACGCCCTCCCCCGGGCGCAGCAGCGCGGCGACGCCCAGGCCCACCCCCACCGCCAGCGCGGCGGTGACGGCGAACCAGAGGAACGTCTTGCCCCCAAGCACCGCCATGCTCTTCTGCCCGTGGAGCGCCGCCACCGCGTTGATGACCGCGAAAAACACCAGCGGCGTGGCGATCATCTTGATGAGGTTGACGTAGAGCGTCCCCAGCGGCTGGAACCAGGGGCCCGCCGGCGCCCCCACGAGCCACCCGGCCACGGCCCCGAGCACGAACGCCCCCAGGACACGCTGCCAGAAGGGAATGCGGAACCAGGCGGAGACGAGCTTCTTCACGGGGAGACCTCTTGGCGGCGGGCGGCGGACGATAACCCCAGCCCCCAGGCCGCGCAGGGGGAAGCGCAGGATTTGCGCCGGGGGGCGCCCACGCCGGGGATCCGGGGTTTGCCGCGTCCGAGCAGCAGGGCCTCCCATTTATTCCCGGGGAGCGGTACACCTGGGCCCCATCATGGCCGAGACCTCTTCGCTCAACATCCCCACTGTCGACCTCGCCGACCTCGCGTCGGATGACTCCGCTCGCGTCGAGCGCGCCGCCGCGGCGATCCGCGAGGCCTTTGGCGTCTTCGGTCTCGTGTACCTGAAGAACCACGGCGTCGACACCCAGGCGCTGAACCGGTTCTACGACGCGTTCGCGGCGTTCATCGCCCGGCCCGCCGAGGAGAAGAAGCCCTACGGCCGCGCGGACATCTGGTACCAGCGCGGATGGACGCCTCCGAACACCGAGGTCGCGGTCGCCGGCAACGGCCAGCCGGACTTCAAGGAGTGCTACTTCGTCGCGCCCTACCCCAACGACGCGCAGTCCGCGCTCGAGTTCCCGGAGCTGTACCCGGAGAACGTGTGGCCCCAGGACGCGCCGCCCTACTTCGAGGACGGCATCATGACGCTGGGCCGCTCCCTCCATGAGGCCGGCCTGAAGCTGCTCCGCGGCTCCGCCATGGCCCTGGGCCTGCCGGAGACGCTGTTCACCGACCTGTGTGATCGGGGCGCCCACGTCACCCGCGCGCTCCAGTACCTGCCGCTCACCCACGCCCAGGTGAACACGGACATCGTCTGGGGCGAGGAGCACACCGACTTCAACCTGCTCACCCTGCTCCCGGGCGGCCGCTTCCTGGACCCGGAAGGCAGCCCCGCTCCCGGCCCCGACAACAAGAGCGGCCTCTACCTCCGCACCCGCGCGACGCCGGATGCGCCCAACGGCCTCCAGGTGCGGGGGACGGCGCCCGCGGGCTGCATCGTGGCGCAGGTGGGCCAGCAGCTGGAGATCCTCACGGGTGGCACCTTCCTCGCCACGCCGCACGTCATCACCGCCCCGGGCGTGCCCGGCTGGCAGCGCCAGTCCGCCGCGCACTTCATGCATGTGCACACGAACACCGTGCTCTTCCCGCTGGAGAAGTTCCGCGGCGAGGAGGCCGTCCGGAACTACGCGCCGCCCGTGCTCGCGGGCACGTATGACATCAAGACGCTGGTGGACATCGGCCTGGCGCCAGCGAGCGCGCTCGACAAGCTGGGCTACCGCCACTACGACCGGCTGAACCGCCAGCGCGCTGGCGCGTGAGTCCGGGCCGCACCGCTTGAGGCCCCGGGAGTCTCCGGGGCCTCGCGTGAAACACAGTCACCAATCACATACATTTAAACACAGACAAGATTTGTGTTTGTCTTTGCGTGTTCGCGTGGCAATGACAGACATCTGCCATCATGGGCGCGCCGGGACGTCCGCCCCCTCGCCGAACGGGGGGCAAAACCACTGAAAAGAACTTCATGTAGGCATTGCCCGCCTGGCAGCCGAGCGCCCCCCTGCTGAGAATCACTGATGATGTGTTCATGTAGGCGCTGCGCGCCGCTTCCGAGCCCTGGCCGTCCGCTCACGCGCCAGGCGCGCGTGCGACCCGCGAAAACTGGCTGAAGGTTCGTTCATGTAGGCATTGCCCATCCAGGACTGCGGTTTTGGAACATCCGCGCCGGGGCCGTGCGTTGCCGCTATCCGAGTGTGTCGCCTGCGCGACAAAGATACCGTCCCAGCGGCGGAGGCAATGGCGTCCCGGTGGCAGACCGTTCAAGGGTAGCTCGCCCAGCCCCCCGCCGGTGCAACCCGCCTCAGGGGGAGGAGCTTCGCCGCACGATGCACCCCATCATCGACTTCAAGACGCTCTTCGACGTCTCACCCAACCCGTACATGCTGCTCGACCGCGAGCTGCGCTTCGTCGCCGCCAACCCGGCATACCTGCGCGTCACGGCCAGCAAGCTGGACGAGCTGCTCGGCAGGAACGTCTTCGAGGCCTTCCCGGACGACCCGTCGGACCCGAACAACGCCAATCTCCGGCAGCTCCGGGAGTCCTTCCTGCGCGTCCTGGAGAAGCGGGCGCCGGACATCCTGGCCCTGATTGCCTACCGCGTCCCCGAGCTGACGAAGCAGGGCATCGTCTCAACGAACCGCTACTGGAGCGCCACCCACATCCCCCTGCTCGATGCCGCGGGTGAGGTGGCCTACATCCTCCAGCACACGGTGGATGTCACCGAGCTCCAGCGGCTCCAGGAGGCCGTCCAGGCCGCGACCGGGTCCGCCGCCACCGTGAATCCGCCTTCAGCCCAGTTGGAAGCAGGCGTCTTCCAGCGGGCGCTGCAGGTCCAGGAAGTGAACCTGAACCTGGACCAGGAGCGGCGCCACCTCCGGCGCCTGTTCGCACAGGCGCCCGGCTTCATGTGCTTCCTTCGCGGCAAGGACCATCTCTTCGAGCTGGCCAACGCGGCCTACATGCAGCTCGTCGGGCACCGGGACATCCTCGGCAAGCACATCCGGGAAGCGCTGCCCGAAGTGGATGGCCAGGGGTACTTCGAGCTGCTGGACCGGGTCTTCACCACGGGCGAGGCCTTCGTCGGCCGGGGCATGAAGGTCTTCCTCCAGCGGACCCCCGACGACACGTTGACGGAGAGCTACGTCGACCTCGTGTATCAACCCATCGTCGAGCAGGACGGGTCCATCTCCGGCATCTTCGTCCAGGGCCACGACATCACGGAGCAGAAGCGCGCCCAGGACGAGCTGCGCCAGTACAAGGACCACCTGGAGGAGCTCGTCCGGGAGCGCACCCGCGCGCTGGAGGAGAGCGAGGCCGAGCGGCGTCAGACGGAGGCCGCCCTCCGGCAGGCCCAGAAGATGGAAGCGGTGGGCAAGCTCACCGGCGGCGTGGCGCACGACTTCAACAACCTGCTCCAGGTCATCGGTGGAAACCTGCAGCTCCTGTCCCAGGACGTGGGCGACAACGCCCAGGCGCAGCGCCGGCTGACCACGGCGGTGGGCGCGGTGGAGCGCGGCGCCCGGCTCGCGTCCCAGTTGCTGGCCTTCGCCCGGCGGCAGCCGCTCAACCCCACGGTCATCAACCTGGGTCGCCTGGTCCGCGACATGGACGACCTGCTGCGGCGCGCGCTCGGCGAGGACGTGGCGCTGGAGACCGTCATCGGCGGCGGGCTCTGGAACACGTTCGTCGACCCGAACCAGCTCGAGAACGTCATCCTCAACCTGGCCATCAACGCGCGCGACGCCATGTCGGGCGAAGGCAGGCTGACCGTCGAGGCCGGCAACGCCATGCTGGATGACCACTACGCCCAGCTCCACCCGGACGTCGTGCCGGGCCAGCACGTCCTGCTGGCCATCTCCGACACCGGCTGCGGCATGCCGCCCCAGGTGATGGAGCGCGCCTTCGAGCCGTTCTTCACCACCAAGCCCGAGGGCCGCGGCACGGGCCTGGGGCTCAGCATGGTGTATGGCTTCGTCAAGCAGACGGGCGGACACGTCAAGATCTACAGCGAGGTCGGCCACGGGACGACCATCAAGATCTACCTCCCCCGCTCGCTCCAGGCGGAGCTGCCGCGCCCCGAGGTCGTCCCCGAGCAGGTCGAAGGCGGCAACGAGACGCTGCTCGTCGTCGAGGACGACGCGGAGGTGCGCGCCACCGCGGTGGAGATGCTGACGGAGTTGGGCTACCGCGTGCTCAAGGCCTCCGACGGGCAGAGCGCGCTCGCGGTCATCCAGAGCGGCATCCCCGTCGACCTGATCTTCACCGACGTGGTGATGCCCGGACCGGTCCGCAGCCCCGAGCTGGCGCGGAAGGCCAAGGCCCTCTGCCCGGACCTGGAGGTGCTCTTCACGTCCGGCTACACGGAGAACGCCATCGTCCACGGCGGCCGGCTGGACCCGGGTGTCCTACTGCTGAGCAAGCCCTACCGCCGCGAGGACCTGGCGCGGAAGATCCGCCAGCTCCTGGCCACCCGGCAGCAACGCATCGCCCAGCGCGAGGCCACCCAGCCCACCCGCGGCGCCACCGCGCCGGCCCCCGTCCGGGCGAAGCGGACCACGCTGCGCATCCTCCTGGTGGAGGACGACGAGAACATCCGCCTCCCCGCGAGCGAGCTGATGGAGACGCTGGGCCACACGGTGACGGCCGTCACCCGCGCGGAAGAGGCCACACCCCTCCTGGGCTCACGGGAGTTCGACCTCCTGTTCACCGACGTGAGCCTGCCCGGCCAGTCCGGCATCGAGCTGGCGCACCAGGCCGTCCAGGACGCGCCGGGCCTGCGCGTCATCATCGCGTCCGGCCACGGCACCCACCTGGACACGGGCGACAAGGGGCCCCTCTCCGGCGCCATCCTCTTGCCCAAGCCCTACGGCCTGTCCCAGATAGAGCAGGCGCTCGCCCAGGTCATGGCCTGAAGGTGAATTCAGGTTCATGCACTGCGTCATGTAGACGGCGCGCGCGGGGCGCTTGCTCCTCACGCGCCAAAGTCCGTTAATCAGGCGTATGAAATTCCTGAGAGAGCTCCGCTCGGTCCTCAACCTGACCGTGCTGGTGGCCGGGCTCGGCTACTTCGTCGACCTCTTCGACATCACGCTGTTCGGCGTGGTGCGTGTCGCATCGCTCAAGGACATCGGCATCACCGACCCGGCCGACATCCTCCAGAGCGGCCTGCTCATCTACAACGCGCAGATGGTGGGCATGATGGTGGGGGGCCTGCTCTGGGGCGTGCTCGCCGACAAGCGCGGGCGGCTGTCGGTGATGTTCGGCTCCATCCTGCTCTACTCCTTCGCGAACCTGGCCAACGCCTTCGCCTGGGACGTCACCAGCTACGCGGTCTTCCGCTTCCTGGGCGGCGTGGGGCTCGCGGGTGAGCTGGGCGCGGCCATCACCCTGGTGGCGGAGTCCCTGCCCAAGGAGAAGCGCGGCCTGGGGACCACCATCGTCGCCACGCTGGGCATGCTCGGCATCGTCGCCGCGGCCTTCGTGGGCCAGCACCTGTACTGGAAGACGGCCTACCTCACCGGCGGCTTCATGGGCATCGCGCTGCTCTTCGCGCGCTTCAAGGTGTCGGAGTCGGAGCTGTTCACCAAGAAGACGGACCCCTCGCGCGCCAACCCGCTGCTGCTCCTCACCGGCGGCCGGTTCCTCAAGTACATCTGCTGCATCCTCGTCGGTGTACCCATCTACTTCACCACGGGCATCCTCTTCACCTTCGCGCCCGAGCTGACGGCGGGCCTCAACGTCCAGGGCACCGTGACGGCCGGCAACGCCATCCTCTATGGCTCCATTGGCCTGACGCTGGGAGACTTGCTGGCGGGCGTCTTCAGCCAGTGGCTCAAGAGCCGCAAGCGCGCGGTGGCGATGAACCTCTGCGCGGGCTTCCTGCTGATGCTCATCTACGGCCTCACCCCGGGCCTCACCAGCACCATGGTGTACGGGCTGAGCTTCCTGATTGGCATCACCGTGGGCTACTGGGCCGTGCTGGTGACCATGGCCGCCGAGCAGTTCGGCACCAACATCCGCGGCACCGTGGCCACCACCGTCCCCAACTTCGTGCGGGGCTCGGCGGTGCTCGCGGCCAGCGCCTTCGCCTACCTCAAGGGTGAGCTGTCGGTGTCCACCGCGGCGCTCATCGTCGGCAGCGTCTGCTTCGGCCTGGCCCTGCTGGCCCTCACCCGGCTGGAAGAGACGTTCCACCGGGACCTGGATTACGAGGAGACGGCGACCGGCCCTCAGCCGGCCGCCCAGCCCTCTCAGTCCGGCACCTGACGCACGGCGCGGCGCTCACGGGGCGCGCCGCGCGTTGAATCGGACGTTCGCCCCGGCAGCCGTTGCTCCGGGGCCCCGGGATTCATACAGCGCGCGCATGGAACCTGTGTCGCTGCGTCCCATCCAGAAGGTCCTCTGCGCCAACCGCGGTGAGATTGCCATCCGCGTCTTCCGCGCGTGCAACGAGCTGGGCATCCGCACCGTCGCCATCTACAGCGACGAGGACCGCACCCACGAGCACCGCCACAAGGCCGACGAGGCGTACCTCGTGGGCCGGGGCAAGCGGCCCGTGGAGGCCTACCTGGGCATCGACGAAATCCTCGACGTGGCCGTCAAGTCGGGCGTGGACGCCATCCACCCCGGCTACGGCTTCCTGTCGGAGAACGCCGCCTTCGCGGAGGCGTGTGAGCGCCGCGGCATCCGCTTCATCGGCCCGCGCTCGGACGTGGTCCGCACCATGGGCGACAAGGTCGCCGCCAAGCACCTGGCGGAGGCGTGCGGCGTCCCGGTGGTCCCTGGCGTGACACTGGAGGGCGACGACGCGCACGTGCTGGAGCAGGCCCGCGCCTTCTTCGCGAAGCATGGCGGCCCCGTCCTGGTGAAGGCGGCCCATGGCGGCGGCGGCCGGGGCATGCGCGTGGTGCGCGAGGCGCGGGAACTGGAGGACGCGCTGGCCTCCGCGCGCTCGGAGGCGAAGAGCGCCTTCGGCTCCTCGGCGGTGTTCCTGGAGCGCTTCCTGGAGCACGTGCGCCACATCGAGGTGCAGCTCCTGGGCGACCTGCACGGCAACCTCGTCCACCTGCATGAGCGGGACTGCTCCGTGCAGCGGCGCCACCAGAAGGTCATTGAGATTGCCCCCGCCCCCAACCTGGCGCCGGCGGTGAAGGAGGCCCTCTGCGACGCGGCGGTGCGGCTGGCGCACAAGGCCGGCTACACCAGCGCCGGCACCGCCGAGTTCCTGGTGGCGGGCGACGCCTTCTACTTCATCGAGTGCAATGCCCGCCTCCAGGTGGAGCACACCGTCACCGAGCAGGTGACGGGCGTGGACCTGGTGCAGAGCCAGCTTCGCATCGCGGAGGGCTACCGGCTGGACGCGCCGGAGGTGGGCATCCGCCGGCAGCAGGACGTGGTGCCGCGGGGCTACGCGGTGCAGCTGCGCGTCACCACCGAGGACCCCGCCCACCAGTTCATGCCCGACGCGGGCGTCATCACCGCCTGGCGCGCGGCCACCGGCTTCGGCATCCGGCTGGACGGCTCCAATGGCTACACCAACGCCGTCATCTCTCCCTATTACGACTCCATGCTGGTGAAGGTCATCGCCTACGCGCCCACGTTCCAGGGCGCGGTGATGAAGGGCCAGCGCGCGCTGCGCGAGTTCCGCATCCGCGGCGTGAAGACGAACCTGCCCTTCCTGGAGAACGTGCTCGCCCACCCCGCCTTCCAGCAGGGAGAGACGTACACGCGCTTCATCGACGAGACGCCGGAGCTGTTCCAGTTGGAGCCCCGCCGGGACAGGGCCACCAAGCTGCTCCAGTACCTGGGCGACGTCACCGTCAACGGGCACCCCACCATCAAGAAGGACCAGCGGCTCAAGCCCACGCGGTTCATGGAGCCGCGGCTGCCGGTGACGCCTTCGGACCCGGTGCCTCGGGGCACCGCGCACATCCTGGCGGAGCAGGGCCCGCGCGGCCTGGCCGACTGGGTGCTGGCCCAGCAGCGCGTGCTGCTGACGGACACCACCATGCGGGACGCGCACCAGTCCCTGCTGGCCACGCGCATGCGCACGCGGGACCTCCTCCGCGTGGCCCCAGCCACCGCGCACCTGGCCTCCGACTTGTTCAGCCTGGAGAGCTGGGGCGGCGCCACCTTCGACACCGCCTACCGCTTCCTCAACGAGGACCCGTGGGCCCGCCTGCGCGCGCTCAAGGCCGCCGCGCCCAACCTGCTCCAGCAGATGCTCCTGCGCGGGGCCAACGCCGTGGGCTACACCAGCTACCCGGACAACGTCGTGGAGGCCTTCATCGACGAGGCGGCCGAGGCGGGCGTGGACGTGTTCCGCGTCTTCGACAGCCTCAATGACCTGGGCAGCATGGAGGTCTCCATCCGCCGCGTGCTGACGACGGGCAAGGTGGCGGAGGTGGCCATCTGCTACACGGGAGACGTCGCCAACCCCAAGCGCACGAAGTACACGCTGGACTACTACGCGGACCTCGCGAAGCGGATTGAAGACGCCGGCGCGCACTTCCTCTGCATCAAGGACATGGCGGGCCTCTTGCGCCCGCGCGCCGCGGCCATGCTGGTGCGGCGCCTGCGCGAGGTGACGCGGCTGCCCATCCACCTGCACATGCACGACACGTCCGGCAATGGCATCGCCAGCTACCTGGAAGCCATCGAGCAGGGCGTGCACGTCGTGGACGTGGCGCTGGGCAGCATGGCGGGCCTGACGAGCCAGCCCAGCCTGAATGCGCTGGTCAGCGCCCTGCGCGGCCACCCGCGCGAGACGGGCCTGGCCAACGCGCGCCTGCAGCCGCTGGCCAACTACTGGGAGGACGTGCGCGAGTACTACGCCCCCTTCGAGGCCGGCCTCAAGAGCACCACCAGCGAGGTGTACTACCACGAGATTCCCGGCGGCCAGTACTCCAACCTCCGGCCGCAGGTGGCGGAGCTGGGCCTGCTGAACCGGTGGAACGACGTGAAGGACGCCTTCGCGCTGGTGAATGTCCTGGTGGGCGACATCCCGAAGGTGACGCCGTCGTCGAAGATGGTCGGTGACTTCGCCATCTTCCTGCTCAAGAACGACCTCACCGTGCGCGCCTCCACGCTGGCGGAGGCGGCCGCGCTCACGCGCCAGACGCTGATTGAACAGGCGCCGCGTCTGGACTTCCCCACCAGCGTGGTGGGCTACTTCCGGGGCGAACTGGGCCAGCCGCCCAACGGCTTCCCGGAGGACTTGCGCGCCGCCGTGCTCAAGGGCCTGCCCCGCGTGGAGGGACGGCCCTCCGCCAGCATGCCGCCGCTGGACCTGGACGCGCTCCAACGGGAGCTCTCCGCGAAGACAGGCCACGCGCTCACCCGCGTGGACGCCATCTCCAGCGCGCTCTATCCGCGTGTCATGGCCGGCTACCTGGAGGACCTGGGGCGCTACGAGGACGTGTCCATCCTCGACACCCCGAACTACTTCTACGGCATGGAGGTGGGACAGGAGATATGGGTGGACCTGGAGCCAGGCAAGACGCTGGTCATCAGCCTGTCCGCGGTGGGCGAGCCGGATGAAGAAGGCGTGCGCACCGTCTACTTCGCCCTCAACGGCCACACCCGCACCGTGCACGTGAGGGACCGAGCCCGCGCCGCCACCGTGGAGGCGCGCCGCCAGGCGGACCGCGCCAACCCCCACCACGTCGCGGCGAGCATGCCGGGCACCGTCATCGCCCTGCACGCCAGGTCGGGAGACACCGTGGAGGCGGGCGCGCCGCTCGTCACCCTGGAGGCGATGAAGATGGAGACCGTGGTGCGGGCCCCACGCGCCGGCACCGTGGCGGAGGTCGTCCCGGCGCTCAAGGCCTCCGTCCAGGGGGGCGACCTGCTGGCGGTGCTCCAGTGACGGAGGGACTGGGCCCTCAGAAGGTCACCGTCACCACCAGGGTGTCTGAGTAGGCACCCGCGGGGATGGCCTGTCCGGCCGGGATGCGCCCGAAGATGGGCACCGTCACCTCCTGCCCGGACACGGGAATGACGGGCCCGTAGCGCCCCGTGCCGCCCGCGCCGTTGCCCCAGACAACGAGGCGCGTCGCGTCCAGGTAGAGGTTGTACTGCAGGCGGGCAGCGCCCGGCCCCGCCATGCCGCGTGCCTGGGCGTTGCCCGAGCCACCGGCGCTGAAGTCGATGATGACGGGGGTGAGCTGCCCCTCACACCGGTAGGTGATGCTCCCGGCCGAGTCCCGGGGCAGCAAGTCCGTGGTGAGGTAGGTGCCGAAGCTCACCCCCACCGTGCCGCGAATCTGGCAGACGGCGCCCGCCCATCCGGGCAGCAGTCCGCAGACGCCCGCCACGATGAGCGCGGCCGCCCTAGTTCGCATCGTCATGGACACACCTCACGGTTCCCAGGTCGATGACCTTGCCCTCGTGTGACGGGACGTCCAGCGAGGTCGCGCAACGGCCCTTGGGGTAGACGACGGTCGCCGGCAGGCGGCCTTCGGGCAGGCCCACCAGCTCGAACTCACCATTCCACCCGATGGGTGAGCTCCACTTCTCTGCGTCCTGCTCGACGCGAATCTCACCGTAGGACAGCCAGCGCGTGTCCTCCGCCGAGGCGATGGTCACCTTGCCCCGGTACGCCCGGACCTTCTGCGTCTTGAAGTCCAGCACCACACCGCCTCGCTGGTACGTGGCCACCATCTGCTCCGTGGAGGGGATGTAGACGTCCAGCGGCACCTGATGGTCCGCCAGGGAGAGCCGGTTGGCGTTGTAGGCCTGGAGCCGCGTCACCACCAGCTCCCCGCTGGCGTCCGTGCGCCCGATTTCGTGGTTGTTGAGCCGCACGCCCACGCCCTCCACGCCCTTCACGCGCACCAGCGCGTAGCCCTGGTCCACCGCGCGCGTGGGACGCACGCGTCCACCAATCAGCACCAGGCCGCCGGCGACCTCGGCCATGCCCGCCAGCCGCCCTTCGAACCACTCCGCGCCCGCGCTGACGCGGCCCACGTTGGAGTCGAAGTCGGCGCGCGCCATCGCCTGGTCCACCGCCCCCACCCTGCCCTGCATCTGGTAGCCCAGCCCGCCCTCCATGGGCACCGAGCGGGCCAGGTCCACCGACGTGGTGCCCTCCCCGCGCAGCGCCTGCGAGTGCCCCAGCGTGCCCGTGGTGCGAGAGTCGAAGATGGCGTTCAGGTACACCATCCCCTCCACGGCGGCGCCTCGCTCGGAGTTGCTGCGGCTGGCGGAGAAGGACAACGTGGACCAGTCGGTCAGCCGCGCGGAGGTGGTGGCCCCCAGCCACGTCGTCCACCCGTCCCGCTGGTAGCGCGACATCATCGCCTGCCCGCCCACGCTGACACTCTCCCCCAGCGCCAGGAACAGCGAGCCGCCCGTCTCCACGACGGGGTGGTCGTCATCCAGCTTGAGGCTGGTGTGCGTGTAGGACGTGTTCATGCCCCGGCCGAAGACGGAGCCACCCACCCAGCGGCGCTGGAGCGAGTACACGATGCCCGCCGCCAGCCCCGTGCGCCGCGCGCTGCGGCTGACGGCCTGTGACAGCTCCAGTTCGCCGAAGGGCAGCTGGACGAGCTGCATGGCGCCGGCGCTGACGACGTCGGGCGCCAGCTCCAGCCGCACGCCCGGCGTCAGCCACGGCGTGACGCCCATGCGGAAGTTGCCCAGGAGCATGGGCCGGCCGAAGTCGAAGTTGGAGAGGTTGACGTTCTCCCGCTCGATGCCCGCGGAGAGCCGGTAGTCCACCACGCCCGGAGCGAGCTGCTGCCCGCTGAGGTAGTAGGACGTGTTCACCTCGCTCGTCCGGCCGAACGCGTCCCGGATGACGTAGCGCGTGTTCCCCTCGCCCCGGGGCACCGTGAGGTTCTCCAGCCGGAAGGGGCCGGGCGGGAGCTCGGTGCGCTTCACCAGGTGGTTGTTGACGTACACCTCCAGCGTGGACGGCGTGGCGACGTCCCCCGCGTAGTCCTGCATCGGGTTGCGCACGAAGTAGGGATTCAGCTCGAAGGTGCGCATGGCGTGGAGGCCGGCCACCACCGCGCCGCCGCCCAGCACGCCGCCAAACCCCGTGGACTCACCGGCGATGGCGCGCACCATGTGCGTGGGGAAGTCCAGGGACAGCTGCGTGAGGCCCCGCAGGGGCACGGCGCCGGGCCGCCACCGCGCCTGCGTCGTCAACAAGCCCCGCCCCATGGACGCGCCGGCCTCTCCAAAGAAGGTCAGCGCGGTGTTGCGGGCGTGGGCCGCGTAGTTGATGAAGCCGCTGGGGCTGCCGCGCACCGCGTAGTCCGACGGCGCCCGCGGCCCCAGGTTGATGCGCGTCTGGTCAAAGACGGACGCGGGCAGCTCGCACGACAGGCTGACGGTCCGCTCGTTCATGACGCACTTCCCCTCGGGCTCCAGGGACCGCGCGGAGATGTATGTCTTTCCTTCGATGACCTCCAGGCGGCCCCCGAGCGCCATCAGGTCCACGCCATGGGCCTCGAGCATGGCCGCGGGGAGCAGCACGTCGCTGCCCCGCAGCATGGGGAAGGCGGCGCCGCGAGGGACGCCGTTCAGGGTGAAGTCCGCGACGATGGGCATCGGCGGCGAGGAGGGGGCGGCGGCCACCGGGCCCTGCGCGTTCGCCAGCAAGGCCCCCCATGACAAGGATAACGCCAGCGCCGCGCGGGTGGACCCGCGGGCCACTGCAAGCCAGGTGGGGGCCATGGTGCGTCGGTCAACGAGCGCAGGGCGCGGGAGAATCCACGGGGGACGTCTGACGGAGCACGCCCTGGTCTGTCTCCATCTCCACCTCCACCGTGCGGACCTGGCGGCAGGCCTTGCCAGCGACCTCCATGGCAAACACCTGCGCGTCGCCCGCCAGGACGTACCAACCGGGCTCCTCTTTCTCCACCAGCCGCTTGCCCTTGGCGTCGAGCCCCCGGACCCGCAGGTTCCGGATGAAGAAGTTCACCGTGCCCGGGTTCTGCACCCGGACGTGGAACTTCGACTCGCGCAGCACGGCCTGCGCGATCTTTCCTTGAACAGTCTTCTTCTTGGGTGCGACAAAGACAGGCACTGAGACACGGGTGAGGACATTCAACCCAGTCACCTGGGTGGACGGCTGCAGCGGCGGGAGCTCCTCCACGACGATGCGGAAGGAGCGCTCGGTATCCTGTGGAGCCGAGGAGCTGCCCACCCGGATGGGCCGGGACTCCCCGGGCTCCAGCGTCAACAGGGACGGGAAGAAGAACAGGTCCTGCGTCGGCGCGAGCGACATGCGCCCTTCTTCGTCCTGGACCCAGGAATAGACAGAGGCTTGGAAGCGTGTGCTTTCGCTGCTCTTGTTCCTCACGTTCATCACCACGCCACGGGCGCCGGAGTCCAACTCGAGCCGGACCGGACTGACATCGATCTCGGCCGCGCTCGCGGCCCCCATGGCAAGCCATTCCAAGGCAGCCGAACACATCAGGCCGCCAGTCCAGGACAGAAGACGGTTACGCATGTGTTGTCGCCCCGGCTCAGAAGGTGATGGTGGCGACGACGGTGTCGTTGTACGTGCCGGAGGGAACGTTCTGGCCGCGCGGAACGGTGCCGTAGACCAGCACGGCGACGGGCATGCCCGTGCCCAGGAACGGGAGGCCCGTGCCAGCGGTGTTGCCCCACACGATGAGGCGGGTGACGTCCTGGTGCAGGCGGTACGCCAGGTAGTCAGCCGACGCGGTGTTGCGCATCCGGCGCAGCGGGGCCGCGTCCGTCGAACCCGCGGACGGGTACAGGCCCTGGCCCAGGGTGATGACCGCGGTCCCGAGCAGGGTGCACTGCACGCTCAGCGCGCCCGTGCCGAGCAGGTCGACGCCCAGCGCGGAGTTGACGATGATGGGATCGTACGTGCCGAAGTTCAGCGTGCCGCCGCCACCGACGGCGCCGATGCTGCAGGCGCCACCGACGCTGGCGGTGACGCTCAGGTTGGTGGTGGCGGTGGCGGCCTCGGCGGAGGAGAAGGCGACGAGGGCCGCGGCGGCGGTGACAGCGGCGACGGCGGTCTTGATTGCTTTCATTGAGGTTGCGTGCTCCATCAAACGGCCGGTTGATCCCGGCTGCGACAGGGTACTTGCAACCCGCTCTCCGACCGATGCACCCCTCCCTTCAGCGCATGTCGCACCAAAGGCCTCGCGTGCGCTTCCAGGCAATGCGTGAGAGTCTTTTCTTGTTTGTTTTTACGGCGAAACGCACACATGTCCCTGGAGGGAGCCCTTCAGGGAGGAACGGGCAGGCATCGCGGCCCGCGCCAGGTCCTTGGCATGTGGCATCGTGTGACGGAAGGTACCCAGCGGGCGGAAGCGCATTGCCCAGCGTGGGTAACGCGCTGCCCACCCCTGGAACGAAAAGCGCGCGGGTGCCCGGCGGCGTCTACCCGGTGACACGCGCGCTCCTCAGCCGAACGGAACTGAACTGCCCAGCGCGTCCGTCCTTGCTACCCACTCCTGGCGAAGCGCCGGACGCGCTCAGTCCACCTTCGCCACGCGGCGGTGGTCTCCAAGGAACTCCTCCACGCCTTGGGCAATCGCCTTGGCGACCTCGGTCTGGTAGACAATGGACTTGAGCCGCGCCTCTTCGTCTGGGTTTGAAAGGAACGACGTCTCCACCAGGATGGCCGGCATCTTCACGCCCAACAACACATAGAAGAGCGCTTCCTTGTGGCCCAGGTCACGGATGTCCTTGTACTTGCGGGACAGGTCCCCCACGAGGCTGCGCTGCACGTGGTTGGCGAGCCGCGAGGACTCCTCGGTGTTCGCCTTCGTGGCCAGGTCGGCCAGGATGAACTGGAGGTCGCTGATGCCCTTCTCCGAGGACGCGTTCTCCCGCGCGGCCAGGCGGATGGAGTAGCGGTCCGCCGACGTGTTGAGGGTGTACGTCTCGATTCCGCGCAGCGTGCGCTTCTCCGCCGCGTTGCAGTGGATGGAGATGAACAGGTCGCCGTGCTCGGCGTTGGCGTACGTGGCGCGGTCCTCCAGCCGGATGAACCGGTCATCGTCGCGGGTGAGCACCACCTCCAGGCCCTTCTCGCGCAGCTCCTGCGCCAGCTTGAGGGAGATGGCCAGCGCCACGTCCTTCTCGCGCGTCCCCTTCTTGCCAATGGCGCCCGTGTCGTGGCCGCCGTGGCCGGGGTCGATGACCACGCGCCGCACCTTCAGGCCGAGCTGCTCCACCAGCGTCAGCTCCATGCTGCGCGACTGTCTGGCCACGGCCTTCAGCCGGGCCTGGGCCACCTTGTCGTCCACCGGACGGGTGATGGGACGCGGGGGCTCGGCGGCCGCGGGCTTCGAGGCCACGGCGGCGGCGACGGTCGCGTCCAGGCTGCCTTCGCGTGTGTCCGCCTTCGCGGGGGCGCTCGGCGCCTTCTGGGGGAGCTTGGGCGACGGCTCGCGGGCCATCTTCTCGATGGCGGCCACCAGGCTGGACGAAGGCCGCTCCGCGGGCACCGAGGCCTCCACGGCCGGCGCGTCCGTGGACGGCGCGTCCGTGGACGGCTCGGAGGCAGCGGCCTTGGACGTGTCGCTGTCGCCCGCGCTGGAGGGAGCTGCCACGGCGACCGCCGTGCCAGCGGTGCCCGTCTTGCCCGGCGCGGAGGAGTCCGCCTTCGCCACGACAGGCGCGGCCTTGCGCGGGGGCGGCGGCGGGGCCTTGGGCGACGGCAGCGAGGCCAGCAGCTCCCGCATCTCCCGCGCCCGGTCACCCTTGCCGTTGACGGCCAGCGTCTGGGTCAGGACCTTGCGCGCGGACTCCGGCTGGTCCAGCCGGTGGACGTGAATCTTCGCCAGCGCCAGCGCCCCGTCATCCGACAGCCGGTGCTTCGGGTAGCCCTCCAGCAGCCGGGTGTAGTCGGTGATGGAGGCCTTGAGGTCGTCCTCCACGAAGGAGATGCGGCTCAGCTCCTGGAGCATCTCCGCCGCGGTGAACAGGGCATCCGGCGCGCGGGCCGACTTCGGGAAGCGCGCGGCCACGGACTCGAAGCGCGCCACCACGTTCAGCCAGTGATGGCGCAGCTTGCGCCGGGCCGCGTCGTCCTTCAGCGCGTAGTAGACCTTGCGAGCACCCTGGTAGGCCTCCTCGGCCTCGTCTCGCTGGGCGGCCCCCACCGCGCTCGGGACGAGCAGCAGCAGCACGGGCAGCACGATGACGAGGCGCGAGTGCATGGGGTTCCTCCGGGTGGGTGCGAGCTACAGGCGTGTGTCACACAGCCCCACCCCGCCGGCAAATTTTCAGCCCCCACCATCCGCCTCAGCGCAGCCAGCCCAGCACGCCCGCGAGGTCCTGGTCGATGACGCGCGCCCACCCAGGCTGCCGGGGCACCACCGCCGCCAGCACCTTCTCCCCGTTGCGCACGGGCGCCCGCCCCGGACGGACGCGCGCGCGCACCGCGTGCTTCACGTCCTGCCGGAAATAGTGGGCCGGAAAGGACACCTCGCCCCGAGTCTCCGGCAGGGGCCCGTCCGGCGTCAGCCACACCAGCGCGCCCAGCCGCAGCGGCTCCACCTCGGAGCGCCACAGCCGCCGCATCTCCCACGCGAAGTACCCCACGGCCACCAGCACGCCCAGGCCGATGCCCCAGGGGAGCAGCCCCACGCGCAGCGCCCGGGAGCGGGCGAAGCTGGCCTCGCGCGGCTGGCCCGGCATGGCGGGGTCCACCAGCAGCGTCACCCGGGCGCCCCGCCCCAGCCCTTCCGCGTACTCGGCGAAGGTCCGGATGCCGGCCACGGAGTGCTCCGCCTCCGCGAAGGTGTAGAGCACCTCCAGGGCGGCTTCCCCCCCATCCCGGGCGTCCAGGGGCGGCAGGCGGGAGGCCATCACCAGCCCCTCCACTTCCTCCGCGCGGGCGGCGAAGCCCTGCTCCTCGACGAAGTAGCGTCCGGCCCAGCCGGCACCGGTGCCCAGGACGGCCACCGCCACCAGCCCCAGGAGGACGCCTCGCACCACGCGCCCCACGGCGCCGGGCACCTGCGTCAGTCGGACCTTTCGGGGGGCATGCGGAATGGCCAGCTGCATATGGCCGCGCAGCCTACCCCAAGCGGAGGGGACGGACGCACACGCCGCCTCACGGCGCTTCCGGCAGCCGCACCCAGACGCCCCGGAAGCGCTTGCGCGACGCGTCCTTCAGCCGCTTGCACTCGACGCCGTCCACCGGCGCGGTGCCGTCGTCGCTGAGCAGCAGGGTCTCCTCGGCGTCCTCCGGCGTGAAGAAGGCCTCTGGGTTCAGGCCCGCCAGGTCCACCGCCTCCACGGCGACCGGGGCATCCTCACCGCCGCGCCAGGTGAACAGGCGCGAGGTGCCCTCCGCCGCCGCTCCGCCGCTGATGATGAGGTAGCGGCCGCGCCACCAGGACAGCGAGCGGATGCCCAGGCCGCCCAGGTCCAACTGCACGGGCTCGCCCAGCTGGGCCCGAGCGCCCTCCTCCTCCACCAACGACACCGGATTGAGCAGCGGCACCAGCAGCGCCTTGCCGTCCGGCACGGGGCTGCGGAAGCCCACGAGGATGGAGCGCCCATCCGGCATGGCCGTCATGCCTTCGATATTGAGCCCGCCCGGGGCCTTGGGCGCCTTCGTCTCCGCGCCGTCCAGCCCGAAGCGCGCCAGCCGCGGCGCGGCGAGCAGGTCATCCAGGAGCTGCGTGTACGGCCGCCCCACCAGCCGGGGCCCCGCGTCCGTCTCCTCGGTGGCGAAGAAGCGCAACCGGCTGGGCATCTTCTTCCCCGAGCTGTTGCGGCCGTGCGACGTCAGCCAGAAGGACAGCGAGCCCAGCCCGGTGGCCGCCTCGATGTCCGTCTCTGGCGCCTTCTTCTTCGCCGCGGGCAGCTCCAGGTCCGGGGACAGGTCCACGCTCTGCACCGGCGGACCGCCCCGGCGCGCGTCGTAGACACGGAGGACGTTGTCCTCGTCATCGCCCACGACGAACAGGTCGCCGCCAAGCGCCACCGCGCCGGAGGCGTCACACATGCCCTGGAAGCGCAGGACGTCGCGGCCCTCCATGGACGGCGGGGCCGGCACGGACTTTCGTGCCGGCCCCGTCAGGAACCTACAGGCACTGCCAGGATTCCTTTCGCTCAGGCATTCCTGCTTGATGCGAATCGACACAACTGGGGGAGGCCTCCAGGCGATAGGTTTTTGCCAGGAGGCACGGGCGCTTAAACATGAGGAAATGAGCCTTTGGGTCCTCGTTGTGGCGGTCCTCGCCGGGTTGCAGGCCGCGGTACCGCCTTGGTGGTTCGCGCGCCGCCGCCCTGGCTACAGCCACCTGCGGAACACCCTCAGCGAGCTGGGGGAGACAGGTGCTCCAGATGCGGCCCGAGTGGCCTGGCTCGCCTTCGCGCCCCTGGGCCTCTCGGTCTGGGTGTTCGCGGCGTTGCTCGGAGGGCTGCTTCCGGAGGACGCCAGGACGGGGCTCGTGCTGCTCTCCCTTCTGGGCGTGAGCTATGTCGGCGCCGCGGTGTTCCCATGTGACGCCGGCGCGCCGTTCTGGGGGACGTGGCGGAACCAGATGCACAACCTCGTCGCCGCCATCGGCTACTTCGGCGCGGGCGCGGGGTTGATCGAACTCGGGCGCACCTTCGAGGACATGGCAGCGGTGTCCGGCCTCGCGGTGCTCACGTCCGCGCTGGGCAAGGGCGTCCTCGCCGGAATCTTCGTGCTGTCGTTCGAATCGCCCGTGCGAGGGCTCGTTCAGCGCCTCATCGAGGCCACGGTGTTCGGCTGGATGCTCCTGGTGGGTGCGTGGCTGGTGCTGGGACAATGACAAACTCCTCCCGTGTGCTGCTTCACGGGAGGAGCCTGGACTGAGCGCCCGAGCGCCAAGCAGTGACGGCGAGGTGCACCGCGTGGTCAACATCCTACTCATGCCGGGTCCAAGGCCCAGGTGCCTTCCTCCCAGCGCTTCAACGCCTCGGAGGCCGCGAAGGAAACAAAGCCGTCCCCTTGAGCTGCCTCCGTCAAGACCGCCTTGGCCTCCTCCGTTCTATGGCGAAGGAGGAAGGCTGCCGCCTTGACTCGAACATCCATGCGAGGATGCATGAACAGCGCTGCGAGTGCATCCCTCCCAGGGTTGCCATGCGCGCAAAGCTTGTCGAATGCCGCGTTCACCTGCTTGGCGTGCTTGTTTCCGGTCTTCGCATCTCCCCGCCACATCGCATCGGTCTGAGCTGCGGCATGCTGGGCGAATGTCTCTACGAGCTTTTCGAGAATCACTTCCGGACTCCCCAAATCCCCTTCTGGACCTTCTTGATGGCCTGCAGCCCAAACTGGCGCTGGGCCTCATAAGACTGAGTGCTCAACCACCGTCGCACCGTCAAGCGCCTCGAACCGGTGATTTCCTGTTGAATCGAGGAGAAGAAGCCGCTCACGCGCGTGTGCAGTCCTGCCTCCAGCGGGATGACGTTTTCGGTGTTGTGTATGGCATGGGGACGAAACCGCTCCACGTTGCCAGGAGTCTGCTCGATGATGTGGTGCCACTGCTTGCCGGGTCCCGCCGCGCCCAATGCACGCTTGAGACCGCTGAACGAGCCCCAAGATCTGAAGCCAGCGGGATTACCCCCAACTGGGGATTCTCGCCCGACCGTGCTCGGAGCGGCCATCGCGACCGCCGTGGCAGGAAGGGAGATGATGACGGAGCTTCCTGCGACGGCCACCGCATGCACCTGTCCTACATTCGCCAGGTCAATACCTACTCGTGCGGCCCCTGCCACCGCAGCCTCCGTGAAGCGGGGCAACATCGACAGTCGCGAGGCCAGCCACGCGGCGCTCCCGGTCAGGCCATGGCCCACCACCAAGGTGACCGCGAGGACGAAGACGCGCGCTACCTCCGGGCCAACCCGGTTGGCGAAGCGCTGACCGGCCTGCTCCAACTCCACCCATGTCGTGGCCCGGTCGGTCGCCCCCTTCAACTCTTGGCTCGCGTCCACCATCACCAGGAAGGTCTCCACTCCCAGGTAGATGAGCAGGACCGCCGAGACGATGGCCGCCACCTTGGTGAATACCGGCTCGGGGTTGGCCGCCAAGACGACCCAGGTGACGAGACCCGTGGCGATGACTGTGTAGAAGAGCTGGGGCGCCAGGGTCTCCTCCACTGCCCTGGCGATGCTCTCCTTGAGGGGCTCAAGCGCCAAGCCGAGGGCGACCCCGAGTTTGTCCCACTCGCCCAGCCCCATCCCCTCGTCAAGAAGGGAGAGGCAGTGGTCCCTGCGCTGGCCCGACTTACAGAGACCGCCGAAGCTCTTGCGCATCAGGCGCTGCCATCGAGTGTCCTCGGCGTTGCCTGAGTAGGAAGCGCGCACCAGCCAGCCTTGCGATGGAGCACGAAGCGTCAGCGGAACATCCAGCACCAACTGTCCCAGCGCCTCCTCGATTGTTTCTGCGTCCACTCTCATGGACCTGTTCGAGGAGGATGGTCTGTACTCCAAGGGCGCGCCCTGTCCCGTGTCGAGGCTGACGACACGCGGTGACGCACACGCATTCAGGATGGCGAGGAGCAGGACCACGACGCTCAGGCGAGTGACCATGTGACGCTTTCAGAGCGAGGAGGGCTCCAGTTTACGAGATGGTCATCCCAGCGACGAGGATGTTCCAGTTCTCATCTTCATCCGACTGCGCGGCCGCCCGCTTCCGTGGACCTCCTGTGCGCCTTCCATCCTCGCGGCACGGCACCAACGCTCCACGCCTGCCCCCAGTCTACTGGCCCCCGACGGCATGCTCACGCACGCTCGACGAAGGGACACGCTCAGCAGAGCATGGCCATGATGTGGCGACTTGCACTCTCTTTACTGAAGCAGGAGACCCAGACGAAAGCGAGTAT
The DNA here is from genome assembly GCF_030168875.1 of Myxococcus sp. SDU36. Lineage (NCBI taxonomy): Bacteria > Pseudomonadati > Myxococcota > Myxococcia > Myxococcales > Myxococcaceae > Myxococcus > Myxococcus sp. SDU36. Next base: position 2,220,698 of record NZ_CP077414.1, read on the forward strand.
CGCAACCCGCCGCAAGAAGGCCGGTTGGGGCCATGACTACCTGCTTTCTCTCCTGACGCTTCCTTCATAGGGGATTGTCCCGCACATACATGTCAATAAATTCAGGCACTTGGAATGCGGCTGTCCTGACACTAACCCCTCCGACCAACTACACAAACTCAAAATTTGACATGGGGCTCGTCCATGCGAAGAATCTGCACTACTCAGGCATTCAGGTATTGGTAGCGCAGCGACATCTAGCCATGCCCAAATCCGATCCAAAGACCATTCAGGCTCCACGTTCCGAAGCTACTCCCCTTGTCTACTCCAGCCTAACGAGAGATCAACGAAGAGCGGGCCGGGAAATTGCCGCTACCCTCCGTGTGATGGTCGACGAGCCCTGGTCTCCGCTCCCAAGCAAGACTGAAGAGCATTCGTACCTACCGAAGCTCGACAGGACCCGAACCAACCGTGTGCTGCTGATTGATGGTGGGCGAGGAACCGGCAAGTCCACGCTCCTGTTGACCCTGCTCAACGTATACCGGCGTCATGTCCTAGGGAAGCCGGAGCCCCGTGGGTTTGAAGGGATGGCCGAGCAAATCATCCCGGTGGGGTTGCTGGATCTGCAGCCATTGCCTCCCTCTACCAATCTGGCGCTCCATGTCCTGGGACACTTGAAGGGCGTCGTCGACGCCGTGGAGCCGCCCACGACCGGAACGTCAGACACGCCGCTCTGGGATGAGCCTGCTAGCAATCGCCTCCGCGACAGGTGGACCCGATTGATGAGGCTGCTCGCAACATGGGACGAGAGCATGGAGGCACGCATCGGAAGGCAAGACGCAAGCTCATACATTGTTGAGATCGTTGAGGAAGAGCTTGAGCGCGGTCAGTTGTCGGAAGGCTTTCGAGGCGCTGTCGACGCACTGGTCGATGGCTATGCAACAAAGCGCGGCTGGGGGAGCAACAGGCGGCCGTTGTTTCTCATCGCGATCGACGACGCGGACATGAACCCCAAGCTGTCCTCCCGGCTGCTTGAACTGCTAAGGAAGTTGTGGCATCCGCGCTTGGCGTTTCTCATGGCAGGTGACAGCGGGCTGTTCCTGTTGCGACTCAAGGAGGCGGTGCTCGCGCAGGTGAGCCGGGCGTCGAAGGACGGAGCAAAATACCTCCGTCTGGCCAATGACATGCTCGACAAAGACATTCCCAGCTCCGCTCGCTTCCGGTTGGGAGCACTGCGTCCCGACGAGCGGGTAATTCGAAATCGACAAATCCAATCGCTCCTGCAGCGGTTCTCCATCGACGCACATCGTCCAGAAATACCCCGGAAGGAAACCAACACGCCGCTGACCCTACGTGACTATTTCCTCGCTCATCGCCAGAGCTCCGAACTTCTCCCGGAACGACTACGACAGGTAGATGAACTGATGTCGCGCCTTCGCCGGGAGCGTCCGCTTGGTGAAGGGCTCATTTCACCGACAAGGACGTTCCGGATGGTCAAATGGCTGTGGGATGAAACTGTGCGTGAGCACGTCAAGAATTCAAAACGCAGAGAACACCTTCTCGGTGCACTTACGAGCACACGACTTGACGGACAACTACAGCTCAAAGCTGATCGGATACGACTAAAGATGGAGCTTGAACCCATCGAAAGGATGAGACAGGAGAGCAGCGCATACACCCTCACGATGCAGAAAATGAGTCGCTTCCATGCCTTCTTGAAGCCCGAACTCAATAGGAATCCAATTATCGGCATTTTGCCCGCCAACATCGACTATTTGCCAGGACCTGTCACCGCATGCTGGGTACTGGCTTCGGACATCTCTGGGGACAGCAAGCAGGCGGGTCCTCTCGACCAAGCCGAAGGAACCATCGACGAAGGAAGTGTGCAGTTCGTCATGGTATCAAGGCAAGCATCAAGCTTGGAGCCAGAACTTGAAGTCCCATGGCCGCTGCCTGCATGGCAGGCACCGTTGGACTACAATCTCTTCTCCAGATACTGGACAAAACTCCTTAAAACCGCGCCCCCCCGCCAAGAGCAGAATACGGGTCTCGTCGCACGTCACTTTCTCACACTTGTCATACAGCTATCGCGCGAACGGGTGCAGAAAACACCGATAACATGGGGACAAGCTCCCATGTGGCCTGAACTGGCCAATGATCTCGTCGAACTGGCAATGCATCCCCCCCCACTCTCTCCCAGACAACAGCAGAGTGCGAAGTGGGCAAGCTCCGATGCGATCCTTTTTGGCGCGCCAGAGTCTGGCCTAAACCATGAAGAAGCCGGAGCGTTCTTACGTGAGATCATCCCCGCCTTTCGGGAAAGCTGGTCAGTTGAACGGATACAAATGCGACGGCTCGCCCGACTTGCTACGGTTTCGTCACGAAGTGGCCAGAGTCTTGAGCCCGAACAGGCACTTCGCAACTTGGATGGAGCCAATCCGACTCACCCCTTCGTCATTGCAACCAAGAGTGACTACAAGCAGTCTCCTAAGACGGGTCACCGCCATAACCTCCTCGACGAACTCGAGCACATCAGCCATCCACTCCGCAGTGGAATCTTCACTACAAAAGATACTAATCTGGGGCATTACCGAACTAAACTGCGACAGGATGCATTGGGAAACCTCCCAGATTCTATTTATATACGCTTGAAAAAAACTATCGAACAGTACCGGGATCGATCCGTACCTATCGTCCTCATCAATCTCTGGAAAACGCTCGCGCATCAATCCGATAGAATCGACGTGGCCTCATGGTTCGCGCTTGATCGCACAAGACTCTTTCTGTCTGAAGACGCCAAGCAGTACAGTCTGCGCCTGCGGGACGCCACACTGAAATCGCGTGCGGGAAATGCTATTTTCATCCAAGTCGACCCACAGCGCGAACTCATTGTTGAGAGTTTTTCCCCGACGACATCAACCTCGAACCTCCCGCTTCCGCTCGAAGCCGTTTTTCGTCTTGCTTTTGATTACATTCAGGACCAGGATGATGAATCCATTACTGCGGAACCAGAGATCTCCGTCTGGCCCTTCGTTACGATGCGACTTCCCGGCGGGGCTTCGCAATCGATACACCCGTGGCCCGATGTACGCTGGCCCTCCTTGAAGGAATACGAGGATGCGCCCCGATCATGGACTGAACGAATGGCTGCCATTAAGGACTGGTTTGCTCATGACATTCATTCACTCAAGCCATACGCAGTCGACACCATTGCGCTCAGCTACCTGAAGGACCGAGTGGCATCGTATCGGAGAGGCACCGCCGGAAACACAATTAGTCTAGATGTGACACCAAGCGATTATTCTGATTTCCTAGATCGCGTTAATTCCTCTTTAGATTCCCAAAGCGGGCGGCGGAGCGGAATTCTCGCACAGTGGATCAAACAACTTCCATTGATGGCGACACCTGAAGCGGGCTTGTCCGACAATGTAGCTCGATTGTTCATCTCGAAACTGTCCTTGGATGAGAATAGCTTGGGCGAGGTTCAATCAATGCGTCGTGATCGCACTCTCGCGGATGGAGTGCCTCTACAGGATGTAGATGCATTCCTTTCCGCCATCGACCAAAAGTTCCCTACCCATCCATGGGTCGAGCGCATGAAAAAGCTCAATAAATCTTAACACATCCACCCTGACGAGGAAGGCGCATGGCAGGCGACATCCCCCTTGAGCGACTCATGGCCGAGGCAGAAGCTTGGCCTTTGCTTTCTCGGCATGGCTTCAGTTCGGCTCTCGTGACGCTCCGCCATCAGGCACCTAGCGTGCTCTCTCCTGAAACGGAGGCCATGGCGCGAGAACTGGAGGACTACCTCCGACTCCGAGCTCGTGGGCTTTCATTGGAAGTACTCCAAGGGGTCAGAGAGCACGCGTGGTTCTCCGTGGAAGACGGTGGAAAACTGGCTTTGGACATTGCGCTCGACGCCTATCTCCACCGACTGGCAACCCGTCACCTCGAAGCGACCGGCGGCACCGTCAGGCTCCGTGAGACTCCCGAGGCATCGCACCGGGACACACTTGATCACGTTTCCCATTGGCGGTGGCTTTCGCTCCGCTTGCCTCCAGACCTGCTGATCGCGGCCCTGTACTCACGAGGGCCGAGCAACCCGACCACAGATCGGGTCGGTCTCGTCAGTCCGCAACTGGCGCACGTCTTGACTCATCCTGTCGCTGAGACGCATCTGCACGAGAAAGCTGCATTCTCCTTCTCCCAGCTCTGGTCCTCATGGATGGGAGGGTTCCTCCGGGAGGTGCCGTGTCATGATGGCAATGCACATCAGGGCCATGATTGGCCTTTTGGAAGCCAGAGCGCGTTTACATCCATGCTGCTGGCGACAGCCATCGTCCGCGCCCTAATGGCGGGCTATCTCCTCCGGGTGAATGCAGGAAGGAAAACATCATTCTCGGAATTCTGCCGTCATTCGGTGGGGCGCACCGCGGAGGCACAGCACGTGCGACGCGCGCTTCATGACCACTGGTACTGGTGCGCTGGCGCGATGCGAATGATGTTGAGGGGCCCAGGTCCATTGGACACGGCGTCACTCTGTCATAGCTACCGGCGACTGGCCGCTCGGCAAGGAGCATCCCGTCGTCCACGGAACCTGGAGGAACTCCATGCTGCGGACCCCATGGCCGTATGGATGCCGGGTACCTCTGGCAGGGTGTTTCCCGAAACCATATTTACCACCAATGCACTGAGGGCCATTCACTCCGGCAGCGCGGACGCGGACTTCACGCGCTTTTTCTGGCAGTACCAGCGCATTCGTTGCCGTGCCTACGATTACTTGGTGCTGGAGCCGGGAACGGCGGGACTCGACTGGTTTCAGCGGTATTTTAGTCGCCTCAAGGCGCTCCGTGGAGACCTGGACCTCACTCTCTTCGAGGCAGCCCTTGAACACGAAAGCGCGGACCTCCAACTGGGAGCACTGGAGCTTCGACGGACGCCACCAGAGTCCTGGGCGCACGTCTGCCGAGACGTTCAGAAGCTCGCGAATGGAAGCCTCCGGTTTCACGCCCCCCCTTCGACGGATTTGACTCGTGCTCCAACGGAAGTGGGGATCGTCTTCCACTTCATCAAGGAACGCACAAATGTCCGCCATCCAGAACGCAGACTCCATGCGGACCCCGAGGGCAATGGAACGGGCGTTCGCTTCGGCGACTGGGTCTCGGAGCAGCGACGACGCGCACTCGCCGTGGCCGGGGCCCTCGAACGATTTCCCAGCATGTTGCTGCTCATTCGCGGGCTTGATGTCGCCAGCTCCGAGCTTGCCGCTCCCACCTGGGCCACTCTCAGTTTTTTGGAAGAGGCACGACGCGCGTCCATTCACGCCTCCCAGGTACTAGCATCTCGTGGCCCAGGACAGGCACTACCAAAGCTAGGTATCACCTACCACGTCGGTGAAGACTTCCGACGTCTCGTCGAAGGGCTGCGGCGGATTCACGAAGTGGTCGAGTTCGGGGCAATTCAACAAGGTGACCGCATCGGCCATGGGGTCGCACTGGGCGTCGACCCCAGGCAGTGGGCCCACAGTGCCCGTATGATTCCACAACCCGCCGAAGAGCGGATTAACGACCTCCTCTGGGAACTGGATCGATATCAAAGAGGAGATTTCACCAGCTCGGGAGAAAGGCGGGAGCGGGTTCGTGCGGAACTACGGCGACTTCTGATTGAGGTGCAGCGGGATCCCTCCCCCGACCTCGACATGTATCTGGAGGCGAGAAGACTCCTCCATTGTCCACGAGCCCTCGCACAGATGGGGTATCCCCGGCGGGTCGCAACGGGATCTAACAGTGCTCATCCGGAGCATGCTTCCGAGGTGGTACGCCGACACCTAACGTCCAGCGCATGGTTCCAGCGCGGGCAGCGCCATGTCACCGTGAGCGTGGATGCTGGGGAAATCGCCATGCTGGAGGAGGCACAGCGCTGGCTCCGGTGGTTGCTCGGACGGCGAGAAGTTACCATAGAGAGCAATCCATCGAGCAACCTGTTGACCTCGGGCCTCGCAGCACATGAGTCGCCTCCGGTCGTGAGACTGACGCTCGGTCCGAACTTCAGTAGGGCGAAGAAGCGGCACAGGCCAACGGTAGTCTCTAAAACGCCACTGCTCGTCTCCATCAACACGGATGACCCAATTACCTTCTCGACCCGGCTTGCTGACGAGTACGCCTACTTCTACGCGGGGCTGATGCGAATAGGCATGACCGTCCAGGAAGCGCTCGCATGGGTAGAACGCGCACGTCTTGCTGGGTGGCATTCGCGTTTCACCCTTTCCCGCAGCGCCGACTCCGGACATCTCCGCGAGCTGACCCGAACATGGAGTGCTGTACTGAAGCCGTGGTCCATGCGCCTCCGATCCTCCTCCCCTTCAGTTCCGCTGGAAGAAGAAGTGAACTCACCTAGCACGCCTCTTGCGAGGCCTGAGTCATCACCTGTGCAATGGCCGTTTGGGACGGCTTACCCTTCCGCCTATGGGGGGCAGCAGGGCCTTTGGGGTGGGCATCTCCTTGGACATCTTTGGTGAATCACCGGGCAGACAGGACGTGACATGAGGAGGCACCGCTGGAAGCGGCCCTCCGCATGCATCCAGTGCGCATGTCCCTCTGAGCGCCAGCCGAGCTGAGGATCAGCGCCCAGGCGGGGGGGCCTCACCGAAAGACTCTCGCGGAGGCCCCCGCGTAAACCCGGGCTACTCCAGCTCGCGCTGAAGCTTCGCCAGCAGGTTGAGCGCCTCCAGGGGCGTCATCCGGTCGATGGTCGCCTCCTTCAGCGCCTCCAGCGCCTTCTGCTGCGCGGGCGTCACCCCCGCGGGGCCCTGAGCCGTGGGCGCCGGCTCCGCGCCGAACAGCCCCAACTGCCCGGACGTGGCCCCACGGCGCCCACCCTGCGGCTGCCGCACGGCCACCCGGGGCCGGCCCGCGTCATCCAGCTCCCCGGACTCCAGGTTCTGGAGCAGCTCGCGCGCGCGGCCCACGACTTCCGGCGGCAGGCCCGCCAGCTTCGCCACTTCAATGCCGTAGGAGCGGCTGGCCCCACCCGGCACCAGCTTGCGCAGGAAGATGACCTTGCCGTTCTGCTCCTTCACGGCGATGCACAGGTTCTTCACCCGAGGCCGCTCCCGGGCCAGGTCCACCAGCTCGTGGTAGTGCGTGGCGAACAGCGCGCGCGCCCCCACCGTGTCGTGCAGGTGCTCCGCCACCGCCCAGGCAATGGAGAGCCCGTCGAAGGTGGACGTGCCACGGCCAATCTCATCCAGGATGATGAGGCTCTTGCTCGTGGCGTGGTGGAGGATGTGGCTGGTCTCCGTCATCTCCACCATGAAGGTGGACTGCCCGCGCGCCAGGTTGTCCGCCGCGCCCACGCGCGTGAAGATGCGGTCGCACAGGCCGATGCGCGCCGCCTTCGCCGGGACGAACGAGCCCGCCTGCGCCATCAGCGCCGTCAGCGCCACCTGCCGCATCACCGTGCTCTTGCCGGCCATGTTCGGACCGGTGATCACCATCAACTGCGCGTCCTCCGCCGGATCCAGGCGGACGTCATTGGGGACGAACGAATCCCCCGCCCCCAGCATGCGCTCCACCACCGGATGCCGCCCCGCGGTGATGCTGAGCGCCACGGACGCGTCCACCTCCGGCCGCGTGTAGCCATACTCCGCCGCGCAGCGCGCGAAGGACAGCAGCGCGTCCCCGGTGGCCACCGCCTCCGCGGCGGACCGGATGCGCGGCGCCGCCGACACCACCTGCGCGCGCAGCTCCTCGAAGAGCTGAACCTCCAGCGCGCAGCGCCGCTCCTCGGCGGTGAGGACCTGCTCCTCGTACTCCTTCAGCTCCGGGGTGACGAAGCGCTCGGAGTTCACCGTGGTCTGCTTGCGGATGTAGTCCCTGGGCACCCGGTCGAGGTTCGACTTCGTCACCTCCAGGTAGTAGCCGAAGACCTTGTTGTAGCGGACCTTCAGCGAGGAGATGCCGGTGCGCTCCTTCTCCCGCTGTTCAATCTGGAGCAGCAGGTCCTTGCCGGACGTGGACAGCGCCACCAGCTTGTCCAGCTCCGCGTGGAAGCCGGCGCGAATCATGCCGCCGTCCTTCAGCGTCACCGGTGGCTCGTCCGCCACCGCGCGCGCCAGCAGCGCCGCCAGCTCCGGCAGCGCGGCCAGGGGCCCCGTCAGCGACTTGAGCAGCGGGGACTCACACCGCGCCAGCACCGCCACTACCCGGGGAAGCTGCGCCAGCGACAAGCCCAGCGCGCGCAAGTCTCTGGCATTGCCCGCGCCCAGCGACAGCCGGCCGCACAGCCGCTCCAGGTCTCCCACTTCCTTGAGGATGCCGGCCAGCTCCTCGCGCCACACGCTGCGCCCGGACAGCTCCTCCACCGCGTCCAGCCGCGCGTGGATCTCCGGCAGCGCGCCCAGCGGAGACGAAAGCCAGCGCGCCAGCTTGCGCGCGCCCAGGCTCGTCACCGTCTTGTCCAGCACGCCCAGCAGCGAGCCCTTGCGCCCGCCGTCCCGCAGCGAGCGCAGCACCTCCAGGTTGGCCCGCGAGGACTCATCCATCAGGAGGTTGCCGCCGCGCTCCTGCCGGCTCAGCCGGTCCACGTGCGCCGCCGCCGTCTTCTGCGTGTCCTTCAGGTAACGCAGCGCCGCGCCCGCGGCCCCCGCGGCCAGGGGGGCATCATCCAGTCCGAAAGCGGACAGCGACTGCACCGCGAAGTGACTCCGCAGGTAGCCCGCCGCCCGCGTGGGTTCGAACGACGCGGCCTCGCCCTCCGCCACCGCCGGCGTGCGCACCAGCCGGGCGAGCAGCTGCGCCACCTCCGGCGCGTCCCGCTTCCCCTCCGGCACCAGCAGCTCGCGGGGCTCCACGCGCGACAGCGACTCCGCCAGCTCCGCGATGCCCGGGGCCTCCAGGGCCAGGAACTCGCCGGTGGACGCCTCCAGCAGCGCCGCGCCCCAGCCCTTGTCGTTCCAGGACACGGCGGCCAGGAAGTTGCTGGCCTGCGGCTCCAGCACCTCTTCGTCCAGCACCATGCCCGGGGTGATGACCCGCGTGACTTCCCGGCGGACGATGCCCGGCCCGTTGCCCGGCTCCTCCACCTGTTCGCAGATGGCGACCTTCAGGCCCTCCGACACGAGCCGGCCGATGTACCGCCGCGCGGCATGGTAGGGCACCCCGCACATGGGCACCTTGTCCGCGCCCTTGGCCCTCGCGGTGAGGGTGATCTGGAGGATCTCCGAGGCCTTCACCGCGTCCTCGAAGAACATCTCGTAGAAGTCGCCCAGCCGGAAGAACAGCAGCGAGTCCGGGTGGAGCGCCTTCACCTCCATGTACTGGCGCATCATGGGGGTCAGGGAGGCAATCTCCCGGGCGCCCGCCGCCTCGCTCACCGGCCCCACCTCGGGCGTCATGTCCCCGGGGAGCTCCACCGCTGCGCTCCTGCCTGCCTTCGCCTGCTGCGTCACGGCCATCCCTGCCCTTCTCTCATGGCCCCACCCCTGGATCAACGAACCGGCGCCCTACCCGCCGAGTTCCCTTACCACCCACCGCCGACATTCCACCCACCCCACCGCTGAAAACGGGTGCCATGCCCGGCGACGCGGTGCATCTTGCGCGCCGCATGGCGCAGACACCCCCTCCCTCCGAGGCCCGACCCCGGCCTCCCGTGCCCGCGCTCTTCCGCGTGGCCCTGGCCCCCATCCAAGCCTTCTTCCGCCTGGAGGCGGCCAGCGGCATCCTGCTGGCGTCGTGCGCCGTGGCCGCCCTGGCGTGGGCCAACTCGCCGTGGGCCGCCACCTACTTCGCCGTGTTCGACGCCCGCATGACGGTGGGGGGGGCGGGCGTCCACGCGGGCTTCACCGTCCGCGAGTTCATCAACGACGGCTTGATGACGCTGTTCTTCTTCGTCATCGGCCTGGAGATCAAGCGCGAGCTGAGCTCCGGCGAGCTGCGCACCTTCTCCCGCGCGGTGCTGCCGCTCATCGCCGCGCTGGGCGGCATGATTGTCCCCGCCGCGCTCTACGCCGTCTTCAACCATGGGACACCCGCGCAGGCGGGCTGGGCCATCCCCATGGCCACCGACATCGCCTTCGCCATTGGCTGCCTCACGCTGGTCAGGACGCGGGTGAGCCACGGGCTGGTCGTGTTCCTCACGGCGCTGGCCATCTTCGACGACATCGGCGGCATCCTCGTCATCGCGCTGTTCTACGGCACGGGGCTCCACGTGAGCTGGCTCGTGGGGGCGCTGGGCGTGCTCGTCGTGCTGGCGTGCCTCAACCACTTCCAGGTGCGCAACGGCGTGGCGTACGCGCTGGCGGGCGCGGCGCTCTGGTACACGATGCACCATGGCGGCATCCACGCCACGCTGGCGGGCGTGGTGCTGGGCCTGTTCATGCCCGCGCGGCCCCTGCGTCCGGGCCGCCAGGTGCTGGAGGAGCTGCGCGTCTACGTGGACCGGGCGCTCCAGACGGCCATGGACGAGACGGCCCGGGGCGCGCAGATTCTCTACATCGAGGAGCGGCTGGAGGAGATGGAGCCGCCGCTCAACCGCTTCGTCCACCTGTGGCACGTGCCCGTGGCGTACGGCATCGTCCCCCTCTTCGCCCTGGCCAACTCGGGCATCTCCCTGGAGGGCATGGGCTGGGCGGACCTGCTCCGGCCGCTGCCGCTGGGCATCATCGCCGGCCTCTTCGTGGGCAAGCAGGTGGGCATCTTCCTGTTCACCTGGGGCTCGGTGAAGCTGGGCGTGGCGGACCGGCCCGGCGGCGCGACGCTGCCGCAGCTCCACGGCGTGGCGGTGGTGGCGGGCATTGGCTTCACGGTGGCCCTGTTCGTGGCGGGGTTGACCTTCCCCACCCAGCCGGCGCTGCTCACGGAGGCCAAGCTGGGCATCCTGGTGGGCTCGCTGCTCTCCGCGGTGGTGGGCTACGTGCTCTTGCGCTTCGTGGCGAAGCCGGCCGTCCCGGCGTAACGTAGAGGACAGGAACGCCCCGTGATTCTCCAAGACCTCAACCGCGTGCGGCAAATCACCGTCATCGCGGCGCGCCACGGCTTTGGCGAGCTGGCGGAGCGCGCGGGCCTGTGGCGCATCCTCGGCCGCAAGGAGAAGGTGGAAGTCTCGCCGGAGGCCCAGCGCGCCTCCACCGCGCGGCGCTTCCGCATGCTGCTCAACGACTTGGGCCCCACCTTCGTCAAGCTGGGCCAGGTGCTGTCCACCCGCGCCGACCTGCTGCCCGCCGAGTACATCGACGAGCTGGCCATGCTCCAGGACCACGTGGAGCCCATCACCCTGGAGGAGGTCCGCGCGCAGATTGAAGGTTCGCTCGGCGCCACCGTGGAGAGCCTCTTCGCCACCATCGACCCGGCGCCGCTGGCCGCCGCGTCCATCGCCCAGGTGCACCGCGCGGTGACGCTGGAGGGTGAAGAGGTGGTGGTGAAGGTGCAGCGGCCGGGCATCACCGAGCGCATCGACTCCGACCTGGGCGTGCTGCGCAGCCTGGCGCGCCTGTTGGAGGCCGTGGTGGAGGAGACGGGCGTGTACACGCCCACCGGCATCGTGGACGAGTTCGACCGGGCCATCCACGAGGAGCTGGACTTCATCAACGAGGCCACCAACATCCGGGCCTTCCTGGAGAACCACCGCGAGCGGCCCTACCTCAAGATTCCGCGCGTCTACTCCAGTCTGTCCAGCCGCACGGTGCTGACGCTGGAGTTCATCCGCGGCGTGAAGCTCAACCCCGCGGAGCTGAGCGAGCCCGAGCGCAAGGCGATTGCCCAGAACATCCTGGACGCCTCCTTCCGGCAGCTCTTCGAGGACGGCCTGTTCCACGGCGACCCGCACCCGGGCAACCTCCTGCTGATGGAGGACCACCGGCTGGCGCTGCTGGACTTCGGCGTGGTGGGCCGGCTGTCGCGGCCCATGCAGGAGACGCTGGTCATGTTGTGCCTGGCGGTGGCGCTCAAGGACAGCGAGTCCATGGCGCGCATCCTCTACCGCGTGGGCGTGCCGGACGCGCGCGCCAACCTGGTGGGCTTCCGCAACGACATCGATGCGCTGCTCGGCCAGCACCTGGCCACCACGCTGGGACAGGTGGACACGCGCTCGCTGCTGCGGGACTTGTTGGACCTGGCGGTGAAGTACCGCATCCGCATCCCCAAGGAGTACGCGCTGCTCAGCCGGGCCTCCGTCTCCACGGAGGGCATGCTGCGCAGCCTGTACCCGGAGATGAACATCATTGAAGTGGCGCTGCCGTACGCCAAGGAGCTGCTCGCCGGGCGCTACGATCCGATGCAGCTCCAGGGCGGGCTGATGCGCACGCTGCTGCGCTTCCAGTCCATGGCGCAGGATTTGCCCACGCAGCTGTCGCAAATCCTGTTGGACATGGAGTCCGGCAAGTTCACCGTCACGGTGCGCGCGGACCAGTTCGACAAGCTGAATGAGAACCTGCGCAGCGCGGCGGTGATTGCCTTCATGGGCCTGTGCGCGTGCGGGTTCATCGTGGGCGCGTTCATCTCCTTCGCGCCCAAGCCGTGGATGTACGGCAACGTGCCGGTGCTCGGCGTGGTGGGCATCGCGGTGGCGGCGGCCTTCTTCGGCGCGGCCATCACCTGGTACCTCTTCGGTGGCCGGGGCCTGGGCAAGGTGCGCCTGAGCCGCTTCCTCAAGAAGCCCAAGCGCAGGTAGCCGCTGCCTCTAGACGGGGCGGCGCCACAGGTCCGCGAGGTCCGCCGGGAGCTGCGAGGCCACGGCCGCCACCTCGTCTTCAGGAATCCTGTCCCGGATGGCGGTGAACACCACCGTCAGGACGCGCTGCGCCTGGTCCACGGGGATGCGCAGGTGGTCCGCCACGTCGGTGATGAACTCCGCGCGGCCCATGCGCTTCGCGTGGGACGGGCCCCGGTGGATGTTGCACGTCCCGAGGATGGCGCCGATGCCGCCCTTCCCCAGCGACCAGAGCAGCTTGAGGTCCTCTCCGTCGGACAGGCGCCGGGCGAGCGTGCAGAACACCGCCTCCGCGCCCTTCCGGGCGTCCACGCCATTCACCTGGAATTCGCGGCTGTTGCCGAGCTCGTCCAGGAAGCCCTGGAGGTCCTGGGGCTCGTCGCGCTCCTTCACCGGCGTGGCATTGTTGATGGGGGGTTCGGTGTGCTCCGCCATGGGGCTGCCTCCTTGGGTGCCAGTGCGACCGTGCCGCGTGCCTCCGGCGCCTGTCATGGTGGCCATGGCGCGGGCACGCCGCACCTCGGCGCGCGTCCCGGGAGCGGGTGCCCGGAAGGAAGCACGCCACCGAAGGCCTATCGAGCGTCCAACGCCTCCTGGAAGAATGCCACCGCCTCCGCGAGGGTACGTGCCTGAGAGGCCGCTCGCGTCCCTGGCCTGGCATCCCGGCACAGCATGGCCGCGGCCTTGAAGCCCAGCTCCGTGCACTCGGGCAGGAAGGTGAAGTGGGCCGCGTCGTCCAGCGTCACCGTCGTCGCGTCTGGCAGCAGCTTCGCCAACTGCAGGCCGTGCTGGGCGTGGGGCATGAGCTCGTCCCCCTTGGCGAGCACCAGCGTCACCGGCACGTCGATGTCCGCCACGTCCCGCGCCTCGTAGGTCCCCGCCAGGCCCGGCGCCATGGCGAAGGCGGCGCGCACCCGCGAGTCCTTGTACGACGCACGCGCCACCGTCATGTCGATGCGGCCGTAGTCGACGTCTCGAAGCTCGTCGCAACCCGGGTGCTCGCGCGTCTCAGGCCCCGTGCAGAGGTTCGCGAGCGGCGCCAGGTTGAGCCGCGCGCCCGCCAACGCCAGCGCCGTGTAGCCCCCCATGGAGTGCCCGGCGGCGCCGATGCGCGCAGCATCCACACGTGGCCCCCAGGCGGCGTCCCTCAAGAGCCCATCCAGGAGCGCCGTGAAGTCCTGGGGCCGCTCCCAGCCGCGCACATAGCCCTCCGGACTCGTGTCTCCGTAGGTGTTGCCAGGGTGGTCCACCGACACGACGATGAAGCCGTGCGCGGCCAGGTGCGCGCCGAACCACGACATGTTGATGGCCGCGCCACCGTTGCCGTGGGATAGCACCACCAGCGGCCAGCGCTCCCGGGCATCCGAGAGCGGTGCGTCCTTCGCGGCGACGAAGGGCACGAAGATGGGAGACGCCGTGTGCTCCACCATGCGGGAGCCCAGCGGCGCCGGATACCAGACCACCGTCTTCAACGAGCGCTGGCGGGCCGCGTCCTCGAACGTCAGCGACGTGACCCCCACGGCATAGGCCGAGGCTGCGCCCGACGGAGCCAAAGCAGAAGACACCTCCGGAGTAGATGGGAAGGAGGCACAGCCTCCCATCAGGAGCACAACCCCCAGGCCCCCTGCGCCCAGACGGTTGACGAAGGAGGCGCTGCGACCGCGAAACGAACAATGGACCATGGCCATCCACCAACGCTTCAACGAAGAATCCATTGCGGCTTCGCGCCACAAAGGAAAGGCCACCGCGGCGTCACGAAGACGCGCGCGATGGCCTTCACTGCGAGGACGACGCGACGTGCCGCCTACCCGTGCGCCGCCGGACGCGGCGCATCGCCATGCCCGGGATGCTGCGGCGGCGCTTGGGTCTCATCGTCCTTCTTGCCGAACCGCTCGCCCAGCCGCGTCTTGATGCGGTCCGCCACCACGTAGAAGGCGGGCACCACCAGCAGGCTGAGCACCGTGGACACGGACAGTCCACCCAGCACGGCGATGGACATGGGCGCGCGCGTCTCCGAGCCCGCGCCCAGCGCCAGCGCCGCCGGCACCGCCGCCATCATGGTCGCGGTGGACGTCATGAGGATGGGCCGCAGCCGCACCGGTCCCGCGCGCAGCATGGCCTGCATCGCGTCCGCGCCCCGCTCACGCTCTTGCAGCGCGTAGTCCACCAGGATGATGGAGTTCTTCTTCACGATGCCCATGAGCAGCAGCAGGCCAATCATGCTGAAGATGTTCAGCGTGGTGCCCGTGGCGAACAGGGCGAAGGCCGCGCCCGCCACCGACAGCGGCAGAATCGTGAGCACCGTCACCGGGTGCAGGAACGAATTGAACTGCGCGCCCAGCACCATGTAGGCCACGCCAATCCCGAGGATGAGCGCGAAGAACAGGCTGCTCATCGAGTCGCGGAAGGCCACGCTGGCGCCACCGGCCACCACCCGCACGCCACCGGGCAGCTCCTTCGCCAGCCGCTCCACCGTCGCCAGCGCCTCTTCCTGGTTCGAGCTGGGCGCCACGTTCGCGTAGACGCTGATGGCGCGCTCGCGATCTCTCCGGGTGATGGCCTGCAGCGCGGGCCGCTCCTCCTGCGACACCAGCAAGGACAGCGGCACCAGCGCGCCGCTGGCCGTCCGGAGCTTCAGCGTGGACAGGTCCTCCGGCCTGGCGCGTTGGTCCTTCATCAGCCGCATGCGCACGTCGATGCGCCGGCCGCCGGTGCTGTACTTGCCCACGCGCACGCCGCCCACCAGCGCGTTGATGGTGGTGGCCACCGACTGGATGGGCACCCCCAGGTCCGCCGCGCGGCCCCGGTCCGGGGTGATGCGCAGCTCCGGCATGCCCAGCTGGTAGTCCGTGTCCACGTCCACCACCTTGCCGCTGGCCTGGAGCTGCTCCCGCATCTGCTGGCTGGCCTCCACCAGCTGCTCCCAGTCCGAGCCGCGCACGCTGAACTCCACCGGGAAGCCGCGCTGCGCCGTGAAGCCGCTCTGGGACTGGTCCTGCACCACCGCGCGCAGGCCCGGGTAGCTGTTGAACTCCTTGCGGAGGATCTGCTGGAAGTCCGACTGCGACATGCGCTCGTCGGGCGGCTTCAAGCTGACGAACATGATGCCGGTGTTGACCGCGCCGCTGCCGAAGCCGCCGACGACGGAGAACACGCGCGTCACCTCGGGCCGACTGCTGGCGAACTCCTCCGCCCGCAGGAACAGCCGGTTCGTCTCTTCGATGTTGCTGCCCACCGCCGTCTGCATGCGCACCAGCAAACGGCTCTGGTCCTGGGACGGCACGAACTCACCTGGCAGCGCGCGGAAGACGAAGCCACTGGCGGCCGTCAGCGCCACCGCCACGCCCAGCACCCACCACGGCCGCTTCAGGCCCCAGGCCAGCGTGCGCGCGTAGACGCGCTCCAGCTTCTCGAAGGCCCGGTCCACCCACACGCCCACCGTGCTGCGGCCCTCGCGCGACGTCTTGAGC
This sequence comes from Myxococcus sp. SDU36, assembly GCF_030168875.1. Taxonomy (NCBI): domain Bacteria; kingdom Pseudomonadati; phylum Myxococcota; class Myxococcia; order Myxococcales; family Myxococcaceae; genus Myxococcus; species Myxococcus sp. SDU36. Next base: position 2,236,852 of record NZ_CP077414.1, read on the forward strand.
AGCTGCGCGCAGCGCGCGGGGGCCAGGGTGATGGCCTCCACGTAGGAGAGCAGCACCGCCACGCACAGCGTCACGCCGAACTGGAGGAAGTACTTGCCGATGACGCCGCTCATGAAGACGACGGGCAGGAAGATGGCGATCACCGCCAGCGTCGCCGCCAGCGCGGCGAAGGTGATCTCCGCGGTGCCCTCGCGCGCGGCGCGCACCCGGTCCTTCCCCTCTTCGGAGTGCCGGTAGATGTTCTCCAGCACCATGATGGCGTCGTCCACGACGATGCCCACCGCCAGCGCCAGGCCCAGCAGCGTGAAGGTGTTGAGCGTGAAGCCCAGGAAGTAGATGACCGCCACCGTCCCCAGCAGCGACATGGGGATGGCCAGCACCACGTTCATCGTGCTGGACAGCGAGCCCAGGAACACCCAGCACACGAAGGCGGTGAGGAGGCACGCGAGCATCAGCTCGAACTCGATTTCGTGGACGCTCTCCTCGATGAACTGCGTCGAGTCGAAGTTGACGCCCAGCTGCATCCCCTCCGGCAGGTCCTTCTGCATCTTGGCCAGCTCGGCCCGGATGCCCTGCGCCACCGCCACGGCGTTGGCGCCGCGCTGCTTCTTGATGCCCACGCCCTGCGCCGGCTCGCCGTTGATGCGCGCCATGCGGCGCACGTCCTCGAAGCCGTCCTCCACCAGCGCCACGTCCTTCAGGTAGACGGGGAAGCCGTCCTGCTCGCGGACGATGATGCGCCGCAGGGTCTCCAGGTCCAGCGCCTCGCCCATGACTCGGACGTTGACCTCGCGGCCCTGCGTCTCGATGCGGCCCGCGGGCAGCTCCACGTGCTCCCGCTGGAGCGCGGCCGTCACGTCCATGACGGTCAGCCCCAGCGCGTCCAGCTTCTGCGCGTCCACCCAGATGCGGACGTTGCGCTCCAGCATGCCGCCGAGCTGCACCTCGCCCACGCCCGGAATCGTCTGGAGCTTCTCCTTCACGCGGTAGCGGGCGAAGTCACTCACCACCTGCTGGCTGAAGGGCCCCGACACGCCGACCCAGAGGATGGGTTGGTCCTCCGGGTTGGACTTGGAGATGATGGGCGGATCAATGTCCAGCGGCAGCCGGCGCTGCACCTGGCTCACCTTCGTCTGGACGTCCTGGAGCGCCAGGTCCACGTTGCGCGACAGGTCCAGCTCGACGGTGATGTTGCCGCCGCCCTGGCGCGCGGTGGAGTTGATGGCCGTGACGCCCTCCACCTGCGTCACCGCCTCCTCGATGAACTCGAGGACGTCGCTCTCCACCGCCTCCGGGTTGGCGCCTTCCCAGGTGACGGAGATGTTGATGGTGGGGAAGTCGACGTCCGGGAACTGGCTGATGCCGATACGCTGCGCGGCCACCAGTCCGAAGACGATGGTGGCCGCCATGATCATCCACGCCAGGACGGGCTTCTTGATGCAAGCCTCGGTGATGTTCATGGCCGGGTGCCTCCACCGCCGCTGGCGGCCTCGGGCCGCAGGGCGGGCTCACCGGTGACCTTGGGCTTGGGCGCTTCCGCCACGCGGACGGCGGCCCCGTCGCGCAGGGCCTCGCCGCCGCGAACCACCAGCTGCTCACCGGGCTTCACGCCGTCGCGGACCTCCACGCGGCCATCCGCGGTGCGCATGCCCAGCTCCAGCACGCGCTCGCGGGCCTTGTTGCCCTCCACCACGTAGGCCAGGAAGCCGCGCTCGCTGGCGCGCACCGCCGTCTGCGGAATCACCGGGCTGCCGCCGCGCGTGTCCACCGGCACCACCACCGTGGCGAAGGCGCCCGGCCGCAGCCGCTCGGCGGCCTCGCCGGAGATCTCCGCCGTCACCGGCACCATGCGGCTGGCGTCGTCCGCGGCGGCGGCCACGTGTGTAATCTTCGCCGTGAAGGACCCACCCCCCGCGGAGCTGACGGAGAAGCGCGCCGTCATGCCGGGCTGGATGCGGGACACGTCCGCCGCCGGGACGGTGAAGCGCAGCAGCAACGGCTCGCGCCGCAGCAGCGTGGCCAGCACGACGCCGGGCTGCACGTACTGGCCCGTCTGCACCGTGCGCGTCTGGAGCACGCCCTCCATGGGGGCGCGCACGTAGGCGTCCCGCTGGTTGAGCTGCGCCTGGTCCACCAGCGCCTTCGCCGCCGCCACGTCCGCCGCCGCCGTGCGCGCGCGGGCCTCGAAGGTCTCCAACTGCTCGGCGGGCAGCAGGCCGGGGCTGGCCTCGTTCACCGCGGTGCGGCGCTTCGCACCGGCCTCCGCCTCCACCAGCGTGGCGCGGGCCCGCGCCAGCGAGGCCTCCGCGGAGCGCACGGCGATGGCGTAGCGGGCGGGCTCTATCTCCGCGAGCACCTCGCCCTTCTTCACCGACTGCCCTTCCGCGAAGAGCACCCGCTCCACGGCGCCCGGCACGCGGGCGGTGATCTGCACCCGCTCGAAGGCGTCCACGGAGCCCACCGCGTCCACCACGTACTCTACGTCCCGCGACTCCACCGGAGCCACCTCGACGGGGAACTGGATGGAGGCTCGGCCGCCACCCGCCGGCGCGGCTCCGCCCTTGGCGCCCTGCGCGTCCTTCTTGCAGCCAGCCCCCAGGGCCAGCACGGCCACGGCCAGGCCCAACGTTCCTGCGCGTCGCATTGCCTTCACGGTTCCTTCCCCAATGGGTCGAGTCCAACGGCCGCCCGCAGCCCCAGCAGCGCCACGCCCAGCGCGAAGCGGCTCTGGGCATACGCCACCTCCGCCTCGAACTGCCGCAGCGACGCGTCCGCCACCGTCAGCGCCGTGGACAGGCCCTGACGGTAGAGAATCCCCTGCTCCTCCGCGTTCTGCCGCGCCGTGCGGACCGCCAGGTCGCTCTGCGCCAGGGCGGCCTGCGCATTCTCCAGTGCCACCCTCGCCCGCTCGATGTCCACGTCCACCCGGCGCGTGGTCGCCTGGACCTGGAGCTCCGCCGCCCTCGCCAGGGCCAGACGCTCCCGGCGCTCGGCGTAGCGTTCGCCGCCATCGAAGAAGTTCCAGATGAGGTTGACGCCCAGGAAGCCGTCACCCGTGCGGCCCGCGAGGCCGGCCTCGTTCGTGAGGCGGTAGTTCGCGGACGCGCCCAGCGTCGGAAGCAGCCGGGCGAGCGGCTCCTTGGCGCCCTCCTCCAGCGCGTCCACCCGCAGGCGCGCGGCCAGGATGTCCGGCCGGCGGTCCAGGGCCCCCTCCGCCAGGGAGGCGTGCGCCTGAAGCGGCCGGCTGGCATCCGACAGCAGCGCGTCCGGCGAGGCCAGCGCGCCCTTCACCGAGGACACCAGCAGGAAGCCCAGCTCCAGGCGCGAGGTCTGCGCGGCGTTGCGCGCGTTGGCCATCTGCACCTCGGCGCTGGCCGCCTCCAGCTCCGCGCGCGTCGCATCGTTGCTGCTGGCCAGCCCCGCCTTGGCGCGGGCCGCCGCGTCCTGGAGCGACTGGCGGGCGAACGCGAGGCGCTGCTCGGCCGCGCGGTACACCTGCTCCTGGGCCAGGGTGGCGAGGAAGGCGTTGGCGGCCTCGAAGCCAATCTGCCGGCGCGCCTCCACGGCCTCCCATTCCGCCGCGTCGCCTTCCCGCCGCGCCGCGCGGTACAGGAAGATGCCGCGCGCGTCGAACAGCGGCATGGAGGCGACGAAGTTGGCGTTGAAGGCGTTGCTGCGCTGGATGACCACCGTCTGGCCACCCACTTCGCGCGTCACCTCATTCAGACGCCGGGTGTAGGTGCCCGTTCCCGTCAGCTCTGGAAAGAAGAAGGCCCGGGCCCGAGCCAGCCGGGCCTGTGCGGCCTCGGCCTGCTGCTCGGCGGCCAGGGCCACCTCGTTGCGCTTCGCGGCAAGCTGCACCGCCTGTTCCAGCGTCAGCGGACCGCCTGCCGTGGACTGGGCCTCCGCGGGCGGGGGCTGGGACGGAGGACTTGCTGGGGCATCCTCCGCGATGTCGGAGGCCGCGTGCTGCTGTCCCGACGCACTGGACGCTGTCAGGGCGAGCCAGGCGCAGAGGGGCACGGTGATGGCGTGACGAGGTCTATGCATGAACGGGCGGGGAAGGCTCTGGCCTCGGGGGGGCGGTGCGACGCGCCATATAAACGGAGGTGGAGAGAACGGGCTATGACGATTCGGCGGCTGGACGCTGGCCCGCGCGACGGTCTATGGGTTGCGTCGGGTTCTCCTGGGTTCCGTAGCTCACTGTTGAAAGATTGCGGGCGCCGCCAAGCGCCCGGGAATGCTCGGCCGATGCGTTTATTCCTGATGGGTTGCGTTCTCGCGGTGGTGTTCTCCGTTGCCGGCTGCCGGAAGCAGGAAGACCCACCCAATGCCGGGGCCGTCCGCGTACTCGTCTCGTATGCGACGTTTCGCCCGGGCTGTCTCACGCTGACCGTCACGGACGTGGACGAACCCAGCCGCACCGAGACCGCCGACATCCGGATGGAGCCGTCGGCCCGCAGCGACGTGCGGACGGTGGCCATCCTGGGCCGGGAGGGCTGGAGCCGGAACCTGCGGCTCACCGCGACCGCCCATGAGCGCTCCTGCAACGGGCCCGTGGTGGCACGGCACGAGGTCACCACGCAGGTGCCCACGGTGGGCACCGCGGCCGTGGAGCTGGACCTGCGCGCCCTGGACCTGGATGACGACGGCTACGTCTCCAGCGAGGGGACCTTCCCTGGCTCGGATTGCAACGACGACGACCCGGCCATCCACCCCGGCGCGACGGAGCTGTGCGACGGCGTGGACAACAACTGCGTCAACGGCGAGGCGGACGCCCCCGGCGGCGCGACCTACTACCGCGACGCGGACGGTGATGGCTTCGGCGACCCGACCGCCCTGCCCAACCTCTCCTGCACGCCTCCCGCGGGCTATGTCCTGGAGGCCGGTGACTGCAACGACCAGGACCCCGACATCCACCCCAGGCAGGCCGAGCTCGTCTGCGACGGCAAGGACGACGACTGCGATGGGTTCACCGACAACGATCCGTTCGACGTGGGCACGCAGTGCCAGACCGAGCAGAACTGCGCCGGGTTCAAGCAGTGCGCGAGCACCGCGCTGACGGCCTGCGTCAGCAGCGAGACGCCGCGGGAGTGGTTCCAGGACGAGGACGGTGACGGTGAGGCGGGGACCTCCTTGGGGCTCTGGTGCGCCAGCCCGTCGCAGGGGGCCGTGGAGGACAACACGGACTGCGATGACAGCTCGCGCTTCGTGTCGAACGCGGCCACCGAGGTGTGCGACCGGCTGGACAACGACTGTGACGGGCAGGTGGACGAAGACCAGACGGGCTGCGACACCGAGGCCTGGACGACGACGAACGCGACGCCCGCCTCGATTACGTGGGACACGGTGGCGGCGTACGCCGGCAACAAGGGCTGGCTGGCGGGACGCGACGGCCGGGTTGCCCACGTCGATGGCGAGACGATCACCCTCGTGGCCGACTGCCCGGGTGAGTGGAACGCCTCCTGGGTGACGAGCGCCGGGCGCGTCTTCCTGGGCTCCGGCGCGGGCACGTTCACCACCCGGCTCCCCACCGACACCGGTCCCTGCGTCGACGTGGCGGGCCCGGTGAGCATCAGCATCAACGGGATGGTGGGCTTCGAAGACGGCAACCGCGTGGCGCTCTACGCGGTGGACAGCCAGGGCCGCATCCTCCGGTGGAACTACGAAGAGGGCGCTCCCGAGCAGGCCGCGCCCGAGCAGCTCGTCGAGCTCGGCGGCAACCTCCGGTCCATTGACGGGACCAGCCCGCTGACGCTCTTCGCCGCGGGGGCCGAGGAGCAGGGAGGCACCAGCCACCCCGTGGTCTGGCGCGGGCCCACGGAGGACGGCGGCGCCTGGCAGAAGGAGTCTCTGGGCAACGTCGGAGTGCCTGGGTTCCTCCGCGCCATCCGGGTGCTGTCACCCAGCCATGTCTACGCCGGGGGTGACGGCGGCCTCTTCCTGGAGCGCGCGGGCACGACGTGGAGCGTGAAGCCCGCCGTCACCCTGCCCTCCGGGAACGCCGCGGACATCCGCGGACTGGTGGCCTTCAGCAGCAAGGCCCTCTACGCCGTGAGCTCCGGAACGAACCACATCCACTTCTTCGGCGGCACGGCCTGGAGCCACGCCACGAATCCGTCTCCGTCCAGCCAGATGAACGCGCTGAGCGGGACCGGCCCGGCGGACGTGTGGGCCGCGGGCCAGAGCGGCGCGCTCGTGCGCTGGCGGCCCTGAGGCGGCGGGCGGACGGACACCATGGACCTGCGCGCGGACACCCTCACGGTGCGGTACGGAGCAAGGCAGGTCCTGTCCGGCGTGCGCTGCGCGTTGCCGCCCGGGACGCAGGCGCTGGTGCTGGGGCGCTCGGGCGCGGGGAAGACGACGCTGGTGAAGGCCCTGGCCGGGCTGGTGCGGCCCACGGAGGGTTGCGTGCTGTGGGATGGGCGGAATGCGGCGCGGCTGACGGCCGCCGAGCGGCGCGAGCAGCAGGCGTCGTTCGGCATGGTGTTCCAGACGGACGCCCTGTTCGACTCGATGACGGTGCTGCAGAACGTCATGGCGCCCCTCACCCGCCGCCACGTCCCGGAGGCCGAGGCCCAGGCCCGCGCCCATGACGTCCTCGGCGCGGTGGGGCTGGCGGACGCGGCGGACACGCTGCCGGAGCGCCTGTCCGGCGGCATGAAGAAGCGCGCGGGGATCGCGCGGGCCCTGGCGGCGCGTCCGTCGGTGCTGCTGGCGGATGACCCCTTCGCGGGGCTGGACCCGGGCACGGCCCGACAGGTGGCCCGGGTGCTCCTGGACGTGTCCCGGGGCGGCACGCTGCTGGTCGTGTCCACGGAGGCGCCAATGGACCTGCCCCTGCCCCGCTGGCTGTACCTGCGAGGGGGGCGGTTGGTTCATGACGGGCCGCCCGCGCCCGAACTGGAGGATGCACCGGACGAGGTGCCAGCGTGACAGTGCTGACGAGGCTCGGGCGCACGGCGCTGGACGTGCTCCGAGGAACCGGCGCGCTCGGACTGGTCGTGGGCCGCACGGTGCTGGCGCTGCCGAAGCTGGAGCGCCGCGAGCTGGGCCGCGCCCTGGTGCAGTTCGGCTACGACTCCCTGCCGCTCGCCCTGGCCACGGCGGCGCTGGCCGGCATCATCGTGGTGCTGCAGTCGGGCATCTACGTCCAGCGCTTCGGCGCGCGGGCCGTCCTCGGCTGGGCGGCGGGCTACGGCGTGCTGTGGGAGTTCGGCCCGCTGCTGCTGGGCCTCATCATGTCGGCGCGGCTGGGCGCGCGGAACGCGGCGGAGCTGGCGCTGATGCAGGTGGGCGGACAGATTGAGGGGCTGCGCGGCATCGGCCTGGACCCCTTCGCCATCCTCGTCGCGCCTCGCGTGGTGGCCATGGAGGTCAGCATGCTGGCGCTCAGCAGCGTCACCTTCGCGGTGGCTATCCTCTTCGAGTCCGTGGCCGCCCTGCTCGCCCTGGGCCTCCCGGTGCGCGTCTTCTTCGGCACGTTCTCCCAGTTGCTGGGGCCGCTCGACCTCCTGGGCGGCGTGGTGAAGACGGGCATCTTCGGGCTGGCCATCGCCCTGCTGTCCACCACCGTGGGCCTGGCCGCCCGAGGCGGCGCCCATGCCGTGGGCCAGGCGGCGGCCAGCGCGGTGGTGCGCGGCTGCGCGGCCATCTTCGTCCTCGACTTCGTCCTCACGTCCGTGCTCGCGGGGTGGATGGGATGAGCGGCGTGCTGACGTTCCTCGGAGCGCCCATGGTGATGCTGGCGCGCACGGTGCGGGCCTCCACCCGGGACGGCGTGCCCTGGCGTGAGTCCCTGGCGCAGCTCCATGAACTGGGCGGGCGCAGCGTGTGGCTGGTGATGTCCGGAATGGCCTTCTTCGGCGCGGTGCTCGTCACCATCGCCAACAGCCAGGCGCGGCGCTTCGTGGGCAACGTGGCGGTGCTGGGGCCCGCGTACTTCGAGCTGCTCATCCGCGAGCTGGGCCCGGCGGTGTCCGCGCTGCTCACGGCCTCACGCGCGGGCGCGGCGCACGCGGCCGAGCTGTCCACCATGAGCGTCAACGAGCAGGTGGAGGCCCTGGAGATGTCCGCGGGCGACCCCTACGCGGACCTCGTCGCGCCGCGGGTGATCGCGGGCGTGGTGGGCGTGCCCCTGCTGTGCACCCTGGGCACCATCGCGGCCACGCTGTCCGCGTCGGCGGTGGCGCAGCTCGCCTTCGGCGTGGACGGGCGGGCGTTCATGGACCCGCGCTACGTGGACGGCTGGGACCTGCTGGCCGCGTTCCTGAAGGCCGCGGGCTGCGGGCTCTACATTCCGCTGGCGGCGGCGGTGGCGGGCCTCAAGGCGCGCGGCGGCGCCGAGGCCGTGGGCGAGGCCACCACCGACGGCGTGGTGGCGGCGAGCCTGGGGTGCCTGCTCATCGACCTCGCCGTGTCGCTGGCCTTCCAGCTCTTGCGCCTGTGAGGGAGCCCCGCGCATGACGCCCCTTCCCGACAGCGAGGCCCTGCGGTTCCGGGACGTGCACGTCGCGTTCGACGAGGGGCGCAGGCCCGTGCTCGCGGGGCTCACGGCGGACGTGTCCACGAAGGAGCTGACGTTCATCGCGGGCGCCAGCGGCACCGGGAAGAGCGTGCTGTGCCGGCTGGCGGTGGGGCTGCTGCGCCCGGACGCGGGCGAAGTGACGCTGTGGGGAGAGCGCGTGGACTCGCGGCCCGAGCGCGAGCTGGTGCCGCTGCGGCGCAAGGCCCCCTACCTGGTGCAGGGCCCGGCGCTATTGGACTGGCGCACGCTCCGGCAGAACGTCTGGCTGGCGGACCCGGCGGCGGCCGTGGACGACGTGGACGCCGCGCTGGCGCAGGTGGGGCTGCTGGACTGGGCGGACCGGCTGCCACCGGAGCTGGGGCCCGGGGCGAAGAAGCGGACGGCCATTGCCCGGGCGTTGGTGCTCAAGCCGCGCTATCTCCTCTTCGACGAGCCGACGACGGGCCTGGACCGGAAGGCGGCGGGCCAGGTGGAGGAGGTGCTCGCGTCGCTGAAGGCGCGGGGCCTGGGGGGGATGGTGGTGTCCCACGACTACCGGCAGTTGAAGGCGCTGGCGGACCGGGTGCTGGTGGTGGCGAACAAGCAATGTGCTTACCTGGGCACGCCGCAGGGCTTCCTGGAGTCCTCCGCGCCCGAGCTGCGCGGACTGACGGCGCCATTCATGGAGGGCGCGACGGATGGATGAGCGACGGCTGGAGTTGAAGGTGGGCGCCCTGGTGCTGTCCACCATCATGGGCGTGCTGGTGTTGCTGTGGCTGATGGGCGAGTTGAAGCTGGGCTCGGAGACGGGGCTGGCGGTGGACTTCGGCCACACGGGGAACGTGGTCGAGGGCGCCCCCGTGAAGCTGGGCGGCGTGCAGGTGGGGCGCGTGCAGGACATCGAACTCCAGCCGGAGCGGCGGGACGCGCAAGGGCGTCCCCTGCCCGTGCGGATGGAGCTGGCGGTGGCGCCGGAGGCGGTGGGCGCGCTGCGCAAGGACGCGCGCGTGACGGTGGCCACGGTGGGCATCCTGGGTGAGCCCTATCTGGAGCTGAACCCGGGCTCGGCGCGGGAGCGGCTGCCCCCGGGCACGGCCATGCGGGGAACGGACGCGCCCCGGCTGGACGTCCTGGCCGAGCAGCTCACCCGCTTCGTGGACCTGCTGTCCCAGATGCTGGAGGAGGACCCGGAGGCCATCCGCGGCCTCGCGGCGAACGTGTCCCGGCTGGCGCGGACGCTGGACCAGCTGCTGACGGAGAACCGGGGCGACGTAAAGGTGCTGGCGTCCGAGCTGGCGGCGGCCTCGAAGGACTTGCGCCAGCTCGCGGGCCTGGCGCGCGAGGCCTTCCAGCCTGGAGGCAAGGGCGCGCGGCTGCTGGACGACGCGGCGGCGGCGGCGGCGGTGGTGCGCCGGGACTTGCCGGGGCTGACGAAGTCCGCCGGGACGACGCTGGACGGACTGGCGGCCGTGACGGGCCCGCTGGGGCCAGAGGACGGCGCGCGGGTGAAGCTCGCGCTGGAGCGCCTCACGGCGGCCTCCGGGCAGTTGGAGAGCATCGCGGCCCGCGCGGACCGGGTGCTGGCGAAGCTGGAGGCCGGCGAGGGCACCGCGGGCGCGGTGCTCCAGGACGGCACGCTCTACGACGAGCTGCGGTCGCTGGTGACGGACCTCCGCAAGCACCCGTGGAAGGTGCTCTGGAAGGACTGAGAGTGTTCAAGGCCCGTCCTCCCCCTCATTCTGGGAGCGCACAAGGCCCCTGCTGGTGGTACAAGCCCAGGCCGTGAAAGCACCCCAGCCCCCCGCCCCCACCGAGGCCACCTTTGATTCCCTGGGCTTGAAGCCCGCGCTCGTCGAGGCGCTCAGCGCGCTCGGCTACGAGGAGCCCACCCCCATCCAGGCCGCCGCCCTCCCGCCGCTGCTCGCCGGCAAGGACCTGCTCGGCATCGCCGCCACCGGCACCGGCAAGACGGCCGCCTTCGCCCTGCCCCTGCTCAACCGGGTGGAGCCCGGCGCCTGCCGGCCCAACACCACGTCCGCGCTGGTGCTGGTCCCCACCCGCGAGCTGGCCATGCAGGTCTCCGAGGCCATCCACCGCTACGGCCAGAAGCTCGGCATCACCGTGCTGCCCCTGTACGGCGGGCAGGTCATCGGCCAGCAACTCCGCGTCCTCAAGCGCGGCGTGGACGTCGTCGTCGCCACCCCGGGCCGCGCGCTGGACCACCTGCGCCGCGGCACGCTGCAGCTCGATGACGTGCGCGTCGTCGTGCTCGACGAGGCCGACGAGATGCTCGACATGGGCTTCGCCGAGGACCTGGAGGCCATCCTCTCCGGCACGCCCGAGGACCGGCAGACGGCCCTCTTCTCCGCCACCCTCCCGCCGCGCATCGCCAGCATCGCCGAGCGTCACCTGCACGAGCCCGTGCGCGTGAAGATCGCCCGCGAGAAGGTGGAGCAGGGGGAGATTCCCCGCGTCCGGCAGACGGCCTACGTCGTCCCGCGCGCTTTCAAGGTCGCCACCCTGGGCCGCCTGCTCGACGTGGAGTCCCCCACCGCCGCCATCATCTTCTGCCGCACGCGCACGGAGGTGGATGACCTCACCGTCTCCCTGAACGGCCGCGGCTGGCGCGCCCACGCCCTGCACGGCGGCATGACGCAGGAGCAGCGAGACCGCGTCATCAAGCAGCTCAAGTCCCAGGGCACCGACCTGCTCGTGGCCACCGACGTCGCGGCGCGCGGCCTGGACATCCCCCGCCTGTCCCACGTCGTGAACTTCGACGTGCCCAACGCGCCCGAGGCCTACGTGCACCGCATCGGCCGCACGGGCCGCGCCGGCCGCGAAGGCGTGGCCATCACCCTGGTGGAGCCCCGAGAGCACCGGCTGCTGCGCAACATCGAGCGCGTCACCGGCCAGCGCATCGAGGTGGCCACCGTGCCCACCGTCGCGGACATGCGCGAGAAGCGGCAGGAGCTGCTGCGCGCGTCCCTGCGCGAGACGCTGGTGGCCGGTGAGTACGACTCCCTCCGCAACGTGGTGGAGGGCCTGGCCAGCGAGTTCGACGCCATGGACATCGCCGCCGCCGCCGTGAAGCTCCTCCATGAGGCCCAGGACGAGGGCCGCGACTCGGAGGAGACGGAGATTCCCGTCGTCGCGCCGCCGCAGGAGCGCACGGGCAAGTTCAGCGCGCCCCCGGGGCGTTCAGGCCGCCCGGAGCGGGGCCCGAAGGCCCGCGGCGTCCCGCCGACGTGGGACGTCACCCGCCTGTGGATTGGCGCCGGCCGTCACGCAGGCATTCGCCCCGCCGACCTGGTGGGCGCCATCGCCGGTGAGGCGGGCGTCGAGTCCTCCAAGATTGGCGCCATCCAGATTGGCGACAGCTTCTCGCTGGTCGAGGTGCCGGAGTCCGAGGCCAACCGCATCATCGCCGCGCTGAAGAACGCCACCCTGCGCGGCAAGAAGGTGCTCGTCCGCAAGGACCGGAACTGACGTTCCGGCAAGGAGCGAAGCCGGAGCGCAGTGACGCATAAGGCCCCGGGCGCCGCGGCACCCTGGGGCCGTGGCGCCCGTCGGAACCTGTCAACTCGGTTCAAGCGACCCTCGGCACACGCGCGGCAACAGTCGCGCCAACCCACCAAGAGGGCCCCGCCGCCGTGCCTTGCGTGCGGCGCGCTGTCAGTGTTATCCGGTTTTGCTTGTTTACCCCCTCCGAGCATCGTCCGCTCGTCGTCGCGCTGACCGCGTCGGTGCTCGCCGCGTGCGGCTCGGTCACGGTCGGCGCAGTCGGCATGCCCCCCGCCACTGCGAAGTGGGTCGGGCCGGCGGTGCCGAGCCCCAACGGCGGCCGGGTAACCACGACCATCTACTATGGCCCGTGGCAGTGCAACGCCAAGCAGTTGGGGCGCTGCCAGCGCCAGTGCGCATCCGAGGGCCGCGTGCTCATGGGCTGCATCTGGCTCGCGGACATCAAGGGCGATTGGGTCGGGCGCTTCATGTTTCTCCCGGCGGAAGGTGGCACCCGCTACCCGCTCACTCACTGCTGCTGCGACTACGCGGCCGTCGCCCCTCGGCGCGGCAGAGGCATCTGGGACAACGCGCGGGACGCGTTCCGGACCAACTGGATTGAGGAGTTTGGCGCATGGCCCAGCACGGCCGGCCGCAACTGGCCGGGCCACCACATTCGCGACCTCGGCCACGGAGGGCACCCCACCGACCCGAGCAACATTCTGCCCGTGCCGGACCCTGTCCACACGCTCTTCAACACCGCCTATCCGCAGTGCTACGCGCGCGGCAGTCGGTGGTCCACCCCCGGACCCAACCTCCCCTACAGTGACTAGCCCATGACGCCGTCCCTGGAACAGCTCCTGGCCACCGTGGTGCGCGAGCATTACCCGCACCCTCCCGCGACCGAGGCGGAGATTGCCGCATTCGAATCGCGCGCGGGCTGGCAGCTCGGGGCCGAGCTGCGCGCGTTCTACTTGCGGTGCAATGGCGCGGAGCTGTTCGAGCCGCTGCCCAACGCGCGCTACAGCCTCCTCTCCCTCGGAGAGCTACAGCGCGCCCGCGTTCGGATGCGCGGCGTCGACGATGACTCCATGGGCTCCGCGTCCTGGTGGACGCTGGTGGACTGCCAGGACTCGGACTTCATCCTGGTGGACGTGGCCTCGCCGCCTCCCTATTCCCTGTTGGATGCGTACCACGGCACATACCCGGCAGTGACACCCGTGGCCGCGTCGCTCCGCGAATTCCTGGCGCGCGCCCTCACGAGCAACAACCGCCTCTACTGGCTCCACGACGACTCATGAGCTTCAGCCTGTCGAGTCAAGGCGTCGGAGCGCCCGTCAGACCGCCGGCTCGGACTGAGCGGCGGCATCTTCCCCAGGCTCGGAGTTCGTCCGACGCCGGGGAAAAAACCGGCGCCACGACAGGGCGAAGCCCGTGTAGACGAGGAACACGCCGCCCAGCGACGCGATGGCGGCCACCAGCTGGCCCCAGAGCCCCAGCGCCTCGCCGGTGTGCAGGAAGCGCAGCCAGGTGCGCAGCTTCCGGCCGCTGCTGTAGTCCGCGTACGTCTCCTGCTTCGCCACCTCGCCCGAGAAGGGGTTGACGGACACCTGCTTGGAGGAGAACAGCGGCCACGCATCCGCCTCGCGGAGGGTGACCGTCACCGCGTCCACGCCCTCCTTCCCGCCACCCGCGCCGCCGCCCAGACGCAGCGTCGCGGACGACCAGGTGGGCGACGTCCGCTGCGCTTCGGCGATGAGGACATCCAGCGGCTGGCGCGGCGTCTCCTCCTCGGGCGCGGGGACCTTCACCGTCGCCGAGCCCGGCGGCCCCTTCGTCGCGGGCGGCGTGTTGCCCGTCACGGTGAAGACCAGGCTGGACGCCCACTTGTACGAGATGACCATGCCCGACGCCGTGAGCACGATGAGCACCGGCAGCGACCAGAAGCCGATGACGTTGTGCCAGTTCCAGTCGCGCGCCTTGCCCTTGAGCCCGCGCCGGAACCACAGCGACGGCCGCATCGCGCGCAGCGTCCACTTGCGCGGCCACCACAGGTACAGGCCGGAGATGGCCAGGAAGAGGAACACCGCGTTGCTCGCGCCGGTGATCGCCTTGCCCACCGCGCGGTTGTCACCGCCGGCGGCCAGCCACCGGTGAAGCCCCACGTTCCACTGGAAGAAGCCGCGCAGGCCCGTCGCGCCATTCCCCAGCACCTCGCCGGTGTAGGGGTTGACGTAGCTCACCGCGCCCCGGCCGATGCTCACGAGCACCGCGGACGTCGGCTCCGGATACACCGTCACCCCTGAGGGCTGACCCTCCGAGCCTGACGCGCGGACGCGTTCGACCAGCTCCTCCACGGGGAGCCGGCGCGCGCCCGGAGCCGGGAGCTGCACCGTCCGGACCTCCCGCTCCGCCCATTCGATGAGCTGCTTCTCGAAAGCAATGACCACGCCCGTGAAGGACATGATCGCAATCACCAGCCCGGTGGCGACACCGACGATGAGATGAATCCAGAAGAGGATGTTTCGAAAGGTGCGCACAATCTCACCGCAGTGAGAAATCCACCGGAATGTCGATCATGACTCGCGCCAGCCGCCCCGAACGGCCCAGCGCGGGCGTGAACCGCCACTGGTTGACGGCGGCAATCGCCGCGGCGTCCAGGGCGGGCACGGAGCGCATCACCCGGGTGTGCTCCTGCTCCACCCGGCCGTCCGTGCCGACGATGACACGCACGACCACCTTCCCCTGGATGTTCCGCTGCTTCGCCAGCCGGGGGTAGTTCGGCCTCACCTGCTCGAGGACCATGGGGGGCCGCATCACCTGCTTCAGCGTCAGCGCGTCGCCCGTGCCGCCAATGGCCGTCGACCCGACGATGCCCCCCTGCGTACCACCCACGAGGCCGCCGACCACGCCACCCACCACCCCGCCCACCGCGGACACTTCACTGCTCGCGGACGCCGGCTCCACCTTCGCCACCGTGGGCTCGGGAACGGGCTCGGGCTCCACCACGGGCTCCGGCGCAGGGGGCGTCTCTGGCTTCACCTCCGTCACCGGCTCGGGCCGGGGAACGGGGGCCGGCATCACCCGCTGCACGGGCTTGGGCCGGGCCTGGCGCCGCACGTCCTTCTTCGCGGCCGGCCGCGCCCCATCACCTCCCGCGGGCGGCGGCGGAGGCGGCGCGGCGAGCGCCAGCAACACCAGCTCCGGCTCCTCACGCACCACCCTCTTCGGCGGCGCCGGGGACATGGACAGTCCCGCCGCGACGACGACCGCGTGGAGCACGACAGCCACGACGACGGCTCCGCTCCAGCGGCCCCAGAACCCCTCCACGCCAGCGGCATCCCCCATGCGGAAGAGCGCCCCGGCGGGCTGAGCCAACACCGCGGAGGCGACCTCCGCGGCGGGCCCCGGAAGCTCGAAATTGAGAATCGTTCTCATTTTCACTGCGGACGTGGATACCCCCCACGGCACTCACCCGTCAACGCTCGCTGAGTAAAACTTCCTACGCACGCTGGAATGCCCGCTCGGTGCGCCACGGACGGCTTGCGCACCTACAAGCGGCTGAAGGACCAGCTCAGCGCGCGGCTACCGGCGTACGGCATGACGCCATGGAACGGCCGGGGGTCGGCGTCGAACACCAGCGGCAGGAAGTGGCGGTCGCCGTCCCACAGGTTGAGGCCCTGCAGGTCCGCCACCGGCACCCAGGAGAGGGAACCCTCCGGGTTGCGCTCCAGCGGGGTGCCTTCGAAGCCGTCGATGCGAAACACGAAGCCCAGCCAGTCCTCTCCGTGCTTGCCGAAGCCCGGCCAGGAGATGGTGCCGCGCAGCACCATTCGCGTGCACTCGATGCCGGCCTCCTCGCGAAGCTCCCGGCGCATGCAGGCGGCCACGTCCTCGTCGCGCTCCAGCTTCCCGCCCAGGCCGTTGAACTTCCCGTAGTGGGCGTCCTCCGGGCGGGCGTTGCGGTGGACGAGCAGCACGCGCTGCCCGTCCGGCGACATCACGTAGCCGAGCGTGCCGATGATGGGCGTGTACGGCATGGGAGCAACCTCGCGCGGCGCGGCATCCAGGCGTCGGAGCCCCGTGGCCACCGCCGGAATGGGACAGCGCGCGGCACTGTAGTTCATCCCGGGCCAGCCAGGTCCCTCCTCACCCCGCCCTCCTCGCACCGTGGGTCAGGGACTTCCCTTTACGCCAGCCAACGCAGCGCGTTAGCGTGTTGCGACACAGTATTATTGATGACATCCCGCGTCGTCGGGAAAGGGGACTCTTGATGTCGGCATTCCGCCCCGGTCGGTACGGCCTGTATGAGCCGGACACCGAGCATGACGCCTGCGGCGTGGGATTCGTCGCCCACCTGAGGGGTGAGCGCTCGCGCGGCATCGTCGAGGACGCCCTGGAGCTCCTCAACCGGCTCAGCCACCGGGCGGCCGCGGGCAGGGACCCACGGACCGGCGACGGCGCTGGCATCCTGGTGCAGCTCCCCCACCGCTTCTTCGAGCGCGAGGCCCCGAAGCTGCCCTTCGCCCTCCCGCCGCGCCGGCACTACGGCGTGGGGCAGGTGTTCCTCCCGCCCGAGCCCGAGGCCCGGGCCGCCTGTGAGGCCGCCTTCGAGGAGGTCGTCGTACAAGAGGGCCAGCGCGTGCTCGGCTGGCGCGACGTGCCGGTGGACCCGGAGCACCTGGGCCCCGTGGCCCGTGAGGCCGCCCCCGTCATCCGCCAGCTCTTCGTGGCGCGCCGGCGCATGGTGCCCAGCGCCTTCGAGCGGAAGCTGTACCGCATCCGCAAGCTGACGGAGAAGCTCATCCAGGCGCGCGGCGTGGACCCCACGGGCCGCTTCCACGTGGCGTCGCTGTCGTCGGAGACGCTCGTCTACAAGGGCCTGCTGTTGCCGGCGGACCTGCCGCGCTTCTACCGCGACCTGCAGCAGCCGGACTTCGTGAGCGCGCTGGGCCTGGTCCACTCGCGCTTCTCCACCAACACCTTCCCCACGTGGGAGCTGGCGCAGCCGTTCCGCTTCATCGCGCACAACGGTGAAATCAACACCCTGCGCGGCAACCGGAACTGGATGACCGCGCGGCGCGGCCTGCTCCAGACGGCGCGCCTGGGCGGCAGCCTGGAGGCGCTCCAGCCCATCATCGTCCCGGGCAAGAGCGACTCGGCGCAGTTCGACAACATGGTGGAGCTGCTCTACCTGGGCGGCCGTGCCCTGCCCCACGCGCTGATGATGATGATTCCGGAGGCATGGGAGGGCGACGCGCTGATGTCCGACGAGCGGCGCGCCTTCTACGAATACTCCTCCGCGCTGCTGGAGCCGTGGGACGGCCCGGCGGCCATCGCCTTCACGGACGGGCAGCTCATCGGCGCCACGTTGGACCGCAACGGCCTGCGGCCCGCGCGCTACCTCGTCACGGAGGACGACCGCATCATCCTCGCCTCGGAGATGGGCGTCATCGACGTGCCGCCCTCGCAGGTGCGCCGCAAGGGCCGCCTGACGCCGGGCCGCATGCTGCTGGTGGACACCACCGAGGGCCGCATCCTGGAGGACGAGGAGGTCAAGCGCGACATCACCACGCGCTGGCCCTACCGCCGCTGGCTCCAGCGCAACGTCTACACCTTCGACAACCTCCCCGCCGTCGCCGCCCCGGTGCGGCTGCGCGGCGAGGAGCTGTGGCGGGCCCAGCGCGCCTTCGGCTACACCGCCGAGGACGTGCGCGCGGTGCTCACGCCCATGGCGGAGACGGGCAAGGAGCCGGTGGGCTCCATGGGCACGGACACGCCGCTGGCGGTGCTGAGCGACCAGGCCCCCAGCCTCTTCTCCTACTTCCACCAGCTCTTCGCGCAGGTCACCAACCCGCCCATCGACCCGCTGCGCGAGTCGCTGGTGATGACGCTGGCCACCGCGCTGGGCCCGGAGAGCAACACCTTCGAGGAGACGCCGGAGCAGTGCCACCGGCTGTCGCTCCCCGGCCCCATCCTCACCAACGGACAGCTCGCGCGGCTGGCGGCCATCAACGACGAGGGCCTGTTCGAGACGCGCCGCCTGTCGCTCCTCTACGCCCTGGACGGCGGCGAGGGCGCGCTCGAGGCGGCGGTGGAGAAGCTCTGCAACGAGGCCGTGGACGCGGTGGACGCCGGCGCCAGCATCCTGCTCTTGAGCGACCGCGGCGTGGACGCCGCGCACGCGGCCATCCCCGCGCTGCTGGCCATGTCCGCGGTGCACCAGCGGCTCGTCCGTGACGGCATCCGCATGTACACCGGCCTGCTGCTGGAGACGGCGGAGGCGCGCGAGGTGCATCACTTCGCCTGCCTGTTCGCCTACGGCGCCGCGGCGGTGAACCCGTACCTGGCGCTGGACACGGTCCGGGCCCTGGCGGACGGCGGCGAGCTGGCCGTGGATGCGGAGAAGGCGCAGGACCGCTTCATCCACGCCGTGGAGGAAGGCCTGCTCAAGGTGATGTCGAAGATGGGCATCTCCACGCTCCAGTCCTACCGCGGCGCGCAGCTCTTCGAGGCCGTGGGGCTCCAGCGCGCGCTGGTGGAGCGGCACTTCACCGGCACGGCGTCGCGCGTGGAGGGCGTGGGCCTGCCGGAGCTGGGGCGCGAGGTGCAAGAGCGCCACACCCGGGGCTTCGGCGCGGAGGCGGACGTGGAGGCCGGCATGCTGCCCGTGGGCGGCCAGTACCGCTGGCGCCGGCTGGGCGAGCGGCACAAGTGGAACCCGGCCACCATCGCCAGGCTCCAGGCGGCGGTGCGCGAGAATGACGCCGCCACCTTCGCGGAGTACTCGCGGCTGGCGGACGACGAGACGCGCGAGCACTGCAACCTGCGCGGCCTGCTCGAGGTCTGCCACGAGGGCCGCGCGCCGGTGCCGCTGGAGGAGGTGGAGCCCGCGCTCGCCATCGCCCGGCGCTTCGTCACCGGCGCCATGTCCTTCGGCTCCATCAGCGCGGAGGCGCACGAGACGCTGGCCATCGCCATGAACCGGCTGGGCGGGCGCTCCAACAGCGGCGAGGGCGGCGAGGAGTCGCGGCGCTACACCCGGGATGAGAATGGCGATTCGCGCCGCAGCGCCATCAAGCAGGTGGCCAGCGCGCGCTTCGGCGTCACCACGGAGTACCTGGTCAACGCGGACGAGCTCCAAATCAAGGTGGCCCAGGGCGCCAAGCCCGGCGAGGGCGGCCAGCTGCCCGGCCACAAGGTGGATGAGCGGATCGCCCGCGTGCGCTGGTCCACGCCGGGCGTGACGCTCATCTCGCCGCCGCCGCACCACGACATCTACTCCATCGAGGACCTGGCGCAGCTCATCTACGACCTCCAGTCGGTGAACCCGGCCGCGCGGGTCAGCGTGAAGCTGGTGAGCGAGGTGGGCGTGGGCACCATCGCCGCGGGCGTGGCCAAGGCCGGCGCCAGCTGCGTGGTCATCTCCGGCTACGAGGGCGGCACGGGCGCCTCGCCGCTGTCCAGCATCCAGCACGCGGGCCTGCCCTGGGAGCTGGGGCTGGCGGAGACGCAGCAGGTGCTGGTGCACAACGGGCTGCGCTCGCGCATCCGCGTGCAGGCGGACGGCGGCATGCGCACCGCGCGCGACGTGCTGGTGGCCGCGCTCCTGGGCGCCGAGGAGTTCGGCATGGCCACCGCCAGCCTGGTGGCAGTGGGCTGCATCATGCTGCGCAAGTGCCACCTCAACACGTGCTCGGCGGGCATCGCCACGCAGGACGCGGGGCTGCGCGAGCGCTTCCAGGGCAAGCCCGAGGACGTGGTGAACTTCTTCCTCCTCATCGCGGAGGACCTGCGCCAGCGGATGGCCGCGCTGGGCGCCCGCACCCTGGAGGAGCTGGTGGGCCGCGTGGACCTGCTGCGGCAGCGCCCGGCGGTGGACCACTGGAAGGCCCGGCGCGTGGACCTGTCCGGGCTGCTGGCCGCGCCGGCCGCGCCGGACAGCGAGCCGCGCCACTGCATCGCGCCGCGCATCAAGGACGTGTCCGACCACCTGGACCACGCGCTGCTGCGCGACGCCCGCGGGGTGCTGGACGGCGGGCCGCCCATGCTGCTCACCGTGCCGGTGGCCAACACGCACCGCGCCGTGGGCGCCCTGCTGTCGGGTGAGATTGCCCGGCGTCATGGGGGCCAGGGGCTGCCGGATGGCCGGCTCCACGTGCGGATGAATGGCTCCGCGGGCCAGAGCTTCGGCGCCTTCGTGGTGAAGGGCGTGACGCTGGAGCTGGAGGGCGACGCCAACGACTACGTGGGCAAGGGCCTGTCCGGCGGGCGCATCATCGTCTACCCGCCGCAGGCCAGCCGCTTCACCGCCGAGGAGAACGTGCTGGTGGGCAACACCGCGCTCTACGGCGCCACGGCCGGCGAGGTGTACCTGCGGGGGCTCGCGGGGGAGCGCTTCGCGGTGCGCAACAGCGGCGCGCAGGCCGTCGTGGAGGGCGTGGGCGACCACGGCTGCGAATACATGACGGGCGGCGCGGTGGTGGTGTTGGGCCCCACCGGGCGCAACTTCGCGGCCGGCATGAGCGGCGGCATCGCCTATGTGCTCGACCGCGATCAATCCTTCCGGCAGCGCTGCAACCTGGAGATGGTGGAGCTGGAGTCCCTGGTGGACGAGTCCGAAATCTGGCTGGTGCACGGCATGGTGGAGCGGCACCTGCATCACACCGGCAGCGCGCTGGCGCGGCGGGTGCTGGACAACTGGGAGCTGATGGTGCCGCGTTTCGTGAAGGTGATGCCCACGGACTACAAGCGGGTCCTCCAGGCACGGCGCGCGGCGCGCAGACCGCCGGAGACCCCATCCGCTGCCGCTGCCCCGGTCCGCGGCGGGGAGGGCTTGAGCCATGGGTAAGCCGACGGGATTCATCGAGTGGGAGCGCGTCCACGCGGACAAGCGGGACACGGCGGACCGGCTGGGCGACTGGCGCGAGTTCGCGCTGCCACTGGCCCCCGACGAGGCCAGGCGGCAGGCCGGCCGCTGCATGGACTGTGGCGTCCCCTTCTGTCACCAGGGCTGTCCCCTGGGGAACCTCATCCCCGACTTCAACGAGGCCGTGTTCCGTGGGCGCTGGCGCGAGGCGTATGACCTGCTCAGCCGCACCAACGGCTTCCCGGAGATGACGGGCCGGCTGTGCCCGGCGCCGTGTGAGGCCGCGTGCGTGCTCGCCATCGACCGGGACCCGGTCACCATCGAGCAGATGGAGAAGGAGATCATCGAGCGGGCCTTCCAGGAGGGCTGGGTGAAGCCCCGGCCTCCGGCGCGCCGCACCGGGAAGACGGTGGGCGTGGTGGGCTCCGGGCCCGCGGGACTGGCGGCGGCGGCGCAGCTCAACGCGGCCGGGCACACCGTCACCGTGTATGAGCGGGACGCCCATGCGGGCGGACTGCTGCGCTACGGCATCCCCGACTTCAAGCTGGAGAAGTCCGTGGTGGACCGGCGCCTGGCGTTGATGGAGGCGGAGGGCATCACCTTCGTCACCGGCGTGGACGTGGGCGGGGCCCTGAGCTACCGCGAGCTGCGCGCGAAGCATGACGCGCTGGTGCTGGCCCTGGGCGCGCGCCGTCCGCGCGAGCTGGAGGTCCCCGGACGCGAGCTGTCCGGCGTCGTCCAGGCCATGGCGTTCCTGGAGCACCAGAACCGGCTCGTCTCGGGGCATGGCCAGAAGGATTCGCGCCTGGACGCGGCGGGCCGGCACGTCGTGGTGCTGGGCGGCGGCGACACCGGCTCGGACTGCCTGGGCACCGCGCTGCGCCAGGGCGCGGCGAGCGTGCGGCAGGTGGAGCTGCTCCCCGCGCCGCCCGCGGTGCGCGCGGAGGGCAACCCCTGGCCCAGGTGGCCCGTCATCTTCCGCACCTCCACCAGCCAGGAGGAAGGCGGCGAGCGCCGCTTCGCGCTGATGACGAAGCGGCTGACGGGCAGCGACGGACGGCTCCAGGCGCTGCACGCCGTGGAGGTCGAGTTCCAGCCCGAGCCCGGCGCCCTGCCCCGCCTCATCGAACGCCCCGGCACCGAGGTGACGTTCGAAACGGACCTGCTGGTGCTGGCCATGGGCTTCACGGGGCCCGAGGCGGGCAACCTCTCCGAGGCGCTGGGGGTGAAGCTGTCTCCCCGCGGCACGGTGCAGGTGGACGCGCGCTTCGCCACGTCCGCGGAAGGGGTGTTCTGCGCCGGGGACGCGAGCCGGGGCGCCAGCCTCATCGTCTGGGCCCTGTCGGACGGCCGGGAAGCCGCCAAGGCCTGCGATGCATATCTCTCCGGGGGGCGCTCCGTGCTGCCCACCCGGGGGGCCGACTGCGCCTTCTGAGCGAAGTTGGACGCCCGGGTCGTTCTTGGGAACGACTCGGGAATAAACCGCGGGCTGGGCAGTTGGAACGGGCTTAACCCTTCACTCCCTCCCACAGGAGGCCCGAGCCATGACCAGCGAACAATCCCTCATCGTGACTGAAACCGACCTGGAGCGCCTGCGCCAGGTGGTGGACCACCACGGAGGCGGCCGGACGGCCGAGTTCGCGGAAATGCTCGACGCGGAGCTGACCCGGGCCCGCGTCGTGCCTTCGGAAGCGGTCCCACCCGAAGTCGTGACGATGAACAGCAAGGTTGTCTTCGAGGACGAACAGTCGGGAGAGCGCCGGGAGGTCACCCTCGTCTACCCGCGCGACGCCAGCAGCGACGACGGCCGCATCTCCGTGCTGGCCCCCATCGGCAGCGCGCTCATCGGCCTGTCCGTGGGGCAGTCCATCACCTGGCCGCTGCCGGGCGGACGCTCCAAGCGGCTGCGCATCGTCGCGGTGCCGTACCAGCCCGAGGCGTCGGGCCACTACCACCTCTGATTCGGCTTCACCCGGACGGCACCGTGCGCCCTCGTGGCGGACGGTGCCGTTCGCCGTTTCAGCGCAGGCCCACGCGCTTCGCCAACTCCTGCGCCAGGGCCCGCAGCTCCTCCACGCCGGCCGCCTGGGGGCTCGTGTCGAACACCACCTCGTAGCCCAGCCCCGCCTGGTTGATGGACTCCGAGCGCGGAACCCGCGCCCGCAGCACGGGCACCGTGGACTCGCTCAGCGCGCCCTCCATGGCCTCGTTGGTGGCGGTGGTGCGGCGATCCCACAGGTTCACCACCGCGACCAGCTCGCCGCCCTGCTCGCGGACGTCCCGCCAGGCGGTCTCGATTTCCCCCAGGCCCTGGAGCGCGAAGGCGCCGGTGGGCACGGGGGCCACGACCAGGTCCGCGGAGGCGAGCACGGCCTCGGTATAGGCGCCGATGCTGGGCGGGGTGTCCGCGAGGACGATGTCCGGCGTCCACCCCAGCGTCTTGAGCGCGCGCGGAATCGCCTGGAGGCGGTGGCCCCACTGGAACAGCTCGCGCTCCTGGGCGGCCATGCGCGGCGCGGCGGGGGCGATGAACAGGCCGGGCCGCTTCGGTGAAGCCACCACCACCTGCGCCAGCGTGTGCTTGGGACGGGGCCCGAGCGCATCCCCCACGCACGGGCCTTCCCGGCTCTCCAGCCCCAGCACCAGCGACGCATGGGCCTGCGGGTCCAGGTCCAGCAGCAGCACCTGGCGGCCGGCATCCGCGAGGGCCGCCGCCACATGCGCGCAGAGCGTCGTCTTGCCCACGCCGCCCTTGATGGTGGAGAACGCGATGAACGCCATGGCCCCGGTCTATACCGGACGTCCCACGGGGAGAGAAGCCACGGGCAGCGGCGGTTCACGCTACTTCTGCGTCATGATCCACTTCACCAGCGCGCGCGCCTCGGCCTCCGACACCTGGGCGTTCGCCGGCATCGGAATGGCGCCCCAGGCGCCGCTGCCGCCCTTGCGCACGCGCTGCGTCAGCTTGTCCTCCACGCCCTCCTGCTTCGCATAGCGGGCCGCAATCTCCTTGAACGAGGGACCGACCAGCCGCGCCGCCGCGGAATGACACGTCGTGCAGTTCTTGGCCTTCGCGAGCGCCTCGCTCGCGAGCGCCACGTTGGACACCGACGCCACCGCGACAACAGACAGCCACAGAAAACGCTTCATTGCAGTCTCCAGTTTTCACAGCATATCAAGACCGACCGACATCAAACGAGGTAATATCCGCAACCCTTGCTTCCCCTGGGAAGACTGGGGCAGCATGAGGGCTGAGCGCGTCATGAATAACGCCGTGAAACCATCTCCCTCCACTGAGACTGCGCTGACGGAAGCGCTGCTGAATCGCAGACAGCTCCTGCAGTGGTTGGGAATCGGCGTGGTGGCCTCCAGTTGCGGCGCGCTTCGCCCGCGGCTCACGCCTCCCACGGTGGGTGCGGCGCCCCTCCAGCTCATCGCGCCCGACAGCGCGGGGCCCCTCCCCGACGACGTGCGGGAGGCCCTGCTCGACACGGCCCGCCGGCTCTCACGCTTCGTGGGAATGGACGGTCAGCTCGACGAGGCGCTGCTGGAAGGCCATCTGCGCCTCAAATGCGAGGAGCGCCCGTCGTACCTGGCCACCTACACCCGCTTCGCGGCGGAGGTGCAGCGGCCCGAGCAGCTCTCGGTGGAGTGGCTCTCCGAGCTGCCGGAGCTCCACCGCGTGAAGGTCGTGGGTGAGCTGGCCATCCTGTCCCTGGTCGGCGGGGGCTTCCGGACGTTTGGCTTCGGCAACATGAATGGCCACATGGGCGGGCTCTGGCACGAACCGCGCGAGTCTGGCTCCTTTCACGCCTCGGACGACCTGTAGTCAGCGCGGCCGCTGACAGGAATTGACAACCATGAGGCTGTGTATCGTCGGAAGTGGGGTCGCTGCGGTCATCACCGCCCGCGCCGCGCTGGAGCGGGGTTACGAGGTGGTGATGCTCGAAGCCGGCCCTCGCACGCCCATGCGGGACTCGCGCCGCTGGCTGGACTTCGTCACCACGGGCGTGCGGCCCTACCACGCCTGTGAGGACACGCAGGGTGACGCCAACTCCCGCCCCGGCGTCCAGCCCGAGCGCGACCACTTCCTCATCAAGGGCAGCCGGCTCATGGCGGTGGGCGGGTCCACGCTGCACTGGAGCGGCTGGACGCCCCGCCTCCAGCCCGAGGACCTGGAGCTGCGCAAGCGCACCGGCAAGGGAAACGATTGGCCCTTCGGCTACGCCCAGCTCGAGCCCTATTACGGCCAGGCCGAGTCCCTGCTGAACGTCACCGGCCCCCACGCGCCCGCGGACGGCCATCCCACGCCCTGGCGCTCGCGGCCCTTCAAGTGGAACAGCCCGCCCTATCCCATCGAGTCGGAGCCGGTGCGCCACGCCTTGAAGGCGCTGGGCATCACCTACGACCACATCCCCATGTCGCGCAGAGGCCCCGGCGGCGAGGGCGTGGGCGGCCCGTGCATGACGTTTGGCACGTGCCGGTATTGCCCGATGGGCGCGCGCTTCGACCCCACCCTGCTGCTGGCGGACATGGAGTCCCACCCGGGCTTCCGGTTGCTCGCGAGCAGCCCGGTGCTGGCCGTGCGCATGAGTGGCGAGGTGGCCCAGGGCGTCACCTACCGCACCGCCGAGGGCGAGACGGCCACGCTGGACGCGGACGCCGTGCTGGTGGCCGCGGGCGCCCTGGAGACGCCCAAGCTGCTGTGGCACTCGGGCTTCGATGAGCAGCGCCTGCCCGCGCTCGGGCGCTACCTGATTACCCACCCGATGCTGAAGCTCGAGGGCAAGCTGGCGAAGCCCCCCCGGGAGTTCAACGGGCGCGAGGTCCCCATGCCCGCCCTCTTCTCGCGGCACTTCGACACGCCGGAGCAGCAGGCCGCCGGGAAGATGATCTTCTCCGAGTACCCGGAGGAGCCGGACCTGCAGGCCTGGGTCCGCCAGGAGCAGCTCGCGCCCGAGTACATCGCCTCCTTCGGCCGGGAGAGCCGGCTCAACCTCCATGGCTTCATCGAGGAGTTCCCCCAGGCGGAGAACCGCCTGCGCTTCACCGGCGCGCCGGGCGAGCGCCGGGTGGAGCTGCACTACGCGGTGGACGCGGGGTTCGCCGCGCGCTGGCAGTGGATGACCGACACCTTGATGCAGGTGATGAAGACCGCGGGCTGCCGCGAGTCGGACGTCTGGGTTTCGGGCGTGATTCGCCGGGCGGACCACTCGGTGGGCACGGCGCGCTTCGGCCAGGGGCCGGACTCGGGCGTCGTGGACGGGAGGCACCTCGTCTTCGGGACGAAGAACCTGTTCGCCCTCACCAACGGCAACTTCCCGAACAACGGCGCCATCAACCCGACGCTGACGCTCACCGCCCTCGCGCTGCGCTTCGCGGACCAGGTGCTGCCTGACCTGGCGTCGTCACGCGCTACAGCGCGGCCTTGAGCACGGCCAGCGAGACAATGGCCACGACGGCGAACACCTCGCGCCGCGCGGGCGCCTCCTGGATGAAGGCGTTGGCGAACACCAGGGAGAAGAGCGTCACCGAGTTGAGGATGGGCCAGGCGACGACGCGGTTTCCCGCCGCCAGCGCCATGACGAAGGCGACCTGATTGCCCACGGTGAAGAGGGCGCGCACGAGCAGGCTGGTGCGGGCGCGGCTGTCCACGACCAGCTCGCTCAGCCGCGCCCCCAGCGTCCCCCGCGCGCCGAAGAGGAGCAGCAACACCAGGCAGGCCGCGCTCCGCCAGAACATCAAGGCGGTGCTCACCTCCAGGTTGGACGCCACGCCCGAAAGCTGGCCCTGGAAGAAGAGCTCCCCGCAGAGGCTCTGCACGACGACGGCCGCGGTGATGAAGAACGCCGGCAGCCACAGGGCGCGACGGCTGTCCGCGGCACCTCCCGCCGCCAGCAGTGAGCAGCCGGACACGGCGAGGGCGAACAGGTAGTCGGTCCAGTGCACCGTGCGGCCGGACAGCATGAGCGCCAGGGGGATGAGCACATCCCCGGTGCGCGAGGCGATGTTCACCCGGGCGACCGTGAGGTTCCGGAAGCCGTAGGAGAAGGCGAAGGCCACCCCCTGGACGCTCACCGCGAACAGCGCGAGCCTCGCGTTGCCGTAGAGCGCCCACCCCGCCCTGTCCTCCATGGGCAGCAGCGGCGTCAGCGCCGCCAGCAAGAGGAACGGGACGAAGTTGTTGGCGAAGTTGAGGACGAGGATGGACTGGCGGCGCAGCCCGTAGCTGAGCCGGTCGAAGACGCTGTTCCCCGACCGCAACAGGACCGAGGTCAGCGAGTAGAGGACGGTTTCCATCGCGTCCGCGCGTCGGCGCTCGGCCCGGGGAAGAGGCGCTCCAGACAAGGCCACAACTGAGGATGACAGGGCTCGTCCAGCAGGCGCCCCAGCTCGTCCGGCGCCAGGAAGAGGCCCCCGTCCACCTCCCGCTCGGAGAAGCGCAGCGGGCCTTCCAGGCGGGCGCGGTAGAGGAAGATGCGCCGGTGGTGCCCATCGTCGAAGACGAACTCGGCCACGGGCGCCAGCGAGCCCTCCAGGCCCAGCTCCTCCAGGAGCTCCCGCCGGGCGGCCTCCAGGGGCGCCTCGCCCGCGCTCACGTGGCCTCCCGCGGACGTGCACAGGTGGCCGGGCATGAAGGTCATGTGCCGGGAGCGCCGCTGCAGGAAGACCTTGCCGTCGTCGCGCTCCACCAGCACATGCACGATGCGGTGGGGCAGCCGCTGGCCGTATATCTGGTCGCGGGGCGCGCGCCCCACCACCTGCCCCTGGGGGTCGATGACGTCAATCAGCTCCATGCCGCGGACATCCTATGCGACCAGGGGCTCGCGGCCTTGCATGGGAATGACCTCGATGCGGTCCCCCACCCACTTCCGGAGGTGTGCGTCCAGGTCGTAGTTCTCTTGCCTCCAACCGTCCTGGACGGTGCCCGTCACCAGGGAGCTGAAGAAGAGCTTCTTGCCGGTGACGATCTCCTCGGTACCCATGATGCCGTCTGGCCAGATGAGGAAGTAGTAGCGGCTGTAGTTGACGGTGCGGTCCGACAGGCGAATCTGCATGTCCGGGTAGCGCTCCCGAAGCCGCTCCACGGCCGCGGTGACATGCGACGTCTCCTCGGGCATCAGCTCGCCGTAGATGTGATAGGCGCGACCGGCGGAGAGCGTCCAGGAGATGGCCCAGTCGCGGATGCCCCGCTCGTAGATGAACTGGGCCAGCTCCTCGACATGCTGGCTGTTGTGGCGGTTGAGACAGGTCAGGATTCGCGGCGCCACGCCATGGTCCACGCACAGGCTCATGGCCCGGAGCGTCTCCTGGTAGGTATTGCCCTTGGCGCCGCGGCTGGGGCGAATCTCGTTGTTGACCCGCTCGTCCATGGAATCAAGGCTGATCTCCACGCGCGTGCAGCGAGACACCGTCTTCATCATCTGCTGCGTCAGGAAGGTGCCGTTGGTGCCGAGGATGGTGGCGACACCATGGTCCGTGAGCTTGTCGATGACGTTCAGGGTGTCTCGGCGCATCAAAGGCTCACCGCCGGAGAGAATCTGTCTCATGATTCCCGCGCGGATGATCTCGTCGGCCACCTTGAGCTGCTGGGGCGTGGAGAGCCGCTTCGACGGCAGGTCCTCGACGTTCCCGTAGCAGTGGATACATTTGAGGTTGCACGGCGCGGTGACCAGCCATCCACAACCGATGGGACTTCGCGGCACAGGCACGCAGCCCTCGAACACCTTCGCCGAGAACTCATCGCGGAGGTTGTCGTAGATGATGGTGCCCCAGCTCTCCTGGCGCTCTCTGATGCGTGCGGTCATGGCGTGGAATGAAGTACGGCTTCGCAGCCAGCAATGGGCCGCAGAGCCTTGGTTGACGAATCTGAGCCGCCTGATTGAAAGACACACCGCGCCCAGGAGGGCGCCCATGCCGGCGTCGGCACGGATACAGCCACATCCACCCAGCAGCGCCCCCGAAGCTCCCGGGGACCCTCCCCCTCATCACTTCTTGAAAATAGAAGCGCCAGCCTACGCTGACGTCACAGAGACGTTACGTGAAATTTACTTTGTCCGCAAGTGCAAGTTTTCCTGATTTTTCACGAGGTACTCGGAGGCATCTCATCTGCGGCAGCATTCCCTTTAACCCGCGCCTCTGACATCGCGGTGACGAACGCCACCGCGAGTCCCCGGCAACACAATCACAGACATCCTGAGCCGCCCCATCCCCGCGCAAGCGCGGACACCGGGTGACTCAATACAAGGTCCCACACTCGGCGATCCGCTGGACCCGGAGCGCGGCCAGCCGCGCCAGGGGCAGGGCCACCTCGGGCCCTTCCAACGCCGCCACCGCGCGCGCCACGGCATCCAGGGTGGACATCCCGGAGGGGTGCGAGGGCTCGCGGAGCCGGAGCAGTCCAGGCTCCGGAGGCGGCAGCGCCAGGCGAGGAAGCGTCCGCAGCAGGGGGACCCGCTGGGTCATCCGCCGGGCCTGGGACCAGCTCGCATCCAGCACCACCAGCTGCCGCGGCAAGGGCGCATCAGGAGGCGCGGCGGGCCCATCCGGATAGAGCAGCCAGGTCCCGGGCTCGGAGAGCAGCTCCAGCTCCGAGTTCCCCGTGGGTGAGCCGTGGATGATGCGCTTCGAGTTCACCAGCGCCAGCGCGGCCACGCCGCCGGTGTTGCTCTTCTTCGCGATCTCCATCACGTGTTGCAGGAGGAGGATTCGCGTCCGTGTGTGGACCTGGGGAATCTCGTCACACAGACACAGGTGCAGCGACAGGTTGCAGCGGGAACACCGCGGGCGGCTGGCGAGACGGGATGACACTGCCCCCATCTTGGTGCTGCCCCCGAAGGAACAGAAGCACTCGTTTCCCAGGCAGGCGGACTGAGACTCCGGGTGGTTGTCGGGCCCCGGCAATTGTAGGAGGCTGCGCCGCAATGACTCCGGACCGTCGAAAATACCTGGTCGTGGGCGGGCTGGCCACGCTGCTCCTCATCCTCGACCAGTGGACGAAGGTCCTGGTCCGCGAGCACGTGAAGCCCCTGGGCGCCTTCGGCATGAGCGTCTTCGGCGACGTCCTCCGCTTCCAGTACGTGGAGAACACCGGCATCACCTTCGGCATGTTCCGGTCACTGCCCTATGCCCAGCTCATCCTCAGCGCGGTGGCCCTCCCCGTCTTCGTGCTGGTCATCCACATGGTCCGCCAGACGCCCGCGGACCACTACCGGCTGCACGTCGCGCTCGGCCTCGTCGGCGGCGGTATCGGCAACCTGATTGACCGCGTCCGCCTGGGCAGCGTGACGGACTTCGTCGTCGCGGACCTCGGGTTCTGGCCGCTCAACCCCTGGTATGCCTTCAACGTCGCGGACGCCGCGCTCGTCGTCGGCGCCATCTTGATGGCCTTCGACTCCCGCCGTCCGCAGCCGGCCCCCGCCGCCACCGCGTAGACGCGGGCCCTGAGCACCAGTTTGGATCGCCCGCACCAGCCAGGCGCGCTCCATTCTGGAGCACCGGCAGGCACGCCCGTGGCTCGCGCTCCTGATTCCAGTCACTTGGAAATGGCACACCCCGTGCTCTGAGGCTCCAGGCATGAGGGCGCCCCAGGCGGAGGCGCCATTCCAGGAGGCTCACGATGGAAGTCCGGTTTCATGGCGTTCGGGGGAGCATCGCGGTGTCGGGCTCGCGCATTGGCGGCAACACGTCCTGCGTGGAAATCACCAGCCAGGGCCACCGGCTCATCCTGGACGCGGGCACGGGCCTCCGCGCGCTGGGCGAAGTCATGATGCGCGAGGGCGCGCCCCAGAAGGCCACGCTCTTCTTCTCCCACCTGCATTGGGACCACGTGCAGGGCTTCCCCTTCTTCACGCCGGCCTACCTGCCCACGTCCGAGCTGACGCTCTACGGCCCGGGCGCGAATGGGGCCCAGGCGCTCCAGTCCGAGCTGGCCGCGCAGATGCAGCCGCCCCACTTCCCGGTGCCGCTCTCCACCATGCGCTCGCGGATGGACTTCCGCTCCGCGCTGCACGCCCGGCCCGTGGAGGTGGGCCCCTTCCGCGTCACGCCCATCGACGTGCCGCACCCGCAGGGATGTCTGGCCTACCGCGTGGAGGCGGATGGACACGCGTTCGTCTATGCCACCGACGTGGAGGTGCGCGTGGAGGACCTGGACCCGGAGGTGGGCCGCCTCTTCGAGGGCGCGGATGTCCTGTGCCTGGACGCGCAGTACACGCCGGACGAATACGAGGGCCGCAAGGGCATGTCGAAGAAGGGCTGGGGCCACTCGACGATGATGGACGCGGCGGGCGTGGCCGGGCTGGTGGGCGCGCGCAGGCTGTGCCTCTTCCACCACGACCCGGCGCACGGTGACGACGTGCTCGAGGACATGGCGGAGCAGGCGCGCACGCTCTTCCCCGTCTGCGAGCCCGCGCGCGAGGGCCAGCGGCTGGTGCTGGGCCGCGCGGCCTGAGAGGGGCGGCCCCATGCCCTCCGGATGTTATGGTGTGGCCTCCGCCTTCGTCCTTCCGCCGTTGCCCGCCATGCCCCAAGCCCCCTCGGACGTCTCCCAGGTCCTCCTCCCCTTCGGGGGGCTCGTTGGCAGGGAGGTGGACCTCGACGCGTTCCTCCAGACGCTGATGGACCGCATCGCCATCACCCTGCAGGCGGACCGCGGCACCCTCTGGCTGCTGGACCCGGCCCGCCGCGAGCTGTTCAGCCGCGCCGCGCACCTGCCCGAGGTGTCCCAGATTCGCGTCAAGCTGGGCCAGGGCGTCGCCGGCACCGTCGCCGAGGCGGGCCACGCCATCAACGTGCCGGACCCGCGCGGCGAGCAGCGCTTCTTCGCGGACATCGACCGGATGACGGGCTACCGCACCACCAGCCTGCTCGCGGTGCCGCTGCGCGACGGGGACGGCACCCTCTACGGCGTGCTCCAGGTCCTCAACCGCCGCGGCGCGGACCGCTTCACCGATGAGGACACGCAGCGGCTCACCGCCATCGCCTCGCAGGTGGGCACCGCCCTCCAGAGCACCAGCCTCTATCAGGAGCTCCAGCGCGCGAAGGACCAGCCCCAGGTGCCGGTGGGCTACTTCTTCAACCGCATCATCGGCGAGTCCCCGCAGCTCCAGGCCATCTACCGCCTGGTGCGCAAGGCCGCGCCCACCGACGCGACGGTGCTGCTGCGCGGCGAGAGCGGCAGCGGCAAGGAGCTGTTCGCCCGCGCCGTCCATGTGAATGGCCCCCGCAGGGACCAGCCCTTCATCAAGGTGGACTGCGCGGCGCTGCCCGCCGCGCTCATCGAAAACGAGCTCTTCGGCCACGAGCGCGGCGCCTTCACCGGCGCGGATCACCGCGTGCCCGGCAAGTTCGAGGCGGCCAGCGGCGGCACGGTGTTCATCGACGAGCTTGGCGAGCTGCCCCTGCCCGTGCAGGGCAAGCTGCTGAGGGTCCTCCAGGACCGTGAGTTCGAGCGCGTGGGCGGCACCCAGGCCGTGAAGGTGGACGTGCGCATCGTCGCCGCCACCCACCGGGACCTGGCCCACATGGTGACCGAGGGCCGCTTCCGCGAGGACCTCTACTACCGCATCAAGGTCGTCGAAGTGGTGCTGCCGCCGCTGCGGGAGCGCGGCGCGGAGGACATCGAGCGGCTCGCCCGCCACTTCGTCGCCGCCGTCGCCCGGAGGCACCGGCTGACGCCGCCCCGCCTCAGCGCCGCCGCGTTGGAGCGGCTCAAGCGCTACCGCTGGCCCGGCAACGTGCGGGAGCTGGAGAACTGCATCGAGAGCGCCGTGGTGCTCTGCGAAGGGGAGATTCTCGAAGAGCACCTGCCCCTGCCCAACGTCGACCGGGCCGCCCTGGCGCCTCCAGCCGCCGCCCACGGTGTCAACGCGCCGGAGGCCCCCGCGCCCGTGGATGCGGGCCTGCTGTCGCTGGCGGAGGTCGAACGCCGCCACATCCTGCGCGTGCTGGACGCCGTGAAGGGCAACCGCACCGCCGCGGCACGCGTGCTGGAGATTGGCCGCAACACGCTCGCACGCAAGCTCAAGGAGTACGGCCTGGGCGACGAGCCCTGACCCCTCCCTCCAGGGCAGGTATCCGCTGACCACCGGTCTTTTCGAGTATCCGCCTTGTTCCGAGCTGATCAACGGCGTACGACGAAGAGACCTCCAGCCACCGTGCAGGAGGCTTCAGCCCAGGGGGATGCGCATGAAAGTGGTCAACAAGCTGATGGAGAAGCTTCCCGACGTCGTGGCGGACAAGGTGCCCGACGTGAAGCTGCAGGACCAGGACATCAAGGTGTTGCTGGCCCAGGGGACCTTCACGGAAGAGAAAATCCTTCCGCCCAAGCTGGCCATGCACGGCCTCACCCTCTCCTTCGAAACCACCGGCGAAGCGTCCATCCGCAACTTCAACTCGCCCGGTGACGTGGACGAAAACGGCATCATCGGCGAGCCGGGCCCGGAGAGCGCCGAGTCAGGGCCCCGGCCCCAACTGCTGCTGGGCAGCGACGTGGGCTGGATGCGCTACCAGGTGTCCGCGCGCGTGAAGGCCGCCGCGAGCGCCAGCCTGTCCTTCCTCGCCTCCGAGAACCAGACGGAGCTGTCCGTCACGCTCAGCGACTACCGCGCGCACCCGCTGGGGCAGAACATGCGCGAGGCGGTGCGCGCCGACCTGTCCGAGCTGCGGCTGATGCAGGCCACCGACCTGGCCAAGCTTGGCACGGGGGACGCGGTGGCGTGGCAGGTTCGCGGCGCGATCCACACGCGGCTGGAGCTCAACTGGGCGGACGTCTTCCCCGCCAACCTCAACCGCCTGGGCTTCCTGCGCGGCAACGAGCTGCTCGCGTTGAAGACCAGCGCCAAGGCCGGCCTCTCCGCCCGGGTGTCCCTCACCGACGACTACCAGCTCAGCTTCTCCCGTCCCCGCGCCGGCCGCATCCAGGTCGCCGTGCGCAAGGTGAAGTCCCACGAACAGGCGCTCTCCGCCGGCCTGGGCATCACCGTGGAGCTGCTGGACCCGGCGGCGGTGAAGTCCCAGCTGGGCCAGGTGCTGGAGGCGCTGCTGGGGCCCGTCCTCCGCGAGCTCGCCAAGAAGGGCGCCACCGCGGTGGAGATCATGGACGGCCTGGTGGACAAGGCCAGCAAGGCGAAGCTGGACGACACCCAGAAGAAGGTGCTGGGACAGGTGCTGGAGCGGCTGGGCATGGACCCGCAGCTGGCCGACCCGGCCAACCTCCCGCAGGCCTGGGCCGACTTCAAGGCCCGCGTCTCCGAGGCGCTGGAGAACGCCGTCCGCACGCAGGTCGCCGAGGGCTTCGAGTACGAATACCTGCGCCTGGCGGAGACCTCCACGCTGATGGAGGTCGTCGTGGAGGACGTCACCGCGATGCGCTTCCACGAGTCCCTGCTCAAGGGCAACCTGGTGGAGCTGCTGAAGTGGATGAAGAGCCTCCCCGCCCAGCAGACCGAGTTCGAGCTGCGCAACTACCTCCACGCCACCACGCTCACGCGCCAGCAGGCGTACGGCTTCTCCCTGGGGATTGGCTCGTTCGAGCTGCTCAAGGCGAAGAACGTCAGCAAGCAGTCCTGGGTGACGCAGGAGAACTTCCAGGGCGCCCGGCGCATGGCGTTCCTCGGCCGCCGGGGCTACGAGGACAAGCTGCTGGGCACCCGCGGCCAGTGGCTGGTGGACCTGAAGGCGGACATGACGCGCTTCTCCCCCACCCCCGTCGCCTCCGACTTCGGCTACGGCCTGCACCTGATGCTGTGGGGACGGCAGAAGAAGCTGTCGCGCAAGGACCTGCAGCAGGCGGTGGATGACGCCGTCGTCTGGGGCGTG
The DNA here is from genome assembly GCF_030168875.1 of Myxococcus sp. SDU36. NCBI lineage: Bacteria > Pseudomonadati > Myxococcota > Myxococcia > Myxococcales > Myxococcaceae > Myxococcus > Myxococcus sp. SDU36. Next base: position 2,271,549 of record NZ_CP077414.1, read on the forward strand.
CTGGACACGAAGGACGCGGCCAGCGTCATCAGCGGCATGCAGGAGGACGTGGGCAAGCACCCCATCGAAACGCGGCTCGAGCTGAAGATGGCGGATGACTCGTTGCGCGCCCTGGTGCCCCGCATCCAGACGCTCGAGCTGTCGCGCTTCTCACGCGCCCTGGCCCGCGCGCTGCCCTGGAGCGAGCAGCTCCCCCGCGCCTCCCCTGAGTTCCGGCGCGCCGTCTACGCCCCCATCTGGGAGGCCTACCTCCGCGAGGTGCAGGAGCAAGGCAGCCTCATGCTGAGTGACTTGTCGCCCAGCCGCGCGGCGCAGATCGCCAGGTGGTACTTCCAGAAGGACCCCACGGTGCGCGAGCTGGGCAAGGACCTGCAGCTCATCGAGAGCGAGTGGCGTCCGGGCGGCGGCAACTTCAGCTTCGCGGAGGTCATCTCGAAGAACCCCAACACGCTCATGCGGTGCCGGAACTTCGTGAGCGGCATGGTGCGCCTGCGCCGCGCCATTGACGAGCGCAAGGCCCCGGACGAGCTGCGCACCGTGTTCGGCGAGCTGGAGGGCATGTGGACCACCGGCTTCCACCTGCGCGCCGCGGGCTCGCTGCTCGCGGACCTGGCGCAGTCCACGCCGCTGGGCCTCGCGGGCCTGGAGCGGACCCTCACGGTGCGGGTGGCGGACAGCGAGGAGCAGCTCGTGTTCTCCACCACGCGCGGCACCGGCAACACCGGGGCCGACTGAGCGCGTCTCACAGCGCCCGTGACAGGACGACGGGCGCCAGCGCCATAGCTCCATCCCGTCCCCCTGAAGGCTCGGCATGGACGCCCGCGTGGCGGAACATGCCAAGCGCAAGGTGGGGATGGAGCGGCGTCCGCGCAAGCCTCCGCCTGCCCGCGCGGGCTGCTATTCGGGGCTGGCGGCGACGCGGCGGACGGGCCGGGGCATCAGGTGCCCCCGGACCTTCAGGTCATCGAACGAGCAGGACAGGTTGCGGCAGCCCAGGGCCACCTTGCCCACGCGATCCTCCAGGCCCACCAGCAGCTTGCGGGCGAAGCGCTCATTGTTGAGGAACGCCTCCACCAGCACGCCCGAGCTGTTCCGGCGCAGCTGCAGCCGCACCAGGTAGGGGCCGTGGGCCGGCAGCGGCATCTCGTCCTCGACGAGCGCCTCCGTGTCCTGCGCGCTGTTCCCCACCACCTCGCGCCCGTTCGGCATGAAGTAGCGCCACGACAGCCGCATGCCCACGTCCGGAATGGCGAACGCGGAGACCTGCAAGTCCTTGATGCGGAACGCCAGCTCGCCGTAGTGCTGCGCATCCGCGTCCTGCGCGTACTCCTGTCCCAGCGCCGCCACGTCCATCAGCACCTCGGCCGTGAAATCGTTGGACGAGAAGTAGCGCTGCGCGATGTACGCGCGCGGAACCAGCCGCCGGCCATTGGTCTCCTTGCCCGCCTGCAAGGCCTGGAGCTCCCCATCCACCAGCCGCCATTGGCCGCTGTGGACGTTGAGCTCCTCGTTGCCCTCGTTGAAGCCCAGCTCCAGGCGCGCGGTGCCCCCGGCCTTGGCGGGCGCCGCGAAGGAGAGCGTGGAGAAGACCTCGCCGTAGGTGTTCGGCGGCAGCACCTGGTTGCCGGGCCTCACCCGGCCCCCCTGCGTGCCGAGGATGACGCGCTGGTCGTCGCCCAGGTGGAGGCTCACCGGCCCCACGAACCACCGGACCGCGAAGCCCAGCAGCGCCAGTCCGCCCACCACCGACAGGCCACCGCGCACGCGCCGCCAGCCCGAACGGAGCTGCCGCGACAGCGCCGTCTGCCGCGCCGGCCGGACCGACCGCGCGGCCGCGGGCACCAGGCCCCCGTCCAGCTCGCTCTGGGGAATGCCCGGCGCGGAGCTGGTGGCCGTCATCGCCTCCAGCGCGGCGCACAGCTCACCGGCCTTCTCGTAGCGCGCGGCCGGGTCCTGCTCCAGCAGGCGGTCCACCACCGGGTCCACGCGCGGGTCCATCCCGGGCACCCTCGCGGAGGGCAGCTTGAAGCGGCCCAGCGGCAGCTCTCCGGTGAGCACCTCGTAGAGGATGACGCCCAGCGAGAAGAGGTCCGCGCGCCCGTCCACGTTCTTCGCGTCGCGGCGCTGCTCGGGCGCCATGTAGTTCAGCGTGCCCATGGCCACCGACGTCGCGGTGAGCTGCAGGCGTGAGTCCGGCGCGCGGATGCCCGCGAGCCCGAAGTCCGCCACCTTCACGTGCCCGCGCCCGTCCAGCAGGATGTTCTCCGGCTTCAGGTCGCGGTGGATGATGCCCTTGTCGTGCGCGCACTCGATGGCGCGCGCCACCGCCAGGAGGAGCTTGATGCCCTTCTCCGGCGTGAGCCCGGCCGACATCGCCTCGCGCAGCGAGCGGCCCTCCACGTACTCCATGACGAAGTAGTAGTGCTCGCCCGCCACGCCCCGGTCGATGATCTGGATGATGTGCGGGTGGTTGAGCGCCGCCAGCGCCGTGGCTTCCTTCTCGAAGCGCGTGACGAACTCCGGGTCCTTCGCCAGCCGCGGCGGCAGCAGCTTCACCGCCACCGTGCGCCCCAGCGACTGCTGCCGCGCCAGCCACACCTCACCCATGCCGCCGCGCCCGAGCAGCTCCAGCAGCTCGAACCCCGGCAGCTCCACCTTGCCGCCCCCCACGAAGGTGCTGTCCTCGTGCCCGTTCAGGTCCGAGCGCGCGCCGCCCGAGCCCGTCTTCGCGGACGAGCGCACCAGCGTCGGGTCCACCGGCGCGTCCGAACTCCCATTGCTCGACGGCATGGCCACCCCGCTGCTCTCCGGCGCCGCCACGCCCGGCGGTCCATTCACACCGCCGTGGGGCCCGGAGCGCACGGGCTCCGAAACGCGCGAGAGCGAAATTTCGATGCCCGGCTCCGGCTCCGCGTGGGGCACCACCGTCACCGCGCCGGACGTCTCAGGGGACGGCGGACGCCGCTCTAGGATGCCGCTGCCGGTGGGCACCATCGTGTTGCGCGCCACCTCGGCGGCCACGTCACCCCGGCGGGCCTCGAACCGGATGCCGCAGCGGCACTGGACACGCTGGCCGCTCACGTAGACGCGGATGTCGTGGGGATGGCCGCAGTTGGGGCAGGCCTGCGTCGTCGGGCTCATGCGCGGCGTGAGGAGGAGGCAGCGGTGGTGTATTCCAGCCCGTGGACGCGGTAGGTTGGCACGGCCTTCTCCTTGCCCTTCACCTGGAGGGCCGGCAGCCCCTCCACGTCGAAGCCGGCGCCCGCCTTGCGCACCGTGGACTCGGAGGCCAGCACCTCACCGCTCTTCGCCATGCCACACAGGCGCGAGGCCGTGTTCACCGTGTCGCCAATGGCGGTGAACTCATGGCGTTCGGCGCTGCCCATGTAGCCGACAACGGCCTGCCCGGTGTTCACCCCGACGCCGACCTCGATGGGCTGCTTGCCCGCGTCCACGCGGCGGCGGTTCAGCTCCTGCACGGCGTCCTGCATCTCCAGGGCGGCCCGCAGCGCGCGGGCGGCGTCATCCGGGTGCGACAACGGCGGCCCCCAGACGGCCATGACACAGTCCCCAATGAACTTGTCCAGGTTCCCCTCGTGGCGGAACACCACCCCGGCCATGGCGGTGAAGAAGGCGTTGAGCATGTCCACCACCTCTTGCGGAGAGTCGTTCTCCGAAATGGTGGTGAACCCGCGGATGTCGGCGAACAGGCAGCTCACCTCCGCCAGCCGGCTCTGCGCCAGGTCTTCCGTCTCACCGGCGATCACCGCGTCGGCGACGGCCTTGGACAGGAACCGGCTGAGCTCCGCGCGCGTCACGGCCTCGGCGCGAATCTGCTCGGCCAGCGCCGCGTTCTCCAGCGCGATGCTCGCCTGCGAGGCGATGCCGGAGAGGATGGTCAGGTCCTTCTCCGAGAAGGCGTTGATCTGCTGCCGGCTGTCCAGGAAGAGCACCGCTTGAATCTTCCCGTTCACCTTCAGCGGCACCGCCATGGCGGACCGGATGCCCTGCGCGACGATGCTCTCCGCCGCGGAGAAGCGCTCGTCGATGATGGCGTCCGCCGTCAGCACCGCCTTGCCCGTCTCCACCACGCGCTTGAGCACGGTGTCGGACAGCATGACGTTGACGGCCTTGTCGGAGCGGTGGTGCACCGCTGACGGAATGAACTCGCCGTCCGCGGCCACCTTCAGGATGACGCCGTGGTCCGCGGCCAGCAGCTGGAAGGCCACCTTGAGGATCTGCTCGAAGAGCCCCGTCTGGCTGCCCTGCAGGCTCACCTGGCGGTGGAACTCATGGGCGATGCGCAGCTTCTCGTAGTCGCGGCGCAGCGCCTCCACGTCCGTCACCTGCTCGGCGGGCCGGAAGTTCTGCGGCACCTGGTCCATCTGCGCCAGGAAGGCCGGTATGGAGATGGACTGCGCCACCACCGTCACGCCCGGCGCGGTGGGCGCGTTGGGCTGCGCCGCCGGCTCGCCGCTGTGGAAGATGAGCCGCGAGGCGCCCAGGGAGATTTCGTCCCCGTCGCGCAGCTTGAGCTCCTTCACCCGGCGGCCATTCACGAAGGTGCCGTTGGACGAGCCCAGGTCCTTGAGGAGGAAGTCCTTGCCCACGCGCTCGATGACCGCGTGCTCCTTGGAGACCTCCCGGTCCACCAGCCGCAGCGTGTTGGACGGATGCCGGCCCAGGGACGTCGCCGGCCCCAGGGGAAACTCCCCGAGCGTGCCATCCGCGAAGCGCCCTGTCAGACGGGGGCCGCGAAGCTGCCCGGGTTTGGGAGCGAAGGGGACGGGGGACTGGCTCACGCGAAAATCCTCACCGGCCTGGACACTACCAGAGGCCATCGTCACCGGGGAACGCTCGGAAGTCACCACTGCACGCCTGGTCAGCGGCCAGCCGTCGGCTTCCGGTCCGACCCACCCATCCGGATGGCCAGGCCCACCGACGGCATCACCGTCACCCCGCCCAGGTCCCGCTTCATCCCGAAGAGCTGGGGCCTGCTCCGGAAGTAGCCCCCCGTCACCTCGGCGAAGAGGTGGACGTACCGGTAGCCCACGGCGATGCCCAGCGTGGAGCCCACGAAGTGGCTGCCCACCGTGGTGGGGAGCGTCGCGTCGAAGCCCGTCACCGGCTTCCCCTGCTCGGCGTAGTCCACCAGCCGCGCGTTCAGCCGGGTGCGGCTGTAGATGTACTTGGGCGCCGCGTAGAGCTTGAAGACGTCCCCCCAGTCCGCGCTCAGGTACAGGGGCACCTCCACGTCGTAGCGGCTGAAGTCGCCCATCTCCACCACCTCCAGCACGTCCAGGACCGGGCTGCTGAAGAAGTGCCGGGACACCCCCACCCCCAGCGACATGTCGTAGGAGCGCTGCCCCAGCTCCAGGTAGCGGCCCACGTCATCCCCGCCATGCGCCAGCTGGAACTTCAGGTCCCCGCGCAGGGAGATGCCGCTGTAGCGCAGGCCCACGTCCAGCCGGTCCACCACGCCCACCCGGACCATCAGCTCCGGATTGGCGCCCGGCGGGGCCACCATCAGCGCCACGCCCGCCGTCAGAAGCTCCTGCTGGGCCTCCTCGCTCAGCGAGTAGGGGCGGTCATTCTCTATCGCGTCCCGGGCCGCCTCGCCCTCGCGTTTGCCGGCGTCCACCACCCGGACCAGCGTGCCGACCGGGAGGAAGAACCCCGCCCCGCCCGTCACCTGGACCTGCCCCGGCGCCAGCGTCCGGGCGGTCTGCTGCGTGGAGAGCGTGGAGGCACACCCTGGGGCCAGGGCCAGGAGCAGCAGGGGAAGGATTCGCATGAGAAGTCACGTTATCCCCTTTCTGGCGCAGATGCTTCATTCCGGGGCGCCGCGCTGGTAAGGGGGCGCCGTGCGAATCAAACAAAAGCCCGAGGACTTCTCCGTCAAGGAGTCATACCGTTTCGACGAAGTCGACTCGGGACGTCACCGCGTCTACCTGATGGACAAGCAGAAGCTGTCCACCTTCGACGCGGTGACGCGGCTGCGGGATGCGTTCGGGCTCAAGCCCGGCGCCATCAGCTACTGCGGCCTCAAGGACAAGCAGGGCCGGACCGAGCAGATCATCGCGGTGGACGGCTCCGACGTGGACATGCAGGAGCCTGACCTGCGGCTGAAGTACCTGGGCCGCACGGACAAGCCGCTGTCCGCCGCCAACATCACCTCCAACCGCTTCTCCGTCACGGTGCGCTCGCTCCAGCCCGCGTCGCTGGGGCCCCTCAACGTGGCCACCGCCGAGGTCAACCGCCTGGGCGTCATCAACTACTTCGACAGCCAGCGCTTCGGCTCGCTGAAGCACGGCCAGGGCTTCATCGCCAAGGACCTCATCCGGGGCGACTTCGAGGCCGCGCTGCACAACTACATGGCCAAGCCGTCCGAGCTGGACCGGACGGAGGATGCCAAGATCAAGGCCTTCTGGCGGGAGAACTGGGGCCGCTGGGACGCGCGCGTCCCGTATGAGGGCACGCGCAAGTACCACCGCGTCCTCAAGTCCCTGCGCGACCAGCCGGGGGACTACCTGCGCGCCTTCATGCAGATCGACGCGGACTACCGCGCGATGCTCATCTTCACCTACCAGAGCTTCCTCTGGAACGAGGGCGTGCGGCGCTACCTCCAGCTCCTGCTGCCGCGCGAGCACCTCTTCCCCATGCGCTACCAGGCCGGCACGCTGCTGTTCCACCGCGACGCCAGCCCGGAGGTGCTCCGCACGCTGCGCGACGCCACCTTCCCCCTGCTCGCGCCGAACTCGACGTTCAGCGACCCGAAGGTGGAGGAGGCCGTGCGCTGGGTGCTGGGCCGCGAGAAGCTCCAGCTTTCGGACCTGCAGGTCCCCGGCGCCGAGCGCAGGCTCTACTTCAAGCACGAGGAGCGGCCCCTGCTGTCGTTCCCGCACAAGCTCGTCGTGGGCCGCACGCAGGTGGACGAGCTCAGCCGCGACGACATCAAGGTCAACATCGCCTTCACCCTGCCGCCTGGCGCCTACGCCACCCTGGTCGTCAAGCGGCTGTTCCACTTCGAGTACGCCGAGGACAGCGCGGAGACCATCCGCGCCTCGCAGCGGCCGAGGCTGGTGGAGGCCGAAGCCGCCGCCGCGCACGAGCCCTCCAGCCGCCGGGGGCCGCCCCGCCGTGAGACGGACGGCGCCCGCGCCGGAAGCCGTGGCGCGCCGGGAACGGACACCCGCCGCCGCGCGTCCGGAGACCGCGACACGCGCGCGCCCGCCGGAAACCGCGAGGCCCGGGGCGCTGCTGGCGCGCCCGGCCGCCGCCGCGCCGGTCCCCGGGAACCTGAGCTCCTGGAGCCCACCTCGGGCCGCGCCCGCACCCTGGCCGCCAAGGCCCCCGAGGCCAGTCCCGCGGCCCCGGAGGCGCCCGCCACGCCCGTGGGCTTCCGTGAGCGGCAGCGCCAGCGCAAGGACGCCCGTGAGACAGCCCGCGCGGAGACCGCGGCCCAGCGCACCCAGAAGTCCAAGCCCTCGAAATCACGGAAGAAATAGAGATGTCCCGCCCGGATGCAATGGGCGGGCGGGCGCGCCGTAGGACAAGGCGTGAACGCTCTTGCCCTCGACGACGCTCCCGGGACGCTCGCCCATGCCATCGGGATGCTGATGGCTGAGGAAGCCCCGCCGCTTCCCTGGAAAGCGGACGTGCAGGCCGCCCGACGAGGTGACCCGTCCGCTTTCGAGGCCCTGGTTCGCAGCGTGCAGCGCCCCGTCTACGGCCTGGCGCTGCGGCTGCTCCAGCGCGAGGCCGAGGCCGCGGAGGTGGCGCAGGAAGCGCTGCTTCGCGCCTATCAGAACCTCCACCGCTACGACGACGCGCGCCCGTTCGACTTGTGGGTGCTCGCCATCACCCGCAACCTCTGCCTGGACCTGCTCCGCCGCCGCACCAAGGTGCGCACCGAGGAGCTGGAGCCCATGAAGGAGCTGCTCCCCAGCGGCGAGGCGTCGCTGGAGGAAGGCGCCATCGCCCGCGAGGAGCGGCAGTCGCTGGAGGAGGCCATGGCCACCCTGTCCGTCGACGACCGGGAGGTGCTCGCCCTCTATTACGTCCAGAAGCGCACGACGAAGGAGATCGCCCAGATCATGGGCTGTGCGCCTGGAACCATCATGGCCCGGCTCTTCCGGGCGCGTGAGAAGCTGCGCAAGAAGATGACCACCGAGGAGGCGCCGCGATGAATCCCCACCTGTGTCCGGACCTCGAAGTCCTCTTCACGGAGCTGGAGGCCGGTGAAGGGCCCGCGCTGGACCACGCCGCCGAGTGCGCCGCCTGCGCCGCAGTCCTGGAAGAGCACCGGTTGATGGAGCAGGACCTGTACCGGCTGGCGGACCCCCTCCCCCCGCCCACCCTGGTGGCCAGCGTCATGGCGCGCGTGTCCGCCGAACCCGTGCCCCGGCGCCATGAGCTCTGGTCCGGGCTGGCCATCCTCCTGACGTCGATGCTGGGCGGGCTGGGCTACCTGGTGATGAGCGACCAGGCGCTCGGCCGGCTGGGAACCGGGTTGGCCTCCGTGCTGGTGCAGGGGCGGCCCTTCGTCGAGGGCGTCCTCAGCGGCGCCAACGCGTTGTGGACCACCGCGGGCCTGACGGTGGCCTGCTCCCTCGCCTTCCTCCTGCTGACGTCGCTGTACGGCCTCAAGCGGCTCGTCGGCACCGGTCCCTCTCCTTCCGAAGCGTGAGCGAACCATGAAGATCCTCTCTCGAATCCTCTTCCCCGCTCTGCTGCTCGGCGCCCCCCTGGCGCTTGCCCAGGACACGGCGCCCCAGGCCGCCGTGACGGCTCCCGCCAAGAGCACCGTCGACATCAGCTTCCGCGGCACCCTGCGCGACGCCCTGAAGACCATCGCCGACAAGGGCGGCCTCAACCTGGTCGTCACCGGCGACCTGGACGTGCCCGCCGAGGTCCACCTGCGCGGCGTCACGGCGAACCAGGCCCTGCGCACCGTGGCCCGCGCCTACTCGCTGCGGCTGGACCAGGACGGCACCATCTTCACGCTGCGGCCCATGACGGCGCAGGAGAGGCACGCCGCCGAATCCGGTGAGGCCAACGCTCACGTCGCGCCCGCCGCGCCGGAGGCTCCGCCCGCGCCCAGCGCTCCGCCGGTGATGGCGGCGCCGCCCATCCCTCCGATTCCCGACCTCCCGAGCGAGTTCGCCGAGGAGACGCGGGAGGAAATGAAGCGCGCCCGGGACGAGATGAAGCGGGCCCGCGACGAGGTGCGGCGCACCATGCGTCGCAACGGCAGCCGCAACGTGGTGGCGCGCGGACAGAGCCTGGAGGTGAAGGAAGGCCAGGCGGTGGAGAGCGCCGTGGTGTACGGCGGCAACCTGGTGGTCAACGGCCACGTCAAGGATGACGCGGTCGCCTTCGGCGGCAACCTGGAGGTCCACGGCCGCGTGGACGGGGACGCCCACGCCTTCGGCGGCAACGTCATCCTGGGGCCGGACGCCCGCGTGGAAGGCGACGTGTCTGCCTTTGGCGGCTCCGTGGAGCGCGACGACGACGCCCAGGTAGAAGGCAGCATCGAGTCCTTCGGCGGCGCGGGCATTGGCCGCATGGTGGCCAGCGAAATCAAGAAGGGCGTGAAGGAAGCCAAGGACCCTTCCGAAGACCGGAGGGACCGCGACGATGACGGCGCGGGCCTGGCGGGCTTCATCCTCACCTTCGCGGTGCTCTTCGGGCTCGGCTTCCTGGGACAGATGTTCTTCCCCGCGCGCATGAAGCAGCTGGGTGAGGAGGTGCGCCGCAAGCCGGTGCAGACGGGGCTCACCGGCTTCGTGGGACTGCTGGCGATGCTTCCCCTCACGGTGGTGCTGTGCATCACCATCATCGGCATCCCGGTGGCGCTGGTGCTGTGGATGGCTGCCCCCGTGGCGGCGGCGCTCGGCTACGCGGCGGTGGCGAGCGAGCTGGGCACGCGGCTGCCCATCCTCCGCGGCCGGAAGACGCAGGCGGTGGTGCTGGCCCTGGGGCTGCTGGTGCTGATGGTGGTGAGCGCGCTCCCCATCCTCGGCCCCATCTTCACCACGCTGGTCGGGCTGATGGCCCTGGGCGCGGTGGTCCGCACCCGCTTCGGGCACCGGCCGCAGGGCATGCCCGAGCCCATCATCCCCTCGACCGGGCAGCCTGTCTGACAAGGATTGCCGGGTGCTTTGCCCGGCGCGTCACGCACCGACGCGAGCCTTCACGGGGACTGTCCCGGGCGCCCACGGCCCGGGACGGTCCCCGCTCGTTTTACGGTGTGCGCCTTAGCCAGACTCGGGCGCGCCATCACCGCGACTGTCAGCCAGGCGTGTTGGGCACCGCGCGTCATGCCGTCAGAGGCTTTGACCGCCCGGTCCGCCTAAGCCATTTTGCGCGCACCCATATGCGACGCCTCCCCGACGTACCGCCGCGCGGCCGGGCCATCACCGTGGACCTCGAGGGCGAGAGCCTCCCCGCCATCGAAGGTGAGCCGGTGGCGTGCTCGCTGATTGCCGCGGGTGAGCCCATGCTCGCCCGCTCCATCAAGTACCACCGGCCGCGAGGCCCCTACTGCTTCGCCGGGGCCTGCTCGCATTGCCTGATGCGGGTGGACGGCGTGCCCAATGTCTACGCGTGCCGCACGCCCGCGCGGGAGGGCATGAAGCTGGAGCGGCAGAACGCCTACCCCTCCGCGACGGTGGACATCTTCGAGAGCATCGACTGGTTCTTCCCCAAGGGCATGGACCACCACGAGATGTTCGCCGGCGTGCCGGTGGCCGAGCAGGTGATGGCCAAGGTGGCGCGGCAGCTCGCGGGGCTGGGCCTGTTGCCCAGGACGCCCGCGCCGGTGACGGCGCCCGCGCGCACGGTGCGCACCCGCGTGGCGGTGGTGGGCGGCGGCGCGGCGGGCCTGGCGGCGGCGCGCGTGCTGACCGAGCGGGACGTGGGCTTCCTCCTGATTGAGCGGGACGACGCGCTCGGTGGCCGGCTCGCGAACGGCGCGCCGGAGGCCGGCGGCCCCAGCCTGGACGACGTCCACCGCATCTCCCCCAGCAGCGTGCTCACGCGGGCCACCGCGCTGGGCCTGTATGACGACGAGGCGGGGCGCTTCCTCGCGGTGGGCACCTGGGAGGCGGACGCGCCGCGCCTGGTGAAGGTGTACTCGGAGCGCTTCCTGCTCACGCCCGGCGGCCATCCGCCCACGCTGCCCTTCGAGAACAACGACTTGCCCGGCGTCTACGCGGGCCGCGCGGCCAGCCTGCTGCTGCGCCGCTACGACGTGGCGCCCCAGACGGCGGCCCTGGTGGGCTGGGGCGCGGAGCTGCACGCGCTGGCGAACCTGCTCCAGGAGCGCGGCACGAAGGTGGTGGCTGTGGTGGACCTGAGGGACTCGCCGCCGCCGGGCGCCCATGCCACGGCGGTGCGCGGCGGCGACCCCAAGGCCCATGGCCTGCGCGGCGTGAGCGCCTTCAGCTACACGCGCGAGGGCGGCGGCCGGGAGAAGGTGTCGTGTGACGCGGTGCTGGTGTCCGTCCCCGTCAGCCCCAGCTTCGAGCTGGCGCGGCAGGGCGGCGCGAAGGTGCCGTTCGACGCGCAGCGCGGGCTCTTCGTGGTGGAGACGGACGCGGACGGACGCACCCATGCGCCGGACGTGTACGCCGCGGGGGACGTCACGGGCGGAGGCACGGCGAAGGACGCGGCGGCGGCCGGACGGCGCGCGGCCCAGGCGCTGGTGGGAGGGCTGTCATGAGCAAGGCGATGATCTGCTCCTGTGAAGACGTCACCGTCGACGACATCCGTCACGCGGTGTCCCGGGGCTTCCGCGACGTGGAGTCGGTGAAGCGCTACACCGGCTTCGGCACCGGCATCTGCCAGGGCAAGAGCTGCACGGCGGCGGTGGCCGCGCTGCTGGAGAAGGAGAAGGCGCTCAAGTCCGCGGCCGTGGTGCCCTTCACGCCGCGCCCGCCGCTCTACCCCACCGAGCTGCGGCTGCTGGCCTCCGCGCCCGTGGACGAGTCCCAGCCGCCCGTGGGCGGGCTGCCCCAGGACGTGGACGCCTTCCCCGCCGCGCTGAGCCCGGAGGGCCCGGTGCCCGCGAAGGCGAAGGTGGTCATCATCGGCGGCGGCATCATGGGCCTGGCGCTGGCGTACAATCTGGCGCGCGCCGGTGAGACGGACGTGGTGGTGCTGGAGCGCGGCTACCTGTGCGCGGGCGCGTCCGGCCGCAACGGCGGCGGCGTGCGCATGCAGTGGGGCACGCCCTCGCTGGTGGAGCTGGCCAAGCGCTCCATCGACCTGATGAAGGGCTTCGCGCGCGAGCTGGGCATCAACGTCTGGCTGCGCCAGGGTGGCTACATCTTCCTGGCGAAGACGCGGCCGGTGGCCCAGCGGCTGGAGCGCAACGTCTCGCTGCACAACCGCTTCGGCGTCCCCACCCGGCTCATCACCCCCGACGAGGCGCGCGGCATCGTCCCCGGCCTCACGATGAAAAACTGCCTCGTCGCGTCCTACAATCCGGAGGACGGCGTCATCTTCCCCTGGCCCTTCCTGTGGGGCTACGCGCAGGGCTGCCAGAAGCGCGGCGTCCGCGTGGAGACGTACACGGACGTCACCGGCTTTGAAACGAGCGGCGGCCAGGTGCGCAAGGTGAAGACGACGCGCGGGGACATCGCCTGCGACACCGTGGTGCTGGCCGCCGGCGCCTGGAGCCCCCAGGTGGCGAAGCTCTTGGACGTGAAGCTGCCCAACGAGCCGCACCGCCACGAAATCCTCAGCACCGAGCCGCTGAAGCCCTTCCTGACGCCGCTGGTGTCCGTGCTCGACAGCGGGCTGTACTTCAGCCAGTCCATGCGCGGCGAAATCGTGGGCGGCATGGGCGACGCCAAGGAGCCCGCGGGCCTCAACATGGGCAGCACCCTGCGCTTCGTGTCGCGCTTCGCGCGGGCGCTGATGGAGCAGCTTCCCCAGGTGGGCCAGGTGAAGGTGCTGCGCCAGTGGGCCGGCTGCTACGACGTGACGCCGGACAACAACCCGATCCTGGGGCGCACCCCGGGCCTGGACAACCTGCTCCAGATGTCAGGCTTCGTGGGCCACGGCTTCATGATGGCCCCCGCCGTCGCGGAGCGGATGGCCCAGTGGATGGCCACCGGCGAGTCCGACGAGCTCTTCACCCGCTTCAACCTCCGGCGCTACTCCGACGCGGCGGGCCATTCGCGTGACTTCGGCTCCGGCACCCTGGAGCGCGAGGACATGGTCATCGGCTGAGGCCCTGTACTTTTCCAGAGCCTGTCCTGGCCGGAGACAACGGCCGGGGAACGGATTGACCCGGAACGCGTCACCTCCGGACAAACTCGTAAATCACGAATTTCACTACCCACCCCCGGTGGGATTGTGAAACCCCTTTACATCAACAACCCAGTTGTCTGGACAGGGACGCACCAGTCGCGCGTGCCGGCGCGATGCACGCTCCGAGCGGAGTCGCTCGAAGTCATGGCATGGCACGGCGCGTGCCTTGGCGCCTCGCCGCGCAATCCAGCGCGAGGAGGTGTTCCGATGTTCCCGAAGAGCGTTCGTGCGCTGTTCCTGGTGGGAGCCCTGTCTGCCTGCGGTACCGAAGCACCTCTCGACGTCCCCAACGCGGACGGCCAGGAGCCGCTGCAGTCGCAAGAGTCCAACGTCATCGTGGGCACGGTGAACTGGGTGAGCGCCACCACCCTGTCCGGCACGCAGCGCACGCGCTCGCGTGCGGTGGGCTATCTGTCCATTCCGGCGGTGGGCTCGCGCTGCACGGCGTGGCTGGTGTCGCGGGACGTCATCATCACCAACAATCACTGCGTCGCCAGCAGCTCCCAGGCCTCCGGCGTGCGCGCGTCCTTCAACTACGAGGACGGCGTCAGCTCCACCGCGCGCGTCTGGTACAACTGCGGCACGATGATTCGCACCTGGGCCGGCGACGACATGACGGCGCTGCGCTGCACGGCCACCAACGGCCAGCTCCCGGGTGACGTCTACGGCTGGCTGACGGTCGCCAGCGCCAACGCCGCGACCAACTCCAGCATCTACGTGGTCCACCAGAACTGCGACTACTACACGTCCAGCGGCTGCACGCCGACGAAGAAGTCCTCGCCGGGCGTGGTGCTCAACGCCAACTACAGCACCACGGACCTGTCCTACAACGCGGACACGCTGGGCGGCTCGTCCGGCTCGCCCGTGCTGTCCTCCTCCTCGCACCAGGTGGTGGGGCTGCACCACTACGGCCTGGGCGGCAACTCGCAGGGGCGCGGCACGGCCAACTCCGGCGTGAAGGCCACGCGCGTGAAGGCGCGCCTGGCGGAGATTGGCCTCTAGCGTCGAGCCACGCCTGTCACGCGGGTGATGGCTCGCCCGACAGCGGCAGCGTCTTGGGGGCCTGCCCAGGGAGCAGCAACGCCTCCCGCCGCAGGCCCCGCAGCGCCATCCGCCCCAGGCTCCGCTTGAGCCCGCGTGGCAGCATTGGAAGCAGCCGCATCACCCACCGGTGCCCCAGGCCCGGGTACACCAGGGCCTCGCCGCGCTCGAAGCCGGCGAGCGCCTCGCGGGCGCAGCGCTCCAGCGACAGGTGGAAGAACGGCGCCAGGGACTCCGTGCCCTCCATGCCCGCTTCCCACAGCGGCCCCGGCGCCACGCGCGTCACCGTGACGCCCTGCCCCTCCACCTCCAGGCGCAGCGCCTCCGTGAAGCCATCCAGGAAGCGCTGGGTGGCGGCGAAGGTGGCCGAGCCCGGCAGGATGAGCTGCGCCGCGCCGGAGCCGATGTTGAGGATGCCGCCCCGCCCCCGCTCCAACATGGGCTTGAGCAGCCGGTGCGTCAGCAGCGCGGGCACCCAGACGTTGGCGCGCAGCATGGCCTCCACACGCGCCCAGCCCTCCTGGGCATACAGCGCCTGGTCGCCCTCCGCGGCGTTGTTCACCAGCACGTCCACGCGGACGAACTGCGCCTCCAGCGAAGCGAGCAGCGCGTCCACCTGCCGGGGGTCACACACGTCGTAGGATTCGACGAGCACGCCCAGCGTCGGGTAGTGCAGCAGCAACTCCTCGCGCAGGGGCTCCAGGGCCTGGGCCTCACGGTCCACGAGCACCAGGGTCCGAACGCGACGCGCAAGCAGCCGGGCAAGCTCCCGGCCAATCCCCCGAGCCGCGCCGATGATGAGCACGGTTCCTTGGTCGATGGGGAGAGGACGCATGACAAAATCCTCCGTTCGTTGAGGTGCCCATCCTGCGCATGCCTTGCGCGGCCTGCCGCCCCCACCGCAAGGTTTGCACGCCTGGCCAGCGGACAGCCGGCGAAGCGCTGGCACGGCGCTTCCATATGGAGCGGGCCATGCCCAGAAAAGAAGACATGGCGATTGTTTCCCGAATCCTCGTTCCCGTGGACCTGTCGGACGGCTCCCGGGAAGTCATTGACTACGCGGTGAAGCTCGCGCGGCCCTTCAAGGCGTCGGTCGAGGTGGTCCACGCCTGGGAGCCACCCCAGTACGTGGCGCCCGACCTGCTGGTGGCCGCGCCTGGGTGGAACTCCCAATCCCTGGAGCACGTCGCCGTGGAGACCGCGACGAAGGAGCTGACGGCGCAGGTGAACCAGGGGGAGCCACCCGGCGTCCCCCTGAGCCAGAAAATCGTCGTGGGTGAGGCGGCCACCACCATCCTCGACCTCGCCGAGCAGGACCAATGCGACCTCATCGTCATGGGCACCCACGGCCGGCGCGGACTCCCCCGCCTGCTCCTGGGGAGCGTGGCGCAGAAGGTCGTCGCCCGCGCGTCCTGCCCGGTGCTCACCATCCACCTGTCCGAGCAGAAATCGCACTGACGCGCCTCACGGCCTCGGGGCGGAAGCCACCGGAGGAGCGGTCTGCTCCCCTGCCTTCCGCCGCGCGGCCAGCACCGTGGGCGCGGCCAGCACCGCCATGGATGCGACGACGAGCGCGGCGCCCACCAGCTCCAGGGCCCCCGCGCCCGGCTGCCCCAGCGTGACGGACATCACCACCGTGGCCACCACCCCGGCGAGCACGCTGGACGCGCGATTCACCGGGACGCAGAAGGCATTCTCCCGCCCGTCCAGGAGGATGAGGCCGCCGAAGATGCCGGTGGCCTGCGACAGCAACCCCACCGCGACCTCGGAGGCCAGGTGGCCTCGCGACATGGCCCCGGTGAAGCCGTCGCGGATGTCCCCGAGCACGCCGTCACCGCCGATGAGGGCCAGCATCGCCAGGGTGCCCACCAGCACCGGCGTGGCCACCATCTGCTCCTCCACGAAGTAACGGATGGAGACTTCACGTTCGCCGGACTTGGCCAGCCGGCTCATGGCGCGCAGCCGGAAGAAATAGGCCGCCAGGTACACGCCCACGTCCACCGTGGCCAGGAGCGTCAGCGTGGGGCTCACCGACGAGCCCGCGGCCACCGCCACCGCCGCGAAGCTCAAGCCCAAGGCCACCCAGGAGGGCCAGCGCACCCGCCGTCCACTGAGGACGTCCACCAGCGGCGCCAGGACGAGCACGCCGCCGCGCATCAGCAGCATCATGAAGACGATGGACGCCCCCGGCAGGGTGTACGCCAGCGTCGTGGTGCCGATGATGGCCGCCGAGCAGAACCCCGACAGCAGCGTCCACCGCCCCGGCACCGGCACCTGGAGGCCCAGCACCTGACGGTGCCCCGCGTGACGCCACCAGCGCATCCACGTGAGGAAGGTGAACATTCCCACCAGCGAGGCCGCGGTGCTCACCGGCAGGAGCGTGAAGCCAGAGATGCCCTGCCCCATGCCGGGCAAGGTGCCTCCGGACAGCGCCTTCGTCAGCGCGCTGTAGGGGGCATAGGCCACGAAGTAGCCCAGGGCATAGCCCCAGATGCTCAAGTCACGGGCGTCGTCATCTCGAAGGGGCGTGGCGGACAGGACGTGTTCCCGGGTGGAGGGTGAGAATTGAAGTGTGCAAGCCGCACGCCGGGAACGCGACGGGACTGGGCACGCAATCGTTTCCGGACGGGCGCGTATGCAGCGGTGTCACGGCCTTCACAGGAGCCTCGCATGCGCTCGTCCCCCTTTGCCGCTCTGGCCCTCGGGCTCACCCTCGCCACCCCTGCCCTCGCCGGGGACGACGCGAAGCCACCCCAGAAGTGGAAGGTGGTGTGCGCCACGCAGTCGAAGGACGGCAGCCGCGCCGTCCAGGGCACGGACCTGATCATCGAAGCGGGTGAGAAGGTGAAGGACGGCGTCGCCGTGGAGGGCAACGTCATCGTCCGCAAGGGCGCGGTGGTGGAGGACGTCGTCGCCATCCGGGGCCGCGTCATCGTCGAAGCGGGTGCCCGGGTGACGGGCAGCGCGGTGTCCTTGGGAGGAGAGGTCCGCGTCCACAAGGGCGCCACTGTCGACGGGGACGCCATCGCCCTGGGGGGACGGCTGAAGGTGGATCAGGACGAGGCAGTCAAAGGCGACAAGGTCAGCCTGTCCTTCGAGATTGGCGGCCGGGACATCGTGCGCGGCTTCATTGAAGACGCGCTCGACGAGGAGACCGGCTGCCACATCGTCGACGACAGCGACAAGAAGGACGTCTGAGTCACGCGGCGCTGGCCGGCCCCGGAGGCACGGCCGGCTCGGTGCCGGTGCGCGTCAGCGGCATCAGCGAGGCCCGCAGCGTCAAGATCTGCTCGCGGGCCTGGCTCTTCAGCGTCTCCACGTCCGCCAGCGTCATCCCCTTGGTGGAGATGGGCGTGCCCACCGTCACCAAGCCGCGCGAGGTGGCGAAGCGCCAGGAGTGCTTCGGCAGCGCCCGCCGCGTCCCGCTCACCGCCAGGGGCAGCACGTCCGCCTGCGCTTCGATGGCCAGCCGGAACGCGCCGTCCTTGAAGGGCAGCAGCTCATCCGTCTTCGAGCGCGTCCCCTCCGGGAAGATCATCACCGGCACGCCCTTGGCCAGCCACTGACGGCACTTCGCCATGGCGCCCGTCGCCGAGTCGCGGTCGCCGCGATGCACGGGGATGTCCCCCGCCATCCACATGCTCCAGCCCACCACGGGAATCTTGAAGAGGCTGGCCTTGCCCAGCCACTTCATCTCCCACGGCAGGTGAGAAATCAGGAACGGGTCCGCGTTGGACTCGTGGTTGCTCACGACCACCGTGTTCGGCGCGAGCTTGTCCGGCACCGGGCCGTGCACGCCAAAGCGCCAGAACGGCGTCAGCTTCGCCGCGGTGACGCCGATGAGCCGGAAGCAGCGCCCTGTTACGTGGCGCTTGTGGTCAAAGGCCCAGGTCAGGATGGCCAGCGACAGTTGCACCCAGAAGCCGACCAGCGCCACCAGGCCAATCTCGATCCACGTCCAGATGGAGAGCAGTGCGTTCATGAGAGCCTCGAACAAGCGTCAGCGAACCGCGGGGTCCAGGTCCACGCTCACCGGACAGTGGTCCGAGCCGAGCACGTCCGGGTGGATGCCAGCCTTGCGCACGTAGGTCATGGCCGCTGGCGAGGCCAGGACATAGTCGATTCTCCAGCCGATGTTCTTCTCCCGAACGCCGAACCGCTGACTCCACCACGAATAGTGCCCCCCACCCTTGTTGAAGTGGCGGAAGGTGTCCACCCAGCCGGCGCGGAGCCACCGGTCGAACTCCTCGCGCTCCTCGGGCCGGAAGCCGCTCGTCTCCCGGTTCTCCTTGGGCCGCGCCAGGTCGAGCTCTTGATGCGCTGTGTTGAAGTCGCCCATCACCAGCACCCGGCCACCGTCGCGCAGGGGCTTCTCCAGCCGCTCGAAGAGGCGCCGGTAGAAGGTCAGCTTGTAGGGGATGCGGCTGAGGTCCCGGTCCTTCCCGTTGCCGTTGGGAAAGTAGCCGTTCACCACGGTGAGCTTGCCGAAGCGGGCAATCTGGAGGCGCCCTTCGACGTCCAGCTCCCCCACGCCGAGCACCGTCACGACTTCATCGGGCTCCAGGCGGCTGTAGAGCCCGACGCCGCTGTAGCCCGGCCGCTCCGCCGCCACGAAGTGCGTCTTCCACCGGGGCGGTGAGCGCACCTCGTCGGGGAGCTGGTCGGCGCGCGCGCGGACCTCCTGCAGGCCAACGACTTGCGCCCGGCACCCCGCGAGCCAGGGCAGGAAGCCCTTGCGGTGCACCGAGCGCAGTCCGTTCACGTTCCACGAAACGACTCGCACGGGGAAGGCTTATGGCCCGCCCCGTGCGGCATTACCAGCCCCTACCGCACACACGGGCGGTAGGGGCGGACAGGTGGACTGCTACGGCTCCGCGGCGCTCGACGTGTTCTGCGGCTGGCGCGTCGGGCGGATGATGAAGTCCGCCGCGTTGTCGTTCGAGTCGTGGCCGTTGCCCAGCAGCGCGTCCGCGCCGGTGGTCATGGAATCCACGGTCGACGTGGCCGAGGCCTTGCGCTCGAAGCTGCCAGCGGCAGGCGCCGAGGCCGGGATGCGGTTGCCCTCCGGCTGGTTGGCGGTGCTGCCGTAGCCCACGGTGTCCACGACCAGCACCGAGTCGATGGGGTCGCTCCCCATCAGCTCCGGGTAGCCGATGCGCACATGGCCGGAGCCAGCGGCCATCGCGAAGGTGGTGCCCCAGTTCGCGTCACGCGCCGTGGCGCCAGTGCCGGAGTACGCGCCCGCGCCCACCAGGAAGTAGCCACGCGCCGCGATGATGGAGCCGTCCGGCAGCGAGTAGTTGCCGGTGTAGCCGGCGGTCCCCGTCGCGGACTTGTACTGGACCTTCCAGCCGCTCAGGTCCACCGGGCTCGACGTGGGGTTGTAGAGCTCGATGAACTCATCGTTGGCACCACTAGGGCCCTGCGGCGCGATCTCGCTGATGACGACGTGGCCCGTGCTGCTGCCGCCGCTCACCTGCACCTCCGCCGCGATGGACGAGCCGTTCAGCGCGGCCACCAGCTGGCCCTCGCCGCCCTCGCTGCCCGCGGTGAAGTCGAACTTGGCGGACAGGCTGTTGGCCGTCACCGTCACCGTCGCCGGCACCGTGCCCAGCGACGCGGGCTCCAGCGCGAGCTGGATGACCGTGTCCTGCGCCGGGGGGACATCCAGCTCCACCGTGAAGCCCTGCGTCTGGCCCGCGCTCACCGAGATGACCTCGGGCGACAGCGTGGACAGCTCAGCGGCCTGATCCACCGCGAGCACCCGGACCGTGGCCTCGCGCGTGTCGCTGCCCAGCGTGGCCGTCAGCGTCGCCTTGTCCGTCTCCGGATCCGCGGACAGGTTCGCCGTCACCTGCACCGTGGCGGAGCGCTCACCCGGGGCGATGCGCACCAGGCCACCCTGCACGTTCAGCACGGCGCTGGACGAAGCAACCTCCACCCAGACCTCCGCCGGAGCGTCCTCACGCAGGCGCACCGTCAGCGCCTCGGGGAACGTCGCTCCCGTGGTGCCGGAGCGCGCGAAGGTACCCGTCGGACCGAAGCTGTCCAGCGCGACCTGGACCGTGCCCGCGTCCGTACCGGCGTCGTTCTCGCCCGTGCCCGCGTCCGTGCCGGCGTCGTCCTCGCCCGTGCCCGCGTCCGTACCGGCGTCGTCCTCGCCCGTGCCCGCGTCCGTGCCGGCGTCGTCCTCGCCCGTGCCCGCGTCGGTGCCAGCGTCATCGCCCGTGCCCGCGTCGGTGCCGGCGTCATCCTCGCCCGTGCCCGCGTCGGTGCCGGCGTCGAGGTCAGGACCCGGGCCGCCGTCCAGGTCGGTGCCGGAATCCGGCTCGCCCGAGCCACCATCCTCGGCGGTGCCCGCGTCGTCCTCACCGGTGCCCGCGTCCTCGGCGGTGCCCGCGTCGTCCTCGCCGGTGCCCGCGTCCTCGCCGGTGCCCGCGTCCTCGGTGGTGCCCGCGTCGTCCTCGCCGGTGCCCGCGTCCTCGGTGGTACCCGCGTCGTCCTCGCCGGTGCCCGCGTCCTCGGTGGTACCCGCGTCGTCCTCGCCGGCGCCCGCGTCCTCTTCACCAGTGCCAGCGTCGTCCTCACCCGTGCCCGCGTCGTCCGGGGTGGGACGGCGGCAGGAGTTGTCACAGGCGTCGTCGTTGTTCCGGTTGCCGTCGTCGCACGTCTCGCCAGCCTCGACGACGCCATTGCCGCAAACGGGCCGGACCTCGGGGTCGTCGCCACATGCGGACATCAAAAGGAGCAGCGCGGACAGCGGCGCCAGCAACTGCTGGAAGGACCAGGACATGGGCAAAGAGTCTCCGTTGAATCTTGAAGAGCCCCCTGCATCCCATATCTGTCACCTGCGACGCAATCCGGGCGGCAGTTTCCGTTTTCACTGGACCCAACCCCGGCATCTGATCCTCCCGGCGGAGGCAAGGGCCGGCGGGTGGAGGCGCGGACCGGCCGTCAGGCTCGCGTCTCGGCGAGGATTTCCATGACGATCTCCGTCGTGGAACCCCGCCGCGCGGCCTGCTCGGCGTGACGCCGGGCTTCTTCCCGCTGGCCCAGCCTCCAATGCATCTCCGCGATGTTCGACAGAATCGCGTGGGACATCTCCGGGTCACCTGTCTTGCCGGTAAGGCCGTCCACCGACGACTCGTTGGCGGCGAAGGCCTTGTGGAACCAGTCGAGCGCCTCCGCGTGGCGGCCCAGCGCGTCGAGCGCGGCGCCGTACAGGTTGAGCAGCCGGGCGCGCCCCATGGAGTCACGCGCGGCGCGGAGGGCCGACTCGATGCGCTCCAGCGCCGCGGTGGGGTCATCGCGTTCGAGCCAGGCGACGCGCGCGTCGAAGAAGCGCACCTGTCCATCTTCGGGCGCGTCGGCGAGCGCGGCGTCCGCCACCTGGCGCGCCTCCGGCAGGCGCCTGGC
Source organism: Myxococcus sp. SDU36 (assembly GCF_030168875.1). Taxonomy (NCBI): domain Bacteria; kingdom Pseudomonadati; phylum Myxococcota; class Myxococcia; order Myxococcales; family Myxococcaceae; genus Myxococcus; species Myxococcus sp. SDU36. The sequence goes on from NZ_CP077414.1 coordinate 2,293,326, forward strand.
CTTCACCAGGGACCAGCCGAACTGAAGGCGAGAAAACGTGGCCAGTCGCGTCGTCTCCGCGTGGCGGCTCGCGTGGGCCGGGTTCCGGGCGAGCGCCCGCCCGAGCGCGGCGCCCCGTGGGTCTCCGCGCAACAGCCCCTGGAAGAGCAACTGGTACGCCAGCTCCGCGTCCGCCTCCTGCTCACACTTCGCCAGGATTTCGTACAGCATGGGAAGCACCCCACGGGACTCCCAGTACGGCCAGGCGAGCGTGAAGAAGCGCTGCCAACCCGTCCGGTGCGGCTCGAGGGGGACGTCCTGGGGCCAGAGGGGGCCCGTCGCGGCCACCGCGCTGGCGATGCGCTGCGCCGTCCAGTGCCGCACCGCGCTCGCCGAGCCCTCAGGCGCGTCGTCGCTGAACACGCTCGCGACGAACTCGCTTTCGTCAAGGCGGGCCTCGTTGCCGGCCCTCACCGTCTCCTCGTCGGGAGCCCAGCCACTGCGCACCAGGGGGAGCAGGAGCCTGTCCGTCTCGGCACCCTGCCGCGCGCGCGCGGACTCGAGCGCGGCTCGCAGGCGGACGATGCGCGCGTCGCCCAGGTCCGCGAGCGCACGCGCCAGCACCTCGTCAACCTCCCCAGGCGACGCGAGGTAGCGCTCCAGCAGGGGCACCGTGGCGTCCTCGTCGGCGCGACCGAGCTCCACGCGCGCCTGGAGCGCCAGGCGGGTGTCGCTGGCATCCACGAGGCTCAGCAGCCGCGCGCGGGCCCCGGCGTGGCCGCGCCGGGCCAGGGCGATGAGGCCTGGGAGTCCTTGGTGAACGTCGCGCGCGGCCACGGCGAGCCACGCGCGCGCGCAGCCCTCCAGGTCGACGTCGAGCAGCTCGAGCGAGACCCGGCCGGCGGCCTCGAGCCCTTCCTGCTCGAGGAGGGCCAGGACGTCGGCGCGGACGGCGGCGTCGCGGCGCGCGCGGGCCACGAGGTTCGGCATCGACAGGCCCGCATCCGCGGCGCTCAGCAACTCCCGGAGCGTCCGCTCGACGCGCGGCGCGTCCGCGGCGCGGTGGGGCAGCGCCGCGCCCCCTCCCGGGAGGACGTCGAGGACCTCGAGGCCATCCTCGGTGTCGAGCGCGAGCACGAAGGTCCGCGCGGAGGTGCGGTGCGCGAAGGCCGCCGCGGCTTCGCGAAGGAGCGCGCGGCACACCCGAAGCTGCTCGTGCATGGCGCGCTGCTCTCGCGCTTCCTCCAGCGCCCGGGTCTGTCGTTCCGCGGCCATGGAGGACGCGGGGGCGACCAGGGCCGGCGGTGGCGCCCCAACCCCCTCGAGCGAAAGCTCCCCGGAGTTGTCATACCCCAGGGACACAACGCTGCAGGGCGGCTGGCCGCGCAGGCCCGCCCACAACCCCGTCATCCAGGTGAGGACGAGGCCTCCCAGGGGCGCGTGCCCCCCGCCGGCGGGGGCCCGGACGCCGTCGCGCGCCCACGCCTCCAGGTGGCCGAACAGCCACTCCCGCACTCGCGGGAGGAGGGCCTCGACATGCGCGGTGAAGGGCGCCGTGTCGAGCTCCACGGACGACAGGGGCAGCACGGTGTCATGGGTGACAGCGGTGCCATGACTGCCCCAGAGGGAGAGGGCCCGGGGGCCGAGGCGGGAGCCATCCTCGCCCACCAGGAAGACCTCGCGCGCGACCGCGCCGGAGACCTCCACCACACGGCCGCGCGCCGAGAAGGCCCATGGCGCCGCGTCGCTCGCCGCGGCCGTTGGCGAGGCGCCCAGGTGCAGCTTGTGCTTGCCGCGCAGCACCTCGCCCACCTCCACCAGCCAGACCCACTCCCCCCGGGTCAGCGCGGCGGCCCCCTCACGCGTGGAGACGAGCTTGAAGTCCACGTCGTCAGTCCAACGCCGCAGGGGGACCGGCCGCGTGGGCTCGCTCACGTCGAAGAGGACCAGGTGCCGCCCGGCGGTGACGAGCAGCTGTCCAGGCCCGGTGAAGCCGAGCTGGCCAATGGCGCTGTGGCCAGGCATGGCGAGCGGGGCCAGCCACTGCAACGTGTCGCCCGTGGCGCGGTAGAGGTTGATCGCCTCGCCGTTCGCGCAGGCCAGGAGCGCGCCCTGCGCCACCATGGGGCCGTCCCCCGAGCGAGGGCTCTGGAGCGTCGCTCGCGCCTGGCCCGCCGCATCCAGCAGCACGAGCGTCGAGCCCACGGCCGCTACGACTCCGGACTCCAGCGCGACGAGCTCCTTGATGCGGGGGCTGAACGTGGCGAGTGTCTTCGCGCCGCCGTCCGCGCGGTACTCGCGCAGCGTGCCCTTCCTGTCGGCCCCCCACCAGCGTCCTCCGGGGCGCTCCACGAACGCGAGGAAGTACGAACGCTTGGACTCCGCGTTAGCATCTTCGAGCGGCGCGATCAGTGCCCGCGGGGCGGGCTCGACAGCGAGGATCCGCGCCGGCTCCAGCCTCAGCGGGGAGAGCTCGAGCCGCTCGCAGGCGTCGCGGCTGGAGAGCACGGCCGCTTCGAAGGCCCGGTGCGCCTTCAGGATGGGACTCAGCCCCGGCGAGGCCTCCACATGAACGAGCAGGTGCTCGCGGACCCCTCCGGCGAGGGCGGCGCGCAGCGTGGCGGAGGCCCGCTCCGGCGCATGCGCCTGCTGAAGCAGCGCGAGCACCGCCAACGCGTCACTCCCGGAGCTGTCCTTGTCGACCAGGGGCAGCGCCTCTTCGAGGCGCCCCAGTGCACCGAGCGCCAGCGCCCGCTCCGGGAGGGCATCATCGCTGGCCACGCGCAGCACGTCCTCCCAGCGCCCAAGCCCGGTGAGGGCCCGTGTCTCCATCCAGGACGAGCGGTCCTCTTCGGAGATCTGCTCGAAATGGGCGAGCACCGTGGCCCACTGCCCGGCGTCCAGCGCGTCCGCGGCAAGCGCGCGTTGGAGGGCGCCGCGCGTCGGCGCGGCCGCCTCGAGGCCCGCCAGAAGGCTGATCAGCCGCTCGAGGCTGACGACACGCGCGAGGCCGGTGACGTACCGGAGCTGCTCATGAGCGGTGGGGAGCGCGGCGAGGGTGGCCGCCACCTCCTCGGCGCTCGCGGGCAGCGGTGGCGCAACGTCGCCAGCATCGAGCCCGCCGCTGGCCCTGAAGAACCCGAGCAGGGCGTTGATGATGGCGGGCGGCGGCGGCCCTCCGAACCGGGGGTGGGTGTGGCCCGCGCTGAAGCGCACGTCGAAGTCCTCGCCCTTGAAGCGCGCGGTGACGTGCAGCGCCTTCCGGTCCGCGCGGGCCCGGACGACCTGGGCATGGGACCAACAGCGGATGGCGGGCGGCCCGCCGTTTTCCCCCTCGCCCTCTGGGTAGAAGAGGACCAGCGTGTCGCCTTCGAGGGACGCGCGCGGATAGGCGCTGCCGTAGCCGTGCTCCTTCCGGTGTTCCTGCACGGGCCAGAGGGGGGCGCCTCGGGGGTGACAGAAGGAGACGAGCTGGGCCTCGGTTCCGTCCATGGACACGAAGACGCCCACGGGCTGCTCGAAGCGCTCCGCCAGCAGGCGCGTGCCAAGCTCGATGGCGCTGGCGACGAGGGCGCGGTGGAGCTCGAGCCACCAGGCCAGGAAGGAGGCATTGCGCACCTCATCGTGGAAGTGGAGCGGCGCGAGCGGCGTCCAGTCCTCGGGCTGGGGGAGCGTCCGCTCACCCAGGGACAACGCGTCGAGCTCGTCGAGCCACGGCGTCAGCGAGACAAAGCCGGCGGCCGCCGCGTCTCCCGTCACGTCGGGGTAGTTGTCCCACTCGGTGCCAAGCCAGACGCCCACGCGCAGCCGGTCCTGGGTGGGGGCGAGCACGATGACGCGCAGGTCCTGGGCGTGCACCTCGTCCGCGAGCCTCGCGGTGATGACGTCCAGGAGCTCGGTGGGCCAGGTGGCGGCGAAGGCGGGACGCTTGGCGTGATGAAGCGCGGGGAGTGCCATGCGCCGCAACAAACCACGGACCTCTCGACCCGGCGAAGCGCATCCCTCGCCAACGGGCACGCACCGAGTCCCCGCGTCATCAGCGCGTGCTGGCATACTCCAGAATGGGCCATCCCGGACCCGGAGCTCCTTGCCTTGGTGGAAGAGCGATGGTCATGCGTTCCCGCGCTTGCACCGGACTCCTGCTACTTCTCTCCGCCTGCGCGACGTCGACTCCGTCGCCCAGCGCGAGGGGAGTTCGGAGCCAGAGAATCGCCAACCTTCAGCGAGCGGCGACGCTGCCCTGGACGGACGGTGGGCAGTGCATTGTCCGCGAGGCTTCCCTGCCTTGGCCCGTGCTGATTGAGCGGTGCTATCAGGCCCTCGACCATGACCGGCTCGAGTTCCACGACACCACCGGAAGATGCGCGGTCGCCTCCGCTGGCGCGGGTGCCATGGGCGTCGGGCTCTGCGTTCTGGTGGCTCCTGAAATCGTCGTGGGAGCCGTAATCGTCCTTGGCGTGGTGGTGGTCGCCGTCGCCATCAAGGAAGAACTGGATGCATATGCACTCCGCCACGCCTACCCCGAGGAGGCAGGGGCCTCACGAGGAGCGAAGGTGGCAACCCGGGAAGCGGAAGCGCAACGCACACCCAAGCTGAAACCCGAGCCAGCGGGACAGGACTGGCAGCCCCCGGTGCCGACCGAGCCACTGGATCGCGAGCGACATCCCGAATGCAGGCCGGTCCCAGTGTCGCACCGAGGCGGCAACGACAATCACAACAGGTGCGCTGACGCAATCAAGAACAACAGCGTCCCCGGCTGGGATGTGCTTGTCAATGGCAAGCAGTTTGACGCACTGGTGCTTGCCACACGCACGTTATGGGAGGTCAAGACTGATGACTTTGACATACAATCGCTTCGCTCTCAGAGGTTCTTCGCCAAGGTGAAGCTTCCGGAGATAAAGCGCGAGAAAAGACTCGCAGAAGCATGCGGGTACAACTTTGCCATTGGCGTGCGAAGTGCCGCACACAAAGCCGCGCTGCTTGAACTGGACCGCTCCCTCAATGTCGTCGTCATGGATTGGTGCTGAGATGGCAACCACGAAAAAACATCTACGCCTTGCCGTCTACGCGCCTGCGATCGTCGGCGACGATGGCCGTCCTCTTGCCATTGTTCATGGAATGGAAAGTGCTATTCCCGGCTTGCGGCTGGGATGGACGAGCTCTGAAACAGAGGAACTCATTGAACTTCCCCATCGTGATGAATGGGTCGCGGCCAACAGAACAGACGGAGGGTTGCCGTTCCTGTGCAACGATGATGAGAAGCATGTGGTGACGGTTGCCGGGTGGGAAAGCCCAGGGCGGATTGCCCCCGGAAGCCGGCCACGCTTTGAGGTCCATGCGGACTGGCCACTCGACGAAGCCGGTATCGCAGCGGCGGTAGAGGTGTTGGCGACAACAGGCGACAGCGCTCGCGCGTTCTGGGGGTACGTGGATCCGGAGGGGATAGCCGTGACAGTGGCTCAGCAATTTCGCCACCCGGGGGATGAGTCGCCCGCTCCGCCCCACGGTCTACCCTTCCTCAAACTCCCAGAGGAACTTCGTTCCGATGAGATTCCGCATTTCCTCGGGTGGCTGAACTACTGGTCTGCGGCAGCCGCGCAGGCCATCGGGTTCCCGGATCCTGCTCGCGATGCCGAGTTGCTCACGCGAGCGCGGCGCACGGAGTCGGGCGGATGGGTCGTGCAGCTCACCGACGCGCCGCTCGACCTGGACAACCCCGCCCACCTGGACGCGCTCCTGCGGGCCTATGAGCGGTTCCCGGAGATCGGCGGACGTGCTGCCCCTTGACCCGCTTCAAGGGCCCGGGACGCGACTCCGCTCCAGACTCTAGGCCGGAGGCACCGGAGCGTGCTCCCCGACCGCATGGGGCGACTCCAACCCGTGGTCCACGAGGAAGACGCGCACGGCCTCGGCGATCTCCGACCCGGCCTCCAGCAGGCCCGCGTGCCCCGCGTCATCCACCCGCATCCAATGTGCGTGTGGCATCACGTCACGCATCCGCTCCATCTCCCCCAGCGGAACGAGCAGGTCGTTGCTGGCGGCGACGATGAGCGTGGGCACCTGCACCGTCCCGGCCACGTCCCAGGCGTGGCCCTCCACCATGCCTCGGAGGGTGTACCAGTAGGCCCGGGGGCTCATCCGGCGCAGGGCGAGCATGAACTCGTCGATGTCCGCCCGAGGCGCCCGGGCCCGGAGCGCCCCCACCATGCGCGCCAGGGGGTAGGCGAAGCGGCTGGCCATCACCGCGTGCGCCACGGGCGCCGCCAGCGGCAGCGTGGGCGTGGCCAGCTTGAGCATGCCCCGGGCGGCGGACAGGAACGCGCGGGCCCCCGCCGTGTCCGTCCCTGAGCCAAACGCACCTGGCGCCCCGGCGATGAGCGTCATGGAAGGCACCAGGTCCGGCCGCCGCCGGTACAGGTCCAGCAGGACGCGCACGCCCATGGAGAACGCCACGTGGTGCGGCGGCTTGCCGTCCCCCCGGGCCATCAGCGCCTCGGTGACGCGCTCCAAATCATCCACGTGCACGGGAATCTGGTACCCGTCCGCCAGGGACTCATCGCTGCTGCCGTGGCCCCGGTAGTTCCAGTGCGCCACCCGGTGGTCCTGCTCCAGGTTCGCCACCAGGTAGCGCCAGAAGTTCTCCGAGGAGCCAATCCCGTTCGTCAGCAGCACCGTGGGGCGGGCCGCCAGCTCCGAGTCGGCGGTGGCCTCCCGGAGGTTGCCGAAGTGGGTATGCCAGGCGACCCGGGTACCATCCGGGGCAGTCACAAAGCGCGTGGTGCGACGGTAGGGCATGCCACCTCCCACCATGCGGCGCCCGGGCCGGAGGCGCAAGCATCAACCTGCCCTGACGGGCTCGGGCCGGGGTATGAGGGGGCGCCATGCTTTGCGTCGACGTGGAACGGTTCGATATCCGCCCTGCCCTGGCCCACTACGCCGAGCACGGCTACGCGAAGCTGGGCCGCGTGCTGGGGGACGAGGGCCTGGACGCGCTCCGCGAGCGAGCCGACGACCTGATGCTGGGCCGGGTCGTCCACCCGGGCCTCTTCTTCCAGCCAGACGCCACCACCGGCCGCTACGAGGACGCCCCCCTGGGCCTGGGCTGGCAGGGCCCCTCCCTGGACTACCGCAAGCTGGAGAAGCTGGAGAAGGACCCGCGCTTCCTGGCGTGGCTGGAGAACCCGCTGTTCGAACGCCTCGCCCGGGCCCTCATCCCCGGCGACATCGTCCTCTACCGCGCCATCCTCTTCCACAAGGGACAGGCCGGCGGCAGCAACCTGCCCTGGCACCAGGATGGTGGCCGGCTGTGGGGGCTCACCCAGGAGCCGGAGCTGCAGGTCTGGACCGCGCTGGATGACGCCCCCGAAAACGGCGGCTGTCTGGAGGTCATCCCGGGCAGCCACCGCGGCGGCCTGGTGACGGCCCTGGGCGGGGTGATTCCTCCGGACGCGGTGGCGGCGGCCGACGCTGAAGCCCGCGTCGTGTCCCTGCCGGTGCGCGCTGGCGACGCCATCCTGGTCCACAACCACCTCTGGCACCGCTCCGGACGCGGGCGCCCCGGGCTGCGCCGCCGCGCCTTCTCCGCCTGCTACATGGACGCGGACGTGCGCTGCCTGCGCAAGAAGAAGGCCCCGCGCGTCTTCCCGCCCGTGTTCCGCCGATGAGCTCAGCCCACCAGGGGCATGCGCAGCGGCGGCGCCACCGGCTCCTTCGCGCGCTGCGCCACCGGCAGGGAGACGCGGAAGGTGCTGCCCCGTCCCTCCTCGCTCTCCACGGAGATGTCTCCACCGAAGCCAGTGACGATGCCGTGGCAGATGGACAGGCCCAGCCCCGTGCCTTCCCCCACCGGCTTGGTGGTGAAGAAGGGGTCGAAGATGCGGGCGCGCACCTCCGGCGGCATGCCCACGCCCGTGTCCCGCACCTCGATGACGACGCGGTCCCCGGCCTTCCGCAGGCTCAGCCGGACCTCGTGCTGCTCCGAATTTCCCAACGGAATGGCCTGCGCGGCGTTGATGAGCAGGTTGAGGAACACCTGTCCGAAGCGGCCCTCGTTGCCCTCCACCAGCGGCACCTCGCGGTAGTCGCGGACAAGCTGCGCGCGCACCTTCAGCTCGCTGCGCGCCAGGGTGATGGCTGACTCGAGCACCGCCTGCACGTTGACGGCGGTGGCCACCTCGTCATCGCCCCGGGAGAAGGTCCTCAAGTCCCGGACGATCTGCCGTACGCGGTGCGCGCCGTCGGTGGCCTCGCGCAGCACCTCCTCCAGCTCCCCCATGCGGCCCGACGGCAGCTCCCGCGCCAGGGCGTGCAGCTCGCCCGCGAGGAACGACAGGTTGGAGAGGACGAAGGCCAGCGGGTTGTTGATTTCATGCGCCACGCCCGCCGCCAGCGTGCCCACCGCCGCCAGCCGGTCCGACACCACGAGCTGCGCCTGCATGGCCTTGCGGTCGGTGACATCCACCGCCACGCCCGCCAGCAGCCGCCGTCCCGAGCGCTCTCGCACGATGAAGCGGTAGGTGAGCCAGTGGCGCTCGGTGCCGTCGCGAGCGGGAATCATCGTCTCGGAGATGCTCTGCTTCCCGGACGCGAGCACCGCCTCGTCGTCCCGGCGCGACTGTTCGGCGGAGGCCGCGGGCATCAGCTCCAGGTCGGACACGTGGGACATGTCAACGCCCACCGGGTAGCCGAAGAACCGGCTGTAGCGTGCGTTCACCCAGATGCGGCGGCCCTGCTCGTCCTTCATGAAGGCCACCGCGGGGATGTTGTCCATGAAGGACGCGAACAGCTCCTGCGACTCCTCCAGCGCGCCCATGGCCAGCGTGTTCTGCGCCATCAACTCCTGACGCGCCTGGGCCTCGGCCGCGTTGCCCATGGCCGCGCCGAGCAGGCCCGCCATCAGCTCCAGCGTGCGCACGTCCCGGTCCTCGAACGCGTTCGGCCGCCGGCTGGTGACGTTGAGCGCGCCCACCGGGCGGCCCTCGCGCCACAGCGGGACGCAGATCATCGACCGCGCGCCCACGTGGCGCAGCGCCGCCGCGTTGACCCGGACGTCCGTCTCCGAGTCATCCGTCCGCATCACCTCGCCACTCAGCAGGCTGGTGCCCGTGAGGCTGCCCTCCACCTTCAGCCGGAAGCCGATGAAGGGCGCCAGACTGCCGGTGGCCACCAGGTAGTGCACCTCCTCGGCGGCCTCCTCCAGCAGCGCCACCGCCGCGCCATCCGCGCCGCACAGCACTCGCGAGCGCTCGCACAGCAGCCGCATCAGCTCGTCGAGCCCGTAGCCCGCCATCGACACGTCCGACTGCATCTGGATGATGGAGGCCAGCCGCGACAGCTCGCCGCGCGCCTCCGCCTCGGAGCTTTGCCGCTGACGCCGCGCCGCCATCCGCCGCTCCAGCAACACCCGCCGTGCGCGCACCTGCACCGGGGTGAAGGGCTCCACCAGGAACTCATCCACCCCCGCGGCCAGCAGCAGCTCGAGCGCCGCGTCGGTGCCTTCCCGCGCCAGCCCCAGCACCAGCGGCTCCTCGGGACGGGCCCGCGTCCGCAGCGTGTCCAACCAGCGCGCGTCCTCCGCCAGGTCCGCCGCGTCCACCACCAGCACGTCCACGGGCCCGTGCCCCAGCGCCGCGCCGGCTTCCACCAGGTCCGCGGTGATGAGCACGGCCTGGCCCTGGCGCCGCAACTCCTCCGCCACGGGGTGCCGCGCATCGGTGGTGAGACACAGGAACTTCATCCAGTCGCCCTGCTCCGTGGCCCCAAACACACGGGCTGTAAAATACTACGGTTCTGCAGCATGGGATTTCCAGCCAGGAGCATCCGGAGCGCGGGGGTCAGATACACCCCATGCTCGCTGGAAACATGCGGGACCGCGGGCAAACGGGTGGCCACGGGGTGGCGCCAGGACGTTATCCTCGGCGCGTGCCGGGCATCCCTGGAGTCGTGGTCGCCGAGCAGCCGCACTACCTGCCGTGGGTGGACTTCCACGAACAGCTGGCCCGCGCGGGGACCTTCGTCGTGCTGGACAACGTGCAGTGGCTGCGGCGCGGCTGGCAGCGGCGCACGCGGGTGGCCCTGCCCCACAACGTCCCCCTGCCCCCGCCCACGGAGCCCGGGTTCCAGTGGCTGTCCATCCCCTTGGAGGACCCGCACCGGGACACCCTCATCAAGGACCTGGCGGTGGATGCCCGTCAGCCCTGGGCCCGCGAGCACCTGCGCACGCTGGTGTCGCTGTACGCGAAGCGGCCCTGCTTCGCCTCGCAGGTGCTGCCCCGGCTGGAGCCCTTCTATGACGCGGCGGCGCGCGAGTCGGGCCCCGGTTCGCTGCTGCGGGTGCTGCTGGCGAGCATGGCCCTCTTCAACGAGCCGCTGGGCCTGACGCCGAACATCGTCCTGGCCTCCACGCTGGACAAGCAGGGCGAGGACAAGTCAGCCCGGCTGGTGGCGTACTGCCGGCAGCTGGGCGCGCACACGTACTACTCGGGGTTGGGCTCGTCGCTGTACCTCCAGGTGGGCCGGTTCCGGGACGTGGACGTGCGCGTGCTCTGGCAGCGCTTCCGCCACCCCGAATACGCGCAGGGCCGGCCGGGCCGCTTCGTCCACGGCATGTCGCTGGTGGACGTGCTGGCCAACGTGCCGGTGGACGAGGTGCGCCGGTGGCTGGAGCCCTCGCCCTGGGGACCGTTCGCGCCCCGGCCCCCGGGCGAATGACGGCGCCTCAGCCCGCGGAGGCCGACGTCCCCGCCGGCTTGTCCTTGTCGAAGCGCACGAAGTAGCCACGCACGGCGGAGTCCAGGAGCTCGGTCGTCAGGCGCGGCTCCACGCCCTGGTAGTGCGCCATGTCGATGACCTGGTCCAGCAAGTCACGCGGCTGGCAGGCGGCGAACGGGCGGCCCACCGGGCGGTAGTGCGCGTCGATGAGGTAGTCCACCGCCGCCGCGTTGTAGGGCACGCCGCGCTTGCGGCACATGACCTGGAAGATGTCGTGGAACTGCTGCTCGTCCGGGCGCTGCACCTCCAGCTTGTAGCGGACGCGGCGCAGGAAGGCGTCGTCCACGAGGTCGCTGGGGTCCAGGTTGGTGGAGAAGGCCGCGAACACGTCGAAGGGCACCTGCAGCTTCTTGCCGGTGTGCAGGGTGAGCATGTCGATGTCGCTCTCCAGCGGGACGATCCACCGGTTGAGCAAGTCCTTGGGGGACACCTTCTGCCGGCCGAAGTCGTCGATGAGGAGCATGCCGTTGCTCGCCTTCATCTGGAACGGCGCCTCGTAGTACTTCACCTCCGGCGAGTACACGAGGTCCAGCATCTCCAGCGTCAGCTCACCGCCCACGACGACGAGCGGACGCCGGCAGCGCACCCAGCGCCGGTCATACGACGGCGTGCCGGGCTCGTCCTCCACCACCTTGTGGAGGTTGGCGTCGAAGATGCGCACCACGAAGTCGTCGATGAGGATGGCGTGGGGGATGAAGATGTCCCCGCCGAAGCAGTTCACCATGCCCTGGCAGATGGCCGTCTTGCCGTTGCCCGGGGGCCCGTAGAAGAAGATGGCGCGGCCGGAGTTCATCGCCGGACCGATGCCGTCGAAGATGTAGTCCTTGATGATGAGGTCGCCGAACTTGTCCTGCATGCGCGCGCGGGTGATGCGGTTGCCGCGCACGGTCTGCTTCTTCACGGCGGCCGCCCACTCCAGGTAGGGCACCGGCGCGGGGCCGTTGTAGCGGTTGCGGTCGAGCACCTGCCGCAGCACGTCCGTCACGAACGTGGTGAGCTGGTAGATCATCGTCGACTTGCCCACGCCCGAGCCGCCACCGCCGCGGATGTCGATGTACTTCTGGCGGCGCAGGCCCTCGATGACGTCGTCCACCAGCGCGGTGGGCAGCTGGAGGCGCGCGGCGATGTCCATGCCACGCATCTCACCGGCGAAGAAGAGCGCCTTGAGGACCAGCTCCTCCACGAAGGTGGTGTTGAGGCCCGTCTCCAGCAGGGTGCGCGGCTGGGCGGGCCAGTAGCGGTCGCCCTGGCCAGGGCCGCCCTCCTCTCCCGGCCGCCGCGTCCGGCGCTCGGGGCCGTTGTACTGCGGCGGGCCGGCGGCGCTGCCACGCCGGTCCGGGCCCGCGTACTGGGCCGGCCCGGGCCCACGGCGCTCCGGCGGGGCGACGATGACGGACGGCAGCGTGGCCGGCCCCTGCGGAGGCCCCCGGCGGTCCGGCGGCGAGGACGCGGCGCGGCGCTCGGTGGGGAAGTCGGGCTCGGCCGGCTCCGGCGGCAGCGCGGGGCGTGAGCCGGTGGCGGCGCCCGGGGGACGCGGCGGGAGCGCGGCGGTCACCCCCGTGCCACCGGCGCGTGGGCGCGGCGGCCCCGACAGCACCGGCGTGGGCGCCGCGGGCGGCACCACGGCCGTCTCCACGGGGGTGACGCTGCGGCTGGACTCGTCGCTCGACGAGCCCGACTCCGGGGATGGCGGTCGCCTGAACAGGGACATGCGGTGCTCGCTCCAGGGTGTTCGCGCCGGAGCCTACCGCATCGGTCCGGGTTCAACGAAACGGAGTTGCGGAACAAACAGAAAAGCACTGAACCCAAGTGTTCCTGTCAGCCTGCTCGCCGACAACGGCGTCGCGCCAGCCAGGTCCGCGGAGCGTGGGTGCTACCCTTGGCGCATGAGCTTCTTCCAGGAACCGCCGAGGCTGGGCAACCAGTACGACGACGATGCGCTGCTCCAGAGCTACCTGGCGCGCACCCTGCCCCAAGACTTGCGGCGCGCGTTGACGGAGGAGTTCCGCGAGCTGGGAGAGCTGGGCGGGGATTACTTCTACCGCTTCCAGCTCCGCGACCGGCTGAACGAGCCCGAGCTGACGCAGTGGGATGCGTGGGGCCACCGCGTCGACCACATCGAGGTGTCACCGCTGTGGAAGGAAGCCGAGGCCCTGGCCGCGCGTCGCGGCCTGGTGGCCACGGCCTACGAGCAGAAGAACGCCGAGCTCAGCCGCGTCCACCAGTTCGTCCTCAACTACCTCGTGCAGGCGTCGCTGGACGTGTACTCGTGCCCGCTGGCGATGACGGACGGCGCGGCGCGCTCGCTGCTCACGCTGGGCAACGCGGCGCTCATCGACCGCGCCCTGCCCCACCTGACGTCCCGGGAGCCAGCCACGGCGTGGACGTCCGGCCAGTGGATGACGGAGCGCACCGGCGGCTCGGACGTGGGGCTCACGCAGACGGTGGCCCGGCAATCCCCGGAGGGCTGGCGGTTGTCCGGGACGAAGTGGTTCACCTCCGCGACGACGGCGCAGATGGCGCTCACCCTGGCGCGCCCGGAAGGCAATGGCCCCGGCGGCAAGGGCCTGGCCCTGTTCTACGTGGAGACACGAGACGCGGCCGGAAGACTCAATGGCATCCACATCAACCGGCTCAAAGACAAACTGGGGACGCGCAAGGTGCCCACGGCGGAGCTGACGTTGGATGGCACGCTGGCCATTCCCGTGGCGGGGCTGACGGATGGCATCCGGAACATGGCGTGGATGCTGAATGTGACACGCACCTGGAACGCGGTGGGCTCCGCCTGGAGCATGCGCCGGGCGCTGGCCCTGGCCCGGGACTATGCCCAGCGGCGGGTGCAGTTCGGCGCGACGCTGGCGGACAAGCCGCTGCACATGGACACCCTGGCGGGGCTGGAGGCGGAGTTCCAGGCGGGGTTCCTGCTGGCCTTCCGCGCCGTGGAGCTGCTGGGCCGCATGGAGGCGAAGGCGGCCACCGAGCAGGAGCTGCTCCTGCAGCGGCTGGTGACACCCCTGGCGAAGCTGACCACCGGCCGGCAGGTGGTGCACGTCACCTCCGAAGTCACGGAGGCCTTCGGCGGCGCGGGCTACGTGGAGGACACGGGCATTCCGCGGCTCCAGGCCGACGCCCAGGTGCTGTCCATCTGGGAAGGCACCACGAACGTCCTCTCCCTGGACACCCTGCGCGCCCTGGCGAAGGAAGGCGCCTTGGAGGCGTTCTTCCACGAGGTGGAGGGACGCCTGGGTCAGGCCCGGGACGCGGGCCTGCGGCCCTGTGTCGACGCGGCCCACGGCGCGCTGGAGCACGCGCGGGCCTGGGTGGCCGGCGCCATGGAGGACCCCGCCACCCTGGAGGCGGGCGCCCGGCGCTTCTCGCTGACGCTGGGACGGACGCTGGAGCTGGCCTTGCTCTGCGCCCATGCTCAGTGGTGTCTGGAGCATGGCCACGGCCCCCGGAGCAAGGCGGCGGCACGGCGCTTCGCCTCGCACGGCGTGGACCTCATCCAACCCGCCGCGAGCCTGGAGGATGTCCGGCTGTTGGCCTGAGGTGCCGCGCCTGGCCTCCGCCCCAAGCGACACGACACACCCAATCATTCTCAATCACTTACATTCAATTCCCATCCCGGGGCCGCCCGAACCCTCCCTCCGGGACGGGCGCCCTTGAAGGCACCTGGACGTCGGCTCGCGGACGGCCACCCCTCCCCTCACGCCGGGCCCGCATCTCACCTGCCCACTCCCAAACGCGGAGCCTGTGTGACACGTCACGCTTCAGCGGGGGACCTGATCGGCCAAAGACATACTCAAGAAAATACAGAAGAAAGCAGCTGCGCGGCGCGTTCACAACCTCGAATCATGTTCGTCATGCACAAGATGCAATGGCGACGTTTGGACGAGATGCTGGGGGGGCTCAGACCGCCAGAGGACTGCGGCCTCGAGCAGCTCTCGCGGGGCTCCATCGAGCAGGTCACGGCGCTCCTGGGGAAATGGTATCCGGACATCCGGGTCGGCACGGAGAGCCGGCACCTGGAGCACTCTTTCTATGAGCAGCATGTCTGTCTCCAAGGCGAGTCTCCGGACCGGCCGGTGTATGCGATTCTGGGAAGGGACCGGGCCACCCAGGAAATCATCGGGCTGCTGACGCTGGAGAAGAACGTTCGCGGCCTGCAGCTGTCCGCCGCGATGGGGGCCGTTGAGCCTTCGCAGCGAGGCCTGGGCCTGGGGCAGTTTGGCATCTCCCTGCTGGAGCAGGTGGGGCGCGGCATCGGCGCGGAGGTCGTCCTCTACTACTCCACCCTGAAGCTGGCCCGGGCGCAGCGCAACGCCGAGCTCCGCGGCTTCAAGCTGGTGGGCCTGGTGCCCGCGTTCGACGTGGACGCCATCGCGCCCAACACGGTGAAGCGCGTCTATGAGGCCATCTACGCGAAGGTGCTCGTCGGCCCGGAGAAGGTCCACCTCCCCGACTGGAATGCCCTCATCCCCACCACGCGCGCGCTGTACACACACCTCTTCGGCCAGCACCCGTCCGCCACCACCGTGGAGCCCATGAGCGCCGTCCCCATTCCTACCTTGGCGCCGGTGCCCGCCTCCGCGCCCGAGGCCCGTCATGGTTGAGGTCCGCGCCTTCGAGGGCGACGCGAAGGAAGCGTCCCGGTTCATCAACAGCGTCTGGCAGCGCACCTACGGCGCGAAGATGGGATTGACGGTCTGGGACGAGCGCTTCTTCGACTGGCTGCTCTTCAGCAATCCCCTGGCGGACCGGGACTACCTGCTGGGGGCGTACTCGAAGGGCAAGCTGGTGGGGGCCTTCCTGGCGGAGCCCGCGAAAATCCAACTCGGCTCGCGGCAGGTGGATGGCACCTACGGGAGCTGGGTCAGCGTGGCGCCAGAGAACCGGGGCCAGGGGATTGGCATCAAGCTGTCGGACACCATGCAGGCACGTCACCGCGAGCGTGGCGCGGCCATCACCCTGGGCTGCGTGGCCAACGGCACCCTGGGCCCGGGCTTCTGGGGCCGGCGGAGCCACACGCGCTACCTCAACGGCCTGGGCATGTGGCTGCACGTCTTCAATACGGAGAAGGCGGTCCGCTGGTCGCTGAGCATCGCCGAGCGCGCGTTCCTCACCTTCACGCGTCCGCTCCACCACCGGGGCTTCCTGGCGGCTCGCACCGACGGCGTCCGAGCCTACCAGCCCCGGGACCTGTCGCAATGCATGGCCCTGGTCCAGAAGATGATGCGGCCGGTGAACCTGGGCTATGCCTACACGTCGGAGCGCCTGGCCCACCAGCTCCAGTTCCGCGACGTCCCACGCACCTTCGTCCTGGAGCGGGACGGCGTCATCCAAGGCCTGGTCAACTACTACACGTTGCAGATGACGGCCCGAGGCCTCCTGACGGCGGGACTGGTGGACCTGCTCGCCTTCCAGGACGGGCTGCCTTTTTCGGAGCAACGGCGGCTGCTGTGGGTGGCCATGCAGGACATGGTGAGCCAGGGTGTCGACTGCGCCGCGATGCTGCGCAGCCCGTGTACGCCCGCGCACCTGATGCTGCGCTCCGGGTGGTTGCCATTCCCCGGGGGCTCCCGAGTCACCTGCCTGCTCACCACCCCCGACGTGGAGCTGCCCGCCTCCCCCCGGGTGTTCATGCACCTGCGCTGACGCGGCGCGCGCGGCCAGGATTCGCCACGCCCGTGCGTCAGCGCAGCCAGGAGAAGGCGCGCTCGAGCGGGGCCACGCCCTCATCGAGGTGACAGCGGCCGTGCGCGAGGAGCACCCGTCGAGGCTGCCATGCCATCATCTGCTGGTAGCAGGCGCGCGCCTGCGCCGTCCGTCCCCAAGTGGTCACCCGCACCTCGCGTGGCGTCTGTCCCGGCCACATCGTTCCGCCGAGCGTCAGCAGCCATCGCAGGCGGGGCCGGAGACGCTCGGGCTCCAGCGCCATGACCAGGTCCGCGACAATCAAGGTCGAGGACGCACCGTGGAAGAACACCACCTCTTCCACGAAGCGGCTGCCCCGGAAGATGAGCTGGCCCAGCTCCGTGGCCCAGGCCGCGGGCGCGGCGTCGCCGAGGTCGGCATCGAACGGGACGTCCATCTTCTGGGAGCGCGCCCGCTCGCGAACGCCCGGAGACGCCCAGGCCGTCGCGCGCGGATGGCGTGCCTTCCAGGCCGGGATGCCCGCGTAATGGAACCGGTTCGGAGAGACGAGATGCTCCACCGGGCCGAGCGCATCAACCTGCTCGAACAACCCGGGCGTCGGCGCCGTGGGCGACCAGAGCCACAAGCCGCCCGACCTCAGGCGGACGATGACCATGCGCGTCGGGAATGGCAGGGAGATGGGGCCCACGCGCATCCTCGCCACCGGCCCGTCCACCCACCAGACGCCGTCCGCCACGGGCTTGAGGGTGGAGAGCGGCGTGTAGGGGCGCACCCCGTCATTCCATTCGAGTTCGGCGGTCATCGCCCAGGCAGCGTACCCCGCTGTCCATGCAATGACGCCACGCGACTGGACTTCACGTTCGTCACCTTGCCGGAGCGCTCCAGGACGCCTTCTCCCACCAGGAAGAGCGCGCCATGGATGTCCTTCCGGCACCGCTCGTACACGTCCGGAGGCACCACCAGGTTCGCGATGCCCGTCTCGTCCTCCAGGGAGATGAAGCAGATGCCCTTGGCCGTGGGGGGACGCTGGCGGCAGATGAGCATGCCGCCCACCGCCACCCTCCGCCCGTGGGCCACCTTCTTCAGCCCCTCCGCCGTCACCGCGCCTTGCTGCTTCAGCACGGGGCGCAGCAGCTCCAGCGGGTGCTTCTCCAGCGACAGCCCCACCGTGTCGTAATCCGCGACGACCCGCTCCAGCACATCCATGGACGGCAGCTCCACCGCCGTGCCGTCCATGGCCATGCCGAAGAACAGGTCATCCGCGTCCAGCGGCCCCAGCGCCTGGAGCTCCCACAACGCCTGACGCCGGGAGCCACACAGCGACGACAGGGCGCCCGCCAGGGCCAACCGCGTCAGCTCGTGCCGAGGCGCCCGCGACCACCGCGCCAGGTCGCCCACGTCGCGGAAGCCCTCGCGCCTCGCCGTCGCCACGCGCCGCCCCGCGGGCTCGCCCAGGCCCTTCACCATCCGCAGTCCCAACCGCAGCGCGGCTCCGCCCTCCTCCAGCGTGCAGTCCCAGCTCGAGTGCCGCACGTCCACCGGCCGCACCACCACGCCATGCCGCTGCGCGTCCGCCACCAACGTGTGCGGCGCATAGAAGCCCATGGGCTGCGAGTTGAGCAGCGCCGCCGTGAAGGCCGCCGGGTAGTGGCACTTCAGCCAACTGGACGCATACGCAATCAACGCGAAGCTCGCGGAGTGGCTCTCCGGGAAGCCGTAGTGCGCGAAGCCCCGGAAGTTGTCGAACCACTCCTCGGCTTGCTTGCGCGTGTACCCCCGCGACACGCAGCCCTCCACGAAGCGCCCCCGGTATTGCAGCAGCATGGATTCGGCGCGCTTGTGGCTCAGCACCCGCCGCAGTCCGTCCGCCTCGCCCGCGGTGAAGCCCGCCGCCACCATGGCCAGCTTCATCGCCTGCTCCTGGAAGAGCGGCACCCCCAGCGTCTTGCCGAGAATCTCCTTCACCGCCTCGCTCGGGTACGCCACCTGCTCCTGGCCATGCCGCCGGCGCAGGAAGGGATGCACCATGTTGCCGACGATGGGCCCCGGGCGGATGAGCGCGATCTCCACCACCAGGTCGTAGAACGTCCTCGGCCGCAGCCTGGGCAGCATGTTCATCTGTGCGCGGCTCTCAATCTGGAACACGCCCACCGTGTCCGCCTCGCACAGCATGTCGTAGACCTTCGGGTCCTCGGCCGGCACCGTCGCCAGGGACAGCTCCCGCCCGTGGTGCTCGCGAATCAGCGCGAAGCACTTCGACAGCGCCGTCAGCATGCCCAGCGCCAGCAGGTCCACCTTCAGCAGCCCCACCGCGTTGATGTCGTCCTTCTCCCACTGGATGACGGTGCGGCCTGGCATCGCCGCGTTCTCCACCGGCACCAGCTCCGTCAGCGGCTCGCGCGTCATCACGAAGCCGCCCACGTGGATGGACAGGTGCCGGGGAAAGCCCTCCAGCTCCATGGCCAGCGCCAGCGTCTTCTGGACCCGGCCGTCCTCCGCGGACAGGCCCGCCTCGCGCAGCACGTCCGGCGTCACGTCGAAGCCGTTCGACGCGGACACCTTCGACAGCCGGTCCACCTGGTCCAACGACAGCCCCAGCGCCTTGCCCGTCTCACGCAGCGCCAGCCGGCCCCGGTAGCAGATGACTTCGCACACCATGCCCGCGTGTCGGCGTCCGTGCTTCTCGTAGACGTACTGGAGGACCTCCTCGCGGCGCTCGTGCTCGAAGTCCACGTCGATGTCTGGCGGCTCCTTGCGCTCCATGCTCAGGAAGCGCTCGAACAACAGGCCCATCCGCACCGGGTCGATGGCGGTGATCTGCAGCGCGTAGCAGACCGCCGAGTTCGCCGCGCTCCCCCGCCCCTGGCAGAGAATCCCCCGGGCCCTGGCGAAGCGGACGATGTCCCACAGCGCCAGGAAGTAGCCGGCGAAGTCCAACGCGGCGATGAGCTTCAGCTCGTGCTCAATCTGCTTCACCACCGCCGGGGGAACGCCTTCCGGATAGCGGAACCGCAGCCCTTCGGAGGTCAGCACGCGCAGGTGTGCGTCCGCCGTGCGACCTGCGGGCAGGCCCTCTTCCGGGAAGCGGTAGTGCAAGTCATCCAATGAGGCGTGGCAGCGCGAGGCCAGCTCCGCCGCGCGCGCCAGGGCCGCTGGCCGGTCCGCGAACAGGCGCGCCATGTCCCGTGGGGACTTCAGCGTCCGCTCCGCGTTGGGCAGCAGCCGCGTCCCCGCCTGGTCCACCGGCGTCCCGTGGCGGATGGACACCAGCACGTCCTGCAGGGCCTGACGCCGACGGTGGTGCGTGTGCACGTCGTTGTGCGCGACCAGCGGCACGCCGAGCTCCAGCGCCAGCCGCTCCGCCCGGGCCTCGCGCTCCGCGTCCCCCGCGGACAGCGTCCGGCAGACGCCGACGTGGAAGCGCTCCGGGAAGGACTCCGCCAGCGAGGCGACCTGCTCGAAGGGCGCGGGCTGGGGCAGGAGCGCGAGCAGCCCCGCGGACCGGTCCGCCACCGCGCGCCACGGCAGCCCGGCCTCCCCCTTGGGGTGGGTCATCCGGCTCTGGGACACCAGGGCGCACAGGTTCGAGTACCCCGTCCCATCCGCCGCGTACACCACCACCGGGGGGCCGTCCTCCAGCGTCAGCTCGGCGCCCAGGATGAGCCGCACCCCGTGCTCCTTCGCCGCCAGGTGCGCCTTCACCACGCCGTACAGGCCATCCGCGTCCGTCAGCGCGAGCGCACGCAGCCCGAGCCTCGCGGCGGTGGCCACCAGCTCTTCCGGATGCGAGGCCCCGCGAAGGAACGAGAAGTTGGAGCGGCAGACCAGCTCGGCGTAGTCCACGCCCGGATCTAGATACCGAACAGGCGTTCAGGCGCTAGATTGGATCTTCGCGGTGCGAGCAAGCGACTTCATGGGTTGCTCCCCGCGCTGGTCCGCGTTCTTGACCACTGCGCTCTTCCGCTTTCGAGAGAGCGTCGCGGCGCTTACTGAAGCCCTCGCGACCGTTTGACAGGACGCCAACCCGACTGACAAACATCCTTCGCCATGGACCTCACTCCCACCGCGTGGCAGCTCTGGCTGATCGCGGCGCTCCTTCTGGGAGCGCTGGAGCTCCAGCTCACCAGCTTCATGGTCCTCTGGCTCGCCGTGGGGGCGCTGGCCACCTCTGTCGGGGCGGCCCTGGGCCTGGGGCTCAATGGCCAGCTCTACCTGTTCACCGCCGTCTCCGTCGCCCTGTTCGCGGCCTCTCGCACCCTCTTCAAGAACGTTTTCATGCGTGACGCCACGCATTTGAAGACAGGTATCGAGGCCATGCTTGGCCAGGAGGCCGTGGTGGTGGAGTCCCTGGGCGACCCGCTCGGGGGCACGGTGCGCATCAATGGCGAGCTGTGGACGGCGCGCTCCCTGTCGGGCCCGGTGCCCGAAGGCGAACGCGTCACCGTGGAGCAGGTGGAAGGTCTCAAACTCTGGGTGCGCCGACCGACGGCGTCATTGCCGGTTCCCTCGGAGGCTCCGAGGAAGGAGTAGGCGGGATGGAAGTCGTGACGATTTTCGGCGTCTTCGCGGTCATCCTGGTGGGCATCGCCGCCACCGGCATCCGCATCGTTCCCCAGGCCAAGGTCATGGTCGTGGAGCGGCTGGGCAAGTTCTACAAGACGGCCAGCAGCGGCCTCAACTTCCTCATCCCCTTCGTGGACGCGCCCCGCGCCATCGAGATGCGCACGGGCAACCGCGTCATGCGCAGCAACCTCGTGGACCTGCGCGAGCAGGTCATGGGCTTCGACACCGTCCAGGTCATCACCCACGACAACGTCAACATGGAGGTCGGCTCGGTCATCTACTACCAGATCGTCGAGCCCGCGAAGGCGCTCTACCAGATAGAGAACCTCGCGCTCGCCATCGAGCAGCTCACGATGACGAACCTGCGCAACATCATGGGCGGGCTGACGCTGGACCAGACGCTCACCAGCCGCGAGACGGTCAACACCAAGCTGCGCATCGTGCTGGACGAAGCCACCGAGAAGTGGGGCGTCAAGGTGACGCGCGTGGAGCTGCGCGAAATCGAGCCGCCCCAGGCCATCAAGGCCGCCATGGCCAAGCAGATGACCGCCGAGCGTGAGCGCCGCGCCGAGGTCACCAAGGCCGAAGGCGACAAGTCCGCCGCCATCCTCCAGGCCGAGGGCGAGAAGATCTCCCGCATCCTCCGCGCCGAGGCCGAACGCGACGCCGAGGTTGCCCGCGCCGAAGGCCACAAGCGCGCCACCATGCTGCAGGCCGAAGGCAAGGCCGAGGCCACCCGGCTCGTCTTCGAGGCCATCCACAACGGCCGCGCCACGCCCGAGGTGCTCGCGCTGCGCTACATGGAGACCCTCCAGGAGCTGGGCAAGGGCGACAACAAGATGTTCATCCCCTACGAGGCCACCGCCACGCTGGGCGCCGTCGCCGCCCTCAAGGAGGTCTTCGCCCAGACGGGAGAGGCCACCAGACCCGCCCCGGCGCCGGCTCGCTCCGCCGCGAGCCTGAGCGCCCAGGCCATTGCCCGGAACACGGTGGCCCCCGAGCACGCCACCCTCCCCGGCGGCACGCCCACCGGGGCACCCCGGCGCCAGCGGCCCGCCCTGGACTCGCAGGACGACTGAGCCCTGGCGCAGGCACCCAAGGGCGCTTCGCGGGAACCTTCCCTGTGTCCGGATGTCAGAGCCTCCGGACACACCCACCGGAGGGGAACATGCAGGACATCTTCATCGCAGGAGGCTGGGGGATGTACCCCACGTTGCTCGCGGGGATCGCGCTCATCACCACGTGCGTCCAGTACGCGCGCCGGCCCGCGCCGCGCTACGTGCCGCTGATGCTGTCGCTGGGACTCTGCACCTTGATTGCCGGCACGCTCGGCTTCGCCACCGGCATCCTCTCCCTCCTGCACGCCTATAGCGGCCCACTGTGGGACCAGGGCCCGCGCGTCCTCTTCGTCGGCACCCATGAGGCGCTGCACAACGTGGCGCTCGCCCTGCTGCTCGCCATGCTGGGCGCCCTGCTGGCGTCCGTCGGCGCGTGGCGGCGCTCCCGCCGGATGGAGAGCTTCGCGGCGCCCGCGGCAGGTTGATGCGAGACAGCCAGCCGCGCTGCCGGAGTCGCGCGCCCTGCCCCCATGAAGGCAAGGGTTGCATTCCGGCGCGCGCCTGGACATAGATTGCAGCCATCCCAGGAGGGATTGACGCCCCCTCCCAACGAGAGGTCTGACGCACCCTTGAGGACGCTTCGCTGAACCCCCAGGTCCGTTGACGTTCCCGCGCTGAGCCGCCTTCAGGCTGGCTTGCGCCCTGGCTTCAGGAGCTTCCTTCATGCCTTCCGTACGCGCGCACCGCGTTTCGTTCGCTTTTTCCGACGCCGTTCCCGTCCTCTCCGATGTCGACTTCCACCTGTCCCCTGGCTGGACGGGGCTCGTGGGCGCCAATGGCGCCGGCAAGTCCACCCTGCTCCGGCTGTTGGCGGGAGCGCTGACCCCCACCGAGGGGCACCTCCAGTTGGAGCCGTCCGCTCCCACCCTCCGCCTCTGCCGTCAGGAGGTGGAGGCGCTGACGCCCGACATCTCCGCCTTCGCGGAGTCGTGGGACTCCGTCGCGCGGCGACTGCAAGGCCAGCTGGGCCTGGACGTCACCGCGCTGGAGCGCTGGCCCACGCTGTCCCCGGGCGAGCGCAAGCGGTGGCAGGTGGGCGCCGCCCTGGCCGCGGAGCCCCACTTGCTGCTCCTGGACGAGCCCACCAACCACCTGGATGCGGAGGCCCGGACGTGGCTGGTCTCCGCGCTGCGCCGCTTCCGGGGCCTGGGCATCGTGGTGTCCCACGACCGCGACCTGCTGGAGTCCCTCACCACCTCCACGCTGCGCGTCCACCACGGGAGCGCGCGGCTGTGGCCCGGCGCCTACACCGCCGCGCGGGCGCACTGGGAGGCGGAGCGCGAGACTGAAATCGCCACCCACCAGCAGGCCCGCGCCGAGCAGCGCCGCGCGGCGCACCTGCTGGACCAGGCCCGGCGCGAACAGCAGTCCGCGGACGCCGCGCGGCACACCCGCAGTCGCCTGAAGAACAAGAACGACAACGACGCCCGCTCCATGGGCGCCAAGGTCGTCGCTGGCTGGGCGGAGGCGGGGGCCGGACGGCGCGTGGGCATCGCACGGCGCGAGCTGGAGCGCGTCAGCGAGGCCGTGGGCGAGCTCACCGCGGACAAGACGTTGGGTCGCTCCGTCTTCCTGGACTACGTGCGCGCGCCGAACCCGTGGCTCTTCACGCTGGACGTGCCCGGCCTCCGCGCCGGTGACGTGGAGCTGCTGGGGCCCGTGAAGCTCTCCGTGAGCCGCGAGGCCCGCGTGCGCATCGAAGGGCCCAACGGCGCCGGCAAGAGCACCCTGGTGCGCGCGCTGCTGGAGAACGCGCGCATTCCGCTGGAGCGCGTGCTCTCCCTGCCCCAGGACGTCAGCGCGGACGAGGCCCGGGCCACGCTGGACGCGGTGCGCGCGCTGCCGCCCGAGGAACGGGGCCGCGTGCTGTCACTCGTCGCGGCGCTCGGCGTGGACCCGGAGCGGCTGCTCGCCTCCGAGCAGCCCTCCCCCGGCGAGGTGCGCAAGCTCCTCATCGCCCAGGGCCTGGGCCAACACGCCTGGGCCCTGGTGCTGGACGAGCCCACCAACCACCTGGACCTGCCGTCCATCGAACGGCTGGAGGCGGCGCTGCGGGAGTACCCCGGCGCGCTGCTGCTCGTCACGCACGACACGTCCTTCGCCCAGGCCTGCACCTCCGAGGTGTGGCGCGTGGAGCGTGGCCAGGTGACGGTGACGTCCGGGTAGTCGGCGCGACCGTCAAGGGACACGGAGGTCCCTCATGCACCGGCATGCTGGAGGAACCACGCCACCAGCCGGGCCAGCCCCTCCTCCACGGAGACGCGCGGACGGAAGCCCGTCTCCCGCTCCAGCGCGGAGGCGTCCGCCCAGGTCGCGTCCATCTCCCCTGGCTGCGCGGGCGTGGACTTCACCCGCGCCCGGACGCCCAGCCGCCGCTCCAGGATGGACAGGAAGGCCCGCACGGAGACGGGCTCGCCCCGGCCCACGTTGAGGACGCGACAGGCCGGTGCCCCCTGGGGCGGCCGATCCATCACGCGCACCACGGCCTCCGCCACGTCCTCCACGTACGTGAAGTCGCGCTGCATCCGGCCCTCGTCATGCAGTGACAGCTCGGCGCCGTCGCGCAGGGCCCGGAGGAAGCGCAGGGGCGCCATGTCCGGGCGCCCCCACGGGCCATACACCGTGAAGAAGCGCAGGCCGCTGGTTGGGAGCCCGTGCAGATGGCTGTACGCGTGCGCCAGCAGCTCATCGGCGCGCTTGGTGGCCGCGTAGACGCTGAGCGGGTGGTCCGCCGCCGCGCCCTCCTGGAACGGAGGCACCGAGCCGGCGCCGTACACGGAGCTGGAGGACGCGTAGACCAGGTGCCGCACCCGGGCCGCGCTGGCCTGCTCCAGCACCTGGAGGAACCCCGACACGTTGGCATCCACGTACGCCTGCGCGGTGCCCGCCGGCGCGCGCACGCCCACTCGCGCGGCCAGGTGCACCACGGCCTCGGGGCGCGTCTGCTCGAAGAGCGCCCGCAGCAAGGGGCCGTCGGTGACGTCCACGGGACGGAAGGTGAAGCCCGCCGCCCCTGGCAGCGTGCCGAGCCGCGACAGCCGGGCCTGCTTCAACGCCACGTCCCCGGACGGGTCCAGGTTGTCCACGCCGATGACGTCATCACCGCGCGCCAGCAGCCGTGCGCTGACGTGGTGGGCAATGAAGCCCGCAGCTCCCGTGACGAGTACCCGCATCCACCTTCACGCTCCCACGCCTGCCTCCAACACACCACGGCGGAAGACGTGGACGCGGCGCTTCCCGTCCCCGCCACTTGCACGTAGGGTGGAAGCCCTCATGGTGTCCGTGAATCAGCTCCGCCCCTTCGCCGGTGCCTCGCTGGACGCGTTCCGGGCCGCGTCCGGCCCCGTGGCCCTCATCCAGCAGCCCGTGGAGCTCATCCGCCAGCACCACCGGGGCCTGGCGGCACGCACCGTCGGCATGGCACACCGCGCGCACATGGACGAGCGGCTGCTCGCCATGCTCCGCGACTTCGACAACCTGGAGGTCCACTTCCTCCAGCCCTCCGTGGACGGAGAGGAGCTGACGGTCG
The DNA here is from genome assembly GCF_030168875.1 of Myxococcus sp. SDU36. Taxonomy (NCBI): domain Bacteria; kingdom Pseudomonadati; phylum Myxococcota; class Myxococcia; order Myxococcales; family Myxococcaceae; genus Myxococcus; species Myxococcus sp. SDU36. Next base: position 2,318,940 of record NZ_CP077414.1, read on the forward strand.
GCCGCACCGAGGAGTGCGACCTGGTGGTGCCCGACCCGTCCGTCTCCCAGCACCACGCCACGATGCGCTGGAACGCCGCCCGCGGCGGCTTCTCCGTGCGTGACGCCGAGTCCATGAACGGCACCTTCATCAACGGCGCCCCCCTGGGCTACCGCGCCCAGGTGGTGCTCCACGACGGGGACACCCTGGCCTTCGGCGACGCCCAGTTCCTCTACCTGCGCGCCGAAACCGTCTACGAGCACCTGCGCCTGGCCGTCCCCAAGAGCGCGCTCTGAGCCGCCCCCGCGCCCGGGGCTCACGGAATGGCCTGGATGGCCTCCACCACCGCCTTGCGCAGGTAGGAGCGCAGGTCCGTCTGCGCCTGGTACATGCCAATCGTGGAGACGGTGCGCGTGGAGTTGTTCCACCGCAGCTTTCCGTTGGGGCCCACCACGCCGGTCTCCAGCAGCACCTCCGCGCGGCCCATCAACTGGGCGGACGTCACGTCCACCCAGTTCAGCACCACCACCACTCCGGCCTCGGCCGCGTTGTCGTCGATCATCGCCACCACCTCGTGGATGGTGGGTGACGGCGACTGGGAGATGCGCGTCCCCACCACCTCGAAGCCCCGCTCGCCCAGCGTGGCCTGGGCCTGGCTGACGAGCACCGAACGGGGGTTGCCTTCCCCCATCATGTCCTGCCGGTACGTGAAGGTCGGCAGCGCGTCCACCCGGGAGCCCACCACCACCACCACCTTGCGCAGGGCCCCTGGCGGGCGGACCTGACGCGGAGCGCACGAAGCGAGCAGGAGGCACAGCAGGACGGCCGCGGGGCGGAGGACGCGCATGACGGGGAACCTGGGAGACGGGTACGGGGCCACTATGCTGGCCCGCCGGGCCTCAGTCGAACAGTCCCTGGAGGTAGAAGCGTCCATCCCGTCCGTCGCGGAACACCCAGGCGGGGCCCAGCCCCTCGAAGTGGACCCGATAGTAGTCCCGCTGGAAGGGTGTCTGTGACCACCACTCCCCGCCCAGCCGCTCCGGCCCCGTGAGCGCCGTCACCCGGTGCCGCCGGCCCCCCATGCGCGCGGCCAGCAAGCGCCCGGACTCCGCCACCTCCGCGTCCAGGCACGCCGGCTCCGCCAGCAACCGGGAGGGCCGCTCCCGTGAGGCCGCCGGCACCGCGCCGCGCTGGGCCCCTGGCTCCAGCAGCTCCGCGGACAGGCCCCGCCGCGCCTCCGGAGGCCGGAAGGCCCGTGCTCCATGGGCCGCCTCGGGCCGGTGGACCGACGCCAGGCCCGCCGCGAAGAGCGACGCCTCCCCCAGCGTGGACGCCAGCCGCGACAGCACCACCTCCAGCGCCGCGTCGCCCTCCGGCGCGTCCCCCAGCGCGAGCTGCTGCCCTCCGTCCTCGGAGTGCTCGTCCACCCGCGCGGACACCTCCGCCACCGGGTGCTCCAGCCGCAGCTCCTCCAGCCGGTGCCGCGCCAGCTCGTGCAGCAGCTTCGCTCGCGCCGTGGGCCGCGCCAGCGTCAGCGTCACCTGCCGTTGCCCCGAGGGGTCCAGCTTCAGCGTGAAGGTGAGCCGCACCGCCGCCCGGCACCGCCCGGACAGCCGCGCGCCCAACCGGTCCGTCAGCGTCTTGAGCGCGAAGCGCAGCGGCTCGAAGGACTCGGCCGGGAAGTCCAGCACCACGCGCTCCTCCAGCACCGCTTCCAGCGCCGCGGGGACGAAGGGCGTGTCGTCCTCCCCGCGGCACCGCGCGTGGAGTCGTGCGCCCGCCGCGCCGCCCCGGGCCGCCACGGCCCCCGCGGGCAGCGCCGCCACCTCGCCCAGCGTGGTGAGGCCCAGCGCGGAGAACGCCGCCCCCTCGCGGCCTTCCAGCGCGGACAGCGGCAGCGGCGCCAGGGCCCGGGCGCTGTCCCCCGGAGCCACCACCTCCACCCGGCGCGCGCCATGCCGGGCCACCGCGCGCGCGGTGAAGGCCTCCGAGGCCACCACCACGCGCGCCCGGTAGCCCAGCTCGGCGCACAGCGACAGCAGCCGCGCGCCCAGGCCTTCCTCGCCGTCGCACAGGTGCGCGGCCCCCGCGTCCAGCCACAAGCCGTCCGGCGCGCAAAGCTGGAAGCCCGGGGCCAGTGGCAGCAGCGCCTCCCCCAGCGCCGTCAGCGCGCGCAGCTCGTCCTCCGGGCGGTGCTCGAAGTGCCGCAGCCCCGGCTCCAGCGCGGTGGCCGCCGTCAGCGTCATCCCCGGGCGCACCCCCGCCTTCAGCGCCGAGGTGGAGGCGAAGGCCACGCGGCGCTGGCCACGCACCGCCTCCACCAGCGCGAAGGGACGGCCCGCCAGCTCCGGGGACTCCACCACCCGGCGCTGCACCGGGAAGCGGGTGAGGTGCAGATAGGCCCTGCGCATGTCGTGCCTCAGTGCGCCGGCGGGGCCGCGGCCAGTCCCTGCCGCAGGGGTGGCATGGGCGCGTCACGGCCAGGACGCTGGCCCAGGATGCCCAGCCCGTTGCGCAGCGCTCCGGACTGAGCTCGCAGGAAGTCCGGCGTGTCGTCCTCCGCGTCCTCGGCCACGTCCAGCAGCCGGCCGCCTCCCTCCAGCCCCAGCGCCGGGTACAGCGCGCTCCACGGCAGCTCCGCCCGCGCGCCCGTGCCCCCCTGCCGGCTGCGCACCACCTCCACCGACCAGCCATCTCCGTCCCGGGCCTCCGTCCGCAGCCGGACCCCGCCGTCCGCCGGGGACTCTGGCGAGGTCAGCAGCAGGAGCAATCCGCCGCCGCGCGCCGCCGCGTCCGCCAGCTTGCGCGCCTCCGCCAGGGCCACCCGGCACGCGCGCCCGCCGGGACTCACTCCGCGCGTCAGGTCCAGCACCACGCAGGTGAAGGCCCCGCTCCGGGCCAGTTGCACCGCCGCCCAGATGCGCTGCTCGGGATTCTGGGGCCGGACGATGAGCAGCCGCTCCAGGTCCACGCCCAGGGCCGCGGCCGAGGGCGGGTAGAGCTCCCGGGGGCCGTCCACCCAGGCGCACAGCCGCGCCTCCTGGTGCGCCGCGGCCACCGCGTGCAGCGCCAGGCTGGTGCGCCCCGAGGCCGCCTCGCCGCACAGCTCCACCACCTGCCCCAGCGGCAGGCCCCCCGTCGGCAGCAAGGCGTCCACCGCCGACAGGCCCGTGCGGAGCACCGCCAGGTAGCGCCGGGGCGCCGCCTGCAACTGGCGGATCCGCTCCCGAAGCTGCTCCACGACCGAGCCCGTCCCCTGCGCCACTCCCACTCGCTGCTCCGCCGCGCGCATCTCGCCTCCTCGCCAGTCCCCTCCGGACCGGACGACCGGTGGGGCGGTCGTCCACTATCCTCGGAGGTCTGACATGCGCCTTCATGGGACGCATGGCGGTGGGTGCGTGGATCAGACCCGCTGGCGCGGGTCCTCCAGGCTCAGCCGGCGCAGAGGACCTTCACTTCCACCTTCTTGTCGTCCGCGCGGCGCAGGCAGCTCGACTGGAAGAACAGGCGGGCCGGGTACGCCTCCGTGGACGCCTCGTAGCGCAGGTCGCCCGCGGCCACCGAGCACCGCTCCACCTCGTCGTTCGCGCGCGTCAACTCCACCTGGACCAGCCGGGGGTCGGGCAGGTTCACCACCTCGATGCTCTGCGCCACCGTGGCCAGCTCCGCGATGCGCAGCAGGGTGTCGCGGTAGTTGTCCCGGCAGATGGAGTCGAGGTTGTCGAGCCCCTGGTCGAACATCCCCGCCATCGCGCGCTGCCGGTGGCCGGGACCGTAGGAGGTCGGGCAGTCGACGTTGCGCACGAAGACACCGTCGGGTGTCACATCGCGGATCAGCTCCGCCCGCTTGTCGGACAGCGCCACCGGACCAATCGTGGCCCAGAGCACCTGGCGCGAGGCCCCCGTTGAATCCCGGAGCTGCTGGAACGTGGCGAAGTACTCCTCCACCGGCGTCAGCAGATGGGCCTGCTCGCTGCAGTTGTCGATGGACGTGTCGTCGGACACCCACACCGGAGGGGGGCGCTGGGTGGTGCTGCAGTCTTCCTCGTCGGTGACCACCGCCACCAGCAGCCGAGCGCCGTCGCGCAGGAACCCGGCGTTGCCGTTCTCCGCTCCCGGCGTCGACACCAGCGGCTCCGTCACGGCCAGCCGGACCGCCTCGAAGGGCGTCTCCTGGCCGCTGCCCTGCGTGCCCTGAATCACCAGCCGCCGGAACTTCTCCAGCACGTAGGGATCCGTGCCGTCGATGAAGCGCTCGTCGGTGGGGTTGCCCGCCGCGTCCGGCACGCGCTGCAGCCGGCCGGCCTCATTGGCGTACTCCCGGAAGGTCGTCTGCCCCTGGAACATGGCCAGCCGGTACACGGACGTGGTGATCACGCCCACCCGGAAGTCCTGCGAGACGCCGCTGCCCTCCTTCAGCGCCTCCAGGAAGGCGGGCAGCTCGGTGGCGATGGCGTTCTGCTCCTCTTCCATGGAGCCGGAGTTGTCGATGACGAAGAGGATGTCCGTCTTCTGTGGCGCGATGACGGGGGACTCGCTCTCGCACCTCCCGGGGAGGTTGGAGCCCGGCTCGTCGACGGGCGACCGGCACGACGTCCACAAGAGAGACGGCAGCAGGAGCAGGTGGGCGAAGGATCGGCGCTTCATGGGGGGCCTCTCGAAGAGCTGCGCACCCCGGCGGGGCGCCGCATCAGATGCTAGAGGGGTGATCATGCCCCACCCTCCGTCCAGACGCGAGACTTCCGAGGAACCCTGGAGATGTGACGGGGGGCGGAAAAGCGCACACTGCGTTTGCCATGTCCGTTTTGGTTGTTACGTTGGTTCATCCGCCGCAGAAAACCTGGAAATGTTCACTGGTTGTCGAAGGGAAAAGGCTGAACTCCATGTCCGATGAGAAGAAGAAGGGCACCGCTGCGAGCGCTATGCCCACCGCGATGGCCCCTCCGGGGCTCATCAACAAGGAAGACATCCCGCAGGTGCTCCCCATCCTCCCCCTGCGCAACAGCGTCTTCTTCCCGGGCGGAGTGCTTCCGCTGGCCGTCGGCCGCCAGAAGACCATCGCCCTGATCAAGGACGCCGTGCGTGACGACCAGGTCATCGGCGTCGTCACCCAGCGCCGCGCCGAAGAGGAAGATCCGGGTGCCGCCGACCTCTACACCATGGGGACGGTCGCCCGCATCGTGAAGCTCCTGAAGATGGGCGAGGACAACTACTCGCTCGTGGTGCAGGGGCTCGCCCGCTTCCGCGTGGTGGAGCTGGTCCAGGAGGCGCCCTACCTCAAGGCCCGCGTGGATGCCGTGGAGGACAAGACCTCTTCGGAGAACGTGGAAGTCGAGGCGCTGGGCATCAACCTCAAGAAGCTGGCGCGCGAGGTCATCGAGCTGATGCCCGAGCTGCCCGCCGCCGCCACCGAGCTGGTGGAGAGCATCACCCACCCCGGCCACCTGGCGGATCTGATCGCCGCCAACGTGGACGTGCCCATCGAGGAGAAGCAGGCCGTCCTGGAGACGGTGGACCTCAAGGCGCGGATGAAGCTCGTGCTGGAGCTGCTCAACCGGAAGCGGGAGATCCTCAAGCTCTCCAACAAGATCGACTCCGCCGTGAAGGGCGAGATGTCGAAGACCCAGCGCGAGTACTACCTGCGCCAGCAGCTCAAGGCCATCAAGGAAGAGCTGGGGGAGATGGGCGAGGAGGAAGAGGAGCTCGACGAGCTGCAGGAGCGCCTGAAGAAGGCCGGCCTGCCGCCCGACGTGGAGAAGGTCGCCAACAAGGAGCTCAACCGCCTGAAGACGATTCCGGCGGCCTCCAGCGAGTACACCGTCGCGCGCACCTACCTGGATTGGATCGCCGACCTGCCGTGGGCGAAGATGTCCGAGGACAACCTCGACATCGAGAACGCGCGCCAGCAGTTGGACAAGGATCACTTCGGCATCAAGAAGGTGAAGAAGCGCATCCTGGAGTACCTGGCTGTCCGCAAGCTGAAGAACGACATGCGGGGCCCCATCCTGTGCCTCGTCGGTCCGCCGGGCGTCGGCAAGACGTCGCTGGGCCAGAGCGTGGCCAAGGCCACGGGCCGCAAGTTCGTGCGCCTGTCGCTGGGCGGCGTGCGCGACGAGGCGGAGATCCGCGGCCACCGTCGCACCTACGTGGGCGCCCTCCCCGGCCGCTTCATCCAGAGCATGAAGAAGGCCGGCACGAAGAACCCGGTCATGATGCTGGACGAAATCGACAAGCTTGGCGCCGACTTCCGTGGCGACCCGAGCGCGGCGCTCCTCGAGGTGCTGGATCCGGAGCAGAACAACACGTTCAGCGACCACTACCTCGACGTGCCCTTCGACTTGTCCAAGGTGATGTTCGTCGCCACGGCGAACCAGCTCGACCCCATCCCCGGTCCGCTGCGGGACCGCATGGAGATCATCGAGCTGACGGGCTACACCTTCGAGGAGAAGCAGAGCATCGCCCGCATCCACCTGGTGCCCAAGCAGCTCAAGGAGCACGGGCTGAGCCCGGACCACATCGAAATCACCGACGAGGCGCTGCTCACGCTGACCACCGCGTACACGCGCGAGGCCGGTGTGCGTAACCTGGAGCGCCGCATCGCGGACATCTGCCGCGCGGTGGCGGTGGAGGTGGCCGGCGGGAAGATGGAGAAGCAGACCATCAACCCAGACCGGGTGAAGGAGATCCTCGGGCCCGAGATGTTCTACTCGGAGGTCGCCGAGCGCACCGAGGTGCCGGGTGTGGCCACGGGCCTGGCCTGGACGGCGGCGGGTGGCGACCTGCTCTTCATCGAGGCGACGAAGATGGCGGGCAAGGGCGGCATGACGCTCACCGGCCAGCTGGGCGACGTGATGAAGGAGAGCGCCACGGCGGCGCTGAGCTACCTGCGCAGCAAGGCGGAGCAGCTCGGCATCAACCCGAACTTCCTGGAGAAGACGGACCTGCACCTGCACTTCCCGGCGGGTTCCATTCCGAAGGACGGGCCTTCCGCGGGCGTCACCATCCTGACGGCGCTCACCAGCCTCCTGACGGGCATCCGCGTGCGTCACGACACGGCGATGACGGGCGAGGCCACGCTGCGTGGCCTGGTGCTGCCGGTGGGTGGCATCAAGGAGAAGGTGCTGGCGGCGCACCGGGCGGGCATCAAGCGGGTCATCCTGCCCGAGCGGTGCCGCAAGGACCTGATCGACGTGCCGGACCAGGCGCGCAACGAGCTGGAGTTCATCTTCGTCACCCACATGGATGACGTCCTGAGGGCGGCGCTGGAGACGCCTCCCTTCGGCGTGGCGGGCACCCCGGGCGGCGAGCCGGGCAAGGAGGCTCCGCTGCCGAAGCCGGCCGAGTCCTCTCCCGAGGTCCGCGCGTAGCAGCGCACGGCCTTCCAGCCGATAGGAAGTGACACGGGCAGGCTCCCTTCTGGGAGCCTGCCCGTTGTCTTTGCGGGGCGGGTGGGCTTCCACGGCCCCCTGCGTACGAGGGAGACTGAGCGGCGACGCTCCTTTCCCGGGCGCATCACGCACCATGCCGAAGACTTCCTCGCTGCTGGGACTGGGGCTGCTGTTGCTCGCCGGGCCCGCCACCGCCTCCGAACCCGCCACCGTCGTCCCCACGCCCACGTGGCCCGCTTCGGGCGCGCCGCTCACCGTGTCCGAGGTGCGCTTCCCCAAGGGCTTCGGAAAGCGGCGCATCTACCTGGATGCGGGCCATGGCGCGGAGGGGAACACCGGCAACAAGGGCGTCACCTGCGAGGACGAGGAGACCTTCACCCTCCGCGTGGCGGAAGACCTCGCGAAGCGCTTGGAAGCCACGGGGCACTTCCAGGTGCGGCTGAGCCGCAAACCGGGCGAGCGCGTCCCCTACCCCTTACGCGTCACCGCCGCCGAGGCGTGGCGCGCGCACGCGATGCTCAGCCTGCATTCGGACTCGCGAGGCACGGCCTTGCCCTGGTCCCCCATGCCGGGCCAGGAGTGCTTCCGGCAGGACGCCGCGCCCGGCTTCACCGTGCTCTGGTCTGAGTCCGCGGAAGCCACCGCGCTCCTCCAGACTGGACGCGCGGGACTGGCCCGAGCCCTGGCGCGCAGGCTGGGACAGGCGGGCTTCCCGCCCTACGACGGCGTGGACTACGAAGGCCTCTACGCCATCGACACCGCCCAGCCCGGCGTCTTCGTGGCGCGTGAGCCCACGCACCGGCAGATCTTCGTGCTGCGAAAGCCGCGCATCCCCTCCGTCATCATCGAGACCCACCACGCGCTCGACTTCGAGGAGGCGGCGCGCTGGCGCGAGCAACGCACCCTGGAGGCCTTCGCCGCCGCCGTGGCCCAGGGGCTCGTGGATGCACTCGCGCCCGATGTTGCGCAGTCGGCGCCCTCGCTCAGCCCCCGCGTTGCTGCCCCGGCTCCACGTGCCGCTCCGTAGCGGATTCGACGTGCTCGACAAGACGGCGCGCCAGCGTCTCCACCTGCGGCTCCCGGAGCACACTGTAGTGGTCCCCCGGAACGTCCTCCATTGTGAGGCCCGATGGCACCCAGCGAGCCCACCCGTGGGACGGCTCCACGGCCTGGGAGCGTTGCGCATCCTTCGCGCGCAGCAGCAGCACGGGGCACCGAACGGGACCGGGGCGGTAGGCCGCCAACGCCCGCAGGTTCGCGCGAGTCACATCACGCCAGGCCCGGAGCGTTGACGCCTCGACCTCGGGAGGCAGCCACCCCGCCAGTCGCGCGTGCTCGACGACGACGACGAACTGCTCCTCGTCGGTCAGGCCCGAGAGCGCCTCGGGACGTAGGGTGGACTCGGCACCTGCCGTCCGTGCCAGGTCCATGGCCATCCCCGCGAGCAGCAACGCCCCATCGGGTTCCCGCATAGGCGCGTTCTCGTCGGGAGCGAAGCTATCCAGCAGCACCAGGAGCGCCACGGACTGCCCCTGTCGCTCCAACTCGCGCGCCATCTCGAAAGCCACCACGCCACCCAGGGACCAGCCGCCCAGCACATAGGGGCCCTCGGACTGACGCTCGCGCATCGCCTCCACGTAGCGGCGGGCGAGCGCCTCCACCTGCTCCAGAGGAGGCTCGCGTCCATCGAGCCCCGCGGCCTGGAAGCCATAGAGAGGCCGCTCGCGCCCCATGCGCCGAGCCAGCGCACGATACGGCCCCACGGCGCCGCCGACGGCGTGCACGAAGAACACAGGCGTGCCGGCACCTTCGGGCTGCAATGCCACACAGTCACGCGTGGCCCCTTCCGTGTCCGAGCCTTGCAACCAGACCGCGAGCCGCAACACCGTTGGCGCCTCGAAGAGAGCACGCAGCGGCATGTCCACGCCCAGCTCCGTGCGAACACGCGCCACGACCTGGGTCGCCAACAACGAGTGGCCGCCCAGCTCGAAGAAGTCGTCGTGCAGACCGACACGTGGCACGCCCAGCACCTCCGAGAAGATGCCCGCCAATGCGTGCTCGGTGGCCGTACGCGGCGCGACGTGCTGTCGCTGCTCGGGGACGCCTGCTTCCGTGGCCAGGAGCGCCTTGCGGTCGACCTTGCCATTGGGCGTGAGCGGCAACGCCTCCAACACCACCACCACCGACGGCACCAGGTACTCCGGCAGCTTCTGCCTCACCGCCTCCTTCAGCGCCGCGGCGTCCGCTCCCGGCGCCACCACGTACGCCTCCACCCGCTTCTCCTGCCCCTCTCCCCTCACCACCGCTGCCGCTTCCTTCACCTGCGCGTGCTGCTTCAGCGCCTCCTCCACCTCCCCCAACTCAATCCGGTAACCCCGCACCTTCACTTGCGTGTCCCGCCGGCCCAGGAACTCCAGCAGCCCACCCTCCTGCCACCGCACCTCGTCCCCCGTCCGGTACAGCCGCTCTCCGTCCCCAAACGGCGAGGGTACGAAGCGCTCCGCCGTCAACTCCGGCCTCCCCACGTACCCCTCCGCCAGCCCGTCCCCTCCCACGTACAACTCGCCCCTCACGCCCTCCGCCACCGGACGCATTCCTTCGTCCAGCACGTACACCCGCGTATTCCCCACCGGCTTCCCAATGGGCACCGTCGCCCCCACCTCCCCCTCTTCTACGCGGTGCACTGTCGTAAACGTCGTCCCCTCCGTCGGCCCGTACCCGTTGATGAGGATGCCCCCACCCCTTACCCGCTCCCTCGCACGCCCCACCGCCAGCACGTCTCCTCCCGCCAGCACCTGCCTCACTCCACTCAGCGCCTCGGGCTGGTACGCCTGCATCTGCTCGAACAGGGCCGACGTCAGCCACAGCGACGTCACCCCTGCCTCCTTCAGCCTCCGCCCCAGCCCCTCCAACTCCAGCGGGCCCTCCGGGTACACCACCAGCTTCCCGCCGTGCAGCAGCGCGCCCCATACCTCCAGCGTCGACGCGTCGAAGCCTGTCGGCGCCAACTGCAGCCACACCTCCTGGGGCCCGAAGTCCGCCACCCCGCTCCCCACCACCAGCCGCGTCACCGCGCGCTGCGACACCCCCACCCCCTTCGGCTTCCCCGTGCTTCCCGACGTGAACATCACGTACGCCAGGTTGGCCCCGCTGACGCCCACCCTTGGATTCGTCTCCGGCTGCCGCGCGATGGACTCCCACTCCGTGTCCACGCACACCACCAGTTCACCACCCGCGGCCACCTCATCCGCCAGCCGCTCCTGCGCCACCAGCAGCGCCACCCCCGCCTCTCGCTTCATCCACCCCAGCCGCTCCAGCGGGTAGCTCGCGTCCAGCGGCACGTACACGCCCCCCGCCTTCAGAATCCCCAGCGCGCTCACCACCCACTCCACGCCCCGCTCCACGCACAGCCCCACCCGTACCTCGGGGCCCACGCCCATCCCTCTCAGGTGGTGTGCCAACTGGTTGGCTCGCCGATTCAGCGCCTCGTACGTCAGCGTCTGCCCCTCCGCCTCCACCGCCACCGCCTCCGGCGTCCGCGCCACCTGCGCTTCGAACAGCTCCGCCAGTGACGCGTCCCTCGGATACTCCACGCGCCGCCCGCTCCACTCCTCCACCAATCGCAGACGCTCGGTGGATGGCATCAATGGCAGCTCACCCAGGCGCGTCTCCGGATTCGCGACCGCGGCCTCCAGCAGCACCGACACCTGCTTCAGCAGTCGCTCCGCCGACTTCGCGTCGAACAGGTCGCTGTTGTAATTGACTGACGCGGCGGCACCTTCCGACAGCTCGGCGACGAACATCGACAGATCGAACTTCGACGTCTGAATCCGCGCGTCCATCACCGTCAGCGACAAGCCCTGTCGCAGCGTCACTTCGGGCGCAGGCGTGTTCTGAAGTGTCAGGGACACTTGAAACAACGGGCTGCGACTCAGGTCCCGCTCTGGCTGCAGTGCCTCCACCAGCTTCTCGAACGGGACGTCCTGGTGCGCGTAGGCGCCCAGGGTCACCTCACGAACCTGCGCCAACAGATCCCGGAAGGAAAGCTCGGGACGTACGCGGGCCCTCAGCACCAGGGTATTGGCGAAGTTGCCGATGAGCCCCTCCGTCTCCGCCTGCGTGCGACCTGCGATGGGGAAGCCCACGCTGATGTCGTCCTGCCCGGAGAGCCGCCACAACACCGTCTGATACGCCGCCAGCAGCACCATGAACGGCGTGGCCCCTTCTCGCCGCGCGGTCGCCTTCACTTGCTGCCACAGCGCCTTCGGCCACATCTGCCGCTGGACTCCGCCTCGAAAGGTCTGCGCCGCGGGGCGAGGCCTGTCCGTGGGGAGGTCCAGGAATCGCGGCGCGCCCGCCAGCGCCTCGCGCCAGTAGCGAACCTGCGCTTCCAACACTTCGTCCTTCAACCACTCGCGCTGCCACAGCGCGTAGTCCGCGTACTGCACGGGCAGCTCCGGCAAGGGTGACGGCAGCCCTTGCGAGAAAGCGTCATAGAGCGCCGCCAACTCCCGAAGCAGCACGCTCGCGGACCAGCCGTCCGAGACAATGTGATGCAGCAGCAGCACGAGGACGTGCGCCTGCTCGGACTGCTTCAACAGCAGGGGGCGTAGCAGCGGCCCACGCGCGAGCTCGAATGAGCGGTCGACTTCCGCGCGCACCCGGTGCCGCACCTCGGACTCATCCTGGGCACCCAACTGGACCACGGAGAGGTGGACCGGCGATGGCGAAGCGATGCGCTGGACAGGTGCTCCGCCCTCCTCCGGGAAGGCCGTCCGCAGGACGTCATGACGGCGCACCAGCTCCGACAAGGCTCGCTCCAGGACAGACACATCCAGGGGCCCCTCCACCCGCAGCACATACGGTACGTTGTATTCGGTGCCGCCCGGCTTCAGCCGATCCAGGAACCACAGTCGCTGCTGCGCGAAGGACAGCGGCACCCGGTCCCCCCGAGGCCTCGGACGCAGCGCGGGCAGCGCCTGGCTCCGAGTCGCCTGCTCCACCTGCTGGGCAAAGGACCTCAAGGTGGGCGCCTCGAAGAGAGCCCGCAGCGGGACCTCTACGCCCAGGACCGCACGCACGCGCGACACCACCTGCGTGGCCAGGAGCGAATGTCCACCCGACGCGAAGAAGTCATCCTCCCGGCCCACCCGCTCCATCCGCAAGACGTGGGCCCAGACAGCGGCCAGCGCCTCCTCCATGGGGGAAGCCGGCGCCTCATAGGCGGGAGCCAAGCCCCGCGCCGACACGTCCGGCACGGGCAGCGCGCGCCAGTCCACCTTGCCGTTGGGCGTCAGCGGCAAGGCCTCCAGTACCACCAGCGCTGACGGCACCATGTGCCCAGGAAGCCGCTGCTGGAGGAAGGCCCTGAGGGCCGCGATGTCCGGAGCAGCCCGAGCCGTGCGAACGGCGTAGCCCACCAGCCGCTTGTCGCCAGGCACCTCTTCTCGCGCGACCACCACCGCGTCCTGGACGTCGGGATGCGCTCTGAGCGCCGCCGCCACTTCTCCGGGCTCCACCCGGAACCCTCTCACCTTCACCTGGAAGTCCGTCCGCCCGATGAACTCCAGGCGCCCATCCCCCAACCACCGCACCTTGTCTCCCGTGCGGTACATCCTCGCTCCAGCCGTCCCACTGTACGGGTCCGGCACGTACCGCTCCGCCGTCAACTCCGGGCGCCCCAGGTACCCTCGCGTGACCTGCGCTCCTCCCACGTACAACTCTCCCCCCACTCCCACCGGCACGGGACGCAGGCTCCCGTCCAACACGTACGCCCGCGTGTTGCCCATCGGCCGTCCCAGCGGCACCGCCGCGGGTGACTCCGCTCGACGCGGCAGCTCCACTCGCCCCGCCAGCACCCCCACCGTCGTCTCCGTCGGGCCGTAGTGGTTGTACACCTCGCACCCGGGCGCCAACGCCGCCACCTGCTCCAGCAGGCCCCACGAGGCCGCCTCTCCTCCCACCACCAGCCGCTTCGTCGGCAGCACCTGCCCAGGCGCTGCGCCACTCATCAGCGCCGCGAGGTGCGAGGGCACCACCTTCAAGCACTCCACCGCATGCCGCTGGAAGTACGCCTCCACTCCCGCCGCGCTGCTTGCCCGCTCCTGCGTCAGCACATGCAGCAGTCCCCCCGTCCACAGCGCCGCGTACAGCACCGTGTTTCCCAGGTCCGCCGCCACCGTCGACACCAGCGCGAAGCTGCGGCACTCCGCCAACCCCAGCCGCGCGTTCGCCGCTTCCACATAGTTGGCAAGCTGCCCGTGCGACACCCCCACGCCCTTGGGCCGCCCCGTGCTTCCGGACGTGAACAGCACGTACGCCAGCTGCGACGGGTGCACCTCTACCCGCGGCGCTTCCGTCGGCTGCGCCTCGAGCCGCGCCGCGTCTCCATCCAACTCCACCCGGCGCGCCGACAGCCCCTCGAAAGCCGCCGCATGCCGCGTCTGCGTCACCACCACCGGCGCGGCCACCTCTTCCACCAGCGCGCGCAGGCGGGACTCTGGTTGCGCGGGGTCCAGCGGCACGTACGCGCCTCCCGCCTTCAGAATCCCCAACATCGCCACCACCCACTCCACGCCCCGCTCCAGGCACAGCGCCACTGGCACTTCCGCGCCCACCCCCATTCCCCTCAACTGGTGCGCCACCTGGTTGGCCTGCGCCTCCAACTGGCGGTACGTCAGCTCCCGCTCCTCGCACCGCACCGCGGGCGACTCGGGCGTCCGCTCCGCGTGGTGCTCGACGCACCGGTGGACAGCCTCCCACCGCAAAGCCTGAGCCGCGTCGTTCCATTCCACCAGCACCTGATGACGCTCGGCATCAGTCAGCAGCGGTATCTCGGAGAGGCGCGATTCGGGCCGCGTGGTGATGGCCTTCAGCACCTGCTCCAGGTGGAACACCATCCGCTCCGCCGTGGCCTCCGTGAAGAGGTCGGTGCTGAACTGAAGCGCACCCTCGAAGCCTTCCGGTGTCTCGCCGAGACTCAGTGACAGCTCGAAGCGCGCCGTCTCCCGGTCGAGCAACCCCATCGGCTTCACGGACAGCCCGGGCAGCGACAAGGGCCCCACCGGGGCGTTCTGCAACACGAAGAGGACCTGGAAGAGCGCGCTGCGCCCCAGGTTCCGTTCGGGCTGGAGGTGCTCCACCAGCTTCTCGAAGGGAAGGTCCTGGTGCTCATAGGCGCCGAGCGTCCGCTCACGCACCTGCGCCAGCAGCTCGCGGAAGGTGGCCTCGGGCCGAACCTGTCCGCGAAGGACCAGGGTGTTGACGAAGAAGCCGATGAGCCCCTCCGTCTCCTGGTACCGGCGCCCCGCGATGGGCGAGCCCACCAACACGTCCTCCTGCCCGGAGTAGCGCGACAGCAGGAGCTGGAAGGCCGCCAGCAGCACCATGAAGGGAGTGGCCCCTTCCGCATGGGCGAGCGCCGTCACCGCGTCCCTCAACGAACGCGACAGGTGAACCGGCACCAGGGCGCCTCGGTGCGAAAGCGTCGCGGGTCTCGGCTTGTCCGTGGGGAGGTCCAGAAACGGAGGCGCGTCGGACAACTGCTGCCGCCACCAGGCGAGCTGTGCGTCCAGCGGGGCACCGCTCAGCCACTGCCGCTGCCACACCGCATAGTCCGCGTACTGCACGGGCAGCGCCGGCAACCCGGGCGACCGTCCCTCGTGGAAGGCGGAATAGAGCGCCCCCATTTCGCGGACCAGCACGCCCAGGGACCAACCATCCGAGACGATGTGATGCAGCACCAACACCAAAGCGTGTGTCTCCGGCGACAGCCGAGACAGGACCGCGCGGACCAGGGGACCTCGCTCCAGTGAGAAGGGCCGCAAGGACTCGCGGATCGCTCGCCCGCGGAAGTCGGTTTCGCGCTCCGCTTCAGGGAGCGCGCTCAAGTCCTCGAACTCGAGCGCGAAGTCCCCGGCCGGCGCGATGACCTGAACGGGTTCGCCTTCGTGAGAGGAAAACGTCGTGCGCAGCGGCTCATGCCGCGCGACAAGGGCCGAGAACGCGCGCTGCAGCGCGGCCACGTTCAGCGTGCCCTCGATGCGAAGCGCGATGGGGACGTTGTAGACGGCGCTGCCCGGATGAAGCTGGTCGATGAACCAGAGCCGCTGCTGGGCGAACGACACGGGCAATGCGCCCGTTCGAGCCACCGGCGTCATCGCTGGCGCACTCAGGGGTATCGCGGCCCGCGCTGCCTCTTCGATTTTCCGCGCCAGCGCGTCGAGCGTGGGCGAGGCGAAGAGCGTACGCAGCGGCAGCTCCACACCGAACTCCGAGCGAATGTGCGCGATGAGCTGAGTCGCCAGCAAGGAGTGACCGCCCAGCTCGAAGAAGTCAGCGTCGGCGCTGACCTGCTTCAGGTCCAGGACCGCGCACCACAGGTGGCTGAGCTTCTGCTCGGTGGGCGTGCGCGGCGCGACGTGCTGTCGCTGCTCGGGGACACCTGCCTCCGAGGCCAGGAGCGCCTTGCGGTCGACCTTGCCGTTGGGCGTGAGCGGCAACGCCTCCAGCACCACCACCACCGACGGCACCATGTACTCCGGCAACCTCTGCCTCACCGCCTCCTTCAGCGCCGCGGCGTCCGCTCCCGGCGCCACCACGTACGCCTCCACCCGCTTCTCCTGCCCCTCCCCCCTCACCACCGCTGCCGCTTCCTTCACCTGCGCGTGCTGCTTCAGCGCCTCCTCCACCTCCCCCAACTCAATCCGGTAACCACGCACCTTCACCTGCGTGTCCCGTCGGCCCAGGAACTCCAGCAGCCCATTCTCCTGCCACCGCACCTCGTCCCCCGTCCGGTACAGCCGCTCTCCGTCCCCAAATGGCGAGGGTACGAAGCGCTCCGCCGTCAACTCCGGCCTCCCCACGTACCCCTCCGCCAGCCCGTCCCCTCCCACGTACAACTCACCCCTCACCCCCGCCGCCACCGGACGCATTCCTTCGTCCAGCACGTACACCCGCGTATTCCCCACCGGCTTCCCAATGGGCACCGTCCCGCCCGCGTCCTCCTCTGCTACGCGGTGCACTGTCGTAAACGTCGTCCCCTCCGTCGGCCCGTACCCGTTGATGAGGATGCCCCCACTCCTCACCCGCTCCCTCGCACGCCCCACCGCCAGCACGTCTCCTCCCGCCAGCACCTGCCTCACTCCACTCAGCGCCTCGGGCTGGTACGCCTGCATCTGCTCGAACAGGGCCGACGTCAGCCACAGCGACGTCACCCCTGCCTCCTTCAGCCTCCGCCCCAGCCCCTCCAACTCCAGCGGGCCCTCCGGGTACACCACCAGCTTCCCGCCGTGCAGCAGCGCGCCCCATACCTCCAGCGTCGACGCGTCGAAGCCTGTCGGCGCCAACTGCAGCCACACCTCCTGGGGCCCGAAGTCCGCCACCCCGCTCCCCACCACCAGCCGCGTCACCGCGCGCTGCGACACCCCCACCCCCTTCGGCTTCCCCGTGCTTCCCGACGTGAACATCACGTACGCCAGGTTGGCCCCGCCCACATGGGTGCTCGGCGTGGTTTCCGGCTGGAGGGCAATCTGCGTGTCCCACTCAGTGTCCACGCACACCACCAGTTCACCACCCGCGGCCACCTCATCCGCCAGCCGCTCCTGCGCCACCAGCAGCGCCACCCCCGCCTCTCGCTTCATCCACCCCAGCCGCTCCAGCGGGTAGCTCGCGTCCAGCGGCACGTACACGCCCCCCGCCTTCAGAATCCCCAGCGCGCTCACCACCCACTCCACGCCCCGCTCCACGCACAGCCCCACCCGCACCTCGGAGCCCACTCCCATTCCCCTCAGGTGGTGCGCCAACTGGTTGGCTCGCCGATTCAGCGCCTCGTACGTCAGCGTCTGCCCCACCGCCTCCACCGCCACCGCCTCCGGCGTCCGCGCCACCTGCGCTTCAAACAACTCCGCCAGCGACGCGTCCCTCGGATACTCCACGCGCCGCCCGCTCCACTCCTCCACCACCCGGCGCCGCTCCTCCGCCGACATCAACGACAGCTCCGACAACGTGCGGTGCTCGGGGACACACAGCTCGCGCAGGAGCTGGTGGACCTGCGCCACCACCCGCTTCGCGACTGCCGCATCGAAGCGCCTGGCGTCATAGGTGAGGCGCAGCTGCCACTCGCGGCCCGGAACGGCGAGAATCGTCAGCGGGTGGGAATCCACCTCGACGATGTATGGGCTGCGCACCACCAGCTCGTCCGACATCGTGGTGAGGCCCGCATCGCGCGGGTAGTTCTCGAAGACGACGAGGCTCTCGAACAGCGCGGGGCCCGGCGGCACGTCGCTCCAGCGGCGGACCTCCACCAGGGGCGACGACTCATACTGCTGCGCGTTCCGGAGCCACGCCTGGAACTCCTTCAGCCACGACACCACCGGGCTGGCCCCGGGCAGCTTCACGCGAACGGGAATGGCGTTGATGAACAGGCCCGCCATCTGCTCGACGCCCGCCAGCTCCGGAGGCCGGCCTGAAACCGTCAGTCCGAACAGGACGTCGTCTTCGCCCGAGTAGCGACCCAGCAGCAGCGCCCAGGCTGCTTGCAGCAGCGTGCCGCCCGTGACGCCGTGCCGGCGCGAAAACGCTCCGAGCGCAGACGTCTCCGCCGCGCTCATGCGCAACTGGACTTCCCCCAGGAGCGTCGACGCTCGCGGCGCCCCACCGAAATCCAGCCGCGTGGGCTCCGTGAAACCCGCGAGCGCGCCACGCCAGAAGTCCCGGGCCGCGCCGAGGTCCTGTCGCCCCAACCACGCGATGAAGTCCCGATACGGACGCACCGCGCGCCGAGGCAACGTCAAGCCACGCCGGAGCGCCTCGTAGCGGGAGAAGACCTCTCGCAACACCAATTGCGTGGACCAGCCATCCAGCAACAGGTGCGTCAGGCTGAACACCGCGCGCCACACCCGCGCGCCCGTGCGCAGCAGCGTCAACCGGAAGCCTGGAGCACGGGAGAGCACCAGCCCTCGGCGGCGGTCCTCCTCGAAGAACGCGGCCAACCGAGCCTCCTGCTCCGCCGGAGACAGCGCGCGCAGATCCTCGGTGGCGAGGGGCAGCGAGATTTCACGCATCACCGCCTGGAGCGGCGCATCCAACCCTTCCCAGAAGAACGCGGTCCGGAGGATTTCGTACTGATCCGCCGTCTGCCGCCAGGCCTCCGTGAAGGCGGCTTCGTCCAAGGGGCCTTCGAGTTCGAAGGAGATTTGATTGAAGTACGGCTGAGTCTCTCGCTCCTGAAGATGGGAGATGAGGATGCCGTGCTGAAGCGATGACAGCGGATAGAGGTCTTCGACATCCTCCTCGGACAGGCCCACCAAGGGGAAGCCGGAGGCGGGGCCGGAGGCGCGTTCGGCGGCGGGCTCGGAGTCAGCGGTGGGAGCATCGCCCGCCACCGCGGCCAGGGTCGCCACGGTCGGATGGTCGAAGAGCTGTTTCACCCGGAAGTACAGGCCCGCTTGCTCGGCACGCGAGACGACCTGGATGGCGATGATGGAGTCACCGCCCAACTCGAAGAAGTTCTCGTGGATGTCCACCTGGGACCGGCTCAGCACCTGTTCCCAGATGGCGGCCAGGGCCGCTTCCTTCGCGTCGCGAGGCCCCTCGAATGGCCGTGACACCTCCTCCGAACGCTCGGGGGCTGGCAACGCGCGCCAGTCCACCTTGCCGTTGGGTGTCAGCGGCAAGGCGTCCAACATCACCAACGCCGAAGGCACCATGTGCGCCGGGAGCCGCTGCTGGAGGAATGCACGGAGCGCGGCCGGGTCCGGTGCCGGCTCCGCCGCGGGGGTGGCATAGGCCACCAACCGCTTGCTGCCAGCCCCCTCCTCGCGAGCAACGACGACGGCATCCTGGACTTCAGGGTGCTCGCGCAGCACCGCCGCCACTTCCCCGGGCTCCACCCGGAAGCCTCTCACCTTCACCTGGAAGTCCGTCCGCCCGATGAACTCCAGCCTCCCATCCCCCAACCACCGCACCTTGTCCCCCGTCCGGTACAGCCTCCCGCCCTCCTCCCCACTGTACGGGTCCGGCACGTACCGCTCCGCCGTCAACTCCGGGCGCCCCAGGTAACCCCGCGTCACCTGCGCGCCCCCCACGTACAGCTCTCCCGCCACCCCCACCGGCACCGGCCGCATGCTCCCGTCCAGCACGTACACCCGCGTGTTTCCCAGCGGCCTGCCCAGCGGCACTGTCGCGGGCGACGTCACCCGGCGCGGCGACTCCACGCGCCCCGCCAGCACGCCCACCGTCGCCTCCGTCGGGCCGTAGTGGTTGTACACCTCGCACTCCGGCGCCAACGCGTGCACCTGCTCCACCAGGCTCCACGACGCCGCCTCTCCTCCCAACACCAGCCGCTTCCTCGGCACCACCCGCACCGGCTCCGCCGCGCTCAGCAGCGCCGCGAAGTGCGACGGCACCACCTTCGCGCACTCCACCCGGTGCTTCTCGAAGTACTCCGCGACTCCCGACGGGCTGATCGCCCGCTCCTGCGTCAAGACGTGCAGCTCACCCCCCACGCATAGCGCGGGAAACAGCACCGTGTTCCCCAGGTCCGCGGCCAGCGTCGACACCAGCGCGAAGCTGCGGCACGCCTCCAGCCCCAGCCGTGCTATCGCCGCCTGCACGTAGTTGCTCAACTGCCCGTGCGACACCCCCACGCCCTTCGGGCGCCCCGTGCTCCCCGACGTGAACAACACGTACGCCAACTGCTCGGGCGCCACTGGCACACCCACGCCTGTCACCGGCTGTCCCGCGCGCGCCGCTTCCTCCACCAACACCCGGCGCGCACGCGTCCCTTCGAAGACCGCCGCGTGCCTCGCCTCCGTCACCACCACCCGCGCGCCGACTTCCTCCACCAACGCCCGCAGCCGCGCCTCCGGCTGGCCCGCGTCCAACGGCACGTAGGCGCCTCCTGACTTCAGGATGCCCAGCATCGCCGCCACCCACTCCACGCCTCTCTCCAGGCACAGCCCCACCGGCGCTTCCGCCCCCACGCCCAGCCCTCGCAGGTGGTGCGCCCACTGATTCGCCCGCGCCTCCAGCTCCCCGTACGTCAGCACCTCCTCCTCGCACCTCACCGCCGCGGCGGCCGGGCATCGGCCCACTTGCGCCTGGAAGCGCCCCAGCACCGAGGCCTGGTCCGCGAACGCCGTGCGCGTGTCGTTCCACGCCACGAGGACCTGGTGACGCTCGGCCTCCGAGCTCAAGGCCAGCGTGCCCAAGGCGCGCTCCGGACTCGCCACGATCGCCTCCAACACGACGCGCAGCCGTTCGAGCTGCGCATCCGCGAAGGCCGAGGAGAACCGCTTCCGGTCGTAGCGCAGGTACAGCGGCAGCCGCGTCCCGTTCGTCGAGATGAGCGTCAGCGGGAAATGGTCCGCCTCGACGGCCCGGATGTCCCGGACCTCCAGGGCCCGGGAGGCCGACGTGAGCGCGGCGTCCAGCGGGTAGTTCTCGAAGACGACCAGGGTCTCGAACAGCGGCGTCCCCGCGGGCACGCTGCTCCAGCGCTGGACCTTCACCAGCGGCGCGTGCTCGTGCTGACGCGCCTCCAACTGCAGCTCCTGGATGCCGCGCAGCCACGCCGACAGGGGCGCTTCGGGTGGCAGCCGGACACGCACGGGCTGGGTGTTGATGAACAACCCCACCATGTCCTCCACGCCCGCCAATCCTGGCGGACGCCCGGAGACGGTGGTGCCGAAGACGACGTCCTCCGTGCCACACAGATGGCCGAGCACCAGGGCCCAGGCCCCCTGCACCAGGGTATGCAACGTGAGGCCCTGCCGCCGGGCGAAGCCGGTCAACGCCGCGGTGAGCGGCTCCGACAGGAACAAGGATTGCGAGGCCTTCCCCGTCCCCTCACCACTCCCGAGCACCTGCCGCGGATTCGTGGGCGCATCGAAGCTGTCGAGCCCCTGACGCCAGAAGGACTCGGAGACCGCCAGGTCCTGCTCGCTCAGCCACTCGACATAGTCCCGGAAGGGCCTGGGTGGGGAGAGTCGGGCCGGCCGTCCCGAGAGCGCGCCCTCGTACAAGGTGAAGACGTCGCGGAGCACCAGCGGCACGGACCAGCCGTCCAATATCAGGTGCGAATGGCTGAACACGAAGCGGTGTGAGTCGTCGCCACACCGGAACAGCGCCAGCCGCACCAACGGCGCGGAGGAGAGGTCGAAGCCCTCGCGCCGGTCCTCCGCCAGGAAGGCCTCCAACCGCGACTCCCGGGCTTCAGCCGGCACGTCGCGCCAGTCCTCGACGCGCACGGGCAGGTCCACCTCATGGAGCACGACCTGCACCGGCTCGTCGACGTCATCCCAGACGAGCGCCGTGCGCAGCACGGGGTGCGCGGACACGACGCCATTCCAGGCTCGGGTGAAGGCGTCCAAATCCAACCGGCCCCGCAGCTCGCAGACGAGCTGGTTGAAGTACAGACCCCTGCCGGGCTCGGCGATGGCGTGGAACAACATGCCGCCCTGCAGCGGCGACAGGGGGTACAGGTCGTCGATGTTGTCGCTCATCGCGTCTTCTTTCCGAACCGTGCGGCCAGCTTGTCGAGCTGCGCCTGCTTCACCTTCGCGAGCGGGAAATCCGAGGGCGAATGGCCCCCCGCCTCCGGCGCGCGCGACGCCTCCACCAGCTCCCGGAGCCGGGCCAGGAAGTCCTCCGCCACGCGGCTCACCGTCTCGCGACGGTGTACGGCCTCGCTGAAGGTCCAGATGGCCTCCAGCCGCCCGTCACGTACCGCGCTCGTCACGTCGAGCAGGTACGGTCGGCGCGCGCTCGGAGCCCGCTGACGCAACGCCTCGCCCTCCGGAGCGAGCACGAAGGGGGCCCCCGCGCCCACCGCGCCATCGACCTGTCCCAGGTGATTGAAGCCCACCTCCGCCAGCGGCAACGCCGCCAGCGCCGCGTCCTTCGCGACGTAGCGGAGCAGGCCCCACCCCATGCCGTGCGAGGGCACGGCGCGCAGGCCCTCCTTCACCGCGCGAAGCGCCTCACCGGGCGTCTTCGTTGCACGCAGGTCCAGCAGCGCGGGGAACACCCGGGTGAACCAGCCCACCGTGCGGGACACGTCCACGCCGGGCAGCACGTCTTCCCGTCCATGCCCCTCCACGTCCACCAGCGCGACGGCGCCGCCCGACCACGCCGTCAGCGCCTGGGCCAGCGCCGTCAGCAACGGCTCTTGAGGCTGCGTGTGCCACGCCTTCGGCACGTCGTGCAGCAAGGCCCGCGTGTGCTCGGCGTCCAGCGTCAC
The DNA here is from genome assembly GCF_030168875.1 of Myxococcus sp. SDU36. NCBI lineage: Bacteria > Pseudomonadati > Myxococcota > Myxococcia > Myxococcales > Myxococcaceae > Myxococcus > Myxococcus sp. SDU36. Next base: position 2,341,548 of record NZ_CP077414.1, read on the forward strand.
GCGCACCCTGCTCGCGGTGGCCTCCGTGTTGGCCCCACCCGCCAGGTCCACGGGGAGCCGCGGAGCCTCGCGCCACGGACGTTCGAGCCACCATGCCCGCTGCGCCGCCAGCGCCTCCGAGCGAGACAACGCCTCCAGCCCCCGAGCCCACGCCTGGAACGACGTCGTCTTCGGCGGGAGCGCCACGGCCTCGCCCGCGGCGAGCTTCGCGTACACCGCCGCCAGGTCCTCCAGGAGGATGCGCCACGACACCGCGTCCACCACCAGATGGTGGACCGCCAGCATCAGCCGGGAAGGACGTCCGGCGCCCCCCTCCAGCACCGCCACCTGGACCAGGGGCCCCTCCAACCGCAGGCTCCCTTGCGCCGCCTCGGCGTGCCGAAGCAGCGCCGCCGGCTGTTCGGGTTCCGGCACGGAGGACAGGTCCACGTGAGCCACCGTGACGGCCGCCCCTGGCGCGGAGGCGGACTGGTGCCAGCCCTCGTCACCGGGAGCGAAGCGCAGCCGGAGCGCGTCATGGTGTTCCAGCAGGTGCCCCAGCGCCCGCTGCAACAGCGCGGCGTCCAGCGGCGCCTTCGCCTCCAACAGCAGGGACATGTTCCAATGGTGCGCATCCTCCAGCGCCAGCTCGAAGAACCAGTGCTGGATGGGGGTCAGCGCCACGGGCCCGGTGACGGGGCCCTGCTCGGCCTGCACCGCGAGGCGCGTCCCCGCGACCGCCGCGAGCCGCGCCACCGTCGGGTTCTGGAACAACTGCTTCGGCGACAACTCGATGCCCGCCGCGCGCGCCCGGGTGACGATTTGCAGGCCCAGGATGGAATCACCGCCCAGCTCGAAGAAGTCGTCGTGGATGCCCACGCGCTCCACCGAGAGGACGTCGCGCCAGAGCGCCACGAGGGTCTCCTCCACCTCCGAGCGCGGCGCCGCCACGGGACCTTGCGCGTCCGCCGTGGGCCGCTCCGGCGCGGGCAACGCCCGGAAGTCCACCTTGCCGTGCCGGGTGCGTGGCAGCGCGCCGAGCGTGACGAACGCCGAGGGGACCATGTACGGCGGCAGCCGGGACATCAGCCACGCCTTCAAGGCCGCGGCGTCGGGTGCGCTGTCCGCGCCCTCCCGGGCGGGCACGACGTAGGCCACGAGGCGGCCAGGGCCACGCCCGTCCACACGCGCCATGACGGCCGCGTCCTTGACCTGGGGGCTCGCGAGCAGCGCGGCCTCCACTTCACCCGGCTCGATGCGGAAGCCCCGCACCTTCACCTGCCGGTCCACGCGGCCCACGAACTCCAACGCTCCGTCCGCGCGCCAGCGGGCCACGTCGCCCGTGCGGTACATGCGGGCGCCCGGACGTCCCTCGAACGGGTCCTCCACGAATCGCTCGGCCGTCAGCGCGGGCTGGCCCAGATAACCTCGCGCCACCCCCGCGCCGCCCACGTACACCTCTCCGGGAGCTCCCTGCGGCACCAGGTTGCGCCGCGAATCCAGCAGGTACACCCGCGCCCCCGGCACCGCGCGGCCAATGGGCACGCGGCCCGGTGCGTCCGCGCGAACCCGGTGCACCGTGCTCCAGATGGTGGCCTCCGTGGGGCCGTACTCGTTGAACAAGGGGACCGCGGGCAGCGCGTCGTGATGCGCTCGCGTGAGCTCCACCGGACACGCCTCGCCGCCCACGCTCACCGCGCGCAGGCTCGGCAGGCCGCCCGGAGGCGCCGCCGCGAGCACCTGCCCATAGAGGGCGGGCACGGAGATGAAGTGAGTGACCTCCGAGCGCACGACCCGCTCCGCCAGCCTGCGTGGGTCCTCGCGCTCCTCCGCCTCCGGGTAGCGCAGCGTGCCGCCACCGAACAAGGACCACAGCAGGCCCGCCAGCGAGGCATCGAAGGTGAACGGCGCCAGGGACATGACCACGCCCGGCGCGCCGTAGACCTCGTGCCGCGCGAGCGTCGCGGACACCAACTGCCGGTGCTCCATCACCACACCCCGCGGCGTCCCCGTGGACCCCGACGTGTAGACGACACACGCCGCGTCGTCCGCGGCCGGGGCGCTGGGCGGCGCCTCCAGGCTGGCGGGCACGGAGTCCAGGTGGAGGACCTCCGTCCCCTCGCGCGTGGGCACCCGGGCGCGTGAAGCCTCCGTGGTGAGCACTCCGCTGGCTCGCGTCTCCGCGAGCAGCCCCGCGAGGCGCTCCATCGGGTGGTCCAGGTCGAGCACGACGGCCGCCGCCCCCGCGCGCATCACGCCGAGCAGCCCCACCACCACTTCCGAGGGATGTGCCAGCGCGAGCGCCACGATGGCCCCCTGTCCCACGCCTCGCGCCGACAGGTATCCGGCGATGCGCCCCGACCGTCCGGCCAGCTCGCGATACGTCATCGCCTGATGGCCGTCCTCCACCGCCACCCGGTCCGGCGTGCGCGCCACCTGCGCCAGGAAGCGCGCCGGGACGCTGTCCACCGCCGCGACGCCCGGCAGCGGCGAGGCGTTCCACTCCACCAACAACCGTTGGCGCTCGGCCCCGGTCAGCAGCTCGAGCTGTGACAGCCGCAGCTCCGGCGCCGCCGCCACCGACTCCAACACGCGGAGCAGGTGCCCCGCGAGCCGCGCGATGGTGTCCGCGTCGAAGAGGTCCGTGTTGTATTCGATGCCGCCGCTCAGGCCCGCTGGCGTCTCCGCGAGCTCCAGGGTCAGGTCCAGCTTGGTGGCCCCCGTGTGGACGGGCCGGCCGCGAAGCTGGAGCCCGGCCAGCGACAGCTCCGGCGTGGGCGTGTTGTGGAGCACCAGCATCGTCTGGAAGACGGGCGTGTGGCTGAGGTCGCGCGGGACGTGCAGCGCCTCCACCAGCTTCTCGAAGGGCACCTCCTGGTGGGCGAAGCTCTCCAGCGCGGTCCGGCGCACGCGGCCCACCAGCTCCGCGAAGGCCGGGTCGCCAGCCAGGTCCGCACGCAGGGCGATGGAGTTGATGAAGCACCCCATCAACGGCTCGACCTCCGGGCGGTTCCGGCCGGCCACCGGCGTGCCCACCGCGAAGTCCTCCTGCCCCGAGTACGCGTGGAGCAAGGCCTGCCACGCGGCCATCAGCACCATGAAGGGCGTCGCCCCCACCCGCCGGCCCACGGAGGCCAGGGCCTCGGTCAGCGAGCGAGGGAGGGTGACGGCGCGCCGCTCGCCCTCGTAGGTCTGCACCGCGGGCCGAGGCCTGTCCGTTGGAAGCTGGAGCACGGGCACGCCCGTCAACACCTCGCGCCACCAGTCCTGTTCGGACTTCAGCGCGGGGCCCTTCATCCACTCCAGCTGCCAGACGGAATAGTCCGCGTACTGCACGGGCAACGCGGGCAGCGCCGCGGGCTGGCCCGTCTTCGCGGCCTCGTACAAGCGGGCCACCTCGTGCACCATCACGCCAGCGGACCAGCCGTCCGAGATGATGTGATGGAGCGTGAGCAGCAGGACGTGCTCGGTGTCGCCCCGCCGGAGCAACATCGCCCGGAGCAGCGGCCCCTGCTCCAGGTCGAAGGGACGGCGCGCCTCTTCACGGGCCCAGCTCGCGACGACGTCCTCGCTCGCCCCCTCCGCCACGAGCAAGGGGATGGGAACCTCCAACGTTGGCGCGATGACCTGCACCGCGTCCGCGCCCACCTGGGCGAAGGTGGTCCGGAGCGCCTCGTGCCGGGCCACCACCGCATTGAACGCCTGGGTCAGCGCCGCCACGTCGAGCGCACCGCTCAGCATGAACGCGACGGCGTTGTTGTAGGCGACGTTCCCCGGCTCCAACCGGTCCATGTACCAGAGCCGCTGCTGTGAGAACGACAGCGGCAGCGGCCGATCTCGCGACACCACGGGGATGGGCGGCGGCCCCTGCCGTGCCTTCGCGGCGGCGCCCGGCATGGCGGCGGCCTTCGGCGGAGCGGGACGGCGCGTGGGGGTGGGCACGGCGGGCAGCAACTCCAGTGTTCCATCCGCCCGGCGCCGGGCCCTGCGCCCGGTGTTCAGACGGCGCACGCCTTCCTGCGCGGTGGGGAGGACTCGCAACGCGGAGCGCTCCGGCGCGTTCCAGAAGCCCCCTGGCACACCCGCGCCCTCCACCATCAACTCCCCCACCACGCCCAGGGGGACGGGCTGACCGCGCCCGTCCACCACGCTCCAGGCCGTGCCGGCTGGAGCCTCCGTGCCCATCGCCCACGCTCCGGGCCCCAGGGCCTCATGGCGATGCGCGACGCGCCCCGGGAGCAGCCGCTCCAGCGACGCCGCCACGTCGGGCGCGGCGTCCTCCAGCAGCACCTGACGAACGGGACGCAGCGCCGCCTCCGCGCCGGGGAGCGCCAGCAGCGACCGCGCGAGCGCCGCCGTGCAGTGCAGGTGCGTGACCTCCGCCTCCCGCACGAGCGACAACAAGGCCGTCGCTGCGTCGGGCCCTTCCCTCAACCGGGGCACCGGCACCGCGAGGCCTGGCTCCGGCGAATGACGGGCCCGCAGCCCGTCCAGGTGACGCAGCCCCTCCAGGGTCGCGTCCACCTCCACGCCGAAGTCCACGAGGCAGGCGATTTCGTCCACGTCGAGCCGCCGCACGCGCTCCACCACGGGGCCGCAGCTCTCCGGGGTGCCAAAGAGGCCGCCGTCGTCCATGTAGCGTTCGACGCCGTGGCTCAGCAGCGCGTCCATGTCCGCGGGCGTCAGTGAGCGCGGGTCCACCTGAAGGCCCTGGCTGGCCACGAAGCCCGCGAGGATGTCCACCGAGCCGCGGAAGTAGTCGAGCAGCGGCTGTCGCACCCGCTCGCGCACCACGGCCGGGTCGTCGCCCAGGTACGCGTGCATCATCAGGCTCACGTGCCCCCGGCCCGGATGACCGTGCTGGCGCCACGCGTCCCGGTACAACGCCACCTTGGAGGCCAGGTCATCCAACTGCTGGCCCATCAAGTTGGTGAGCACGTAGGCCCCCAGCTCTCCGGCCAGGCGGAACGTCTCCGGACTCCCAGCGGCGGTGAGCCAGACAGGCAGCGACTTCTGCACGGGCCGAGGCCGCAGCGACAGCGCCACCTCCTCCCCATTGCCGTTGCGCCGGAGCACCGTGCCCCCGCCCCACAGCGTCCTCACGTCTTCGATGCCGCGAAGGAGGACCTCCTTCCTGCGCGCATAGCGGTCCGGCGCGAACACGAAGTCATTCACGTGCCAGCCGGAGGCGAACGACACGCCGACGCGGCCCTCGGACAGGTTGTCCAGCACGGCCCACTCCTCGGCGACGAGGACGGGGTCGTGCAGCGGAAGCACCACGCTGCCCGCGCGAATGCCCAGGCGCTCCGTCACCGTCGCCACGCCCGCTCCCACCACCGCCGGCCGGGGATAGAGCCCACCGAACGAATGGAAGTGCCGCTCCGGCGTCCACACCGCCGAGAAGCCATGGGCGTCCGCGAACTTCGCGGCCTCCAGCAGCAGCCGGTACTTGCGCCCACCCAGCGAGTCCTCGTCGTTGGCGAAGAAGGACAGGCTGAAGTCCATGGGCCGCCGCGAGCCGCCAGCGCCCGAGCCTCCCCACGCGAAGCGCGCACGCTCCGTTGGCAGCACCACGCGCAGCCCGCGCGTCAGGGCCCACAGCAACTCCAGTCCCGCCCCCGGCTCGGTGGGCGCCTCCGCCGCGAGCCAGACGCCCCCTTCCGGCGCTCCCCCCGCATCCAACCGCGCGAACAACGCCGCGACCGTGCCGTGCGTGTGGATGGCGTGAAGCCGCTCGCCCCCAGGCCCGCGCAGGGGCTCCAGGCAGACCCGCTCGGAAGGAGGCTCGGAGACGGGCTCGGTGACGGGCTCGGCCCCCGCCTGGGACGCGGGCTCCGAGGCCTCTGGAGCCGCGAGCACCCCATCGACGTGGAGGACGCGCGAGCTGTCGAGCGGTTCGCTCGTGCGGACGTTCGCGCGCGTCAGCAGCAACGGAGCGGGCGCGCCCGGCGGTGCGAACGCGGACAGCTCACGGAGCCGAGGCACCGGCAACAGCACATAGGCCGCGCCCACCTCCAGGACCGCCCACAGCGCGACCACCTGCTCCACCGACGCGTCCAGGCACACCGCCACCAGGGCGTCGGGGCCCACGCCTCGCGCCTTCAGTTCGGACGCGAGCCGCCCCGCTCCCGCGCGCAGCTCTCCCCACGTGACGGCCCGCCCATCCGCCGCCGTCAACGCGACGGCTGACGCGGCCTTCGCCGCGCGCTCCCGCAGCAGCGACGCCAAGGGCACGGGCGCGGGGAGGCGGCTGTCCGCCAGCGGGCGGGCGGGCGGTGATGGCGGCGCCTCCAGTGGCAGCTCGGACACCGGCAGGTCGGGGTCCGCCACCGCGGCTTCGAGCAGGGTGGTCCAGTGCGCCATCAACCGCTCCACGGTCGCCCGCTCGAAGCGTTCGTCCGCGTAGTCCACGGTGCCAGCGAAGCCGTGCGCGTGCTCGCCCAGGGAGATGGACAGGTTCGACAGGACCGCGCCGAACTGCGGTGGCCCGTTCTCCAGCTCCACCAGACTCATCAGCAGGCCGGGCAGCTCCACGTTGGGCTCGAAGCGGGTGTGCAGGACGAGCAACGTGTCGAAGACGCGCTCGCGGCCCGTGTCCTTCCGCGGCTCGATTTCCCGCACCAGCTCTTCGTACGGGACATCCGGGTGCGCGTAGGCCTCCAGCAACACGTCCCGGACTCGCGCCAGCAGCTCGCGGAACGGCGGGGCTCCGGACAGGTCCGTCCGAAGCGGGACGGCGTGCGCCACGTAGCCCATCAGCGGCTCCAGCTCCGGCCGGCTGCGGTTGCCAATGGGGGTCCCCACGACGATGTCGTCCTGGCCCGACCAGCGCGACAGCAGCGCCTTCCACGACGCCAGCAGCACCATGAACGGGGTGATGCCCTCACGCTGCGCCAGGGCCTGAACCGACTCCGACAGCGCGCGGGAGAACCCCACGTTCAGCCGCTGGCCCCGCAGCGCGTGCCCCTCGCCCGGGGCACGGTCCACCGGCAGCGCCAAGGGCCCCGGGAGCGACACCAGCCGCTCGCGCCACGCCGCGGCCTGCGCGGCGAAGGCCCCCTCTCTCAGCGCCCGTCGCTGCCAGGCCGCGTAGTCCGCGTACTGCACGGCCAGGGCGGGCAACGCGACGGGCTGCCCCCGCTTGAAGGCGCTGTAGTGCGCCCCCAGCTCCTTGCCGAGCACCACCAGCGACCACGTGTCACACACCACGTGATGCACCGTGACGGCGAGCAGGTGCTCTTCCGGAGACAGCCGCCAGAGGCGCGCGCGGACCACGGGCCCGCGCTCCAGGTCGAAGGGACGCGCCACCTCGTCATGGACGTGCTGCTCCCAGCCCTCGGCTGCCAGCGGCTCCACTGTCAGCGGCAGCTTCACCTCCGGCGCGATGCGGAGGACCGTCGCGCCCTGGACGCGCGGATAGGAGGTGCGCAGCGCCTCGTGACGGCGCACCACCGCCTCCAGGCTCCGCTCCATGAGCGCCACGTCCAGCGCCCCGCGCAGCCGCAGCACCACGTACATGTTGAGCGCCGGGTTGCCCGGCAGCGCCTGCTCCAGCGCGCAGACACGCTCCTGCACCACGGACAGGGGCAACACGCCGTCACGCGCGATACGCGCGAGCGGCGGCAGCGCGGCCTCCCCCGCCACCGCGCCCGCCGAGCCCATCCGCGCCTGGATGCGCGCGGACACCCCGGCCACCGTGGGCGCCTCGAACACGTCGCTCAAGGGGAGCTGTACCGGGAACGCCTCGCGCAGCCGCGTCAGCATCTGCGCGGCCATCAGCGAGTTGCCCCCCAGTTCCAGGAAGTCGTCGTGGATGCCAAAGTCCGCGCGGCCCAACCGCTCGCGCCAGATGGCCAGCACCTGCCGCTCCACGTCCGTCCGAGGCCCCGCGACGTCGGGCGGTCCTTCCTGTTGGACCGCCGCCACGTCGGCGGGAGGAGGCGGCACCTCACGAGGCACCGGTGGACTGGCGAGCACGGGCGCGGGCGCGGTGCCCATGGATTGGCGCTGGAAGGGATAGACAGGCAGCGGCAACTTCCGGCGCTGCTCGTGCGCGTAGACCTGGCTCCAATCGAGCGCCCATCCCTGCTCCCACAACGCGCCCAGCGCCGCCATCAGCGCCGCATGCGGGCTCGACGCCGACCCCGCCCGCGGCAGCGACGCCACGGCCCGCCCCGCGTGTCCGCGCAAGCCCAGCTTCGCCAGGGCCGTGAGCGCCTGGTCCGGCCCCACTTCGAGGAACACCGTGCAGCCGTCCGCCTGGAGTGTCTCCAGTCCATCCGCGAAGCGCACCGGCGCCCGCATCTGCCGGACCCAGTAGGCGGGGTCCGTTGCCTCGTCCGCGCGAATCCACGTCCCGGTGACGCTGGACACGTAGGGGCGCTGGGGCGCGGACAAGCGCAGCCCGGAGACGACCTGGCGCAGGTCCTCCATCAGCGGCTCCACCGCCGCGGAGTGGAACGCATGCGCCGCGGGCAGGCGCAGCACGCCCACGCCCCGTGTCGTGAGCTCGCGCTCCAGGGCCTCGACCTCCGGCGTGGGGCCGGAGACCACGCAGCGCTCCGCCCCATTCACCGCGGCCAGCGACAACGCCCCCGTCAGCAAGGGACGCACGACTGCCTCGGAGCACCCCACCGCCGTCATGCTGCCCGCGGGCATGCGCGCCATCAGCCGGCCACGCGCCGCCGCCAGGGCCAGCGCGTCCTCCAGGGGCAGCACGCCCGCCAGGCACGCCGCCACGTACTCACCGAAGCTGTGCCCCAGCAGCGCATGGGGCTTCACGCCCCACGACTCCCACTGGCGCGCGAGCGCGTACTCCACCGAGAACAGCGCGGGCAGCGCGCAGCCCGGGTCCGCCAGCAGCGCCTTCGCGGTGTCCTCGCCTCCTGGCGCGGGGAACAACACCGCGCGCACCGACGCCTCCAGCCGCGGCCCCAGCTCCCGCAGGCAGGTCTCCAGCGCTTCGCGGTACACGGGCTCCGCGGCGTGAAGCGCTCGCCCCATGCCCACGGACTGCGCGCCCTGTCCCGGCAGCAGGAACGCCACGCGCGCCTCGCGCGCCGCCGCGACGTCCTCCACCACGCGCCCCCGTCCCGGCGCCCGCAGCGCGGCCACCAGCGCCTCCCGGTCGCCCGCCACCACGGCCCTCCGGTGCTCGAAGGCGCGGCGGCCCGTGTTGCGGGTGAAGGCCACGTCCGGCAACGACACCTCGCCGGGCGCGCGCTCCAGCCAGTCCGCCAACTCCCGCGCCGTGGACGCCAACGCCTCGGCCGTTCGAGCCGACAGCGTCACCACCTGCGTGGGGCGCGAGCACTCCGGGGTCTGAGCGGTCAGCGGCGCCTCTTCCAGCACCACGTGGGCGTTCGTCCCCCCAATGCCGAACGAGCTGACGCCCGCGCGCCGGGGCACGTCGCCCCGAGGCCAGGGCCGGAGCGCGTCCACGACGAAGAACGGACTGCCCGCGAAGTCGATGGCCGGATTGGGGCGCTCGAAGTGGAGGCTGGCCGGCAGCGCCTCGTGCTTCAGGGCCAGCACCGCCTTGATGAGCCCCGCGAGCCCCGCCGCCGTGTCCAGGTGGCCCACGTTCGTCTTCACCGAGCCCAGGCCGCAGTACCCCGTCGCGTCCGTATGACGGCGGAACGCCCGCGTCAGCGCCGCCACCTCGATGGGGTCCCCCAGCGCCGTGCCCGTCCCGTGCGCCTCCACGTAGCCGATGTCCCGCGCCTCCAGTCCCGCGTAGGCCAGGGCCTCACTGATGACGTCCGCCTGCCCCTCCACGCTCGGCGCTGTGTAGCCGACCTTCGCGGCGCCATCGTTGTTGATGGCCGACCCCTTGATGACGGCATGGATGGTGTCGCCATCCCGCAGCGCGTCCGCCAGGGGCTTGAGCACCACCGCCGCCGCGCCGTTGCCCGGCACCGTTCCGGCCGCGCGTGCGTCGAACGCCCGGCAGTGGCCGTCCGGAGAGAGAATCATCCCCTCCTGGAACAGGTAGCCCGACCGCTGTGGCAGCGACAGCCGCACCGCGCCCGCCAGCGCCACGTCCGACTGGCGCATCAGCAGGCTCTGACACGCCATGTGCACGGCCACCAGGCCCGTGGAGCACGCGGTGTAGACGGACAGGCTCTCACCGCGCAGGCCCAGCTTGAAGGACGCCTTCGTCGCGAGGTTCTCCCCCGTGGTGCCCAGCAGCTCGTAGAGCGACGCGGGGTCCAGGGCGCCCTGCCCCAACAACCCCAACGTGTGCAGCGAGGCGCCCGCCCCCGCGTAGAGCGACACCTTCCCGTCGAAACGTTCGGGGTCGAGCGCGGCGTCCTCCAGCGCGGCCCACGCGCACTCCAGGAACACGCGCTGCTGCGGATCCATCCACTGCGCCTCGCGCGGCGCCACGCCGAAGAAGGCCGCGTCGAAGTGGTCTCCGCCTTCCAGCTCCGAGGCCACCGGCACGAAGTTCGGATGGCCACGCACCGGCGCGGGGACCAGGGGCGACGGCTCCAGCGCCTCCGGAGGCAGGCGGGTGATGGACTCCACGCCGTCACGCAGGTTCCCCCAGAACGCCTCCACGTCGCGGGCCCCTGGAAAGCGGACCGCCATGCCGATGATCGCGATGTCGTTGCCCATCCCCGTGCTGTCTCCGCCCGTCATGTCGTGGTCAGCCATTGCCTCGAGGGTTCCTTCCTCCGCGACGCTGGAGGACCTGTCGCCGGGCCTCCGCGCGCGTCTGGTGTTTCTCGTCGGACGCCGACCCTGGACGCGCCTCGGACGCCAGGCGCCGGGCAAGGGAGTGGACGGTGGGGTGTTCGAAGAGGTGGGTGATGGGCACGTCCTGGCCCAGCGTCTCGCGCAGCCGCGCGCACGTCCGCACCGCCGCCAGCGAGCTGCCGCCGAGGTCGTCGAAGAAGTGCGAGTGCACCCCCACGGAGGGCAGCCCCAGGGCTTCCGCCCAGGCCTTCGCGAGGGACTCCTCCAACGGCGTGCGCGGCGCGCTCTCCGCCGTCACGGTCCGCACCGGGGCGGGCAGCGCGCGTGCGTCCACCTTGCCGCCGGTCGTCATCGGCAACGCCTCCAGGGAGATGAGGTCCACCGGGACGAGCTGCTCCGGGAGCCGGGCACGCAGGCGCGCGCGGACCTCGCCCGGCGGCAGCGGCGCTCCGGGGCCCGGCACCACGTAGGCCACCAGCCGCGCCTCCCCTCCAGCGGGCGGCGACCACACGCGCACGTGCGCCTGCCGCATCCCCGCAAGCTCCCGGAGGGCCACCTCCACCTCGCCCGGTTCGATGCGGAAGCCGCGCAGCTTGAGCTGGGCATCCACGCGCCCCAGGAATTCGAGCCGCCCGTCCGGCGACCACCGCACCCGGTCCCCCGTGCGGTAGAGCCGCGCACCGGGCGCGCCGCCATACGGGTCCGGAACGAAGCGCTCGGCCGTGAGGCCCGGCTGGCCCAGGTAGCCGCGCGCCACGCCCTCCCCGCCCACGAACAACTCGCCCGCCACGCCCACCGGTACGGGGCGCAGGGCCGCGTCCAGCACGTACGTGTCGACGTGCGCCATGGGCACGCCGATGCCCGGCGCCAGGTCACCCGGAGGGTTCCACTCCCAGGTCGCGCAGACCGTCACCTCCGTGGGCCCGTACCCGTTGATGAAGGTGCGGCCCGGCCCGAAGCGAGTCACCAGCTCGCGCGGGCACACGTCGCCGCCAACGACGAGCACCGCCAGGTCCGGCAGGGGCGCATCCGGCAGCAACGCGACCACGGAGGGAGGCAGCAGCGCGGAGGTGATGCGCTCATCGCGCAGCACCCGGTACAGCGCGTCTCCCGCGAGCACCTCCCCCGCTGGCGCCACGTGCAGCGCGGCCCCCGTGGTGAGCGCCATCAAATAGTCCCACACGGACATGTCGAAGGCGGGCGACGCGTGCTGGAGCACCCGGGTGCCGGGGCCGGGCCGCAGCGCCAGGGAGGACCGGGCCAGGTGCGCCATGGACTGGTGGGTGACGACCACGCCCTTGGGACGCCCGGTGCTCCCGGAGGTGTAGATGACATACGCGGCGGCCTCGCATGGCCACGCGGCGCCCGACTCCGCGGCGGAGACCCTGGGCGTCGCGTCCAGCACCTCCCGCGTGCCGTGCGACTCCCAGGTCAGGACCTCGACGCCTTCGGGGACCGCCAGATGCCGGGCCAGACTCGCGTGGGACAGCAGCACCCGGGCGCCACTGTCCCGCAGCATCCACTCCAGGCGCTCCGCGGGAGACGTGGGGTCGAGCGGCACCACCACGCCCCCCGCCGCGAGCACGGCGAGGAAGGCCACGACGGACTCGGGCCCGCCTCGTGACAGCAGCACGCCGACCCGCGCCTCTCGCGCCACGCCGTGTCGCCGCAGCCGCGCCGACAACCGCCCCGCCCAGACATCCAGCGCCGCGTAGGACCAACGGGCCGGACCCGCGACCAGCGCGACCGCGTCCGGCGTCTCCGCGGCCCACGCGCCGAACCGCGCGAGCAGCCCAGGCGGCGCCATGTGCCCGGACGCGGCCTGGGCTTCCCCAGGAACGCGGGCCGCCCCATGTCCGTGGGACAGCACGCGGTCGCGCTCGGCGGCGTCCAGCAGGGGCAGGTCCCCCACGTGCGCGCGCGGCGCCAACGAGGCGGCGTCGAACAGCGCCCCCAGGTGGCGCGCCATCCGCGCCGCGGCGTCCGCATCGAAGAGGTCCGAGCAGTACTCCAGGCTGGCCACGAAGCCCCCCTCCACCTCGGCCATCATCAGCGAGAGGTCGAAGGCGGAGGCGCGGTGCCGCAGGGGAACGGCCTCGACGTCCAACTCGCCCACCCGCGCTCGAGCGCCCTCCGCGCCCAGCGCCAGGCCGCCCAGCGCCTCGCGTCCCGGACGGCCGGACTGCAAGGCGAACATCGCCTGGAAGACGGGCGCGCGCGAGGCGTCTCGCCGCGGCTGCAGCTGCTCGACGAGCCGCGCGAAGGGCAGCGCCTGATGGTCCAGGGCGTCCAGGACCGTGGCGCGGACGTGGGCCAGCAGCTCGGAGAAGGACTGGGTCCGCGGCACGCGCGCGCGCAGCGCCACCGGGTTGACGAAGTACCCCAGCTGCCGTGACAGGTCCGCGCGAGGCCGGCCCGCGGTGGGCGTTCCCACGACGAGGTCCTCCTGGCCGGTGTAGCGGCTCAGGAACGCGAGATAGCCCGCCAGCAGCGCCATGAAGGGCGTCGCGCCCTGGTCGCGCGCCAGCGCCTTGAGCCGCGCGGCCGTCTCCGGCGGCACGGTGAAGGTGACGGTGGCGCCACGGAAGGACTGGAGCCGCGGACGCGGGCGCGACGTGGGCAGGTCCAACACCGGCAGCTCGCCGCCCAGCCGCTCGCGCCACCAGGCCACCATCGCGTCTCCTCTCGCGTCCTCCAGGCTGGCTTCCAGCGCCTGAAGGACGGGCGACGCGGACGGAGGCGGTGGCGGCAACGACGCGGCCGTCCCCTTGACCTCCGCCGCGTACAGCGCCCCCAGCTCTCCGGCGAGCACCTCCAGCGACCAGAAGTCGGTGACGAGGTGGTGCATGACGAGCAGCAACACGTCCCCACGCGGCGCTCCGGTGAACAGGTGCACCCGCAGCAGGGGGCCGCGTTCGAGGTCGAACGCGCGGTGCGACTCCGCGTCGAGCCGCTCACGCAACGCGGACTCCGTCCACGCGGCCGCGGCTTCGCGCACCAGCGCGGGGACGGACTCGCTCTCCCGACGCGCCGGCGCCCCCTGCTCGTCCGGGAACGCGGAGCGCAACGCGGGGTGACGGGCCACCAGCGCCGCGAAGGCGCGGTCCAGCGCGGCGGCGTCGACGGGCGTGAGGAACCGCACCGCCCGAGCCACGTGGTAGGCGGTGCTCCCAGGCGCCATGCGCTGGAGGAACCAGAGCGCGCGCTGCCCCAGCGGCACGAACGACGCCGCGGACGCGGGCGAGGCCGTGAGGACCGGGGACGCGTCGGCCGCGGCCCGCGATACCCACTCCGCCACTTCACGCAAGCTCGGGCCTTGGAGCAGGAAGGCCACCGGCGGACTGACCCCCCAGCCGGCCTCCACCGCATGCACCACCTCGAGCGCTCGGAGCGAATCGAGCCCATGCCCAGAGAGCGGCGCGTCGACATCCACGGCGCGCGCGTCCGCGCCCAGCAGCGCCGCCACCTCGCGGCTCAGCGCGGGGAGCACCTCGGCGGCTGAGCGCCCCGGCGCGACGGAGGCAGGCACGGCCTCACCGTGCGAGGCGCCCATTCGCGAGGGCTCGTCACGCCCGGTGGGCAACGCCTCCCGCCAGGCGAGGACGACGTCCAGCGTCCCCGCCAGGAAGGCCTCGCGCGTGGCGCGCCGTTGCACCTTGCCGCTGGAGGTCTTGGGGAGGGAGCCCGCGGAGATGAGCACCACCGCGGACGCGGCCAGGCCATGTTCCTCGGACAAGGCCGCGCGGATGCGCGTGACGACCTCGGCTACCGCGCCGTCGGCCGCCACCTTCGCGGCCACCTCCTGGACGAGCACCAACCGCTCCTCACCCGCCTCTTCCACGAGGAACGCGGCGCCACAGCCGGGACGCACGCCGGGGTGACAGCGCTCCGCGGACTGCTCCAGGTCCTGCGGATAGTGGTTGCGCCCCCGAAGCACGAGCACGTCCTTCGCGCGGCCCGTGACGAAGACCTCCCCGTCTTCGATGACGCCCAGGTCCCCCGTGCGCAGGTACGGACCTTCGCCCGAGTCCGCGAGCCGCCCGTGAAACGTGCGCTCCGTCTCCGCCGGCCGCTGCCAGTATCCGTCCGCGACGCTGGGGCCCCGCACCCACAGCTCGCCCACGCGTCCCGGCGGACACAGACGGCGCGTCACCGGATCCACCACCCGCACGTCCTGGTCGCCCAGCACCTGGCCACAGCCCACCAGCACGGCCTCCGCGGACCCGTCCTCGGGGGCTCGCGCTTCACCCCGCAGCAAGCCCTCCCGTGAGAAGCGCCGCACCACCGGGGCCGCCGCGCGCACGCCGCCCGACACGATGAGCGTCCCCTCCGCCAGGCCATAGCAGGGGTAGAACGCCTCACGCCGGAAGCCCGCGGGCGCGAACGCCTCCGCGAAGCGCTCCAGCGTGTCCGCGCGCACCGGCTCCGCGCCGCAGAAGGCCGACTCCCAGCGGCTCAAGTCCAACGCGGCCCGCTGCGCGGGCGTGCTCTTCCGGACGCACAGGTCGAACGCGAAGTTGGGCGCGCCGCACACCGAGCCCCCGTAGCGCGACACGGCCTCCAGCCAGCCCATGGGCCGCTGGAGGAACGACAGCGGTGGCAACAGCACCATGGGTAAGTCGCGGTACAGCGGCTGGAGGAGCCCGCCAATCAACCCCATGTCGTGGTACGGCGGCAGCCAGAGGACGCCCACCGCGTTCGGGCTCGCGTCGAAGCCGCGGGCGATCAACCACGAGTTGTGCAGCAGGTGGCGGTGCCGCAGCACCACGCCTCGCGGCGTCCCCGTCGAACCCGACGTGTACTGGAGGAACGCCACCGACTCGCCGCTCAGGGCCGGTGCGCGCCAGGCCGTTGCCTCCGCCAGGGCCACCGTGTCCGTGGCCAGCCAGCGGAGCGCGCGCAAGTCCGGCGCGCCTTCCGTCAGCGGCTCCACCATGTCCGCGATGCCGGACGTCGTCAGCGCCACCCGCGCGCCACAGTCCGCCACCAGGGCCTGGAGCCTCGGCAAGGTGCGGCCGAGCCGCATCGGGTCCGGTGGATAGGCCGGTACGGCCACCACGCCCGCGTAGAGGCACCCCAGGAAGCCGAGCGCGTACTCACGGCCCGGTGGATACAGCAGCAACGCGCGATCGCCGGGCGCCAGGTGCCGCTGGAGCAGCGCGGCCACGGCCCGTGCCCCCGCATCCAGCTCCGCGTACGTGAGGACGCTTTCGCCTTCATCCTCCAAAAACGTGTAAATCCAGTCCTCGGGCTGCGTCGCCGCCCGGGCCCGGCACACGTCCACCAGGGTGGCATCTCCCGGGCGAGCAGCCTCGGAGGCGTACTGGGAGCGAATCGGAAGGTGCATGTCGTCGGAGTCCCGTTGCCTGACTGGAAGACGCCAGCCGGAACACCAAGGCGCACACCCCTCCCCTGAAAGACGAGGGGCACCCCACGGCGATCCGTTCAGCGCCCCCTCGGATTCGGACTTTATGTACCGGATTCCGAGAAGCCGGGAAAGCCCTAGCGCGCGCACTCCGTTCTATCGCGCTATGACGGCCGCATCCTGTGTTGGAGCAGCGAGGACGCCACGAAATGAAATATACAAACCTTGGCCGCACGGGCCTGCGCGTGTCTCGACTCGGCCTGGGCTGCATGAGCTACGGCACGCCCAGGTGGCGCCCCTGGGTGCTGGACGAAGAGGCCTCGCAGCCGTTCTTCCGGCGGGCGGTGGAGCTGGGCATCAACTTCTTCGACACCGCGGACATGTATTCACTGGGCGCCAGTGAGGAAATCACCGGCCGGGCCCTGCGCCGTTACGCGCGCATGGACGAGGTGGTGCTGGCCACCAAGGTCTACTTCCCCATGGGGGACGGGCAGAACATGCGGGGCCTGTCGCGCAAGCACATCGTCCAGGGCTGCGAGGCCAGTCTGAAGCGGCTGGGCGTGGAGGCCATCGACCTCTACCAGATTCACCGGATGGACCCGAACACGCCGCTGGAGGAGACGCTGGCCGCCCTGGACCAGCTCGTGCGCCAGGGCAAGGTGCGCTACCTGGGCGCGTCCTCCGCGTATGCGTGGCAGTTCGCGCGGGCGCTGGGGGTCGCGGACCTGCGCGGCTGGACACGCTTCGTGTCCATGCAGGGCCACTACAACCTCGTCTACCGCGAAGAGGAGCGGGAGATGCTGCCCCTGTGCGAAGCAGAGGGCATTGGCGTCATCCCCTGGTCGCCGCTGGCGCGCGGCCTGCTCGCCGGCTCGCGCAAGTCGCTGAAAGACAGGGACGCCACGACGCGGGCCAAGTCGGACACGCTGTCCCCCATGCTCTATGACCAGGCCGGCGACTGGGACGTGGCGGAGGCGAACCGGAGCGTCGCGGAGAAGCGCGACGTGCCCCCCGCGCAGACGGCCCTGGCCTGGCTCCTCTCGCGCCCCGCGGTGACGGCGCCCATCATCGGCGCCACGAAGCTGGAGCACCTGGAGGATGCCGTGCGCGCGGTGGACCTCAAGCTGACAGCCGACGAGGTGAAGGCCCTGGAGGCCCCCTACCAGCCTCACGCCGTGCGCGGACTCTGAGCGCGCCGCAGCCACGCCGCCGCCGACCGGAGGTCCGCTTCGAAGTGGATGCGCGCCTCCGCCCGCGCCCGGCCCGCTGGGAGCCGGAGCACCGCTTCGGGGTCATACGTGGCCATCCAGCCCTCCGCCCACCGCGTGTCCAACAGCTGCCCCCGGCTCAGGTGCATGCGAAACGCCACCCCCAGGAAGGCGTGCGCCGCCACGGGCCCCAGCGCGATGATCATCCGCGGGCGGACCGCCGCCACCACGGCCTCCAGCCCATGCCGGCAGGTGTGCCCTTCCCCCCGCGCCGTCGGAGCGAGCCCCCCACGCCGCGAGCGGCATCCGTCCCCGCACGGCCGCACCACCTGACGACTGGCGCGCGTGAGCCCCGCGCGTCCCAACACGACCTCCAGGAGCGCGCCCGCGGCCCCCGCGAAAGGCGGCTGCGCGCAGTCCAGGGGTGAAGCCCCCACCAGCAGCAAGGGCGTGCGCTCCGCGTCCGCCCGGGGGCGCGAAGGGGACGCCGCCAGCCCCACCCGGGCGCGTGCCCACTCCGGCGGCGCCCCGCCTTCCTCGAAGGTCAGCCGCTCCCCGTCCCAATGCGCCCACGTCCCTGGCGTGAACAGGCTCCAGGAGAAGGCCGGGAAGCGGCGCACGAGGAACGGCGCCACGTCCCGGACGATGAGGTGTTCGGGCCGGTACCACGCGACATGGTGTTCGCGCCCGTCCCGCCACACCCGGCGGAAGCGCACGGCCGCCATCAGGGCCTGCGAGTCCCGCCGCACCGCGTGCTCCAGCCACCGCAGCCGCCGCACGTCCGCGTCGTCGTGGCACTCCAGCAGCGACGGTTCTCCGTGGGTCAGCCGCCACAGCACGCGGTACAGCAGCCCCCAGCGCGCGGGCTCACGGTGGCACACCACCTTCTGCGCCAACCCCACGAAGTCCCGGGGCACCCCGGACGCGGCGCGCCCCCAGGCCTCCCAGCGCGCGGCCTCCAGCCACGTGCCCTGGCGTCCCCGCGTCTCCTCGAAGCGCACCCGCTCCGGAGGTTCGCCCCGCGCCAGCAGCCCCCGCGCCACCACCCGGAAGGACGCCAGGTCCGGCGCCACGAAGACGTGCGTCACCTCTCCGTCCCGGTGTCCGGCCCCGGGCCGTTCCCCCCGCGAGTCCCGGACCTGCGACCACCGGGCACCGATGACGGGCCTCAACTCCTGATGGACGTCCATCCCGGCATTCCTACCTGCCCGGTCTGACATCCGCCTTCCCGCCCGTGACGTCCTGCCGGCCCCCGGAGGTTCACGGGTCGCGCGCCAGCGCGTCCACCTGTTCCTGGACCTCCACGGCGTCGGAGAAGAAGTCATCCATGGGCTCGGTGCCCACCAGCCGGAGGGCCGGCGGCAGGAGCGCCCGGCGGAAGCCCAGCTCCGTGCTGAAGGACTCGTTGCCCAGCCATTCATCCGCTCGCGACAGCGCGCCAAACGACAGCGTGACGACGGCGATGACCCGCATGAGCCGCCCCGGCTCCCAGCGCGTCACGTAGCGCAGGTGCCAGTAGAGCCCCCAGGCCATCAGCGCCAGGAAGGCGACGTGGTGAGCCCAGGACAGGTTGCCACCCACGCCCAGGCTGAAGCCCACCAGCGTGAGCAGCGGCTGGATGACGACGGAGCCCAGCAACACCAGCGCGGCCACGGTGGCGTGCGTGCGGTAGTGGAACTGGCGCCGGGCGATGCGGCTCGCCACCGACCAGCCCCCCGCCCACAGGAAGGTGATGCCCAGCGGCACCACCAGCGCCACCGTCAGCTCGCCCCAGTCCGTGCGCCCGTAGTTGGCCAGGTAGCCCTCCAGCAGGCTGGCGCCCAGCAGGGCCTGCAGGGCCAGGGAGAAATAGCGGGGCTGCTCGAACACGCGCGGCCTGGGCGCGGTGGGCGCCGCCGCCACGACCGTCTCCTCCACCGGGTGACCGCGCGCGCGGAAGCGCAGCACCGTGTCCCCCACCGACACGCGGGTATCCGTGGCCAGCTCCAGCTCGGCCAGCCGCGCCCAGGGCTCCACGCGGTAGGTGCCGTTCTGGCTGCCCACGTCGCGCAGCACCAGCGTGCCGTCCTCGCGGCGCTCGATGCGCAGGTGCTCGGCGGAGACCTTCGGGTCGTCCAGGATGACGTCGTTGCCGTAACCCCGGCCGACGTTGACGGGGAAGCGCTCCAGGCGGTGACGGGCCTGGACGGAGTCCCCTTCCAGCACCTCCAGGAAGATTACTTCGTCCACGACAGCCCCTCCAGGTAGCGGCGCGCCAGCTTGCGGCCATTGTCCGCGGTGAAGCCCGCCAGCGTCAGCGACGTGTCCACGCCGCTGGTGCTGGCGTTGAGCGTGGCCGCGCGCAGCACCAGGTCATAGAGGCCGGGGAACTTCCGGTAGGCGCGCATGCACAGCGCGGCCCGGACGGGCAGGCCCGCCACGTCCACGAACTCCAACTGGCAGCGGTAGTTGGTGACGTCCTGCCGCGTGGCCGCCACCACGTCAGGGTCCTGCGAGAAGAGCGCGCTGTAGAGCGCGGAGAAGCGCAGCGCCCCCAGCTTCTGGCTGGTGGCGTGCTGATGCAGGAAGGCCACCACGCCCGTCCGGTGGCGCGAGGACACGAAGATGTCCTCCTCCGACGAGCACTGGTAGTTGGTCACCGTGTACGGCACCTCGGGGTCATGCGGCGTGTCCCCCCAGCACTTGAGGAACGTGCCCCAGCGCCCCGGCACGCGGTAGCTGCCCAGCGTCTGCCGCGGCAGGGGCGCGCCCAGCAGCCGTTCGGTGACGCGCTGCTGGTTGTCCAGGAGCTGCGCGCGCACGGTGTCCAGCAGCGCCTGCGCGCCGGAGTCCTTGGCCTCCAGCGCGCGGGCCAGCAGCGCTCGCGCGCGTTTCACCGGCACCAGGAAGCCCACCTGGTTGCCCATGGTCGCCACGTTGACGCCCACCACGCGGCCCTCGCCCGTGAGCGTCGGACCGCCGCTCATGCCCGGGTTGATGGCCCCGCTGAAGTGCAGCCGCTCATAGAGCGCGTCGTGGATGAAGCCGTTGTACGTCCCCTCCACGATGGTGGTGCCCAGATCACGCGGATTGCCCATGGCGAACAGCCGCGCGCCCTGCGGCGGCTCGCGGTCGTCCAGGTCGAAGAAGCTCTGCACCGGGGTGGCCGTCTGGATGATGGCCAGGTCGTGCACCACGTCCACGTCCACCAGGCGCACCGGGACGGGCTCCCCGCCGCCCTTCAAGACCAGCTCCGCCGTGTAGTCCTCCGGGTGGATGACCACGTCGGAAACCACGTGGTAGTTCGTCACCGCGTGCCCGGCGGCCGACACGAAGAAGGCCGAGCCGATGGACGAGCGCGTGCCGGAGCGCCGCTCGATGATGCGCACCTGCGCGACCTGTCCCTCGATGCGCTGGAACAGCTCGTGCGTGGCGGGTGGCAACGCGCTCAAGGGCACGGTGGGCGCGGCTTCGGGGGTGCCAGGTGCGGGAGGCGGGCTCGGCTCCGCCGGAGCCACCGGCGACTGCGTGAGCACCGCTGCGAGGATGAAGGCGAACATGGATGCGGCGCACCCTACCCCACCGCGCCCTCCGACGGACGTCCAGCGGCATGTCCCGCGCCGGGCAGGCGGCCGGCCGGTCCGTCCACCCACCGACGCGGGCCCGCGCCGCCGGTCCATGGTCGCACCGCGCACGGGATCCCCATCTTCGCCCTTCGGGTGGGGGAGCCGGCATGCGTCACAGCCAGTGGTGCGGCCGGCGCGGACCCGCGGCGCGGTGGCGGAAGGTGGCGCTGCTGCTGGCCCTGCTGCCCTCGCTCGCCCAGGCGGCGGCACTGCCCGCGGACGCGCCACGCGCCACAGACGCGGAGGACGCCGCCCCACCTCCCCGGCCTCGCCAGCTCTGGTGGGCCCTGGGTGAAGTGACGGCCATCAACCTCACGGTGTGGGGCTTCGACCGATTCATCCTGAACAAGGACTTTGCCCGGGTCGGCCTGGACGCATGGCGAACGAACCTGGAGACGGGGTTCGTCTGGGACAAGGACGACTTCATGACCAACCAGTTCGCGCACCCCTACCACGGCAGCTTGTACTTCAACGCCGCCCGGGACCACGGCTTCAGCTTCTGGGGCGCCCTGGGCTTCACCCTGGTGGGCAGCCTCCAGTGGGAGCTGTTCGCCGAGAACCACCTGCCCTCCTTCAACGACCTCATCAACACCACGGTGGGCGGGTGGGCCCATGGCGAGGTCATCTACCGGCTGTCCTCCATGCTGCTGGATCAGCGCGCCACGGGGACCCGGCGCGTCGCCCGCGAGGTCAGCGCGGGGTTGCTCAATCCCGTCCGGGGCTTCAACCGCGTGGTGCGCGGGGAGGCCTGGCGCAGCGCCCCCACGCCAGAGGACTGGCAGCCGCCCGTGTTCGCCGCGCTGACGCGCACCGGCTACCTGAACATCGACGCGGGCCCGACGCTCAACCAGTTCTTCGCGGAGCTGGACCTGCGCTACGGCGACGCCCTGCGCTTCCCGGTGGACGCACCCTTCGACGCCTTCAACCTGGGCGTGCAGCTCACCACCGGCGAGAGCCGGCTCATCAGCCGCGCCGAGGTGAAGGGCGCGCTGGCGATGCTCCCGCTGGAGAACGGCGGGAACGAGCGCGTGCTGCTCGGCGCCTTCCAGCACTTCGACTACAACGACACGCAGGCCTATGAGCTGGGCGGCCAGTCGATAGGCGCGGGGCTCCTGTACCGCTACCTGACGCGCGGTGGCCGTGAGCTGCGCCTGGCGCTGCACCTGCGAGGCGTGGTGCTCGCGGGCATCACCTCCGAGTACGCCGACGAGGTGGGCCGCGACTACGACTACGGCCCGGGCCTGGGCCTCCACGTCGAGCTGTCCTACGGGCGCTGGCCCTGGGAGTACCTCAAGCTGCACGCGGGCAGCACGTGGCTGCACACGCTCAACGGCGCGGATGGCAACCACCTGGTCCATGAGGGCACCTTGCTGCTGGACGTGCCGTTGTTCGCCAACCTGGGCCTGGGCGCCAGCTTCACCTTCTTCGAGCGAAACAGCTTCTTCCGCGACTTCGATACCGTCTCACGCGGCATCCCGCAGGCCCGGGTGTTCCTCTCCGTGCACTGAGCGTCCACGCCGGTCCCCTCGCTCGCGCCAGAGCCCACCCAGGGCCGCTCCGGTCGCGGACGGCTACGTCGTGGGGCTGCCCGCCGCGTGACGCAGCCGCCGGCGGCGCCACGCCGTGTACGAGACGACCAGCGCTCCTGCCAGGGTTCCCGCCAGCGCGCCCAGCACCCGGCGTGGGACGGGGCCCCCCGCGCTCGGCGGTTCGTGGCGGAAGGTCTCCAGCGAGGCACGCACCTGCGGCTCCAGCGTCTGCCACCGCACCGCGGGAGCGCTGACCATCACCACGGCGTGCGCGCCCTCCGAGGCCAGGCCCGCGACGAGCACCGTGCGGACCTGCCCCGCCTCGCGCAGCGTGCCCAGCACCTCCACGCGCGGTGTTACCCCGCCCAGGCGCTCCACGCGCTCGGCGGACAGCGGGAGTCCCAGCTCGCGCGGGAAGTGCTGCATCACCGCGGACGCGAACTCCTCCCGGTCGGAGGGGCTCGCGCTGAAGCCGCGCCCCACCACGGACACGAGCAGCGTGGCCGCGTCCGGGCCCTCGCCGTCGGTGAGCGCCGCCGACAGGGCGCGCGGCGCGTCCGGGTCCAGCGCCACCGCGCCCACGCGCGAGCCGGCATACTGCTCCCACCGCACCATGTGGAAGCCTTCCGGTGGGCGAAACGAATAGCCATCCCGGCGCAGCTCCGTTCCGAGCGCGCCCGGCAGCGTCAGCAGTCCGACGACCAGGACGGTGGCATGCACCCTGGCATCATAGTCGCCCCCCCACGCCCGCGCCTGCCCGGAAGGAGAAGCTGGCGCTGGAGTTCACGCGCTGAGCAGGCGCGTCGGGCTCACTCAATCGCGGCGATCCGGTATTCGCCATCTTCCAGCACCAGCCGGACGGCGCGCTCGTCACCCAGCGGGAACACGGCCTCGCCCGCGCCGACGCGGACGTGCGTATTGAGCGCGAGCCGGGCACGCTGGAGACGTTCCCTCGCAAGGGGTTCTCGCTCGAAGTCCTCGCGAAGACGCTCCGGTGTGTAACGCGCGCGCAGGAGCCCGGCGAGCTGGCTCCAGGCGGACTTCCAATCACGAGCCTCCACCCTGTCGATGAATTGGCGAAGGGCGGCCCGAGGCACATCCGCGGGCCGGGCCTCGACGACACGCCACCCCTGGGGAGACTGCGCGACTGTCAGGGAGGGCGCTCGCGCCTCGAGGTTCGACGCGCCGGCCCGGACGTCCGCGGCCCTGGCGCCGCGAGCCCCCGCGTCCGAATAGCGCTCCAGGAACGCCACCTCCTCCTCGGGCCCACCCGTCGTCAGCGCGTACGCGTCCTCGACACGCCCTTCCTCGAGGGCGCGGGCATACGCCTCCGCAACGGAGGCGGGCTCTCGCGGCGTGGTCGCACAGCCTGTCAGCAGGAGACAGAACGCCAGGGAACGGTTCATGCGCATCGCGGGGAGAATAATGCCTCCGCCGCCGTGCGCCACGACCCCACGCGCCACTATCGGGCAGCAAACCACCTTCCGCGGGGCTCCTCGCCCCCCTGCGAGGACGGCGGAGCCTGTCAAGACGCCTCTTGCGTCGCCACCCACCACGTGGTGCCACCGGCGTCGCGGAACCCACCGCGCTTGTCACCATCCCCGCTGTTGACGGGAGCCTTCACGGCCACGGCGCCGGCATCGATCGCGCGCTGGTAGAGCCGGTCCACGTCCGCGACGTACACGTGGACATGGGCCGGCACCACGGGCCAGCCGTTGGCCGCGTCGCTCAGCATGATGACGGTGTCGCCGATGCGCACCTCTCCATGGACCAGCTTGCCGGCGTCTCCGGGAATCATGCGCAGCCGCTCGGCACCGAAGACGTCGACGAGGAAGTCGATGGTCCGGTTCGCGCCGTCCACCACGAGATAAGGCGCCGCGGAGGTGTAGCCGTCGGGCTTGTAGGTCATGTGTCCATCCTGGAAGTGAGTGCCTCGAAGAAGCACGACACTGGCCTCGCCTCGGCACCGCCGCAAGCGCCATCTCGGCATCCCACGGCGAAATCGCCCCCTCGTTTCCCAGGGCGCCTCCCTGTTCGCCATTCCCAAGCGAACAGCGCCTCCGAGCAGTGACTCCGCACGCGGCTGGCGGCGACCTGGCCTGGCTGGAAGACCTGGCCAACGAAAACACCGACGTGTTCTCCCGCCGCACCGAGGCGAAGCAGCCCGCGCCCTGCCCGCGACTACCGCAGGCCCGTCCGGGTCATCGACACGGAGGACACCTTGTCGTGCCACGAGCCACCCGGCATCGCGTTGACGTCCCCCACCGTCTGGGACGTGGTGAAGCAGCGGCCCGACAGGTTCGCGTGCTCGCACAGCGTCGCCTGGTACGGCCCCAGCACGGTGACGGAGCTCAGCACGTCATTGAACCCCACGCCGCGCAGATCGCCCACGCTGCCGCCGAGCCAGACGAGGTTGCCCTCGAAGCCCGAGTGCTCGTGGAGGTAGACCCCTTCCGAGGCGGAGTGCCCCTGGACCGCGTACGTGTAGTCACCCGACGACAGGTGCGCGCCCCTGCCGTAGTCCGAGTACGCCCAGTTGCTGAGTCCACCCGGCGACTGCTTCACCAGCACGGACCAGCGCTGGAATGGGAACCTGGCGCTCAGGTGACCATGCAGCGTGAGCGCCCGGTTCGCCGCGTTCCCTGACAGGCCTCCGAGCTGCCCTCTCACGTAGTTGGACAGGAAGTCCCTGCCCACCACGCTCGTCACCGAGTGCGTCAGGTAGGCGATGTGGGTG
Organism: Myxococcus sp. SDU36; assembly: GCF_030168875.1. Taxonomy (NCBI): domain Bacteria; kingdom Pseudomonadati; phylum Myxococcota; class Myxococcia; order Myxococcales; family Myxococcaceae; genus Myxococcus; species Myxococcus sp. SDU36. The sequence goes on from NZ_CP077414.1 coordinate 2,366,672, forward strand.
TAATCATCCATGGCGTCGGACTGGTAGAAGTTCCCCTGGTGGTTGATCCACCCGCCCCAGGACTTCTTCAGCGCGGCGATGTGCCAGTTGCGTCCGGGCGCGGCGTTGTGGACGAAGCTCCGGATGCCGTGCCACCGCGCCTCCGCGTTGCCGCCGATGGTGTGCGCGGTGTTCCTGAAGATGACGTTGAAGTCCTCCGGCAGCCACGTCGACGACGACAAGAGGCGGAAGTTGAGGGCCAGGATGGCGTCAATCAAGCCGGCGCCCGGGAAGTCCATCATCAGGATGCCCGCGCGCTGGACGTGCCCCGCCACCAGGTGGTCGATGGCGAAGTCATTCACGCCGCGGATGCTCATCCCGTCTCCGCCCGCCACCGTGAAGGGATGCGCGAGCGCGGAGGCGCCACTCAGGAAGTTGACGAACAGCGTGGACGGCGAGCCCGTGTTGGTGCGCCCCAGGTGCGCGCGGACCTTGTTCCACTTGTCGTCGATGTCGAAGAGGGTGGACACCGTCCAGTCGTCCTGGAGGTCCAGCCCTCCCCAGGGGATGCCGTAGGCGCCACCGCCAAAGCCATCCAGGATGACAATCCTTCCGCGGACCTCGCCCAGGGCGGGCACGTGGCTCCCGGTCCAGAGGTAGGGCCTGTAGGCCGGGTTGTTCCGGTACGCCTCGAACGTCGCGGCGAAGCTGCGCGTGACGTTCTCCTCGGTGTGCTCCTTCTTCACGCGCATCACCAGCGTCTCGCTGGGGTTCGCGTTCAGGAACTGGATGGCGGTCCGCAGCACGTCGTCGAAGTTGACGTGCAGGTAGACGACGCCGTGGTGGATGGTGAAGCTGTCCGCGATGTGCCGGCAACGGATGTCCAGCGCGCGGATGCCCGCGTCGAGCTGACGGCGCAGGTCCAGGGACTGGGTCTGCGTCAGGGAGCCGCCGTAGGACTGATACGCCATCGTGTCATGCGTCCCCGGCAAGGACAGGGCGGCGAGGCTCGTCGAGTCGGGGACCCAGCTCATCCAACTGGGATGATGCGTCTCGATGCTGCCGGAATCGTTGTAGTAGCGCCCTCGCGCGGAGGCGGGGGAAGCGCTGGCGACGAGGCCCACGGCGAGCATCGCCACCGCGTGACGGAGGCGGAGGAAGGGAAAGGACGTGTCTGACATGAATGGCTTCCAGGAAAGAGTCGCGACAGCACGGACGCCGGGCAGGCCGCGGCCCGGCGTCTTCATTCCTGGCGATTCGAGTCGAACCGTCAGGCGCTCAGCCTTCGCGCACTACCGCGGCGCGGGGGCGTCCGCCTCCGCGGTGGGGCAGCTCGTGACGCACTCATCGAAGCGCTGGAAGCAAACCGAGACGTCCCCTCCCGTGTCGACGCAGTGATCGAACCGAATGTTACACTTGGCGATACAGATATTGGGGTGCGAGGTGGCCGCCTCGACGGCGGCGGGCGAGGAGTCCTCCAGGCCGCCTTCGACACCACCGCAGCCCGCCAGCAGCCCCGTCGCCAACACCACGGCCATGACCATGGACTTCACCTGCATGACGCCTCCTTTTGAGGCCTTTCCGGAATGGAAGGTATTCTCAGGATACAGGTTTCACCGTCATGGCTCGACGTCGAAACAGGTCGCATCGGGCGCAATCCCTCACATGGTGGCTCGGCAGCGGAGCGCGGGCGCCACCGGCGTCCCGGAAGCCGCGCCTGGGTGTCGGCCACCCCGACACGGCGTGTGGCCTCCCGGAAGCCGCGCCTTGTCGCGGCGGCGCCCTGCGTGTTCGTTGTGACATCCCCGCGCGGCGCGGGTAACCTGCCGGGGAGATGAACCCCGCCGCCAGGGCCGACATGGAGTCACGTGCCGATCGCGCCCTGCGCCGCGGCGAGCTCACCGAAGCGCTCGGCCTGTACGAGTCGCTCGCGCGGGCCTTTCCGCACGACGCGGCGCTCGCCCTCAAGCTCGCCAACGCGCGCGAGCTGCTCCAACCCGCGGAGTTGGCGGTGCTCGAGGCCGCCCGGGCCGAGGCCAGCATCCCCCTCCCCGTGGGCCCCTCCTCCCCCGCCCAGGAAGGCGAGCGCCTCTTCGCGCTGGGCGACTATGCGGGCGCCGCGGCCTGCTACCGGCGCGCGCTCCAGGAACGCCCGGACAGCGAGCTGCTCAAGGAGCGGCTGATCGAGATCTATGGCCTCGCGAAGGCCATGCCCCTACAGTCACCGACAGATAGGGCGCTCCCCGACAAGCCCGAGCCTCGCCTCCAGGCCCTGCTGGACCGGGTGGCCTCGCGCCGCCGCTTGAAGCGGGATTGAGGAAAAGGCCCGTTTCCACTCGCGAATCCGCCCTGGCCGGTGATTCGCGCGTTGCACCCCCCCGGGGGCCCCCCTACAATCAGGTCCGACGTTTCTGTCATGGTGAAGCACCCTCCCTCTGACACCCGCGTCCGACCTGTATGCCCCGTCCCATGAGACTCGGAGTCCTGACCGGCGGTGGCGACTGCCCCGGCCTCAACGCGCTCATTCGCGGCCTCGTGAAGCGGGGCGCGCACGAATTCGGCCACGCGTTCGTGGGCATCGAAAACGGCTACATGGGGCTGGTGGAGCCAGGGCTCACCCACCCACTCACCGAGGAGGACATCCGCGGCATCCTCCCCAAGGGCGGCACCATCCTGGGCACGTCCAACAAGGCCAACCCCTTCAGCTACGCGACCCGTGAGGACGGGCAGTGGGTGGAGCGGGACGTGTCCGACCAGGTCCTGCGCCGCTGCGAGGAGCTGGGCCTGGACGGGCTCATCGCCGTGGGGGGGGATGGGACGCTGTCCATCGCCCACCGGCTCGTGGAGAAGGGGCTCAAGGTGGTCGGCTGTCCGAAGACCATCGACAACGATTTGTCCGGGACGGATCAGACGTTCGGCTTCGACACCGCGCGGCTCATCGTCACCGAGGCGCTCGACCGCCTGCACTCCACCGCGGAGGCCCATGACCGGGTGATGGTGGTGGAGATCATGGGCCGCCACGCCGGCTTCCTCACCCTGGAGAGCGGCATCGCCGGGGGCGCGGACGTCATCCTGATTCCGGAGATTCCGTACAGCGTGGAGGCCGTGGTGGAGAAGCTCCGCCGCCGCTCCACCCGCCGTCGCAGCTTCTCCATCATCGCCATCTCCGAAGGCGCGTTCCCCCAGGGCGGCGAGCTGGCCGTGCTGGACGCGGCGGAGGCCATCCCCGGCCGGGGCGTGGTGCGGCTCGGCGGCTCCGGCAAGGCGCTGGCGGACCTGCTGGCGCGGCACATCGAGGCGGAGATTCGGGTGACGGTGCTGGGCCACCTCCAGCGCGGAGGCAGCCCCAGCGCGGCGGACCGGGTGCTGGCCACGCGCTACGGCTGCAAGGTGCTGGACCTGGTGAGCGCGGGCCAGTGGGACCACATGGTGGCCCTGCGCGCGGGCGAAATCATCGCGGTCCCGTTGAGCGAGTCGCGCAAGGAGCGCCGGGTGGATCCGGCGGGTGAGCTGGTGCGCTTCACCAAGAGCATGGGCATCAGCTTCGGGGACTGAGGGGACCGCCAACACGCCATGACGACGCTCGTCGGCCGCCATATCGGTCGCTACCGCATCCTCGAGCAGCTGGGCTCGGGGGGCATGAGCGTCGTGTACAAGGGGCTCGACACCGCCCTGGACCGTGAAGTCGCGGTGAAGGTGCTGCACCCGCACCTGGCCGGCAAGGACGAGTCCCGCCGGCGGCTGGCCCGCGAGGCCCGCGCGGTGGCCAAGCTGCACCACCCCAACATCCTGGAGGTCTTCGACTTCTCCGCGGCGGATGCCCAGGACGCGTTCATCGTCACCGAGTACATCCGCGGACAGACGCTGAAGACGTTCATGGACCAGGGGCCCATGGACCCGCCGGAGCTGGCGGCCATGGTCATCCACGAGCTGGCCGCGGCGCTGGCGCACGCGCACGAGTCCGGCGTCATCCACCGCGACCTCAAGCCGGAGAACGTCATGGTGCGCGAGGACGGCGTCCTCAAGCTCATGGACTTCGGCATCGCGCGGCTGATGGACATTGAGGAGCGGATGACCGTCACCGGAACGCTGGTGGGCTCGCCGGCCCACATGGCTCCGGAGATCATCGAAGGCCTGGAGGCGGGCCCCGCGGCGGATGTCTTCAGCGTGGGCATCATGTTCTACGCGGCGATGACGGGACGGCTGCCCTTCAGCGCGTCCAACACCACCGCCACGCTCAAGCGCATCCTGGACGGGGACTACGAGGACGCGCGCCGGCGCGTGCCCGCGCTGTCCGACGAGCTGGCGGACATCTGCGCCACCTGCCTCCAGCGTGAGCCGGAGCGGCGCTACCCCGACGCGGCCCGGCTGCGGGACGCCCTGGCGGACTACCTGGCCGGCCTGGGCTTCGCCCGCGTGGGCGAGGAGCTGGTGTCGTACTTCGCGGACCCGCCGTCGTACCGGAAGCTGGCCCGTCAGCGCCTCGTCGCCACCCTGCTGGAGCGCAGCGAGCGGAAGCTCGCGGAGAAGCGCACCCCGCGCGCCCTGGCCAGCCTCAACCAGGTGCTGGCGCTGGACGCCACCAACGCGCGGGCGCTAGCGCTCCTCAAGGGCCTCCAGCGCGCCCAGCGCCTCAAGACGTGGCGCCGCCGGGGCCTGCGGCTGGGCGTGGGCGTGGCCGCCGCCGGACTGCTGGGCCTGGGCGGCTGGCAGGCCCGCCACGCGAACGTCGCCGAAGTCACCCCACCGCCCGACGCCACCACGCCCGGACAGGTCGCGGCCACGCCGCCTTCGGCTCCGCCTTCCGAGCCGCTCGCCCCCGACACGACTCCGGCCCCGAAGGAGAGCGCCGGGCGTCCGGCGCCAGGCACGGCGCAGCCGCCCCGCCCGGGGGGAGCGGCGCCGCGCCCGGTCAAGGACACGACGGCACCGGGAGGCCTGGCGTCGCGGACGGACGGCGCGCCGGCCGTGGGCGGCGCCGTGCGCGGCCTGGGCACGCGCCCCGAGGACGAGGAGGCGCCGCGCAAGCCGCTGGTGCGCAAGCTGCCGGTGTCCATCCTGGTGCGCCCCTATGGCAGCATCCGCGTGGATGACGGCGCGGCCAGCGCCCAGCCGCTGCAGAAGCATGACGTGGAGGTGACGCCGGGCCGGCACACCGTCACCATCTCCTGCGACTACTGCGAGGACGTGGTGGACACCATCGACGTGCAGCCGGACGGTGACAACGTCTTCCACCTGCGCGCCCAGCCCAAGACGTCCCGCCTGTCGGTGGACTTCGAGCCCGCGGGCGCGCTGGTGCGGGTGGGCGACCAGCTCCGCTCCGCCGAGGACAGCGTGAGGACGCCCTTCGAGGTCCGCTCTCCGCGCGGCCCGGCGGGCTTCCAGCACACCGTGGTGGTGGAGGTCTCCCACCCCGGCTACGTGCCGGAGCGCCGGGTGGTGCAGCTGCGGCCGGGCGAACCCACCACGCTGCGCGGGAGCCTCCGCCCAGAATGAGCCGCCGCCTCCCGCTCTTGCTCACGGCGCTGATGCTGCTCGCTCCGGCCGCCACGCTCGCCCAGGACGCCGGGGATCCGGAGGTCGCCGCGCTGCGCGCCAGCTTCGAGTACGGCAAGTACGCGGAGGTGATGGACCGCGCGGGCTCGCGCATCGACCGGGGCGGCCTGGACGAGGACGACCTGGCGGAGCTGCACAAGCTCGCGGGCCTGGCGGCCTTCAACCTGGGCCGCACCGACGACGCCCGCCGTCACCTGCGCGCGCTGCTCCGGTTGGATCCGGACTTCAGCCTGGACCCCTTCGTCGTCCCGCCGCCCGCGGTGGCCTTCTTCGACACGCTCAAGGAGGACATGGACACGGAGCTGGACTTCCTGCGCCAGGAGCGGCGGCTGCGCCAGGAGCGCGAGAAGGCGGAGGCCGAGCGCCGCGAGCGCGAGCGCCTGGAGGCGGAGGTGAAGCGCCGCCGCGCCGAGGAGCTGGCGTCCCAGGTGACGGTGCGCACGGTGGAGAAGCGCAGCTTCCTGGTCAACTTCGTCCCCTTCGGCGCCGGCCAGTTCCAGCAGGGCCGCAACAGCCTGGGCATCGTCTTCGCCGCCACCGAAGGCGTGCTGGCGGTCACGAGCATCATCTCCTTCTTCGCCTACGAGGGGCTGTTCGAGGAGCGCACCATCGACCTGGACAACGTGCTGGACCCGGACGGCCGGGCCTCCGTCACGGTGCGCTACATCCCCACCAGCCGGGCCCAGCAGCGCGACACGTGGCAGCTGCTCAAGCTGTCGTCGGCCGCGGGCTTCTACGCCATCTACGCCGTGGGCGTGGTGGACGCGCTGTTCCACCACGAGGACCAGGTGGTCCGCAGCACGGTGGAGCCTCGCGCCGAACAACCCACGGCGCCGTCCTCCCGCCCCCCTTCCGCCCGCGCGACGGCACCGAAGACGTACACGCGCGTGGGCCTCTACCCGACCCCCGGCGGACTCGGCGCCGGTCTCACCCTCTCCTTTTGACGGAGACTCCCTCCAGGTACGTGAAGCCATGGCCAGCCTCACCGTCCGCACCCCCGATGGCAAGGTCCGCGCCGTCTCCCTGCACAAGCGCCTCACCAGCATTGGCCGGGGCCCGGACAACGACATCCCGCTGGAGGACACCTCCGTGCCCTCCAGCGCCCTGCACGTCACCTTCGACGGCACGCGCTACGAGGTGGGCAGCCTGGGCGCCACCTTCCACGTCAACGGCAAGAAGCGCGACGCCCATGCGCTCTCCACCGGCGACGTGGTCCGCGTGGGCCACACCGAGCTGATCTTCGCCCGGGACGACGCCCCCCGCGCCCCACCTCCGCCCATGCCCGCGCCGCGCGAGCTGGTGCACACGTCCAATCCGGACTCGCACACCTCGGAGCTGCCTGGCGTCCCCGGCCGCGAGCTGCTGCTGCTGCGCCGGCTCACCGCGTTCAGCGAGCGGCTGCTGGGGCTCTATGACGTGGAGCGCCTCCTGGAGGGCCTGATGGACGAGGCCATCGAGGTGACGCGCGCCGACAAGGGCTTCCTCATCTTGATGGAGAACGGGGAGCCGCGCGTGAAGGTGGCGCGCAACGTGTCCCGGGAGAACATCGAGGACGCGGTGGAGAAGGACAAGATCTCCGACTCCATCATCGCCAAGGTGGTGAAGGAGCAGAAGGCGCTCATCGTCGCGGACGCGCTGGACTCGCCGGAGTTCAACAAGAGCGACTCGGTGGTGAACCTGCGCGTCCACTCCGTCATGTGCGTGCCGCTGATGCAGAAGGGCGACCTCTTCGGCGTCCTCTACGTGGGCAACGACAGGCTGGTGAACCGGTTCGAGCCCAAGAGCGCGGACATGCTCACCATCTTCGCGGCGCAGGCGTCGCTCATCCTCCAGAACGCGATGCTGGTGAGCGACCTCAAGCTCGACAACACCGAGCTGCGCCGCAAGCTGGAGGACCAGCGCTACGGCGACATCGTCGGCGCGTGCCAGGGCATGCGGGACGTGTACAAGCGCATCGACAAGATTGCCCCCACGGACATCTCCGTGCTCATCACCGGCGAGACGGGCACCGGCAAGGAGCTCATCGCCCGGGAGATCCACCGCCGCTCGCCGCGCGCGAAGGGCCCCTTCATCACCATCAACTGCGGCGCGATTCCGGAGAACCTGCTGGAGAGCGAGCTGTTCGGCCACGTGAAGGGCGCCTTCACCGGCGCGGTGGCCACCAAGGCCGGCAAGTTCCAGGCGGCCATCGGCGGCACGCTCTTCCTGGACGAAATCGGGGAGATGCCCCTGCAGCTCCAGGTGAAGCTGCTGCGCGCGCTCCAGGAGAGGATTGTCTACAAGGTCGGCGACAACCGCGGCGAGCCGGTGGACATCCGCGTGGTGGCGGCCACCAACAAGGTGCTCGAGGACGAGGTGAAGAAGAACACCTTCCGCGAGGACCTCTACTACCGCCTCAACGTCGTCACGCTGAAGCTGCCGCCGTTGCGCGAGCGCGGCGAGGACGTGGTGGTGCTGGGCCGCTTCTTCCTCCAGAAGTACGCCCGCGAGTTCAGCTCCAAGGCCCGCGGCTTCACCCCCTCCGCCACCGTGTCCATGCGCAAGTACGGCTGGCCGGGCAACATCCGCGAGCTGGAGAACCGGCTCAAGAAGGCGGTGGTGCTCGCGGACAAGCCGCTGCTGGGGCCGGATGACCTGGACCTGAAGCCGGAGAACCTGGAGCCCATCATGCCGCTGCTCCAGGCAAAGGAAGAGTTCCAGAAGCGTTACATCAACGAGGTGCTGGCCCGGAACAATGGGAACCGCACCAAGACGGCCAAGGACCTGGGAGTGGACCCGCGCACCATCTTCCGGCATCTGGAGAAGCTGGAAGCGGAGAAGTCGGGCCGGCCGCTGCCGCCCGAGGAGGGAGACGAGCTGCTCTAGGGGAGCGGCCCGTCCATGATGATGGAAGCCACGACGCGGCGACACGCCTGGAGACGCAAGCTGTGGCTGCTGCTGGCCACGGGCTGCGCCGCGTCCGGCTGCCTCATCCCCCAGGACGACACGCTGCTGGACGCCGTGCCGGAGTTCATGAACCGGCCGCCGCGCATCATCGACAGCCTCGTCGCGCCCCAGCAGCGCTTCATCCCGGACTTCGGCGCGGACGGCTGCGACCTCACCTTCGAGGTGGCCGTCGAGGACCCGGACGTGGACGACCGCATCGTCGTGCACTGGTACGTGGACTACAACCCGCAGGACCCGCGCGGCCCCTACCGCCAATATGAGCTGGCCAGCACCCGCGAGCCCCGGCGCTCGGACCGGGGCACGCTGCTCATCAGCCTCGCGTCCGCCAACAACCCGCTGGGCACGCCGGGCCCCCACCTGGTGGAGGCGCTGGTGAGCGACGCGGAGCTGGTGGACCGCGTCGTGCGGCCCCGGCCGGTGCAGTTGCCGGACGGCACCACGCTCAACAACCCGGGCTTCGTCGTCACCTATTCGTGGGTGGTCAACACCGTCCAGGGAGACTGCCGGTGAGGCGCCTGTGGCCGCCGCGGCGGCTCGCGTGGACCGTCCTGGTGTCCGGCCTGTCCGGCACCGGCTGCGTGCTGCTGGAGGATGCGCCGGACCCCAGCCAGCTGGTGTGCCGCGCGGACAGCGACTGTGCCTCCAACGAGGTGTGCTTCCCCGACGGGTGCGGCGACCCGGGCCGGGACATCGTGGTGGAGGTGACGCCCAACCCCCATGACGGCCTGCACGCGCAGGACTTCCCGGTGGACGCCATCCGGCCGGAGCTGAACCTGGCGCTGTTCGGGCCCGCCACCGTCCAGGGCAGCACCGTGCGCGCCACCACGCCCGGGGGCAGCGCCCCGCATCCCTACAACGAGCCGCTGCACCTCACCGCCCGCGGGGAGAGCGCGCTACTGCCGGGCGTGGCGCGCCTCTTCACGGCCGACCTGGTCCCCCTCAACGGCGCCTGGGAGCTGCCCGTGGGGACCGGGACGTACACGGTGACGTTGGAGCCGGAGGACGTGGGGCTGCCACCGGTGCGCGGCGCCGCCGCCGTGTCGCCCGGCGGCGCCGTGCCCCTGCAGTTGGTGCTGCCCTCCCCCAACCAGGTGGCCCGGCTGGAAGGCCGGGTGGTGCGCCAGGGCGCGCAGCCCGTGGACGCCGCGCTGCAGGTCCAGGCGCTGGACGCGGACCTGACGCCCCTGTCCCAGCGCGTGCCGGTGGCGCGCGGCTCGGGCGACTTCTCCCTGGCCCTGCCGCTGGAGGCCTCGCAGCGCACCAGCCTCCTGGTGCGCGTGACGGCGGCGGGCGACGCGTGGGTGCCGCAGAAGACGTTCACCGTGGATCCCCGCGAGCCGCTCACCGCGCCGCTGGAGCTGGGTGACTATGGCGAGCCGGTCCAGGTGTCCGGCCGCATCCTGGGACGGGACGGCCGGCCGGTGGCGCGGGCCTCGGTGTCCCTGCGGGGGCCCGTGGGAGGCGGCGGCACGTACCAGGGGCCCCTGGTCGTCGCCGACGGGGAGGGTCGCTTCACGGTGGAGACGCTCCCCTCGGGGCCGGGCGGTACCCTGTCGCTGGTGGTGGTGCCGCCGTCAGGCTCCACCGCGGGCCTGACGGTGCAGTTGGTGGAGGTGCCTCGCACCGGCGCGGTGCTGCCGGACGTCGTGTGCCCGGACCGGCGCATCATCCGGGGGACGATTCTCCAGACGGACAACACCTCCCCGGCGCTGGGCGTGCGGGTGCTGGCGGATCCGGTGGGACCGGTGCCGGGCTGGCCACGGCCCCCGGCGGGCGGCGAGTCCCTGGGCACCACGGACGACACGGGCGCCTTCCGCCTGGGGTTGGATCCGGGCATCTACCGCGTGGACTTCATCCCCACGGAGAACCTGCCTCGCGTCAGCCGCGTCATCACCGTGCTCCCCGGCGACGACGCCTCCGAGCAGGTGCTGGCCACCTTCCCGCTCCAGCGCGGCCGCACGGTGCGGGGCCTGGTGACGGAGGCCGGCGCGCCCTCGCCCTACGCCTCCGTGCGCTTCTACCGGGTGGCGGACCTGGGAGGGCGCCCATCCCCGGTGCTGCTGTCGCAGACGGTGTCGGACCACCTGGGCCGCTACACCGCCCTGCTGCCGGTGCGCTGACTCAGGGCAGCCGGCCGGCGCCGGGGTTGCGGCCCGCGGCGCTCATGGCCTCGTGCAGCGAATCCACCGCGCCGCCCACCTCCCCCGCGTACTGCACCGCGTGGATGGCGTAGAGGTCCTGCACGCGCACCAGGCGGCGGAACACCTCGCGCAGGGGGGCGCGATCACGCGAGTCGAGCGCGCATTCGGACTCCCGCACGCGGAGCTTCTGCAGCCACGCGGTGCGGAAGCGCATCCACTCCTGGTCAACGCTCTTGGCGGGCGACACGTTCACCAGCTTCTCGCGCCCGCTCTCCAGCTCCGACCACAAGGCGCGCGCGCCGTCCAGGCACTCGCGGAACGTGAGCGCCACGGGGGCGGCAGGCAGCTTCTCCGGCGTCATGGCCGACACGGAGCGGCCGACGCTCCAGATGAGCCACAGCGAGAACAGCGTGGTGAGGAGGATGTAAATCCCATACGCGGCACCACGAAAGCGGCGGTAGCGGGGATCTTTCCGGGGGTCGGGAGCGGACACGGGGCCCACGTCTTATGACCGTGGCCCCCGCGTGGCAACGCTTCCGTGTGTCCACCGTCCGGTGGCTGGGGCGCCGGGCCCCCTGGGGCTACTGGCCGGGCTGGCTGGTCGCCTGGGCCGGAGCCGCGGACGCCGGGTTCATCAGGCGCTTCACCGTGGCGATGCGGCCCCGGAACTGCGACTGGTACTGGCTGTTCAGGTAGGCGCCCGCCGCGTCACGGGCGACTTCCAGCGCCTTATCGTACTGGCCGACCTCCTGGTAGGAGTGCGCCAGCAGCAGCATGGCGTAGTCGCGCGTCTTCGACTTGCGGTCACCGTCCACGAAGCGGGCGAGCAGCGGCACGGCCTTCTCGTGGTTGCGGGTGTTGTTGTAGGCCGTGCCCAGGAAGAAGGACGCGTCCAGCGCCTGGTCCTGCGGCGGGTTCATGGCCAGGAACCGCTCCATGTTGGAGATGACGCCGTCCATCTCGTTCTTGCGGAAGGCGATCTTCCCCTGCTCGAACGCGGCGTCGCCCGTCTCCCGGCGCAGCACGCCCGCGCGGTCATTCAGGGCCTGGCGCTCCAGGGTGCTCAGCCGCGACGTGTCCAGCTTCACCAGCGCGTCAATGCCCTTGAGGCGCTCGTCGCCGGGCAGGCTGGTCATCATCTTGTAGACCTTGTTCGCCTCCTGCTGGACCGCCTGGTGCGCCGCGGTGTCCGCGCGCTGCTTCTCCAGTTGGCCGGAGAGGTCGGCGACCGTCTTCTCCAGGCGCTCCTTCTCATTGGTGGCGCTGGAGCTGCGCGCGCTGGTGATCATCAGCGCGGCGCCCACGGAGATGACCGCGAACAGCACGTAGGCCACCGCGGACGACAGCCACTGGCGCTTCTGGAAATCTTCGTGGCGCTTGCCAACCGCCTTCACCTCCGCATGGAGGTTCTTGAGCAGGTTGTCGCTCTTGATGACGAGGTTGCGTGCCTCGACGATCTCACGGCGCAGGTCCGTGAGCTCCTTTTCCACATCCGTTTTCGGCTGGTCTGGCATGGACATCTTCCTAGGCCCGGAAATGATCTCGGCCGATTCGCGCATCGTAAGGAGTTCTCCCGGTCATGCGGCGATAATTTCCGCAGCGGAACAGCGCTGCTTAGCCCATGCATTTCCCAGAAGAAGGGCGACAGCGCCCGCTCGCCCGCCTCCCCTCCGGAGCTACAGGCTCCCGGGCAGCGGCCGTGATGGCTCCGCTGGAAAGCTGTACGTCACGCCCAGCGACAGCCAGCTCCCGCCCAGGCTGAACGAGCCGACGCGCGCCGTGGACGGCCCCACCGGGCCTCGGAGGAACGCGAGCCGGTAGTCCGCGGTGATGCCCCAGCGCGGCGTCAGGCGCAACGTGGCGCCGACGTTGCCCATCCACGTCTGGGTGGTGATTTCCTGGAGCGCCTCCCCCTTGCGCTCCGACGAGGTGAGCGTGGGCCCCGTCAGCAGGCCCGCGAAGGGCACGAGCCCATGCGGGCCCAGCCGCGGAAGCACCGTCTGGAAGCGCAGGCCGATGAGCGCTCCGTAGCCCAGCACGTCCACCTGCCGGGCCTGCGGCGGCCCCCCGTCGACGCCCGGCTCGTTGAGGTACAGGCGGCTCTGCGTGCCGAACAGGTCGATGCCCACCTCCAGCAGGTCGGAGATGGCGTAGGCGAAGGACCCCACCACCGTGGGCCCGCCCGCCACTTCCCGGGCACGCGGCAGCCCCTGGTTGGCGGAGCGCGCATACCAGCCGTCGTAGAGCGTCTTGTTGGGGGTGACGCGCCAGCCGCCCTGGATGGTGATGCGGCCCACCCCATCCAGCGAGGTGGACACGTCCTCATCGCCGTAACCGTCATACTGCGCGGCGGCGGGGGTGGAGAGCAGCAGTGCGAGCGGAAGGAGGCGGCGGAGCATCAATGGCGGCTTTGGCGTCAGGGGCGCTTGGGGCGCAGCGCGATTTCCAGGAAGGTGGTCCGTCGGCGGCGCAGCGAGGCGACGAAGCAGCGCACCACGCATCCGGCGCCGAACTCGCGCAGCACCACGCCGAGATTCGCCACCACGTCCCGCAGGGTGATCACCCCGTGCATGTGCCCGCTCCTGTGCGCTGCGGAGGTTGGCCTGGGTGCTACAGGCGTGTGGCGCACGCTAACAGGGGGTCCCCCCCCGTCAATTTTCAGGGCGCTCAGCGGGCGCGCCGCTCCAGCTCCAGGAGGGGAATCTCCAGCACCACCACCGTGCCGTGACTGCACGGGGGATGGAAGTCGGCCCGGTCCAGCTCCCCAAGCAGCGCGCGGAGCTGCGCGTCGGAGAGCGGCGCCGCGCCGGCCTGCTTCGCGGCGTGGCACGCCATCACCCGCACCGCCTCCGCCAGCGACACCGTGTCCAGCGTCGCGCTCTTCGGCGGAAGCGCCCGCGCCAGGGCCTCCAGCAGCGCGCGCGCGTCCGCGCCTTCCAGTCCCGGCGGCACCGTCTTCAACGCCACCGTGGTGCCGCCGAACGGCTCCACGTCGAAGCCCAGGCGGGACAGGGCGTCCCTGCCCTCCACCAGGGCCTTGGCCGCCGCGACGGGCAGCTCCAGCGTGGTGCCGAAGAGCGTGGGCGCCGGAGGCGGCTTGCCGGACTCCAACGCGCGCAGGTAGCCCGTCAGGCGCGCGCGCTCCAGCGCCGCGTGCGGGTCCATCACCACCAGCGTGCCCCCCGGCCCCTCGCAGAGATGGAAGCGGCCGCCCAGCATGCCCAGGGGCCGCAGCGCGCCGAAGTAGCCCGGCGGGGGGGCCTCGTTGAGTTGGGGCTGCGCCTGTCCGAAGGCGGGGGCCTGCCCCACCGCGGCGGCGAAGGGCAGCGCGCCCGGCCGGCCCCCCTGCCCCAGGGGCGGCGCCCCCGGACCGGGCCCCGGCGCGTCCATGGCGGTGGGCAGCGGGCCGCCCCACGCGGCTTCCTGGGCGCGGGTGAGGAAGCGCTCCACCGCGTGCGCGTAGTGCGCGGCGTCCATGGGCTGGCCGGCCTGGGGCCCGGTGCCCTCCACGCCCGAGCCCAGCCACGGCGCGGCGCGCAGCATGCGGGTGAGCGCGGCCGTCACCGCCTCCTGGACACCCCGGGCGTCGGCGAAGCGGACCTCCTGCTTCTGGGGGTGCACGTTGACGTCCACCGCGCGCGGGTCCACGTCGATGTGCAGCACCACCACGGGCTGGCGCCCGGCGGCGAGGAAGTCCTGGTACGCGCGCTGGATGGTGCCAATGAGGCCGCGGTCCCGGATGTAGCGCCGGTTGACGAAGGTGTAGAGGCCGCGCGCGTTGTTGAAGGTGAACTCGGGCGAGGCGGCATACCCCGTGACGGCCACGCCCAGCCGGCGCTCCTCCACGGGGAACAGGTGCGGATGGGCCGTGGAGCCCAGCGCCGCGGCGATCCGCTCGCGCGGGTCATCCGGGCAGGCCGCGCTGGAGAAGAGCGTGCCGCCCTCATGCGAGGCGAAGAAGCCCACCTCCGGGTACGCCAGGGCCAGCCGCACCACGGCCTCCTCCGCGTGCTTCAGCTCCGTGTCGCCCCGGCGCAGGAACTTGCGGCGCGCGGGCACGTTGAAGAACAGGTCCTCTATCGTGATGACCGTGCCCGTCCTCGGCGGCGCGTCCTCCACCAGCGGTGGCCCACCTCCCTCCACCGACACCCGCGTGCCCACCTCGGAGCTCGGGTCCGCGGTGTGAAGTGTGAACCGGGAGACGGATGCGATGGCGGGGATGGCCTCGCCCCGGAACCCCATGGAGTCAATGTGGAACAGGTCGTCCAGCTCGCGCAGCTTGCTGGTGGCGTGGCGCTCCAGGCAGGCCACGGCGTCCGTGCGCCCCATGCCGTGCCCGTCATCCGACACGATGATGCGGTCCACGCCCCCGCCGTCCAGCTCGACGCGGACCGTGCTGGCCCCGGCGTCAATGGCGTTCTCCACCAGCTCCTTCACGACGGAGGCGGGGCGCTCCACCACCTCGCCGGCGGCGATCTTGTTGATGAGGACGTCGCTGAGACGGGCAATCCGGGACATGACGGCCGGACACCCTCCGCCACCCAGGCGACGTTGTCCAGCAACACAACAGGCGTCGCGGCTGACAATCTCAGGCGGCTGGGCTAACACACGGCGCCGCGTATGGACGTGTCACGACCAGGCAAGGGGCGGCTGCGCATCGCGGTGACCGGCGCGAGCGGCGACTATGGGCGGCTCCTGCTGTCGCGGCTGGACCAGGATCCCGACGTGGAGAGCATCCTCGTGCTCGACGTCACCCGGCCGGAGGGCGATAAGGTGGAGTTCCACCGCGTGGACCTCACCCGGTACGACGCCGAGAGCGAGCTCACCGACGCGCTCACCGAGCGCCCCGTGGACGCGCTCTACCACCTGGCGTTCCTCTTCGGCCCCATCCGCAACGGCTCCCTGGCGCACGAGTTGGAGGTCATCGGCACCATGAACGTGCTGACGGCGGCGGGCCGCGCGCGGCTGCCCCGGCTGGTGGTGCCCTCCATGACGGCCGTCTACGGGGCGCGCGGCAACAACCCCGCCCTGCTGCGCGAGGACTCGGCGCTCCAGGGTTGCCCGCACAGCCGCTTCGTCACCGACAAGGTGGAGGTGGAAGGCCAGGTGCGCGCCTTCCGGGAGCGGCATCCGGACATGCGCGTGCTGGTGCTCCGCTTCGCGCCGGTGCTCGGCCCCTCCGTGGACAACCCGGCCACGCGCTTCTTGAAGAACCCGGTGGTGCCCACGCTGATGGGCTTTGATCCGCTCTGGCAGGGGCTGCACGAAGACGACGCCGCGCGGGCCTTGCACCTGGCCCTGCGCGCGGACGCTTCCGGCGAGTTCAACATCGTGGGCCACGGGGTGATGTCGATCTCCGGACTCATTCAGCAGGCGGGCGCGCGGCCGCTTCCCCTGCCAGGGCCGCTGTTTCGGGCCGGCCTGCATACGTTGGACGCCGTGGGCGCGGGCACGTTGCCCGTGGCCCTGCTCGACTACATCCATTACTCATGGGTCGCGGACGGCGAGCGCGCCGAATCCGTACTCGGGTTCATCCCCCTCCACCATGTCAGAGACGCCGCTGCGGCGCTGAAGAGGAGCTAGTCATGGCCAAGGGCGTCCTTGGGAACGATCCCTTCAAGCGCGGCGCCGCGTCGCGCCCCACCGAGGCGTCCACGCCGGGTGGCGAGGAGAAGGCCGCCGCCGCGGAGACGGTGACGAAGAAGCAGCAGGGGAATGGCGGGACGGCGGCCGCGAAGGCCGGTGGCAAGGCGGCCTCCGCGAAGTCGCGCAAGCACGAGGGCAAGAAGACGCCCGCGAAGGCCAAGGGCGGCAAGGCGGCCGGAGGCAAGAAGGGCGCCGCGGCTGCCCGGCCTCCGGCGCAGGCATCGGCGACGCGGGCCCCGGCGCAGGGCGCGAAGGCCACTGCCCACGCTCAGCCGCCGCATGCCACCCGGGACTCTGTCCACGGCCCAGGCGACGCCGCCCTCCCCTTGCGCGAGCCCGCGGCATCCACGCTGGACGCACCAGCCCCCGGCCCGGTGAACGATGCCGGACCCCCCACGTCGAAGCAGCGCGACGTGGACCATGCCCTGGCGGAAGCCCTGGCCGCCGACGTGGCCGAAGCCACCGCCACCGCCGCGGTGGACGCGGCGCTGGGCGCACAGCCCGGCCCCGACGCCGAGCTCGAGCGGCTCATGGCCACGGAGCTCGCGACCGAGCTGGCCGAAGCCGCGGTGGAGAAAGCACTGGAGCAGGGCTCACCTGCCCAGCCGCTGGAACAGGAGCAGGCGCTCGCCGCGGCCGTGGCCGCGCAGGTGGCGGACAGCGCCGCGCGGGCCGCCATGGACGCGGGGCGTGCCCACCACGCCCCACCGGAGGCTCCGGCCGTCACCCGGTGGGAGCAGGAGACGTCCGTCCGCGTCGTGGTGACGGAAGAGGCGGACACCTCCGCGGTGGAGCCGGAGGTGGAGCTGCCGGATGCCACGCGCGACGAGTTCCCGCCCGGCCGCAGGGGCCCGCTGTCGCTGGTACCGCCGCCCGCCGCGAGCCCGGGTGAGTCCAACCGGGAGTCCTTCTCTCCGGAGTTCGGACGCGGTGAGCCCGAGGGCGTCCGTCCCCTGGCGGAGCGCGCCGTGGCGGCCCTGTCCCTGGCGCGTGACATCGCCGGGCAGGCGCTGGCGAGCGAGAGCCTGGCCCGGGCGATGCTCGCGATGGGCGGGCTGAAGGACATGGTCCGCGCGGGCCTGGGCGCCGGCGGTGGCGAGAACCTGGACGCGTACGGCAAGGACCCATCGCTCGTCGAGCGGCTGGAGCCCGTGCTCGAGTTCCTCTATTCGCAGTACTGGCGCGTGTCCGTCCAGGGCGTGGACCACGTGCCGCCGGGCGCGGCCATCCTGGTGGCCAACCATTCGGGCGCCCTGCCCTACGACGGGCTCGTCATGTCCATGGCCCTCACGCGTGAGCGCCCGGACCTGCGCGAGCCTCGCTGGCTGGTGGAGGACCAGGTCTTCCACGCACCGATGGTGGGCACCCTCTTCAACCGCCTGGGCGCCGTGCGGGCCTGCCCGGAGAACGCGCTGCGGCTGTTGGACGAGCACCGCCCGCTGGTCGTCTTCCCCGAAGGCTACCAGGCCCTCAGCAAGCCCTTCGGTGAGCGCTACCGCCTGAAGCGCTTCGGCCGCGGCGGCTTCGTGAAGCTGGCGCTGCGCACGGGCGCGCCCATCGTCCCCGTGGCCATTGTCGGCGCGGAGGAGACGTCGCCCCTGCTGGGCCGCATCCCCGCGTCCTTCCTGGGCCTGCCCTACGTGCCCCTTACGCCGCTGGGCCCCCTGCCCCTGCCGGCCAAGTGGAGCATCCGCTTCGGCGAACCCATTGGCGTCGAGGACCTCGCGCCCGAGGCGGCGGACGACCTGGGCGAAGTCCAGCGCCTCACCGAGCGCACCCGCGAGGCCATCCAGAGCATGCTCCAGTCGCTGCTGCGCGAGCGCCGCTCCGTCTTCGCGGGCTGAAGCGCAGGGCGCCTGGACAGGCTTGTGGTGGGCTGGAGACTCAGCCCACCACGCGGTTGCGGCCGGACGTCTTCGCCTCGAAGAGCTTCTCGTCGGCGTCGCGCACCAGCTCACCCGACTCGCGGTGGTGTGGCTCCAGCACCGCGAGGCCCACGGACACCGTGACGGGGATCGCCTGCCGGTCGAACTCGAAGTACTGCTTCTCCACCAGCCGGCGCACCTTCTCCGCGAGCTGGCGCGTGCCGGCCAGCGACACCTCCGGCAGCAGGATGGCGAACTCCTCGCCGCCGTAGCGCGCGAACACGTCCTCACGGCGGATCTTCGTGCGCACCGTGGACGCCAGCTGCTTGAGCACCGAGTCACCCGCCAGGTGCCCGTACTTGTCATTCACCGCCTTGAAGTGGTCGATGTCCAGCAGCACCAGCGACAGCATCCGCTCGTAGCGGCGGCTCCGCGAAATCTCCCGGTCCAGCTGCTCGTCGAAGTAGCGCCGGTTGTAGATCTGCGTGAGGCCGTCCATCGTGGTCAGCCGGTAGATTTCGTCGTGGTACGCGGCCTCGATGTTGCCGCCGGCGATGTACTTGAAGATGGTGCGGCCAATCTTCACCAGGTCGCCGTTGCGCAGCTCGCGCACGCCCTCCGCCAGCTCGTCGTTGACGAACGTGCCGTTGGTGGAGCCCAGGTCGCGGATGCGCACGCCCTCACGCGAATTGGTGATGCTCGCGTGGTTGCGGCTGACCGACTCCTGGTCGATCTGGATGTCCGCCTTGGACGAGCGCCCGATGAGCGTCTCCTCGGACGTGAGGTCGAACTTGCGCCCCAGGTCCAAGCCGTAGATCACCACCAGCGCCGCGTCGAGGTTGACCGGCCGGTCGGAGATCTTCGAGATGACCGTGACGACCGTCTCCTTCTGCACCTTGCCTCCCGGGACAACAACGCTACCACCCGGCAAATCAAGAAAGCGAGTCAGTGCATGGGAATCCAGGTGGGTGTTCCCGCACTCGGGTGTCAGGGAATGTCGACGTGCCGGGTCGCGGCGACGAGCGGGCGCAGGGGGTCACCCTCCGGGTCCACCAGGGTGGCCACCAGCGACACGCCCAGCCCCGAGCATGTCGCCGGGAGCTGCAGCTCCGCCTCGCCGCGTCCTGGCGCCACGGGGGCGGCGGCGAACAGCACCTGGCCGTCGCAATCCGTGCCGCCCCGCAGGCTGACGCGCACCTGGCCTTCGCCCCCTGAACCCGTGCCCAGGCGGAAGCCGGAGACGCTCACCCGCACCGCGCTGCCTCGGGCCAGCCGCTGCCCATCCGCCTCCGGATGGCGCCACGTCACCTCCGGCCGGCCCAGGCTCAGCGTGGCGACGGCCTCCGTCAGGTCCGCGAGCCGCTCCACGCCCAGGCCCTCCGCGGCCACCAGGCGGGACGGGCCCTGCCCCATGCGCCGGTCCAGGCCCCGCACGCGCAGCGCCTCCACCTGGAGCTTCGCCCGCCCGTGCTGCGGCAAGCCGTCGAAGGTGCGGTCCTCGAACCCCAGCGGCGGCCGGGGAACGACGACGCCGTCGTCCGTGTCGTCCGGGTCCATCAACACCGTCCAGCGGCGGCCGGCGCGGTTGGTGAACTCGGCGCGCACCACGCTGGCCCGTCCGTCCACCTGGGCCCGGAACTCGCGGCCGTCGAGCTCGCCGTGGGCGTCCCGGTCGAAGTTGTAGCGAGCGGACTCCGGAAGGGAGAGGAAGCCCAGCCCCGCGTCCACGGGCCGCAGGCCGTCCGGGTCGAACTCCGGCCGGGGCAGCCTCGCCACGAGCGCGCTGGTGGCCACCGTGCCGTCCTGGGCGTGGGCCCCCGACGTGGCCGACACCACCAACCGGTACGGCAGTCCCTCCAGGCCCCGGTGCGTGGGCGCCATGCGAACAGGCACCAGCCCGGGCCGGCCCAGCCGCGCATCGGCGTCCGTGTTCGGGTCGGCCGGCGCCACGTTGGCCGCGGCGCCCAGCCCCAACGGCACCATGCCCCGGCCGGGGACCGCCACGGTGGCCAACACGTAGGCGCGGTCCAGGTGCGCGCCCCGGTACTGAGGCAGCGGCGGCACACGCACGGCGAAGGGGAACGACAGCCGCACGCCCGGCGTTCCCCGCTCGAAAGGCAGCGCCTGCGCGTACTCCGCCGCACCGGTATCCGGCTCGCCGGTGAGGATGCCGGGCGTGGGCGCCAGGGTGAAGCGGGCGTCACGCGACAGCGCCGACAAGAAGCGCGTGGAGCCGGGCACCAACTGCCCCAATTGCAGCAGCGGATCCATCCCCGGCGCCAGCAGGTTGAGGGGGAGCTCGTTCAGGGGGAGCGCGCCCGTCAGCGCCCAGGCCGTCCGCGTCCCACAGGCGCCCGTGCGAATGGCCAGCTCCGCGTCCAGCACGCCCGGCAGCGAGCCATCACACACACCCGCCACGCCCGGGGCCGCGACCTCCGGCATCGTGCTGCCCGCCAGCCACAGCGCGCTCCCCGACGGCAGCGACAGGCGGTCCGGGCCCGTGCCCAAGGGGGGCGCCACCTCGCGCTCCGGGCCCAGGAAGGACTCGGGCGCCATTTCGGAGGGGAGCCCCGGCACGGACAACCCCATCAGCCCCACGCGCAGCGAAACCGCCGTCGAGGAGGGCTCCGTCAGCGTGGGGAAGGGGCCCTTCACGCCGCCGAAGCGGTCCAGGGGGTTGCGGCGCAGGGCCATCCGCACGTCGCGGAACTGGCTCGCGTCGTGGCGCGCCAGCGTCAGGTAGCCGTAGTCGGGGTGGAAGGCTGAGAGCGCCACCTCCCCCTCCGCGGGCACCCAGGCGGCGCCGTCGGCGTTCGTCACCATGGCAGCCTCCAGGTCGCCGTCGTCATCGGACACCGCGACGACGGCCAGCGGCACCGGGCGCCCGGTGAGCGCATCCACCACCAGCACGCGCACCCCGCCCGGGGTCACCTCGGCGGGCAGCACGGTGACGCGCGCATGGCAGGAGGCGCTTCCCACCCGGGCCGCCAGCGCCAGGTGCTCCGAGGCGGGCTCGCCCAGCACGACGGAGGCCTGGTGGCCGTCTCCGCCCCCGACGACGGAGGCAGACAGCGCCTCCCACGCCACACCATCACGCAGCACCAGCGGCGCGCCCGTCGCTTCGCGCACCCACACCCGGAAGTCCACCGTCATGCCCGGGGTGCCCACGACGACGTCCGGCGTCACCTCGCACGCCACCGCCCGGGCTTCGGACGGCGGCGCGCCACACGCTCCGTCACGGCACACCGCGCCCGCGTCACAGTCCGTGTCGGCGGCACAGACGACGGGCACGCACCGGTTCATGTCGCATTGGCAACCGGCGCCGCCGGCCTCGTCACACGCGGCCAGCGCATGAGCGCCCCGCCGCGCCTGGCCGCAGTCCTCGCGCGTCAGGCAGGCGGGCTCGCAGCGCGAGGTGGCCGAATCACAGAAGAAGAGCGCGGGGTCCGGGCAGTCCTGATCGACGGAGCAGTAGGTCCCCTGTGGGAACGGACCGATGGGGAGGTCAGTCCCCATGTCCATGTCGCCGCAGCCGCTCAGGCACAGCAGGACACAGGCCAGGCAAGCCAGCACGAGGGGACGGGGTGTGGGACTCATACGGATGCGGCTCCGGGGGGACCGTCCGCGACCTTACAGGCAGGACGCGCGCTGCGCGACGGTACGCGGCGCCGGCCGCCGCCCTTCGAGCCCCATCATAGCCCGTCCGCCCGCCGTGCGCCCCTCCTCCGCAAGCGACAGTTGGCTTTCGGGGGTAACGGATCGATGATCGCCCCCCTGATGGCCCGTGGTGAACCCAAGTCCCTGGAAAGTCTCCTTCCCCGCGTCCTGGCACGCCTGGCGGGAGAGTCCGGCAAGGGCCACGCGCTGGCGCCGGTGTGGGCGGCGGTGGTCGGTCCGCACCTCGCGCGCCACACCACCCCCCAGGCCCTGCATGGCACCACCCTGGTGGTGGCGGTGACGGGCGCCCAGTGGGCCCAGTCGCTGGAGTCCGAAGCGGCCTCGCTGTGCGAGCAGCTCAACGCGCGGCTCGGCCCCGGCACAGTGACGGCCCTCTCCTTCACGTTCCAGGTGGCGCGTCGATGATGCTGGCCCTGTTGGCGCTCGGCGCCTTCCTGGCCGCCGCGCCTCCGCCGTCGTCGTCCGGCATGGAACGCAGCGCCGCCCAGCACGTCAGCCGCGAATTCGAGCGCGTGGGGCGGCGCGTCCCGGTGGAGGACCCGAAGCTGACCACCGCCGCGCGGCGCCTGGCGCACGAGGCCCTCACCGAATACACCACCGGCGCGCCGGGCCTCTTCACCCTCACCTCCGCCGTCAGCGACGCGGGCGCGGCGGATCCCTCCCCTCGGGCGCTGGTCATCCGGGCGTGGGTGCCACGGCACGCCATCGAGACCTTCCTCGACCGCGACGACTTCAACAGCGAGCGCGCCTCGCACTTCGGCGTGGGCGTGTCCGTCCTCGGCAAGCGCGCGGCGCTCGTCCTGCTGCTGGTGGACCGCAAGGCGGAGCTCCAGGACTTCCCGCGCCTCATCGCCCAGGACAAGCGCTCGGCCATGACGCTCTGCGGCGCCCTGGTCCCACCGCTGCGGCGGGCAGAGGTGTACGTCACCCAGCCGAACGGCGGAGTGAAGCTCATGCCCGTCCAGAGCCGGGGCGCGCGGGGCGGCTTCTGCAGCCGGCTCGCCTTCGCCACGCCGGGCACGTACACGGTGGAGGTGGTGGGACGCGCGGACGGCGGGCCGGAGGTGGCGGCGCTCTTCCTGGTGGACCTGGGCGAACCCCGCAAGCACGCCGCCATCGAGGACACCGCCGAGCCCACCACGCTGGAGGACGCCCGCCGGGCCGTCTACGCGCGCATCAACGCCCTCCGCCGCGCCCACGCGTTGCCCGAGCTGTCCCCCGACGCCGTGCTGGAGCAGGTGGCCCTGGACTACAGCGCGCGCATGTCGAAGGAGGGCTTCTTCGCCCACATCGCCCCGGACGGGTCCACGCTGACGACGCGCCTGCCGGCGGGCGCACGCTATGTGCGCGCGGGTGAGAACCTGGGTCTGGCCGCGGGGCCGCTGGCGGCCCACTTCGGTATCGAGCACAGCCCTGGCCACCGGCGCAACGTACTGGACCCGGGCTTCCGCTTCATGGGCGTGGGCGTGGCGTTCCACACGGTGAACGGGCGCAAGGAGGCCGTCCTCACCGAGGTCTTCACCGTCGCCCCACCCGCTTCGCCGGAGCTGGCGGACCCGCGGCAGGATGCCTACGACGCGCTGAGCCGGCTGCGCGCCACCCGCAAGCTGCCGCCCCTGACGCGCAACGCCGCGCTCGAGACACTGGCCCGCGCCCACGCCACGCGCGCGCTGGAGCTGGACCAGCCCTCTGCCCAGCCCGGTGAAGCCCCGGTGCACGACCGCGTCTTCGAGCTGCTGCCCGACGCGGGAACGGCGTCCGTGGACTTCTTCGTGGTGTCGGACCCCACGGCGATTCCGGAGTCCCGCAGCCTGGCCGACGCCACGAACAACCGCGTGGGCGTGGGCGTGGTGCGGGGAGACTCCCGCCGCTTCGGCACGAATCAATACTGGGTGGCTGTCATCTACGCGGCCGTCCCCTGAGGTCCCGCACGGAGACGCCGTGCGGGGTGCCCCCGGTGGGTGTGGCCAGGGGCGTCAACGCCAGGAACCCCGCTCAGACAGGCCGGCGCTGCGTGGCGTAGGCCTCGAGCCCCATCTGCGGCGGCGCCACCTGCTGATACATGGGGCACTTCATGCAGGTGAACGACTGCCAACCCCGCCGGACGGCTTCATCCAGGCAGTTGTCATACTGATGACAGTTGAGGTTGCGGTGGGTCTCGACGCCGGCACGCTTCGGCCCGGCTTCGGGGTTGATGGTTTGTGGCAGATCGGCTGGACACGGCTTCATGAAGCCCTCCCTCTGAACTGTTTCCCCCCCGAGCGCTGTGAACGAGCAGTGCTACCTGACGACAACGACTGGACCCGCCATGCGACGACGGACCGGAGTGGCGCTGAGCGGCGGCGCAAGGTAGTGATTCACTCCGGGTGACGCAATGGGTCGGCTGTTCCTACCCAAGTGCACGTAATCGCCTGGACGCTTTCAGCGAATGACATCGGGTGCTGAACAGTCAGGACTGGCCCGACACCGCGCGGATCTAGGACTTGTCGCGCCCGCTGTCAAACCACCCTCCCTCCAGGGCAAGGGGAATGATCGGTGTGTGCGTCTCGTTGGCAGGCCGCAAAGCCGCGTCGTGAAAGGAAGACCACATGAGTTTGAGTGGGTGGGTCGTGGGGGTGGTTGCGGGGATGTCGCTGGGACAATCCCCCACCGCGCTGGAGGCCGTCCGCCTCCACAAGCCGGATGCGGCGGCCCTGGCGCGCGCGGAGCTGACGACCTGCGCCGCGAAGAAGTGCGACGACGCGGGGCGGCTGGCGCTGCTCGCGGGGACGCTCGCCCTCTCTGATGGCCAGGCCGCCGAGGCAAGGGAGCTGCTGGCCGCCTGGCCCGCCCCACCACTGCTGGCGCCGTACCACGCCTTCTACCTGGGCCAGGCCCGCTTCTACGCCGGGGACGCCGCGGGGGCGGCGGAGGACTTCGCGCGCGTGCTGGAAGCCAGGGCGCCCGCGGAGCTCGCGGCCCGCGCCCGCGCGCGGCTGGGCGAATCGCTGCTCAAGGCAGGCAAGCCGAAGGACGCGGCCCGGGTGCTGGAGGACGCGGCCAAGGCGTCGCCCACCGTGGAGCTGCTCTATCAGCGGGCCCTGGCGCGAGGCGGCTCCGGCAACCGCGCCGGGCAGCGCGCCGACATGCTGACGGTGGCGCTGCGCTTCCCCACCCACCCCTACGGCGACGAGGCCATGGCGTGGCTGACGGAGGGCAGCACACCTCCAGTGAAGCTGGGCTACACCGAGCGCACCACCCGCGCCGACCGCTTCCTGGGCGCGGGCGCGGCGCAGCGCGGGCTCGACGAGCTGGCGACGCTGGACAAGGTGAAGCTCGACAAGGCCCAGGCGGCCCGCGTGGCGCTGCTGCGCGCGAAGGCCTGGTTCGCGCTGGGGCGGACGGAGGATGCGGAGAAGGCGCTCGCGCTGGCGCGCAAGGGCCCCGCCACCGTCGCCGCGCAGGCGGACCTGCTGGTGGCGCGGCGCGCGCTCCGGTCGGACGACAACGCCAAGGCCCGAACGCTGATGGCGGGCCTGGACACGAAGTACCCCTCGCAGCCCGCGGGTGATGAAGGCGCCTTCTTCGCGGGCTGGCTGGATTTGCAGGCCGGACGCTTCGCGGACGCGGTGCAGGCCTTCACGGCTTTCGAGACGCGTTATCCGCGCTCACGCCGGCGCGACGAGGGCATGTGGTTCCGCGCGCTGGCCCACCTGCGGCAGGAGGAGTACGCGAAGGCCCGCGCCGCGCTGGAGGCGTTCCTGGCCGCCTATCCCAGGAGCAACATGGGGCCGCAGGCGCGCTACTGGATGGCGCGCAGCCGCGAGCTGGAAGGCGCGAAGGCGGACGCGCTGGGCCCCGCCTACGAGGCCGTCATCACCTCCGCGCCCGCGTCCTTCTACGCGTTGATGGCCAACGAGCGGCTCAAGGCGCTGAGCCTGAAGGCGCCCGCGCACTTCCCACAGCCGCCGCAGGTGCTGAAGCTGCCCCGCCCGCCCGAACTGGAGCTGGCGGTGGAGCTGACGCGCGCGGGCTTGTTCCGCGACGCGGCGGACGAGGTGGAAGCCCACGCGGCGCGGCTGCGCTCGGCGGACCAGGCCCTGCCCTTCGCGCACGCGCTGCTGGGACTGAGCGAGTACGGCCACGCCTACACGGTGGCGGCGCGCCACCTGTGGGGCCGGGCCTTCGGCGCGCGCGCTCCGGAGGCCCTGGCGCCGTTCTATCCTCGTGCCTTCGCCACCGCGGTGGAGAGCGCGGCGACGCGGCACCAGGTGGACCCCTATCTGGTGTGGGCCATCATGCGGCGGGAGAGTGCGTTCCGGCCGGAGGTGATGAGCCTGGCCGACGCGCGCGGGCTGATGCAGATCATCCCCAAGACGGCGAACGCCATCGCGGAGGAGCTGACCGAGCCCGCCCCCGCGCCCGCGGACCTCTTCTCCCCCGAGCGGAACATCCGCTACGGCGCCTGGTACCTGTCCCGGCTGATGGAGCGCTTCGCGCACCCGGTGCTCGCGGCGGCCGCGTACAACGCGGGCCCGGGCTCGGCGGCGAAGTGGATCCAGGAGCGGGGCTCGCTGCCGCTGGACCTCTTCGTGGAGACCATCCCCTTCAAGGAGACGCGCGGCTACGTGAAGCAGGTGGTGGCGGACCTGTTCCTCTACCACGCCTTCTACGGCGACGGCACCGGAGCGCTGAAGCTGCCGCTGCAGGTGCCCGCGCCGACGAAGGAAGGCGTCAGCTTCTAGGCTCCGGCCCGACGCGCGGGGCCATCCGGCGCAGGATTTCAGACTCCAGCCCGTGCACCACCTCCGACAGGGGGGCGCTGCTGGAGTCCACGTGAACCGCGTCCTCGGCGGCCTTCAGCGGCGCCACGGCGCGCGCGGAGTCGTCGCGGTCCCGCTTCGTCTGGTCCGCGAGCACCGCGTCCAGGCTGCTCTCCACGCCCTTCTGGAACAGCTCCTCGTAGCGGCGCCGGGCGCGCACCTCGGGGCTGGCCGCCAGGAAGAACTTCGCGTCCGCGTCCGGAAACACCACCGTGCCAATGTCACGGCCCTCCAGGATGGCGCCCTTCTCCGACTCCAGCGCCAGCCGCCGCTGGAGCTGCAGCAGGCCCGCGCGCACCACCGGCCGCCCGGACACCTGGGACGCCGCCATGGAGATGTCCGGCGTGCGAATCTCTCCGGACACGTCCTGGCCGCCCAGGAAGACGTGGTTCTCCTCGCCCACCACCTGGAAGTGGATGTGCACGCGGCCCAGCAGCTCGCCCAGGCGCGCGTCGTCATCGAAGGCGATGCCCTCTCGCCGGGCCATCAACGCCACACACCGGTAGATGGCGCCCGTGTCCACCAGCGAGAAGCCCAGCCGGCGCGCCAGCAGCTTGGACACCGAGGACTTGCCGGCGCCCGCGGGGCCGTCAATGGCGACGATGAAAGGCCGGGCGCTCATGTCAAAATCTCCTTCAACACCTGGACGCAGCGGGCGTTCTCCGCGGGCGTGCCCACCGAGATGCGCACGTGGTTCGGGAAGCCCTGCCCCGCGAAGGGCCGGACGATGATGCCCTTGCGCAAGAGCTGCTCGTACAGCGCCACCGACGGACGGCCGAAGTCCACGAACACGAAGTTGGCGTGGCTGTGCGTGAGCGTGCCGCCCAGCTTCGGCAGCTCCACGCCGAAGTAGTCCAGCCCCGCGCGGTTCACCTCCCGCGTGCGGCGCACGTGTTCGGTGTCCTCCAGGGCCGCCAGCCCCGCGGCCTGGGCCAGCACCGTCAGGTTGAAGGGCATGCGCGTGCGGTGCAGGTACGCCGCGAGCTGGGCATTCATGATGCCGTAGCCCAGGCGCACGCCCGCCAGCCCGTGAATCTTGCTGAAGGTGCGCAGCGCCACCAGGTTCGGGTGCCCGCCGAGCAGCGGCACGGCGCTGGTGTACTCGGGCCACTCGACGAACTCGAAGTAGGCCTCGTCGTGCACCACCAGCACCTCCGGCGGCACGGCGGCCAGGAAGCGCGTCAGGGCGTCGCGGCTGAACGCGGTGCCCGTGGGGTTGTCCGGGTTGGCCAGGAACACCATCCGCGTGCGCGGGGTGAGGGCCTTCGCCATGGCCTCCAGGTCGTACTGGTAGCCCTCCCGCATGGGCACCTCCACGAAGGGCCGGCCGTGGGCCTGCGCGGAGATGCGGTACGCGGAGAAGGAGCCCTGGCACAGGAGGAGTTCGTCCTCCGGCGTGGTGAAGGTGCGGATGAGCAGCTCGATGAGTTCGTTGGAGCCGCTGCCCAGCACCACCTGCTCCGGCTTCACGTCCACGTGCGCGGCCAGCTTGCGCACCAGGTGGAAGGACGTGGCGTCGGGGTACAGGTGCGCCGCGCCAGCGATGTTCCGCATGGCCTCCACGGCGCGCGGAGAGGGCCCCAGCGGGTTCTCGTTCGAGGCCAGCTTGATGACGCCCTTGAGGCCGAACTCCCGCTCGGTCTCCTCAATGGGCTTGCCGGGCACGTACGGCTTGAGCGTCTCAACGTGGGTGGGGACGAGCGGTCGCATGGTGTGAGGCCCTGATAGGAGGTTTCAGCGTCCGGAGAACACACCGAGCGCGCGAAACTTCGCGTACCGGTCCTGAACCAGTTCATCGGGTGACAGCTCGGCGAGCTGTCCCAGGTGCTTGCGCAGCGTCTTGCCCAGCGCCTCCGCCATCTTCGCGGGGTCGCGGTGGGCACCACCGGCGGGCTCGACGATGGCCTCGTCGATGATCTTCATCTCCAGCAGGTCCTTCGCGGTGAGCCGCATCGCGTCCGCGGCCTTGTCCGCCTTGGCGGCGTCGCGGAACAGGATGGAGGCGCAGCCCTCCGGGGAGATGACGGAGTAGACGCTGTTCTGGAGCATCAGCACGCGGTTGCCCACGCCAATGGCCAGCGCCCCGCCCGAGCCACCCTCGCCCACCACCGTGGAGATGATGGGCACGCGCAGCCGGCTCATGACCTCCAGGTTGACGGCGATGGCCTCGGCCTGCCCCCGCTCCTCGGCGCCGATGCCCGGGTACGCGCCCGGCGTGTCGACGAAGGTGAGGATGGGCTTCTCGAAGCGCTCGGCCAGCTCCATGAGGCGGCGGGCCTTGCGGTAGCCCTCCGGGCGCGGCATGCCGAAGTTGCGCGCCATGTTCTCCTTGGTGTTGCGGCCCTTCTGGTGGCCCATCACCATCACCGGCTTGCCGTCGAAGCGCGCGAAGCCGCCGACGATGGACGGGTCCTCGCCGAAGGCCCGGTCACCACACAGCTCGACGAAGTCGGTGAAGAGGTAGTGGACGTAGTCCAGGAAGTAGGGGCGGTTCGGGTGCCGGGACATCTGCACCACCTGCCACCGAGACAGGTCGCTGAAGATCTCCGTCTGGAGCTTCTTCGCCTTCTTCTCGAGCTTGGAGATCTCCGAGGAGAAATCCACCGTGCCGCTGGTGGAGAGGACCTTGAGCTCGTCGATCTTCTTTTCCAGCTCAATCAGGGGGCGCTCGAACTCGAGCACATAGCTGGTACCGGTTGCCATGGCGCGGGACTAGCACCAGGGTAAGGCGGCTTTCAACGCGCAAGCGGTTACGCACCCCACTCTGGAGGCCCATGCACCCGGCCGCCCTGCCCCTGTTGCTCCTGGCCCTCGCGGGCGCCGCGTCCACCCCCCATGCCCGGGGACTGAACACCCAGGGCTTCCGGCTGTACCAGGCGGGGCGCTACCCAGAGGCCCTGGAGCGCTTCCAGGCGTCCGCCCGGGAGTCCCCGGACTATGCGCTGGCGCACTACAACCTGGCCGCCACCCTGGGGGTGCTCCGCAAGCAGGGGAAGGTCTGCGAGTACAGCGCCCACCGGGACGTCATCGTCGAGCACCTCACCCAGGCGGTGAAGCTGGATGCCCGGCGCCTCACCCGCGCGAAGGAGGACGCGGACTTCACCCCCATCCGGGACACCCTGGGCTGGCAGAAGCTGCTGGGCCGCAGCCCGGCGCGGGAGGCGGATGTCCCCGTGCTGCTGCGCGAGGTCTCCTGGTTCGGCCCGGGCGTGGGCGTCTACGGCACCACCCAGGGGCTGCGCTTCGGCCCGTCCGGCAAGGCCACCCTGTGGACGAAGGAGGTCGACCCGGAGGGAACGCCCCGCCAGAAAGAAGTGCGAGGCCGCTACACGGTCCGCGGCAGGCAGGTAGCGCTTCGGTTGAAGGGGCGGGCGCCGCTGGAAGGCACGCTGACGGAGACGGGCGCCCTCACCTTCCCCGGCCTGGAGACGTTCACTGACGCACCTTCGGAATGCGAGGCCTGAGCCCCGCGGGGCCTCCGTGCCTTCCAGCCATCAGTCCCGCGGCGGCACACGCTCGCTTTCAGATACGGCCCGCGCAACCCCCTTGGCACCCATGATGCGCGTCGTCATGGTGCGCATGGGGGCAGGTGGGAAGGGATGATTCTTCGGGGTGGAATCAGGGCGTGAGGCGGATGTGGCGGCGGCCCCCTCTACTGCCGCGGAACGGCCGGGACGCTCCCGCCGGGCGGAATGAAGCCCGGCGGGCCCCCAGGGACCCGCTCCACGACGAACCTGGACCTCAGGCCGCCTTGATCTTCGCGGCCGGCGGCGACAGCGCGTACCACGCGGTGCGGAAGGCCTTCAGCTCGCGCAGCCCCGCGGGGTGACGGCCCAGGGCCGGCGCCATGGTGACGGGCAGGCCCAGCTTCTTCTCAATGGCCTTCGCCGCGTTGAGCTCCAGCTTGCGCCGGTTCTCGCACTTCTCGCAGGTGGACTTGGGGCCCACGCGGTTGACGAGCACCCGCTCCACGGGGAGCTTCTTCTCCTTGAGGTACTCCACCAGCCGCTCGGTGCGGGCCGCGGCCAGCTCCTCGCCGCGCGTGACGACCACGAAGCGCGCCTCGCTCGGGGAGGCCAGCGCGTCCTCGAAGCGCTTCACGTGCTTGATCATCCCGGCGATGTCATCCGCCAGCTCGCCCAGGCCCTTGGCGCGGTGCTTGGTGAGCACCCCGTGCAGCGCGCCCAGCCACGTCTTGGCCGTCTCCGCCAGCTCCACCACGCGCACCGACGTCACCACCGGCGACGAGTCCACCACGATGCGCTTGAACCGCTCCTGCACCAGCGCGTCCGTCAGGCAGGACAGCGCGGCCAGTTCGTCGATGCCCGGCGGCGCGCACTCCAGCAGGTTGCGCAGGTAGAGCAGATCCGCGGGCACCTCGCTGCCAGAACGGGGCGCGCCCTCGAAGGCCTTCTCCGCCTTCTCCTTCACCCGCTTGCGCAGGGCATTGAACCAGCCGGCGATGTCCAGCTCGCGCGCGTACAGGCCCTTGGTG
Organism: Myxococcus sp. SDU36; assembly: GCF_030168875.1. Lineage (NCBI taxonomy): Bacteria > Pseudomonadati > Myxococcota > Myxococcia > Myxococcales > Myxococcaceae > Myxococcus > Myxococcus sp. SDU36. The sequence continues at coordinate 2,397,780 of NZ_CP077414.1, forward strand.
CCCTTCACCTGCGTCTCCGTGTCCGTCAGGCGGCTCTGCAGCACGTCCGACAGCGAGTGCGCCGGATCCGTGGAGATGAGGAGCACCGGCCCCTCCTTCTCCGTCAGCGTCACCGCGGCGGCCGCGGCGCAGGAGCTCTTGCCCACCCCGCCCTGCCCCACGAAGAAGATGAGCCGCGTGGGCGGCAGCGGCGGCGCGGCGATGGGCGGCATGGACGGCGCGCGCACCAGCGCCGGAGGCCCCTCGGCCGCGGAGAACTCCAGCGCCTTGGTCTCCTTGCCGCCGGCCCATGCCTTGGCGAGCAGCGCCAGGCCCTCCAGCCCGCGCGGCGCCACCTCACGCCGACCCAGCAGGTGCACCGGCACCAGCTTGTCCAGCGCCTGGAACTTGCGGACGTGGGGGGCCTGCAGGCCGCGGCGCCCCTGGCACGCGGGACAGCCGTCCTTGTCCTCGATCTGGTTGACGACGATCTCCGTCACCGGCAGCCCGCGCTCGCGAAGCTGGGTGAAGAGCATGCGCGTCTGCGCCTCGGGCACCGGCTCCGCCAGCGCCACCAGGTGGAAGGCCGTGCGCGCCGGGTCCTTCAGCAGCGCCAGCAGCTTCTCCGCCTTCTGCCCCACCTGCTCCAGGACGCCGGGCGCCTCGGCGGCGGCCGCCGCCTTCTTGCCCTTCTTCGCCGGCGCCTCCGTCTTGTCCCCACCGGCCTTCACCAGGCCCAGGAACTTGCGCAGGCTCGTCGGCAGGTCGAACAGCCGCAGGGTGTGGCTGGTCGGCGCGGCGTCCACCACGATGCGGTCGAACGCCTCGCCCTCCAGCAGCTCCACCACGTGGAAGAGCGCCACCAGCTCCTCCAGCCCCGGCACGGCCTGCTGATACAGCTTGCCCATGTCGTCCTCCGACACGTGCGTGCCCTTCGCGGCGGCCTTCGCCAGCGCCGGCAGATAGGACGCCAGGAAGGGCTTCATCAGCGCCGCCGGCTCCACTTCCAGGCCGTACACGCCGCCCTCTCCCTTGCCAGGGAGCAGCTTCGTCGCCTTGGCCGGGAGCTTCTTCTTCACCAGGTCCGACAGGGAGCGGACCGGGTCCAACGACACGAGCAGCACCCGTTCCTTGGGCGCCTCCTCCAACAGCCTCAACGCATATGCCGCCGCGAGCGTAGTCTTGCCTACCCCGCCTTTGCCGCCGAAGAAGTGAAGTACTCGCGCGTCGCTCATTGCGTTGTGGCCTTCCTTGTGCCCCCCCGCGGCACCCGATGCACACTCCGGGGCGCCCGAATCGTTGGCGCCGCTGGAGTTGCCCGAGGCGTGGAACATGTACGGCCGGGCACTCCCTGTGGGTGGGAGACCCCCCAAGAATCCCCCGCCCGGAGGTCAAAAGTCAAGAATTGACGGGGGTTTCGCGGCGGGGTCGCCGCCTGGGCGGGCGTCCTCGCCGAGCCAGGCCAAGGGCCCGGAATCCGAAGGGGATTTCCTACCCATGAGGTCAGCGGATGACGAACGAGTTGGTGCCCATGGCACCCATCCCGCCGTCGCTGCCCTGCCCGCCCAGGGGGCCGCCACCGCCGGGCGCCTGCTGCGCGCGGGCCTCGGCCGCGTAGCGGTTGAGCTTGTTGTAGAGCGTCTTCTCGCTCACCCCCAGCACCTCGGCGGTGCGGGCCTTGTTGTTCCCGTTCCGCTGGAGGCTGCCCAGGATGTACTCGCGCTCCACCGCGTCCAGGCTCAGCCCGAAGGGCAGCCGGAAGGTGTGGCGCTCCGGGCTCTTGCCGGCCATGTCGGGCGGCAGGTGCTCGCGGGTGATGAGGTCCCCGTCGCACAGGATGACGGCGCGCTCCACCGCGTTGCGCAGCTCGCGGATGTTGCCGGGCCATTCATAGTTCTTCAGGACCTCCATGGCCTCCGGGTGCACGCCGCTGACGCGCTTGCCGGAGTCGCCGCGGAACTTTTCCACGAAGTGCTGCACCAGGATGGGGACGTCGTCGCGGCGCTCGCGCAGGGGCGGCAGGTGGATCTGGAAGACGTTGAGGCGGAAGTAGAGGTCCTCGCGGAAGCGCCCGTTCTTTATTTCCTGCTTGAGGTCGCGGTTGGTGGCGCACAGCACGCGCACGTCCACCTCGATCTCCACCTTGCCGCCCAGCCGGCGCAGCCTGCCCTCTTCCAGCACGCGCAGGAGCTTGGCCTGCAGCTCGATGGGAATCTCACCCAGTTCGTCCAGGAAGAGCGTGCCGCCGTGGGCCATCTCGAACACGCCGGGCCGCCGCTGATCCGCGCCGGTGAAGGCGCCGCGCTCGTGGCCGAACAGCTCGGACTCAATCAGCGTGGCCGGGATGGACGCACAGTTGATGGCGATGAAGGGCTTGTCGCGGCGCAGCGACAGGTTGTGCACCGCGCGGGACACCACCTCCTTGCCCGTGCCGGACTCGCCGCTGATGGACACGCTGGCCTTGGAAGGCGCCACCTTCTCCACCAGCTCGATGACCTTGCGCATGCCCGCGGACTGGGCAATCAGGTCCGACGAGCCGAGCTGCTTCAGCCGCCGCCGCAGCGTCTGCACCTCGCGCATCGTCTCCTTCTTCTCCAGCGCCCGGTCGATGCAGACCTTGAGCCGCGCGGTGTCCAGCGGCTTGACGATGAAGTCGTAGGCGCCCTCTCGGATGGACTCCACCGCGGCGTCGATGGTGCCCCGCCCCGTCAGGAAGACCACCGGGCAGTCCGGCAGCTCCTCCTTCAGGTTGCGCAGCAACCAGAGCCCATCCGTCTCCGGCATGGCCAGGTCCGACAGGACCACGTCCGGCCGGAATTCGTTTGCCTTGCGGAGGGCGTCATGCCCGTCGAAGGCGATCTCGACCTTGTGTCCCCATGCGCTGAGCATGTCCGCCAGCGCCTCACAGGTGTCGCGTTCGTCATCCACGGCCAGGATTCGTGCGCTGCCCAAGTGAAGACCTCCCGTACTGCGTCGTGACGCGAAGTTGTCGTGACTCGAAATCAAGATCCGGCCCGTCTGGCTGTGACACTCAGGCGCGGGAGAAACCCAGGCGGCAAACCCCCGCCCGGACGTACAGGTCGACGCCCAGTTCTGAACAGCGCAGCTGCAGCGCGGCCACGGCATCGGGCAGGGGCTCGGGGCAGGCGCCGGCCGAGTCCTCGACCTCCAGCACCGCGCTCTTCTCGTCCCCGCGCACCGTGACGCGGATCGAGCCGCCATTCTCCGCCCGGTGGAAGGCGCGCAGCAGCGTCTGGATGAGGAGGAAGCCCAGCTCCGACGTGTCCCCCAGGTGGACCTGGACGCCCGCCTCCACCGCCGCCTGGACCTGGACGCGGCGCTTGCGGCCCTCGTGCCCCAGCACGCCCAGCGCCCGCGTGGTGACCTCCGTCAGGTCCGCCACGCCCGGCGCGCCGCCGCGGAAGACGACGAAGTCGTTGAACAGCTTCAGGATGCCGTCCACGCGCTGGATTTGATCGCGCATGGCCTTGAGGTTCTTCTCCTGCGACGGCGGCACGCTCCCGGTCTCCGCCTTCAGCTTCTCCGCCAGGACCTCCAGGTGGATGGCCAGCGCGTTCAACGGATTGCGGACGTCGTGCAGCAGGCTGTCCATGAGCGTGGGGACGGCCAGGTACCTGGCCGCGCCCACCACGGGCTGCTGCGCGTCCTCCTCAGAGGGTGCACTATTTGACATTGCTGTCGATGTAACCAACTGGAACTCCTCGGGATTTTCCCTGCTCCACCCCCGCCGCCACCCAGCCGAGCCAAGAGTTAGGGAGCCGCTCCAACATCGTCAACCCTGGGTCGGTAATTCTTGCCGGAAGCGGCGAATTCCCCATGCACGGCGCGGACTTACGTCCAACCATGAGTGTCTTCCAGGTGACGATTGAGGCGCGCGCGCGCCGCGCGCAGCGGCCGCTCCTGCCCCGCCGTGCAGGGTGATCAGGTACCCGAGGCGGGAGGCCGGGCGGCCTCGCCCAGACCCACCAGGTCCAGCTTCAGCCGGGCCGCGTACTCGAAGATGCGCGGGTCCCGGTAGAACTCGCCGAACACGATGCGCACCAGGCCCCCGTTGGCGATCAGCTTGAAGCACGGCCAGCACGGCGAGGCGGTGGTGTAGATGGTCGCCCCTTCAATGCTGACGCCGTTGGTGGCCGCCTGGATGATGGCGTTGGCCTCCGCGTGGACGGTGGCCACGCAGTGGCCGTTCTCCATCATGTGGCCCACGTCATCACAGTGCGGCAGCCCGCGGATGGCGCCGTTGTAGCCGGTGGACAGGATGGTCCTGCCCCGAACGATGACGGCGCCCACGTGCTTCCGATCACACGTGGCGCGCGAGGCCACCTGCGTCGCGATGTCCATGAAGTACTGATCCCACGAGACACGTCCGGCCATCCCACACCTCCCGTCGGGCGGATGTACCCCGCTCTCGCGCGGTGTCGAGATTCCAGCCAGGCAAGCCCGGCGGACCGGGACACCGCGCGAAGGGACTAACGCCCGGCGGCGTGTGCGACGCCACCCTCCGTCAGGGGCTTGCGCGCCAGCAGCCGGCCAAAGCCCTTGGCCTGGAGGAAGTGGCGCACCTTCGCGCTGGGCGCCGCGAACGTCTCTCCGGGCATGGGCACGTCGAAGCTGTAGTTCTCCTCCTGCACCTCGAAGTCCACCTTCGCGGTGCGGTACCCCTCCACGATGGCCAGCAGCCGGCCCGTCGCCAGGCTGAAGATGCCGCCACCCGACGCGCCATAGCCGATGGGGGCGTCCGTCTTCACCATCTTCGGGCGCTGCGACGCCTTGTCCCATTCGACCTGGGACAGCATGCCGCCGGACAGCGACAGCGCGCGGCCGAACGGCGAGGCGGCCACCACCACGTCCTCGCCCAGCTCCAGCTCCGCGTCGTCCGCCAGCTCCACCGCGGGCAGGTCCAGCCCCGGCACGCGCACCAGCGCGAGGTCCAGGTCAGGCACCTGGCCCATGGCCACCACCTCGCCCCGGTGCTCCAGCGACTCCGCGCGGCGGTCCACCAGCACGCGCAACTCCGGCGCCTCCATCCCATCCATGGCCACCGCGTGCGCGTTGGTGACCACCCAGGCGACCGTGGCGCCGTCCGCATCCCGCTCGGCGCCCACCACCACGCCCGACGCCGTGCTCCGCACCCTGCCCTTCGAGGACAGCTGCAGCCGCACGTTGTAGGGGAGGATGCGCCGCACCTGCTCCTTGCGCGTCAGCCGCGGCGCGTCCGGCACCGCGAGGGCCCGCTCGACGACGGGCGCCACGTGGGGCGCGGGGGTGACGGCGGCCGGCTGAGACGGGGCACCAGCGCACGACACGAGGGCGAGCAGGGCGGGGGCGCCCAGGAGGAAGCGGGTCATCGACTCTCCGGTCTGGGGGGGAAAACGGATGCAGCCAGTACAACTCCCTGGCAGCTCCCATCATCCCGAGCCCTTTCCGGCTTTGAAAGCAGGCGTCCAGGCGGGCCCCGGACGCCTGCCCCGTCACGCGTAGCGCTTCTTCATCAGGAAGAGGATGGCGTCCTTCGCGCACGCCTCGCAGTAGCCGTAGCGCTCCACCATGCTCTTCAGCGTGCTCTGCACCTGCGTCTGCTCGCGCGCGGTGAGCTGGTTGCGGTCCTCGGACAGGTACTTGAGGACGTTCTCCTTGTTCTTGCGCAGCACCCGCTTGCGCTCCTCGAAGTAGTGATCCCTCAGGCGCTTGAACATGTCCGGGAAGATGCGGCTGTAGTCCATGTCCGCGTCCGGGTTGTCCAGCCGGTGCGCGCCGATGGAGGCGATGAGCCCCCGGCGGAAGTCGGTGGCGTCCTCGCCGCGCGGCATGATGATGGCCTCCACCTCCACCATGCGCTGCTCCTCCGGCGCCTCCATCCCCCCGGTGACGCGGTTGCGCATCTTCTCCCCGCGCACCCAGTGGCTGATGGTCTGGATGTAGCGCTCCACCAGCTCGCGGTACTGCCCCTCCGACACCAGGCCCATGGACTCGCGCACCTCCGAGTCCACCCGGTCCAGGTACTCCGCCTCCGCCAGCCGCACGAAGGCGTCATGGTCGTGGTAGCCGTCCACCACCTCCTGCAAGAGGAACTCGTAGACGCTCTTGTCCTTGCAGATGGCGGACAGCTCTTCCAGCACCGCCAGCGCGTTGAGGCACTTGTAGTCGGCGTTCTGCGCGGCGTTGAAGAGCGCCGTCTTGATTTCGCGCGCGCTGGCGCCCGAGCGCCCCTCGTAGTTGGGGTACGCGTCCGACTCCGTGAACAGCTCCTCGCGCAGCTTGCGCAGCTCCTTGGTGTTGGCCAGGCTCAGCCGGTCCGGCGGCGCGCCCTCCTCGTAGAGGTGCAGCTTCTCCACCGGCGTCACCTGGTCGATGAGGTCCTTCACGTCCTGTGGGTAGCGCTCCGGGATGGGCTTCTTCAGCCGGGTGAGCACCGCCCACATGGCCGCCAGCGCCGTGGCGTGGGGCGCCACGTGCTTGCCCACGGTGGTGGAGGTGATCTGCGCGTCGTAGATCTGCTGCTCGGTGCGGTAGCGGCGCAGGTAGGGCACGCGCACCAGCTCGATGCGGCCCTTGAACGACGCGAAGTCCGGCAGCTCCTTGAAGGCGTTGAGGTGCTTCTCGTTGGCGGACGCGATGAGCACCTCGTCCAGCTGGAGGACGAAGGGCTCCAGCGGCACCTCGCCCGTCTCGCTGAAGCCCAGCAGGTACTTGAAGGCCTCCAGGGGCCGCTTGAGCAGGTCCGCGTACTCGATGAGGCCTCGGTTGGCGTGGACCAGGGGGCCGTGCGGCTCGAAGAGCACCGTGCTGTGCAGCGGCGCGGGCACGTTGAGCTGGGTGCGGTCCGCGGTGAGCTGCTGGACGACGGCGTCCACGCTCATCTGCGGCTCCACCGTCACGGTGCCCACCTGGTAGCGGCGCGACACGTAGAAGCGCTCCACCTGGACGTGGCGCATCACCTTCAGCCAGTCCCCGCCATAGGAGCTGAGCAGCGCGGTGTAGATGCGGCGGCACTTGGAGCACAGCTCGCCGTCCCGCACGTAGTCGGACAGGATGAAGTCGCCGCTCTCCCCGTCCCCGTTGCCCAGGCCCTTCTTCTTGAGGGCGGTCTCCAGCAGCTTGCGCCGCTCGCCGGGCGGGACGGCGAAGAGCGGGTGATCCCTCAGCTCGCACGGCATGCGCAGGTCAATGGACTCCGCCTCCAGGTGCGCGAAGGTGGTCATCTCCCCACCGACGGTGTCCCGCTCCCCGAAGCCAATGGAGCCCTTGATGAGCTTCTCCGACGGGAACACCCAGGCCAGCCGGTAGAGCGCCCCCTGGGGCTGCCGGGAGTACGCCTCCATGCCCTCCTTCAGGGCGTTGACGAGCGTGGACTTGGCGCTGCCATTGGGCCCGTGCAGGAGGATGAGCTTGTTGATGCGGCCAGCCCGCACGAAGTTGCCGAGCAACCGGTAGATGGCGTTCTGCACCTCCTCCTGGCCCGCCACCCGGTCGTCCCGGTCGCCGCCGGGCGCGTCGAAGACGTGGAAGCGCCGGATGCTGCCGGTGGGGTGCGGCACCGGGGTGGTGCCGAAGTGGTCCATCACGTCCCGCAGGTACTGCGCCGCGTTGCGGGCCTGGCCCTTCGGGTCGCTGAAGAAGAGGGAGAGATACTCCTCGAAGGAGAGAATCGACCGGTTCTTGACGAAGTCGGCGTTCACCTGCGCGCCCACTTCCTGCAGATAACCCTTCGCGTCCAAGTTGACTCTCCTCTGGTCAGTCATCCACCACCAACACCACGTTTTCCGCCCGGGCCACCAATGTCCAGCACCCCGGCCGCCATTGTCGGCTGGGGCACGCGCTGCTGGCCACCGGGCGGGCACTGGGAGCGCCACGGCCCCTTCCTGGGGAAGCAGGGAGCCCGGGTCCGCATTCCCGGGGAGCGGCAAACGTCGCGGTGTGTGAACTCGCGCGCGACGCGAGGGTGCGCTACGGTCTTTTTCTTCCTCTGCGGCCTACCCACCCGGAGTCCAAGCAAGATGCACAAGGAGCCCATCATCGGCATCGACCTCGGCACGACGAACTCGTGCGCGGCGATCGTCGAGGACAGCGGGAACGTCAAGCTCATCCCCTACAAGGGCGGCGAGTACACCATCCCCTCGATCTTCGCGATCGACGACAAGGGGAACGAACTCATCGGCTACGAGGCCAAGCGCCAGTGGCAGCTCAACCCGCGCAACACCGTCTACGGCTCCAAGCGGCTGGTGGGCCGGGGCTTCGGCAGCGAGGTCGTCGACACGATGAAGAAGGTCGTGGCGTACAACATGCGCCCCGGCAAGCAGAGCGACGTCACCCTGGACGTGGGGAAGAAGGAGTTCACCCTCCAGGAGATCAGCGCCAAGATTCTCGGGAAGATCCGCGAGGTCGCCTCCAACTACCTGAAGATGCCCATCAAACGGGCGGTGGTGACGGTGCCGGCCTACTTCAACGACCGGCAGCGCCAGTCGGTGAAGGACGCGGGCAAGCTCATCGACCTGGAGGTCGTCCGCATCATCAACGAGCCCACCGCGGCGGCGCTGGCCTACGGCGTGGGCAAGGGGCTGAAGGAGAAGGTCGTCATCTACGACCTGGGCGGCGGCACCTTCGACGTCTCCATCATCGAGATTCGCGACCGCGTCTTCGAGGTGAAGTCCACCGGCGGTGACGTGTTCCTGGGTGGCATCGACTTCGACAACGCCATCATCCACCACGTCCTCAAGGACTTCGCGGCGAAGACGGGCATCGACCTCGCCACGGATCCGGTGGCCATGCAGCGCATCAAGGACCTGGCCGAGCGCACGAAGATCGACCTGTCCGCGCGCGAGGAGGTCCCCTTCAACATCCCCTTCATCACGATGACGTCCCAGGGCCAGCCCCTGAACATCGAGATGAAGTTCACCCGGAAGATGCTGGAGCAGCTCACCAACCAGCTCGTGGACCGCACCCTGCAGATGGTGGCGCGCGTGCTGGTGGACTCGGGACTGTCCACCAAGGACGTCGACGAGGTCATGCTCGTGGGCGGCCAGACGCGCATGCCCATCGTCCAGGACCGGCTCACCAAGTTCTTCGGCAAGCCGCCCAGCAAGGGCGTGCACCCGGACGAGGCGGTGGCCATTGGCGCCGCGCTCTACGCGCACTCGCTGCAGGACGACACCAACCTGCGCATCCAGCTGCTGGACGTGATTCCCATGGCCATTGGCCTGGAGAAGGCGGGCGGCGCCTTTCACGTCGTCTTCCCGCGCAACGCGGCCATCCCCAACGCCAAGCAGTTGCTGGCCACCACCAGCATGGACAACCAGACCGAGCTGGCCGTGCGCATCTTCCAGGGCGACAACGAGCTGGTGGCCCGCAACGACATGCTGGGCGAGTTCACCTTCTCCGGCATCCAGCCCGGCCGCGCGGGCTCCGCGCAGGTGGAGATCACCTTCGACGTGAACGTGGAGGGCATCCTCACCATGCGCGCGCGCGACCCGGCGTCCGGCCGTGAGATGAAGACCACGGTGCGCGTCACCCAGGCCTGATTCGCCTCCCCTGCCCCGCTCCCGTGCGCCGGGAGCGGAGCCCCCTCAGCCGCCCCGGGTGGTTCCGCGGCCCTTCGCCGCCGCTTCCGGCGCCAGGAAGGCCGTCGCGTCCTCCGTGCCTGGCGGGCCGTGGACCTGGTCGCGGGCCAGCTCGAAGAGGCCCGTCTCCACGGGCACCAGGTGGATGCGTGACGCCGCGCGCGCCTGGGCCCGGCCGCTGACCAGCACCTGCCCGCGCCCGGCCCGTACCGCCAGCCGCGCCGCGGTGTTGACCACGTCTCCCAGCACCGTGAAGTCCAGCCGGCCGGAGGCCTTCGCGCCCACGCTGCCGGCCACCAGGTCGCCCGAATCCAGGCCCATGCAGACGCCATGCGCGTAGGGCGCGCCCTCGCCTCCACGCGACGCCAGCGTGCCCAGCTGCCGGTGGATGGCGTGGCAGGCCTCCAGCGCCAGGTCCACGTGCCCGGGGCCCCGGAAGACGGCCATCACCGCGTCGCCCATGAACTTGTCCACGATGCCTCCGCGCGCGAGCAGCTCCGGGACAATGGCCTCGAAGTTGGCGTTGAGGCGGCGCAGGGATTCGGGTGGCGCTTCCTGGTGCAGCACCGGCGTGAAGGCGTCCACGTCGATGAACACCACCGTGCCTTCCACCCACTCACCCGCCATGGCGTCCGAGCCCTGGAGCAACGGCGGCAGCCGCTCCAGCACCGCGCCCGGGACGAACATGCGCAGCAGGCCGTTCTCCTCCGTGTAGCGCACGGTGCGGCGCAGGTCGCGCACGTGCTTCAGCGTCTTGACGAGCGTCGCCTCCAGGTCCGGGAAGTCGATGGGCTTGGTGATGAAGTCGAAGGCGCCGCGGTTCATCGCCGTGCGGATGTTGCTCATGTCACCATACGCGGAGACGATAACCACCCGGGTCAGCGCGCTGATCTCCCCCACGCGCGACAGGAACGTCAGCCCGTCCATGCGCGGCATGTTGATGTCGCACAGGACGACTTCGATGTCGGGGTGCTGGCGCAGCTCCTCCAGCGCCTCCTCGCCGTCCGCGGCGAAGAGGAACTGGTAGACGGAGCGACGGATCTGCTTGCGGAAGCTCTGCTCCATCAGCACGACGATGTCCGGCTCGTCATCCACGACCAGGACCTTCGCCGGGCGTGACGGCCGACCCGCGTCCACCGCGTGGGTGAGGGCGGAGGCCAGCTCGTGCGCGGACTGGAAGCGGCGCGCGGGGTCCACGTCCAGGGCGCGCGCGAAGAAGGCGTCCACCTCCGTGCCCAGCTCCGGCGCCAGGCTGGACGGCGTCGCGGGCGGCGGCGGCACGTTGCCCAGGCGCATCTGCCGCAGCGACTCCAGGGGGAACGGGTGCTGTCCCGTCAGCGCGCGGTACGCCACCACGGCCAGCGCCCAGAGGTCACAGCGGTGGTCCAGCCGTGGCGCCAGCCCCCGGAGCTGCTCGGGGCTCATGTACCGGGGCGTGCCGGCCATCTCCTCCTCGGGGTGCGGCCGGGCCGCGCCGCCGGACATCAGGAGCGCCAGGCCGAAGTCCAACACCTTCACCTGTTCGCCATGCTCGGTGCGCGCGAGGAAGAGGTTGGCCGGCTTGAGGTCGCGGTGGATGACGCCCGCGGCATGCGCGGCGGTGAGCGCGCGGGCCGTCTGCGTCACCAGCCGCTCCACCATGGCCAGGGACAGCCGGCCGCGGCGGTTCAGCAGGGCCTCCAGGTCCTCGCCCACCAGCCACTCCATGACGATGTAGGGCGTCTCGCCGGAGAGGTCGCAGTCGTGGACCTGGATGACGTGGGGATTCTGGAGGCGGGCAATCGCCTGCGCTTCCCATTCGAACTGCTGCCGCGCCAGGGGCGCGGGCGCGCAGTGGGCCGCCATCAGCTTGAGGGCCACGCGGCGCTGGAGCTTGGGATCCAACGCCACCCAGATGGTGCCCATGCCACCGCCCGCCAGCCGCCGCTCCAGGACGTAACGGTCGCCAATGACTTGTCGCTCGGAGTTGGAGTCTTCAACCATGGGAAGTGGGAAGTGTCTCACACCGGCCCCTCGCAAGGTACTGCGTGCTGCCCTCTCCCACGGCGGCCAGCCGCGCGGCCTTGACCGGCCTGTCACAACGCGCGTGCTACGGTCCCCGCCCCCAACCCGATACGGCGTGCACTCACCCAACCTCCGGAGGCGTCATGCCCGAAACTGAATCCGTTCTGAAGTCCCCCGCCCCCGCGGCGACTGAGGCGTCCCCTTCCCTCTCGCGTGAGCCGGACGGCCATGCCCTCCCCGGGCTGCACGTCCCACCGGGGCTCAGGCCCGGCATGCCGCGCAACGCGATGACCACCAGCCCGGTGGAGTACGTCAACGAGCCGCTGCAGGTGCTCGCCGGCGCGCTGCCAGCGGACCTGCAGGGTCACGTCTATGTCGCGGGGCCCAGCGTCCACGCGGGCTCACCGGCCCTGGCCTCGGACGGGCTCGTGATGCGCCTGGACTTCCAGGTGGGCGGCGCCCGGTTCACCTCCGCCACCCTGCGCACGCCGTCGTATTTCACACGCCAGCAGGTGGACGCGGGCGCGACGGCGCGAGGCCCCCTGACGCGGCTGCTCAACCGCTTCCGCGAGACGACGCTGGCGGACGTGTCACTCACGCTGGGCCCGCAGGAGACGCCCAACACGGCGCCCTTCCTGGTCGAAGGCGAGCGGATGCTGCTGGTGACGACGGACGCGGGCCGCCCGTGGGCCATCCACCCCAAGACGTTGAAGGCGTACACGCCGCTGGGCTACCTGCGCGAGTGGAACCGCGCCCTCCCCACGCCGTGGGCCTTCCCGCTGCTGCAGAGCACGGCCCACCCGGCCTTCGACCCCGCCGAGCGCATGGGACCGCGCACCGACGACAAGCGGCCCCGCCTCTTCTTCACCAACCACGCGCCCAAGTGGCCCCTGGGCCCGGGCTTCACGCAGCTGGTGAGCTGGGACACGGAAGAGAACCGGCTGAACCACTGGAAGCTGATGGACGCGGCCACGGGCGAGCCGGTGGTGGCGTCGTCGCTGCATCAGATCGCCGCCACGCGGGACTACGTGGTGCTGCTGGACGCCAACTTCCCCATCAACTTCTGGCAGATCGCCGCGCAGGCGGCGGTGCCCTTCCTGCCGCGGGTGCAGCGCGCGGTGGAGTGGCTGACGGCGTCCCCTGCCGCCCCGCAGGCGGTGTTCTGGGTGGTGCGTCGCGCGGACCTCCAGACGTCGCCTGGCACGCTGGACCCGGAGAATCCGCCGCTCGTGTCCGCGCACCGCTTCCAGGCCGGGGGGGGCGGGCTGCACTTCGCCGCCATCTACGAGAACCCCGACGACGTCATCACCCTGGTGGTGGGGCACTCGCCCACCGAGGACCTGTCGCATACCTTGGAGCCGGGCGAGCTGCTCATCAATGGCAACCGCGTGCAGGACTGGCAGGCCGGGATGCCTACGGCGGTGCCCGTCACGCGCAGCTCCATGGGGGTGCACCGCATCGACATGAAGCGGCTGCGCATCCAGTCCAATCTGTATTCACATGACGACTTCACCTGGGGCCTGACGGTCTTCTCCAACACCGGGCTGGTGAATGGCGAACTGGAGGCCCACCTGCGGCTGCTGGGCCACGTGATGAATGGCAAGGTGCCGTCGAAGGAGCTGGCGCTCTACCTCAACTCGGACGGCTTCACGGCGGACATGGTGCCGGAGGCCCTCTACCAGCTCTACAAGCCCGTCGTCGGGGACAAGTCCGCGCTGCCCATCCGCGACGGGCGCGCGGCGAGCTTCTTCAAGTTCTTCGTCGACTCCGGCCGCTTCGAGGGCTTCGTGCTACCCACCGGCTGGTTCGGCTTCGCGCCGCAGTTCGTCCCCAGCGCCCGGTTCCCCCAGGTGCCGCACTGGAAGGGCTACGTGGTGGCGCTCGTCGTGTCGGACCCGACGCCGGACCTGCCTGAGAACTCCACGGGCGACGAGGTCTGGGTCTTCGACTCCGAAGACCTGGCCAAGGGCCCCATCTGCCGGCTGGGCAGCCGCAACTTCGACGTGGGCATGACGCTGCACACCACCTTCCTGCCCCCGGGCCTGCCAGACCTCCTGGAAGGCCAGCCTCCGGGCAACGTGGCCCCCTACTGCGTGGACGTGCGGCAGGACCTGGACATGGACGCCATTGAACAGGCGTACCTGGAGTGGCCCCAGACGCTGCTCCCCCGCGTGCCCCCGGTGCTGTTCGCGCCGTGGCGCCTGGGCGTGAGGTGGGCGTTGAACTTCCCGAAGCTGCGTCAGGTGCTCCAGGAGGATGTGTTTCCGCACTTCCCGCGCAGGTGACGGTGTCTGGGATTGATGGGTCCAACACACCCCAGCCAAGGTCCAAAGCACCCCTCAATGCCTGCTCAATTACACACTCCTCGGGTTTGACAGGATTTGTGTTGACACGTTGAAACTTTTCTCAACCCGCGATAGGGTCGTGTCCGGTTCGTGACACTCCCCACGCGCGGGTTGGTCCGGCCGTGCGGAAGCAGGCTCCGCGCGGCCGGAGCGTCGTGGGCACAACCCGTCCTCCTGCCGTTCGACGCGTACCTGCATGACCTCCGACATGATGTGCTGTTTCATGGATGCCCCCGGCCCGGGGCACTTCCTCTGGGAGCCGTGTATGCGTCTCCAGGAGGCGGTGCCATGAGCGCGACCTCAGGGGGCCCGCCACCCGGCATGGGGCCGGAGTGGCAGCAGGTGTTGGCTGTCTTCGCCGATGAGGCGGAGGAACTGCTCTCCTCCATGGAGGAGACGCTCATTGCCCTGGAGGCGCGTCCCGACGACGAGCGCCTGCGCACCCTGTTCCGGCTGGCCCACAACCTCAAGGGCAGTGGGAGTTCGCTGGGCTTCGAGGCCCTGACGGACTACGTCCACGGCGTCGAGGACCTCATCCAGGCGCTGCTCGACCAACGACTCGCGGTGGATGAGCCGTGGATTTCCCTGTTGCTGGGGGCGGTGGACCACCTGCGCGAGCTGACTCGGGCCGCGCTCGCGGGTGTGGACCAGTTGGGTCCCGCGCACCAGACACAGCTCACGCGGCTGCGTGAAGGCGGCGCCACCGGAAGGTCGCAGGGGGCGGGCGCACCGCCCTCCGTGGCCGTTCCGTTGGAAGACGGGTCCCAGCGGGTGGAGACGCGCGCGGCGTCTCGAGGGCGTTCCCTCCGGATGGAAGTCGAACGATTGGATCGGATCGTCACCCTCACCGCGGAGCTGTCCATCGCACGAGGCCGGATGACGCAGTTCCTCCTGGAGGCGGAGGCTTCTGGCGCGAGCTGGGACGAAGCGCTCACCCAGCAACGGGAGATGGACCCGCTCTTCCAGGAGCTCCAGGAAGAGGTGATGCGGGTGCGCATGGTGCCCGTCGGGCCCCTGTTCCGGCAGCACCTTCGCACGGTGAGGGACCTGGCGCGGGCGCAGGGCAAGCTGGCCCTGCTGGAGCTGGAGGGCGAGGACGTGACGATGGACACTGCCGTCCTGGAAGCGCTACGCGACCCCCTCCTCCATCTGCTGCGCAACGCGCTGGACCACGGCATCGAGACGCCAGCGGAACGCCAGGCCGCGGGCAAGGATGCCTGTGGGCGCATCCGCCTGCGTGCCTTCCATGACGCAGGCAGCGTCGTCGTGGAGCTGTCGGACGACGGGCGGGGCATCCAGCGCGAACGGGTGAAGGAACGCGCACGCGAGCGGGGGCTGACGTCCACACTGGAGCGGCTGAGGGACGAGGAAGTGGACCGCCTCATCTTCGAGCCCGGGTTCTCCACCGCGAAGACGGTGACGGAGCTGTCGGGACGCGGCGTAGGCATGGACGTGGTCCGCCGTGACATCGAGGCCATGCGAGGCACGGTGGCCGTCCGGAGCCAGGAGGGCCATGGCGCGACGATGACACTCCGCCTGCCCCTCACGCTCGCCGTCATCCAGGGCTTCGCCATGGGCGTGGGCGACCAGGTCTACGTGGTTCCCATCGAGCTGGTGCAAGAGTGTCTGGAGCTGCCTGCGGCGAAGAGCACCCGCGAGGAGGCCGGCATGTTGTCACTGCGAGGGCAGCCCCTGCCCTACCTGCGGCTTCGCAACGTCTTCGGCTTGGAAGGTGAACCTCCGAGTCGAGAGAACGTGGTGGTGCTCCGCCATCCGGATGGAGTCGTGGGGCTGGCGGTGGACCACCTCCAGGGGGACGCACAGCGCGTCATCCGCCCGCTGGGCCGGCTGTTCCAGGACGCCCCGGGCATCTCCGGGTCGACGATTCTGGGAGATGGCCGCGTCGGTCTCATCCTCGACCCCCCCACGCTGGTGCGCAGGGCCATCCGCCAGGCCAACGAACCCCGACATGACGCATGGAGCGAAGCGGCGAGCCCCGCAGGTTCTCCCCGAGGTCCGTCATCCCGCAGCACGGAGTCGTCACCATGTTCGACAACCTGAGCATCACCCGAAAGCTGCTACTGGCGTTCACCACCATGGTGGCCATCCTCATCACCATCGTGATGGCGACGTACTCGACGCTGAACCGGACCGCGGACGCGGACCTGGAGAACAAGCGGAGCACCGAGGTGCTCATGACCCTCCGGACCCTGGAGGGCGACCTGGCCGACGTCGAGACAGGCCAGCGTGGGTTCCTCATCACCGGTGACGAGCGCTTCCTGGAGCCCTACACGGCGGCCCGCACCAGCTTCGTGCAGAACCTCAATCACATCCGGGAGTTGACCGCGGACAGCCCCCGTCAGCAGGAGCGGATCCAGGAAGGCCGCGACGTGTTCCAGCAGTGGCTGAGCCAGCACATCGACAACTCCATCACCCAGCGCCGGGACGTCAACGCGGGCCGGGGTGACCTGAATGCGCTCTTCGACGTGGTGAAGGAGGCCGGTGGCAAGGAGCGCGCCGATCGGCTGCGCGCGATCTTCACGGAGATCGCCACCGAGGAGACCGCGCTCCAGGCCAAGCGCATGGAAGCGATCATGGGATTGGTGGCACTGCTGTACGACACGCTCGTCTTTGGCGGGGCCCTGGGCGTGGCGCTCGCGGGGCTGCTGTCCTTCGTCCTCACACGCAGCATCGTCCGGCCGCTGTCCGAGGCCGTGCAGGTCACCGACCAGGTGACGGGCGGTGACCTCACTGCCACCATCTCCGTGCGCGGCAAGGATGAGACGGGGCAGATGATGACGGGCATGCGGGAGATGATTCACCGCCTGTCGGGGGTCATCAGCGAGGTGCGCGGCGCGGCGGGCTCGCTGTCCTCCGCGTCCACGCAGGTGGCCGCCGCTTCGCAGGGCCTGTCTCAAGGCACCAGCACGCAGGCCGCCTCCGTGGAGGAGACCACCGCGAGCCTGGAGCAGCTCAACGTCACCATCACCCAGAACGCGGAGAACAGCCGGCAGATGGAGCAGATGGCGCTCAAGGGCGCCCGCGACGCCGAGGAGAGTGGCCGCGCGGTGAAGGAGACCGTGGAGGCGATGAACGCCATCGCGGAGCGCATCTCCATCATCGAGGAGATCGCGTACCAGACGAACCTGCTGGCGCTGAACGCCGCGGTGGAGGCCGCCCGCGCCGGAGAGCATGGCCGGGGCTTCTCGGTTGTCGCCACCGAGGTGCGCAAGCTGGCCGAGCGGAGCCAGAAGTCCGCGAAGGAGATTGGCGCGATGGCCACGTCCAGCGTCCGCGTGGCGGAGCGCAGCGGGCAGCTGCTGACGGAGCTGGTGCCGGCCATCCGCCGCACGGCGGAGCTGGTGCAGCAGGTGACGACGGTGTCGAAGGAGCAGGCCATTGGCGTGTCGCAGATGAGCCGCGCCATGGTCCAGGTGGACCAGGTCACCCAGCGCAACGCGTCCGCGGCGGAGGAGCTGTCCTCCACGGCGGAGGAGATGGCGACGCAGGCCGAGTCGCTGCTCCAGATGATGACCTTCTTCCGTCTGGCGGATGGCAATGGCTACGTGACGCGCGGCACGCCGATGCCTCCCGCGCCGCGTCTGCCTGTGTCCCCGGCGAAGTCGCTGTACGCGGCGGCGCAGGGGCACCTGCCCGTCCCGCCGGCGCCCGGCTCGAACCAGGACTTCCAGCGGTTCTAGGCGGCGAGTTCCATGCCCATGAGAGACTCCATCGACAAGGCCGCCCGCTCCAACTACCTGAGCTTCATGCTCGCGGGAGAGGAGTACGGGGTAGGCCTCCTGCGGGTGCGGGAGATCATCGAACACCGCCCCATCACGCGCGTGCCGGGCATGCCCGCGGCCGTGCAAGGCGTCATCAACCTGCGGGGCAGCGTGGTGCCCGTGGTGGACCTCGCGGTGAAGTTCGGCCTGCCAGCGCGGCCCATCAGCCGCTGGACGTGCTTCGTCATCGTCGAGGTGACGCTCGACGGGCAGCAGACCGCCATCGGCTTGCTGACGGACTCCGTGAGCGAAGTGCTGGAGCTGGGGCCGGGGGACATCGAGATGCCGCCCGCCTTTGGCACCCGCGTGCGGCTGGACTTCCTGCTCGGCATGGGACGGCATGAGGACAAGTTCATCATGCTGCTGGACCTGGACCGGCTCCTGTCCGTGTCCGAGCTGCTCAGCCTGATGTCCGCCACGTCCGAAGAGACTCCGGCGCCCGAGGCTGACGTGGCGGCCGCGGTGGAAGTCGTCACGGAGAGTGCGCCGGACGAAGCCACGGGGAACGGCTGACGGATGATGACGGGCCCCCTGCCAACCGCGCCGCCGGTGTTGACGGCCAGGGAGTTGGCCCTGTTCCAGGCGCTGGTGGAGCGGGAGGTGGGCATCCACCTGTCTCCGGCCAAGGACGCGCTGGTGGCCAACCGGCTCTCGCGCCGGCTGCGGGAGCTGGGGCTCACGTCGTTCGGTGCGTACTACGCGTACGTCACCGAGCGAGGGCATGAGGCGGAGAAGGTGCGGATGCTGGACAGCCTCTGCACCCACGAGACGTCCTTCTTCCGCGAGCCCCAGCACTTCGAGCTGCTGCGCGAGCGCGTCTTCCCGGAGTGGGTGGCCCAGGCCAACGCGGGACGCAGGTCGAGGAACCTCCGCGTCTGGAGCGCGGCGTGCTCCACCGGTGAGGAGCCCTACTCCATCGCCATGAGCCTGCTGGACGCGTTTCCGAAGGGCTCGGGCTGGAGTCTGGAGGTGCTGGCCACGGACCTGTCCACGTGGGCCGTGGAGCGGACGCAAGAGGGCCTCTGGAGCTTGGAGCGGGCCGTCACGATTCCGCAGCGCCTGCTGCGGGCGTTCATGCTCAAGGGCGTGCGGACCCAGGAAGGATTGATGAAGGCGGGCCCGGAGCTGCGCGCCATCATGCGCATTGGCCGCGTCAACCTGAACGCGCCGGGAGAATGGCCCGCGGGGCCGTTCGACCTGATTTTCTGTCGGAACGTCCTCATCTACTTCGGCGCGGAGGCCCGCGGCCGTGTGATTCAAGGGATGCTGCACCGGCTCCCGTCCACGGGGTACCTCTTCCTGGGCCACGCGGAGAGCCTGACTGGCGTGGACGTGGACGTCCGCTCCGTGAGCGCGAACGTGTACATGCCACGGACCGGTGCGTCGGACCGAGACTGAGGGCTCACTTCAGAGTTGCCACGCCTTGCCCTTCTCGCGCAGGGCCTCGCGGGTCGCGGCTACGTCCTGGAGCGCCTTGAACGGGGATGAATCCGCGAGCTTGAGCACGGAGTCGAGGACCGCGCCCGTGAGCTGAGGGTTGTTCGTGGAGATGGCGGTGTCGAGCCGTTCGAAGGTCGAAGGCGCCAACGACTGACGACAAGCCTCTGGCGGCCCTCGCAACACGCTCTCCGCCCAGACTTCAAGTTGCCTGCCGGGTGCGCTCGGGCGGAGGGACTCTGGCACGACGCACGCTGGCCGCCCCCCCCCCGAGCGCCGCTCCTACCTGGGCTGGCCCGGAGGGCGGCGATGGCTCGGGCAAGCCCTCCTTCAGGCAGGCTGCGGCCTATTCGCTCCGCAGCGCCTGTATCGGATCCACGCGCGCCGCCCGGAGCGCCGGCACCAGGCTGGCCACGAATCCAGCCAGGGCGAGCACCGCTAGCACCGCGACGATCGCCAGCGGATCGGCCACGCTGACGCCGAAGAGGAAGCTCTGCACGAGCCGTGAGAAGGCCATCGCGAGCGCGAGCCCGATCGCCATTCCCAGGCCGATCTGCCAGCCCGCCTCGCGAAGCACGTCCCGCAGGATTCGCGACTGCGGCGCCCCCAGCGCGGCGCACACGCCAAACTCGTGCCGGCGCGAGGCGACCGCCACCGCCATCACCGCGTACAACCCGACCGAGGCCAGCAAGAGCGCCAGTCCGGCGAACAGTCCCACGAGCAACAGATTCAACCGTTGCTCGCTCGTGGTCGTCGCGACGATGGTCTCCATGGGCTGGAGATTGGAGATCGGCTGCAGCGGCGCGACCTCCTGGATCGCGCCCCGCAGCTCGCGCTCGTTCATCCCCTGGGTCGTGGCGCGCAGCCTGACCCCATAGCTGAGCGGTCCGAACTCGCGCAACAGCGCCCAGATCGGCGGCGGAATCTGCGCCAGAGGCGCGTAGAGCGTCGGCGGCATCGGCTCGCCGGGACCGAACTGGCGCATGTCACCGACCACGCCAATCACCCGCATCGAGATGTTCGGCCCCTCGTCCATGGGCAGCGTGACGGTCTTCCCCATGGGCTCTCCGTCCAGGTAGGCGCGGGCGAAGCCGGCGCTGACCAGGCACACCAGCTCGCTCCCCGCGTCGTCGCGGTCGTCGAAGCCGCGCCCGGCAATCACGGGGATGCTGAAGGTCTCCAGGAAGCCCGGGCTGATGAGCCGGTATTGACCAGTGATGGTGCGCTGGTCGGGGAGCACCATGCTGTAGTTGAGCTGGGAGCCCGTCGGCAGGTTCGTCGAAGCGCCGACGTTCTCCACCCCGGGGAAGGCCCGCAGCCGCTCGAGGATGCGGCGGGTCTGCTCGATGGCATCGTTCGCGACGACGTAGCGCTCCTTGACCGGCGCCAAGGTGAACGTGGTGACCGCGCGACTCTGAAAGCCCATCGGTACGGATTCGAGCTCCTGCAGGCTGCGCATGAACAGCGCCGCGCCCAGCAGCAGCACCACGGCCACCGCGATCTGCGCGACCACCAGCACGCGCCCCAGCCGGCCACTCTGGCGGCTCAAGCCGCCACGGCCTCCTCCGCTCAGCTCGCGCGCCAGGTCGATGTGGCGGCTCCGGAGGATGCCCAGCGTCGCCGCGACCACCGCCGTCGCCAGCCCCGCCGCGAGCGCGAACGCCAGGCTGGCGCCGTCCAGCGACACGGCCTCGCCGCGCAGCCACTCCGAAGGGACCAGCCCGCCCAGCAGCCGCAGGCCCACCCACGCCAGTCCCAGGCCTGTGAGAGCGCCCACCAGCCCCACCAGCGCGCCCTCCGCCAGCGCCGGCAAGCCCAGGCGCCACAGCGGGGCTCCCAGCGCGGAGCGCACCGCTCCATCGTGACTCCGCGCCAGGGCGCGCAGCAGCATCAGACTGGCGAGGTTGATCGCCGCGATCACCAGCACGCACGCGGCCGCCCCCAGGAACAGCCAGAGCGTGTCTCCGGAGCGGCGCGAGAACACGCTCGTCGAGAGCGGCAGCGCCGACGGCGGATTCTTCCGCAGATACTCCTGCTGACGCTCCGTCGCCCCCCCGCTGTCTTGCAACATGGCGCTCAGCACGACGCGCGTCTCCGCGGCCGCGCCCGCGACCGTGGCGTCCGGCTTGAGCCTCGCCACCACGATCTGGTTCGTGGAGAGGTCGCGACTGACCGGGTCCGGCTGGAGTGACTGGATGAGGTCGAAGCGATCCGGCCAACGGAACGCTTCGGGGAGCACGCCGACGACCTGGACGGCCCGGCCTTCAATTTGAAGACTCCGGCCCACGACCGACGCATCCGCGCCGAAGCGCGTGCGCCAGAACTCGTGGCCGAGGATCACCGCCTCCGGCCCGTTGGGCCGATCCTCTTCGCTGTTGAAGTTGCGCCCGACCGCGGGTGGCAGCCCCAACGTCTCGACGAAGCCGCGATCTGCCCGCAGCGCGGTTACCACTTCGGCCTGGTCGCCAAACGCGATGTTCGTATTGGTCGTCCAGCCCATCATGATTCCGGCCGACTCCACGCTCCGCATCGCCTTGAGCTGCGGGTAGTACCGCGGCGCGGCGATGTTCTGGTTCTGCTCGACGATGATCCCGAGCGTGACCAGCCGATCCGGATTCGGGAACGGCAACGGCTTCAGCAGCGCCTGATGCAACAGCGAGAACGCGATGGTGACCGTGGCGACGCCCAGCGCCAGCGTCGCGACCGCGAGGACAAGATATCCGGGGCGGCGCAGCAACCCGCGCCAGGACTGACGCGCCTCTTCGAGCATGACGCCGATCGAGTTCATAGGCCCGTCATCGTAGCCGAAGGGGGGCGCTGCCACTCACTTGAGTGACGCCGGAAATCGGGCCATCGGCGGCGCAATCGGTGCGCTCCAGACATGGCTCGAGGTGGGCGAGGTAGAGGCGCCGGATGCGCGCCACCTCGGAGTCGTCGTGCGCCTTCACCGCCGCGCGCAGCACCTCGGCCATGCTGCGTCGCCCCAGCTCGACCGAGGAGAGCCGGTCGAACTCGGCCAGCGGCACGCCCCCGCAGAGCTTCTGCCGCACGGCCTCCGGGCTGGACTTGATTCGCTTGCCGAACACCTCCGCCCACCCCGCCGACACGGCGTAGTCCGGCAGGTTGCTCTGGTCGATGAAGTCGAAGCTGACCGAGATGGACGTGTCCAGCGTCTGCACATGGTGGGCCCAGCGCGTGCCGACGAAGAGCACCTGGCCCACTTCCAGGTCACCGCTCCATTTGACCGCCTCGCGCCACGTCGGGAAGTCAGCCTCGTCCGGCTGCACGGGGTCCATGTAGCCGACGTCGGGATTGTAGACGTGGCGGAGATCGTCCGGCGAATACAGCGTCGCCCGCTTGCGGCCCTTGAGCTGCGCGATCAGCGCGATGGTCCCGTTGTTGTCGATGTGCAGCGGCGTCAGCGCCCCGGGCAGGCTGACCAGCAGCCAGAAGTGGTTGAACAGGGAGTAGTAGTAGGGAAGCGCGTGGTTCCAGGGCACCAGCGGCGCCGGGACCAGCGGATTGACCTCGGCGAAGACCGGGTCGTCGGCCTTGTGGACGATCCTCAGCGTGCCGCAATACAACGGCAGGTTCTGGGCGAGAAACTGCTCGTAGTCGCCCTCCATCCAGCGCCCGTCGTAGATTTCCCGCGCTCGCTCAGGGTGGCGGATGTAGTCCAGGTAGCGGCTGAACTCAGTCTCGACGCTGACCAGGCTCGACTTGCGATTGGTGATGAAGTTCGGCGCTTTGGCGAAGGCGCTGAGCTGCCCGAAGCGGGATTCGAGATAGTCCAGGCGCTGCCAGGCTTCGTAGCCCGGCCAGGCCTGGATGTAGTCCTCGACGATCCACGGGTTGTCATGGAGCAACCTCGGGTTGCTCTCCGCCATGCGGCGGAACTCCTCGCTGGACACCACCGGTATCTGCTGGGTCTGCATGGCTCAGCTCATTCTGAAGGAGGAAACGGGGCGAGGTGAGGCGCGACCGCGGCGAGCATCCTCGCGGCAAGCGCGCTGGTGGTGTCCCGATGGTCGAGAAGAGGATTGACCTCCATGAGGTCGAGGCCCACGACGCGACGCCGGGACGCGATGAGGCTGGCCATCTTCTCAATCAATTCGCCGCTCACCCCACCCGGCACCGGATGGCCGGTCCCCGGCGCCAGGCGCGGATCGATCGCATCGACGTCGACCGAGATGTAGACCGGCTCGCCTTCGGGCAACGGCTCCAGCACGCTCTCCGGCGGCGCGCTTCGTGCGGCGCTCGCCGACATCACGGTCATCTTGTTGGAGCGGGCGCTCTCATCGAAATAGGTGATGCCGCGGTGGCCGATCTGCAGAATCCGGCCGACGTGGCCCAAGCCCGCGATCCGCCGCAGGACCTGCTTGTGGTCGTGCCAACGGCCGCCTGACCAGGCGCAGAAGTCGGTATGCGCGTCGAACCAGACGATATTGAGCGTTGGATGACGCCGCAGCGCGGCGACCGCCGCGTACGAGATGGAGTGGTCGCCGCCGAGCACGATCGGGATCGCGTCGCCCTCGACGATGCGCTCAATCTCACGCTGCGCGCTGACCAGGACCTCGGCCCAGTCGTGGCCATGCACTCCCTCCAGGTCGCCTCGGTCGACGCCGGCCACCTCCAGTTGGAAGCTCTGACTGGCGCGCCGGATCGCCTCCGGACCGAAGCGCGCGCCGGAGGCGCCGCCGTTCCCACAGTCGCTCGGGACGCCGATCACCTCGATGCGGGCGCGCGGCGAACCTTCCTCCGCGCGCGGCCAGCCGAACAGCGATTGGGACGTGTCGTCGCCGGAGCTCGTCGTCGCCTCATTCCGCCATTCCATTATCGATCTTTCGCCGCGCTCATGGCGGTCAAGAGCACATGCAGGGCCGTCATCGAGGTGACGCCCCAGCAGCGCGCCATCGGTGTGCAGCCGACCAGATCCATGCCGACAATCTGGCATTGGGCGCCAATCTGGCAAAGCAGCCTGTGCAGCTCGGTGTATTCGAAATGCGCGCTCGGCGCGACGCCGTCGTCGCGCCCTCCCGGCGGCGCCAGCGCGCGAATGTCCATGCTCACGTACACCCGAGGACAGTCCGCCAGACAGCGGGCCAGCGCCTCCTCGCCCCCTGCTTCTCGCAGCTCCGGAGCGGAGAGGACGGCGAGGCCCGCCACGTTGGGGTCCGCCGAGCCGAGGGCGCCCAGATGCACATAGCGCGTCACGCCGGGAAGGCTCAGCGCGTGCGCCGGCAGCGTGACCGGTGAGACAAATGAGGGATGGACGGCGCCACGACTCCGCGCGTCGGCCGCGATCCGGATGACCGCAATCGATTGCCGCCCCTGCAGACAGCGAATGGCCGGATAGGTGATGGACGCGTCGCCACCGAGCAGCACGGGCAGGCTGCCGGCGCCCGTTACCTTGCCCAACACTTCTTCGACGCGGGCGAACAACGCCGCCTGCTCCTCCCCGCGCGCCACGAACACGTCGCCGCAATCGGAGATCGTCGCTCCGCGCAGGATCGGGCGCCGACGGTCGCTGTCGTACCAGCCCAGCGGCTTGCCGTCATGGCGGTCCACGCCGTAGAGGATCTGCAGCGACGACTCACGGAGCGCGGCGGGCGCTTCGCGGGCGCCAGCCGCCGAGCGGTCGCTGAGATCGTAGGCAACGCCGAGCACGACGAAGTCCGAACGCGAGGGCTCCAGCTTCTGCGCGGGCGCGTCGAAGATCCGCACGGGCGCGTCCGTGAGCAGTCTGCGGTGTGTCGCGGTCGCGGTCGCGTCCTCGCGGACCAGGAATCCCTTCGCGCGCAGGCTCTCGAGCGCGGCACCCGCCTTGGCGCCGTACCGCCCATCGCCGAGGACGACGCTCACGCTGCGGGGCGTCTCGAACTCGAGGAGGAGCCTGTGCAACGCGATGGGGATGCGGATCCGCGTACCATCCAACTGCAGATAGATGGTAGCGAACCTGGCGTCGAGCGCTTCGACCTGCATCGCGGGCGAGACGACCAGCCGCTCGTCGTCCGCGACGCCAGCCGCCTCCCCCGGAACCGCCGGAGACAGAGCGTCCGCCATCACACCGCTCCAGGCGCTGCCATCTTGGGCGCTGACGGCGCGTCTTCCTCGAGCGCCGCCAGCAACTCACGCCGGACCCGCGCCGACTTCTCCGACTGCGGACCGGCCAGCGCGCTGCGCAGGACACATATCATCAGCTCGCGCCCGAGCTCCGGGTGACTGGCGTCCGTCAGCGCGTCATGCATGCGGCGGTCAGGGATTCGGGTGCGAATCAGCTCCGCGTTCTTCTTCGCGAACCGGCCCAGCTCGTCTCTCCAGTCGACCGACTTCGCGTACGCGCGCAGGTTGAGGTCGTTGATGAAGTCGAAGCTGACGGTCGTCGAGTCCGACAGCGTCACGACGTGATGCGCCCAGTTCGGTCCCCAGATGAGCAGCTCGCCTGGGTTGAGCAACGCGGTCCACGGGCGGGCTTCGCGCCAGGTCGGGAACTCCTCGTCGCTGGGATTCAGGGGATCCAGATAGCCGACGTCCGGGTTGTAGAAGTGGGGCTTGTCCTCGGCGCTGTAGAGGATCGCCCGCTTCTGTCCCCGCAACTGCGCCAGGTAGGCGATGACCGCGTTGTTGTCCTGGTGCAGCGGCGTGAGCGCGCCCTTCAGGCTCACGTACAGCCAGACGTGGTTGCCCGACTGGTAGTAGTACGGAATCTCGTTGTTGAAGTGCTCCAGCGGCTCCGGGAGGATCGGCTGGAGCTGCGAGAAGACCTCCTCCTTGGCGTGGCGGACCAGCCGGAGGTTTCCGCAATACAGGGGCAGGCCGAGCTCACGCAGCAGCTCCGCGCTGCCCTTCGACCACTTCCCGTCGAAGAGCGCGTCGATGCGCTCCGGGGCCTTGACGTACTCCAGGTAGGTGCCGAAGTCGGTCATGACCTGACACATCTTCGCCTGCTTGTGCGTCACGAACTGCGGTGCGCCGGCCGTCACCGGCAGGTGTCCGAACGTCTCGCTGAGCGCGTCCAGGTCACCCCAGCGCTTGCTGGCGAGCCACTTGTCAGTGAAGCCCCGCACCACGCAGGGCTGCCGGGTGAGCACGTCCGGCGATTTCTCCACCAGTTGGCGGAACCCTTCGAGGTCATAGGCAGGAATTGGTGTGGCTTCCATTCGACGGTTCCTTGTGCCTGACGCGGATGATGAGAAGTGAAGCTAGCTCGCGAGCTGAAAACCCCAGTGGTCCGCGGCGTCGCGAATGAGCTCCGCGGCGACCGCGCTCGTCGACGCCTGGACGTCAAGGACGGGGTTGACCTCGACCATGTCGAGACCTGCGAGCCTGCGGCTGCGCACCAGCGTCCGCAGTATCCGGCGCAGGTGCAGCGGGTGCAGGCCGTCCGGCACCGGGGCGCCGGTACCGGGCGCGTGGAGCGGGTCGACGGCGTCGATGTCGATGGAGACGTAGCAGGGCAAGTCCTCCGGCACGAGCGCCAGCAGTTCGGCGTCGGACAGGCCGCGCGCGCGCGACGACGTGACGACGACGGCGCCATCGCCCAGCGAACGCTCATCCCCCACCGTGATTCCCCGGTAGCCAATCTGCACGATTCTGCGCACGCCGTGCAGCTTGGACAGCCTGCGGAGCACCTGCTTGTGGTCGTGGAACGCCGTCCCCTGCCACGGGCTGAAGTCCGTGTGCGCGTCGATCCAGACCAGGCACAAGTCCCCGGCGGACTGCAGCACCGAGACGGGCGCGTAGCTGATGGAGTGGTCACCGCCGAGGAACAAGGGGCGCAGGCCCCGCTCCAGGACCTCCTTCGTCGTCTCCGCCAACCGCTCCAGGTAGCGCGAGAGATTCGCCGGCCCCTCCACGTCACCCCAATCGCAGCCCGCGACACGGGGGGGCGCCAGGAGCCGGCTCGCCTCGCGAATCGCCGCGGGTCCCTTCGCCGCGCCGCGAACAATCGGGTTGCCGAGGTTCGTCGGCGCTCCCACGACGCAGAGCATCCCCGGCTCGGTCTGCGCGAGGTTCCGGTCCGGCCAATCAAAGAGCGACGCTCGCGGGCCAGCTCCGCTCATCGCTCGGCCCCATCACGCCCTCGGGAGGCATCCATCGCGGTCAGCGCGAGATCGCAGGCGACCGCGGCGGACAGGTGCGCGAACCCTGACCACGTGTCCAGGCCAACGAGGTCGATGCCGACGATTTGATGCCTCCGGCCCAGCGCGGTGATGACGTCCCTGAGCTCGGACTGGGACAGCCCGGCCGAGGCGCCGTGTTCGTCCGTCCGCAGGTACTCCGCCTTCGTGACCCCGAGGTCGATTGACAGATGGACGGCGGACCGCCCGCCCCAGTCGCACGCCAAAGTGTCCAAGGGTGCTCGGCGAAGCGTCGGCGCGTCGTACAGCATCACGCGGTCGCCCAGGCTCGCGGAGGCCGTCTTCGACGCACCCAGGCTCACGAAACGCTCGATCCCGTCGAGTTGCAGGAGACGGGCCGCGACTTCGTCTGTCCCGATGACTTCGGACGCCGACGAAGGACCCATCACCGGCTCGGCGGAGAACTGGACGACGGTCAACGGACCGCGGCGACGCAGCGCCGCGGCAACGGCGTACGTCACCGAACTGTCCCCGCCGAGGACGACCGGCACCGCTCCCTCGCCAAGCTCTTCGAGGGCCGAGGAGATCCTTCCAAACAGCTCGGCCTGGTCCTCTCCGTATTCGACGTAGACGTCGCCGGCGTCCGCCAGCGTGGCGCCCCGCAGGATCCAGGTCTCCCGGTTCGCGTCGAACCAGCCGTTTGGCCGGCCGTCGGTGATGCGCATCCGGTAGAGATAATCGAGCGACTTCTGCCGGATCGCCGTCGGCGCCCCACGGCAGTCGACGGTGCCCGCCAGATCGTAGGGCACGCCCAGCACCACGAAGTCGCTGGCCGCGGTGAAGGCCGGCGCGTTGCAGAACCGGTAGGGCACCGTCGTGCGCAGGCGGAGCGCGCGGTCCGCGCGCGGAGCGTCGGCGTCAAGGAGGAGCTGCTTCTCCAGCAGCTTCCCGACCTGCGCGCGAGCACCGGCCATGGCCCCGGGCGGAACGACCTCATCCAATCTGCGCGGCTTCGCGAACGCCTTCAGGAACTGGTAGGCGGCGATGGACAACTTCATGCGCGCCGCCGTGGCAATGTTGGCGACCGTGACGTGGGTTTCGTCCTGGCCCTCCAGGATCCAATCGTCAGACAGCACCAGCCGGAGCGCGGACGGCTCGCCCCGCTCCGGGGATGAAACAGACGCGTCGACTGGGAAATCCGGGTTGCGCATGCTCGCCCTCGCCCAGGCCGCTCAAGCCCCGCTGTGCCGGACCTGGGCCCGGAACGCCCTGAGCTTGCCGAGCAGACTGAAGGCGCGTGTCGTCAGGCTCCACAGCGTGACGCACGCGCCCGCGAGCATCAACGAACGCCAGAAGACCTCCAGGAACGCCTTGAGCAGATCCAGCAACGGCGCTCCGTCACCAACAGCCTGGACGAGGGCGCGCAACAACGCGGGATACTCCTTGGCGATGCTCAGAATCACGAACTGGAAGATCACCTTCAGGATGTAGGCCAGGAACAGCGTGCCCAGGGCCGTATAGATCCCAAGCGCCCACTTCGCCTTGCGGGTCAGGTCGATCTTCGGCCCCGAATCCTTGACTCCGAAGAGCTTTCCACCCAGGTGTTGCACCCACAGCATCTGCTGCTTGCGCAGGTTCACGATGCCGAAGAAGTCGCTCATCAGCCAATAGCCGTCCATGCGGAGGAACGGGTTGAAGGTCGTCGCGATCGAGAGATCGATGAGGACAAAGGCGACGAGGAAGACGATGTCTCCGGTCCGCAGGAACAGCGCCAGAATCAAGAGCAGAAAGAGCGACTCGAAGTAGACCCCGCCGATATCGACGACCGCGCGCTGCCGGCGTGGGAGCTTCCAGGCGTCTGAGACATTCGTCCAGAGGACCGTATAGATGATGTAGACGCCCCACCCGATGGTCATCCGCCGGCAGCCATAATAGGAGGCGGCGCTGGCATGCCCGAACTCGTGACAGAGGGTCCCCAGGGTGGAGAGCAGCATCACGGCCAGGACGCCGGTGGCATCGAGCTGGCTGAAGTCGACACGCTGAGCCGTGAGCAACACGCCGTACACGTAGGCGTGCGAGAGCACAGCCAGAATCAAGCCGAGCACCAGCGCCGGGGTCTTGAACATGAAACCCAGGCGCCGCGCTATCGGTTCGACGACACTCGGAGGGATGATGGGAAGCTTGATGAACAGGAACGCGCGCCTGGGCTGCGAGCTGACGCCCGCACGAGAAGCGTCCTGGTCCTGATGAATGAGAATGCCCTTGGGGAGCAGGGACTTCTCGACCAGGCGTCGGAGCCAATCCCGCTCGAACGTCCCCTGCCCGCGCTGCAGGAACGCGTCAATGGCTTCGTCGATGGTACGAACGCCGTCGAACTCCCGCACCAGGTCCATGTAGGCCGTCGGCAGCGCGAAGCGCACCGCGTCGTTGCCATCAGGGACGGCGCACATCACCATCGGCTTCGACGCATCCGAGTCAAAATCGGAGACCTCGAGGAGGGGATTGGCCAACGGCCGGGCGGGTTGCGTCATGGTCCGAGCTTCCTGAACTCGCCTTCCAGGCAGACCTTTCGGGCGCTTCGAGCGATCTGCGACCGGATCGGGCCAAAGCCCGATCCGGCCAGGAGACTATCGGCATGCGCCGAAAGTCGTACTGCTTACTCCACCGAGCGCTCGACCTGCGCGTCGCAGCGGCCGTTGCAGCGGCCGGCCAGCTCCAGACGGTCCTCAAGCTCGATGATCTCGAACTCGTCGACCAGCAGGCTCTCGTTCTTCTCCACCGCCACAGCGTTCTTGTCGTTGTTCATTTGATGTTCCTCTGGGGGTGATGCACTGTCATTGTTACTGCATTACCAATCCCCGTGCATCGGAGGGTGGCAACTCCTGTTCGCCGGTGAGGCACGGCAAGCCGCGCTCCGGCCAGATTCAAATCGTGTTCAGCGCGTTGCTTCCGCGCTCCCGTGACACCGAACGGCGTCCCGCGACGCGAGCTGGCATATCAAGCTCCACATCCGCGAGCGTTCGTCGCTCGGGTGCCCATCAAGCCACTGCAGGTCCACGCCTTGGCTTTCGTCCGCGAGGCGCGTCGCCAAGTCTACACTGGCGAACGGAAACTTGTAGCAGCGCCCGGTCATGGCGTCGGTCCAGACGATGTCGTTATCACCCGGCAGCTCGACGATGCGCCGCGTATCCATCGCCACCCGGCCGCCCGTCCGCAGGTGTTCGGTCAGGCTCCGTTCAACCTCCTCGACCGGATGTTTGGTGGACGGAAGCGGGAGCCGCCACTGGTGGAACAAGTCTCCGCCGCACCACTCGTCGGCATACGCGTTCAGCGCTTCGCCCAGGAAGGTGTAGGCGCTCTGTACGGCTTCCTCTACGAAGCGCTCCGCGTCCGCGCCGCGCAGCGGCCCGCCCGGATCGTGGACGGGCCCGATCCTGCACGCCCGCTGGCCGTCAAGATTGTGGGCCACCATCGGGATGACCGGTGAGCCGAACCGTGCCGCCATGGCGACCAACCCGTTCTTGACCCGGCACTCGCGCCCGAGCAGCGCGACCGTCGAGCGCCGCGCGTCGCCCCGCGTACCGTCATTGCCCGTGTTTCCATCGATGGTGGAGAAGACCAGCTCGCCCCTGGCGAGCCCCTTGGCCAGTCCAATCGCGCCAGCGCGCGCCTCGACGTCGACAAAACCGAGGCGCCTCCAGAGCGCCGCGTCCGGATTGCTGGCCCGCGCGGTGAAATAGTCGTTGTACGAATCGCTCGCGAGCGGCAGGTGCGTCGCGATCCCCGCATGCGCGAAATCGGAAGCGAGAAAGCGCATGTGACCGAAGTGGAAGGACACGCCCACCACCCCACGACCGCGCTCCAGCAGCGCGCGCACCTGCTCGACATGCGCCCCCTTCACTTCCGGCTTGCCGGGCTCTTGCGTCAACCTCGGCAGGTAATGTTGGTGGTACTCCCACCCACCGAGAATCTTGCTGATCGCAGCGGCACGCGCGGCTCGAGCAATCCGCTCCCGCGGCCACTCCCGGCCGAACAGCGACAAGAGGTTGAGACGGTAGGCGCGCAGCCCGAACGGCAGGAGCTCGTCGTCGCTGAGCGACTGGACCAGGTCGAACACCTCCTGCTTGCTCGCGTCGCTCCGGGCGAGCAGGTGCTTGAGCCGATCGACCCCGGCCGATGTGGAGGTGGCGGCGTTCTCGGGGGCCGCGCCCTGGGGCTGCGTCATGGCGTGCTCTGCGTGGCGTTGGACGGCGTCGGCGACTCCCGCTCCTCGCCCCCGTTGAGTGTCTCAGCAGGCACGGCCTCCGCGGAGACAGGGGCGCTCTTCGCGCCGTTCTGGGTCGCCTTGAAGTAGTCGACCATCTCCCGTTTGGCGGTGAAGCGGATGGTCGGACAAGGACGCTGGTTGTAGTCCATGCGAATCTGCGGACAGTGCACGCCCTGGCAAGCCGGCAGGTTGTGGCAGCTCTGGCAGCCGGTATCCCGCTCGAAGGCCGGCTCGGTCCACAGCGCCATCTTGTCCGTGTTCAAGTCGAGCGAGCCGTCGGGCTGGATCTTCCCGACGATGTTTCGATCCTTCTTGTTGAGGTCGATCGTGCACTTCATCAGGTCGCCGTGGGCGCCCACGATGAAGTTGTAGGGCCTGACCGCGTAGCACACGTCCGTCCCCACCCTCGCGCCGGGCCGCCACCCGCTGGTGACGCGCAGGCCCAACGAGCGGGCCGCGGCCTTCAGGCGCATGTGCGCGGAGTGAGATTCGTCCTTGCCGCAGACGTCCAGATTGGCGTCATTGCTCCCGCCCCACCGCCCTACCGCGTGGAAGGAAACAGTGAAGCGGTCGTCGCCGCTGAACCTCTCCTTGAGGGATTGCAGGAACTCTTCCAGCCCCTCGACATTCGTCTTGGCGAAGTTGACTCGAATGACGACGGAGAAGTCGTCGGCGCGCTCGCTCAGCTTCACCAGATTGTCGTAGATCGTCTGGTACGTGCCGCCGCCATCGCGCGCCGGCCTGTGCTGGTTGTGGTGCTCCGGCAGGCCATCCAGGGTGATCTGGAAGTCGGTGATGCCCCACGAGAGGAGGCGACCGGCCACGTCCTCCGTCAGCAGGTAGCCATTCGTGGTCATGTGGCTGGAGAACCGAATCCCCTCGCGCTTCGCTGTTTCAGCGAAGAACGGCGCCAGGTCTTCAATGGCTTCCATCCCGTACAGCGGCTCGCCCCCGAACCAGGAGACGTTGAACTCGCGCAGGGTCCGGACACGGCTCTCCACGAGCTTCTTGATGCTCGCGCGCACATCGGGACGCATCGTGCCGCGCTTGAAGTCCTCGTAGCAGTACGTGCATCGGAAGTTACAATCCTCGGAGGCCAGCAGGATCAGCTCGAGGATGTCATTGCGGTGATTCGCCTGGCCGAACGCGTACTGGACCCGACGCACCTCGTCGGCCTCCTTCGCGATCAGGAAACCTCTCTTGGAGAGATAGCCGACGATACCATCGCCGTTGGAGCTGAGCCCCTTCTGGCTGATCAGCTCGAGCACCGACTCGCGTTGCGCCGGGCGGAACGCGTTCAGCGACCCCGTATACGTGTTCCACAGCAGCAGCCAACCATCGTCCGTGAGCGCCTGGACATTGAAGCGCGACGGCTTCCAGTCCCGCTTCGCGACGACCGGCGTGAGAGGTGCGCTCGCGGATGATTCACCGACCGAAGTGCGCGGAATTCGATCGAGAGGGGACTTGAAGAGGATGTCCTTGCCCGTTGCCACGCGACCTCCTTGATACCCGGACCGAATCGAGCCCCATACAGGCGAAACAGCGCGAGGCGCGACTTCAGATACATTCCCGCTTTATCTTGCTACCACGCTTAAATTTGAGTTGCAACAGGCCCACTGCTTAAAACACGGATTTCGACTTATTGGGCGCTGCGTCATGTTTGCACCAGGCCTGGGTCGAAACGCACGCCGTCCCCCTGCGGATGCGGGAGGTCATCGAGCACCGCCCCGCCACTCGCGTCCCGGACCTGCCCGCTGCGGCGCCGCCACCCTCCTCCGGGGCACCTCGTCCTGGGCCGTGCTGAGAGCCTGGGTGGCGTCAACGTGGACGTCCGGTCCGTAAGCGCGAACGTGTACACACCCCGGACCGGAGCGTCAGGCTGGTACTGAGGGCTCACTTCAGAACTGCCACTCCTTGCCCTTCTCGCTCAATACCTCGCGGGTCGCGGATACATCCCCGAGCGCCTTGAAGGGAGATGAATCCGCGAGCTTCAGCACCGACTCGAGAACCGCGCCCGTGAGCTGAGGGTTGTTCGTGGCGATGGCGGTGTCGAGCCGCTCGAAGAGCTGACGGAAGTTCTCTTTTCGCTCGTCGAAGGAGCGGTCGAGATAATCGAGCAGGACGTCACGCCTGGCGTGAATGCGCTCCACGTCGACGTACGCGGCCATCTGGATGCGGACCTGCTCGGTCTTCTCCTTCTGGATGTCTCGAATACACGCGGCCACCGTCTTGAGTCCCTCAAGGACCTCGGAGATGCCAGGGCCCTGCTGCCTGGCCATTCGGTCGGCGGTCATACAAAGGACTCCTGGAGCAACTGTCGCTGCTGGGCAAGCAGCGCCTCTGCCTGTTCGTTGATGTTGCCCTCGGCCGTGAAGATGGCCACGCGGAGCAGTTCGCTCTCCGCCTTGGCGAGCTGCATCGCCGAGGCGAACTTCCGAAGGTGTTCGTCGTTTGCCGGGTCGAAGCTGCCATCCAGCGCCCAGAGCGCGTCAATGGCGCGGTTGGCGCGCACGTCGAGCGCTGTCGTGACTTGCCGAAGCTCGTCGACGCGGGTGCCCGCCCGGCCGAGAAGCGCAATGGCCGCTTCGAGTTGCGCCACCATCTTGTCCACTTCGGCCGCGACCTCCTCCGCCTTCGTCTTCGCCTTCTCCCCTTCCCTGGCGATGACGAATCCGGCGACGACCGCCGCTGGGGCGACCGCGATGCCGCCCAGGACGACGGCGCCGCCCGCGACACCGAAGCCACCGGTGGCGAGGGAACCGCCACCGAGCCACGCGAGCAGCGCGCTCTTCGCCGCGGCGCCCGTGAGGCCGGAGATGGCGGTTCCGGTTCCCGCCGTCGCGAAGGTCGTGACCAGGCTCGTGGTCACCGCGCTCGCCCCCGCGCCGGTGAGGGTTGCCGTGACCGCGCCGGAGAGCGTCCCGCCGGCTTCCAGATACTGGGTGTCCTTCCGGCAGACGTGCGTGAAGGGCCCTGGTGCCCCCCGGTACCGTCCACGGCCCATTGGAGCGGACCGGGAGAGACACGGTGGCGAGAGGCAGTATAGCAGCGGAAGAGTTGGAGGCGTTGCGCGGGCGGGTGCAGCAGTGGCGGCTGACGCGTAGCCAGCAGGGACGGATGCCAGAGGCGCTGTGGAGGGAGGCGGTTTCGGCGGCGCAGCGCTACGGGGTGTCCCATGTCGCGCGCGCGTTGGGGGTGGGCCACGCCGGGCTGAAGGCCCGGACGTCGGCGGCGCACCCGCCGAAGCGTCAGGCCGGCGCGGCGAGCGGGCCGGACGGCTTCCTTGAGGTGAGCGCCGCGCAACTGCTGGGGCCGGCCCCGCCGCCAACCTCGTCATTGAGTACGTGGCTCGGGAGGGCAGCCGACTGACGCTCACCGTGCCCGCCTCGTGCCAGGGCTTCGACGTGCTGGCCCTGGTGGCCGCGCTGCGGGGCCCATGATTCAAATCACTCCTCAAATGAGAGTGCTGGTGGCCATTGAGCCGGTGGACTTCCGCCGGGGCGTTGATGGGCTGGCGCAACAGTGCCGTGCGGCCCTCGCGGAAAACCCTTTCAGCGGAACGGTATTCGTCTTCCGTAACCGGCAGCGGACGGCGGTGAAGTTGCTCGTCTACGACGGGCAGGGCTTCTGGCTGTGTCACAAGCGCCTCTCCCAGGGGCGGTTTCGCTGGTGGCCCACGGCGAGTGAGGCGGCGGCCCGCTGCGCGCCCACGAGTTGCAGGTGCTGCTGTGCGCGGGCGACGCTTCGGCCACGCAGGCCGCCCCTGAGTGGCGCCAGGTGGGCACGTAGGCCGCGTCGCCCTCCATGGGAGCGAGCCCGGACTCCCACGCCCCAGGCAGGCTTGCGCGCCACAAACCGGTTGTAGCGGGCATGGGCAAGAAGCAGCGCCAGCGGCTGGAGGTGAATCCGGCGGAGTTGGCAGTCATTGTCGAGCGGACGCGCGGGGCACTCAGCCAGGACGACTACGTGAAGCTGAAGGCCGCCATGGACACGCTGGCCTTCGTCACGGCGGAGTTGCAGGCGAAGGGGACGAGTCTCGAGCGGCTGCGCAGGCTTCTCTTCGGCGCGCCCACCGAGAAGACGGACGCGGTGCTGCGCAAGGCGGGACAGCCGGCTGGGCGCGTCCAGCACCAGGAGGAAAAGAAGGCCCCCGCCCCGGGGCACGGACGCACCGCGGCGGCGGCCTACACGGGCGCCAGCCGGGAGAAGGTGGCGCACGCCTCGCTGCACGGTGGGGAGGTGTGCCAGGGCTGCTTGAAGGGCAAGGTGTACCCGCTGCAGGAGCCGTCCAAGCGGGTGCGGGTGAAGGGCATGGCCCCGCTGGTGGCCACCGTGTGGGAGTGCGAGAGGCTGCGCTGCAACCTGTGCGGAGAGGTGTACACCGCCCAGGCGCCCGAGGGCGTGGGCGAGGAGAAGTACGACGAGACGGCCGTGGCCATGACGGGGCTTCTCAAGTACGGCTGCGGGCTGCCCTTCCACCGCATTGAGAAACTCCAAGCAGGCCTGGGGATTCCCCTTCCGGCCGCCACCCAATGGGAGCTCGTCGAGGCCGCCGCCAGCAAGCTTCAGCCCGCCTTCGACGCGCTTGTCAACCAGGCGGCCCAGGCTCCGGTGCTCCACAATGACGACACCGTCATGAAGGTGCTGGCGCTGACGCGGGAGCAGGTGCAGGCGGCCGCCGCGGGGGCCCCGCTGAAGCGCACCGGCGTGCACACCTCGGGCCTGCTCGCCGTGGGCCAGGAGCACCCCATTGCCCTCTTCTTCACCGGACGCCAGCACGCCGGAGAAAATCTCGCGGACGTCCTTCAGCAGCGCGCCGCTGAACTCTCAACGCCCATTCAGATGAGCGACGCGCAGACGGCGAATGTGCCCGGGGAGTTCGCCACGCTGTGGGCCAACTGCCTGACGCATGCGCGGCGGGGCTTCGTCGACGTGGCCGCCGACTTCCCGGAGGAATGTGTCCCTTCGGCAAGCGTGCGTGAGCGTGCCGGCGGGGGCCAGTAGAATGGGGGCAGGCGCGGAGCGCTGCTGCGCCTGCGTTGAGGGTCACCCGGACGCGCGGATTTCTGGGCATGGGCGGCCCGGCGTTCGCGACAGGGGCTGGGTGAGTCAGGTCCCGGACGGCGGCGCATCCGCCGCGGCCAGTGCCTGCTGGTAGTTCCAGGGCATCCACTCGTCCGGGGCTTGCGCCAGCGCCTCCGGGTGGCGAAGCAGCGCCACCAGGTAGTTGAAGGGGTTGCCCTCGCACAACTCCACGGTGTGGATGAGACTCATGAAGACGTCTCCCACGTGAGCGCCATTCAGCGTCTGGTAGAAGAGGGCATTCTTGCGGTGAAGAATGACTTTCTTCAGGGCCCGCTCGCATACGTTGTTGTCCAGTGGGGCACCCTCCTCGCGCAGGAAGAGGGTCAGCTCCTCCCAGTGCTTGCGCAGGTAGGCAATGGCCTGGCCCAACCCGGAGTTGGGCTCCACCTTGCGCTGGGTGACTTGCTCCTCCAGCCACGCCTTGAGTGCGTCCAGGACGGGGCGGCTTTCTCGCTGGTGCCTCGCCAGCCGCTGCGCGGGCGTCAGGCCCTCTTTCCGAGCGACGGCGTCCACCCGGTACACCTCCCGGAGGGCCTCCAGCACGCGCGTGCATTCCTCCGGGAAGTCGGCGGCCACGTCGACGAAGCCCCGCCGCGCATGCGTCAGGCAGTTGGCCCACAGCGTGGCGAACTCCCCGGGCACATTCGCCGTCTGCGCGTCGCTCATCTGAATGGGCGTTGAGAGTTCAGCGGCGCGCTGCTGAAGGACGTCCGCGAGATTTTCTCCGGCGTGCTGGCGTCCGGTGAAGAAGAGGGCAATGGGGTGCTCCTGGCCCACGGCGAGCAGGCCCGAGGTGTGCACGCCGGTGCGCTTCAGCGGGGCCCCGCGGCGGCCGCCTGCACCTGCTCCCGCGTCAGCGCCAGCACCTTCATGACGGTGTCGTCATTGTGGAGCACCGGAGCCTGGGCCGCCTGGTTGACAAGCGCGTCGAAGGCGGGCTGAAGCTTGCTGGCGGCGGCCTCGACGAGCTCCCATTGGGTGGCGGCCGGAAGGGGAATCCCCAGGCCTGCTTGGAGTTTCTCAATGCGGTGGAAGGGCAGCCCGCAGCCGTACTTGAGAAGCCCCGTCATGGCCACGGCCGTCTCGTCGTACTTCTCCTCGCCCACGCCCTCGGGCGCCTGGGCGGTGTACACCTCTCCGCACAGGTTGCAGCGCAGCCTCTCGCACTCCCACACGGTGGCCACCAGCGGGGCCATGCCCTTCACCCGCACCCGCTTGGACGGCTCCTGCAGCGGGTACACCTTGCCCTTCAAGCAGCCCTGGCACACCTCCCCACCGTGCAGCGAGGCGTGCGCCACCTTCTCCCGGCTGGCGCCCGTGTAGGCCGCCGCCGCGGTGCGTCCGTGCCCCGGGGCGGGGGCCTTCTTTTCCTCCTGGTGCTGGACGCGCCCAGCCGGCTGTCCCGCCTTGCGCAGCACCGCGTCCGTCTTCTCGGTGGGCGCGCCGAAGAGAAGCCTGCGCAGCCGCTCGAGACTCGTCCCCTTCGCCTGCAACTCCGCCGTGACGAAGGCCAGCGTGTCCATGGCGGCCTTCAGCTTCACGTAGTCGTCCTGGCTGAGTGCCCCGCGCGTCCGCTCGACAATGACTGCCAACTCCGCCGGATTCACCTCCAGCCGCTGGCGCTGCTTCTTGCCCATGCCCGCTACAACCGGTTTGTGGCGCGCAAGCCTGCCTGGGGCGTGGGAGTCCGGGCTCGCTCCCATGGAGGGCGACGCGGCCTACGTGCCCACCTGGCGCCACTCAGGGGCGGCCTGCGTGGCCGAAGCGTCGCCCGCGCACAGCAGCACCTGCAACTCGTGGGCGCGCAGCGGGGCCGCCGCCTCACTCGCCGTGGGCCACCAGCGAAACCGCCCCTGGGAGAGGCGCTTGTGACACAGCCAGAAGCCCTGCCCGTCGTAGACGAGCAACTTCACCGCCGTCCGCTGCCGGTTACGGAAGACGAATACCGTTCCGCTGAAAGGGTTTTCCGCGAGGGCCGCACGGCACTGTTGCGCCAGCCCATCAACGCCCCGGCGGAAGTCCACCGGCTCAATGGCCACCAGCACTCTCATTTGAGGAGTGATTTGAATCATGGGCCCCGCAGCGCGGCCACCAGGGCCAGCACGTCGAAGCCCTGGCACGAGGCGGGCACGGTGAGCGTCAGTCGGCTGCCCTCCCGAGCCACGTACTCAATGACGAGGTTGGCGGCGGGGCCGGCCCCAGCAGTTGCGCGGCGCTCACCTCAGGAAGCCGTCCGGCCCGCTCGCCGCGCCGGCCTGACGCTTCGGCGGGTGCGCCGCCGACGTCCGGGCCTTCAGCCCGGCGTGGCCCACCCCCAACGCGCGCGCGACATGGGACACCCCGTAGCGCTGCGCCGCCGAAACCGCCTCCCTCCACAGCGCCTCTGGCATCCGTCCCTGCTGGCTACGCGTCAGCCGCCACTGCTGCACCCGCCCGCGCAACGCCTCCAACTCTTCCGCTGCTATACTGCCTCTCGCCACCGTGTCTCTCCCGGTCCGCTCCAATGGGCCGTGGACGGTACCGGGGGGCACCAGGGCCCTTCACGCACGTCTGCCGGAAGGACACGGAGGAATGCACGCGCGTGCTGGAGGCCCTCCGGGAGGTGTACCGGGTGGACGCCGTCGCTCGGAAAGAGGGCCTGACGCCCGCGCAGCGGCTGGCGAGGCACCAGCGAGAAAGCCGCCCCGTCCTGGACGCACTCAAGGCGTGGCTGGAGGAGCAAGTCACCCAGCGCAAGGTGGAGCCCAACTCCGGGTTGGGCCAGGCCATTGCCTACCTGCGCAAGCACTGGGAGGAGCTGACCCTCTTCCTGCGCGAGGAGGGTGCCCCACTGGACAACAACGTATGCGAGCGGGCCCTGAAGAAAGTCATTCTTCACCGCAAGAATGCCCTCTTCTACCAGACGCTGAATGGCGCTCACGTGGGAGACGTCTTCATGAGTCTCATCCACACCGTGGAGTTGTGCGAGGGCAACCCCTTCAACTACCTGGTGGCGCTGCTTCGCCACCCGGAGGCGCTGGCGCAAGCCCCGGACGAGTGGATGCCCTGGAACTACCAGCAGGCACTGGCCGCGGCGGATGCGCCGCCGTCCGGGACCTGACTCACCCAGCCCCTGTCGCGAACGCCGGGCCGCCCATGCCCAGAAATCCGCGCGTCCGGGTGACCCTCAACGCAGGCGCAGCAGCGCTCCGCGCCTGCCCCCATTCTACTGGCCCCCGCCGGCACGCTCACGCACGCTTGCCGAAGGGACACGATACTGGGCTGCGAACCGGCCGACCTCCTCGCGCGTCACGCCCAGGGAGCCCAGGCTCTCCAGGGCCGACAGCCGGGCCTTCTGTTCGAGCCGCTCAAGGAAGTCGAAGAGGCGCCGAAAAGTAGTCACCGTCACCGTCTTCCGCTGTCCCTCCAAGACATCCAACCTCACCTGGAGCGAGGCGCGCGCCTCTTCAAGACGAGCAACCCACTCCTGATGGCGCTCCGCGGCCTCTTCACCAATGGCCTTGGCCTCCTTCATGGCCTGGACGCCGTCATATCCCTTCTTTCCGCCATACCCGAGCAGGGCGGCGACACCGATTACCACAGGAATGAATGGCAGTGGCATGTGCTCTCCGTTGGTCGAGCGGCGTTGGACCCAACCCGCTCGCGACAAAGCGTTTGCATCCATCTATCCCCCACGAAAAGCCTGCGTCCTTGCGGGGAACCAGAAGGATTCCGCCGCCCCAACGCCGCAGGCAATCACCCTGGAGAGGTATTCCCGCCGCCCCCATCCCTACGGCATGACTTCCGGCGTCACGCGGCATCAACCGGCCCGTCCGCTTCCGGAGGTAGGGTAATGAAGAGAGAGCCTGTCGAATCCAGTAACATTTCCTCGATTGGATATGACGCACCTACGCAGACACTGGAGGTCGAGTTTCACGACCGCAGTGTCTACCAGTATGACCAGGTCCCGGCGGCTATCCATGCGAGCCTCCTCGCTGCGGCATCCAAAGGGAGCTACTTCGCCAGTCACATCAAGGGGGTTTTCGCGTTCAACAGAATCTGTTGAGCCTGGACGCTTGAAGCAGATGCCGCAAAAACCACACCTGCGGCAGTCTGCTGGCCTCGAAAGGCTCCGGGTTCTGGAACCACGCCGGCCTCCTACCTACTTCGACATCCTCGCCAGCATCCATGGCGGCGACTGTTGCCTCAACACCTCTCAGCGCCTCGTTGGTCGGACAAATACCCTCGCAACGCATCCAGTTCTACCATATCAGTCCTGCGGACCCCGTCCGAAAGAGGGAGTGCGTCATCCAGTAGGCCGATGGCCATCCAATCGGAGGCAGGTGCGATGGCTGAGGCAATCCTGACCCACACGGGCCACCGCCAAAGGTTGGCCATACTTCCCCACATAAAGACTACGCCCAAGTCAGTCTGCGGATAGCGCCCACCCCACCAGCCAGGTAATCTTCGCCCCATGTCCGAAGCAAGTGGCCTTTCGATTGAATCCGAGGATGAAGGACCGCAGCCAGCATCGTCCACGCGCAATAGTTTTGAAGACCGACTTGAACGATTAAGTCAGCGCATCATGGATGGACTGTGCGTTCCCTTCCTAGGGGCGGGCATCAGTCTTTATGCGCCACCAAAGTCAGATCACAAATCTACAGCGCCAACGATCAAGGCAACGGAAATCGCTACCAACCTCGCACAAGCCCTATTCAAAAAACTCCCTCCCAGCTCTGCTTCTACATCAATTTGGCAACAAAACCTCAGAAGACTCGGACTGGAATGCTCAAAGCTGGATGAGAACGGAAATCAAATCATCGACAAAAACCCAGACAAGAAAGGAAAATTTCCACCCAAAACCCCATCGCTTGGCGAAGTTGCGGAGCTTTGCTGGTCGATCCTCACGCCAATAGGCACTTGCGAAGTACTGCGTCTTGAAGAATGGAACCAGAGACTGCCAACAGCAGCGCACCACTACCTCGCCGCGTTAGTGAGAGAAGGACTTGTAACAGAAATTCTTGAAACCAACTACGACGAGTTCGTCGAAGCATCAATCATTGAGACTTTTGGCGCTGAAAAAATCGCTTCAACGGCCACCTCTGTCATAAGCGACCTGGGTAGCTATAGGACTCACATCGCAACCCCCCGAAAAGACCGCGAACACGAATCACTCGCCAAGGTTGTCAAACTCAACGGATGCGCCTCAGCATATAGCAGATCTTTGCTTAGCCCCAATTCGCCATCCAATGACCATCAGGAGGCTGCGCGCAGGATCATTTTGACTGAGGAACAACTGCAAAACTGGGGCAACAAGCACTGGGCTAGAGAACTTCTCAACGACCGAGTTCGTTCGCAGACATTGCTTTTCATCGGTTTTGGAAATGCAGATCCCATAGTGCGTCATCACTCCGTCCAAGTAATCAGGGAATTTCAAGAAAACGCACCGGCTCGTTCTGGTCTAAATTCGCAAGAACAAGACTTCAAACTCAGCAGTCGCAACTGGAAAGATCACAATAACGCACCATTCATTGCAGCCTACGAACGAGACCTCTCCTTCCATCAATATCAACTTCTCAGAGCATTTCGCGACGCCCATGCAACACCACCCGCCGACTCCCACAAAGCGAAACTAGACCACATTGCAAGTATCTACGAAAACTCTTTCCTTGGCGACGATAGCAGGCACTTAATCCCAGAAAACACCCAGCCACCCGAAGGGCTAACGGCAGATCTATTCCTGGAGACATTGGCAGCACGATGCATCTGTCGACTTGCCACTGAACGATGGTTTGGCCGGGAAAGCCCACTCCACTCATACTTGCAAGGAGCACTTCGCAACCCCCGTACGATCCTTGCAGAAATATGCAACACACTATTTACTGGAAACCTCGACAATCCACCGCTTTTCTCAAGATGGATAAGTCTACAGTCCCCCACTTGTACGGAACAAGATTCGAGCCCTTGGGCATTAGCATGTTTCGCGCTCCGCCATGTAGCACCCGGACGGGCAGGCTATCGACCGTTCCTGGATTCCCCAATAAAACAACCGATGTTCATCGTCCTCCTTGCCTTGTCCGCTAGCCGCGACGCGAAAGGAATATTGCAACTGCCATCCAGCGTAGACCTCGCACGACGCAGTCGTCCTGAACTCGCCAATGGAGAGAGTTCATCCACGAAAGTACCGCCGGCGTATCAGCTCATCACGGAAGACCGGCTGCAAGGTGTTCGCAGGGTCCTCGTAACTTCAGACATTGACAAATTCATCGACCATGAGAGAGAGGCGCTCTCTTACGGCGACAATAACAACACTAGCGCGATCCCTGACCACTCTGTAGTCATCGGACTAGGCCGCGGAAATCTGACAGGCGCATTTCGGCAACAAATTTGGGTGAAAGTACGATCTAATCCGACACCATCAACACACAGCAACCTACCGGGAAGCGCACACCCACAACAAGCTACCTCCCCAGCAACATCCGTGTCTGAGACGCGAGTCGTACGCGAATTCTACGTAGTCGGAGATCTTGCAGCTGTTCGCGGAGGACTAGGTCAATCAGTGGATCTTGTACAAGCCCAAGCAAACATCAAATCCCTCTCGAAAACCCCAGAGTTCTTTCTGGACATGGACGAGGGATGGCGGAAGATTTGCAGGCAAACATTCTAATGAAAATCTCGATCGACACGGCCATCCAGACAATTTTCGCTACCGCCTCCGAAAAGATCCCCAGCATTGACATCTGGAGACCAGACACGGACATCTCCGGTGGATTCCTGGAGCCGTCGGGGAGAACAATAAGATGCCCTCCCCTGCTTATTGGTGACGACGGCAACCTTCTATTCGCAGTCATCTCAGTTTCGGCCGAAGAAGAACACTCAAAGACCAACAGACACGGCCCCCTGACACGTGACATTCGCCTATTGGGCAATCTTCTCCAGCGGGCAGCCTCTGACTATGGAATGCACCGACTCCTGCTAATTCTGGCCCTTCCCAACAACATCGGTGCAGGGGAAGAACTCGCAACAGAACTCACCGACGAACGGTACGCACTTGGGCAGTTCCGCATCATATTGCTGCCTCACCTAAACCAAGATTTCACTTCATTCGAATCAGACCTTAGAGACAAGCTCGGCCTATTCACTCCATTTCCAGACAAGTCATTTCTTCATCGCGTCGAGAGTTCTGAATTGTCTAACTACGTAGAGAGCGCTCTCTCCTCGGGCTCATATCAGAGCAACCCCTTTCGGCCCTCAGTTGAATCTGACCTTCAAGCCTACCTGCGGGTCGGTGGTTGGCCGGATGCCAAGGCGTGGCCAGAAACAGCCAAGGCAATTGAAGCCATCGAATTAACGCTATTTTCTCGAGGCGGAAACCAATGACTGGGCGTCGGATATCGCGGCTTGAAGTGGAGAACTTCAAGGGCTTTAGTGAACGACTTGATCTGAACCTTGACGCCGAAATTGTTCTACTCGTCGGTCCTAACGGCAGAGGAAAGACGAGCACCATTGAGGCCCTGGAATTAGCTGTCACGGAAACCATCGGGCGACGAATCGGAGGCAAAGAGGAATTTGATCTTCGAGATTTCATTCACTGCAATAGAAAATCTGGCACTACGACAGGGGAAGCAAGGATCCGCGCAACCTGGTCGGACGGCAGCGGGACAGACGAAATAGTCATCAATCAAACGTCTCGCGGTTCGATTGCTTCATTCGGACCATGGGCCGCATTGCGCGCGAATGAGCTAGCAACTCAGTCGGAACTTGATCTCGTTCGCGCATGCACATTCCTTTATTCTGATTC
The DNA here is from genome assembly GCF_030168875.1 of Myxococcus sp. SDU36. Lineage (NCBI taxonomy): Bacteria > Pseudomonadati > Myxococcota > Myxococcia > Myxococcales > Myxococcaceae > Myxococcus > Myxococcus sp. SDU36. The sequence continues at coordinate 2,442,118 of NZ_CP077414.1, forward strand.
GCTCGGCAGCTTGGCCGGACTCGACCTCGACTCTCGCCGAAAGGTGATCGACTTCTTCGTTCCAAACTTCCCTGAACTCGATGCCCTTGCAGAAATCGAGGCACCAACGCTATCTGCGGCCATTTCAGGGCACATCTCACGCATTAAGTCCAGCCTTCCAGACACTCAAATCCTAAACTCGCAGGAATCGCATTGCGCAATGGCAGCACAGAAGGCCTGGCAACCTCTTGCCGCACCCAAGATTGTCAAATTCGTAAAAGCCAATCGCGAACTTGCGGACCACGGAAACATAAAGATTGCACTCAGAAAAGTCTGCTCCCACCTCGGCATCGAACAAACCATAGACGACGACTACCAAAAAACCCTAAACCGTATCCATGCGGCAGCAGTAGCACGAATTTCCGAGCCCTCAGAAGCACCTGCACAAATTGCGTCGGCTTCTCCGGAAGCGACCAAGTGGATTGGAGTCCAAAGCGCCCTACAGGCACTTGAAAGAAGCCTTGGCCAATCAAACGATTTCTTTGCCCTCTCACTCAAGGCACTTGAAGTCAAAAAGACACAAATTGGTACAGCAGAAAACTTACGAGAGCGTCTCTCCAGCAAGGAAAGAGAGCAAACTTCTATAGCCCGCAGAATCTCAACTATATGGCAGCCAGGCCAAGAACTGCGCCTACCCGATGGCTCTTGGCATATGGCAACTGGGACGATTCCTATCCTAGCATCGCTCGCAAAACTAGCTGGCGATACTGATCTCCCATCCTATTGGGAGACCTCCGGACTTCCGAAACCAAATCAAGATCTCTTCAATTCACTCCTTCTCTTGGAATCAAACCGACTCAAAACGCTCCAAGCCGAGCATGCTTCAATAAGCAATGAACTGGCCGACATAAGCCACAACATAGCAACACTGTCCAGCATTGAAAATATCGCAGAATTGATTCAAGGAGTCGACAAATGTTGGGCCGAGACTGGTTCGGCAGACCACGCACCTCGAACCAGCGACGGAGCCATTAATGTCTCGGAGATCCGAAAAGAAATAGCCGTCGCGCTAGCACACACAGAAAAGGTCTTGACGCCACCCCAGGAGGAAAACCAGTGGGTGGCGATAGCGGATGCGTTCTCCGAATGGGCAAAGATTCGCGCCAAGGTGAATCACGCCACACAGCAAACAGCCAAACAGCAGCACCTTGAGGACGCTCGCATACGCTTGGACCAAGCTCAGAAAATAATCGAGCACATCGAAAGCAACAAACGCGGGTGCTTTAGGGATGTTTTTCGGACCAACATTGTCGAACAACGCTACGAAATCGACCTCAACAAATCAATGAAGCAGATTTTGCGTTGGTATGCGCACCGTCGCGACGTAATCGAGCACGCCCGGATCGAATTCCATCGACATGGACCACTCCAAATTCGGATTGGACCTAAAGAGGGCAGATCGACAGGCATCGCTAGCCTTTCCCGTTCGCAACTAACCTCTCTTGCTTTCGGGCTTGCCATCGCGGCCAACCTTGGCCAGCCCAAGCTTCCTACCGAATTTCTATGCCTCGATGACGTCTCCGATGCATTTGATCTTGACAACCTCGCAGCAGACGCAGCAATGCTCCGACTGTTGGCCTATGGTGAAACCGGCACAGGCAAATATGGACGCCGCCAACTCATTCTCACCAATCACAATGATCACCTGACAAATCGCATCGTACCTTTACTAAGACCTCCTGCAGGCAGAAGGATGCGCGTCATTGAGTTTATTGACAAGGGCAATGACAGCTCTATCCAAGTCAAGCAATGGGAAGTGCTCGGCGAGCGGCAAACTCGCTGGGAGGGACGCTCACCTCTCCGAGCTCTGCTGCCTCCTACTGGTCTAGGAGCCGGCGGACAGTCCGCGCATCGCCCGAAAGCCCAATAGGCATCAACTCTGGGCTTTATCATGACTTCAGGAGGTCAGGCCAGGGCTGTCGCCGATCAACTAGACTGAGAAGCATTAATGCGACAACAGGACGACAAAGTAGCAGGTCGCCCTGTTGTCGCAACGAGTGGCAAATACGTGAAGGCGCTTGAAAGCAGGAAAGCAGCACTCCGCCGGCTAGCAGCGTCGGTAGCGGCCGCAAGCATCAAATTCGATGTCGCGTGGAAGGATTCAACCCCGGATAGGTCTATCGCTCCCGGCTCATGCATCACAGTGTTCCGTGCTGCGCGAAAAATCTGCTACGCCAGTGGAATCACGGTGTCCACGATCTTGGCGGAACACAGCACGGCGGGAAGCCCCGCTCCAGGGTGCGTCCCCGCTCCAACCATGTAGAGACGGTCCACGTCCTCACTCCGGGCCTGCGCCCTGAGGAACGTCGTCTGCATCAACGTGGGCGCGAAGCTGAACGCGGCCCCACGGAATGACCGCAGCTCGTCACGGAAATACTCCGGCGTTGCCATCCGCGACGTCACCAACGCCTCCCCCAGACCCGGCAACACGGTCCGCGACAGGCGCTCCTCCAACTCGCGTCGGAACGCCTCGGCCCGTTGCTTCCACTCCAAGCCCGCCCCCAAGTGTGGCACCGGCGCCAACACATAGAAGGCATCATTCCCAGCCGGAGCCAGCGCCGTATCCGTCGCCGTGGGCCTGTGCAGATACAGCAACGGGTCCGCCGACGGCGCCCCAGGCCCCTCCAGCCCTGAAAACATCCCCCGGAAGTCCTTCCCGAACAGCAGCGTGTGGTGCGCGACCTCCGGATACTGGCGCCGTGTCCCGAAGTACCAGAGGAACGCGCTCATCGAGTACCTCGCCCGGTTGATGCGCTCGTCCGTCCAGTGCTTCCGGACATGCCCCGGCAGCAGGTACCGGTACGTCCACGCCGCGTCCGCGTTCGACACCACCACGTCCGCCGCCAGGCCGGAGCCATCTCCAAGCCTCACACCCGTGGCCTTCCGCCCTTCCAGCGCAATCTCCGTCACCTCACTGCCATAACGAACCTCGCCGCCCAGGGACTCCAGCAGGGCCACCAATCCACGGACCAGCGCCCCGGTGCCGCCCACCGGGAAGAACGCACCCCAGCGCCGCTCCACGAATTGAATCGACGTGTACACCGCGCTCGCGGTCGCGAACGGACTGCCGCCAATCAGCAGCGGATGGAAGCTCAACGCCTGCTGGAGCCGCGCGTCCCGGATGTGCTTCGACACCAGCCCGAACATCGATCGGAACGCCTCGTCTCGCACCAGCGCGGGGGTGAACGGCGCCAGGCTCAGCACGTCCGGCACCGGCGTGCTCATCAGCGTGCCAATGCCCGCCTCGTACATCCGCTCCACGCGGGCGCACAGCGACAGGAAGCCGGCCTCATCCCGAGGCGACAGCCGCCGCACGGACTCGCGCATCGCCTCGCGGTCCGTGTGGTAGTCGAACGTGGAGCCGTCCGGGAACCGCATCCGGTACAGCGGCGCCACGGGCCGCAACTCCACGTGGTCCGCCATGCGTTGCCCCGCCAGCGCCCACAGCTCCTCCAGCAGATGCGGACACGTAATCACCGTGGGGCCCGCATCGAACGTGAAGCCGTCCTGCTGGAAGGCGTTCGCCCGCCCGCCCGGTCCGTTCATCCGCTCCAGCACCGTCACGCGCCACCCACGCGCCGCCAGCCGAATGGCCGCGGCCAATCCACCAAAGCCACTCCCAATGACGAGCGCGCGTCGTCCGCCGCTTCGTGCAGCCAGGCCAGCCATCCCAGAGAATCTCAGCACGGTGACGCGATCCATCGCACACCCGCGAGGCCCGCTCCACTCCAGCCTGCTGCCAGACATCCGTGCTGACGTCACCCGCGCTCGGTTGCGAGCCCCCAGTGCCAGGGCTACCCTCCCTCGCTTCAACGGGGAGTGCGCTCCTGCGCGCACGGGTGAAGCAATGACGGATGTACCCGGCTACCGCATCAGCAGCAGAGACGTCACCACCGCGGGCGCCTTCCAGCTCTTGCGCGCGACACGCGAGGAAGACGGCGCCTCGGTCATCCTCAAGGTCCCCGACGCGGCGCGGAGCCCCTCCGCCACCACGCGGCTTCGCCATGAGTGGGAGCTGACGAACGCGCTGAACCTCGACGGCGTCCTCCAGCCCCTGGCCTGGGCCGAGGCGCGAGACGGCGCCCCCGTGCTCGTCCTGGAGGGCTTCGGTGACGCGACGCTGGCCCAACGCCTGTCCCATGGCCGCGTGGAGCCACGCGCCGCATGTCGCATCGCGCTGTCGTTGGCGCGCGCCCTGGGCGCCATCCACGAGCAGGGCATCCTCCACCGGGACCTGAACCCCAGCAACATCCTCGTGAGCTCGGATGGCGAGTCCGTGAAGCTCACCAGCTTCACCCTCGCCACGCGCAGGCCTCGCGCCGAGGTCGCGCCGCTCGCCCCCGAGCGCCTCGAAGGCACCCTCGAGTACCTCTCCCCCGAGGGCACCGGACGCACCCACCGCAGCGTCGACTCGCGGGCGGACTTCTATTCCATGGGCGTGGTGCTCTACGAGCTGCTCACCGGGCGCCGCCCCTTCGCGGACACGGATGCGCTGGGCCTCATCCACGCCCACGTCGCCCTGCCCCCGCCGCCGCCCGTCAGCATCGAACCCGAGCTCCCCCAGCCCCTGTCCGACATCGCGCTCAAGCTGCTCGCCAAGTCCCCCGAGGACCGCTACCAGAGCGCCTACGGGCTCGTAGCGGACCTCCAGCGCTGCCTGAGCGCCCTGGAGGGCCCGGGCCCCGTCCCCGCCTTCATGCTGGGCGCCAAGGACGTCCCCGAGCGCTTCGCCGTCCCCGAGAAGCTCTACGGCCGCGAGCCCCAGCAGGCCGCCCTGCGCGACGCCTTCGAGCGCGCCGCCTCGGGCCGCTCCGCCTTCGTCCTCGTCTCCGGCGCGGCGGGCATGGGCAAGTCGGCCCTCACGGGAATGCTCAAGCGCCCCGTCGCGGAGCGCCAGGGCCACTTCGCGCGCGGCAAGTACGACCAGCTCATCCGGGACACGCCCTACAGCGGCATCTTCGAATCCTTCCGCGAAGTGGCCCGCGGACTCCTGGGCGGACAGGAGCAGGAGCTGGCGACCTGGCAGCACCGCCTCCTCGGAGCCGTGGGCGGCATGGGCCGGCTCGTGGTGGACGCGGTGCCTCGCATGGCCCTGGTGCTCGGGGACCAGCCTCCCGTGCCCGAATTGGGGCCCGCGGAGTCGGAGCTGCGCTTCCAGCTCGTCCTCCGCAAGCTGGTGGCCGCGCTCTCCACGCGGGAGCATCCCCTGGTCCTCATCCTGGACGACCTCCAGTGGGCGGACAGCGCCAGCCTCCAACTGTTGCGACTGCTCCTGACGGACCGGGACATCGAGCACCTGCTCGTGGTCGCGGGTTGCCGCTCGGAAGCGCTGGGCCCCGACCATCCCGTGGAGTCCCTTGCTCGCGCGCTGCAGGACCACGGCACGCCAGTCCATCGCATCGACCTGGCACCGTTGTCGCCCGAGGACATGACGAAGCTGGTCGCGGACGTGTTCCCTCCCGCCGAGGGCCAACCCGACGCGCAGCTCGACGACCTGGTGCTGTCGCTGACGGAGGGCAACCCGTTCCACGCGGTGCAACTGCTGCGCACCTTCTACGAGCGGGGGCTGGTGCGCTTCGACGCGGACGGCGGCGGCTTCCGGTGGGATGCCAGCGCGCTGCGTGGACAGGACTTCAGTGACGGCGTGGTGGCCCTGCTCACCTCCCGCATCCGCGAGCTGAGCTCCGCCGCGCAGGCGCTGCTGCCCATCGCGGCTGCGCTGGGCCATACGTTCGACCTGCACAGTCTGGCCATCGTCCTGGAGCGGACGGATGAGGAGGCCGAGAAGGGGCTCGTCGAAGTGCTCCAGGCGGGGCTGGTGGCGCCCATCGACGACGCCGACATGGACAGTGGGGGCACGTATCAGTTCACCCATGACCGCGTGCAGCAGGCCGCGCTGGAGCTGATTCCGGCGGACGTGCATCCGGAGATCCATGCCCGCATCGGCCGGCTGCTCCTGCGGCACACCCCTCCGGAGCGGCTCGACGAAGGGCTCCCCGAGCTCGTCAGCCACTTCCACCTGGCGCTGCCCGTGCTCCACGACGAGCAGGAGCGCCACCGCGTGGCGGAGTTGGACTTGCGCGCCGGCCGCAGCGCCAAGTCCCGAGGCGCCTGGTCCGCGGCCCTGCGCCTGCTGAGCACGGGCCTGTCCCTGCTCGGCGAGGACGGCTGGCGGAAGGACCGGCGGCTCACCTTCGACCTGCACGTCGACGCGGCCGAAGCGGCGTACCTCGCCGCGGACTTCGACCTGATGGAGCGGCTGGCGGCGGCGGCGCTGGCCCACACGGTGGATGGCGCGGAGGAGGTCCGGGTGCAGGAGGTCCGCCTCCAATGCCTCGCACACCGGGGCGAGCACTCGCGCGGCGTGGACCTGGGTCTGGAGGTGTTGCGCAAGCTGGGCCAGCCCCTGCCCGCGAATCCAAAGCAGCCGCATGTCCTGGCCGCGGTGGCGAAGACGAAGCTGCGCCTGGGCCTGCGCAAGCCCGAGGACCTCGCCGCCCTCCCCGAGTGCACCGACCCGCTCCTGCTCGCCACCCTGCGGCTGCTGGTGAAGCTGTCCTCGCTGGCCTTCATGGCCCGCCCGCTGCTCTTCCCGCTGGTGGTGCTCCGCGTGCTCCAGCTCACCATCCGCCACGGCGCCACCGGCGTGGCCGCGTTCGGCTACGTGGGCTACGGGCTGATGCTCAGTGTGCATCTGGGCAACCCCGAGGAGGGCTTCCGCTACGGCCGGCTGGCGCTGAAGACGCTGGACCGCTTCCAGGCGGAGAGCCTGCGGGCCATGGTGACCTTCGTCTTCAACCTCTTCATCCGGCACTGGAAGGAGCCGCTGTCCGCGTGCGTCGACGACTTCCTCGCCGCCGCGCAGAAGGGCCAGGAGACGGGCGACATCGAGTACTTCGGCTATGCGTCCAGCGCGGGCTGCGCCACCGCCCTCATCGCCCGGGACGGCCTGGCCGACGGCGGCCCGCGCATGGACCGGTTCCGGGACACGCTGGCCACGCACCGGCACAAGAACGTGCTCTTCACCGAGTACATGCGACACACGCTCGACTCGCTCACGGGCGCGTTCACCGGCAACGTGGAGGCCCGCGAGGAGGAGCTGGTCGCGCCGTACCGGCAGCTCGACTACGGCAACGGCATCGCCACCTGTGACGTGCTGCGCACCCTGCGCCGGTGGCTGTGGGGCGATGCGCGCGGCGCGCTGGAGAGCGCCGCGGCGGTGGACGCGCAGGTAGAGCTCATCGCCGGGCAGATCTACCTGCCCTGGTACAAGTTCTTCCAGGGCCTGGCGCTCATGGCCGTCCACCCCACGCTGGGGCCGCTGGACCGGCTTCGCTCGTCGCGGGCCATTGACGCCATCCGCAAGTCCATGCGCGGCTGGGCCCGCATCGCCCCCATGAACTACGGCGCCCGCGCGGAGCTGCTGGACGCGGAGCGGGCCCGCCTGGACGGCCAGGGGGACTCGGCCGCGGATGCGTATGACCGTGCCATCCGGCTGGCGCGTCAATACGGCCTGTCGCTCGACGAGGGCGTGGCCTGCGAGGCCGCCGCACGGTTCCACCTGACGCAGGCCCGCGAGCGCGTGGCCCGCACCTACCTGGAGGAAGCCCGCGCCGCCTTCCTGCGCTGGGGCGCCCGCGCCGTCGCGGCTCGGCTGGAGCGTGAGCACCCCCGGCTCCTGCCGTCCGCCCCCACGCCCACGGATGCCCTCACGGAGACGTCACTGGCCGCGCTGGACCTGGCGTCCGTCATCAAGACGGCGCGCGCGCTGTCCGGCGAAATCGTCCTGGGCAAGCTGCTGCGCAAGCTGATGACGCTGGTCATCGAGAACGCGGGCGCGCGCCGGGGCCTGCTGCTGCTGAAGCGGGCCGAGGGACTGGTCATCGCGGCGGAGGGCTCGGTGGACGGCGATGGCGTGGTGCTCGAGGCGCCCATCCCCATGGAGGCCTCCGCGTCGCTGCCGACCTCCATCATCCACTACGTGGTGCGCACCGGAGAGACGGTCCTCCTCCACGACGCCTCGGCGGAAGAGCCCTTCTCCGAGGACCCCTACGTCCGCAGCGCCCAGCCCAAGTCCCTGCTGTGCAGCCCGCTCTTGAAGCAGGGCGCGCTCACGGGCGTGCTCTACCTGGAGAACGACGCCACGCGAGGCGCCTTCACCCCGGAGCGGCTGGAGGTCCTGCGCCTGCTGTCGTTCCAGGCGGCCATCTCCCTGGAGAACGCCGACCTCTACGCCAGCCTGGAGGAGTACAGCCGGACGCTGGAGCGCCGCGTGGAGGAGCGCACGGCCGAAATCCAGCACAAGAACGCCGAGCTGGCGGAGACGCTCACCCGGCTGCAGGAGATGCAGCGCCAGTTGGTGGCGCAGGAGAAGCTCGCGTCCCTGGGCGCGCTCACCGCGGGCATCGCCCACGAGCTCCAGAATCCGCTCAACTTCGTGAACAACTTCTCGAACCTGTCCTCGCGGCTGGCCGGCGAGCTGGAGGAGACGCTGCAGGGCATGGCGGACCGGCTCGACAGCGACGCCCGCGAGGATGTGCTGGAGACGCTCCAAGACTTGAAGCAGAACGCCCAGCGCATCCACAGCCACGGCACACGCGCCTCGGACATCATCAAGACGATGCTCCGGCACTCGCGCAAGTCGGAGGGCACCCGCTCCAAGTCGGACCTCAACCTGCTGGTGCGCGACAGTGTGAATCTGGCCGTGCAGGGCCTGCGCAGCCGTCCGGGCGGCGCCAGCGTGAAGATGGAGACCACGTTGGACCCCACCGTGGGCATCGTGGAGCTGGTGGCCAGCGACATCAGCCGGATGCTCACCAACATCCTCGACAACGCGTTCTACGCCGCGGCGCAACATCAGCCGCAGGCCGGCGCGGGCTTCACGCCCCAGGTGCACCTGCGCACCCACCGCGTCGGAGCCAAGGTGGAGCTGCGCATCCGCGACAACGGGCCGGGCATCCCCGAGGACCTCCGCGAGAAGCTCTTCCACCCCTTCTTCACCACCAAGCCCGCGGGCGTGGGCACGGGGCTGGGGCTCTCGCTGTGCCACGACATCGTCCAGGAGCACCAGGGCGACATCCGCGTGGAGAGCACACCCGGCGCCGGGGCCGAGTTCATCATCACCCTCCCCGCGCCCTGAAAGCGAAGGCCCCGCCTCCCGTGAGGGAAGCAGGGCCTTGGGACACCTGGAGAAGGCAGACCGCCGCTAGGCCGTCTTCTTCTCCTTCTCCATGACGAGCTGGGGCGCCTCGTGCTTGGTGATGACCTGCTCGGTGATCTTGCACTCCTTGACGCCCTCGCGGAACGGCACGTCGTACATGATCTCCAGCATGGCATCCTCCAGGATGGCGCGAAGGCCGCGCGCTCCGGAGTGACGGCGCATCGCCTCGCGAGCGATGGCGCGCAGCGCCTCCTTCGTGAAGGTCAGCTTCACCTTCTCCATCTCGAAGAGCTTCTGGTACTGCTTCACCAGGGCGTTCTTCGGCTGGGAGAGGATGATGACCAGGTCCTCTTCCTTCAGGTCGTTCAGCGTGGCGATCATCGGCAGGCGGCCGATGAACTCCGGAATCATGCCGAAGCGCATCAGGTCTTCCGGCTCGGTCAGCGCCAGCAGCTCACCCACGCTGCGCTCCTCGCGGTGGGTGATCTTCGCGCCGAAGCCGAGGCCCTTCTCGCCCACGCGGCGCTTGATGACGCCGTCGATGCCGTGGAAGGCGCCGCCGCAGATGAACAGGATGTTCGTCGTGTCGACCTGTACGTACTCCTGCTGGTTGTACTTCTTCCCGCCGCGCGGCGTGACGTTGGCCCGGGTGCCTTCGATGATCTTCAGCAGGGCCTGCTGCACACCCTCGCCGCCCACGTCGCGGGTGGCGCTGGGCATGTCACCCTTGCGGGCGATCTTGTCGATCTCGTCGATGTAGACGATGCCACGCGAGGCCTTCTCCACGTCGTAGTCGGCGTTGTGGAGGAGGTTCTGGATGATGTTCTCCACGTCCTCGCCCACGTAGCCGGCCTCGGTGAGGCTGGTGGCGTCGGCGATGGTGAAGGGCACGTTGAGGAAGCGCGCCAGCGACTGGGCCAGCAGCGTCTTGCCACTCCCCGTGGGACCGATGAGCAGGATGTTGCTCTTGCTCAGCTCCACTTCCTCGCCGGTGGGGCCCTTGACGCCCGGACGCGGCCGAGAGGTCGGCTTCTTTTGGTAGATGCGCTTGTAGTGGTTGTACACCGCCACCGCGAGGACCTTCTTCGCCTGGTCCTGTCCGATGACGTAGTCGTCGAGAAACGCCTTGATCTCCGCCGGCGTCGGCAAGCTGACCTGGGGCTTGCCCTCCTCGCGCTCGTTCTCGTCCGCGATGATGTCGTTACACAGCTTGATGCATTCGTCGCAGATGTAGACCGTCGGGCCCGCGATGAGCTTGCGGACCTCGCGCTGCGACTTGCCGCAGAACGAACAAGACAGGTTGACGTGGTGCTCCTTCTTCACTGCCGCCTCCGAGTTCGCCGGCTCCGGACACCCGGAGCCTCCTTCGCCGTCCACCGCTCCCCTACCCGCACGGCCTGCCCACGTCTCGAACAGCCGTCAGGCCCACCTTCACGCGGCCCTGAACCACTATAGGGCCCTCCCCTTCGGGCAGGAAGCCCGGCGGTACAGGCCCGTTGCCGAGCGTACAGCCCCGGCCACGGGTCAGCGTTCAGTAACAGCGGCTCAGGCGTCCGTCACGCCCGAGGCGATGTCCTCGAGGTCTTCGGCCAGGGCGGCTGCCCGCTCGGCGACGGCGTTCGGAATCCGACGACTCCCCGACAGCTCGCTCGCGAGCTTGCGGGCCATCTGCGCCAGTTTCCGCACCTGGGCGCTCTCCGGCGGCGGCTCCGGCGGGGGGCGGGGGAAGCGCTCGGCGAACTCCTTCTTCAGCTCGGCCGGGTTCTTCTCCGGGCTCCAGATGCTGTCGCGCAGGGACTTGTATTCAGTGGGCGACAGCTGGCCCCGCTCCTCCGCGTCCGCGAGGACCTCGATGACCTCGAACGCGGGTGCGCGCTGGGGGAACTCCTGTGCGGTCAGCTCCTCCTCGGGCTCGTGCTTGGTCAGGAAGCTGAACGAGCGGGTGAGCTTCAAGGCGGTCTGCTTCTTGATGTGCAGTTCCTTGAGGCAATAGGCCTCGAAGGAGGGGTAGCCCCACTCCTCGAATTTGGCCTCGTCCCGGACCTGGACCAGGAGCTTGCCCAGCTCGGCCCAGGTGGACTTGAAGCGCTTGGCGGCCGTCAGCACGGTGTGACGGAAGGTTCCCGGCGGGACGCTCAGCGCCTTCTTCGCAATTTCGGTCTCAGCAACGGATGCGGCGGACATGCCCACGGTATCGGGCATGCCCGGGGTGCCGGCAAGAAAGTGACCCTACCCCCGCTTGCCGATGGTGAACGACAGCCCCACCGTGGCCTGCTCGCCCTCGTAGGCGCGGAACGGCCACTTCTTCATCTCCGCCAGCAGGCACTCGTAGAGTGGACCCTTCTTGAACTGGTGGTTGTCCACCCACAGCCTGCTCACCCGGCCATCGTTCCCGATGACGAACTCCATGGGGACCTTGGCGTAGAGGCCCGGGGTGCGCTCCGCCTCTTCCTTGAAGCAGCGGAAGAGCGTGGACTTGTTGCTCGCCACCACCCGGTTGATGGCGGACTGGTCGAACTGCTGCGTCATCTCCATGCCGTCCGGGTCGGTGGTCACGCTTCCCCCGGGGCGGGGCTTCCGGTCCACCGGCGCCCGGGTGGTGGAGGCCATGGCCACCTTGCCAGGGCTGCTGCTGCCCGTGGCGGGTTTCACGCCCGGCCCGCCCGGGCCCGGACGGCGCGCGTCATTCGCGGGGTACTCGAAGAGCTCCTCCTCATCCACCCGGGCCTGGGCCACGCGGATGGTGATTTCGCCCATCTCGAAGTCGTCCGTCTGGACCTCGCCGCCGCCGAACCAGCCGTGGACGGCGGCGTTGCGCGCCACCTGGATGCCGAAGACGCCCAGCACCACCACGCCCGCCGCCGCGGCGCCGCCGAGAATCTTCAGGCGCTTCGCGGACTTCGCGCGCTCCACCACGACGGCGGCGTCCACGCGGGCGCGCGCCTCCGCCCGGGCCACGTGCACGCGGAAGGCGTCCACCTCCGACATGCGGTGGAAGTCCCGCTCTCCGGCGGGCGCCACCAGGGTGTCCAACGTCAGCTCACCCGAGGTGAGCTTCTCCACGATTTGGGTCCCACTGACGGGCCCCAGGACGAGGTCCCCATGTTTGAAGAGCCAGAGTCCGTCCACGTCCGCCGCAAGGTCTTGTCCAGCCGCCATTTCGCGCGCGAGTATCCCGTGGTTCCCCACACCCAAGCAACGGCGTGCTCCCCTCCACCTCAAAGCGAATTCCCGTCGCACTGTGGATCTGGTACCGCGGCGGAATCTTCCGCGGCTTCCAGCGCCAACCCGAGGGCCCCACCGTCCAGTCGGCCCTGGAAGAGGCGCTGCGGTCCGTGGGGGTGCCGGCGACGTTGATGCCTTCAGGGCGGACGGATCGGGGCGTCCACGCCCGGATGCAGGTGGTGAGCGTCCGGCTGGAAGCGGGTGACTCGGCGGAGTCCCTGGAGAAGCGGCTCCCGCCCCGGTTGCCACCGGGCCTGGGCCTGTGTGGGGTACGCCGGCCCACGTCGTTCCATGCGCAGTGGAGCGCCTGCGGCAAGGAGTACCGCTACCGGTTCCAGTTGGGTGGGGCCGTGACGCCCGAGTGGGCGCCCTATGCGCTGGACGTGTCCGCGGAGCCGCTGTTCCAGGCCGCGGCGGTGACGCCGGAGCGGCTGGGGGCGCTGCTGCGTGCGGCGGAGGGGACGCGGGACTTCATCGCGTTCCATGAGAAGTCCAGTCCACGCAAGCCTCGCACGCTGGAGTCCGCCACCCTGCATGCGCTGGGCGGTGGGCTGTACGAGGCTCGGCTGCGCGGGGACGGCTTCGCGCGCTACCAGATCCGCTATTTGGTGGGGAGCGCGTTGAAGGTGGCCGCGGGGCTGCTGCCGGAAGAGGCGTGGCTCGCGGCGCTCGAGACGGGGCGGGCCATGGAGGGCTTCAAGGCGCCCGCGCACGGCCTGGTCCTCTGGGAGGTTCGCTACCCTCCCGGCGTGGACCCCTTCAGCGCCGGGGAGCGTCTCCATCCCCCGGGGCTTCCGCTGGAGCCACCCTTCCACCTCGGGTGACGCGCGGTGGGGCCCGGACGGCCGTCTTCAGTCGACGAGCCGCTCTTCGTACTTCGCGAGCAGATCGGAGATCGCCTCGCGGAGGTACTCGCTCTGACGGATGCGCGTCGTGCGCGACAGATCCTTGAGGGCGTCGAGCTTCTCGCGGTTGAGCCGGAAGACCACTGAAGTAAGGCGGGGATTCATGTCCATGTGCGCGACCTCCTACAGATACACACACACTCTCACAGGTCGGTCTGATCGCAAGAAATTCACTTCGATCCGACCGGGAAGATCCACTGAACCCCGGTGAAGGCTTCGGCGTCTCCGCGCAGGCCCGCGCCAAACCCGAGCGCAAGCCCGAGTCCCCCGAACACCGCGAGCCGCTCGGAGAAGGTGTGTCGCACGCCCAACGCTACGCGAGGCCCCAGCCACGGCCCAGAAAACGGCCTGATCAGCAGGCCCAGATCATAGAAGGTCTGCCAGGACCCATCGCCGTAGAAGCTCCGGAAGCCTCCGGCCACCGATAGATCCGGGCCGCGCAGGCTGCCGCGGATCACCACGAAGACCTCGTCCCCGTCGTAGCCCACGGTCCGGCTGCCCCCGAGGTCCAGGTGCGCGTCCCCGCCCTTCTCGGCGTCGGACGCTGAGCGATCAATGGACTCGGTATAGGAGGCGCCGGGGCCGAGGATCAGCGAGAAGGCGCGGCGCTCCGCGTACGGCGCGTCCACGTACTCCGCCGCGCCGGCCGCCGCGGGCAGGAGCACGGCGCAGGTGCTGATCAGGCGGCGGATCAGACGGGGAGTCGTTCCGGGGGATGGGGAGGGTTCGCGGGCCATGGCGCGGCTCACGGTTCTAACAGGGTCCGGGCTTGGGATGCGTCCGTCCAGGGTCCCCTGTCCTGTCGTGGCTTGTCCGGGCGTGGGGCACCACCCGGAATCGGACGATGAGCCTATGCACCGCCCTTCCACCGGAGCCATGACAGCGACTGGAGCGCGGAGAACCAGGCTCCCGCCACGAGCGCATGACGCAGGTGGTTCACCCGGGCCCAGGTCATCGCGGTCTCCACGGAGGCGGCGTTGTCGGGTGACTGCAGCAACCGCACCATCGTGGGGATGAAGTACGAGAAGGTCAGGAGCCGGTCGGCCAGCGCCGCCAACGCGGCTCCGAGCCACCAGAAGCGCAGCGGGCCGGTGGCCTGGGATGCGAAATAGAGGCTCGCCAGGGTGAGCAGCGTCAGCGGCCCCGTGGTGACGAAGGCCCAGAAGCGGAGTCCCACGTTGTCCTGCCGCGCGGCGTCCGCGGACCAGTGTCCTCCCAGGGTGTCGAGCCATCGGGGCAATGAGACGCGGTGCTCATAGAGTCCCGCGCCGAAGGCGATGCCCAGGACGATGACGAAGAGCCACAGGATGGTTGCCGCGATGGAAGGCTTCAGGTTGATCATGTCGCCAGGATGCGGTCCTGGGCATGCGAGCGTCTTTCGTGCCCTTGCGTCGTTTTTCGCCTTCCTGCGGAGTTCCCGATGAGCCCCCGCCCCGCCCTGCTCGAACAGATTGGCTCGGACGTCGTGCAGTTCCAGGATGCGTCCGCGCAGTTCGATGCCACGGTTGGGAAGGTCCTGGCGCTCGGGCGCGCAGACCTCGCGTGCCTGGCGCAGCTTCACTTCGGTGGCCCGGCGCCCCTGGGCGCTGTCGACCGCGAAGCCGATGTGGCGCGGCTGGAGCTTGCGGGCTACGTCCAGCGGGAAGCCGCCGGAGGTGGCCAGCGGCTGGTGCTCACCGCGCATGCTCGGGAGTGGATCGACACCCTCTGGGGGCCGCTGCAGGCGGATGGGCACCAGCTCATGGCGGCGCTGCCGGAGGAGCACCTGCGAATCATCGCGGGGTTCCTGAAAGCGGCGAGGGCCATCCAGGACCGGCACGCGGCCCGGGTGGCGAAACTGCTCCAGGAGCCAGGGACCTCACGGGCGGCGCGCCAGCGAGGCGGGCTCTCCCCCGCCGCACTTCACCGTGTGCAGCTCTACGCGGAGGCGCACCTTGCTGAGCCCATCCGCGTGGGTGCGCTCGCCCAGCGCTCCGGGCTGAGCGTCTTTCATTTCACCCGCGCCTTCCGCCAGTCCACCGGCCTGACACCGCACGCCTGGGTGCAGCAACGACGCGTGGAGCGGGCGCGCGACTTGTTGAGCAATTCGTCGCTGCCGTTGGGGGACATCGCGCTCGCGGTGGGCTTCAGCTCGCAGAGCCACTTCACCACGGTGTTCCGCCGGCTCACCGGACTGACTCCGGCCGTCATCCGGCGCGACCAGCGCTGAGGCGCTTGGAGTCAGCCTCCACCCATCTGTACCCTGTTTGACAGTGTTGCTCCGCCTCCGTAGGGTCGCGTCCGTCTCGAGGGGGAATCATGCAAAAGCTGAGTCTGGCTGTGTGTGCGATCGCCATGCTGATCGCCGCGTGTGGCAGGCCTGATGCGTTTTCTCGGGGTCGGATTTGAAGAAGGGTCGTCGGGTCGCGGGGTTGCGCGCGGGAGGGGTGAGCGGATTCGTGCACCACCTGACGGGTGCCCTGGATGATCGCCCCCTGGCGGGTGGGTTGTGCTCGAAACTGAGCGCGGCAGCCGGAGGCGGAGGGACGGGGCCGGCGAGCCCCATCCCCCCTATGCCCCGCTCCGCGAGACGCGTGGACCGGGGCGAGAAGGAGTCGAGCATGGGTGGACTTCGAGGACAACAGCGGCGCGTGCTGCGACAGGCGCGCCTGCAGTGGGATGACGCGGTGAGGGACCCGCGAGACGCGCGTGGCACCCGCCATGAGCACCTGGGCCTGTTGGGGCTGGTGGTGGCTGGCTTCGCGGTGGGCAAGAAAGGGTTGAAGCAGGCCGCGCAGCTGGCGGGGGATGTGGGAGCGCGGACGCGCAAGCGACTGGAGTTGCCGCATTCGGTGAGGGGCTCGACGCTCTGGCGTCTGCTGCGCAAGCAGCAGACGGACGGCCTGCGGGAGACGTTGAGGGCCCAGGCGTGCGAGGTGCTGGAGGATTCGAGCGCCCCCCGCCTGCCATTTCCCTTGGGCGTGGTGAGCGTGGACGGCAAGAGCCTGTGGACGACGCACCAGGGCGAGGTGGAGGGGCTGGAGGCCGTCGCCAACGACGAGGAGGGCCGCGCACTGTGGCGACTGGGCGCGCTGCGGGCCGTGCTCACCAGTGCGCTGGCGGCGCCCTGCCTGGACTTGGAATTCATCGGAGCCAAGGAGGGTGAGTCTCCGGCCTTCCGGCAGTTGCTTCCGCGGGTGGTGGAAGCCTTTGGCGAGCACTTTGGGGTGGTGACGGCCGACGCGGGGCTGACGGCCGCGCAGAATGCAGCCTTGGTGCGAGAGCTGGGCAAGCACTACTGTTTCGGGTTGAAGGCCAACCAGCCCACCCTTCACGAGTACGCCATGCGGGCCATCGCCTCCAAGCAGTGCCCAGCCCGCTCGCGCACCGAGGAGCGGGCGCATGGGCAGACAGTGGTGCGCGAGTTGTGGACGCACGCGCTGACGCCCGACGAGGTGGACTTCCTGGAGCGCGCACGTTGCTGCTGGTGCGTCAGCAGCACTGGGACGACGAGGACAACCTCCGGGCGGAGGACTACCGCTACTTCGTCACCTCGCTGGACACCACCGTCTTCAACTTCCACCAACTGCTGCGGCTGGTGCGGGTGCACTGGGGCATTGAGAATCGCCACAACTGGACGCTGGACGTGGTGCTGGGCGAGGACGCGCGCCAGCCCTGCCGCCCAACGCGCACGGCCCTGGAGGTGGTGGCCTGGCTGCGGGCGATGGCCTTCAATCTGCTCGCCTGCTTCAGAACGCGTCTGCCTCCGCAAGGCCGTCACCTCGTGGAGTGGACACGCGCGTGCGAGCTGCTGCGCGACAGCCTCGTCCATGGACGACGACAGACGGCATTGGCCACACCGGACTGAGGGCTCGCCGGCCCTCCCTCCGCTTCTGGCCGCCACTCTCCTCCATGCGCACGGCGCCCCGGCCGAACGGCGAAGCTTTGCCGCACCGCGCCTCACTCTCACGCGGCCTCCTCACGAAATCGCAGACACCCGAGAACGCATCAGGCCTGCCGCGTGTGGGGAGTCTTCATCAACCGGGCCGTATGCACCCATTCGCGCCACCGACGGCGTGATGCGGCTGCCATTGGTTTCGACCACGTCCAATGGCGTCCAGTACCGGCTCGTGGGTGCGACCTTCGTCATCACGGGGACGGAGTCGCTCACGATCACCGATACATCGCCGGATACGCTGGCAGTGCCACTGATGGCCGGAGCCTATTCCATCCGGCTCGAGGGTGAGTGGCACGTCGAACGAGTGGGCACGCCGTCAGAGATCGTGCCTGCAACGCTGATCTCCCCCAATCCGATGGCGTTCTCCATCGTGGAGCGGGAGACGCTCGATGTTCGATTCCTGTTCAAGATCCCTGCTGACGGCAACGCGAACGTGGGCATCACCGTCGACGAGGGTGGCTGGATTACGGGCACCATGAGCTTCACTGAGTATTGGCCACAGGACCCGTCCAATGAGTACGCCGAGTTGGTCGGACAGGATGTGCCGTTTACCATCAGCTTCGAATCCGCTGTGCTCACTCGCGATTACTTTGATGGACTCACGGTGGAGACCGGCGAGCTCGTCGTCCAGTTCGGAGGCCCCTACTCCACGTTGCTGCATGGGAACATTGCGAAATCTCTAAACGGCGACACGGCCAGGTTCCAGTTGACCCGAAACGACTCGGATCTCATCTACTTCCACAACTTCATGACGATGGGAATGAGCGTTACAGGCTATACCCCGTACTCTCTGAACCTGAGTGGGCAACACCTGTTCCGAGGAGTATTGGACTCCGAAAGAATCCCTGTCAGCCAGCCGTTCCCTTTCAGCTCAGAAGTCACTCTTTGGAGATATAATTCCTCTGGAGAGTATCTCTATGGAGTCGCGACCGGTACCGGCACTCCCCAGTAGAGGGAGCCGAAGGGCACCTTTCCGAGGCCCACGCTGCCGCAAGGCTCATGCCCCTGTGGTTGCACCTTGACCTGAGTACATGGAGGGCTTGTTCTGCCTCCATGAACTTGGGACCCCGGAGATTCGCTGGATTGTTTCTCGCCATGGCGGCCTGCGCGACCCATACCGCGCCCGTCATTCCCTCTCTTTCCTCGCGCCCCGTCGTGCTGACGGATCCCAGGCCGCTCCTCGCGGTGTTCCGCCTGGAGCCGGATGGGAAGAGGGCTGAGTTCGGGCAGTTACCACCCGGGCCCGAAGGCTTCACCCCGCCTGACATGGGCACTTGGTACGCAGAACCATTGCGCCCCGTGCGCACCAAAGCGGAGGCTCGCGAAATCGCCGCCGTGCTGCGCGAGCATCGCGTGCCCGAATTGTCCTTTGGCGCTGTCGGCGTCCCAGCACCCGGGCTGCTCGCGGCCCTGCTCCAGGAGTCCGGTGTCGTCGCGCTTCAGTTGTCTGGCACGGACTTCGGCAACGCGCACCTTGTCTCGCTGGGAACCGCGACCCAGCTCGAGGCCCTGCACCTCAATGGCACCCGAGTCACCGTGTCCCTCCGCCAGAGCGCACCGGGTGGGCGGCTGCGCTCCGCCAGGAGGTATGCTGAGGCTGGCCGCGGAGGTAGCGAGCCATGCACGGACTCAGGACGACGAAGAAGCGGGGCGGTTGGCGGCAGTGGACGCCTGACGAGGCACGCAGGGAGTTGGCGGCGTTGCAGAGGAGCGGGTTGCCGCTGGCCACGTACGCGCGGCAGCGCGGCGTCTCGGACCAGCGACTGCGCTGGTGGCGGGAGCGCCTCGGGGAGTGGGAGGAGGCGGCGCCCGTTAACGGCCCAGCGCGGTGGGTACCGGCCGTGCTGAGGGGGATGAGCGCTGCGCCGACGCTGCCCGCGGAAGGGAGTGCCGCGGTGGTGGTGAGGCTGCCGGGCGGCTGTGTGCTGGAGTTGTTGGACGCGGCCGCAATCCCCCCTGCCTGGGTCGCAGAGTTGGTGGGTGCGCTGGCTGCGGGGGGCGGGTAGATGCTGCTCTTGCCCCGGGCGGTGAAGGTGTACGTGGCGATGGCGCCGTGCAACCTGCGGCGCAGCTTCGATGGCTTGAGCAACGAAGTCCGCGAGGTGCTGGCCAAGGACCCACTGAGCGGCCACGTCTTCGTCTTCCTCAACCGCCGGAAGAACCAGGTGAAGCTTCTGCTGTGGACGCGCGGCGGCTTCACCCTCGTACACAAGCGCCTCGAGCGTGGCACCTTCACCTTTCCGAGCCAGGTGGCCCTGGGCGCCACCAGCATTGAACTCGACGTGCATGAGTTGGCGATGCTGCTCGAGGGCATCGACGTGCAGCGCGCGCGGACGTCGCAGCGCTGGGAGCCCCCGGGGCACTTGCGCTCGGCCTGAAGAAAATCTCCTTCGAGGGTGTGGCGCGGGCACGGCGGCTGGTTACCTTTCCCGCGCCTTGCCAGGTACCGCGCCCACCTCCGAGACGACGAAGAAGCCGCGCCGAGGCCCGGTGCTGGAGGTGCTCAAAGCGCTCCTCGCCGAGGGCCGCACCGAAGAGGTGGTGGCGTTGGTGGCCAGGCTGGTGTCGAGAAACTCGGAGCTGGAGCGGCTGCTTCAGGACGCCAAGACGAAGGGCAAGAAGAGCGAGGGCGTGTCCACCACGCAGCTGAAGCTGCTCCTGGGCGGACTGCCGGCGAACTCCGATGGTGACGTGGCGGAAGTGGATGCAAGACTTCGCCGCTCGTCCGGCATTGACGAGGAGCCTCCGCAAAAGGAACAAGCGCGGCCGAAGCGGACGCGTCCCGCCCGCCGCCCCATTCCGACGAATCTGCGCCGGGTGGAGAACGTCATCCCGGTGCCTGCACAGCAGCGTCCGTGCCCTCGGTGCGGCGAGGTGCGGAAGTGCGTCGGGCACGAGGTGACGGAGGTCATCGACCTGATTCCGGCGGAGGTCATCGTCCGGCAGGACAAGCGGGAGAAGCTCGCGTGCCACCTGTGCGAGGCGGAGGTGGTCCGCGCCCCGCTGGGCGAGAAGGTGGTGAGCGGCGGGAGGATGGGCGCCAGGCTGGTGGCCCAGCTTCTCGTGGAGAAGTACTACGACGGGCTGCCGCTGAGCCGGCAGGTGGAGCGCTTTGAGCGGCTGGGACTCGAGGTGGCCCTCTCCACCCTCGCCGACCAGGTGGCCTGGGCAACCGAGGCGCTCCGGCCCGTGTGGCGCGCGGCCATGTCCAAGGTACTGGGCGCCACGGTGATGCACCTGGATGCGACGTCGCTGCCGGTGCTGGACTCGAAGAATGCGAAGGGCATTCGCCTGGGCGCCATCTGGGGCTATGTGGGCGCCGACGTGAAAGACTGCGGCACGCAGCACACCGCGCTGTGTCTGTACAACTCGACGGGCAAGCGGGAGGGCCAGCGCGAGGGGAGATAGGCCCCGCGCAGATGCTGGCGATGCGAGTGGGCCTCACGGTGGCCGATGCGGCCGGCCTCTTCGACGCGTCCTTCAAGCGGGCGGGCCTGCTGGAATGTGGCTGCAACACGCACGCGAGGCGCTACTTCCGGAAGGCCCTGGACGGCGGCGACAAGCGAGCCGCGCTGCCGCTGGCGGCCTTCAAGCGACTCTTCGCCATCGAGCGAAGGCTCCAGGCCTGTACCATTGACGAGCGGCGGCGAGGGCGGCAGGAGCGCAGCAAACCC
Organism: Myxococcus sp. SDU36; assembly: GCF_030168875.1. Lineage (NCBI taxonomy): Bacteria > Pseudomonadati > Myxococcota > Myxococcia > Myxococcales > Myxococcaceae > Myxococcus > Myxococcus sp. SDU36. Next base: position 2,463,058 of record NZ_CP077414.1, read on the forward strand.
GTCTACGACGACCTCATTGCCTGGGCGATTGCCCACCAACCCAATGAGCCGCCCTCCTCCCCGCTGGGCCGGGCCATCCGGTACTTGCTCAACCACCAACAGGCGTTGCGACGCTACCTCGAAGACGGCGTCATCCCCATCGACAACACCGTCGTGGAGCGCCTGCACATCCGCACCGCGCTGACGAGGAAGAACTTCCTCTTCGCCGGCAGTGACGCAGGTGGCGAACGCGCCGCCATTGCGTACACCCTCCTGGGGTGCTGCAAGCTGGCTGAGGTAGACCCCGTCGCATACCTGGCGGACGTCCTGCCCCGGCTGGCCACCAAGAAGCTGTGCCTCCGCGACATGCCCGCGCTGCTGCCCGCGGAATGGAAGCGCTCGCATCCCGAAGCCGTGCGCGGCAAGGCGGCAGCCGCGCGCTGAGCGCCAGGGCGCCTCGCGCCTCGCAGGCAGGCGTGGCCCTCTCGTATGGTCCTCGGCGGAGGACGGCATGCCGAAGAACCAGAGGAAGCTCCGCATCTACATCTCCGCCGACGCGCTCGCGCTGCTCAAGCACCTCGACTACCCATGCTCCGAGGAAGTGCTCGCCTCGGCGAAGCGAGTCGAAGGGCTCGAAGACGAGGGCTTGGACTACGAATTGAGCGGCACCCGTGATGACTTCGAGAGCCTCGCCGGCTGGGTTGCCGGTGATGCAAACCACGCCGACCGCCGCCAGAAGCGGAAGCTGGCCTTGCTGCTGGCCCTCTCGGACGCGCTCGAGTCGGTGCTCTGACGACTGACGACGCGCCGCTGGCGGCCCGCCCAACACTCTCTCCGCTCAGACTTCAAGGGCCTGCCGGGTGCGCTCGGGCGGAGGGACACGAGTCACCAGCGCGGGCCTGGCTCCTCTCAAACGCATGCGACACCTGGCTGTGCTGCGGCTGAACGAGACGCCTGTCTCCGACGCCAGTCTTGCGTCGCTGTCAGCACACACCACCCTGCGTCGAGTAAGCCTCGCTGGCACAGCCGTCACATCCCAGGGACTTGGATTCCTCGCGAGGCAACCGGGGCTGGAGGAACTGGACCTCTCCGATACCGCGGTGGACGACACCGTCCTCGCGATGCTGCCGGGCGCCCCGTTACACACGCTCAACCTCAGCGGCACGAAAGTCACGGACGCCGGACTCCGCGGTCTCAACGCAATGCCCTCCCTCAGGCGGCTGGGCCTTGCCCGTACCGCCGCCTCGGACGCCAGCCTCGTGCACATCGGGGAACTACGTGAACTGGAAGCCCTCCACCTGGGCAGCACGCAGGTGACGGACGCCGGGTTGCTCCACCTCGCGAAGCTGCCCGCGCTTCGTGCGCTGGTTCTCAGCAAGGCGCGAATCCAAGGCGCAGGACTTCGCCACCTCGCAGGCATCGCTCGCCTGGAAGCGCTCCACCTGGACGAGACCTTCGTCGGAGACAGAGCGCTGCGCCATCTCCGAGGACTCAACGAATTGAGAGAGATTGACCTCTCGCACACGGCCGTTACGGGCACGGGACTTCAAGTGTTGAGCACCTTGGTGGCGCTCGAATCGCTCTGGCTCTCAGGGCTCGCGCTGACTGACGACTCCCTCACGGCACTCGCTCCCCTCAGCCAACTGACGAGGCTCGCGCTCAGCCACACGCCGATTGGCCCGGAGGCGCTGAACAACCTGGGTTCCCGCCCACGCTTGAGACACCTGGACTTGAGCAAGACAGGATTCACTGACGAATGGGTGCCATCCATACGGAAAGCCTTTCCCGGCCTCCATTCATTGAAAGCTGAACGCACGCTCCTCACAGACGTGGGGTTGGGCCAGCTCGCCGGGCTGGCAGAGTTGGAGGCACTCCATGTCGCGGGAACGCTCGTCAACGGCTCCGGCCTCGCGAGCCTGCACACCCTGGCGCGGCTCACGACGCTCGACCTGGGTGCGACCTGGCTCGAAGTAAAGGGACAGCATGCGCTCCAGGGCTTCTCAAGGCTCGTCTGGCTGAGCCTCGCGGGCGGACACACCGGCGATGAGGCGCTCGGCCACCTCCCCCGCTCACTCCGCACGCTCTACCTGACACGCACGAAGGTCACCGACGCCGGCCTGCCAGCGCTGCTCAAGCTGCCGCGTCTCAGGGAACTCGACCTTCGAGGCACCGCGGTCTCCACGGAGGCCAGGGAGGCCCTGGCACGAGAACACGGTATCCACCTCATCACCGGGCCGTGAGCCGCTCCCCAAGCCACCTGACTGCCGCCAAGGAGACGCGGCTCAGCTCACCACGGGCAGAGGGAACCCGTCCGGCTTGCCCGTGGCCCCCGGCCTCACCACACCCGCCGCGTCATTCATCCGGCCAGAGCGGAACGGCTCCAAGTCCAGCGCCACGAACTTGAACCCCAGCGCCAGGAACGCGGTGTTGATCCGCTGCCGCACGTCCGCCGCGAGGAAGCGCTCGTACTCCTCCGCCGCCACCTCCAGCCGCGCCACGTCCTGGTGGTACCGCACCCGGAACTGCCGGAAGCCCAGCTTGCGCAGCTCCGACTCCGCGGCGGCGATCTGCAGCAGCCGGTCCCGCGTCACCGCCGTACCATACGGAATCCGCGACGCCAGGCACGCCATCTGCGGCTTGTCCCACGTCGGCAGCCCGAGCGACTGGCTCCACGCGCGGATCTCCTCCTTCGTCAGCCCCGCCTGCGCCAGCGGTGACACCACCCGGTGCTCCCGCGCCGCCTTGTGGCCGGGCCGGTGGTCCTTGAAGTCGTCCGCGTTGAAGCCGTCCAGCACCACCGCCAGGCCCAGCGACGTCCGCTGCGCCTCGCAGATGTCGTACAGCTCCGTCTTGCAGAAGTAGCAACGGTTCGTCGGGTTGGCCGCGTACTCCGGATTCGCCAGCTCGTTGCTGCCCAGCACCACGTGCCGGGCGCCCAGCCGCTTCGCCAGCGAGCGCGCCTCGTCGGCCTCCTCCGGCGCCACGGACGCGGACAGCGCGGTGAGCGCGAGCGCCCGGTCGCCCAGCTCCTCCACCGCCACCTTCAGCACGAAGGTCGAATCCACGCCGCCAGAGAACGCTACCAGCGCGCTGCCATGAGCCCGCAGCGCGGCGCGCATCGACTCCAGCTTGGGACGCGAGGACTCACACAGGGACTGGATCCGCTCGGGGCTCAACATGAAGCTCTCCTAAAACCAAAGGGCCCCGGATTGCACGCGTCGTCGCGCGGCAACCTGGAGCCCTTCAGGCATGAAACCCAGGCCCGGAAGCCCAGCCGCCTAGCGAGCCTTCCGCTTCGAGGACTTCTTCGCCGCGGGCTTCGCCACCCGGGCCGCGCGCGTGGCCGGACGAGCCTTGGCGCCCTTGTCCGCCTTCGGCGCCTTCGCCGCGGGCTTGGACTCCTCGGCGCGGCGGGCCTTGGCGCCGCCCTTCTCGGCCTTCTCACCCTTCGCCGGCAGCGGGTTGGCCTTCATCTTCTTGCCGGTGATGATCTTCAGCTCCTCGGTGGTCATGTAGCCGAGGTCCAGAAGCGACTGGAAGATCTTCGCCGCGCCGTCGTCCACCGACTCCACGTCGGAGTGGATGGTGACCTCCGGCGAGTTGGGCGGCTCGTACGGCTCGGTGATGCCGATGAAGTTGGGGATCTCCCCGTTGAGCGCCTTCTTGTAGCGGCCCGTGCTGTCGCGCTCGATGAGCTTCTCGGTCGGGCAGTCGACGTAGACCTCCACGTAGCGGCCAATGGTCCGGCGGTTCTCCTCGCGGCCCGGCTTGTAGGGGCTGACGCAGGGGACCAGCGCCGCCACGCCGTTGCGCGTCAGCAGGCTCGCCACGAAGCCCAGCCGCTTCACGACGGTCGTCCGGTCCTCCTTGCCATCCCCCAGCCCCGCCCAGAGCGCCTCGCCGAGTTCACCCTCGTCGAGGATCTCGACGTTGCGGCCCACCTGCCGCAAGCGCGCGGCGATGTAGGCGGCGGTGGTGCTCTTCCCGGTACCGGACATGCCGGTCAGCCAGAGGGTGAAACCAGTGTTGGAGGCCATATGGGTCGTCTACTCCCTGCGTCCGGAGCACTTCTTGCAAGCTCGTAGGGACGCCGCAGATCCAGAAGATGGACGCGGTTATAGACGAAAACCCGGCCACTTGACAATTCGCGCCCACCTTTCCGCAGGTGGGGGTGACGGGCATTCAAGTGCCTGCTCAGACAAGGCTTTTTCGTTTCTGCAATGAACTTTTCAGTGCGTCCGTGACACGAAGTTTCCCGCACGCCACTCATACTCCGACACGTAGTGAACACGGCCGCAGTGTATGGATCCGATGAGATAGGAAACATCGGGGAGCAACGGACACCCGCCCGGAGCCGCCCGCAGCAGGTCTTCCTGGGAGAAGGTCGCCGGTGCATCCACATGCGAGTGGAACACGCACACCACTCGCTCCGAGCGTGCATCCGCTTCGATGCAGACGGCCAGCCACTCCTCGGGCGCGAAGGCGTACGCCACCCGCGGGTTCCCGGCGGCGTTGCGCAAGGGACGGATCCGCAGGGCCCCTGTCCCTTCGGCGCGGAGGATCACCCCACAGCCTTCGAAGGGATACGCTGCCGCCAGGTGCCGACCGACTTCGGTGAGGATGTGCTCGGACCAGCGACTCACGGCGCGCCAGGCGGCTCGCGGCCCGCGCAGCGTGAGCACCTGCGCAACTCCAACGCCTCCACGGTGCCGGGCGCCACCAGCCACCGGCCTCCCAACGCGGGCCCCAGGCCCAGCCGCAGCCGCTGGAACACGAGCGCCCCCAGCGTCCCCACGGCCACGCCCAGCGCGCCATCCGGGGGCGAGCCCAGGTGCCGCACCGTCTCCCCGAAGCACCAGAGGCACCCCTCCGCGCTTCGGAAGACGACGGCGGCCCGCATGCCATCACCGCCCAGGGCCACCCAGGGCGCCTCGCCACTCCACGCCGCGGGCAGCTCCGCCACCAGTCCGCCCCCCTGCCCCACCGAGGCCGCGTCCGGGTTCAGCGCGGGCACCTCGCGGGCCAGCGCCTCCGTCACGGGCAGGCCCACGTCGGAAGGCCCCATCAGGAAGCCCGGCGCCCAGGGCCCCAGCGTCAGCGAGCCCGCGCCCGTCACCGGCGTGCCACCTCCCGCCAGGTACGCCGCCGCCGTCAACCCCGACGCGCCAAGGCCATCCAACCGCGCCGCGCCCGCGAGCAGTGCCTCCTGGCCACGTCCGCCCACCTCGCGCAGGAGGATCTGCCGGGAGTAGCGCTGAATCTGCTCTTCACGCAGCGCCACGGCCTTCAGCCTCCCGCCATGGCGGGGATGAGGATGATGCGGTCCGCGTCCTTCACCGGCGTGTCCAGCCCGCTCAGCGCGCGGATGTCCTCGTCGTTGAGGAACACATTCACGTAGCGCCGCACCGCGCCGCGCTCGTCAAGCACCCGGCCGCCAATGCCCGGGTGGCGCGCGTCCAGGTTGTTCAGCACCTCGCGCACGGTGGCGCCGGGGGCGGCGACTTCCGCCTGGTTGCCGGTGAAGCCCCGCATGGGGGTGGGAATACGAAGGGTCGCCATGGCTCTCTCACCTGCCCTGTTTGCGGAGCACCAGCCGGTGCGTCCCGTCCGGGAGCGCGTCCAGGGACACGACCTCGTGGCCCTCTTCGCGCGCGTTGCGAGGCACGTTCTTCAGCGGCTCGGTGCCTCGAAGCAGCACCTCCAGCAACGTGCCCGACTCCAGTGATTCCAACTTCAGCTTCGTCCGCACATAGGTCATCGGACAGACCTCGCGGGTGATGTCCAGCGTCGCCGTCATGTCGCGCACGCCTCCGGAGACTCCGGGTACGCCGGGATGGCCGTGACGCGGCAGCCCTCGCAGTCCGGCGCCCGCGTCACGCGCGTCCTCCGCCCCAGCAGCGACACCGCGTCCAGCACGTGCAGCGTGGCCTCGCCGTGCCCCCCTCCCGCCTCGGCGCCCGACAGGAGCTCCAGCGCCAGCAGGGCCTGCACCGCGCCCACCAGCCCCGCCAGCGAGCCGAGCACCCCCGCCTGGGCACACGTGGGCACGGCGTCCGGCGGAGGCGGCGCTTCATAGAGGCAGCGCAGGCACGGCCCGCCCGGGTCCACGCGCATCGCCTGTCCCTGCATGCGCAGCACCCCGCCATAGACGAGCGGCACCCCCGTCAGCACCGCCACGTCCGACAGGAAGAACTTGGTGGCCACGCCATCCGTGGCGTCGATGACGGCGTCGTGCGCGCGGAAGAGCCCCTCCGCGTTGCTCGCGTCCACGCGCTCGGGCATGGCCTCCGTGCTCAGGCCGGGGAAGGCCCGCGCCAGGCCCGCCGTCGCGGACTCCGCCTTGTTCCGGCCCACGTCCTCGCCCCGGTGCCAGAGCTGACGCGGCAGGTTCGTCACGTCCACGCGGTCCGGATCCGCCAGCGTCAGGTGCCCGACACCGGCCTGGGCCAGCGCCAGGGACGCCGGACACCCGAGCCCCCCAGCCCCCACCAGCAGGACGCGCGCGCGCTCCAGCCGGGACGCATGGGGAATTCGGGGATGGTGGTCTGTACCGTGGCCATGCATCGGATGGCTGCTCCACGCGGTCGGAAACGAATATGGTGAGGCCGCCTGCGTACCACCTTGCAGAAGGGCGCAGGTGTCTCTCCACCGTCCCGCGTCCGCGCGGCCCCCACCTGCCAGGACATATGAAAAACCTGACCGGCGTGCTCGTCTTTTCCGCTGTCCTCTTCCTGGCGCCTGGCTGCACCCGCAAGACGGGCGAGGCCCCGGGGCCCACCGACGCCTCCGCCGCGACGGACGAAGCCGCGCACACCGGCGCCAGCAAGGGGGCCCTGAGCGCGGAGGACGCGGGGTCGGGCGGCACGGCGCGCGCGGCGCAGGAGTCCTGCGTGGACGCGTGGCTCCAGAAGCAGGGGCTGGACGCCTATGGCAACCCGGAGGGCAGCATGTACGCGGGCGGCACGCCGCTCTTCGACGAGCGCACGGGCGAGCAGACGGACCGGCTGGCGTTCATCTTCAAGAACAAGCCCGAGGCGCGCCAGGCGTGTGCGGGTGACGCCTCCGCGGAGTAACGCGGTGCTTCCGGCCGGCGCGGGGCCTGCCCCCTCGCCCTCCAGAAAGCGAGGCGAGCCACCTCCGGGATTCCCGCCCCCCGGTCGCTCCCGTAGACTGCCGGCCGAATGGATTCCCAACTCGCATTGAGCGAGGAGACGCCTGCCAACGACCTGCGCGCCCGGGTGCGGAAGGTCCTGGAGCGCCGCAAGCTGACGGACAGCGTGTCGGCGGAGCAGGCGACCGCCTCGTGGGAGCAGGACCGCTTCGTGGCCCGGGCCCGCGCGCTCTTCTACGCGCGGATGATGTTCCTCACGCTGGGCCTGCTCATCCTCGCGGTGCCGGCCTGGAGCGGCTACTTCGGCCTCACCGGGCCCTTCGCCTTCGTGGGCTACTTCGCGATGCTGCTCTACAGCGTCGCCAACCTCCTCGTCATCGACCACCCGAAGGCCGGCCGCTGGGTGACGTACATCACCCTCTGCCTGGACGTGGCCATCAGCGTGGTGCTCATCGTCAAGCCGCACGTCGGCGGCGGACTCCAGAGCCCGCTGCTGGCCACGCAGCTGCTCTTCACCACGCTCTTCGCCATCCTCTACCCCAAGCCGCTGGCGATTCTTCCGCCGCTGCTGGCGCTGCCCATCACCACCCGGCTGGATCTGCTCCTCAACCGCTCCGTGACGGCGGTGGAGCTGCTGACCCTGCTCTGGTACCTGGCGCTCAACTTCATCATCGTCTACGTGCTCGTGTACCTGAACGAGCGCGAGGCCGCCGCGCACCGCGAGGTCGTGTCGCTCCAGGGAGACCTCAAGGAGCTGGCCGTGGTGGAGGAGCGCAACCGGCTGGCGCGGGAGATCCACGACGGCCTGGGCGCGTCCCTGTCGTCGATGATCATCCAGTCCGAGTACATCCTGAACCTCGCGCGCGAGGAGGGCCTGCGCGAGGAGATCCGCGAGCTGAAGCTCACCGCGGAGGAGTCCATCGAGGAGCTGCGGCGCAGCCTGCGGATGATGCGCGAGGACTTCGAGCTGGCGCAGGGCCTGGAGGACTACGCGAAGACGTTCCGCGAGCGCACCGGCCTGGACATCCGCTTCGAGCGCACCGGCCTGCAGCGCAAGCTGAACCCGGACGCGCAGCTGGCGCTGTTCCGCATCCTCCAGGAGTCGCTGTCCAACGCGGTGAAGCACGCGGAGGCCACGGGCGTCCAGGTGCGGCTCGACTTCAGCGAGGACCGCGTCAACCTCGTCGTGCGCGACGACGGCAAGGGCTTCGACCCCTCCCGGACGCCGCGCGGCCACTACGGCCTGTTGAACATGCGTGAGCGCGCCATGAAGCTCGGTGGCCAGCTCATCGTGGACTCGTCACCCGGCGCTGGCGCCCAGGTGGCATTCTCCCTTCCCTGTCGTCCGTCATGACCGGAGCTCCCGTGGACGCCCCGCAGCCTCCCGATTCGCCGCCCATTCGCGTCTTCGTGGTCGAGGATCAGACGAAGATCCTCAAGAACCAGCTCCGCCTCTTCGAGAACCACCCGGAGATGGACATCATCGGCACGGCGCTCTCCGGTGAAGCCGCGCTGGAGGAAGTGCCCAAGCTGATGCCGGACGTGCTGCTGCTGGATTTGGGCCTGCCCCGCATGAGCGGCATCGACGTGACGCGCGAGGTGAAGGCGCGCTTCCCGCAGATTGAAATCCTCATCTTCACCATCTTCGACGAGGAGGACAAAGTGCTGGAGGCCGTGAAGGCGGGCGCCTCCGGCTACCTGCTCAAGGGCGCCCCGGTGGACAAGATCATCGAGGCCATCAAGGAGGTCCGCGCGGGCGGCACCGTCATCCAGCCCAACCTGGCCCGCCGGCTGCTCCGTCACTTCCGCGTGGAGCCCGACGCCAACCCCGTGGCCTCGCCGCCCTCCGAGCCGGCGCAGCCCGCCCCTGACGCGCTCCAGGAGCCCCTGCTCAAGCCGCTGTCGGACCGGGAGCGCGAAATCCTCCAGCTCATCGCCAAGGGCGTGTCCAACAGCGAGGCGGCGCGCCTGCTCGACCTGAGCAAGGCCACCATCCGCACGCACCTGGAGCACATCTACCGGAAGCTGGAGGTCACCAACCGCGTGGAGGCCGTCACCGAGGGCATCCGCAAGGGCCTCATCTCCGTCTGAGCCGGCGCACCCGCGCTCAGCGCCCCGTGGAGACCGCCGCGCCCGGACGCTCCGCGGCGGCGGCCTCCATGACCAGGTCCGCGTACCGGTTGACCGGATCGCCCGGCAGCGTGCCGTCCCGGTAGTAGAAGGTGTAGCCGTCCCAGCCGTCCGGCCGGGCGTCGTTGGCGAACATCCACAGCGCCCCCGCGCCCACGCCTTCCTTCCGCATGCACTCCAGCCAGCCGCGATAGAGCGCGCGCCGCTGGGACACGTCGAACGCGCCTTCGTTGCGCAGCCCCAGCTCGCCCACGAACAAGGGCTTGCCCAGGCTCCGGGCGATGGCGGCGTGCTCCCGAATCCACCGGGCGCCGGCCTCGGCCGTGTCGATGCCGCCCAGGCCCCAGGACTCCGGATAGAAGTGCACCGACGCGAAGTCGATGTACGGGGACGCCGTGTTGCGCGTGAAGCTGGCCCCCGGGGTGCGCAGCACCGGCGAGCCGGACCGGGACCAGAAGCCGGCGTCGTACCCCTCGGGCGACGGCTCGAAGCCCTCCTCGCCCGTGCCCACCAGGTGGCCGGGCGCGTGCGCTTTCACCTCCCGCGCCACGTCATCAATCCACGCGCGCAGCCGCGCCCCTTCCTTGTCCAGGCCCCGCCCCCGTGGCTCGTTGAGCAGCTCCCAGGCCAGGACGGCCGGGTGGTCGCCATAGCGGATGCCGTCCACGGTATTCACCCGGTTGAGCATCCGCGCCACGTGCGCCTTGAAGTGCGCCACCACCGCCGCGTCGGTGAAGAAGCGCGCGTCCCCTTCCACGGGCCGGGGGAGCCCCGCCCACGCCACGTACTGGCGCGCGCCCCCATAGGCGTCCCAGTAGTTCCCCAGCGTCAGCACCAGGCGGACGCCATGGACGCGGGCGCGGGCGAGCACCCGGTCCAGGCCGACCAGCGCCACCTCGTCGTACTCCAGCGGCGCCACCTGGATGGCGGTGTCCCCCACCTTCGACAGCGCGTCGTTGTGCCCGTTGGTGCGCAGCGCCCGCACGCCCAGCGCGGCGGCCTTGGCCAGCACCTCTTCCAGCACCGGGGAGTCGGCCGCTCCCCGCCGCGCGTCCCGGGTGGCCTCTTCCTGCAGAAAGTAGGCATTGAGGACCATGGCGCCGGACGGCAACCGGTCCAGGTGCTGCGCCGGGCCGCCCGAGCAGTTCGCGGCCACCGCCTCCAGCATGACCGGGTCCCCGTCTCCGCAGGCCCCCAGGAGGACGGCGAGGGCCGCGGTGGAGGTGCAGGTCCAGGGAGGAAGGGGCATGCCTGCATGGTAACGACGCCGCGCGCGCCACGCATCGGTCCCGAGGACTGGGTTAGGTTCACCACCATGGAGCTCAGACTGGAAGGCGTGTCGAAGACGTACCCCAACGGCACCCGTGCGTTGCAGGGTGTCAACCTCAGCATTCCGCGGGGGATGTTCGGACTGCTCGGGCCCAACGGCGCCGGCAAGTCCACGCTGATGCGCAGCATCGCCACGCTGCAGGACGTGGATGCGGGCACGATGACTTTCGACGGCATCGACGTGCGCCGGGACAAGGACCGGCTGCGCGAGGTGCTGGGCTACCTCCCACAGGACTTCGGCGTGTACCCCAAGGTGACGGCCTGGGACATGCTGGACCACCTGGCGCAGCTCAAGGGCCTGGCCCAGCGCGGCCCGCGCCATGACACGGTGAAGGCGCTCCTGCAGAAGACGAACCTCTGGGAGCACCGCGACCGGCGGCTCGGTGGCTTCTCCGGCGGCATGAAGCAGCGCTTCGGCATCGCCCAGGCGTTGCTCGGCAACCCCAAGCTGCTCATCGTGGACGAGCCCACCGCCGGGCTCGACCCCGCAGAGCGCTTCCGCTTCCACAACCTGCTGGCGGAGATCAGCACCGACGTGGTGGTGCTGCTGTCCACGCACATCGTCTCCGACGTGGCGGACCTCTGTCAGAACATGGCCATCCTCGCCCAGGGGAACGTCGTGGCCAGCGGCCACCCGCTGAAGCTGGTGGAGGCCCTGCGCCAGCGCGTGTGGAAGCGCTTCGTCACCCACCAGGAGGAGCTGGACGTGCTCATGAAGGACCTGGAGGTCATCGCCGTGCGGCGCGTGGCCGGTCAGCGCCTGGTCCACGTCTACGCGGAGGCCCCGCCGGAGGGCTTCGAGCCGGCCAGCCCCGACCTGGAGGACGTCTACTTCCACGCGCTCGCCCGGGCGTCCAAGCAGTCCTGAGGGCCCGCCATGTTCACCGCCCTCCTGACCTTCGAATTGCGGCGCCGGATGAAGATGATCTCCACCTGGGTCTACGCCCTGGTGCTGGCCGCCGCCGCGGCGCTGATGACGCTGGCGATTGGCGCCGTGTTCAAGGGCTTCTCGGTGTCGTCGGGCCCGGAGCTGGTCCGCGTCAACAGCCCGCACACGATCTTCAACTTCACCACCAGCCTGGCCTACTTCGGCCTCTTCATGGTGGCCGCCGTCTTCGGCCAGGCCGCCTACCAGGACTTCGGCCACAACACCTGGATGCTCATCTTCACGAAGAACGTGAAGAAGGGCCCGTACCTGCTCGGCCGGTTCCTGGGCGCGTACCTCTTCAGCGCGGTGCTGATGCTGGCCATCATCCCCGGGTTGATGGTGGGCGCCGCGGGCGTGTGGCTGGTGGACTCCGAGCGGCTCACCTCGTTCCAGCTCGGCTCGTACCTCTGGCCCTACGTCGTCGGCGTCTGGCCCACGCTCTTCTTCGCGGGCGCCGTCTTCTTCTCGCTGGCCGCGCTGACGCGGCGCATGGCCGCCGTGTACGTGGGCGTCGTGGTGCTGGTGATGGGGTACCTGGTGCTCGGCGCCGCCATGTCCGACGTGCAGCACCAGGACCTGGCGTCCCTGCTGGACCCGTTCGGCTTCCTCACCTTCGAGAACGCGACCCGCTACTGGACCGCGGCCGAGCGCAACCGGGACCGCATCCCCTTCGCCGGGCTGCTGCTCGCCAACCGGCTGCTGTGGAGCGCGGTGGGCGCCGCGATTCTGGGCCTGGCCGTCCTGCGCTTCCGCACCACCGTGGAGGAGCAGCGGGGCCGCGGCGCGCGCAAGGAGGCGCAAGCCCCCGCCCCGGTCGCCATCCCCGCCACCGTGGCGGCGCCCACGACGGGCAGCTGGCTGCGCACGGCCGTCGCCACCGCCTGGCTGGCCTACCGCGACATCCTCCGCTCTCCGGTGTTCTGGTCCTTCGTCGTGGCGGGGCTGGCCATGGGCACCCTGGGCATGTCCCTCTCCAAGCAGATGTTCGGCACCGCCACCTGGCCGGTGACGTGGCAGGTGCTGGAGACGGCCACGAGCATGTTCCAGCCCTTCCTGCTCATCACCATCACCTTCTACGCGGGTGAGCTGGTGTGGAAGGAGCGCGACGCGGGGCTGGCGGACATCGTGGACGCCACGCGCGTGCCGTCCTGGGTCACCTATGGCGCGAAGCTGGGGGCGCTGCTGCTGGTGGCCTTCTCCCTCAAGGTCGTGGCGCTGCTGTCCGCGCTGCTCTCCCAGGTGCTTCGCGGCTACTTCGACATCGAGTGGAACCTCTACGCCACGCAGCTCTTCCTGCTGGACTTCCCGCATGACGCGCTGCTGTGCGTGCTGGCCTTCTTCGCGCAGGTGCTCATCCACCAGAAGTACCTGGCCTACCTGGTGATGGTGCTCTACTTCGTCCTCCAGGCCGCGCTGGGCCTGATGGGCGTGGAAGATGCCCTGGTCCGCTACGGCTCCGAGCCCACGCTCCGCTACTCGGACCTGAACCGCTTCGGCGGCATCATCCCCGCGCTCGTGTGGCACCGCGTCTACTGGTACGGGCTGGCGGCGCTGCTCGTGGCGACGGGCTACCTGCTCACCGTCCGAGGCCGGGAGGCGCGCTGGAAGCAGCGCTGGGCGGCGGCCAAGGCCCGGCGCACGGGCGCGTGGACGGTGGCCGCGGCGCTGTCGCTCTGCGTCTTCGTCGGGGCGGGCGCGTTCATCTACTACAACACCCACGTCCTCAACCCGTACGTCACTCGGAAGGACCGGGAGCGGCAGCAGGCCCGCTACGAAAAGGACTACGCGTCCTTCGCCGCCCTGCCCCACCCGCGCATCACCGCCGCGCAGGTCACCTTCCACATCCACCCGGAGGAGTTGCGCCTGGAGGCCCTGGGCAGCTACCGCATCCGCAACAAGACGGACGTGCCCATCTCCAAGGTGATGCTCGCCCTGCCGGACGACGCCCGGGTGCGCGGCCTGTCCCTGGCTGGCGTGACGAAGCCCGCGGTGCATGACGCCGAGCTCGGCATCTTCGTCTACGAGCTCCCCACGCCGCTGGCGCCCGGCGCCGACTCCGCCATCGTGTTCGACCTGGAGTTCGGCACGAAGGGCTTCAAGCACGGCGGAGCGCGCACGGACATCGTGGGCAACGGCACCTTCTTCAACAACATGAACCTGCCGGTGCTGGGCTACCAGAAGGACGCTGAGCTGGAGGACGACCGGGACCGCAAGGACTACGACTTGCCGCCTCGCGAGCGCCTGCCGGACCGCGACGACCCGAAGGCGAAGCAGGACCACTACATCCGCCAGGACTCGGACTTCATCGCCTTCGAGGCCACGGTGAGCACGGCGAAGGATCAGATCGCCATTGCCCCGGGTTACCTGGAGAAGGAGTGGACCGAGGGCGACCGCCGCTTCTTCCGCTACCGGATGGACAAGCCCATCCTCAACTTCTTCTCCGTCCTGTCCGCGCGCTACGAGGTGATGCGCGACACGTGGCGCGACGTGAAGCTGGAGATCTACCACCACCCCACGCACACCTTCGCGCTGGACCGGATGATGCGCGGCATGAAGGACGCGCTGGCGTACTGCAGCGAGAACTTCGGGCCGTACCAGCACCGGCAGGCCCGCATCCTGGAGTTCCCCCGCTACGCGAGCTTCGCCCAGGCCTTCCCCAATACGATTCCGTATTCGGAGGCGCTGGGCTTCATCGCCCGCGTGGAGGACGAACGCGCCGACGACGTGGACTACCCGTACTACGTCACCGCGCACGAGATTGCCCACCAGTGGTGGGCGCACCAGGTGGTGGGCGCGCGCGCGCAGGGCGCCACGATGACGTCGGAGACGATGTCGCAGTACGCCGCGCTGATGGTGATGAAGCACCGCTTCGGGCCGACGAAGATGAAGCGCTTCCTCAAGTTCGAGCTGGACCGCTACCTCGCGGGCCGCGCGTTCGAGTCGAAGAAGGAGGTGCCTCTGGCCCGGGTGGAGCAGCAGGCGTACATCCACTACCAGAAGGGCAGCCTCGTCATGTACGCGCTGCAGGACTTCATCGGGGAGGAGCGGGTGAACCGCGCCCTGCGCCGCTACGTGGAGAAGGTCCGCTTCCAGGGCCCGCCGTACACCGGCTCCACCGAACTGCTGGGCTTCCTGCGGGAAGAGACGCCGCCCGAGTACCAGTACCTCATCGAGGACCTGTTCGAGCGCATCACCCTCTACGACAACCGCGCCGTCTCCGCGCAGGTGCGCCAGAATGACCAGGGCACCTGGGACGTCACGCTCAAGGTGGTGGCGAAGAAGTACCGCGCCGACGAGAAGGGCGAACAGACGGAGGTGGACTTCAACGACTGGATGGACGTGGGCGCGCTCGACGCGCGCGGCGAGGCCATCTTCCTGGAGAAGCGCCGGGTGACGAAGGGCGAGTCGGAGCTCACCTTCACCGTTCCCGTGAAGCCCGCCCAGGTGGGCGTTGATCCACTCAACGTGCTCATCGACCGCACGTCCACCGACAACGTGACGGAGCCCACCGTGGTGTCCGAGGTGGCGCTGGGGGGCCCGTCCTCACCCTGACGGGTCAGCTCCAGCGGATGCGCAGGTCGAAGCCGTCGGGCGGCTCGTAGCGCTCCACGTTCACCTGGGGCTCGGTGGCGCCGGCCTGCCGCAGCGCACCTTCACAGGTGCCCGCGGCGGCCTCCGCCGGGAAGGGGTAGCTCCGGAAGCGGACGCGCCAGTCCGCCGGCCCCAGGGACTCCACCTGGATGTCCACCGGGGAGAAGACGGAGCTGAAGCTCAGCGACACGCGCTTCATGGCGCGCTCGGGCCCGGCCACCTTGAGGGCCATGCCCACCACCTTGCCCACCAGGGTGTCGAAGTAGCTGCGCACCAGCTCCCGCCCCAGCGTCCGGTAGGCCGACTTGCGGTCCAGGCCCGCGTAACGATGACGCACCGTCGCCTCCTGACACCCCGCGAACACAGCCGCGGGATAGGTGGCGCGGGGCTTGTCCATGTCGAAGCCCGCGGCCAGGAACTCCGCCTGGAGCTTCGCGTCGGGCCGGGCCAGGCGGACCAGGGATTCAAACAACGTTGATTGAACAGTGACTTCGGATGGCATCGGTGGCGCGGCACCCTAGGGGAGTCAAGGGGCTTGGGGAAGCGGAGGCACCGGCGGTGTTTGACTCGCCAACGTCCGGGCTCAGTCGCCGCGGAGGCCGCCGTGGTCCGGGAGCTGGAGCCGGAGCTTGCTGCTCACCGCCTGTGGCGAAGAGAACTTGGCGCCGAGTCCCAGCCTGGACCCGGAGATGATCCGAGTGCCGGCGGAAGCCCCGCTTCGCGAGGGCGATGTCTGGAATGTGGAGAGGGAGAAGTACATCCCGGTGACCTATGCCGAGGTGGATGGCCTGGCCATCCTCGAGGGCGACATGGTCCTGGGAACGGTGGAGCAGATGGAGGCGCGCGTGCGCGAGGTGAGGGCCCTGGGGCTGGAGTCCTCGGGCCCCCGAGCTCAGGGCCTCGTCAAGACCGACCCGAACTCCCGCTGGCCCAACGCCGTGGTGCCCTACATCATCAACTCGGGCGTCGCGAACCAGAATCGAATCCAGGACGCCATCAATCACTGGCATGCCCGGAGCCACATGCAGCACCGGCACCATCATCCATGAGCTCGGACACGTCCTGGGGCTCGACCACGAGCACAACCGCCAGGACCGGGACACCTACGTCATCATCCGGTGGGAAAACATCGTGCCGGGCGGGGCGTACGCCTTCCAGCAGAACAACAACGATGACGACGACTATTTTCCATCGATACCGGCGACGGCGTGGTCCTGGGCACCCCCACTCCCGGCTACCCCAAGTACTGGGAAGCGGAGGGCGGCGGCGCCGCCGGTGTGACGGTCTACACCGATACCTCCAAACCTGGGCCCCTGGTCGTAATAGCCGTGCGCCAGCGTCAGCCCGGCCCAGGTGCCCGTGACTCGCCACCAGCCGCGCCCAGGCCCAGGGGACGCACGCCGCGATGGCGCGCGCTTCGTAGACCTCCATGCCGCGCATCGCGCCCGGCGTCTCAGTAGGTGAGAACGAGTCATCCAACCCGGCGACGAAGCCATCCGTGTGGCGCGCGGCGACACAGCTGTCTCGCGGGTCGAGAATCCGAAGCCGCGGCCCGAAGTCGATGATGAGCACCACCTGCGGCGACGGCAGCTCGCGGCGGCGCATGGGGCCCGGCGTCCGCTCGTCGTAGCCCCAATAGGACCCCGCCACCACCCCGCGGAGCCGGGCGTCCGGCGCGCCCTCCACCATCTCCCAGCGGCCGAATTCCGACTCATGGCGGAAGACGCGAACCGAAGGACACGGCGAAGCCTCACAGGTGTCAGACGGGGCTGAGAGGATGTCCCTGGGCGCCAATGCCAGAGGGGGAGCCCCACACGGCCTCCGTATCAAGAATTGGGTGAAGAAACCCGGCGTCGACCGTTTTCTCACGGACCTGAAACGTCGTGTCTCAGAGGGCACGCGGCTGTGACACACGCTGTAACCCATTCATACACAATCACTCTCAAGAGTTGAGAATACAACCTTGACTTTACGGGTAATCCGTTACCGGTGTAGGTTTTGGATATGAGCGCAGCGTCCAATAATGACCACGACCCCATCGCAATCATTGGCATCGGCTGCCGCTTTCCAGGGGGCGCGAGGTCACCACACCACCTCTGGGAGCTGCTCACCCAGGGCCGCTGCGCCATCGTCGAAGTCCCGAAGGAGCGCTGGGACCATCGCCGGTACTACGACCCGGACCCGGACAAGCCAGGCAAGACGTACGTGCGGTCGGGCGGCTTCCTGCAGGAGGCCATCGATACGTTCGACGCGGCCTTCTTCTCCATTTCGCCCCGTGAGGCGGCGACGCTCGATCCGCAGCAGCGTCTGCTCGCGGAGGTGGCGTGGGAGAGCCTGGAGGACGCGGGCCTTCCGGCGGACCAGCTCGCGGGCAGCCCCACGGGGGTCTACGTCGGCGGGTTCATGCTCGACAGCATGCTCACGCACATGGGACCGATGAACCGCGAGCTCATCGGACCGCACACGGCGGTGGGCTCGACGATGACGGTGCTCTCCAACCGCCTGTCGTACATGTTCGACTTCCAGGGGCCGAGCATCTCCCTGGACACGGCGTGCTCCTCGTCGATGGTCGCCGTCCACCTGGCGTGCCAGGACCTGCGGAGCGGCACCACGTCGCTGGCACTGGCGGGTGGCGTCAACGTCATGTTCCGGCCCGAAATCTTCGTGGCCATGAGCAAGGGCAAGTTCCTGTCGGCGGACGGGTACTCCAAGAGCTTCGATACGCGCGCGGACGGCTACGGCCGTGGCGAGGGCGCTGGCATCGTGGTGCTCAAGCGGCTCTCCGACGCGGTCCGGGACCAGGACCGCGTCTACGCCGTCATTCGAGGGACGGGCGTCAACCAGGACGGCCACAGCGAGTCCATGACGGCGCCGAGCTCCCGCGCGCAGGAAGCGCTGATTCGCCGCGTCTGCGCCAGCGCCGCGCTGGACCCCACTGAAATCCATGCCTTCGAAGCCCATGGCACGGGCACCGCCGTGGGAGACCCGGCGGAGCTGGGGGGCCTGGGCGCCGTCTCCAAGCGCGAGGACGGCCAGGGCCCCTGGGTCGGCTCGCTCAAGGCCAACATCGGGCACCTGGAGGCCGCGGCCGGCGTCGCCGGGCTCATCAAGGCGAGCCTGTGCCTGCAGCACCGGCAGCTGCCCCCGCAGGCCAACCTGCGCGACCTCAACCCCGCCATCCCCTTCGACACGCTGGGCATCCGCATCCCGCGCGCGCTCGAAGCGCTCGCGCCCCGAAAGAACGAGCCGCTGCGGATGGGCGTCAACTCCTTCGGCTATGGCGGCACCAACGCCCACTGCGTCATCGAGCAGGCGCCGTCCGCGGAGCCGCAGGCCCGCGCCGACGCAACCCCGGCGCCGCTGCTGCTCCCCCTCTCCGCCCGCGGCCCCGAGGCCCTGCGCGCCCTGGCCCAGTCCTACGCGGAGCTGCTCGCCGCGCCGTCGTCCGCCTCGCTGCCGGACCTCTGCTTCTCCGCGGCCACGCGCCGCGGCCACCATGAGCATCGGCTGGCGCTGCTGGCCACGGAGGACGTGGCCGACCTGACGGCGCGGCTGGCGTCCTTCGCGTCGGGCAACCCCGCCGAGCTGGGCGCCTCCGGCCGGACGCTCCAGGCCGCGGATGCCCGGCCCGTCTTCGTGTTCACCGGCATGGGGCCCCAGTGGTGGGCCATGGGTCGGGAGCTCTACGCGCAGGACGCGCTGTTCCGCGCCACCCTGGACCGCTGCGACGCCCTCTTCCAGCGGCTGGCGGGTTGGTCGCTGCTGGAGCAGATGCTCGCGGACGAGCAGTCCTCCAACATGGCGCGGACGGACATCGCGCAGCCCGCGAACACGTTCCTCCAGCTTGGCTTGCTGGAGATGTGGCGGCGCGCGGGCATCACCCCCGCGGCGGTGATTGGCCACAGCGCGGGTGAGGTCGCGTCGGCCTATGCCGCCGGCCGCTTCACGCTGGAGCAGGCCATGCTCGTCATCTACGAGCGCAGCCGCATCCAGGCCAAGGCCGCGGGTCAGGGCAAGATGGCCGCCGTGGGGCTCTCCGAGGAAGGCGCGCGCGCCGCCATCCGGGGGCGTGAGGCGCTGGTGTCCATCGCCGCCATAAACGGCCCCAACGCGGTGACGCTGTCGGGTGACGCGAAGGCCATCGAGGAGATCGCCGCGGAGCTGGAGGCGCGCGGCGTGTTCCAGCGCATCCTGAAGGTCGAGGTGCCGTACCACAGCCCCGCCATGGAGGGCCTGAAGCCGGAGCTGCGCCGCTGCCTGGCTTCGCTCCAGCCTTCCGCCGGGCACCTGCCCACCTACTCCACCGTCACGGGCGGGCGCGTCGAGGGCATCGCCTACGACGCGGAGTACTGGTGCGACAACATCCGCGAGCCCACGCTCTTCGCGAAGGCCGCGGGGCAGATGCTGAAGGACGGCTACCGGCTCTTCATCGAGCTGGGGCCCCACCCCGTGCTGCTGGCGTCCATCAAGGAGTGCTGCGCGGAGGCCCGCGTCGAGGGCCGCGTCCTCACCTCGCTCCGGCGGCAGGAGCCCGAGCACCAGACGTTCACCAAGGCCCTGGCAGAGCTCTACGTCGCGGGCATCCCCATCGACTGGAGCGGCCTCTATCCACAGGGCTCGCGCTACACGCCGCTCCCCACCTACCCCTGGCAGCGTGAGAAGCACTGGCACGAGTCGGAGGAGGCCCTCACGGACCGCCGGGGCTCGGACGAGCATTCGCTGCTCGGGCCCCGCGTCTCCGCGCCGCTGCCCACCTGGGAGCGCGGGCTGAACGCGCGCTTCCTGCCGTGCCTCCAGGACCACCGCGTCCGGGGCTCGCTCGTCGTCCCTGGCGCCACTTATGTCGAGTTGGCGCTCGCCGTTCGCCGCGCCATGGGCCTCTCCGAGCCGCATGCGCTGGAAGAGGTGCGGTTCGAGAACGCGCTCGTCGTCACCGGCCATGACGAGCCCGTCGTCCGGACCACCTATGACGAGACGGCTCAGACGGTGACCATCCACAGCCGGCCGCGCGACAACCGCACGGCGTGGACCCGCCACGCCACCGCGCGCATCCGCCGGAACGTCGACACGCCGCCGGAGACGCAGGCCCGGGTGAGTGAGCTCGGCATCCACGCCGAGGCGCCGCTCGACACCGAGGCGCTGTACCGGATGCTGGCGACGCGAGGGCTCGAGTACGGCCCCAGCCTGCGCGGCATCCGCACGCTGCGCCGCAACGAGGAGGAGCTGCTGGCCGAGATTGTCCTCCCCGAAGCGGAGGTGGCCCGCATCACCGCCGATTCGCAGATGCTGCTCGACCCCGTGTGGTTGGACCCGTGCCTCCAGGCCATGGTGTCCTGCCTCCCCGAGGACGACACGCGGCTCTACCTGCCCATGGGCTGCCGGAGCATCCAGCTCTCCGCCCCACCCGCGCCCCACGCGGCGCTGTGGTGCCATGCCCGGATTCGGGCGCGCACGGCCCACACGCTGGAGTGCGACATCACGCTGCTGGACGGCGAGGGCCGCGTGGCCGCGAGGCTGACGGGCGTCGAGTGCGCCGCGCTCGCGGACCGCGAGGAGTCCGTGCCCAGGCCGGCGTTCTACGACTGGACGTACACGCACGCCTTCGAGGCCACCGCCGAGGAGCTGCCCGCGAAGAGCCAGGGCACCTGGCTCGTCTTCGCCGACCAGGGCGGAATCGGCGCCGAGCTGACGCGTGAGCTCGAGCGGACTGGCATCCAGGACCTGGTCCTGGTGACGCGGGGCGAGACGTTCGTCCGCGAGTCGAACCACCGCTTCCAGATTCGCCCCGGAAACGCGGAGGACGTCCGTGCCGTCGTGGAGGCCGTGGGCCGCGTCCGCATCCAGCACGTTGCCTACCTCGCTGGCCTGGACGCGCGTCCGGGGGTTGAGTCGAACGACGTCCAGGCGCTGCTCGACGTGGTGCTGGCCCTGGCGCCGGGCGATGGCGCGTCGCTGCGAATCGTCACCCGCGACGCACAGCGCGCGGCCCCGGGCGACGCGCTAGGCGCGCTGTCCGCCACGCCGCTGATTGGCTTCGCGCGCGTCGTTCCCGCGGAGTTCCCGCACCTGCGGACCCGCTCCATCGACCTGCCGAAGGGCGCCTCGGCGTCGCAGCCGGAGCTGATCGAACGGCTCGCGAGCGAGCTGCTGGCGGAGACGCAGGAGGAAGAGGTCGCGCTGCGCGACACCCGCCGCTTCGTCCGCCGCCTCAGCGCGAAGCCCCTGCCGGAGTGGGAGGCCCAGACGAAGGGGACGCCCGCGCCGGCCGGGGAGGAGCAGGTGTTCGAGATCGCCCTCGACGGCGCCGAGCGCCGGCCGCGTCGCGCCACGCGCAAGCCGCCCGCGCGCGGAGAGGTCGAAATCAAGGTCACCCACGTGACGCTGACCCGCGCCGCGGCCGTGCAGGGCCGGCGTGCATCCGACACGCACTGGCCGCTGGAGGTGGGCGGTGTCGTCGTGGCGGTGGGCGAGGCCGCGCGGGGCTTCACGGCCGGCCAGGTGGTGCAGGCGCTGGTCGCGCAAGAAGCGCCCGTTGTCGGGACGCACGTGGTGCTGCGCCTGGACCGGGACTTCGTCAGCGCCGGCACGTCTCAGGGCCGGCTGCTGCCCTTCCTCGGCGCGGAGTACGCGCTCCATGTGCATGGTCACCTCCAGCCCTCCGAGCGGCTCCTCGTCATCGGGGACGCTGGTGGCGTGGGGACCGCCGTGGTCGAACTCGGCCGCGCGGCGGGAGCCCGGACGGCCATCATCCTGGACGCCGGCGCGCACCAGGTGCCGGACGGTGTCCGCGTCTTCGACCGGCGCTCCCCTTCCCTCCCGGAAGACCTCCTGGCGTGGACGGACGGCGCGGGCGTGGACCTGCTGGTGAACGCGTCCTGCGACGCGGAGCCCACCCTCACCCGTGTGCTCGGAGCCTTCGGGCGCTTCGTCGACGCGGGCCCGCTCGCTCCAGCGGAGGGCCTGTTCGCCACCGCCTGGCCTCGTGGCGCGGCCTGCGCACGCGTGGACGTCGCGGCCATGCTGCGCCAGCGTCCCCAGGACGTCGCCGCGCGGCTCCAGTCCGTCCTCGGCCGGTACCCGACGCTGCCGGCGCTGCCGACCGAGTCCTGGCCCGTCACCCGCGCGGAAGAGGCACCGGCCTGGCTGGCGGAGCATTCGCGGGACCAGGGCCTGGCCCGGCTCACGCTGACGTTCGCCGGTGGTGAGCCGCTCGCGCTCGCTCCGGCGGCAGACGAGCCGCTCTTCGAGCCGAACGCCACGTACCTCGTCACCGGCGGCTTCGGTGGGTTCGGCCTCGCGCTCGCCCGCTGGATGGTCGCGGAGGGTGCGCGGCACCTGGTGCTCACCGGCCGCAAGGGCGCCTCCACGCCGGAAGCCAGGGAGCTGGTCCAGGAACTTGAAGCGGCTGGCGCTCGCGTCACCGCGGCCGCCGCGGACGTCAGCAGCCTGGACGACATGCGGGCGCTGCTTGCGCGCATCGACGCCACGCACCCGCCGCTCAAGGGCGTGCTGCACACGGCGGCCGTGCTGGACGACGCGCCGATGCCCGACCTGAACCTGGAGCGCATCCAGCGCGTCATGTCGCCCAAGGCGGGCGGCGCGTGGATTCTCCACGAGCTGACGCAGGACCGGCCGCTGGACCTCTTCGTCCTGTTCTCGTCCGTCGCCGCGCTGATTGGCAACCCGCGTCAGGGCAACTACGTCGCGGCGAACAGCTTCCTCGACGCGCTCGCGGAGCACCGGGCCGCGCGGGGGCTGGCGGCCATCAGCATCCACTGGGGCGTGCTGGGTGAGTTCGGCATGGCCCAGGACGAAGCGGTGCGGACGTACCTCGAATCGCTCGGCCTCAACCCGATGGCACCCGCCACCGTGTTGACCGCGCTCAAGCGGGTGCTGCGCCTGCGCACGCCGCAGTTGGGCCTCTTCGACGTGCAGTGGTCCAAGCTGGGCCGCGCCGCCCCGCACCTGGGCAAGTCCGCCAGGACGTCACACCTGCTGGGCAGTGCCCAGGGCGGCGCCCAGAGCGAGGCGGAGCAGCTCCGCGGCCACCTGTCGGGCCTGACCCCGGAGGAGCGGCAGCCGGAGCTGCAGAAGTTCCTCGTCGAGCGGCTCGCCAGCATCCTCCAGATTCCCATGGAGCGGGTGGAGCCGCAGAAGCCCTTGTCCCTGCTGGGCGTGGACTCGCTCCTGTCGATGCAGGTCCAGCGGACCATCCGCGAGGCGCTCGGCATCGAGGTCCCCGCGCTGGAGCTGCTGCGCGCGGGGAGCCTGGTGGAGGTCGCCGCCAACCTGTCGTCGAAGTTCGACGGGTCCGGTGCCGCCGCCGCGGCGCCCGCGCCGGAGCCGGTGACGGAGGAAGCCGAAATCGAGCAGCAGGTGAACAGCATGTCGGAGAGCGAGCTGGACTCCATCCTCCAGGCGATGCTCGCCGCGCAGACGGCGCAGGAGAGGGAGACGGCATGAGCACCCCGGCTGACAACATGAAGGGCCTCTCGCTCGAGGCGAAGCGCAAGCTGCTCGCCGAGCTCATGGCGAAGTCTGGGAAGGCGGCCCCCCGCCTCTCCCCGCTCGCGTCCGGACAGAAGGCGCTGTGGCTCCTGCACCAGCAGGACCCGGAGAGCGCGGCCTACAACACGCCCTTCGCGCTGCGCATCCGCTCGCCAATGGACGTGGCCTCGCTCAAGCGCGCGTTCGGGATGCTGGCCGAGCGCCACGCGTCCCTGCGCACCACGTTCTCGTCCACCGCGGAAGGGCAACTCGTCCAGACGTGTCACCCGACGCTCGAGCCGAGCTTCACCCACGTCGACGCGCAGGGCTGGAGCCCCGAGCAGCTCCAGGCCGAGGTGGCCCGCGCCTACCGTCAGCCGTTCTCCCTGGAGCGGGGCCCGCTGCTCCGTTGCAACCTCTTCTCCCTGGGTGCCGAGGACCACGTCCTCCTGATGACCGTCCACCACATCGTCTACGACGGGTGGTCCGCGGGCATCCTCCAGCAGGAGTTCAACCAGCTCTATCAGGCCATCGCGCGCGGCGAGCAGCCGTCCCTGCCGCCCGTCACGGGCAGCTACGCCGCCTTCGTCGCGCAGCAGGCGGAGACGGTGTCCGGCGCCGCGGGGCGCGCCCATTGGGACTACTGGCACAAGAAGCTCGCCGGTGAGCTTCCCATCCTGGCGCTGCCCGCCGACCGGAGCCGGGCCGCCATTGCCACGAACCGGAGCGGCGCGAGCCCCTTCCGCCTCTCCGCGGAGCTGACGGCCCGCATCAAGGCGCTCGCGCAGAGCGCCGAGGCCACGCCCTTCGTCGTGCTCGTGTCCGCCTATGCCGCCCTGCTGGGGCGCCTGGCGCGGCAGGAGGACATCCTGATTGGCTCGCCCACGGCGGGCCGGCCCGGCTCGGCCTTCCACGACGTGGTGGGCTACTTCGCCAACGCGGTGGCGCTGCGCGCGGACCTCTCCGGTGCGCCCTCCACCCGGACGCTGCTGGGCCGGATGCGCGCCGTCGTCCATGAGGCGCTCGCCCACCAGGACCTCCCCTTCGCATCGCTCGTGGAGCGGCTGGGCATCGAGCGCCGTCCGGGCGTGTCTCCCCTCTTCCAGGCGTCCATCGTCCACCACGCCTCGCGCGAGGGCGGCGGCGGCATGGCGCTGTGGGCCTCGCCCGATGAGGACGCCCGCGTCTATTGGGGCAACCTGGAGCTGGAGCCCTTCCCCATCAGCGACCAGGAATCGCAGTTCGACCTCACGCTGGAGCTGTGGGAGACGCGGGGCGCCTTCTCCGGCGTGCTGCGCTTCAACCGCGCCCTCTTCAACGACGACACCGTGGCCCTGTGGCGCGGCTACTTCGAGAAGCTGGTCGAGGAGATGGTCCGCGCGCCGGACGCGCCGGTGACCCGGCTGTCCCTGACGGTCAAGGCCCCGGCCCCCGTACACGAGGCTCGCGCTGAAAACGCCCCGGCCGTCACCACCGCGCGGACGCTCACGGGCTGGTTCGAGGCCCAGGCCGAGCGCAGCCCGAACGCCACCGCGCTGACGTTCGGCGAGACGCACCTCAGCTACGCCGAGCTCAACGCCCGGGCGAACGTCCTGGCGCACGCGCTGCGCGACCACGGCGTGGGCCCCGAATCCCTGGTGGGCATCTGCGTCGACCGCGGCGCGGAGCTGGTCGTCTCCATCCTCGGCGTGCTCAAGGCCGGCGGCGCCTATGTGCCGCTGGACCCCGCCAGCCCGAAGGACCGGCTCGCGTTGATTCTGGAGGACGCGGAGGTCGCCGCGCTGGTGACCGAGTCCAGCCGCACCGGTGACCTCCCCACGCAGCGTGTGTCCACCGTCTTCGTGGACGCGCTCGACTGGCAGGGCGGCCAGCGGGCGCCGAACCCCGAGCCGGCCATCACGCCGGAGAGCGCCGCCTACGTCATCTACACGTCCGGTTCGACGGGGCGCCCCAAAGGCGTCATCGTCACCCACGCCAACGCCACCCGCCTGTTCACCACGTCGGAGCCGCTCTATGGCTTCGGGCTGGATGACGTCTGGACGCTGTTCCACTCCGCGGCGTTCGACTTCTCCGTCTGGGAGCTCTGGGGTCCGCTGCTGTACGGCGGGCGCCTGGTCGTCGTGCCCCACTGGATGACGCGCGCGCCCGAGGCCTTCGGTGAGCTGCTTGCGCGTGAAGGCGTGACGGTCCTCAACCAGACGCCGTCCGCATTCCGTGCGCTGACGCGCGCGCCGTCCATCGCGGATGGCAAGGGCGGCCGAAGCCTCAAGTGGATCATCTTCGGCGGCGAGGCGCTGGACGCGGCGACCGTGCGCCCCTGGTTCGACCGGTATGGCGACGCCGACACGCAGCTCATCAACATGTACGGCATCACCGAGACCACGGTGCATGTCACGTACTACCGGGTGACCGAGGCCGACCTCACCTCCGCCGCGAGCCCCATTGGGCGCCCGCTCCCGGACCTCGAGCTGCACCTGCTCGACGAGCACGGCCAGCCCGTGCCGGCCGGCGTCCCGGGAGAGATGTACGTCGGCGGCGCTGGCGTCGCGCGCGGCTACCTGAAGCGCCCCGAGCTCACCGCGCAGCGCTTCATCGAAGACCCGTCCTCGCCGGGCAGGCGGCTCTATCGCTCGGGCGACCTCGCCATCCGCCTCCCGGATGGCGGCTTCACGTACCTGGGGCGCATCGACGACCAGGTGAAGATTCGCGGGTTCCGCATCGAGCTGGGTGAAATCCAGTCGGTGCTCGCCACGCACCCGGCGGTCGCGGATGCCTATGTCACCACGCATGAGCGCAGCGCGGACGACCGGCGCATCGCCGCCTATGTCGTCCCCAGGGAGAACGCCGCTCAGACGCTCCTGTCCTCGGATGCGGACGGCGGCGTCGGTGACACGCACGTGGGCGAGTGGAAGGCGCTCTACGACGACCTCTATGCGCGCTCGGCCAGCGAGCCGCAGCTGGACCCCCGCTTCAACATCGCGGGCTGGGACAGCAGCTACACCGGCGCGCCGCTCAGCGCGGAGGCGATGAAGGAGTGGGTCGACCACACGGTCCACCAGCTTCTCGTGCGGGCGCCCCGCCGCGTGTTCGAGATTGGCTGCGGCACCGGGCTGCTCCTCACGCGGATCGCGCCGTCCACGGAGGCGTACTGGGCCACGGACGTCTCGGGTGTCGTCGTCGACATGCTCCGGGGCGTCACGGCGAAGTCGGCCGGGCTGGAGCACACGAAGCTCTTCCACTGCGCGGCGGACCAGCTGGACAGCATCGCCTTCGGCGACATGCGCTTCGACGCGGTGATGCTTAACTCGGTGGTCCAGTACTTCCCGAGCGCGGAGTACCTCGCCCAGGCCCTGGAGAAGGCCGCACAGCGGCTGGACACGGGCGGCGTCATCTTCGTGGGTGACGTGCGGAACTTCCGCCTGTTGGAGGCGTTCCACGCGTCCATCGTCCTGGCGCAGGCGTCGGGCACGCTCGAACCGCAGGTGCTCAAGGACCGCGCGGCGCAGCGCATGGCGGCGGAAGAGGAGCTGGTGCTCGCCCCGGACTTCTTCTGGGCCCTGAAGGAGCGCATCCCCCGCCTCACCCATGTCGAGATTCGCCCGAAGCGGGGCGCGTGCCTGAACGAGCTGACGCGCTTCCGCTACGACGTGCTCATCCACCTGGACACCCCGCCGAGCGCCGCAACCGACGTGGCCTGGGGCCCGGGCAACGTGAGCCTGTCCGAGCTCCGCGCCCGGCTGGCCCAGGACGGCACGCGGCGTGTCGGCCTGCGCGGCATCCGGAACGCGCGCGTCGAGGCCTCCTTGGACGCGCTGGCGAGCGTGACGGATGGAGCGTCCGCGCGGCCTGGCTCCTTCGAGAAGCTCCGCCGGCGGGTGCTGGACCGCGATGCCACGACGCCCGCGAGCGACCCGGAGCCTGGCATCGACCCCGAGTCCCTCCACCAGCTCGCGGAGGCCCTGTCCCTCGACGTCGCCCTGGACTGGTCGCGCGGCGGCGTGGACGGCTCCTTCGACGCGGTCTTCAGCCCGGCCGCGAAGGCGACGCGGGGGCCCGTGGCCCTCTTCGGAAGCGCACCGGAAGCCGTCGCGGGGGCGCGCCGCGCCAATGATCCGCTCCGGAGCCGGGTGGACCGCCGCCTGGAGAGCGAGCTGCGCAAGCGGACGCAGGCGAATCTCCCCGAGTACATGGTGCCCGCGAGCATCATGGTCGTCGACCGGATTCCCCTGACGGAGAACGGCAAGGTGGACCGGCGCGCCCTTCCCGTCCCGTCCGTCTCACAGGGCCTGGAGACGGCCTATGTCGAGCCGCGCAACGGCGAGGAGGAGATCCTGGCCAGCATCTTCGCCGAGCTGCTCGGCGCGGAGCGCGTGGGCGTGCATGACAGCTTCTTCGACCTCGGCGGTCACTCGCTGCTGGCCACGCAGGTCGTGTCCCGGATTCGCGCCGTGCTGGGCGTGGAGATTCCCCTGCGCACGTTCTTCGCGGGCCCCACCGTCGCGGGGCTCGTGGCGGCCGTCCAACAGCAGCGGCAGCGTCCCGGAGCGGCCACGGTGGACTTCACCGGGCCCATGGAGCGCCCGGAGCGCATCCCGCTGTCCTCCTCCCAGGAGCGGCTGTGGATCGTGGACCGCATCGAGGAGACGCGGGCCCCCATCTACGTCATCCCGCTGGTGCTTCGGCTCCGCGGGCCCCTCCACCACGAGGCCCTGCGGCAGAGCCTGGACGCCATCGTCCAGCGGCACGAAGTGCTCCGCACCTGCTTCCCGGCGGAGGGCGCGCAGCCCTTCCAGGCCATCTCCACGAATGTCACGGTCGAGCTTCCGCACAGTGAGGAGCTGGTCCGCCCGGCCGGAGCCTCGGAGGCGGAGCTGCTCAAGCTCATCCAGGTCCAGGCGGGCCTGGAGGTCTCCCGGCCGTTCGACCTGGAGCGGGGTCCGCTGCTCCGGATGCGCCTCTTCCGCATCTCGGAGGTGGAGCATGTGCTGGTCCTGACCATGCACCACGTCGTCTCCGACGGCTGGTCCGTGGGCATCCTCGCGCGTGAGCTCGCGGCCGGTTACAACGCGCTGCGCTCGCAGCGTGAGCTGGCCTTGCCGCCGCTCCAGGTCCAGTACGCGGACTTCGCGCTGTGGCAGCGGCAGCTCCTGCGGGACGGCGCGCTCGCGGAGTCCATTGAAGCGCACAAGCAGCGCCTGGCGGGGGCGCCCACGTCGCTCAACCTCCCCAGCGACCGGCCCCGGCCGGAGACGCCGACGTACCGCGGAGGCGTGGTCCGCTTCGAAGTGGACCGCTCCCTCACGGCACGCCTGAAGGAGCTGAGCCGCCGGGAAGGCGCCACGCTGTACATGACGCTGCTGACGGCCTTCACCGCCTACCTGTCACGGCTGAGCGGCCAGAAGGACCTCATCATCGGCTCGCCGGTGGCGAACCGGAATCGCGCGGCGACGGAGCCGCTGATTGGCTTCTTCGTCAACACGCTCGCGCTCCGGATGGACCTGGCTGGCGACCCCAGCTTCCTGGAGCTGCTGGCGCGCGTCCGGCGCACGGCCCTGGACGCCTACGCGGACCAGGACGTGCCCTTCGAAAAGCTGGTGGAGGTGGTCGCGCCCGAGCGCAGCCTCAGCCGGCAGCCCCTGGTCCAGGTGATGTTCGCGCTCCAGAACGCGCCGTTCTCGCCGCCCGCGCTGGACGGGCTCGACGTGCAGCTGCTCGACCTGGACAGCGTCACCGCCAAGTTCGACCTGACGCTGTCCATGCAGGAGTCCGCGGACGGCCTCGCCGGTCTGCTCGAGTTCAGCGCGGACCTGTTCGACCGCGAGCGCATCGAGCGGATGGCCGAGCACCTCGTCGTCATGCTCCGCGAAGCGGTGCAGGCGCCGGAGCGCCGGGTGCCCGAGTTCGCGCTGCTGGGTGCGAGCGAAGCCAGCCTGGTGGCGAAGTGGGAGCAGGGCCCCAGCGCCCCGCCCACGCCCGGCTCGGTGGTGGAGCTGTTCCAGGCGCAGGTCGCGCGCGCACCGGAGGCCATTGCCCTGGAGCATCGCGACGTGCGCCTGAGCTACGGCGAACTCGACCGGCGCGCGACGCGCCTTGCCCGGCACCTCGTTTCGCTGGGCTTCGGACGGGAGAAGCGGGCCGCCATCTGCCTGTCGAAGTCGGTGGACTTCATCACCTGCATCCTGGGCGTGTGGAAGGCTGGCGGCGCGTACGTGCCGCTCGACCCGGAGTACCCCCAGGCGCGCCTGGGCCACATGCTGGACGACTCGGGCGCGGAGGTGCTGCTCACCGAGCGCGCCCTGGGCGAGCGGCCGGGCTTCCGGGGCCAGACGCTGTGGATGGACGAGTCCCCGCCGGAGCACGCCGAGCCGTCCACCCTGCCATCTCCCGACGCGAGCTCGGCCGCCTACGTCATCTACACCTCGGGTTCCACCGGGAAGCCGAAGGGCGCGGTGCTGGAGCACCGGGGCGTGGCGAACATCGCCGTGGCCTCGGTCCCGCTCTTCGGGCTCGGACCGGACAGCCGGATTCTGCAGGCGGCGTCGCTGTCCTTCGACGTGTCCGTCTGGGACATCGTGATGGCGTTCGCCAGCGGCGCCCGGCTGGTGCTGCCCACCGATGAAACGGCGCGCGTGGGCGAGGCCCTGGCAGCGGTGCTCACGGAGAAGCACATCACCCAGGTGGTGCTGTCACCCTCCGCGCTCGCGACGCTGCCAGAGGGTGCCTATCCCGACCTCCGCGTGCTCGTCACGGCCGGAGAAGCGCTCCCCGCGGAGCTGGTGAAGAAGTGGGTGACGGACACCCGGCGCTTCGTCAACGCGTATGGCCCGACGGAGACGACCGTCATCGCGACGGTCGCCGAGCTCAAGAAGGGCGACACCGGCGTTCCGCCCATCGGCCGGCCCCTGCCGGGGCTCGTGGCGCGCATCCTCGATGCCGACAAACGGCAGGTCCCCATCGGCGTGCCGGGCGAGCTGTACGTGGGCGGCGTAGCGCTCGCGCGTGGGTACCACGGGCTCGACGAGCTCACCCGAACGCGCTTCATCCCGGACCCCTACTCGGACGCGCCGAATGCCCGGCTCTACCGCACCGGCGACCTCACGCGCTGGAGCGCCGACGGCAGCATCGACTTCCTGGGCCGCATCGACGACCAGGTGAAGCTGCGCGGCTACCGCATCGAGCTGGGTGAGGTGGAGGCCGTCGTCGACAGTCACCCCGCGGTCCAGCGGTCGGTCATCGTGGTCCACCAGGGGCAGCTCGCGGCCTACGCCGTGGGCCGTCCGGGCTCGTCGCTGGCGATTCAGTCCCTGCGCGACCACGCCATGGGCCAGCTGCCGAACTACATGGTTCCGGCGCACTTCGTCGTGCTGGAGTCCTTCCCGCTGACGCCCAGCGGGAAGGTGGACCGCAAGAAGCTGCCGGACCCCGTGCAGGCCCAGGCGCCCGCCGCCTTCGCCGATGCGCGGACGCGGGAGGAGCAGGTCCTGTCCAGCATCTGGGCCACCGTCTTGAAGAAAGAGTCCGTGGGCATCCACGACAACTTCTTCGCGCTGGGCGGTGACTCCATCCTCGGACTGCAGATCATCTCCCGGGCCACCCAGCAGGGCCTCCGGCTGCGCCCGCGCCAGCTGTTCGAGCACCAGACCATCGCCGAGCTGGCGCGCGTGGCCTCCAGCACCCAGGTCGTCAACGCCGAACAGGGGCTCGTGACGGGCAGCGCGCCCCTCACCCCCATCCAGCACTGGTTCTTCGACCAGAACCGCGCCGGGCCGCAGCACTTCAACATGGCGGTGATGCTCGACGTGGAGCCAGGCATTGACCTGGCCGCGCTTCGCGGCGCGCTCCAGGCGGTGGAGCGCCACCACGACGCGCTCCGCTTCCGCTACCGCAAGGACGGTGACGGATGGACGCAGTTCCACGCGGAGGAGGGAGCGCAGACTGGCATTCCCCTGGACACGCTGGACGTGGACGGGAGCGAGCACGTGGAAGAGGCGCTCGCCGACCTCCACGAGTCCCTGGACCTGGAGCAGGGCCCGCTCATGCGCGCCGCCCTGCTGCGGTTGGGCGGGGACTCCGCGCGGCTCGCGCTGGTGGCCCACCACCTCGTCGTCGATGCCGTGTCATGGGGTATCATCATCGAGGACCTGCTGACGGCGTACAGCCAGCTGTCGAATGGCCAGGAGGTCGGCCTCCCGCCGAAGACGACGTCCTTCCAGCACTGGGCGACGCGGCTCGAAGCGTATGCGGCGACACAGAACGCCCGGGCCGAGCTCGACGCGTGGCTCGCCACGGCGCAGCGGGACGACTCGCAGGACCTGCCGCTGAGCGATCCCCACGCCCCGGACACGGTCAGTGACGCGGGCACGCTCGTGACGTGGCTGGAAGCGGAGGAGACCCAGTTGCTGCTGAGCGAGGTCCCGACGGCGTATGACGTCAAGGTCAACGAGGCCCTGATTGCCGCGCTCGCCCGGACGCTCACGGGCTGGTCCGGCAACAGCACCGTTCGCATCGACCTGGAAGGCCACGGACGCGAGTTCCTGTTCGAGGACGTGGACCTGAGCCGCACGGTGGGCTGGTTCACCGCGCTCTTCCCACTCCGCCTGCACGTGGGCGCTCGGGAAGGCGTGCGTGAGACGCTGGCCCGCGCGAAGGACGCGCTGCGCCGGACGCCTCGTGGCGGCATTGGCTACGGCGTGCTCCGTGCGCTGTCGCCGGATGCGTCGATTCGTTCGAGGCTCGGCGCGATTCCGAACGCGGGCATCGTCTTCAACTACCTGGGACAGATGGGCGCCGTGCCGACGCAGGGCGTGGTGCGAGGACGCGCCAAGGAGGGCCTGGGCTTGCTGCACGCGCCGGGCGCCACCCGGCCCCACCGCATCGAGCTCAACGCCGTGGTCGAAGCGGGCCAGCGGCTCCGGCTCGACTGGACCTTCGGCGCCAAGGTCTTCCACAAGGAGACCATCGAGCGGCTGAACGCGGAGTTCCACGCGAACGTGCGAGCGATGATTCGCGAGCGCGCGGAGCCCGCCGCGGCGGTCCGGGTGGCGTCCGACTTCCCGGCGGCGCGTCTGAGTGCCAAGGATTTGAAGCGCGTGCTCACGCTGACCAAGAAGCCGCGATGAGCCAGGTGGATGGTGAGGGGCAGGACAGCGCCATGACGTCAGAAGAGTCGATTGAAGACATCTACGAGCTCGCCCCCATGCAGCACGGCATGCTCTTCCACGCGCTGATGGAGCCCGGCGCGGGCATGTACGTGGAGCAACTGAGCTGCGAGGTCCGGGGGGACCTGCCCATTGGCCGCTGGAAGGAGGCCTGGCAGCACGTCCTCGCCCGGCACCCCATCCTGCGCTCGGGCTTCCTCTGGGAAGGGCTGGAGAAGCCGCTCCAGGTCGTCGCGGTGGAGGCCGAGGTCCCCTGGCGCGTCGAGGACATCCGGCACCTACCGGCGGACGCGCGGCAGCGGTGGGTTGACGACTTCCTGCGCGAGGACCGGCTCCAGGGCTTCGACCTGGGCACCCCGCCCCTGATTCGCTGCGCCCTCATCCGTCTCGACGACGCGCGCCACCTGTTCGTGTGGACGTACCACCACCTGCTGCTGGACGGCTGGTGCTTCTCCATCGTCCTCCGGGAGGTGCTCGGCGCCTTCGAGGAGGGCGTCGCGTCGCTGCCGCCAGCCGCGCGCCCCTACCGCGACTACATCGCCTGGCTCCAGGAGCAGGACCCCGCCCGCGCGGAGTCCTTCTGGCGCGAGAGGCTGCGGGGCTTCAAGCAACCCACGCCCCTGCCCTTCACCGAGCGGCAGGACATCAGCGGACCGGCCGGCGCCACGCAGCCGGAGGTCACCCAGCGGCTGTCGCCCGAGCTGACCGCGCGGCTCGCGGGCTTCGCGAAGGCCCACCGGCTGACGCTCAACACGCTCGTTCAAGGCGCGTGGGCGCTCGTGCTGGCGAGGGCGACAGGCACGGACGATGTCATCTTCGGCGTGACAGTCTCGGGACGCCCCGCCGACCTGGCCGGTTCCGAGTCCATCGTCGGGCTCTTCATCAACACCCTGCCCCTGCGAGCGCGGCTGGACGGCACGGCGCCCGTCGCAGCCTTCCTGTCGGGGCTTCAGGCCCAACAGGGCGCGGTCGAGCCGTATAGCTACGCCTCGCTGGCGGACATCCAGCACTGGTCGGACGCGCCCAAGGACCGGCCGCTCTTCGAGAGCATCCTGGTGTTCGAGAACTACCCGCTCGACGCCTCGACGCTGCTGCCCCGCAGTGGCCTCACCATCAACTCCGTCAACACGCACGACCGCATCAGCTACCCGCTGGCGCTGGTCGCCATCCCGGGTGAGTCGCTGGAGTTGCGCGTCATGTACGCGGCGGACGCGTTCTCCCGGCCCATGGCCGAGCGCATCGCGCGGTTGCTGGAAGCCGCGCTCGAATCGCTTCCGGGCGCGAAGACGGTCGGCGATATCGACCTGATGGAAGAAGCCGCCCAGCGCGTGCTGGCGGAGTGGGGGCAGAATCCCCGTGCGTTCGACGTCACCGGCCCCGTGACGACGCTGCTGGCGCGGGCCGCGCCCGACGCGACGGCCGTGGTGGGCCCCGATGGACAGTCCCTCAGCTACCGCGAGCTCGACAGCCGCGCCGAGCGCGTGGCGCGACACCTCCGTCAACTGGGCGCCGGACGGGAGCGCATCGTCGGCGTGTGCATTGGCAGGTCCGTGGAGATGGTGGTGGCCCTCCTGGGCGTGCTCAAGGCGGGAGCGGCCTACCTGCCCCTGGACCCCAACTATCCCACCGATCGGCTCGCCTACATCGTGGGCGATGCGGCCCCGGTCGCCATCCTCAACACGGGTGCGGACCCCATCGCGGACACGCGTGTTCCTCGGCTCGACGTCTCCCGAGTCCTGATGGAGACGGACACGCCCGACGCTCCCGCGAAGGAGCCGGTGCGCCTGGATGACCTGGCCTACGTCATCTACACCTCGGGTTCGACCGGTGCGCCCAAGGGCGTCCTGGTCACGCATCGGAACCTGATGAACCTGGTCTCCTGGCACACGGAGGCCTTCGGACTCACGGCGAAGGACCGGACGACCCAGGTCGCCAGCACCGCGTTCGACGCCGCCGTCTGGGAAATCTGGCCGACGCTCGCGGCGGGCGCCACGCTGCACCTCGTCCCGCCCGAGCTCTCCAGCGCGCCCGGCGAACTGGCGAACTGGCTGGTCGCGCAGCACATCTCCATCAGCTTCCTCCCCACGGTGGTCGCCGAGGCCGTGCTCTCCTTGCCGTGGCCCTCGCCGTGCGCGCTGCGCTTCGTGCTCACGGGTGGCGACCGGCTCCACGTCACACCGCCCGCGGGGCTCCCCTTCCAACTCGTCAACAACTACGGCCCGACCGAGACAACGGTGGTGGCGACGTCCGGAACCGTCGCTCCGGATGGCAAGCAAGGGTTGCCCTCCATCGGGCGGCCGGTGGCCAATGCCCGCATCTACATCCTCGACCGCCAGCGGCGTCCCGTCCTTCCGGGCGTCGTCGGAGAGCTGTACATCGGCGGCGCGGGTGTCACCCGGGGCTACCTGAACCGGCCGGACCTGAACGCGGAGCGCTTCGTCCCCGACCCGTTCGCGGGCGTGCCCGAAGCGCGCATGTACGCGAGCGGCGACTTCGCCCGGTTCCTTCCGGATGGAACCATCGCGTTCCATGGCCGCGCGGATCGTCAGGTCCAGATTCGCGGCGTGCGGGTGGAGCCCGGCGAAATCGAAGCCGCGCTGGCGGCCCACCCCGGTGTCACCGCCGCGGCCGTGGTGAGCGAGGCGCAGCGGCAGAACGGCGACGTTCGCCTGATTGCGTTCGCGGCCAGCGACCGTGTGCCCCAACCCGACGCGGCCGAGCTCACACACGCTCTGGCGACGAAGCTCCCCGCCGCAATGCTTCCCAGCCGAGTCATCGTCATCGACCGGCTTCCGCTCACGCCCAACGGGAAGGTCGACACCGCGGCGCTCGAAGCGCGTGCGCTGGAGGCCCAGCCGCAGGTGGCGTCGGCCGCGCCCCGAACGCCCCATGAGGAGATCCTCGTTGGCATCTGGAGCGCGGTGCTCGGCCAGGAGCGAGTGGGCATCCACGACGACTTCTTCGACCTCGGGGGCCATTCGCTGAAGGCGACCCAGGTCATCGCGCGCACCCGCGAGGCCTTCGGCGTCGACGTTCCCGTCCGAGCCATCTTCGAGCGCCGGACCATCGCGCGGCTCGCGGAGACGCTCTCGGGACAGGGCACGGCCGTCGAGCCCATCCCGCGTGTGGAGCTGTCGGAAGACACGCCCGTCGCACCGGGCCAGGAGAGCCTGTGGTTCATCGACGCGCTCGGAGGAGACAGCGCGGCGTACAACGTCCCGTTGGTGCTCCGGCTCCAGGGGACGCTCGACAGCAGCGCGCTCGCGAGGACGCTCCAGCTCCTGGTTGAACGCCACGAGGCGCTCCGGAGCACCTTCCATGACCGTGGAGGCCTGCCCGTCCTGAGCGTCCAGGCGACCGCCGCCTCCGTGCTCGTGAGCGAGGACATCGCCGCCGCCCTCCTCGACCCACGCATCGCCGAGGAGGTCGCCGCGCCCTTCTCGCTGACCGAGGGCCCGCTCTTCCGGGCGCGTCACTTCCGGCTGGCGCCCGACAGCCACGTCCTAGTGCTCAACCAGCACCACATCATCGCCGACGCCTGGTCCGTCGGGGTCCTGCTGCGCGAGCTTTGCGTCGTGTATGCCGCGCTCGTGAGCGGCACGGAGCCGGCCTTGCCCGCGTTGCCCGTTCGCTATGCGGACTGGGCCGCATGGCAGCGACAGCGGCTGGAGTCCGGACGACTGGACGAGAGCGTTGCCTTCTGGCGTGACGCCTTGAAGGACGCCCCGCCCGTCCTTCCGCTCCCCACCGACCGTCCGCGCCCCGAACGGCAGCGGTTCCATGGGAAGACCCATGGCTTCGTGCTCGAAGCGCCGCTGGGCCAGCGGCTCGAGGCCATCTCCCGGAGCTCGGGGGCCTCGCTGTTCATGACCCTCCTTGGCGCCTTCGCCGCGTACCTCGGGCGCATCAGTGGCCAGGAGGACGTGGTGATTGGCTCGCCTGTCGCCAACCGCGACCGGCACGAGACGGAGGGAGTGGTCGGGTACTTCCTCAACACGCTCGCGCTCCGAGTCGACCTGTCGGGAGACCCGACGTTCTCCGAGCTGCTGCTGCGCGTCCGCAAGATGGCGCTCGAGGCCTATGCGCATCAGGACGTGCCCTTCGAGAAGCTGGTGGCCGCGCTCGAGCTGCCGCGAGGACTGGCGCACAACCCGCTGTTCCAGGTGATGTTCGTCCTCCAGGGCCAGAGCGGTGGCGAGCTCCAGCTCCCGGGTGTTCGCGCCGAGCTTCAAGCGCCGGAGAGCTCGACGTCGAAGTTCGACCTCACCTTCTTCGTGGAGCCGCGCGAGGGCGCGCTCGCCTGCAGCATCGAGTACGACACGGACCTCTTCGACGCGGACCGGATTGACAGGATGGCCGCGCACCTCGGCCGTCTGCTCCAGGCCATCGCCGAGGAGCCCGAGCTTCACACCTCCGAGCTCCCGCTCCTGTCCAACGAGGAGCGGCGCCTGTACGCCGACCTCAACCGCACCGAGCGCAGGTACACCGGTCACACCCTCCCCGAGCTGTTCGAGCGTCAGGCCCAGAAGACGCCGGACGTGGTCGCGCTGGAGCATCGGGGCGAGACGCGGACCTACCGGCAGCTTCATGAGGCCGCGGAAGCCCTGGCTGACCGGCTCGGCGCACTGGGTGTGGGCCCGGGGGTCCGGGTCGCCATCTGTCTGGACCGCTCTGTCATGGCGCAGGTCGCCCTCCTCGCGGTCCTCAAGGCAGGCGGCGCCTACGTCCCGCTCGACCCGACGTACCCGCCTGAGCGCCTTCGCTACATGCTGGAGGACGCCAAACCGCGCGTGCTCCTCACGGAGAAGAAGTACAGCGGTCTGCTCCCGTCCCAGGGCCTGACGCAGGTCCTGCTGGATGACGCGGAGGCGCCTGCCGCGAAGACGCCGCGGCCCCGGGTGGAACCGCATCATCTGGCCTACGTCCTCTACACGTCGGGCTCGACGGGCAAGCCCAAGGGCGTGGCCATGCCGCACCGGGCACTGGTCAACCTCATCGAGTGGCAGACCGAACAGGCTCGCCCCCTGCGCACGCTCCAGTTCGCGCCGCTCAACTTCGACGTGTCGTTCCAGGAGACCTTCTCCACCTGGTGCTCGGGTGGCACGTTGCTCCTCATCGACGAAGGCACGCGACGCGACCCGGACGCCCTGGCCGAGTTCCTCGAAGCGGCGCGCGTCCAACGCCTCTTCCTGCCGGCCGTGGCGCTCCACCATCTGGCACAGGCCGCGCTGCGCACCGAGCACCGCGTGCCGGGACTCGCGGAGGTCATCACCGCGGGAGATCAGCTCCGCATCACCGACCCCATCCGCCGCTGGTTCCAGGAAGGTGGCAAGCGCCTTCACAACCACTACGGCCCCACCGAGTCGCACGTGGTGACGGCGCACGAGTTGGAGGGCGACCCGCGGCACTGGCCCGGGCTGCCGTCCATCGGGCGCCCCATCGCCAACGCGGCGGTCCACGTGCTCGACGCGAACCAGCGTCCCGTTCCGGTGGGTGTCCCCGGAGAGCTCTATCTGGCGGGCACGTGCCTCGCGGACGGATACCTGTCACACCCGGACCTCACCGCCGAGCGCTTCGTCGACCTGCCCCTGTCTCCCCCTGTGCGGGCGTACCGGACTGGCGACCTCGGCCGGTTGACGGTGGATGGGACCCTCGAGTTCCTCGGCCGCGCGGACGACCAGGTGAAGATTCGCGGCTTCCGCGTGGAGCCCGGCGAGATTGAGCGCGCCCTGTGTGCCCACCCCGACGTCCGCGACGCGGCGGTCATCGTCGACGGTGAGGCCTCGCGCGAGAAGCGACTGGTGGCCTACGTCGTCCCGGAGACGGTACGACTGTCCGAGCTGCCCGACTTCCTCGCCAGGGACCTGCCCGAGTACATGGTCCCCGCGCTGTTCGTGCCGCTGCCTGAGCTGCCCCGGACGCCCAGCGGTAAGGTCGCGCGCCGTGCGCTCCCCGCACCCGTCGCGCCAGAGCAGACGGAGCGCTCGTCCGAGCCGCCCCGCACACCCACGGAAGCGACCGTCGCGCGCGCCTTCGAGCAGGTCCTGGGCCGCGGTGCTGTCGGACGCGACCAGGACTTCTTCCAGTTGGGTGGCCACTCGCTGCTCGCGATGCAGGTCGTCGCGCGGATTCGCGGCGAAGTGGACGCCGCGTTCCGCGTCACCGACCTCTTCGAGAATCCCACCATCGCCGCCTTGAGCCGGGTGCTCGATGGGCGCCGGGGAAGTCAGACGCTGACGCTCGCCCGGATTGAACGGGCGCCCGAGGGCGCCGCCATTCCGCTGTCGTTCTCCCAGGAGCGGCTCTGGTTCCTGGATCAGCTCTACCCCGGCACCGCGGCCTACAACCTGCCCATGGCGCTGCGGCTGACGGGCACGTTGGACGTCAGCGCCTTCCAGGAGAGCCTGGCCGACATCGTCCGGCGGCACCCGGTGCTCGGGATGCGCTTCGTCGAGCGGGATGGCGGCGTGTGGCAGGAGCCGCGGGCGAACCAGGACGTTCCGTTCGAGCAGGTCTCCCTGGTAGCGACGTCCCCCGAGGCGCTCCGCCTGCTCATCGCGGAGGAGGCCGCGCGACCGTTCGACCTGACGAATGGCCCGCTGTTCCGCGCGAAGCTGTTCCGGCTCGACGAGGCGGCACACGTCGTCGTCGCGACGCTGCATCACACCGTCGGTGATGGCTGGTCCATCAGCGTGCTCGTGCGAGAGCTCTCCCAGCTCTACGCCGGGCGTGTCAGCGGCCAGCCAGTGACGCTGCCCGAGCTCCCCGTCGACTACCTGGACTTCGCGTACCAGCAGCGGCGGCACCTCCAGGGCGAGGTGCTGGAGCAGCGGCTCGACCACTGGCGCAAAAAGCTTCAGGGCGCGCCTTCGGCCCTGGACCTGCCCATGGACCGGCCTCGCCCTCCCCGGACGAGCATGCGCGGCGCCACCGAGCGCATCGCTCTGGGCAAGGGGCTGAGCGACGCCATCGAGGCCCTGAGCCTGCGCACGGGAGGAACCAGCTTCATGGTCCTCATGGGAGGCTTCGCGGCCTACCTGGCGCGCATCACCGGGCAGGAGGACATCGTCATCGGCACGCCCGTGGCCAACCGGGACCACGCGGAGCTGGAGTCCCTGATTGGGTTCTTCGTCGGGACGCTGCCGCTGCGCATCGACCTGTCCGCCAACCCGACCTTCGAGGAGCTCGTCGCGCGCGTCCGGGCCACCGCGCTGGAGGCCTACGCGTACCAGGACGTGCCCCTGGAGAAGATTGTCGAGGCGCTCGGGGTCGAGCGGAACCTGAGCCACGCCCCGCTGTTCCAGGTGATGTTGATGCTGCAGAACACCCCGGAAGGCCACCTGAGCCTTCCTGGGCTGGCGCTGGAGCCCATCGACCTGGCGATTCAGAGCGCGAAGTTCGACCTCACCCTGAGCTTCGAGCCCACGCGCGAGGGCCTGGCCGGCGTCATCGAGTACAGCACGGACCTCTTCGACGCGGACCGCATCGAGCGGATGGTCGCGCACCTCCAGGTGCTCTTCGCGGACGCGGTGGCGCATCCGGAGAAGCGGCTGTCGGAGCTCGCGCTGCTCCCCGAGCAGGAGCGCAGCGTCGTCACCGCGTTCACCCAGGGACGCGTGGTGGCGCCCACGCGGCACGTCCCGGCCCACCGGTTCGTGGAGGAGCACGCGGAGCGGACGCCGGAGGCCATCGCGCTCGAGCTGGGGCAGGAGACGCTTACGTATGGCGAGCTGAACCGCCGGGCCAACCGCGCCGCGCACCAGCTCATCGCGATGGGCGCCGGCCCGGAGAAGCTGGTGGCCCTGGCCGTGCCCCGGTCGTTCGAGATGATCATCGGCCTGCTCGCCATCTGGAAGGCGGGGGCGGCCTACGTCCCGCTGGACCTTTCGTACCCGAAGGAGCGGCTGGACGGCGTCCTGGAGGACTCGGGCGCCGCGCTCCTGGTGAGCACCCACGCGGCGGAGCAGCGGTGGCGAGCGCCGCAAGTGCGGACGCTCTGGCTGGACGCGCCCGCGGACGCCGCGCCCACCGGCAATCCCGACAGTGGCGTTCGCATGGAGAACGCCGCCTACGTCATCTACACCTCGGGCTCCACGGGCAGGCCCAAGGGCGTGATTCTGGAGCACCGGGGCCTGGCGAACGTCATCGAGATGCAGCGGCACGAGCTGGGCGCCGACGCGAGCTGCGTCATGCTCCAGTTCTCCTCCATCTCCTTCGACGTGTCGGTCTGGGAGATCGTCATGGCCCTGACCAACGGGGGCCGGCTCGTGGTGGCTCCCGCGGACACGCTGCTCGCGGGCGACGAGCTGGCCAACGTGCTGCTGGCTCACGGCGTCACGCACATGGTGCTGCCTCCGACGTCGTATGCGGCGCTCCCCACCGACCGCGAGTACCCCGCGCTTCGCATGCTGACGTCCGCGGGAGAGGCCCTCCCGCCCGAAGTCGTACACACGTGGGCGCGGCCCGGCGTCCAGTTCGTCAACGCCTATGGCCCCACCGAGGTGTCCATCATCAGCACGCTCGGCCACTGCCGGCAGGATGAACCGGGGGCTCCGCCCATCGGGCGCCCCGCCATCAACCTGGAGGGGTACGTCCTCGACCGTCACGGCGCGCTGCTGCCCATGGGCGTCCCGGGCGAGCTGCACATCGGAGGCATCGGTGTCGCACGCGGTTACCTGAACCGCGAGGAGCT
The DNA here is from genome assembly GCF_030168875.1 of Myxococcus sp. SDU36. Taxonomy (NCBI): domain Bacteria; kingdom Pseudomonadati; phylum Myxococcota; class Myxococcia; order Myxococcales; family Myxococcaceae; genus Myxococcus; species Myxococcus sp. SDU36. Next base: position 2,504,463 of record NZ_CP077414.1, read on the forward strand.
CACGCGCGAGAAGTTCATCCCGCACCCGTTCAAGCCCGAGGCACGGCTGTACCGGAGCGGAGACCTGGTCCGCTGGCGCAAGGATGGCAACCTCGAGTACCTCGGGCGCATCGACCATCAGGTCAAGCTCCGTGGCTATCGCATCGAGCTGGGTGAAATCGAAGCGGTGCTCGCCACCTATCCCGGCGTGGCGAAGGCCGTGGCCAACGTGCATTCCGCGGGCGCACAGGGGGGCGTGAAGGCGCTGATTGCCTACGTCGTCTCGGCCCAGCCCGTGGAGGTGCAAGCGCTCCGTGAGTACGCCCGGAAGAAGCTCCCGGAGTTCATGGTGCCCGCGGAGTTCATCCACCTGGAGGAGCTGCCGTTGTCGTCCAGCGGAAAGGTGGACAAGCGACGGCTGCCGCCGCCGCGCTTCGAGGCGTCCGCGAGCGAGACGCGCTTCGTGCCCCCGCGCACGCCCACCGAGCAGACGCTCGCCTCGTTGTGGGAGTCACTCCTGGAGCGCCGTCCGATTGGCGCGGAGGACCACTTCTTCGACCTGGGTGGGCACTCGCTGCTGGCCGCGCAGGTCATGAGCCGCGTGCGGAGGACATTCGGCGTCGACGTGCCACTCTCCGCCATCTTCGAGCAGCCGACGCTGGCGGCGCTGGCGGCGGTGATTGCCGCCAAGGAGGCCGCGCCACGGCTCCCGCCGCTGGTCCGGCTGACGAGCCCCGGGGACCGGCCCCTTTCTTTCGCGCAGGAGCGGCTGCGCTTCCTCGCGGAGCTCGAAGGACAGAGCGCGGCCTACAACATCCCCATCGCGTTCACACTGCGGGGCGCGCTGGACGAGGCCGCGTTGCGACGGAGCCTCCAGCGCGTGCTGGAGCGCCATGAGGTCCTCAGGACGCGCTTCCCACTCGTCGATGGTCTCCCGGTCGCCCGGGTGGCCGACGCGGAGTTCTCGCTGACCGTTGAGGACCTCCGCCACGCCAGCGCGGCGAGCCTCGGCCAGCGGCTGGCCGAGGAGTCCGCCCGGCCCTTCGCGCTGGACGTGGGCCCCGTGGTGCGCGTGCATCTGTTCAAGCGCGCGGACGATGAACACGTGCTCCTGGTGGCCATGCACCACATCGTGTCCGACGGCTGGTCCTTCGGCGTGATGATGCGTGAGTTCACGGCGCTCTACGCCGCGGAGGTCCGGGGCGAGCCCCTGGCGCTTCCGGCCCTCCCCATCCAGTACACGGACTACGCGGCGTGGCAGCGGAGCTGGCTCGATGGTCAGGCCCGGGAGCAGCAGCTCGGCCACTGGCGCAAGGCGCTCGCCGGTGCGCCCGCCGTGCTGGACCTGCCCACCGACAGGCCCCGGCCCGCGGTCCGGAGTCACCGGGGTGCCACCGAGCCGCTGACGTTGGCGCCCGACGCGGCCCAGGCCCTCACCTCGCTCTGCCGCGAGCAGGGGGTGACGGCCTACATGGCGTTGCTCGCCGCCTTCGGCGCCTACCTGGGCCGGGTGAGCGGGCAGGATGACGTGGTCATCGGTTCGCCGTTCGCGGGCCGCCGCATCGCCGAGACGGAGCCGCTCATCGGGTTCTTCGTGAACTCGCTCCCCCTGCGCATCGACCTGGGCGGAGAGCCCACGTTCCTCGATCTCCTCCAGCGCGTCCGCCGCCAGGTGCTCGACGCCCATGAGCACCAGGACGTCCCCTTCGAGAAGCTGGTCGAGGTGCTCAAGCCGGAGCGCGTGCTCGGCACCAGTCCGCTCTTCCAGGTGATGCTCGCGTACCAGCAGACGCACACCGCGAAGATGGCGCTGCCGGGCCTGGAGGTCACCCCGGTGGCCATCCCCAGCGGCACCGCCAAGTTCGACCTCACCCTGACCCTGTCCGAGACGGCCCAGGGGTTCGAGGGCGTGCTGGAATACGACCTCGACCTCTTCGACGCGTGGCGCATCCAGGCGATGGTGCGCCAGCTCACGGGCTTCATCGCGCGGCTGGCCGCCGAGCCCCGGTCGAAGGTCGTGGACGTCGACCTGGTGAGCGCCGAGGAGCGTGTCCGGCTGATGCCTCGCGCGCCGGAGGCGACGCCGACCCTGCCCGCCGTGCACGAGGTCATCGCGGCTCAGGCGGAGAAGACGCCGACGGCCATCGCCGTCGAGGCCGAGGACGGCACCCTCACCTACGCGGCCCTGGAGGCTCGCGCGAAGGCCGTTGCCCAGGCGCTGGTCCAGCGCGGCGTCACGCCGGGGTCACTGGTGGCCCTCGCCGTGGAGCGCTCCGTGGGAATGATGGCGGGGCTGCTCGGCATCCTCAAGGCGGGCGCGGCTTACGTTCCGCTCGACCCGGACTACCCTCGTGAGCGGCTGACGTTCATGCTCGAGGACAGCGGCGCGCGGGTGGTCATCACGCAACCGCACCTCACCTCGCGGTTCCCGGGGGCCGACGTGGTGGTGCCCGGGGATGACGCCCTGGAGTTGTTCGAGCCACGGCGCGGCGCGCTCGCGTACTGCCTGTTCACCTCCGGGTCGACGGGGCAGCCCAAGGGCGTGCTGATTGAGCATTCCGCCCTGGCAAACCACATGGCGTGGATGAGCGACGCCATGCCGCTGGGCGAAGGCGACCGGGTGCTCCAGCGCACGTCGCTCAGCTTCGACGCGTCGGTCTGGGAGCTGTTCGCCCCGCTGATGGTGGGAGCCCGGCTGGTGCTGGCGCCGCACGGCCTTGGCGCGGACACGGAGCACCTGGCCCGGGTGCTGCGCGAGCGCGACGTGTCCGTGCTCCAGCTCGTGCCCTCATTGCTGACGGCGCTGGTGGAGGAACCCGGCTTCGTGAACCTCCCGGCGCTCCGGCGCGTCTGCGTGGGCGGAGAGCCCCTGCCCTCCGCGACCGTCGCCACGCTCTTCAGCCGCTCGAAGGCGGAGGTGTGGAACCTCTACGGGCCGACGGAGGCGACCATCGACGCGCTGGCGCACCGCTGCCAGCCTGGACAGGTGGGCGCGCACGGCCCGACCGAGCCCATTGGCCTGCCCATCCACCGGATGAAAGCGCTCATCCTGGATGCAAGGCTTCGCCCCGTCCCGGAGGGTGTCCCCGGAGAGCTCTACCTCGCCGGGCCCGGCCTGGCGCGCGGCTACCTCAACCGCCCGGAGCTGACGCAGTCGCGCTTCATCGAACACGCCTTCCCCGGAGGCCCGACGCTGCGCATGTACAGGACGGGTGACGTGGTCCGCCGGCTGGCGGATGGCACGTTCCTGTTCGTGGGCCGCGCCGACCGACAGGTGAAGCTGCGTGGGCATCGCATCGAGCTGGGCGAGGTCGAAGCCGCCATTGCCCGGCACCCGGCGGTGCGTGAAGCCGTGGCGCTGGTGCGCGGCGCGGGTGGGGACTCCCGGCTGGTGGCCTTCGTGGTGCCCCATGCGTCCGCGCAGCGCCCCGACCCCACCGAGCTCCGGAGCTTCGTCGAACAGCAGCTCACCGCGAGCATGGTGCCCGGGCAGTTCGCCCTCCTGGACGCGCTGCCGCTAGCGCCCAACGGGAAGGTGGACACACGCGCGTTGAGCGCGATGGAGCTCGCCGACGCGCGCGTCACCGCCCTGGAGGGCCTGCCGCGTGACGCACTGGAGCTGGAGTTGGTCCGGCTCTTCGAGGAGGTGCTCGGCGTGCGCGCCGTGGGCATCCACGACAGCTTCTTCGACCTGGGCGGCCACTCGCTGCTGGCGCTCAAGATGAAGCTCGCGGTGGAGAAGCGCCTGGGCCGCCCGCTCCCGCTGGTGTCCCTGTTCAGGCATCCGACGCCCGCGCAGCTCACGGCGGTCCTCCGGACCGAGAACGCGGCCGTCTCTCCCCTCGTGCCGCTCACCCCGGAGGCCCACGCCTTCATGGCCGGCGCCACGGACTCGAACCGGACGCCGGTGCTCTACCTGGTGCCCGGTGGGGGCTCGACGCCGTTCTACCTGCTGTCCCTGGCCAGACACCTGGAAGGCGTCGCCGTGTTCGGCCTCCAGCCCCAGGGCCTGGATGGTGAGGCGCCACCGCACGAGACGGTGGAGGCCATCGCCGCGTGGTACGCGGACGCCATCCTGGCCATGCAGCCCGAAGGGCCCTACTGCGTCGGTGGCCACTCCATGGGCGGACACATCGCCTACGAGCTGGCCCAGGAGCTCAAGGCCCGCGGACGCGAGGTGGGCGTGGTCGCCATGCTGGACACCCTGGCGCCCTTCCCCGAAGTCACCCGACCCCAGGGCGAGGGCTGGGACACAGCGCAGTGGATGCTCCACCTCGCCGGCATCATGGAGGCGTTCTTCAACGTGAAGATCGACCTCGCCCTGCCCCAAGTGCGCGCCATGAGCGAAGCCGAGCGGCTCCAGTTCTTCGTGGCACGGCTCCAGGCCGCGGCGGTCCTCCCCGAAGGCGCGCAGCCCGTCCACGTGCAGGGCATCCTCAACGTGGCGCGGGCCCATGACGCGCTGAACTACCGCCCCCGCCGGGAGCAAGCGGTGCCGCTGGCGGTGTTCCGCGCGGAGGACCGCAGCGGGCACAGCACCGCGGCGCTCGATGCGCTCGTGGGAGACAGCGCGCTCGGCTGGAGCCGGTTGACGCAGCAGGCCTGCTCGGCCTACCCCGTCCCTGGCACGCACCTGTCGCTGCTCCGCGACCCGCACGCGGCGGTGCTCGCCCAGCACCTGCTCGCGCTCATTCCCCGTCCGGCACCCGCCCCATGAACGTCCATAACGTCCTGAAGCTGCTGCACCTCATCGCCGTGGTGGTGTTCCTGGGCGACATCGTCGTGACGGCCGTGTGGCGGCTGCTCGCGGACAGGACGCGCGAGCCCCGGGTGATTGCCTATGCTCTGCGCCTGGTGCAGTTCACCGACAAGTACCTGCTGGTGCCCAGCGTCTTCGCGCTCGCCGCCACTGGCATGCTGCGCGCGCACCTCCAGGGCATCCCCCTGTGGACGAACCCGGCGCTCGCCGCGGGACAGGTCTGCTTCATGCTGTGCGGCATCGTCTGGAGCCAGACGCTGCGTCCCATCCAGGCGCGGCAGCTGGTCATGGCCGAGGCGCTCGGTGACGCCTCCGGGGCCTCGTTCGACGACTACCTGCTGCTCACGAAGAAGTGGTTCCGCTGGGGCATCCTGGCCATGGCGCTCGCCTTCGGCTCCATGGCGCTGATGGTCCTCCACTGAAACGAGAAAGGGAGCCCGCCCCATTGGCGCGAGCTCCCTTCCCGGACTTCACGGCGGGCTGTCGCCGCCGTCTGGACTCAGCCGCCTAGAACCACTTGGGCGACGAGCGACGCGGAGGAGGCGACGAGGCCTCGGGGGCCTTCGCCGGCGCCACCGCGGGACGGCCACCCCCCGAACCGCGGGCGCCACCCTGGCCACCCCGGCTGGCGTTGCCACCGGAGCCACCCGAGCCCTGGGCCGAGCGGCCACCCTCGGGACGGCCCTGACCACGGCCTCCTCCTCCACCACCCCGGCGGCGCCGCGAAGCGCCCGCGGAGTGCCCGCCTCCCCCCCCGTTACCGGCGGGACGCGGCGCGCCCTGGGAACGCCCCCCGTTGCCCGAAGGCCGGGCCTCCGGCGCGGCGCCGGACGCGTGGCTCACCGGACGCGGCGCGGGCTGGCCCGAACGGTACGGGTGGTTCTCCACCACGGGCACGTTGCGGCGGATGGTGCGCTCGATGTCGCGCAGGTACGCGCGCTCCTCGGCGTCGCAGAAGGACACGGCCGTGCCACTGGCCCCCGCGCGGCCGGTGCGGCCAATGCGGTGCACGTACTGCTCCGGCACGTTGGGCAGGTCGTAGTTGACGACGTAGCTCAGCCCGTCAATGTCGATGCCGCGCGCGGCGATGTCCGTGGCCACGAGCACGCGGAGCGTCCCGGAGCGGAACTCGTCGAGCGCGCGCTCCCGGGCATTCTGGCTCTTGTTGCCATGGATGGCCGCCGAGCTGACGCCCGCGCCCTCCAACTGCTTCGCCACCCGGTTCGCGCCGTGCTTGGTGCGGGTGAAGACGAGCGCGCGGGAGATATTGCCTTCCGTCAGCAGGTGCGTCAGCAGGCCGCGCTTCTGCTCGCGCTCCACGAAGTACACCTGCTGGCTCACCGTCTCCGCGGTGCTGGAGGCGGGCGACACCTCAACGCGGATGGGGTCCGTGAGGATGCTGCGCGCCAGGTCCACGATGTCCAGGGGCAGCGTGGCGCTGAAGAACAGCGTCTGCCGCTTGGGCGGCAGCGCCTTGATGACGCGCCGGACGTCGTGGATGAAGCCCATGTCGAGCATGCGGTCCGCCTCGTCGAGCACGAATACCTCGAGCGAGCGCAGCGACACGAAGCCCTGCTCCATCAGGTCCAGCAGGCGGCCCGGCGTGGCCACCAGCACATCCACGCCACTGCGCAGCGTCTGCACCTGCGAATTCTGGCCCACGCCACCGAAGATGACGGCGTGACGCAAGGGCAGCCCCTTGCCATAGGTCCCGAAGCTCTCGCCCACCTGGCCCGCCAGCTCGCGCGTGGGCGTCAGGACCAGGCAGCGCACCGGGCGCGCCCCGCCCGCGGGCGCCTTGGCTGACAGCCGCTGGAGGATGGGCAGCGCGAAGGCCGCCGTCTTGCCTGTGCCCGTCTGGGCCACGCCGAGCACATCGCGCCCGGCCAGCGCATGGGGGATGGCCTTCTGCTGAATGGGCGTGGGGGTGGTGTAGCCCTCCGCCTTGACGGCGCGCAGGAGGGTGTCGTGCAGCTGAAGTTCGTCGAAAGTCATGGGTTCCTGATGTTGAGGTAAGCCCACTTCCTCCCAGGGGGAGGAAGCCCGCGCAGCGCGCCCAGTCGGACACATGTCCGGGGCGCCTGGCGGTGCGCGGTCGGGCCCAGCCGGCCGAACCGCTTTGGGAGCGGATGGAAACAGGGGGTCTCCCCTACCCATTCCGGAGAATCGCGGGGGACCCTGCACTTTCCCGCCCCGGAAGTCCCGTGAAATCAACAGCTTGCTTGCCGGTTTTGCGTTCACAGGTCCTTCCAAGTCGAAAGACCCGGAATGCCCTGCCGGCCCCGGGAGCCAGGAAGGGCTCCCGGGGCCGCCCTTCACCTCAGGCCCGGGCCTCCGCCGCCGAAGCGGCCTGGTGGGCCTCCGGCACCGGTTCGTAAGCCCCCAGACGCATGCTGGCCTGGGCCCGGCCCTGGGTGCGGCCGCGCAGCCCGGTGACGTAGCCGAAGAGGCGGGCCATGGGCACCCGCGCGGTGACGAGCCGCGCCCCGCCGCGCGCCTCCATGCCCAGCACCCGCCCCCGCCGCGCCGCCAGGTCTCCCAGCACCTCGCCGAGGTACTCCTCGGGCGTGGTGACCTCCAGCTCCATCACCGGCTCCAGTTGCTGCACGCCCGCCCTGTGCACCGCCGCCTGGAGCGCCAGGGAGCCGGCCACTGCGAAGGCCTGGGGCGTGGAGTCACGCACGTGCGTGTCCCCATCCACCAGCCGCACCTCCACGTCCACCAGCGGCACGCCGTCCCGCACGCCTCGGGCCATGGCCCCGGCCACGCCCTTCTCGATGGCGGGCACCAACTCCTTGGGGATGGTGCCCCCGCGCGTGTCGTCCGTGAAGACGAGCCCCGCGCCACGCGGCGCCGGCCCCACGTCCAGCACCACGTACGCGTACTGTCCGGGCCCGCCCGACTGGCGGACGTGGCGGTACGCCTGACGCACCGGGCGCCGGAGGGTGTCGCGCCAGGCCACCTGGGGCTGGCCCACGCGGGCCTCCACGCCGTGCTCTGTCCTCAAGCGGTCCACCACCACCTCCAGGTGCAGCTCACCCATGCCGGACAGCAGCACCTGGCCGCTCTCCGGGTCCACGCCCACTCGCAGCGACGGGTCCTCCGCCGCCAACCGGTGAAGGCCGTCCTCCAGCTTCGTCAGCTCCGCGGGCGAGCGCGCCTCCACGGCGAGCTGCACCACGGGGTCCATGACGCCCAGTGACTCCAGCACCACGGGCTCCGCCAGGTCACACAACGTGTCGCCCGTGCGCACGCCCTTCAGCCCGAGCGCCGCGCAGAGGTCCCCCGCATGGACCTCCGCCACTTCTTCGCGGCGGTTGGCGTGCATGAACATCAAGCGCCCCACCCGCTCACGCCGCCCGGTGGCGGGGTTGAGCAGGACGGTGCCCGCGCGCAACGTGCCCGAATAGACGCGGAGGAAAACGATGGCGCCCACGGCCTTGTCGCTCATGAGCTTGAAGGCCAGGGCGCAGGGCGGCCCCGAATCGGACACGGGCCGGGACACACGCGCCTCCGTGCCCGGGACAAAGCCCTCCACGGCGGGCATGTCCGACGGCGCGGGCAGGTAGTTGACGATGGCGTCCAGCAACATCTGCACTCCCTTCTTCTTGAAGGCCGACCCGCACAGCACCGGCACCAGCGTCCGCGCGAGGGTACCCGCGCGCAGCGCGCGCTCCAGGTCCTCGGCGGTGATGTCCTCCAGCCGCCCGTCCACGAACTTCTCCAGCACGGCGGCGTCCGCGTCCGCGCACGCCTCGATGAGCCGCAGCCGCTGCGCCTCCACCTCCGCGCGCACCGCCTCCGGCACGCCCTGCTCGCCGACGAAGCCTCCGTCTTCCCCGTCGAACGTCACGGCCCGCATGCGAACCAGGTCCACCAGCCCGCGGAACGCCGAGCCTTCACCCAGGGGCCACTGCACGGCCACCGGACGCGCGCCCAGCCGCGCCTGGATGGACGCGACGCTCATGGCGAAGTCCGCGCCCACCTTGTCCATCTTGTTGATGAAGGCGATGCGCGGGACGTTGTACCGGTCCGCCTGCCGCCACACCGCCTCCGACTGGGGCTCCACGCCCTGGCTCGCGTCGAAGACGGCGACCGCGCCGTCCAGCACGCGCAGCGAGCGCTCCACCTCGATGGTGAAGTCCACGTGCCCCGGGGTGTCCAGGATGTTGATGCGGTGGGGCACACCCGCGCCCATCCCCTGCCGGGGTTGCCAGAACGCGGTGGTGGCCGCGGAGGTGATGGTGATGCCGCGCTGCTTCTCCTGCGGCAGCCAGTCCAGCTCCGTGGAGCCGTCGTGCACCTCTCCCACGGCGTGGATGCGCCCGGTGAAGTAGAGGACGCGCTCGGTGAGCGTCGTCTTCCCCGCGTCGATGTGCGCCATGATGCCGATGTTGCGATACCGCTCGATGCGTGTGTGGCGAGACATGAAGGACTCCCGTTCCCGTCGGGCAGCGAGGCCCGCGGGTTGAGTTGAGGCGCTGGTTGAAGCGAAGGGACGACGCCGCGAAGGCCCCGGCGGCACACACGCGCGGCTCGCCGGAGGGGCGCGTCAGGCCCGCTCAGGGACGCATGAGGACACACGAGGACGCGGCATGAGAGAGAGGGCGGAGCCGGGACTCACGGCACACGGGAACCAGCCAACCCGCGCGCCGGAGGACACCGGTCCGCCCACTCAAATGTCGAGCAGAACCTCGTGACGGGGGGCGAGGCGCACGTCCGCCGCCGGCGCGAAAGCGCGCGCACTCAGCAGGGCGTTGAAGAAGACGGGCCTCATGATGCGTTTGAAGTAATGCACAGACGTCGCGCTGTCAATCCGGGCGCGAGTGTGAACACGCGCGCCCGGAATGACAGACATGCGCGCCGTCAGGTGCTGAGTGCCCGCACCCGCGCCGCGAGGTTGTGCGTGAAGAGGCGGAAGATGCGCAGCGCCGCCGCGTCATGCGTGTCCAGGTAGTGCTGGAACCCCGCGCGGGTGATGCGCAGCGCGCGGACCGCCGTGCGCGCGCGGACCTGCGCGGACACCGGGGCATCCTGCACCAGGGAGATTTCCCCCAGGTACGCGCCAGGCCCCAGCGTGTTGAGCTGGCGTGCCTCCGGCTCCGGACCGCTGAACACGTCCACCGCGCCCTCCAGGAGCACGAAGAGGCCGCTGCCCGGAGCGCCCTTCTCCAGCAGCACCGCGCCGGCCGGGATGAGCACCTGCCTCGCCACGCGGTACAGGTCCTTCATGTCGTCGAGCGACAGCTCCCCGAAGATGGGGATGGCCTTCAGGTAGTGGTAGCCATTGGACTCCGGCGCCGCCGAGTTCGAGGGCAGGCGCGCGATGACGGCCTTCGCCTCCGCGTCCATGCCCAGGCGGTGCAGCAGCCGGGCCTTCTCCGCGGCCAGCGCCGGGTCTCCCCGGGCGGTCTCCGAGCCGCGCATCGTGTCGGCCAGGAGCGCCAGCGCGCGCCGCGTGAAGCCCTCCCCGTCCAGCAGCTTGCACATGCGCAGCACGGACTCCAGGTGACGCGGGTCACCCGAGGGCACGCTCGCGAGCGCCTCCACCTCCGCGTGCGGCTGGCCCAGGTCGCGGTAGATTTGCGCCGCCTCATACGGACGGCCCAGGCGCACCAGGCAGTGCGCCATGGCCTCGCGCGCGCCCAGGCCACGGTAGGCCTCCAGCGCGCGCTCCATGGCCCCGCCCCGCTCGAAGGCGGCCGCGGCGCGCTCCACTTCACCGGCGCGCAGATACGCCTCCGCCGCGTCCACGTAACGCCCGCCCTGGACGTACAACTCCGCCACCAGGGCCGCCGCGCCGCAGCCATCCAGCAGGCGCGCGGCCCCCGAGAAGTCGCGGGCCTGGCGCAGGACCTCCGCCAGCCGCTGGCGCTCCGCTACCGCGGCCTGCGCGGCCTCCTTCTGGAGCCGCTCGCGCTGGGAGCTCCCCAGCTCCTCGTAGAGCTGCGCCGCCACCTCGGACGACGGCTGCATGAGCAGCACGTGGAACGCGCCCTCCCCCAAGACTGCTGCTCGGGGGCCTTCCAGACTCATCTCCGCTTCGGACCGCGACATCACGCGCCTCCCCCATTCCGGGTCACCACGCACCTCCGGACCGGTCCACGCCGGTCCGGACTTCCCGGAAGACACGGAAATCCTATAACACGTCGGCGAGCGGAGTTCCTCGCCTGCGTCAGCGGACGGACACGAGCTCGGTGTCGAAGATGAGGACCGTGTAGGGCGGAATCCGGCCGCCCGAGCCGGTGGCGCCGTAGCCCAGGGACGACGGGATGATGAGGCGGCGGCGGCCCCCCACGCGCATGCCGACGATGCCTTCATCCCAACCGGCGATGACCTGCCCCACGCCCAGGGTGAAGCCAAGGGCGGGCCCATTTCCGGTGGCGTCGAAGCTCCGGCCGTCCGGCAGGTAGCCCGTGTAGCGCACCTGCACGCGCTTGCCCGACTCGGCCAGCGCGCCATCCTCCACGAGGAACGTGTCGTGGATGTAGAGCCCGCTCTCCAGGCGGGTCATCGCGGCCAGGTCCACGTTGAGCGACTCCGCGTACGTCACCTTGGTCGGGTCTCCCGAGTCGGGGTTGACGCTCTCGTCGTCGCCACAGCCGAGCAGCGAGACAGCCAGGAGCATGGGAGCCAGCAGGGAGCGGAGCATGACGACCTCGAAGGAGTGCGCGGACCGGGAATCGGCCTCGCGGGACGGCGCAGCCTGCACCGGCCCGGCGGCGCGGGAAAGGGGCCTGGGGTGCGCCTGCGCCACCTTCCTGCCTGTCCCCCTGGAATCCTGGAGCGCGGCGGGAAGGCGTCCGTTATGCAGGGTTCCCGATGCCACGCTGGGTCAGCCTGCTCCTCTTCTTCGTTCCCGTGCTCGCCGTGCTGTCGGTGGGCCATGTCTATCTCTACCGCCGGCTTGTCCGTGACGTGACGAAGCGCAAGTGGCTGCGGCGCACCGCCCAGGGGCTGTTCGCCGTGGGCTTCGTGGGCGCCCTGGGCGCGCGGGCCATTGGCGCCGTGCTGCCCTCCGAGGGGGCGAGGCGCCTGGGCATTGTCTTCCTCCTGTGGATTGGCCTGGTCCTCTACCTGCTCATGTTCACCCTGGCGGTGGACACGGTGCGGACCCTGGTCGCGTGGCGTGAGCGCCGCAAGGCCCGCGCGGCGACGCCCCTCCCCACCGCGCCCGCCTCGCCGGAGCGCCGGGCCCTGCTGGGGCAAGGGCTCGCGGTGGGCGCGGGGCTCGCGGGCGTGGCGGTGAGCTCCTACGGCGGCTGGCGCGCGTACCACCCACCCGACGTGCGCGACATCCCCGTGCGGCTGCCCCACCTGCCGCGCGCGCTGGAGGGCCTGACGCTGGTGCAGCTCACCGACATCCACATCGGCGGGGTGATTCAGCGCCGCTTCATGGATGAGCTGGTGGCCCGCACCAACGCCCTCAAGCCGGACGTCATCGCCATCACCGGGGACCTGGTGGACGGCTCCGTCGCTTCGCTTGGTGTCTTCGCAGCCAGCCTGGGGAAGCTGAGCGCGCGGTACGGCACCTGGTTCGTCACCGGCAACCACGACTACTACTCGGGCGCCGATTCGTGGGTCGCCTTCCTGGAGGGGCTGGGCATCCAGGTGCTGCGCAACCGCTCCGTGTCCATTGGAGACGGCGCGGCGTCCTTCCAATTGGCGGGCGTGGATGACTGGAGCGCGCACCGCATGGGCGAGCGCGGCTATGACCTGGACGCGGCGCTGCGCGACGTGCGGCCCGACAGGGCCTCCGTGCTGCTGGCGCACCAGCCATCCAACTTCGACGAGGTGGCCCGGCGCGGCGTGGGGCTCCAGGTGTCAGGGCACACGCACGGCGGACAGATGTTCCCGGCCAACCTGATGGGCGACCTCATCTGGGGAGCGCGCAACGCGGGCCTGAGCCGCACGGGCGACTCGCTCATCTACGTCAGCCGGGGCTGCGGCTTCGTGGGCCCGCCCATGCGCGTGGGCGCGCCTCCGGAGATTGCCCGCCTGGTGCTGCTGCCCGCGTAGCCCCAGCGGGCGCCGTCAGCCCAGCGACATGTCCAGCACCAGCGCGAGCACGAAGCCCCACATGAGGCCGGTGGTGGCCTCGCGCTCGAAGCCGCCGCGGTGGCTCTCCGGAATCATCTCGTGGCTGATGACGTAGAGCATCGCTCCGCCCGCGAAGGCCAGTCCCCACGGCAGCAGCGCGGAGCTGAGGGACAAGGCCAGGAGGCCGAACAGCGCCCCCACCGGCTCCACCATGCCGGTGAGCAGCGCCAGGAACGCGGCGCGCGCCGAGGACGCCCCCGTGGCCCGCAGCGCCAGCGCCACCACCAGGCCTTCGGGAATGTTCTGCGCGCCGATGCCCAGCGCCACCGACAGGCCCAGCTCCGGCTGCGGCGCGGCGAAGGACACGCCCACCGCCAGTCCCTCCGGGAAGTTGTGCAGCGTCATGGCCAGCACGAACAGCAGCACGCTGTTCCACTTCGCGCCGCCGTGGCCTTCATGGCCCTTGAGGGAATGTTCGTGCGGCATCAGGTCGTGCCACACGCGCAGGAACAGTCCACCCAGCAACACCCCCGCCGCCACGCGCAGCGCCGCCGAGAGCCCGTCATGGCCCTGCCCTCTCACCAACTCCATCGCGGGGATGACCAGTGAGAAGGACGTGGCCGCCAGCATCACCCCCGCGCTGAAGCCCAACATCCGGTCCTGGGCCTTCCGGCTGAGCTCCGAGGTGACGAGCACGGGCAGCGCGCCCAGTCCCGTCGCCGTGCCCGCCAGCAGGCTTGCCACCAACCCCGCCCCCATGCCTTCGATGCTCCAATGGTCCACGCGTCCGAGGTGCCTCCGCGCCCAACACTAACGGCCTCGCCCTCCGGGGCAGGACGGGATGTTGGCGGCGCACACAACCCCGCGACTTTTCAACGATTTTCCCGCTGGACCTTGAGAATCGCGACCGCTGGAAACACTTTCGCGAGCGGCCCGTAGAGGAGCCGGGTGATGCGGAGCCAAACGGACGAAGAGCTCATGGAACGGTTTCGCGACGGAGCATCGGACGCCTTCGAGGACCTCTTCGCGCGGCACGCGCCGCGGGTCCAAGGCTTCCTGGCCCGGATGGTGCGCAATGGCGCGCTCGCGGAAGACCTGCTCCAGGCCACCTTCTTGTCCGTCATCCGCTCGCGAGGCCGCTACGAGCCCGGCACCCGCTTCACGCCCTGGCTGATGACCATCGCCGCGAACGCCGCGCGCGACGCGCTGAGGCACCAACGACACGTGGACGCCTACGCCTCCCGGGAGGACACCGCGACACCCGCGTCCCCGGCGCCAGATGACAGCGACCCGGCGCTGCGCAGGCACCTGCTGGACGCCTTGCAACGACTCCCCCCGGACCACCGTGAAGCCGTGGTGCTCAGCAAGGTGGAGGGCTGGTCCTTCGAGGAGATTGGCGCGCTGCGAGGCATCAGCCCTGGCGCCGCGCGGCTGCGGGCGCACCGGGGCTACGAGAGGCTGCGAGAGCTGCTGGGCGAGCTGGCGCTGGAGGTGGCGCGATGAAGCCACCGGTGGACCTGGATCCGCTGCTCACCCAGGCGCCCACGAAGGACAACGCCGCGCTGGAGCGCGTGCTCGCCGCGGTCCGGGGCGAGCTTGCGCTTCGTCGTCCGGTGCGGCGCTGGCGCACGCAGGCCGTCTGGCTGATGGCGGCGTCCGCGGGCCTGGGCCTGCTGGCGGCCGGGGTGATGCTCGCGGTGGGCGCCGTCACCGGCCCGCTGCTCCTGGCGCGCGCGCCGCTGTTGGCCATGCTGGTGGGAACCAGCGCGGTGTGCGCGTGGGGCGCGCTGTCCCCCAAGGGCCGCTGGGTACGCCGGCTGGGCGTGGGGCTGGCGGTGGTCAGCGCGGCGGCCCTGGTGCTGGCCCGGGCCACGCCACACGCCCCCTCATCGCTCCCGGGCTGGGTCTGCACCGTCAGTCACCTGGCCATCGACGTGGTGCCGCTGGGGGTCGCGCTGCTCGCGCTGCGGGGCGCCTTCTTCCAGCCGCTGCGCGCCGTGGTGGCGGGCCTGTCCGTGGGTGCGACGGGCGCGCTGCTCGGCGAGCTCGCCTGCGAGAAGGACGCGCGGCACGTCCTCACCCACCACCTGCTCGCATGGGTCGTCATCACCGCCGTGCTGGTGGTCATCTCGAAGTCGCTCAAGCCCCGCTCCTACGCGCCATGACCCAGGACCCCTCACTCATCATCTGTCAGGACGTGGACGGCGCCCCGGTGCGCATTGGCGCGACGGTGAAGGTCGTGCCGCACTCCGGGGACGGCACCATCAGCCAGCGCTTCCTGGGCAAGACGGGCATCGTCGTGGGGCTGGTGTTCGACGACCCGGCCACGCAGTACCCCGATGACCCGCTCATCCAGGTGCGCGTCAAGGGGATGGGCGAGGACCTCTTCTTCCCGGAGGAGCTGGAGCTGGCCCCGGAGTGGGCTCGCAACCGGATTGCCCAGCACCGCAAGGCCGTGCGGGCCGGCGGCCGGAGCTCGCTGGAGCGCATGTCCTGACGGGGCGGGACACGCGTCAGCGCGTATCCGACTGTGCTCGCGCGAACGCCACCGCCTGAGTCAGCGCCTTGGAGCTGGGAAAGAGGCTCCGCGCCCGCTCCTCCACCTCCAGCGCCGCGTCCAGTTGTCCCTGCGCGCCCAGCGCGTGAATCCACCCCGCCCACGCCTCTTCCAGCAAGGCCATCGCCGCGCTGGCCGCGGAGGAGAAGGCCCGCTCCGCCTCGTCGGGCGCCTGGCGCACGGAGACCAGGAAGTGCCCCAGCGCCAGCAGGGGCTCCGGGGCTCCCGCGGAGACGTCCGACGCGGAGCGGAGCACCTGCTCGGCCTCGGTCGCCGCGGCCTCCGGGTCCGCCGCGTCGTGCCTTCCGGCCAGCAACGTGCGGCTCAACGACAGGAGGTTGGGGACGAACGCGGGACAGCCGTGCGCCAGCGCGCGGTACGCGTAGAGCCGGTGTCCACCCTCCAGCGGCTCCGCGTTCGCCAGCTTCCACTTCCTGCGCAGCTCCTGGGGGGACACGTGCTCGGACATGTCCGCACCCTACGCCTCCGCCGCGCCCGAGTGGGAGCCAGCAACGCGCCTCAGTAGGACGCGGTGATGCCCCAGTGCAGACTGGAGTACGTCTCCGCCGCCACGCCGCCCTCATCCCAGCCCAGCCTGGTGCCGGCGCCGGAGAACGTGTCCTGGAAGCGGGACAGGCGGAAGCGGACCGAGTAGCCGAAGGGCCCCCAGAGGTCGCCCCCGACGCCCAGCTCCGCCTCCCAGCCGAAGCTGGACACCGACGTGCCGTAGTCGCTGACCTCCGCGTCCAGCGCCGCGCCGCCGCCGCCCAGGCCCTTGCCCGGCTTCGGGCTCAGGAAGAACTGCCCCGCGCCCTCCAGCCGGACCCAGCGCAGCAGCGGCACCGACACCTCCAGCCCCACGGCGGGGAACAGGCGGTGCGTCCCGGCGAGCGGGCTGTTGGCGGACGCGTCCACGTCGAAGGCGCGGGTGAGCAGGCCCGCGCGCAGCCCCGCGTAGCCCGGCGGCGCGTTCGACGCCTCCGCGCCGAAGTCATGGCGGTACAGCGCCTGCGCCGTGAGCACCGAGTCCGTGGCCACCACCGCGCGCGTGGTCGACTGGCCGGCGTCACCCACCAGCGTCACGTTCGTGGAGGAAAACCCGCGCCGGTAGCCCAGCGACAGGCCCAGTCCCCGCAGCAGGGACGCGCTGTGCGCCAGCGGCAGCAGCTCCAGCTCGGCGGCGATGCCCAGGTACGGCACCGACGACGCATAACTCACCGTGTCGCCCAGGCGCTCGTTCGCCGGGAGCCGGTCATATTCGCCACAGGACTTCACGCCGGGCCGCGCGCAGTAGTTGCGCCACGTCGTCGTGCCCCCCAGCGTCAGCCGCGCCAGGGGCGGGCGCGCCGGCCCATCCCCCACCGTGCCGCCCGAGCCCGTGTCCAGCGACACCTCCAGGAAAGGGTCGGGGGTGGTGTGCGACTCCGGGTCCACCGCCATGCCCTTCCGCTTCGCCGCGGCGGCCTGCGGCGAGGCCAGCGCCACCACCAGGGCACACCACAGCCCCCAGCGAACCATCGAGTGTCGGGCGGTCGTCATTCCCCAGGGAGGTTCACCCACCCCGTCGGGGAAGTCCAGGCTCCGCGGTGCTCCCGCCGCTCAGGCGTTGAACGTCGCCGCGGGCCCCATCGCCTGCGCCGCGGGTGGCCTGCGGGAGGACATGGGAGGCGTCGCCGTGCTCCCCTCATCGGCGGACAGGTCCTCGGCGCGTCCAATGCCCAGGAAGTCGCGGCGGTAGATGCGGACCATGGCCATGAAGATGGAGGCGATGAGCGGCCCCACCAGCAAGCCCATCATCCCGAACACCGCCAGCCCGCCGAACATGGACAGGAAGACGAGCAGCGGGTGCAGCGCCATGCGCGAACCACACAGCCGGGGCCGGATGACGTTGTCGATGCTGCCCACCAGGAAGGCGCCCCAGGCCAGGAGGAAGACGCCCTCACCCACCTGGTTGGCGGCGATGAGCACCACGCCAATGGGGCCCCACACCAGGGCCGTGCCGCCCACGGGCACCAGCGCCACCAGCACCATGGCCGCGCCCCACACGCCGGCATGTGGCACCCCCGCGATGAGCAGCCCGACGAAGCCCACGGCGCCCTGGATGAGCGCGGTGAGGGTGTTGCCATAGATGATGGCGTAGGCGACGTCGGTGAACTCGCGCGCGAAGGCCTCGAAGTAGCGCCGGTCCAGCGGGATGAGCCGCATGACCTCGGCCACCAGCCGGCGGCCGTCGAGGAAGAAGTAGTACATGGCCACGGACATCAGGAACAGGTTGATGACCAGGTCCGTGCCCGCCGCCGCCACGTCGCGCAGCAGCGACGCGCCGCCCGTCACCGCGGCCAGGAGCGCCCGCTCCGTCTCCGCGCTGTCCGCGTCCAGCCGGAGGTAGCGCTCCAGGCCCAGCGGCAGGCTGGCGAGGAACGGGTGACGCAGGTGCTGCTGCTCCAGCAGGGCCTGCGCCTGGCCCACGAACTGGAACACCTCGCGCGCCACCATCCACCCCACCAGCGCCAGCGGCGCCAGGATGAGGACGAACACGGTGACGGTGGACACCCCGGCGCTGAGAGACTTGCGTCCCCCCAGCTTGTGGCACAGGGAGTCCTGCACCGGCATGAACAGCACCACCAGGAAGCCGCCCAGCAACACCGGCATCAGGAACGGCAGCAGAATCCTGGAGAAGAGAATCAGCGCCAGGGCGAAAAGCCCGGCGAATACAAAGTTGGACCACCGCCTCGAGTCAGCCACCGCCCCACCCCACCCTACGAGCCCACCGAACGCCGCCCTTTCCCAACGTAGGAACCGGCCGTCCCACCGGGAAGTCCGGCTTCCGTCTCAAGGAGAACCAAGTCATGACTTCTGGACGTTTCGCCCTCTTCTTCGCCGGGTTGCTCCTGCTCACCACCGGCGCCTGTGGCGGAGAAGCTCCCCCCTGCACGGAGTGCCCCGCCGTCGAAGGCCGCTACCGGCTGCAGTTCAACCCGGACGCGGGCGTGCCTTCGGAGTGCGCGCTCCTGGGGGTGGACGTTCCCACGGGTGAAGTCCTGGACATCGCCCGCTCGGGCGAAAACCTCGCCAGCCGGCTGGCGGGCGTCCCCGTCCGGGGCACCATCACCGCGCAGGGGACCTTCCTGATGACGGGGACGGGAGCGCCCTCGGCGAACCGGACGGACACGCTGACGCTCACCGGCAGCTACATGGCGCCGCTGACGGATGGCGGGACGGCGTCCATCGCCGGCGTCCTCACGGGCAGCTACGTGCGCGCGTCCGACACGGGGGGACAGCGCTGCAACGTCAGCAGTCCGTTCTCGGCGACCCGGGACTGAGCCACGGGCCGCACGAGCGCGGTCGGGACGACTACTTCTTCTTCGACTCGGCGGCGGCCTTGGCCTCGGCCTTGTTCTTCTTCGCCCGCTTCTTCCAGGCCTGCTTGATCTTCATCTGCACGCGACGGTGCTTGCTCTTGCTGCGGGCCATCTGTGACTCCTGTGCTCCATACGGAGACGTGAAAAGAGGGGCTTAACTATCAGAACCCGCGGGGCTCCCGGAAGAGGAACCCTCGGGCCCCCCCGGCTCGCCGGGGTCGTCCGGTGCCGGACGGGTGGGAAACGGGATTCCCTCGGCGCTCCGGACCTGGGTCGGCCGGGCGGTGGACGCCTTCACGTCCCCCTCCCGGTCCTCGTTGCCGGGCCGCTCCCTGGCCGCCGGGGCGCTCGACTGCTGGGGGCGCTTCTTCACGGAGGCGAAAATCGGCTTGTAGGCGTCCAGGAAGCGCCGGACCTCGTCCAGGGGGAGCGCCGGGCAGTGGTTTCCGTTGGCCCCCGTCATGGACGTGGCCATGCACATGGCGTTGAGGATGGCCTCCTCGGTGGCCTCCATGACGGCCTCGTAGAGGGGGTCCAGGCGCTGGTCCAGGAGGAGCTTCAGCTTGTAGACCATCTTCTGGGTGCGCCGGGGGATGATGTTCGCCGTGGAGAAGCCGACGACAATCTCCCCCGAGCCGTGCGCCGCGTAGCTGCCCACCCGGCCAATGCCCAGCGCCACGCGCTTGCAGAGGCGGTTGATTTGATGGCTCAGCAGCGGCGCGTCCGTGGCCACCACCGCGATGATGGAGCCGTACGTCTGGCCGCGCTTGGGCGTGCCCTTGAACTTCTCCGCCAGCACCTCGCCCACGGGCAGGCCGCCCACGCGCAGGTTGTGCATCTTCCCGAAGTTGGACATCACCAGCACGCCCAGCGTGTAGCCGCCGAGCACCTCCGGCAGCTTGCGGGAGGACGTGCCGATGCCGCCCTTGAAGTCGCACGTCACCATGCCCGTGCCGCCGCCCACGTTCCCCTCGGCCACGGGGCCGGAGGAGGCGGTGTGAATGGCCTCGAAGACATGCTCCTCGCGCACATGGCGCCCGGAGATGTCGTTGAGCCAGGAGTCGTCGCACTCCCCCACCACGGGGATGATGACGTCGTGCTCGTCGCCGATGCCGGGGTAGCGGTCCACCAGGTAGCGCGCCACGCCGTCCGACACCGCCCCCACCGCCATGGTGTTGGTGAGGAGGATGGGCGTCTCGATGAGGCCCCACTCCATGAGCTGCGTCATGCCGGAGACCTCGCCCGCGCCGTTGAGCACGAAGCCGCCGCCCGTCATCCGCTCCATGAAGATGTTCCCCTGGTTGGGGAGGATGGCGGTGACCCCCGTGCGCACCGGACCGTGCCCGGGGCGCAGCGGGCCCTCGCCCCGTATCAACGTGCTGTGCCCGACGAGCACCCCCTCCACGTCGGTGATGGCGTTGAACTTGCCGGGCTTGAAGCGCCCCAGCGGCAGGCCCAGCTCACGGGCCCGGACGCGCGGACCGGTCTCCTCGGGGATGTGCACCATGGAGGCGGACACTAACCGACCACTCCCCACCGTCAACCACTCCACCCGGCCCCGCCCGCCGCCTCGGTGGGCGGACTCGGGCCGGGGCGTCACGTCGGACTCAGGCCTTCGCGTCCACGCGCGGGGACGGCTCCGCCGCTGGGGCCGCCGGGGTGGGCGCCGTCGCGGCCACGGGCTGCGCGGCGGCGGGCGTCCCCTCCTCCAGGGGCGCGCTCTTGCGCAGCACCGAAGCGGGGTGCTCGCTGGCGGCGCGGCGCGCCTCGCGCTCCTTGTAGCGGCGGATGGCGGGGGCCATGATTTCGCCGATGAGCCCCCGGTAGTCCATGCCGGCGCCCTGGGCGATGAGCACCAGGTCGCTCCAGCCCGGCGTCAGGCCCGGCAGCGGGTTGCACTCGATGAAGTAGATGCGCCCCTTGTCGTCCATGCGGAAGTCGATGCGCGCGACGTCGCGGCATCCCAGCGCCATGAACGAGCTGCGCGCCGCCGTGCGCAGCCGCTCCAGCAGCGCGGGCTCCAGCTTCGCCGGCGCGTCGTAGCGGATGCGGTCCGTCCAATCGAGCTTGTGCTGGAAGCTGTAGACGGGGTTCTTCTCCTCCCGGTCCAGGAAGACGATCTCCATGGGCGGCAGGACGCGGGGTCGCCGCTCGCCCAGCAGGCCCACGGTGAACTCACGGCCGCGGATGTACTCCTCGATGAGCGCGGGCTGCTGGTACTTGCCGGCAATCTCCCGCACCACCTCGCGCAGTTCCGCCTCGCTGTGGCAGACGCTCTTGGTGACGACGCCCTTGGAGCTGCCCTCCGCCACCGGCTTCACGATGAGCGGGAAGCTGGTGAACTCCTTGTTGAGGCGCTCCTTGCCCGTCGCCATGAGCTGGAAGTTGGGCGTGAGGATGCCCGCCTGCCGGACAATCTTCTTCGCCAGGCCCTTGTCCAGGGCGATGGACAGCGTGGCCGGGTCCGAGCCCGTGTACGGGATGTCCAGCAGCTCCAGCAGCGCCGGGACCTGGCTCTCGCGGTTGCGGCCCTTGAAGCCCTCCGCGATGTTGAACACCACGTCCAGCGGCGTGCTCGACAGCACCGAGGGCAGCTCGGCCGTGGCCTCCAGGTCGATGACCTCGTGGCCCCACGACGCGATCGCCTCGCGGATGGCCTGGAGCGTGTTCGGCGAGTCGTACTCGGCCTCGCTGTCCTCCACCGTCTCCGCCGTGGCCGTGGGCTTCACGCGCTTCACGTTGAAGCTGAAGCCCACGCGCAGCGGACCGCTCTTGCGCGCGGGCTTGCCCTGGCGGCGCGACGAGTCCTTGATTTTGTACCGCTTCGCCGCGCTGGTGATGATGGAGTTGATGACCCCATCCAGGTGCAGGCCGTCCAGCTCCGCGGACGCGTAGATGCCCGCGCCCGGCTCCAGG
The DNA here is from genome assembly GCF_030168875.1 of Myxococcus sp. SDU36. Classification (NCBI taxonomy): domain Bacteria; kingdom Pseudomonadati; phylum Myxococcota; class Myxococcia; order Myxococcales; family Myxococcaceae; genus Myxococcus; species Myxococcus sp. SDU36. The sequence goes on from NZ_CP077414.1 coordinate 2,526,076, forward strand.
CTGGGGAGCGCGTTGATCTCCAGAAAGTACGGCACGCCCGCGTCACTCAGGCGCACGTCGATGCGGCCCAAGTCACGGCAGTCCAGCGCCTGGTACACCTTCTGCGCCATCCGCCGGATGTCCTCCGCCGTGCGAGGCGGAATCTGCGCCGGGGCGCGCACGCTGACCGCGCCCTCCCGAGACGTCTTCAGCGCGTAGTCGTAGATGGCGTACTTGCGGCCCTGCGTGGCGACCGGGTCGATGACGTACTCCACCGGGGTGAGCACGCCGTCGTAGTCGTTGTCCACCGACTCCAGGAACGGCACGGCGAGGTCGCGGCCGGAGATGTACTCCTCCACCAGCACGCCGGACGGGTACTTCTCCAGCGCGGAGGCCACCTTGGCGCGCACCTCGTCCAGCGTCTCCGCGATGGAGTCCTGGGTGATGCCCTTGGAGGAGCCCTCGAAGTTGGGCTTCACGATGACGGGGAAGCGCAGGTTCTCCGCGGACAGCTCGCTGAGCTTCTCCACGTACTGCCAGCCGGGCGTGCGGATGCCCTGCTTGGACAGCACCAGCTTGGTGAGCTGCTTGTCGAGCGTCAGCGCCAGCGCGTACGCGTCCGAGCCCGTGTACGGGAAGCCCAGCTCGTCGAAGAGGGCCGGATAGAAGGCCTCGCGGAAGCGGCCGCGGCGCCCCTCGGCGGTGTTGAAGATGAGGTCCGGGCTGTAGGCCTCCAGCCGCGCCACGGTGCGCGAAGCCGGGCCGCTCACCTCGAAGCGCTCCAGCCGGTGGCCGATGCGCTCGATGGCCGCCGCGAGCGCGTTGACCGTCTCCTGCGTGTCGAACTCCGCCTCTTCTTCCAAATCAGACAGCCTGAGGTTGTGGGTCAGCGCGATGCGCACGGGTACCCCCTTCGCTTCCTGAACGACGAGCGTCCACGGCGCACCTTCGCCGCGGACATGAGCCTTCCGGAGGCGCGCTCATGCGCGACCGGCGTGCGAGCTGCAACGGTTACGCCCGCGACAACCTTCCCGTCGACCACCTGCGTCTGCGCCCAGGTGTCGCCCAGCCGCCAGCCCAGCGGATCCCTCAGCACGCGCCACGCCTCCACGCCTCCGATGACGAGCAGCCCCGCCGCCGCGGCCACCGTCCCATGCGGCGCGGGCATCATCCCCAGCAGCACGATGAGCGCCAGCGGCGCGTTGCGCAGGGTGCTGTCGCGGTGCCGCGCCGCCGAGCGCGTGGGCAGGTGCATCACCTTCACGCCGAAGATGCGCTTGCCCACGCTCTGGCCCTGGAGCATCCCGTCCGCCAGCAGCAGGAACAGCAGCGCCACCACCGCGCCCGCCGCCCCCCCCACCACGTACAGGCCCCACGCCACCGACACGTCCACCGCCCGCGCGCCGCCGCGCAGCCAGAGCGAGGCCTTGGGATAGGGGGAATCGGGTTGCGCCTCTCCGGACACCAGCCGCAAGGCGCGGCCACCCTGCCTGCTGGCCGCCATGAACACGCGGCTTCGCGCGGTGCTCACTCCTCCGGCTCCAGCGTGAGGCCTTCCTCGCGCGGCTCGGGCTCGTCCAGTCCCGCCAGGCGCGCCAGCCGTTCGTGGGCGCTCAAAGGAGAAATCATGGGCGCGGCCCACTCGGCGTGCTCACGCGTGTACTCCGCCGCGAGCGCCGCGGTGGGGCTGCCCGTCTCCGACATCCGCATCAGCCGCCCGCGCGCCGCGTCTTCATCGTGCTCGGCGGGGCCGCCCTGGCGCGTGAAGAGGATGAAGGCCATGGCCGGGCGCTTGGAGGACTCGCGCATCGCAAACTGGATGCCGTCGAGGCTCCAGCCCTTGGCCGTCCACTCGTTGAGCGTGCGCTCCAGGGCACCCTCGTCCACCGTGGACAGCTCGACCACTTTGTACTGCAAGGGTCCTGGGGGGGAGACACGGACCGCGCGACCGGCGCCGGACCGCGGCTTCGCGGTGCGCCGGCGTTGGGGCGGGGGCTTCTGGGACTTGCGTCCAGGCCGCTTGGGGGTTGGCATCGTGCGACGCGCATTTGGACGCAACGCGCGCGGCGGATCAAGCGTCAACCCGCCGCGAGTCCGTCCGGCTGTTGCCTACAGGAGCTTCGCTGCTTCCAGGGCGTGGTAGGTGATGATGAGGTCGGAGCCGGCGCGCTTCATGGACGTGAGCGTCTCCAGCATCACCCGCTCGTAGTCAATCCACCCGTTCTGCCCGGCGGCCTTGAGCATGGAGTACTCGCCGGACACGTTGTAGGAGACGACGGGCAGCTCCCAGCGCTCGCGCACGGCGCGGATGACGTCCAGGTAGGCCAGCGCGGGCTTGACCATGATGAGGTCCGCGCCCTCCTCCACGTCCAGGGCCACTTCCCTGAGGGCTTCGCGGAAGTTGCCGGGGTCCATCTGGTAGCCCCGGCGGTCGCCGGAGGTCGGCGTGTTCTGGGCCGCCTCGCGGAACGGCCCGTAGTAACCGGACGCGAACTTGGCCGAGTAGGCCATGATGGGCAGCTCGCCGAAGCCCGTCTCATCCAGGGCGGCGCGGATGGCGGCCACCCGGCCGTCCATCATGTCCGACGGCGCGATGATGTCCGCGCCCGCCTTCGCGCAGCTCACGGACATCTTCGCCAGCAGCGGCAGCGTGGCGTCATTGACGACGTGGCCGCCCTCCAACACGCCGCAGTGGCCGTGGTCGGTGAACTCGCAGAGGCAGACGTCGACGATGACCTGGAGGTCCGGCTCGGCCGCCTTGATGGCCTGGATGGCGCGCTGGACGATGCCGTCGTCGGCGTAGGCCTGGGTGCCGCGGGCGTCCTTGTGGTTCGGGATGCCGAACAGGAGGACGGCGGGCACGCCCAGCTGCCGGGCCTGCCGGGCCTCCGCGACGACGTGCTCCAGCGACAGGTTGAAGATGCCCGGCATGGAGACGATGGGACGGCGCACGTCCCGGCCCTCCACGACGAACAGGGGGTAGATGAAGTCGCTCGGGTCGAGGCGCGTCTCGCGCACCATGTCACGCAGGACGGCGTTGCGGCGCAGGCGGCGGGGTCGGTGGATGGGATAGGCCATGGCGTCGCCGGTATAAACCGGCGGCGCCGCGCCTTCATCGTTTCTGGCCCCTGCTCGCCTGCTCAGCCTGCGACGAGCCTCCAGCTCCGCTGATGGTTGCGCGCCTCCCGGGCGTGGCGCTGCGCGCGGCGCTCGGCGATGTCCGCTTCGTGCAGGGCGCGGGCGTAGCGCACGCGCGCCGCCTCCGTCCCCGTCGCCAGGTCCTGGTCGGCCAGCGCCAGCTCGCGGCGGGCGTCCAGCAACTGCTGTTCGATGCGGTCCTCGTACGTCATGTCCGGTGCTCCTCGGGGCATGGGGTCCGCCGCCGGACATTGCATGGGCCGGACCGTGGAGCTCCAAGGAACGCGGAAGCCGCCAAGTCCCCGGAACAACGAGGTACCGCGGCGCGGCAGGCACAGCAGGCGTGCGAAGCGGCTTTCCCACGGGCGCGAACGGAGCGCCGCAGGGGGTCGCCAGGAGACCGCTCCGCCCACCCGGGCGACCGCCCGGCAACCTGACGCAATCAGTGGACGGCCCGGTCGTCTACATTCCCGACCGTGACAAGCCAGGCACCCGCCATCGAAGTGAGGGGATTGAGGAAGACGTACCACCGGGCCTTCCGGAAGGGAGGCACCGAGGCCCTCCGGGGCATGGACCTGACGGTGCCGGAGGGCAGCGCCTTCGGCCTCATCGGCCCCAACGGCGCGGGCAAGACGACCTTCATCAAGAGCATCCTCGGCATCGTCCAGCCCACGGAGGGCGCCATCCGCGTCCTGGGCGGCTCGCCCGAGGACCCGCGCATCCGCGCCCGCATCGGATACCTGCCCGAGCGCCTGCACCTGCCCGGCACCTGGACGGCGCCCGCCTTCCTCGCGACGGTGACGCGGCTGAAGGGCCTCCCCATGGCCCCCGCGGTGAACCTGCGCCTCCTGGAGCGCGTGGGCCTGTCGGACGCGGTGGGCCGGCGCATCGGCGGGTACTCCAAGGGCATGCGTCAGCGGCTGGGCCTGGCCGCGGCGCTGGTGGGCACCCCTTCCCTGCTGGTGCTGGACGAGCCCACGGACGGAATCGACCCCATGGGACGGATGGAGGTGCGGCGCATCCTTCAGGACGAGGTGCGGCGTGGGACGACGCTGTTCCTCAACTCGCACCTGCTGGCGGAGACCGAGCGGGTCTGCGATCGCGTCGCCATCCTCGCGGGAGGCCGCGTGGTGCGCGAGGGCCGGCTGGAGGACCTGGCGCGGGGCGGCGTGCGGTGGCTGGTGCGCTTCGCCCCCGGGGCGAACACCGAGGCCCTGGTGGCGGCGGGGTTCATCCGAGGCGCCGCGGAGGGACAGTACGTCGTCGAGGCAGAGGACCCGGCGGCGCTCAACGGAGCATTGGACCGGGCACGCGCGGCTGGGGCATTGATGGTGGAGCTGCGGCGTGACGGAACGGACCTGGAGTCGGTGCTGATGGGAACAGTGGAGGCCGCGGCGTGAAGCCCATCCTGGGAATCGCGGGCTACGTGCTCCGTGAGGCGATGTCGCGCAAGTTCATCCTGGCCTTCATGGTGGGCATCACCCTGGTGCTAGCCGTGGTGGCGCTGAGCTTGCGCATCGAGGTGGTGGATGGGGCGCTCGCGGCGTCCCGGCTGTTCGGCGAGGAGCTCCGCTCGAGCATCCGCTCTGTCGACGTGGCCCTGCGGCCCGTGTACCAGGCCGCGGCGTTCCTGGTGTTCTACGGCGGCATCCTGTTCGGCATCGTCGCGTGCTCGGACTTCGCGCCGTCGCTGATGTCACCGGGGCGCATCGAGCACCTGCTGGCGCTGCCGATTCAGCGCTGGCACCTGCTGGCGGGGACGTTCCTGGGCGTGATGGTGCTGGCGCTGGGCGGGACGCTGTATGGGACGACGGGGCTGGTGCTCATCTTCGGCGTGAAGGCGGGGTACTGGACGGCGGGGCCGCTCATCGCCGGGCTGCTGGCGTGCGTGGGCTTCGCGGCGGTGTACGCGGTGATGCTGACGGCGGCGACAATGGTGCGCAGCGTGGCGCTGTGCGCGGCCTCTGGCTTCGTCTTCCTGGTGGGAGGCATCATCGCCGGCTACCGGCAGCAGATGACGCCCTTCTTCGAGGAGGGCTTCGGACGCGAGGCCTTCCGGGCGGTGACGCTGGTGTTGCCGCGGCTGTCCGCGCTGGCCATGGCCGCGGGCGACATCGCCGCGTCCACGCCGCTGGAGGTGCATTCGCTGGGCATGCTGTTGCTCGGCGTGCTGGTGTTTGGATTCGGGGCCCTGGCGGTGGGGTTCTGGCGCTTCGAGGGAAAGGACTACTGACATGGACAACCGTGGACGCCGCCGGGTGTGGCTCGTCGTGGCGGCGATGCTGTTCGTGGTGGCCGCGGTGTTGATGTTCACCGGGCAGGGCGAAGCGCCCGCCATGGAGACGCCGAAGGTGGAGTTCCCCCGGCGGATGCGGGCCCCCGAGCGGGAGCGCGCGGAGCGGCGCCGGACGCAGGTCCTGCCCGTGCAGGTGGACGCGGGCACGCAGGAGCGCGCGCGGCCCAGGGACCCGCTGCTGGCCGCCCTGCCCCGCGGAGAGGGCAAGACGGCGGTGGTCATCGAGGCGAACGCGCTGCGGCACTCGCCCATTGGTGAGCTGCTGCTGGACTGCCTGATGCGGGATGGTGGGAAGCGGCTGGAGGAGCTGCGAAACCTCAGCGGCGTGGACCCGCTCCAGGATTTGGACCGCCTGGTCATCACCGATGATGGGATGATGCTGTCGGGCAACTTCGGCAACGCGAAGTTCAAGGAACTGCTGGGGGAGCGCGTGTCCATGGACTACGGCGAAGGCGCCCGGGTGTACGAGCCGGGCGACATGACGGTGACGCGGCCGGATGGGAGCACGGCGCGGCGCCGGAGCGAGGCCGCGGTGGCGACGTGGAACAACGAGCTGCTGGTGATTGGCAAGTCGCCGGACGAGGTGAAGGCGGTGGTGGACCGGGTGGAGGGGCGCGGCCCGGACGAGCCGCCCGCCATCTCCGAGGGCAGCACCTACGGGGAGATGTACGGCGTGCTGTCCGTGGACCAGCTCGCGCGGCTGTTGCCCAAGGAGCAGGCGGAGCTGGCGGAGCGCATCCGCAAGGTGGCGCAGAACGTGGAGCTCCACGTGGACGCGAGCGGCGACGTGGCCATGGTCGCCGAGGTCCGCGGCGCGAATGGCGACGAAGTCACCGACCTGGGCAAGACGCTGGGCGCCGCGCTGAGCATGGCGCGCATCAAGGCGCAGGCGGAGGGTGAGAAGGATTTGGCGCAGCTGCTCGACTTCGCGCGCGTCCAGCCGGATGGGACGTCGTTCAAGCTGGAGATGGCGGTGCCGCTCGATGTCATCCAGAAGCGACTGGCGTTCTGCAAGGAGGAGCGGAGCGCGGCGGAGGCGGCCGACCGGTAGGCCGCGAGTCATTGCTCCCGCGTTGCCCACGACGCTGCCGTCAGGGCCGCGCTACGTCGCCGGCCGGGGATTGAGCATCGTCCACTGGACACGCGTCCCCGGAGGATGGAACCGCAGGAACCTGTCCAACGTGAGCGGCCGCGTTTCTGGCCGCCACGACGTCCAGAGAATCTGGTCCTGGAAGGGCTCACACTTCAAGACGAAGTACCCGTCCTGGTGCCGATCCACTTGACCCACGCAGGTCGCCACGCGCGTCTCTCCCTCATAGGAAGGCAGGTACTGGTCCACGGCCTCTGACGTTGCGCCGAAGTCGATCATCTCGTCGAAGTGGAACACTGCCTCCACGGAGGGCCGGGTGACCGATTGCCTCAAGGCGAGCGTCCGCGCCCTTCCCTCGCGGTCCACATTGGGATTCGTCAGGGCTCGGGCCTGCGCCTGCAACGCCCGGGTATGCGGTGACAGCGGGGCCACCAGGATGTCGCAGACGATGGGCAGGTGGTCGCTCACGTACTTCCGATAAATGTAGAACGCCTGGTGCTTCGTGGAGAGCGTTCCGAGCTTTCCCTTCTGGGGGTCGTCGTCCGGGAGGTCGAACTCCGACAGGTTCGCCTCAATCCAGGAGATGACATCCAGCACCGCGGCTGAGGCCACGTGCGACTTCAGCGCGCTCCCCTTGAGGAAACAGTTGTCATAGGCGCTGCTGGTGAAGGCGGCGGTGTCTGGCGCCTTCTGCCTCCACTTCGAGGCCCCATGGATGCTCGCCAGCGAGGTCGCGATGCCATCCGGGATGAGCGCCTCGAAGCGGCGCGTGCTGAAGTCCTCGTACAGGGCATTGGCGATCTTCTGCTGCCCGCTGGGCTTCGGGACGCCTGGAGCCCAGTCCAGGTTGAAGTCACCGATGACCATCACGTCCTCTTCGTCTTCGAGCTTCTTCGTCGACCCGGTGCCGGCGTTCATCAGCTCGCGCATCGCGGCGGCGCGGAGCTCCACCCCCGCCAGGGTGGAAGGGCCGAACGGGCCATGAAAGGCCACGAGGTACATCATGTGGCTGGTGCCGAGATACGGCAGCCACAGCTCCACCGGGAGGAGATAGGGACAGCGCCCGTAGAAGCCGATGCTGTTGTCCTGATAGCCCAGGAGCATGCCGGCCTTGAAGACCGGCATGCCGTGCGACGTGTCCTCCTCGCCTGGCGCACGCATCACCAGCCGCGCCGCGGCGGACTTCACCGACACGAGCTTGTCCTTCATCCAGACACCCATCGAGCTGGAGCCCTGGGTGCCTGTCCCCTGCCGAAGGAGGATGGAGTAGCTCTCCTGACAGGTGCACATGTAGAACGTGAGCGCATCCACGGCCTGCCGCAGGTTCTGGAGCGGAGTGGTGTACGCCCCAAAATCCTCACAGCTCCCACAAGAGCCAGACCCCAGAGACTCGCCACACGCGCATCGCTTCAGACGAAGCACGAAGCGCCAGTTGTCCTGCGGCGGACACGTGGAGATGTCCGTGCTCCAGTCGAGCTCCTGCTCACTCCAGTCGTCCTGGACGTAGACAAGCTTGTAATAGCTCCGCACCGGGAGGACGGCGTCGTCGCGCAGCTGTTCCATCCACGCCTGCGTGGGCGCGCCCTTCAAGTCGACACACAGGCCCTTGAGCAGCTTGGGGTGATAGCCGTAGTCCCCCAGGAACTTCTTCAGGCTCGCGTTCTTCCGAGCGCGCTCCGCGGCAGCGTAATATCGAGAGTCCGCCTTCAGGTTCTTGGCCTTCTTCTTTGTGAGCCGCGTGAGGGCCGCCGACTCCTTCTTGGTGAGCTTCTTCGTCTTCGTCTTCTTCTCGAGGCTCTCGATGCGGTTCAAATCCCGGACGTCCCGCTGCAGCTTCACCATGGCGGGCTCATAGATGCAGAGCTTCTTGGGTGGCAGCCAGCGCTTCCCCGTCATCTCGCTGACGTTCTGCTGGTAGGTCAGCGGCTCGCCGCCGTCGAGCAGGTCGAACTGCGCGCCGCCGTCATCCTCGTCGAGGGCGTCATCGTCCTCATCGTCGACCGGGACAACGCCGTCGTCATCATCCTCATCGACATCGCCGTCGTCATCCAGGTCCTCCTCGTCAACGGCCTGCTTCCACCCCTTGGTGCCAACATGGCCCGTCTCAATGGCGTTCATGTTGATGTAGGAGTCCGACCGGCTCTCCAGCAAGATGCAGACGTCGGCGCTCACCGCCTCGAGCACCTTGTTGATGACCTTGTTGACGAAGGGATTCCCCAGGCTCCTCCCAGCCTCGAAGGTCTGCACGTTCCAGCTCACCACCGTGAACACCGCGGGCGGCAGGGGGAGGTTGATGACCGTCGTATGGCCTTCCGGGTCCGAGAGGGCCACGCTCCGTCTTTCCACCACGGAGAGCGCTTCCTGGTGGAGCTCGAGCTGCGCCTGTCTCCGCTTCTCCAGAACCTCTGCAACAGTCAACGGGCCCGCCATGAATCACCCTTGGTCGTGGAGTGCGAAGAGCGCCCCGCGGACGTCGTCGTCGACGGCATCCGAGTGAGGCAGGGAGACCGCGGACCGGAAGCGATGCAGCACGCCCTTCGCCACGTCGTCGAACGTGCCATCGGAGGACGCACACGGGAACCCCAGGTTGCGCAGCCGCTGCTGGACGCCCCGGTCGTCCGACAGCGGCAACAAGGCGCCCACGGGGAGGTCGAGGCGCGTCGCTCCCTGGTCGAGGACCAACGTCACGCGGGTCGTCTGCGCGGGGACCACCGTGTCGATGTACCCATTCCGCGTGGTCCCTTGCTGAGAGGGTGCGTCTGGCACCTCCAGCAGATAGGGAACGCCGTCCTGCGGCTCGAACCCGACCGCCAGCCGCAGCCGCAGCCGGGACACGCCGCCATTGAAACGAAGCACGTAATGGAATCCCGCGGAGACCTGGAGGGTCGCGGGCTCCCTGGGAGGAATGTAGAGCGTGTCTTGAGCAGCGAGCTGGTTCCGCCACCGCCGCTGGGCTCGCAGTGTCCCATTCTGGGGGGCATCCCAGATCGTCTCCGGGAGGTGTCCCCGGCCCAAGGCAATCGTGTCCACCCCTTCGCCAGGCTGCACGACGTGCATCGCCTCCGGAAAAGCCAAGGGCGGGAGCACGCTCCACTCCGCGGGCTGGCTGCTCAGCACCCACATGGACGAAAGGGCCTCCACCAACGGAACGTCCAACGTCCGCCGGTCCAGCCCCAACAAGGTCAGCGGGTAGCTGGTGGCCTCCAGCCCCTCGAAGCGCACCGCCCCGAAGGCATTGCTCTTCAGCCGGTACACGGTCTGCCCCCAGGCCAGCTCGAGCACCTGGTCAGGGAGGGCCCGCCCCTGGAGGTCGACGACCGAGACCTCGATGGCCATCTTCTCCACGGGCCGGCACGGCACCATGGAGCCAGACACCGGCGTGCTCCCGAAGGTGCTCCGCGACTGCGTGTTCGCCGTATCCAACTGAAAGGATGAAACGCCCAGGGGTGTCGAGAACATCAGCGCCGCTCCGCGTCCGTGGCCGACTCGAACCGCTGCCGGGCCTCACGCTGTTGGAGCTCGAGCGCAAGGCGTCGCTGGAGCTCCTGGACGCCCAGCTTGAGCCGGTACGAGGCGGAGGGGATGGACGTGTCACGGAGCAAGGCGCCCAGCCACGCGCTCTCGGGTTCGGACGCGAAGTCCCAGCCGAGCACCGCGCAGAGGTTGACGTAGACGCTCACGTCGCCCCGGGTCTCCAAGCCCACGGAGACGGCCTCATCAACCGCCGCGCGGAGGGACGTGCGCAGCGATTCGCGGGGCTGCATGGCCACGAAGGCCGGGAAGTGACGCTGGAGATGGCCTTCCAAGCCAGCCAGGAACTGGTCCTGCCGGTGGGCGTCCAGCACTCGAAGCTGTTCGGCGCGGAGGGTCAGCATGTGTCCAGGACCGGGGAACGAGTCGTCGAATGAAGCGGCGGCGCAACGAGGTCCTTGGCATAGCAACCAACGCGCCACCGGCCCCGCCGCTGGACACGGGGGGCATTGGAGACCGGATGGTCTGGGCCGCGTGCGAGCGGGACGCGCGAGCGTCCCCCCATGACGCGAGCAGCGCCCGTACCTTCAGGAGTCAGGGCTGGAGCGACGCGCCCGCGTCTTCCTGTTCACGACGGCGCAGATTGGCCGCTGCGTTCGCCGCCTTGAAGAGCGTGACGACGATGAAGGCGCGGATGACAAGGGGGAAGATGGGCAGGCGCCCTCCTTGCGAGAAGGAATCCGCCAGTACGAAGAGCGCGTCGGCGATGTACAGGAGGCCGGCGAGCATGGGCGCCGCCCGGGTGCCCCGGTAGGTGAAGAAGCCAAGCACCGCGACCACCAGCCCAAAGAGGAGGGAGCCCAACCCCATCCCCGCGGCCTCCAGGAGGTCACTCCGCGCCACCATGGCGACGACACCGAGCAAGGTGTTCAGGCCCGCCAGGAAATAGAGCAGGTGCGCCGCGCGCTTGACCTGCTGCGCCGGGTCCGTGTCCGACCCCGGAACGACCTCCCCGTTGCGCACCACCTCCAGGCCCGTGCGAAACGCGCCACTCTGGAGCAGGACGTTCAGCGTGCTTCCGTCAGGGAGGTTGAAGAACACCCCCCGCTTGAGCTCGGCCGCCCCGCCGTCCAACGTTCTCACGACCTTTCCATCCAGGGTGACGGTGAACCGCTTCCACCCCCAGCCCCACGACAACTCCAAGCGAGGCGGCCCCCCCGCCTCCAACGCCAGCTTCTTCGAACCCATGTGAACCCCCTCCTTTGACTTCGACCCCAAACGGGGTCAGGAGGGCGAAGCTAGCTGTCCTGTGGACGGCCTTGCAAAGCCTCGGGCGCTTTCGAGGACGCCGTGACGACGCCAGCCGGCCCGCTCAGCTTCGCGAAGCCACCCCGAGACCGATGATGACCAGCATGGCCACATGGAACCAGCCCACGTTACGCGCGAGCACGGCCCAGCCCTCCCCTGAGCCCGGGGCGGTGCCGCGCCGGATGGCCGCCAGTTCCTGGTAGCCCAACACGAGGCCCACGAGCCCCGGCACGAACCCGATGAACCCCACCGTGGCGAAGATGAGCGCCAGCGTCGCGCGCTGGGAGGGCTTCTCCCCCAGCGCGACGGTGTGGCAGTGAAGGCAGAGCATGCGCCCCACCTGCCACCTGCGGCAGCCTTCACACAAGAAGGTGCCACAGCGGCTGCACGTTCCCTCCGCGGGGCGCTCGGGATGAAGGGGGCACAACGCGACCGTCGCTTCCATGCCCTTTCTCTACCACGGCGCGCTCCGAACGTTTGTTTGATATAGCGTTGCCCGCTGGCGCTCCCAATTCCATGCGAGCACAGCCTCCTCAAGGGAGAATGCACATGCGCATCGTTTCGAAAGCGGCCCGCGGCCTTTCCGCACTCGTCGGCGCGGCGGCCCTGGCCTCCATCGGCTGTGGTGATGTCCCGGACGCTTCGGAGAGCCCCCAGACCGAGCTTCAGCAGGCAAGCGCGCCCCTGGATTGCCTCTCCTCCATCAGGCCGGAGCGGGAGCTGCTCATCCAGGACGCGGCAGTGGTGAATGACCCGGCGCGCACGGCCTGGTCCGGCGCGCTGCCCCAGGGGCGCGGCGTCGCGGACGGCGCGTGGAGCTTTGGTCGGCGCATGGCGGAGCTGAGCGGCGAGGTCGCCCCCTCCGAGTTCATTCACGACTCGCTCCAGCGCGGTGCGGAGCAGGACGCGGGCACCCGCGCGCGCGTGTCCCAGCTCCTCGAAGCGTGGCCGAAGCTCGCGGACGGCACCTTGGACCTGATGAAGGCGCCACTGCGCTTGAAGGCCATCCTCAACCACGCGGACTCCCGCAGTGCGGACCGGCGCAGCGCCGGCGAAGGCCACCTGGTCTTCGAAGCAATCGACGCGAACGGCACGCCGCTGAACCTCAGCGTCACCCTCGTGTATGACTTGCCGTCTCCCAAGCCCTCGGACGCGCTCCACTGGGCCCGTCAGTGGCATGAGCTCGCCACGCAGGCGCCTGGAACGGAGGCATTCAACACCACGCTCCAGGCCGTCACCGACCGCTTCACCGCCGCCCCTGGGCGGGTCCAGGTGGGTACGACGGACCCGCGCCTCGGCGCAGGGCGCTCGAACTCCATCGAGGCGCGACGCCTCGCGAAGGACTTCGGAGCCCTGCTGTGCACCGACAGCGCGGCCCCCACCGTGACGCTCCTCTCACCGGCCCCGGGCAGCGCCCTGCGCGGCACGGTCACCCTGATGGCGAGCGCCTACGATGACCTTGGCGTCACGCGCGTGGACTTCTTCTCCGGGTCCACCCTCATCGCCTCCGACACCCAGCCGCCCTTCATCGTGGACTGGAACACGACGACGTTCCCTCCGGGAACCCGGGTGCTGACAGCCCAGGCCTTCGACGCGGATGACAACATGGGCGTCTCCGACCCGGTGAGCGTCATGGTGGACAACTCCCCTCCCGTCATCATCTCGGGTATGCCCCAGTACAACCAGCACAGCCTGAACTATGTACGCGGCAACATCACCGTGGGCTGGAACGTGACGGACCAGGGCCTCTCCGGCGTGGCCCTGGCGGAGTTCTTCCAGGAGGGCTACCTCAAGGGCTCGCTAACGAGCCCCACCAGCTTCGGGTACACCTTCTCGTGGGACACGCGGGTGCTGGTCAATCGCTCCTACAGTTTGATCCTGCGCGCGACCGACAACGCAGGCAATGTCGCGACGCACACCCGTTCGCTGATCGTCGACAACGCGGCGCCCACGTCCGTCCTGCTCGCGCCCCTCAACGGCGCGGTCGTCAGTGGCGTCGTCACGTTGTCCGCCAATGCGAGCGACAGCCAACTGCTCCATTACGTCGTCTTCGAGATCGACGGTGTGCTTCAGTACCCCTACTCGACCACCGCGCCATTCACCCGCGCGTGGGACACCACGGGCAAGTCCGGTACGCACGTGATTGTCGCCATTGCGTATGACCGCGCGGGCAACAGCCGCCGCAGCAACGCCGTGACGGTCACCGTCCCGTGAGCCGCGGTCGGGCACGGGCGTCCCGGTAGCGCTCCACCCGGTTCAGCCTGGCCGGGTGGCCTCACGTCCTCTGCCAAGGGGCCGTGCCAGACCTGCTGGCGCGGCCTCGCTACCTCACGGAGCGAGCCTTCAACGCATCCGCGAGGAAGTCAATGAACGTCCGAATGCGCGTGGCGAGGTGCTCGTGACCGATGTGCACGGCGTGGATGAGCTCGATGTCCCCCGCGCTGTACTTCTCCAGCACCGCGACGAGCCGGCCCGATGCGAGGTCGGGCTGGACATGATAGCCGCCGAGCCGCGCCAGGCCCACGCCCTCCAGCACGAGCTGGCGCAGCACGACCCCGCTGTTGCCGTGGACATTGCCTGACACCGGCACCGAGAACGCCTCGCCGCTCGCAGAGTCCCGGAAGGGCCATTCGTCGGCGGGGCGCCGGAAGTTGAACCTCAGGCAGTTGTGTCGGGCGAGGTCCTCCGGCCGCCTCGGTGTGCCATGCGCCTTGAGGTACGCGGGCGACGCCACGATGACACGGCGGCTTTCGAGCAGCTTCCGCGCCTTGAGGCTGGAGTCCCGCAGCGGCCCCGTCCGGATGGCGACGTCCGTCCGCTGGTCCATCAGGTCAATCACCGTGTCCGTCAACGTGACGTCGAGTTCGACCTGTGGGTACAGGGCGAGGAACCGGGGCACGAGCGGCAGCACGTGGACTTCTCCAAACGCCACGGAGGTGTTCACCCGCAACAGCCCGCGCGGCACCACGTTGCCTGTCGTCACGAGGCTCTCCGCGTCATCAATCTCCGCGAGGATGCGCCGCGCCCGATCCAGGTAGAGCGCCCCCTCCGGCGTCAGTTGAAGCGCGCGCGTCGAGCGCACGATGAGCGAGGTGCCCAGGCGGTCCTCGATTCGGGAGATGAGCTTGCTGACGGCCGAGGGAGACAGCCCCAGCTTGCGGCCCGCCGCGGAGAAGCTCCCACTGTCGGCCGTGGCCAGGAAGACGCTCATCTCCCCCGCGCGGTTGTCCACCGGACCTCCTGTGAATCTGATTCACAGGTACTTTGACATTATGGACGTTTCCTCTCAAGGGCGCCGCCGCTACATGACGCATGCGTTCACTCACCTGAAAACGGCAGACCTCTGGAGAAGACATGGACTTGCAACTCACCGGGAAGACGGCGCTCGTCACGGGAGGCACCGCGGGCATCGGGCTGGCCATCGGGGCACGGCTGGCCGCTGAAGGAGCACACGTCGTGATTCCCGGGCGCTCGCGGGCGAAGCTGGATGCGGCGGTCACCCACATCGAGCAGGCCCACCCAGGCACCGCCGGACGCGTGCGGACGGTGCTGGCGAACCCGGCCGACGCAGAGGGCGCCGCGCTCCTCGCGCGTGAGCTTTCCGACGTGGACATCCTGGTCAACAACCTCGGAATCTACGAGTCCAAGGCGTTCGGCGACATCAGCGACGAGGACTGGCGCAAGTACTTCGAGGTGAACGTCCTGAGCGGCGCCCGCCTGGCACGTCAGTACCTGCCGGGAATGCTGAAGCGCGACTGGGGCCGCATCATCTTCATCGCCAGTGACTCCGCGCTCGTCATCCCACCGGACATGATTCACTACGGGATGACGAAGTCCGCCCAACTCTCGATTTCACGAGGCCTGGCGGCGACGACGAAGGGCACCCGCGTCACGGTCAACTCCGTGCTGCCGGGGACGACCCGCTCCGAGGGCATCGGAGACTTCTTCAAGAGCGTCGCGTCGAACCCGAACGCGCCCATGGCCGAAATCGAGGCGGAGTTCTTCCGCAAGGAGCGGCCGACCTCCCTGCTCCAGCGCGTCATCGAGGCCGAGGAGATCGCCGCGCTCGTGGCCTTTGTCGCGAGCCCCTTGTCTTCCGCCACCAATGGCGCCGCGCTACGGGCCGATGGTGGCGTCGTCCCCACCCTCGCGTGAACGCACACCAGGACCGCGAACCAGGAGCATGACCATGGACTATCGACGACTCGGGGCCTCTGGACTCCAGGTGCCCGTCCTCAGCTTCGGCGCCGGCACCTTCGGAGGCCAAGGGCCTCTCTTTGGCGCCTGGGGAGACGCCGGCGTGAACGAGGCCCGGCGGATGGTGGACATCTGCATCGAAGCGGGCGTGACGATGTTCGACACGGCCGACGTCTACTCGAACGGAGCGTCAGAGGAGGTCCTCGGCGCGGCGCTGCAGGGCCGACGCCAGCAGGCCCTCATCTCGACGAAGGTCTCGCTGCCCATGGGCGACGGCCCCAATGACGCCGGCTCGTCGCGGTCCCATCTCATTCGAGCGTGTGAAGCGTCTTTGCGCCGGCTCGGCACCGACTACATCGACCTCTTTCAACTGCACGCCTTCGACGCCGCGACACCCATCGAGGAAGTGCTGTCGACCTTGGACGAGCTCGTGCGCCAGGGGAAGGTTCGATACGTCGGCGTCTCGAACTTCTCGGGCTGGCACCTGATGAAGTCGCTCGCCGTCGCCAGGCAGTACGGCTACCCCCGCTACGTCGCACACCAGGCCTACTACTCGCTCGTGGGGCGCGATTACGAGTGGGAGCTCATGCCGCTTGCGATGGACCAGGGTGTCAGCGCGATGGTCTGGAGCCCGCTCGGCTGGGGCCGTCTCACCGGCAAGGTCCGGCGCGGTGCGCCGCTGCCAGCGGTGAGCCGCTTGCACCAGACCGCCGACTTTGGTCCCGCCGTCGACGACGAGCATCTGTTTCGCGTCGTGGATGCCCTCGACGACGTGGCCAAGGAGACCGGAAAATCAATCCCACAAATCGCCTTGAACTGGCTGACGACGCGTCCGACCGTCGCCAGCGTCATCATCGGCGCGCGGACCGAAGCGCAGCTTCGCGACAACCTCGGTGCCATGGGATGGTCACTCACACGGGAGCAGCTCGCGAAGCTCGACGCGGCGAGCTTCAAGACACCGCCCTACCCTTACGCCCCGTACTACAAGCTGGGTGACTTCACGCGGCTCAACCCGCCCCTGTTCCCCGCGCCCTCGGTGTAGGCCTGCCCCGATTCCGTGGCGCTCCCGCGCATTCCCTGGTGGTGCTGCAGTCGACCGCGCCGGACGACAAGCGAGGGGGCGTCCCCGCCCATGGAGCAGGGCTTCTTCGCCAGGTTCGTTGGAATCCCAACGAAAGCGTGCAGCGACCTGCCGGGCGCGGGTAAGGTGAGGCGTCATGCCGCCGCGCCCTCCGCACGATAGACACCTCCCCTCATCGGCCATCTCGAGGTTCGTCGACACCGCGCGCATCGAAGCACTGCTGGCGCCGTACCTGCCGGCCCCGCAAGAGCGCGCCTTCGTCGTCCGGTGCGTGCTCGGCGAGGGGCCGGCGCACCACCGCGGCGCCAACTACGTGCTGCTCTCGCTGCTCGGGCTGGTGCTCGAGCGGGTGGCACGCGGTGACCGCGAAGCCCTGGACCTCGGTGCGTCCCAGGAGGTCCCCATGCGGCTGCCGCCACACCTCGCGCGGCCCGACGACGCGCCCAGTTATCCGCTGCCGCTCCCCAGCGCGCCCCTGGAGCTCCTGGCGCGCAAGGGCACCCGGGACTTCGAGGCCATGGTGGACTGCCTCACCGACGGGCCTCCGCAGCACGCGCTGGCGAACGTGGCCATGGTGACGCTGCTGGCGGACCTGCTGGCGCGGCTTCCAGAGAGCCCGGAAGAGTGAGCGTCGAGCTGCCCCAGGGCCTGGCGCAGGCGTTCTCGGTCGCCGCGGGCGAGCTGGGGATGTGTTGCGCGTCGTGGCTCTACGTGAAGGACGTGGCGCGGTTCGCGGGCGACGCGGGCGTGAGCGGCCTGCGCGACGCGCTGGGCCGCTCATTCCCAGTGCTGGACGCGGTCGCCGAGAAGTGGCTCGCCGGCGCACGCGAGCCCCACACGGACCCCGGCGCCGTGCTCGGCGCGCTCGCCGGCACCCGGCAGCTCGTGGTGGTCGGCCTGGAGACGGAGTTCCTCGACGCGCTGATTCCGAAGCTGGAAGGCATCCGCCTCGCGCTGCTTCGGAGCTCGCCGTTCGAGGTGGACTGGGAGCGCGTGCTGTCCAACTACGCGGGGCGGGTGGAGCTGGTGGAGCTCGAGCGCTTCCAGTCGTGGGCGGGGCCCCGGAGCACGCTGCTCACCTTCGCCTACGGCGTCCATGGCGCCGGGACGCACGTGATGCCGGCGTGGCTCCGCGTCACCGGCGACGACGTGCGCACCCAGTTCCGCTCGCTGGTTGCCTGGGACGTGCTCCGAGCCCCGATGTTCGTGTATCCACGCTGGCTGGTGGAGGTCGATGCCGCCACGTTCACGGAGCTGGTCTGAATGACCCAGGCCATCCTCGCCGGCATCCTCATCACCGCGCTGCTGCTGCAGGCGGCGCTCCCCTCGCGCCGGCTGGTGGTCGTGAGCATGGGCGCCGGCCTGGCGGCCCTGGCGTCTTCGCTGCTGGGAACGGGCACCGCGCCCGAGCTGCTGGCGCAGGTGCCGTGGGACGTCATCGTGATTCTCGTCACGCTGGGGCTGCTCTCGCAGCTGTTCGTCGAGTCGCGGCTCTTCGGTGTGCTGGCGCTGCACGCCACCCGGTTGAGCCGCGCCGGCCCACGCCGAATCCTGCTGCTCTTCGCGGTGGGCATGTACGTGGTCAGCGGGCTGGTGAACAACCTCACCGCGCTGTTGCTCGTGCTGCCGGTGCTGCTCATCCTCTTCAAGCTGCTGGGCGTGCGACAGCGGTATGTGTCGTGGACGCTGGCGCTGGTCCTGGTGTCCTGCAACCTCGGCGGCGCCGCCACACCCATTGGAGATTTTCCGGCCATCCTGCTGCTCGGCACCGGGGTGATGAGCTTTCCCGACTACCTGGTGCGCGCGCTGCCGGTGACGCTGGTCGCGCTGGCCGGTGTGCTGGGAGCAGCGTTCCTGCTGGTCCGCCCCGGCAGCCGGCTGGGGCAGACGCCCATCTCGGCCACGCTGACGCTCTCCACCATGGGCGCGCTGTACCGCAACGTGCGGGTGGAGCGCCGCAGGCTGCTGCCACCGTTGCTGCTGCTCGGGTGCATGCTCGCGGCCTGGGTCGCCATTCCCAGAGAGACGGGCGTGACGCCCGACCTGGTGGCCTGGCTGGGGGCGGGGGTGGCGCTCGTGCTCGCGGGGGGGCTGGGCGAGCGGATTGTGCGCACGCGCATCGACATGGAGGCGGCGCTGTTCCTGCTGTCCTTGTTCGTGATGGTGGGCGCGGTGGGGCGCAGCGGCCTGTTCGCCGACGCCGCGGTCTGGTTGCAGGCGCTGCCGATTTCGCCGCTGGCGCAGCTGTGCGTGTTCTTCGTCGCCGCCGGGCTCCTCACCGGCGTCTTCTCCGCCGGCCCCAGCATGGCCGCGCTGCTGGAGGTGGCCGAGCGCCTGGCACAGCAGCATTCTCCAGAGGCGGTCTACATCGGGCTGGCCTTGTCGGTGTGCGCCGGCAGCTCGCTGTTCCTGACCGCGGCCACCTCCGGACCGCTGGCCCAGGCGCTCACCGAACGCGCGGCGCTGAGAGACCCGGAGGGGAACCTCATCCGCTTCGGGTTCGCCGAGTTCCTTCCGGCCGGGCTGCTGAGCTTCGCCGTCATCCAGACCGTGGCGATTGCGTGGGGCCTGTTGTCCGCTTGAGCCGCGCGGCGCCATCCTGGCGCATCTCCAGCTGCGTGTCGCCGTCTTGCCACCCGTGTAGGCTTCACGGGCCGGTGCGGTACACATGATTTGAGGAAACAGATGGCGGACGTGGGCTCGAACGATCTGGTGAAGGTGGTGTCCCTGCTAGGCGCGGCGGTGGTCGCGGTGCCCGTTTTCAAGCGACTGGGGCTCGGTTCGGTGCTGGGATACCTCGCCGCGGGGCTGGCGATCGGGCCGTTCGGGATGGGCTGGTTCTCCGACCCCCAGGCGGTCCTGCACGTCGCCGAGCTGGGCGTGGTGATGTTCCTCTTCGTCATCGGCCTGGAGATGCGCCCCTCGCACCTGTGGAGCCTGCGTCGGCAGATCTTCGGCCTGGGCACGCTGCAGATCGCCGCCTGCACCGCGGCGCTGACCGGCGTCGGCCTGCTGTTCGGCGATGAACCGGTGGTCGCATTCATCGGGGCAATGGGCTTCGTGCTGACCTCCACCGCCATCGTCATGCAGTTGCTGGGCGAACGCGGCGACATCGCCCTGCCCCACGGACAGAAGATCGTCTCGGTGCTGCTGTTCGAGGATCTGTTGATCGTGCCGCTGCTGGTGCTGGTGGCGCTGCTCGCGCCGGGCGAGCCCAGCAGCGATGCTTCGCGCTGGACCTCGATAGGCATTGCCACTGGCGTGCTGGTCACGCTCCTCGCCGCGGGCATCTGGCTGCTCAATCCGTTGTTCCGCCTGCTCGCCGCGGCGCGGGCGCGCGAGGTGATGACCGCCGCCGCGCTGCTCGTCGTGCTGGGGTCGGCGCTGCTGATGCAGCTGGGCGGTCTGTCAATGGCGATGGGCGCGTTCCTCGCCGGCGTGCTGCTGTCGGAGTCGACGTTCCGCCACCAGCTCGAAGCCGATGTCGAACCGTTCCGCGGCCTGCTGCTCGGCCTGTTCTTCCTCGGCGTGGGCATGGCGCTGGACCTGTCGGTGGTGCGCGACAACTGGGCGCTGATCCTCGGCGCGGTGCTGGCGATGATGCTGGTCAAGGCGCTATGCATCTACGCCGTCGCGCGGCTGACCGACTCCAGCCATCACGAAGCGCTCGATCGCGCCACGCTGATGGCGCAGGGCGGCGAATTCGCCTTCGTGCTGTACGCCACCGCCGCCGCCAGCGGCGTGATCGCCGCCGCGCAGAACGCCCACCTCACCGCCATCGTCGTGCTGTCGATGGCGCTGACGCCCCTGGTCGTGCTCGCGGTGCGTCCGTGGCTCAAGCGCCAGGAAGAAAAGATCGACAATCAGGACATCGCCGAAGGCCTGTCGGGCAGCGTGCTGATGATCGGCTTCGGCCGCTTCGGCCAGGTCGCGAGCCAGTCGCTGCTCGCGCGCGGCGTGGACGTGACAATCATCGACAACGACGTGGAGATGATCCGAAGCGCCGGCACGTTCGGTTTCAAGATCTACTACGGCGACGGCACGCGCCTGGACGTGCTGCGCGCATCGGGTGCGGACAGCGCGCAGGTGATCGCCGTGTGCGTCGACAACAAGGAGGCCGCCAACCGCATCGTCGAGCTGGTGAAGTCCGAGTTCGTCCAGGCGAAGCTGCTCGTGCGCTCCTTCGATCGCGAACATTCCCTGCAACTGCTCAACGCCGGCGTCGACATGCAGGTGCGCGAGACCTTCGAATCGGCGATCAAGTTCGGCCAGCACGCGCTGTGCCAACTGGGCGTTCCGAAGGAAGACGCACTGGAGATCGTCGAGGCGGTGCGCCGCCGCGATGCGGAACGCGTGCAGTTGGAGCTGGCCGGGGGACTCACCGCGGGCGCGCGCCTGCTGATCGGCAACATCGCCCCGAGCCCGACGCCGACGCCGTTCACGCCTCCGCGCAAGGCCGCCACGCCGCTCACCCCGGAGACGGCCGAAGCGACCCTGGGCAGGAACGAGTAGGCGCGAGGCGCAGGGACGCGGCGCCATCGCTGCCGGCGATCGCGCCGTACCAGGCCCTGTTGAGGGAGAGGACGGCAAGCGCACCTGCGCGCCACCACCGGCGGCACCACAGGGTGCCCAGGCAGGTCTGGGCCCGCTTTGCCGGGACTGCTTGCTATCCCCCCTGCCATCCGTGCCAGTCTGGCCGGATGAACCGCGTCCTCCTGCTGGCCGGACTCTTGAGCCTCGTTGCGTGCAAGGGCTCCGTCGAGCCAAACACCGACACCGGAGGCCCTGGCAACCCCGGTGAGCCCGGGGGGAACCTGGGCGCCGCGTGCGTGGTGCAGTCGGTGCTCGCCGAACGCTGCGCCAGCTGTCACGGCGCGCTGCCGACCCAGGGGGCGACGATGCCGCTGCGCACCCTGCACGACATGCGGGTGAGTTCGGCGATGGATGGGCGGCTCAGCAACGCCCAGCGCGCGCTCATCCGCATGCGCGACGACGCGTCTCCAATGCCGCCAGCCTCGCATGAGCGCGCGAGCGCAGCCGAGCTCGCCGCGCTCGAGACCTGGATCGGGGAGGGGATGCCCCTCTGCGGCGGCACGGGCGGCCCGGACGTGACCGTGGTGCCCGAGCCCAACCTGCTCGATCAGTCCGCGCTCTTCAGCTGCACCGAAGGCGTGCGCTCGGATGCGCCGACGCGCATCCGCCGCTTGAACCGGCGCGAGTTCACCCGCAACGTCGGTGGCTCGGTCGAGCGCAGTTGGACTGGGTTCAGCTTCTACGACAACCCGCTCGATCCCAGCGCCATCGAGCAGTACAGCTCCTGGGCCACGGACGAGACGCTGGACGAGGCCACGGTGGAGCTCTTCCTGCCGGTGGTCGGCGCGGCCGCCTCGCCGTGGACGATGAACTACCCGGACGGCAACCGGATGGAGCGAGTCTTCACCGACAGACGCTTCCGCTGCATGTTCGACGACGCGAACCCGAGCGACACCTGCAAGCGCTTCCACCTTGGCCAGATGCTCGAGTTCGGCGTCTTCTTCCGCCCGCCCACCGAGGATGAGCTCACACGCCTCACCGACTTCGCGACCACGGTCATCGCGCAGGAGCCGAGCCACTCCTCGCAAAACCGCGCGGACTCCATCACGCGGATCTCCAACGCCGCGTGGATGATGACCGGCGCCATGTTCCGCCGCGAGATGGGCGCCGAGCCGGCCGACGGTCGCGTGGAGCTGACCAGCCTGGAGCTGGGCGCGCAGCTGGCCTACGCGCTGGCGGGGCGCGCGCCCTCGGCGACGCCGAGCTTCGTGTGGCCGCACTACTCCGCGCCCCTCGAGGGGCACCTGGCGGACGTGGCGACCGCCGCGAAGGATGGCTCGCTCAAGCAGGATGCGACGACCACCGCCCTGATTGAGAAGTACCTGGGCGGCGTCGACGCCCACCAGAACGGGACGCCGCGCTTCGATCTGGTTCAGGACTACAACGAGGAGCAGCGCTCCAAGCGCGGGCAGTACTGGCTGGGTGACGGCGTCGCGGGCTTCTTCCGCGAGTGGCTCGGCTACGAGCACGTGGCCGCGGTGTTCAAGGAGTCCCCGGCGGCGACCTCACGCTTCGAGCTCGAGGGGCTCGGCTACATCAGCTCGGTCTCGTACGACAACCTGCTCACCAACTTCCATCCGCTGGAGCCGACCTTCATCCAGCAGTTCGACGACATGATCGCGCGGGTGGTCGTCGAGGATCAGGACGTGCTGGCGAACCTGCTCACCACGCGCACCTTCTACGTGCCCTCCATGCAGCACGCGGCGTACGACTCGCACAAGGGCCTCTCGCACCCCTACAACGTCAGCGAGATCCTCCCGGCGACCGTCGCGGGCCGCTGGAAGACGCTGCCTGACACCGAGCGCGCGGGCGTGCTGACCCACCCGGTGTGGCTGGCCGCGCACGGCGGAAACTTCGAGGACGATCCGTCCATCGTCCACCGCGGCAAGTGGGTGCGCGAGAACCTCCTGTGCGGCTTCGTCCCACCGCTCAGCAGCGTGCAGGTGGCAGCCCAGGTCGGCGCGCACGCCGCCGACAAGAACGCGCGCCGCCGCCTGCAGGAGGCGACGGCCGGGTCGCAGTGTCAGGGCTGTCACCGCCTGATGGAGCCGCTCGGCCTGCCCTTCGAGATCTACAACCATGCGGGCTTCCTGCGGGCGCGGGATCACTCGCCCAGCGGAGGCTGGACCACGCCGGACGGGAGCTCGACGCTCACGTCGATGCCGGACCCCGGGCTGGACGGCCCGGTGCGCGACGCGGTGGAGTTGAGCGAGCGCCTGGCGACCTCGCGGCACGTGAAACGCTGCTTCATGCGGCAGGCCTTCCGCTACTTCATGGGCCGCCCGGAGAACCCGAGCGACGCCTGTACGCTGACGCGGATGGAGCAGGCCTATGATGAGAACAACGGCTCGTTCTCCAAGATGCTGACCACGCTGATGACCAGCGACACCTGGAAGACGCGGCGTGTGCCGCAGGCTGGAGAGTGACTGCCATGTTCTCGCGACGAACCGTCCTGCAGGGCATGGCCGCTGGCCTCTTCGCGCCCTACTTCCGCGACGTCTACGCCCAGTCGCCAGCGTTGCCGGCGCGCCTGGTGCTGGTCCTCGAGTGCAATGGCGTCTACCCCCGCGCGCTCCTGAGCACGGGCACCCGCGCGGCGCTGGGGGGGCGCGCCAACACCTCCGACCGCCTCTTCTGGGACGCGTACAAGGACACGCCGCTGGTGCGTGAGGGCGACAACCTCGCCAGCGCGATCAGCCTCGGGCCGCTGGCGGCGTCTTCCGGCAACATCGACCTGGTGAACCGCTCCGCCGTGCTGCTGGGGCTCTCGAACCTCATCGCGGGTGGCGGGCACTCCAGCGGGACGGGCGGGCTGAGCTGCGCGGT
Organism: Myxococcus sp. SDU36; assembly: GCF_030168875.1. Lineage (NCBI taxonomy): Bacteria > Pseudomonadati > Myxococcota > Myxococcia > Myxococcales > Myxococcaceae > Myxococcus > Myxococcus sp. SDU36. Next base: position 2,550,055 of record NZ_CP077414.1, read on the forward strand.
GAACGGCGCGGGCGCGACCTTCGACGCGGTGATCGCACCTCGCCTGCGCCGTGGTGCACCGTTCGACGTGCTGCGCCTGGGCACCAGCTCCGCGCGCGTGTCGATCGTGTACGAGACCTGCGCGCTCGGACCCCGCAAGCCCGCGGGCATCATCGTCAACCCGTCGCTCGCGTTCGACAGCACCTTCGGCTCGCTGCTCGGCGGCTCGACGAACGGACGCGATCGCAAGATGCTCTTCGACTTCGCGCTGGCCGACTCGCGCAAGGCGCTGGCGGAGTTCAGCGGCAACTCCAACGAGCGGCTGAAGCTGGAGCGCTACCTCTCCTCGCTCGAGTCGCTGCGCGCGCGGGAGGATCAGCTCGAAGGCATGGCGGAACGCGTGCGGCCCTACCTGCCACTGGCGCCGAAGGACAACCCGCTCATCACCGGCGCGGGCGCACCGCCCGACTCGCTGAAGTGGTTCGAGGCGCAGTTCCAGATCGCCACGGCGGCGCTCCTGGGCGGGCTGACGAACACGGTGGTGCTGGCGACGGGGACCTCGGGCTTCGACGTGGCCTACGGCCCGGACGTGGCCGACGTCCCGCGACACAGCCTGCAGCACGGCCTGGATGCGGGGCAGAACTGGGATCGCGTCGCCGAGGTCACCCGCCGTCACGTGCAACTGGTGGCGAACCTGGCGAGGACGCTGGCCGCCACGCCCGAGGTCGGCGCGAGCGGCTCGATGTTGGATCACACCGCGATCATCTTCATGTCCGACAACGGCGAGCAGCACCACTCGACCTCGCGTGAGTGGCCGAAGCTCGTGGTGGGCGGCAACGCGCTGGGCCTGAAGACCGACGGGCGTACGGTCGTGTACCCCAAGTACGACGCGGCCCGGAACCGGCAGGTCTCGAACCTCTTCAACACGCTCGGCCACGCGTTCGGAGACGCGGACTTCAACACCTTCGGGCAGGAGGGCAGCACGCGCATCGCGCCGGGACCGCTGAGCGAGCTGTATGGCTGAGCCGTGAGCGCGAGCTGGAGCACGGGCGCGCGGGAGCTGGTGCTCTCCTTGAACTTCGGCAAGTCGGGCAGGCCCACCACGTGAGCCAAGGGCTCGTTCGTGGCACGCCCCCACCGCGCACGAGCCCGCTCTCTCGAAAAGGCGCGTGTGGTTGGAGCCAGGTTGCGGTCGAGTGACAGGCACAAGGCGCCTTCTGCTACGAACGCTCCAGATGCGCTCTCCCTCCCGGGTGGTATCTCCGGGAGTGGAGAGTGCGGGCAGACTGACTCACGGCGTCGAGCCGTCCGCGCGCGTCACACGCCGCGGGCCGAGGGATTGCGCACAGCCAGCGCCGTCGCTAGTCTCCGCAGTACTTCCTGCGTGTTCGCAGCCGGTGTCGCCAGCCGGACCCAACTCGGCGTCTGAATTGCCCTCGTCTCCCAGTCTGGTGTGGTCCTCGCGCGAGAACATCTGCGCGCAGTTGATTTCCCTCCTGAAGGCAACGCCGCCCGAGCACTTCGACACCCAGCGCCGAATCGTCTGGATGCTCGGCAGCTTCGGCGGCGTCGAGCAACTCCCCCTCTTCCGCGCCCTCCTGCTCGACCCAAACGAGGACTTCAACGTCCGGGACTTCGCACAACGCGCGTGCGCGAGGCACGGCCTCCAACTCTCCGCACGGGAACTCATCCAACTCGATGAGGAATATCGCGAACGCATGGGTCCAGGCTTCACCCTGGTCGACCTCCTCTCCTTCGTGAGGCTGGAGACGTTCAGTCCAGACCTGGAGGAGGCGCTCCTCCAACTGGAGCCCAAAGCCCGCGGCAGACTGCTCATCGCACAGCGGCGCGGCCACAGCGCCCCGCAGTCCCCGGAACGCACACAGGCGCAACGCGCGAGGGAGGCCCGGCTTGACCGCCATCCCTTTCGCTTCCCCTTCCCCGAGCAAGGCGTCGTTGCTCAGCCGTACGCGCTCGCGGAATGGCTGTTCGAACGCTGGTTCCACTCCGACCGTCACGTCATTCACGAGGAGGTGGACCCCCACGAACGGCTCAACCTCTGCATCGCCCTCACGTGGAAGGAGCGGCCCGAAGCCTGGCGATTGCTCACCGAGTGGTGTCAGGACATGAGCGCGGAGGAACTGGAAAGGGACTTGATTCGAGTGGACTGGGGCGTCTCTCGCGACGAACTGGCGCGAATCACGCGCACCCATCCGGCGCTCCACCACCGTGCCGCGGAAGCCTTGCTGCTCCCCCTGCCAGACCTGATTGCGCACTGGGGCGAGGAGAAGCTGCTGCATCGGCTCGAACGCGTCGTGCGCGCGGAGAGCGTCGCATGCAAGGTGCCCTACAACCTCGTGGAGCACCACCCGGCCTTCCACTGGGCCAATGACCTGCTGTTTCAATGGGACGTGGCCCGGCGCCGTGTGCTGTACCCCCTCTTGTGTGACGCGGAGATGGCCCCGCAGGTTCGGAGCCACCTGCTCGAACACCTGTCGGACCATGACCGCCCCGCCGCCGTCCGCTGGGCATGTATCGCTGAGAGATATCCCGGCAACGCGCCACTCATTGGCACCGTCGTCCAGCATGCCGCGCTCAACACGCCCACGCCCGGAGACCGCCCGCTGTTCCTCTCCGCGCTGAGAAACCCGGACGAACGGATTCGCGGCTTGGCCGTCGAAGGACTGCTCGCGCTCGAAGAGTCCAGACCGGCATGGGTCGACCGGCTCCTCTCCCTGGCCCACGAGCCTCATCCCGAGGTCCGCATCCCCGCCGCCGCGGGACTGGTCCAGCAAGGCCAGCGCGAATGGCTGACGCCGCTCCAGCAACTGACCTTGGACGCGCCCACCCCCTTCCTGCGCGCCGAGGCCCTCCGCTGGCTCGGCCGGCTGGACGGAAACGCCAGCCGGGCGCTGTTCCTCCAGGTGCTCGCCAGCGCGCCCTCCCCCAAGGGCAGCCGCCATCCCTTCCCCTGCTGCCCCTCCCTCCCAACCGTCTTCTCCCCCGAGGTCGAGGCGGCCATCGAAGCGCTCTCCCGGCTTGGCACGGACGAAGACCTCTCCGCTCTGCTCGACGCGGGCGTGCGGCTGGGATGCACCCTCCAGCTCGAGGAACAGTGGACACATCACCTGGCGCGGCGCGGAGACCATGTGAGCCGCAACGCATAAGAGGGATGGGGGCCCGGTCGAGGGAGAGGGTACAGAGGGCCGAGGAGGACCGCTGATGGGGCCGCCCAAGGGATGCTCGCGTCCGGTGGACAGGCCGCTTGAGCTCCCTGGGGGTACACCCCTGCCCGGACCGCGCTCCCATCAGGTGCATGGCAGGGGCCTGGACGGCTGGCGCCTCTTGAGCCTCAACACCACGCGGCCTGGGCTGGCCCTCGTGCCGGGGCCAACCTCGTATACGCCGTGGGCAAGCCCAGGTGCTCCAGAATTGCCCGCCCCCCGGGGGCCCTCCGCGGCGCCCTCCCGGAGAGCACCGCCGCCGCGACGCCGGCCTCGCTCATCGTCTCCTGGCTGCCCTCGAAGAAGGAGCGCGAGGACGCGCGCGTGCATCATCACCGTCGATGTGATGCAGTCACGCGGTGCTCGAAAGCGTCACCATCGACCAGCTCCGCACGCTCCGCGCGGTGGCCGAGGAGGGCAGCTTCTCCGCGGCGGCCCGGAAGCTCGGCCAGGGGCAGCCCGCCGTCAGTCAAGCCATGCAGCGGCTGGAGAAGCAGCTCGGCCTGCGGCTCTTCGACCGGAGCGGGCGCGTCCCGCGTCTGACGGCGAAGGGAGAAGCCGTCGTCGCGGCGGCGCAGCGACTCCACGAGGACATCGCCTCGTTCCAGGCAGTGGTGGGCCGCCTCAAGAGCGGTGAGGAGACGAAGCTGTCGCTGGTGGTGGACGCCATGTTCCCCACCGACGCACTGCTGGACTTCGTGCGGGAGCTGGCGCGCACGCACCCGGGTGTGGAGCTGGCGCTGGAGGTAGAGCTGCTGTCCGCGGTGACGGAGCGCGTGCGCGAGCGGCGCGCGACGCTGGGCATCGCCGGCGCGGACCTGGACCTCACCGGCCTGGAGCAGCGCCCCATCGCGCTCCTCAAGATGCTTCCCGTCGCCGCGCCCTCGCATCCGCTCGCGGCGGTGAAGGGCGTCCTCACGGAGGCGCACCTCGCCTCCGCCATCCAAGTCGTCTTGAGCGAGCGGCTGCCTGCGGGCAAGACGGGCACGGCGGACCGGGGCGTCATCGGCTCGCGTCTCTGGCGTGTCGCGGACCTGATGACCAAGCACGCGCTCCTCGTCGGCGGCGTCGGCTGGGGCCACGAGCCCGAGCACCTCGTCCGCGACGACCTCGCCGCCGGACGGCTGGTGGCGCTGCGACTGGCGGCCTGGGAGGGAGGTCCCCCACCCCAGCGCCCGCTCGCCCTGGTGCGCCGCAAGGGCACGCCGCTGGGCCCGGTGGCGACGTGGGCCTCGAACCGGCTCACCTCGCTGTGCCAGCTCGCGCTCGGGGGCGCGGACCATCACACGACGTGATGAAAAGCATCACGTCCTGGAGCGATTTACAGACGGGGCTCGGCGCTTAGGTTTGGAGCCATGAGCACCACGACCCACGTCAGCGTCCCCACTTCTCCTCGAGCCACTTCCCGCCCCCGAACCCTGGAGAGTGTCCATGGTGGCGGCGAGCTGCACTGGGTGGGTGACGGCTTCCGCGTCCACACCCTCGTTCCGAGCGGCGGCCTGCGCCAGGAGCGGACCAGTCCGTTCCTGCTGCTCGACTACCATCCGCCCCATGACTACCCCGCGCTGGCGAAGGGCCAGCGGGGCGTCGGCTGGCATCCGCACCGTGGCTTCGAGACGGTGACGCTCGCCTTCGACGGTCACGTCGCACACCGCGACAACGCGGGCCACTCCGGCGTCATCGGTCCCGGGGACGTGCAGTGGATGACGGCGGCGTCCGGCATCCTCCATGAGGAGTACCACGAGCACGACTTCTCCCGGCGCGGGGGCACGTTCCACATGCTCCAGCTCTGGGTGAACCTGCCTCGCGAGCACAAGATGTCCGCTCCGGGCTACCAGCCCCTCACGAAGGAGCAGATTCCGGTGGTCCCCGTTCAAGGAGGCGGGGAGGCCACGGAGCACAGCCGGGTGCGCATCATCGCCGGGAGCTACGGTGACGCGAAGGGGCCCGCCAGGACCTTCACGCCCATCTCCATGCTCGACGTGACGGTGCGCGCGGGCGAGGACTTCAACCTGTCGCTGCCCTCGAACCACAACGCCCTGGTGCTCGTCGCCAACGGCCGCGTGACGGTGGACGCGGAGCGCATCCAGAGCGGTGAGCTCGCGGTGTTCGCCAACGACGGGGAGACCCTCTCCCTCCGGGCCGACGAGGACACGCACTTCATCGTCCTCGCGGGCGAGCCCATCCGCGAGCCCATCGCCCACACCGGGCCGTTCGTGATGAACAACCACCGGGAGCTCATCCAGGCCCTCTACGACTTCGAGTCGGGCGCCTTCGGTGGGATTCCCGAATAGCGGGGCACGAGCAACGCTGCGGAGCAGGCGACAGCAGTCGCTTCTGACTTCTTGGATTGCTCATGTCTGTGCCTTGACGTGAGCAATTCTCGTGGTATAGTAAAAGCAGAATCTTCTCCGGCGAGACTCGCTCGGGGCAAAGGATTCATCCCCCACGAACTCCCCTGGGCTCGAAGCGCTTTGTTGCGCGTCGTCCAGGTGGGTCCCCTCCTCGGAGCCTCTTTGACTGTCTTTCCCTCCGCTTCACGCCACCCGTCCGTCCGAAGCAGCCTCGCGACCCGACTTGGCATCGTCCTGCTGACGCTCGCCATCTCCGCGTGCGGCGATTCCGACCCGACGCCGCCGACACTCTCCGCGACCTCCCCCGTGGACGCCGCCACCGAAGTGCCGCTCAACGCGACCCTCTCCGCCACCTTCGACCTGGCCATGGAGGCCCTCAGCGGGACGACCTTCACGCTGAAGCAAGGAGCCACTGACGTCGCGGGCGCCGTGGCGACCAGCGCCGATGGAAAGACGGCGACCTTCTCGCCTTCCAGCAGCCTGGCTGCGAGCAGCGTCTACACCGCCACCATCACCGCCGGAGCCAGGTCCGCGGAAGGCGCCAATCTCGCGGCGGCCCGCTCCTGGAGCTTCACGACGGGCGTGGCGGCTGACACCACCCCGCCCCAGGTCAGCGCGACGACCCCGCCCGCTGAGAGCGCTGGCGTGGCCATCAACAGGACGGTCTCGGTGACCTTCAACGAGGCGATGGACCCGCTCTCCCTCACCTCCGCCACCTTCACCGTCCGGCAGGGCAGCACGCTGGTGCCGGGCAGCGTGGTCTACGGCCCCGGAACTTCCGCGACGTTCTCCCCTGAGAGCACGCTGGCCACCAGCGCCCTCCTCACCGCCTCGGTGAGCACCGACGTCAAGGACCTGAATGGCAATCGACTGGCCAGCGCCTTCACCTGGAGCTTCACGACGGGCACGTCGGCGGCGATGGGCCCCGCGCCGGTGTCGCTGGGGACGGCGGGCAACTACGCCATCCTGGCGAAGTCGGGCATCTCGACGGTTCCTGCTTCCTTGGTGACGGGCGACATCGGGCTCGGCCCGGCCGCCGCGAGCTACCTCACCGGCTTCTCGCTGGTCGCGGACGCCACGAACGTCTTCGCCTCCTCCCCCCAGATTGTCGGCAAGGCCTACGCCGCCAACTACGCGGTGCCGACGCCCTCCAACCTGACCACGGCGGTGGGCAACATGGAGGGCGCCTACACCGACGCCGCCAGCCGGCCGACGCCCGACTTCCTCGAACTGGGCACGGGCAACATCGGCGGGAGGACCCTCGCGCCGGGGCTCTACAAGTGGACGAGCACGGTGACCCTCCCGTCGAACGTGACGCTTTCGGGAGGCGCGAATGACGTGTGGATCTTCCAGACCACGGGAGACCTGAACATGAGCGCGGCCCAGCGCATCACCCTGAGCGGCGGCGCGCAGGCGAAGAACGTCTTCTGGCAGGTCGCTGGCCGGACGACGATGGGTGCCGGCTCGCACTTCGAGGGCATCCTGCTCTGCAAGACCGACGTCACGCTGGAGACGGGCGCGACGATGAACGGCCGCATCCTGTCGCAGACGCAGGTGGCCCTGCAGAAGGCCACGCTCACCCAGCCTCCCCGCTAAAGCCGGATCGCTGAACTTCGGGGGACAGGTCCACGTGGCCTGTCCCCCGAGCGCGTTTCAGTTCTCGCCAAAGGGCAGCGGCCCCCCCGACACCTGGGTTTTCAGGCCCTTTGTGCCCGGGGATGGGCACGATGTTCTCAGTGTCCTCCAACTCCATCCCTGCCTTCCTTCGGAGGACAAGGGAGCGTTTGCACGGGCTACCCCTGCGTGAACTTCACGCCGGTGGCTTTCATGTGCTCCAGGGCCTGCTTGATGTCCTCGGAGACGATGAGGGACAGGGTCCAGCCTTCCGTGCGGAACATTTTCGCATCGCCCACCTTGCTGGGGTCGATGCGCAAGTCATCCACCGCGTAGTACTGACCTACCTTCCCGGGCAGCCCGTCTTCCGGCTTCCAGAACTGCACCTTGGAAGCCTTCTCGTCGATGCAGTCTGGATGGGCCGCCCTGCCCTGAACATCCAAGGGACTTCCTGGCCCCGTGGGTCCTCGGGGTCCCCCAGGAACCAGTTACCGGCCTGGACGTTCTCGGCAATCCTGAAGAAGTGAGCAAGAGGGGTGAGAGCGATTCTGGAGCACCTGGGGTTGCCCACGGCGAGTGCGCACCTGGCCTCTGCGCGAGGGCCGCCCCAGAGCGAGTGGTAAGAACTCGCCGTCCCCCGTCGTGACCAGCGCGACCGAGTCGGTTGACCCTGTGGGGCCTCATGTGCCCCCAGTGTGCCCCTCATGCAGGGATGAGAACGGGACAAGACGGGGGAAGCTCGAAGATCCGTGGACGGCCGAGCAGGTGCTCCCCTGCGTCTTTCATTCACATCAGCATCGCGTTTACCTCGTCCGTGAACGCGTGCTCGTCATCCCCATGAAGCACCAGGGGCGCCAGTACAGTCAGGTCCGCCCTGCCCGCCTTGACGGCATGAAGCAACACCCGCTTCGCGGGCCGGTCCGCCAGGGGATGCACCCACCGCACGGTGCGCGGCTCCATCCGATGAACCCGCAGCACGGACGTCAGCTCGCCGAAGCGTGACGCGGGGTACACCATGAACAGCGTGCCTCGCGGCACCAGCAGGTGGTCCGCCGCGCGCACCACGTCCTGGAGCTCACACGCCAGCTCGTGCCGCGCAATCGCCTTCTCCATGGACACGCTGCTGCGCCCCGAGTCCTGCGTCCGATACGGCGGATTGCACAGCACGTGCGCGAAGCTGCCCGCGGCGAACTGCATCCCCACCCGGCGCAGGTCCCCTTGCACCAGGGACACCTCGCGCTCGCACCGGTTGAGGTACACGTTCCGCTCGGCCAGGGAAAACAGGTGCGGTCGGAGTTCCAGCGCGGTGATGTCCTTGCGGCCCAGCCTGCGCGCGAGCACCAGCGGGATGATTCCGCAGCCCGTGCCCAGGTCCATCAGCCGGCCCCGCTGCGCCGCGCCTTCATTAATGGCGAAGTGCGCCAGCAGGAGCGGGTCCAACGTGAAGCGGTACCCCTGACGGCGTTGCAGCACCTGCACCCTGCCGCTACAAATCGAATCCAGCGTCTCCCCAGGCTCTGGCTGGAGCTTGAGCGGAACACGCCGGGGAAGGTCCTCCGGCGGGTCTTGGCTCAGAAGCCTCACGCCAAGGTCAGGCTTCCCGGTCCAGGTAGAGCAGCCCCGCCGGCGGCAACGGTTGGACCCGCAGCGTGCTGGGTGGCAGCGTCGCCTGCGCCTCCATCACCGCGCGCACCTCCCACAGCGGCGGCGGATTGAGGGCGAAGCCCGCCTGGAACATCCCTGACTCCACGCCCTGCACCAGCGACTCCAGGCCCTGCACCGGGAACACCTGAGAGTGCCCCGGCGCCTCCGGGTCCTTGATGCCCAGCACGGTCCGCAGCACCAGCGCGTTGAGCAGCGCCAGGTCCAGGCTCCGCAGCGTGGGATTGCGCGGCGCGCCCTTCAGATGCGCCAGGTCCAACCCCTGACGGAACCGGAGGATGCGGCCTCGCCCTCCCGGCAACACCAGCAGCACCGCGTGGTGCCCGCTGATGAGCGTGGCCAGACGCTCACGCGCCACCGCCAGACCGCGCGGCGTGTTCAGCGGCTCGTCCAGCTCATAGACGCGCGCATACGCCGTCACCAGCGTGAGGAACGTCTCCTCTTTGAAGGTCTCCACGCCCTTGAGCGCCCGGTGGATGGGCAGCAACTCCAGCCCTGGGTCGGACAGCGGCACCACGGCCGCCAGCGTCGGGCCGCGCTCGTCCAGCGCCGCCAGCGGGCGCATGGGCGCCTCATCCAACACGGCCTGGAGCCGCTTCGACACGGGCGAAGGCTCGATGCGTCGCAGCGACAGCGTGTTCTGCCCGTAGCGCCCTTCCCACACGACGATGGCGCGCTCGGAGGCCTCCGCGAGCAAGCCGCGCAGCACGCCATGGTCATCCGCCGTCAGGGTGACGGCGGGCTCCGCTTCCCAGGCCCTGGGCCGGTACGGGTCATGCTCCAGCGAGGCACCCGCATCCGGGTTCAAGGCACACAGGAGGAAGCGCACCGGTGGGCCGCCGAGCTTGCCAGCGGGGCCCTGCACCTCCACCAGGTACATGGCGGGGCGTGAGTCCTTCAGCAGCGCGCCCGAGTCCCGCAGGCGCCGCAGCTCCGCCGTGGGATTGGCCGCCTCCATCAGCGGCCGGACGTGGGACGGCTGGGGGACCGCGTTGCCACGCGGCACGTAGCTGCTGGGCTCCAGCGAGGGCTGCAGCGAGGCGAGGAGGGCCGAGAATGGATTGACGCGCGCCATGTCGGGGGGAAGGTGGTGCCTCCTGCCCCGCCGTGCCATGGCGCTCGCCAGGTTGCCTCAGGCCGCGTCTACCACCAGACGTTCGTGTACGGCCGGTCCTTCTCTGAGCGGCCGGCCATCCTCAGGGCGGAGCGGTCCACGCTCTCCTCCCACAGCAGGCTCACCGTGGTGATGGCACCCGCCGAACCGAGGAACGACAGGACGTACGGCGTGGACTGATCGAATCCACCCAGCACCAGGCCGGAGAGGAGCAGCACCACCGCGCCCACGCCGCCGCCGAAGATGTTGGCTCGGACGATTTGAGACGGCGTCGGGTTGTAGCGCATGGTGGCCAACGCCAGCGCGCCCGCGCCGATGCCCGGCGCCAGCAACAGCGTGTCCCGCCACGTCTTGCCGGACACGGGCGTCCCGGAGAAGTGGACGATGGCCAACAGCAGCGACGCATAGGCCGCGCCCCAGCCCGCGCCGGACGAAATCAGCAAGCCGTCATTGAGCGGGAGCTGTCCGCCGCCAAGTCCCGCAGTGAGCCACGCGCCCAGCTCCGCGCCCAGGAAGGCGGACCACGTCAGGATGCCCGCGTCCTGCGTGAAGAGGTCCATCAGGCCCGCGGTGAACATGCCGCCCACCACCGAGTTGGCGATGCCGAAGGTGGCCATGGGGCGGTCCACCCAGTTGTTGAACTGCCACCACGACGAGGCGCCGAAGCCCAGACCCGCGCCGATGAGCGTGCCCGCGAGCATCGCCTCACGCGAGCTCTTGTCGAAGTTGAAGTCACTGGCGAACGCCTGCGTGAAGAAGCCCCCCAGCGCGCCCAGCGTCGTGTGGTGCACGATGAAGCTGAAGCTGCCCGGACCGGAGAGGAACGGCCCCTGGCGCGGCCTGCCGTCCAGCATCACCCCGGTGTCCTCGATGGGAGGCACGCCCCGCTTCGCCATGGCCTGGTCGTCCGGCGTCAGCGGCGACTGCGGCTTCGTCCGCAGCGAATCCGGATCCGGAGGCAGCGTGGGCGCGTCGCTCGCCGTCGCGGAGTCGTCCGGAAAGCGAGCCGGGTCCTGCGCATCCGACGGTGGATAGGCGTTCTGCGCCGGGGGATAGCCCTGCGGCGGCGGCTGCGCATACGGGTCCGCAGGTTGCGCGGAGGACGGCGGCTGCGCATACGGGTCCGCCGGCTGCTGCGTCTGCGGCGGCTGCGCATACGGGTCCGCCGGCTGCTGCGTCTGCGGCGGCGGCGCATACGGGTCCACCGGCTGCGCGGACGACGGCGGCGGCGCATACGGGTCCGCCGGCGGCGGCGGCTCCGTCTGGCGATACGTGGGCTGCGGAGGGGCCGCATAACCCGCGGGGGCAGACGGCGGCTGCGCGGCCCCCGGGGATGGATAGGTTCCGCCAGCCTGCGCCTTCGCGGGCTCCGGAAGGACCAGCGCGAGAGCGAGGACGGTGATGGGGAGACAGCTCCAGCTTCTCAATGATGACACGCAAGGACTCCTTCGGTCCGGCCGAGCGGCAGAAAACCACAACCTGCCCTCGGGTGCCGGAAATTGAAGTGCCCTCCGAACGTCCCTGTCCCCTCGTTCACAGCCACGCACTTCTTTTCTTCCGCGACGCGAATGCGGCTCGCGTATCAGTGTGGCCCCATGCCTGAAGGCTTCTCGTGGTCCGAACTCGGCATCGACTCAGCGCGCGTGCAGGTGGTGAAGGACCTCCCTCTTCCCTCCGGCCGCCGCGACTTCGTCCTCTACTGGTGCATGGTCAACCACCGCGCCGAGCAGAACCACGCGCTGGATGCCGCCATCGCCCTGGGCAACCACCTGGGCCTGCCCGTCGTCGTCTATCAGGCCATCCGGCCGGACTACCCCTACGCGTCGGACCGGCTCCACGCCTGGGCCCTGGAGGGGATGATGGACATGGCCACGGGCTGCGCCGCGCGCGGGCTGCCCTACTGGCTGGAGCTGCCCCGGACGGCGAAGGAGCACCGTCCCCGGCTGGCCTCGCTCGGCCGGCGCGCCGCCGCCATCGTGTCGGACCTGTTCCCCACGTTCATCATTCCGGGCCACCTGCGCGGCGCCGCCAAGGCCCTGGACGTGCCGCTGTTCGCCGTGGATGCGTCCTGCGTGGTGCCCATGCAGCGCATCGCCACGCGGCAGATTGGCGCCTATACCCTGCGGCCCAAGCTGAAGAAGCTGTGGCCGGAGTACCTGGACCGCGCCGTGCCCAACCGCGCGGTGAAGGCCGCCGCGGCCGGACGCAAGCTGGAGCCCGACTTCGCCACCTCGGACGCACGCGAGGCCCGCGAGTCCCTGGCCGCCTTCGACTTCGACCACTCGGTGGCGCCCGTCGCGGAGCGCGGCGGACGCAAGGCGGGCCTCAAGGCGCTCCAGGCCTTCGTGAACCAACGCCTGGAGGGCTATGACGCAGGCCGGAGCGACCCGGGCCTGGCGCAGCAGTCCAACCTGTCCCCCTTCTTCCACTGGGGCAACCTCTTCGCCGGAGAGGCCGCGCGCGCCGCCATCCGCGCTCGCGGCGCTCAAGACGCTTCGGTGCAAGGCTTCCTGGAGGAGCTGCTCGTCCGCCGCGAGCTGGGCTTCAACTACTGCTTCCACACCCCAGGGCCGCAGCAGCTCTCCATGGACTCCCTGCCTCCGTGGGCCAAGGAGACGCTCACCTACCACCAGAAGGACGCGCGCGAGCACCGCTATTCGTTGAAGCAGTTGGAGACAGCGCGGACCGCGGACGGCCTGTGGAACGCGGCCCAACGCGAGCTGGTGGAGCGCGGCCGCATCCACAACTACCTGCGCATGCTGTGGGGGAAGAAGATCCTGGAGTGGACGCCCTCCCCCCAGGAAGCGCTGCAACGCATCGCGTTCCTCAACGACAAGTACGCGGTGGACGGCAGGGACGCCGCGAGCGTCGCCAACTTCATGTGGGTGCTGGGACTGCATGACCGCCCCTTCCAGGAGCGGAAGGTGCTGGGCAAGGTGCGGCCCATGAGCTCCCTGCGCACGGCGGCCAAGTACAACCTGGCACCCTACCTGGCGCGCTGGGGCCGCCCGGAGGACCCACCGGTGAAGCTCAAGCGCGTCCGCAAGACGGCAGGCCCGTGAGCAAGCCTGTTGACATCCGCGCGTCCAAAAGTGACACGGCGGTTCCATTCCCGCGCGGGCACGGCTAAACGCTCGAAGCGGGACACCGAGACTTGGAGCCAGCCATGGGAATGATGAAGTTCGATATCCCCCACTCCCTCCCCAAGGAGGAGGTCAAGCAGCGCGTCGAACAGTTGCTCCAGTACTGGGGCGGCAAGTACGGCGTGAAGGCGGACTGGCAGGGGGAAGGCGCGAAAATCGTCGGCAAGGTGATGGGCATCCAGATGGACGCCTCGTTCGTCATCACCGACAAGGCCGTCGAGGGTGAAGGCACCGACCCTGGCATGCTGCTGCGTGGCCAGGCCAAGAGCTACCTGCAGAAGAAGTTCGGCGCGGTGCTCGACCCGAGCAAGAGCCTGGACCAGGTGAAGAGCAGCCTGGACTGACGTGAAGCCCGGGACGCGGCCCCTGCCTCAGCGCAGGGGCTGCTCCTCCAGCGCGGCCAGGGCGTAGCGCGCCGCGCGAGAGATGGCATCCGCCGAGTCCGGCATCTCCGGGTAGTGCCCCGCCAGGGGCCGCTGCGGAAAGCGAAGCTGGGCAATGGCGTTGCGGTAGCTGCGGCGCGCCGACTCATGGTCCTGCGTGCGCTCGTGCACCTGCGCCAGGAGGTAGTGGCCAATGGCCAGCGTGGGCTCCAGGAACAGGGCCTTGCCCAGCTCGGAGCGCGCCTCGCTCAGCTCCCCTGCCTGCAACGCGGCGACCCCACCGAACACCCGCGCCTCCACGCACAGCGGCTCGCGCTGAATGGCCTGCGCGAAGGCCTCGCGCGCCTCGGGGATGCGGCCGGTGAGGGAGAACAGGTTGCCCAGCGTCAACAGCCCGTCCAAATCACTGGGCTCGTCCGCGAGCAGCCGCTGCACGCCGGCGATGGCCGCCGAGAAATCCCCCTGCGCCATCTTCCGCACCGCCATGGCCAGCCGCTCCGCCGGAGGCAGCAGCGTGGGCCAGGCGGGCACCTCCACGGTGGGCGCGCTCAGCGAGGAGCCCACCGCCGGCAGTTCGGTGGTGATGCGCGGACGGGCGGAGTCCACACTCCCCACCGAGGGCAGCTCCGAGGTGACCCGCGAGCGCGCGGCGATGGCCGGCAGCGGCGAGTGAGGCGACACCGCGGGCAGCCGCCCCGGCACCACGGAGCGCGGACTGGAGGAGGTCCCCACCGCCGGCAGCGTCGCGCCAGGCGCCGCCACCGACACCGCGGGCAGCCGCGTGGTCAACGGGACGTCCTCGGGCTGCATCCGCTTGCGCACGGAGACGTCGGGCTCGCCGGGGTACGGGGTGATGCGCAGCGGCGGCACCCGCATGCTCTTGTCGTTCAGCGGGCGGCGGTACACGAACGCCCCTTCGACTTCGATCATCTCGAAGCGGTCGTAGACCTTGAAGAGGCTCTCCGAGTACCCCAGGAACAACAACCCGCCCGGCCGCAGCGCGGCGAGGAAGCGGTCCATCAACCCGCGGATGGTGGGCAGGTCGAAGTAGATGATGACGTTGCGGCAGAGGATGAGGTCCAGCGACGACAGGGCCACCTTGTCGAAAACGGGCGCGGCCAGGTTCTGCCCGTCGAAGCGGATGTACTCACGCAGCGCGGGCAGCGCCTCGTAGCCCTCTTCCACCGGCTTGAAGAAGCGCGTCAGCCGGTCCTGGTTGATGCTGATGGCCCGCCGAGAGGTGAAGCGCCCCTGCTTCGCGGCCTCCACCGCGGCCAGGTTGAGGTCGGTGGCCCACAGGTCCACCTCCAGCGACAGCGCGCCCAGCTCCGCCAGCACCATGGCCAGGCTGTAGGGCTCCTCGCCCGTCGCGCAGCCCGCGGACCAGATGGACACCTTGCGCATCTCCCGCCGCGAACGGGACACCAGCTCCGGCAGCACGCGCTTCTCCAGCGCGCGGAACTGCTTGCCGTCGCGGAAGAACTCCGTGTGCCCCACCGTCACCAGCGGCAACAGCGAGCGCAGCTCCTCTTCGCCGCCCGGGCCCGTCAGGCGCTGGAGGTAGTGCTCGGGCTCGTCCAGGCCCAGCACGGGCATGCGCGCGGACAGCGCCAGCCGGAGGCTGTGGAAGCCATCCGGCGTGATTTTCAGCCCCGCGCGCTCCAGCAGCAGCGCGGCGAGTTGTTGCAGGACTTTCTGGCTCGCCGTCAGCACACGTCCACCCACTGCATCAGCGCCGCGCCAATCCGGCTCAGTGGCAGCACTTCGTGCGCCGCGCCCATCAACACCGCCTCGCGCGGCATGCCCCAGACGGCGCTCGACGCTTCGTCCTGGGCAATGGTCCGGCCGCCGCGCTCTCGTATCTCCTTCAACCCTCGCGCCCCGTCGCGCCCCATGCCCGTCAGGATGACCCCGATGCAGCGCGGGCCGAACGACTCCCCCGCGGAGGTCAGCAGCATGTCACAGGACGGCCGGAAACCGCGAAGCGCGGGGCCCGCGTCCAGTTCCAACCTGCCCTCCGGTCTGACCAAGAGGTGACTGCCAGACGGAGCGATGTACACCGCCCCCGGCTCCATGACCACGTCATGTTCGGCCTCGAGCACGCGCAGCGCCGTTTCATTGGCCAGCCAGTGCGCCAGCCCTTCCGTGAAGCCGTCGCTGATGTGCTGGCAGTAGGCGATGGGCGCCGGAAAGGCGCGCGGAATCATCCGCAGCACCTGCGCCACCGCCTTGGGCCCCCCCAGGGACGCGGCGATGGCCACCAGCGGAAACGGCGGCGGCTTCGTCTCACGCGCCGTCTGCGGAGGCGCCCGCGTGTGCACCTGGCGCACCGCCTTCACCTGCGCCAGCAGCACCAGCTTGCGCGACACGTGCGCCCAGAACTCGGGCCCGGGATTCGCCGGACGCTCCAGCACGTCCAGCGCGCCCGCCACCATCGCCTGGAAGGCCTCCTGGCCGGACAACACCCCGGGGTGCAGCGCCAGCACCGGCACCGGCCGCTCCACCATGACGTGCTCGATGGCGGGCAGCGCGTCCAGCGCGCTCAGGTCCACCAGCACCACGTCCGGGAAGTGCCGCTGCACGGCCACCAGGGCGCCGGCGAAGTCCACCTCCGCCGGCCCCACGGGCAAAAGGGAGTCCCCATCGAACAGGCCCCGGGCCGCGAGCGCACGCAGCCCCTTGCCCACCATGAGCACCCGAAACGCCATTCCTGCGACCGCCGCGCCACCGCCCAAGCCTGGCTCCTCAGGTCAGCCGGTCGATGGCCTGCGCGAGAACCTCCACGCCCAGCTCACCCTTGACGAGGTACGCGTCCGCGCCCGCATCCAACCCGCGCCGCTTGTCCTCGGGAGAGGCGAGCGACGACAGGATGATGACCGGGATGCGGGCCACCGCGGGCGTCGACTTGAGCCGCCGCGTCAGCGAGAACCCGTCCAGCCTGGGCATCTGCACGTCCGTGAGGATGAGGTCGTAGGTGTCGTTCTGCACCTTCACGTAGGCCTCTTCGCCGTCCTGGGCTTCCTCCACCGAGTGCCCCAGCGCCTTCACCAGCGCCCCTTCCGTGGCGCGGGCGATGGGCGAGTCATCCACCAGCAGCACCCGGAGGCGCTTGGCGGCGGGGGCCTGGGTGACGGGGCGGGCCATGCGGCGCACCTCCGCCATGATGTCCGGGACGTGGAGCAGCACGGCGATGCGGCCGTCCTCCAGCGCCGCGGTGCCGGCGATGAAGGGCGCGCCCTTGAGGAACTCGCCGCCGCAGGGCTTCACGGCCACCTCGCGCTCGTCCACGAAGCCGTCCACCACCAGCGCCGCGTGGTCCTCGCCGTGACGCACCACCACCGCGGGCGGCTTGTCGAAGCGGTTGCCGCCGTTGAGGCCGAGCAGCGGCCCCAGCGCCACCAGCGCCGTGGGCTTGCCACGGTGTCGCACGGCCAGCGTGCCGAAGATCTCCAGCCGGTCATCCGGCTTGACGCGCATGACGGCCTCCACGTCCGCGGCGGGCATGCCGTAGACGTCGTCGCCCAGGCGCACCAGCAGCACCTTCATCAACGCCAGTGACTGCGGCAGTCGCAGGGTGATGTTGGTGCCACGGCCGATGCGGCTGTTCACGCCCACCGAGCCGCCCAGCATCTCCACCTTGCGCTTCACCACGTCCATGCCCACGCCACGGCCAGACAGCTCGCTGACCTGGTCGCGGGTGGAGAAGCCAGGGCGGAAGATGAGCTCGATGGCCTCTCGCTCCGACAGCGCCGCGGCCTGCACGGCGTTGATGAGCCCCTTGGAGATGGCCGCCTGGCGCAGCCGCTCCGGGTCGATGCCGCGGCCGTCGTCCTCCACCTCGATGTGGAGCATGTCGCCGTCCACGCGCACGCGGACGCGGATGCGGCCGTTGAGCGGCTTGCCCAGCTGCTGGCGCGTGTCCGGGGACTCCACGCCGTGGTCCACCGAGTTGCGCAGCAGATGCACCAGCGCGTCGCGCACGTCGCTCAGCATGGAGCGGTCCACGCCGATGTCGGCGTTCTCGATGACCAGGTCCACTTCCTTGCCCTGCGCGCGCGACATCTCGCGAACGGCGCGCGGGAAGGCATCGAACACGGTGGCCAGCGGCACCAGCCGCGCCTCGGCCACGTGGTCCGCCATCTTCGCCAGGTTGCCGTGCAGCGTGTTGATGCCGTCGTCATTGCGGCGCACGAAGCGGAACGCGTCGTCGCGCAGCATGTGGAGGTCGCTCTCCACGCGGTCCAACTGCTCGCGCACCTCGTTCGGGATGTCGACCACCTCCGACAGCCGGAGGAAGCGGTCCCCCAGGCGGCTGAAGCGCTCGAACAGCGCCTCCGTCTCCGAGCTGCGCAGCCGGCCGCGGGCGCTCTCCACCAGCAGGTCGCCCGCGAGCAACCCCAGTGAGTCGAGCACCTCCACGTTGACGCGGATGCTCCGGTCGGCCACCGCGGACTTCGCGGCGCTCGGGGCCTCCTCGTCACGGCCGTGCGCCCCGGCCGCCGGATGCGCGGAGGCCGCGGCGTGCGCCACCGACGCTGCCCCGGGAGCCCGTGGCGGGGACGCGGCCACGAAAGCCTGCACGGGCGGCGCGGCGACAGGCGGCGGTGTGGGCGGAGGCGCGGCGGGCCGCGCGCCAGCGATGGCCGGCGGCGTCTGACCGGAGACCTCCGCGAGCATGCGGACCATCTCCTCGCTGGCCGGGTTGCCCGTGTTGGCGCCGGACAGGTCTTCGTTGAGGTCGGAGAGGACGTCGCACGCCCTGAGCAGGACGTCGGTGGCCACCTCGGTGGCCGTCTTTCCCTCGCGCTCGGCGCGCAGGACGTCCTCGGCGGCGTGCGCCAGCTGCCCAATGGCGGCAAGACCCAACATGCGGGCCTCGCCCTTCATCGTGTGCAGCTCGCGCGCGACGTCCTCCGCGGCCTGGTCCGCGGTCTCCTTCTCCAGGTCCAACACCCCCAGTTGAATCTTCTGGAGTCGGTCGGCGGTGACCTCCTGGAACTTCTTCAGGAGGGATTTCTTGAGAGCCTCGGTGTCCATGGCCAACGTACGCCCCTCCCCTTCCAGGAAGCGCTAGTCGGCCTTGAACCGCTTGATGAGCTCGGCCAGCCGTCCGGCCAACTGCGTGAGCTCCGCGGCCGCGCCCGTGGCCTGCTTCGAGGCCTGCGTCGTCTGGCGCGTCACGTCCTCGATCTCCGCCATGGAGGCCACCACCTGCTCGGTGGCCGTGCGCTGCTGCTGCGTGGCCAGGTTGATGACGCGGGCCGCGTCGCTCGTCTCCTGGACGCCGGCGAGGATGCCTTCCACCGCCTGCGCGGCCACCGCGCCCAGCTTCTCACCAGACTCCGTGGCGGCCTTGGACGCCTCGGCGGCGCCGGCCGCCGCGGCCGTGGCCTCGCGAATCTCGGTGATGAGGTTCTTGATCTCCTTGGTGGAGTCCAGGACGTTCTCCGCCAGGCGCCGCATCTCCGCCGCGACGATGGAGAAGCCCTTGCCGGCCTCACCCGCGCGGCTGCCTTCCAGCGCCGCGTTCAACGCCAGCAGGTCGGAGCGGTCCGCGATCTCGTCGATGACCTCCACCACCGTGCCGATGCGCTCCACGCGCTTGGACAGCTTCGCGATGGAGTCCGCCACCGCGACGCCGTCGCTGCGGATCTGCTGCATGGCCTGGATGAACTCGCCAATGGCGCCCCGGCCCGCGCGCGCCGCGCCCAGCGTCTCCTCCGCCACGCGCGCCACGCTGCCCGCGTTCTCCGCGATCTGCGCCGACGCGTGCTTCAGCTCCTCCATGGTGGCGGTCGTCTCGTGGATGGCCGCCGCCTGCTCCGTGGAGGACGTCTCATGCTGCGTGGAGGCCGCCAGCACCTGGTTGGCGGACGAGGACAGCCGCAGGGCCGCCTCGTTGATCTCCCGCACGAACGTGCGCAGCGTCTCAATGACCTTGCCAAAGCCCTCCAGCAGGGGCCCCAGCTGGGGGTCTTCCGTGGTGGTGTTCCACTGGGACAGGTCGCCCTCGCGCACCAGGCCGATGAGCGCGTCCAGCGCCTGGTCAATCTCCTGCGCCGCCACGTGCTTGCGGTGCTCGGAGGCCGCGAACTGGTCCAGCACCTGATTGAGCAGGTGCGCCAGCTCCGCGCCGGCCTCACTGACCAGCTCCTTGGGCACGCGGGCCTGGAGGTTGCCGGACAGCACCGTCAGCAGCGTGTCGGTGATGGCCTTGGTGGAGGAAGCGGTCGACGCCGCGTTCGTGGCGCCGGCCTTGGAGGCGGGGGCCTTCCGGGCGCGCGCCTTGCCTGCGGGCTTCTCGTTGGGGGTGTCCAGGGACATGTGTCTCAGTGCCTTCCTTGAGTCCTTGCGGTTTCGACCAGATCGATGAGCAACACGGTGCGGGCCTCTTCCAGGTACACACCGACTGCGTAGGCTGCGGCGCCGGCCGTGGGGGGCATCCGGCGCAAGGAGTTGACGGGGATGGAGCGCACGCCGTGCACGGCGTCCACCTTGAGGTGGGCTTCACCCTCCGGGGTGTCGAAGACGATGGCGCGACCGCCGTGGTGGAGCAGGCCCAGCTCCGGCAACGTGATGTCCTCCGGCAGCGCGCGGTCGATGCGCAGCACCTGGGACGCGTCCGTGCCGTAGAGCGTGGCGCCGACGTCGAAGAAGAGCAGGTCTACCTGCGCCTCCTTCTCCTGGATGGCGTCGTCGTTCACCGCGCCACCGCCCGCTGCCGCGCCGTCTGGAGCAGCTTGGAGAAGTTGAGGAGGTTGATGGCCTCGTGGTTGCCGCTGGCCTGCACCACGCCTAGCAGGTGCTCGGCCGCGGCGTCCCCACCCAGGGGCGGTGGGAGGATCTCCGAAACAGGGATGCGGCGCAGGCCCAGCACCGTGTCCGCGACGACGCCGGCCACGTAGCTGCCCGTGATGCCGACGAACAGGCGGGTGCGCGGGCCGATGCGGGCCTCTCCCTTGGAGAGGAAGCGCAGCAGGTCCAGCACCGGAAGCACCTCGCCCCGGTGGCCGGTGACCCCCATGAGGAAGGACGGGGTCCGGGGCAAGGGCGTGAGCAGCCCGGCCCGAAGCACTTCGAGCACGTTCTCACTGGGCACGCCCAGGCGCAGGTCGCCCACGCGGAAGCAGAAGAACTCCTGCTCCGGCCGGGCCTGGGCGGCCAAGGCGCGGGCCGGAGCCATCCGGAGTGCTCGCTGGAGGGGAGTCGAGGTCGTGGTCAAGGCGCCAAAGTATCCGGAGGCGGCGAATAGCGGTCAAGAGGACCCGACGGACAGCCCGCCTGGTCGCCGTTTCGATGGTCCGCGCTGCACCAAAGGTGTAGGGTTCCACCGCGAAGCCCTTGAGGAGGCCGATGTCGCGCGTACTGGTCATTGATGACAGCTCGATGCTGGTGGAGCTCACCGTCCGGGCGCTCACCGCCGCCGGCTACCAGGCGAGCGGCGCGCAGGACCTTGCCAGCCTTGAGCAGAAGCTCGCCGAGGGGCCGTTCTCGCTCATCCTCATGGACGTCAACATGCCGGAGATGTTCGGCGATGACGTCGTGGAGTACCTCCGCCGGCAGAAGAAGGTCACCGCGAAGCTGGTCCTCTACTCCGACATCTCCGAGGCGGAGCTGGACGGGAAGACCAAGGCCTCGGGGGCGGACGGCTACATCCTGAAGAGCGGCGGGCTCGAAGCCGTGCTCGGCGGGGTCATGGGTCTGATTGGCCCCCCTGCCCTGGGCGTCCCCACGGCGGCGCCCGCTCCGGCCGCGGCCCCCACCGCGTCGGCCCCCGCGGCCCCGGCCCCTGCGGCGGCGGCCGGCCTCAAGCCCGCGCCCACCACGGGCGGGCGCAAGCCGCGCATCCTCATCGTGGATGACAGCGAGATGACGGCCCGCATCATCGAGGCGGACCTGGTGGCCAAGGGCTTCGAGGTCCACGTCGCCGACACGGCCGACAAGGCCACGAAGATCATCCTCAAGAAGCAGACGCGCCCGGACCTGGTGCTGCTGGACGTGCGCATGCCCAACGTGAACGGCGAGCAGTTCTGCCGCTTCATCAAGAGCAACAGCCTCTTCAAGGGCATCAAGGTGCTGCTGTGCTCGGGGGAGAACGTCGAGGAGCTGCAGCGCATCTGCCGCGAGGCGGGCGCTGACGGCTACATCCCCAAGGACGCGGTGATGGGCAACCTGGTGGCCAAGGAGCTGATGCCCACCGGCAACGAGTAGTCCCCTGGGGCTCCCCGTCGGCGGAGGAAGGAACGCCCTCCTCCGCCAAGAGGCGCTACCGGAGCCCGGCCGCGTTCTCGCGCTCTTCCAGCCCGCGCGCGAAGTTGCCCACGATGAGCCCCGGGCGCGCCGCCTTCAGCCGCTGAAGCAGCGTGCGGATGCCCACCGGCTCGCCTCCGGCGCCGCGCTCGCGCGCCACGTCCAGGTACTGCAGCGGGTCGATGCACAGCGAGCGCGTCTGCACCTGGTCCACGCGGTACTTCTTCACCAGCCGCTCCAAGGCCCGCACCTCGCCCTCGCGGTCGGTGACGCCGGGGAACAGCAGCAGGTTCAGCGCCAGGTACGCGCCGCGCTCACGCGCCAGGGCGATGGAGGCCTCCACGTCCTCCCAGCCGTACTTCACCGGCTTGTAGTAGGCCTCGTAGAGGTCCTTCACCGCCGAGTTGAGCGACACGCGGACGGCGTCCAGCCCCGCGTCGAAGAGGGCCTCCAAGCCGCGCGTGAGGCTGGCGTTGGTGTTGATGTTGATGGAGCCCGCCTGCGTGCGCGCCCGCATGTAGCGGATGGCCTCTGCAATCTGCTTCCAGCGGGTGAGCGGCTCGCCCTCGCAGCCCTGGCCGAAGCTCACCATGGTGCGGCCCGGCGCGTGCTCGAGGTGGAAGAGGCCCACCTGGCCCATCTCCTCTCCCGTCGGTCCGTCATCCATGCGCTCGTGCGACGCTGGCGGGCCGTCCGCGGGCTGGTCGGAGATGCAGCCCACGCAGCGCGCGTTGCACATGACGGACGCGGGGATGGCGGCCTCGTCACGCACGTAGAAGGTGTTCTGCGACGTGAAGCACCGGTAGAGCATCGCGCACGTCTTGAGCTGCTTCAGCACCCGGTTGTCCGGGAAGCGCGCCAGGTGCTTCGCCACCAGGTCCTTCATGTCCGGCGTGGAGAACCGCTCCGGGTCCCAGTGGGAGCGACGGTCGGTATGGATGGCCCACGCCACCGGTCCCTCTCCCACCCAGGCCGCGGCGGTGTACGCCCACTGAGGCAGGACGGGGCCACTGCCCTTCACCTCGCCGGGGAGGAACGTCCGCGTGTAGCCCGGGGGCAGCAGCGCGCCCACCGCGTTGGGGACAAACGACTTGCCCCCCATCTTCATCTCCCGGACGAGCTCCAGCTCCCCCGTCTCCGGATGCAGCCCCACCGGGAGGCGGCCCGGCAGGTGGACGAGCCGCCCGGCGGACGGCAGCGCGATGGGCTTGTCCTGCGGAGGAACGAGCTCTTCGCCGCTGCGCAGCGTGGCGAGCAGGTACGGATGTTCCATCACCCGTCCCTTGGGGTCCGCGAATAGGAGCTTCGGGGCAGACGTCATGTCCCGGGTAACTAACACGAGCGGCCCGCGCTTCATCACGCATCGCATCCAACGCCTCGCGTCATGTCTTCAGGGGTGTTTGCCGCGAATGGCGCCCATGCGGGGCTGTCCGCCCGCGCCTTGATTCCCCCCTGGGCCCTCGTTAGGGTCCGCGCGCTTTTTACGTCCCCCTCTCGGAGGCAGTCGTGATCGTCGGAGTTCCCAAGGAGATCAAAACCCGCGAGTACCGCGTCGGAATGGTGCCGGCTGGCGTGAGCGCCTTCATCGCCGCGGGTCATACGGTCCTGATCGAGACGAACGCCGGCGTTGGCTCCGGCATCCCCGATTCGGAGTTCCAGCGCGTCGGCGCGCAGATCGTCGCCACCGCGGACGAGGTCTGGAAGCGCTCGGAGATGATCATCAAGGTCAAGGAGCCCATCGCGCCCGAGTACGCGCGCATCCAGCCCGGTCAGATCATCTATACGTACTTCCACCTGGCCGGCGTGGATCCGGAGCTGACCAGGACGCTGCTCCAGAAGAAGGCCTCCGCCGTGGCCTACGAAACGCTGCAGCCGGATGATGGCAGCCTGCCGCTGCTCAAGCCCATGAGCGAGGTGGCCGGAAAGATGGCCATCCAGGTGGGCGCCCGGTGCCTGGAGAAGGCCCACGGCGGCAAGGGCATCCTCCTGGGCGGCGTGCCCGGCGTGCGCCGCGGCCGCGTCACCGTCATTGGCGGCGGCGTGGTGGGCCTGTGTGCCGCCAAGGTGGCGGTGGGCATGGGCGCCGAGGTCACCATCCTCGACGTCAACATGGAGCGCCTCACCTACCTGGATGACGTGTTCCTCGGCCGCGTCGGCGTGCTGGCCTCCGACTCGGAGAGCATCGCCCGCTCCGTGCGCGAGGCGGACCTCGTCGTGGGCGCGGTGCTCATCCCCGGCGGCAAGGCCCCGAAGCTCGTCTCCGAGGCCCTCATCGCGGAGATGACCCCGGGCGCCGTGGTGGTCGACGTGGCGGTGGACCAGGGCGGCTGCATCGAGACGTGCAAGCCCACCACCCACGACAACCCCACCTTCGAGGTCCACGGCGTCGTCCACTACTGCGTCGCCAACATGCCCGGCGCCGTGCCGCAGACGTCCACCTACGCTCTCACCAACGTCACCCGCCCCTACTCGCGCAGGATCGCCGACCTGGGCCTGGTGGAGGCCGTCAAGTCCGACCGCGCCCTCGCGCGTGCGCTGAACACCTACAACGGCCACGTCACCTACGAGGCCGTCGCGAAGGACATGGGCTACCCCTACATGCCCATCACCGACGCGCTCGCTGGCAAGTAAGCCCGACAAGCAGGCAAACGACGTGGTTCCTGGCGGGGAGGTTCGGATGACGACATCCGGCCTCCCCGTCCGTTATCTCTGCTGGGGAATAAGTTTCCCCGGCCGGCGTCGTGTATTCCCGAAGCGGGCGTCCGGGCGGGTGTCGTGGGATGCCGTTGTTGCCCTGGTTGTTCCCGTGCATACATTTGGCGGGTAAGCGACAACTCATTCCCCTTTTGTTTCGGGCCCTTGGAAGGCGGGACATGTTGGACTTCAGGCAACCCAACCGGACGAAGCAGGAATTCGAAGAGCTGGCGCTCGCCCACCTGGATCCGCTCTATTCGGCGGCCCTGCGCCTGACGAAGAACGAGCGCGACGCCGAGGACCTGGTGCAGGACACCTGCATGCGGGCGTACCGCTTCTTCGACAAGTTCGAGCGCGGGACGAACATCAAGGCCTGGCTCTTCAAGATTCTCACCAACACCTTCATCAACCGCTACCGGCGGAAGGTGAAGGAGCGCACGGTGGTCGAAGGCGTGGAGCGCGAGGCCGTCCACGAGCGCTTCGTGAGCCGGGACGCGACGGACTTCGCGGCCAACCCGGAGCAGTACTTCTTCGACCGGCTCCTGTCGGACGACGTGCTGCGAGCCATCGACTCGCTGCCCATCGACTTCCGGCTGGTGGTCATCCTCGCGGACCTGCAGGAGTTCTCCTACAAGGAGATCGCGGAGATTCTCGAGTGCCCCGTCGGCACGGTGATGAGCCGCCTGTTCCGCGGACGCAAGCTCCTGCAGAAGAACCTGCGTGAGTACGCCGAGGGCCAGGGCGTGTTCCGGCACGACGGAGAGCCGGTGAACGCACCCGCGGACCTGGAAGAGTATCGCCACAGGAAGAAGACAGGCTAGAAAGCCGTTCCTAGCGCGCCCCATGAACTGCCAGGACCTCGAACGGCTGCTCTATCCGTACCTCGACGGCGAATTCCAGCCCGAGGAACGAGTGGACCTCGAAACCCACCTCTCCGGGTGCGCTGCCTGCGGGCGCCGCGCGGAGGAAGAGAAGCAGATGCAGCAGGCGCTGCGGCGAGCCGCGCGCCACTCCGTTTCGGGCATGCGGGCCCCCGCCTCGCTTCGGGCCGGCATCCAGGTGGGCCTCAAGCAGGAGCAGCGCCGCGTCCAGTTCGGCGTCTGGCTGCGCGCCGGGGCCATGGCGCTGGTGGTGGTGACGGTGGGTGGCGGCTGGGCCGCGTTCCACGCCGAGCAGCGCCTGAGCGCGGCCAGGACGGAGGCGGTGCAGCGCCACAGCAAGAGCAAGGCGCTCCCCTTCGAGATTGCCTCCAACGCGCCGGAGCAGGTGGAGGAGTGGTTCAAGGACAAGGTGGATCCGCGCATCACCGTCCCGCAGCTCCCCAAGGCGAAGCCGCTGGGCGGGCGCATCTCCATCCTCAATGGCCGCGAAGTCGCGTACATCAGCTACGAGACGCTTCCGGACAATGAAGGTGAGCCGAGCCGCCGGTTGGGCGTCTTCGTGCTCCCTGGGCACGACGAAGCTGCCATCCCGAAGTTCCAGGCCCTGCAAGCGGTGGAAGTGGACTCCGCGCAGGGCTTCAATGTCGTCACCTGGCGCGACGATGAAATCGTCTACGAGATGGTGACGGACATGGACGAAAGCGACATCCGCCGGATGCTCGCCGAGCGCGACAGCGGAGAGAAGCTCGCGCGACAGTCCGCGCCGGAGGCCGACGAGCCGCTGTATTCGCTCCCGCCCACGCCGCGCTCGCCGTACTCCCGGCCCCCCATCTCCTTCGAGCCGGTGACGTACCCGACGTACCCCCAGTGACGGAAACGTCGGCTGCGTGACGGCGCTCCCCCTCCGGGGCGGGCGGAACTCCGCCTGGTCCAAGCATTGACGGCTCCCGCGCATGGCCGATAGCCTCGACGCGCATCTTCTCCTTGCGCGTCAAAGCCGGTAGGGCGTTTGTGCGCGTCGCACACCAGGACGGGCCGTCCCTCCATGTCGAAGAGAATCCTGATCGTCGAAAGCGACACCGCGCTCTCCGCCTCCCTGCGTTCGGCCCTGGAAGGCCGGGGCTTCACGGTCGAAGAGACGACCGACGGCAAGGGCAGCGTGGAGCAGATCCGCAGGGACCGGCCGGACCTCGTGGTGCTCGCGGTGGACCTGTCCGAAGGACAGAACGGCTACCTCATCTGCGGCAGGCTGAAGAAGGACGATGACCTCAAGAACGTCCCCATCGTCATCATCGGCAACCCGGACGGCTTCGCGCAGCACCGCAAGCTGAAGACCCGCGCCGACGAGTACGTCGCCAAGCCGGTGGACGCGGCTCAACTGGTGGAGCGCGCGGGTGCGCTGATGTGACGCCGCCTGTCCGCTCCCCGGGCGGCCGGAATTCCGCCCGGTCCGAACATTGACGCTCCCGCGCATGGCCGATAGCCTCGACGCACATCTTTTCCTTGCGCGTCGCGGCCGGTAGGGCGTTTGCGCGCGCCGCACACCAGGACGGGCCGTCCCTCCATGTCGAAGAAAATCCTGATCGTCGAAAGCGACACCGCGCTCTCCGCCTCCCTGCGTTCGGCCCTGGAAGGCCGGGGCTTCACGGTCGAAGAGACGACCGACGGCAAGGGCAGCGTGGAGCAGATCCGCAGGGACCGGCCGGACCTCGTGGTGCTCGCGGTGGACCTGTCCGCAGGGCAGAACGGCTACCTCATCTGCGGCAAGCTGAAGAAGGACGATGACCTCAAGAACGTCCCCATCGTCATCATCGGCAACCCGGACGGCTTCGCGCCGCACCGCAAGCTGAGGGCCCACGCCGACGAGTACGTCGCCAAGCCGGTGGACGCGGCTCAACTGGTGGAGCGCGCGGGTGCGCTGATCGGCTTCCCCGAGCTGCCCGCCTCCGAGGACCTCGTCGATGAGAGCCTCACGCTGGACGCGCTCGGCGACGAGCCGATGACGGCGGACTTCGGCGAGGAGATCTCCGTGGAGACCGCGGAGGAGCCTCCCGTCACGGGCGAGGAGCTGGACCTGGACGCCGCCTTCGGCGACCTGTCCGCGCCCGAGGAGACGCCGTCCTTCGAGGAGGAAGTCGTCGTCGCGCCGCCCGAGGCGGTGGTGGAAGGCGTGGAGGAGGACTTCTCCACGCTCGACTCGCTGGGCACCGACCTGGATGATCCGCTGGAAGGGCTGGATGACTCCGACGAGAAGACGGTGATTGGCTTCATCGCCCCCGCTCCCGTGGCCCCGCCTCCTCCCGAGTCGCCCCGCGCCGTCGCGCCGCCCCCAGTATCCCGGCCCAGCGCGGCCCCCCGCCCCGCCCCGCCGCCCGTCGCGATGGCGCCGGCCGCCGACGTCGCGGAGCTGCGCAGCCTGCGCACGAGGGTGGCCGAGCTCCAGGCCGAGCTCGACGACTCGCGCGGCGCGGCGTCCCACGCCGAGGAGCGCGTGCGTGACCTGGAGGCGCAGCTGGAGAGCCACGCCACGGAGCTGGAGACGGCCCGGGCGTCCTCGGGGAAGAACGACAAGGACACCTTCGCCCTCCGCGACGCGGCCAACAAGAAGGACAAGGAGATCCTCCGCCTCAAGACGGAGCTGAATCAGAAGGACCAGGAGATCATCGAGCTCAAGGACCAGAGCCTGGAGCTGGAGCAGAAGGCCAGCACCGCCGAGTCCGAGCTCGCCCAGCGCGACGCCCAGCTCAAGACGCTGAGCGCCCGGGCGGAGTCGCTCGCCACGGACCGCAAGCGCGTGGACCAGCAGCTTGCCGCCGCCAAGGACGAGGCCCGGAGCGCGTCCGCGCAGCTCACCGCGCTGCAGACGGAGCTGGACCAGCACCAGGCCCAGGCGCATGCCTACGCCGCGGAGCTGGAGGAGCTGCGCGCTCGCGCGGGACAGCTGGAGGCGGACGTCCAGGCCGCGCAGCAGGAGGCCGAGGACCTGCGCGTCCAGTTGGGCCAGGCCCAGGTGGAGCTGTCCGAGCAGGGCAGCCGCGCCAGCGCGGAGGCCGAGGAGCTGCGCGGCCGCATCTCCGAGCTGGAGGCCGCCACGGCCCGCGGCGAGGAGCGCGTGACGCGCCTCTACGCGCGCATCAAGAGCGAGGAGAAGCTGCGCGAGAAGACGAAGAAGGCGCTCGTCATCGCCCAGCAGCTCCTGGAAGAGCCCGCCTCCTCGGTGGCGGACGACGCCAGCGAAGCGGCGGCCTGAGTCGCACGGGCCGCGCTCCCCGAGCCACCCGCGCCCGGGGCACCGCCCGCCCCTACCCCTGCTTCTTCGGGGCCGTCTTCTTCTCGTGCAGCTTCTTCGCGAAGCCCTGCACGGCCGCGGGCACGTTCTTGTCGCGGCTGAGGTCCTTCAACTCGGCGTCGCGGAACGCGTTGAGGAACTTCATGGTGACGGTGAGCGGGACCTTGGGGTTCTTCACCAGCGCCATCTTCACCTTGTGGTTCTTCGTCCACTCGCGGTTGCTGTAGATGACGCGCAGCACGTCATCCATCATCGCGCGGTTGGCGGCGCAGGAGAGCACCTCACCGTCGGTGATGCGCGGGCTGCGGATGACGGCCACCGCCACCAGCTTGTTCGTCTCCCGGATGAGCGCGGTGCGGGCTTCCTTGTTACCCAGCGTGGCCAGCTTGATCTTCTCCGCGATGGACATGCGCATGATGCGCTGGGCCAGCGTGAGGCGCTTGCCCTCCTCCATGGGCGCGGCGGCTTCGTCCGCGGCCTCCTGGAACTCTTGAAGCACCTCCTCCGCGGTGGGGCCCTGCGGCGGCGGCGCCTCCGCGGCCTCGGGGCCGAAGACGCGCACCCGCGCGGCCTTCATCTGCGGCACGTCCATCAGCGTCAGCCCGCTGCGCACCGCGAAGTCGCAGACGCTGTCGATGAGCGACACCGGCGCGCTCGCGTTGGCGCAGAGGTTGCGGAGGATGTCCTCGTGGCGCAGCAGACGGAGCTGATTCTGTCCGATGATCTCCGCCAGCTTCGGGTCGCAGTCCTTCGCCACGTCCGCCACCGCGGCATCCGGCGTGCTGGCGTTGAGGACCAGCATCTCCGCGTAGGCCGCGTTGCCCTTCACGAGCCCCAGGAGGTACCCGAGCGCCTGCGGCTGCACCTCTTCGTCACGCAGCGCGGAGCCCAGAATCCTGTCCGGCAGCCCCGCGGCCGTCTTCGCCGCCGTCTCGCGCACGCCCGGGTCCGGATCGAACGTGAGCATGTAGAGCGCGCCCACCATGTCGGACGGGCTGAGCGGGACGAGCGACTTCGCCGCCATCATCCGCAGCGGCACCGGCGCCGCGGGGTCCACGTGCTTGCGCAGGTTGGGCGGCAGGAACTCCGCATCGAAGGGGCAGCCCGGGGGCGGCGTCGGGACGGCGTTGGGAGCGGCAGGGGTCATGACGCGTGATTCCTTCCGTAGATGATGCGCAGGCCCTCGAGCGTGAGGAGCTCATCCACCTGGTGGATGACCTTCGACTCGCTGGCCACCAGCGACGCGAGCCCTCCGGTGGCGACGACCTTCACCGGAAAACCCAGTTCGGCCTGCATGCGGGCGCAGATGCCGTCCACCATGCCCACGTAGCCGTAGACGAGCCCGGCCTGCATGGAGTGCACGGTGTTGCGCCCGATGACATGCGGCGGCCGCGCGAACTCCACGCGCGGGAGCTTGGAGGCGTTCTGGAACAGCGCCTCCATGGAGATGTTGATGCCGGGGCAGATGCAGCCCCCCAGGTACTCCCCCTTCGGCGACACCGCGTCGAACGTCGTCGCGGTGCCGAAGTCCACCACCACCACGCCGGCGTGGTGCTTCTCGTAGGCGGACACCGCGTTGACGATGCGGTCCGCGCCCACCTCCCGGGGGTTGTCGTAGAGGATGGGCATGCCCGTCTTCACGCCGGGCCCGACGAACATGGGGCGGACGCGGAAGTACCGCTCGCTCATCTTCTCCAGGTTGGACTGGAGCGGCGGCACCACGCTGGAGACGGCGACGGCGGTCACCTTCGCCGGGTCGATGCCGCGGTGGGTGAAGAGCTGACGGACGAGGATGCCGTACTCATCCGAGGTGCGGCGCGTGCTGGTCTCCACGCGCCAGTGGTCGAGCAGGCGCCGGCCTTCGAATACGCCGAGCGCGGTGGTGGTGTTGCCGACGTCGATGGCCAGGAGCATCACACCGCGCACTCTACCGCCGTGGGCGAAGCTGCTCCACGTCGCCCGCCAACACGCGCTCGAGCGAGCCCTCCGCCGTCCGGACCAGCAGGGCCCCGGATGGGTCGATGTCCTCGGCCCGCCCCCGCAGCTCCTGACGGTCGGTGCGCACCAGCACGTCCTGCCCCAGCGTGGAGGACAGCGCCTTCCAGCGGGCACGCACCGCGTCGAAGCCCGTGTCCAGGTAGAGGTCCAGCCACGCCTCCAGCCGCGTCCAGAGGGCCGCGGCGAAGCGGGCCCGGTGCACCGGCTGCCCCAGGGCCAGCGACAACGACGTGGCGGTGGCCCGCAGCGCCTCCGGGAAGTGCTCGGCCTGGGAGTTGAGATTGACCCCCACGCCCACGATGACGAAGTGCACGCGCTCGGGCTCGGCGGACAGCTCGGTGAGGATTCCCGCGACCTTGAGGCCGTCGATGTGGACGTCGTTGGGCCACTTGATGGCGGCCTCCACGCCCGCGTCGCGCAGCGACTCCGCCAGCGCCACGGCCGCCACCAGCGTCAGCTCTGGCGCGCGCTGGGGAGGCAGGTCCGGACGGAGGACGGCGGAGAAGTAGAGGTTGAGGCCGGGCGGCGACACCCAGGTGCGGCCCCGGCGCCCCTTGCCCGCGGTCTGCTGCTCGGCCACCACCACCTCACCGTGCTCGGCGCCGTCCTGGGCCAGCCGGAAGGCCTTCTCGTTGGTGGAAGGCAGCGCTTCGTGGTGGTGGATGGTGCGGCCCAGGTCGTGGGTGTCCAGCAACGGGCCCACCTCGAGCGAGGTGAGCCGGTCCGGAACCGCCACCAGCCGGTAGCCTCGCGCGGACACCGCCTCGATGCGGTAGCCCTTCGCGCGCAGGGCCTCCACGTGCTTCCACACCGCCGTGCGCGACAGCCCCAGCTTGTTGGAGAGCGCCTCACCTGAGGTGTAGTCGCTCCCGCTCTCCGACAGGAAGCTCAGGATGAGCGCTTCCTGGGACTGCTCGTTCGCATTGGCGGCCACAGCGGCACCTCGTGGTGATTCTCCACCGTATCAGCCCGCAGGCGGCGCCGCGCCGTCCCGGAGCTGCCAGGCCGTCAGCTCCAGGGAGGTCTGCGGCATCAACTGGCCGTTGGTCTCCACGGCCATTTCGATGCGGACCATGCCGACGCCGGGCGCGAACGTCATCGTGTTCACCAGCGTGGCCTTGGCGTCCACCCGGTTGCGGCCCTCCACCTGGACACAGTTCGGGAAGGTGCCCGCGGGCGTCTCACAGGGGTCCCCCGCCTGGACGATGTGGTAGCGCTCCGTGGAGGACACGGACACCACGTTCGTCCACGAGTGCCCGGTCCGCACCGGACCGCGCAGCAGGTAGCGCTTGGGATCTCTCAAGCCGTAGCCGTCCAGGGAGAGCTGACCGCCCTGGCTGTCGTGGAAGACGCCGGCCTCTTCCTTGAGAATCTCCACGGTGACGCGTTTGTCGTCGCGGCCGTTGATTCGGTAGGTCCAGCTGTTGCCCACCGCGAGCGGGTAGTACACGGACACGTCGTCGGTGCTGGCGCTCGCGCCCGCCGCCGCGTCGACGTTCTTGGAACAGCCCGTGCCCAGCACCAGGGCCGCCAGCACCGCGGCCCCGCCCATGCCGAATGAACGCTTCATGTCGATGTCAGTCCGCGCGGCTGGGGCCACGCGCCTCCGCAGATGAGTGCTTACGTGATGCGTAGAGCGTGTCCAGCGCCTGTTGCGCGGCGGCCTGGACGGTGGGCGCATCGTGCCCCTGCGCCATCGTGTAGAGGTAGGCCTCCGCCTCCGGGCCGCCGATTTCGCCCACCGCGAAGACAATCTCCTGCACGAAGCCCAGGTCACGGCCACGCGCCAGGTCGATGAGCACGGGCACCGCGACCCGAGCCTTCATCTCCACGAGCGAGCCCATCGTCCTGCGCACCGTCTCGGCGTCGGTCGCTTCCTTGAGCCGGTCGATGAGCAGCGGCGCGGCGGCCGGGTGCTGCCGCTCCGCCAGCGTGCGGAGGCTGAACTCCCGCACTCGCGAGTCCGTGGCCTTGAGGTCCTGCACCAGTTCCTCATCGGTGCGGTCCAGCGCCGTCAACTGCATGACGGTGGACTCGGTCACCTGGCGCAGCACGTTGGCCAGTGCCGTGCGCATGGCCTCCTGCCGTCCCGCGGGCGAGTCCTCCTCGACGGGCGCCTCACCCAGCCCGACCAGCTCGTAGCGCTGAGGCAGACGCCCACCGAAGCGCTCCAGGACCAGGTTGGCGCCCACCTCGGCGAAGCTGCGCGGGTCACCGTCCTTCAGCACTTCGCGGGTGAAGGGCACGTCCAGCGTCAGGCGCCAGGGCCGCTCCTCGCGAGGCGCCTCCGCGCCATTCTGCTCGAAACGGCCGGAGTCTTTCAGGGCGGCGGTGAAGAGCGTGGCCACGCCCTCGGGAGCAAGTCCCAGCAGGGCGTTGTCCCGCAGGGTGGCTCCGGAGAGCTCCACCGGCGCCACCGGGTAGCGCGGCGCCCGCCATCGGCAGGCACCGAGCACCAGGACGACGCAGGAGGCGAGCAACAGGACCGGCTTCATCGCTCCCCAGGCTAACACCTGGAGAGCGGTGGCGCCGACCAATCCCTCACCCCCTGGCGTGCCGCGTCAGCTATCGCGCTCCCCGGCCGGTCCCTTGGGGGGCACGAACGCGTCAGCGGACGGATCACCCTCGGTGGGAGAGGAAGCAGGCTCGCTGGCCTGTGCGCCATCATCGGATCCGGAAGACGCCGCCGTCGCGGCACCAGGGGCCACTTCGCCCGCCGAGCCGTCCAGCACGCCCGCCTGCGTCAGCCCTTCCGCCGGAGCAGCCGATGACGTCCCCTCGGAAGGAGCAGTCCCGGACGCATCCGCCTGTGTGGCGACGCCCACGGACGCGGAGTCCACATCGCCGGAGACCGGCGCGGAAGTGACGCCACTGTCCGCCGAGGCAAGCGCTTCGCTCGACACCGCACCAGTGACAGCAGCCGAGCCCGCGCCACTGTCAGCGCTCGCCTTGGAGACGGAAGGTGCCTCGCCAGCACTGCTGACCTCAGGAGACGCGCCCCCCGTGGCACCCCAAGCACCGCTCCCGGCAGTCGACACACCGGCGTTGCCAATGGCACCGACAGCAGTCGTCACGCCAGCGACGCCCGTATCTCCACCAGTGCCCGCAGCCGAGGCACCGGCCTCGCCAGCGGCACCCGCAGCGTCCGGAGCGGAGGCACCCGCCTCGCCGACGACACCAGCACCCGAGGTAGAGACACCTGCCTCACCCGTGGCATCGACGGCACCCGCAGCCGAGACACCCGCCTCGCCAGCGTTACCACCAGCACCCGCGAAGGAGACACCCGCCTCACCGGCTGCACCACCAGCCCCCACGAAGGAGACACCCGCATCACCCGTGGCACCAACAGTACCTGCGGTGGATGCACCCGCGGCATCCGTAGCCGAGGCACCGGCCTCGCCAGTGGCACCCGTAGCCGAGGCTCCGGCCTCGCCAGCGGCACCCGAAGCCGAGGCACCGGCCTCGCCAGCGGCACCAGCCTCGCCAGCGGCACCAGCCTCGCCAGCGGCACCCGAAGCCGAGGCACCGGCCTCGCCAGCGGCACCCGAAGCCGAGGCACCGGCCTCACCAGCGGCACCAGCAGCCGAGGCTCCGGCCTCACCAGCGGCACCAGCAACCGAGGCACCCGCCTCACCCGCTTCGCCAGCAGCACCGGCCTCACCGGAAGCGCCGGCGGCACCGGCCTCACCCGCGCGGCTGCCACGGCCGCGACGGCCCCGGCGACGACGGCGGCGGCGCTTGCGGTCACCCTGTGCCCCTTCGGCACCGGCGTCCGCGGCAGCCCCATCGGGACGCGCACCACCCACGAAAGCGCTGGCGGCCTCGAGGTCGTCATCCTCCCCGTCCTCGTCGTCGTCCTCCTCATCGTCCTCGCGGCCCTGCAGGACCGGCGCGGCCGGCACGGGAGCGGCTTCACGCACATCCCCGGCGGGAGCAGCCGAAGGCTCCTCGGTGGAAGCTTCCGCGGTGGCCTCGGCCTCACGAGCCTCACGGGCCTCGCGCTTCTCACGCTCACGGCGGCGCTTCTCACGCGGGCGCTCGCGCTCCGGCGCGGCAGCGGCCTCGGTGGGCTCCTCGCCGCCCTCCCGGGCCTGCTTCTCGCGCTGACGCTCCTCGCGGCGCTTCTGGGCCTCCTCGGCATCCAGCTTCGCGGCCTCGAAGAACGTCTCGTCGACCTCGTACAGCGCGACCTGCGTGACGGAGACGGCCGTCTCCGCTTCCAGGAACTTCTCGCCCAGCGCGTCACCGCACCAGAGCATCACCAGTGAACCATTGGCCTGCGCCTCGGTGCGCGCATCGCCGCGCACGTCACCCGCGCTCACCAACAGACCCACCTGCGCCGAGTAGTGGCCCAGGTCACGCCGCAGCTCCTGCACCGACTTGCGGTCGATGCCGGGCGTGCCCTTCAGCATGCGGACCGCGTAGCGCAGCTCCACGCTGCCCTCGCGCTTGCGTGCCGTGAGCAAGGGCCCTTCCTTGGACCGCTTGGCCACCTTCAGCTCGCGGAAGCCCAGACCGTGCATCATCTTCACGACGGACTTCTCGAACGTGCCGACGTCCAGCTCGCCCAGGCGCTTGCGCAGCCCACGCGCCACGGAGCGGCGCGCGTCCTTGAGCGCGGCGCGCAGCGTGGACACCAGCGCGGCATCCGCCGGGGCCTCGCTCGCGGCAGCCGGCTTGCCCAGCAACGGACGGCCAGCCTCCAGCGGGATGCCCAGCGCCTGCGCGAACGCGGCCTGGAGCTCCAGCGGCGGGGCCTCGCTCGGGGCGCCTGCGCGCTCCAGCGACACCTCTCCAGAGTCCTTGCTGAAGGCGTACTGCGGCCGGCGGCCCGCGTCGATGCGACGCTGGTTGTCCTCCAGCAGCGCGGTGAGCACCGCCTCCACCGTGGTGTCCTCGGCGCACAACTCCTTGGCCCGGGCACGTTCGATGATCTGCTCGGTGCGCAGCCCGATGTCCGACTCGCTGAGAATCTCGAACACCACCTCGGGCAGCGGCGGGAAGCGCTTGCGGCGACCGCCACGCTCCTCGTCCTCGTCGCGGCGACGCTTGCGGTCACTGCCACGGCCCGCGACCCGCACGTTGTCCGTGCGCGGCTCCGGGTGACGCTCCGCCGGACGCAGCGGCGGCAGGTCTTCTTCAGGGTGCGGCTCCACCACGCCGGTTTGAGCCAGTGCCTCGACGTCCTCGGGAATCGACCAGTCGACCAGCGCGAAGGTGTCCTTCGCCGTCACAAGCACCTTGCGATCCCGCGTGCGGCGCGCCATGGCTGCGAGGCGCGACAGCATCGTCACCTCAGGCGTCTTGCCCACGTGGGAAAGCAGGCTCTGCTGGATGGACTTCTCGGTAATTTCAAGGAAGTGGAGGGGACGACCTTCGCTCTCCAGGATGCGGAGCGCGGCCTCGTAGAATGTCATCGAGTATTCCCCAGGAATTCCGAACGGTTACAAAAATGTAGGTCCGTATAGGCGGCGGATGCTAGCCATCGCTAAACTGGCTTGTCAACGAACGCAAGATGACCCGCATACGCATCGGACAGCGCTGGAAACGCGAACCCGCAGCTTCCCCGCTCGATTCCATCGCACTGGAATTGGACGGGGTGGACCTTCTGTCCGGGGCCGTGGAGGAGTCTCTAGCAGAAGTCGTCCCTTCCCTGGTGCGCTCAGTTGCGGCGCTCGCGGGTGGGCGGCAGAAACTGGCCCAGGTCTCCCTGCCCGAGGCCCACCTGGAGCTGGTGCTCCGCCGCATGGGGCCGGAGGTGGAGCTGCTCGTGGCCAACCTCTCCCGCCCTGCCCGGCTGATGCGCCCGCCCGTCCGGGTGGAGCTGGAGGAGCTGGTGGGGGCGGTCCGTGAGGCCGGCGAGCGGTTCCTCGCCGACGTCACCCGGGCCGGGCCCAAGGCGCTCGCCACCACCGTGGGGCAGGCCCTCAAGGAGCCGCTGCGAGGCCTGAACCGCCCCGCCCGTCCTCCCGACGAGGCGCCGGCCCGGCCCGCCACCCGGCGCGTGGAGCCCACGGAAATTCCAGGCTTCGGCTTCGAGCTCCGGGACGCCGGCGTCCCCACGGGCCGTGGCGCCGCGCGGGGGACGGGCGGACTGCTGGCGCCCCTGCTGGCGTCGGGCGAGGTCTGGCTGTCGCTGCCCGGAAAGCCCGAGGCCTGGCGCGTCCCCGGCCCGCCGTTCCTGACAGCGCTGGAGCTGTCGCGACAGGCGGTGGAGCTGGCGCGCGCGGTGGAGCTGGGCGAAAACCGCTTCGAGCTGGCCCCCGCGGGCGCGAAGCCTTCGCTGCTGGTCGACCTGAAGACGGGCCAGGCGAAGGCGGGGCGCACCGGGACGCCCTTCCCGCTCGCGGGCAACGTGCTCGCCGCCGCCCTCCTCCACCTGGGCGAGTCCCTGGCCGCGGCCTTCGCGGAAGCGGACCGCGCGCTGGTGGCCAACCCGTACCGGATGGAGCTGGCGGAGCGCTGCCGCGAGGGCCTCTCACACCTGCGCGGCCCCGTGCAGCCCCCCGAGGCCCAGGGTGCGGCCCGCGAGAAGAAGGCCCGGGCCACGGGCCAGGGCACCTCCCGCCCGCTGAAGGTCCCCGGCCGCTTGCGCCGGCTGCGCTTCGAGAAGCTGTGGGAGAAGCGCGGCCTGCCGGACGCGGAGGAGTCGCGGCTGCTGCTCGGCCGGCACGGGCCGGTGTACTGCGCGCCGCAGCTGGCCTCCGCGTTCTCCCGAAAGGACGGAGCGCTGCTGTGGAAGCGCGCCGCGGCGCTGGGCGTGGCCGCGTCGGCGGATGGCCACGCGGTGGCGGCGGACATCGCGCGCGTCTACGGCTTCACGGGCCGGGGCGGCGGCGCGCGCTGGCTGCATGACCACGACGGAATCCCCCTGGGCCCGCTGCTGCTGCGCAAGGACGGCCTGCTGCTCACCCTGTCCGAGGACCGCACCGTCGCGGCCTTCGCGGAGGCCACGGGCCGCGAGGTCTGGCGCCTGGCGCCGCCGCGCACCCAGCGCAGCTGGCTGGCCACCCAGGGACACCGTGCGCTGGTGGGCACGGACTCGGGCTACCTCTATGGGCTCGACCTGGAGGACGGCCAGGTCCGCTACCGCATGCGCGCGCCCATGCCATTCCACGGGCCCCCGGTGGCCTGGGGCCGGCGCTTCCTGGCCATGCTGGGCCGCGGCTCGCACTGGGCCGTGTTGCTCGCGGACGCGCACACCGGCGAATCCGTGTGGACGTACGAGCCGAACCTGTCCCACCTGTCCGCGCCCCTGCCCGTGGGCTCACGGGTGTTCATCGCCGGCGAGCGCGAGCGCGAAGGCATGCTGCTCTGCCTGGACGCGAAGGGCCGGCGCCTCTGGGAGCGCCCGCTGAACCTGGGGCCTGGCCCCTATGCGCTGGCCGCCCTCCCCCGCGCGGTGGTGGTCACGAGCGCCTCGGGCGCCGCCACGCGGGTGGCCGCCTCCGGCACGGTGGATTGGCGCGTGGGCGCCGCGGGCGAGCCCCTCATCAGCGCGCTCCCCGCCCATACCGCGCGCGACGTCACGCTGGTGCCAGGGGAGCGCGTCCGCGCGGTGGACCCCCGCGGCGGGCAGGTGCTCGCGGAGGTCCAGGCCGGCGTGGGGCTCGTCGCGCTCCAGGCCGACGTGCGCCTCAACCTCTACTTCCTGGACGACGCCGGCACGCTGTCCGCGTACCGGCTCGGCTCTCACTTCACGGTGGTGGAGTAACCCCCCGCGAAGGCCTAGTTCGCCGCGGCCTTCGACGGGTCGATCTCCTCCTCGGGGCGCTCTTCCTGGGTGGCGCCCTCCCACGACTCGCCGGCGCCGAGCTTCCAGTCAGACGGCACGTCCAGCTTCCACACGTAGCTGGACGTCGCGGTGCCACCCGAAGCCGCGCTGGAGGAGAGGTTGATGGTCATCTCCACCTTCGCCACCTCGTTCGGCAGCAGGTCCAAATCGTAGTGCCCCAGCACCATCTGCGGGGGGAACGACGGGACGAAGCGCTCCGGGTGGTCAATCTTCATGGACGGGTCGGCGCCGCGCATCTCGCCCAGCAGCTTCCCCTTCGCATCGGTGAGCTTCCACACCGTGTCGAACGTGGCGCTGGTCATCATCTTCAGCACCTTGCCGTCGTCCTTGAGCACGCGCTGCGCGCCCCACACCGCCAACTGCAGGCGGATCTGCGGCTTGCCCAGCACCATCACCACGTCGGAGGAGATGATGTCCAGGCGCATGCCCTTGTCCGTGGCCGTCCACACCGGGCGGTAGCGGCCCTCGCGCAGGCTGTCGAACGTCTTGCGCGTGTACTCGTAGAAGGCCTTGCGGTCGTTGGCGCGGTCATCCTTCGCGCCACGCTCCTCGCGCGCCTCCAGCTCCAGCAGGTAGTCGTCGAACTTCGTGTTCCCCTTGAAGCGCGTCAGGTGCGCGTCCACCTGCTCGAAGTAGTTCTTGAAGAAGGGCTTCAACTCATCGCGGTAGCTGGCCTCGTCCGGGTTGGCGCGCATCCAGCCCACCCGTTCGAGGTACTCCGCGTGAATCCGTTGCTGATCCGCATTCCGCTGGGCCTCCAGCGCGCGACTGCTCGCGCTGCGATAGCTCATGACGGCGGCCAGCAGCACACCCGCGACGATGACGATGACTCCGAAGTAGCGCTTCACGCGGCAGTCTCCTGTGCCTTTGTCCTGGCAGTGATATGAAAAATCCCCAACGTGATCCAGGCCACCGGGACCCACCTGTTCACCACGCCCCTTCCCTTGGAGGAAGGAGAGCTGCTGGGCAATCCCCAGGTGGCTTGGGCGGCCTACGGAGAACCATCCGACGGCAAAGCGGTGGTGTTGCTGCACGACCTGGCGCACTCTCACCTCGCGTTGGGCCCGCCGGAGGACTCGGCGTACCAGCCCTCCGGCTGGGGGCGCGCCCTGGTGGGGACGAACCTCGCGTTGGACCCCGCCGTCACCCCCGTCTTCTCGCCCGGGTTGCTCGGCAGCCCTTTCGGCAGCACGTCGTCCGCGACGGTGAATCCCGCGTCGGGTGAGCGCTGGGGGCTCGAACTGCCGCCGCTCACCGTGCAGGACATGGCGCGCGCCGTGTCGGCCACGCTGCGCGCGCGGCGGCTGACGCAGGTGCGCGCGCTGGTGGGGGTGGGCCTGGGCGCCCACGTGGCGCTGCGGCTGGCGTCGCTGTTCCCGGACCTGGCCGAGGGCGTGGTGGCCATCGGCGCGGCGCGCGCGCTGCCCGAAGGCGTGCGCGAGAAGCTGGGCCTGTCCTGGCAGGTGCTGCGCGCGGACCCCGACTACCGGGACGGCCTCTACGCGCTGGATGCGCCGCCGCGCAAGACGATGCGCAAGCTGCGCCTGGACTTCCAGAAGCTGCTCTGCGGACGTGAGTTCCTGGCCTCCGCGTACCCGGCCCCCGAAGCGGCCCGCGCCGCGCTGGAGGCGGAAGCGGACGCCTTCGCGGACGCCTTCGACGCGGTGTCCTGGGCGTCGCTGTGCTCGGCGTACGCGGGCAGCGACGTGTCGGACGGCTTCTCGCGTATCCGCGCGCGGGTGCTGCTGGTGACGGGGACGTCGGATGCCATGGCCCCGGTGAACCGGGTGCGTGACACCTACCACCTGCTGAGCGCCGCGGGCGTGAGCGCCCGCTTCCTCGAGCTGCCGGGGCCCGGGGACCATGCGGCGCTGCTCCAGGACGCGGAGCGGCTCCATGGCCCGCTGAGCGACTTCCTGCGGCGGTGCTGACTAGTCCCGCCTCACGGCGCCGGAGAGCTTGCCGCGGAGCGCGCCCACCAGCATGCCGATGGCAATCTCGTTGTTGCCGCCGTGCGGGATGATGATGTCCGCGAAGTGCTTGGACGGCTCCACGAAGCCCATGTGCATGGGCCGCACGTGGCGCAGGTACTGGCTCACCACGTGGTCGAAGTCGCGGCCGCGGTCCTTGATGTCGCGGGTGAGGCGCCGGAGGATGCGGAGGTCGTCGTCCGCGTCGACGTAGATCTTCACGTCCATCTCATCCCGGACCTCCTTCATGTGGAGGACGAGGATGCCCTCGATGAGGATGATGTCGCCGGGGTCGACGTTCTTCGTCTGCGGCTGACGCGACGAGGTGACGAAGTCGTAGACGGGCTTCTGGATGGGCTGCCCGGACTTCAGCGCTCGCAGGTGCTGAACCAGCAGCTCCCTGTCGAAGGCATCCGGGTGGTCGAAGTTCACCTCGCGCCTGTCCGCCAGCGGAAGGTCCTTCAAGTCCCGGTAATACGAATCCTGATCGATGAAGGCCACGCGGCAATCAGTCAATGCCTCGCGGACCTTGCGGGCAACGGTGGTCTTGCCGGACGCGGTGCCGCCCGCGATTCCGACGACGAGGGGGGACGCCATGGCGGCGCGAACTATCTTACCGGGACGGCCAGCGCAAGGGTTCGGTCCAATCCCGGACATTTCTCCCGCTAGCCCCTGCGAATCAGCCCACGCCCCCTCGCCTCCTCCAGCAACCCAGGCGTCACCTCCGCCTCGGCCATGGGCCGGACAGCGAGCATTCTCAGGAACTCCCCCAGGACCGGGGGCACCGACGTCACCTCCGGCCCGCCTGCCCTACGCCGTGCGACGAAGGACCAGGGCCCCGGGCCGGGCCGGCGCGCCACCTGGCTCAGCGAATCCAGGCCGGACAGCTCCAACGTGCCACACGCCCATGCCCGGGCCGTGAGATGCCGCCGCACGGCGCGGGCGGAGTGGATCAGCTCGGACAGGTCCACGGGAAGCGACCCGGCCCGCACGTCCTCCATCAACCCCACCTGTCCCGGCGCGGGCGCGGGCGCCCGCCGCGTGAATAGCGACGGCAGCAGCAGCTCCAGCGTCAGCGCCGCCGACGCGCCCTCATCCGGTGACTCGCGCAGGCGCCGCATGGCCCAGGACGCGAAGGACTGCCCGGGCGTGCGCGCCACGGAGTCGAAGAGCTTCCGGTACTCCTTCGAGCCGGTGAAGGCCGCCAGCCCCTCCCGGGTGCCCGCGAGCAACAGCCGGGTGAGTGGCCACTCGCGGTCCAGGACCTCCGCGACCACGGCCAGACGGAAGTCCTGGTCCGCCAGCGTGCCCGCTTCGTCCTCCACGGAGGCCGCGGGCGCGGCGGCGTACCCCGCGTCGAACAAGGCCCAGGGCTGGCTGTCCTCCATGAGGGGCGGCACGGCCGCGGCGGCCGGGGGGACACGCCACGTCAGCGGCGGACGCGCTCCCGCGGGCACCCATTGGCGCAGGCGGCGCAAGGACATCCGGGCGACCTCGGGCGGGTGGCCGTCGCCCTCGAAGGTGACGGCGCGCAGTGACGGGCAGCGCGGAATCAACGAAGCCAGCAGTTCGAAGAGCTCCTCGCGCACCGGCTGCGTGTGGTCATCCACGTAGAAGCTGCGCGGCCCCCGATGCGTCACCACGCCTCCGGCGATGTGCAGCTCGATGACCTGGTCGAGCGGAAAGCCGTCCAGCCCCGTCTCCAGTGGCAGACCGGCGGAGAGCTGATGGCTGAGCAGGTGCCCCAGGTCGAGCAGCAGCGGCGCCCCGGTGCGCGCGTGCAGCTTCGCCATGAAGTCCAGCACGTGCCACTGCCCGCGCCGCGCGAGCACCGCGGGGTTCTCCAGCGCGAGCGGCCTGGACAGGTGCCGCTGGACATGGAGCGCGTGGGACACGCACGCCTCCAGGCCCGCTTCGTTGAAGGGCGGCGTGAAGTAGAGGTAGCCCGGGAAGGGCTGCCCGTCCACGTGCCACCAGCCGACGTCGTTGCCCACCCAGGGGCTCTCCACGGCGCGCGCGTGGGCGTCCAACTCCCGCAAGGCCTGGCCGGGCTCCAGCGCGGGCCCCCAGAGGTTGAGGTGGACGGGATGGAAGAGCACCGGGACGTCCTGGCGCCGGCGCCACATCTCCGGGAACAGCGAGGCGTGCGCCTTCGACTCCTCCAAGGAGAGCGGCGCGCTGTACTCCACGTAGTCGAAGAGGCCCGGTGACTCGTCCAGCAAGCGGTAGGGCTGCGGCACGTCCGCCACGCTCAGGTTGCTGCTCAGCCCCAGGCCCCGCCAGGGCAGTGTCCACGTCTCGGGAACCGCATGCGTCATCCTCTCAACGTAGACGTGCCCCGCGCCCACCGCCACCCGCGACCGCCGGGCAGTGGCGCGCTGACCGCATCCGGGCTCGGGTATGCTCGCCGATTCCCCTCACCCCAGGAGGCACGATGCCCACCCCCTCACGCGTCGAGATAGATGAATCCAACGCGCAGTACCGTGGAGCCTGGAGGCTGTTCGCCCTGGGCAGCAAGTCGGGTGAAGTGGTCGAGCGCCCCGACGTCTACATCACCGCCTGCCACGTGGCCTGGTCGATGATGAACTCCGCCTTCCTGCGCGCGCCCGTCGAAACGGAACAAGCGCTCGCGGCCGCGGCGGCCTCGGCGGCGCGCTACTTCTCCGCCGGTAGACATGGCTGGAGCTTCGTCATCTGCGACGACTGGCTGGCCCCCTCCGTGCGCGACAACGCGCCCTCCATCCTGGCCTGGTACGGGCTCAAGTCGGAGATGAACGTCACCGGCATGGTGGCGGACCGGCTGGCGCCCCCCCTTCGCCCACAGCCTCCGTTCAACGTCCGCCCCGTCACGGATGCCTGGGGCCGGCAGGCCGTGGCCGACATCAACGCCAACGCCTACGACGTCCCCCGCCACTTCGGCCGTGAAGCGTTCGACGAGGACACGCTCTACACCCCGGACTGTCAGGGCTTCGTGGCGTGCCGCGACGAAGAGGCCGCGGCCAGCACGGTGGTGCTGCGCGTGGATTCCGCCGCCTACGTCGCCCTGGTCGCGACCCAGCCGCGACACCGCCGGCAAGGTGCCGCCGAGGCCGTGATGCGACATGCGCTGGCGAAGGCCCATCAGGACTGGGGCACCGAGCGCACCGTCCTCCACGCCACGAGCTCGGGCGAGCCCGTCTACACCCGCCTGGGCTACCGGCCGGTGACGCGCTTTCGCATGTACCTGGCGCCTCCACCGGGCCAGGGCTGAGCCACGCGCGACGGCTCGGCCCGGGGGAGTAAAAACAGACTCATTGAAGAATGCCGCTCTCGCGTGAACCGTGGTCCAGATTCTTCGATGGCGTGGAGGTTATGGCAGACTGATCCGTGGGGGGCTTGCCGCACGTCTTGTATCGCCCAGCCACAGGGAGTCCGCACATGGCCAAGTGGGATGATCTCGTCCTGGCGATTCCACCGCACGCGGGCGGCAGGCTTCAGGCTCCCGCCGCGGTCTCTCTGCTGGAGACACTCCTCGGCCTTCACGAAACCCAGCTCACCCTCCTTCGTGGGTTGCATCGCGATGTCCGGCCGCTGCGGGAAGGCCCCTTCCATGCCGGGCGGCTGCACCTGGAGGCCGTGCGCGCCCCCCAGGCCACCCGCGATGAACAACTGGAGCGGCTGAAGTCCGCGCGGAGCTGCTTCACGGAAGCCATGGGCACCG
Source organism: Myxococcus sp. SDU36 (assembly GCF_030168875.1). Classification (NCBI taxonomy): domain Bacteria; kingdom Pseudomonadati; phylum Myxococcota; class Myxococcia; order Myxococcales; family Myxococcaceae; genus Myxococcus; species Myxococcus sp. SDU36. The sequence continues at coordinate 2,594,105 of NZ_CP077414.1, forward strand.
AGCGCGACAAGGCCCGGCTGTCGTTCATCGCCCTGCACCTGGGCCTCTGCTGGCTGCTGCTGGGCGCGGAGCGGGACGCGCGCGAGTGGACGCGGCTGGCCCACCGCACGGCCGTGGAGGCCATGAAGGACATCCTGGTGGAAGCCTCGAGGCACCGGGGCCTCACCCAGAACCGGTACCTGGATCCAGCGCTCACCTTCTTCATGTTCTTCACCAGCACGGCCACGCTGGGCGCGGGCTACCTCTTCTGGGACCGGGTGCTCAGCAAGCGCACGGGCACGGTGATGCGGCGCGCGCTGGGGCAGATGCAGGCGCTGGCGGACTACGTGGACATGCTGGGCGAGGTGCGCCTCCGCCTGGGCGAGTTCCCTCATGACGTCGCCCGGTACGAGCTGACCCACGGCGTGGACGAACAGCAGTCCGTCGCCCGCATCACCATCCGGAAGCTCATCAACGACCGGGAGGCCATCTACTTCAACGGCCGGGAGACCCGGAAGGTCACCTGGAACGACCAGGAGCGCTCCGAGGTCATCACCCGCGAGCTGCTCTGACGCCGGGCGCTGTCACAGTCCCGTCAAACCCTGTTTTCAGGATTGCCGCGAGCGGAACGTCAGACCGGCCCGCCATAGTAGCGGCACTTCCTTGATGGGGGCGAAGGTGACGGCGCAGACGATGCTCGTGTTCATTCCAGTGGTTCTCCTACTCGCCGCGGCGATTGTGATTCCGCGGCCCCGCCGGCGCTCACGCCGGTAGTCTTGCTCTCGGCCGGGGTTGCGCCCCGGCCGTCTCCCCCGGCCTTCGGTGGGTGTAGAGTGCGGCAGCCGTCGCAACCCTCCCCTCCCGAGCAGCCGTGGCCGAACGTCCCACAGTCCTGGTCGTCGACGATGATCCCCACCTGAGGGAGATTGTCCGCTTCGCCCTGGAGCAGGGAGGCTTCCAGGTGGATGAGGCCGCGGATGGCCGCGCCGCCCTGACGCAGGTCGACCGGACCCTCCCGGCGCTCATCGTCCTGGACATCATGATGCCGGAGCTGGACGGGCTCGCCGTGTGCCGCGAGGTCCGGCGCAAGCACGAGCTGCCCATCGTCTTCCTCTCCTCGCGGGACGACGAGGTCGACCGCATCCTCGGCCTGGAGCTGGGCGGCGATGACTACCTCACCAAGCCCTTCAGTCCGCGCGAGCTCGTGGCCCGCGTGAAGGCGGTGCTCCGGCGCGCGCGGCCCGCGCCGGCCCCGGAGGTCGAAGCGCCGTCGGCGCGGATGCAGGCCCGAGGGCCGCTGCGCATGGACGCGGAGCGCTGGCGCGCGTGGTGGCAGGACACGGAGGTGGTGCTCACGGTGACGGAGTTCCAGCTCCTCGCCACGCTGCTCCGGGTCCCCGGCAAGGTCTTCACCCGGGACGAGCTGATGAACCGCGTCTACGACGACGTGGTGGTCAGCGACCGGACCATCGACAGCCACGTGCGCCGGGTGCGGCAGAAGTTCGCGGGCGCGGGCGGAGACGTCATCGAGACGGTGCATGGCCTTGGCTATCGGCTCGCCCTCCCCTGAGCGCCGCGCGCGTCCGCGCTTGTGGCTGGTGTTCGCCGCGGTGGGCGTCGCGGGGTTCGCGCTCACGCTCGGGGGGCTCGCCTTCGTGCGCGTCTACGACAACCAGCTCATTCGCCAGACGGAGTCGGAGCTGATTGCCCAGGGCGCGGTGGTCGCGGAGGTCTTCCGCGAGCGGCTGCGCGCCACCGTGCCAGCGGGTGCATACGGCCGCGAGCGCACCGCCCCCTGGCCCTTCCCCATCCCCGACGACACGCGCCTGCGCCCCATCCTCCCGTCGCTCAGGGCCTCGGATGCGACCCTGCCGCCGGGCGCCACGCCCCAGCCCTCACGCGTTCCCGCGGAGCCGCTGTCACATGCGGCCGGACTGCGACTGACGCCGCTGCTCGAACAGGTGCGCGCGGCGACCCTGGCCGGCATCCGCGTGGTGGACACCGAGGGCGTGGTGGTGGCCAGCAGCAGCCCCGCGCTGCTGTGGACGACCCTGGCGGACCGCACGGAGGTCCAGCGGGCCCTGCGCGGCGAGCCCGTCAGCGTGATGCGCCGCCGCGTCGCCGATCCCGAGGACACCCCGCTGGCGTCGCTCAGCCGCGACACCGGCATCCGCGTCACGGTGGCGCTGCCCGTGCTGGAGGGCGAGCGCGTCTGGGGCGCGGTGGTGCTGACGCGCACGCCCATGACGTTCGCCAAGGCGACGTACGCGGACCGGTGGAACCTCACCGCCACCGGCTTCGTGTTGCTCGGCGCGGTGGCGCTGATGTCGCTGGCCGCCGCGGCGCTGGTGGGCCGGCCGGTGCGCGCGCTGGTGAAGCAGACGCGCGCCATCGCCATGAGCGACCCCGCGGGCTTCGAGCCCATGGCGCGCCCCGTGGTGGCGGAGCTGGCCGAGCTCTCCGAGTCGCTGGCCGGCATGGCCACCGCGCTGCGGGACAGGAACCAGTACATCCGCTCCTTCGCGGCCAACGTGTCGCACGAGTTCAAGACGCCGCTGGCCTCCATCCAGGGCGCGGTGGAGTTGCTGCGCGACAGCGCCGACGCGATGTCCCCCGAGCAACGCGCGCGGTTCCTCGCCAACGTGGACGCGGATGCCCGCAGGCTCACCCGCCTGGTGCAGCGCCTGCTGGAGCTGGCCCGGGCGGACTCCATGACGGCCACGCCCGCGCGGGTGGAGCTGGGCCCGCTGCTGGAGGGGCTCGCCCTCCGCGCCCGCGCCGAAGGCGCCACGGACATCCACGTGACGGCACCGCCCGTGGGCCTGAAGGTGAGCCTGCCGCAGGAGGTGCTCGACGACGTGCTCTGGCAGCTCGTCACCAACGCCCGCCAGCACGGCGGGGACACCGTCCGCGTGGACCTGTCGGTGGAGCAGGCCCCGGAGGCGGACCTGGTGCGCGTGGTGGTGAAGGACAACGGCAAAGGCATCTCCGAGACGAACCGCGCGCGCATCTTCGACGCCTTCTTCACCACCGCCCGGGAGCGCGGCGGCACGGGCCTGGGGCTGACGATTTCCCAGTCCATGCTGCGCGCCTTCCACGCGAGGTTGGAGCTGCTTCCTTCCACCCCGGGCACCACCTTCGCGGTGGTGGCGCCCGTGATTCGGCTTCAGCGGAAGTAGCTGTCGGAGATGTCCACCGAATAGCCCAGCTCCAGCGTGGGCGAGGACGCCGCCACCAGGAACTGGCGGAAGTGCAGCGCCTTTCCGGGCAGGCCCGACGCCTCCGAGGCCACCGCCTCCGTCGACTCGTACTGCTCCAGGCTGCCGCCCTCGCGCCGGTAGTTGAACACCGCCGGGAAGTGCGCGCGTGCGCGGAGCTCCGCCACGGGCCAGGAGACGCGCGGCAGCGCCAGCTGCAACCGGCCGGAGAGGTGGAAGACGCCCAGCTCTCGCGACAGCACCACCTCCAGCGTCCCGCCCGTCTCGCCCAGCCGCGCGGGAGCGGCCTTCAGCGCCAGGGTGCCATCTTGCGACTCCACGGGGACGGGAATGGCATTCAGGGTGACGCGCTCCAGCCTGTGCCCTTCCGGCAGCACCAGCTCCAGCGGCTGCTCGCGGTCCAGGCTCAGCGCATAGCTGACGCGCAGCGTGGCACGGCCCTCCAGCGTGGAGACCCAGGACGCGGTGGCCTCGGTGATGCGCGGCTCGAGCGGTGGGCGCACCTGCTGCTTCTGGCTCTGTGCCACCCGCGCCACCGACGCGCGCCAGCCGACGCGCAGCGCGCCTTGCACGGGATAGACGGCGTGGGACTCGCCGCCCATGGACGCCAGCGGCTCGGTGAGCGTGAAGACGGACGTGTCCGCCTCCAGCGCCAGCGGCACCGGGGACGCGTGGGGCCCGAAGCGAAGCTGGGCACGGCGCTCCGGGCCCGCGCCGGGCGAGCGGATGGAGACGCCCACGTCGAAGACATAGCGTCCCGCCTTCCGCGTGAGCAGGCAGAGGTACCCGTCGACGACGCCCACGGTGCCCTCCTCCAGCGAGGGCAACGCGGCCGGGAACGTGTCCGCGTCGAGCTGGAGCAGGCGCACCTGCGTCCAGCGCCCATCCGCGAGCACCTCCACGTCGAAGTGCCCGTCCACGAAGAGGGCATCCGCCGTGAGCCGGCCCTTGAGCTGGCTCTTCACCAGGGCCTCCATCGGAGGTGCTTCAGCGGGCGCCGACTGGCGCTGCGCGTAGAGGGGAATCAGCTCCTGGAGCGGCACGGTGGCGCTGCCGGAGGGAGTCTTGACGGCCGAGCCATCGGCCGTGGTCAGCAGGAGTCCAACGAAGAGCGGTACGGTCCACATGGCGCAATCAGCTCGCTTCCGGGGTGACAGGGGTGGAGGCAGCGGGAGCCGCGGCGGCGCGCGGAGGCTCGCCGGGCAGGGACAAATCGGAGAGGAAGGCCCGCACACCGGCGCGGGTGGAGAGCACCATCAGCCCCAGCAGCGCGGCGAGTATCTCCAGCGTGTAGATGAGGCCGGTGTAGCCCTGGAGGATGACGGCGCCGGTGGGGACCACCAGCGTGGCGCCCCACAGCGCCGCGAGCACGGACGTCCGCTCCTTGGGGAAGAGCCAGCGGACGTAGACCACCACCGCCGCGCCCAGGCCCACCGCGCAGAGGGCGTAGGCGGCGTAGAAGTTCATGAAGGCCGCCAGGTACGCCAGCAGCACGAAGAAGAAGCCGTACACGGCCGCCAGCAGGTACGTCTCGTGGAGCGCGAGCGAGCGACGGTGGCGCAACCCCAGGGCCGCCAGCAGCGCGAGCAGCCCCAGGAAGGGCACCCAGGCCCGGGTCGCCATGGTGCCCACCAGCGCGTCGAACGTCTTCTCCGACGGGAGGATGACGCCCAGGTTCACCCCCGACTCCAGCGACTGGAAGGCCCAGTCCAGCGTCACCGCGTCGGACGTCGTGTTCACCGACGACGCGGCCAGCACGCCCGCCGGGTAGTCGTAGTTCTCCCCGCCTTCGACGGCGACGTGGACGCGCACGTCCCGCGCGGGCAGCGCCGGGTCCAGGCGGTACACGAACGAATTGAGTCCCCGGGCGCGGTAGCGGATGGTGAAGCGGGACGTGGCGCCCTTGGCGATGCGGCCCGTCCACACCAGCCGGTTGCCGGACTCACCCAGGTCCAGGCTGGACTCCTTGCCGTCGACGAGGAACTGGAGCTCCGACAGCAGCACCTGCGACTTGTCCATCTCCATGGGGAAGATGAACGCCACGTCGATGTCGGTGCTCTCGCGGTTGACCACCGAGTAGTCGGCGTTGAGGGTGAAGTCGAAGCCGGAGAAGTAGCGCAGCCCGCGCTTGCGGTAGTTCATCATCGCCTGCACCTCGACGTGCTGGCGGTCGAAGGGCAGCGGCTTCAGCTCGGTGAAGATGGTGCCGCTATGCACGTAGCGCAGCGACGGCGCGGGCTGGGTGACGGGCGCGCCCCAGCGGTCCTCCACCCCGGCGGCCAGCTCCGAGTTGGCGAAGTCCGTCCGGTCCGCCACCTGCCCGGCGATGACCGCCGTGGCGAACACGACGATGATGAGACTGCCGAAGACGTGGTGGGCCACGAGCCAGCGCAAGGCCCGGCGAAGGGCGCCTTCGGGCGTTCGCGGCGGACGGGGAGGCAGCGGAGGAGGTGCGTTCATGGGCGCAGGATGTGCGCCCCCCGTGCAACGGTGATGGCCCCCTTGTGCGGCCGCCAAGGAATGTTCGTGCAGATTTCGTGCAGGCCGGGGTGCAGCGTCACCTGGACCCGGGTACACTTGGAGTGTCTTCACGCCCCGACAAGGTCGTCATGTCCGTCCCTGGAATCGGCTTCCCTGGCCCCTGGCGGCTCCGCTCTGGCGCCGAAGAGTATGAGCTGCTCGTCCTGCGCGCCGTGACGGCGCTCGACGAGCGGGAGTGCGTCCCGGCCGAGCACATCACCTGGCAGCTCGACCACTGGCTGACCTCCGCCCGCAGGCCCCTGCTGGAGATGTACGAGGCCCTGGGCGGCATCCTTCCGTGGAACGTCAGCTCGCTGGAGCGCGCCCGGCAGGACGCCCGTGTGCGGGAGCGGCTGGCGCAGGCGCTGGAGCGCCGTGAGCTGGTGGCCCTGCGCGTGCAACGCCGCGCCGCCGCCTGGGCGTGGCCGGAGCAGGCCCTGCCACCCCCTCGGGCCGAGCCCGAGGCCATCCCCCTGGCACGCCCGCCCGTGGAGGTCTTCACCCTCTTCCCCGACCCGGCACGGCAGGCTGAAGCCCTGCGCCAGGCCGCGGCGGCGGGTGTGCCGTTCTGCGAGGAGTGTGAGAAGCGGAAGCAGCAGCAGGCGGCGGCGTGAGCGCTCCCGTCCCCCAGCTTCCGGGCCTGCTGCGGTGGGTGCGCCAGGCCACGGAGGAAGCGCCCACCTCGGCGCTCTACGCCATCCTGGACGGGGCGCGGGCCCCCAATGTCCACCGGCTGGTGCTCAGCTGTGGCCTGACGCAGAGCTGCCTCTATGCGGGGAAGCTGCCGCCGGAGCTGGTGGAGGTGGCGCCCTACCTGGTGCAGCTGCGGCCCGGCGCGCCCGCCACGGAGCAGCTGCTCGCCGCGGGCTGGGGCCAGAGCTGGGGCATCTTCGTGCAGAGCCCGGCCCACCCGGACGCGCTGCGGCGGCACCTGCGGCGCTTCCTCAAGGTCAAGGACGCCAGCGGCAAGTCGCTGGTGTTCCGCTACTACGACCCGCGCGTGCTGCGCGTCTACCTGCCCACGTGCACGGACGACGAGCTGGACTTCCTCTTCGGCCCCATCGAGCAGTTCTTCGCTGAATCGGAGGACGGCGGCAACATGCTCGCCTACGCGCGCCGCCCCGAGGACGCCCCCCTGGACGCGCCGCCGCTGTCCATCCTCCCGACGCCGCTCCTGTAGCGGTCCCGCCCCCTCCCGGGGCGCACCGTTGAATCGATGCGCCCCGGTCGGGCCTCCCCGCATCAGTGCGCGGAGAGCATCGGCCGGTCGAACGCGCGCGCCAGGCAGGACTGGTTCGCCACGCTGTCCAGGTTCTGCGTGCGCATCTGGATTTCGAAGAACGGCCGGGACACCGACGTCACGACAGGGTCCTGCACGATGAAGGGCGTGGAGGGACTGGCCATGCCCGTGGCGAGGAAGGGAGACAACACCCCGTTCTCGTTGATGTGCGTGAAGGCGGTCCGCGACTCACGGCCATGGCACCCACTGCACGTGTTGAAGGAGAACTTGTGCCGGGCCTCGTTGACGGAGATGCCCGACGCGCGCCAGTACGAATCCGTCACCGACGAAATCCACGGGAACGCGCCGAGGAACGGCGTGGCCGCCGTGGGGTACGTCGGCGGCACGGTGTAGCTGTTGGCGAGGATGGCGGACGTGTTCGCGTTGATGAAGTTTCGCAGCACCGCCGTGTCGTTGTGCGAATCCCCAGGCGTCAGCACCGTCGGCTGGCCCTGCAGGCGGTTCACCGAGGGGCCCGAGCCCATCAGGTGGAACTCACGCAGCTCCCACGGGTAGCGCAGCCACTCCTCGTTGGTGCGAATCTGGTTGATGGCGCTGCCGTTCGGCTTGCGGGGCGCGGCGTTGCGCATCACCACCTGCTGCGTGAGGTTGGCCAGCGCCGTGTTGTACGCCGAGCTGCCCAGCACCATGGACGACGATGACAGGTTCAGCCACCCCCGCGCCCAGGTGCGGACCGCGTCACAGCTCGCGTGCGGGACGCCGTACTCGAAGATGACCAGGAAGGGCCGCACGCCACAGGTGCCGCTGGAGCGGTCCACCGCGGCGAAGACGAAGCGCAATTCGCCCGCGTTCCCGGAGGCGTAGGCGGACGGCCCCGCGTTGCCGCCCAGGTCCAGGCGGTTGACGATGGCCACCAGCTTGAAGGGCGACCGCGTCAGGTCCAGCGCGCCACTCACCCGCGGCCACGGGGTGAGGATGCGCGGGGTCATCGCCGTGCGCGCCGGCACCGACCAGCCGTTGATGTTCTGGTTGACGGTCCACTGCCGCAGCCAGTGCTCCGTCAGGTTCGCCGGCGACACGTACGAGCTCGCCATCTCCCGCATCAGGTGGTTGAACGTCCACACGCCGTTCGGGTTGCCGGCGTTCGTGCACGGATCGTACGTGCGCGTCGGGTCATTGACGACGTTGGGGTGGGTGATGATGAGCGAGTTCTTCGGATTCACCGCGTGGGAGATACCCGCGGGGAAGATGGGGATGGGGACCCCTGGCCGGAAGATGTCGGGCGACAGCGGAGTGAGGACTTGCTCGGAGACGCGGACGCGGTTGTCGAAGGTCGCGAACGTCAGCGGCGTCTGGGGATTGCGCGCCTGGAAGTCGCGAATGCGGTCCTGCGTGTCGCGGTGCGTGACGAAGTCCACGTCGCCCACGGCGGAGAACACGCCATCACCGGCCCGCTCGTCACCGTTGAGGCCCTGGTCGTTCAGCACGAGCGCCTGGCCCGAGTCCGACACCACGGGGACCTGCTGATGCTCCTGGCCCTGCGCGAGCTTCGCGCGGATGAGGCTGCGCGTCCTCGCCGTCAGCTCGCTGTCGAGCGCGATGGCGTCCATCGACTCGATGATGGGCGCGGCGCCCGTCTGCGCCTGCTCCTGCGCCGCGGCGGCCGGCTCCTCCGAAGGGAGGGACTCCGGGCCACCACACCCTGCCAGCAGGGATGCGGCGACGACGCCAGACCAGGCGCGCAACACGCCTGGAAACTTCTTGGATGACTGCTTCATGGGGGACTCCTCGCGGGAAGACTGCAATGCGGCCTCGTGCACCCCGCAGGCCAGAGTCCCCTTTCAACGCCTTCATGGGCAGCACGCGCGCCGACGCTGGCGCCAATGACAAATCACGCCACAGTGTGACGCGCCCTGTAACACCAGACGTCACAGAGCCCAGGGTGTCATTGCAGTCCCAGGGTATTGAATTGCAGCACTGCCACCCGAAAACCCCGCGCTTTCAGTCCACCGGAAGCGGCCTCACCTCCAGCTGCTTGGACGCGAGGAACGCCGGGTTGAACACCTTTGACGCATAGCGGCTGCCGTGGTCGCACAGGAAGGTGACGATGCGCAGCCCCTCCCCCCGGTGACGGCGCGCCAGCTCCCACGCGGCTCGCACGTTGAGGGCCGCCGACGTGCCCACCACCAGCGCGTCCTCGCGGGCCAGGTGGTAGAGCATCTCCACCATCTCCTGGTCCCCCAGGCGCATGGCCTCGTCCACGCGGGCCCGGCGGAAGTTCTCCGTGAGGCGCATGATGCCAATGCCCTCGGTGATGGAGGAGCCGGGCCCCTCCATGCGCCCTTCGCGCACGAAGGTGAAGAGGCCCGAGCCCGGAGGGTCCACCAGCACCACGCGCACGGAGGGGTTCTTCTCCTTCAGGTAACGGCTGACGCCGCCCAGGGTTCCACCGCTGCCCACGGACGCCACCAGCACGTCCACGCGGCCCTCGCACTGCTCCCAGATTTCGGGGCCCGTCGTCTCGTAGTGGAAGTCGCCGTTGGCCGGGTTCTCGAACTGGTTCGCCCAGAAGCCGCCCTGCGCCTCCGCCAGCACGCGGGCCAGGTGGAAGAAGTGGTTCGGGTTGGCGAAGGGCACGGCGGGGACCTTGCGGACCTCCACGCCCATGGCCTCCAGCAGCTCGTACTTCTCGCGAGCCTGGTTGTCCGGCATGGTGACGACCACGCGGTAGCCGCGCTCGCGGCCGAGCAGCCCCAGGCCGATGCCGGTGTTGCCCGCGGTGCCCTCGAAGATGGCGCCGCCCGGCTTCAGCAGGCCCTGCGCCTCCGCGCGCTGAATCATCCCCTTCGCGGCGCGGTCCTTGATGCTGCCGCCGGGGTTCATGAACTCGGCCTTCGCGAGGATTTCACACCCCGTCCGCCGGCTCAGCGAGCCAATGCGCAGCAGCGGGGTGTTTCCGACGGAGTCCCAGAGCGTTCCAATGCGAGGCGCCATGGGCCGTGCTTAACGCGAAGGGTGGCGCCCGTCACCGGGAACCACCGCCCTCAATCCGCCCGCATGGCCTCCACCGGGTCCAACTTCGCCGCGCGCGCCGCCGGGTAGATGCCGAACAGCAGCCCCACCCCGCAGCTCATGAACAGGGACAGGCCGACCGCCCACAGGGGCACCTGCATGGGGAAGCCCATCATCCATTTCCCCAGGAACACCAACCCGAAGCCCAGCCCCAGGCCCAGGGTGCCTCCCATCAGCGACAGCAACACCGCCTCCGTGGCGAACTGCCCCAGGATGCGGCGCTTGCGCGCGCCCAGCGCCTTGCGCACGCCAATCTCCCGCGTCCGCTCCATCACCGACACCAGCATGATGTTGAGGATGCCAATGCCGCCCACCACCAGGGACAGCAGGCACACGCCCACGCCCGCGATGGTGATGACGCTGGAGAGCTGGTTGAACGACGCCGTCACCGACTCGTTCGTGTGGAGCTCGAAGTCGTTGGGCAGGGTCGCCGGCACGTCGCGGCGCCGGCGCATCAGCGAGGCCACCTCATCCTGTGCCTTGGCGAACAGCTCCGGGGACTTCGCCTGCACGCTGATGTCCAGCGAGCGCTTCTTCCCGTAGAGCTGGTGGAAGACGCTCAGCGGAATCATCACCTGGTTGTCCAGGCTGAACATGCCCAGGATGCTGCCGCGCTTCTGCAGCAGGCCAATGACGCGGAAGGGCCGGCCTTTGATTCGCACCTCGTGGCCCACCGGGTTCATGCCGGGAAACAGCGCGTCCGACACGTCCGTCCCCAGCAGCACCACGTGGCGGCCGTCCAGCGCCTCCACTTCGTTGAAGTAGCGGCCGGCCTGCACCGACACGCCGCTCACCAGCGGGTAGTTGGCGGGTGTGCCGTACACGCGGACCGAAGGCCGCGTCTCCGAGCTCGCCGTGACCAGCTTCTGGCCCCCGTCGTCGTCGGTGGGCACCACCGTCCCCACCGACGGACAAGCCTCCGCGATGGCCCGCGCGTCGAGCATCTCGAAGTCCTTGCGCTTGGAGTACTTGGCCCAGTTGACGCGCCCGAAGCCGCCCGCGGGCCACTTCGTCACCTGGAAGGTGTGGGCCCCCATCCGTCCCAGGTCGTTGTTCACCTTAATGCGCAGGCCCTCGATGAGCCCCATCATGGTGATGACCGTCGCCACGCCGATGACGATGCCCAGCAGCGTCAACAGCGAGCGCAGCGGGTTGCCCAGGAAGGTGCTCAACGCCAGCCGCAGATTGTCCAGGAACGCTCGCATCGCGCTACTCGTAACGAAGGGCTTCCACGGGGTCCAGGTTCGCCGCGCGCGCCGCCGGCCAGATGCCGAACAGCAGGCCCACCAGCGCGGCGAAGCCCACCCCCGCCACCACGGTCATCGGCTGCACGTCCGCTGCCAGCGGCGTGATGAGCGACACCACCTTGGCCGTGCCCAACCCCACGGTCGTCCCCAGCAGGCCACCCACCGCGGACACGCTCGACGCCTCCATCAGGAACTGGAAGACAATGGTCCGCTTCCGGGCGCCCAGCGCGCGTCGCACGCCAATCTCCCGCGTCCGCTCGCGTACCGACACCAGCATGATGTTCATGATGCCAATGCCGCCCACCAGCAGCGTGATGAGGCCCACGCCCACGGCGACGCCGTAGAGCGCGCCCGTGAGCTGCTCATACGTCTGCGCCATGGCCTCCGGCCGGTTGATGGAGAAGTCATCCTCCGCGCCCGGCGGCGTGGAGCGCACACGCCGGAGGATGCCGGTGAGCTGGTCCTCCGCGGACCGTATCCGCGAGGCATCCTCCACCGCCATGGCAATCTCGAAGCCGCGGCCCTTGCCGAAGCTCGAATAGAACGTCTTGAAGGGGATGAAGACGAGCAGGTCCATGCTCTCGCCCACCATCTTCCCCTTGCGGCTGAGCGTGCCCACCACCTGGAAGCTGCGGTTGTCGATGCGAATCGACTGCCCCACCGGACTGACGCCCGGGAAGAGCCCGTCCACCACGTCCGCGCCCACCACCGCCACCGGCCGCGTCGTCGCGTCGTCCGCCTCGGTGAGGAAGCGCCCGCCGGTGATTTCGTAGCCGGAGATGTTGAGGTACTCGTGCGTCACGCCCTGGATGCGCACGGTGGACAGCTGCTCGCCGCCGTGCGCCACGTCCGACAGGCGTGACACCGACGGGGACATGGCCGTCACGAAAGGCGCCAGCGTGCGCAGCCGGTGCAGCTGATCCAGGGTGAAGTTCTTCCGGTTGCGGTACTTCCACCAGTCGCCCTTGATCATCCAGGGGAACTTGGACACGTACATCGTGTTCGCCCCGAAGGTGGCCAGCTGCTGGTGGAACGACGTGTTGAGCCCCTGGATGATGCCGACGATGGCCAGCAGCGTGGCCACGCCGATGCCAATGCCCAGCGTGGTCAGCACCGTGCGCAGGCGGTTCGCCTTCAGGGAGAAGACCGCGATGCGTGCGCCTTCCAGCACATCCACGCGGAAGGCGGACGGCTGGCTCATGCCCCCCCCGTGTTCAGCACGTCCGTCGCCGTCCCCATGGCCACCGTGCGGCCGTCACCGTCGGCGACAATCTCTCCGTCGCTCAGGCGGATGGCCCGGGGGCAGCGCGCCGCCAGCTTGGGCTCGTGCGTGACGAGCACCAGCGTGTGACCCGCCTGGTGGAGCTGCTCGAACAGCCGGACGATCTCCTCACCCGTGGCCGAGTCCAGGTTGCCCGTGGGCTCGTCTGCCAGCAGCATGGAGGGCTCGGACACCAGCGCGCGGGCAATGGCCACGCGCTGGCGCTGACCACCGGACAGCTCATTGGGCCGGTGGTGCATGCGGTGGGTGAGCTGCACCTTGTCCAGCGCCGCCTTGGCCCGCTCGCGCCGCTCCCGCGTGCCGAGGCCCCGGTACACCAGCGGCAGCTCCACGTTGGCCAGGGCCGTCTCCCTGGGCAGCAGCTGGAAGGTCTGGAAGATGAAGCCAATCTCCACGTTGCGGATGACGGCGAGCTCGTCGTCGCTCATGCGCGACACGTCGTTGCCGTTCAGCATGTACCGGCCGCTGCTGGGCGTATCCAGGCAGCCGAGCACGTTCATCATCGTGCTCTTGCCAGAGCCTGACTGGCCAATGATGGCCACCCACTCTCCCCGGTTGATGCCAAAGGAGACGCCGCGCAGCGCGCGCACCTCTTCCCCGCCCACGTGGAAGACGCGGGTGATGTTCTCCACCTGGATGAGCGGTCCCGCGCCGCTGGCCTCACTCACGACTTCCGACCGCCCTTCATTCCCGCGCCCGGCTCGGGCTCGCGCACGATGTCGCCGTCGTTCAGCTCCTTCGACAGCGTCCGGTACGGACCTTCAATCACCCGGTCGCCCTCATTGAGCCCGGTGACGATCTCCAGCTCCGTGTCGGAGGCGATGCCCGTCTGCACGCGGCGCACCTGCGCCTTGTTGCTGCTGTCCACCACGAACACGACCTTGGCCAGGGACTCCGTCCGCTTCGCAGTCAGCCCGCCCCCTTCAATGGGCGCCTTGTAGTCCGGCAGCGAGCGCTCCGAGCGCACCGTCACCGCCTGGATGGGCACCAGCACCACGTCATTGTGCGTCTCCGCGGAGATGCGCACCTCGGAGCTCATGCCGGGCAGCACGCCAGGCGGACGGGTGTCCAGCGCGACGGTGATGGGGAAGCTCGTCACCTCGGCCTCGGTGCCCTCGTTCTTGATGAGCGCCTTCTGGGCAATCTCCACCACGGCGCCCGAGTACGTCTGGCCCTCCAGCGCGTCCAAGGTAATCTCCGCGATCTGGCCCGGCTTGAGGTGCACCACCTCGTGCTCGCCCACCTCGAACTTCACCTCCATGGCGCTGAGCGCGGCGATGGTCATCACCACGTCCTCGGACAGGTCCGAGCCGCGCACGCGCTCACCCACCTCGCGCGACAGTTCAATGACGTTGCCGTCGATGGGCGACACCAGCGTCGTGCGCGTGAGGTCCGTCTGCGCCTGGTCCACGATGGCCATGTTGCGCGCCTGCATCTGCTTGGCGGACATGAGCCGCGCATCGGCCGTGTTCTTCGTGGCCCGCGCCGTGTCCACCTCGGCGGTGGACGTCAGGCCCTTCTTCGCCAGGTCCTCCACGCGCGCGAGCTCCAGCTGCGCGCGGCCCACCTCCACCTCCGCCACCTGCACGTCGGCGCGCGACGCGTTCAGCGACGCCAGGGCCTGCTTGTGCGCGGCCTGATAGAGGCGCGGATCGATGCGGCCCAGCACCTGGCCCTTCGTCACCGGCTCGCCGTCCTTCACCGCCAGCTCCACCAGGTCACCGGAGAGGCTGGATGAAATCTTCACCGTCGTGGCCGCCTGCACCTTGCCCGCGCCGGTGATGGTGCGGGTGATGGTGCCCTTGCGGGCCTTCGACAGTTGGACTTCGAGCGACGGCGGAGGACGGTCCTTCAACCCACCCGCCGTGATGGCCGCGGCCCCCAGGAACAACGCGCCAGCAATGGCACCCTTCCACCACTTCATTTCGACTCTCCCGGGCTCAGGGCGCCCATGGCCCGCAGCAACGAATAGCGGGCGATTTCGACATCAATCCTGTTTTCCAACAAGGCGAGCTCAGCGCGCGTCAGGCTCAGCTGCGCGTCGCGGACCTCCAGGGTGGAGCCCGCGCCAGCGGTGAAGCGCTCCTCCTGCATCTTGAGGCCCAGGGCAGCCGCTTCGACGTTCTGCGCGGCCAGGCGAGCGGCCTCCAGCTGGGCCTCCAGCGTGCGGTGCGCGGCGCGCACCTCCCCTTCGATTTCCCGCGCCGTCTGCTCCAGCGTCAGCTGCGCCTTGCGGATGTCCGCCTCGGCGCGACGGGAGCGCGCCCCCGTGGACAGCCCGGTGAACAAATCCCAGCTCAACCCGACGGCGGCCGAGAAGCGGTTCTGCAGGCGCGGCTCGGTGAAGACCAGCGAGGCATCCGGCCCCCCGCGGTTGTAGAGGCCCTGGGCCACCAGGCGGGGCAGATACTCCGAGCGGGCAATGGACTGCTGCAGCTCCGCGGCGCGGATGCGCAGCTCCAACGTCTTGAGCAGCGGCCGGTACGCGCGCGCCGACGAAAGCGCTTCGTTGACGGACGGCGCGGGCGGCGGCTCGGTCGTGAGCACGCCCGGATCGGAGGCCGTCAGCGCCTCGGTGCCAGGCCGGGCCAGCCACACGGCGAGCTGGGACTGGTCGTTGACCAGCTGCCCGAGCAGCGCGGTGTAGTTGATGCGGTCGGTCCCCAGGTTCACCGTGGCGGTGATCTCCTCGTTCTTGCCCGTGCGGCCCGCCAGGAAGAGGGCCCGCGCCTGCTCCACCTGCTGCTCGCTGCGCTCAACCGTGGCCTTCAGCACCTGGAGCGTGGCCTGGGTGCGGTAGAGGGTGAAGAAGCGGCGGATGGCCTCCAGTTCGGAGGTGTCCGCCTCTTCCCGCGCCTGCCCCTTCTGCGCGTCACGCACCACGCCGCTCTGCTCCAGCTGCTTCCAGCGGGCGCGGTCGTAGATGACCTGCGTGAGCGACATGCCCAGGTCGTAGTTCTGCGTGCTGGTGGTGGGCGTCTCCACCGCGTTGCGGATGAAGCCTCCCGGGTTGGCCGGGTCCGGAACGGTGATGAACTCCTGCCGGCGGCCGAACCAGATCTTCCCCGCCGACGCATCGAGCGAGAGCTGCGGCAGCAGCACGGAGCGCGACAGGTTCACATCCTCGTCCGCGATGGCCACGTCCAGCAGGGCCTGGATGGCGGCGACGTTCTGCCGTCCCTCCGCGCGGGCCTGGTCCAGGGTGATGGGTGTACCGGAGTCCGAGGGAGCGGCGGCCAGGGCGACCGCGAGCACGAAGGCGTTCATTGCGCACCTGCCTGGGCGGGAAGGCCGATGAGGAAGATTCCCGCGTACATGGCATACAGCGCCACCGCCAGCAGCAACGCGCGCCCACGGCTCATCCCGGTGGCGGCGGAGAAGCCCAGCCCCAGCAGGCCCGTGCTCCAGAAGTTGAAGAAGTCCACGGTGGACGCCACGCGCTGCATCTTCGGACTCAGGCCTTGCAACACGGCTCCCAGATTCGACGGTACGAGGTTCATCACCCTCGCCACGGTAATGGAATGCTGCGCCGCGACACAGAGGGTCAGGATGAGGTGGTAGAGCGCGATGGGCAGCAGCGCCAGCACGGCCGCGGACAGCAACTGTTCGAAGGACGCGGGCCGGTCGAAGAGCCAGCTGGCCACCCACAGGATGCAGGCCAGGAGCAGCGCCATCAGCGGCATGAGGATGACGCCCTTGGCGATGCCGCCCACCAGCGCCTTGCGCGACTCCGTTTGGATCTTGTCCGTGAGGTCCGCCTCGGACAGCCCCATCAGCTCCCCCGAACCCTGGAGCTGGCGGATGACGTCAGGCGAGGCGTCCCAACGGAGGGAAAAGAGCGTCCCGGAAGCGGACACGCACAGGGCCAGGATGAGGAGAGGCCACACCCAGCGGCGCGCCTCGACGGCGGCACGGGTCCCATCGAGGGGATCGACAAAGACGCGGGCCGGTTGAGCAAGAGAAGTCATATGGTGGTGGAGGTCTCGGAGCGAGGTACGTCGCTCGTCCTCAGGCAATTGCCTGGCCAGCCGAAGAAAGGCGCCGAACAGGCAGGCAGCCAGCCAAATTCCGCTGGCGGACGCTTTCTACTCCAGTGCTTCAAGGCACATGTAGCGGCCTGTAGCGGAAATTTTGCCGGACACCCCAAGAGGGTGTATTCCGCTCGTCTGGCCGCTTGCCGGAGTTCGAATGGTCGATAGCACGGACCTCGCGCAGGTCCTCCACGAAGCGAATGACATCGCACAGAGCGTGGTGCAGAGGGTCACCTCCGCCCACGTGCTCCTGGCGCTCTTCACGGTGGAGAACCGTGCGCAGCTGCTGCTCAAGGAGCGAGGCGTGGACGAGGACGCCATCCTCCAACTGCTGACGGCCGCTCCCGCGGAGCCGGACGGCCTGCTGCGCGAGCTGCGCGAGAAGACCCGGGAGATCGCCACCAATGTGGGCTCCCAGGAGGCGGACTGCCTCCACCTGCTCATCGCCGTGGCCCGGGTGCGCTGCGCCGCCCAGGAGCTGCTGCAGCAGGCCGGGCTGGACCTGGGCGGCCTCATGCGCATGGCGATGTCCTACTTCACCAGCGGCCACATGCCGCGCCGCCTCCAGCTGGGCCGCTCACAGAGCGTGGGCCCCCGGCCAGCGAGCCGGCCCCTGGGCGCGCCGCCGTCTCCCCTTCCGGCCTCCGCCGTCACGCTGAGCCTGCCGCGCTCCCGGCCCGGCGCGCCGCCGTCGCTCCCGTCCTTCACCGCGCCGCCGCCACCGCGCTACAGCACACCCGCGCTGTCGCCGCGCGACCTCATCGACGTGGACGAGGAGCCGGAAGTGCCTGCGCCGCCGCCCGCGCCCGTGGCGCGCGCCGCGCCGTCCCCTGCCCCGACTCCCACTGCGGCGCCCGCGGCCCGGCCGGCGCAGCCCGCCTCCGCGTCGCCCGTGCTGGACGCCAAGGCCTACCCCCTGCTCACCTCGCTGGGCCGCAACCTGAGTCAGGCCGCCCACGAGGGCCGCCTGGACCCGGTGGTGGGCCGCGCGCGCGAGGTCGAGGAGGTCATCGACATCCTGGGCAAGCGGCGCACCAACAACCCCTGCCTGCTGGGCGAGCCCGGCGTGGGCAAGACGGCGGTGGTGGAAGGCGTGGCGCAGCGGATGCTCGAGCTGCGTGGCTCGCTGTCGGAGAAGGTGCTGGTGGAGCTGGACATGGCCACGCTGGTGGCCGGCACGCAGCTGCGCGGCTCGTTCTCCGAGAAGCTCAACGCGCTGAAGGAAGAGGTCCGCCGCGCCGAGGGCCGCGTGGTGGTCTTCATCGACGAAATCCACACGCTGGTGGGCGCGGGCTCCACGGGTGACGGTCCGCAGGACGCGGCCAACGAGCTGAAGACGGCCATGGCGCGCGGCGAGTTCCCCTGCATCGGCGCCACCACGCACGACGAATACCGCAAGTTCATCAGCACCGACCCGGCCCTGGAGCGCCGCTTCACCGCCGTGGTGGTCAACGAGCCCTCCGTGCCGGAGACGATGGAGATCCTCCGCGGCATCATCGGCCGCTATGAGGAGCACCACGGGCTGCGCTACACGCCCGAGGCGCTGGAGGCCGCGGCTTCCCTGGCCAGCCGCTACGTGACGGACCGCTTCATGCCGGACAAGGCCATCTCCGTGGTGGACCTGGCGGGCAGCCGCTGCCACCGCGAGGGCCGCGACGTGGTGGAGCCCTCCGACGTGGCGCGCGTGGTGGCCAAGCTCGCGGGCGTCCCCGAGGAGCGCCTCTTGATGAACGACTCGTCACGGCTGCTCCGGCTGGAGCAGGACCTGGCGGAGCGTGTCATCGGGCACTCGGAGGCAGTCACCCGCATCGCCCGGGTCATCCGCCGCAACTACGCGGGCTTCGCGTCGCGCCGCCCCATGGGCAGCTTCCTCTTCCTGGGCCCCACGGGCGTGGGCAAGACGGAGATGGCCCGCGCGCTGGCGGACGTGCTGTTCGGCAACCGGGACGCGCTGGTGCGCCTGGACATGAGCGAGATGTCCGAGCAGCACGGCGTCTCGCGCCTCATCGGCTCGCCCGCCGGCTACGTGGGCTTCGGTGAGGGCGGACAGCTCACGGAGCCCGTGCGCCGCCGGCCCTCGTCGGTGGTGGTGCTGGACGAAATCGAGAAGGCGCACCGCGAGGTGCAGATGCTCCTCCTCCAGGTTCTGGAGGAGGGCCGCCTGACGGATGGCAAGGGGCGCCACATCGACTTCTCCAACACCGTCATCGTCATGACGACGAACCTGGGCGCGGAGGCCTTCTCCCGCACGGGCCGCCCGGTGGGCTTCGGCGCGGACGCCGCGGGCCCCGGGGACGCCATGGACACGGCGTCCTCGGTGGCGCGCAAGGCGCTGCCGCCAGAGCTGTGGAACCGCATTGATGAACGCCTCCCCTTCCGTCCCCTGGCGGAGGTGGAGGTGGCGCGCATCGCCACGCTGCTGCTGGAGGAGAGCAGCAAGCGCCTGGCCACCGAGCGCGGCATCGAATACGTGGCGGGCGACGACGTGGTGGGCCACCTGCTGAAGTCCGGCGGCTTCGACCCGCAGCTCGGCGCGCGCCCCATGCGGCAGATGGTGCAGCGGCTGGTGGAGGGCCCCCTGGCGGAGCGCATCCTGTCGGGTGAGTTCGGCACGGGCGACCGCGTGCGCATCGCGGTGAACTCCGGGCAGCTTCAGTTCCAGCGCGAGCGATGAGCCCCGGGCCCCGCCGACGCGCAGGGCCTTCGAAGCGGCGCCCACCCGTCGTGATTGTCGGGATGGGCCGCCTGGGTGGCGCGCTCGGGCTGGCGCTCCAGGCGAAGCGCTGGCCCGTCCGCATCCACTCCCGCACGGGTGAAGGCCGCCAGCGCGCGGAAGCGCTCGGCTTGAAGACGGCCGCTCCCTCGGACTTGAAGCGGGCCCGCGTCATCCTCTTGTGCGTTCCGGACGCGGCGGTCCCCTCCGTCGCCCAGACGCTGTCCGCCACCCTCCCCCGCACGGCCGCGCTGGTGCATACGGCGGGCGCGCTCTCGCTCGCTGCGCTGGGCACGGCCAAGGGGCGGAGCCGCGGCTCGTTCCATCCGCTCTGCGCCGTGTCCTCGCCGCGTGACGCGCTGGCGGGCAGCACCGTGGCGGTGAGCACCCCGTCACGCGCGCTGCGGGACGTGCTGCGCCGCATGGCGGTGGACGCGGGGCTCCGCGTCATCGAGGTGCCAGAAGCCCACCGCGCGGCCTACCACGCGGGCGCGGTGCTGAGCGCCGGGGGCCTGGTGTCGCTGGCGGATGCGGCGGTGGCGGCGCTGGGTGCCGCGGGAATCCCTCCCGCGGACGCACTGGCGGCGCTGCTGCCGCTGATGCACTCGGCGCTGAAGGGACTGGAGACCCGGGGCCTCGCGGGGGGCCTCACCGGCCCTATCGTCCGCGGAGACTCCGGCGTGGTGGCGGCGCACCTGGAGGCGCTCCCTCCGGACGTCGCCCCCCTCTACCGGCTGCTGTCGCGGCGCGCGCTGGGGCTGGCCGGAGACCGGCTGCAGCCCACGTCGCGCGCCGCGTTGGAGCGGCTGCTCAAGCCGTCAGGATGATGGAACCCTGCAGGGCCTTGCGCACCACGGCCAGGGCCTGCTCGGACGCGGCCTCCGCCTCGGTGAGCCGGCGCAGGGACAGCTCGCCGCCCTGGACTTGCGTCACGGAGCGCTTCAGGTCGGCGAGCAACGTCAGCGCGGCCTGCAGCATCTCCTTGCCCTGCGGCGACTCGGTGGCGGGCTTGCCGGCGGCCTTCGCCACGTACTCCGTGAAGCGCTGGAGCGTCTCCGCCGTCTTCGCGGGGTCGAACTGCTCCAGCAGCGGCTGGATGCGCGAGGCGTTGATGCGGATGAGGCGCAGCGCGCCCACGCGGCCGAAGCCCGGGTGCACCAGGCCGATGTCACTCATCTCGAACGCGCCCAGCAGGCCCTCATCGGGAGCCTTGTGCGCGTGCGGCACCAGGTCCACGAAGAGCGGCAGCGGGTCCGCGCCCTGGCGGAACATCTCCAGCTCCTCTTCGTCCAGCGGCGGGAAGCTGGCCGGGTTGCCGATGAACAGCAGCGGCAGCACCAGGTCGTGCCAGAAGTCCTCGGGCGCCGAGCCCGTCCCACCGACGGTGCCGAACAGGTGCGCCATCAGCTCCGCCAGACGCGGCGCGCGCTCGGCCTGGTCGATGAGCGACTTGGTGGTGTCCAGGCGCTGCAGGGACTGGACAATCTGCCCCTCGAACTGCTGGCGCGCCTCGGGGGGCAGCGGCGGCTGGGTGCGGCCCAGCGCGTTGCGCACGTCCCGAGCGAGCCCGTCCGGCTTCGTCTCCAGGGCCGTGGCGGCCTTCTTCGGGTCCAGGACGACGAACTGGAGGAACCCGGGGTCGAACAGGCGCTGGTAGTCCACCGGCGTCATCTTGGGCGCCTGGCCCCCCAGGACCTGCGCCGGGTTGCCGCCCAAGCGGGCCTGCCCCAGCGAACGGCGGATGTCCGCGGCCAGGTCCTCCAGCCGGGCCAACTTGCCCTGCCCCAGCGAGTCCATCACCGCGCCGAACGGCGACAGCATGATGATGGCATCCGGGAAGCCCAGCGTGGCGCCCTCCGGCGAGTCCCGGTTGGGGAACCAGAAGGCCTGGTGCTCCTGGATGAGCCGCAGGGCGAACGCCCCCGCCAGGCCCAGCGCGAGCGTCTGATGCTCCGGCTTGTTCACCTCGAACTGGCCGCCCGTCAGCTGCGCGATGGCGGGTTCAACCTCCGCCCAGGGCGCCTTGAGCAGGTCGACCGGCTTGCCGGTGGCCTGCTCCAGCGCAGCGGCGACCTGCATCTGGGCATTGTGAACGTGCTGCGGAACGGGATGCGCCTGGGTGGCGGGCTCGGACATGGCGGAATCCAGACTCGGAAATAGGGAGGCGACGGGGCCATCCCTTACCGTGAAAATCGCGGTCGTGGCTACGATTTGTGGCCTGTAGGATGGCCCGCATGCCCGCTTCCCGCTGGTGGCTTCGCTGGGCTGTCCTCGCCACCTGTCTCCTGCTGACAAACGGCGGGTGTGCCTTCGTCACACCCCGTTTCCCCCAGAACATCCAGGCCTCGTTCGCTCGGGACGAGATGCGCAAGCTCACGACGGAGTCCCTGGAGCTCTACTACCCCGCCCAGCTCCGGGGCGCGGCCCTGCGCATGGCGTCGCGGCTGGAGGGCTGCGTGGCCCGCCTCCACGAGCAGACGTGGCGGAAGAAGAAGCGGGACCGGGTGCTCGTCTACCTGACGAGCTCCAACTTCAACAACGCCTACGTGGTCCCCGACTACGCCAGCACGCCTCAGCAGATGGTGATGCCGTCCCACCTGACGCTGGAGCTGTTCCACCTGTTCAACCTGGGCGAGGTGGACGTCGGCGACGTGGCCTGCCACGAGGCCGTCCACTACGTGCAGCTCCAGCAGACGGACGGCGTGTGGGGCTTCCTCAACCTCGTCACGGGCGGCCTGTTCCAGCCCAACTCCTATACGGAGTCGTGGTTCCTGGAAGGACTGGCCACCTACTACGAAGGCCAGTTCGACAAGGACGCGGGACGGCCGCACAGCCCCATCTGGCGCGGCTGGTACGACTCCGTGGTGCAGGCCACCGGGGGACGGCTGAACCCCGGCTACCTGTCCCCCGAGCAGCGCGCGCTGGACCCGTTCGGCGGCAACTACATCACCGGAATGCACTTCGTGGAGTACCTCGCGGCGCGCTACGGGGAGGCGAAGCTTTGGAAGCTGGTGGACGAGCAGGGCGGCTCCCTGGTGCCACCGCTGGCGGTGACGCTGCGCTTCAAGCGCGTGTACGGGCGGGACATCGGCTCGCTGTTCGCGGAGTACACGCAGTCGCTGCGGGAGGACCTGCGGGTGCGCGAGCGGCCCTCGACGCAGCGGACGTGGGTGTCCGACGCGGGCTACTTCTCCCGGCTGGCCTCGCACGCGGCCAGTGGCGTCACCGCGACGGTGGGCGTGGGCCGGGAGCGCTACACGCGGTTGACGGTGTTGGAGCCGGACGGCCGCGTGCGCTTCGAGCGTCCGTTGGTGGAGCTGCTGCCCGGGCGCCGCTGGGTGCTGGGCTCCGCGACGCTGGTGAGCGGCATGTCGTTCAGCCGCGATGGCGCGTGGCTGTACCTGGTGATGGCCGACCTGAACACGGAAGGGGGCTACACGGCGAAGCTGTGGAAGGTGGATGCGCGCACCGGTGACGTCGTTCGGCTCTGGGACGACGTGATGGGGATGGGCGGCGGCATCACCCCGGATGAGACGGCCTACGTCTACGTCCGCGTCGACGGGGATTCGGCCAACGTGGCGCGGCTGGATTTGGAGACGGGCACCCGGACGGCCCTCACCGACTTCAGCGCCAGCACTTCCGTGGGGCCGCCCGCGGTCGCTCCGGATGGTGAGCGGGTCGTCTTCCCCGTCTCCGGGGACTCGGGTTGGGACCTGGTGCTGCGGGAAGCGGACGGACGCCTTCGGTGGCTGACGCGCGATGGGCGCTTCAACTACTCGCCCAGGTGGCTGGATGATGAACGCCTCGTGTTCCTCCGGGAGCACGAGGGACGGCTGCAGGCCCACGTCCTCACGGTGACGACGCGAGAGGTGGTTCGCATCACGGACGCGCCCCACCTGGTGATGGACGTCCATCCCGTGGGGACCGGGGAGGTGGTGTTCCTCAACCGGGATGGGCTGAACTTCACCATCGACCGCGCCCCACTGGTGCCCATTGCGCCAGTGGAGGCTGACGCTGGAACAGCGCGCGTGGAGGTAGAGGGGCACGCGGTGCTGGCGCAGGCACCCCACCCTTCGGCGACATCTCCCGAGGCCGAGGCCGAACCCGGAGCGCCCCGGCTCCCCGACATGCACACGGAGCCTCCGTCGTCGGAGTCGGATCAGACGGCCACGGCCGTGCCTGCCGAGTCCGAGTTCGCCGCGTTCCCTGCTCCCGAGGACAGCGCACCGCCGTCCCCATCCCCCGCGGCCGAAGACGCGCCCACCGCACCCACGGGCCTCGACGGCCCTGTCGAGGCCCCGCCGGCCCCGGGCACGGAACTTCAAATCCTCTCGGACGAGCCCTACTCACCGCTGGAGCGCTTCTTCATCCCCGAGCTCCGCGTGCCCTATCTGCTCGCGGGGACCGACCCCGACAACACGGACGACACGTACGCGATGGGCGGGCTGGCCCTGGCGGGGCAGGACCGGCTCGGCTTCCACGCGTACTCGCTGCTGCTCTCCTTCGACTCGCGAGAAGACGCCCCCAGCCTCTCGCTGGCCTACGGCAACGCGCAGCTCGCGCCCTGGTACGTCCAGGTGTCGGGCGCGTACATCCGACAGAATCAGCGCACGGACCTCCAGGCCACGGCCTTCGCGTCGCGCGCGTTCTGGACCACGCCGGTGACGTTCGGCGTGCTGGCGCTGCGCCGCGAGTACGACGCCACGGACCGCTTCCCAGGCCTGCTGACGCGCATCATCGGCCCAGAGGTCTCCATGTCGTACTTCGCGGGCGACTCCACGTCCTACGGCAGCACGCAGCGAGGTCTGGGCATGACGCTGGCCGCGGGCGTGTATCCCGGTGCATTCCTCCGGGAGTCCACGATGGGCGACGTCCGGCTGGGCGTCGACGGCTTCACGGGCGGCCTGCCCTTCACGGGGCGCGACAACCTCCGGCTCACCGCGGTGGCCCGGTTCCTCCCCGGAGCGCCGTCCGGGCTCCTTCAGGTCGGCGGATTGAGGGCAGGACAAATCTGGTACACCAACCGCGACAGCCAGCAGACCGCGTCCCTGCCCCTGCAACTGCAGCCGGGCATCGCCTTCAGCGAGTACCTCCGCGGCTACGAGGACCTGGAGATTCGCGCCCGCAACGCGCTCATCGGCTCCGCGACGTACCAATACCGTGTCCCCATCGACTACGGCTGGGCGTCCACGCTGTGGCTCTTCCCGTCCCTCTTCGTGCGCGACGTCGGCTTCGAGGCCTTCGGCTCGCTGGCCCGCACCGACAACCGCGCCAACCACGCGGCCGTGGGGGCCTCGACGCACCTGAACCTCACCTTCGGCCAGGCCGTGCCGGTGTCCCTCTTCTACCAGTACGCCTACCGGTTCGAGCAGGGCCTGGACCACCTGCACCTCATCGGCTTCGGCCTGTGACGGACGGCGGCGCTACGGCGTCCGCGTCAGGCCATAGAGGCCGTGCTCGCGCGCATAGGCAATGGCGCGCGCGGGCACCAGGTCCGACGGGGCCTCGCCGCGCGCGAGCAGGTCGCGAATCAGCGACGACGACACCTCCGCCAGCGGCGGCCCCAGCGTGTTCGGCGCCGGGTAGCCCGCGCGGTTGAGAACCATCACCCGCGACAGCTCCTCGATGCGGTGGAAGTCCTTCCAATGCGGAAGGTCGCGCAGGATGTCGCTGCCGATGATGATGGACCAGCGGATGTCCGGATGCCGCGCCACCAGCAGGGTCAGCGTGTCCACGGTGCGGCCGGAGAGGCCCGGCTCCTGCTCAATCCGGCTCGTCTTCAGCCAGCCGGACGTCTCCGCGCACAGCGCCTCGCACATGGCGACGCGATGCTCGAAGGGCTCCATCTGCTTGCCGAACGGGTGCTGCCAGGACGGCATCAGCCACACTTCGTCCACGGCCTGGGTGGCATGGACGTAGGTGGCGGCCATGAGGTGCCCCACATGGGGCGGATTGAACGAGCCTCCGAGGAGCGCGACCTGCACGGCGGGCCTCACGTCACTTGAGGGACAACTTCGGAGCCTTCTTCTCCAGAACGATGACCTGGGGCTCCAATATCGAGTGCCCGTCCAGGCGGAACGCGGAGAAGCGCAGGTTCCGGTCCACCTTCTCCAGCAGCGCGCACGTCTGCTCGGCGGCGCCCACCAGCCGTCCCGGCGTCAGGAAGTAGCGCGGGCCAATCTGCACCACCTTGGGGTCCGGCTCCTTGCCGTGGACGAAGAGCAGCGCGTTGAGCAGGTCATCCCGCGTCAGGTCGTTCTTGTCGTGCACCACGCAGCACAGCGTGTCCCCCATCAGGTCCATGACCTTGTTGTTGATGGAGGGGTCTCTGTACTGGAGCGACTCGCGCTCGGGCACGCGGATGAAGCGCTCCATGACGAGCCGACGGTCGTCCTCCGAGGCCACGTCCGCCGGAGCCTCCGCGCGCGACGGCGTGCGAGGCAGCGCGTCCTGGCTGCCCAGCCAGTTCGTCACGTCCGCCAGGAAGTCCGCGTCCGAGTACTCACGCCCGCCCCGGCTCTTCTGCCGCCGCCACAGCACCCACTCATCCAGGTCCGTGTAGCGCGCGCCCGCGAAGAGAAAACGCCGCGCCCCCTTGGAGCGCAGCAGCTCGTAGGCCGCGTCGAAGGCTTCGAGGTCCCCATGGCTGTCAGAGAAGACGCCGATCACGCCTCAAGCGTATAGCAGGTAGGACGTCCTGTGACGTGCGAACGTTTCCGTCTGAGCGGAGAACCCCTCCAGCAACCGCTCCAGCGGCCACCCCGCCTCGATGCCTCGGCGCACCTGGTCCGTCCCGCAGAGCAGGTCGAAGGCGGGCACGTCCTCGACGAACTCGTAGGCATCCGCGCGCCAGCCGAACGAGCCCGGGCCAATGTCATGCAGCGCCTGGAAGATGGCGACGCCGGTGCGCAGGGGTTGGAAGGCCTGCCGGTCCGTCACGTGGATGAAGGCGCCGTTGCAGGACTGGCCCGTGTACTTGTCGAACGTCGGCGTGAAGCCCACGGCCCGGAAGGCGACCCCGGGCAGGTCCTCCTTCGCCAGCCGCGCCAGCAACTGGTCCGTGTCCACCCACGGCGCGCCGAACTGCTCGAAGGGACGGCAGGTGCCACGCCCCTCCGAGACGTTGGTGCCCTCGCCCAGGCACATGCCCGGGTACACCAGCGCGGTGTCGGCGGTGGGCATGTTCGGCGACGGCGAGAGGAAGGGCAGCCCCGTCTCCGACCAGAACTGGCCGCGGTGCCAGCCCTCGCACGGCACCACCGTCAGGTCGCAGCCGAAGCCCTCCTGGGCGTTGAAGAGGCGGGCCAGCTCCCCCGCCGTCATGCCGTGGCGGTTGGGCAGCGGGTACAGGCCCACGAAGGAGCGGAAGCCCTCCCCCACCAGGTTGCCTTCCATCGCCACGCCGTTGAGCGGGTTCGGCCGGTCCAGCACGTAGAAGGGCACGCGGGCCTTCGCCGCGGCCTTCATGGCCAGCGCCATGGTGTAGACGTAGGTGTAGTAGCGGCTGCCCACGTCCTGGATGTCGAAGACGAGCGCGTCCAGCCCCTGGAGCGACGCCTGCCGGGGCGACAGCGACTCGAAGGTGGCGCCGTAGAGGCTGTACACCGGCACGCCGGTGCGGCGGTCCTTCGCCTCGTCCACGGCGACCATGTACTGCGCCTCACCGCGGATGCCGTGCTCCGGACCGAAGAGCGCCGCCAGCGTGACGCCGTCCGCGCCCGACAGCAGGTCCGCCAGGTGGCGGAAGCGAGCATCCACGCTGGTGGGGTTCACGATGGCGCCCACGCGCTTGCCCTTCAACGCGGAGAAGCCCTGCTCCACCCACACGTCCAGTCCCGTCTTCACCTTCGTCACGGCCGTCCCTTCCTCAGCCAGCCCCGAGGGCCGGCGCATCAACGCCCCTTGAAGCCCTTGAGCGCGCTTTGCGCGGCCTGCTTCGAGTCGCACTTGGACAAGCCGAACAGGCCCGTCCGCGACCCGTCATCGGGACCGCCGTCGGACTGCAGGTCCTCCAGCGCGCTCACCGCCCGCTTCAACTGGAGCCGGCCCACCGTGGACGCGGCATCCGAGCGCACGTCGCACCGCGCATGCGACAGCATCTCGATGAGGCGGTCCTCCGCGGCGCGGCTGCCGGCCTTCACGGCCGTGGAGTAGACCTTCAGCGCGTCATCGGGCTTGCCCGTCGCTTCCGTCAAGCGACCCAGCAGGAAGTTGCGCCGCCCGGAGTCCTCCTCCTTCATGATGAGGGTCCGGACGTCCTTGGCCAGCGCGGTCCGCTCCTCCTCCGGCGCCCGCTCCACCGCCTTGATGGCGCGCACCGTCTCGTCGCCGCTGAACGCCAGCATCGCCACGCCCGCGAGCACGACGGCCGCGCCCACGCCCACCAGCGCGCGGTGCTTCAAGACCTGCGGCGGAAGCGCCGCCATGCCGCGCGAGAAGAGCGAACCGCTCACCGTGCGCGCCTGCCGTCCCAGCTCCGCGGCCTGATGCCCCAGCACCGTGGCCCCCGCGGCCGCGCGCTGACTGATGACCGCGGCGCCCGCCGCGGCACGCTGGCCCAGCACTGACAAATCCACCTGCGCCCCCGGCGACGAAGCCTCCGCCACGCGGGACAGGGCCAGGTTCCCGAAGGGCGGCGCTGATTCGGCGCCTGGCTCCTCGGCGATGGCGCTGGCGGAGGGGGCCTCCACGCGGTACGGCGCCCGGGGCACGTGGAAGACGCGAATCTTCCCCGGGATGCCCTTCAGCTCGAAGGCGCCCACTTCCTTCGAAGGCACCTCCGCCTTGTTCATGGACAGGTAGACGGCCTCGGTGAAGTACACCTCGCCCGCCTCGGCGATGCCCTCCACCCGGGCGGCGATGTTGACGGGCTCGCCGAAGATGTCGTTCCCGTCCAGCCGCACCTCGCCCACGTTGATGGCCACGCGGACGTGAAGCTGCTCCGGCACCTCCACCGTCCGGTTGTGGTGCCACAGCCGGTCCTGGATGGCGATGCCGCTGAGCACCGCCTGGGTGGGCGATTCGAACGTGACGAGGTACGCGTCACCGATGGACTTCACGATGCGCCCGCCAAACGCCTTGAACAGCGGCGCCAGCAGGGCCTCGTGGACCTGGAGCAGGCGCTGGTTCTCCTCCAGCGTCTGCCGGCTGGTCCGCTCGGTGAAGCCCTTGATGTCGGTGAAGACGATGGCGAGGTTGGCGGTCTTCAAAGCCCGCGCAGTGTATGCGCCACCGTCGAGGGCGCAATCGCAACCGCGTACCGCATGACTGCTCGCTGTCAGCGACGAGATGGTTTGAGGTCGCGCATTCGCCGCTTCGGAGGGGCTCCCAGCGACGCGCGGACCCGCTCCGCGAGCTGGGGTCGCCCCGTGCGCGCGTAGAAGTCGGCGAGCCGCCGGAGGACCAGCGGACTGGCCGGCTGGAAGCCTCGCGCCGCCAGCAGCTCCTTCTCCGCGTCCAGCAAGCGCTCCTGCTTCTCCAGCACCTCCGCCAGTTGGAGGCGCACCTGCACCCACTCCGGCTTCAGCCGAGACAGGTAACGCAGGTGCAACTCCGACTTGAGCAAATCTCCCAGGTCCCTCCAGAGCGTCCCGAGCCGGAAGCGGGCTTCCTCATAGGACGCGCGCAGTTGGACGGCCCGCTCGTACGCCTGGACGGCCTGCCGACGGTCATCCCGCTCTTCCCACAACAATCCCCGCAGGTACCAGCCGCGGGGATTATTGGGAGCCTGCTGGAGCGCGGCGTTCAGGTGGGACTCCGCCTGCTCCAGCGCGCCGCCCGTCTTCAACAGGAGCCGGGCCAGCTCCAACCGGGGCAGCTCCCACGCGGGTTGGGCCCGGACCAGGTCCTCCAGCGCCGCCATGGCGCCCGCATCATTCCCATCCGCTTCCAGGGCCAGGGCCTCCGGGAGCGAAGCCACCGTCCGTGACGAGGCCGGTGTCAGGGCGGAAGGCTCCGCTGCGTCAGTCGCGCCCGCCAGCAAAGCCATCAGAATGACCCACCTCATGTGCGGCTGATAGCAGAGCCGACCCGGGCGCCTCAATAGATCCTCTTGACGGCCAAACGGCCGCGCATGAAACCCATGACCGTGCAGATATCGCAAAGAACGCTGGAAGACCTGGGCTTCGCGGATGTGCTCCGCGCGTTGGCGCAACGCTGCAGGACGGAGCCAGGCAGGGAGCGGGTGCTCGCCCGGCCCTTCCTGGACACCCCCGAGGCCGTGGCGGAGGCCCTCGCGCTCGTCACGGAGACGCGCGCGTTGTCCCAGGAGCAGTTCTCCCTCCCCCTGGGTGGCGTGACGGACCTGCGCACGCCCATTGGCCATGCGGCCAAGGGCGGCATGCTGGAGCCCCGCCAGCTCATCGACTCGGCGCAGCTCCTGTTCGCCTTCGTCCGCACCCGCGAGGCGCTGGACGAGCGTAAAGCCCGCGTCCCCCGGCTGGTGGAGATTGCCCGCCGGATGCCCTCGCTGGAGCCGCTGGCCCGCCGCATCGACCAGTGTTTCGAACCGGACGGTGAGATCTCCGACCGCGCCAGCCCGGAGCTGCGCGAGGCCCGGGACCGGGCACGCGGCCTCCACCGCCGCATCAAGTCGCGGCTCGACGAGCTGCTCCACGACGAGGCCTTCCTCCCCAAGCTGCGCGAGAACTACTACACGCTCCGCAACGGACGTTACGTGGTGCCGGTGGTGGCCAACTACCGCTCGGAGGTGGACGGCATCGTCCACAACGCCAGCCAGACGGGCCAGACGCTCTTCATGGAGCCCCAGGCCATGGTGGGGCTGGGCAACGACCTCGCCATC
Organism: Myxococcus sp. SDU36; assembly: GCF_030168875.1. Taxonomy (NCBI): domain Bacteria; kingdom Pseudomonadati; phylum Myxococcota; class Myxococcia; order Myxococcales; family Myxococcaceae; genus Myxococcus; species Myxococcus sp. SDU36. Next base: position 2,624,208 of record NZ_CP077414.1, read on the forward strand.
GCCCAGTCGGAGGTGACCGAGGAGGAGCGCAAGGTGCTCCAGGCCCTGAGCGACCAGCTCGGCCGGGAGTCGGAGCGCATCCTGGAGGGCCTGGACGCCGTGGCGGAGCTGGACGAGGCCGAAGGCGTGGCCCTCCTCGCCGCGGACCTGGCAGCCAGCACGCCGACCTTCGAGAACGTCACCGACATGCAGCTGCGGCAGTTGCGCCACCCGCGCCTGGTGCTCAAGGGCGCAGAGGTGGTGGCCAACGACGTGACGCTCACGGGCGACGCGAAGGCCCTGGTCGTCTCCGGCCCCAACGCGGGCGGCAAGACGGTGACGCTGACAGGCGTGGGCCTCTGCGCGCTGATGCTCCGCGCCGGCCTGCCGATTCCGGTGGCCGAAGGCTCCCGGATGCCGCTGTACCGCTCCGTCCACTCCACCGTGGGTGACGCGCAGAACCTGGAGCAGGGCCTGTCCACGTTCAGCGCGCACGTGGTGATGCTGCGCGACATCATCGGCGCCGTGGGCGAGGGCTCGCTGGTCCTCATCGACGAAATCGCCGCGGACACCGACCCCCGCGAGGGCGCGGCCATCGCCATCGCCGTGCTGGAGGAGCTGATGTCCAAGGGCGTGGTGGTGCTCGTCACCACGCACCTGGAGGAGCTCAAGGCGCTGGCGCACATGGACCCGCGCTTCCTCAACGCGCGCGTGGGCTTCGACTCGAAGCGCATGGCCCCCACCTACCGGCTCCAGATGGGCGCCGCGGGCCAGTCGTCGGCCATCGAGATGGCGGCGCGCGTGGGCCTGCCCCTGCGCGTGTGCGAGCGCGCCCGGGAGCTGTCCGTCAACGCGGGCGGTCCGCTCACCAAGGCGCTGGCGGCGGCCGAGGAGGAGCGGCGCAAGCTCCACGAGGAGCTGGAGCGCGCCCGCGTGGCGGCCCAGGAGGCCGAGGCGCTCCGGGCCGACCTGGAGAAGCAGAAGCAGACCTTCGAGCGCGAGCGCCGCGCCCGGATGATGCAGTTCAACGACGACGTGCACGCGGCCAGCGAGCACGCGGCGGCGGAGGTGCAGAAGCTGCTGACGAAGCTGCGCTCCGAGCAGAACGAGAAGGCCCTCTCCGAGGCCCGGCAGCAGCTCCAGCAGCGCGCGGACGAAGCGCAGAAGCGCGCCCTGGCCGCCAAGGCGGAGCTGTTCCAGGTGGAGGCCCCCGGCCCGGCCAACCTGAAGGTGGGCGCCTGGGTGCACCACTCGGGGCTGAGCCGCGATGTGGAAATCCTGGAGCTGGCGGACAGCCACGCGGTGGTGTCCGCGGGTGGCGCGCTGAAGATGCGCGTGCCCACCACGGAGCTGTCAGGCGCGCGCACGCGCAAGCCGCAGCAGGCGAAGTTCCCGGAGCGTCAGAAACAGGACTCGGCGCTCAAGCGCGCGGCCTCCGCGGCGCCCGCCGAGGTGGAAGCCACGAACTTCCGCTGCGACGTGCGGGGCATGCGCGCGGACGACGCGCTGGCGGAGCTGGAGTCCTTCCTGGACCGGGGCATGCGCAGCGGCGAAGAAGCCGCGCTCGTCATCCACGGCCATGGCACGGGGGCGCTCAAGCAGGCCATCCGTGACTACCTGTCCGCGTCGCCGTACATCCGCATGTACCGGCCGGGGGAGGGCCACGAAGGCGGGGACGGGGTGACCGTGATCGCCCTTCGCGCCTGAGCGCACCCGCGATACGGACTGAATCGAAGCGATGCCCTGGTAGCGCGCTCCGGGCATCGCTCCGCGCGTGGCGCAGCTCAGGACACGCGCTGGTGCTCCGCGAGCACGTCGTCCAGGGCCTTGGCCTGCAGCTTCACGTCGGGATTCGAGTCCGTCAGGGCTTTCGCGGTGTGAACGCGAGCACGCGCGGCGTCCGACTTCGCCAGGGCCATGGCCATGAAGAGGTGCGCCCGCGTGTCCTCGGGGTGGGCCTCCAGCACGGGCGTGAGGACCTGGACCGCCCGTGTGTCCTCCTCCCGCTCCAGCAGCGCCATGGCCAGGTCATGCGCCGGGCCCGGCTCCGAGGGCGCCCGAGCATGGGCGTGCTCCAGCAGCTCCACGGAGCGTGCGCGCTCGCCCGCCCGATCCAACACGCGAGACAATCCGTGCATCACCGCCACGTCGCCGGGAAACTTGCGCAGCGCCTCTTCCAGCAGACGGCGGGCTTCGGCCACATCCCCCGCGTCCAGCCGGGCCATTCCGTCGCGATAAAGGTCCGTTTCCACTGAGTTCTCCTGGCACCACGCGGTGCGTCGGTCATTTCCACGCAACTTCAAGTCTACAAACTGCGACAAACTGAGAGGAAGCTCTCCCCCGGACTTCATCATGCTCGTTCGAAACGCCCCCGTCTCGGCCCGCCGCCCGGCGAACTCCTCCTCGGAGTCGCCCACCGCGGAAAAGCCCAACGCCGCCGCTGTCCCCGCGGCCATCCACCAGAAGGACTCGTTCAGCAACACGACGACGGCGCTCCAGCGCACGGCGAAGGTGGGTGCGGCGCCCGCGGGCGACCACGGCAAGCTGATGATGGAGTACCTGACCGGCGCCCGCCCTCCTCCGGCGGACTTCGAGAAGGTCATCGGCTACAAGCCCTACGCCATCCAGACGCCGCACGGGCAGCGGATGCAGGACCCGCTGGGCTACGCCTCCGTCCCGCTGAAGATTGGCCCGGACAAGGAGTTCGACCCCGCGGCCAAGACGCACGACTACGGCTACGACCTGCTGCGCTACTTCGACAAGAAGGGCACGCCGCTCGGGCCGGATGCGCGCAAGGCCGCCGACGCCCTCTTCCGCAAGGACATGTTCGACTACGCGAACGACCAGAAGGGCTTCCTGGATCGCGTGAAGTACCGCTCCTGGGCGCAGATCTACGCCACCGCGGTGGAGCTGAACTCGAAGCGGCAGGGCAACGGCCCTCCGTGACCCCCGCGTAGGTTGCCGGGGCACTCGCGGCGCGGAGGTGCATCTCCGCGCCGCTCGATGCGCTCAGGGCGACTCGTAGCGCCGCAGCTTGTCGTACAGCGTCCGCAAGCCAATCCCCAGCCGCTGAGCGGCGCGCTTGCGGTTGCCCGCCTCGTCCGCGATGGCCTGCTCAATGGCCCGTCGCTCCAGCTCCTCCAGCGTCAGGCTGGGAAGCCGGCCCCCCTCCGAGACGGGCGCATCCACCACGGGCCCCGCCGCGCCCGTCGGATCCAGCCACAGGTGCCCAGGCTCCACCACCGGCCCATCCGCGAGGATGGCGGCCCGCTCGAGCGCGTTGCGCAGCTCGCGGACATTGCCGGGCCAGGTGAACGCCTCCAGGCGCGCCACGGCTTCGGGTGACAGGCGCAGCCCCGGGCGTCCCAGCTCGTCGCCGATGCGGCGCAGCAGCAGCTCCGACAGCGGCCGCAAATCCTCGCGCCGCTCACGCAGGGACGGCAGCCGGATGGGGAACACGGCCAGCCGGTGGTAGAGGTCCTCACGGAACTCACCGCGCGCCATCATCCCCTTGAGGTCGCGGTTGGTGGCCGCCACCCAGCGCACGTCGGCCTCCAGGGTCCGCGTGCCGCCCACGCGCTCGAAGCGGCGCTCCTGGAGGACGCGCAGCAGCTTGGCCTGGAGCTCGGCCTTCAGCTCGCCGACCTCGTCGAGGAAGAAGGTGCCGCCCTGCGCCAGCTCGATGCGGCCGCGCCGCTGGGCCACCGCGCCGGTGAACGCGCCCTTCTCGTGGCCGAAGAGTTCGCTCTCCAGGAGCGTCTCCGTCAGCGCCGCGCAGTTGACGGCCACGAAGGGCCCATCAGCGCGCTCGCTCCACTGGTGCAGGGCCCGCGCCGTCACCTCCTTGCCAGTGCCGCTCTCCCCCACCAGCAGCACCGTGGCCTGCGTGGGCGACACCTTCCGCAGCGCCTCCACCACCGGGTGCATGGCGGGAGCGCCCCAGCTCAGCTCCACCGCGCCCGCGGACTGCCGCGCCTGCGTCTTCCAGTTGAGCAGCGCGCGCCGCTCCAGGGCCCGCGCCACCGTCATGCGCAGCTCGGCGGGGCTGCCCACCGGCTTCAGCAGGTAGTCGAAGGCGCCCGCCTTCATCGCCGCCACGGCGCTCTCCACCGTGCCCACGGCGGTGAGCACCACCACCTCCACGTCGGGCTGCTCCTCGCGCACCTTGCGCAGCAGCGTCAGCCCGTCCATCCCCGGCATCCGCAGGTCCGTGAGCAACAGGTCCACGCCCTGCCGCGCCATCAGCCTCGCGGCCTCTTCGCCGTCGGCGGCCATCGTCACCGAGTGCCCTTCGTACTCCAGCGCCTCGGCAAGGAACGAGCGCACGCCCTCTTCGTCATCCGCCACCAGGATTCGCGCCATGGCTCAGGCTCCTCTCGCGGGCACGGTGAGGCGGAACTCCGCGCCACCGCCGGCATGGCTCCGCGCGCTCACCGTGCCGCCATGCAGCTCGACGATGCGGCGGGTGATGGCCAGCCCCAGGCCCACGCCGCGAACGCGTCCCGTGATGAAGGGCTCGAAGATGCGCTCCTCCTCCCCCGCCGCGATGCCGGGCCCATGGTCCTTCACCGTGAACACCAGGGACGTGTCCCGCCGCTCCACGGTCGCCTCCACGCGCTGGCCTTCGGGGCTGGCCTGGACGGCGTTGCGCAGCACGTTCTCCAGCGCCTGCTGCAACCGGCCCGCGTCCAGCGGCCAGGGCGTGCGGTCCGGCAGGTAGTGAGCCTCCACCCGCGTCGCGCCGGCGCTCTCCACCGCCGCGCGGAGCACGTCATTGGGGTCCGCCTCCACGCGGCGCAGCTCACCGCTGGCCACGAAGCCCAGCAGGTCGTTCATCAACTGCTCCAGCCGGACGGCCTCCGACACCACCCGGTCCGCCTTGGGCGCCAGGACGGCGTCACGCTCCACGCGCTCGGCGAGCAACTGCGCATGGCCCTTGAGCGAGGCCAGGGGATTGCGCAGCTCATGCGCCAGCACCGCGGACATGGTGCCCAGGGCCGCCAGCCGCCGACCGCGCTCCAGCTCCTCCGACAGCGCCTCGCGCTGCGCCAACAACCGGGAGAAGGCGAAGGCCAACACCAGGATGCCCACGCACGAGGCCACCGCCACGCCCAGCAGACGCCGCGAGCGCGACTCCAGCTCCAGGGCGGTGAGCGGCGCGAACTCGTAGACCATGCGCAGGTGCTTGCGCGGCTCCTGCGACGCCCCCTGCTCCGACAAGGCCCGCACCTCCTGCTGCGTCAGGGGGCCGTACGCGGGCCGAGGACGCCGGATGCGGTGGACCAGGCGCGCGCGCGCCCCTTCGACCACCAGCGGCGCGCCCTCCTGGAAGAGGAGCCGCCCCAGCTTCCCCTCCCCGGCCGACGCCAGCACCCGGTCGTCCTCCATGACGGCCACGTAGCGCAGGCCGCCCTCCATGTGGGACGCCAGGAAGGCGTTCAGCGCGGACAGGTCCGGCAGGCCCTCCGCGTCGCGGAAGGCCTCGAAGCCGGCCACCATGATGACGTTGGCCATGCCCCGAGCCACCAGGGCGGACGACTCCATGGCCGTGTTCCGGATGAACAGCGCCGCGGACATCAGCACCGCGCACATGAGCACCGCCGCCACCCAGGGCGCTCGAGGCCCAAGCGGCCGCCACCAGCGAGCGCCGCTCATCGCCGACCTCCGCCGCGGGGACTCCAGCTCCATCGCACACCTCCACAGGCTGCGAACTCTGCATGCGGAGTGCGGAATCCGCACCCTCTTCTATCGGCGCCGCGCGCCTTGGGAGCCGTCGGTCGTCCGAGCATGAGCGGGGGCATGAGGCGTTCTCCGGGGGGTGGAGGGCGGCCATGTGGCCGCTGGCAGAGCGGAGGAGCAGGCACGGAACCTCGGCGCGCCCACCTGTCGCCTCTGCCCTGTGCAATCACGGGGCCCAGGCTCGCTGTCCAGGCTCGCTCGCGCGGGCCCCAGGGGCCACCGAGGTGTGCATGCGAAGATGGCCGGCCTCGCATGCGGAATCCGCACTCGCGCTGCGGTTCCCGCAGCCCCGGCGCCACCTTCCCTCCACATTTCAGGGAGTTGGACCGTGGCAAGGCACATGCAGTGGTCCGGCTTGCGATGAAAAACGCACAGACACCGTGGTGGAAGCGGCAACCCTACCGGATGACGGCCCTGGCCCTGGGCTTCCTCGGGCTGGTGACGGCGCCCGGCGTGGGTCTGGCCCAGGCGACGATGACGACAGTCTCCCTGGAGGAGGCCATCGCCCGGGCGCTGAAGACGAGCCCCCAGGTGGCGCAAGCCGCCGGGGCGGTCCTCACGACAGGGGCCGCCGAGCGCAGCGCGTTTGGTGCCTACCTGCCCAACCTGTCCGCCAACGCGAACGGCTCGCTGGCCAGCAGCCAGCGCCTGGACCCCAACACGGGCGTGGTGTTCAACGCGCCCAGCGACACGTACAGCGCCGGCGTGTCGGGCTCGTGGAACGTCTTCACCGGCGGCCAGCGCGGCGCCACCAGCAAGCAGGCCCAGGCGCGCTCCAGCGCCGCGCGGGCCGGACTGATTGCGCAGCGCGCGTCCGCGGTGCTCGACGTGGAGCGCTCCTACTACGAAGTCCTCCGCGCCGGGGGCCTGGAAGAGGTCGCCGTGTCCCGCATCGAGCGGGCGAAGCAGAACGCGGAGGCCGCGGACCGGCGACTGGCGGTGGGCTCGGCGACGCGCTCCGACGTGCTGCGGGCGAAGTACGACCTCACCTCCGCGCAGGAGGCGCTGCTCTCCGCGCAGACCCAGCACGCCGCGGCGGCCCTGTCGCTGGGCCGGCTCATCGGCGAGGATGGCCCGGTGGACGCCCAGCCGTTGGAGCTCCAGGACGTGTCCACCTTCGCGCTCACCGACGAGGCGCTGACCGACGAAATCACCGCCCAGGCGCCGTCCATCCAGGCCGCGGAGGCGGACCTGCGGGCGGCCGAAGCCAGCGTGAAGGTGGCCCGGTCGTCCTACCTGCCCACGGTGCGGCTGTCCGGCGGTTATGACTGGTTCAATGACGAGCCCGCCTTCATCGGCGGCCGCACGAGCTGGTCGGTCCGGATGGGCCTGTCGTACCCCATCTTCGATGGCTTCGTTCGCGAGGAGCGCGTGGTGAATGCGCGGACGCAGGCGTCGGTGGCCCAGGCCACGCTGTCTGATACCCGGCGCGTGCTGCGCTCGAGCGTGGGCACGTCCCTGAACCAGCTCAAGCTGGCGTCGAATCGCATCGCCCTGGCCACCGAGTCCGTCGCGGTGGCCCAGGAGGACCTGAAGGTGCAGCAGGAGCGCTACAAGCTGGGCGCCACGACCATCATCGAGCTGCTGACGTCCCAGGAGAATCTGGTGACGGCGGAGATCAACCTGGTGGCCTCCCGCTTCGACTACCGGATTGCGCGCGCGGAGCTGGAAGCGCTCGCGGGGAGGCCGCTGTGAGCACGTCCACGGATACCCAGCAGCAGGCGGGCGCGGGCCCGGCGCGGGACATCTCCGGCGTCGTCATCCGCGTGGAGGGCCTGCGCAAGGACTACACGATGGGCTCCGAGGTGGTGCGCGCGCTGCGCGGCGTGGACCTCACCATCCACCGCAACGAATACGTGGCCGTCATGGGCCCGTCCGGCTCCGGCAAGTCCACCTTCATGAACCTCATCGGCTGCCTGGACGTCCCCAGCGCCGGCCAGTACTGGCTCAACGGCCAGCCGGTGGCGGGCATGTCGGAGAACGCGCTGGCCCGCATCCGCAACCGCGAGCTGGGCTTCGTGTTCCAGAGCTTCAACCTGCTGCCCCGCGCCTCCGCGCTGGACAACGTGGCCCTGCCGCTCATCTACGCGCGCATGCCCAGGAAGGAGCGGCGCGAGCGCGCGGCGGCGATGCTGGACAAGGTGGGCCTGGGCGCGCGGATGGACCACCGGCCCAACGAGCTGTCCGGCGGCCAGCGTCAGCGCGTGGCCATTGCCCGCGCGCTGGTGACGCAGCCCGCCCTGCTGCTGGCGGACGAGCCCACGGGCGCGCTGGACAGCCGCACGGGCGAGGAGATCATGGCCCTCTTCGGCGAGCTGCACAGCCAGGGGCAGACGCTGATGATCGTCACCCACGAGGCGGACATCGCGGCGCATGCGCGGCGGGTGCTGTTCCTGAAGGACGGCGTCATCGAGCGGGACGAGCGGAATCGGGACTGAATTTTCGCCACGCGCGCTGCGTGGGACAGGGAACGGGAGGTCGTCGTGAGCAAGACGAAGAAGTGGATCATCTCAGGCAGCGCGGCGCTTCTTCTCGGCGCGGGGGTGTACGTCACCCAGCGCGGCGAGGAGCCCCAGACGAACGAGCGCTCGGCGGCGGTGGCCGTGGTGGAGCGCCGGGACATGGAAGTGGTGGCCGAGTCCGCGGGCCTGGTGGAGCCGCTGCGCGTCGTGGAGGTGAAGTCCCAGGCCTCCGGTGAAGTGCTGAAGGTCCACCACGACACGGGCGACACCGTGGCCAAGGGCACGCTGCTGGCGGAGATCGAGCCGCGCGACGTGCAGAACGCGCTGGCGCAGGCCCAGGCCGACCTGGAGTCCGCGCGGGTGCGGCTGAACACGACGGAGGCCCAGCGCCAGCGCATGGAGACGCTGCGCAAGGACGGCTACGTCACGCAGCAGGAATACGAGACGGCCGTGGACGCGTCCGCGACGGCGCGGGCCACCAAGGTGCGGGCGGAGACGAACCTCCAGCTGGCGCGTGAGCGCAGCCGGGACGTCACCATCATCGCGCGCAGCCCCGGCACCATCCTGGAGCGGACCATCCAGCCGGGCGTCATCATCGCCTCCGCCACCAACAACGTGTCCGGTGGCACCGCGCTGTTCAAGATGGCGGACCTGTCGGTGATGCAGGTGCGCGCCAAGGTGGACGAGACGGACGTCGGGCAGATCAAGCCCGGCCAGAAGGCGCGCGTCACCATGGAGGCCTACCCGGGCCGCACCTTCATCGGCGAGGTGGTGAAGATTGAGCCGCAGGCCCTGGTGGAGCAGAACGTCACCCTCTTCCCGGTGCTGGTGCGGATGGACAACCCGGACGGCCTGCTGCGGCCGGGCATGAACGCGGAGGTGGCCATTGAAATCTCCCGCCGGCGCAACGCCCTCACCGTGCCCAACAGCGCGGTGGTGGGCGTACGGGATGCCCGGACCGCGGCCGCCGCGGTGGGTGTCTCCGAAGAAGCGCTGCGCGCGGTGATGCGGCCGCCGGGAGCTCCGAGCACCCCGGGCGCGCCGTCCGACGCGACGACGGTGTCGGCCGTGGGAGAGGCCGGCGTGGGCGCCACCGCCGCGGTGGGAAGCGGCGCCGGGCCGGGCGCGGTGCCCGCCCGGAGCCAGGGTGGCATGGGGGAAGGCCAGGGCGGCGGAGGCCAGGGCCGCGCGGGCCGCCGGGCTCGCGAGGAGGTCCAGGGCGCGACGGACACGCGGCAGGGCGTCGTCTTCGTGCAGGGCCCCACCGGCCCGCAGCCCCGGCGCGTCACCCTGGGGATGAGCGACTGGGAGAGCACGGAGGTGGTGCGTGGCCTGGAGGAAGGCGAGGAGGTGGTGCTCATCACGGTGGCGAAGCTCCAGCAGCAGCAGCAGCAGAGCACCGAGCGGATGCGCCAGAGGACGAGCGGCGTGATTCCCGGCGCGGGTGGCGGCCCGCGCGGACCGCGCTAACCCCCACGCCAACGAGGAGGACACGTCATGGGTGAAATCATCCGGGTCGCATTCGATGCGGTCCTCGCCAACAAGCTGCGGTCGCTGCTGACCATGCTGGGCATCGTCATCGGCATCGCGGCCGTCATCACCATGGTCGCGCTGGGCGAAGGAGCGCAGCGCTCGGTGGCCCAGCGGCTCCAGGGACTGGGCACCAACGTCCTCACGGTGCGCCCAGGTCAGGCCTTCACGGGCGGCATGATTCGCGCCCAGGCGTCGATGACCATCGACGACGCGGAGGCCCTTCGGGAGAACGCGCGCCACATCCAGGCCGTCGCGCCGGAGATCGAATCGCGCTTCCAGGTGGAGCACGGCGCGAAGAACGCGAACCTGTCCGTCGTGGGCACCTGGCCGGACTACTTCCGCGTCAACCAGGGGGAGATGACGACTGGCCGGCTCTTCACGGACGCGGAGGACAAGGGCCGCCGCCGGGTGGTGGTGCTGGGCGCGCTGGCGGGCGCGCAGCTGGGCCTGACGGACACCGCGTCCCTGGTGGGCGAGTCCATCCGCATCCGGGGCATTCCCTTCGAGGTCATTGGCGTGCTGGCCGAAAAGGGCGCGCAGGGCTTCAACAACCCGGATGAGAGCCTCTACATCCCGCTGTCCACCGCGCAGTTCCGCGTCATGGGCAGCGACCGCATCCGCTCCATCGCCGTGCAGGCCGTGAGCGACACGTCCATGGACGACGCGATGGCGGAGATAGACCAGAAGCTCCGGCGGGAGCACCGGCTGCGCCCGGAGCAGCCCGCGGACTTCAACATCCGCGACCAGGCCTCGCTGCTCAACACCATGCAGGAGACGACGCAGACGTTCTCCCTGCTGCTGGCCGGCATCGCCGCCATCTCCCTGCTGGTGGGAGGCATTGGCATCATGAACATCATGCTGGTGTCGGTGACGGAGCGCACGCGCGAGATTGGCCTGCGCAAGGCGCTGGGCGCCACCGGCATGGACATCATGCTCCAGTTCCTCGTGGAGTCGCTGGTGCTGTGCCTGGCCGGAGGGACGCTGGGCCTCCTGCTGGGCATTGGCGGCGCGGCGATGCTCCAGCGCATGGCGGGCTGGACGGTGGTGGTGGCGCCCGAGGCCATCATCGTGGCCATCGCCTTCTCCGCGACAGTGGGCGTGTTCTTCGGCATCTGGCCAGCGCGCCGCGCGGCGAGCCTCGCGCCCATCGAGTCGCTCCGGTACGAGTAGCGACCTGGCGTCCTACTTCCGGCCGCTGAGGATGTGCTGGAGGAGCTGACGTGAGATGCGGAGCAGCTTCGCGGCCCCGCGCACGCTCCCGTCGGACTTCGCCAGGGCCTCGTCCACCAACGTGTCGCGGACGAGGCTCTCGAAGCCGTGCAGCGGCACCCGTCCCGCGCTCGCCCGGAGCGCGGTGACCAGGTCGGGGGGACGCGCCAACGTCTCCAGCCAGACGGACTCCAGCCGCGCGAGGTCCAGCGGCTTGGGAAGGAAGGCACGCACGCCCGCCTGCGCCAGTTGGAAGGCCTGCTCCGCCGTCGCCGTCCCGCTGATGGCGATGACGTGCGGCAGCGGCTCCAGCGCACACAGCGGCGCCAGCAGCTCGATGCTCTCTCCATCCGGGAGGCTGACATCCAGGATGACGGCGTCGGGCGCATCATGCTGGAGGACCTGACGCGCCGCGGCGAGCGAAGCCGCATGGGTGCACCGCTCGACGCGAGCGCGCAGCGCCTCCTCGATCGCACGCGCCAGACACGAGGCGTCCTCGACGACCAGGAGATGTCGGATTCGCCCCACCCATGGCAACCTACCATGAATGCCCTTGAGTCCTCGACCGCCGACGCTGGAGCAGATGGCGCGGCGGGTCCTGTCCGACGCTTCGAACGTGGGCGAAGCGCTGGTCAGCGGGGTCCGGATGGTCTTCTGTGCCCTCATCCTGGCGCGCTTCCTGGCGCTGGGTGGAGCCCGCGCCGAGGGCGGCGCCGCGGCGGCATGGCTCCAGCTTCCCCTGCTGCTGGGCAGCATCGCGGTGTCGGCGATGGCGCTGTGGGCGGCCCGGCGGCGGATGTTTGGCGCGAAGCTGCTCGTGGCCTCCACGGTGCTGGACGCCGTCTTCGCCCACGCGTCCCTCCTCTCCACGGTGCTCTGGCACGGCCCGCACTACACCGGACTGCTGCGAATGCCGGACCCCGCGGCGGCCATCGCGGTGGCCTTCATCACCGCGCTGCGGCTGTCGCCCCCGGCCGCGTGGATTGGGACGGCGGCCAACCTCCTGTTGATGGGGGGCCTGACGGCGCTCGACCTCCACGTCAATGCCGGGAAGGCCACCTACGGGGCGAAGGAACTGCTGCTCCTGTTCATCTTCATCGGCAGCGCGGGCGTCGTCGCCTCGGTGATTTGTGGCATCGCACGGCGGCTGGTGCTCGAGGCCGGGACCGCGAGCGCCCACATCGAGCGTGCGCGCACGAACCTGCGGGCGCTGCTGCGCGAGCACCACGACGTGCGCACGTTGCTGTCCGCGGCGAGGCTGCGCGCCGACCTCCTCCTCCGCGAGCCCATGGGCGCCAGCGCGCCCGGCCATGCGAGCGCCCTGGTCCAGGACCTGGGTGAGCTGACCCGCTTCATCGAGAGCGTGAAGACCCGGACGCTGGGCGAGCTGACCCTGATTGAAGATGCGACGGCGGTGAACGTGAGCGCCACGCTGCGCCGCGCCGTGGAGGTCGTCCAGACGAGGTTCGCCCGGGTCCGGTTCGAACTGGAAGGAACAGCGGGACTGGCGCGTGCCGCCAACGACGTCTGCGTCCGCGTTGTTGGCGGAGAGCGCGGGCTCACGCACGTGGTCACCAACCTGTTCGTGAACGCCTGTGAAGGCGATGGCCAGCAAGGCGCGCGCACGGTGCGAATCAGCGTGGCTCCGAACCCGGCGCTGCACCGCGTCCTGCTCAGCGTGAGCGATGACGGACCGGGCTTCCAGCCAGGGCTGCTGGAGGGGGAGCGCCCCCGAGGCGGCACGACCAAGCCAGAGGGGTCTGGACTGGGCATGCTCCTGGTGAGCGGGCTCGTCGAGGCAAGCGGCGGCACCTTGCGCGCCTGCAACCCGCCCGAGGGAGGCGCACGGGTCGAAGTCACGCTGCCCTCCAGCGGGTAGCTCCGCGGGCCCCTTCCCTCTCCTCCGCGGCGGGCCCCACCGCGCAGACAGGCGCAACGGACAGCCGGCGCAACCGCCAGACGTGAGCGAGCCCCAGTCCCAGGTTCGCCACCAGCCACAAGGCCATGGGCCCGCGGTTGTCCTGGTCGAATGAGGGCAAGAGCTTGAGCACCACCGCGAGCAGCGAGCCCGCCACGAGCAGCCAGACGCATCCGCGTGCCCAGCGCTCCGCGCGCTCGCTGCCGGACATCATGAGGATGCCCAGCGGAAGCAACGCGAAGGCAAGCGGATTGGCGAACAGCAGGTTCTCATTGCGCTGCATGACGTCGAGCCTGGAGAGCAGCATCAACCCACCCAGCGCCACGCCCGCCGCGCCGAGCGTGAGCCCGAACACGGCGTGATAGAGGCCGAAGAGAACCTGGAACATCCGGTGCGTGCCGCGCCCGCGCAGGAGCGCGAGGATGACGGCCAGGGCCGCGCCTCCAACCCCAGGTCCCCAGGCGGCGGCCCCCTCCCAGCCGGCGCCAACAGGAGCGGACCCGTCACTAGACGGGGACGAGCCCCCCTCGCGCGTTACCAACGGGATGCGCCTGCCAGAGCCATCCACGTAGGACACCCCCATGAGCAGCCTGGCGAGCTCCCGAGGAAGGAAGGCCGCCTCCCATTGGGTCGCGGGCGCGTCCACGGCGTCGTTCAGCCATGACATCAGGAGCAGCTCCGACACCGGCTGCGTCTGGACATATCGCCGGAGGAGCGCTCGCTGGGTGGCGCGCGCCGGCGCCGTGAGCGCTTCCCGGAGCGCGCCACCCAAGGCCTCATCAAGGACATCCCGCACCCGCGTCGCACAGTTGTCCCTGAGCGGGTGATAGGCATATTCACGCGAGGCGGGCTGGACGTCACGCTCCAGCCGCGCCAGGAGCCGCTGACGCTGCGCCACCGTGAGCGACAGGTCCTGCACGTCAATGGACCGCGCCAGCGCGCGGTACAGCAGGAAGGTCCGCTCCACAGGCAGGCGCGCCGCCCAGAACGTCGGCTGGCCCAGGAGGAAGCGGACCGGCCCCCCATCCGCGATGGACGTCGTGCCATAGCTGTAGAGGAGGCCTGTCTCCAGGCGCGTGTCCTCGACCCACAGCGCGCTGTGACCGAAGCGCTGGTGCACGTCCGCGCCGGGGCCAATGGTCACCAGCCGGATGCGCAGGGACTCCGGCTGCCCGCCAAAGCCCTCGGGTGGGGGCGCGGCGAACGCCGCCGCGCGAAGCAGGGCCACGACCAGGATGAGCACCGCGTGTCTCGCCATCCCAGCGCAATGCCCCACGCCAGCGGGGTCCGGGCAGTGCAAAAAGATTGGCAGTGTTCACGCGAAGCGCGTCAAGGCAGGGTCCCCATCGGCTCGCGAGCCTCGTGCACCGAGTCAATGACACACACCCCAGCTCCGAATTGGCATGGAGAAGTCCCACATGAACACGACCCACACTCCGAACACGTATTCCAGGCGCTTCGCGGCGGCCTTTACGGCCACGCTGGCCATCGCCCTGCTCGTCATGACTCCTGGCAAGGCACACGCCGTGGATGGGGACCGGCAGGTGACGCACCTTCGTGTGCGCATCGTCACTGGAAGCGACGACCTGCGCCAGGCGAGCAACGCCTTCGCCGAGTTCAGCTACACGGCGCTCAATGGCAGCCACGTCTCCATCAGCCAGAACCTGAACAACGGCGTGAGCTGGCCCAACGGGTCGACGCGCACCGTGGACGTCGAGCTCCCCGCGCTCGTCCTCTACAGCAACATGCGCGAGTTCGCGATCCGGTTTCAATCCGGGCAGTCGAACCCCTTTGAGACCGGTGACAACTGGAACCTGAACGACATCCGGGTCACCGCCATCCTGGACGACGGGACGGAGACCCTCATCGTGCAGGACTCGGGCAACCCCTACTACCGCTTCAAGAGCGACGTGAACACCCGGCGAGCCTGGGTGCTCTGACGTCGCCGAGGGGACGGCTCCGCTGCGCCGAGCGGTCCCCCAGGAGCCCCGCTGACCGTGAGCCGAGCCGTGGTACCGTGTGGCTTCTCCCGCGGTCCCTCATTCCTGCCGGTGCGACTCTTCTCCTTTTCGATGCTCATCGGGCTCGGCGCGGTGCTGGGCCATCTGTACCTGTACCGTCGGCTGGTGCGGCGCCTGCTGCCTGGCCGCCTGCCTCGGCTGCTGTCCATCGGCGCGCTCGTGTTGATGACGGGCGTGCTGGGGAACCGGCGCACCGTGCTGGACCTGCTTCCGGAGAGCGCCGAGGGGCTGCTCACCATGGCGGTGTACACGTGGATGGGCGTGGCGCTCTGCCTCGTCGTCGCCCTGCTCATGACGGACGTGGGCCAGGGACTCGCGGCCCTGACGAGGCGGCTGCGGCCTCACGCCTCGCCCGCGCCTGTCACGCCCGTGCCCAGCACCGAGATGGACGAAGACCGGCGCCGCTTCCTGGGGCAGGCCGTGGCGGGAAGCGCCTTCATCGCGGGCGGCGGACTGGCCACCTATGGAAGCTGGCGTGCCTTCTCACCGCCGCTCGTCACCGAGCTGGCCGTGAAGATTCCCAAGCTGCCCAAGGCGCTGGACGGGCTCACCATCGTGCAGCTCACCGACATCCACGTGGGCCACTTCATCCAGCGGCGTTACATGGACGCCCTGGTCCAGCAGGCCAACTCGCTGCGCCCGGACCTGTTCGCCATCACCGGAGACCTGGTGGACGGTGACGTGGGTTCGCTCGGCGGCCACGTCGCCGCGCTCGCCGCGCTGAAGTCCCGCTACGGCAGCTACTTCGTCACCGGCAACCACGACTACTCCTCCGGCGACGAGGAGTGGTCCGCGTTCCTGGAGTCACTCGGCATCGAGGTGCTGCGCAACCGGCACGTCTCCATTGGTGACAAGGGCGCCTCCTTCGACCTGGTGGGCGTGGACGACTGGAGCGGCGGCCGGCGGCGCAACAAGAAGGGCTACGACCTGGACCAGGCGCTCGCGGGGCGGAATCCCGACCGCGCCGCGGTGCTGCTGGCGCACCAGCCGGCGAACTTCAAGGTGGCGGCCGAACGCGGCGTGGACCTGCAGATTTCGGGGCACACCCACGGTGGACAGCTCATGCCCATGACCCTGTTGATTGGTCTGGCGTGGGAGCACTCCGCGGGGCTGTACGCGCACGGTGGCTCGAACATCTACGTCAGCCGAGGCTGCGGCTTCTGGGGACCGCCCATGCGCGTCGGCAGCCCGCCGGAGCTGGTGAAGCTCGTGCTGACGGCATGACGCACTGGGACATCCCATGCGCGGCCTGCCTGCTCACCAGGGAGCAGGCCAGCGGGCGAAGGGCCCCGGCGGCTCGACTTCGGGTATGCTCCCCGCAAAATCAGGACCCGTGAGGGTGGGTCCTCCAAAAATCTTGAGAGGCACACATATGAAGCGCCTGGGAAAAGTGGGTCTGCTGGTCGGAGCGCTCGCGCTGGGTGGTGCCGTCGTCGGGTGTAAGGCCGAGGACGACACCGCGAAGAAGCACCGCATCGCCGGCAGCAACCACCTGAGCAAGAAGGAGTTCAAGGAAGCCGCCGCGGCCTACGCGCTGTCGCTCCAGGCGGACCCCAAGCAGGAGAAGGTCTGGGAGAAGAAGGCCTTCGCCCACATGCAGCTGGGGGAGATGAACGAGGCCTCCGAGGCCGTCCTGAAGATGGGCGAGTTCAAGACGACGCCCGCGGAGAAGGCGGAGATCTACCGGACGCTGGCCAGCATGCACATGACCGGCGGCACCACCGAGGAGGCCGAGAAGTACTTCAACGAGGCCCTCAAGCTGGAGCCGAAGGACGAGGCGTCGCTCGGGTGGATCGCGGAGATCTACGCGCAGCGCGGCGGCGCCCGCTCCATGGGTGCGCCCATCCTCAAGGAGTCCCTGGAGAAGTCGCTCAGCTATTACGACCAGGTCCTCGCCATCAACCCCAACTCCGCCAACACCTATCTCAACAAGCGCGTGGTGATGGGCCGGCTGATGGAGTTCGAGCGGCAGCAGAAGGAGATGGCGCTGTCCGAGGTGGCTGAGAACGCGAAGAACAAGGAAGTCGTCGCCGAAGCGACCGCCCGCGCCGAGGAGCACCAGAAGCGCATGGACGAGTACCAGCTGCAGTTCGCGGAGATGACGAAGAAGTTCGGTGAGGCACAGAAGGCCGCGAAGGCGGCGGCGCCCGCGCCGTAGCCCACCGCGACCTTCTGGACAGTCCACGGGGCCTGGGACCGCGAGCCGGTTCCGGGCCCTTCGTGTTTCAGCCTATGGCGGCCCGCTGACTTTTTGGCCCGCGGTCCAGGGCTCGCTGACCTAACCTGCGCCGCCTCAACGATTCGAGGAGAAGAACCATGGACGTCCGCGCAGCGGTAGCGCTCGAGGCAGGCAAGCCCTTGAGCATCGAAACGGTGCAGCTCGAAGGCCCCAAGGCGGGCGAAGTGCTCGTCGAGCTGAAGGCCACCGGCCTCTGCCACACGGATGACTTCACCATGTCCGGGCAGGATCCGGAGGGACTGTTCCCCGCCATCATGGGCCACGAGGGCGCCGGCATCATCGTGGACGTCGGGCCCGGCGTCACGTCGGTGAAGAAGGGCGACCACGTCATCCCGCTCTACACGCCCGAGTGCCGCCAGTGTAAGTCGTGCCTGTCCCAGAAGACGAACCTGTGCACGGCCATCCGCGCCACGCAGGGCAAGGGCCTGATGCCGGACGGCACCAGCCGCTTCAGCCTGCACGGCAAGCCGGTGCACCACTACATGGGCACGTCCACCTTCGCGCAGTTCACGGTGCTGCCGGAGATCGCCGTCGCGAAGATTCGCGAGGACGCCCCCTTCGACAAGGTCTGCTACATCGGCTGCGGCGTGACGACGGGCATTGGCGCCGTCGTGTACACGGCGAAGGTGGAGGCCGGCGCCAAGGTGGTGGTGTTCGGTCTGGGTGGCATCGGCCTGAACGTGGTGCAGGCGGCCCGCATGGTGGGCGCCGACATGATTGTCGGCGTGGACATCAACAACGGCCGCAAGGCGATGGCGGAGAAGTTCGGCCTCACCCACTTCGTCAACCCGAAGGAGATTGGCGAGGACCTGGTGCCGTACCTCGTCAACCTCACGGGCGGCGGCGCGGACTACAGCTTCGAGTGCATTGGCAACGTGAACACCATGCGCCAGGCGCTGGAGTGCTGCCACCGCGGCTGGGGTGAGAGCATCATCATCGGCGTGGCCGGCGCGGGGCAGGAGATCCGCACCCGTCCGTTCCAGCTCGTCACCGGGCGCGTGTGGAAGGGCAGCGCCTTCGGCGGCGCGCGTGGCCGCACGGACGTGCCGCAGATCGTCGACTGGTACATGAACGGGAAGATCAACGTCGACGACCTCATCACCCACACGCTGAAGCTCGAGGACATCAACAAGGGCTTCGACCTGATGCACCGCGGAGAGTCCATCCGCAGCGTGGTGAAGTACTCATGACGGCGGCCCCCACCCTGCTGAGCGAGCACCGCTCCCATGGGGGCACCGTCGGCTTCTACCGGCATGCCTCCGAGGCGTGCGGCGGCGACATGCGCTTCGGCATCTTCGTTCCGCCCCAGGCGCGGGAGCGGCAGGTGCCGGTGCTCTACTACCTCGCCGGCCTCACATGCACCGAGGAGACCTTCCTCATCAAGGGCGGCGCCCAGCGCGTGGCCGCGGAGCTGGGGTTGATGCTGGTGGCACCGGACACCAGTCCGCGTGGCGCGGGCTATGCGGGCGAGGAGGCGTCATGGGACTTCGGCGTGGGTGCGGGCTTCTACCTGGATGCCACGCAGCAGCCGTGGTCGGCGCGCTACCGCATGGGGACGTACATCACCCGGGAGCTGCCGGCGCTCATCGCCGCGCACTTCCCCGCCCAGGCGGACCGTGAGGGCATCTTCGGTCACTCCATGGGTGGCCACGGCGCGTTGGTGACGGCGCTGCGCAACCCGGGGCGCTACCGCTCCGTGTCCGCGTTCGCGCCCATCGCCGCGCCCATGCGCGTGCCCTGGGGGCAGAAGGCCTTCACCGGCTACCTGGGCGACAACCCGGAGGCGTGGCGGGACTACGACGCCACGGAGCTGCTGCGGTCCAGCAAGGTCCGCCTGCCGCCGCTGCTGGTGGACCAGGGAACGGCGGACAAGTTCCTCGCGGAACAGCTCCGGCCGGAGCTGCTGCGTGAGGCCTGCGACGCGGTGGGCCAGCCCCTCACGCTGCGCATCCAGGAAGGGTACGACCACGGCTACTACTTCGTCTCCACCTTCATGGAGGACCACCTCCGCCACCACGCCGCGCTGCTGAACGCGTAGGCGAAACGCCAGTCCTTCGCTTGAGCCCCGTGCGCGCGGTGACGGCGCATGTCCACTGTCGCCACGGGGCCCACGCCGTCGTCGAGGAGGACCGCTCCGGTGGCTCGACGATCCGCTACGAATCGCCGCGCGACGCCCGGCTCAGCGCCGCCGTCTGCCTCCGCCCGCGAGCACCATCAGGATTCCGCCCACCAACGCCGCGCCGCCACCCGCCAGATACAGCGTGGTGCGGTCCGTGTTCCGGCCGGTGAACAACTCCGTGGCCCGCTCCGCGAGCGAGTCCCGAGCATTGAGCCCAGACCAGAGCAAAACGGCGCCCGCGATGGCGAGCATGACACCCAGCAACCGGACGACGCTCACGTTGCCTCCTGAAGTCGCGGGCCCCATGAAGGTGAGGCCCGCGTCGGTCTCAGCGCTTCTTGCGCCCTGAAGGCGTCTTCTTCTTCGCGGCGGTCCCCGAAGCCTTCGCTGACTTCGCGGCACGTGCCACGGACGGCTTCGCGGCCTTCTTCGACGGCGCCTTCGCCTTCGCCTTGGGCTTGGACGCGACCACCTTGGTGGCCTTCGCTGCCCGAGCGGGCACGGCCTTCTTCGCCTTGGCCGTGGCCTTCTTGGGCTTCTCTGCCTTCTTGGCGGTGGCCTTCCCGGCGCTTCCAGCCGGTGTCTTCTTCCGCGCCGGGGGCCGCGCCGCCTTCACCACGGCCTTCTTCCGCGTCGCCTTCCGCTTCGGCGCAGCCACCGCGGATGCAGCCTCGGCGGGCGCGGGCGTGTCAACGGCCACAGGCGCGGCCCGGATGGGCTCCGGCGTCGTCTGCGGGGGCGCCGCCGTGACGGGCTTGTCGTGGGCCCGCTCGGGCGCTTCGACGGGCGCCTCGGGCTGAGCAGGGCGCGGGGGCTCCATCGAGAAGGCCTTGTCGTCCTCGGGCTCGCTCCTGGGCTTGGGCGCGGGGAACCGGGGTCCCGGTCCGCCCCGCGGCTTCTGCTTCTGGAACGACCGGCCGTGGGAGGCGCCTCGGGCTTCGGGCCCAGGCTGACGCTGGGACGCCAACGCGCGAATCCGGTCGAAACCCGGGTGCGGAGATTGGGCGGCGTCATCCCCTGTCGGCACGTCCCACGGCGCGGGCGCGGGAGGCGCTTCGGGAGGAAGCGGCTCGGCCGTTTCGGCGGACACGGGCGCCGGTGCCTGCGGCTCCGGGCGGATGAACGTCCTGCGCTTGGGCCACGCGGGCGACTCGGAGCGTGGAGGCGCCTGTCCTTCCGGTGCCCTGGGCGGGAACCGAGGCTCCTTCCGGTGCGGCGCGGCCTCCTCACGACGGCCCTCGCGGGAGAAGCGCCCACGGGGACGTCCCGCGCCTGTCTCCTCGCGAGGCTCCTGGGGCGCGGGCCCGCTCCGGCCCGCGGCGGCTTCGTGTTCGCGGCGGCCCGGGCGCCCTGCCCGCTCCCGCCGCTCATCCCGCTCGCGGTGCGGCGGCGCCTCGGCCGTCCACGCCCGACGCCGCTGCGGCTGCTCGCCCCGCGTCGCGACACGGGTCAGCAGCGCCTCGCCCTCGAACTGGAGCGCCTCGAAGTCGATCTTCTTCGCCGTCACGTTCACGGACGTCAGCCGCACCCGCAGCTTCTGTCCCACGCGCACCCGGCGACCATTCGCGTACACCAGGGAGTGCGTCAGCTTGTCCAGCTTCGCCCCCGGCCCCAGCGTCTCCGCCTTCACCAGGCCTTCGACGTGCACCTCGTCCAGTTCGACGAAGAACCCGAAGTCGGTGATGGCCGCCACGGTGGCGGCGAACTCCTCGCCCACGCGGTCCTTCATCAGCAGGCACGCGTAGAAGGACACCACCTCCCGCTCGACCTGCATCGCCGCGCGCTCGCGCTCGGAGCACTGCGCGGACATGTCCTCGAGCTGGTCCTCCTCGCGCTCCAGCATCGACGGGGTCGGCTTGCGCCCCTTGCGCGCCCAGTGCGCCTTGAGCAGCCGGTGCACCAGCAGGTCCGGGTAGCGGCGGATGGGCGACGTGAAGTGCAGGTAGTGCTCGGCGGCCAGGCCGTAGTGGCCCACGCGCGACGACGTGTACACGGCCTGCATCATGGAGCGCAGCAGGAGCTGGTTCAGCGCCCGCTGCTCCGGGTGGCCCTGGAGCTGGCTGACGAAGGCATCCAGCTCCTTCGACGACACGCCGTCCTCGACGCGCATCTTGAAACCATAGGCCTCCGCCAGCGCGGCGAAGGTGGCCAGCTTCTCCGGGTCCGGCTCGCCGTGGAACCGGTACACCGTGGGCAGGCCTTCGTCCTGGAAGAAGGTCGCCACCGCCTCGTTGGCGGCGAGCATGCATTCCTCGATGAGCCGGTGGCTGTCCTTGCGCTCGCGCTTGTCCATGCGCGCGGGCAGGCCTTCCTCGTCCAGCACCACCTTGTGCTCGGGCAGGTCGAAGTCGATGGCGCCGCGCTCCTTGCGCATCTTCATCAGCGCGCGAGCCAGCGACATCAGCCGCTCGAAGTGGGGCTTGTGCGCGTTGCGGTGCGGCACGTCCTTGCCGTCGAGGACGTCCTGCACCTCGTTGTACGTACACCGCGCCACGCTGCGCATCACCGCCGGGTACAAGTCGTAGGAGCGGCGGTGGCCCCGGCGGTCGAACGTCAGGTCCGCCACCATGCACAGCCGGTCCTCGTCCGGGCGCAGGGAGCAGATGCCGTTGCTCAGCCGCTCCGGCAGCATGGGCAGCACCCGGTCCGGCAGGTACACGGACGTGGCGCGCCGCAGCGCCTCCGTGTTGAGCGCGCTGCCTTCCCACACGTAGTGCGTCACGTCCGCGATGGCCACCACCAGCCGCCACCCGTCCGCGCGCTCCTCCACGTAGACAGCGTCGTCGAAGTCGCGCGCGTCCTCACCGTCGATGGTGATGAGGGGCATGGCGCGCAGGTCGCGCCGGTGCTCGCCGCGGGCCTCTTCCTCCGACACCGTCACCGCGTAGCGGTCCGCCTCGCCCATGACCTCCGGCGGGAACTCGTCGGAGAACCCCTGCGAGTAGGCGACGCCCAGCACCTCGGAGCTCGGCGTGCCGGGCTTGCCCAGGGAGCCGGCCACCTCGCCGTGCAGCCCCCGGTCCGGGTCCAGCATCTGGGCACCGATGCCCAACTGGACCTTCACCAGGTCCCCCTCGCGCGCCATCTGCGTCAGCGGCACGCGGATGGGGCCAGGCAGGCTCGAATCCGTGGGGTACACCACGGCGTAGCGGCCCTTCACGACGTAGGTGCCCACCGCCAGCTCGCGACGGCGCTGCACCACCCGGATGATCCGGCCCTCCAGGCGCGGAGGCCGCCCCGAGACAGCCACCACCACCCGGTCATTGTCGAGCGCGCGCTGGGCCTCGTGCGGCGGGAGGAAGACGTTGTCCCCACCTTCGGCCGACAGCGGATGCACGAAGCCGAAGCCATCCCGGTGGACGTGGAGGATGCCTTCCAGCAGGCCATCACCTTCGGCCTCGCTGGCGGCGCTGCCCCGGCGGCCGGGCCACTGCGCCCGCTCCTGCCGGAAGCCCCCTCCATGCTTCGAGGCGCCCCGGCGATCACTCCCCGGGCCCCGCTCCTGCCAACCCGCGCGCTTGCCGCGCGCCCCCGGCTCAGGCCGACGGCCCGCGAAGCCGCCAGGGCCCGCCGCACGCGGCCCGGCCTGCTGTGGCCCTCGATTCGGACCGCCTTCGCGAGGCCCTTCGACGCCGCGCTGACGCCAGGCATCGGGAGCGCCCTGCTCCTTTACGCGCACGTCTGCGTCGCGCCGTGTCGGCTGCCGAGGCACGAAGCGCTTGCCGTCCTTGAGGATGTCGCCCTGACGGACGAGCTCGCGCAGGGTGCGCTTGAGCTCCGTCTGTTGTCCAGGGTGCAGGCCCGCGAGCCGGAGGAGCTCCTTGATGCCCAGCGGGTGGTCTGCGTCAGAGAGGATCTGCTTGAGGTGTTCTGGAGAAAGGCTCACGGTGGGGTCGCGGCTCAGCCGCTACGGGAACGGGTAAGCCCGAAACGGCCGAACGGGAACCCCCCGGCGACCGGCCGCCCCCCGGAACCTGCTCCGGGCGGCGACCCTCAGGGCTTGACCGTGACGTTGATTTTGAAGGAGCGGTCCACCAGGCCAGGCGACAGCGCCTTGGCCAGGAAGAACTCCACCTCGAAGGTGCCCGGGTTGCGGGGAGTGAAGAAGAACTCGCGGGTGCCGGCACCGTCCTCGGGCGCGGGCTCGAAGTTGGCTTCGCGCAGGCCCACGCGCTTGGCCACCGTGGGCTCAATGGCCCAGGTGAAGCCGGGATGCTCTGGCAGGCGCACGGTGAGGCCGTGGTTGAGGCGCACGTCCACGGACGCGGGAACCTCTCCCTCGATGTGCACCAACTCCATCTCGTCGCGGGACACGGCGCGCGCTTCGGACGGACGCGGCTCCACGTTCTCCGCGTGGATGCGACCACCCCAGCCGGACGTCTTGTCGACGACGCCCTGCACCTGGAGCGTGTGCCCCACGTGCTTGCGCAGGGCCTTGGTGGCGAACTTGCCCTCGATGATGAATGACACCTGCTGGCGCGTGCCGCCGTTGGACACGACGAGCACGAACTCCTCGCCCGTCATCTCCAGGTTGCCACGCACGCCCGCGAAGCCCTTGATGCCCGCGCCCATGCCGGCCGCCGTCACCATGGAGACCTCGCCGGGCGACAGGTAGCGCAGCCGCGCCTCCGTCTCCACCGGGGTGGCTTCCACCACCTCGGCGTCCGGCTTCTTCGCCGAGTACTTGCGCACGTCCACCACGCCAGCGTGGTTGGTCGTCTTGCGGATCAGGCCGCTGACGGAGACCTTGTGGTCCAGGTAGGCCGGGAGCACTTCCTGATCCGGGCCCTGGAGGAGGAAGGTCAGCTCGCGCTTGTCGCGCCCGACGACCACCAGATGCGGCATGTCGTTGGTGACCACCAGGCGGCCCTTGAGGCTGCCCTCGCCCGTGACGCCGCGGCCTTCGCCGGCCGTCAGCAGCTGCTCCATCTCACGCTTGGTGAGCGGCTCGCCCGGGGGCGGGAGCTTGGTGGCGCGAGGACGGGGCCTCTCCACCGGCGGGGCGGAGGGTACCGCGCTCGCCTTCCCCGTCTTGGCGCCCGCGGCGGACTTCGTCGCGGGAGGCGCCTTCGCCGGAGGTGCCTTCGCCGGAGGTGCCTTCGGGGCCTTCGCGGCCGGTGGCGCCGCCTTGGCGGCCGAGGCCGTCTTCCCAGCGGGCGCGGCCTTCTTCGCGGTGGCCTTCTCCTGCACGGCCTTCTTCACCGCGCTCTTGGCCCCCTTCGCTACGTCCGATGCCGCTTTCGCCAATTTCGTCGCCGCCTTCGCCGCCCGCTTGGAGGCGTTCTTGATCAGATCCAGCCGGGCAGCGGAGTTCTTCTTCGCAGCGGGCTTTGCGCCAGCCTTGCCAGCGGGAGTCGTCTTCTTGGCCCCGGACTTGGGCTTGGCCATCGACGCAGTCTCCTTGAGAGGTCCCGTGTCCTTTCAACGGGTTGGCGGACCTACCCAGAGGGCAGGCAAGCCTCGCGATCACCGTTGCTTGTAACGATGATCAGGTAGGCTGTCAAACTAACACTTGATTATCTCACGGACTTTGTTCGTGAACGCGTCGAAGCCACAGGTCCACGGCATGGCTATAAGCCGGGCATGAACGACTCCGCCACATTGCTGCCGGAAGAAGAAGCCCGGTCGCGGATCCTGGCCCTGTGCGCGCCCCTTCCCAGCGAATGGCTGCCCCTGGATGACGCCCTGGGACGCGTGCTCGCCGCAGACGTGACGGCGCAGCGGACGCTCCCTCCCTGGGACAACTCGGCCATGGACGGCTACGCGGTGCGCAGCGCGGACCTGGCGGGTCCCCTGCCCGTCCGGCTCGACGTCGGGGAGACCCTCTACGCGGGCGCGGCGGGCCACCAGGCGCTGGTCCCCGGGGTGTGCGCTCGCATCATGACGGGCGCTCCCCTCCCCGCGGGCGCGGACGCGGTGGTGATGCGGGAGCGGACGCGGCCCGTGGGCCAGGGCGGCGCGGATCAGGTCGACGTCCTCGAAGCGGTGGCTCCGGGACAGTTCGTGCGGCCCCGGGGGGAGGACGCTCGGGAGGGGCAGCTGCTGCTGGCATGCGGCACGCCGCTGGGCATCCCCGAGCTGGGCCTCCTCTGGGCCCAGGGCCGACAGACCGTGCCCGTGTCGCGCGCACCGCGGGTGGCCATCCTCTCCACTGGGGACGAGCTGTGCCACGCGGACGAGCCACCCAACGGTCGCATCGTGGACACCAATGCGCCGTCACTGGCGCTGGCGGTTCGCCGCGCGGGCGGCCTTCCCACGCGGCTGGGCATCGCTCGGGATACGCGCGACGCCGTGCTGGCCGCCCTCTCCCGGCTGGACGGGTTCGACGTGGTGCTCACCAGCGCGGGCGTGTCCGTGGGCGAGCGCGACTACGTGAAGGAAGTGCTGGCCGCCCTGGGCGTGGAACAGCACTTCTGGCGCGTCGCCATCAAGCCAGGAAAGCCGCTGGTGGTGGGCCGTCGTGGCGACACGCTCTTCTTCGGACTTCCGGGCAATCCCACGTCTTCCCTGGTGACGTTCGAGCTCTTCGTGCGCCCGGCTCTACGCAAGCTGCTGGGGCATGCGCAGGTGGGGCCCGGACGCGTGGCCGGGCGCCTGGAAGGCAAGCTGTCCAAGCCCTCCGGACTGGCGCATTTCGTCCGCGTCACGGCTGCCTGGCGAGAAGGCAACCTGTGGGCCCGTCCTCTGGCGACACAAACGTCCGGTGCCCTGCGTTCTGCCGCGGCGGCCACCCATCTGCTGCGCTTCCCCCGGGAAGCCAGCAGCTTGACGGATGGGGACGCGGTAGAACTGCTTCCGCTCTCATGGGTGGCCTGAGGAACGAAGGACGCCGTGGAGCATCCTTGTAGGGGCTCGTGTTCGAAAGTTCGAGCCCGCCTTGACTTGAGAACCTGAGGACTCCAAACAGGGGCCCGCATCTGGAGAGGACTCGACATGTCGGACACACGCTCACCTCAGGTCCTTCCGACCCGCAAGCCCACGCAGCACCTGGAGCGGTTTTCGGAGGCGGACATCCCCACCGAGCGCGGCTCGCTGCGAACCGTCGTGTTCCGGGACAAGCGCAACGGGCGGGAGCACGTCGCGCTCGTGGTGGGACAGGTTTCAGGACACGAGGGTGTGCCGGTGCGCATCCACTCCGAGTGCCTCACGAGCGAGGTCTTTGGCAGCCTGAAGTGCGACTGCCGCCAGCAACTGGACCGCTCGCTCGACTTCATCACCCAGGCGGGACAGGGCGTCGTGCTGTACCTGCGGCAGGAGGGGCGCGGCATCGGCCTGGGCAACAAGATCAAGGCCTACGCGCTGCAGTCCAAGGGACTGGACACCTACGAAGCCAACCGGCAGCTGGGGTTCGCGGACGACCTGCGCACCTATGACATCGCGGCGGAGATGCTGCGGAGCCTGGATGTGCGCTCGGTGGACCTGATGACCAACAACCCGCTGAAGATCGCGGGCATTGTCGAAGAAGGCATTCCCGTCCGGCGTCGAATCCCTTCCCGGACCGAGCACAATCCGCATAACGTCGACTACCTGAGGACGAAGCGCGAGCGTACGGGGCACCTGATTGAGCTCTTCGCCGAGGACGACGACACGGAAGCCAAAGCCGGCTGAGAAGCCCCCCGCGCGGCGGCGGAACACCGTCACGCGCAACCAGGCCCGCGTGCCCTTCGAGGTGCGCTTCTGGGGTGTGCGCGGCTCCATTCCTTCACCGGGCGCGCACACGAAGCGCTACGGCGGCAACACCCCCTGCGTGGAGGTCCGCTGCGGGGACGAGCTGCTCATCTTCGACCTGGGCACCGGCGCGCGCGCGCTGGGAAATGCGCTGGTGGCGAAGAAGAAGCCGGTGACGGGCTCCATCTTCATCTCGCACTACCACTACGACCACCTGCAGGGCCTGCCCTTCTTCGGGCCCATGTTCCTGCCCA
This sequence comes from Myxococcus sp. SDU36, assembly GCF_030168875.1. Lineage (NCBI taxonomy): Bacteria > Pseudomonadati > Myxococcota > Myxococcia > Myxococcales > Myxococcaceae > Myxococcus > Myxococcus sp. SDU36. Next base: position 2,651,349 of record NZ_CP077414.1, read on the forward strand.
CGAGCGCCCTGACTGTCTACGGCCCGGCGCGGCATGGGCAGTCGGTGAAGCAGCTCCTCAGCGGGCAGATGGTGCCGCCGTACTTCCCGGTGACGGCGGACGGCGTGTTCCGGGCGCAGCTCACGTACACGGACCTGGCCGCAACGCAGACGCTGCGGCTGGGCCCGGCGACGGTGCGCACCATCGAGCTGAACCACCCGGGTGGCAACATGGGCTACCGCGTCGAGTGCCAGGGCCGCTCGGTGGTGTACGCCACCGACCTGGAGCATGGCAGCGACATGGACGCGGCCTTCTACGCGTTCGCCCAGGACGCGGACGTCCTCATCTACGACGCCATGTACACCGAGGACGAATACCACGGCCGCACCGGGCCGGCTCGCACCGGCTGGGGCCACTCCACCTGGCAGGCCGCGGTGCACGCGGCGGACAAGGCCGGGGTGAAGAAGCTGGTGCTCTTCCACCACGACCCGTCACGCGATGACGTGGGCATGGACCGGCTGGTGCGTCAGGTGCGCAAGCACCGCCCCGACGCCATCGCCGCTCGCGAGTCCCTGGTCATCAAGCTGTAGCGCGCTTCACCGTCTCCCGCAGGCCCCGGAAGGGCAACCGCTCCAGGGCCGTGGGGACGTCGACCCACTCGAAGGCGTCATGCTCGGCGCTCAGGCGCACGTCCGCGTCCGAAGTCACGTGGGCGGCGAAGCCGTTCTCCTCCACGAGTCGAGGTGGCAGCACCTCCCCCAGGGCGAAGGCGTGGCGGTAGTCCAGGTCCACCAGCGGCACGCGGAGGCCTGTCTCCTCCTCCAGCTCCCGCGCGGCGGCCCGCGCTGGCGCTTCACCCGCTTCGAGCCTCCCGGTGAGGACCTGCCAGAAGCCTCCCCGCTCAGGGCGGCGGCGCACGAGCAGCACCCGCGCTTCGGGGCCACGGCCCTTCACCACCGCGATGCTCACCGTCCTCATCGGCGGCGGCGCGTCCACGCGCTCGCTGTCGAACACGGTGCAGAAGCTGCTGGCGATGGCCTCTTCCACCTCCGCCATGGGAAGTGCGCGGCCCAGCTCCCGCTGCATGGACGTGACGCCCGCTTCGCGGATGCCACACGGGACGATGAGCTGGAAGTGGTCCAGGTTCGTGTTCACGTTGAGCGCGAAGCCGTGCGTGGTGAGCCAGCGCGACAGGTGGACGCCAATGGCGGCGATCTTCCGCGCGTCCGGAGCGCCCTCCTCGCCAATCCAGACACCGGGCCACTTGGGGATGGGGCCCGCGGTGATGCCCCACTGGGTCAGCACCTGCATGACGGAGCGCTCCACGTCGCGCACGTAGCGGCGCACGTCGTGCCGCCCCTCCGGCAGCAGGAAGATGGGGTAGCCCACCAGTTGGCCGGGGCCATGGTAGGTGACGTCGCCTCCACGGTTGGTCTCGAAGACCTCCGCGCCCTCCTTCGCCAGCCGCGCGTCGCTGGCGACGATGTTCTCGCGCTTCGCGGCCCGGCCGAGGGTGAGGATGGGCGGGTGCTCCAAGAGGAGCAGCGCGTCTCCACAGAGCCCCTGGCGGCGGGACTCGCTGAAGAGGTGCATCAGCGCGAGCCCGTCCTCGTACTCCACTCGGCCCAGCCGGTAGACGGTGATGGTGTTCATGACGTTCGCTTCCTTCGGGCCTTCCGCGCGGACGCGGGCTTCACGGTGGGCGACAGGCTCCACGCGCCCGTGGGCACCCGGTTGAGGAGGGCGTGCAGCTCATGGCCCGCGCGCGGCGAGCGGCTGGCCTCCAGGGCCAGCGCCATGAGCACGTCCTCGGAGACGGAGACCGCGGGCGCGCGCGAGGACAGGCGCTGGCGGGCAATCTCCACGAATTCAGCGTGGGTGGGCACCTGGAGCGGCAGGAGCACCTGCACGTGCTCCAGGAGGTCCGAGGGCACGGTGCCGCGCACGGCCTGAGCCAGCGCGGCGGTGGTGGGCACGGGAACACAGTGGGAAGCCCCGCGCAGGCTGAGGCCCCGAGCCTCCGTGCCCACGCCTCTCGCGCTCAGCACGACGACAGGCCGGCTGTCCTGGGCCAGGAAGGCTCGCAGGGCCGCGTGTGATGACGCATCCAGGCGGTCCACGTCCTCCACCAGCAGGGCGCGCGAGCGAGTCGTCGCGTCCAGGTCCGCGACGGGGGTGATGACGCCCACGCCCTCTCGCTGGAGCTGCTGGAACCAGACGCTCTTGCCGCTGCCTTCGGGCCCGACGACCAGCAGGGTCCGCGCCTGGGCCTCGAGCGACTGCGTCAGCAGCGCCTGCGTCGCGCCCTGCCCCACGAGCCCCATGCCGGGCACCACGGGCCGTTCCGGCCGCGACACTGTCGGAGGAGGAACCGGGGTGACGTCTCCCAGCAGGGCTTGCGAATCGAGCAGGCAGCTCTTGCAGATGAACGCGCCCGCGGGCCCCGCGACCAGGTCCCCCGTGTCCGTGCGCGGACGGCAACAGAAGGAGCACCACGCGTCGAGCGCCGCATCCGCGCGCGTGGGGCCGCGCTCGATGAGCCGGGCCTCTCTGCGACGCCGAGGCGGCGCATCCGTCTGGCTCGAGGCCGCCTCGGCGCCTTCGACCGCGCCCGCGACGCGCGCAAGCTGCGCTTCGAGCCGCTGCGAATCCTCCGCGACCGCCGTCTCGATGACCCAGGCCTGGGCGGCGTCGCCGGGCGCGTCGTCACCGGCGTGCAGGGCCGCCTCTCGCAGCGCGTCCTCGATGAGCCGCTGCCGGTGGCCGACGTCCGGAAGCAGCTCCGACTCCAGGGAACGCACCAGCCCGGACACAGACAAGTCCTCTTCGTCGTCTGTGTCCGTCCCCGACCGCGCGAGCACGGGCTCCGGCATCCACTTCAGCCGGTTCACCGCATCCGCGATGTCCGCGCGGCTGCCGTCCAGGCGCTGCGCATGACGAAGCAACTGCAACGCGCGGGACGGGTTGCCCGCTTGACGGTACAGCTCCGCCGCTCTCTGCAGACACTCCACCGCACGGGCCACGTCCCCCTGTGTCTCGGCGGACTGCGCGGCGCGGATCAGCTCGCGAGGGTTCTCGGCCATACGGAGAGAGCCTAACCGGCTCGAAGCCACCGCGCGCGGCCCTTGACGCGAACCCCAGCGTCAGGCGCTTCCCGGCCCGGCTCCAGGGCCACCACGCCCCTCACGTCAGGGGCGTGGACCTGCCACGGCGATCACCTCACGCCATGGCCAGGAACAACAGGTCCGGCTTCTCCAGGTACTTGATCATCTCATACGTGAAGTCCGCCGCCACCGAGCCGTCGATGACGCGGTGGTCGCACGACAGCGACAGGTTCATCATGTCGCGGACGACGACCTGGTCCCCCACCACCGCCGGGCGCTTCTTGAGGCGGTGCACGCCCAGGATGCCCACTTCGGGGTGGTTGATGATGGGCGTGGCGAACAGACCGCCGCTCTGCCCCAGCGAGCTGATGGTGAAGGTGCCACCCGTCAGCTCCTCCATCTTCAGCTTGCGGTCACGCGCGGCGGCGCCCAGGCGAGCCGTCTCACGCGCCAGGTCAGCCAGCGTCAGCCGGTCCGCGTTCTTCACCACCGCCACGGTGAGGCCGTCCGGCGTCGCCGCCGCCATGCCGATGTTGAACTCGCCGCGGACCACCAGCTCCTGCGCCGCCTCATCGAAGTTCGCGTTCAGGTGCGGGAACTTCTTCAGCGCCGCCACCGTCGCCTTGATGATGAACGGCAGGTAGTTGAGCTTGATGTTCTCACCGGCCGCCGCCAGCTGCGCGTTCAGCCGCGCGCGCAGGGCCACCAGCTCCGTGGCGTCCACTTCCTCGACAAAGGCGAAGTGCGGCGCCGTGAACTTCGACCGCACCATCTTCTCGGCGATCTTCTTGCGCAGGCCCCGAAGCGGAACGCGCTCGTCCGCCGCGCCCGAGCTGACCGCCGGAGCCGCGGGACGCGCCTTCTGCTCGGCCGGAGCCGCGACGACGTTCTTCTCGCCGCCCTCCAGCGCCGCCACCACGTCCGCCTTCGTCACGCGGCCCTGCGGCCCCGTGCCGGAGATCGCCGCCAGGTCCAGCCCGTGCTCGCGCGCCATCCGCCGCGTCACCGGCGTGGCCAGCACCTTGGACGCCGAGGCAGGCGCCCCACCGCCCTGGCCACCCGCCGCGGGCGCCGCGGCCACGGGCGCCGCGCTGGCCTCGGCATGGCCACCGGCCTGAGCCGGCGCGTCGCCCTCCACCTCCAGGGTGACGAGGAGCTGGTGCACCTTCGCCAGGTCGCCTTCATTGCCGTGCGTCTTCACGACACGGCCCGCCTTGGGAGCGGGGACGGTGACGGTGGCCTTGTCCGTCATCACCTCGGCGAGCACCTGGTCTTCCTTGACGGAATCCCCCGCCTTCACGTGCCACTTCACCAGCTCACCCTCCATCACGCCTTCACCAAGGTCGGGGAGCTTGAATTCGAAGATCGCCATGGAGTCGTCTTTCCGGGAAGCAGGGGTGTGGGGTCAAGCCATGAATCGGAGCGTCACCGCTCAGCCGAGCCGCTCGAGCCGCTCGCGCTCCATCAGGCCCTTCATGAAGAACTCAGCGGCTCGGTAGCTGGACCGCACCAGCGGACCGGAGGCCACGTAGAGGAAGCCGTAGGACTCGGCCAGCGTCTTGTACGCCTCGAACTGCGCGGGCGTCACGAAGCGCTCCACGCGCAGGTGGTACTGCGACGGCTGCAGGTACTGGCCCAGCGTCAGCACGTCCACGCCCACGTCGCGCAGGTCCTTGAACGTCTGCTCCAGCTCCGCGTCCGTCTCTCCCAGGCCCACCATGACGGACGTCTTGGTGTACAGGCCCTCGGGGCGGTGCTTGAGGTACTCCAGCACGCGCAGGGACTGGTGGTACTTCGCGCGCCTGTCACGCACCGTCGGCGTGAGGCGCTCCACCGTCTCCACGTTGTGCGCCACCACGTGGGGCCTGGCCTCCGCCACGGTGGCCAGGTCCTGCTCCACGCCCTTGAAGTCCGGGATGAGCACCTCGACGATGGTGCGCGGGCTCTCCCGGCGCAGCTCGCGGATGGCGGAGGCGAAGTGGCTGGCGCCGCCGTCCGGCCGGTCATCCCGGTTCACGGACGTGACGACGATGTACTCCAGGTCCATCTCCTTCACCGCCTGGGCCAGGTGGATGGGCTCCATCGGATCCAACGGCGGAGGCGCGCCGACCTTCACGTGGCAGAAGCGGCACGCGCGCGTGCACACCTCGCCCATCAGCATCACCGTGGCGGTGCCACCGCCCCAGCACTCGGCGATGTTCGGGCAGCGGGCCTCTTCGCACACCGTGGCCAGCTTCGTCCGCTTCACGATGGCCTTGACCCGCTCGTAGCCTTCTCCGTGCGGGAGCCGCACCTTCAGCCACTCCGGCTTGCGGGTGGTCTCAGTCACCTGGGGGAGAGGGAACCGGTCGGGAGTCGCCATGGATCGCGGGCCTTCTATGGGTTGGACGGAGGACGTTCAAGCGGAAGCCACTGACGCGAGGCGTCAGCATCCACCAGTCGTCCGCCAGTTGTCGCCTCTCTACTAATGCCCCCGGCGCCTGGGGACAGGCCAGCAGCCCCCGTGAGAGCGGCCAGTCAGGAGAGGGGCACCTCGCGCGGACGCGTGGGCCGGAAATACGAGGGGCCGTCCGCGGCACACCGGGACGGCCCCTGGGACTTCAAGCGAGGCGCCGCCGCCTTAGAAGTGGCGCGGGTGGCCCAGCGTGGCCTCGGCACCCTCGTGCACGATTTCCGAGAGCGTCGGGTGCGCGTGGATGGTGTTGGCCAGCTCCTCGGTGGTGATCTCCAGCTTCAGCGCGACGCACGCCTCGGCCAGCAGCTCCGTCGCGTGCGGCCCGATGAGGTGCACGCCGAGGACCTCGTCGTACTTCCGGTCCGACACGATCTTGATCATGCCGGTGGCCTCGTTGGAGATGGCGGCCTTCGTCACGGCGCCCATCGGCGCGATGCCCACCTTCACGTCGTAGCCCCGCTCCTTGGCCTTCTTCTCCGTCAGGCCCACCGAGGCGACCTCGGGGTAGCAGTACGTGGCCGACGGCGTCAGGTCGTAGTTGATGGGCTGCGGGTTCTTCCCGGCGATGTGCTCCACCGCCACCACGCACTCCGCGCTGGCCATGTGCGCCAGCATCGGCGTGGGGATGATGTCGCCCACGGCGTAGACGTTCGGCTCGGAGGTGCGCAGCATCGAGTCGACCTTGATGTAGCCGCGCTCGGCCTGGATGTTCGTCTTGTTCAGGCCCACGTCCTCGGTGACGGGCGAGCGGCCCACCGCCGACAGGAGGATCTCCGCCTCCAGCGTCTTGGTCTCGTTGCCCACCTTCATGGTGACGCGCACGCCGTCCGCCGTGTGCTCCACCTTCTCCACCGCGGAGCCGGTGTGCACGTCGATGCCGCGGCGCTTGAAGATCTTCTCCAGCTCCTTGGAGATGTCCGCGTCCTCGATGGGGAGCAGCGCGGGCAGGTACTCCACGATGGAGGTCTTGCTGCCCACGTGGTTGAATACGGAGGCGAACTCACAGCCCACCGCGCCAGCGCCCAGCACGATGATGCTCTTGGGGACGCGGTCGATCTGCAGGATGGAGTCGCTGTTCAGCACCCGCTTGTGGTCCACGGGGACGTTGGGCAGGGACTTGGGCACCGAGCCCGTGGCGATGATGATGTTCTTCGCCTCCAGGACCTGCTTGGAGCCGTCCTCGGCGGTGACCTCCACCTTGCCCTTGCCGGCGATGCGGCCGTGGCCCTTGACCACCGTCACCTTGTTCTTCTTCATCAAAAAGTCGATGCCGTTGGCACCCTTGGTGACAATCTTGTCCTTGTGCTTCATCGCGTTGGGCCAGTTGATGGCCGGGCTGCTCACATCAACGCCGAAGTCAGCCGCTTCGCGGACGTGGTGGAACAGCTCCGCGGTCCACAGCAGGGACTTGGTCGGGATGCAGCCGCGGTGGAGGCAGGTGCCACCCAGCCGCTTGTCCTTCTCGATGATGGCCGTCTTCAGGCCCAGCTGACCCGCGCGAATGGCGCCCACGTAGCCGCCGGGGCCCGAACCGATGATCACCACGTCGAACGTCTCAGCCACGCACGCCTCCGTAATTATTGCGGATGGAACCCGGTGGGGCTGATAACCCCCGGTCCCGGTTGGAATCAAGGAGTTTGCTCGTGCGCCGTTTCCCGCTCCGAACCCTCCTCTTGATGTTGGTGGCACTCATCGCCTTCGGACGCCTCTGGTGTGTGACGCACCAGGAGGAAGCGCCCGTTCCAAGGCCAGCGCGAATGGCCCAGGCGGGTGACGCCCCGGCTGGAGCCCCCGTTCCCTTCTCCACCCCTGAGTGCCGCACGCTGGAGCGGACCCTCGAAAGCGCCCTCCGCACGCCCCAGGACCCCCGGGTCCTGGCGGAGGCCCGCCAGCAGCTCGACGCATGCCGTCAGCCGCCCGTCCGCGCCTGCGCGCTGGGCGCGGCCCTGGACGCCCGCTCGCCCTTATCCGAAGGAGAAGCCACACCGCTGCGTGGCCTGCTGGCCAGCCTGTGTGAGCGCTGCCCGCCCGCCGCCAATTCGTGCGCCCAGGCCGTGGGACAGGCCCTGCTGAGCGCCGCGGTGGGTCCGCATTCCGACACCGCGAGCGCGAAGTGGAACCTGGAGCATGCGGGGGCGGGCCTGGGAGGGGCCTGTGCCTCGCTCGTCCAGTTGGGGCTCGCGCCCGCGGCCCAGTCGGGCCTCACAGTGCGGCCACCGGTGCTCGCGCTCACCGGAGCGCTGGCGCCTCGCTGCTCGCAGGCCGGACTCCTGGATGACGCGCTGCTGCGCGCCGCCGCCGCGAACCTCGTGGCGCCCACGCCCGCGCTGGTCGCCCTGGCCGCGGGCCCCACGCCTCCGGAGACGAGCGCCATGAAGCCGGACCAGATTGAAGGCACCGAGCCCGGCTTCCAGGCGTTCGACCGGGACGAGAACACAGGCGTCCCGGTAGGCCAGGCGCTCAAGAGCAAGCGCTGGGAGGCGGACGGCGCGCTGCGCGCGAGCTACGCGCCCACGTTAAAGCAGCTCGTGTCGGTGACGGTCCGCGCCACGGGACCGGGGACGGTGCGGGCCATCGTCCGGACGCCGCGGGGCGTGGGCTTGAAGGACCCGGAGAAGGACTTCGCCTTCGTCAACCCCACCGTGTGCCGCTTCAACGGCACGGGTCAGTGGGAGCAGTGCCCGCTCCAGGTGCCGCTGCGCGACGTGGACGCAGTGAGCGTCTTCCCCGAGCGCGCGGACACCGAGCTGATGGAGCTGGAGGTCCACGGCGCCCGTTGAAGGCGCCGCCGAGGTCAGGCGGCGATGAGGCCGCGCTCCTTGGCCAACGTGAAGAGCGGCGCGGCGTCCTTCTTCAGCACCGCGCTCACGTCCTTGACGATGGAGTCACCCGACTTCGCGACCGACAGGAAGTTGTCGAAGGTGCGCGTGAGGATGAGCACGCCGGAGATGATGACGCGCTGAAGGTTGTGCTGCAGGTCCGTGCCTTCGTAGATGAGCCACGCCTGCTCCACGCAGGTGCGGCGGGCATCCATGAGGAACTGATTGAGTACGGCGCGCTCGTTCGCGTCAGGCACCTTCGACTTCGAGCTCACCGACCCCACGTAGATGAGGTTCGTGTTGAGCCGCGTCGCCGCCTCCTGCATCTGCGCCAGCACCAGCGTCACGTCCTCCTTCGTCGGAGGATTCTCCCAGCGGGAGAAGATGACTCGGTCGATGATCTCCGCTTTGTAGGTCGGGCCGTTCACGATGCCTCCGGTGAGGCGAGCGCCTGACCGGCACCCGCCCGGCTTGCCACGCTGCCGTGCGGTCGGATCTGTAGCAGGAACACTCCATTCGTTGAAGTGCGCGACACTTGAACCGGCCTTCATTTCGCCCGGCCCCGTGGCCCTACCCTGCAGCGGAAACGGACAAATCCAACCGCACCGACACCGATACTCAGGGAAAACACGTATACACCTGCGTCATCTCCAGGATTCGCCGGATTCTGTCGTGAAGCGGACGTGTGTGGTGGATCAGCGAGAAGCGCGCCGGGCGAGCACCGCCTTCACATCGTCGAGCGAGAGGCCCAGCGGCCGGACGGCGACGAGCACGTGGTAGAGCACGTCCGCCGCTTCCTCCGCGGCGCGTGAGGCATCCGCGTCCGCGCATGCCGTCACCAGCTCCGCGGCCTCCTCGCCCAGCTTCTTCAAGCGCAGGTTGCGGTCCTCCAGCAGGCGGCGCGTGTAGCTCGGGGGCGCATCATCGGGCCGGTCCACGGGTGCGGCGCGCCGGGCGAGCGTGTCATCCAGCGCGCTCAGCGCATCCCAGCGGCCAGGGCCGAAGCAGGTCTCCGTCCCCGTGTGACATGCGGGGCCCGCCTTCTCCACGCGCGCGAGCACCGCGTCACCGTCACAGTCGGCGCGGAGCGCCACCACGCGCTGGACGTTTCCACTGGTGGCGCCCTTGTGCCACAGGCCGCGCGTGCGCGAGCGGTAGTGCATCTCTCCCGTGGCCAGCGTGCGCGCCAGGGCTTCCCGGTCGGCATGCGCCACCATCAACACGTCACCCGTGCCCGCGTCCTGCGTGACGACCGTCACCAGTCCGTTGCCCTTCGCGAAGTCGAGCGCATCCAGGTCGAGCATCAACGTGCCTCCACGGCGCCAAGCCGTTCCCGCACCCCGCGCGCCATGGCCGCGTTGGTGGCGATACCGTTTCCGCCGAACGCGGTCCGCCGGCCCGTCCAGTCGGTGAACACACCGCCCGCTTCCTCGATGATGGGCTGCAAGGCCGCGCCATCCCAGGGGGACAGCAGCTCATCCACCATGACCTCCGCGCGCCCGGTGGCCACCAGCAGGTAGCCGTAACAATCCCCCCAGGTGCGCTCCACGGCCGCGTCCCGCGCGAGCGCGCGCCAGGCCGCCCCGCGCTCCGGGTACACCGGGAAGCGCGCATCCGTGGACAGCATTACCGACTGGGACAGCTCCGCCTGCGTGGACACGGCCGCGCGCCGGTCGTTCCAGAAGCAGCCCTGTCCTGGCGCCGCCACCAGCAACTCACTCACCGCGGGGAAGTACGCGGCCCCCACGAGGATGCGCTCGCCTTCCGCCAGCGCCACCAGCGTGCCCCACAGCGGGACGCCGCGGATGAACGTCTTCGTCCCGTCGATGGGGTCCAGAATCCACCGGCGCTTCGCGCCCGGACGCGTCTCGCCGAACTCCTCGCCCAGGATGCCGTCCTGGGGGAAGCGCGCCTCCAGCCACTCGCGCGCACGGGACTCCGCCGTGCGGTCCGCCACCGTCACCGGAGAGCCGTCCGACTTCGTGTCCACCGCGAGGCCACCGCGGAAGAAGCCCAACGCCACGTCACCCGCGAGCCGCGCCACCTCGGCGGCGGCCTGCATCAGCGTTCCCGAGTCCGTCATGCCACGCTCCGAATGTGAAGGCCGCCCTCGCGGAGCAGCGCCTTGATGGCCCCCACCGTGGTGAGGCCGTCGTGCAGGATGCCCGCGACCAGGGCCGCGTCAGCGCCGCCCTCCTGGAACGCCTCCCGGACGTGCGCCGCGCTGCCCGCGCCGCCCGAGGCGATGACGGGCACAGCCACCGCCTCCGACACGGCCCGCGTCAGCGCCAGGTCATAGCCCGTCCGCGCGCCATCCCGGTCGATGCTGGTGAGGAGCACTTCCCCGGCCCCTCGCGCCACGCACTCGCGCGCCCAGGCCACCGCGTCCAGGTCCGTGGGCTTCCTGCCGCCATGGGTGTAGACGCGCCAGCGGTCGCCGTCCCGCTTCGCGTCGATGCTGGCCACCACGCACTGGGCGCCGAAGCGCTCCGCGCAGGCGGTGAGCAGCGCCGGGTTGGCCACCGCCGCGGAGTTGATGCTCACCTTGTCCGCGCCCGCCCGCAGCGCCCGGCCCACGTCCTCCACCGTGCGAACCCCGCCGCCGACCGCCAGGGGGATGAAGAGCTGCTCGGCGGTGCGCCGCACCAACTCCCACAACGTGCCGCGCTCCTCGGCGCTGGCGGAGATGTCGAGGAACGTCACCTCATCCGCGCCCTCCGCCTCGTAGCGCCGGGCCAGCTCCACCGGGTCGCCCACGTCGCGGAGTCCCTCGAACTGGACGCCCTTCACCACGCGTCCGCCCTTCACGTCCAGACAGACGACGAGCCGTCGCGTGAGCATCACTTCACCTCCAGGGACACGGCGCCCTTCATGCTGAACACCGTTCCCGAATCCACCATGGCATCCCGCAGCGCCAGCCCCAGCGCCTTGAAGGCCGCCTCCGTCGCGTGGTGGCTGTCCTTTCCGCGCAGCACGCGCAGGTGCAGCGTCACCCGGGCGTGCTCGCTGAACGAACGCATCCAGTGCTCGTAGAGCCGGTTCTTCAGCGGGCCCTGGTAATAGAAGCGTCCCCCCGCATCCAGGCAGGCCTGCACCAGCGCGTCGTCCATGGGAATGGTGCGCTCGGCGAAGCGCGCGGCCGTGGCCGGAATCACCTGCTGCACCGCCGTGCCCAGGGTGATGGCCACGTCCTCCATCACATGGTGCGTGAGGTCCCCCCGCGCATGCAGCGTGAGGTCCAGCCCCGCGTAGCGCGCGAAGGTGGCCAGCATGTGGTCGAAGAACTTCAGCCCCGTGTCCACGTCCGTGACGCCCTTGCCCGGCGACAACGCCACCCGGACCTGCGTCTCCTTCGTCTCTCGAACGACAGTGGTCATCCCGCGAACTCCTGAGCGACTGCGCTCGCATCCAGCCTTCCGGTGTACAGCGCCATGCCAATGACGGCCCCGTAGGCGCCCGCCGCCGCCAGGGCCCTCAGGTCCTCCATCGTCGTCACGCCACCCGACGCGTACAGGCGGTGTCGGCTGGTGCTCGCCACCTCCCGCATCAGCGGCAGGTCCACGCCCGACAGCTGCCCCTCCTTGTGGACCGCCGTCACGAGCAGGCCCCCCAGCGGCAAGGGCTCGAAGGACGCCAGCACCTCGCGGATGTCGCGGTGGCTCCCCGCCGTCCAGCCTCGCGTCACCACCTCGCGCCCCTTCACGTCCGCGGCGACGACGACCCGGCCGGGGAAGCGGTTCGCGATGTCCGCCAGCCAGGCGGCGTCTTCAATGGCGCGAGTCCCCACCACCACGAACTCGGCGCCTCCCGCCAGGACGGCCTCCACCCGGTCGGAGTCGCGCACGCCGCCGCCCACCGAGAAGGTGAGCCCGCGCTCGTAGGCCGTCAGTTGGAAGATGGCGTCCGAGTTGGAGCCCTTGCCCAGCGCCGCGTCCAGGTCCACGACATGGAACGCGCGGAAGCCGTGGCTGCGCCATTGCCTCAGCGCCTCCAGCGGGTCCTCCACCCGGACCTTCTCCTCCGCGTAGGAGCCGCCCACGAGCTGGACGCACGCGCCCTCGCGCAGGTCGATGGCGGGAATCGCAATCACGACGCCACCTCCCGCAGGAACGTTTGCACGAAGCGCACGCCCGCCGTGGAGGACTTCTCCGGGTGGAACTGCACGCCCACCACCCTCCCCCTGCGCACCGCCGCCGGGAAGCGGTCCTGCTCGTGCGTCGTCCACCCCGTCACCACCGAAGCATCCGCGGCGCGGCAGACGAAGCTGTGCGCGTAGTACACGGTGTCCAGCCGCGCTCCCGCCAGCGTGCGTTCGTCCTCCACCTGATTCCACCCAATCTCTGGCACCCGCTTCGTTGCCAGTCGCGTCACCCGGCCCGCGAAGTAGCCCAGGCCGGCGCCCTCGCCTTCGTCACTGCCTTCGAAGAGCAACTGCATGCCCAGGCAGATGCCCAGGCACGGCAGGCCCTGCTCCAGTGCCGCGCGCATGGCTTCACGCCCCGGCTCGAGCCGCGCCACCGCCGCCCCGAAGGCGCCCACACCCGGCAGCACCAGGACGTCGGTGTCCAGCGCGCGCAAGGGGTCCTCCTGTACGCGCACCTCCGCGCCCGGCACCGTGGCCAGGGCCTTGGCCAGCGAGTGGAGATTGCCCGCGCCGTAGTCGAACAAGGTGACTCTCATCGCAACGCCTCCCGCAGCGCCGCCAGCGCTGTCTCCATCAAGGGCCAGGGCCCCACACCGACGCGGAGCGCGTCGCCCACGCCCGTCAGCGACTGGAACGCCCGCACATTCACGTCCCGCTCCCGCATCCGCTCCGCCACCGCCAGCGCGCCCGGAAGCGGCACCATCAGGAAGTTGGCCTCCGATGGCAGCGGCGACAGGCCCAGCGACACCAGCTCGCCACGCAGCCGCTCGCGACAGGCGACGGCCTCCTCCGCACGGGCTCGCACCCAGTCCGCGTCATCGTTCAGCACCGAGACGGCCACCGCCTCCGCGACGCTGGTGAGCTTGTAGGGTCCGCGAGCCTTCTCCACCTCCGACACCAGCTCGGGCGAGCCGGCGCCCCACCCCACCCGCAGCCCCGCCAGCCCGAAGGCCTTGGAGAAGGTGCGCGTCACCAGCACGTTCGACCGCCGTCGCGCCAGGCCGAGGAAGTCCTTCCCCGGCGCGAAGTCCGCATAGGCTTCATCAATGATGACGATGCCGGGCGCGTCCTCGGCGATACGCTCCACCGCCGCCCGCGACAGCGCGGTGCCTGTGGGGTTGTTGGGCGAGCACAGGTAGATGACCTTCGCCCCCGTGGCGAGCAGCGCGTCCGCATCCACGTCGAAGTCCGGCTTCAGCGGAACGGGCACGGCCTTGAGCCCATTCACCTTGGCGAACAGCGGCACCATGACGAAGGTCGGGTCCTGGAAGGCCAGTGTGTCCCCGGGCTCCAGGAAGGCGCGCAGCGCCGAGTCGATGACGTCATCCGAGCCGCAGCCCGTCGTTATCTCGTCGGGCGCCGCGCCAATGGACGCCGCCAGCGCCCGGCGCAGCTCCGGCGCATAGCCCTGGGGATAGCGCGGTACGCCGGACACGGTGGAGGCAAGCACCCGCTCCACGGCAGGAGGAACACCGAAGAGGTTGGTGTTGTCACTCAGGTCCACCCGGCACGGCCGCTTTGAAGGCGCGTACAGCGGAATGTCCCGATACGAAGCCCGCCTGGGAATCATGGCCGCCCCCAGGCGCGCGCGGCGTCCGCGTGCGCGAAGAGGCCTTCACTGTCAGCCAGCCGCCCCACGTCCTCCGCCAGGGCCGCCGCCGCCGCCGGCGTGACGCGCTGGTACGTGGTCCACCGGTAGAAGTCGAGCAGGTTGAGTCCCGAGTACGCCCGCGCCAACCCCGCCGTGGGCAACACGTGGTTGGAGCCCGTCATGTAATCGCCGTAGGCCACCGACGAACGCTCTCCCAGGAAGACGGTGCCCGCGTTGCGCACCCGTCCCAGGTCCTCCTGCGCCGTCGCCGTGGCGATGAGCAGGTGCTCCGGCGCGAAGTCCGCCACGAAGGGCCAGGCTTCCTCCAGGGACGCCACCGTCAGCACCGCGCCGCGCGAGCCCAGGGCCGAGGTGACAATCTCCCACCGCTTCGCGCGCTCGGCCTGTCGCTCCACCTCCGCGGCGATGGCGTCCGCCAGCGCGTCGCCCAGCGCCAGCGTGACGCAGGCCGCCTCCGGATCATGCTCTGCCTGGGCCAACATCTCTCGCGCCACCGCGGCCGGGTTCGCCGTGTCGTCGGCCACGACCAGGATTTCACTGGGGCCCGCGGGCGCTTCAATCGCCACCGCGCCCACCACCTGCAGCTTGGCCTCGGCCACGTAGGCATTGCCCGGCCCCACGATGCGGTCCACGCGCGGTACGCTCTCCGTGCCATGGGCCATGGCCGCCACCGCCCCCGCGCCGCCCAGCGAGAAGACGCGGTCCGCGCCCGCCAGGGACGCCGCAGCCAGCACGCTGGGGTGCGGCAAGCCATCAGGCCCCGGCGGCGAGCACACGATGACCTCGCCCACGCCCGCCACCTTCGCGGGCACCACGCCCATCAGGACGCTGCTGGGGTACACCGCGCGGCCTCCCGGGGCATACACCCCCACGCGGCCCAGCGGATCCGGCCGCCGGCCCACGAGCACGCCGGGCTCCGTTTCAACCTCCACCAGCCGCGGCCTCTGCGGCGCGTGCGCCAGGGCAATGTTGCGAGCCGCCCGAGCCAGCGCGTCCCTGACCGATGGCTCCAATCCGGCGAGCGCCGCGGCACAGACGTCTCGTGGAACCTCCAGCGCCGTCAGCTCCACGCGGTCGAGCTGCCGCGCGAGTTCAAAGAGCGCCTGGTCTCCTTCCGCGCGCACGCGGGCGATGAGCTCCCGCACGCGCAGCGCGACGCGGGCATCGGAGCCACTCGCCCGGTCCAGCAGGCGCCGGAAGTCCTCCCGGGCCAGAGAGGACAAAGGACCGCGGTACCTCAGGGTCGACGAAGCAAGGGCGGCCATCACGCCATCAACCTTTCGATGCGGGTGACGAGGATGCCCTCGCAGCCCAGGGCCTTCAGCGCGTTGATGGTGCGGTAGATGGTCTTCGCCGGCACCACCGCGTGCACGGCCACGAAGTCGCCGCCGTCCAGCACGTCCACCACGGTGGGGCCGTTGAGGCCCGGGAGGACCTCGCGCACCCGGACGAGCGAGTCCCTTGGCACGTTGGCCATCAGGTAGCGCTTGCCGCGCGCCGCCAGCACCGAGCCCAGCGCCTGCTTCAGCTCGTCCAGCTTCCGCTGCGCGTCCACCGGGTTGCCCTTGCACGCCACCAGCCGCGCGCTGGACTCCAGCACCGTGGCCACCTCGCGCAGGCCATTCATCTTCAGCGTGGAGCCGGTGGACGTCAGGTCCACGACGATGTCCGCGATGCCCAGGTGGGGCGCGATCTCCGCCGCGCCCGACACCGGCACCACCGCCACCCGCTGCCCGCGCCGGGCGAAGTACTCCTGCGTCAACCGGGGGAAGCAGGACGCGACCCGCATGCCCTCCTTCACGTCCTCCGGCGAGGCGAAGCCGCCCTCCTCCCGCGCCGCCACCACCAGGCGGCACCTGCCGAACTCCAGGTCCATCAGCAGGTCCAGCTCGCGTCCGGACTCGCACACCAGGTCCCAACCGGTGACGCCCGCGTGCGCGGCGCCATCCGCCACGAACTCCGGGATGTCCTGGGCGCGGACGAAGATGGCCTCGAACTCTCCGCCCAGGGACGCGGTGAGCGCGCGCTCACCCCGGGCCCGCACCTCCAGGCCCGCGTCATTGAACAACTCCCGTACTTCGTCCGAGAGGCGGCCTTTGTTGGGCAGAGCAATCTTCAGCAGCATGGGGAACCTTCAAGACTGCGAGGAGACAACGACGCGGAAACGAAAAAAGGCCCGTCCTGGGGGGACGGGCCTTCGGTCGCTGCGGCAGGTGCCGTGGTGGGTGCGTCTAGCGTCTCACCCAGGCATGCGCATGGCGAACGGTCCCGTCGGGGCCGAGCCGATGATGCGCATGGTGATGGTGAAGGGACGCGAAGAGCATCGCCGTATGAGTAACGACAAACCGCCGCGCCGTCAACCGGGCCCGGAATAGAGCCCGCGCGACGCTTGCAAACACCCTCGCGGGCGAGCAGGAAGCGCCCATGCGAGTCGCGGACGTCATCATCGTGGGTGGGGGCATCATGGGCTGCGGCATCGCGCTGCGGCTGCGGCAGGCCGGCGTTCGCGTCGTCGTGCTGGAGCGCTCCATTCCAGGCGCGGAGGCCTCCAGCGCGGCGGCGGGGATGCTCGCGCCCCAGATGGAGTCCGACGGTCCGGGCCCCTTCCTGGAGCTGTGCCTCCGCAGCCGCGGCCTCTACCCCGCCTTCGCCGCCGAGCTGCGCGAGCTGTCCGGCGTGGACGTGGCCTACCGGCCCTGCGGCATCCTCAAGGTCGCCTTCAACGAGGCCAGCCTGCCCCCCCTGGACGCCACGGTGGCATGGCAGCGCGGCATGGGCCTGCGGGCCGAGCTGCTCGACGGCGCCGCGGCCCGCGAGCTGGAGCCGCGCCTCTCCGCGAAGGCCGTGGGCGCCGCGCACTTCCCGGACGACCATCAGCTGGACAACCGGCTCCTGGTGCGCGCCCTGACGATGGCCGCCGCCCGGGTGGGCGCGCAGTTCCGCGGCGGCTACGTGCGCGGCGTGGTGCGGGAAGGTGGCCGCGCGGTGGGCGTGGACCTGGACGGCGAGCTGCTGCGCGCCGACGCGGTGGTGCTGGCCGCGGGCTCCTGGTCCGCCCTGGTCCACGGCGCTGGTGTGGACGCCCGAGCGGTGCGGCCCGCGCGCGGGCAGATGGTTCAATTCCAGACACGCCTGCCCCTGCTGGAGCGTGTCGTCACGTCCGAGAAGGGCTACCTGGTGCCGCGCGCGGACGGCCGGGTCATCGCGGGCAGCACCATGGAGCTGGTGGGCTTCGACAAGCAGGTGACCGCGGCGGGGCTGGCGCGCATCCTCGACATGGCCCTGGAGCTGTGCCCGGAGCTGGGCTCGGCGCCCGTGACGGAGACGTGGGCGGGCTTCCGTCCGTGGACCGAGGACCAGCGGCCCTTCCTGGGCGAAGGCCCCGTCCCCGGGCTCTTCCTGGCCACGGGCCACTTCCGCAACGGCATCCTCCTGGCCCCCATCACCGCGAAGCTCGTCGCACAGGCCGTGCTGGGCGAGCGGCCCGCGGTGGACCTGGCGCCCTTCCGGTACGACCGCGCGCCCACCCAACCCCGCACCTGAGCCCCCGGCGTCAAGGGGCGGAGGGCGGACGGGGCGCTGTGACTGCCTGTCCCACCTCCCGACAGGGGCCGTCCCCTCGCCAGGCCGCCCGTTCGCTCAGCCGTGGAGCCTGATCCGATGGTAAATTCCCGTAGTCGTTGGCCAATGAAACCCGGAAACCTCTAGAATCGCTCGCCGTGGAAGCCATCCCCCCTGCCCCACCCCGAATCCTCATCGTCGACGATGACGACTCCGTACGCGACGTCATCTCCGTCCTGCTGCGTGAGGAAGGCTACAACTGCGTCGTCGCCAACGGGGCCGAGATGGCCCTGGACCTGGCGGGCGAGGAGGAGACTCCGCTCGTCATCAGCGACATGAAGATGCCGGGCAAGGACGGCCTCTGGCTCCTGGAGAACCTCCGCGAACGGCTCCCCGACACCTCGGTCATCATGCTCACGGGCTACGGTGACACCGAGTCCGCCGTGGACTGCCTGCGCCGTGGCGCGGTGGACTACCTGCTCAAGCCCCCCAAGCTCACGGACCTCATCCGGGCCATTGAACGGGCGCTGGCCAAGCGCCGCATCGAGATGGCGCGCAAGCGCTACCAGAAGAAGCTGGAGCGCAAGGTCCGGGACAGGACGGCGGAGCTGCGCAGCGCCCTGCGCGACATCGCCAACACGTACCAGAACACGCTGCTGGCCCTGGTGGCCGCCCTGGACGCGCGCGAGCACGAGACGAGCGACCACTCCCAGCGCGTGGTCAGCTACACGTCCGCCATCGCGCAGCGCATGGGCATCCAGGGCAAGGAGATGGAGGAGATTGGACGCGGCGCGCTGCTGCACGACATCGGGAAGATTGGCGTGCCGGACGCGGTGCTGCTCAAGCCCGGCAAGCTCACGCCGGACGAGTGGCTGGAGATGCGCAAGCACCCGGACATCGGCTTCCAGATGATCCAGGCCATTCCGTTCCTGGACACGCCCGCCTCCATCGTCCTGTCGCACCAGGAGCGCTGGGACGGCGCCGGCTATCCGCGCAACCTCCAGCGGCACGAAATCCACATTGGCGCGCGCATCTTCGCCGTGGCGGACACGCTGGACGCGATGACGAGCGACCGGCCGTACCGCAAGGGGACGACGTTCACCAACGCCATCCAGGAGATCAAGCGCTGCGCCAACACGCAGTTCGATCCGGAGGTCGTCCGGGCGTTCCTCGACATTGGCGAGGAGGGGCTGATCCGCATCAAGCAGGAGATGGCGCTCAAGAAGCTCCAGCTCCCGCAGGCCGAGCAGGACGCCCATGACGCCGAGGCGGAGCTGGCCCGGCTCACGGACCTGGACGACGACGTGGACGCCGCCGTTCCCGGCCACCCCGCCAGCGACGATGACGCGCCCAAGTCGGGCGTCGTTCGTTCGGCGGCTGGCAACAAGGGGTGAGCCTGGCTGGATGAGATGACCGCTCCCGCCCTCCAGCCTCCGCCTTCCGTGCTGGCGCCGCCCCTGCTGGATGCGCAGGGGCGGCGGATGACGTACCTGCGGCTGAGCATCACCGACCGGTGCAACTTCCGGTGCGGCTACTGCTCGCCCGCCTCGTGGGGCGGCAAGCGGGACCTGCTGGGCCCCGAGGAGCTGGAGCGCATCACCTCCGTCTTCGCTCGCATGGGCATCCGCCGCGTGCGGCTCACCGGCGGCGAGCCGTTGATCCGCCCGGACATCCTGGACATCGCCCGGCGCATCGCCGCGGTGCCCGGCATCCAGCACCTGGCCATCACCAGCAATGCCAGCCACCTGGAGCGGCTCGCCCTCCCCCTGCGCGAGGCGGGCGTCACCCAGCTCAACCTGAGCCTGGACACCCTCCTGGCGGAGACGTTCCGCCGCATCTCCAAGCAGGGGGATTTCGACGCGGTGCTGCGAGGCCTGGACGCGGCGGCGGGCGCCGGCTACGCGTCTCTCAAGCTCAACGTCGTCGTCATGCGCGGCGTGAATGACGCGGAAGCCCCCGCCCTGGTCGCCTATGCGCACGCGCGCGGCGTCACGCCCCGCTTCATCGAGCTGATGCCTTTTGGCCAGGGCACGCCGGTGCCCACCGCGGAGCTGGTGGAGCGGCTCCAGGCCTCGGGCCTGCCGCTGGAGCCCGAGCCCGATGACACGGGCGACGCCGCCGGACCGGCCCGTTACTGGCGCGCGCCCGGGGGCCGCGTGGGCTTCATCTCCCCGCTCACCCAGAACTTCTGCGGCAGCTGCAACCGCGTGCGCGTGGCGTCCAATGGCGACCTGCGCAGCTGCCTGGGCGGCCGGGCGCAGGCGCCGCTGCACCAGCTCATCCGCGGCGGCGCCAGCGACGTGGAGCTGGCCGTGGCCATCCGCCGGGCGCTGGGCGACAAGCCGGAGGGCCACCGCTTCACCGAGCCCGGCAACGGCGCCACGCTGCTGTCCATGATGGGCATCGGCGGCTGAAAAGACGACGGGCGGGCCCGCGCCTTCGCGCCTGGCCCGCCCGAGTGTTCCTGGCCCGTGTCCGCTGGGCCCGAAGCGGCGCGCTACTTCACCAGTCGGATGTTGACCGGGTACTTGTAGAGCTGGCCCTCGTTCGCCTTCAGGCCCGCGATGATGGCGAAGACGATGGCCACGATGCCGACGATGGGCAGCAGGACGGCGCCAATGCCGATGCACACGGTGATGGCGCTGACGAAGGCCGCGATGAACACCGTGATCTGGAAGTTCAGCGACTCCACGGCGTGAGCGCGGACGAAGGAGGACTCCTTGCCCTTCGTCAGCATCAACACCAGCGGCACGGCGAAGCCCAGGCCCACGAAGTTGGCCAGGATGGTGCCCATGTGAGCGAGCAGGCCCATCGTCTTCTCATCCTGGGTCGGCATCGGCGTGCCACTGATGAACGAACCCATTTGCTCCTGCGGCGGAGTCTCCATTGAAAATCCCCTCCAAAGATGTCTCGGGCGCGCACACCGCGCCCATTGGGGTTCACCATGACACGCACCCGCGCTGATTGTCACGTCCAGGACAGGTGATCTGACGGGTCACCCGCCTAGCGGTACAACTGGCTCCCCGCCTTCTTGAATTCCTCGCTCTTCTCCTCGAGCGAGGCTTGGAGCGCGGCGTCGTCGCTCATGCCCTGCTTCTCCGCGAAGTCGCGCACCTCCTGCGTGATCTTCATGGAGCAGAACTGCGGACCGCACATGGAGCAGAAGTGGGCCACCTTCGCGCCCTCCGCCGGCAGCGTCTCGTCGTGGAAGGCGCGGGCGCGCTCGGGGTCCAGCGACAGGTTGAACTGGTCCTCCCAGCGGAACTCGAAGCGGGCCTTGGACAGCGCGTTGTCCCGAGCCTGGGCGCCTGGATGTCCCTTGGCCAGGTCCGCGGCGTGGGCGGCGATCTTGTACGTGATGACGCCTTCCTTCACGTCGTCCCGGTCGGGCAGGCCCAGGTGCTCCTTGGGCGTCACGTAGCAGAGCATCGCCGTGCCGAACCAGCCGATCATCGCCGCGCCGATGCCGCTGGTGAAGTGGTCGTAGCCCGGCGCGATGTCCGTCGTCAGAGGCCCCAGCGTGTAGAACGGCGCCTCGCCGCACACGGCCAGCTGCTTCGTCATGTTCTCCTGGATGAGGTGCATGGGCACGTGGCCCGGGCCTTCAATCATCACCTGCACGTCGTGCTTCCAGGCGATCTGGGTCAGCTCGCCCAGCGTCTCCAGTTCGCCGAACTGCGCCGCGTCGTTGGCGTCCGCGATGGAGCCCGGCCGCAGCCCGTCCCCCAGGCTGAAGCTGACGTCGTACGCCTTCATGATTTCGCAGATCTCCTCGAAGTGCGTGTAGAGGAAGTTCTCCCGGTGGTGGGCGAGGCACCACTTGGCCATGATGGAGCCGCCGCGGCTGACGATGCCGGTGAGGCGCTTCGCCGTCCACGGCACGTAGCGCAGCAGCACGCCCGCGTGGATGGTGAAGTAGTCCACGCCCTGCTCGCACTGCTCGATGAGCGTGTCGCGGTACAGCTCCCAGGTGAGGTCCTCCGCCTTGCCGCCCACCTTCTCCAGCGCCTGGTAGATGGGCACGGTGCCGATGGGGACCGGCGCGTTGCGGAGAATCCACTCGCGCGTCTCGTGGATGTTGCGGCCCGTGGACAGGTCCATCACCGTGTCCGCGCCCCAGCGGATGGACCACACCATCTTCTCCACCTCTTCCTCGATGGAAGACGTGACGGCCGAGTTGCCGATGTTGGCGTTGATCTTCACCAGGAAGTTGCGGCCGATGATCATCGGCTCCAGCTCCGGGTGATTGATGTTGGCCGGGATGATGGCGCGGCCCCGCGCGATTTCGTCGCGCACGAACTCGGGCGTCATCACCCGCGGAATCGCCGCGCCCCAGGACTGGCCCGGGTGCTGGGCCGCGAGCGCGGCCTCCACCTGGAGGTTCTCCCGCAGCGCCACGTACTCCATCTCCGGGGTGATGATGCCCTTGCGCGCGTAGTGCAGCTGCGTGACGTTGGCACCGGACTTCGCCACGCGCGGCGCGCGGCGGTGGGCAAAGCGCAGCCCCGCCAGACGCGGGTCCACTTCACGGGCGCGGCCATACTCGGAGCTCACGCCGGACAGCGCTTCGGTGTCGTTGCGGCCTAGAATCCAGGACTCGCGCAGCGCGGGCAGGCCCTGCCGCAGGTCGAGCTCCGCCGCCGGGTCCGTGTACGGCCCGCTGGAGTCGTAGACGTGCACGGGCGGATTGGCCGTCTCCTTCGCGTCCGGCCCGTGGCCGTGGCGCGTGGGCGTCTGGCTGATTTCGCGCAGCGGCACGCGCAGGTCCGGGTGCAGCACGCCGGGCACGTACACCTTGCGCGAGGCTGGCAGCGGGCCCCGGCTGACTCCCTCCAGCACCTTCCCGTCGACCTTCAGGCTTCTGGACGCTCCGCTCATCACGCATCTCCTCTTCAGAGGGCGGACGGGCAGACGCTCGGAGGGCGGCAAGCCTCCCGGGCCGCTTCCCTCCGCCGGTACGAACCGGTTCAGGTTCCAAGGGTTGGCCGGAACCACGGCCGTCTCAGCCCCTTCCGGGGCACCCCTAGCGACAGGGTGAGCATTTAGCGCACAGCGAGGCCGGCTTCAACCCGGCCGCGGGACCAGGCGCTTGTCGACCGCGCAATGTCTGCGGAGCGGCGAGCCTCCACGCAAAACTTGCGCGCCCCCAGGCCGGGAAACACAGTTCCCAGGGGCAGACCGGTTGGCCTTGGAGATGCAGTGACGAAGGGACGTAGACGTCTTCCACGCGCCAGGAGTACCGCCATGCAGATTGTCGGAGAGCTGATGACCCGTGACGTCGTCACGCTCAAGGAAACGCAGAACCTGGCCAAGGCGGATGAGCTGCTCCGGCTGCACCGCATCCGTCACCTGCCGGTGGTGCGGCAAGACAAGCTGGTGGGCCTCATCACCCACCGGGACCTGCTGCGCGCCGCCGCCACCCACGCCACGGATCCGGCCGCGCAGCCGCTCTGGGCCGCGGACATCATGACGCGCGACGTGCAGACGGTGCGTCCGGACACACCGCTGCGCCGGGCGGTGACGCTGATGCTCGATCACAAGTACGGCTGCCTGCCCGTGGTGGATGAGGGCGGCGTCCTCCAGGGCCTCCTCACCGAGGCGGACCTGGTCCGCTACGCCCAGCACCTCATCGGAGAGCAGGACCGCCGCGAGCTGGCCGCCGAATACACCTGACGTCGCTGCCAGCGCGTGAGCGGCGTCCCCACGTCCCCGCTCCGCCTGGCGCGCGTTCCCCCATCCCATGTCCCCCACTCCCCTTGCCGGCGCGGCCTCCGCCGAGGCGCCCCTCTCCGCGACGCCCCCCGGCGTCTCCGCGTCCCGGCATGCGCTCGCGCTGGCCGGGCTCGCGGGGGTGGCGCTGGTGGCGCTCCTCGGCGTCGAGGGCCCGGTGGCCACGCGCACGGTGCTCATCGGCGGTGCGTGTCTGGTGCTCTGGCTGACGGAGGTGGTGCCATCCTTCGTGCCCACGCTGCTGCTGCTGGGCGCCACGCCCGTCCTCCTGGGGCCGTTGGACCGTGCCTATCAGCTGCCCTCGGTGCTCGCGTGGTGCGCGGACCCGGTGCTCATCCTGTTCCTGGGTGGCTTCACGCTGGAAGTGGCCGCCATGCGGCACGGCCTGGACGCCTCGGTGGCACGGCACGTGATGCGGCTGTCGGGTGGACGGCCGCGGCGGCTGGTGTTGTGGGTGATGGCGGGCGTGGCCTTCCTCTCCATGTGGATGTCCAACGTGGCCGCGGCGGCGATGATGCTGGCCGCGCTGCGTCCCCTGCTCCAGGCGATGCCCGCGGGCGCGCCGCTGCGGCCCGCGCTGCTGCTGGGCGTGGCCCTGGGCGCCAACTTCGGCGGCATCGCCACGCCCGTGGGCAGCGGCCCCAATGCGCTCGCCGTCTCCGCCGCGTCCGGGCATGCGCAAGTCACCTTCGCGAAGTGGATGTCCTTCGCCCTGCCGCTCACGCTGCTCCTGCTGATGGTGGGCTTCGGCCTGGTGCTGCTGCGCTTCCGCGTGGGCGGCAGCCTGACGCTGCCCACCGAGGCGCCCGTGTCCCTGGCGCGCTCGGGACGCCGCGTGCTCTGGGTGAGCGCGGCGTGCGTGGTGGCCTGGCTGTCGGAGCCGCTCCACGGCGTGCCCGCGCCCGTGGTGGCGCTGGCCGCCACCGCGCTGCTCTTCGGCAGCGGCCTGCTGAAGCGCGAGGACCTGGGCCGGTTGGACTGGGCCACGCTGCTGCTCATCGCCGGTGGCATCGCCCTGGGCCGGCTGCTGGAACACTCCGGGCTCGTCGCTCGCGCGCTGGCCAGCGCGGACCTCGCGGGCTGGCCGGTGCCGGTGCAGCTGGGGGTCTTGGTGGCCGCGGCGGCGGTGCTCTCCGCGCTGATGAGCAACACCGGGACCGCGGCGCTCCTCATCCCCCTGGCCACGCAGCTGCATCCCGCCGCGTCGACGCCGGTCCTCGTGGCCCTGGGCTGCTCGCTGGGCATGCCCTTCGTCATCAGCACCCCGCCCAATGCGATGGCGGTGGGCGAAGGACTGGCCTCCTCCGAGCTGATGAAGTTGGGGGTTCCCCTGATGTTGGGCGGCTGTCTGCTGGTGAGCCTCTCGGGCCCGGCTGTGTTGCGCCTCTTTGGCTTGCCATGAGTTTCTCTCCCCGCCTGCTCGGCACCCCGGTACGAACGCGACGTCCCGGAAGAAGCAGTCGCGCGGCATGCGCGTTGAAGAGGCACTGCCTGCTCAGGCTTCGGCGGAGGTGAGCTCGTGACGAATGTGACCATCACTGAGTACGAAACGCGCCTCTATTGGCAGGGAGCGCGCGGCGCCGTGCTGACGAGCGACCGTGCGCCGCCCGTGCCCATTGGCCAGCCGCTGACCGGACAGGAAGCGGTGGCCGTGGGCCCCTGGTCCCCGGAGGCCCTGCTCGTGGGCGCGGTGGAGGGACGCACCCTGCTGGCGTTCCTGGAACACGCGCGGGAGGCGGACGTGCGCGTGCTCTTCTACCAAAGCTCCGCGGTGGCCCGCGTGGTGTGTGGCGTGGACGGGCCGCCGCACCTCACCGACCTCATCGTGCGCCCACACGTGGCCGTGGCCACCGAGGCCGACGCGGAGGCCGTCCGCCTCATCTTCACCGAGCTCCCCGCGCACTGCTTCCCCAGCTCCGTCATCCACATCACTCCACGCATCGAACCGGTGGTCGAAGCGTGGCACGCGCGTAGCAGTGGGCGAAGCGTACCCGCCGCGATTGCCCCCGCCTCCTGACCTGACCGCAAAGGCTCCACCTCCCCCATGTCCCCACAGCGCATCCTGGTCGTCGACGATGAGGACAATGCCCGCCGGGCGATTGCCACCATCCTGAATGAGGAAGGCTACGAAGTAGCCGAGGCCGCCAACGGGGCCGAGGCCCTGGTCCGCATCGGCGAGTTCTCCCCCGCGGTGGTGCTCACCGACGTGCGCATGCCGCAGATGGACGGCCTCACGCTGCTGAAGACGGCGCGCGAGCAGGGCAGCGACGCCACCTTCGTGATGATGACGGCGTTCGCCAGCGTGGAGACGGCCGTGGAGGCCATGAAGTCCGGCGCGGACAACTTCCTGCTCAAGCCGCTGGACGCGGACCAGGTGCTCGTCACCCTGGGCAAGGCGCTGGAGAAGCGCAGCCTGCGCCAGGAGGCCGAGGCCCTGAGAGATCAGGTGCGCTCGCGCGTGCGCCGCTTCCACGACATCATCGGCGAGTCGCCCCAGCTCCAGGGCATCTACGACGTCATCCGCCGGACGGCGGGCACGCGCGCCACGGTGCTCATCCTGGGTGAGTCGGGCACGGGCAAGGAGCTGATTGCCCAGGCCCTGCACCAGGAGTCGCCACGCAAGGACAAGCCCTTCATCCGGGTGCACTGCGCGGCCCTGTCGGAGAACCTGCTGGAGAGCGAGCTGTTCGGTCACGAGAAGGGCTCATTCACGGGGGCGCTGGCCCGGAAGGAAGGCCGCTTCGAGCTGGCGGACGGCGGCACGCTGTTCCTGGACGAGATTGGAGAAATCTCCCCCGCCGTGCAGGTGAAGCTGCTGCGCGTGCTCCAGCAGCGTGAGTTCGAGCGCGTGGGTGGCACCCAGACGCTGAAGGTGGACGTGCGCATCGTCGCGGCCACGCACCGGGACCTGGTGGCCGAGGTGAAGGCGGGCCGGTTCCGCGAGGACCTCTACTACCGGCTCAACGTGGTGAGCGTGACGCTGCCGCCGCTGAGGGACCGCAAGAGCGACGTGCCCGCGCTGGTGAATCACTTCCTGGAGAAGTACAGCGATTCGTACGGCAAGCAGGTGCGGGGCCTGGCGCCCGGGACGCTCCAGGCGCTGCTGTCCCATGACTGGCCGGGCAACATCCGCGAGCTGGAGAACGCCATCGAGCGCGCGGTGGTGCTGGCACAGGGGCAGGAGCTGTCCACGGATGACCTGCCGCCCGTGCTGCGGGGCCCCCGGCCGCATGGGACGTCCACGGGGGCGCTCATCCCGGGCGCCACGCTGGCGGCGATTGAGCGCGAGGCCATCCTGCGCACGCTGGAGATGGTGCAGGGCTCCACGTCACGGGCCGCCGAGGTGCTGGGCATCAGCGTGCGGAAGATTCAGTACCGGCTCAAGGAGTACGGCACGCCGGGCGGCGCGCCGCTGAAGGCCGTGACCGACGACGCGGATGACCTGGCCGCGGAGTCGTAGCGGCTTCGGGCGGCGTCTTCCAGGACCGGACATCTACGACGGGCGTCGTTGACTCTTACGACGACCGTCGTAATACTCCGCGAGATGACCACCCACGCCCTCCCGCAGCCGACGCGTGCCGAGCTGGCCATCCTCCGTGTGCTCTGGAAGCAGGGCCCCAGCACCGTCCGGCAGGTGCACGAGCTGCTCCGGGGCACCCAGGACAAGGACACCGGCTACACCACGGTCCTCAAGCTCCTCCAGAACATGACGGAGAAGGGCATCGTCCAGCGTGACGAGAGCGAGCGGACCCATGTCTATGAAGCCGCCCTCAGCGAGACGCGCACCCAGCGCGACCTCCTGCGCGACTTGATGGACCGGGCCTTCGGGGGGTCGGCCACGTCGGTCGTGGCCCAGGCGTTGTCCATGAAGCGCGCCTCCGCCGAGGAGCTGGCGGAGATTCGCAGGCTGCTCGACGCACACGAAAAGCGGGGGAAGTGATGGACGCGCGTTATCTCCACGCCTTGGAACAGGCCCTGCTCGGCTTCCTGTGGCAGGGCGCGGTGGTGTCCCTGGCTGTCGCCGGTATCCTGGCCCTGACGCCGCAGCGCGCCGCGCGGACGCGCTACGCCACCGCGTGCCTGGGGCTGGTGGCCATGGCCGTGCTGCCCGTGGTGACGTTCCTGACGGCGCTGGCGGAGGCCTCGCGCGCCGTGACGTTCGGCGCCTTCGAGTC
Organism: Myxococcus sp. SDU36; assembly: GCF_030168875.1. NCBI lineage: Bacteria > Pseudomonadati > Myxococcota > Myxococcia > Myxococcales > Myxococcaceae > Myxococcus > Myxococcus sp. SDU36. The sequence goes on from NZ_CP077414.1 coordinate 2,678,928, forward strand.
GCTGGCCCAGTCCAGCATGCTGACGGTGGTCACGACGGAGACCGCGGCCCTGGCGGCGCCGCACTGGACGGAGGTGCTCCGGCCCTGGCTGCTGCCGGCGTGGTGCTGCGGCGTCTTGCTCCTGTCAGCCCGGACCGTGGTCGCGTGGGTCATCACCCACCGGCTGGCCCGGCAGGAGACGCAGGCCCCCTCCGCCCCCTGGCGCGAGGCGCTGGCGCGTGCGTTGCGCCACGTCCGCCTCTCCCGGCCCGTGCGCCTGCTGGCCTCCGCCCGCGTCGACGTGCCCATGGTCATCGGCCTGTGGCGCCCCCTCATCCTGGTGCCAGCGGGTACCCTCACCGGGCTGTCCGCCGCGCAGTTGGAGGCCATCCTCGCCCATGAGCTGGCCCACATCCGGCGCCACGACTACCTGGTCAACCTCCTCCAGTCCTTCGTGGAAACCCTCCTCTTCTACCACCCGGCCGTCTGGTGGCTGTCCCACCGCATCCGCGAGGAGCGTGAGCACTGCGCGGATGACCTGGCCGTCCAGTGCTGCGGGGATGTGCTGCTCTACGCCCGCGCCCTGGCCCACATCGAGGAGCTGCGCCTGGCCCCGTCCCCCCACCCCGCCCTGGGCGTCAGCGATGGCTCACTGCTGATGCGCGTGCGCCGCCTGCTGTCCGTGTCCGAGGGCATGACGCCGCGCCGGTCCTGGCGGCTCGCCAGCGGGCTGGGCAGCGCCGTGCTCGCCGTGGCCCTGGGGTCGTCGCAGTTGCCGGAGACGGCCCACGCCACGGAGCCTGTGAACGCGCCGTCCCTCCTCGTGGAGGCAACGCCCAGCACCCTTCCCATGCACCATCTGCTCGTGGCCCCGGCGACCTTCTCCGCCCAGGCCCGGCAGGCCCCCGCGCCCGTCGAGCGCCCGAAGGCGGCGGCGAAGGCGGAGCGAGCACCCGCGGCGAGGCCCCGTTCCACGCAGCCCGCGCCCCTGCTCATCCCGGACACGGGGACGATTGCCCGCACGGAGCTGTCGCGCGTGCCCTACTCGCTCGACGGTGAGCCGGCCGCGCCCGCCCAGGAGTCGCCCGACGCCGCCCTGGCCGAGGCCGCCTCCGCGCACGCCGATGAACACGCCGCCGAGCTGCCCCGGGTGGTCGTCTCCGCGCCCGCTCCTTCACGGGCGTCCGCGTTCGACGCCGTCTACAAGGCCATGAAGGCGTCAGCCCCCGTCAAGAGGCTCCGGCCCGGCATCACCCCGCCCCGGTTCCTCTCGGGCGAGCGCATCCACCTCCCCAACATCGCCTACGGGATTCAGTCCCACTTCGGGGGCTTCCCCAAGGGCGCGGTGGTGGCCCGCTGCACCATCACCGCGCAGGGCTCCGTCACCGAGTGCCAGCCCATCCAGGGCCTGCGGGGCCTGGAGCAAGGCGTCATCCGCACGCTCTCCACCTGGCGCTACGAGCCCGCCACGCTCAACGGGAAGCCCGTGGCCGTGCGCTACGTCTTCGACATCTGGTTCACGAAGGATCCGGGTGGCGGAACGAGCGAGTCCCGACAGCTCGCGGGGCTCGACCTCTCCGACGTGGTGGGCGCCGCGAACCCAGGGACGTGCGACGACTGCGACGCCTTCGAGTTCCACAGCCCGACGGCGCAGCGGTAGCGCGTCCCGCGTGCCGCTGCGTGGCCCTACCCCGCCAGCGGCAGCCTGAGGATGAAGCGGGCGCCCCCACCGGGCGCCGTGTCCACCTCCAGCGAACCGCCATGCTGCGTGACGATGGCATGGACGATGGACAGCCCCAGCCCCGAGCCCTGGGCCTTCGTGGTGAAGAAGGGCTCGAAGATGCGGTCCCGGACCTCCTGGGGAACGCCCGGGCCGCTGTCGTCCACGGTGAGCCACACGCGCCCGCCCTCGTGCCCCGCTGACAGCGTCACGCGACCTCCCGCGGGCGTGGCCTCCAGCGCGTTGAGGCACAGGTTGATGAGCACCTGACGCAGCCGCTCCTCCTCGCCCGCCACCGACGGCACCGGCGCCTCGCGCGGCGTGAGCTCCAGCGACACCTTGCGGGACGCGGCCTGTCCGCTCAGCAGGTCCACCACCCGCCGCAGCAGCTCGTTCACATCCACGGCGGCGGGACGGAACTCCCGAGGCCGCGCGAACTGGAGGAAGTCCTCCAGGACGTGGTCCAGGCGGCGGATTTCATCGCGCACCAACAGCAGGGGCTCCAGCAAGGGCGCCTGCTGTCCGTCCGGCAGCCGCCGCAGCCGCCGCTCGAGCACGGAGAGCTGGAGCGCCGCCGCGTTCAGCGGGTTGCGAATCTCATGGGACAGGCCCGCCGTCATCGTCCCCACCGCCGCCAGCTTCTCCGTCACCTGGGCGCGCCGAGCCAGCTCGCGCTTCTCCGCGTGCAGGCGCACCTGCCGCATCGCCTGCTCCAGCGTCAGCAGCAGCTCCTGCGGCGCGCACGGCTTCATCAAGTACGCGCACGCGCCCGCCCGCACCGCGGCCACCGCCGTCTCCAGCGTGGCGAAGCCCGTGAGCAGCACCACCTCCGAGTCCGGCGACGCGGCCTTCAGCTCGGCGGCCAGCGCCGTCCCATCTCCGTCCGGCAGGCGCAGGTCCACCAGGGCCACGTCGAAGCCCTCCCGGGCCCGCGCGTGCGCCGCCTTGCAACTGGACGCGCCTCGGACGGCGTAGCCCGCGTCCCCGAGCAGCTCCTCCAAGTTGTCCAGAAAGGCCGCGTTGTCATCCACCACCAGGACGGACGGAAGGGACGGAGGGGTGGGCTCGCTCATGAGGCGTGGGTGGGGCGTGCCGCGTGCGCCGTCTCCAGCACCTCCAGCAGCGCGCCCGGGTCAAAAGGTTTGGAGAAGACTCCCGTGGCCCCTTCGAGCGGGGCCGCGTCGGGATAGGCGGTGATGACGAACGTGGGCAGGCGCGGATAGCGCGCGCGAAGCCGGCGCAGGGCCTCGCCATCCGGGCCACCGGGAACGCGCAGGTCCACCAGCGCCGCGAAGGGGTGCACACAGAGGATGCGGTCCGCGTCCAGCACCGAGGCCGCCGTCACACAGGAGAAGCCGCGCCCGCGCAGCAGCTCGGCGAGGTTATCGCTCAGCGCCGGGTCGTCCTCCACCAGCACCACCAGCCCATCCCGGCGAGCACCGGACAGCAGCTCCACCAACGTGGGGATGGGCACGGGCTTGGGCAGCACCGCGAGCAGGCCTTCGCGCCGGGCCGTCTCCAAATCATCCTGGCGTGGGTACGCGGTGATGACCACCGCGGCCAGGCCCGGGTCCACGCGGCGGAGGTGGTGCACGGCATCCGCGCCGCTCATGCCGGGCATGCGCATGTCCGTCAGCAGGGCGTCGAAGCGCGTGGTGCGGGCCAGCCGCACGGCCTCGTCGCCGCTCGTGACGACGGTGGCCGCGTCCCCGGCGTCGCGCAGGATCTCCGCGAGGTTCTCCGCGAACGCCCGGTTGTCATCCAGCAGGAGGTATTGGCGCATGCGTCTCCTCCGAAGCGATGAGGGAAAGCCGAATCACGAAGCGCGCTCCCGCCCCGGGACGGGGGACATACGCGATGCCCCCCCCATGCCGCTCCAGGATGCGCTTGACCAGCGGGAGCCCGAGCCCGATGCCGCGCGCCTTCGTCGTCATCAGCGGTTCGAAGAGGCGGCGGCGGATGACGTCGCTGACGCCCGGCCCGGAGTCCTCCAGCACCAGCTCCACCATCCCCGGCTCGCTCGTGGCGGCGGACAGCGACACCGTCCCGCCCGTCTCCTCCAAGGCCTGGACGGCATTGTCGAGCAGGTTCACGAACACCTGGCGCAGCTGCCCCGCGTCTCCTTGAACCGCGGGCAATGAGGTCAGGCCCTCCGCGCTCACGGTGACTGTGTCGGGCCGCTGCACGGCCTTGAGCGCTTCCTGCCAGACCTCGTCCAGCCAGACCTCCTGCCGGTGCAGGGGCCGGTCGCGAATCATGTCCAGCAGGTCGGAGACGATGCGGTTGGCGATGCCCACCTGGTCGCCAATGCGGTCCAGGTGCTTCGTCGTGCGCTCGTCCATGGCCCCCGGGCGGCCGCGGAGGATGTAGAGCGACGTCTCGATGACGCCCAGCGGATTGCGCAGCTCGTGACCGATGGAGCCCACCAGCTGGCCAAACGTCGACAGCCGCTCGCTGCGCGCCTGCTGCGCCAGCAGGTCCTCCCGGTACGTGTGGAGCATGATGGCCAGCTCCAGGTCGAGCATCTTCCCCACCGCGGAGCGGGCCGCCCGGAGCGCCGCGGGCTGCTCCAGGTAGGTGGCGTCGATGTGGCTGTTGAACTCCTGGCGCAGGACGTTCATCGCGCCGAACATGTAGTGCTGTGGCAACGCGATGCGCACGTGCATGCGGCCAATGCGGCAGCGCAGCGCGTAGTAGGCCTCGTCCCAGGGGCCGCGGAGGAGCTGGTCCATCCACACCTGCAGGGTGCCGCGCAGGTGGCCCACCTGGCTCTCTCCCCCTTCGAGCGCCTGCCGAGCCCCCTCATGCTCCAGGATGCGGTCATAGAAGACGCGAGCGAAGCGCGGGAAGTGGGGCTTCGCGGTGGCGTGCAAGGTCACGAGAGCCTGCTCGTCGACCGAGCTGAACCCCACGTACCGCTTCAATTCCTCGAACAAGGTTTCCGCCATGAGTCCTGGGGTGTGAGCCTATCCGCGCTGAACGCTTGAGAGCAGGAACTTCCTCCCTGTCTCGTGCCGGCTCGGCACGCCGCCCAGGGGTCACCGCCCGCGAGCCCAAGGACTCCGCCGGGGACATGACCTGGACCGCGAGCCTGGCCACTCCGGCCCGGCGGGAACTCGTCAGCAAGCCCCAGGCCAGGACCTGTGCGCGTGGGAAGACATGATGACGCACGCAAGATGTGCGCGCATCCCGCGCCCAGCTCCGCCGCGCGCAAGGCTTGCGCGGGAACGACACCGCTCCAATTCACCATCAGCATTGCAAATGAAACACGATTACAATAACCAGGATGCCTCACCTACGAGGCACCATGAATTTCAAAAGCACGAGGACGTGGCTTTTCCGGTGGACGCTCACCTCGGCCCTGCTCCTGCTGGGCTCGGCGTGCAGCAACACCTCCACTCCCGCGGAGCCCGATGCCGGCGTTCGACCGGACGCTGGGACGACACCAGACGCAGGCTCGCTGCCGGACGGCGGCGTGGTTGAAACACGCGACACACTGGAGTTGCTGGCGGGCAACACGGCCACGGGCTTCGTGGACGGCCTGGGGACGGCGGCGCGCTTCAGCGGCCCGGCGGGAGCGGTGCTGACGCCGGACGGCGCGTTCGTCTACGTGGCGGACACGTTCAACAACCTGCTGCGGCGTATCAACACCACCACGGGCGACGTCGTGACGTTGGCGGGTCGCGTGCAGCAGATGGGCGCCGTGGACGGCACGGGCACGGAGGCACGCTTCAAGAGTCCGCGCGCCCTGGCCTACGCCCCGGACGGCAGCGCGCTGTACCTGGCGGACGGCCCCACCCTCCGCAAGATTTCCTTGCCGGACGCGCAGGTGACGACGCTCGCCGGCAGCCCGGACTCACCGGGGAACGTGGACGGCGTGGGTGACGAGGCGCGGTTGGGCTCGCTCCTCCACAGCCTGGCCATCTCCGAGGACGGCGGCACGCTCTACATCGCGGACCGCACCAACCGTGTGCTCCGGACACTGGACCTGGCCAGCCGGCGGGTGAGCACCGTGGCGGGGACCCGTTACACCGGCGCGGAGCAGAGCGTGGATGCGCGCGGCGCGGCGGCGCGCTTCAGCGGACTGGGCGGCATCGTCCGCGTGGGCACGAGCCTCTATGTGGCGGACACGTTCAACCATACGGTGCGCCGGGTCGACCTGACGACGTTCGACGTCGCCACCCTGGCGGGCACCGCGGGAGAGGCTGGGGCGCAGGACGGCGTGGGGGCCGCGGCGCGCTTCGACACGCCCCAGTCGCTGACGGGCGACGCCTCCTTCCTGTACGTCACCGGTTGGGACGGGCTGCTGCGGCGCGTGGCGTTGGCGGATGGGAGCACCACCACGCTGCTTGGCGACGCGGACGACGTGCGCCCGGTGGATGGAATCGGTGAAGCGGTGCGGCTGGGCATCGCCTTCGGTCCGCCGCTGCTCGACGCCGTGCGAGGCATCCTTTATTACAACGACCGCGACGCCAATGCCCTGCGCCGGCTGGACCTGGGCACGCTGGAGATGACGACGCTCGCGGGCGCCGCGCAGCCGTCCGGCAGCGGCGATGGCCCGGGTAGCCAGGCCCGCTTCGACAGCCCCTCCGCCATCATCGCGGGAGACGGCGCCTGGTTCGTCGCCGACACGTACAACCACACGGTGCGCGCGGTGGCGTTCGGCACCGGGGAGACGCGGACCCTGGTGGGCAGGCCCAGGACGTCCGGCGGCGAGGACGGCCCCGTGGAGACGGCGACGCTGAGCTATCCGGTGGGGCTCGCCTGGCACGCGGCCACGCAGCGGCTCTACGTCGCGGACATGGGCGCTCACACCGTGCGCGCTATCGACCTGCCAACCCGGACCGTGCGAACGCTGGCGGGAGCGGTGGACGAGGCCGGCGCCACCGACGGTGAAGGTTCCGCTGCGCGCTTCTCCAGCCCGCAGCACCTGGCGCTGTCACCGGACGGCCTCACGCTGTACGTCGCGGACTCGGGAAACGGCACCGTGCGCGCCATCGCCACGGCCACGGGCGGGGTGACCACGCTGGCCGGAACGGCGGGCGAGCAAGGCACCGTGGACGGCGTGGGCGCCGCCGCGCGCTTCCGGGAGCCCTCCGGCCTCGCGCTGGACGCGACGGCTGGCCGCCTCTACGTGGCCGACGCCACCGCCCAGACACTGCGCGCCATCACCCTGGCCACCGGCGAGGTGACGACCGTCGCCGGGCAGGACCGGACCACGGGCGTGGTGGACGGCGCCGTCGCGGAGGCCCTCTTCAAGGGGCCTTCCGGAGTCGCGTTGAACGCGGCGGGCACGCGCCTCTACGTCGCGGACAGCGGCAATCACGTCATCCGGTCGGTGAATCTGGAGGCGGGCACGGTGTCCACGTGGCTGGGCAATCCCGTGCGCAGAGGGGGCATTGGCCCCGGGCAGCGGGTGGCCTTCCGCGAGGCGACGCTCTACTTCCCGCAGGCGGTGACGGTGGGCGAGCAGGACGTCGCGCTCCTCTCCGACCACGGCGTCTACCTGGCGCGGCCCCAGGCGGCGCCGTGAGGACGCCGCGCCTCTTGTGCGTCGCCACGGCGGCGTGGCTCGCGGGCTGCGGCGGGCAGAGCGGCCCCGCCGAGGAGCCCCCCACGGAGCGGACTCCGCGCGTGGCCGTTGGCGTCGGGCGGCCGGGGCAATATGTCCCCGTGCAGCCCGGTGACACGCTGCGGCTGCAGCGCGGTTGTCAGGGCAGCCAGCACGTCTTCGTGTCGCTCCAGGCCTGGAGCCTGGAGCCCCTCACCGCCACGGTGTCGCTGTCGCTCACGCGCCAGTCGGATGGCCAGCGGGTGTCGCTGCCCTACCAGTTGCGCCTGCCGTTCGAGCCCGCGACGGAGCAACGCCCCGCGATGCTCTCCGGCCTGCTGCTCGTCATCCCAGAGCCCTCCGAGGCGCTGGGGGAGCGCGTCACCCTGGAGGCGCGGCTGGAAGACGCGGGCGGCCAGTCCGCGACCGCCTCCCGGGAAGGCATCGTTCAGTGGGGGCCAGACGCATGCCCGTGAAGCGCCTGTCCGGCCTCATGGGGGCCGCCTTGGGGTGGGCGCTCGCCACCGGCTGTGGCGAGCCCGCGCCAGCGCCGGAACCGTCCGCGCCCGCTGGCTGGGCACCCGCGTTCGATGCGACGGACGCGGGCTGGCTGATGAACGTCTCCGCGCCTCCCGGCGGCCCGCTGCTCGCGGTGGGGGGACGCTTCGACCAGGGAGCCATTTATCAGCGGCGCGCCGACGGCTGGGCCCCCGTGCCGCTCACCGAGCCAGTGCCGCTGCTCAACTGGAGCCACGGCTTCGGCCCGGATGACGTCTGGGTGGTGGGCAACGAAGGCACGGTGCTGCACGGTGATGGCGTGCAGTGGCGGCGCGTGCCGGTGCCCACGACCCAGGACCTCTGGGGCATCTGGGGCGCCGCGCCGGATGACCTCTGGGCGGTCGGCGGTCGCGGCCGCCAGGCGGGCGATGCCACTTTGCTCCACTTCGACGGTCGCGCGTGGACGGGGGTGCAGGCGCCGCCGCTCCAACGCGACCGCGTGGACGCCTTCTACAAGGTCTGGGGCAGCGCGCACGATGACGTCTGGGTCGTGGGCCAGAAGGGCGCCGTCCTGCACTGGGACGGCACGGCATGGAGCGAGCACTTCGTGGGCATCAGCGACGACCTCATCTCCGTCTGGGGAGCCGGGCGGGAGCGAGTGATGGTCGTGGGCGGACGCAGCAACGGCGTCGTGGCCCGCTGGGATGGCCAGGCCTGGACCTCCCGCGAGCTGGCACCGCTGCCCGGCCTCAATGGGGTGTGGATGCGCACGCCCTCCGTGGCGCACGTGGTGGGCATCGAAGGGACGCTGGCCGTGCTGGACGTGGACACGCTCACCGCCCACCCCGTGCCCGCCACCACGCGCCTCACCTTCCACAGTGTGTTCGGCGACGCGTCCGGAGACCTGACCGCCGTGGGCGGCAACCTGGGCGCGTTGGCGGATGCATACCAGGGCCTTGCCTGGACCCGGCCGCTGGGTCCCAACGAGTAATCACCCGAGACAACGACGATGACAAAGATGACACGCTGGATGCGTGGGCTGGGTTGCGCACTGGGGCTCGTGGGGTGCTCGCCCACGGCCTCCGAGACACCCCTGCCCGAAGAACCCCGGATTGCCCCGGACATCTTCGGCGCCCTGGGGGACGTGATTCCCTTCGCGACGCCGGAGCAACGGGCGAGCTTCGAGCGGGGACGCCAGGTGATGCTGCGCCGCTTCACGCCGGAGGAAGGCCTGGGCCCCTCCTTCAACGTCGCGAGCTGCGTGAATTGCCACGAGAAGCCCGTGGTCGGTGGCGGCGCTGGCCGGTACCGCAACTTCTTGTTGGTGGGCCAGACCCTGCCGGATGGCTCCTTCGTCCCCACCGGCGTCAATGGCGTGCAGCCACACTTCACGCTGGAGGGCGTGCGCCGTCCCACCGACGACGCCACCAACACCCTGGCCACCCGCAACCCCATCCCCTTCTTTGGCGTGGGCCTGCTGGCGGAGATTCCCGACGAAGTCATCCTGCGCAACGCGGACCCTGACGACGCGGACGGCGACGGCATCAGTGGCCGGCCCAACTACGACCGCGGCTTCGTCGGGCGCTTCGGCCGGAAGTCGCAGACGGTGTCCATTGAGGGCTTCATCCGTGGCCCTGTCTTCAACCACATGGGCCTCACCTCCAACCCCCTGTCGGAGGAAGCCAAGGCACGCCTTCCGGTGCCCAGCGCGCTGGATGGACTGCCGGGCGCCAGTCGGTTCGCGGACGGCCTGCGCACGGTGCGCCAGGCCCAGGCGGCGGCCCCCGACGAGCCCACCCTGGATGATGACGGGGTGACAGACCCGGAGATGAGCGAGCAGGAGCTGTTCGACCTGGTGTCCTTCTCCATGCTCACGGCGGCGCCTCGGCCGGACGCGCCCACGCCGGAGTCGGAGGCCGGGCAGCAGCTCTTCACCCAGCTTCGCTGCGATGCCTGCCACGTGCCCGCGTTGGAGGGACCTCGTGGGCTCATCCCGCTCTACAGTGACCTGCTCCTGCATGACATGGGGCCGGCGCTGGACGACGGCATCGTGATGAAGCTGGCGGGTGGCTCGGAGTTCCGGACCCAGCCGCTGTGGGGCATCGCCGCCGCGGGCCCCTACCTGCACGACGGCCGCGCGGATGACCTGGACGAGGCCATCCGGCTCCACGGGGGTGAAGGCCAACGCTCGCGGGACGCCTACGTCGCCCTGAGCCACGCGGAGCAGGCGCGCGTCATCCACTTCCTGGAGTCCCTGGGCGGGCGCGAACAACGCAGCGATGGCATGTTGCCGCAAGACGCGCCGGTGCCCCCCACCGGCGACTGGGGCGGTCCAGCGGTCGCGCTCAACGCGCAGGACCAGGAGCGCTTCCGCCAGGGCCAGCACCTGTTCGACCGGGACTTCGGCCTCCGCGAAGGCGTGGGCCCCCACTTCAATGGCGACTCATGCCGTGCCTGTCACTTCGACCCGGTACCGGGGGGCGCGGGAGGCCTGGACCTGGATGTCACGCGCCAGGGCATCTTCGTGGACGGCACCTTCGTCTATCCCATGCCCGGCACCATGGCGCACCGGCACGGCGCGGTGGACGCTCGGCCGCCGCTGGACCCGCGCAGCAACTTCTTCGAGCGGCGTCAGACCCCCTCGTTGCTGGGCCTGGGCCTCATCGAGCGCATCCCCGAAGCGCGCATCCTCGCCAACGAGGACCCCGATGACGTCGACGGCGACGGGATTCGCGGCCGGGCCCATCGCCTGGCGGACGGTCGGCTGGGGCGCTTCGGCTGGAAGGCCAATGTGCCCAGCGTGCATGAGTTCGTCCGCGACGCGCTCAGCAACGAGCTGGGACTGACGCTGGTCGACGAGCCAGGGCTCACCTTCGGCACCGCGCGGGATGACGACGACGTCGCGGACCCGGAGGTGGGGCTGCCCACCATTGAAACCCTCACCTTCTATCTGGCCTCGCTGGCGCCTCCGCCTCGCACCGGTGCCCGACCGGACCTGGACGACGCGGGCCTCGCGCTGTTCCATGACGTGGGCTGCGCGAAGTGTCATGTCCCCGCCTTCCCAACGACGGACGGCCGCGACGTCCGCCTCTTCAGCGACCTGCTCCTGCATGACGTGATGCGCGACGGACGCCGGGGCGTGGAGGACGGGGACGCCAAGGTGAACGAGCTGCGCACCCCGCCGCTGTGGGGCCTTGCCCAGACGGCGCCCTACCTCCACGACGGCGCCGCCAGCACCGTGGCCAGCGCCATCACCCTGCATGGCGGCGAGGCGGAGTCCTCACGGCGCGCCTACGAAGCCCTCTCCGCGCCGGAGCGAGACGCCCTGCTCGCGTTCCTCCAGACGCTCTGAACGCCGCTCCGGAGTCCCGCCGTCCCGCCCGCTCAGGGCTGGACGGCGGGGCGCTCGGAAGCAGCACCGCGGGTGAAGAGCTGGCGCCAGACACGGCGCTCCCACAGGCCCCCCGCGAGCAACACCACCACCCCGCTCCACGTCAGCACCGGGTCCTCTTCCAGTGCATGCCCCAGCACCAGGAGCGAGCACCCCGCGGCAGTCACCAGCAGCGGGCCCACCCGCCGCAGCCGCCGCGACCGCCAGCCACTCACTGCCAATGACACGGTGACGGCCACGGCGAGCATCATCTGGTGCACGGACTCCGTCAGCGACAGGCCCACGCCGAGGAACGACAGCACCTGCGCGTAGGCCGCCAGGCAGGTGGGGCACAGCGCACACGCCAGCAACGGCACCAGCATCGACCAGCGGCCTCCCGGCACCTTCACGGGCTCGGTCGGGTCGGTAGCGGCTTGCCCTCGGTGATGAGCGCAGTCGCAGGCCGCATCAGGGACGGAGGAAGAGGAGGAGCGCATCACGGTCATTCCAGGGAGAAGGTGGCCCCGGTGAATTCCGGAGCCGAGTTGTTCGACAATCCAGCGACACACGTGCCCGTGCGCGGCGGGTCAGCGCGCGGACGTTCGGCAGCGAAAAGGCGTGAAGAGCGCCCACACACGGCAACGGCCCGCGAGGATTCCCTCCTCGCGGGCCGCGAACCGCGCTGGATTCCTGACGACGTCCGCCACACGCTCAAGCGATGCGGGGCCGTCCCAACCAGGCCAGGCCCAGCCCCAACGCCAGCAGCGTCGGCAGCACGAGCGCGAGGAACCCCAGCGCCACCTTGGGTACGACGTCGGCGCCAGGCTGCTCGACATATGCGAATCGCGGCAGCCGCGCGTGCTCCGCGGCCCCCAAGGTGGCGCCCGAGAAGACGCGAGGAAGCAGTGCCTCACGCCACGTGGTGTGGAATTGGTCGACCTGCCGCAAGAAGTGCGTGTGCCGTGCGCCTCCCGTGCCCGCCACGTCCTGGAGCGCCTGCTGGAACGCCAGCGCGGGGGACAGGAAGCGCAGCACCCCCAGCGCATCCTGCTGCCGCGCCAACTGTGACTGGAAGGCCGCCACCACGGGCGCGGTCGCCCGAGCCGCCTCGTCCTGCACGGCCAGCGCCGTGGGCCAGTACCCCTCCGCCCTGGCCCCCTTGGGCGCCAGCTCCGGATGGTCCTCGAAGTAGGCGGACAGCACCTCACTGCCGCGCTTCTGCGCCTCCAGGGACGCCTCTCGCGTGGCCCCCACCAGCGCCACGCGAGACGGCACCGGGTACAGGCCACTGACGCCCAACTGCGCCACCGCGGGCACCACGACCACCAGCACCAGCCACGCCCCCACGAGCACCAGCGCGTTGGTGGCGGAGCTCAGGGCCCGCGCATTCACGGCCAACGCCAGCGCGAACCAGAAGGCGCCGTACCCGACCACCAGCGTCAGCCAGCCCGCCAGGCGGCCCACGCCCCCCTCCCCGCCCGTCAGCGCGTAGCCGGCGACGCCCGCCAGCACACACAGGCCCAGCAGGACACCCGCGCGTACCGCGAGCCTTCGCAGCGCCCAGCCGCGAAGGCCCGTGGCCTGCACGAGCACCAGCCGAAGCGTTCCGTCCTCCCGTTCGCGCGACACCAGGTCGAAGGAGAACGCGAGCGCGAACAGGGGCAGCAGGTAGAGCAGCACGAACGACAGGTCCAACGTTCCGGTCGCCAGGTGGACCGGGTGCTCCAGCGTGTCACGCGCGAAGTCCGTGAGGCGCCCCTGGAGCGACACCTGGTAGGCGGACGGCAACAGGTCCATCTGCCCCACTGTGAACGCGCCCAGCGGCCCCGGAGGCAGCAAGGCTTCGGGCTGGACGAGCGTGTTGCCTACCGGCACCGGCATGGCCGGGCTCTTCCAGGGCGGCAGCGCCGGTCCTCGTCCCTGGCGCAAGGCTTCCGCCTCCTCCGCCAGACGGGAGCGCCGCTCCGTCTCCTGTGCGACGAGGCGCTGCTGGTAGGTCCGCAGGTCCCGGGTGAAACGCCAGCCGTTGTAGAGGCCCAACGCCATCAAGCCGAGCAGGAGCGCGGCGGAGAAGGCGAGCATCCGGTCCTTCCGGAGCAGGAACCACTCGTGTCGAAGCAAGGACATGTTCAGGGTCTCCTCGTGCCTCAAACGGCGCTCAGGCGCGCGCAGGCGCGCAGCGCGAAGAGGGTGGTCCACGCCAGCCAGAGTCCCAGCAGCAGAAGCCCCGGCACCTGCGCGCCCAGCGCCTCCGGGAGCCGCTCCTCATCCAGGCTCAGCTCCGGCACCTCACGCCACAGCGACGCGTCCGCCTTGTAGTCCGCGTCGCCGTACTTCGAGCGAAACGTGAGGGTGTCATTCATCTGCTTCACCAGCCCCTGCCGGTACTGCTCCGCCTGCCTCGTGAAGCGCAGGTGCGCGGACAGGTCCGTCCGCGCGAGCGATGCCGACAGGTGCCTCAGCGCCAACATGGGAGACAGCGGCGCGAAGAAGCGGTGCAGTCGCTCCTGCTCGCCGTAACGCGCCTCCAGCTCACCGAAGCGCTGCGCGCCCACGCGGTTGCTGTACTCCTCTCCCGCTTGGAGCGCGATGCCCCGGAAGTTGACCGGGAGCGCCTCCAGGGACGCCGCTCCGTAACGCGCCAGCGTCTCGCGCTCGAGCGCCGCCTGTCGCTGGTCCGCCGGGTCATGACCGCTCAGGCCCTTCTCGTAGTCCTCCGCCAGCTGCCGCGCGAAGTCCTGCGCCGTGGGCACCGGCGCCCATGCCCGGGCCGCGTCCACCGCGAGCCGGGGCACCAGCAGCGCGTTGACCATCCACACGCCCAGCAGCGCCACCAGCGCCCCTCGGGACGTCCGCGCCCACGCGCTGACCGCCAGCCCCAGGAACACGAAGCCCGCCAGGTACAGCCCATACCCCAGCGCCAGCCCCGACAGACGCCCCAGCAGCTCGCCCGACGAGACGCCCGCTCCGCGGCCCAGGCCCACCACCAACACCACGGCCACGACGAAGAGGGGCACCAGCAGCGCCGCGAGCGCCAGCCCTACGCCCAGGGCCTTGCCCAACACGAGCTGATGACGGCGCACGCCGGTGCTCAGCAGCAGGCGCAGCGTCCCCTGCTCCCGCTCGGCGGTGAACGCGGAGTAGGTCAGCAGGATGATGAGCAGCGGCACCAGGAGCTGGAGGACCCCTGCGCCCGTCAGCTCTCCGAAGCGCGCCGCCGCCGTGGCGTCCGCCGCGGGCCGGTACTGGGTGGCGTTCCGCTTGTGCGCCTCCAGGTAGACGGCGACGCCCAGGTACGGCTCCACGCCGCGGTCGAACGCGGCCAGGACGGACTCGGGCTTGAACGCCCAGACACCGTAGTGCGCGGCCGAGTGCGGGTTCTTCTCTCCCTGCTCCAGCCAATGCTGGCGCGTCAGGCGAGCACCGGCTTCACGCTCGGCACGGGAGTCCCGGACATGGAGCGCGCCGACCGCGATGCCCACGAGAACCAGCAAGAATACCAGGGCTCCCGCGACACGGAAGCGTCCGTCGCGCGACAGCTCCATCCACTCTTTTCGGGCGATGGCTCGAATCATTCGTCGGTCCTCAGCCACGCATGTGCGCCAGGTAGAGCTGCTCCAGCTCCGCGTGCCCCAGGTCCCGCGTGGCGCGCGTCTCCACCAGCCGGCCCGACTTCATGATGCCCACCCGCGTGCCGGACTCCTTCGCGCGGAACAGGTCATGGGTCGCCATGAGCACCGCCATGCCTTCACCACTCAGGCGAAGGAGCAGCTCGGAGAGCTCGTTGGACGCCAGCGGGTCCAACCCGGACGTGGGCTCATCCAGCAGCAAGGCCCGCGCGCCCTTCGCCAGCGCGATGGCGATGCCGACCTTCTGCCGCATGCCCTTCGAATAGCGGCCAACGGGCACGTCCATCGCCCCCGGTTGCAGCCCCGCTCGCGCCAACCACCCGCTGGACTCCTGGATGGACAGCGCCGGGCGGCCCGCCAGGGTGTTGAAGTAGGCCAGGTTCTCCCGGCCTGTCAGCCGAGGGTAGAGCATCACCAGCTCGGGCACGTACGCCAGGAGCCCGCGCACCTGGGCCTCGTGTTGCTGGACCTCCAACCCCGCGACGCGGGCCTCGCCTTGCGTGGGGGTGATGAAGCCCAGGAAGAGGTTCAGCGTGGTGGTCTTCCCCGCCCCGTTCGCACCCAGCAGGCAGAACACCTCGCCCGCCCTGATGGACAGGTCCAGGCGCTCCAGGGCCAGGTGGTCGCCATAGCGTTTGGACAGATTCTTCGCTTCAAGCATGGGCAATCCCCATAACGAAGACCCGACATCAAAAGCAACTCGATTGCATTATAAGGCTCCCGCTGACAGCATTCCTGGCATGCGACAGGGCTCGGGGATTCCCGGACCCGGGAGGTCGGACGTGCTGACGGTGATGGTGCTCTTGAACCTGATGTTGGCCGCGCAGGCGGCTCCGGACGCTACGGCGGCGACCTGGGGAAGCGCGGTGGCGACACCTGGCCAGCGTGCCCACGGCTACCTGCCCGTTCCAGGTGGAGCCGAGGACGTACCGCCGTTACCCGTCACGGTGATACGGGGCGCGAAGCCAGGGCCCGTGGTCGCGCTGATGGCGGGAATCCACGGCGCGGAGTACGTGCCCATCCTCACGCTCCAGCGCCTCGCCGCGAAGCTCCAGCCCGAGACGATGCGTGGCACGGTGGTCATCGTCCACATCGCCAACGTGCCGTCCTTCCAGCGGCGCACCGTGTATTACGGCCCGGACGACTGGAAGAACCTCAACCGCGTCTTCCCTGGCAACGCCTCTGGCACGCCCACGGAGCGCATCGCGCATGTGCTCACCCACGAGGTGTTCGACCGGGTCGACGCGGTGGTGGACGTGCACTGCGGTGATGGCAACGAGGCGCTTTCGCCCTATGTCGCGTTCATCGCCAACGCGCCAGACGCGAGCGTGACAGTGCGCTCGCGCGCCATGGCGATGGCCTTTGGCGCGCCGACAGTGAAGCCGCTCTGGCCGGACTTCTCGGGCCCCACCCGCTACACCTCCGCGACCGCCACGGCGCGAGGCGTCCCCGCCATCGGCGTCGAATGGGGCGGCGAGGCGCGCGCCTCCCCGGAAGAACTCAACCGGGTGGAGGCGGGCCTGCTTCGCGTCCTCAAGCAGCTCGGCGTCGTCCCGGGAGGCGCGGCCGCTCCGGGCAAGCCCCGCTTCGTCACCTGGTCGGAGTCGGTGATGAGCCCGGTGCATGGACTCTTCACGCCCGGCGTGCGGCCGGGCCAACGCGTCGAGGCCGGCGCTCGGCTCGGCGAAATCAAGGATGCCTTCGGACGCACGCTCGCGGTTCCCGTGGCCCCCTTCACGGGCGTGGTCCTGTACGTGGTCACGACGCCACCCGTGAATCCGGGTGAACCGCTCGTGTCCCTGGGGCAGGTGACGAACACGCTGCCCACGCGACCCGCGGCGGCGCCACCTCGTGCGCCTCCGGTGGTCCTCAACCACTTCTATGTCGTCCTCCCCGCGGAGGCCTTCGAGTCGCTGCGGGCGCTGGACTTCCTTTCAGACACGTTCGCCCAGGTGGATGGCGGCCTGCCCGAATTCAAGGTGCCCGAGGCCAGCGCTCAAGCCCTCTACGTGCGGGGCCAGGACACGTACCTGGAGCTGCTGGGGCCCCAAAACGCCTTTGGAGAACCCGTGGGCAAGGTCGGTGTGGGCCTGAGCGTGGAGCAAGCGGGCACGCTGTCGCGCCTGGCAGGGCCGCTGCGGAGCGCGTTGGGGCAGAAGGTGCAACAGACCCGCACGCGGCGGAGGTTCGAAGGCCGGGGTGAGGTCCCCTGGTACGACGTCCTCTACCGCGAGCCCTCCGCACCCGACGCGTCGCTGGACTTGTGGGTGAGCGAGTACATCCCCGAGTTCTTCCAGGCCCTGTATCCCGACCGCCCGTGGAATGCCCATGACGTCAGCCGGCGTGCCCTCCTGGGTCCCCGCTTCAAGCCCGAGCGCTTGCTGCGCAACGTGGAGCGCATCTCCCTGGAGCTCTCCCCACGGCGCGCCCACACTTTCATCCGCGAGCTGGTCGCGCTGGGCTACCAGCAGGTCTCTTCGCCTGGAGACGTGTTCGTCCTCCAAGGCGATGGCCTGCGCTGGCAGGTGCGTGAGGCCGCTCAGCCTCGGGGACTCCTGGAGGTTGGCTTCTCACTCAACCGGGTGAAGACGGGGCCGCACATCTACGACCTGGGCCACGGCGCGATGCTGGAGTTCTCCAAGGACGCGCCGGAGGCCCGCTGGGTGCTCGCGAGCCCTGGGCGTGCGCCGCGAGGGAACACCGGGCGCCCATGACACGGGCGCGCCGTCATTCTCCCCCATCGAGCAGCGACTCCAGCAGCTCACGAACGGGAGAAGACGGGCCGTCCCATGGGTCATGACCGCGCGGGGAGCGCAGGCAGCGCCCGCTCGCGCTCAGTGCGTGAGGGTGCCCCGGTACGCCATATGACGGGGCGCGACCTGCTCACGCGTCACCGTCTCGCGGCCGGTGGCCCTGCCTCGCTCCAGCAGCGACTTGAAGCGCAGCAGGTCGTCATCCATCTGCTTCTTGGGGTCCGCGCCCAGCAGCTTCGCGAAGGCATGGCCAATGGCTCCCGCCGGCGGGTTGTAGGACAGCCGGATGTCCACCCGCGTGCCGCCGCGCGGCGTGGACTCGAAGTGGATGACGCCCAGGTTCTCCACCGCCGTGCCCTCCACGCTCTTCCAGGCCAGCACCTTGTTGGGTACGAACTTCGTGACGACGGCGTCCCATTCGAAGTGCAGCCCCGCGGGCCCGCGCACCTTCCAGTGCGAGCGGCCCTCGATGCCCGGAATCACTTCATCCACGTGCGTCATGAACCGGGGGAAGTTCTGCATCTCCCGCCAGAAGGCGAACACCTCCTCCACCGGCGCGTTCACGTTGATGTCCTTGTGAAGGGTGATGGCCCGCCGCCCCGCGCCCATCCCCGTGAGCCGCCGCAGCCCCAGGTTCGTGAAGGCCCGCGTGCCCAGCACCACGCCGCCCAGGGCCGCCAGGGTGCCCGACAGTCCCCGGCGTCCCAGCCCCCAGGCCGTCAGCGTCAGGCCGCCCAACGCCCCGAAGAGCCGCTCGGTCGGAGACCAGTGCTCCTGGAAGAAGAGCCTCGACTCACCCGAGCGCATGTTGCCTCCTTGAAGCGCCGGGTGCGCCGAACCCTCCGCGTACGGAACAAGCTGGTTGTCCACCCCATGCACCCCCTGCACCTTGCCAATGCGGGGCAGCACGCGTCGGAGCTCCTCGCGGAGGATGGGGCCCTCCAACCGAACCAGGCCGTCCCGAGCCATCACGCGAATCGCCCCGGGATGCGAGCACACCCGGCCCAGGGCCGAGCGCACCCGTTCCTCCAGGATGAGGTCCTCCACCGGTTCCCGGTGCAGCTTGCGCAGCGATTCGAAATAGACGCCGCGCGAGCGCTGCGAGAGGTCCCGAGCGACGACGCCCACCGCGCCTCCCGCCTCATGCGCCGCGTGGACAGCCTTCCCCTGCAGATGGGACCTGCGCCAGCGGCCACTGCGTGGATCCGTCCAGTACATCAGCCCCAGGCCCAGCCCCGCGCCACCGATTCCCCATAGGGCAGCTTTCATCGTCCGCCTCCTTCTGGCTCGTGTCCTTCGCTCCACGGAACGTGAAGGCGGCGATGGCGCGGTGCAGCAGACGGGAAGGGGCTGCCCCGCTCGCGTCCGTGGGGGATGCCTGTCCAGCAGCCGGGCGGCCCAGGGCCCGGAGGTCCTCGCGTTGACTGGGCAACGGGGCCGGTGCCCGCGAGCTCGGGCGTGCCCACTGTCTTGGGTGCTGGTGAACCCGAGAGGAGCAAGACGGCATGCCCGAGGTACCGACGACCCCTGACTCGCCCGTGAAGGACCCCGACCCCGACAAGCAGCCCGGGCGTGAGCCTCCCGGGCCCCAGGCGCCGCCGAAGGAGGAGCCGCCCACCCGGCAGCCGCCGGAAATCGAGCCGCCGCAGCCGCCCGAAATCAAGCCGCCCGGCATTCATGACCCGCCGGTGCCCCATCAGCCTGGACAGCCGGCAATCATCGCGTGAGCGCCACCGGGTGCGCGTCCGGACGAGCATGCCGCGCGCCTGGTGCCAGCCCCCACGCCCGCCCCGTTCCACGAGGCCACCGACGTGTCCAGCTTTCTCCTGACGAGCGCCCGTTCCACGCCAGGGAGCGGCGAGGAGCGGCGGCATGCGAGGGCCCCAATTCCAGGACCGCCATGAGGCAGGCCGCGTGCTCGCGGACCACCTGCGGCGCCACGCGCGGCAACCCGGCACCCTGGTGCTGGCCCTGCCACGAGGCGGCGTGCCCGTGGGTGTTGAAGTCGCGCGGAAGCTCGGGGTGCCGCTCGACATCTTCGGGGTCCGCAAGCTCGGCACGCCCGGCCATGAGGAGCTGGCCATGGGCGCCATCGCCTCCGGGGGCGTGCGCGTGCTCAACCGTGAAGTCGTGGACGCGCTGAACATCGGCCGCGAACAGATTGAAGCCGCGGCCCGCCGCGAGGCCTGGGAGCTCCAGCGGCGTGAAGACAGCTATCGGCAAGGCCGGCCGCTCCCCGACGTGCGTGGGCGAACCGTCCTCCTGGTGGACGACGGGCTGGCCACCGGCACGACGATGCGGGCGGCCGTGGCGGCGCTGCGGCTCCTGGCGCCCGCGGCCATCATCGTCGCCGTGCCCGTGGGCGCGGCCGAGTCCTGCGAAAGCCTGGACCAGGTGGCGGACGAGGTCGTCTGCGTCCGCGTGCCCGCGCCCTTCTATTCCGTGGGCCTCTGGTACCGCGACTTCGCGCAGACGGAGGACGACGAGGTGCGCGCCCTGCTCGCCCAGGCGACCCGGGAACAGTCCTCCACCGAGGCCCCGCCCTCCTCCGCCTGAGTCTGGGCCCCCGCGGACCTCAGCCGCGCGGAGCCGCCCCCCACGCGCGCATGGACGTCCGCCCCACCATGATGTCCACCAGCCGCTTCACGCGGCGGAAGACGCTCTCCTGCGCGTAGGGGATGCCGTGCTTCTCGCACAAGGCCTTCACCCTGGGCTGCGTCTGCCGGTAGCGCGTCATGGGCAGGCTGGGCCAGAGGTGGTGCTCAATCTGGTAGTTCAGCCAGCCGTGGAGGAAGTCCACCACGTCATTGCCGGTGGCGTAGTTCACCGAGTCCACCACCTGCCGCACGGAGAACTCCGCGCCGCTGCGCGCCCGGCCCTCGAAGCGGTAGAGGTCGTCCCCCGCGTGGTTGGGCGCGATGAGCACGAAGCTCTGGATGTTGGTGAGCACCTCCGCGAAGACGCTGTTGGCGAAGACGCTGAGGACGGCCCACGCGCCCAGCAGCGCGAAGAGCGCGGGCAGCAGCACGAAGCGCAGGCCCGCGTAGGGCAGCAGGCACGTCCACCAGAAGGCGCGGCCCTCCGCGTTGAACGGGTTGAAGGCGGTGATGAGGGGCAGCGTGCCCGCCTCGTCGGGTCCCCCCGCGCGCTTGCGCTCGAAGCGCCGCCACTCCAGGAACGTGTTGGGCGCGTAGTACGTCACCTTCCACGTGCAGGCGAACAACGCCACCAGCGCGTACTTGGCCAGCAGGGGCATGCGCGATTGGCGCAGCCACTCCGTGTTCATCTCCACCAGGTCCGGGTCCGCTGTCTCGCCCGTGTGCCCGTGGTGCAGCACGTTGTGCTCGTGCCGCCACGCCTGGGGATGAATCCAGTCCGGCCATTCCAGGAAGCGGCGCCACCCGGTGGCGAAGCGCTTGCCCGTGTAGCGCGCCGGCACGCCCGGCACCTTGTCGTAGCCTCGGTGCGTGACGTGATGGGCCATCATCGTCCAGCGCGCCGTGTTGCCTTGCGCGATGAGCAGCGCCGACACGGGATTGGGCATCAGCCACGCCGTCGCGTAGCCCAGCACGGAGCAGGCCCGGCCCCAGCGCTCAATCTTCCGCGCGTGCGCCAGGTCCTCCTCGCCGAGCGAGGACTCCAGCTCCTGCTTGAGCGCCTGGAGGTCCTGGGCGAAGGCTTCCAGCTCGACGAGCGCGTGGGGGTGGGAGGTGGGAAGAGACGTGCGCGGCGCTTCGTCGACGAGCAGGGGAACTGCCAGGGTCATGGTGGGCTTGGCATCTCGGTGAGGGCATCCAGGTTGGCGACCTCCAATCTAGTCCCAGGACCTGAAATTCCGGATGTGGAAATCCATGGGCCCGTTCTCTCGTCCGCCACGCCACCAGGGCGGCACGCCAATGCCAGACGAGCCACCGTCCGGCCGAGGATTGCGGTTAAGCTGCCGCGGCCACCACATGCACGAGTCCCCTTCCCGTCGACAGTTGCTGCTGGCCGTCCTGGTGGCCACGACGCTCTCCGCGGCCGTCGAGGGGGTCTGGCGCTACTCCGGGGTGGTGAGCACCCCTGCCCGCGTCCTCCTCACCGCCGCGGTGGGGCTGCTCGTCAGCGGCACCCTGGCGCTGTTGCTCCTGCGAACCCAGGAGCGCGCGCACCGCGCACGGGACGCCGCCCTGCGCAGCGCGGATGACGCCAGCGCGCTTCGCGAAGCCGTCATGGACGTGACGCCCGTGGGCTTCGCCTTCTTCGACCGAGAGCTGCGCTACGTTCACGTCAACGCGGCCCTGGCGGCGATGCATGGCCTGCCCGCGGAGCGCCACCTGGGCCGGCACGTCACCGAGGTGATGCCCGACCTGGGCAAGCGCATCGCCCCGCGCCTCCAGCAGGCGCTCAGCACGGGGGCCTCCATCCAGGACACCCTGCTCCAGGTGGAGACGCCCGCCGCGCCGGGCGAGAGCCGCTTCTGGTTCGGCAGCTACCTGCGCGTGTGCGGCGCGAACGGCGAGGTGCTGGGTGTCATCGCCGCGATGTCCGAGCTCACCGAGCGCATGCGCGCGGAGAAGAGCCTCCAGGAGCATGAGGGCCGGCTGGACGTGCTCACGCGCTCGCTGCCGGACTACCTGTGGGGCGGCAAGCTGCGCGGCGGGAGGCTGCGCGACTTCTACTGCACGCCCGTCATCGAGCGCACCACCGGCTATGCCGCCTCCGCGTTCGTCCAGCCCGCGCCGGATGGCGGACCGCCGCCGCTGTGGGCGGAGATGATCCACCCCGAGGACCGCGCCCGCTACCGCGCCCGCATCGAGGGCCTGGCCCCCGGCGCCGAGGCGGAGCTGGAGCACCGGCTCATCTGCGCCGACGGCCGCGTGCGCTGGGTGCGCAGCCGCGCCGCCGCGTCCGCGCTGGATGCGCAAGGTGAGCTGCATGTCGGCTGCGTCGTCACCGACATCACCGACCGGCGGCTCGCGGATGACCTGCGCCAGCGCCTGCATGACAGCTTCCGCCGCTCCGCCCAGGAATGGCGCCGCACCTTCGACGCGGTGGCCTCGCCGCTGATGGTGCTGGGCGCGGATGGCACCGTCCAGCGCCTCAACGCCGCCGCCATCGCGCTCTTCGGAGGCATGGACCCGTCCGGCCAGCCGCTGTTCACCGCGGCCAGCGCCCCACCCTGGTCCCACGCGCTGCCGTTGGTGGAGGAGCTGCGCCGCACCCACGCCAGCGCCACCCGCGAGCTGGGCGACCCGGTGTCCCGCCGCACGTGGGAGGTGTCCGCCACCTGGGTGGAGGAAGCGGGCGGCGAGGACTCGCGCATCATCCTGGTGGCCACGGAGGTGACGCGCCTGCTGGAGCTCCAGGCCAGCCTGCGGCGCAGCGAGACGATGGCCGCCATGGGCGCCATCGTCGCGGGCGTGGCCCACGAGGTCCGCAACCCCCTCTTCTCCATCTCCGCGGTGGTGGACGCGGTGGAGGCGACGTTCGGCGCGCGCGCGGAGCTCAAGCCCTACGTCGATGTGCTGCGCGGCGAGGTGAAGCGCCTCAACCACCTCACGCAGGAGCTCTTCGAGTACGGCCGCCCCACCCGCGGCGAATGGGTGGAAGGCCCCGTGCTCCCGGTGGTGGCGGATGCGCTCTCCGCGTGCGCCCTGGCCAGTGAGCGGGCCGGTGTGCAGGTGAACCGCGAGCTGGCGGCGGAGCTGCCCCGCGTTCGCATGGACGCCCGGCGTTTGTTTCACGTGTTTCGCAACGTGGTGGAGAACGCGGTGCAGCATTCCCCGTCGGGCAGCGCGGTGCGGGTGGCGACGGAGGAGGTGGAAGAGGCGGGACGGGCCTGGGTGCGGTGCACCGTGCGGGACGGCGGGCCGGGCTTTCGCTCGGAGGACCTGCCCCATGTCTTCGAGCCCTTCTTCAGCAAGCGGCGCGGCGGCACGGGCCTGGGCCTGTCCATCGTCCAGCGCATCCTGGAGGAGCACCAGGGTGTCATCCGCTTGCGCAATCACCCGGAGGGCGGCGCGGAGGTCACCCTGCTGCTTCCAGCTGTTTCTTCGCCTGTATCAACCCAGCACGTAGACTCCCTGGCTTCATGACGCGTACCCGTATCCTCCTCGTGGACGACGAGCCCGGCATCCGCCTGGGCATGAGGGGCTTCCTCACCGCCCATGGGTTCGACGTGGACGAGGCCACCAGCCTCGCCGAGGCGCAGGAGGCGTTCCGCGCCACGCGTCCGGACGTGGCCGTGGTGGACTACCGGCTCACGGACGGCACCGCGCTGGAGCTGCTGCCGCGCCTCAAGGACATCGACGCCTCGGTGCCCCTGGTGGTGCTCACCGGCCATGGCTCCATCGAGCTGGCCGTCCAGGCCGTGAAGGAAGGCGCCGAGCAGTTCCTCACCAAGCCGGTGGAGCTGGCCGTCCTCAAGGTGGTGCTGGACCGGCTGGTGGCGCAGCGCCGCGAGCGGCAGCGGCTGCTGGCGGAGCATTCACGCATCGCCCGTGGGGCGGTGGACCCCTTCGTGGGTGGCAGCGCGGCCATCCGCGCGCTCCAGGCGCAGGCCGAGCGCATCATCGAAAGCGACAGCCCGGTGCTCATCACCGGGGAGACGGGCAGCGGAAAGAGCGTGCTCGCGCGCTGGTTGCATGAAGGCGGCCCGCGCAAGGACGCGCCCTTCGTGGACCTCAACTGCGCGGCGCTCTCCAAGGACCTGCTCGACTCGGAGCTGTTCGGCCACGAGAAGGGCGCCTTCACCGGCGCGGTGGCCGCCAAGCAGGGCCTGCTGGAGGTCGCCGACCGGGGCACCCTGTTCCTGGATGAGATTGGAGACATGGACTCGGCCGTCCAGCCCAAGCTCCTCAAGGTGCTGGAGGAGAAGCGCTTCCGGCGGCTGGGCGACGTGAGGGACCGCCGCGTGGAGGTGCGCCTCATCGCCGCCACACACCAGGACCTGGGCGTGGCCGCCCGCGACAAGCGGTTCCGCAGCGACCTCTACTTCCGCGTCAGCACGCTCATCCTCCATGTCCCCCCGCTGCGGGAGCGGCCCGAGGACATCGTCGAGCTGGCGCACCACTTCCTGGCGGAGCTGGGCGCGGCGCGGGGACGCGGCGGCGTGGGGCTGCAACCCGACGCCCAGACGGCCCTGACCCGCTACGCCTGGCCTGGCAACATCCGCGAGCTGCGCAACGTGCTGGAGCGCGCGGTGCTGCTGTCCGGCGGCGGGCCCCTGTCCCGGGGGGACTTGCGCTTCGAGGCCGTCGCCAGCGAGGCCGCCTCCGATGCCGACGACCACCTCACCCTCGAGGAGCTGGAGCGCCGTCACATCGAGCGCATCCTCCGCCGCGAGCACGGGCACGTGGAGCGCGCCGCCGCGCGGCTCGGCATCCCCCGCTCATCCCTCTACGAGCGGCTCAAGCGCCTGGGCATCAACCGGTCCGGATTCCAGAAGCCGGATCCGTAGCCTGGACGCAGCACGGCGTCACGGGCCGGAGCGCGGGAGCAAGCACCGGAATTTACATGGAACCGAGACAAGCCCGTCCCTGGCCCTGAGCTTGCTTGTGGGCCCGCCCCGTGGCCCAGAACATCCTGATCGTCGACGACGAGTCTTCCCTCTGCTGGGTGTTGGGCCAGTTCTTCTCCGGAGCCGGCTACCGCGTGGACTCGGCGAGCGCGCTGGATGAAGCGTTGGACTTGATGACGACGGGCCGCTACGACCTGGTCATCAGCGACCTGCGCTTGAGCGGAACGCTCTCCGAAGAAGGGCTGATGCTGGCGGACTTCGTGCGCCGCTTCACCCCCCAGACGCGGGTGGTGCTGCTGACGGCGTTCGCCACCCAGGAGCTCACCGACCGCGCGCAGGTGCTGGGCGTGGACCTGGTGCTCTCCAAGCCGCAGCCGCTGCCCGCGCTGGCCGAGCACGTCTCACGCCTGCTCGCCGCCACCGCGGTGTAGTTCGCGCCCTGCCGCCGCGCGCGCGTCCACCCGGGCTCCAAATCAGCAATCCCTGACTTTCGTTCGCCGTGGCCGCGAAGCGCCCCACCGCGCGCGTTTCCAGATTCCAGAAACCAGATCCAGGCTTCGGACAATCACCACGCTGTTGTGTTTCAAGCTGGCTTCAAACGCAGACAATTCGGCTGAGATTTTACTTTTTCACGTTGGCACCCCGGTTGCTCTGGCACCTCGGCGTGACTGAGCGAGCCCCGTCCCCCAGCGAGCCTTCTCCCCGGCGGCAGTTACTTGTCAGGGATTTCACGCCCCACGGCGATTCCCCGGCTCTTGCCGCACGTCTGCCCTGGGCACTTGCCCTGCTGGTGGCCGTATCGGCGGCCCAGGCAACGGCGGCACCCGTCCTGCGCCACACCGCGAATCAGCGCGGCGACATCCTCATGGTTGGCAACACGCTGGCCCAGGACTGCTCCAACGACGTTCCCGGCCCCATGGTGGGCACCGTGGGGAGCTGCGGGTCGAACACGTCGGACGACTCCGTGGACGTGTACTGGACCCTCCAGTCGGGCGCGGCCTTCGCAGACACGTCCGTGACGGCCACGCAGGCGCGGACGCGGGCCTCGCTGCAGATTCCCGCGGGCGCCGTCGTGACGTACGCGCGCCTGTACTGGGCGGCGCACCTGTCCACCACCACGTCGAACCGGACGCCGGACACCACCGCGGAGTTCAGCCGGCCGGGAGCATTCTCACAACTGCTGACCGCCGACGTCACGCACACCTACTCCCCGAATGGCCGGTACATCTACGAGTCCTCCGCGGACGTCACCAGCCTGGTCGCCGCCCATGGCACGGGCGTCTTCGAGGTGAGTGACGTGGATGCGGCCCCCATCAGCAGCCTCAACAGCACCGACCCGTTCAGCGCCTGGGCGCTGGTCGTCTTCTACCGGCACCCGGACTCGCCCATCCGCAACCTGACGCTCTTCGATGGAATGGACTACGTCAGCAACGGCAATCCCCAGACGGTGACGCTGTCCGGCTTCAACGTCCCGCCGTCGGGCTTCGACGCCAAGCTGGGCGTGCTGGCCTTCGAAGGGGATGCCACGCGCACCGGCGACCAGCTCCGCGTCAACGGCGTGGCCATCTCCGATGGCAGCAACCCCTCGAACAACTTCTTCAACAGCACGCGCTCGGAGCTGGGCAGCTCGGCCACCCATGCCAATGACCTGCCCCGGCTGACGGGCGCGCAGGGGAGCATGTCCGGCGTGGACCTGGACATCGTGGACATCACCGACCGTGTCTCGGGCGGTGCCACCTCCATGACGGTGACCGCGACGTCCTCCGGGGACTCCTACATCCTGGGCGCCTTCGCGACGTCCATCGCCACGCTCCGGCCGGACTTCACCAACACGTACAAGACGGCGTCGCCCGTGAATCCCCGCGCGGACGGCTCACTGCGCGGCGGCGACGTCATTGAATACACCATCGACACCACCAACACCGGTGACGACGTCAGCGTCGAGACCGTCCTTACCGACCCGCTCCCCTCCCAGCTCACCTACGTGCCGAACTCGCTGGAGGTGGTCTCCGGCCCCAACGCGGGCGCGGTGACGGATGCTTCGGGAGACGACGTGGGCGAGGTCAGCGCCGCGGGCGTCATCACCGTGCGCCTGGGCACCGGCGCGACGGCCACCCTGGGCGGCAGCCTGGCGCTGAACCAGAGCACGAGCATCCGCTTCCGCGCCGTGGTGAACGCGGATGCCTCGGGTGTCGTCGCCAATCAGGCCACCATCACCGCGGAGGGTGAGCGCGGCGCGCCCGCCAGCTCCGCGACCAGCTCCCCTTCCCCCAGCACCACCGGTCCGACGACCATCGTCGTGTCCGTTCCGGACGCGCCCGAGGTGACGGCCCCGGCGCCCGGCAGCACCGTGGTGACGAACGCGCCCGTCTTCACTGGCACGGCCGAGCCCGGCAGCACCGTGAGCGTGGTGATTGATGGCGTCGAGGTCTGCAGCGCCACGGCGCACGCGACCACCGGCGCCTGGTCCTGCACCAGCGCGACGCTTCCGGAGGGCACGCACACCGCCATCGTCACGGCCAGTGACCCGGCCGGCAACGTCAGCCCGCCCACGCAGGTGAGCTTCACCGTCGACACCGTCGCCCCGGACACGAGCATCCTCACCGGGCCCACCGGGGCGGTGGCCTCCACCAGCGCGAGCTTCACCTTCGCGTCCAACGAGAGCCCCGTCACCTACGAGTGCAGCCTGGACGGCGCGGCCTTCGCGTCCTGCGCTTCGCCGGCTGTCTATGCGTCCCTGGCGCAGGGCAACCACACGTTGGCGGTGCGCGCCCGTGACGCCGCCGGCAACGTCGACGCCACGCCCGCCACCCGCGCGTGGACGGTGGACACGGTGGCGCCGGAGACGACCTTCGCCAGCACGCCGCCACTGCTGTCCAGCTCCGCGGACGCGACGTTCGACTTCAGCGCCAACGAGAGCGACGTGACGTATGAATGCCGGCTGGACGGGGCGGTGCTGTTCACGCCCTGCACCGACCCGATGACCTTCCCGGCGCTGGCGCAGGGCAACCACACGCTGGAGGTCCGCGCCGTGGACGCGGCTGGAAACACGGACCCGACGCCGGCCGTCTACTCGTGGACCATCGACAGCATCGCGCCGGACACCACCCTCTCCGGTGGCCCCTCGGGCGCGACGACGGACACCGAGGCGACGTTCAGCTTCACCTCTAGCGAGACGCCGGCCACCTTCGAGTGCTCGCTTGACGGTGGGCCCTTCACCGCCTGCACCATCCCCGTGACGATGACGGGTCTTGCGGACGGCGCGCACACCTTCGCGGTGCGCGCGGTGGATGCCGCGGGCAACGTGGACCCCACGCCCGCCACTCGCACCTGGACGGTGGACACCACCGCGCCGGACGCGCCCGCCATCGACGTGCCGGCCAACGGCGTCTCGGTGCCCACGCAGCAGCCTGTCATCTCCGGTACGGCGCAGCCGGGCATCCTGGTGACGGTGACGGTGGATGGCGACGTGCTGGGCACCGCCCCCGTGGATGCGAATGGCGACTGGACCTTCACGCCGCCCGTGATGCTGGACCAGGGGACTCACACCGTCACGGTGACGGCCACGGACGCCGCGGGCAACGTGAGCGACCCGAGCGCCCCCACCTCCTTCACCGTGGACACGGTGGCTCCGGACGCTCCGGAAATCACCCTGCCCGGCGACGGCACCACCCTTGCCATCGCGACGCCTGTCTTCGAGGGCACCGCGGAGCCTTACGCGCAGGTGACGGTGGTGGTGGACGGTGACGTGGTGGGCACGGTGACGGCGGATGGCGACGGAAACTGGAGCATCGCCAGCCCGGAGGCCCTCGACGAGGGACCGCACACCGTGGAAGCCACCGCGACGGACGCGGCGGGCAACACCAGCGAGGAGGCGTCACATGACTTCTCCATCGACCTGTCCACGCCGGAGACCTTCATCGACTCCGCCCCGGCGGCCTTCACCCGCGAGACGTCCGCGACCTTCACGCTCCGCACGGAGAACGGCGGCGTCGGCTTCGAGTGCAGCCTGGACGGCGCGGCCTTCGCGTCCTGCGTCAGCCCCGTGGTGTTCAGCGGCCTGGCGGAAGGCCCTCATACGCTGGCGGTGCGGGCCGTGAATGCCCTGGGCACCGTCGACCCGACACCTGCGAGCCATGCATGGACGGTGGACCTGGTGCCGCCGTCGGCGCCGGCCATCGTCTCGCCGGCCAGCGGCGCCGAGGTGGGCACCGCGACGCCGACCCTCACCGGCACGGGTGACGCGGGCAGCTCCGTCTACCTGGAGGTGGGCAGCGCCACGTATGGCCCCATCCCGGTGGATGCGAACGGCGAATGGACCTTCATGCTTCCGGATGCGCAGCCGGAAGGCCCAGTCACTGTCATCGCCACCGGCGTGGACGCGGCGGGGAACGCCTCCAGCCCGGTGTCCCACGGCTTCGTCATCGACCTGACGGCGCCCGAGACGTTCATTGACGCCGCTCCGGCGGCGCTCACGCGCGAGACGTCGGCCACCTTCGCGCTGCGCTCCGAAGGGGGCGGCGTGGGCTTCCAGTGCAGCCTGGACGGCGCGTCGTTCGCGCCCTGCGCCTCGCCGGTGACATACACCGGCCTGGCGGATGGCGAGCACCTGTTCCTCGTGCGCGCGGTGGACGCCGTGGGCAACGTGGACCCGACGCCGGCCGAGCACGCGTGGACCGTGGACACGGAGGCGCCTGACACCGTCATCGTGTCCGGCCCCACCTCGCCGACGAACGCGACGTCCGCGACGTTCGAGCTCGCGGCCAACGAGGCGGGCTCCACCTTCGAGTGCAGCGTGGATGGCGCGACGTACGCCGCCTGCGCCAGCCCCGTGACGTTCCAGGGCTTCTCCGAGGGCGAGCACACCCTGTGGGTCCGCGCGGTGGACGGCGCGGGCAACGTGGATGCCTCGCCTGCCAACTACATCTGGACGGTGGACCTGACGCCGCCGGCCGCGCCGGTCATCGTGTCGCCCACCTCTGGCGCGGTGCTCGATGAGGGCACCGTGACGCTCACCGGCACCGCGCAGGGAGCGGTGTCCGTCCACGTGACATTGGGCGGAACCACCTACGGCCCCATCGCCGTGGACGGCTCCGGCAACTGGAGCTTCACGCCGCCGGTGTCGCTGGGTGATGACACGTACACGGCCGTCGTCACGGCGACCGACTCCGCGGGCAACGAGAGCGCCCCGGCGAGCGTCACCTTCACGGTGGACACCACGGCGCCGGACACGGCCATCGACAGTGGCCCGGAGGCGCTGACGAACGAGACCTTCGCGTCCTTCGTCTTCTCTTCGAACGAGTCCCCGGTGACATACGCGTGCAGCCTGGACGGCGCGGCCTTCACGGCGTGCACGGCGCAGTCGCAGTTCGGTCCGCTGGCGGATGGCAGCCACACCCTGGCGGTGCGCGCGGTGGACGCCGCGGGCAACGTGGACACGACGCCAGCCACGCACGCCTGGGAGGTGGACACCGAAGCGCCGGCAGTGGCCATCACCGCCCCCGCCAGCGGCGAGGTGCTCGACACCGCGACGGTGACGTACACGGGCACCGCGGAGCCGCACGGCACGGTGGTGGTCGTGGTCGACGGCAACACCGTCGGCACGGTGGAGGCGGATGCCTCCGGCCAGTGGACACTCCCGGTCGGCACGACGCTGGCGGAGGGGCCGCACACCGTCTCCGTCACCGCGACGGACGAGGCCGGCAACAGCAGCGACGCGGTGACGCACACGTTCACCGTGGACGCCGAGCCGCCCGAGACGACCTTCACCCAGACGCCGCCGGCGCTGAGCGCCTCCGACACGGCCACCTTCGGCTTCGCGTCGGATGAGGCTCCCGTCACCTACGAGTGCAGCCTGGACGGTGCGCCCTTCTCGGCCTGCGACAACCCGGCCGAGCTGACCGGCCTGACTGACGGCGAGCACGTCCTGGAGGTCCGTGCCCGCGACACCGATGGCAACGTGGACCCGACGCCGGCCAGCTACACCTGGACGGTGGACACCACGGCGCCAGAGACGGTCATCACCAGCGGCCCGCCGCTGACGGAGGCCCCAGCCGTGGCCACGTTCGACTTCGACGCCTCGGAGCCGAACGTCACCTACGAGTGCAGCCTGGACGGCGCGGCCTATGCGCCGTGCACGGACCCAGCCACGTTCAACGACCTGGCGCTGGGCTCGCACACGCTCCAGGTGCGCGCCGTGGACGCGGTGGGCAACGTGGACGCCACGCCGGCCACCTACACCTGGGTGGTCACCGCCGACGCGGACAACGACGGCCTCACGGACGCGGAGGAGCTCGCGCTGGGCACCGACCCGAACAACCCCGACACGGACGGTGACGGCCTGCCGGACGGAATCGAGGTGCAGGTCGCCGGGACGGACCCGCTCGACGACGACACGGACGACGACGGCCTCCTGGACGGCAACGAGGACGCCAACCACGACGGCATCGTCGACGAGGGAGAGACGGACCCGAAGCGCTGGGACACCGACGGCGACCTGCTGTCGGACGGCCTGGAGCGGGGCCTCACCGAGCCCCAGGGCACGGGCACGGACATGACGCGCTTCGTGGCGGACGCGGACCCGGCGACGGTGACGGACCCGCTCAACCCGGACACGGACGGAGGCAGCGTGCGTGACGGCATCGAGGACGCCAACCACAACGGCCGGGTGGACCCGGACGAGACGGATCCGCTGCTGGCCGCGGACGACCTCGACGCCGACCTCGACGGCATCGACGATGCGACTGAAATCGCGCTGGGGCTCGATCCCCGCAACGCGGACAGTGACTCCGACGGCGTTCCGGACGGCATCGACGGCATCACCGACACGGATGATGACGGCCTCATCGACGCGTTGGATCCGGACAGCGACAACGACGGCATCCTGGACGGCACGGAGCTGGGCGTGACGCGGGAGAGCGCTCCGGCGGACACGGACCGCGACTCGCCCCACTTCCTTCCGGACGCGGACCCGGCCACCACCACCGACCCGAAGAACCCGGACACGGACGGCGACGGTTTGATGGACGGCGAGGAGGACGCCAACCACGACGGCCGAGTCGACGCCACGGAGACCGACCCCAACAACGCGGACACGGATGACGACGGCCTGAGCGACGGTGTGGAGGTGCAGGGCACCAACCCCACCGACCCGCTCGACCCGGACACGGACGGTGACGGCCTGAACGACGGGGTGGAGGACGCCAACCACAACGGCGCGCTCGACCACGGCGAGACGGACCCGAACAACGCCGACACGGATGGCGGCGGCGCCAGCGATGGCGAGGAAGTCTCCGGCGGGACCCACCCGCTGGACGCCAACGACGACTTCACCATCGCGGGCCACGGCTGCAGCACCGGCGGCGCGGGCACCTTCGCTCCGCTGGCGCTGTGGCTGCTCGCCCTGCCCCTGCTGCGCCGCCTGCGCCGCACGGGAAGCCGCTCCGTCCGGGCCGCCTGACTCAGCGCCGCCGCTCTGTCACGACGCCGGCGGATGTTCCTGCTCATCGTTTCTTGAGTCGGTCATCCGCCGGTGACAACCTTCGCGGCTCCTCGACGGGGCCCGTCTCAGCCTCGACCTGCCATGCCCCTTTCCGACTACACACCATCCGCACCGCGCAGCTTCCTTCGCCGCGTGACACGGCTCGCCGCCCCGTTGCTGCTGGTGGCTTCGGCCACCGCCAGCGCCCAACCCGCGGCGTCGCAGGCCATCGACGTGCAGCAGTACAAGCCGGCCCCGGGCGCCTATGACGTGCTCGGCATGCAGGGCGCGCGCATCGCGCCGCATCTGTCCTGGAACCTGGGCGCGTCGCTCAACTACGCGGATGACCCGCTCAACCTCGTGGACCCACGCGCGGACCGGTTCCTCTACCGCATCGTGGACAGCCAGCTCACGCTGGACCTGATGGGCGCCATCTCCCTGTTCGACCGGGTGGAGCTTGGCGTGGCGCTGCCCATCTCCCATACGACGTCCGAGCCCGCCGCCGCCGTGGCACCGGACCTGTCGAACGGCGTGGGGACCACCGGCGTGGGTGACCTGCGGCTGGTGCCGAAGGTCCGCCTGCTCTCCACCGACAGTGGCCTCCACCTGGCCGTGACGGCGCCCCTGACGCTGCCCACGGGCGGCGGCTCGAAGTTCCTGGGCTCGGACACGGTGACGTTCCAGCCGCGCTTCGTGGCGGAGTGGGCCACCACCGCCGTCCGCCTGCTGGCCAACGTGGGCTTCAACGTCCGCCGCGAGGAGCAGCTGCGCAACCTGCGCGTGGGCAACGAGTTCGCCTACGCGGTGGGCGCCGAGGTGCCCCTCACGCAGGCCCTGACGGCGCAGGCCACCCTGGCGGGTGCGCTGGGTTTGAAGGAGACGCGCTCCGAGGAGCGGCCCCTGGAGGTCCTGGCCGCGCTGAAGTACCGCTTCACGCCGGGCCTGGCCGCGCATGTGGGCGCGGGCCCGGGCCTGTCGCGGGGCTATGGCACCCCGTCCTTCCGCGTGCTCGCGGGTGTGGCCTTCACGCCGTTCGAGTCCAAGGCAGGCCCCGCCGCCGCGGCGCCGGTCTGCGACCTGGGGCCGGAGGATTACGACGGCTTCCAGGACGACGACAACTGCCTGGACCCGGACGACGACGGCGACGGCATCCCCGACGTCGTCGACGTGTGCCCCACCGAGCCGGAGACCCTCAACGGCTTCCAGGACGAGGACGGCTGCCCGGATGACCCGAACGCCCACCAGCCGCCCTCCGAGGCGGGCCAGCCCGCGCCGGCCCCCGCCCCCCTGGCGCTGCCGCCCGCGCCGGTGGACACCGACCAGGATGGCATCGTCGACTCGGAGGACCTGTGCCCCAACGCACCGGAAGACCTGGACGGCTTCGAGGATGAGGACGGCTGCCCCGACCCCGACAACGACCAGGACGGCATCCCGGACGCCGTGGACCAGTGCCCGCTGGAGGCGGAGACCATCAACGGCGTGAAGGATGACGACGGCTGCCCGGACAAGGGCAAGGCGCAGGTGCGCGTGGAGGGCGCGCGCATCGTCATCCTGGACAAGGTGTACTTCGGCACGGGCCGGGACGTGATTCTGGCCAGGTCCCACGGCCTGCTGCGGCAGGTGGCCTCCACGCTCAAGGCGAACCCGCGGATTCAGGTGGTCCGTGTGGAAGGCCACACGGATGCCCAGGGCAACGACGCGAAGAACCTGGACCTGTCCCAGCGGCGGGCGAAGAATGTGGTGGCCTTCCTGGTGAAGGAAGGCATCGCGGCGGAGCGGCTGGACGCGGTGGGCTATGGTGAGGCGAAGCCCGTGGACACCAACAAGACGGCCAAGGGGCGCGAGAACAACCGTCGCGTCGAGTTCAACATCGTGAAGGTCGCCGAGCCTTCGACGGGAGGAGGCACGCGTTGATGCGGACAGCCCCTTGGATGATGGCGGTGGTGCTCGCGGGTGCGCCCGCGTTCGCCGCGCAAGCGCCGTGCGGCGGGCTGCGCTTCGAAAGCGGCCGGATGGTGTTCGGCCGGCCGATGGCGCCCCAGGGCGCGGAGACGGACGCGTGCCTGGCGCACGTGGCCCAAGCGCTCCTGGCGCGCCCAGCCATCCGTTCCGTGACGGTGGCGGCGAAGCTCCCGGACGCGGACCGGCTGGACGGCCGGGGCCTGGCCGCGGCGAAGCGGGCCGCGGACGTGTTGGTGGCGGCGGGCGTGCCCCGCACGCGCGTGTCCGCCATGGCGCCGCCGTCCGCGGAGGGCGAGCCCGCGCAGCTCCAGCTCGCCTACGTGGAGCGGCCCGCCCAGCCCGCGGTGGCCCGGCTGCGGGCGGCCAGCGGCGCGGTGGAGGCCGGCGCGACGGAAGCCCAGCTCCGCGCGCGGACGGTGGGTGACTCGCTCTACCCGGGTGAGCTGCTGCGCACCGGCGCGGACGCCCAGGCGGAGCTGGCCCTGGCGGACGGCAGCTCGGTGCGCGTGGCGGAGAACAGCCTCATCAAGGTGGGCGCCATCGAGTTGATGGCGAACCTCCAGCGCAAGGTGCAGTTGGACCTGCTGCGCGGCGCCGTGGAGACGAACGCGGCGCCGGGTGGCGCGGGTTCCATCTTCGAGGTCCGCGCGCGCGGCGCGGTGGCCGGTGTGCGGGGCACCCGGTTCCGCGTGTCGGCCCAGGACGACGGCACCAGCCGGCTGGAGACGCTGGAAGGCAAGGTGGCCCTCAGCGCTGAGCAGGCCGAGGTCGAAGTCTCTGGCGGACATGGCTCGCGCGCGAAGCCGGGCTCGCCCCCGGAGCCGCCTCGCCCGCTGCTGCCGGCGCCCACGCTGGTGGGCCCTCGGGGTGGCGCGTTCGCCACGACCCCGAAGGTGTCCTGGCGGACGCTGGAGGGCGCCGCGACGTACCGCGTGGAGGTGGCTCGCACGGCGGACTTCGCCTCGGGGGTCCAGACGTATGACACCGCCAGCGCGGAGCTGGCGCTTCCCAGGCCCCGTCAGGGCAAGTGGTTCTGGCGGGTGATGGCCGTGGATGGTGATGGCTTCGTGGGCTTCCCCTCGAAGATCTACGCCTTCGACGTCCGGCCCTGAGCCTGCTGCATTGCGTGCGCCCATCCGCGCACGCATGATGGCCGGGCCCTGCCTGCTAGCAGGGACCGCCCATGGACTCCAGTCCCGCCGAGCCCCACCGCCGCGACGGTCTCCGTCCGCCCTCGCCCGCCGTGGCGCGGGGACTGGGCGCGTGCGTGGGCCTCGCGCTGGCGGTGGTGACGGCGGCCACGGGTGGCGCGCCCGGCTTCCTGGAGCGCTCGCTCTACGACCAGGCGGTGAGCCGGCTGTTGCCCGCCGTGCCGCCCAGCGCGGACCTGGTGTTGGTGGAAGTGGATGACCGCGCCCTCGCGACGCTGGGTGAGCGTTGGCCGTTGTCACGCACCACGTGGGCCCGCGCCTTCCAGGCGCTCACCGCCCAGCGCCCCGCGGCCGTGGCGGTGGACGTCGTCTTCGACCAGCCCGGGCCGCGTGACGCGCTGGAGCTGGGTGAGGACATCCTGGAGGCGCTGCGCCGCTCGGGGTTGACGGAGCAGCCCGCGGGCGAAGCCTTGGCGGCGGAGCTGGAGGCACGGCTCCGCGCGCGTGACGGCGATGCCCGGCTGGCCGAGGCGATTTCAGAAGGGCACGGTGTCGTCCTGGGAGCCGCCGCGCTCACGGACGACGTCCCGGTGATGGCGCCCCTCGGGGATGGCGCCCTGGGCACGCCGCTGGCCCTGCCCGCCCAGGCGCTGCGGCTCCAGGCCCAGGAGGTGGCGGGGAGCATCGCGCCCCTGCGCATGGCGGCCCGGGGCAGTGGAACCCTCAACATGCTGGTGGACGGCGACGGCGTCATCCGGCGCTATCCCTACGCCGTGGGCGTCAGCGGGCAGGCCTGGCCCTCCCTGGCGCTGGCCACCGCGCTGCACCTGATGCCCGAACGGGCGGAGCCCCTGCGCGAACGGGCGGCCGTGGACCATGGCGCACCGCTGATGCGGCTGCCCGCGCCCAACTGGCTGCCCCGGGTGAGCCTGGCGGACCTGCTGCACGCGGACCCGCGCTCGGTGGGCCTGGACCTGGCGCTGCGCGGCAAGACAGTCTTCGTGGGTGTCACCGCCACGGGGCTGCATGGACAGAGCACCCTGCCCGGCCAGGTGGCCGTGCCCGGCGTGGAGATTCACGCCTTCGCCCTGGACAACCTGCGCTCGGGTCGGCTGATGCGCTCGTCGGGGCGGGTGGCGCTGCTGGGCGTTCTGGAGACCGCGGCGGTGCTCGCGGCCTTCGCCTGGTTCTGCCGGCGCGCGCGCACGTCCGGCGCGGTCCTCCGGTGGGCGGTGACGCTCGCCGTCCTGCACACGGCGCTGGTGGCGTGGCTGGCGTCGGACCCGGGCTGGGTCCTTCCCCTGGTCCCCTCGTGGGTGGGCCTGACGCTGATGCTGGTGGTGGACGCGGCGTCGCGCGCGCAGGAGATGGGCCGGCAGCGCGGCGCCCTTCGCCGGCTCTTCATCCGCTACCCCCAGGCCTCTGTACCAGACAGAACTCAAAGCACGCCTGCGCAACCCGATACGGCCGACTGAGCCGTCTCACCCAACCCAAGACTTCGACACACGACGCGGGCGTTGACCCGTCCTGGACACAGTGCTGGGCGCGCAGCGCGTGGCCGATTCCCGACGGCTTTCAGGCGCTTGAGATATCTGCTCGGCTCAGAGGCCCCAAAAGCAACTAATTGCGTACACAACCAGTTTCATGCTAGCAAAGGCTCGATGCCAGACGCTGTCGACGAGCTCCGCCGTATCACCCAGCGATTCTTCCGCCGATTCGGCGCGCTCGCGGCGGAGAGCACGCCGTGTGGCAAGCCGCTCTCAATGGCTCACGCGCACGCGCTCATGGTGCTGCTCGTGCAGGGGGAGCTCACCCAGCAGGCGCTCGGGGCCGAGCTGGGCATTGACAAGAGCAATGTCGCGCGGCTCTGCGCGAAGATGGTCCGCGCGAACCACCTCCAGCAGCGCCCGAGCGAGCGCGACGGCCGCAGCCGGCTCGTCTCGCTGACCTCACGCGGCGCTCGCCTCGCGAAGGAAGTCGACGGCGCGAGCCGAGCCCGCTTCGGCGCGTTGCTCGGAGGCATCCCCGAGCCCCGTCGCGCCGACGTCATCGCCGCGTTGCAGTACCTCGTCGACGCCCTCAAGGCTTCACCTGCCGTTCCCTTCGAAGAAAGGCCTCCTGAATGAGCCGCGCCGTGCTTGCATTGACCTACATCCTCGCCGTCCTCGGCGCGTGCTCGCGCGAGTCACCGCCAGCACCTGCGACGACCTCCAGCGCCGCAACGGCGCCAGGCACTGCCTCGGCGGCTGGCGCGCTTGACCGGATGGACACGCGCGCTCCGGTGCCGCTCCTGCCGATGATGGCGAACCACCAGAAGCAGAACATGCGCGACCACCTCGTGGCCGTGCAGGAAATCGTCGCGGCGCTCGCCACCGATGACTTCGCTGGCGTCGAGCAAGCTGCGGGGCGCATCGGCTTCTCCGAGCAGATGGGCCAGATGTGCACGCACATGGGGGCCGGCGCGCCGGGCTTCACGGCGCAGGCGCTCAACTTCCATCACACCGCCGACCGCATCTCCGCGGCGGCTCGGGATCGCGACCGCGCTCAGGTGCTGACGGAGTTGGGCGCGACGTTGCAAACGTGCACCTCATGCCACGCGGCGTGGAAGCAACAGGTCGTCGATGAGCCGACGTGGCAGCGCCTCACGTCTTCGGCGCCGCCGACGCACGACGCGATGCGCCAGGACTAGCGGACAGCCAAACAGCGGCTCCAGGCCCCCCTGCGTCACACGGAGCCTTGAGCCAGCCAGCAGCCGTGGCAGCATCCCCGCTCCCGCATGCGCCGCTACGCCCTCATCGCCGAGCCCGACCCGCAGCGAGCCGCTGGCCTCTTGTCCCTGGTGGCGGAGGAGGGCCTGGAAGGCGTCGTCGCCAAGGATGGCGCGGAGGCCCAAGACGTCGTGCGCCAGCGCGGGGCGCCCCTGCTGCTCGTCACGGACCTGGCGCTGCCCCGGCTGGACGGCTTCACGCTGCTGACGTGGCTTCGGGAACAGGAAGACTCCGCCGAGACGCAGGTCGTGGTGATTACCGCCTTCGACGAGCTGCGCGTCCGCGCATGGCAGCTCAAAGAGGCGCTGGGCATCCACGCGTTGCTCAGCCGCCGGGCCTCCTCGGAGCTGATGCGGGAGACCCTGCGGCGCGTGCTCACCGGACAGCTCGCGTCACAGCCCCCCGCGACGGAGGTGTCCGGCGAGCAGGAGCGGCAACGGCTGGCGAGCATCGCGGCCATGCACCTGGTCGACAACGGCCCCCCCGAGGCGGAGCTCCAGCAGCTCGTGAAGGAGGTCGCCCAGGCCTTCGGTGTTCCCGTGGCGTTGCTGACGCTGGTGCTGGGCGAGCGCCAGTGGTTCAAGGCCCACGTCGGCCTGCCACCCGCTCTCGCGAAGGACCGGGGCACGCCGCGCGACTGGGCGTTCTGTCACCACGTGGTGCAGGGGCGCGAGCCGCTCGTCGTACCGGACGCCCGGCGCCATCCGTACTTCCGTGACAACCCGCTGGTGCGCGACGGCGTCGTGGGCAGCTACGCGGGCGCGCCGCTGCTGACTTCCACGGGCGAGGTCCTGGGCTCGCTGTGCGTCATCGACACGCGACCGCTCGTCCTCGGCGCCGAGGACCTGGCCGCGCTGCGGGAGCTCGCGAACCGCGTCGCCGAGGACCTGGAACAGCGGGCCCGGGTGAACCAGGCCGCCGAGAAGTCCCAGGCGGAGCCCGCGCTCACCGAAGCATCGGCCCTGGGACTCCTGCGCGATGCGGTGCAGGCCCTGGACGTGGCGGCGCTGCTGGTGGCGCCTGGGCGCAAGCCTCACGCGTGCAACGCCGCGATGACGGACCTGCTCGGCCTGCCGCCAGAGCCCTTCCCGGCCATGACGTTCGAGGCCTTCTGCCAGCACGTCGCGGGACTCACCGCGGACCCGGCGAGCACGCTGCGGCAGCTCGACCTGGCCTCAGAGTCGTCCCGAGGCCTCCGCCTCACGCTCGTCCTGGAGCGTCCCCAGCCGCGCCGGCTGCGCTGGGTGGCCCGGCCCTTCCCCATCCCTGGCGGCATGGCGCAGATGCTGGCGCTCGCCGACACCGGACACAGCCGGCCAGCCCGTGAGGAGCGGGAGCGACAGCACCGGGTGGACGCGCTGACGGGACTGGACTCGCGGCGCGTGGGCGAAGAACGGGTGCTGCGCGAGATTGGCCGCTGCCGCAGGGATGGAAAGCCCTTCAGCGTGCTGCTCGCGGACCTGGTGGGCCTGGGACACATCAACGCGACAAAGGGCTTCGACGCGGGAGACGCCACCCTGCGAGACGGCGCACACATCATCGAAGCCCTGGGCGTCCCTGGAGGCTTCGCGGTGCGCTGGGAAGGTGGGACGTTCCTCCTGGCTCTTCCTGGCGTGGACGCGACGCGGGCCGAAGCGCAGCGCAAGAAGCTGCACGACACCTCGGGCGCGCCTGAGCTGGTGTCCGCGACCGTGACTGTCGAGGGCGAGGAGGACCCGCAGGGGACGCTGGCCCGCGCCCAGACGGCGCTCATCCGGGCCAAGACGGAGCACCGGCCTCCGCGGCTGGCATGAGCCACGCTGGAACCCTTCACCGCGACGAGGAGCACCGCATGTCGACGCCCGTGCCCGACCGCCTCCGCCTGCCCTTCCACTTCGACGCCGCGCCGCTCCAGCAAGAGCTCGCGGCCCTGCCCACCGAGGCCTGGGTTCCCCACTTCAACAAGCGCGAATACGAGGGCGAGTGGAGCGGCGTACCCCTGCGCTCCATTGGCGGAATGGAAGGCCGCATCTATCCGGACCCGACGGGGCGCGAGCGCTACGCCGACACGCCGCTGCTCGCGCGCTGCCCCGCGCTGCGCGCCGTGCTCGCCACGTTCCAGTGTCCCATCGGCGCCGCGCGGCTGTTGAAGCTCGCGGCGGGCGCGCGCATCCGCGAGCACACGGACTACAACCTGGGCTACGCGGACGGCGAGGTGCGGCTCCACGTCCCCATCACCACGCACCCCGACGTGGCCTTCTTCCTCGGAGGCGAGCGCGTCGTCCTCCAGCCCGGTGAGTGCTGGTACCTGGACTTCAACCGTCCCCACCGGGTGGACAACCCCAGCGACACCGACCGCGTCCACCTGGTGCTGGACTGCGACGTGAATGACTGGCTGCGAGGCGTCTTCACGGGGGCCGTGAATGGGCGCTGAGGCTTTCGAGCGCTTCCGTCTCCGCGTCCTGGAGGACGTCACGCTCCAGGACGCGCTGCGGGAGACGTCGGACACCGCGGCCTTCATGTCACGCGCCATCGAGCTGGGCGCCGCGCACGGCTACTACTTCACCGCCGAGGACCTCCACGAAGCCCTGCGCGCCGCTCGCCGGGTCTGGCGGGAGCGGTGGATATGACACCGGACCTGGAGGGCTGGGTGCCCGCGCGCATCCATGTGGACGACGGGCAGCCGCGCGTGGACTGGTGCCACCTGGGGGGCCAGCGCTTCACGGACCCGTTCTTCGACGAGACGCTGGAGCGGCGGCTTCGACACCCCTTCGCCCTGCTCTTCCGGCATCAGACGTCCATGGACGCGCTGATGGAACGACACGCCCGGCAGCCCGGCCTGCCGGTGCGCGGGCTCGTCTTCCACATGTCCCGCTGCGGCTCCACGCTGGTGGCGCAACTGCTGGCCGCGCTGCCACGCCACATCGTGCTGTCCGAAGCCGGCCCCGTGGACACGGTGCTGCGCGCGCACCAACTCCTGCCAGGAGTCACGGACACCCAGCGCATCGAATGGCTGCGCGCGGTGGTGGGCGCCCTGGGACAGCAGCGCCATCCAGAGGAGCGCGCGGTGTTCCTCAAGCTGGACGCGTGGCACATCCTGGAGCTTCCGCTGCTTCAGCGCGCCTTTCCCGGTGTGCCGTGGATGTTCCTCTACCGGGACCCGGTGGAGGTGATGGCGTCGCATCAGAATCACCGGGGCGCGCACATGCTGCCGGGACTGCTGAACCCCGCGCACCTGGGCCTGGAGGCCGGGCAATTGGAAGGCATGCCGATGGACGAGTACGGCGCGCGCGTCCTCGCGGCCATCTGCGACGCGGGCCTGCGAGGCTATCGCGCGCGGACAGGCACGGCGCGGCTGATGGACTACCGGCAGCTCCAGCCGGAGGGGCTGCGAGTGCTCACGGCGCTGTTCGGTCTGGAGCCGACGGCCGAGGACGCCTCGCGCCTGCGCGACGTCCTGGAGCGGAACGCGAAGAACCCCGTGCTGCCCTTCGAGGACGACACGGAGGAGAAGGCTCGCCGCGTCTCATCGCATGGACGGGCCCTGGCGGAGCAGTGGGGCCGTCCCATCCACGACGCGCTGGAAGCCGAACGCCTGCGCGGGGATGACGGGCTGTAGCATGGGCCAGGGCCACCTGCGCCCGCTCAGTGCCGGCGCCGCGCCGCGACGGCGTCCTGGATGAGCCCGGCGAGCAGCACGAGGGACTTCAGGTCCTTGCTCGCGCGCACGCGCCAGGAGCCAGCGCGGGTATGCAGCACCAGCCGGTACGACTCCTCGGCCAGGACGAGCCGCGCGATGCACCCGAAGATGACCATGACGACGGCGACCAGCGCCGCCTCGTAGACACCCTTCGCCGTGCTGCTGGAGACGGACAGCGCGGACAGCGCCGGCAACCCCACGCTCATGCACAGCGCCAGCGTGGCCAGCACGGGGACCATGCGAGGCGTGCGCCGCACCGTCTCCACCCGCTGGACGTCCGCGAGCAGCAGCGTCCTGCCCCGGGCGACGACCCGCTCGGTCGTCACTCGCAGACCGGCGTCCTGGAAGAGCGACACTTCGGAAGGAGCGGACGGCGCGACGAGCGGGCGGTCCGGAAACGCGGGAGTGGCGGGCACCAAGGACACGGCGAGAGGCTCAATCATGGGGCGACTCGGTCGACGGCGGCACGGCCCCGCCGGGAGAGATGAATACGGAGCTCGGGTGACCTGGAACGTGGGCCAGCAACACCCGGCGCAGCTCACCGAGCGGGCGGCCCAACGCGAAACAGTCGCGGGCGCCCAGCCGCAGGGCGAGTCCCATCAGCCGCTCATCGGCGAAGGGCACCAACGCGATGATGGGCCGCTGCGGCGAAAGCTCCCGGGCGCGCTGAAGCCGACGCTGGAGACTCTCACCCCGCTCGACGTGGACGAGCACGAGGTCCGGACACCCACCGGCCGGCGCGCCCGACTCCAGCGCGATGCCCAGCTCCGCCAGCACGTCCCTCAGGAGCGAGCTGAGCGACGCATCCCCTCCGAGCAGGAGGGCACGGGCGATGGACGAAGACCTCACGTCGCGACATCAAGCAATGCCCATGCCCGCTGGCCCCGCCCCGAGCGCCCAGGCGACATGCGGGCGAACCGTTGCATCACGCCAGACGCCCCTGGCGGATTACCACGGTGTCCCACGCGCCCCTACCCGCGCTCCCGCTCGCGCCGATGGATGGTGGACACATCGATGCCGAGCACCTCCGCCGCGCGCGTCTTGTTCCCGCCGCAGCGTGTCACCATCCACGCGATGTACTCCGCCTCGAGCCGCCGCAGGGGCCACAGCGCGTGCTGCGCCATCACCAACGGCTGCACCTCCGGCGCCTCGGGTGGCAGGTGTGGGCGCAAGTCCTCCAGACTCACGACTTCGCTCGCCACCATCACCGCCAGCCGCTCGATGAGGTTCTCCAGCTCACGCACGTTTCCCGGCCAGGGCAAGGTCGCGAGCGCGGCCACCGCCTCCGGAGACAAGGACTGCATCCGGGAGCGAGGGTTGCGCGCGCGGGCGCGAGCCATGAAGTGCTCCACCAGCAAGGGGATGTCCTCGCGCCGCTCCGACAGCGGCGGCAACAGCAGGCTCACGACATTGAGCCGGTAGAACAGGTCCGCGCGGAAGCGGCCCTCGCGCACACGGGCGTCCAGGTCCTGGTGCGTGGCGGCGATGATGCGCACGTCCACGGTGCGGCTGCCGTCGGCGCCCACCGCTCGCACCTCGCCGTCCTCCAGCACGCGCAGCAGGCGGGCCTGGAGCTCCAGCGGCATGTCGCCAATCTCGTCCAGGAACAGCGTGCCCCCATCCGCCTCCAC
Organism: Myxococcus sp. SDU36; assembly: GCF_030168875.1. Classification (NCBI taxonomy): domain Bacteria; kingdom Pseudomonadati; phylum Myxococcota; class Myxococcia; order Myxococcales; family Myxococcaceae; genus Myxococcus; species Myxococcus sp. SDU36. The sequence continues at coordinate 2,722,600 of NZ_CP077414.1, forward strand.
GAAGAGGCCGCGACGGGCGTGGGTGGCGCCGGTGAAGGCGCCCTTGAGGTGACCGAACAGCTCGCTCTCCAGCAAGTCGTGCGGCAGCGCCGTGCAGTTGACCGCCACGAAGGGCCCGGAGGCGCGAGGCCCCTGGAAGTGCAGCGCGCGGGCGACCAGCTCCTTGCCCGTGCCGCTCGGGCCCCGCAGCAGCACCGCCGCCTGGGCATGGGCCACGCGGTCGATGAGCGCGTAGAGGTTCCGCATCGCCGCGCTGCGGCCCACCAATGCGCCCAGCCCGCTGCGCTCGGCGGCGGCGCGCCGCAGGGCCCGGTTCTCCACCTGGAGCCGGCGCTCCTTCAGGGCCCGCTCGAGGAAGAGCAGCACCTCATCCAGACGGAAGGGCTTGGTGAAGTAGTGGTACGCGCCGCGCTTCATCGCCTCCACCGCGCTCTCCACGCCGCCGAAGGCCGTCATCATCAACACGGGGGTGTCCGCGTCGAGCGCCCGCACGGCCTCCAGCACGTCCAGGCCGTCCACCCCTTCCATTCGCAAGTCACACAGCACCGCGTCGTAGGCCCGCGCGCGCGCCATCTGGATGGCCTCTTCACCGCCCGTGGCCAGCTCCACGGCGTAGCCCGCGTCCGTGAGGGGCTCGCGCAGCATGAGGCCCATGTCCACGTGGTCATCGACGACCAGGATGCGTCCCTCAACCGACATTCCGCTCCTCCGCGCTGGGCTTCGCGATGGGCCAGAGCACGGTGACGCAGGTGCCCCGGCCCTCCTCGCTCTCCAGCTCCAGCCGGCCACCATGATTGCGCACGACGTGGGCCACCATCGTCAGGCCCAGCCCCGTGCCCTGTCCCCGCTTCTTGGTGGTGAAGAAGGGGTCGAAGACCTGATTGAGATGCTCCCGCGGAATGCCGCAGCCGTCGTCGCGGAGGGTGAGCGCCACCAACCCCCACGGCTCCGCCTCCGGCACCGCCGCGGTCAACGTCACCTGTCCGCCCTCACCACACGCGTGGCAGGCGTTGAGCGCCAGGTTCACCAGCACCTGCTGGAGCTGGTCCGGGTCCGCCGCCAGCGGAGGCAGCGTCTGCGGCACCGTCACCTCGAAGCGAACCCCGCGCCGCTCCACCTCCATGCGCAGCAGCTCCTGAACGTCGTGGAGCAGGGAGCTGAGCGGCACCGGCCGCACCGCCGTGGGCTGAAGGCGCGAGAAGTCCAGGAGCTGCCGCAGCGTGCGGCTCACCCGGTCAATCTGCTCGATGATGACGGCGATGCCGGGCCCCTGCGGATGCTCCTTGCCCAGCTTGCCCAGCACGTACTCCGCGCGCCCGCGCACCACGCCCAGCGGCGTGCCAATCTCGTGCGCGATGCCGGCGGCCAGCACGCCCACCGTGGCCAGCTTCTCCGCGCGCAGCAACTGCGTCTCCAGCGCGCGCACGTTGCTCAGGTCCTCCACCACCAGCAGCGTGTGGACCTCCGGGTGGCGCGCCTCCAGCGGCACCGCGTGGAGGTTGAACCGGCCCTCCTCGCCGAAGAGCACCAGCGTCTCGCCCAGGATGCCGTGGGCGCGCGACTCGCTCACGGCGGCCGCCACCAGGGAGCGAATCCGGGACACCACCGGCGCCGGCGCCTGGGGGAACGCCGTCTCCAACGGCGCGCCAATGGCGTCCGGAGGCATGCGCTCGCGGAGCACCTGGTTCACCGCGCTGATGCGCCCATCCACCGTGAGCGCCAGCACTCCGGAAGGAATGTGGTCGAGAATCTTCTGCGTCTTGTCCTGCAGGTGCGCCAGCTGGTCCGCGTGCTGACGGCTCTCACGCAAGGCGGCCGCGCGGCGCTGCGCCAGCACCACGTACACGGCGAACGTCACCAGGAAGAGCGCCACCAGCAACGCCGCGGCCATGAGCCGCCAGATGAGCGCCTGCTGATGCGAGCGCAGCGTCGCGGTGGACACCAACGTGGCCGCTGCCCAGTGGCTGCCGCCGCGGACGCGGATGGGGGTGAACACGGCGATGGCCTCGGAGTGGCCCAGCCCCAGGCGCTCGGCCTCCTCCGCGCGAAGCGGCAACGCGCCGCGCTCGCCCTCGCGCATCCGCGCCGCCAGCGCCATGAAGCCCGGCACCCGCGAGCCCTCCGTCTCCAGCCGCCGGAACCAGTCCGCCAGCGTGGGGTCGCTCGCGGAGGTCGGCTGGCCATACGTGCCCAGGAGCAGCAGCCGCGCGTCCGGGTCCGACGTCACGATGCGCAGCGGCGTGAAGAAGGACGTCGTGTCGACCAGCACCGCCACCGCGCCCTCGGGCCGGCCTTGCGCATCCACGGGCAGCGCCGTGGCCATGACCCGCAGCGAGTCAAAGCCGCCATCCTCCATGGGAGGTGACAGCGTGACGTCCCCTGGCGGCCGCAGCAGGGCCCGCCGGCCCGCTTCCGCCATCTGCGCCAGCACGGGCGCTCGCGCCACCTGCTTGCCCAAGCGCCGGTCCAACATGCGCAGCCATTCCTTGCCGCTGGCGTTGTAGGCGATGAGGACCTTGTACTGGCCTACCGCCTCCAACAGGGCACGCATCTCCCGCCGGTGCTCCGCCAGCGTGCCGGGCTGGGACATCAGCTCCCCCGCGAAGCGCAGGTCCTCCGCCACGTCCTCCAGCGTCTCCGCCACCCCGCGTGTGGCCTCATCCAACTGGGCCTGGCGCTCCACCGCGAACTGGTGCCACTGGGCCTCCCGGTTGCGCTCCAACAGGGTGAACACCCCCACCCCCACCGTCGTGAGGGCAACACAGAGCAGCAGGATGGGGACGAGCGCGTACCGCATGGCCCGCCGAGTCTAACCGCCAGCTCCTCTCCAACCCCTTGAAATAGCAGGGGAACCAAGAGGACCGTCGCCCTGGGGGCCTCCTTTGGCGATTGACACCCCGCGTCGTGCGCTGCTACCTACCGGTCGGTAGGTCTCAAGGAGGGAGCAGACGTGACGAACACCGGAGGACGGAAGCCGGACGAGGGCGAGCGCTACCGCGCCATCCTGGAAACGGCGGCGCGGCTCATCTGTGACCGGGGGTACGAGGGCACGTCGATGCAGGAGATCGCTGCCGCGTGCCGGATGACGAAGGCGGGCCTCTACCACCACATCCAGAACAAGGAGCAGCTGCTCTTCGCCATCATGAACTACGGGATGGACCTGTTCGAGGAGCAGGTCCTCTCGCGGGTGCAGGACATCGCGAATCCGCTGGAGCGGCTTCGCGCGTGCATGCGCCACAACATCCTGCTGGTGACGCGGGGGTGGAGCAAGGAGGTCATCATCATCCTCCACGAGCACGCCACGCTCACCGGCGAGACGCGCGCCTTCATCGACGCCCGGAAGAAGAAGTACGTGGCCTTCCTGGAGGAGGCCTTCGCTCAGGCCTCGCAGCAGGGCCTCATCCGCCCCGTGGACCCGACGGTGGGCGCCTTCTCGTTCCTGGGGATGGTGCTGTGGATCTACAAGTGGTTCAAGCCGGACGGGCGCCTCACGGACGAGCAGATCGCCGACGGCATGGTGGACATGCTGTTCCCGCCCTTCGCCGCCGCGGGTGACACCGCCGGACAGGCCGGGCCCTCCCCGCTGCGCATGGTGCCGGGCGTGCCGGCCACCGGCACGGATTCGGAGGACGCATGAAGACGGCGCGCTGGTGCTCGCTGGAGGAGGCGGTGGCCTCCATTCCGGATGGCGCGTCGCTGGCCACCGGCGGCTTCATGCTGGGCCGCGCCCCCATGGCGCTGGTGATGGAAATCATCGCCCAGGGCAAGCGCGACCTGGGCCTCATCTCCCTCCCCAACCCGCTGCCCGCGGAGTTCCTCGTGGCGGGCGGCTGTCTGGGCAAGCTGGAGCTTGCCTTCGGCGCGCTGAGCCTCCAGGGCCGCGTGCGTCCCATGCCGTGTCTCAAGCGGGCCATGGAGCAGGGCACCCTCGCCTGGCGAGAGCATGACGGCTACCGCGTCGTCCAGCGGCTGCGCGCCGCGTCCATGGGCCTGCCCTTCATCCCCGCGCCAGACGCGGACGTGTCCGGGCTGGCGCAGGCGGAGCCGCCTCCCATGGTGGAGGACCCCTTCACCGGACTGCGCGTGGCGGTGGAGCCAGCCTTCTATCCAGACGTGGCGCTGATCCACGCGCGCGCCGCGGACGAGCGCGGCAACCTCTACATGGAGGACCCGACCACGGACCTGCTGGTGGCGGGCGCGGCGAAGCGGGTGATTGCCACGGTGGAGGAGCGGGTGGCGAAGCTGCCTCGCGCCACCCTGCCCGGCTTCCAGGTGGACCGCATCATCCTGGCACCCGGCGGCGCCCTGCCCACCGGCTGCGCCGGGCTCTACCCGCACGACGACGCGATGCTGGCCCGCTACCTGTCGCTGGCGGAGACGGGCCGCGAGGCGGAGTTCCTGGAGACGCTGCTGACGCGGAGGGCGGCATGAGCGCGGCGCTGGACATCACCCCGGCGGAGATTGTGGTCGCCCTGCTGGCGCGGCAGATTGATGACGGCGGCGTGGTGGCCACGGGCGTGGCGTCACCGCTGGCCATCCTGGCCATCGCCGTGGCGCGCGCGACCCATGCGCCAGACCTGACGTACCTGGCCTGCGTGGGCGCGTTGGACCCGGAGCTTCCCACGCTGCTGCCCTCCTCCGAGGACCTGGGCTACCTGGCTGGCCGGTCCGCGGAGATCACCATTCCGGACCTGTTCGACCACGCGCGGCGCGGCCGGGTGGACACCGTCTTCTTCGGCGCGGCCGAGGTGGATGCCGAGGGCCGCACCAACATGACGGCCAGCGGCAGCCTGGACAAGCCGCGGACGAAGTTCCCTGGCGTGGCGGGCGCCGCGACGCTGCGGCAGTGGGTGCGCAGGCCGGTGCTGCTGGTGCCGCGCCAGTCGCGCCGCAACCTGGTGCCCCAGGTGCAGGTCGCCACCACGCGAGACCCGCGCCGGCCGGTGACGCTCATCTCCGACCTGGGGGTGTTCGAGCTGGGCGCGTCCGGCGCGCGGCTGCTCGCGCGGCACCCGTGGGCCTCGGAAGCGCACATCGCGGAGCGCACGGGCTTCGCCTTCCAGGTCCCCGAAGCGCTGCCCGTCACCCCGCTGCCGGATGCCCGCACGGTGGCGGCCATTCGCGCCATCGACCCGCACGGCTACCGCGACGCGCTCGTCGGCGCCTGAGCCGGGCCCTTCCCCTTCCACGAATCCAGATGCACGGAGGCACCCAGATGAAAGCCGTCGTACTGCGCAGCTTTGGTGAAGCGGGCAACCTGAAGATGGAGAGCGTCCCCATGCCTCGTCCCGGGCGTGGCGAGGTCCTCCTCCGCGTGCATGCCTGTGGCGTCTGCTACCACGACGTCATCAACCGCCGCGGCAACCTGCCCCGCACCAGCGTGCCGGCGATTCTCGGCCACGAGGCCGCCGGTGAAGTCATTGAAGTCGGCCCGGACACGCCGGGCTGGAAGACGGGAGACCGCGCCGCGACGCTCCAGCGCATGTCGTGTGGCGACTGTGCCCTGTGCCGCGGCGGTCGCAACAGCCTCTGCAAGACGGACAACCGCTTCTTCGGCGAGGAGCTGGCCGGTGGCTACGCCCAGTTCATGGTGGCCCCCGTCGGCGGCCTGGGCCGGGTGCCCGCGTCGCTGCCCTGGAACGAGGCGGCCACGGTGTGCTGCACCACGGGCACGGCGGTCCACACGGTGCGCACGCGCGGCAAGGTGCGCGCGGGCGAGACGGTGCTCATCACCGGCGCCAGCGGCGGCGTGGGCCTGTCCGCCGTACAGCTCGCGCGGCTGGACGGCGCGCGCGTCATCGCGGTGACGTCCAGCGAGGTGAAGGTGCAGGCGCTGAAGGAGGCGGGCGCGGACGAGGTCATCGTGTCGCGCGGACTGGACTTCGCGTCGGCCGTCCGCAAGCGCACCCAGGGCGCGGGCGTGGACGTGGCCGTCGAAATCGTCGGCAGCGCCACGTTCGACCAGACGCTGAAGGCCATGGCGCCCGGAGGCCGCGTGGTGGTGGTGGGCAACCTGGAGTCGGGGATGGTGCAGCTCAACCCGGGGCTCGTCATCGTCAAGGAGCTGGAGATATTGGGGGCCTACGCCACCACGCAGGCGGAGCTGGACGAAGCCCTGCGCCTGACGGCCACCGGCGGCGTGCGGCAGTTCGTGACGGACGCGGTGCCCCTGGCCGAGGCCGCGAAGGCCCACTTCCGGCTGGAGAACCGCGAGGTGGCGGGCCGGCTGGTGCTGGTGCCCCCCGAGGCGTGAGCGAAGCGGCGGCTGGAATCCAGAGCACGACCAGGAATCGAGGAGTCGAATGAAGAAGCGCGTGGGAATCGAAGCGTTGGCGGTCGCGGTGCCGTCCCGGTACGTGGACATCGAAGACCTGGCCCGGGCCCGAGGCGTGGACCCGGCCAAGTACACGGCGGGCCTGGGCGCCAGGGAGATGGCCGTCAACGACCCCGGCGAGGACACCGTGGCCCTGGCGGCCACCGCGGCGGCCCGCCTCATCCGTCAACAGGACGTGGACCCCTCTCGCATCGGCATGCTGGTGGTGGGCACGGAGACGGGCATCGACCACTCGAAGCCCGTCGCCTCGCACGTTCAGGGCCTGCTGAAGCTGCCGCGGGCGATGCGGACCTATGACACGCAGCACGCGTGTTACGGCGGCACCGCCGGGTTGATGGCGGCGGTGGAGTGGATTGCGTCCGGCGCCGGCGCGGGCAAGGTGGCCGTGGTGGTGTGCTCGGACATCGCGCGCTACGGGCTGAACACCGCGGGCGAGCCCACCCAGGGCGGCGGCGCGGTGGCGCTGCTGGTCTCCGAGCAGCCCGACCTGCTCGCCATGGACGTGGGCCTCAATGGCGTGTGCACCATGGACGTGTATGACTTCTGGCGGCCCGTGGGCCGGCGGGAGGCGCTGGTGGACGGGCACTACTCCATCACCTGCTACCTGGAGGCCCTGTCCGGCGCCTACCGGGGCTGGCGCGAGAAGGCCCTGGCGGCGGGACTGGTCCGCTGGTCGGACACGCTGCCCGGCGAGCAGCTGGCGCGCATCGCCTACCACGTACCGTTCTGCAAGATGGCCCGGAAGGCGCACACCCAGCTGCGTCTCTGCGACCTGGAGGATGCGGCGGGCGCGGCGGCTTCGACGCCAGAGTCGCGGGAGGCGCAGGCGAAGTCGGCCGCCAGCTATGACGCCCAGGTGGCGACGTCCCTGGGGCTCAACTCGCGCATCGGCAATGTGTACACCGCGTCCCTCTACCTGGCGCTGGCGGGGCTGCTGCACCGCGAGGCCGGCGCGCTGGCGGGACAGCGCATGGGCCTGCTGTCCTACGGCAGCGGCTGCGCGGCGGAATTCTATTCCGGCACGGTGGGTGAAAAGGCCGCGGAGCGGATAGCGAAGTCGGACCTGGAGGAGGTGCTGGCCCGGCGTGAGCGCGTCTCCATCGAGGAGTACGAGCGCCTGATGAAGCTGCCGGCGGATGCGCCCGAGGCCGTGGCCCCGGCGCCCGGGGCCTTCCGGCTGACGGAGCTTCGCGACCACCGCCGCCTCTACGCCGAAGGGACCTGAGGCAGGGCGCCGGGCGCCCACCCCTGGCGCGTGACGAGGCACCGGCAGGCCTCCCGGTGCCTCCCCTTCCGCCGCTGTCTCCCTACCGTGAACCTCGGACCCCCGCCTCGACGACCGGGGCGCGGTGGAAAGGAGACGGAATCATGGCGGACCTACCTGCCCGTAGAGGCGGAGGCATGCTCGGAGCCCCGCGCGGCTGGGACCCCTTCGAGCGCATGCAGGAGCTGTTGGGATTCGACCTCGGCCGGATGCTCGGCCCCCAGGGCGCACGGGAGGGCGGCTTCGCGCCCGACTTCGAGGTGAAGGAGACCCAGGACGCCTTCATCTTCAAGGCCGATGTCCCGGGCGTGGAGGAGAAGGACCTGGAAATCACCCTCGCGGAGAACCGGCTGACCATCAGCGGCAAGCGGGAAGAGGAGCGCCGCGAGGAGGGTGACCGCTACTACGCCTACGAGCGCGATTATGGCTCGTTCAACCGCACCTTCACGCTCCCCCGCGGCGTGAATGCGGACGACGTTCAGGCGGACTTCAAGCGCGGCGTCCTCAACGTGCGCATCCCCAAGAAGTCCGAGGAGCAGCCCAAGCGCATCAAGGTCGGCGGCGGCGGCGAACGCAGTGAGAAGGCGAAGGCCTGAGCCGCGTCGGTGGGTGATGCCGGGGGCCTCGTGGGCCCCCGGCGGATGAGCCCAGCGAATCGACGCGTCAAGGCCAACAGCCGGCTGGAAGCGGCCGGGCACCCGCGCATTGCGACCCGCACGGCCGCGGCATATACACCGGACATCGTGTCTGGACTTTCGCGAATCCTCGCACTCGCGCTGTTGCTCCTCTGGCAGGCTGTCGCCAGCGGCGCGGCCGGGCTCGGGCATTACTGCGAGAAGCAGGTCCAGTCGCGGGCCTCCCAGTGCAAGTGTCCCCACGGAGACGTGCACTCGGAGGCGGCGGACCAGGGGCTGCCGGTGCTGCACGCGCACTGCTGCGACGCGCCGCACTGGGATTTGCCCGCGCCCACCGAAGCGGGCGCCACCCGTCACGCCCCCTTCATCCAAGCCCCTGCCGTCCTTGTCCCCGCCGCCTGGCTGCCCAACCCGCCGCGCCTGAGCGGGCCACAGCCTTCCCTCGCGCGCAGGGACGCACCTCAAGGTCAGGGCCCCCCAGTCTTCCTCCGCAGCCGCACGTTGCTGATTTGAGCCGAGCGCCTCCGCGTTGACGCTCGATGTCGGCTGTCCTCGCACCGCCCGCGCGAAGCGCGCGCCAACGGGACACGTCCGCCGTCGAGCCCCATGCCGAACGCGCTGTTTTCTCGAATCAATGACGACAGGAGTCGCGACGTGGACATGCTCTGGGAGCTGATGCTGGGAACCGTGGTGCTGACCCTTCTCATCGTGGTGGTGACGCCAGCGATGTGGAGCTCGAGGCTGAGCCTCCGGGAGAAGCTGAAGAAGGGCGGCGAACACACCAGGCCAGACGCCTGAGGCACTGGGAGGGCGCTCGGGAGAAGCCGGCCGTGTTATGGGATTGGACACGACAACCGGCTTTTCCCGAAAGAAGGCTACCGAATGATGCGCCGTGCCCTTCCCCTGCCCTCGCTGGCCACCCTCCTCCTGCTGGCGTCCGCGTGCGCGACCACCGGCACGGCGCCAGCGGAGGCGGACATCCTTCAGCTCGTGAGTGAGCAGACGGAGGCCTGGAACCGCCAGGACGCGGTGGCCTGGTCCAAGGACTTCGCCCAGGACGCCTCCTTCATCAACATCGTGGGCACCGTCTTCGAGGGCCGCGATGAAATCCAGCAGCGCCACGCGGGCATCTTCGCCAGCATCTTCAAAGGCAGCCAGAGCCAGGTCACGGTGCGCAAGGTCCAGTTCATCCGGGAGGACCTGGCGATTGTCGACGCCACGCACGCGGTGACGGGCCACCCCGGCCTGCCCCCTGGCGTCCAGGACACCGAGCCCGGCCTGCTGCGCACGCAGATGCGCTACGTGATGAAGCACGCGAACGGGCAGTGGCAAATCCTGGCCGGCCAGAACACGGACGTGAAGCCCAGGCCCCAGGCGGCCGCGCCCCAGCAGCCCTGAGGCTCAGTGGGTGTTGGCGTCCTCGCGCTGGGCGGCGCGCGCCTGGCGGAACAGCGGCGCCAGCGCGGCGAAGCCCGCCACCACCGTGGAGCCGTTGTTGACCACGGCGGCGGCGACAGGCGGCAGCCACCCCAGCGCCGCGAGCACCATGGCCACGGCATTGGGCACCAGCACCAGCCCGAGCCCCCGGTGCACGCGGGCCAGGGTGTCGCGGCCCGCGTCGAACGCCAGCAACAGGTCATCAAGGCTGCCACGCAGCAGCACCACGTCCGCCGTCTCCAACGCCACGTCCGTCGCGCCCCGCAGGGAGATGCCGACGTCAGCGAGCGCGAGCGCCGGGGCGTCATTGATGCCATCCCCCACCATGGCCACGATGCGCCCCTGGCGCCGGAGCGCGCGCACATGCGTGGCCTTGTCCTCGGGGAGCAGCTCCGCGATGGCCTCGTCCACGCCCAGCCGGCTCCCGACCTCCGCCACCCGGGCCGGAGCGTCCCCGGACAGCAGCACGATGCGCCGGCGCCCGTTCTCCTTCAGGGCATGGACCACGCCCGCGCTCTCCGGCCGCAGCGTCTCCACGTAGCGGATGCACCCGGCCAGCGCCCCATCCACGGTGACCCACAAGGTGGAGACCTCGCGCGGCACGGACCGGGACAGCGCCGCGCCCGCGTCCGTCACGTCCACGCCTTGCTGCTGCATCCAACGCGCGCTGCCCACACAGACGCGGCGCCCGTTCACCTGGGCGCAGACGCCTCGCCCCAGGACGACCTCCTCCAGGCCCGCCTCCGGCCGCGGCACCTCCACGCCCTGCGCCAGGGCATGCCGGCGCACCGCCTCCGCCACGGGGTGGGACTGACGCAGCTCGGCCGCGGCGCTCAGCGACAACACCTGGCGTGCATCCCAGCCCCTCGCGGGGATGACGTCCACCACCTCCGGGACACCCAACGTCAGCGTGCCCGTCTTGTCGAAGACGATGGTGTCCGCCTGGGCCAGCCGCTCCAGGTACTGGGCCCCCTTGATGAGGATGCCCTGGCGCGCCGCGAGCGTCATCGCCACCAGCGCGCTCGCGGGCACGACGATGCGGACCCCCGTCCCGAAATCCGTGATGAGGATGCTGATGGGCCGTGACGCCTCGCGCGTCCACAGCCCTGTCGCCGCGGCGAGCCCGAAGGTCGGCAGCACGACGCCATTCGCCACCGAGTCCACCTTCGCCTGCAGCGTCATGGGCTTGGCGCCCGCCCCTTCCAGGATGTGGAGAATCTTGGCCGCCGTGGTCTCCACGCCCGCGCGCACCACCCGCACCCGGAGGCTGCCCTCGCCCACCACGGACGCGGCCAGCACGCGGCCTCCCGCCTCGCGCACGCGGGGCTCCGACTCGCCCGTGAGCGCCTTCTCATCCACCCACGCGGTGCCGGACAACACCGTCCCGTCGGCGGGCACGCTCTCCCCCGTGTGCACGACGATGAGGTCGCCCTCCTTGAGCCGGTCCGCCCGGACCTGCTCCACCTCTCCGTCCACCCGCAGCCGCCACGCGTACAGCACCTCCAACCGCATCAACCGGGAGATGGCGGACCGGGCGCGGTCCGCGCTGCGCTCAATCAGCAAGTCACCAATGCCCAGCAGGGAGGTGATGAGCGCCGCCGTCCGCACCTGCCCCGTGGCCAGGGACACCCCCACCGCCACCAGGTCGAGCAGGTCCACGGTGATGCGCCGCTCCGCGACGGCCTGGAAGGCGCGCTGGGCCAGCGGCAGGCTCGTCAACGCGACGCCGGCGGTCAACATGGGCATGGGCGCCGCGTTCACGACGCACGCGGCGAGCACCGCCGAATTGAAGGCGGTGGCGGCCCACTCCCGCCGGGGCGGCTGGGGCGCGGCGGGCCAGGTGGACGGCTCGCTCGTGCGCAGGGCCGTCATCAACTGGCTGGCGTTGAGCACCTCCGGGTCGAAGCTCACCACCAGCGAATGGATGGCCGGCGACGCGCTCGCCTTGTGCACGCCCGGCAGCGTCGCGGCCCAGGCCGCCAGCTTGAGGATGTCGTCGTCCTCCAGCCCGCGGACGCGCAGCCGCACGCGTCCGGGCAGCGCGTGTTGCACCTCCACCTGGAACGGCTTGGGCGGAAGCTGGTGCAACGTGAAGACGAAGTCCCGCACCCGCAGCGCGAACGCGCCCGGAAGGCGCGACGCCTCCTGGTAGTGAACCTTGACCAGGCCCGTGCTGCGCTGACACGTGGCCACCTGGACTTCGGGGCGGGACTCCAACCAGCCGAGCACCTGGCGCAGCGTCTTGGAGTCCTCCGCCGCGCCCCGGATGAGGAGCCGGCCCGGAGCCACGTCCGTGACGTGGACGGACACGGGCCGCTGATGCCCATCCAGGGCCTCGTGCGCGCGCCCCTTGAAGCCGCGCGCCATGCCACTCAGGAACTCCACCTCCGCCCGCATGAACGCCCCCCGAGCTGAACGCAGTGCCACCGCGGCCTCACGCGTGGGGCCGGGGCCGGAAGGCCACCGTCCCGCTGACGCGCGCGGCGTCTTCCTGCTCCTGCGCTCGCACACCGTCACGGAACACGCTGTAGGCCCAGTACAGCGCGTTGTCCCAGCGCGGCAGCCAGCCCTTCTGCGAAGGGTTCGCCACCAGCGAGTAGATGCCCGTGGCCGTCAGCACCACGGGAATCAGCTCGTAGAGGCTGGCCCCCGTCACCTCACGGGCCAGTCCGTCCAGCCACCGGGCGCCACGCACCACGTGCTCGGCCGGGGCCTCGCGCGACTTCGCCATGAACTTGGCGTCGACGATGCCGTCCAGGCCCGCCGTGTCGACGATGGCCGCCAGCAGCGACTCCACGTCGGCCGCTTCGGGGCTGTATTCGATGAGCAGGCTGCCCGTGAGTGGGGAATGGACGGTGCCGAACACCCCTTGCGTCTCCCCCAGCTCACCGCGCACGCGGTCCGCGAGGTCCGATTCTGCCAGGAAGCAGCGCGCGCGCACACGAAGCCGGCCCGGGGAGTGGTGCACGAGCAACAACCACTCCCCTTCAATGGCGCCCGAGTCCGGGTCGAGCCTCATGCGTGCCCCTCACGGCTGTCCGCGACGGGCCGCGCCCCAGTGTCCGCCGCACGCCGACCGTGGGCCTGATGGAGGTTCGCTCGCGAGCGCGCCTCCGCCAGCAGGTCGGAGAGGAACTCGCGCTCGGTGGCGATGACCCGCCGCGTCCACCCCACCAGGTCGAACGCCGCCGTCGCCACGGAGACGACCGCGCCGCGCGAGTTGTCCACGGTGCTCCGGGCCATCCAGCCGGTGGCCACGCCCGCCAGGAACGCCACCGTCGCCTTCATAGGGCCCCCGGAGCGCCATGGGCGTCCGCGCCCAGCCCGGCACCCCGGGACAACGGAATCCGTTCGTCGCGCGATTCGGCCTGGTCGCCCCACGGCGCAAGCACGACGCCATGGACCCGGAGCTGCTTCAGCAGGGCCTGCACCCGCTCGCGGCGCAGCGGGCGGTTGAGCGCGGCGGCGGCCTGCCTCAGCAGCAACCACTCCGCGTTCGACATCGACAGGTCCACCGCGACCATCACCTCCAGCGCGTGCAGGAAGGCATCCCGCGCGGCCTCGGGCACCTCGTGGAGACGTTCAACCCACTGCGCCTCATCGTCTCCCAGGCGCTCCAGCACCCGCTTGCGCGCCGCGGAAGGGCTGTTGCGCAGCAGGTGCGCCAGCATGACCGTCTCCTCGGCTCGCAGCCCCCCATCCGTTCTGAACAGGCACCAGGCGCCTTCGATGAGCAGCTCCAGGCACCGCGCGTCCACGGTCCGCACGGCGGCGAACGCATCGTCCAGCGCGCGGCGGTAGCGCGCATACTCCACTGCGGCATGTCCGAGCCGGCGGGTGCGCCGCCAACTGGTGACGGAGGAGGTGACGACGCTGGCGAAGGGAATGAGGTTTCGCAGCACGCTCTCCCCTATCAAGCGGTTGCCCAACTTCCGCTCCGCCGCCTCCGTGTCCTCGGTCAGCATCCGGCCCACGAGCCCCGCGCCGCCGCGGTCCGCGTCCTCCCACACCTCCGAGCCCGACGTGATGGCGTGCAGGTGGAGCAGATCCCACGGGTCATCCGGATCGATGCGCACGCCGAACGCGGACGCCACGTCACACATCATCCGGGCCTGGATGAGCGAGCGCAGCATCGTGTCCAGCCCCATGGCGGCGCCGGCCACGGGAACGGCCACGAGCGCCCCCACGAAGCCGGTGTCCAGGGTGAACACGGCGGCGCTGGTGGAGATACCCGCGGCGCTCGCCCCCACCAGCGCCGCTTCCTTGCTGGCGCGCCGGATGAGGGCCTCCGTCTCGGAGGCACGGACGGTGGACGCGGTACCGGCGCGCCGCGCCTCGTAGTGCCGCACATAGGCCGTCAGCAGGCGGGCGTGCCACGCGCCCGAACGGAGGTCCTCGAAGCGCAGCTCACGCCCGAGCTTCTCGGCGAAGTCTCGCAACGGGTGCAGCGCGGCCGCGGGCATCGCGGCGTCTTCCGGGTGGAATGGAGTGGTTCGTGTCATGGGCATGAGTGCGAAACAGCCGCGCGCGCCAGACCTGGAGGGCGCGACACGGCTGGTGGGGGGTGCATCCGAGGTGGGCTTCCAGGAATCGGCGCACTCAAGCTAGGGGGATTCGAGGGCCGGGAGAACCGGTCCCGCGGGGCAACACCCGCGCCGCCGGGTTGACGGAGGCCTCAGCGGGCGGCTCACCGCGGTGGGCGCGGAACAACCCCGAACGTGGCCCTACTGCGAGCGGGTGGGCAGTGACACGTAGTGCTCACCCAATTCGGTCAACGTGCCCGCGGCGCCGAGCAGGCTCGCGAAGCACGGGTCGTTCGTCCACCGCCCCGTGAACCACGCGTAGCGGAACACGTCCTCGCGCCGCTCGCAGACGGCGACCATCTCCGTCATCTGCACCCGCTGCTTGGCGACCGAATCAATCTGCGCGCCATCCGGCTGGCTGTGGCAGTTGGCGAACTCGGTGACCCAGAACGGCTTGCCGTACTTCGTGAGCCGGTCCAGGTGGTACTCCAGGCCATAGTCGTACCAGTGGAACCCGAGGTAATCGATGTGCGGATCGCGGTTCCCGTTGGCTGCGCGATAGGCGGCATAGAAGGCGTCCAGCCAGACGACAGGGTCGCCATGCCCCGGCATGGTGCCCCAGTTCATCGCCGGCCCCACCAGCTTCACGCCGGTGTTCTGGGCGACACGCTCATACCGTGGCCACAGCTCCGCCGCGGCCTGCGGCGACATGTTGGCCTGGTCGGTGAGGTTGGGCTCGTTGAGGAGCAGCAGGTACTGGATGCGTGGGTTCGCCCGGAGGATGGACTCAATCCGCGCCGCGTCGAAGTTCCCGTTCCAGAGCATGGGAATGAAGTCCATGCCGTAGCGCGTCTGGAAATCCGCGGGCACGCCCGGATGCGGCGTGGGACTCCAGTTGTACCACCAGCTCACGCCGGGAGCGACGGCCGCCAGGTCCTCGGGCGTCGAGAGGTCGAAGGCGATTCCCCGCTTCGCGCTCTTCGTCGTGGTGACGCCGGAGTCGGGCGCCTGAGTGCCAGCGTCGGGCACCTCGCTGCCAGCATCCGGCGTCAGACCTGGCTCCGGCGCATCCCCGCTACATCCCACGACGAGCGCGGCGAGCGCCACGATGAAGCCGCCGATGATGTTCATTCCCATGGCGCGGCATCCTATCCCGCCCCAGCCACACCAGGACTGCGCGACTGACGCGTCAAGCGCCTCCACTTGACGTGTCATGACGCGCGCCAGACCTGCTGTCGCGCGGATAAGGCCTTGACCCGGTTGGGCAGCCACCCGGCACGTGACTTGCTGATGCCCTCCGCACTTGAAGCGGAGGATGCATTGCGATTCATGAGCGGAGTGGCCGTCACGGTGGGTCTTCTGGGGTGCGGTGGTCCGGAGCTGGAGCGGGACCCCGTCGGTGCGGTCGGCGGCTTGGACCAGGAGATTGTGGGAGGAATCGAGGCTCGGCCTCACTCCCACCCCTGGATTGTCAGCTTGCAGCAATACAACAGCCACTTCTGTGGTGGCGCCCTCGTGCGGGTCGGCCCCAAGGAAGAGAGCGATATCGTTCTCACCGCCGCCCATTGTGTCTACGACGGGCTGTCCGGCGCCACCGCGGTCGCGGGGGCTCATGACCTGGACCGGCCCAGCACAGGACAAGTCACGGTCCGGGTGGTGAGGGCGGTCTATCACCCGCAGTACAATCCAGACACGACGATGAACGACATCGCCGTTCTCAAGCTCGAACAGCCCATCAAGTTCAACCAGGCCGTTGCCGGTGCCTGCGGCCAGTCATCCACCATGCGCCCCAGTCAGGCCCCGAAGTACGCCTCTGGAGGCAAACGCGCACCTGTCTGTCTCCCTGCCAGCGGGGAGCGGGTTCCAGACAACACGGCGACGACCGTCGCGGGCTGGGGCCTGACACAGGAGGAAGGGAATGTCTCCCCTCTCTTGATGCAGGTGAACGTCCCCACCCTCAATCATCGGTCCGTGGCCAATAGCTACCACCGCCATGGAATCACCATCAACGAGTCGGCGATGCTCGGGGCTGGGTACGCAGCAGGAGGCAAGGACGCATGCCAAGGGGACAGCGGAGGACCGCTCGTCGTACCGGGCCCCCAAGGGTACGTGCTCCAGGGAATCGTGAGCTTTGGCGTGGGCTGCGCGAGGCCGGGGCTGCCCGGCGTCTATGCGCGGGTCTCCAATTACATCCCGTGGATCAACACGCAGATCAGGAACCTCAGCGCCGTCAGGTAGGAGGCGCGCACGAGGGCTCCGTCAGGCCCCGTCGCGGCGTACACGGGAAAGGCTCCGCCTTGAATCAGCCCGCGCCTGGAGGACGCGCCTTCGCGACGGGCCCCAGCTCCACGCGGAGCGCCTGCGCGAAGGCCTCAGGCAACGGCTTCGGTGGCTCGTCCGCCAGACCGTATTCCTCGATGCGAGGCGCCGAGCCCGGGAGGAACTCCAGCCACCGCTCCCGCCGCCGGACTGTTCGCTCAAGACGCTCGTCGATGGTGTTGGCAATCAACGGCAGGTGAACGTCCAGGGTGGTGTCCGGCTGTCGCGCCCGCAGCCGCTGGACGAGCGAGCCCAGCCGGTCGACGCGCCCCACGCGCTGCTCGAGCTGCGCGGGGTTCCACGCCAGGTCGTGGTGAACCACCCGGCGGCAGTGGTGATGCAGGTCCAGCCCCTCTTGCATGACCTCGTTGGCCACGAGCACCATCGGGTACAGCGGCGTGTTGAACGCCTCACGGAGCCGCTCCCGGCTCACACCCTCCACGGTGTGACGGACAAGCGCACCCGCGCGAACAGCGTCATCGAGTACCTCGCGCCGCCGCTCCTCGTCGAGCTTCCCCGCATAGGCCAGGAAGCGCTTCAGCAACTCGAACCAGGGCCGTCCCCGAGGCGTGGTCCAGAAGCGGTCCACCACGGGCGACAGCGCCCGGGACTCCACCGCCTCCACGTCAACGCCCTGCTCCCTGGCGAAGGCCAGCAGGTCCGAGAGGAACGGGACGTTGCGCGCGACGAGGTAGCTGGCGAGCCGCTCGACGGTGCGGACCCGCAGCTCGGGAGGCACCTCGAGCAAGGGTGCCTTGAGATAGGACCAGAGGTGCTCGCGGCGAAGCACGAGCGCCGCGTCCCCGGCGCCAATCGACCAGGACGGCGTCCTGTCTCCCTCGGCGGAGTCCTCGACGTCGTCGGCGACCAGGTCGAAGCCGAGCGCCACGAAGCGCGCGTCCGTCAGGCGCCGCAGCACCTCCGGGTCGACATCTCCCGCCAACACGCCGTCTCGCACGAAGAGGGCCACGGCCTGCTCGACACAGCGCTTGACCAGGGACCAGTCCATCCGCTCCGCTTGCGTCTTCGAGACGCGCTGCTGGCGCAGAAGCGCGTTCGCCCGCGCGATGATGCGCTCGAGGTGGGCCCCCTCCACCGACACGCCCTCCAACAGCGTGCCGACGTACCGCTCCCGCAGCGCCAGATAGAGCGCATCCTGGGCGCGGCCGAACCGGTCTCGCAGGCGTGAGTGGTGCCCATCCACCCGCTTGCCGTCCACCTCGTGCTCGAAGATGTCGCCGTGGCTCGCGGCCGGAAACACCTTCCTCCATCGCTCCAGCAGCGGCTTCTCCCACTCCGCCTCGATTCTCCGCTTCAGCTCGTGGAGCGTCTCGATGCGGGCGCAGAAGATGAGCGTCTTCTCGTCGCGGGCGACAGCCTCCAGTTGATCTGCACCGCCGCCTTGTCGGTGCGGCTCCTTTCCCGGAAGAGCTCCGCAATGAACCGCTCGTAGAGCATGAAGGGAACGCCCTCCTCCCTGGGCGCGCAGCCTGGGGCGGTGGCTCCTGCGGTAGACGCGCTTGTCCTCCCGGAGGCTCCGAATCATGACGCAGTGGCCCATGACGAGGCTTCAAGAAGCCGTGTCTTGGAAATGTTCCAGTTCTCCGGGAGTCAAAATTGTCACTATCCTGAGTATGTCTAGTTTGGTACACAAGCCGCGGCCTCGCTGATTACTGCCGGATGGGGGCTGGCAGCGGGCGCTTCATCATCCCTGGACCTCATCAGCTCGAGGAATGCCAAATGTCGGGTCAAACCAATCTTCAGAATCTCCATTTGGAAGTCAAGACGTGGCTCTATTCCCATGACATGGACAGCGTGGCCGTGGGGGCCCGGAACCAGTTGCGGGAGCAGGTGGAACTCCTGGCGCGCGGCGCCTTCCTGGAGGGAGACGACGCGGCGCTGACCGAGGCGCACCGGGTGCTCTACGCCATCAACATGGCGCTGCTCACCGCCCCGTGGTCCGTCGAGCGCCTGAACGTGGGCGATCCGCTATTTGGCCAGATGAAGAGCATCCTGGAGAAGTGTTGGCACCAGGCCTCGCGGAAGAAATACGCCTCTGTCCTTGACGCGTTGCCTCCCGCGTCACAGTTTCAGGATTGGGTTACGCAGCGCGTCCAATCCCATCCATCCAACGTCACGCACCCCATCTTCGCGTTCCTGCGTGACCAGGCCACCTTCGAGCAGATGCGGGAGTTCATCCTCCAGGAGACGCCGCTCGAATCGCTCTTCGGTGACATCATCGCGTTGATGATGCCGGGCGTCTATGGCGGCATCAAGCTCGAGCTGGCCAAGAACTTCTGGGATGAGGTCGGCCACGCACAGGACGAGCGCGTCCACCGGAACATGCGCTTCCGGTTGATGGAGTTCCTGGACCTCCCGAAGGATGTCTACACCCACCAGTTCGACCTGCTGGTGCGGGAGGAGCTGGCGCTCGTCAACATGTACATGAGCATGGCCACGAACCGCTCGCGTCTGACGGAGATCCTGGGCGCGCTGCTCGCGACGGAGACGATGATTCCCGGGCGCTTCGAATGGCAGATTGAAGGCTGGCGGCGGCTGGGCGTGGGCGACAAGCCGCTGGAGTACCTGCTGGAGCACACCACGGTCGACGTGGAGCACGCCAACGCCTGGATGGGGGAGATCATCCTGCCGCTCCTGGAGCGAAACCCGGCCGTCATGCCCGACATCGTGCTGGGCATCCTGCTCCGCCTGGATACCGCGGGGGCCGTGATTGACAGGCTCTACCCCCACCTCAAGGGCCTCAAGGAGTCCACCGTCGGGCCGTACCGCGGCTCGCACGTCGTCCCTTGATGCCGGGCGCCGTGGCGCTCACGCTCGAATCGACGCGTACCGACTGTCATTCCTGGCCGCCCCTTGTCCCAGCAGGGCGGCCACGCCGAGGGCTCAAAATTGCCATACGTCAATGTCCAGCTCACTGGAGATAGGCTTGCCGCGGAGCAGAAGCTGGAGCTCATCCAGCGCATCACGAAGGTCTTCGTGGATGTGCTCGGCAAGGACCCCGCGACCACGTTCATTGTCATCCAGGAAATCGATCCGGAGAACTGGGGCGTTCATGGTACGAGCGTGGCCTTGCGCCGCGAGGCCCGCACTCGGGGTGAGAAGCTCTAGGCAATGAGTCAACCCAATCCCATCTCCGGGGAGCCCGCTCCCGCGCCCGTGGCGCGTCCGGACTGGCCCGAACTGGGGGCGCAGGCCAGTCATCTGCTCCCCAAGGACGTCTGGCAGCAGGTCCGTGCGCTGCACAAGGCCCGGCCCTGGCGCAGCGTGCTGCTCTATCTGGAAGTCTATGCTGGGATTGCCCTGGCCTTCGCCGCCGAGGCCTGGTTCCAGCATCCCCTCGTCACGTTGCTCGCCATCGTCGTCATCGCGGGGCGGCAGCACTCGCTCTACATCCTGAACCACGACGCGAGCCACTACGGCCTCTTTCGCTCCCACAAGGCCAATGCCATTGTGGGCACGGTGTTCTCGAACCTGGTGATGTTCCACCACCCGGAGGCCTGGTCCTTCGTCCAGTGGCGGCGGGTGCACATGCTGCACCACCGACACCTGTTCACCCCGGAGGACCCCAACTGGCTGGGCAGGCACCTGCGGGGGGACACCCAGCGCCCCTATTCACCGGGGCGCCTGCTCTGGACGTGCGTGAAGGCGGGGCTCCTGAGCGTCCTCGAGTTCTTCAAGGGCCGCCAGGACTACGTGCCGCCCCAGGGGAACCACACCGTCAAGTGGCGGGACAACCACCTGCGGGCGCTGCTGCTCCCGTTCCGGGACGACGCGGAGATGGAGCGGGAGCGGCGCCTCAAGCTGCTCTTCTTCGCCGTCGCGCTGGGCGCGGTGGCCTACTTCGACCTCTGGCGCCCCTTCCTGCTCCTGTGGCTGCTCCCCATGTACACCGTGTACCCCATGATTCTCACGCTCATGGACCTCACGGAGCACCGGTGGACCCGCGAGGAGGGCGACCTCAATGTGAACGCGCGCTCCACCCGGCTGGGGCTGCTGCCAGCGCTGCTCATCAGCGGGCTGCCGCGCACGCTGCACCGGGAGCACCACGTCTTCCCCGGCGTCGTGGCCCGGGACCTGCCCCGGTTGAGCGCGCTGCTGTGCCAGGCCCGTGTCTCCCCCGAGCCCGCCCCGGGGCTCTCCGCGCTCATGCGGGAGCTCGCGGACTCCCAGCCTTCTTCCCCTCGGTGAACCCGTGAAACCACAGCAGCGCGAACGTCCCGTCCCCCACTCCGCGGATGAGTTCAAGGTCCACGTCCACAACTCGGGGAGCGAGGGGCTGTTCACCAACGCCTTCATCGTGGAGACGGCCCGGTCCGTGGTCGTCATCGACGCGATGATGCGCGTCTCCGATGCCCGGGGCGTGCGCGCGCGCGTCGAGGCGACGGGCAAGCCGCTCGTGGGCCTCATCGTCACCCACGGGCACCCGGACCACTACAACGGCGCGGCCGAAATCACCCGGGGACTGGACGTGCCCATGATTGCGACCCAGGGCGTGGACGCCGTCATCCGCCGCATCGACGACGCCAAGGAGAAGCAGTGGAAGCCCGTCTTCGGCGAGGACTGGCCCGCCACGCGGCGCTTCCCCAACCAGTTCGTCAAGGAGGGGGAGACGCTGCACTTCGACGGCGTCCCGTTCACCGTCGGGGAGCTGGGGGAAGGCGAGTCCCACTGGGACAGCTACTGGGTCGTCGGCCGCGCCGCGTCCGTGACCTTCGTGGGGGACATCGTCTTCGGCGGCATCCACTCCTTCATGAATGACGGCCACTCCGCCCTGTGGCTGAAGAACCTGGACCGGCTGGAGGCGAAGCTCTCCAAGGACGCGCTGCTCTTCACGGGGCACGGCGCGCCCAGCGCCTCCAAGGCCAGCCTGGAGGCCCAGCGCCGCTACCTGCACCTCTACCGGAAGACGGTCCGTGAGCTCGCCCAGGGAAAGAGCACGCTGGACGACAAGGCCAAGGCGCGGCTCGTCCAGGTGATGAAGCAGCACCTGCCGACGTCCGACCTGGAGACGTTCATCACCGCGGGGGCCAACGCCGTCGCCGCGGAGCTGGTCCGGGAAGAGACGGAACGCGCCGATGACTGAGGGCGCCGAGGCCAAGGGGCGCTCCCACGCCGCGGGCATGTCCGCGGCCGAGTTCCGGGAGCTGGGGCACCGGCTGGTGGACCAGCTTGGTGATTTCCTGACCGCGCTACCGGACCAGCCCGTCCGGGCCGAGGACTCGGCGCCTCGCATCCGCGCGCTCCTGGACGCGGACGCCTTCCCGGAGCAGGGAATGGCGCCCGGCGTGGCGCTGGAGCGGGCCTTCATGCTCCTGCGTGAGCACGCCGTCTCCACGGCGCATCCTCGCTTCTGGGCCTACATCATGGGCTCACCGAGCCCGCTGGGCGCCCTGGCGGATCTGCTCGCGTCCGTCATCAACCCGCCCGTCACCAGCTACCCGACGTGCGCCCTCACCGTGTCGCTGGAGGCGCAGACGGTGCGTTGGCTCGCCCGGCTCGTCGGCTTCCCCACGGACTGTGGCGGGCTGTTCCTCGGTGGCGGCTCCCTGGCCAACCTGGTCGCCATGCGCGCGGCCTTGCACGTCAAGGCCGGCTGGGACGTTCGCGCGGAGGGCGTGCGGGGGCCAGCGGGCGCGCCCCTGTGCCTGTATGCCAGCGCCGAGGCCCACACGAGCATCGTGTCCGCCGCCAACCTCTGCGGCCTCGGGTCGAACGCGGTGCGCAAGGTCGACACCGACCGAAGCGGCCGGATGCGCTTCAGCAGCCTGGCGCAGCGGCTCGCCGCTGATAGGAAGGCGGGGCTGCGGCCCTTCATGGTCGCCGCGACCGCGGGGACCACGGGCACGGGCGCGGTGGATCCGCTGCCCGACATCTCCGCCCTCTGCCAGGAGGAGGGGCTGTGGTTCCACGTGGACGGCGCGTACGGAGCGCTGGCCGTGCTGTCGCCCGACGCGCCCCTGGAGCTGCAGGCCCTCCGGCTCGCGGACTCGCTGGTCGTCGACCCGCACAAGTGGATGTACCTGCCCGCGGATGTCGGGTGCCTGCTCACGCGAGACCGGCGCGTGCTGTATGACACCTTCCATCAGGGCGCCTCCTACTACGCGGACAGCGACGAGCAGCTCCTGCTGGGAGGCCCGGAGACGCTCCAGCTCCGGGACCTGGGGCCGCAGACCACCCGCAGCCTGCGCGCCCTCAAGGTGCGCTTGTGCCTGCAACACGAGGGACGGGCGGGCTACGCGCGGATGATTGGTGACGACATCCGGCTCGCGCGCCGGCTCTACACCTGTGTCGAGGCCGAGCCCGAGCTGGAGCCGCTGACCCACGGCTTGAGCATCACCACGTTCCGCTTCATCCCGGCGGACCTCGAGCCCCAGGCGGAGGCGCACCGCGACTACCTCAACACCCTGAACAAGGCGCTGCTCAAGCGGCTGCAGCGCGGCGGCGTGGCCTATCCCTCGCATACGGACGTGGAGGGCCAGGCCGCGCTGCGCGTCTGCATCGTGAACAACAACACCACGCTCGCCGACATCGAGCGCCTCCCGGGCCTGGTGCGGCGACTGGGCACCGAGGTCGACGCGGAGCTCCGGCCGGGACGCCAGCACCGGACGGCGTGAGCCTCGGCGTGCCCGTCAGCGGGCCGGCCCTTCGGGCTCATCCAGGCCGAGGGTGTTCTCACACAGGTGGATTCGACCGCGCGCCCGGTTGGAGGCATCCAGGACACCCTCCAGGAGGCCGAAGGCATCGTTCAGCCAGGCGTGCTCCGCGCTGTTGCTGCGGAACATCACGGACGCGGTGCAGACGCGAGCCTGGTCGCGGGCTCGCAGCAGCGAGACGCCATTCAGCTCCAGGTAGACCTTGCCCCCCGACGGGGTGGTGAGCACGCCGCGCAGCGCGGGCAGGTTCACGTTGTCAGGCCGCTTCACCGGCGTGTTCAAGAAGCGCACCGGGCCCGCGAGCCGCTCGCCGGTGAGGGCCCCGTCGACGATGGCGAGGTACTGGCCTCCACTGCCGAAGTCCAGGTACTCCATCCAGGTGTAGTGCAGGTCGAAGTCGGCGAGCGTGCTCAGTCTCATGTGATTCCTCTCAGGGGGCCGCGCTCGCTACCTGGGGCCGTGGTCGGCCATCCAGGTTTCGTGGATGTGCAGCCACACCACACCGCCGGGCGCGGCCGGGTCCGCCTGGAACAGCACCGTGGCGTACCTGCCCGTCTTCTGCCCGCCCGCCTCGCGCCACTCCACGTACCGCACCAGGGCGACGTCATCCCGGGCCCACACCGGAGCGAAATCATCGATGGTGATCTTCATGTCCGGCTGTGCGCCGAGGGCCTTGGAGAGCCGCTCCAGCAACACCGGCTTCTTCTCGGCCACGCCGCCCGGAGCATACAGCGTGCAGTCCGGCGCGAAGGCGTTCGCCATCCGGGCCGTTCCGGACGCGGCGGCGGGGCCTGTCCCTCGAAGCCACGCTTCGAGGACACGGTGGAATTCAATGACTTCCGTTCGACTGAGCTCGACGATTCCAGACATGGTTCAAGGGCTCCGCTGGAGGGTGGCCTGGCGTCAGACCTGGCCTGACGCGCGCTTGCCTTGGGGCTCCACCGGCGCATGCGCTTCACCCGGGGGCGGAAAGCGGCGCCTGAAGTCGAACGCACGGGACGAAGGACCTTCGCTCGCGAGCAGCTCAAGCCGCTCCTTGGCCTCCGCGACCGTGGGAATATGGCCGACGGGCACCCACCAGAGCACATACGGCGGTCCCTCGACGGGGAGGAACCACTTCCGGCGGCTGCGGAAGGGCACCACGTGCTCACTCTTGTAGACGAAGTCGAAGAGCGACTCGACCGACTCCCACGTCGACATGTTCAGCAGGATCAGCGGGTTGTCGAACCCACGGACTCCCGTGGCATCGCCAGCGCCCGTTTGAAGCCGCCAGACAAATCCAGGTGA
Organism: Myxococcus sp. SDU36; assembly: GCF_030168875.1. Lineage (NCBI taxonomy): Bacteria > Pseudomonadati > Myxococcota > Myxococcia > Myxococcales > Myxococcaceae > Myxococcus > Myxococcus sp. SDU36. Next base: position 2,747,073 of record NZ_CP077414.1, read on the forward strand.
GCGGTCCGCCAGTTCATTCACCGGCCGGAGCTGCGCGACAAAGTCTTGCATCAGGGGGTGGTCAAGGGGTTCGCGTGCCAGCGAAATCGCCAGCTGCGCGACATGGAATTTCTGGGTCGTCATGGGTGCTTGCTTGGCGTGTTGAAGGGAGCCGCGAGTATAGCCATGGGGCTGTCTGGCACCAAGCATTCTAAGGGCATGACGCACGGCATTGCCTTGCGGACCTTTCAGAATCGATGGGGACTCCCTCACCTGAATCCGGAGGCATCGCTCCATTCGCTCACAGGGACGAAGCGCAGGCCCTTCGGAGACGGAGAGAGGGAGAGCACCTGCTCCACAACGGAGCGGTGGAACAGGTGAACGGTGTCCTCCTCCAGCATGAAGGCACGCCGCTCGTGTAACGGCACCTCGCGAAGCACCGCCTCGTCGAGGACGAGCTTGTCGAGGCTCAGCAGGACGTGGCCCACCTCGGTCTCCTCGAAGATGGAGCGCTGCCTGTCCATGCAGAGGATGGCCCGCCACATGTGCATCAGCCAGTAGCGCAACACCCCGTCACCCGTCTGGACGTCCGCCGGGACGAACTGGACGCCGGGGAGCTCCGCGGCTTCAAGTACCTCCTTCAGCCGAGGGGAGACGACAGGCGATGGGAGGCCGTACATGGGACACCCCGTAACGCTGCGCCGCCGAAACCGCCTCCCTCCACAGCGCCTCCGGCATCCGTCCCTGCCGGGCACGCGTCAGCCGCCACTGCTGCACGCGCCCGCGCAACGCCTTCAACTCTTCCGCTGCTATACTGCCTCTCGCCACCGTGTCTCTCCCGGTCCGCTCCAATGGGCCGAGGACGGTACCGGAGGCGCCAGGGTCCTTCACGCACGTCTGCCGGAAGGACACCCTACTCTGAGCCCGGGGGGCCAAGCTCTTCCGGAAGTGGGGTCCGAAGAAACCTCGTACCACTTGGCAACTGAATGACCTGGAAGCCTTGCCCCGCGATTCTGACAAGTTCCCCGTCAGAGGCTTGCCCGCTGGCCAGCCATTTATCCGCCTCCTCTTGCGTCGAAAATGCCTGAGCAACAGGGACACGGAATGTCGGGTCGGAAAAATCGTGATAATATTCTAGAAAATCATCCAGCTTTTTGATTCGACGTATGTAGAGCAGGGAAATGGCGGCGAGCTGGACTGCTGATTCTTCTTTCGAGCCGGGCGGGTAGTTTTTGCTTGCCGCATCAAGGGTTCGGAGGATTGAATCCATATCAAAGTCTTTTGAGATTATCATTGCGTGTCGGCCTTTCGTTGGTTCTTCAAAGAGCAAGGGGCGCGAGCACCAGCGCGCCAGCGCCGCCAGTTGCAACAATGAAAGTTACGCCCGCGACGACAACTACCGTTCCAATGGCCACCTCCGTCTTATGTCCCCTCAACCAGTCAAGCGCCCTGTCAATGCTCGAGAATTGAATCGTCTCACTTCCGCCTCTTTGCACTTGCTGCACTTTCTCTTTGATGCAGTCCATATACTCTCTTCGGCATTCCTCCGTGCAGTATTCATGATGTTTTCCGGAGCCCCTCTTGATGCTCGTCAATGGAGGGGTGGAGTCCCAGCATCTGTCGAAACAATGAATGTGCTCGGCGTCGCAATTGCGTCCGCCAGATCCGCCAATTCCGCTCGCCCCCTCTGAGATGACATAGACGCGGCGCTCGGGTCGTTGGGCATGGGAACATCCGCTAACCGTCACGGCCAAAGGGAATGCCAATGCGCTCACGACAATGAGCAGCAACTGCTGTCGCCGGATACTTTCAGATGTGCATGCTTTCTGCATGTTTCACGCCTCGTGCAGTTCGTGGCTTCGCCGCACCGCTTGGGTCAGCTCGTCCTAAACTGACTCAGCTCCATCCGTCCGGTTCGCGGAACGTGGCGCTTCTCGTAGAGTTCGAGGCTCCTCTGGACGCGCTCGCGGACGGCGAGCTGGCCAGGGGTAAACTGATGCGCTGGTTCGTTCCTCGACAGTGGATTCATGGCACAGGAAGTTATACGTGCGCATCGATAGTGGGCGCCACGGCTCCGAGGGGGGCGGCACGGGGCGGGCGCCAAGGTCCGAAGTGATGCGCGGCGTGGGCGGCCACTCTGGCCCGGAGTAGCGCGGGGCTTGTATGCTGGCCGCCACCATGCACCGGGCAGGCACCACGGCCCCAAGGTGGCGCGCCGCCCGGGTTTAGTGCTCCGCAGGGACCCAATCCAATGGACCGGCCTGGATTCACCCGGACGGAAGATCACCCCCCCATTTTCAGAGGGAAAGCCGAGCGGGCGCCGTTGGCCCGAGTAGAGACCGAGTCCACCCGTGCGGCTTCGACTCCCACCGCCTCCACACTGTGCGACTCGGGTGTGAACAGGTTGCTGAGACCTTGTTTGCCACGTCCTGAGTGTCTCCCCTCGCGTGACAACCGCCCCCGCGCGACCGACTGCTAATGTAGGCGCCATGAGCCTCGTTGAACGACTGCAAGACTCAATGCGTCACGCAGCCAGAGAGCGCTACGAGTCCATCCACATCCCGCCCTTCACGGCTTGCTTCCACCCGTCGGACGCGCTGGTCTACTTGAACTACGCCATTCCGGACGGACCGGTGACGGGCGACGTGAGCGAGCCACTGCGGCAACTCCGAGCCGCGTTCGAACAGCGCGCGCGCGTTCCCCGCTTCGAGTACGTCGACAGCCTGTCACCGCAACTCGCGGACATCCTTCGTGGCGCGGGCTACAGGGTGGAGGCGGAAGCGCGGTTGATGGTGTGCACGCCAGAGAGCTACACGCCGCTTCCGAGCCCACCAGGGCTCACCATCTCCGCGCTGACCTCAGACGCACCGTTCGAGGAGATGCGCTCCTTCTGCGCCACGACCCAGGAAGGCTTCAATCCTGGAGCGCCCGCGCAGGTGAGCGACGCGGAGGTCTCCAAGGCGCTGGCGGACCTCAAGGACGGCCGCGCGCTGCTGGCGAAGTGGGAGGGCGTTCCCGTTGCCGGTGGACTGGTCACCCCGCCCCACCAGGGCACCTCCGAGCTCGCTGGCGTTGCGACGCTCCAGCCCTGGAGAGGGCGGGGCATTGGTGCGGCGCTGGTCTCTCGCGCGGCCCGGGAAGCCTTCACCCATGGCGTGGACGTGCTCTTTCTCAGCACCGTCACCGAAGAAGCAGGGCGACTCTACGAGCGTACCGGGTTCCAGTTCCTTACGCGCATGCTGTTCATGGTCGACGCCGGAGCGGCGCAGGTGTCGCCATGACGTCGACTCGCACGAGTACAACGAAGCAGAGACAAGGACGGCCGTCTAAGAACGTCCGAAGCGCAGCACGGACTCAAGGCGTCGATCCCCATCCCACCGTCAATCGCGAACTCCGCGGGCAGTTGCTGCGGCTGGACCGCATCGACAGCACCTTGCGTTCGGCGTGGGTGGCAACGGAGTTCAAGGACCGCGACCTCGAACGCAAGCTCCAGGCCCTCACCGACGCGGGCATTGAATGGCTGCGCGAGACGATCAAGGCCCACGGCTGGCCCGGACATCGCCTCGTGGGCCGCAGCGGGGCGGCGGCCGCCTGGCGGCTGATTCAACATGCCGAGTGCTCGCTGGCCTTTCAGAAGCGCTGCCTGAAGTTGCTGCGAGACGCGGCGGCGCGCGGCGACGTTCCCCTCCAGCAGGTGGCCTACCTCACGGACGTGGTGCGCATGCGCGAGGGGAAGAAGCAGTTGTATGGAACGAAGTTCCGCAAGGTGAAGGGCGAGCTCGTCCCCTACCCCATTGAAAAAGAGGCCTCGGTCGACTCGCGCAGGAAGGAGCTGAACCTGCCGTCGCTGGCCGCCTACGCGCGAAAGCTCCGCCGCGCCTTCCAACCGTCCTGACGGGAGCCACCATGCACCGCGCCTTCGATTGGCAGCCCTTCGTGAAGCAACACTGGGAGAAGACTCCCGCGCGGCTGGCACTGCCTGCGCCCGTCCTCCCCGCCGAGCAGGTCTTCCAAGCCGCGATCTCCGCCTGTGCCCCCTTCCGCCACGGGACACGCTTCCGCGCCCTCCCCGACGCGCGCTTCTTCGTGGAGGCCGCCAGGCTCGCCGCCCCAGGAACGCTCCTCCCCGGTGAAGACGACGCGACCCTGTCCGCCTTCTCCCGCCGCGCCTCCACGCACCTGGACGGCGCGTCCTTCCAGCTCCACATCGAACAACCGTTCATGTTCGACTTCGCCCTCTGGAGCGCGTTGTGCGACTTCCTCCGGGGGCTCCTGGAGCGCGTGGGCGTGCCGGTGCTGCCCATGGCCACCGACCTGCTCCTGGGCCGCTTCACACGAGGCCCGCAAGGCGTCACGAAGCGGCCCCACCATTCGCTGGTGACGCTGGTTCTCCAGGGCAAGCTGCGCGTCCGACTCTGGAAGAAGCTCTGGGGCACGCCCCCCAATGAGACAGAGGACTTCGACCGACACCTGGACAAGGCCACCACGCTGGAGGCCGGTCCGGGAGAGGTCCTCTACGTCGCCTCTCGCTACTGGCAGCTCGAAGAAGCCCAGGGTGACTGCATGGCCGTCCGGGTGTGGATTCCCGTCAAGGGGAGCCGGCCCACGGACACGGTCAAGGACGTGCTCGTTGGGCTCCTCGAAGCGCGGCACGCCCACGACGAGCGCGTGCCCTACCATCCCTATCCCTAGCGCCGGCCACGCAAGGGCGCACAGGCCACCATTCCGTCCGTCGAGCAGACCGCGGACACCCTCCACGCGCTGACTCGGGAAGAAGACGTCCAGCAGGTCCTCCGTCTCATCTGGGCCAGGAGAGCCAGCGCCTGCGCGCTCGAGCCCGTTCCGCCTCCGGACCAGGCCCCGTCCCTGGCAGACACGGACCGGGTGCGAAGGCCGCCTGCCACGGACATCATCCGGATGAAGGACCCGTCGGGGCTGTGGATCTGGGCCGTCAACGGGCATGCCTTTCCCGGTCCCAGCGAGGCCGTGGGACAGCGGCTCCTCAATGCCCTGTCCTCGGAAGTGCCCCCTCGCGTTGATGAGCTGTGCAATCTGGCTCGCTCTGGTCCTCACCGCGAGGCCCTCCGCGCCACTGTGGCCGCGCTCGTCCGGCTGCGCGGCATTCACGTCATCACCGGAGCGGAGGTCTGACGGATGCCCGCCTTGGAAATCGCCACCCGCTTCGATTGGGACACCTTCGTCAGGCGCTACTGGAACCAGCGCCCCGTGCTCTTCAAGGGAACGCGGGCCTCACCCTTCACCGTCGAAGACGTCTTCGAGGCGTCGGCAGGCGCCACCCGGCGCTACCTGTCCCGCAGCTACCCGCCGACATCACGGCCAGACGTCACCTTCACGGTGGACCGGCTGCGGCAGCTCCGCTCCCGGGAGTGGCTGCCCCGAGCGTCCGATGGCTCCCTGGACGGGTATGACGCCCGCATCGCCGCACAACTCGGACAGCGCCGCTACGCCCTCATCATCGCCACCCTGCACGCCTCAAGCTTCCCGCTCTGGTCACGGCAGCGCGCCTTCTTCGCCGGGCTGTGGCAGCGCGTGGGCCTGCCCGTGACGGGCGGCATCACCACGCTGTTCCATGGGACGTACGAACACAGCCCCGTGGGGGTCCACCTGGACCGCTTCACCACCTTCCTGTTCGCGTTGCGCGGCCGCAAGCGGATGCGCTTCTGGCGCAAGCGGCCGTTGCGCGAGGACGTCTCCACCATCCTGGACTACCAGCCCTACCTGGCGTCGTCCTTCGTCGCGGAGGTCGAGCCCGGCGACATCCTCTACAGGCCCTCCACGTACTACCACGTGGGCGAGAGCGCCGGCACAGGCGTGGCCAGCAGCGTGAATGTCGGCATCCCCATCACCGAACACCACGCCATCTATTCCGTGGACGACCTGCTGCGCGGGATGCTCGACGAGACGTCGCTCGCTGACCAGGAGTGGAAGCAGACGCGGCTCGCGCGGGTGTCAGCGTCGCCCCTGGCTCGCGGTGCCCTCACGAAGAGCGGTGTCCTGGCCACGGCGCTGCCCCAGGCCCTCACCGAAGCCGTGAGCGCGTTTCGCGAGGTCAGCCACCCGAAGGAGGCGCGGCGACACCTCCAGGCCACCTGGCTCAAGCGGTTGACCTCGGGAGGCTTCGAGCCCGTGCCACCTCCCACCCGTGAAAAGCCGTTGCGTGACTCACACCTCGTGCGGGTGGACCCGAGCTTCCCCGTCCTCTTCGAACGTGACGGCGCCACCCGATGGATTTGTTCCGCCAATGGACATGCCTTGCGCGGCGTGGGCGGTGGACGCGCCGTTGAAATACTCTTCCGAAAGCTGAACTCCGGCACGGCTGTAGGCGTCAAGGCGGTGCTGAGCCCGTTTCGGACACGACGCACCGCGAGACATGACTCAGAAATCATTGCCGCGACGCGTGAGGGAATGCGTGAACTCCTGAAAAAACTACACGCGTTTCACGCAATCACTCTCAGCGCTTGACGCATCCGCCGTCAGCGCCCAGGCTTGGCCCGCAGTCCACATCCATGATGGAGGAGTGTCATGACGAAGGCGAAGGCCCCCCGGTCGTCCAAGCAGGCCAGGCAGAAGCTCGTGAAGCTGATGAACGTCATGGAGAAGACCACGGTTCCCGCCGCCACGACGGCCGTGGCCGGCACCTGTATCCGCGTCTACTGCTTCCCCTACTGAAGCCCTCGGGCCGCTGGAAGTCGTCCGAGCGGACCGCTTCCCAACCTGCGCAGTGTGCCTCGCGGAACCGATGTAAGGCATTCTGGAGCACGCAGCCCCTCCCACTATCCTGTCACCCTCCGGAATCTCCCGAGGAGCCGTGACATGAAAAGCGCTGTCGACCTGCAGGGCAACCCACTGAGCGACATCTCGCTCGCCGCGATGCGGCGCTGGCTCCTCGAAGCGGATGTGCTGGGCTACCTGCCACAGATTGCCGCCACGGAGTCCGAGGCCCGCCTCTGGACGTACTACGGGTTCGGCGTCCGGCGCATCGAGGAGGCCGTCCGCACGAGCGGGTACGCCGTCCTCGACGACGCCTCCGTCCTCACCGAGGACCTGGACGCCATCGTGGCGCTGCGGGCGTTCATGGCCGCCGCGCCCCCGCTCATGGACGGCCAGCGGAGGCTCGTGGAGCAGCTTCGCGCCTTCGCCGCGGAGCGGGACGCGCTGGCGCAGGCCCGTCCGCTCACCTCGCGGGAGCTGTTCTCCCTCTGGTCCCTGAAGGCCGTGCCGGGCGCCTACATGGCGCAGCGCCTCCAGCTCGCGGACGTGGACGAAGCCACGGTGCGGCGCATCGCGAAGCTCTCCGCCGTGGGACTGCAGATGTTCGACGACGGGGTGGACCTCCAGGCGGACCTCGGCCGGGGGCGCCTGTGGTTGAGCGCGGAGGAGCTCGAGCTGCTGGGGCTGTCCTCGACGCCGCCCGCGACGCTGGCCACCACCGCGGGGGAGCGCATCATCCAGATGCGCAAGGCCATCTGCCTCGAGTACTTCCTCGCGGTGTATGACGAGGCCTCTCGCATCGCCTCGCCGGAGAGCCGCAAGCGCGCCCAGTCCTTCGCGGAGGGCTGGCTGAGCTTCCTCCAGCAGGGCTCCCTCAAGCTCTACCCGCCCGGGAGCCCCAGGCCCTGGGACTCCGTGCAGCGCGTCCTGAAGGCGCTGCCGGGCTCGGAGACGGTGAAGCTGCCCGTGCTGCACTCGCTGTTCTCCCTCATCGCCGCCCTGCCGCTTCCGCCCGTGGACGTGGAGGCCTGCCGGCGGGAGCTGCGACAGCTCGGGGGCTGCCCACAAGCGCTGGCGCCCGAAGTGGCCCTGGACGTCATGGGCGCCTGCGAGGCGGAGGGGGACACGGCGAACTTCGACGCGCCCGGGCCGGAGGCCTCCGTGCTGGAGCGCGTGCTGCTGGCCGCGCCCTCCAAGCACACTGCGGCGGACTTCGCGCGGCGCTGCCGCGAGTCGACCGAGGGCTCTCCGTCCAACCTGCGCGACCCCAACCTGTCGGAGGTGTTCGCCAGCGGGCGCAAGCTCGCGGAGCGCACCGCGCGGAACTCCGTCACCGCCCGGGAGAACTTCCTCCAGCAGCTTCGCCCAGGCTCACGACGAGGCCCCGTGGTGGACGACGAGCTGGCGGAGCGGTTCTCACGCGACGGCGCGGACTGGCTCGCGCTGGGAATCGAGACGCTCGCGGCGACGGCCCGCGGAGTCCGCGCCGGCTGCAGGAAATAGGTCCTCTGTCCGTCACCCCATCCAACGTCAATGAATCCTGAATCCAGCATCGCGGTGGCCGAGTCCCCCTGGCTCGTCCGCCGCAAACCCCAGGCGTCGCCTCGCCTCCGGCTGTTCTGCTTCCCCTACGCGGGCGCGGGCAGCCTCCCCTACTTCCGTTGGTCGGACCTGCTCCCGGAGGCGGACGTCGAGGTGTGCGCCGTGCAGCCGCCCGGCCGGGAGAGCCGCCTGCATGAGCCCTCCGTGGAAGCGCTCCCTCAGTTGCTCGACGCGCTCGTGCGGGAGCTGTCGCCGCTCTTCGACAGCCCCTTCGCCTTCTTCGGCCACAGCCTGGGCGCGCTCATCGCCTTCGAGCTGACGCGCGAGCTCCGCCGCCGGGGCCTGCCGCTGCCTGGCACGCTGCTCGTCTCTGGCTCCGAGGCGCCCTCGCGGCGCAGCGGACTTCCGCCGCTGAGCGGCCTGCGACGAGACGACTTCATCCGCGAGCTGTCCGCCCGCTACGACGGCATTCCGCGGCAGGTCCTGGCGCAGCCGGAGATCCTGGACCTCATCCTCCCCATCCTGCGCGCCGACCTGAAGATTTCAGAGCGCTACACCTACCAGGAGGAGCCTCCGCTTCCGGTGCGACTGTGTGCCTTCGGGGGGACTCGCGATCCTCGCGTCTCGGAAGCCGCGCTCGACGCGTGGCGACTGCAAACCCAGCAGTCCTTCTCGATGAAGATGTTTCCAGGCGGCCACTTCTTTCTCAACGAGCTGACGGCCCAGGTGGTTCAGGCCGTCCATGCCGAACTCGCAGTCGGAGCAACCCCAGCGCCATGAACAGAGACGACCTGCTCGATGACCTGACCCGTTATGTCGCGGAGGAGCTCCTGGGCGGGGACGCGGAGGACCTCGACTCCTCCACGCCCCTGCTGGAGCTCGGCGTGCTGAACTCGCTGGAGACCGCCCGGATGATGGGCTTCGTCCAGAAGAAGTACGGCGTCACCATTCCCTCGGAGTCGCTGAAGGTCGAAAACCTCCAGACGATCTCCGCCATCGCCGACCTCGTCTACGACGCGAGGCCCCGGCAGCCGTAGCCGCTCAGCGGCCCCGACGCAGCATGGCCTGGACGGCGTCATCGTCCAGGCTGTCCACGTCCGCCAGGAGGGCCTCCAGCTCCGCGTCCTCGGGGGCCTCCTCCACGGGCGCGGCCGGCGCTTCCTTCAGGCCCAGGACCTCGGCCGCCAGGTAGTCCACCAGCCCGTTGACGGTGGGGTTGTCGAAGGCCACCGTCGCGGGCAGCGAGGTGCCCAGGCTCCGCTGCAGGACGTTGCGCAGCTCCACGGACATCAGCGAGTCCATGCCGAACTCGAAGAAGCCCTGGTTCGGGTCCAGCGGCTCCGTCATGGGACGCCCCAGCACGCCGTTGACCAGCTCGCCCACGTGCGCACGCAAGGCGCCGCGCCGCTCCTTGAGTTCGAGCCGCTCCAGTCGCTGACGAATCCCCTCGCTCGCCGCGGGGCTGGCCTTCTCGATGAAGGCCTCGAACAGCGGCGAACGTCCGCGCCGCCCGAGCACCGCCCAGTCCACGGGGAGGACACCGAGCTGACCGCTCAGCCCCAGCGACTGCTCGAAAACCTGGAGCCCGTCTTCCGGAGGAATCACGCCGAAGCCCAGCTGCTCCATGCGGCGGCGAATCTGCTCCTCCGCGGCCGCGCCCACCTCGGCCCACGCGCCCCAGTTGAGGCTCAGGGCGGGCAGGCCGTCGGCCTGGCGGGAGCGGGCCAGCGCATCCAGGAACGCATTCGCGGCCACGTAGTTGGCCTGTCCCGCCGAGCCGATGAGCGACGCCGCCGAGGAGAACACGACGAAGAAATCCAACGCCGTGCCTTGCAACGCGCGGTGGAGGTTCCAGCCACCGGAGACCTTGGGCGCGAAGGCCTTGGCCAGCCGCTCCGGCGTCATCTGCACGAAGAGGCCATCATCGATGACACCCGCGGAGTGGATGACACCACGCAGGGGCGGCACGCTCCCGGAGCGCCCGGCGAGGACGCGCTCCACGTCGGCGGCCACGGCCACGTCGCCCTGCACGCAGTGAATGGTGACGCCGCGCTGCTCCAGCGCCGTCAGTCGAGTGCGCGCCTCGGGCCCCGGCTCACGCCGCCCCATCAGGACCAGGTGACGGGCGCCGCGCTCCGCCAGCCGCTCCGCGACGATGAGCCCCAGTCCGCCAAGGCCACCCGTGACGAGATAGCTCGCGTCCGGCTTCAGCGCGGCCTCGCCGCTCGCCCCACGGAGCTTCCGGCTGCGCACCAGCCGAGGCACCCGGCGCGTCGCTCCGCGAAACGCGAGTTCGTCCTCGGCGCTCGCACCGAGCAGCTCGGCCTGAAGCTGGGCGACTTCGTGTTCGGGCGCGCTGGCGTCCAGGTCCACGCGTCGGCAATGGAGGTCCGGATGCTCGCGGGTGATGGACTTGCCCAGGCCCCAGAGGACCGAGCTCTCCAGGTGCGTGATGCGCTCCTTCTCCGAGGTCGCCTGCGCGCCGCGGGTCACCAGCCAGAGCGAGGTGCTCTGTCCCTTCGCCTCGACGAGCGCCTGAGCGAGCGCGAGCACACGCGCGCCGTGTCCAAGGGCCCGCGCGGGGACGTCGTCTCCACCACCGTCGAGGCTCCACAGGTCCACCACATGCAGCGGCCCTTGCAGCGCCTCCGGGCGCAACCGGCCCAGGAGCGCGAGCGCCGAATCGCGACCATCGACCGTGGCTCTCGCGCCAGCGGTCACTGTCACCACGTGCCAGCCCTGCTTCGTCAGTCGCTCGGCCAGGCGCGCGCCCAGCCCCGCCGCGTCAGCGAGGATGAGGCACTGTGTCCCAGCAGCGTGCGCCGCCTCCGGTGGAGCCTCCAGCGGACGGGGCTGCCACGCCAGCTCGTACAGCCAGCTCTGGTAGCGCTTGCTCTTCGCGCCCAGCAGTCCTTCCCGGGTGATGCGCCGGAGCAGCAGCTTCTCCACCGTGGCCACGCGCTCCCCATCCGCCGTGAGCAACTGGAGGTCGCACACGTAGCCCGGGCCCTTCGGGTCATCGCTCCGCGCCAGCGTCGCATGGGCCCACACCTCACCCAGCCCGCCGCGCCGCACCTGCACCTTGCCGACCCCCACGGGGAGGTAGGCGGCATCCCCTTCCTCGTCGAGCACCGCGCCCACCATCTGGAAGCACGCATCCAGGAGCGCGGGTTGAAGCTGGTACTGCCCCGCGTCCGCCGCCGCGCTGCCTGACAGGGCCAGGCGCCCCAGCACCGCGTTGTCACCCCGCCAGAGCGCCTGGATGCCTCGGAAGCTGGGGCCATACGCGAGCCCCGCCTGCCCCAGCTTCGCGTAGTAGCCCTCCACGGACACCTCGCGCGTCAGCGCGGCACGCAGACGCTCCACGTCGACACGCTCAGCCGTTGCGGCCGTCGTCGAGGAGAGCTTTCCGTGGGCATGGAGGATCCACGCGGGCTCGCCCTCCCCCGTGCGCTCCTCCTGACTGTGGATTTCGAAGCGCCCGGCGCGTTCGCCTTCCGGCGAGTAGAGCAGGTGTACCCGGCGCTCCCCTTCCTCCGGGAGGAAGAGGGCCTGCGAGAAGGTGATTTCGTCCACCGTCCCACCCGCCGCGCCGAAGAGCGAGGCCCCCGCGGCGAGCCCCATCTCCACGTAGGCCGCGCCCGGCATCAGAATCTGTCCGTAGACGCCATGGTCCTTCAGGAAGGCCGGCTTCGCGGCCCCCACGGAGGACTCGAACTGCCGCACCTGGGAAGGCGACGCGTGCGGAATGCCCAGGAGAGGATGCCCTGGCGAGGCCCCTGTCTCCGGCGCGGTGCTCACGCCCGGGATGTCCCAGGTGGACCCATTGAGGTCCATCCAGTGATTGCGCCGCTGGAAGGGGTAGACGGGCAGCGCGACCTTGTGGCGCTCACGGCCCTGGTCCACGCCCCGCCAGTCCACCGGCACACCGGCGACGTAAAGGGCCGCGAGCCCCTCCAGCAGCTGCTGCCAGTCCGAGCGCTCCGGCCGCAAGCTGCCCACCCAGAGCGTGTCCTCCTTCGTGATGCAGGACTGGCCCATGGTCACCAGCGTCGGCTTCGGACCGACCTCCAGGAAGGCCTTCACGCCGGCCTGCTCCAGCGTCTGCATGCCCCGGGCGAACATCACCGGCTCACGAAGGTGCCGCACCCAGTACCGGGGCGTCAGGATTTCCTTCCCCGCCTCGCGCCCGCTCAGGTTCGAAATCAGCGGGATGACCGGAGGCTGGAGCTTCACCTTCGCCACGGCCGCTGAGAACGCTTCGAGGATGGGGTCCATCAACGCGGAGTGGAACGCGTGCGAGACGCGCAGCATCGTGCCGCGCTTGCCCTTCCGCGTCAGCTCAGCCACGCAGTCGTTGACGGCGGCCTCGCGCCCCGAAATCACCACGTTGCGAGGACCGTTGAGCGCCGCGATGGACACCTGCCCGTCATACCGGGAGAGCAGCGCCTCCACCTCCGCGGCCTCCGCGGACACGGCGGCCATCGTCCCGCCCGCGGGCAGGGACTGCATCAGCCGGGCGCGCGTGGCGATGAGCGCCAGTCCTTCTTCCAGGGTGAAGACGCCGGCCACGCAGGCCGCCACGAACTCACCCACGGAGTGCCCCATCACGAAGTCCGGGCGAAGGCCCCACTGCATCCACACCTGCGCCAGGGCGTACTCGAGCGCGAACAACGCGGGCTGGGTGAAGCCCGTCTCGTCCAGCCGGGCTCGCGCCTGCGCGTCGCGCTCGGAAGGATGCAGCAAGTCGATGAGCGACTGCCCCATCAACGGCTTCAGCACGGCGTCACAGCGCAGGAGCGCCTCGCGGAAGGTGGGCTCGGTGCGGAAGAGCTCCTCTCCCATGCCCAGCCACTGCGCGCCCTGCCCGGTGAACAGGAAGGCCAGCCGGGGCTCCCCTTCCGCCTTCCCGCACAGCACCGACGATGACGTCTGCCCGGCCAGGCAGGACATCAACTGCGCCTGCATGGCCTCCTGTGAGCTCCCCAGCACCGCGAGCCGGTGCCGGAAGGCGTCCCGCCCCGTGTTCGCGGTGAAGCAGATGTCCTCCAGTGACTGTGACGCGAGCCCCGGGCCGCCGAGCACCTGCGCATAGCGCTGCGCCAGCTCGTTCAGCGCCTGGGGGGTGCGCGCGGACAACGTCAGGACGTGCATCGGCCGCGGCGTCGCCTCCGTCGTTCGCGCGGGCGCGGGCGGAGCTTCCTCGATGAGGACATGCGCGTTGACGCCGCTGAGCCCGAAGCCGCTGACCCCAGCCACGCGGGGCTTGTCGCCCTTGGGCCACGGCGTCACCTGCGTAGGGATGGAAATCTGCAACTGCTCCCAGTCCACGGCCGGGTTGGGCGTGCGGAAGTGCAGGTGCGGGGGAATCTCATCCTGCCCCAGCGACAGCACGACCTTGATCATCCCCGCGGCGCCGGCGGCGGACTCCAAGTGCCCGAGGTTCGTCTTCGCGGAGCCGACGAGCAACGGGGCGTCCGCGCCGCGCCCGTGCCGGAGCACCGCGTCCAGCGCCCGCAGCTCAATCGGGTCGCCCAGCGGCGTCCCCGTGCCATGGGCCTCGATGTAGTTCACGTCCGCTGGGGCCAGGCTCGCCGACTCCAGCGCCTTGCGCAGCAGCTTCTCCTGCGCGGGCCCGTTGGGAACCGTCAGGCCGCCGCTGAGCCCGTCGTGATTCACCGCGGAGCCACGGATGACAGCGAGGATGCGGTCGTTGTCCCGCTGCGCATCCGAGAGCCGCTTGAGCACCAGGACGCCGCAGCCCTCGCCACGTCCGTAGCCATTCGCGGACGCATCGAACGTCTTCGAGCGCCCATCCGGCGCGAGCGCCCGCATCTTCGACAGGACGATGTTGTTGTCCGGCCGGAGAATCACATTCACTCCGCCCGCGAGCGCCAGGGAGCACTCCCCCTGCCGCAGCGCCTGGCAGGCCAGGTGGGCGGAGACCAGCGCGGAAGAGCACGCGGTCGCCACCACCATGGACGGGCCCTGGAGGCCCAGCACGTAGGACACACGGCCCGCGGAGAAGCTCAGCTCGTTCCCGGTCCCCATGTACGGCAGGTCCCGCGTCTGCACCGCGTTGAAGGGAACGCGCCCGTAGTCACTGCTCAGGAAGCCGACATAGACGCCCGTGTCGCTGCCCACCAGGGAGCCCGGAGCGATTCCGGCGTCCTCCAGGGCCTCCCACGACACCTCCAGCATCAAGCGCTGCTGCGGGTCGACGTAGTTCGCCTCGCGCGGCGACAATCCGAAGAACTCACTGTCGAAGCCGGCGATGGGTTGGTTGAGGAACCCACCCTCACGAACCACCATCTTCCAGCCCGCGTCCGGGTCCGCCGCGTAGTACGCGTCCACGTCCCAGCGGTCCGGCGGGACGATGCTCACGGCGTCGACGCCGCCGCGCAGCAGCTCCCAATAGGCGCGCGGGTCGTTCGCGCCACCGGGGAACCTGCACCCCATGCCAATGACGGCGATGGGCTCCGAGCGCGCGCGCTCCAATCCATCCACGCGCGCCCGGAGGGTCTTGATGGCCAATGCCGCCCGTTGCAAGGGCGTCATCGACTCCATCGAGAGAGCGTTCTCCTCGTTGGACATCCTCACTCGAATGGATTCATCAGACACTGCCCACCCCTTTCGCTGCGACTAGCTGATGGAAATCTTCTCCAGCGGTTCCGGCGCGGGGCTGGACGCGGTGCCCGTCGCAGCCTCGCTCGTGACGCTCGCCGGAGGCGCACGGCGGTCACTGGGCCGGGCGCACGCGTCGGAGGCCGGCGTCCCCTTCGGCCGCTTCGCGAGGATCAGGTCCCCCGCCTTCTGGAGCACGTCGTTAAACGACACCCCGGACCGGTGCGGCTGGCCCGCCGCCGGAGCCGTGTGCGCCTGCTTCGCCTGGTCCTCGATGGCGGCGTCGATGTGCTGCAGCTCATGAATCTGCGCTTCGAGGATGTGCGCGACGCCCTTGAGCGCCTCCTGCTTCGCGCGGAAGAGCTGCTGCACCAGGCCTCGCCCGCCCGGAATCAGGGCGTTGGTGAGCTCGGCGAACCGAGCGCCGTACTCCGGTGAAGCGCCAAAGGAACCCTGCGGATAACGGTCATCTTGCGTGGACATCAAACACCTCTTTCTTTTTGGAAACTCACGATGAGCCGGTCACCCTCCATGCGGGCGCCCGACGTCGGGAGGAGTGCAATCATCCGAGGCAACACGACGTTGCGCCGGACGGCCCCGACCTGGATGACGAACTCCGCGCCGCGGCGGAAGAGCTCGACCTCGCTCTTCGCCACGAAGGGGAGCCGCACCTCCAGCGAATACGCATCCACTGCGTCCTTGCGGATGCCCAGGGCAGGCTGCGGGGCCGTGAGACGGACGGGGTCCTCGCCCTGGTAGAGCTGCTCCGCGAAGACCTCCAGCGGCTTCTCCCCCACCACCTCCGTGGCCTGGTGCGGGACCTTCAACAGCAGCAGCGACGAAAAGGCGCCCTGGAGCTTCTCCAGTTGTGCCTGCTGCGCCTTGACCCGGTCGGAGCCGGCGTCGGCGGCTTCCGGTGCGAGCCGGTTGATGACAACGCAGTCCACCGCGAGGCCCAGCAGGCTGAAGTACGTGTACGCCCGCTGCGCCTCCTGCCCGGACACCGTGTCCGCGGTGGTCACCAGCCGGAGGGTCGTCACCTCCGGGTCGTGCAGCAGCGCGTCCACGGCGTTCAGCCGGTCGCGAACCTCCAGGCTCGCGTCCGCGCCGTGGAGGCTCGCCGCCAGCAGGCGTGCCCTGCGCCCCGGCTGCGCGGGCGCCTGCTGCTTGCGCGCGTACCAGCTCATCGCCGGCACGGTGTTGAGCAACTGGAGGGCCGTGCGGGTGGACGGGCAATCCACGATGACGAGGTCGTGCTGCTGCTCGCGGAGGGACTCGCCCAGCCGGAGGAGCATGACGACGTGGGCCGCCTCGGCCGTCATCGCCACCTCCCCCGCATTCACGCGCTCCAGCCCGCCATCCACGAGCGCGGCCAGTCCGCCCTGGCCCTCGTTCCATCCCCGGCGGAGCTCTTCCCCAACGTCCACCTCGTGGAAGGACAGGTGGTCGTTGACGCCCACGGGCACGCCCCGAGGCCCTGAGAAGAGCGGACGCTCGACGCCCATGGCGGCGCTGAGGCCGTGGGACTGGTCGAACGAGAGCACGAGGGTCCGGAGCCCCCGGCGGGAGGCCGCGAGCGCCGTCGCCGCCGCCACCGTGGTCTTCCCGGAGCCGCCTGTACCGGAGACAAGAATGATCCTGGCCATCTCAATCCACCTTTGGGGCTAGGCCGCCTTCGCCGCGTCCGACACCCAGCCCGACTTCCCGATCCACGTCTGCGCACGGTTGAGCTGCGAGACGGTGGACTGGGTGCTCAGCAGACTCTGGACGGTGGACTCCACCTGCTTGAGGTTCGCCGCGGAGAGCGTCTGGTCCACCACCGGATTCAGCCGGAAGTACTTCTTCCGCAGAATCATGCGGCACTGGTAGTCCGCCGCGTCCGAGCCGGCCTCCAGCATCATCTTCACGAGCACCATGGGGTCGTGGAAGTCCAGCAGCCACTTGGAGAAGCCCCAGTTGGCCACGCCCTGACAGAAGTGCGGCGTGAGGTACGAGGACATGCAGCCGTTGCCCACCGACATCAGCAGGATGTTCGTCAGGTCGGGCGGCTCCGTCTCCAGCGTCTCCACCTTCTCCGCGCGGCTCTTGCGGGTGATGTTGTTGATGATCTGCGCCAGCGCCACCAGCGACGGGTTGTTGGCGTAGATGCCGCCGTCGACGTAGCCGCTGCCCTGCTCCCGAATGCCCTGGTAGACGGGATAGGAGAGCGGAGGCGAACCGCTGCGCATCAGCACGTCCACCACCAGCTCGTTGTGGTCGGTGTCGTTGTCCGGCCCCGTGTTGTGGAAGACCTTGGCCTTCCAGGTCCGCAGCGACTTGCGGTGGCCGTCGAGCTGGAAGGACGGCAGCGCCACCTTCCGCTTCAGGTCTCCCAGGCGCAGCGTGGCGCCGAAGTAGCTGCAGAAGAAGTCGCGCATGTAGCTGGAGTCGAGCAGCGCGGCGTTGCCCGTCAGCGCCATGGCGGTCCGCCCCAGCGACACCGCCTTGCGGTTCATCTGGACGACCTCACCCCAGAAGTCGAGGATCTTGGGAAAGGCGTCGTCGGGGTTCTCGTAGGTGGCGAAGAACGCGGCGTTGAAGGAGCCCGCGGACGTGCCGGAGAACAGCTCCACGTCGTTCAGCAGGCTCTGCCCGCCTCCGCGGCTGGTCAGCGTCTCCTTCAACGACTTGAGCAAGCCCGCGGTGACATACCCCTCACCACCGGAAATAGACGTACCATCCATTGCAAGGACTCGGTGCGGCATCACATGACCTCCATGGGGAGCTGCGCAGCCAGCCCCGTTGCTGGCATCTCCGCCCGAGACACTTCTGCGATTGGCGGGAGCGTCAAAACCCTATCCAGACATTTCTGTATTTCATTTGCAAGCACGACCACGTTCCGCTCATCCATGATGAGCGTCATGTGATTGCCTGGCACCGGTATCACTTCCGTCCCCGCAAGCGCGAACCTGCGCACACTGTCGACGAGCGGGTCGCCGCCAATGGTCACCGGACCCGTCCTGAAGAGTGTGGCGGAGCCTCCGTACGAAGAGAACGTATAGAGTTGCTCGGAGCGGCGTGTTGCCAGGAAATTCCGGGCCGTCAGCGTGCTGTCTCGCAAGAAACGCCACAGGTATGAATACTGCCCATCTGTATCCCGACGAAGCAGGTCTGCCCAGGCCTCGGGGAGGCTGATGCCCATCCATTCGCCTATCAATCTCAGGCTGGCGTAGTCCCGCGGCATCTGGGCCTCCCCCAGCACCTTGATGAGCTGGGAGCCCGCGGGAAGCTCTTGCGGGGTACCGTCGTGCGCGGCCAGCCGGTCCAGCGCCGCGCCGTCAATCAAGCCGAGCAGCGCCACCTGCTCCCCGAGCGCCTCGAGCTGCCGCGCCATCTCACAGACGACGAGCCCGCCGTAGGACCAGCCCGCGATGCGGTAGGGCCCGCGCGGTTGGACGTGCCGCAGGGCCGCCACGTACAGCGCGGCGGTGTCCTCGATGGTCTCCGGTGGCAGTTGGTCATCCATGACGCCAGGCATCTGGAAGCCGAACACGGGCTGCTCCGCGTCCAGGTGGCGGGCCAGGGTGACGTAGACGGCCGGGCTGCCAGCGGACGGCGGGGCGAGGAACAACGGCGGCTTGTGCCCCAGGGGCTTCAGCGCCACCACACAGGCAGGGAGCTGGCGAATCAGCGCGGTGACCTTGCTGGCGTGTTCATCAACCCAGTGCGCCAGGGCCTCCACGGTGGGCCGGTCGAACACCTCGTTGAGGGGCACCTCGATGCCCAGCTTCGCGGAGATGCGTGAGATGAGCGTGACGGCGAGGAGCGAGTGGCCTCCCAGCTCGAAGAAGCTGTCGGTGGGCGCCACGGTGCTCAGCCCCAGCAGCTCGGCGAACAGCGCCTGGAGCTGCCGCTCCGTCTCGGTCCGCGCCTCCGTGCGGGCCAGCGCGCTGGCCACCGGGGCCTCGGACACCACGGGCGGGAGCGCCTTGCGGTCAATCTTCCCGCTGGGCGTCAGCGGCAGCTCCGGGAGGACGGCGATGACCTCCGGCATCATGTATTCGGGCAGCACCTCACGCAGGGACTTGCGCAGCTCGGCCCTCAAGTCCTCGTTCTCCATCGACTGGGGCTGCACGTAGGCCACCAGGCGCGGCGCCCCGCCTGGGAGCCGCTGCAGGAGCACCGCGGCCTGGACGACGTCGGGATGGCGGCCCAGCGCGGCCTCCACCTCGCCCGACTCGACGCGGTGACCTCGAATCTTGAGCTGGTCGTCCTGGCGGCCCAGGTATTCGATGCGTCCGTCGGAGAGGTACCGGGCGTGGTCCCCCGTGCGGTAGAGCCGCGAGCCCCCGGCGCCGCTGTCGAAGGGATTGGGGATGAAGCGCTCCGCCGTCAGGTCCGGCCGGCGCAGGTAGCCTCGGGCCAGTCCGACGCCGCCGATGTACAGCTCGCCGGGGACGCCGACGGGCACCGGCTGGAGGTACCGGTCCAGGATGTACAGCCGCATGTGCGGAATGGGCCGGCCAATGGGCACCCGCTCCGGAGGCGGCGCGCCCTCTGGCAGCAGCGTGTCGAAGCAGCACGCCACCGCGGCCTCGGTGGGGCCGTACTCGTTGATGACGCGCGTGGGGAGACCCTGCTCCCGCCACGCGGCCAGGTCCACGCCGTGCAGCCCTTCCCCGCCCAGCACCACCGCCTGGGTGCGGCCCAGCACCTCGCGCGTGCGCCCCAGGCCGTTGAAGGCGCGCAGGTGCGACGGCGTCATCTTGATGAAGCTGAAGCCCTGCTCGGGGTAGTCCCGGGACGTCAGCAGGTCGATTTCATGGCCGCGCGGCACGAGGAACAGGGCGCGGCCCGCGAGCAGCGGCGCGAAGAGGCTCGTCAGCGTGCCGTCGAAGCTGACGGAGCCAATCACCGGGCTCCCCGTGCCTGCGCGCAGCCGGTAGGCGTCCACGCTCCAGCGCAGGTAGTTGACGATGCTCCGGTGAGTCACCTCCGTGCCCTTGGGCCGGCCCGTCGAACCCGACGTGTAGAGGATGTAGGCGAGCTGGTCGGGGAGCACGTCGCGGCGGAGCTGCTGTCCCGGCGCGGCGGGCATGTCCCGGTAGCCTTCGTCCACGTGGAGCGTGACGAAGCCCCCCATGCCCCACAGGCGCTCGGACAGCTTCGCGGAGGAAATCACCACCCGGGGCCGGGCATCCGCGACGATGTGACGGAGCCGGTCCGCGGGCTCGTCCGCGTCGAGCGCGAGGAACGCGCCCCCCGCCTTCATCACCGCCAGCAGGCCCACGATGAGCTCCGGCGAGCGGTCCAGGTGGACGCCGACCACCACCTCCGGCCCCACGTCCAAATCCTGGAGCGCCGCGGCGACCCGGTCGCTGAGCTGGTCCAGTTCGCCGTAGGTCAGCTCCCAGTCGTCCACGACGACGGCCACCGCATCCGGCGTGCGCAGCGCCTGGGCTTCGATGAGCGCGTGGAGGCACGCGCCCTCCGCCTCCGGCGTCCCCGTGTCGTTCCACTGCTGGAGCACGCGCTCGCGGATGTCCGCGGGGAGCACGGGCAGCTCGCCCACGGGCCGCTCGGGCTCAGCCATGAGCCCTTCGAGCAGCACCTGGAAGCAGTCCACGTAGTGCTGGACGGTGCCCTGCTCGAAGAGGTCGCGGTTGAACACCATCCGCGCCGACAGCCGGTCGCCGTGGTCATCCACGAAGAGGCTGAGGTCGAAGCGTGACGCCTCCGCCTCGAAGTCGAGCGGCCGCATCCGGATGCCCGTCTCGTCCTGGGCCTCACCGGCAGCGCGGACCCAGGCGAACACCACCTGGAACAGCGGGTTGAAGCCCAGGCTGCGCGCGGGCCGCAGCTCCTCCACGAGCAGGTCAAAGGGCAGGTCCTGGTGCGCGAAGGCCCCGAGCACCGTCTCCCGCACGCGCTCCAGCACCGTGGCGAACCCCGGGCCGCCCCCGAGGTCCACCCGCATCACCAGGTTGTCCACGAAGAAGCCCACCAGCGGCTCCAGCTCCGTGCGCGTCCGGTTGATGGAGTTCGCGCCCAGGACCAGGTCCTCGCGCCCCGTGAGGCGGTGCAGCAGCACGAAGAACGCGCTCAGCATCCCCACGAAGGGCGTGGTGCGGGCCGCGTGGCTCCGCGCCTTCAGGGCGGCGGTGAGCGCGGGCCCCACTTCGAAGCGGACCTCGCCGCCTCGGTCCGACTGCACCTTGGGGCGCGGATGGTCCGTGGGCAGCTCGAGCAGCGGCGGCGCCCCCTCCAGCTTCTTGCGCCAGTAGTCCACCAGCTTCTGGCGAACCTCGCCCTGGAGGTACTCCCGCTGCCAGACGGCGAAGTCGGAGTACTGGAGCGTCAGGGGCGGCAACGGTGAGGGTTGGCCGCTGGCGAAGGCGCCATACAACGCCACGATGTCGCGGACGAGGATGGCCTGCGCCCACACGTCCGCCGCGATGTGGTGCAGGCAGAGCTGGAGGTACTGCCCCTGGGCGCCGCGCTCAATCACGAGCACTCGCATCACGGGGCCCGTGGCCAGGTCGAAGGGCCGCTTGCCCTCACGCTGGAGGAAGGCCTTCACGCCCGCGGGTTCGGAGGCCAGCACCTCGCGCTCGTCGAGCACGCGGAAGTCGAACCGGGGCTCCGGGTCGACAATCTGGACCGGGACGCCCGCGTGCTCGGCATAACGCGTGCGCAGCACCTCGTGGCGGCGGATGACCTCGGTGAAGCAGCGCTTCACGATGGCCACGTCGAGGTGACCGTCGACCTGCAGCGCCAGCATCAGGTTGTAGGCGGTGCTCCCGGGCTCCAGGCGGTCCAGGAACCACAGCCGCGTCTGCCCATAGGAGAGCGGCGCGGGCCCGGTGCGCTGAACCGGGACGATGGGCGCCTCCTCCTGGCCCTGGTCATGGGCGCGCAGGAGCTCGAGCAGCTCGGGCTTGTGTTCCGCCAGTGCCTGTCGAAGCTCCGGGCTGGCGGCGCCCTTCGGTCCGCGAAGCCGCAGCGCGTCGCCTTCCACCCGGACTTCCAGGCCCCGCCGGTTCAGCTCGGCGAGCAGTTCCCCCAGGTTCATACCGTCAACTCCTCGATGTCGGATGCGGCCTCTGCCGCGGGAGCACGCGCGAGCAGCTCCTTGAGCTCGAGCTGGGTGCTCAGCGCATCCACAATCCCGTCGAGCGTGGTGCCGTCGATGAAACGCGCCATGAGCAGGTCCACGCCCAGCTCGCGGCCAATGCGGTTCTTCAGCTCGACCGCGCGCAGCGAATCCAGCCCCATCTCGTTCAGGGAGATCTTCTTCTGGAGGACCTCGTGGTCCGGGGCGAAGCCCAGCAGGGGCCCCAGCCGGCTCTGCACGTAGCGCGTCAGCAACGCGCGCCGGCGCTCCGCGTCCGCCCGCTTCAGCTCTTCCATCAGCTCGTGCATCCGCGAAGCCGCCGCGGACCGGGCCTGCTCACGGAGCATCAGCTCGGAGAACAACGGGCCATGGCCGGGCGAAGGCCCCGCCTCCAGCGAGGAGACGCTGAAGGGCACCACGCCCACCTGCACGGCCCCCTGCTCCAGCAGTTGTTCGAAGACCTGCAGCGCCACTTCGGGCGAGAGGCTGGTGGCATCCGACGTCTCCGGCCGGTCCGCGCTCCTGGCGGCCATGCCCGCGCCCGCCCACCGTCCCCAGTTGATGCTGAGGGCTGGCAGCCCCTGGCGGACGCGGTGGTGCGCCAGCGAATCGAGGACACTGTTCGCCGCCACGTAGTTGGACTGTCCCGCCACGCCCACCAGCGAGGCCGCGGACGAGTACATGACGAAGAGGTCCAGCGGCATCCCCGCAGTGGCGCGGTGCAGGTTCAACGCGCCCTGCACCTTGGGCGCGAACACGCGCGAGAAGCGCTCCGCCTCCTGGTGCAGGATGACGCCGTCCTCCAGCACGCCCGCCGTGTGGATGAGGCCTCGCAGGGGCTGGCCCCGCTCGGACACGCCCGCCACCAGTCGCCGCACGTCCTCCTGACGTGAGACATCGGCGCGCGCGACGGTGACGTTGACGCCCCGCGCGGTCAGCGCCGCGAGCCGAGCGGTCGCCGCGTCCGTGGGCTCGCTGCGTCCCACCAGCAGCAGATGCCGCGCCCCTGCCCCCACCAGCCACTCCGCCGTCGCGAGCCCCAGCGCCCCCAGGCCTCCCGTGACGAGGTAGACGCCATCCGGGCGGATTCGCACGGGTGCAGCGCGTTCAGGTGGCTTGCCAGGGCGCACGAGGCGCGCGCCCAGGAGCCGGCCGCCGCGCAGGGCCATGACGTTCTCCTGCGGCGGCTGCGCCATGAGGTGGAACAACCGCTCCAGCGACTCGGAGCCCGGCTCCAGGTCCACCATGCGGCACGCGAGCTCCGTGTGCTCGATGGCCACCGCGCGGCCAAAGCCCCAGAGCGCGGCCTGCGCAAAGCCCTCCACCGCATCCGTGGGCGTGGCGGCCACCGCGCGCTCCGTCACCATCCACAGGGCGGGCGGCTGCGCCCAGCTGGCACGCGCCATCGCTTTCACGAGGTGAAGCGCGCCCACGGTGCTCGCCGTCACCGCGCCGGAGAGGGCTTCGGGAGAACACTCACCGAGCCCCCACAGGTAGGCCACCGCCGCCGGAGCCGAGCCCGTGGCGGAGACGTCCTGGAGCAGCCGGTCGAAGCCGGCCGCGTCATGCGGGTTGAGCTGATGGTGGGTCGCGTCGATGCGCTCGTAGGACGCGCCAGGCGTGGCCACCACGCAGGTCCAGCCACGTTGCCGCGCCAACGCCCTGACTTCGTCCGCGACGCGGTCCGAGTCCACCAGCAACAGCCAGGCCCCGGACTGGGAAGCCACCTGGTCACGCGCGGTGGGCATGGACTGCTCCCGCCACGCCAGCTCGAAGAGGAGCTCCTGCGTCGCGCCCGAGAAGGCGGCCTGGAACGCGCGGCGGTCGACCTGCTTCAGCAGCAGGCCCTCCACCTCGGCGACGACGGCGCCGTCTTCGTCCAGGATGCGGAGGTCGGCGCTCACCAGTCCATCCGCGAGCGAGGTGCGCGCCCCGGTTCGGGCATGCACCCAGATGCTGCTCCCGGGCCGCTTGAACCAGCGCAGCCGCTCGATGGCGACCGGAATGCGCCCCTGCCCGTCTCCCGCCACCTGCGCGCCGCCGTCCGTGAACGCCGCCGCCGCCGTCTGGAAGCACGCGTCGAGCAGCAACGGATGCAGCCAATAGTCCCCCAGAGCGAGGACGAGCGCATCCGGCAGCCGCACGTGAGCGAGGCATCCCTCCCCACCGAACCGCAGCGCATCGATGCCTCGGAACGAGGGGCCGTACTCCAACCCGCCGCGCGCCATCATGTCGTAGTGCGCGCTGACGGAGCCCTGTTGGGAGAACGCCGGCAACAGCCCCGACTCCAGGGCCACGTTCTCCGGGTGCGCGCGGCCTTCGGTGATGCGACCTTGCGCCAGCCGGGCCCAGCTCCGGTCCGCCGTCCCTGTCCCCTGGCCGTAGATTTCGAAGCGGGAGCCCTGCTCCTCGGGCGTCAGGACCGTCTGGACGTTTTGTGCCTGCCCCTCCGCGAAGACCAACGCCCGCTCCAGCTCGATGGCCGTGAGCTCCAGGGGCCTCCCGCCCGAGGTCGCGTGGTGCGCGGCGCCGAGCGCCATCTCGACGTAGCAGGCGGCCGGTAGCACCGGATTGCCCAGCACGCGATGCTCCTCGATGAAGGCGGGCGCGTGCCTGCTCAGCCGGGCCTCGAACCGTGACTCCCTGGCGCCCGCGAGCGACAGCGGTGTCCCCGGCAGGGCGTGGGCGTGCGCCTCGCCTCGCGCGGCGTCGTCACGCGCCACCTCACCGCGGTGATGCTCGGGGCTTCGTAAGTCCAGCCAGTAGCGCTCACGCTGGAAGGGATGCGTCGGCAAGCAGCGCGGGCGCCGGTCGAACGGCGCATCGAACGCGGCCCAATCCACGTCGAAGCCGCGCATGTACAGCTCCGCCACGCTGGAGAGCAGCTGCGCCGTCTCTCCAGTGGACGGACGCAGGCTGGGAAGCCAGCACAGCGTTTCCGACTGGAAGGTCCTGCGGCCAATGCCAGCCAGGATGGGCGCGGGCCCCAGCTCCAGATAGGTCCGGTGCCCCTCCGCGCGCGACGCCTCCAGGGCCTTGGCGAAGGCGACGGGCTCTCGGATTTGACGGCACCAGTAGTCTGGCCGGGTGATTTCGTCGCCGACACGCCGACCCTCCAGCGTGGACACCAGCGGGATGCGCGGCGCCGCCAGCGTGAGTCCTCGGAAGGCCTCCGCGAACGGCTTCAGCACGGGCTCCATCTGCGTGGAGTGGAACGCGTAGGACATCCGCAGGCGCTTCGTCTGGACGCCCTGGCGCGTCAGGGCCTGCTCCACCTCGGTGACGGCGTCGGGTGTCCCGGAGATGACCACGTCATCGGGGCCGTTGACCGCCGCCAGGGAGACCGTGCCGGCGTGCGGCGCAATGGCCCGGTTCACCGTGTCGACTGAAGCGGAGACCGCCAGCATCGCGCCCGCGCCCAGCTGCTCGCCAATGAGCCGCGCGCGCGTCACGACCAGGCGCAGCGCCTCCTCGATGCTGAACACCCCCGCGACGGCAGCCGCGGCATACTCCCCCAGGCTGTGCCCGATGAGCGCCGCTGGCGTGACGCCCCAGGCCCCCCACAGCTCCGCCAGCGCATACTCCAGGGCCACCAGCGCGGGCTGCGCATGGCGCGTGTCCTCCAGGAACGTCGCGGAAGACTCACCGAAGAGGAGCGCTTCGAGGCTGCAATCGAGCAGGCCCTCCAGCGCCTTCGAGCACCGCTCCACCGCGGCACGGAACACCGGCTGTGTCTCGAAGAGCTCCCGGCCCACGCCAGGACGAAGCGCGCCCTGCCCCGTGAAGAGGAAGACGGGCCGGGGGCGCTCCGTGCCGCGAAGGGGTTCGCGCTCCGGGCGCAGCTTCTCTTCGCGCAGCCGCGTCAGGTTCGCGCGCAGCTCCGCGGCGGTGGCACCCGAGACGGCGGCGCGGTGCTCGAACTGGGAGCGGCCCGTGTTCGCCGTGTAGCACCAGTCTCCCAGCACCGCCGGGTCCTCCGGCAAGGCGCGCTCCTGCGCTTCCATGAGCGCTTCGAGCGCGGCTTCACTCTTCGCCGACAGCGTCAGCACATGGGCCGGGCGCTCCGCCTCCACGCGGGGGCGCGCCAGCACGGGGGCCTCCTCCACCACCATGTGCACGTTGGTGCCGCTGAAGCCGAAGCTGCTGACGCCGGCGATGCGGCGCTTGTCACCGCGCGGCCAGGGCCGGGTGGCGGTGGGGATGGTGACGGGCAGGTCGTCCCAGCGGATGTTGGGATTGGGCCGCTCGAAGTTCAGGTGCGCGGGGATGGCCTCGTTCTGCAACGCGAGCAGGACCTTGATGAGCCCCGCGATGCCGGCGGCGGCCTCCAGGTGCCCGATGTTCGTCTTCACCGAGCCGACGTACAGCGGCTCACCGCGAGCGCCCTTGCGCCCGAAGACGGACCGCAGCGCCTCCATCTCGATGGGGTCACCGAGCAGCGTCCCCGTGCCGTGGGCCTCGATGTAGCCCACCTGTTCCGGCTCCACGCCACAGCTGTCCAGCGCCGCCCGGATGACGCGCTCCTGCGAGCGCCCGTTCGGCACCATCAGCCCGCTGCTGCGGCCGTCATGGGTGACCGCCGAGCCCCGGATGACGCCGAGGATGGCATCACCCTGGGCCAGCGCGTCCGACAGGCGCCTGAGGACGACGACGCCGCAGCCCTCGCCGCGCCCGAAGCCGTCCGCCGAGGCGTCGAACGTCTTGCAGCGGCCGTCCGGCGCCAGCATGCGGTTCTGGCACTCCACCATCACCGTGACGGGAGAGAGGTTCAGGTTCACGCCCGCGGCGAGCGCGAGGTCGCTCTCGTCGTTGCGGAGGCTCTGACAGGCCAGGTGGATGGCGACGGCGGACGACGAGCACGCCGTGTCCACGGAGACCGCGGGCCCCTGGAGGCCCAACGTGTGGGAGATGCGTCCCGCGGCGACGGACGGGTAGTTGAGCGACGCCGAGTGGAACTCCAGCTCCTCGGCGATGCCCAGCAGGTTGTAGTCGTTGTGCATCAGCCCCAGGAAGATGCCGGTGCGGCTCCCGGTGAGGCCGGCGGGCGGGATGCCGGCGCGCTCCAGGGCTCGCCAGCACTCCTCCAGCAACATGCGCTGCTGCGGGTCCATGCCCTTGGCGTCACGCGGCGTGATGCCGAAGAAGCCAGGGTCGAACAGGTCGACGCCGTCGATGAAGGCGCCTCGGCGCGTGTACATCTTCCCCGGGACACCGGGCGTCGGGTCGTAGAACGCGTCGACGTCCCAGCGCGAGGCAGGCACGTCCCGTGTCGCGTCGCGGCCCGCGGCGAGCAGCTCCCAGAACGTCTCTGGCAGGTCACCTCCGCCGGGGAAGCGGCAGGACATGCCCACCACGGCGATGGGCTCGGCCGCCAGCAGCTCCTTCTTCGAGCGCAGCTGGCTCGCGAGGTACGCGAGCTTGACGACAGGCAATTCAGAAATGCGTGAGGATAGTTTCGCCATCAGGGTCTCATCTGGTGAGCGCGCTCTCCAGCTCCTGGTCGATGAGGGACGTCAGCTCCTGCTCCGACAGCCCTTGAATCTCCGCGGAGAGCGCGCCCTGCGCCTCCCGCGATGCTTCCTGCTTCTTCTGAACCTCGGCCCCCAGCCCCAGCTCCTCGGTCAGGTGCGCGACGAGCCCGTTCACGGTGGGGAAGTCGAAAATCAGCGTCGAACGCAGGCCTCGCCCGAGGCTGCTCGCGAGCCGGTTCTTGATTTCGATGGCCAGCAGCGAATCGACGCCCAGCTCGAACAGGCGCTCGTTGCCAGACAGCCGCTCCGACTCCGGCATGCCCAGCGTCGCGGACACCTGGCCCGCGACGTGCTGACGCAGCAGCTCCAGCTTGCGATTCGTCGGCGCCGCGTCCAACTGCGCGCGGAAGGCCGGCGCTTGCACCCGCTGTGGCTCGCTCCCCAGCAAGCCCTGGACGAGCGCCTGCCGCGCGAGCCCTGGCAGCTGCTCCGCCAGCCGCGTCCAGTCCACGGGGAAGACGCCCCACTGGACCTGTGGGGTCCCCATGAGCCGCTCCAGCACGCTGAAGCCCTGCTGGACGGGAATGGAGCCGAAGCCCTGCGCCCCCGGCCGCGTGGAGGCCGCCCGCTCCAGCCGCGCCGCCATGCCCGTCTCCGCCCACGAGCCCCAGTTGAGCGTCAGCGCGGGCAGCCCCTCCGCGTGGCGCAGGTGGACCAGCGCATCGAGGAAGGCATTCGCGGCGACGTAGTTCGACTGACCCGGTGAGCCGATGAGTGATGCGGCCGACGAGAAGCAGACGAAGAAATCCAGCGCCATGCCCTGGCTGAGCGCGTGGAGGTTCCACGCCCCCTGAAGCTTGGGGGCCAGCACCTCCCGGAACTGCTCGGACGTCTGATTCGCGAGCGTTGCGTCGCGGAGGACGCCCGCCGAATGGATGATGCCGCGCACCGGCGGGGCTCCGCGCAGGCTCGCGAAGAGGTCCGCCATGGCGTCATGCGACGCGATGTCCACCCGCGCGACCCGCACCTGCACGCCTTGAGCCTCGAGCGCATCGAGCTGGGCGCGAGCTTCGGGAGACGGCGCGCTGCGTCCCATCAGGACCAGGTGCCGCGCGCCCTGGGCCGCCAGCCAGGTGGCGGCACGCAGGCCAAGTCCGCCCAGGCCTCCCGCGACGAGGTAGGTGGCCTCCGCGACGACGGACACCTTCTTCGCGGCGACTGTCCGTGAGCGGGCCCGCTCGAGCCGGGGGGTGTAGAGACCGCCGCCACGAATGGCCGCGCCGGACTCCCCATCCGGCAGCGCGAGCGCCCGCACGAACGTGCCCAGGTCTTCGGACCGGGGCTCCGCGGGCAGGTCGATGCGGAGGCATCGCAGCTCGGGCAACTCCGTGGCCACGGCCTGTCCGAAGCCCCACAGCGGCGCCTGCGCGACGCGCGCGCCGTGCGTGTCGGTGGGCAGGCTTTGCGTGCCCCGCGTCACCAGCACCAGCCGGGGCGGCGCTCCCTGCCCATGCGCCAGGGCCTGCGTCAGCCGCAGCGCGCCCAGGCACCCCGACTCCTGAGCCGCGTCGAGCCAGGCGCCTGCGTCACCCGCCTGGGCCCCCGCTTCGAGCCCCCAGAGGTACAGCAGCCCCGTCGGAGGTTGAGCCGCCCACGTCTGGACCAGCCGTGCGTGGTCCTCCGGGTCGGCGGGGTTGATACGGAAGCCCTCTGACGTGCTGCTGAACGACGCACCCTTGCGAACCAATGTGCAGCGCTCGCCCCGCTGCGACAGCACCTGCACCAGCTCCGAGGCGAAGTCGTCCTCGCTGGTGAAGACGGCCCAATGTTGATTCGCGGAGCGGCCCTCCTCCGTGACGTCACGCGGCACCCAGTTGAGGCGGTACAGCCAGTCCTGGAAGTCGTTGTCGAGCCCGCGCAGCAACACGTCGCGCTCGGCCTTGCGCACCGAGAACCCCGACACGACGGCCACCACCGCGCCATCGTCGTCACACAGGGTCAGGTCCGTCGCGGAGAAGCCCTCCTGGCCCTCCCGGGGAGGCTGCGTCGCGTACGTCCAGACCCGCTCCGGCAGCGGCCGGTACAGGTCGAGCGTCTGCAAGGCCACCGGGAGGTGCAGCGCGTCTTCCGTCGTGAGCCGCGACACCGCCGCCGCCGTGCGCAAGCAGCCGTCGAACAGCGCCGGGTGGACGCGGTAGTACCCGCTCCGGTCCTCCACCTGGCCCAACGACAGCGCGGCCCCAGTCCCCCGATGCAGCGACGTCAGCACGCGCAGGGACGGCCCATAGTCGAGCCCGTGGTGCGAGAAGACGGCGGAGAGCTCATCGATGGAAACAGGCGTCGAGCAGTCGCGGCCCCACGCCTCCCGCTCCACCGATGGAGCCACGGCGCGCAGCGCCGACACCCGGCACGTCACATGGGTGACCCAGGCCGCGCGCGCGCCGCCGCCGTCCTCCGAGCGCTCATCCCCCCGGCTCACCACCTTGCACGCGAGGCCCGCCTCGCCCTGGTCCTCCAGCAACGTCTGGACGACTCGCGCCTGCTGTTCGGGGAGCACCAGCGGTTGAAGCAGGGAGATGTCCTCCAGCCGCAGCGACTCCGTTCCGAGCACCTGCGCCGCCGCCGAGGCCACCATCTCCACGTAGGCCGCGGCGGGCACCACCGCCTTGCCATACACCCGATGGTCCGCCACGAAAGGCACGGTTCCCGCCGACAACTCATTGGAGAAGACGGTCGTCCCCTCCTTCAAGGCGGCGGATTCCAGACGCGTTCCCAGCAACGGATGGGTCGAGGCTCGGCGCGACGTGCGCGTCCACGGCGCGGGCACATCCAGCCAGTAGCGCTGCCGCTCGAAGGGATAGGTCGGCAGCGCCCGGCGGGTCCGCCCATAGCCCGCATCGAAGCGCTCCCAGTCCGGCCTGGCGCCGCGCACATACAGCTCCGACATCGCCCGGAGCAGGCCGGCCCAGTCGGAGCGGCGCGGGTGAAGCGTCTCCAGCCACAGCGCCTCTTCACCCGCCACCACGTCCCGCGCGAAGTTGGACAGCGAAGGCTTGGGACCCACCTCCAGGAACACCCGCACCCCGCGCTGGAGGAGCGTCCGGATGCCCTCCTCGAAGCGCACGGGCTGGAGGACATGCTGGGACCAGTAGGCCGGCTGGGTGATGGCCTCGCCTGCCTCGCGTCCGTCGAGGTTCGAGATGAGGGGAAGGCGCGGCTTCTGGAAGGAGGCGCGGCTCGCGGCCCGCTCGAACTCCGCCAGCATGGGCTGCATCAGCGGGGAGTGGAACGCGTGTGACACCTTCAGTCGCCGGCTCTCGATGCCCGCCTCCCCGAGCACCTGGACCACGGCGCCGATGGCCGTGCTGTCCCCTGAGATGACGGTGTTCCGCGGACCATTGATGGCCGCCACCGTCACCCGGGGATGCCCGGCGATGAATGGCAGCACGCTCGCCGGCGCCGCGAACACGGCCAGCATCGCGCCGCGCTCGGGCAGCGCCTGCATCAGCCGCGCGCGCTCGGCCACCAGGGGCAAGCCGGCCTCGGGCTCCAGGACGCCCGCGAACATGGCCGCCGCGTACTCGCCCACGCTGTGGCCCAGGACCGCGTCGGCGCGCAGGCCCCACGCGCGCAGCAGGTGCGCCAACGCCAACTCCAGCGCCACCAGCGCGGGCTGGGTGTAGCGCGTCTCGTCCAGCGCCCCTTCCGTGTCCTGGAAGAGCACCTCGGTGAGCGGCCGTTCCAGGTGCGGCTTCAGGATGCCCTCGAAGCGCAGGAGCTCCCGGCGGAACTCGGGCTGCGTGTCGAACAGCTCCCGCCCCATGCCCACGTACTGGGAGCCCTGGCCCGTGAAGAGGAACGCGACGCGCGGTGCCTCGCCGTCGCGGCGGCCCTCCACGCAGGTTCCGGGGACGGTGGGCGCGCCACGGCTGAACGCGCGCAGCGACTCCGTCAGCTCCTCGGGGGTCGAGCCCGTGAAGGCCGCGCGCTCTTCCATGGCGCCGCGGCCGGTGTTCGCCGTGTGGCAGACATCCGCGAGCCCTTCCGCGGGACGCAGCGACAGCTCCTCCGCCATGGACCCGGCCAGCCTGCGAAGGCTGGCGTTCGAGCGCGCGGAGAGCGCCAGGACGTGACGCGGGCGTTCCACCTCCCGGGCCGGAGCCTTCGGCCGAGGCGCGGACTCCAGGACGACGTGCGCGTTCGTCCCCGAGAAGCCAAACGAGCTCACCGCCGCGAAGCGCGAATCCGTTCCCTGCCACTGGCGGCGCGCGGTCGGCACTTCGATGGACAGCTGCTTCCAGTCCACATGCGGCGTGGGCGTGCGCAGGTGGAGGTGCGGCGGGACCTCCTCGTTCGCCAGGCACAGCGCGGATTTGATCAACCCCGCGATGCCGGACGCACCTTCGAGGTGCCCCATGTTCGTCTTCACCGAGCCGGCCATCAGCGGCTGCTGTCGCCCCGTCCTGGCGCAGTAGACGGACGCGAGCGCCTCCAACTCGATGGGGTCACCCAGCGACGTCCCCGTCCCATGCGCCTCGACGTAGCCCACCTTCGCGGGCTCCACCTGTCCGTCCCGCAGGGCGTCCCGGATGACGCGCTGCTGGGCGAGCCCGTTGGGCACCGTGAGCCCGCTGGTCCGGCCATCCTGGTTCACCGCCGAGCCGCGAATCACCGCGACGATGGGGTCCCCGTCCGCGAGCGCGTCCGACAGGCGCCGCAGGAAGACGAGCCCACAGCCCTCCCCTCGTCCGATGCCGTTCGCCGAGGCATCGAACGTCTTGCACCGGCCATCGGGCGACAGCATGTGCGTGCGCGACTCAATCAGCGTCGCGATGGGAGAGAGGACCAGGTTCACCCCGCCCGCCAGCGCGAAGTCGCTCTCCCGCTGGCGCAGGCTGCGGATGGCCAGGTGCACCGCGACCAACGACGAGGAGCACGCGGTATCAACCGTGAGGCTGGGCCCTTCGAGCCCGAAGGAATACGACAGGCGTCCCGCGGCGACGCTCGCGCCATTCCCCGCGCCGGTGTGGGCGTCGATGAGCTCCGGGGACTGGGTGGCGATCTGCGTGTAGTCCTGCCCCATCATCCCGACGAACACGCCGGTCCGCGTCCCGCTCAGGCTCGTTGGATTCCGGCCGGCGCGCTCCACGGCCTCCCACGCGACCTCCAGCAACAACCGGTGCTGCGGGTCCATCCGCGCCGCCTCACGCGGGGAGATGCCGAAGAAGCGCGGCTCGAACTGGTCGATGTCCCGCAGGAAGCTCCCCTGGCGCGTGTAGATGCCGCCGGGATGGTCCGGGTCGGCGTGGAAGAAGCTGTCCGCGTTCCACCGGTCGGACGGAATCTCGGTGACGGTGTCCACGCCGTCGGAGAGCAGGCGCCAGTATTCGGAAGGGCTGGTGACGCCCCCCGGGAACCGGCAGCCGATGCCGACAATGGCAATGGCCCCGTGCTTCTCCTGCTCATGGGCATCGAGCTTCGACTGCGCCTCCTGCAACTTCAGGAGCGCGCGCTTCATCAGCTCGCCGTAGCTCGTGTCGCTTCCTTGCGCTGACATCAATCCGTCCCTAGTTCATCTTCGACAGCTGCTCGGAGAGCAGGTGCGCGAGGTTCGCTTCAGCAAGCCCTTCCAGTGGGCTCTCGACCGGGGCGTCTGCCTTCGACGTGACGCCCGCTTCCTCCGTGAACTCCAGGGGGATGAACGCGTCCATGAGCTGCGTCGCGAGCTTCTCCGCCGTCGGGTAGTTGAAGACGAGCGTCGCCGGCAGCGACACGCCGAGCCCGCCCTGAAGCCGGTTCTTGAGCTGGAGCGCCGCCAGCGAGTCGATGCCCAGCTCATGGAACCCACGCGCCGGGTCGATGGACTCGCTGGAGCCCGCGCCGCGCATCCACGCCACTTGCTCGCGCACGTAGTCCATCAACAACCGCCGGCGCTTCTCGATGGGCGCCGCCGTGAGCGTGTCCAGGAACGACGCGCGCTCCACCGGCCGCTCGCCCCCTGCCCGCTCGCGCAGCTCCGCGACGTAGGGCGTGGACCGGCCGCTTCCGAAGACAGCCCAGTCGATGGCGGCCACGCCCACCTGGGGAACGCGCGACGTGAGGAGCAGCTCCAGCGCGCGCAGGCCCTGCGTCTTCGGAATGACGCCGAGGCCAGGCGTCCGGGCCTCCTCGCTCACCGACACCTGGGCGCCCGCGTCACCGGCCCAGATGCCCCAGTTGATGCTCAGGGCAGGCAAGCCCATGGCACGGCGGTGGTGCGCCAGCGCGTCCTCGAAGGCGTTCGCCGCGCAGTGATTCGCCTGTCCCGCCGAGCCGACAAGCGACGCGACGGAGGAGAACAGCACGAAGAAGTCCAACGGCAGGCCAGCCGTCAGACGATGCAGGTTCCAGGCACCGCGCAGCTTCGGCCGAAGCACGGTCTCAAAACGCTCCCAGCGCTGCTGCCGCAGCACGCCGTCATCCAGCACGCCGGCCGAGTGGAACACGCCGCTCAGCGGGGCCATGTCCCGCGCCACCTCGTCCAGCAGCGCGGCCAGCGGCTCCGCCTCCGCGATGTCGACCTGCCGGTACTCGACACGGACACCCTGCTGACGCAGGTGCTCCAGACGCTCCTCCGCCTGTGGACCCGGGGCGCTCCGGCCCGTCAGCACCAGGTTGCGTGCCCCCCGGCCCGCCAGCAACTCCGCCGTCAGCAGGCCCAGGCGTCCGAGCCCACCCGCCACCAGATAGCTGCGGTCCGCCCGGAAGCCTTCGACGCGCTCCGCGGACGCGTCGACCAGTTTGCGTGACTCGACCCTCCGGAGTCGCGCGACGTAGCGGCCATCGCGGTAGGCCACCTGGTCCTCCGCCACCTCCGCGCGGTGGCGGAGCTCCTGCGCGAGCAACGCCACCTGTGCGCTTGGTTCGCCGTGGGCATCGAGGTCGACACACCGGCAATCCAGCTCCGACGCCTCGATGGCCAGAGGCCGCGCCATGCCCCACAGCAACGACTGCGCGAGCCCAGGCAACGGGACGCCCGGCTTCACGGGCTGCGCGCCATGCGACACCAGCCACACCGTGCCGGAGTACCCGCGGTCCAGCAGGAACTGGAGCAGCCCCAGCGCGCCACCACCCGTCACGCGTGCGGCCTGCCCCAGCGCCTCCGCATCCAGCGACTCCGCCTCCGGGCTGGTGGAGCCCCACAACAGGATGACGTCCGACAGGGACGCCGGAAGCGGCAGTCCTCGCAAGGCCTCCACGAGCGCGTCGGGCGCATCCGGGACCTCGAAGGTGGTCTCATCAATCTGGCGCGGCTCCGTGCCACGGATGGCGACAAAGCAGGTGCGGCCATCGCGCGTCAGCGTCTGCGCGAGCTGTTGCCCCATCCCATCGCGCTCCGAGAGAATCAGGCATGCGCTACTAGCGGGCGCCCGCGTCTCCGGACGAGTCCCCTCCAAGGCGAGGGGCTCCCACTGCCGCTCGTAGAGCCACTCATCCAGCGAGGTGGAGAGCGCGGCGCGCAGCGCCTCCTGGCTCGTGCGCTGGAGCTCCAGGCCGAGTACCCAGGCCCGCAGCGCGCCATCTCTTCCGAAGATGCGAACGTCCGCACGCAGCCGCTTCCCCGCTTCATCCACCGGCCGAACCACGGCATGGCTCCACACGCCATCATCGATGCTGCCCAGGACGTGAAGCCGCTCGATGTGCACCGGTACGTACAGCTCGGTGCCATCCATGTCCGGATAGGCGCCGCCCACCACCTGGAGGCAGGCATCCATCAGCGCGGGATGCGCGAGGTAGCCACCGCCGCTCCCGAGGCCCGCCGGGCGCTCGATGCGCGCCAGGACCTGCTCGCCTTCCCGGCGCAGCTCGGTGATGCCCTGGAACTCCGGCCCGAAGTCGACGCCCGCGCTCCGTGCCCGCTGGTAGTAGTCCTCGACGGGGAGCGGGGTCTGCAGGTCCCTCAACACGCTGTCGAGGTCGTGCGCCCCGGTGGCCGGTGCGCCATCCCCCAGCACCGCGAGCGTGCCCGTCGCATGAAGGCTCCACGCGCGCTCCGAGCCCTCACCGGTCCGGCTGAAGATGCGAACAGCGGCCCTGCCCTCTCCGTCGCGGCGCACGGCGCACTGCACCTTCCGCTCGGCGTCCTTCGGGAAGGTCATCGCGTTGAGGATGGCCAGGTCCGTCAGCTCCAGCGCGGTCGTGCCCAACAACCGGGCCCCGGCGGCCAGCGCCATCTCGACGTAGCCCGTCGCGGGCAGCGTGGGCGTTCCGAAGACGCGGTGCTGGCCCAGGAACGCCTGCGAGGCGGGCCCCAGCGTCGCCTCGAACAACAGCTCACCGGACTCCAGGACGGCCAGGGGCACGCGCTCGCCAATCAGCGGGTGCTCGGCGCGGGACACGCTTCGCCCATTGGGCCGCTGGAGACCCGCGCCCTCCTCCCAGTAGCGCTGACGCTGGAAGGCATAGGTGGGGACTTCCACCTTCCGGCGTGGGTAGCCGGCATCCACCGCCGCCCAGTCCACCGGAGCGCCGCGCACATACAGCGCCGCCAGGCTCTCCAGCATCTGCCGCCAGCCCCCGTCATCGACGCGCAGGCTTGGCAGCCAGGTCCCCGCGCCCTCGGGCACCGAGCGCGCCGCCATGCCAAGCAGGGTCGCCTTCGGGCCGACCTCGACGAAGACGCGCATGCCGTCGCGGTACAGCGCCTCCACGCCCCGGCCGAACTGCACCGGGTTGCGAAGCTGGCTGCACCAGTAGTCCGGCGTGCAGAGCCCGTCGGTGATGAGCTCGCCCGTCATCCCGGAGACCATGGGAATCGACGGCAGCGCGTAACGCAGCGTCGCGGCGACGGCCCGGAACTCCGGGAGGATGGCCTCCATCATCACCGAGTGCGCCGCGCGCGGGATGTTCAGCCGCTTGACCTTGTAGCCCTTCGCGTCCAGCGCCCGGCCAATCTCCACAATCTCCGCGGGGATGCCGGAGATGACGACGTTGTCCGGCCCGTTGACGGCCGCGATGGAGCTGGCCCAACCGCCCTCCGCGAGGAACTGGCGCAGCTCCGGCTCCGCGGCGGCGACCGCGATGTTGCTGCCCTCCGGAAGCTGCTGAATCAACCGGCCGCGGTGGACGGCCAGCTTCAGGCCATCCTCGACGCTGAACACGCCCGCGATGCAGGCCGCGGCCAGCTCGCCCGTGCTGTGTCCGAGCAACACGTCCGGCTGGATGCCCCACGACATCCACAGCTCGGCCAGCGCGTACTCCAGCACGAAGACCACCGGCTGGGCGTAGTCGAGCTCATCGATGGGCGATGGCGTCCCCGGCTCCGCGTAGAGGACGGAGAGCAGGGAGCGGTCCCAGTACGCGCGGAGCAGCTCGTCGAACGCGTCGATGCGCCGGCGGAAGCCCGGGTGCGTCTGGTACAGCTCGCGCGCTGCCCCGACGTACTGCGAGCCCTGACCGGAGAACAAGAACGCGACCTTCACCGCCTGCTTCGCGTCGGCCTCTCCCCGCACGAGCCCCGGGTGCTCTTCCTTCCGCTCCGCCGCGCCCAGGACGGCGACCACCTGCGCGGCGTCCGCGCCCACCACCGCGAGCCGGTGGTCGAAGGCGGCACGGCCGGTGTTCGCGGAGAAGCACACGTCCGCGAGCGATGCGTCCGGCGCCTCGAGCACCGCCCGGTAGCGGCCCGCGAGCTCCCGCAGCGCCTCCGGGCTCCGCGCGGACAACGCCAGGAGGTGCCGCGAGCGGTCCAGCCGCTGCGCGTCCTGCGCTGGCGTCGCCTGAGGTGGCGCCTCTTCGAGGACCATGTGGGCGTTGGTGCCGCCGATGCCGAAGGAGCTGAGCCCCGCGCGCAGGACACCCTGCGTCGCGGTCCACGGCCGGGCCTGGTCCACCACGTAGAAGGGCGTCTTGTGGAGCTCCAGCCGCGGGTTGGGCGACTGGTAGTGGAGCGTGGGCGGCAACGTGCGGTGCTGAAGCGCCAGCACGACCTTGATGAGCCCCGCGATGCCCGCCGCGCTGTCGAGGTGGCCGATGTTGCCCTTCACCGAGCCAAGGCCGCACGACTGCGCCTGAACCTGTCCCCCAAACGCCTCCGTCAGCGCGGAGACTTCAATGGGGTCGCCAATGGACGTTCCGGTGCCATGGGCTTCGACGTAGGAGATGGTCCGCGGGTCCACCTTCGCGTGCTGATGCGCGCGGCGCACCACGTCCGTCTGGCCCTCGACGCCGGGGGCCATGAAGCCCACCTTGCGGTGGCCGTCGTTGTTGATGGCGGAGCCCTTGATGACGGCGAGCACCCGGTCCCCATCCGCCACTGCTTGACTCAGGCGCTTGAGGACCACGATGCCGGCGCCGCTCCCCGGGATGGTTCCGTTGGCCCCGGCGTCGAAGGGACGGCAGTGGCCGTCGCGCGAGAAGACGCTGCCTTCCTCGTACAGGTAGCCCACGCGGTGGGGGACCTTGATGGCCACGCCGCCCGCGAGCGCCAGGTCGCAGCTGCCCTCATTCAGCGCCGCGCACGCCGCGGACACCGCGACCAGGGACGTGGAGCACGCCGTCTGGACGTTGATGCTGGGCCCGCGCAGGTCCAACTTGTAGGACACCTGCGTGGCCAGGAAGTCCTTGTCCTGCGCCATCAGGTCCTGGAAGAAGCCGATGGGCCGCGTCAGGTCCGGGTAGGGATAGCGGTAGTGGCTGACGCTCTTCCCGGCATACACGCCCACGAGCCCGTTGCGCTCCGACGGCGGATAGCCCGCGTGCTCCAGCGCCTCCCAGGCGCACTCCAGGAACACCCGCTGCTGCGGATCCAACGCGCGCGCCTCGCGAGGCGTCAGCGAGAAGAACTCCGCGTCGAAGGTGTCGAAGCCCTCCATCACCGCTGACGCGCGGACGTACCCGGGGTTCCGGAACGCCTCCGGACTGACCCCCGCGGCCAGCAGCTCGTCATCGGTGAAGGTGCCCACCGACTCCACGCCCTGCATCAGGTTCTGCCAGAACTGCTCGGGCGTCGACGCCCCAGGGAAGCGGCAGCTCAAGCCGATGATGGCGATGTCCCGCGCATCCTCCGTCCGCGGCGGCTCTTCGCGCGGCGCGAGTGCCACCTCGGGCTTCGCGTCTCCTCCCGCCGCCGCGAGCCGGGCCGCGAGCACCTTGACGGTGGGCCGGCCGAACAGGTCCGTGACGGGAACCTCGAGCCCCAGCTTCTCCTTGAGCTCGAGGTGGAGCTTGATGAGGTGCACCGAGTTGGCGCCCAGCTCGAAGAAGTTCCGGTCCGGGTGAACCTCTGGAACTCCCAGCACCTCCGCCACGGCCTTCGCGATGGACTGCTGAAGCGCCTGAGCTTCGCGACTGGGACGGACCGCGGCGGGCTTGCGCTCCTCGCGCTGCGTGGGCCGCGCGACGTCGTCGGGGTGCGGCAGCGCCTTGCGGTCCACCTTGGCGTTGCGGGTCAGCGGCAGCGCCTCCAGCACGACATAGGTCGCTGGGACCAGGTGCTCGGGCAGCTTGCGCGACAGGAACTCGCGGACGTGCCGGGTGTCCACGCCCCGCTTCGTGTCGGAGGGGACGACGTAGGCGACCAGCCGCTTTTCGTGGTGCTCGCCGACGGCCCCGACCACCGCCGCGCTGATGCTCGGCTCCTGGAGCAGCGCGGCCTCGATTTCACCCGGCTCGATGCGCTGTCCACGGATGGAGAGCTGGAAGTCGACGCGGCCGAGGAACTCGATGGTGCCATCCGGCAGATACCGGCCGAGGTCGCCGGTGCGGTAGAGGCGCTCGCCCGTCCGCGGATGCACGGTGAACTTCTTCGAGCCCGCCCCCGCGCCCACGTAGCCCAGCGCCACGCCCACGCCCGCGCAGCACAGCTCGCCGGGCACCCAGATGGGGCGCTCGTCCAGGTGCTCGTCCAGCACGTAGTACTTCGTGTTCGAGATGGGCTTGCCGTACGGGATGCTGCGGCGCCGCTCGTCGGCTTCAACGACGGGGTGGGAGATGTTCCACAGGGACGTCTCCGTCGGCCCGCCGACGCTCATCAGCTTCACGTCACCGAACTTCGCCCGCAGCCGTGCGGGCATGGTGACGGGGAGCCAGTCGCCGCCGAGCATCACCAGGCGCAGCGGGCAGGTCAGCCGGGCGCTGCTGCCTTCAAGGTACGTCAGCAGCATCTCCATCATCGCCGGCACGGTGCTCCAGATGGAGACGCCATGACGGGACATCAGCTCGGCCCAGTGGGAGGGGTCCCTGCGCGACGAGGCGTCCGGCATGACCAGGGCCGCGCCCGCGCTCAGGGTGCCGAAGACGTCGTAGACGGAGAAGTCGTGGTGGAGCGCGCTGAGCGCGATGACGCGGTCATCCGGCCCGACGCCGAACTTCCGGTTCGTCCACTCCACGCCGTTGACCATCCCCGCGTGGGTGAGCATGGCCCCGTTGGGCTGGCCGGTGGAGCCGGAGGTGTAGAGGATGTGCGCCAGGTCCTCGGGCTTCTGCACGGGCGCCAGCGGCGCCTCGCTGTACTCGCTGAAAGCGTCCGGCGTGACGACGAGCACCTGCACCCCTTCGGGCCAGGGCTCCTGGGCGAACTTCGGCTGCGTCACCGCCAGCTCGGCCCCGCCGTTGCGCATCATGTAGACGCGCCGCTCGTGCGGCAGCCCCGCGTCGATGGGCAGGTACGCCGCCCCCGAGCCAAGGACGCCCAGCGCGGCCACGACCTGCTCCCACCCCTTCTCCATCACAATCGCGACGATGCGGCCAGGCGCGGCGCCACGTTCGCGCAGCGCATGCCCAAGTCGGCTGGAGCGCCGGGCGAGCTCGCCATAACTCAGGCTCACGCTCGACGAGGCCAGCGCCAGGGCATCCGGGCGCGCGGCGGCGTGGCGGTAGAAGCCCGTGTGGAGCAACTCCCCGCTCCGCGGTCGCGCCGTGTCGTTGACGCGGGCCAGCAGCTCCACCTGCCGGACGGGACGGGTGTCCAGCCCCTGCTGGTCCCACGCCGCGTCGTCCTCCGCCAGGCGCCGCAGCAGCGCGCAGAAGCTGGAGAACATGTCTTCAATCATTCCGGGCGGGAACAGCTCCTCCGCCACGTCCCAGTTCAGGAAGACGCCGCCCCGCTGGTAGACAATCTGCAGGTCAATCCACACCTGGGGCGTCTGCGTCAGCGCCTCGATGAGCTCGCCGAACTCCTCCGCCAGGAAGTCGACCCAGTGCGAGTCCTTGCTCTTGGAGTGAGACGCGAAGCTCGTCATCACCACGGGCATGATGGCGCCCGCGATGCGCCCCTGGGCCCGGAACAGCTCGCGCAGCAGCTCCACGCCGCTGACCTCCCGGTGCTCCAGCGCCAGGAAGAGCTGGTCCCGGATGGCCAGGGCCCGCTCCGTGAAGGTCCGCTCCGGCCGGTGGTCCACTTCAATCAACGTGAAGCTGGCGAAGGTGCCGACAAGCTCGTTGACCTGGGGATGCAGGGGCAGCCGGTTGAAGTGCGGGACGTTGAGCGTGAAGCGAGGGCTGCGGCTCCAGCGCGCCATGACCTCCGCGTACGCCGCCAGCAGCAGCTCCGGCTCCGTCAGCTTGCGCGCACGGGCTCGCTGCTTGAGCGGCTGCCAGACCTCCGGTCCCAGCCGTTCGAACACGCGCCCGAAGCGAGGACGCCGGAGCGAAGCCGGGTCCTTGTCGAGCGGAAGGTCCGGCGCGGGCGGGAGACTCGGGAGGCGGGAGCGCCAGTATTCGAGCGAGCGCGCGTAGCGAGCACCGCGCGCATGCTGCACCGCCAGCGCGTAGTCCCGGAAGGACAGGTCCAGCGCGGGAAGCGCGGGCGCCCCACCCAGGTGTTTGTAGAGGTGGACGAGCTCCCGGTAGAGAATCTGGAAGCTGTAGCCGTCGATGAAGGTCCCATCGATGCTCATGAAGAGGCGCGAACGCCCTCCGTCGAGCTGGCACACGCGAAGCTCGAACAACGGCCACTGGTCAAGCGCCAGCACCTGCTGCGACAGCCGCTCCCGGATGGCCTGGAAGCGAGCCTCTGTCTCCTCCTGCTCGCGACCACGCAGGTCCTCCACGGGGAGGACGTAGCGCGGCACGTCCGGGAGGATGCGCTGCTGGAAGCCCGGGAGCGCCACCACCCGGAGCATCTCGTGGCGGGCGATGAGCAGGTTCCAGGCGTCCTCGAAGCGGGCCAGGTCGAGCGCGTGGCAGTCAATCTCGTTGTACGCGTGCATCGCCGCGTTCATCTCGAGCTCGGCCTGCCGGCCCACGCTGTAGGCCTGCTGAATCTCCGTCATCGGGAACGGCTCATGCCGCTCCTCGGGCCGGGGCGTGATTTGCGGCAGGGTCTCCGCCTGGGGCACGCGCTGCTCTGACAGCAGGGTCAGCAGCGCCGCCTTGTTCGCCACGAGCTGCTCGCGCAGCGCTCCCGGAATCTCGCCCGTGGGCGAGTCCACCGCCAGGCGGTCCCCCTCCACCGACAGCTTGATGCCGTGCCCAGCCAGGGCCTGAAGAAGCTCATTCAATGTCATAGC
Source organism: Myxococcus sp. SDU36 (assembly GCF_030168875.1). Classification (NCBI taxonomy): domain Bacteria; kingdom Pseudomonadati; phylum Myxococcota; class Myxococcia; order Myxococcales; family Myxococcaceae; genus Myxococcus; species Myxococcus sp. SDU36. Next base: position 2,789,003 of record NZ_CP077414.1, read on the forward strand.
AGGACCCGCTTCGAGTCATTGCGCTCCGAGGAGGCAGCGCCGAGCACGCTGGCCACGGCGAGCTTTTCGAGAAGCTCCGCCGTCACCTGCTCGATGGAATGTTCATCGACGAAACTCTTGAGCGGCATGCTCACGTCGAGCTCGCCCAACACCATGTCCCGCAGCTCGAGCGCCATGATGGAGTCGAACCCCAGCGCGTCGAACGAGTCCGTGGACGAGAGCTTCGCCGTCGGAATCTTTCCGACCTCGCTGACCATCTCCTTGAGACGCGCCTCCAGGACGCCACGGCGCGCGGAGCCTTCCAGCGCGAGCAACACCTCGCGCAGCTTGCGAGGCGCCTCCGCGACGTCAGGGACGTCAACGGTGGCAGACGCGGGCCGGAACAGAGACGACGCCACGATGGAGGGATGGCTGGCGGTCCATCGCGCCACATCGAAGCGCGCGATGCCTCGGGTGACGCGGTTCTCCGCGAGCACCCACGCCATGGCCGCCAGGGCCTCCTCCACGGACATGGGCGACATGCCCCGCTCCGCCAGCCGGTCCCCACGCCGCGCGTCCGCGACGGCCATGCCGACCTCGCCCCAGCTTCCCCAGTTGAGGCTGATGGCGGGCAGGCCCCGTGCGCGACGGAAGTGCGCCAGCGCATCGAGGAACGCGTTGGCCGCGGCGTAGCTGGCCTGCCCCGGCGAGCCGATCAGCGACGCCGTCGAGGAGAACAGGACGAAGTGCTCGAGGGTGGCGTCGGTGGCCAACGCATGGAGGTTCCAGGCACCGTCGACCTTGGGGCCCATGACCGTCTCGAAGTCCTTGGGCTCCCACTGCAACAACGAGCTGTCCGCCAGCACGCCCGCGCTGTGGAAGATGCCGCCCAGCGGCGCCCCGCCTCCGCGGACGGCAGCCAGCAACTCCGCCACCGACTCCGGGCGGCTCACATCGACGCGGAAGGTCTCCACCTTCGCGCCCGCCGCGCGCAGCGGCGCCAGGGCCTGCCGGGCCTCATCGGTCTCACCCTTTCGTCCACACAGGGCAAGGTGCCGCGCGCCGCGCTCCACCAACCAGGAGGCGAGCCGCAGCCCGATTCCACCCAGCCCACCCGTAATCAGGTACGTGCGGTCTCCCCGAGGACGAAACGCGCCCACGCCTTCCGGAATCGTTTGCGTCTGCGTGAGCGAGGGCACCAGCCGCCGCTCGCCGCGCAGCACGACCTCGTCATCGTCAGCGGCAGCAGGAGTCTTGCGCGCCAGCTCTGTCACCAGCGCGCCGAAGTCCGCGAGCTCGACGTCGATGCGCTTGCAGGCAAGCTCCGGGTGCTCGTAGGCGACGACGCGCCCCAGGCCCCACAGTGGCGCGGCAGCAATCGCCGTGGGTCCAGCCGCTTCGCCAGCGACTTGCGCGCCCTGGGTGACCAGGAACAACCGAGGCAGCGTGGGCACCGACTGCCGCGCCAGGGTCTGCACGAGCGACGCCGCCGCGTGGACCTCTCGCTGGACCGAGGTGTGCAGCCCTTCCAGTGACTCAGGGTGCTCCGAACCCGCCAGGTAGATGATTCCTCGAGGCGCCGGGCTCTCTGACAGCCACTCCCGCAGCACCGGCGCCTGCTCGGAGCCCACGCTGGCCACGCGCACCGTGCCTCCGGCGGAGGACAGGGCCTGCCGAAGCGCCTCCGCGGCAGCCGGCTGCATGCTCACGATGAGCCAGCGCCCCTCCGCGTCCACGGGCCCCTGCCCCACCGCGCGCGCATGCCACGCGAGCTCGCAGTAGAGGTCCCGAGGGGAAACATCCCGGACGGTCCGCACGCTGCTCGGCGCAGGAGCCACCTCTCCGTCCCACCAGTAGCGCTCACGCTGCCACGGGTACGTCGGAACCACCGTCTTGCGCGCCCCGGTGTAGAGCCCCTCGAAGCGAACGGAGCCTCCGGCGGAGTACCCCCCCGCGATGACTCCCAGGACACCCATCCAGGCGTCATCACCGGGCAAGCTCGCGCGCAGGACCGCGGCGCTGCTTCCACGGCTTCGTGCAGCGGCCTCCAGCACCTCCCCCACGGAGGCGTCACAAGAGACCAGGATGAAAGCCGACGCGTTCCGCGCGCACAGCTGCGCCACGGACGACGTCAGGTCGCTCACGGCGGTGCGCTGTCTCTCCCAGTACGCGGCCGGCACCGTGGCGCCCGCTTCGACCCAGGTGCCATCGACGGTGGAGAAGAACGGGGACTTCACGGGCTGAGGCCGCACGGGCTGCGCCGGAGCCAACTGCAAGGCGAGCCGCACGGCGTCTTCCACGCTGAGTGCTCCCGCGACCACCCCCGCGGAGAGCGCGCCCACGCCGGAACCCGAAACAACAGCGGGAATCAGCCCACACGAGCGCCAGAGCTCCGCCAACGCGAGCTGGAGCACGAGGAGCACGCCCACCGGGTGTCCTTCGCCGGACTGCTCGATGACGGACCAGCCCGCGACCTGCTGGACGACCGCATCCACTCGCTCCGCGTGGACCCGGAAGAGGTCCCGGCCCAGCAGCTCACGCAGCAACCGGCCGGCCTCGGGCTCCGCGCCCCCGAAGAGGAAGACAGGCTCGCCCTCGCGGGAACCGCGGGTGACGCCCGGCGCATCCCGCCCCTCCGCGACAGCGTGAAGGCCCGCACGAAGCGCCTCGTGCGTCCTCGCCACGAGCACCGCACGATGCGCATGGTGTGAGCGTCCAGCGCCCGCCGTGAAGCACGCATCCTGGAGGTGCGTCCCAGCGCCAGCCGCTGACACGTACTTGAGCCACGACGCCGCCAGCGTGCGCAGCGCGGGCTCCGAGCGCGCGGAGAGGGGCAACACATACGGCCCGGCCGCCACGGCGGCACGGGGGGCCTCCGCGTACGCCTCGACGAGCGCATGCGCATTCACACCGCTCATCCCGAACGAGCTCACGGCGACGCGATGCGGGCCGTCCTTCGCCGCCAGGGGCGTGCGCGCCCGAGGCACCGCGAGCCCCGAGCCCTCCCATGTGAATTCCGGTGTCGGGTGTTCGAAGTTGATGGAGGGAGGCACCTCGCCTGACTGGAGCACCAGGACGGCCTTGATGAGCCCCGCGATGCCGGCCGCGGCCTCCGTGTGACCGATGTTCGGCTTGACGGAGCCAATCCACAGCGGGCGCTCCGAAGGCCGCGACGCGCCGTAGACGCGCGACACGCCGTCCAGTTCGATGGGGTCTCCCAGCCGAGTCCCCGTCCCGTGCGCTTCCAGGTAGTCCACCTGTCCGGGCTCGATGCCCGCGCGCTGCAACACGCGCCGGTACAGCGCCTCCTGCGCCCCGACGTTCGGCACCGTGAGACCACCGCTCGCGCCGTCGTGGTTCATGCCCGTGCCGCGCAAGGTCGCCAGGATGCGGTCGCCATCCCGAACGGCGTCCCGCAGCCGCTTCAGGATGACCACGCCGCAGCCTTCTCCCTGCACCATCCCGTCCGCGTCCCGGTCGAACGTGCGGCAGTGGCCGCTAGGGGACAGGGCTCCCGCCTTGGACAGGAACACGCTGAGCTGCGGCGCCAGGATGAGCTTCACGCCACCGGCGATGGCGAGCGTCGACTCCTCCGTCCGCAGGCTCTGACACGCCAGGTGCACGGCGGACAGCGAGGACGAGCACGCGGTGTCCACCGCCATGCTCGGCCCTTCCAGCCCGAGGAGATACGACAGCCGGCCCGCCACATAGCTGGCGTCCACACCCGTGGAGTAGTGGGCGCTCACCTTCTCCAGCCCGCCCCCCGTGATGAACGCGTAGTCCTTCGCGTGGACGCCCGCGAAGACACCGGTCCGCGTCCCCAGGAGCTGGTGCGGGGGAAGGCCCGCGTCCTCCAGGGCCTCCCAGCTCACCTCCAGGAAGAAGCGCTGCTGCGGGTCCATCCCCTCGGCTTCACGCCGGGAGATGTGGAAGAAGTCCGCGTCGAAACGGTCCACCTCGTCAACGAAGCCCGCGCGGCGCATGGCCAGCTCCCCCTGGAGCGCGCGCCGGTCGCTGGGCGTTTCCGTCAGCGCCTCCCCCGCCCCCCACAGCAGGTCGCGGAACCTCGCGGGGCTGGTGGCGCCCCCCGGAAAGCGGCAGGCCATGCCGATGATGGCAATCGGCTCCCGCTCACCATTCGAGGCCGCGGCCAGCTTCTTCTGCAGCTTCTCGATGGTCAGCAGCGCCTGCTGGAGCGGCGACAACTCCGCCATGAATCCGTCTTTCCGGTTCATCACGCGACCTCTAGGCTGAGTTCCGCCAACGTCCGGGCGATCTGCTCGCGCGCTTCGTCCTCGGACAGCCCGGCGATGCGCTCCATCAGGCCCTGCTCCTCCTGCTCGGGCGTGCTCACGTCGCCCGAGTCCGACGGCAGGCGGCCACGCCGCGCCTCCAGCAGGGACACCAGCCGCTTCGCCAGCGGCTCCAGCCGAGGCAGCTCGAAGAAGAGCGTCGTCGACAGCGGGAGCTCGAGCTCCCGCGAGATACGCTCCTTCAGCAACGTGGCTCCAATGGAGTTCAGGCCCAGTTCGAAGAAGGTCCGCCCTTGCACGTCGAGCGTCGCGGGCTCGACCTCCAACACGTCCGCGAGGTGCCCACGCAGGAACGCCCGCATCTGGGCTTCTCCGTGCACATCGGGCACGCGGGAAGCATCCCCGGCGGCGACGGCAGCGGCCTGAAGCAGCGAGGAGGCCTCCGGCCGCGCGTCCTTGGGTGAGCGGCAGACTTCATCGGGCGAAAGCCACTCGGGCCACAGGCGCTGACGCTGGAAGGGGTAGACGGGCAGGCTCACGCAGCGGCCCGCACGCACCGGAAACGCCTCGGGCGGCACGGACCCATCCGCGACGAAGACACGCCCGGCCTCCACCTGGTCCAGCGGCACGCCCTCCTGCGCCAGCAGCGTCGTCCCGCTCGACGTCGCCAGCGAGTCCAGGAGCGCCACGAGCCCAGCCCGGTCTCCCGCGACTATTGCGGCCCGGTGACGGTGGTGCTGACGCTTGAGCGCGGCGGTGAAGCAGATGTCCTCCAGCGTCGCCACCGAGTCCGGCGTCGCGGCGAGGAAGTCCCGAAGCTGGAGCGCCCGCTGACGGAGCGCATCCTGAGAGAGCGCCGAGAGCGCCAGGAAATGGACCGGCGCCGGCGTCCGCTCCAGCACCGCCGCCGGAGCGGCCTCCAGGACCACGAAGCCGTTGGCACCGCCCAGGGAGGTGGACACGATGCCCGCCCGCGGAGGCACGCCAGGCTCCCGCGCGGCCCAGGGCTCCAGCTCCGTCTGGATGCTCAGCCCGAGCGCGTCGAACGCCACCAGCGGGTTGGGCGCATCCACGTGAATCGTCGGCGGCAAGGTGCGGTGGTGCAGTGACAGGCACACCTTGATGAACTGCGCGATGCCCGCCGCGGCACCCAGGTAACCCACGTTGTTGCTGATGGCGCCGAGCCTGCAAGGCACCCTCCGCCGCGGTCCAAGCGCCTCGCCGATGGCCTCCGCCTCGGCCGCGTCGCCCTTGAGGAACGCCGAGCCGTGCAGCTCGATGTAGTCGATGCTCGCCGGAGCCACCCCGCCCTGCGCACACGCCTGCCGGATGACGTCCGCCTGCGCCGAGGCGCTGGGCGCCATGATCCACTCATTCCGGCCGTTGTGGTTGACGGCGCTGCCCCGAATCACCGCGTACACGCGCTCGCTGGGGTCGACCTTGGACAGGGGCTTGAGGACGACGACGCCAGCGCCCTCCCCGCGCACGTAGCCGTCCGCCTGGGCATCCAGGGTCCGGCACTGCCCCCGCTCGGAGAACACGCCGGCCTGGGACAGCATGATGCTGCTGTCCGGTGACAACATCAGCTCGACGCCCCCGGCCAGGGCCATCTCCACCTCGCCCAGCATCAGGCTGCGGCAGGCCTCATGAAGGGCCACCGTCGAGGAGGCGCACCCCACGCTCGACACGGTGCTGGGCCCTCGGAAATCAAACGCGTAGGAGAGCCGGTTGGCCGCGAAGGACGCCGTCGTCCCCAGGACGGAGTAGCCATCCAGCGCGGCCCAGTCCCGCGCCAGCATCCGCTGGAAGTCGCTGAAGTTGACGCCCATGAAGACGCCCGTGCGGCTCCCTCGCACGGCGTCGAAGGGCAGGCCCGCGTCCTCCAGCGCATGCCATGCGCACTCGAAGAGGAGCCGGTGCTGCGGGTCCATCTGCCGCAGCTCCCGCTTCGACAGCCGGAACGCCGCGGGGTCGGCCAGCTCCACGCCGTCAATCAGCCCGGCCTTGCGGTTGCGAATCGTCCCGGGGCGATCAGGCGCCGCGTCGAAGAGCGAGGCCGATGGCCAGCGCCCGGACGGGATGTCTCCCGTTGCATCAATCCCATCACAGAGCATTTGCCAGAGCGTACGTGGGCAGTCCGACAGGGGGAGACGCAGCCCCAGTCCAATCACAGCAATGGGTTCACACCACATCAGGGCACGGCTCCGCTGGCGGCCTGAAAGCCGCTCAGACTCATCACCTGTTTGAACTTCATTCTCAACCAACAAGAATCAATAAAGACATACTTCCTGAACGTCTTTTACCGCGGCCGGCGTGGCATCACGCGGCCCCAGGCCTCCGTCCTCCACCACGGACAGATCGCAGAAATCGAAAAGGGCGTGCTTGTACAGCTTGAGGCGTGGGCTCAATCCTTCGGGGCCCACCCGCACCGCGACGAACTTCGCGCGGTCGGTCTGCAGCATCCGCTCGAAGTCCCGGACGGATTGCTTCGAGGACTCTGGATACCCGAACCGGGAGATGGCTTCCAGAACCGCGGAGGTCTGGATCCCGCTGTAGATGAGGTTGACGCGCTTGGGCTGGACTTGGGACTCGGAGGTCTCGATGGCGACCTGGGTCATCTTGTCCGCGGAGTGCTCCCAGAGCAGCGCGTTGAGCTGGCGGACCCGCTCCAGCTCCGGGGCGGACACGCCCATGTCCTGGAGGAAGCGCCACAGCTCCGAGCCGGGCTGGAACGGAGGCTGCTTGTGGTCGAAGCGCACCAGGTACATCTTGGATTCGAGCGTCCCGTCCTCCAGGAAGCTCAGTCCCAGGAACAGCGGGTAGTACTCGGTCCGCAGCGAGGAAGCATGGCCCTTCACCCGCTCCGTGAAGGGCCCCGCCCGGAAGCGCTCCGGCAGGCGGCTCATCGCCTCATCGAAGCCGGAGTGCCCGCGCATGGGGTCGAAGTGCCAGCTGGCGGCAATGGAATACCGGGTGGGGCCTCCGGGCTTGAACTCCGCGCGCACCAGGCCCAGGTCCGATGAGCGGAACGTCTCGCAGATGGCCACGGACCGCTCGACGCCCTCGTTGGAGATGCCGAGCTGGCGCATGTACTCCCGGAAGGCCCGCGTGACAGTCCCGTTGTCGCTGTAGAGCATGAAGCCCAGGCCGGGCTCGTCCACGTTGTAGGAGAACTCAATCAACGCCCTCTTCGCGACGCCCAGGCCCTGCACCGGGAGCCAGTACTCCAGGAACCGCCGCGCCTCGGCGGCCTCGCTCAGCACCCCCTGGGCACGCAGGGCATCGCGGACGAACCACCCCAACGTCTTGTCCAGCTTCCTCAGCTTTTCCGTGTCGAAGTGGCAGATGCGATCCCGCGGGCCCACCACTCCAGGCGCCACCAGGTTGGCCAGCACCCGCCCCACGTAGCGCGCACCCAGCGCCACCCGGCTGGCGGGCCACAGCGCCCCGTTGCCCGGACCCTCCACGGACTGCTTCCGCCAGGCGCGCTTCGCGAGCCGCATGGCGATGTCCGGGCGCAGGAGGAACTCCGGCCCCGCCTGGACGTGCATCAGCTTGAGGAACTCCTGGTAGATCTCCGGGTGCTCGTGGTTCAGCGCGTAGAGCTCCTCCACGTACCACTGGGCCAGCTTGATGAGCCGCGTCCGCTCGCCGGGGACGTGGGGATGCCGCATGGCCTCCGCCGTCACGAAGAACCAGAGCCCCTGGAGCCACTGCGCGCCCGTGCGCAGGTAGGACGCCGTCCAGGCCTGCGTCACCGCCTCCAGGCTGTCGAGCTGGTGCAGCGCCTCGTTGAGGAGGTTCGCCTCCAGCATCGCCACCGACATGCCCTGGCCGAAGACGGGGTCGAAGTAGCACCACGCGTCCCCCAGCACGAGCAGCCCGGCGGGGAAGTCCCGGACGCGCTCGAAGTGGCGCCACTTCACGTCCGGCACCCGGTACACCTGGACGTCGGAGGCGGGCTTCGCGTCCTTGATGGCTTCGTAGATGTCCGGCTCGCGGAGGCCCCGGGCGAACTCCAGGAACCCGTCCTCGTCGCGGGGCGGGTGGTGTCCTTCGTAGCCGAACAAGGACACAATCCAGCGCTTGCCTTCCACGCCCTGCATCGCTCCGCCGCGCGGCTCGTCGGGCGGCAGCGGGGTGATCCACAGCCCCCGCCAGTCCCTGGCGCTCTCGGGCTGCTCGAAGAGGCGTGACACGTAGCAGAGGTTGATGGGCAGCCGGCTCTCCTCTGGCGGGCTGAACCCCAACTCCGACAACCACTTGCCCAGCTGCGAACCGCGCCCGCTCGCGTCGACGACGATGTTGGCGAGCCGGTTCGTCACCGCGCCGCCGTCCCCGTGACGGTCATGCGTCTGGACGCCGAGGATCCGCCGCCCATCCGGCGTGGCCAGCAGCGCCCGCACGGCGGTCGACTCCAGGATCTCCACGTTGGGATAGGCGCGAAGCCGCTCTCTCAGGTAGCGCTCCAGGGAGAAGCGCGTCTGCGGGTACAGGACGATGCCGCTGCGGTAGCGCGGCATCCAGTCACCGAACTGCAGCCACCGCAGGTCCTGGGTGAAGTCGAAGGGCTCGATGCCGTCCGCCTTCATCTGCTCGACGAGGCCGGGGAAGTACTGCTCCAGCAGGTCCACGCCCTTTCGCAGCAGGACGTGGATGTGATGGGCCTGCGGCGCCCCCTGGCGCGGGCCGTCGTGGAGCACGTCCCGCTCAATGACGGTGACGCGCTCGAAGTGGTCCGCCAGCACGCGCGCGGCGCTGAGCCCACCCATGCTGGCACCAATGACAATGGCGCTTCCAGGAAGTTTATTCATGCCGTGTCCCGCCTCTTGCAGCGTCAACGCTCGGGTTGCTCGCGGAAGGCCCTCAGGCCGCCGCCTGCTGTCCGGTCAGGTGCGCCAGGATGAGGTCGTGGACTTGCGTGGCGTGGAGTGTCTCTGCCTCGATCAGCTCTGCTTGTCGTGTCATCAGCACCGGCCCGTTCTCCGGGCGGGTGGGCAGGCCATGCGCCCCCTTGAGGAGAGTGCCGTCCATCGAGACGACCTCCAGCCGGGCGCGCACGCCCAGCTTCTCCTTCAAGACGCTGCCCCCCAGGTCCAGCACCCGCAGACCCAGCTTCGGGTCCACGAACATCTCCAGCGGGTCGTAGCCCGGCTTGCGGTAGATATCGACGGTGCGCGCGTAGTCCGGCGCGCGCGCATCGTCGAGCCAGTAGAAGTACGTGAACCAGGCGTCCGGTTCGGCCAGGGCCACCAGCTCGCCGGAGCGTGGGTGGTCCAGGTGGTGGGTGCGCTTGCCCTCGGCATCGAGCACCTGGGCCACGCCGGGCTCCGCCTCGACCAGGGCCTTGACCTCATCCAGCAGCGCCGGGTTCCGGACGTAGATGTGCGCGATCTGCATGTCCGCGACGGCGAACGCCTCGCTGCCGCTGGGATAGACGACGTCACGGCCGCCCTCTTCCCGAATCGCCAGCCACCCTCGGCGGCGGAAGAGGCGGTTCAGGTGGACGGCCCGGGACACGGGGACCGCGCCGAACTCCGAGAGGATGATGACGCGCACGCCGCGCGACTCGTAGAAGCCAATCAGCTTCCCGACGACGTCGTCGATCTCCCGGAGGCTCTGGTGGATCTCCTTCGCGTCCGGTCCGAACGTGTGCGGCGTGTAGTCCAGGTGCGGCAGGAAGACGAGCGAGAGCGTGGGGCTGTGCCGCCGCTCCAGCCACATGGCGACGTCGGCGATCCACTCCGAGGAGCGGATGCTGTAGCGGGGCCCCCAGTAGTCATACGCGGGGAAGTTTCCCAGCGCCTCGACCAGCGGGTTGCGCAGGTGGAGCGGCTCCGTGAACACGTCAGGCAGCACCCGCCCGTCCGCGGTGAAGGACGGCTGCGGTGTGATGGCGTAGTCCGCCTTCGAATACATGTTCATGAACCAGCACACGCGGGCGCAGGTGAACCTGGGGTCGAGCGCGCGGGCGGCATCCCAGAGCTGCGGCGTCTGCACGAGCCCGTCGGACTGGGGCCAGAAGCGGACCTCTCCCAGCTCCCGGTGGAGCCACCCATCTCCGACGATTCCGTGCTCGCTGGGGTATCTTCCGGTCAGGAACGTCGCCTGCATGGTGCAGTTCAGCGCCGGCAGGACGGGCTGGAGCGGCACCATGCGCCCCCGCTCCACGAATGCCTGCATGTTTGGCGTCGAGGGGCCGACATACCTCGCGCTCAATCCAGGCAAATCCAAAACGACGCAACGTTCCATGCCCGAAGCAAACTGCTCACGGGCAAACCAGTCAATCACCGACCAGGTTGTCCCATACCCAGGTCTGAGTGGAGCGTTCAGCCAGTCCGGCCAGGTCAGCCGCGTGTAGAATTTTACCACGGCCATAGGCTGAGAAGCGCTGACGCGCGCGCTCGCGGCGGGAATGAGTGACACCGCACCCAGTGCAATGGGTAGTGAGACGAAACGGAATACAGGGTCTGGAAGGGTGGATCAGGCGCGCTCGGCGGGCCTCCGAGCCCCGGTCCTCCGCGGCGGCGGAAAACCGCGTCCTGGCCCATTTGTAACTCACTGAGTCCACCTCGGGCCAGACCCAGTAGATAGGAATTGCCGGGCCCCGCGCTTCAATCCCATCCAGCATCACCTCAAAAGACACACTTGCCGACAACCATCCCGGAGGTTCTTGACGGCTCGTTCCCGCGCACGCGAGACTTCGCCTGACTCCTCATACGTCTCACCATCCACCTCCGAGGGCCATGCAGCGCGAGCGCAAGGCGTTCGAAGCGCGCTCCCTCGTTGCTGTCACCCGTTGGAACGTCAGGAAAACATGGACTTCAGTTGGACTCACGAGCAGGTGGAGCTCTATGACCGTGCCCTCGCCTTCGCGCGAGCGCAGTTGCCCGAGGCCACCAGGCCCTCCAAGGAAGTCCTGCCACGCGAGTTGTGGCAGCGCTGTGGCGAGTTCGGTTTCCTGGGGCTCCCCGTGCCCTCGGCGCATGGCGGGCTGGGGCTGGACACGCTGACCACGGCGCGGGTGATGGAAGCGCTGGGGCGCGGCTGCGTGGACACCGGGCTGGTGTTCTCCGTGGGTGCGCACCTCTTCGCCTGCGTGATGCCCATCCTGGAGAGCGGGGATGACGCGCAGAAGGCCCGGTACCTGCCCCGCCTGTGCTCGGGGGAGTGGGTGGGCGCCAACGCCATCTCCGAACCGGAGGCGGGCTCGGATGTGTTCGCCCTGAAGACGCGGGCGGTGCGGGACGGCGACGGCTACGTGCTCGACGGTGGCAAGAGCTACGTCACCAATGGCCCGTCCGCGGACGTCTTCCTCGTCTACGCCGCCACGCAGCCGGCCCACGGGTACATGGGCCTGAGCGCCTTCCTCGTCGAGAAGGACACGCCGGGGCTCTCCGTCGGGCGCGCCTTCGAGAAGATGGGGCTGTCCACGTCGCCCATCGCCCCCATCTACCTGGAGGGGTGCCGCGTCCCGGAGTCCGCGCGGCTGGGTGCGGAGGGCCAGGGCGCGGCGATGTTCAAGCGCTCCATGCAGTGGGAGCGCGCGTGCCTCTTCGCCGCCTACGTGGGTGTCATGGAGCGGGTGCTCGAACAGACGGCGGACTTCGCCCGGACCCGCAAGCAGTTCAAGAAGGCCCTGGGGAAGAACCAGGCCATCTCCCACAAGCTGGCGGACATGAAGCAGCGGATGGAGGCGTCCCGGCTGCTGCTGTACCAGGCCTGCTGGAAGATGGACCAGGGCCAGGACGCCGTCATGGAGGTGTCCCTGGCGAAGCTGGCCATCAGCGAGGCCGCCATCCAGAGCGGCCTGGACGCCATCCAGATTCACGGCGGCATGGGCTACGTGGCTGAAACGGGCATCGAGCGCGTGCTGCGTGACGCCATCCCCAGCGCCATCTTCTCCGGTACCTCCGAAATCCAACGCGACATCATCGCCAACCAGCTCGGCCTATGACACTCGACCAAATCGTCATCCGTGCAGCGGCGAAGGCTCCCGAGTCCATCGCCATCAAGGGTCCCGACGGGACCCTCACCTACGGCCAGTTGGACGCGCACGCCAACCGCGTCGCCCGCGCGCTCCAGGAGCTGGGCGTGAAGCGGGGAGACCGCGTGGGGCTTTGGACGGAGAAGTCCGTGCGCGCCGTCGCCGCGATGCAGGGCATCGCCCGGCTGGGCGCCGCCTACGTCCCCATGGACCCGCTGAACCCGGCGGTGCGGACGCGGCTCATCCTCGACGACTGCGGCATCGACGTGATGGTGACCACCACCACGCGCGCGGCCGAGCTCCACAACGCGGGCGTGAGCCGGATGCGCTACCTGCTGGTGGACGACAAGGGGCCGGAGATCTGCTGGAACCGGCTGAGCGGCTTCTCCTCCGCGCCGCTGCCGCCGCATGGCGCGGGTGACGACGACCTGGCGTACATCCTCTATACGTCGGGCTCCACGGGAGCGCCCAAGGGCGTGTGCATCAGCCAGCGCAACGCGATGGCCTTCATCGAGTGGTGCCACGAGCTGCTCGGCACCACGCCGGAGGACCGCTTCAGCAACCACGCGCCGTTCTTCTTCGACCTCTCGGTGCTGGACCTGTACGCGGCCTTCCGGGGCGGCGCGTCCGTCACGCTCATCCCGGAGGCGCTGGCCTTCGCGCCGGAGAAGCTGGTGGAGCTGGTCCTCCGCGAGCGGTTCACCTGCTGGTACTCGGTCCCTTCGGCGCTGATGCTGATGATGCAGGAAGGGGGGCTGCTGAAGCATGGCCCGCTGCCCTTCCGCGCCGTGCTCTTCGCGGGCGAGCCCTTTCCCATCCGGCACCTGCGCCCGCTCCGGGAGCACCTGGGGCACGCGCGGTTCTTCAACCTCTATGGCCCCACGGAGACCAACGTCTGCACCTTCCATGAGGTGACGGACGTCTCACCTCACCGCACCGAGCCGGTGCCCATCGGCCGCGCGAGCTGCGGCAACCGCGTGTGGCTGGCCCGGCCGCCGCCGGACTCGGAGGAGGCACGGGAGGAAGGCGACGGCGTGGGCGAGCTGATGGTGGAAGGCCCCACGGTGATGCTGGGCTACTGGGGCCAGCCTCGCCACGGGAGCGGGCCGTATGCCACGGGAGACCGCTGCCGCGAGCTGCCGGACGGCACGTTCGAATACCTGGGCAGACGCGACAACATGCTGAAGGTGCGCGGGCGCCGCATCGAAGCGGGCGAAATCGAAGCGGCGCTGCTCACGCACCCGGACATCCGCGAAGCAGGCGTGATTGCCACCGGCTCCGGCCTGGAAGCGCGGCTGGTGGCCTTCGTGGTCAGCGGCGCCAGCAAGCCCCCTTCGCTGCTCAAGGTGAAGAAGCACTGCGCGGAGCGGCTGCCTCGCTACATGATTGTGGACGAGGTCCGCGTCCTGCCCGAGCTGCCACGGACTCCGAACGGCAAGCTCAACCGGCGCGCGCTTCGGGAGCTGACGCAGGCGCCCTGAGCCGGTCATCGGCCGCCAGGGCGCCTGGCGGCCGTCCTCATACCGTCCGAGCAACCGCCCCGCGCCTGCCCGCAACGTCTCCTCGACTTCGTACAGGCCCCCGACCATGATGGCCGCTCGCGTCAACCGAGCCCCATGGATTCCACCACAGCTGAACGGCCTCGCCGGCGGTGGGCCCGAGTCATCGCGGGCGTGGTTTTCACCATCCTGGTCGTGCTCCCCGCGCTGGCGCTGGTCGCTGCCGTGGTGGTGTCGCGCAACCTCGACAGCCCCTGGCTGAAGCAGCCCCTTGTCTCCGAGGTGGAGGCGGCCACCGGGCTCCAGGTGGACTACCAGGTCGCCCAGGTCGAGCTGCTCTCGGGGTTGAAGCTGGAAGGCCTGGTGGTCCGGACCCCCGCTCCGTTCCACGGCGCCGCGCCCGACCTGCTGCGCGTCGGCACCTTGGAGGCGCACTGGTCGCCCGGTGCGCTGGTGACGGGCCCCCTCCGGATTGAGCGGGTGGTGGCGAGGGACGTGGCGCTCACCCTGGTCGCTGACGAGTCAGGCGCCACCTCCCTCTCGAAGCTGACGGAGCCTGAAGCCCCAGCGCCGCCGCCCGTTGAAGCGCCGCCGGTGGGGGCCTCCCAGCAGGTCGCGGACCTCCTGCGAACGCCGCTTCCCGTCGGGCACGTCGACGTGTCGGGCGTGTCGCTGAGCTACGTCCGCGTCCAGCGTGGCGAGGTCGCCGAGCGGTGGTCCCTGCGTGGGCTGGCGGCACGGGTCGAAGCGAAGCAGCACGACGGGGAATGGAAGGTCTTCGCGAACCTGGGCCAGGCGGGCGCCCCGCTGCCGCTGGAGCTGCGCCACGAAGGCTTCGCCACGCCCCCGGCCCTCGCGGAGCTGGCGTTCGCCCTTTCAATGGAGGCCGGCGCGTCGGCCGCTCGCGCGCAGGTGGACCTCGATGTCACCCGGCAGACCTTCGACCCACGCTTCTCGCTCCGCTCGCTGCTTCACGGCGCGGTGGCCGCGCGGTTCGAGGTCGAGCAGCGCCACATCGCCGTGGAGCTGGAGCGAACCCACCTGACGGACAGCGCGGAGCTCCGGGCGCAGGCCGTGCTCCCGGATGCCGCGGGCGAGCCCCCGGTCGTGACACGCGCCCGGGTGGACGTCGAGCTTGGGAAGCTGCTGGCGGCGCTCCCCTCCGAATGGCGTCCGTTCACGCTCGTGCGCGGCCACGTGAAGCTGGACGCACAAGACGTCACCCTGAGCGCGGTGCCTCAACTGGGGCCCCGTGGAAGGCTGGGCCTGGACGTGGACGTCGCGGCGCTCCGGATGACGGGGGAGCCAGTCCAACTGGCGCTCGGCGGTGGGCGCGTCACCCTGGTGGCGACGCCCGATCCGCGGCAGGGGCTCTCCGCGCAGCTGACGTTCGGAGTCGATGGGCTCGACGTGAGAGGCCCCACCGCGCTGAGGATTCCGAAGGCCCACGGTGAAGTGAAGGGACACCAGCTCCGCCCGGAGCCCTCATCCCCGCTCCAGGTCGCCGGAGACGCGAGCCTGTCAGGCCTGGTGGAGTCCCTGGACCTCCGAACCCCCGACCTCCGAGCGAAGGCCGAACGGCTGGGCTTCCAGCTCAGCGCGCCGCTGGCGGCAGCGCCTCCCTTCGCGCTGAGCGCGGACATGCCCGTCGGGGCGCTCCACGTGTCGTCTCCGGATGGGCGCACGCTGCTGCAGGGCCCCGTGCGCGTGAAGCTCGAGGCGTCGGACGCGTTCCCGCGGCTCGACGAGCCCCAGCTCAGCCGAGCCCGCGCGCGGATCGTGCTCGACGTCGGCGACGCGCAGGTGTCCCTGGATGCCACCAAGGACACCGACGCGGTGGCCTACACCCTGGCCGCGCGGACGCCGGACCTCGCCGCCGCCCGCCCCTTCATTCCCGACCCGGTCGCGGCGCGCATCCCGTGGCGGCGCCTGGGCGTGAGCCTGGCCTCCCAGGGCAGCGTGAAGGCGCTCTTCTCCTCCGCGCCACGGCTGGAGCACCGCACGGAGCTGAAGCTGCAACGGCCCGCATGGGACGACGTGACGGCCAGCAACGTCGCCGTCGTGGTGCGCTCGCGGGGTGACGTCTGGCGCCACCAGGGCGACGTGGACCTGCGCGTCGAAGGGCTCAAGGCCGGTGAGAAGGACCTGGGGCTCCAGCACCAGACGCTGACCCTGGACCTCAACCGCCGGGAGCCCGCGCTCCGGTTGGGCCTCACCAGCCACGAAGGGCCCAAGGTCATGCTGGACGCCGCGGCGGCGTTTGACCGGAAGGCCCGCGCCCTTCGCATCGACGTGAAGGGCGACATTCCGCCGCTGGAGACCCTGGCGCCCTTGCTGGCCATGGCGCGGGTGCCCCCGGAGCTGAACGCCGGGCGGCTCGCGGTAGGCCTCGAGCTGCATGGCACGCTGCGCGGCGTGCTCACGGGTGTCTCAGCCGATGGCACGCCGCGACTTGCCCCGGACCCGGCGCGTACCGCCAGCTTCGATGGAACGGCGGCTGTGCGTGCGCGCGGCCTGCGCTGGCGACAGGACGCCCTGTTCGTCAACGTCCCCACGCTGCGTTGGGAGCTGGCGTCTCGCGTCGACGGTCTTAAGCGAACCGTCCACAGTGACCTGCGCGTGGAGAAGCTCACCGTCGGGATGAGCGACCGGCGGCTGGCCTTCTCGGAGCTGACCAGCGACACCACCGCCAGCTTCACCGAGGCGCTGGAAGCGGGCGACATCGAGCTGAAGCAGCACCTGACGCTCCGCGCGCTCGAACAGAACCCGGCGCTGCCCTATCCGGTCCAGGACCTGGAGGCGACGTTCACCGCGCGGCGCAAGGCCACGGGCGTCATCCACGTCCCCCAGCTCCAATTGACCCACGCGGGGACCGGCACCCAGTTGAAGGTCCGGGGGCGGCTCGACCTCAGCGAGGACCGGCGCCGCATGGGGCTCCGGGGCGAGCTGGCGCAGGACATGGCCCGGCTCACGCAGCCCGGAGTCCTGGAGGGAAGCGGCAAGGTCACCGTCGGCTTCCGCGTGAGCTCGCCCGACCTCGTCGTCTTCCGGACCGTCTCCAACCTGCTCCTCCAGGACTTGAACCTGCGCCTGCCCGAGCAGGGGTTCGAGGTGGAAGGGATGGACGGCAACGTCCCGCTCACCGAGAACCTCGAGTTCAACCAGGGACACCTGCGGCTGCTGAGCGACATCGACGTGAACCCGTACCCGATGCTTCGCTTCGCCGACCAGCATCCCCTGCTCTCCCGCAGCGGGTACGTGTCCGCCAGGCGCATCAGCACGCCGTTCGTCACCGTCGCGCCCCTGGCGGGGAACCTGTCCATCGACCAGCACGTCGTCTCCATGACGCAGTTGGAGATGGGGGTGCGCGGTGGGCGCATCACCGGGCAGTGGCTCCTGGACTGGCAAGGCAAGCGCTCCACCCTGGAGGCCCGCGTGCGAGCCACCGGCGTCCAGTCGTCCCGAGGTGAGCCCTTCGACGGCAACGCCGCGGTGGTCATCTCCGCGAAGGACCGCAGCATCGATGGCCGCGCGGAGATTCTGCGCATTGGAAACCGCCACCTGCTGGACCTGCTCGACATCGAGGACCCCCGCCATGTCGACCCCGCCACCAACCGGGTTCGCTATGCCTTGCGGCTGGGCTACCCGGAGCACGTGCGGGTGAGCTTCAACCACGGCTTCGGCAGCCTGCGCATCACCATGGGCGGCCTGGCGAAGCTGCTCAGCATCGACGAAATCCGGGGCATCCCCATGGGCCCCATCGTCGACCAGCTCATCAAGTCCATGACGCTTCTGGAGACGACGCCATGAAACACCGTGGGTTGCTGCTGTGGGCCGCCCTCGCCACGTCCGGGTGCATCAGCGCGCCGGAGATTGTCATGGTCGACCGCGCGACGGCGCTCGAGGAACAGGCCTCGGGCTCGTTCAACGACGTGGAGCAGCGGCTGGCTCGCGCGGGCATGAACCCCACGCCGGTGCCATTCACTCCCAATCAACTGGAGGCGCTGGGCATCCAGCCCACGCCGCTGGTGGAGAACATCGGCAGGACGCCAGCGGACCGCGTTGACGACCTGCTCCGACGCCACTGCGTGGGCGAGGGGCGGGACGGGCTGCTGGCGAATACCCGGCGCCGCTGCCAGGCCGGGCGCATGACGGCCGATGACGTGGCCCTGGTAGAGCGGGTGAACCGCTCACGCAAGCAGCTTTGGAAGTGGATGCGGTCGGCCCGCCCCGACGTCCCGGAAGAGACGCTGCGCCGCAACTGGCACAAGGTGCACGCGGAGGGTGTCGTCTGCGGCGGCTGGGTCGAGGCCGAGGATGGGACCTGGGGAGAGAAGCAGTGCTGACGCGCTGGCTGCGGTGCTGCGTGGCCTTGTCCGTGCTTCTCGCGGGCAGTGCCTGGGCTCAGGACGATGAGGACGACGGCGGCGTGCGCATGCCCACCCGGCTCACCGTGGGCGTGGGGGACCAGTTCCTGGGACAGCTGGCGCCTGATGGCAACACGTTGCTCTTCGCGTCCAACCGCAACATCGCGACCGAAATCTACACGCAGGACCTGGAGCGCGGCCGCGAGCGCCGGCTCTTCGACGAAGGCGCGGATGTCACCTGGCCGCGCATCAGTCCCGACGGGAAGCACCTGCTCTACATCTCGTTCCGGAACCAGGCCGGCGGCCAGCTGTGCGTGCGCGAGCTGCCCACCGCGAAGGAGCGCGGGTGCCTCGAAGGAGACGCCAACGCCCTCCAGGCGGAGTGGATGGACGCCTCGCACATCGCGCTGGTGAGCCGGGCCACCATCCAGGGCGACCTTCACCTGTCGCGAGTCGAGCTGGGTGGCACGTGGCGCGTGACGCCTCTGCTCGAGCGGAACCTGACCAGCCCGACCGTTTCTCCCGATGGGCGCTGGCTGGTCTACGTCCCCATCGAGCGCTCCGTGCGGCAGGTAGGCCCCGGCTTCGCCGCGCGCGCCGCGCCCCACCTGGAGGCGCTGCGCCTGGATGCTCCCGGCGCGAAGCCCGTCCCGCTGCCGCTCGACATCCCGGGGCAGACGGGACAGCCGGCGTTCTCCCGGGATGGGCGCTACCTGTACGTGGTGCAGTTCTTCACGGACTCGAACGCGGATGGCGTCATTGATGCCAGCGACAGCGGCGTGCTGTTCCGGGTGCCCTTCGCGACGGAGCGTGACGACGCCGCCGAGCGCGCCGCCGCCGCCCATCCGGACCAGCTCACCAGCGAGTCCTGGAACTGCCAGTACCCGGCGCCCGCGGCCACGTCTCTGGCGGCGACCTGTTCACGCTCGAAGTCCCTGGACGTGTACCAACTGCCGCTGGATGGCCAGGTCCCCAGTGCATGGGATGCGCGCCGGCTCAGCGCCGAGCTGCGGATGGTGGGCCGCCGCGCCGATGAGCTGCTGCTCTATCGCCACCGGCTGCTGCTCGAGACACGGCCCAGGCTCCGCCGCCTGCTGATGATGCGCATGAGCATGCTGCACCTGGCCTTCGAGGACTTCAGCGCGGCGGAGTTCTACGCCCGCCACCTGGGCTCGGTGAGCGACCCCACCACCGCGGGCCTGGAGGAGCCGCTGCGCGTCCTCATCGACCACCGGCGCGCCATGAAGGAGCGCGAGCGGGGCCGCATGGTGGAGGAGCTGAGTGTCGCGGAGCAGCAGCGCATGGCCGCGCTGGAGCCCGCGAACGCGCGCAGCCCCGCGGCCGCGGTCTTCCAGCAGGTGGTGCGCAGCGAGCTGGCGGATGACGCGGGGGACTTCACGCGGGCCCGGAAGGAGCTGGAGGCGGCCGAAATCGCCGACACCACGCCGCGCGCGGTGCTGGAGGCCTACCACGCGCGAGCGGACGCGCTGTACCGCGAGCTCGATGAGCGGGAGCCCTTGGTCGAAGTGGGCCGGCGGCTCTCCGAGCACCGCATCTTCCCGGCCGACGACCAGCTCGACTTCGCGCGCGCCGCGGTTCGCGCGCTGTACCGGGGACGGCCCTACGACGAAGCGGACGCGGCGATAGCGCAGGCCCTCACGACAGCGCCCGCGGGTTCGGCCTACGCGTACGCGCTGGAGCTGGGCCGCCACATCAATGCGCTCCGAAGCGACCGGCCACCTCGTGCCGTGCGGGAGGCGCTGCTCGGCTTCTACCGGCAGCAGCAGGACCCGCTGCGCAGAAGGGTCCTGGTTCAGGACGCCGTGGAGCGGTCGGCGGAGCTCGGCGCCGATGGCATCATGGAATCACTGGCGATGGTCTACGTCGACGACACGCCACCGGGGAGCGAAGAGCGCCGCCGCGCCGAGCGGCTCTTTCGCCGCGCCCTGATGGGCCGCGCCTACCGGCGGCTGGCACGGCAGCGCCAGGACAGGGCGCGTGAGGACTTCGACCTGGTGACGCAGCGGACGGGCTCGCTGGAGAGCGCCGTCGAAGCCATGAACCTGCGCTTGCGAGCCGGCGTGAGTCCGGACGTGGTGGAGAAGGAAGTCACCACCACCGCTCCGAACAGGGCGAAGCCGCTCGCGCACTTCGTGAAGGCCTACGTCACCGCGCGCCAGCTCTCCAAGCTGGAGGGGGATGCCCACGCCCAGGCCGTCACCTCGGCCATGAGGGAGCTGCGCGCCGCGTGGCCGGAGCTGAAGAACCAGCGCGTGGTGCAGGCGCTCATGGGCGCCATCCATCACGAGGACTTCCTGCGCAACCGCGACCCCGCCGCCGCCGAGCGCGCCAACCGCTACTACATGGTGGCCTTGGACCTGATGCGGAACAACGTCCGCTACCGGGCCATGATTCTCGGCGCGCTGGGGCTGCTGCACACGCAGGTGGGCAACTTCCACATCGCCCTGGGGTACCTCGAGCAGCGGGACCAGCTGCCCTATGTGGACAACTGGGCGGGGCTGGCCGTGTCCATGGCGCGGGCCCATGCGCTGCTGCACGTCGACCGTGCAGCCGATGCGGCGCTGGCGGCGGACAAGGCCCTGGCCATGGTGGAGGCCACGCAGCGGCTGTCCAGGTTCCTGCCTCTGGCCCTGGACCGCGCCGCGCTCTACCACCTCGCCGCGGGCCGCTTCGACCGGGCGCTGACGCTCTATGACCGGGTGCTGCCGCTCGTGGAAGCAAGTCCCCAGGACGAAGAGGGCCTGCGCAACCGGATGGTGGTGCGATTGGCGCGGGGTGCCGCGGCGCTGGGTGCCGGCCAGCCACAGCGGACCTTGGAAGACCTGGAGCACGTCGAGCGCGGCCTGGCGACGCCCGCTGTCCGGAGCGCGCTGAAGTGGGCCCACTCCACGCCGGAGCACGTCCTGCGCTCGTATCGCCTCATCGCCTCGGGCCTGCGCGCGAACGCGGAGACCCGGCTGGGACGCCTGGACGCCGCGGCGCGGGCGCTCGAAACGCAGCGCAAGCTGTACCTTGCGCAGTTCGACCAACTGGACCGCGATGAGGACCTCCGCTCCGTGACGCTGGCGGAGCTGCGGCTGGCGGAGAATGCCGTGGACCAGCAGGCCCCCGCCCAGGCAGCGCGGTGGCTGGGCGAGGCGCTGAAGCATGCCGACGCGCTGGTTGCCCGCACGCACGCGGACGTCGATACGGGGCAACTGGACGTGCTCTGGTTCGCGGCACAACTGGATGTGAAGGGCGACGGAGGGTTGCCCTTCGACGTGTCCCAGCGCCTGGGCAAGGCACGACGCTCCCTCGTCGAGCTGCGCGACCCGGCGTGGCGCTCATACCTGGCGTGGTTCGAAATCTACTCGGCGCTCGCGGCCCCGTAGACCGCGCCCCAGGGCCTCCAGGGGAGCGGACTCAGGAGGGCAGCGCGCGTGACAGCGCCTGCCGCACCGCCGCGCGCACGGGCGCGGGGACCTCATCCCCGGGGATGCGCCGGCACAGAGACACCGTGCGCTTGAGCGCGTCACACGCCTCGCTGCAGCGGGGGCAGCGTGACAGGTGGTCCTCCAGGCGCACACAGGCGGCCTGGTCCACCTCCTCCGCGGCGAACTCCGACAGCTCCTGCGCCAGCTCCGGACACCCCGCGCGCTGCCCGTGGGCGCCCTCCCCCAGGAGGGTGGCGAGGTGCTCGCGCATCTGCAGCCGCGCGCGGTGCAGCCGGCTCTTGAGCGCCCGCACCTCGATGCCCACCACGCTGGCCGCCTCCTCGGCCGTGAGCCCCTCCACGTCCCGGAGGATGAGCACCTCGCGGTGCGCCTCCGGCAGCGCGAGGATGGCCGCCTGCAACACCTCGCCCATCTGCCGCGCGTGGGAGAGCATGTCCGGCGTCGCCTCCGCCGCCGCGACGTGGGTGGCTGACGGCGCGTCGAGCGGCTGGAAGTCCTCGGGCGCGCCGACGCGGCGGCGGCGCAGGCGGAAGCAGTGCGTGCGGGCCACCTGGTACAACCAGGTGGACAGCGCCGCGTCCCCTCGGAACGCGTGGAGGCCCCGGAAGGCGGAGAACAGCGTCTCCTGGAGGACCTCCATGGCGTCCTCCTCCGAGCCGCACATGCGCAGGCCAAAGCGGTACACCTGCTTCTCGTGGCGGGCGAGGACCTCGTCCAGGGCCTTGTCGTCGCCAGCGCGCACGGCCTCCATCAACTGCTCATCGGTTCGCGTCGACATCCGACCATCGCCTCCTCATCGGAAGAACGCCCGGTCACCAGGATGCCTTCCTGGATGGCGCCAGGAGGTTACCTCGCGCCAGACCTAGCGTCGGTGCTGAAGCGACAGGCCGAGTTGACCGCTGGACGGGCCGTGGCCGGGAGGCCGCCAGCTCCCTCCCAACGTGGCGCGAAGCGTCTGCCGCTGGAGATACCAGCTCAGCCCGGCATCCAGCCGCGCGCCGCCTGGGGTGTCCTCCAGCGCGCCGCCAGCGACCCGCGCCACCAGCGCCCACGGCTCGAGCACCGTGGCCCCTGGTCCTGGCAGGTTGAAGCCCGCGCGGAGATGCGCGAGCAGCGCGTGTCCCTGGGGGGAGGCCACCTGGTGGAGCTCGGCGGAGAGCACCAGCGGACGCAGGCGCAGGAGCGCGTCCACGCCCCAGGAGCGCGCGTCGCCCCCGGGCTCCGTGCTCCCTTGCAGCGCCAGGGTGAAGCCCGGCCGGAGGCCGAAGTCATTCATGGGCAGGCTGAGGGAATACGCCTCCGCCTCGGGCGCGCCCAGAGTGAGCGCGGCGCGGGCCACGAGCAGCGGCGGTCGCCGCGCCCCCTCCGGCCCAGGGCGGTACACCACCAGGCCTGAGTCATGACGCACGCTCCAGCCCTCCCCCTGGAGCAGGCCCCCCACGTCCACCCCCGGCGCGCGCCCCGACTCCGTGCCGGTGAGGTGTTCACGCAGCGGTCCTTGCGTGATGGCCTTGTCCAGCGAGTCCACCTCGAAGCCACTGGTGAGGCTCTCCCGGCCCACCTGCGGACGGAACAGCCCCACGCTCAACCAGGCGCGCTGGGGCAGCACGGTGAAGGTGGCGCTGGCCTCGTGGAGGGTCAGCGGCGGGCCCTGGAGCGGCCCGGGCAGGAGGACGAGCCGGTCGAACGACACCTCCAGCCCGCCCCGCACCCACGGCGACCCGGCCAGGTGCAGCCCCACCCGCCCACGTCGCAGGCTCACGGCGGCGGCGCCCGGAGCGCCCAGCCCCTGGTCGATTCGGACCTGGAGCGCCTCCTTGAGCTCCAGCCGCGGCCCGGTCTCCGCGGCCTCCTCCTCCACCACCTCCTCGGCCCGGCCCCGCCGCGCCACGCCGGCCAGGGCCAGCAGGCAGAGTGACAGCACGGTCCGCGTCCTGTGTGTCGCGCGCTCCATGGGTGGCCACGACTCGCTAGTAACGGATGACCTGGTAGCCCTCGGCCACCAGGCGCGACAGCTCCGCCACGCCGTCGTCCACCACGTCGGCCTGGGGCTGGAGCGTCTTCGGGTCGATGCCGAACTTCCGCAGCGCGGAGGCGCACGCCACCAGCCGCACGCCCGCGGCCTTCGCCGCCTGGGCCGCCTCGCGGACCTCCGCCGGCACGGCCTTCACCGTCGGGTCCAGCGCCACCACCGCGCGGCCGTAGGTGAGCCACACCACGTCCGAGAGGTAGCCCGACTCCTTGGCGTTCTTCACGTGCCGGAGGGAGCTGGACAGGGTGCCGAGGTCCTCCAGGCCCGTGGTGGCCACGAAGACGAGCTTGCCCTGGCGAGCGGGCACCTCCTGCTTCGCGGGCTGGGACGGCGGCGCGGCGAGCGAGGCCAGGGGCGCGGTGACAAGCGCGATGACGAGCAACGGCAGGACGCGATTCATCATGACGGACTCCGCATCAGTTCGAGGACTACTGGATGGACAGCAACTGGATGAGTCCCCAGGCGGACAGCGCCAGGGCGGCGAAGCCAACGAGGCCCGCGTAGACGACCCGCATGCCCGCGCGGCGGACCATGCGCAGGTGGGTGCCCAACCCCATTGCCGCCATGGCCATCACCATGAGGAAGACGCTGGCGGTGGAGAGCCACGCCTTGGCGGCGGCGGGCACCACGCCCACCGTGCCCAGCACGCCCACCGCGAGGAAGCCGATGACGAACCACGGGATGGGCGGCTCCCGCAGCGAGTAGCGCACCTGCTCGCCCGCGCCGGAGACCAGCCCCAGCACCACGAGCGCGGGGGCCAGCAGCACCACGCGGGTGAGCTTGACCAGCGTGCCCAGGTCCCCGGCGGAGGTGCCCCAGGTGAAGGCCGCGGCCATGACCTGCGCCACCTCATGCAACGTGGCGCCCGACAGGATGGCGAGCTGCGCGGTGCTCAGCCCCAGCAGCGGCCCCACGAAGACGTAGAAGAGGACGCCCACCGTGCCCAGGATTCCGCACAGGCCCACCGCCAGCGTGGTGTCCTCCTCCTCCGCGCCGGTGACGGAGCTGGCGGCCACCACCGCGCTGGCGCCACAAATGGAAGTGCCCACGGCCAGCAACGTGCCCAGCTTCTCCGGCACGCCGAAGCGCTTCGTCACCCAGCGGATGCCCAGGATGCCGCCGACGATGACGGCCAGGGCCAGCAGCAGCACGCGCGGGCCCACCTTCGCCACCAACCCGAAGTCGAGCCGCGCCCCCATCAGCACGATGCCCAACCGCAGCACCGTGCGCGCCGAGTAGCGCGTGCCCTCCACCAGGCCAGGGGCCAGCCCCAGGGCCGTGCGCAGGGAGATGCCAATCAACAGGGCCACCGTGAGGGGCCCCACCACCTTGAGGCCGGGGAGCGTGGCCAGCCCGTAGCTGACCACCGCCAGCCCAGCGGCGAGCCCGAGCCCCGGCAGCCGTCGGCGCCAGGAGCCTCCTGGCTGAGGCGCGGAGGAAATCGAGTCGGAAGCGGCGAGAGGTGCGGTCATGTCAGGGGGCGGTGGGAGGAAGTCGCGCCTACGGATGGATCTGCTGGGTGCGGAGCACGGCCGGCAGGTCCACGCCCACCGCGCGGCCCTCCAGTGACGCGCGCAGTCGCGGCTTGCCGGCGAGGAAGCGGCGCACCGCCTCGTGCGCGTCCACTTCGAGCACCCGTGGCTCCTGGACGCCGGGGATGCGGCAGAGCATGTCCGGCGAGTCCCCTTCCCGCTCGCAGGCCGTCACGGTGTAGAGGCGCTCGTCCACCACCGGCTCGCCGGCGACCTCCAGGGCGAGCAGGCGCCGCCCCTTGGGAGCGTCCGAGCGGAAGCGCAGCGTCATCCCCGAGGGGCGAGGCAGCCACCCGCCGAAGCGCTTCTCCGGGTCCTTCGCGAAGACGTTCTCCAGCTCCTGCTCCCAGAAGGCGCGGAGCTGGCGGCCACTCACCTTGCCCGTCTTCAGCTTGTTGGTGATGGGAAAGAAGCTCCACAGGTCCGCCTCGCGCACGGGCCCGGGCAGCAGCGGCGTGCCGAAGCGAAAGCCGTTGGAGAGGCCAATCTGCGTCCCGCCCGCTGCGCGGATGGCGTCAGCCAGCACGTTGTCCAGCGGGTTCTCCACCACCGCGTAGCGCGCGAGCGTCACGCCGGTGTGCCCCACTGGTGTGGACAGCGCCTCCTCGTAAGGCGCGAGCGCGGCGTCCACGAGCCGCGCCACCTCCGGGTCCTCGGGGAAGCGCGACGCGGTCAGCTCGATGAGCTCCCACCGGCGGTCCACCACCTTCCCGTCCTCCAGCCACAAGTCCATCCGGCCGAGGAAGGAGCCGAAGGCGCCGGGCTCCACCACCCAGCTACCCGCCTGCTCGATGGGCGCATAGGTGCGCTCATGCGTGTCGCTGGAGAGGTGGGCGTCCACACCGGGCACCCTGGCGGCCAGCCCCACGGCCTTGGCGAGCCCCACGTGTGTCATCAGGAGCACCACCTGGGCGCCCTCGCGCTCGCGCACCTCCCGCACCAGCGCCGGCAACACCTCCGGGCCGTCGTAGCGCAGCCCCTGGCTGTACCCCGGGGGCTGACGGCGCGGGACGTCCGGGTCCGTGAAGCCCACCACGGCCACCTTCACCCCGCCCACCGTCTTCACCAGGTACGGAGGAAAGAGCCGCTCGCCGCTGGCCGCGTCGCGCAGGTTGGCCGCGAAGAACGGGTGCTTCAGCTCGCGGGCGCGCTGGCCCAGCACCGCGGGGCCGTACACCACCTCCCAGTTGCCGGGCACCGCGCCGTCCAACCCGAGCGCGTTGAGCGGCTCGATGAGCGCCCCGCCCTCGCTGAGGGCCGCCGCGCCCGAGCCTTGAATCGTGTCACCGGCGTCGAGCACCAGCACGTCCCCACCGCGCTCGGCCCGAATCTGCTGGATGGCGGCGGCGACGCGGGCGAAGCCACCCGCCACTTCGATGCGCTCCTTCCCGTCTCGCCAGAAGAGCTCGGGGTGGGAACGCAACTGCGCGTGCAGGTCCGCCACGTAGAGGACGGTGAGCTGCTGTCGCTGGGACGTCGGAGCGCTGTCGGCGACCGGGGGTCGGGATGAAGCACAGCCGGAGGCCAGGACGAGCAGCGCGCCGAGCGCGGACACAAGACGGGACATCGTGGAGCACCTCACGAAGGGAGGAAGGAGACAGCGAAGGAGACACGAGGCGGGCCGCGCGGAGTTCCCGAACGGCGGCGCGCCTCGGACGCCTCGCGCGTCACGGCCACGCCGACATGGGCCCGAGGTCGAAGACGTCCTGGAAACCCTGCGCCTTCAACAAGCGCTCGGCGCGTCCGCTGCGCGCGCCACTGCGGCAGTAGACGACCAGCGGCGTCCCCGGCGAGCCAAGCTCACCGAGCCGCCGTGCCAGCTCTCCCACGGGGATGTTCACCGCGCCCGGCAGGTGCCCGGCGGCGTACTCATCAGGCGTGCGGACATCCACCAGCGTGGCGCCCGCCTCCACCCGGCGGCGGGCCTCGGCCCCCACGGCGGCGTCACCTGGCCGCGGGCGCGCGCAGGCGATGAAGAGGAGACCCACGAGCGCGGCGACGGTGATGACGAGAACGACCTTCATGGCGAGGCTCCATCCAGCACCGGAGGCCAGAGGGCCCCCGGAAAGTGCGTGCAGCCCGGTGAGAGCCGCGGCGGCGGCCAAAGGATTCAGCGCCCTCCCCGCCCAGCGTCCCGGCCGCTGCCCGAGCACCCATATGCCTCAGGGGGCAATGCGGGCCAGCGCGGCCAGGAGCACCGCGGACTCCAATTCGGAGACGACCAGCGCGCCCCCACGAGGCGCCACGCAGATGCGCTCACCCACGGGCCCCTGCGTACACCGGGGCCCGTCACCGGCGAAGCGGGCCGCCTCCCGCGCCGCGGGCGAGCCCGGCAGGGGAAGGAAGAGCGTCATCGCCTTGCCGCCCTCGTGCCGGTACAGCAGCGAGGCGGAGAGCTTCCCGTGCAGCCGGCAGCGACGGGCGCCCAGCAACGTCGCCCCGGGCACCACCGGCACCTCCACCGCATAGCCCACCTCCCGCTCCACCCACGCCTTCACTTCGGCCGGGTCCGAGGACTCGAACTCGCAGGGCGTCACCCGCGAGAAGGCCTTGAGGTGGTGCCGCTCGAGGTCCATCGCCAGCGCTTCATTCATGCCCATGCCGCTGGGCCAGGACGTCCAGAGCACGCCCACCGACATCAGCGCCGCGGCCAGACCCGCCGCCAGCCTCCGCCTGGGAAACGACGGCCGGGAGCGCGGCGCCAGCCGGGTGACGCGCTCCTCCAGCGCGAGCGGCACTCGCGCCTCCGCGGCGCCCTCCGCCTTCAGCGCCTGGCGCAGCGAGGCGTAGCGGGCCGCCTCCCGGGCACAGTCGGCGCAGCGGGCCATGTGACTCTCCACCGCCTGCTGCTCATGGGCCTGGCCCTCACCGTCGAACCACGCGGAGAGACGCTCCTGCCACTGGGGGCTACAGGCTTCCATGGGCCTTCTCCTTCTCGAGGAAGTCGAGCATCGCCAGCCGCGCCCTCGCCAGCCGCGAGCGCACGGTGCCCACCGGGCAGCCCTGCACCTGGGCGATCTCCTCGTAGCTCAGCTCTTCGACTTCTCGCAGCCACAACGTGTCGCGCCACTCCGGCGCCAGGGACTCGAGCGCCGCCTTCATCCCCGCGCTCAGGGTGCGCGCGTGCAACTCCTCCTCCAGGTCCGCGGAGGGCTCCGGTGGCGGCGCCCGGCCCAGGCCGCCCTCCAGCACCTCCAGGCGAGGCCGCAGGCCCCGGCGGGAGTTGAGGTGCACGGTGCGCTGCACGGCGAGCAGCCAGGCCTTCAGGCGCGCGGGCTCTCTCAACGCCCCGCGCTGCTCCAAGGCGCGCGCCAGCGTCTCCTGCACCAGGTCATCCGCCTCCGCGGCGCTGCCCGTCAGTCGGCGCCCCACCCGTCTCAGGGCGGGCAGGTGCTCCAGGGCACGTTCAATGAAGGCGCGGGCGCTCACGGGCATGAGGACACGGTGGAGCGGGTGAAAGGTTCCCGGTGAAGGACGAGGGCGCTCGGGAAGGCGGAGCGCCCTCGTCTTCCACGCGGCGTAGGTGGGGCTATGGAGCGGGCGCGGCGCCCACGCTCGGAGCCCCTGAACGCGATGCACCTACGCCGCCGCGCGCCTGCAGCACCTGCGCGAGATAGAAGCCGGCGAACATCGCGGGCACGAAGACGAGCAACGGGAAGGCCCCGGTCGCCAGCGCGGTGAGCGCGGGGCCAGGGCAGTAGCCGCCCAGCCCCCAGCCCACGCCGAAGAGGGCCGAGCCCACGAGGAGCTTCGCGTCCGGCTTGCTGGCGGAGAACGAGGGGAACCTGGCGGCGAACAGGGGCCGCGCGCGCTGGTGGATGAGCGGCCGCAGCGCCGCGTGAACGGCGATGGCGCCGCCCATCACGAACGCGAGCCGGTAGTCCCAGTCGCCCGTGATGTCGAGGAAGCCGAGGACGTTGGCCGGGTCCGTCATGCCGGCGAGGCCCAGGCCGAGGGCGAAGATGAGGCCGCTAAAGAACGCACTGAGGGAGGGACGCATGGGGGGCTTTCTTTAGAGGACGTGGCGAACCAGGAAGACGGTGAGGACGCCGGTGGCCATGAAGGTGAGCGTGGCGGAGATGGCGCGGACCGAGCCCCGGCTGATGCCGCAGACGCCGTGCCCGCTGGTGCAGCCGTTGCCCAGCCGCGAGCCGAACCCCACCAGCAGTCCGGCCCCCGCCAGCAGCCAGACGCCGCCCGCGCTCGGGGCCGAGGGCGCGGGGAAGGAGCCGGGCCGCAGCCAGGCGAGCAGCAGGCCCCCGGCGAGCAGCCCGGCGAAGAAGAGCACGCGCCAGGCGATGTCACCGCGCACGGGGGCCAGCAACGCGCCCACCACGCCGCTGATACCGGCGACCCGGCCGTTGGCCAGGAGCAACAGGGAGGCGCTCAGCCCGATGAGGGCTCCGCCGAGGAGAGGAAGGAGGAGGGAGGAGGTCATGTCGAGTGAGAGCCAGGTGCCCAGGAGAGGATTCAGCAGGAGGGCCTGAATCCTTCTTCCACGCCTCGGGCTCTCATGGACAGGAGGCTTCAACATGATTTTCCGGCAGCTTTTCGATTCCGAGTCCTCGACGTACACCTACCTCATCGGCGACGAGGCCACGCGCCAGGCCGTCCTCATCGACCCCGTGCTGGAGCAGGCCGACCGCGACCTGCAGTTGGTGGCCGAGCTGGACCTCACCCTCACCCACGTCTTCGACACCCACGTCCACGCCGACCACGTCACCGCGTCGGGCGCGCTGCGGGCGCGCACGCAGGCCACGGTGGTGGGGAGCGTGAACGGCGCCAGCTGCGCCAACGTCCAGGTCCGTCACGGGGACGAGGTGCGCGTCGGGCAGCTCGTCTTCCAGGTGCTCGCCACCCCGGGGCACACCGACGACAGCCTCAGCTACCTGCTCGGCGACCGCGTCTTCACCGGGGATGCCCTGCTCGTGCGCGGCAACGGCCGCACCGACTTCCAGAACGGGGACGCGAGCCAGCTCTACGACAGCCTCACGCGCGTCCTCTTCGCCCTCCCCGACGAGACGCTCGTCTACCCCGCCCACGACTACAAGGGCCGCACGGTGACGAGTATCGCCGAGGAGAAGCGGCACAACCCCCGCGTGGCCGGCAAGAGCCTGGAGGAGTTCATCCACATCATGGAGAACCTCAACCTGCCCAAGCCCAGGCTGATTGACGCCGCCGTCCCGGCCAACCGCGCCTGCGGACACACGGCGCCCTCACCCCAGGGCGCCTGAGCTCCTTGGCCCCTTCGCAGGAGTCCCGACCATGACACCCCGCCCCTATCAGAACATCGCGCCCTCGCGACTCGACACGCTCGGCCCCGAGGTGCGGCGCATCGACGTGCGCGAGCCGGACGAGTACACGGGCCCCCTGGGCCACCTGCCCGGCGCCGAGCTCGTCCCCCTGGGCACGCTGGAGGCCGCCGCCACCGCGTGGCCGCGCGAGGCGCCGCTGCTGCTCATCTGCCGCTCGGGCGGGCGCTCCGCGCAGGCGGCGGAGCTGCTCGCTCGTGGCGGCTTCAAACACCTCTTCAACCTGGCGGGCGGGATGCTCGCCGTGCGTGAGCCGCCCGCGCCCCGGCCCCAGGGCTGAGCGCGCGTCGCGACAGGACAGACACCATGCCCCTCCTCGGCTTCTCCCTCGCGGCGCTCATGGGCCTGTCGCTCGGCCTGCTCGGCGGCGGCGGCTCCATCATCACCGTCCCCATCCTCGTGTACGTCCTGGGCTTCGGGGCCAAGGAGTCCATTGCCATGGGGCTCGCCGTGGTGGGCGTCACCAGCCTCTTCGGCGCGGCGAGCCACTGGCGCAAGGGCAACGTCCAGTGGAAGGCGGCCCTCGTCTTCGGGGCGGTGGCCATGGCGGGCACCTACGCCGGGGCGCGCCTGTCCGTGCTCATCTCCGGGACGACGCAGCTCCTGCTCTTCGCCACGGTGATGCTCGTCTCCGCGGTCTTCATGTTCCGCAACGGCCGGAAGGACGCCGCGCAGGCGCCCGAGCCCCGGAAGGCGTCCTTCCCCCTCATGGCGCTGGCCGCGCTCGGAGTGGGGGGGCTCACCGGCCTGGTCGGCGTGGGCGGCGGCTTCCTCATCGTCCCGGCGCTGGTGCTGCTGGTGGGCCTGCCCATGAAGCAGGCGGTGGGCACCAGCCTGCTCGTCATCGCCCTCAACTCCCTCGTGGGCTTCGCCGGCTACCTCGGCCACGTCGAGGTGCCCTGGGTCTCCCTGGGCATCTTCACGGCCATCGCCGTGGTGGGCATCCTGCTGGGCACCTGGGCGTCCCACTTCATCTCCCAGGCGACACTCAAGGCGGCCTTTTCCGGCTTCCTCGTCGTGATGGGCGTCTTCATCTTCTTCAAGAACCGGGAAGCGTTGGGGCTGGGGGGCGGCGCCTCCACGACGCAGGATGCCCACTGACGTCACGCAGGACTCCAGGAGGAGGACGATGTTCTTCGACAGTTGGCATGACCTGGCCCGGGTGCTGTTCGTGGGCGCGGCGGCCTATGTGGCCCTCGTGCTGATGCTGCGCCTTTCGGGTCCGAGGACCCTCTCCAAGCTCAACGCCTTCGACCTGGTGGTGACGGTGGCGCTGGGGTCGACGCTGGCCACGGTGCTGCTGTCCAAGGACGTGGCCCTGACCGAGGGTCTGCTCGCCTTCGCCGTGCTCATCGGCCTCCAGTTCCTGGTCACCTGGACGTCGGGAAGGTGGCCCGCCTTCAACACGCTGGTGAAGTCCGAGCCGGTCATGCTCGTGCGCCAGGGCCGCTTCCTTCCCCAGGCCATGCGCCGGGCCCGGGTGGTGGAGGAGGAGGTGCTCTCCGTGCTGCGCGACCAGGGCGTGGCCCGGCTCGGGGCGGTGGAGGCCGTCGTGCTGGAGACCGACGGCTCCATGTCCGTGATTCGCCGGCAGGACGCGCCCCCGGAGACGCTGCCTCGGCCCAGGCAGGCGCGCCACGATGACGGGGACGCAGCCCGCCGCCCGTCGTAGGGCGGCTCAGGGACCGCCACGCCCGCCGGTGGCGCCGAAAATCTGCCCGGTGGAGTAGCTGGTCCCTGGGCTCGCCAGCTCCACATAGATGCTCGCGAGCTCCGCGGGCTGGCCAGGGCGGCCCATGGGCGTGTTCTCGCCAAACGTGACGAGGTTCTGCTGCGTCTGCCCGCCCGTCACCTGGAGCGGCGTCCAGAAAGGCCCCGGCGCCACGCCGTTCACCCGGATGCCCTGCTTCGCCAGTTGCTTGGCCAGGCACTGGGTGAAGTTCGTGATGCCGGCCTTGGTCATCGCGTAGTCGAGCAGGTTCTCCGGCGGGTCATACGAGACGACGGAGGTGGTGTTGATGATGGTCGCCCCGGGCTTGAGGTGCGGCACGGCCGCCTTGGTGAGCCAGAACATCGCGTAGAGGTTCGTCTTCAAGGTCCAGTCGAGCTGCTCGGTGGTGATGTCGAGGATGGAGTCGTGGCTCTGCTGCCGGGCGGCGTTGTTGACGAGGATGTCGAGCCCCCCGAGCCGGCTCACGGCGTCGGCGATGAGCTTCTTGCAGAAGGCCTCGCTCCGGAGGTCGCCGGGCAGCGTCACCGCCTTGCGGCCCGCGGCCTTGATGAGCGCCACCACCTCCTGCGCGTCGGGCTCCTCCGCGGGGAGGTAGTTGATGGCCACGTCCGCGCCCTCGCGCGCGTAGGCGATGGCGGCGGCGCGGCCGATGCCGGAGTCTCCGCCGGTGATGAGCGCCCTGCGGCCCGCGAGGCGGCCAGCGCCCTTGTAGCTCTTCTCGCCATGGTCCGGCCGGGGCTGCATCTTGCTCGACAGCCCCGGCCAGGGCTGCGACTGCTTCGCGAACGGAGGCTTCGGGTACAGCGTGACAGGGTTCTGGAGCGGCGCCGCGACGGCGGGTGCCGTCCCTCCGTCCTGGGCCAACGCTGGCGTGGCGAGCGCCGCTGCAACGCCAGTGGCCAGCCCTCCGACGACTTGACGGCGGGAAGGGGGGTTGTTGTCGTCCGAAGCCATGGTCTGCCTCCAGTTCAAGCCTGGGAGGTAGACGGAACGCCGCCTCCGCGAAATGCGCCGCGCTTCATCGAGCGTCCGTGTGGCGGCTCGAGAACAGTGCATCACCCGCTCCGTCCGCACCCATGCGGAAGCGCTGTCGGGCAACGCACGGTCCTCGTCGCCCAGGTGCTTTCGCTCCGACCTCACCTCGGGCCCGAATTCCTCCAGGCGCCGGGCCTGCGCCTGTCTGGTTGTCCGCCTCGTGACGCCCGCATCCTTGTGGCGCCCTGGAGGCCAACACAGCTTGTGGGCATGGAGCTGTTCGGCGTCCGCGTCCTCGGCCTCAACGCCGAGACGCTGCAGAAGGTGGTGCTGTCGCTGACCGTGCTCGCGGTGGTGCTGGGTGTGCGCGCGCTGCTGACGGTGGTGGTGGGGCTGGGCACGGGCGTGTCTCGCCGCTCCATCTGGGCGCGCAAGGGCGTCCGGCTCGTGTTCGGCGCGCTGGGGGCGCTGCTGCTCCTGTCCATCTGGTTCGACAACCCCAACCGCCTGGCGACGTTCCTGGGCCTGCTGGCCGGCGGGCTCGCCTTCGCCTCGCAGAACGCGGTGCTGTCCGTGGCGGGCTACTTCGTCATCGTCTTTGGCAAGACGTTCGACCTGGGCGACCGCATCCAGCTTGGAGACGTGCGCGGAGACGTGCTGGACATTGGCCTGCTCAAGACGACGGTGATGGAGATGGGGGTGCCCGCGCTGCTGAACCCCGACCCGCACCACTGGGTGTCCGCGCGCCAGTACACCGGGCGCGTCGTCACCGTCACCAACGCGGAGGTCTTCAAGCAGCCCACGTACAACTATACGCGCAGCTTCAACTTCCTCTGGGAGGAGCTCCGGCTCCCCCTGCGGTACGACACGGACCTCCAGCGCGCCGAGGCCATCGTGCTGGCGGCCGTGCGCGAGGCCACCGCCGGCATCATTGAGGAGGGCCACCGGGAGCTGGCCCACCTGCGCGAGCGTTTCCTCATTCATGCCAGCGAGCTGGATCCACGCGCCTACCTGCGGCTCACGGACAATTGGGTGGAGCTGAGCGTGCGCTTCCTCGTGAAGACGTACGGCGTGCGCGAGGTGAAGGACGACATCTCCCGGCGCGTGCTCATGCGCTTCCGCGAGGAGGGCATCGACCTGGCGTCCGCCACGATGGAGCTGGTGCGGCTGCCGCGCGTCGAGGTGCGCACCACCGAGGCGCCCGAAGCCGTCGAAGAACCCCTGCCCGCGCACCACTGACGCAGAGCCCTCATCGTGGTTCGACGGGGGCGACAGGGCCCTTCACGCACGCTCGCCGAAGGAACACGACCGACCGTCAATGGAAGTCGGGAGCCTCTGTCACGCGCTCGAACGACACGCCCAGGTTGCCGGCCCGTTCGAGCGCGTCCTTGACTTCCTCTGAGACGATGAACGCGGTCTTGAACTTCTTCAGCCGAAAGACATGCGCGCCTTCAGTCTTCGAGGGGTCGATTCGCAGTCCGTAGATCCAGTTGTACTCGCCTGGGTAATCAGGGGACGGTTCGTCATAGTGATGCACCTCCCGGCACCGTGCCTCGTCAATGGCATCAACTACCTTGATTGCATTGACGACAAAGTACTGCCCGGACTCTCTCTCAATCGACACCGGAAAGAGCTGAACATCGTCGGGAGCCAGCGTCCTGAAAACGTTCGCGAGTGCTTCGCTGACGATGGGAGTTCCCTCTACTCCTGCGAACACGAACGCGCGCTTCATCCCGGGATGTGAGATCTGGGCCTTGATGGGACCAGAATCTGGAAGGACGCGCCCATCCGCGAACATCCAAGGCTCGTCAAACGCCTCACCAGAATCCCGTATCGGCGTCTCAAGAAGCCACTGCGGCACATCACCAAGTCTCACCCAATAGAAGTTCCGTTCCACCCTACCCTCCTACTTCACGATGAAGCTGCGCAATTCTGATCCCGGTGTGAGCAACTCATCTGCAATCTTCGCGAGTTCCTTCATCAAACTGGCCCGGCAGCTCCCCGTCGTTCGGCAGCGTGCAACAGAACGATTGAGGCGCAGCAGCACCTCATTGTGATAAAATTCAGGATGAGGCCCATCGTGCCCATTGAGCCGCACCTTGTTTGCAGCGTCCTCAAGAGTCATTCCGGCCTTCTTGAAGACCTCCTCGCACCTCGGCGTCCAAGGCCCTCCGGCAGGCCTGATGCGTTCTCGGGTGTCTGCGATTTCGTGAGGAGGCCGCGTGAGAGTGAGGCGCGGTGCGGCAAAGCTTCGCCGTTCGGCCGGGGCGCCGTGCGCATGGAGGAGAGTGGCGGCCAGAAGCGGAGGGAGGGCCGGCGAGCCCTCAGTCCGGTGTGGCCAATGCCGTCTGTCGTCGTCCATGGACGAGGCTGTCGCGCAGCAGCTCGCACGCGCGTGTCCACTCCACGAGGTGACGGCCTTGCGGAGGCAGACGCGTTCTGAAGCAGGCGAGCAGATTGAAGGCCATCGCCCGCAGCCAGGCCACCACCTCCAGGGCCGTGCGCGTTGGGCGGCAGGGCTGGCGCGCGTCCTCGCCCAGCACCACGTCCAGCGTCCAGTTGTGGCGATTCTCAATGCCCCAGTGCACCCGCACCAGCCGCAGCAGTTGGTGGAAGTTGAAGACGGTGGTGTCCAGCGAGGTGACGAAGTAGCGGTAGTCCTCCGCCCGGAGGTTGTCCTCGTCGTCCCAGTGCTGCTGACGCACCAGCAGCAACGTGCGCGCTCCAGGAAGTCCACCTCGTCGGGCGTCAGCGCGTGCGTCCACAACTCGCGCACCACTGTCTGCCCATGCGCCCGCTCCTCGGTGCGCGAGCGGGCTGGGCACTGCTTGGAGGCGATGGCCCGCATGGCGTACTCGTGAAGGGTGGGCTGGTTGGCCTTCAACCCGAAACAGTAGTGCTTGCCCAGCTCTCGCACCAAGGCTGCATTCTGCGCGGCCGTCAGCCCCGCGTCGGCCGTCACCACCCCAAAGTGCTCGCCAAAGGCTTCCACCACCCGCGGAAGCAACTGCCGGAAGGCCGGAGACTCACCCTCCTTGGCTCCGATGAATTCCAAGTCCAGGCAGGGCGCCGCCAGCGCACTGGTGAGCACGGCCCGCAGCGCGCCCAGTCGCCACAGTGCGCGGCCCTCCTCGTCGTTGGCGACGGCCTCCAGCCCCTCCACCTCGCCCTGGTGCGTCGTCCACAGGCTCTTGCCGT
Source organism: Myxococcus sp. SDU36 (assembly GCF_030168875.1). Taxonomy (NCBI): domain Bacteria; kingdom Pseudomonadati; phylum Myxococcota; class Myxococcia; order Myxococcales; family Myxococcaceae; genus Myxococcus; species Myxococcus sp. SDU36. The sequence goes on from NZ_CP077414.1 coordinate 2,825,324, forward strand.
CCACGCTCACCACGCCCAAGGGAAATGGCAGGCGGGGGGCGCTCGAATCCTCCAGCACCTCGCACGCCTGGGCCCTCAACGTCTCCCGCAGGCCGTCCGTCTGCTGCTTGCGCAGCAGACGCCAGAGCGTCGAGCCCCTCACCGAATGCGGCAACTCCAGTCGCTTGCGCGTCCGCGCTCCCACATCCCCCGCCAGCTGCGCGGCCTGCTTCAACCCTTTCTTGCCCACCGCGAAGCCAGCCACCACCAGCCCCAACAGGCCCAGGTGCTCATGGCGGGTGCCACGCGCGTCTCGCGGGTCCCTCACCGCGTCATCCCACTGCAGGCGCGCCTGTCGCAGCACGCGCCGCTGTTGTCCTCGAAGTCCACCCATGCTCGACTCCTTCTCGCCCCGGTCCACGCGTCTCGCGGAGCGGGGCATAGGGGGGATGGGGCTCGCCGGCCCCGTCCCTCCGCCTCCGGCTGCCGCGCTCAGTTTCGAGCACAACCCACCCGCCAGGGGGCGATCATCCAGGGCACCCGTCAGGTGGTGCACGAATCCGCTCACCCCTCCCGCGCGCAACCCCGCGACCCGACGACCCTTCTTCAAATCCGACCCCGAGAAAACGCATCAGGCCTGGGCCCTCCGGTAGTGTCAGCAAGGGTGTTCTTGTTCGTGCAGATGTGATGGACCGGCCCTTCGTCATCTCCCGGATACCGCCCTTCCCCGTACATCGCCAAGGCGGCAGCGGCCCCGGGCGCCAGGGCAACGTTCAGCACACCCGCAGCGGGAAGCGCGATGGACGTGACGTCGCCGCTCATCGCCGCTCCGAGCTGAAATCCCGACTCAGCCTGCGCTCGAAGCGCGGCTTGAGGAAAACCCGGGAGCTTCGGCCCCTGGGCCGCCATCGCGTTCTTTCCACCAAGCGCCGTCATGACGACAAGCACCAGGACGCGCGTGCCGTTCGTCCCCAGCACCCTCCCGAACCGATGCCCGATGTCTTGTAGCTCGATGACGCTCATCGCCGTCCCCGCATCATCCCACAACCGGACGAATCCGCGCCCAATCTCCCAGACGGGCACCACGCCCAGGTAGGCCACCATCGCCGCCGTCAAGGCCACGGCGATGACCTTGGTGACGGGCTCGGGCAACGCCAGCGTGAGGAGCAGCGCCAGCGCGGCCGATGTCACCATGGCCTTCAGCGCCACCGGGTTCAGCACCTTGCCGACCTCGACCTCGACGCTCTCCCATACGGTGTCGAGCGCGAAGGACAGCGCCATCAACGTCCGGTCCTTGCGCGAGAACGTCAGCCCCGTTCCGCCCACCAGGGTCAAGCAATCGTCCCCATCAGGACAAATGCGCGAGGACAGCGTCTCCAGCGAACCGCCCGAGCCTGAATCGACGATGCCTTGGGAGGACGCCAGCAGCGATCTGGACCGAGACCACCCGAGCTCGTCCACCTCATCAGCCTCTCGGAACGCGACGTCCATCCGCAGATCCAGGATGAGGCGCGTGAGGGCGGACTTGAACTCGTCCTCACTCACCTGAACCGGGTCAACATGCACCGACTCGTGGACGACTCGCTGACCATTTCCAGCATCGATATGGACAACGCGAGTGGTCGCGCACCCCGTCGAAAGAAGCAGCAACGACACGACTGCAACCCATCTCATGGCATCCCCCGAAGGTGCCCCTGGGAATCAGGACGCGCAGCAGCCTGGCTTTAGAGTCTGACAACTTCAGCGGAGTTCGCGCGGCAGTCCCTACTACACGCATTTGAACGAAAGTTCCATACCCCTCAGGTTGCACTGCCTTTCAGGCAACAATGAGTGAAGAGTGGATTGCCTCACCACGCTCCTGGTAGGTTGTCCGCACCATGGGACCTACCCAATTCACAAGGTCTATCCTGACTTTCGTAGCGCTAGCGACGTTGAGTGCACAGGCCGCCGACCACGCTCGGCGGTCCATCCTGCTCTCCAAGCATCCGGCGAACGGGACCCACTCCGTCTACGTGAAAGGGCAGGTCATCACGACGTTGCGCTTCGAGCAGCCCGTTGACCCGAGTAAGGGGTGTGGCTCTCGTACTGATCACGCGGCGCATTGCACCTCCGCGCGCTGCGACGCGAGCGTGAGGTTCATGGCGGAATCCCAGCGGTCCGAGAGCACCAGGGCGCGCAGGTCCAGGATGTGCTGGCCAGACGCCTCCTTCCAGCGGGCACCTGGGCGCTTCATACGCAGGGCGACGAGAGACTTGCAGGTGGCCTCCACGTTGCCGCTGCCGATGGGCAATCCCAATCCCCGTGCCTCGGCGTAGTGCATCCGCTCGCCATGGTTCTCCAGGTAGGTGAGTGCCTCGTGCACCGGTCGCCGGTCTGCGAGGACAATGTCCCGCTTGCCGGAGGCGTGCAGTGCACTGGCGATGGTCCACACCGCCCCAGGCGTGTTGAGCAGGAAAGCTTCCACTTCTCACACAGCACGGAGGCGTGCGGCTGCCCTGCAACCACGAGGGCTGCGGACCCGAGCTTCTCCATCAGGTGCCAGAAGTCCACCAGACGCACCACTTCGTCGGCCGCCGGGGCGTGAGCGGCGAGGGCCTCGTCCAGCAACGCGTGCAACTCGGGAGCGCCATCGGTGAGGACGATGACATGCAGTGCGGGCTGTCTGGAAACCAGCGCATGGACATCGCGAGCCAGGCGCTCGGCCAGCGCACGGCAATCGCCCTGGGGCATCCGCCCGTAGCGGAAGGTGCCCAGCGCTTCGCCGTGGGCGTCGTGGAAGGTGAGGCAGGCGGCGTAGGCCATGCGCCAGACGACGTCCACCGGGCGCTTGGGCGCGCCCTGACGAGGCCGCCCCACGGGGCGCTTCTTCGGCTCCTGCATGGGCACCGCCACCCGGTCCATGCTGACGCTCACGCTGTGCGTGCCTCCGGGCGATTGCAGGGCCTCTGCCAGCGCGGCCTCCACCCGGGGCCGCTGGTGGCCGTACAGCCCGCCCACCTCGTGGCCCACGCGCTCAAACGAAGCGCGGCAGTAGGGCAGCACGCTCAACTGGCGCGCCGTCGCTTGCGCCTCGCGCGAGGTGCCACGGGCCAGCAGGTACGCCATGGGCACCGCGGCCTCGGGTAACCAGCCGTCGGCCACGCACCCGGCACGCATGCTGACGGTGTCCACCGTGGGGCCGTTTCTCACCCCACCTGCCGGTAGAGGCTGCGCTCTATTTCGACGGGGCCTTGCCGCGTCTTGTACGTCGCCGTGTACCGGCCGACTCGGGCGTGGACCTGGCCCGCGAGGTGGAGGCGGGGCTCGTCGACGTCGTAGCCTCGAAGCAACCTCCGCTTCGCATCGCGCTGCAACGCCTCGGCTGCCTCGTCGATGGCCTCCAGCGCGCCGTCCGGGTCCACCTCCCCGAAGCTCTGACCCTCCTTGGCCTCCCGCCGCAGCTTCGCCTCCATGCGCTTGAGCAACTGCGCGACTTCCTCCGGTACATCGAGCGTTACCTTGGGCATGGGCACACCTCCTTTGATGCAACCCACTGGAAGCCTCGTACTGTGCTGACGAGCAGGTCCCCAACCGCTCGATTCCCCGTCAGCTCATCCAACGCTCAGGATCGGATCCAGACCCCGAGTAAGACGAAGATGATCGGCTGGGAAGGTCGGCTGGAACCACTCACGGTGGTCCGCAACAAGATCATCCTGGAGCCCATCCGGGATCTCGACCGCGATGAGGGCATTCCGTTGGTCGTGACCCTGACGGATGGCACGGAGGTCCCGTTCCTTGTGAGACCACCTTGGCCGAAGAGGGAAAATGATTGGGCCCCGATTCTCGACCAGCAGATCGACGTGTTCGAGAACCGGGACAGCTACGCCTCGATGCACGCCGCGCTGGTTGATGCGCTCAAACAGAACGACGCCCTGACCGAAGAGAACGAGCGCTACCGCAAGGAGGAGACCTCGGAGGACCACGCCTTGGCCGCCCTGCTCGCGTCGGGGGCGGTTTCGCAGACGCCGTTCAAGGTCGTGGACCGCTTCATGAACAAAGACACCGATGCTGAGATTGCTGGGCAGGTGTACCAGGGAAAGGGAAAGGCCGCTGTCGTCTTCAAGGTCAAGAACCTTGCCCCAGACCAGCCTTGGAGCGTGCAGCGGGTTCGGCTCGCCACCCTGGGTACAGGCCAGGAACGAACCGTCGCCGTTCGCACGTCCGTCCGCGCAATCACGCCCGGCGGGTCCGGGGTGCTCGCCATTGTCGCGGACGGTGGCGCATTCGAGGACGAAGGCGCGTTGACCAGCCTCTGGCTGGAGGTCTACCGGCACGATGGTCTGCGGCAAACATTCGTCCAGCTAGATCCGGCCCTCATTGCGCGTTAAGAGCGAGCAGCATGGCCTCCACCAAGTTCGCGCTCCTGGGCTGCGCTGTCGTGCTTGTCGTGTCCTCCGGTTGCCCCGGCTCCGCGACGGGAGGTGTCTCTATCCGTCCCGATGGCAGCCCGGGGCCACAGGCGTGCCCCGAGAAGTCACGGGAGGTGATGAACTACCTCCGGATGTTCGTGGGAGAGTCCGCTTGGGTGCAACTCGACGCGAACCAGACCCGGGCGCGGCCCATCACCTTGTACGACGGGAACATCGAGAGCGTGCTGGACGAGAACCTCGGGCTCCTTGAAGCACCCGCTCGGCTCTATGGCCGCGTGTGGACAGGCGGCCCCCAAGTCGTCATCCGCTACCATGCGGCCCAACCGATGAATGGCGGAGATCAGGTGCCCCTCTGCGCCGTGGCTCGACTTGGATTCGGGCAGCTCCGAAAGCACCCGGAGTCCAAGCCAGGGACCGCCATCATCGATTCGCCCCGCGCAGGGGTCTACATCGTGGACGAGTTCCGGTGAGGAAGCAGGGCCGCTGAACGTGTCGCGGCCCCCGCGTTGATCGCCGCGGCAAAGAAAAAGGGCTGGTTGCTTGAAGCAACCAGCCCTTCTCTCTTCTTGGAGCCGACACCCAGGCTTGAACTGGGGACCTACTGATTACGAATCAGTTGCTCTACCGCTGAGCTATGTCGGCGCGACAGGTGCGCGGGGAGTACCATGGCGGCTCATGACCGGCAAGCAGAAATGAAGGCAGGAACGCACCCGCCCCGCCACCCCGCCCGTTTCCGCGCGCCCGCATCGTTGGTTTTCCAACCATCCCCACGGTTGACCACCCTGACACGGATGACACACCGCGTCTGTCGCCGCTGACACATCGCGTCGCGATAAGTGCCCGTTATCTTTCCAGATTCTCGTGAGTGGACGGGTGCTTGGCGCGGTTGAACTCTCGGAGCGCCTATGCACATAAGGGCGCCGCTACCCCTACGTGCCTCGCCCACGAGCGGCGACGCGACAAGGAGCATCTTCCGTCATGGCCAGCGAAGAGAATTTCATGCGTGCCCCGGCCCCTACGCCCAAGCGCACCGTCTACACCGAGGCGATGGAGATCTTCCATCGTGCCGCGGACCTCATCGCGCTGGACAAGCGCGTCCGCCTCGAGCTGGAGGAGCCGGACTACGAGCACATCTTCTACGTGACGGCGAAGCTGAAGGACCGCCTCGTCCCGCTCTCCGAGGAGAAGGCGCGGACCTTCTCCAACCTGCCCGAGACGCAGGTGCGCAACAAGGAAGGCCTGGAGCTGCTGGCCAACGGCAACATCATCCTCAACGGCCGCGCCCTGCTGGGCTCGGACGTGGACATCCGCCAGGGCCACCTGCGCCTGCCCGACGGCAAGGTGTACCAGCTGGTCCCCGGTGAGTCGCAGCGCTTCAAGGCCTACCGCGTGCAGCACAACCAGGCGCGCGGCCCCTACAAGGGCGGCCTGCGCTACCACCGCGAGGTGTCCCTGGACCTCTTCAAGGCCCTGGCCGCGGAGATGACCTGGAAGACGGCCATCTCCGAGGTCCCCTTCGGCGGCGGCAAGGGCGGCATCCAGATTGACCCGCGCGAGTACGGCCGCGAGGAGATTGAGGCCATCACCCTGCGCTTCATGTACCGGCTCAAGAGCATGATTGGCCCGGACATCGACATCCCGGCGCCGGACGTGGGCACCAACCCCGGCATCATGGCCCTGCTCTACCGCCAGTACTCGGACGGCGAGCGCGAGCGCCACAACCTGCGCGGCATCGTCACCGGCAAGGACGTGCGCATCGGTGGCTCCGAGGGCCGCAACAAGGCCACCGGCCAGGGCGTCGCCTTCTGCATCGAGGACTACTACGCCGACCGCGGCGAGTCCGTGAAGGGCAAGACGTTCATCCTCCAGGGCTTCGGCAACGTGGGCAGCCACGCCGCCAGCATCCTGGCGCAGATGGGCGGCCGCCTGCTCGCGGTGAACGACGCCGACGGCACCATCTTCAATGGTGACGGCATCGACGTGGCCGCGCTCTCCGCCTACGTGCAGGACCCGAAGAACCTCAAGCACAGCGTGCTCGGCTTCCCGGGCGCCCAGCGCATTGACAAGAAGGACCTCTGGGAGGTCCAGGCGGACATCCTGGTCCCCGCGGCCCTGGGCGGCGAAATCACCGCCGAGGTGGCGGAGCGCCTGCGCGTCAAGCTGGTGGCCGAGGGCGCCAACGGCCCCACCACCCCGGAGGCCGACCGCATCCTGGAGAAGCGCGGCATCGAGCTCATCCCGGACATCATCGCCAACGCCGGCGGCGTGACGGTGAGCTACTACGAGTGGATTCAGAACAAGCGCATGGAGCGCTGGAGCGAGGCCGAGGTCGACCAGCGGCTCGAGCGCGCCATGAAGCGCAACTACCGCATCATCCGCGACATCTCCCGCAACCAGCCGCGCAAGACGGAGATGCACGACAGCCGCCAGTACTGCATCGGTGAGACGGTGGACACCCGCTGCGCCGCCATGATTCTCGCGCTCAAGCGCATCGAGGCCCACTACCTCCTCGAGGGCTTCTCGCAGTAGCCCCGGGCACGCAGCCCACCGCTGGAAACACGAAGGGCACGGTCCTCCTTCTGGGAGGCCGTGCCCTTTCGTTTGTTCCGGGCCCCGGGGAGGACGTCAGTGCATCACCCGCTCGCGGTCCACCAGGAGCAAGGGCGCGTCGTCCTGCGTCTCATAGGCCACGATGCGCAGCCCCACGCCGCGGCTGCTGCCCTCGCGCCCGTCCTTGCGCCCGAAGGCCAGGGCCACCTGGTAGCGGACCTCGCACAGGCACGTCATCTCCGTCCCGTCCTCGCCGGCGAAGGTCACCTTCAGCTTCTCACCCAGGCCCACCTGGTCCCGGACCTCCACGAACATGCCCCGCGCGCTGATGTTGCGGCCCACACCCCGAAGCATCCCATCCTGGGTGGTGAGGTAGACGGTGAAGGCCTTGTCGAAACGGAGGTGGGACCGGCGCTCGTGAGGACGCTCGAACATGGGGGTAGCTCCCGGAACAGGTGGTGACAGGCGCAACCTACACGGTAGCCAGATGTAGGCAACTTCTTCACCTACATCCACCCCCACACACCCATGTAACGGGTGCCGGATGCCTTCCGACATGGCACGATTCCGGGCTGACCCCCTGTTTCCCGGAGACCCCGCTCGTGAACCGCATCCTGCTCGCCGCCGCCTTCCTCCTCGTGCCCGCGCTTGCCCTGGCGGACGCGGACCCTCGCTTCGCCAGGCTGCGCGACGAGGCCGAGCCCCTGGGCGGGCTGGGAACCTTCCTGGACAAGTACGTGGGCGCCTGCGACGGGCCCTTCGTGGACTCGCAGTGCAAGGCCAACGCGGAGGCGTTCCGGAAGAAGTACCAGGGCAAGCGGCTGTACATGATCGTCACCGAGGACGACGCCACCATGCTCAGCCCGGGGCCCTATTCGCCGGGCACGGGGGAGTACAGCATCAACATCACCCCGTTCTTCCCCGGCGGCGGCTCGGCGCTCACCCACGGGGCGCCCAAGAAGACGGACGCCAACGGCAACCCCATCCTCCCCTACCTCACCGTCACGGGTGACATGCCGGCGGGGTGGAACCTGCAGATGTTCAACCGCCTGTTCTCCACGCGCTCGGTGCGGGCGCAGATTGTCTTCACCCCGCAGAGCGTGTGGAGCCTGCCCAAGAAGGGCGGCGGGAAGAGCCACGGCGTGACGGCGCGCATCGAGGCCATCTTCCTCACCGAGGGCCGCAGCGGGCAGCCCATGGGCCTGTGGCTCAACGGCCAGGACGCCAAGAAGAAGAAGCGCTAGCCGGGCGGCCCCTCACCGGGCGATGGCGATGTACTGGAGCGCCTCGCCCCGCTTCACTCGCAGGAGGATGCTGGCCCCGGCGCTCCCCTTGCCCAGCGCCGCGCGCACGCCGGCCGCGTCCTTCACCCGGCGGCGGTTCACCTCCGTCACCACGTCCCCCGCCCGCAGGCCGGCCGAGTCCGCCGGGCCGCGCGGGGTGACACCCGATACCAGCACCCCGGACCAGGCCGTCTCCCCCAGGGGCGCGGCCACCTCCGGCGTGAGGTCGCGAATCACCAGCCCCAGCTCCTCCTCGCTGGCCGTCCGCTGGATGAGCCCCTCGGTGGCCTCCTGCGCGGGACGCGCCACCAGCCGCACCGTCACCTCCTGCGTCTGGGTGCCACGCGTCAGCGACAGGCGCGCCTCGGTGCCCGGCGCCAGCAGCGCCACCTTGCGCAAGAGCTGCAGATAGGAGCCGATGGGCCGCCCGTTCACCGCCACCAGCCTGTCGCCCGGGCGGATGCCAGCGGACGCGGCGGGGCTGCCCTTGTAGACGTCCTTCACCAGCGGGGCCCGGCGCTCACCCCCACCGCTGCTCCCGTCCTCATTGATGACGACGCCCAGCCACCCGCGCTCCAGCTTGCCGTTCTCCCGGAGGTTGGGCAGCAGCTCCTTCACCAGGTTGCTGGGGACGGCGAAGCCAATGCCCTGGCCCTGGCTGATGATGGCGGTGTTCACCCCCACCACCTCGCCCTTCATGTTGAAGAGCGGCCCACCGGAGTTTCCGGGGTTGATGAGCGCGTCCGTCTGGATGAAGTCGTCGAACTGGCCCACGCCCAGCACGCGCTCCTTGGCGGAGATCATCCCGTGCGACACGGAGTGGTCCAGGCCGAAGGGGTTGCCAATGGCCACCACCCAGTCGCCCACGGCCATCCGGTCCGAGTCCCCCAGGTAGACGGCGGGCAGCTCGCCCAGGTCCACGCCGCTGAGCCGCAGCAGCGCCACGTCCGTGGAGGCGTCACGGCCCACCACGGCGGCGGCGAACTCGCGGCCATCCGCCAGGCGCACGGCGATCTGCTGCGCGCTGGCCACCACGTGGTTGTTGGTGACGACGAGCCCGTCGGGCGTCAGCACGAAGCCGGAGCCGGTGGACTTCTTCATCCCCTCCAGGCCCCCGGCCCGGGGCCCCACGGTGGTGATGTTGACGACGCCCGCCTCCACCGCGCGGATCAGCGGCGCCAGCGAGGACGGGGGCACGAAGTCGGGGATGCCCGGGTCTCCGTCGGCGCGCTCGCGCCACAGGCCCAGGCCGCCCGCCTGGCCCTCCACACCCGCGGCCTGCGCGGTGAACCACGCGGCATGCTCGCGGGCCCGCGCGGCAAGCCACGCGTCGAGAGGACCCTCGGCGGCCGCCGCGACCGGGACGAGCGCCAGCACCAAAGACAGGGAGAAGAATCGGGAGAGCACGGAGTGGCAGCTTACACATCGGACCAGGGTCGAGCGGACTCAACAGCCTGGCCCGGCGCCCCCTTCCCGAGACGGGGGCGCCCTGGACGGCGGCGTCAGGCCTGGGCGGGGGCGATGTACTTCGCCACCTTCACCCGGGCCGGACGGATGACGCGCTCCTTCAGCCGGTAGCCCGCGCGCAGCTCGGCGACGATGCGCTGGTCCTCGTCCGGCGAGGCGGTGATTTCCATGTCCGCCGCCTCGGCCAGGTTGGGGTCGAAGGTCTGCCCCACGACGTTGAAGCGCTCGATGCCCGTGTCCTGCGCCTTGCGCAGGAGCACGTCGCGGATCATCCGGACGCCCTCGGCCAGCGGCGAGGTGTCCTGCGCGCTGGCGGACAGGCACCGGTCCAGCTCGTCGATGGCCTCCAGCAGCGTGACGGCCACGTTGCCGCGCTCCACGTCCAGCATGCGCTCACGCTCCCGCGTCACGCGCTGCTTGAACTCCTCGCGGTCCTTCTCCGCGGCCTGCACCGCGCGGACGGCGGTGTCGAACTTCTTGCGAAGCGTCTCCAGCTCCGCCACCAGTCGCTCCCGCTCCGCGTCCTGACCGGGAGCCGCGTGCTCCTCCGGAGCCTGCTGCTGGGAGGAAGACTCCTCGGCGGCGGAAACAGGCCCCTCTCCGTTGGCGGAGGGCGGCTGCTGGGGGGCTTCGGTGGCTGCGTCGGTGCGGGTGTTGCCGGCCATGTCGAACCTGAGGCGATGGTGGGTGTCGCTGCTGACCGGAACCTAACCGCGAGACGGCCCCTGTCAACGCGGGAGCGAGCTAGTGCTCCTGCGGCGCGGCGGGAGACTCGGCCATGAAGCCGTGGTCCACCTGCCCCGTCACCTCGTCGACGATTTCCACCTGGGCGGCCCGCAGCGAGTAGTAGAGGAGCCACCGCTCCGCCGCCGTCAGGGTTCCCGCCGGCAGCGCCTCCTCAATCTCCTGAACCGTGAGCCGCCCCTCCTTGAGCCCCTTCGCGAAGAGGGCCTTGCGGGCCACGTAGCTCTTGCCGATCCTGTTCTCCACGGCGACGCCTCCTTTCTCCTGAAGATAATTTCGCCCACCGGCCACCGCAGGACGTCGCGGTGGCGGTGGGCTTCGGGTCGGCTGGAGGGCAGGCGCCCAGCCAGCCGAAGGCTCAAGAGTCGAGCGCGTCCGAGTGCTGCGTGGGCGGCGTCTGGTCGTCACTGCTCCCGACGTCCACCGGGTGCGCGGAGATGACCTGACGCGCCTCCGGGTGCAGCAGGCCGCGCTGCGCGAACACCTTGGGACCCAGAATCGTCACCATGGTGTCCTCCTCCACGACCTCCACGGCCAGGAGCCGGGCCGCCAACGCCTGGACCCTGTCCTTGTGGGTGGTCAGCACCTGGCGGGCCCTGTCCAGCGCTTCACTGACGAGCTTGCGCACCTCCTCGTCAATCATCCGCGCCGTCTGCTCGGAGTAGCTGCGCGTCTCCGGCATCCCCGCCGAGCGGAGGAAGCCCGGGCCATGGTCCGCGCTCAGGGCCACCGGGCCCAGCGTGCTCATGCCGTAGTCCCGCACCATCATCCGGGCCATCTCCGTGGCCTGGCGGATGTCGTTGGACGCGCCGGTGGAGATTTCCCCGATGAAGATCTCCTCCGCGGCCCGGCCGCCCATCATCCCCGCCATCTTGTCGCGCAGCTCGTCCAGCGACATGAGGTAGCGGTCCTCCAGCGGCAGCGACATGGTGTAGCCCAGCGCCGCCAGGCCGCGCGGGATGATGGACACCTTCGTCACCCGCTCCGCGTGAGGCATCATCCACCCCACCACCGCGTGGCCCGCCTCGTGGTGCGCGACAATCTCCTTCTCGCGCTCGTTCATCCGGCGGTTCTTCTTCTCCAGACCGGCGACGACCCGCTCGATGGCCTCCTCGAAGTCCGCCCGCATCACCGCGTCGCGGTTGCGGCGCGCGGCCAGGAGCGCGGCCTCGTTCACCACGTTGGCCAGGTCCGCGCCCGCGAAGCCCGGGGTGCGCGAGGCAATGGCCTTGAGGTCCACGTCCGGGCCCAGCTTCACGCCCTTGGCGTGAATCTCCAGCACCCGCTCCCGGCCCCGCTTGTCCGGCCGGTCCACCAGCACCTGCCGGTCGAAGCGGCCCGGACGCATCAGCGCGCTGTCGAGAATCTCCGGGCGGTTGGTGGCCGCCAGGATGATGAGGCCCGCCCGGCTGTCGAAGCCGTCCATCTCCGCGAGCAGCTGGTTGAGCGTCTGCTCACGCTCGTCATGTCCACCGGCCACGCCCGAGTTGCGGCTCTTGCCAATGGCATCCAGCTCGTCGATGAAGATGATGCACGGCGCCTTCGCCGTGGCCTGGGCGAACAAGTCACGGACTCGCGCGGCGCCCACGCCGACGAACATCTCCACGAACTCGGAGCCCGACAGGCTGAAGAAGGGGACGCCCGCTTCACCCGCCACGGCCCGCGCCAGCAGCGTCTTGCCCGTCCCCGGAGGGCCCACCAGCAGCACCCCCTTGGGGATGCGCCCGCCCAGGCGGCGGAACTTCTCGGGCGTCTTGAGGAACTCGACGATTTCACGCAGCTCGTCGACCGCCTCGTCCACGCCGGCCACGTCGTTGAAGCCCACGCCGGTGTCGGCCTCGGCCTGCACCTTGGCGCGCGTCTTCCCGAAGCTCATGACGCTCTGCGGGCCCTGGCCCATGCCACCGGCCACCCGGCGCATCATGAAGCTCCAGAAGAGGAAGAAGATGCCCAGGGGCAACAGCCATATCCACAGCGCATCGCCCAGCCCGGACTGCGGCACGGCCTCGAACTGGATGCCCTTCTGCTCCAGCAGCGGCACCAGCCCCTCGTCACCCTCCACGCGGTAGGCCATCCACGGCAGGGCGCTCGGCTCGCCGCGCAGCGGGCGCTCCCCGTTTGCTGGAGGAGGCGGCTGCGCCGTGTCCTTGAGGAAGCCCTTCACCCACTCGTTTGAAATCTGGACCCGGCTGAAGTTCCCGGCCTCCACCCCGTCGCGGAACTGGCTGTAGCTCACACGCCGCACGCCCGCGTCCTGGAAGACGTTGCGGAACAGCAAGAAGCCCAGGACGAGCAACAGGATGTAGCCCAACGGTGAGCCGAACTTGAACCCCTTCCCCGTTGGCGTTGGCTTGTCTGTCTTCTTTCCGCGTGGGCCCATCCCAGGCGGCAAATCCTGTGGCTTCATCGTCGGCACGCTCGACCCTCCCCCTCCCCCGCACACGCGGACACCGCGACCGCGAGGCGTCTTCCCTGGCGGGCCAAAGATGTTCACCGTTGCCATACCGTCAACCCGCCAGGCGGGCTTCACGGTGTGTGCGGGCCCTTGCGGCGAATCAGCGACACCCGATCAACCACAAGGGTTGGCCAGTGAACTCCGTGCCCAACAAATAGCCGTTGCCGTCTTGCACGAAGGTGATGGCTTCTGCCTGGGCCTGGCTCCCGCTCGGGACCTCGACGAGCTGTCCTTGCAACAGGTCCTCCAGCCGCGCGGCGCCGGGGCGGCGCAGCTCGTACGCGCGCGAGTAGGTGCGCAGCAGCAGCCGCTCACCGGACGGGTGCAGGGAGGCCGCGGTGGTGGCCCGGTCCATTCCCAGCGGCGCCGTCAGCGTCCCCAGCTTCCGGGCCTGGATGGCGGTGTCCGCGCGCAGGCCGTCCAGCGCGAAGACCTCACCCAGGGAGTCCAGCGTCTTGGTGATGACGGCCAACCTGCCGGAGCGGGCGTCGATGATGACCGACTCCGCGTCGCGGGGCCCGTCCGGGTACATGAAGGGCAGCACCTCCACCGGCACCGTGGCGTCCTCGAGCGCCTCCGGTTCGGGCAGCCGGTAGAGCCGCACCTGCTCCCGGCGCGAGAAGTTGTCGCCGATGTCCGCCAGGTAGACGCAGCCGCGCGACGCCCCCGGGGCGCAGGGCCCCACCGTGACGGCCTCGATGTCGCGCGGGGTGGCGCCAGTGAGCGTCAGCCGGGCGAGGATGGCCCCCTTCGCGTCCATCGCGAACAGCTCGAAGCCGTGGCCGGAGTCGTTGTGCGCCCAGAAGGCGCCCACGTGGCGCTGGCTGGCGGCCAGGCCGGAGAGCTCGGGCAGCACGTCGGGCACGGCGCCGGACTGCTGGGGTTCGCTGTAGAGCGCGCACCCCGGCACGCCCTGGGCCGCGACCTGGTTCGTCGCCTCCGGTGGGGGCGGCGCGGGCGGCGGCTTGGAGCGGGAGCACGCGCCCAGCACTCCGGCCAACAGCGCCAGGAGGAGACGGCGCGGCACGTCAGCTGTCCAGGTCGAGCAGCTTCGCCAGCGTCTTGGCGTCCGCGTCCGGGAAGCGGTACGCGGACATCTCCTCCAGCGTCACCCAGCGGTGGTCATGCACGCGCAGGTGCTGGACCTTCTCCGAGGGCCGCGACAGCCGGCAGTGGAAGACGCGGAAGTCGATATCGTAGTTGGGGTACTCGTGGTGGGTGTGCATGGCCTGACCCAGCACGTCCACCTCCACGCCCATCTCTTCCTGGATTTCCCGGGCGAGGGCCTCGGCGTCCTCTTCGCCCTCCTCCACGCGCCCGCCGGGGAACTCCCACAGCAGAGGCAGCGACGCGGTGGGGGGGCGCTGGGTGATGAGGTAGCGCCCCTGCTCGTTCTGGAGCATCGCACCGACGACACGGACCTGACGGCGGGCCATTCGCTTCTCCTCTTTCTGGCGGAACACCGGGGGAGGGGCGAACTAACACAGCCCTCGCCCGGCGCCAATGCCGCAACCCCCGTCTCCCAGCCTGCGCACGTCCGGACCGCCCGGCCACCCTCCCCCTGAACCGCACAATCGCCGCCGACGCCCGGGGGGCTTGCCCCGGCTGCCCGCCCCCCCGGGCAGTGTTCGGGGCCATGCGCCAGCGCACCGGCATGTGGTGAATTGGATGACGAGAACGCGAGAAGGCGTCATGCTCGGCCCATGACGACGAGTCGTAGGGAAAGGGCCGAGGTGCTCGGAGCGGCACTGAAAGCCGCCCGCCAGCAGGCGGGGCTCGGCATGGAGGAGGTCGCCGAGCAACTGGAAATCCCCGTGGAGGTGCTCGCTCGGGTGGAACGGGGGGTGATGGTGCCGACCATCCCCACCCTGACGCGCCTGTGTGTGATTCTGAAGCTGGACCCGGATGTGCTGCCCGAGCTGCCGGAGATGAGTGACTGACGTCCGGGCGTGGCCGTCCAAGCTCCCGGCCCCGAGCTCCCACGCCCATGCGCTGCCCTACCTGCCATCGCCGTGTGGCTGAGCGCTGTGCGCTCCACGGCCCGGTCGAAGCGCGTGCCCCAGGCCCCTTGCCGGAGCCTCCGGAGGTGGCTGGCTACGTCCTGGGAGCGCCGCTGGGGCGCGGTGGGTTTGGACGGGTGTTCGCCGCGCGGCATGAAGTGGATGGGCAGGACGTCGCGCTGAAGGTGTTGGAGCCGCTCGCGGGAGAGCGGCTGGGTCGGGAGCTGGAGGCCCTGCGCCGCATCGGCCCCCCCGCCGTGCCAAGGCTGCTGGGCGAGGCCACGACGCGCGCCGGTGAGCGGGTCATCATCATGGAGCGCATCAAGGGCCTGACGCTGGCTCAGCGGCTGATGACGCTGCCGGGCGCCGGGGCCCTGCCTTGGGCGGATGCGGCTCCGCTGATGCGAGCCCTGGCGGAGGCGCTGGCCCAGGTCCATGCCGCGGGCGTGGTGCACCGGGACCTGAAGCCGGAGAACGTCGTGCTGTCCGACGAACGGCTCGTGCTGCTGGACTTCGGGCTCGCGCGGCTGACGGCCCAGGATGATGCGGAGGGGCTCTCGCCGGGACTCACGCGGACGGGGCAGCGGCTGGGAACCCATGAGTACATGTCACCCGAGCAGTGCCGGGACGCGCGGAGCATCGACGCGCGCGCGGACCTTTATGGGCTTGGGGTCATGTTCTTCGAGCTGCTGTGTGGGCGGCCTCCCTTTGTCGGAGAGGCGGCGGCGGTGCTCCAGGCGCATGTCTCGCGGCGGCCTCCGGCGCTACGGACGCTCGCGCCGTGGCCTGTGCCCGCGGCGGTGGAAGCACGGGTGCAGCGGCTGCTGGCCAAGGCGCCCGAGGACCGGGGTGACAGTGCGCGGTCGCTGGCGGAGGAGCTGCGCGGGCTTCATGACGCTGGAGATGTGCTGGGCATGCCGGCGACACACGCTCACCACGCGACGCCCGGGACGAGCACAGGCCCGTCAACCGCCGTGACACCCGACACCCGCCGAGCGATTCACGAGGTGGCGCTCCTGGGCGTGAAGTCGTCGCTGGATGCACCGGCCTTGCAGGCCCACCTCGCGGGGAGTGGCGTCCTCCTCGCGCGCGTGGAGCCGGGCCTTTGCCTCCTCGCGTTCCCCCACGAAGCCTCGGTGGAAGCCGGGCTGCGCGCCGCGCTCCGGGCAGCAGAGGTGCTGAGCGCCGCCCTCTCCCCCCACGCAACGCTCGCGCTTCATTCCGCGCCGCTGCGCATCCGCGAGCGTGCGGGCCGGCTGACCGTGGGGGGCGCGGCGGTGGAGCGCCCCGAGCGGTGGTGGCCATCGCCGGACGCCCCCCTCACCACGGCGTCCGTCACGTTGACGGCCAGTGCCCGAGCGCACCTGGGCGACCTGCCCTACAGCACGCCGCGGGGGGCCGCGCTGATACCTCCCGACGTCCTCCTGGGCCGGGACGCGGAACGGCAGTGGCTGCGCGAAGCCCTGTCGCGCGCGCGGGCCCAGGGTTCGCCCGTCCTGCGCACCCTCCTGGCGGAAGAAGGACTGGGCAAGACGCGCCTGCTCACGGCGTGGTGGAGCGAGCTGGAGGGCATGCCCGGCGTCTCCGTGCGCTTCGTCGAGGCGCTCCCCGATGAAGGCAGCGCGAGCGAGAGCGGGCTGCGAAGTCTCATCACCACCGTCCTCGGCCTGCCCTCACAGACGCCCTCGGATGAAGCCCTGCGCCGGCTGCTCGCGGACGCGCGTCCCCCGGTGGACGTGGGCTCCGTGCACCCTGCGGCGCGCAGGCAGTGGGTGGCGCGGGCCATCGCCACGCACCTGTGGCGGCTGGCGGCCGCTCAGCCCCTGGTCCTCCTGGTCGATGACGCGCACACGCTGGACCCCACGGCCCTGGACGCATTGGAGCTGGCGACGCTCTCCGGCGAGGGCGCCCCGCTGTGCGTGGTGCTCGCCGGCCGGCACCGGCTGCTGGGCCTGCGGCCCTACCTGGGCGAGCGCGCGCGAGACGCCGAGCAGCAAGAGCTCTCTCCCCTCCCGGAGCACGACGCGCGCGAGCTGCTTCGCCAGTTGCTGCGCCCGGTGGACCTGATTGCCGAAGGCGTGCTGCGCGAGCTGGTGGAGCGCTGCGGAGGCTCGCCGCTGCGCATGATGGAGACGGTGCGTGCCCTCCGCGGCGCGGGCGCCATCCGGACCCGTCCGGATGGGGGGGGCTACCTCGCGGCGGACGCGCTGAACGGGCTGGCTCCGGACCGCCCGGGCGCGGATGAGCGGCTCGCCGAACGCAGCCTCGCGGCCCTGCCCCCTGGCCTGCGCGCCCTGCTCCAGATAGCGGCGCTCCTGGGAGACGACGTGCGGCTGGAGGAAGTCACCGCCACGCTCGCCCACCTGGAGGCGGACCCGTCCCTGGACCTGTCACTGGACCCGGGCGTCGCGCTGGAGCGGCTGGCTCGCGCGGGCATGCTGGAGCCCCGAGGGCCGCGACGCTGGCGCTTCGAGCACACCACCCTGCGCGAAGCCTTCACCGCGCTGCTCCCGCCGCCCCTGAAGCGGCGCATCTGCGCGGCCGTCTTGCGCGCCCTGCCCGCCACGCCCACGGCCCGAAGGGCGCGTCTGGCCGAGTCCGCTGGAGATTCCCTGCAGGCCACGTCCCTCCACTGGGGCCTGGCCGAGGCCGCTCGCCACGCGCACCGGCTCCTGGAGGCGGAGCGGCATTATTCGGCCGCCCTGTCGCTGGTGCATCGCGACGAGGAGGCCGTCCGACTGGAGCTGCTGTCGGGCCGAGGCCGCGTGCGCTACCGCCTCCAGCGCATCGACGACGCCGTGGAGGACCTGCGCTCCGCCCGCTTGCTGGCCGAGGCCCACCGCGACGTGGTGCGCGAGGCGGACTTGCTGTTGGAAGAAGCCACCGCCCTCGACTGGCAGGACGACGCGACAGGCTCCACCGCGCTGCTGGAGCAGGCCCTGCAGCGCTTGAAGGACGACGTCCCCCCGGAGCTGGCCGCGCGCCATGCCCTGGCGCAGGCACGCGTCTTCGTGCGGCAGGAGGACATCACCGGCGCGGTGCCCGCGCTGGAGCGAGCCGTGGAGGCCGCGCGGTCCGGGGAGGACTCGGAGACGGAGGCCATCGCCCTGGCCATGCTGGGCGCGATGCTGGCGTGGACCGACCGGCTGGACGAAGCCTCGCGCCGCTTCGACGAAGCCATCGCCCTGTGCGAGGCCACCGGCGACACCCTGCACCTGGGCGTGGCCCTCAACAACCGGATGGTGCTGCATGTCCAGCGCCGGGACGCGGCGGGCGCTCGCGCGGACCTGGAGCGCGCGGTGACGCTGGGGCGCGAATTGGGCAACGTGCAGATTGAGCGGACCTCCGCCTTCAACCTCGCGCTGCTGCTCGGCTACCAGGGCCGGGCCGCGGAGGCCTTGCCCCTGGCGCGGCGGGCCGGAGTGCTCAGCCAGCGCTTCTTCCCCCGGTCCATGGCCCAGGATGCCCTGCTGGTGGCGCGCCTGTGCTGCGAACTGGACGACCTGCCCGAGGTCGCACGTCAGCTCGCCTGGCTCGAGGAGCCGGACACGCGGGAGCGCCTGTCACCTCCGGACGCGCTGATGCTGTCCGTGGTCCGGCGCGTCGTGAGCGAGGCGCAAGACGCCCTCCCCTACGGCGCGGAGCCCTGGGCAGCGCTGGTGGAAGCGTCACGCCAGTTGGCCACGCCTGACGAGCGGCTGGAGATTCTCGTCTGGGCGGCACGCGCGGCGCGCAAGGCCGGAGACCTGGTGACGCTGCGGGCCCGCGTCGCGGAGGTCGAGGAGACCGCACGCGAAGCGCCGCTGTGGACGGACCGCGTCCGCGCGCTGATGGCCCCAGCCGACAGCCCATGACGTGGCGGCCGCGCCCGCTCCCGGGGCCGTGAACCGTGTTAGCACTGGGGGTCGCAGCCAATGAATCGGAGGGACGTCCCATGGCCGGTGGGCCCCCACGCGAACACGCCGTATCCCTGTATGGAGACGAACTTCAACCCGGAGCGCTGGTGGGCGACTGGGTCATCGAGTCATGCGTCCACACGGGCGTGACGGCGTGGCTCTATCGCGCGTCGCACCTGTCCACCCGGGCGCCCGCCGCGGTGAAGGTGGTGCGTGCCGAGTTCAACCACGTCACGCACGTGCTCCGCCGCTTCCAGCAGGAAGCAGACACGCTCGGGGCGCTGCGCCATCCCCACATCGTGGACGTGCTCGAGCACGGCGACCTTCGCGACGGACGCCCCTGGCTGGCCATGGAATGGCTGGAGGGCGAAAGCCTGGACCAGTGGCTCACGCACCGGGGCCCCTTCTCCCTCGCGGAGGCGCTCACGGTGATGGAGGAGCTGGGCGCCGCGCTGCACTTCGCCCATGGGCACGGCATCCTGCACCGCGACCTCAAGGCGCAGAATGTGATGGTCCTCCCCCGGACGGAGGGCTTCACGGTGAAGCTGGTGGACTTCGGCATCGCCCGCGTGGAGCCACCGGAAGGACTCTCCGGCCTGACCTCCGGCGGCGCCGTGCTCGGCACGCCCGTGTCCATGGCCCCCGAGCAGATTCGCGGGCAGGCCGTGGACACACGCACCGACCTGTACGCGATGGGCGTGCTCCTCTACCAACTCCTCACCGGAGGCCTGCCCTTCGAAGGCACCAGCGCGGTGGAGGTCGAGGAGCAGCACCTCCATGCGCCGCCGCCGCACCTTGCGGAACGGGGGCACGCACCGCCAGCGCTGGACGCCGTGGTCCAACGGTGTCTCGCGAAGGCCCCTGGGGACCGCTGGCCGGACGTGCCCACCTTCCTCGATGCCCTGCGCGCGGCGCTGGCCCCCACCCCGGCTGAGCTCTGGGCCGTGGCGGTCTTCGTGGACCTCCGCTTCCCGGTGGCCCTGGACGAGCCCACCGACGCGGAGCTGGATGCCAGGGACGCCGCGATGGACGCGACGCGCGCCGAGCTGGAGACCCGTGGCTGGGCGCTCGCCATGGAGAGTGGCAATGCCGTGCTCGCGTGGCGCGCACTGCCTCCCGCATCCACGGCCCATGCCGCCACGCTGGAGGAGGCGCGCCAGGTGGCGGACGCGCTGTCGCGGCGAGCCCGCGAGGCCGCGGGTGACAGCGTGGAGGTCCGCGTCTACGCGCACGCGGCCCCGTGTGAGCTGAACACGGACGCCCAGGGCCATCCCAGGTTGGCGGGAGGTGCGTTGCTGCGCCTGGAGTCCTGGGCTTCGGGGGGCACGGCGGGCGAGGTCCTGCTGTCGGAGGCGCTCGCCAGCCGCTGAGCGTGCTACGTCCGCAGTCGGTGCCGGCGCAGCAGGCGGTACAGGTACACGCGGTCCATGTCCGCGGCGGTGGCGGCCTGGGACACCTTGCCTCCGTGGAGCTTGAGGAGCGCATCCAGGTACTCGCGCTCGAAGACCTCCAGCGCGCGGCGGCGGGCCTCCGCGTAGGGCTGCTTCGGGTCCACCAGGCTGCGCAGCACCGCTTGCGCGCTCACCTCGTCGGCGTCCGGCGGCATGGCGTCCTGGAAGACGAGGCACCGCTCCAGGTGGTTGCGCAGCTCGCGCACGTTCCCCGGCCACGCGGCGTGCTGGAGCTGCGCGATGAACTCCGGCGTGCTCAGCGCCGCGAGCTGCTCGGTGCCGGCCCCGAAGGCGGTGAGGATTCGCTCCGCGATGAGGGGGATGTCCTCGGGCCGCTCCCGCAGCGCGGGGATGATGATGCGCACCACCGCGAGGCGGAAGAACAAGTCAGAGCGGAAGCGCGCCGCGTTCACCTCGGCGCGCAAATCCCGGTGCGTGGCGGCGATGACGCGCACGTTGACGGGTTGGTACCCGTTGGCGCCCAGCCGGCGAATCTCCTTGTTCTCCAGGACGCGCAGCAGCTTCGGCTGCAGCTCCGCGGGGAGCTCGCCAATCTCGTCCAGGAAGATGGTGCCGCCGTCCGCCTCCTCGAAGGCGCCGACGCGGCGCTGGATGGCGCCGGTGAAGGAGCCCTTCTCGTGGCCGAACAGCTCGCTCTCCAGCAGGTTGCCGGGGATGGCGCCGCAGTCCACGGTGAGGAAAGGCCCCGAGGCCCGGGCGCTGGCCTGATGGATGGCGAAGGCCGCGCGGCTCTTGCCCGTGCCCGTCTCGCCCTCCAGCAACACCGTCGCGTCGCTCGCGGCGGCGCGCTCCATGAGGGCGAAGCTGGCGCGCGTCACGGGGGACGCGCCGACCAGCTCACCAAACGTCGTGCGGTCGGAGATGAGCAGCCGGTTCGTCTCCGGGCTGAAGTCGAACCGGACGCTCACCCGGCCCAGGCGCAGGATGCTGCCGCCACGAAGGTACGCGTCGCGCACGTGGACGCCGTCGAGCACGGTGCCGTTCCGGCTGTCCAGGTCCCGCAGGCGGGCGCCGTCGTGGTCAACCTTCACCTCGCAGTGGAAGCGCGAGACGGTGGGCTCCTCGATGACGAAGTCATTGAGCCCATGCGAGCCGATGGAGAACGTGTCCGCGTTGCTGTCCTTGGACTGCCCAAGCTGCGGACCTTCGAGGACGGTGAAGCGGAAGCGGCGCACAGCGCCCGTGGTCCCAGGCCTTCCTGTCCCCGTGGGCCGCGTCTGCTGGATGGAATCAGGCCCCTCGGCTGGACGGCCCGCCCCCTGGGGTCGCTCGGTGTGACTCATAAGGACCCAACGGTATCACCGAGCACGTCGCGCCTGAGGGCCGTGTGGCCACTTGACCTACCGGAGGCCCCATTCAACGACAAAGTCCGGCCCGTCCTCCGCGCTGGACAGCCGGGCAAGCGACGCCGGCCGTTCGTCTCCCGTCCACAGGCCGACGAGGTCGCCCAGCAGCCAGTGGGACAGCGAGCGCGCCACGCGCTGCACCCCGTCTCGCGGCACGCCCGACAGCGAGCGCTGCGACTCCATCAGCGCGCGCACCGTGCGCGACGGCACCACCCAGCACTCGGCCCGAGGAAACGGAGGCGTCAGGAACAGGCAGAACGCGGCATCGGTCCGCAGCAACTGCGCGTCCAGGTGCTCACGGCCCAACCGGAAGGCGGGCAGCCACTGGCCTTCTCCGCGCTGTTCGAGCTTCACCACCTGCACGGACACCACGCGCCGCGTGCGCAGGAAGTCGCCCACCGCCACGTCGAGGACGAACGCCACCTCCACGCCAGGTCGCGCGGTGGCCAAAGGCTGAGGGACCGCGTCCGGAGCCGCCTCGCCGTCCACCGGCACAGGCACGGGCTCGGGCGCTGGCTCACGGCGCCGGACCGTCATCGACAGCTCGAACGGCGAGGGCTGCCCCTGGGCCATCAGCGCGGCCACGTCCGCCTTCACCCGCGCCAGCTCGGCGCTCAGCGCGTTGAGCAGCTCCGCCGCCAGCGCCTCGGTGTCCTCGCGGAAGCGCTCCGGATAGCGCGAGGAGAACGCCGCCTCCACGCGGCCCAAGGCGCCCAGCAGCAGCTCCTCCAGGTCCCGGTCACGCAGCCAGGTCCGCCCGCCGAGCGGCACCGCGCGAGTCACATGCAGGTGCCGCAGCGCCTCCGTCAACGTCGCGGGGCCCGAGCCCCGCGAAGGCTCCACGGGAGCGCCCGGCTTGCCCTTCGCCGGCGGGCCCTGGAACCAGGACTGGAGCGTCCGGACGCGGAGGCGAACGCGCGACGACGGGTGCTCCTTCAGCCGCTTCACCTGACGCCGGTCGGTCGCGGTGCGGACCAGCGCCAGCACCGTGAGCTCCGCCTCGGACGACGCGGCATCCGGCGCGCACCAGAGGAAGAACTCGATGGCCGCCTTGCGCAGCACGGGCTTGCGTCCCACGCGGTCGGCGACCTCCTGACGCCACGCCGCCAGCTCGTCCAGCCCGGGCCGCACGGCGCCAGGCATGAAGCGAGGCCACAGCTCGGCGCACTCCTCCGCCAGCCAGTGGAGCTGCTCGAAGCCCGGCGACCCTTGCTTGAGCTTCGACAGCGCGCGCTTGCGGCGCTCGAAAGCATCCGGCGCGCCCTTGCGCACGGAGGCGCGGAACAACCGCTCCTCCAGCCACAGCAGCGTGAGCACCAGCCCCGGCTCGCCCTTGCGCAGCGTGGCCTGGCAGTGGTCGAGCACGAAGCGCACGGGGCCCAGGTCCGCCGACGCCTCGAAGTCGCCGTTCACCAGCGCGCCCAGCGCCCCGCGCAAGCCGTCCACCGGTGGCGCATCGAAGCGCGACAGCAGCTCACACAGGTTCTCCACCACTTCGGGAGGACCGCCGACCTCCAGCGTGCGCGACAGCAGCATCCCCGCCCGGGCGCACCAGTCCGGCTCCTTGCGTCCCCCGGGGTAGCACGCCAGGAAGCCGCTCATGCCGCCGCGGCCCCCCGGCGACGTCGCCAGCGAGAAGAGCCGCTCGGCCAGCACCTCCGACGCCTCCCGCCACGGCAGCCGCGCGGCCCGCGTCCGGATGAACTCCGCCAGCCGGTCGCGCCCGTCCGCCGCCGTCGCGGGCATCAGCGCGCGCAACTGCTCCAGCAGCGCGACGGACTTCGCGCCGGTGCCCAGCACCTGACGCAGGTCCACCTCCACCGCGCCGTGGAAGCGCAGGGCCCGGCCGTCGAAGGTACACGGCGCGTCGCCCACCAGGGACTGGAGCGCGTCCGGGTGCCGCTTCAGGATGCGCGTCAGCACCGTGGTGACGGTGGCCTCCGTCTCACGCCGCACCCGCGCGGCCGTGTCCGCGTCCCCCACCTCCCGCAACGCCGCCAGCATCGTCTCCTGCCGCGCCATCAAGCGCGGCAGCAGGCCCCGGGGCGGCGCGGCGTAGGGCCACAGCAACTCACTGCACGAGGAGAGCAGGAACAACAGCTCGCCGAGGGTCCGCTCGCCCTCGTCCAACCGGCTCCAGGCCGCGGCCTGCGCCAGGGTGCGCTCATCCAGCGAGGCGCCTTTCACCCAGCTCGCGAAGGACTCGCGCCACTGGGTGGACGCGGCCATGGCCTCCGCCGCGGGCGTCCCCGTCACCGCCTCATAGAGGGCCCGGAGCGACTCCGGCCACCCGGCTTCACTGACGGGTTGCATGCTCTCTCACGCGCCTCATGCCACCGCGCCAGCGGGCAGGGCCCGCGCTTCTCCGGCCGGGGTGATGCTGATGACCACCGACTTGGACGTGGGCGTGCGGCTCTTCTCCGCGAAGCTGTTCACGGGGACGAGGACGTTGGCCTCGGGAAAGTAGGTGGCCGCGCACCCGCGCGGGATGTTGTACGGCACCACGCGGAAGCCGCTCGCCAGTCGAGTCTCACCCTCGAAGTGGCTCCGCAGGTCGACGAGCTGGTCCGCGGCCAGCCCCTGCGCCTTCATGTCGGCGGGATGCAGCAACACCACCCGGCGGCCATTTCGGATGCCGCGGTAGCGGTCGTCCAACCCGTACACCGTGGTGTTGAACTGGTCATGCGTGCGAATCGTCATCATCAGGAGCTGTCCCGGCTCCAGGGCGATGGGCCGCAGCGCGTGCACCGTGAAGTGCGCCTTGCCGCTCTTCGTGGTGAAGCGTCCCTCGCGCGGACCGTTGGGCAGCGCGAAGCCGCCCGGCTCCCGCACGCGGCGGTTGAAGTCGTCGAAGCCGGGGATGACGCGCGCAATCTGCTCACGGATGCGGTCGTAGTCCTCCACCAGCGCCAGCCAGGGCACGCGCGAGCGCGCCCCCAACACCGCCGTCGCCAGCCGGGCGACGATGGCGGGTTCGCTGAGCAGGTGCTCCGACGCGGGCGGCACCGCGCCCCGCGAAGACGACACCACGCCCATGGAGTTCTCCACGGTGACGAACTGGGCCCCGCCGGCCTGCACGTCGCGCTCGGTGCGGCCCAGGCACGGCAGGATGAGCGCCCGCCGTCCGTGGACCAGGTGCGAGCGGTTGAGCTTGGTGGACACCTGGACGGTGAGGCGCGTGCGGCGGAGGGCCTCGGCGGTGAACTCCGTGTCCGGCGTGGCGGCGAGGAAGTTGCCACCGAGCGCGAAGAACACCTTCACCCGGCCGTCGTGCATGGCGAGCAGCGTGTCCACCACGTCCATGCCGTGGCGGCGCGGCGGCTCGAAGCCGAACTCTCGCGACAGCGCCGTCAACAGGGCCTCGGGCGGCTTCTCCCAGATGCCCATGGTGCGGTCGCCCTGCACGTTGCTGTGACCGCGCACCGGGCACAGGCCCGCGCCCGGCTTGCCGATACCGCCGCGCAGCAGCGTCAGGTTGACGATCTCCTGGATGCACGCCACGCCGTTGCGGTGCTGCGTCAGGCCCATGGCCCAGCAGAAGATGGTGCGCTCGGAGCGCGCGAGGATTTCCGCCGCCGCGAGGACCTGCGCGCGCGGCACCCCGCTGCCCTCCTCCACGTCCTCCCACTTCACCGCGCGCATGTGGGCCGCGTAGGCCTCGAAGCCCAGCGTCTTGTCGTCGATGAAGCCCTTGGCCACCACCGAGCCGGGGTTCGCGTCCTCCAGCTCGAACAGCGCCTTGGCCATGCCCTGCAGCAGCGCGGCGTCGCCGTTGATGCGGACCTGAACGAACAGGGAGTTGAGCGCCGTCCCCGGCCCGATGAGGTGCAGCACGTCCTGCGGGTGCTTGAAGCGGTTGAGCCCCGTCTCCGGCAGCGGGTTGACGCTGACAATCTGGCAGCCCCGGCGCGCGGCGGCCTCGAGCGACGACAGCATCCGCGGATGGTTCGTCCCCGGGTTCTGTCCGATGACGAAGATGGCCTCCGCCTGGTCGAAGTCCTCCAGCGTGACGGTGCCCTTGCCAATGCCCACCGTCTCGTTGAGCGCGGAGCCGCTCGACTCGTGGCACATGTTCGAGCAGTCCGGCAGGTTGTTGGTGCCGAACTGCCGGACGAAGAGTTGGTAGAGGAACGCCGCCTCGTTGCTGGTGCGCCCGGAGGTGTAGAAGCTCGCGGCGTCGGGTGTGTCGAGCGCGTTGAGCTCCTCGGCCACCAGCGCGAAGGCTGCGTCCCAGGACAGGGGCTCGTAGTGGGTGGCGCCCTCGCGGAGCACCATCGGGTGTGTCAGCCGGCCCTGCTTGCCCAGCCAATGGTCCGTCTGGAGGGAGAGGTCCGCCACGCTCCACTGACGGAAGAACTCCGGCGTCACCCGCGCGGACATGGCCTCTTCCGCCACCGCCTTGGCGCCGTTCTCACAGAACTCCGCCATGGAGCGGTGTCCCGGGTCCGGCCACGCACAGCCAGGGCAGTCGAAGCCCGCCTTCTGGTTCACCTTGAGCAGCAGCTTCGTCCCGCGCACCACGTCCACCTCACTGTAGACGTGCCGCAGGCCGGAGATGATCGCGGGGATGCCGCCCGCCACCGTCTCGACGGGCCCCACGGAAGGGCCACGGGCCTCCTCGGGAGGCTGGGCGCGGGGCGTTGCCTTCGTGCGCGCGGACGACGCTTGCGCGCCTGGCCCCTGTGCGTTCCGGCTCCCGTCGTCCATGGCACGCCCTCCAGGCATCGCGCGGCCGGCTGGCTGGCCGGTCGCGGCTGTGGACTCTACCGCGCTCCGGCCGCGCGGGAATGCTCATGGAACGCCTGGCGCCTCCCCCAGCATGCGGCGGCCACTCCGGGGACCCCATGCCCGGCCGAGCCCCTGACGGGGCCTGCCTGCGTTGCCAGGAACGTTCGCGGTCCAGAACGTCAGGAGACACGCCCTGGGCGAACGCACGACGCGAGGAGGCCATCCAGATGAACGGCAGGCGCGATGACGACCGGCGATGGGGAGACACGGCGCGGGAGCAGCGGCCCTCGAGGAGCTGGGAGGACGAACGCCCCCACCCGAGGGGCACCTGGGCCCGCGCCCCGGAATGGGACGAGCACGGCTACGAGCGCGGGCCCGACTTCGAGCGGGACCCACGCGACTTCCAACAAGACGTGGCCTTCGGACGGGCCGCGCGCGCCCTGGACCAGGGCCGGGAGTTGGATCGCCGCGCCCGGCAGTTCGACCCGGAGCGCATCGCCAGACGGCCCGGCTACAGCCCGAGCGGCACGTTCCGCGAAGTCGAGGAGGACTGGCGCCTGGAGCCCCCCTACCTGGGCGTCCTGGAGGACGTGGGGACAGGGACGGGTCGCCGGGGCCGCCCTGAGCCGCCAGAGCGCCGGGGGCACGACGGGCGCCACCACCATGGCCACCGGGGCGCCGACGACGCCCACGAGCGCCGCCGCCAGGATGCGGGCGGCATGGACCGGAGCCGGCCCTGGCGCGCCGCCGGACGCATGGCCGAAACGGATGTCCGCTACGGAGGCACGCAGCCCGCGGGCCACGGCCCCGGTGTGGAGAACATGGCGCCACCGTGGGATGGATACGGCACCAGCCCGTCACGGCCGGACGACCACGACCTGGGGCAAGGTGGCTTCTCGGGTGGACGCCACCGGCCCGAAGGCGGTGTGAGGGCGCCGCCTCGGGGACGCGCGCCGCGAGGCTACCGGCGCTCCAGCGAGCGAATCCTGTCGGACCTCTGCGACCGGCTGATGCAGAGCTGGGTGGACGCCGTGGACGTGGACATCCGCGTGCGGGACGGCGTGGTGCTGCTGGCCGGCGTGGTGCGCAGCCAGGACGAACGGCGCGCGACGGAGGCGCTCGCCCGGGACGTGCTGGGGGTGAAGGAGGTCCTCAACGACATTCGCATCGACCGCGAGGACGGCGTCGTGGACCGGCCCGCGTCTCGGAGGCCCGTCCAGGTCCCGGGCATGGACGCCTCCGACGACGACACGCTGCATTCGTGAAGGGGCGGACGCGACGCGGCGCGACGCGGACATCGCGGTGGCCCGGAAGCACGCCGGTTCAGGTAGTGTGCCGGGCCTTTCCGTCCGCCACACCCTAGGAGTCCGTTCATGTCCCGCGTCATCCGCGCCCCCCATGGCTCCACCCTGTCCTGCAAGGGCTGGGTCCAGGAGGCCGCGCTCCGGATGTTGATGAACAACCTCGACCCGGACGTCGCCGAGCGCCCCGAGGACCTCGTCGTCTACGGCGGCACCGGCAAGGCCGCTCGCGACTGGCCCTCCTTCGACCGCATCGTGTCGAGCCTCCAGAACCTGGGCGACGACGAGACGCTGCTCGTCCAGTCCGGCAAGCCCGTGGGCATCTTCCGCACGCACCCGGACGCGCCGCGCGTGCTCATCGCCAACTCCAACCTCGTGGGCCGCTGGGCCAACTGGGAGCACTTCCACGAGCTGGAGAAGAAGGGCCTGATGATGTACGGCCAGATGACCGCGGGCTCGTGGATCTACATCGGCACGCAGGGCATCCTCCAGGGCACCTACGAGACGTTCGCCGCCGCCGGCCGCTTCCACTTCGGCACCGACGACCTGGCGGGCCGCCTCATCCTCTCCGGCGGGCTGGGTGGCATGGGGGGCGCGCAGCCGCTGGCCGCCACCATGAACAACGCCGTGTTCCTCGGCGTGGAGATCGACCCCACCCGCGCCCGCCGCCGGGTGGAGACGCGCTACCTGGACGTCGTCGCCAAGGACCTGGACGACGCGCTGGCGCTGGTGAAGGAGGCCCAGGAGCAGCGCGTGGGCCGCTCCATCGCCGTCATCGGCAACGCGGCGTCGGTGTTCCGCGAGCTGTACCGCCGCGGCATCAAGCCGGACCTCGTCACGGACCAGACGAGCGCCCATGACCCGCTCAACGGCTACATCCCCACGGACCTGTCGCTGGAGGCCGCCGCCGAGCTGCGCCAGCGCGACCCGGAGACGTACGTCCGCCGCGCGCGCGAGTCGATGATGCTGCACGTGCAGGCGATGAACGACTTCCAGAAGGCCGGCAGCCACGTCTTCGACTACGGCAACAACCTGCGCGGCCAGGCGGAGCTGGGCGGCATGGAGAACGCCTTCGAGTTCCCCGGCTTCGTCCCCGCCTACATCCGTCCCCTCTTCTGCGAGGGCATGGGGCCCTTCCGCTGGGTGGCGCTCTCTGGCGACCCGGAGGACATCCGCGTCACCGACCGCGTGGTGCGCGAGCTGTTCCCCCAGAAGGCCTCGCTGCAGCGCTGGCTGAACATGGCGGAGGAGCGCGTGGCGTTCCAGGGCCTGCCCTCGCGCATCTGCTGGCTGGGGTATGGCGAGCGCGCCAAGGCGGGCCTCGCCTTCAACGAGCTGGTGCGCAAGGGCGAGGTGAAGGCGCCCATCGTCATCGGCAGGGATCACCTGGACTGCGGCTCGGTGGCGTCGCCCAACCGCGAGACGGAGGCGATGAAGGACGGCACGGACGCGGTGGCGGACTGGCCCATCCTCAACGCGCTGGTGAACGCGGTGAACGGCGCCTCGTGGGTGTCCTTCCACCATGGCGGCGGCGTGGGCATGGGCTACTCGCTGCACGCGGGGCAGGTCATCGTCGCGGACGGGACGCCGGAGGCCGCGCGCCGCATCGAGCGCGTGCTCACCAGCGACCCCGGCATGGGCGTGCTGCGCCACGCGGACGCGGGCTACCCGGAGGCCATCGACGTGGCGAAAGCGCGCGGCGTGAAGATTCCCGGCATCACCACCTGAAGCCGAAGCAGGAGGCCGCAGTGAAGCGCTTGTGCGCGGCAGGGGTCGGACTGGGGGGCGCCGCCGTCGTGGGACTGGCGGGGTGCGCCCCCACGGCGATGGGCCCCATGGTGATGCGGATGGGGCCCGGGGCTCCCGACCGCAACGTCATGCAGTTGGGGATGCGCTCCGGCCCCCGGCTGAGCGCGCCCATCGCGGGGACGCAGCCCGGCGTCGGGACCGGAGACACGTTCCGTGGGAACGAGTCGAGCTTCTCCCCGCAGCAGTGGGGCGTGGCGTTCGACGCGGCCTTGACGCTGCCGCTGTCCGAACGGCTGCACCTGCACACGGGGCTTCAGGGCGAGATGTTCCTGCCGGTGCCGCTGCCGGGGTACGGCGTGTATGCCGGGGCCTCGTACTACGTGGGCTCGGAGCGGCTGGGGCTGGCTCCGGCGCTGTCGTTGCGAGGGGCCACGGACTTCGGCCTGCTCACGTCGCGCGGCGGGCCGGGCAGCATCTTCGGCGCGGAGGTGTCGTGCGCGCTCACGATGCAGCCGGAGAAGAACGTGTCCATTGGCCTGGTGCCCTTCGCGTCGTGGCACACGGTGGCCTCGCATGGGCGCAACGAGCAGGCGCTGTATTACGGCGGCGTGGTGGCGGCGCGCGTCAGTTGGGGCGCGCTGAATGACTTCGAGCTGTCGGGCGGGTTTGGCCGCGCGAAGGTCGGCAAGGGTGTGAGCTGGAACGTGCCCATTATGGGCGCACGCGGAGGACGTTGAGCCATGGACGTGTTGGACCTGCTGGTGCGAAACACCTCCGAAGTGCTGACGGTGGAAGGCTCGCACCGCGAGCGCGCGGAGGACGCCCTCACCCCGCGCCCGGGCGCCGTGGTGGGTGTGCGCGGAGGCCGCATCGCCTACGTGGGCCCCGAGGCGCAGCTCCCCCCCGGCGCGGTGGGCCCCGGCACCGAGGTGGTGGACGCCCAGGGTGGCTTCGTGGGCCCCGGCTTCGTGGACCCGCACACACACCTCGTCTTCGCCGGTGAGCGCTCGGCGGAGTTCGACCTGCGCAACCAGGGCGCCACCTACCTGGAGCTTGCCAAGGCGGGCGGAGGCATCGCCGGCACGGTGCGGGCCACGCGGGCCGCGAGCGAGGACGAGCTGGTGCGGCTCGCCCTGCCCCGCACGAAGCGCCTGTTGGAGCAGGGCGTGACGACGGCGGAGGTGAAGAGCGGCTATGGGCTCAACCTGGAGACGGAGCTGAAGATGCTGCGCGCGGTGCGGCGGCTCGGCGCGCTGACGCCGCTGGAGCTGGTGCCCACGCTGCTGTGCGCGCACGCCTTGCCGGAGGAGTACCGCGGCAAGCGCGAGGACTACGTGCGGCTGTGCATCGAGGAGATTCTCCCCGCCGTCGCACGCGAGGGGCTGGCACGCTTCTGTGACGTCTTCGTGGAAGACAGCGCCTTCACCGTGGACGAAGCGCGCCGCATCTTGAGCGCGGGGCGGGCACTGGGAATGGTTCCGCGGCTGCATGCGGACCAGCTCACCGCGTGTGGCGCCTCCGAGCTCGCCGCGGAGCTGGGGGCCGCCACGGCGGACCACCTGGAGCAGGTGACGGACGCGGGACTCAAGGCGCTGGCGGACGCGAATGTCACCGCGGTGCTCGTGCCTACCTCCACGCTGTTCCTGCGCATGCGGCCCTACGCACCCGGACGCCGCATCCGCGATGCGGGGCTCAACGTCGCGTTGGGCACCAACGTGAACCCGGGTTCCGCCATGAGTGAAAACACGGCACTCGCACTGGGACTTGCGTGCCTGGAAAACGGGCTTACTGCGGCAGAGGCGTATTGGGGAGCCACGCGCGGCGCGGCGGTGTCCTTGGGACTGCAACAGCACGGCAGGCTGGCCGTGGGTGACGCGGGCGACCTGGTGGTCTTCAGCTGTGCTTCGTACCGCCATCTGCCCTACCATCTAGGGGTAGCGCACGCGCGAGTGGTGGTGAAGGCCGGACGCATCGCTGTCCGGCAGCCAATGGAAGGCTGCGCGTGAACCGGCGTCGCAGAGACACGGCGGC
Organism: Myxococcus sp. SDU36; assembly: GCF_030168875.1. Lineage (NCBI taxonomy): Bacteria > Pseudomonadati > Myxococcota > Myxococcia > Myxococcales > Myxococcaceae > Myxococcus > Myxococcus sp. SDU36. Next base: position 2,856,734 of record NZ_CP077414.1, read on the forward strand.
GCCAACTGGGTAAAGACGAGACGACATCCGACAGGCCGGACGTTAAGGATTTTCGCTGCCAGCCATGTGCCGACTATTTGGATTCCGTTCAGCGATTCCCGCCGCCGTTCATCCTTCGTTGGTGACGGAGAAGAACTCGCTCCTCATCCAGTCGCGCGAGCACAAGGACGGATGGGGAATCGCCGCGTACGGCGCCGAACCCGCGCCCGTGGTGGCGCACGGTGTGGGGCCCGCGCACTGCGACCCGGACTTCGAGCGGGTGAGCAGCCGGGTGTCTTCCCACACGGTGGTGGCGCACGTCCGCCTAGCCTCGGTGGGCGCGGTCGAGCTGCGCAACGCCCACCCCTTCCTGCATGGCCGCTGGGCGTTCGTGCACAACGGGACGGTGAAGGAGTTCGCGCAGCACCGGGCCGCCGTGGAGGCGCTCATCTGCCCGAGCCTCCGGGCGAACATCCAGGGCACCACGGACAGCGAGCGGTGCTTCTACCTGTTCCTCACCCGCCTGGCGGCCCGGCATCCGATTGACCGGCAGGTTCCGGTGGAGGCGGTGGCGCGTGCGCTGGCGGAGACGATGTCATTGGTAGCCGCCATCACGGATGTCGCGGGTCAGGAGGGTCGCTCGGCGATGAACTTCCTCGTGTCCGACGGCGAGCTGATGGTCGCGTCTCGGCGCAACCGGACGCTGTTCGTGTCCACGGGTCCGGCACGCGACGACGTGTCGACGCTGCCGGCACCGGGGACGAAGCTGGAGCAGCTCGTCGTGGCCAGTGAGTCCCTGTGCGGCGGGCCGTACTGGGCGCCGGTGGCCGAAGAGGACGTCATCGGCGTGGACGCGAACCTCGTGTTCCACCACTGGCGCGTGCCGGAGCTCGCGGGTTTGGACCTCGGCCCCGCCGCGAAGCCGGACACGTCGCGCAGCGTGGCCTGAGGCCTCGACTTCCGCGTCAGCCCATCCACGCGTCGAGCAAGGCCGCCGGCCGTGCGCCAAACGCCTCCGCCGTCAGCTCACGTGCCTCGCCGCCCGCGTGCTTCAGCGTGACGCGCAGGTAGTCGCGGGGCGCGGCCTGCGGAATCTTGTCCAACCACTCCACCAGCATCGCGCTCTCGGTGCTTTCCAGGTCCAGGAAGCCCGTGGCGTACAGGTCGTCGTAGTCCGTCAGCCGGTACAGGTCCGCGTGGTACAGCGGGATGCGGCCCGAATACGGGTACACAATCGCGAACGTGGGGCTCGCCACCTCGGAGCGAGGCACGTTCGCCCCGTCCGCCACCCCGCGCACCAGGTGCGTCTTTCCCGCGCCCAGGTCGCCAATCAGCCCCACGAAGTCACCGGGCTGCAGCAACTCGCCCAGCCGGACGCCCAGCCGGTGCGTCTCCTCGGGAGACTCCAGCCGTACCGTCCGCACACGCGCCGCCAACGCTTCCGCGCTCATCGTTCCCACCGTAGCCACACCTCGCACAGCCCCTGCTCCACGATGTCCCCCGCCACCAGCCCCAGCTGGCCGCGCTTCGCCGCCGCCAGGTCTCCCGCGAGCCCGTGCGCGTACACCGCCGTCCAGATGGCCGCCGGCAACGGGAGCGACTGAGCCAGGAACGCGCCACAAATCCCCGACAACACGTCCCCCGAGCCCCCCGTCGCCATGCCCGGGTTGCCCGTGGTGTTGAGATACACGCGTCCATCCGCGTCGCTCGTCAGCGTCCGGTCTCCCTTCAGCACGAGCGTCACCTTCAGCCCCACGGAGAACCGCCGCGCCACGTCAAGCCGGTGCGCCTGCACCTCCTTCGTGGGCTTGCCCGTCAGCCGGGCCATCTCTCCCGGGTGCGGCGTCATCACCACCGGCCCCTTCGCGCGGCGCAGCACTGACAGGTCCGAGGCCACCGCGTTGAGCGCGTCCGCGTCCAGCACCGCGGGCACCTCCACGCGCGACAGCAGCTCGCCAATCAGCGCCCCCGTCTCCGGGCCCCGCGGAATCCCCGGCCCGATGACGAGCGCATCCTTCCCGTCCGCCGCCGCCACCAGCGCGTCCAAGTCTCCCAGGCCCAGCGGCCCGGAAGCCTCCAGGGGGATGCCCATGATTTCGGCCGAGTGCGCCTGGATGGTGTCCAGCGCGTCCGCTCGCGCGGCCACGGTGACAAGCCCCGCACCGGAGCGCAGCGCCGCCTTCGCCACCAGCGCCGCGGCGCCCGTCTTCCCCCGGCTGCCCGCCACCACCAGGACGTGCCCAAAGGTCCCCTTGTGGGAGTCCGCCTTCCGCGCCGGCAACGTGCGCCGCGCGTCCGCCTCCTCCACCACGAAGAGCTCGGGACCGGAGACCTCCTTCGAGGACTCGCCGCCCATGCCGATATCCACCCGCTGCACGCGGCCACACAGCGAGGCCCCCGGCTCCAGCACCTGCCCCGGCTTGAGGAAACCAAAGGCCACGGTGGCATCCGCCTCCACACACGGAGAGAAGGGCTCCCCCGAGTCACTCTGGAGCCCGGACGGCACATCCGCCGCCACCACCTTGGCCCCCGCGGCCCGCCAGCCGCGAATCGCCGCCACGGCGTCCGCGAAGGCCCCCGCGGGCGCACGGCTCAAGCCCGTGCCAAAGAGCGCGTCCACCACCACGTCACCCCGCCCCGGCACCTGCACGGTCTCCAGGGTGCGCGGCGTCACACCGAAGCCCTTCAGCGCATCCAGGTTCCGGCGCGACTCTGGCGTCAGCTTCGCGGCGTCACCCACCCTCACCACCGACACGCAGGCGCCGCCCTCCCGGAGGAAGCGCGCGGCCACCAGCCCATCCCCGCCATTGTTGCCCGGCCCGCACACCACCACGTAGCGCCCACCCGCACCGATGAGCCCCCGCGCCACGTCCGCGAGCCCCCGCCCGGCGTTCTCCATCAGCAACGCGGAGGGCATGCCGTGACGGGCTTCTGCGGCCTGCTCGGCTTGACGCATCTGGGCGGCGGTGAGGACGCGCAACATGGCTTCAATCCCCTTTCGACTGGAGCACCACCGTGGCGGCGGCGACGTCCGCATCGTGGGTCAGCGCGAGGAAGGCCTCCAGCCCTCGCGCGTCCATGACCTGCAAGGCCACGCCGGACAGTGCGAAATAAGGCGCTCCGCCCTGCCGCCGGACCTCCATGTCCTTCCAGCGGATGCCCGGCGGCGCGCCCAGCGCCTTCACCAGGGCCTCCTTGGCGGCGAAGCGCGCGGCGTAGGCACTGGCGGCGTCGCTGCGCCGGCCGCACAGGGCCCGCTCCGCCTCGGTGTAGACGCGGTTCAGGAAGGGCTCCGCGCGAGGCCCGTCCAGGATGCGCTGGATGCGGGAGATGGAGCAGATGTCCAGGCCCAGGCCGCGGATTCCCATGGCGCCCTACCCCGGGTTGCGCATGAGCTCGAGCATCTCGCGCACCGCGCGCTCGAAGCCCACCAGCACCGCGCGCCCGACAATGGCGTGCCCGATGTTCAGCTCGTCGATTTCAGCGATGCGCGCAATCGGCTGCACGTTGTCATAGTTGAGCCCGTGGCCCGCGGCCACGCCCATGCCCAGCTTGGTGCCCGCCTTGGCCGCGTCGACGATGCGCGCCAGCTCCCGGGCCCGCTCCTTCTCGTTGCGCGCCTCGCAGTAGCGGCCGGTGTGCAGCTCGATGCGGTCCGCGTTCACCTTGTGCGCCGCCCGCACCTGGTCCAGGTCCGGGTCGATGAAGAGCGAGACGGCGATCTCACCGTCCTTCAGGTTCTTGATGATCTTCGCGATGTGCTCGCGCTGATTGGCGACCTCCAGGCCGCCCTCCGTGGTGAGCTCCTCGCGGCGCTCGGGCACCAGCGTCACCACGTCCGGCTTGTACTCGTAGGCGATCTTCACCATCTCCGCGGTGGCGGCCATCTCCAGGTTCAGGAGCGTCTGCACCGTCTCACGGAGGATGCGCAAGTCCCGGTCCTGGATGTGACGCCGGTCCTCGCGCAGGTGGATGGTGATTTGCTGCGCGCCGGCGAGCTCCGCCAGCGCCGCGGCCGTCACCGGATCCGGATACGGGGTGCGCCGCGCCTGACGCAGCGTCGCCACATGGTCCACGTTGACACCCAGTCGCTGTCCCATCGACCGCACCTCGCTCGTGCGCGGCCGTGGGATTGTCGAGGGGCCCCGGTGCGCGCCGGCCCTTCATCACGCCGCCAGCGTCCGGAAGTCAACCGCCGTTCGCAGCGACCCTCAGACGCTGAGGGCCTTGGACAGCGCGTCCGCGATTTCCTTCGCGTAGGCCTGGTTCCTGGCGGCGTCCTCGCCCTCGATGAGGACGCGGGCCTTGGGCTCGGTGCCGGAGAAGCGCACCAGCACGCGGCCGGAGTTGCCCAGCCGCTGCTCCACGCTCTTGATGACCTTCATCACCGTGGGGAGCTCGCCCAGCTCCTTCTTCTGCTTCACGACGACGTTGATGAGCGTCTGGGGCACGGGCTCGAAGATGGAGGCCAGCTCGCTCAGGGGCTTGCCCGCCCGGCACATCACCGCCAGCAGTTGGAGCGCCGCCAGGGTGCCGTCACCCGTGGTGGTGTGGTCCAGGAAGATGAGGTGGCCGCTCTGCTCGCCGCCCAGGTTGTAGCCGTTGCGGCGCATCTCATCGACGACGTAGCGGTCCCCCACGCGCGTGCGCGCCACCTTCACGCCCCAGCGCGCCACCGCGCGCTCCAGGCCGATGTTGCTCATCACCGTGGAGACCAGCATCTTCTTCTTCAGCTGCTTGCGGGCCACCAGCTCACCCGTGCAGATGGCCATGATGGCGTCACCGTCGACGACCTTGCCCTTCTCGTCCACGACGATGAGGCGGTCGGCGTCGCCGTCCAGGGCGATGCCCAGGTGCGCGCCGTGCTTCACCACCGCCTTGGCCAGGTTCTCCGGGAAGAGCGCGCCGCACTTGTGGTTGATGTTCTTGCCGTCCGGCGAAACGCCGAGCGCAATCACCTTGGCGCCCAGCTCCTCCAGCACGGCGGGCGCCGTCTTGTAGGCCGCGCCGTTGGCGCAGTCGACGACGATGGTCATCCCCTCCAGCGTCAGCTCGCGCGGGAAGGTGGCCTTCAGGAAGACGATGTAGCGGCCCCGCGCGTCCTCCATGCGGAAGGCCCGGCCAATCTTCGTGGCCGTGGGGCGGATGGAGTCGATGGAGCCGCTGGACACCAGCTCCTCGATCTTGCCTTCCGTCTCGTCCGGCAGCTTGAAGCCGTCGCGCCAGAAGAACTTGATGCCGTTGTCCTCGTAGGGGTTGTGGGACGCGGAGATGACCGCGCCGGCGTCCGCCCGCATGGAGGTAGTGATGTTGGAGATGCCCGGGGTCGGCAGCGGCCCGACGAGCTCCACGTCCACGCCCATGGAGGTGAGGCCCGCGGCCAGCGCCTGCTCCAGCATGTAGCCCGACAGCCGCGTGTCCTTCCCGACGATGACGCGGTGGCGATGCGGGCCATTGCGGATGAGGAACGCGAGCGCCCGCCCGAGCTGCATCGCGACCTCGGCGGTCATGGGATAGACGTTCGCCTTCCCGCGAACACCATCCGTGCCGAACAGCTTCTGGGAAGCCCGCGCCTCCTTCGGAGGCATGTTCATCCTGTACGCCATGTGTGCCGCTCCGCCTTTCCCACGCCGGGCCTGCGCCGGCCTCTCGACGTCGGGGCTTATACCGCGCCCACCACCCGGGCTCGAAGTTAGGAACCCACTGCTCCCTGGGCAACCTCCCAGGCGTGCAGGCCGACGCAGACTAAAAGAGGTTGCGAAATCAGTACCAACCGAACCGTCGCCGTCCATACACGGCGGCTCGGGGAGCGGCCAGCGGAAGGTGAAGGTTCCGGCCACGGGCTGAGGGCTGTAAGCCACACCTTGTTACCGGGCGTAGAGCGTCCCTCCGTCCTCGGCCCTCCGGATGGCGTCCGCGACGGCCAGCGCGTCCCGGGCCTCCACCACGTCATGGACGCGGACCACGTCGGCCCCACCCAGCGCGGCCATGGAGGCCACCGAGCCCAGCGTCGCCGCCAGCCGTTCGGAGGCCGGCTTGCCGCCCGCCAGCCGGCCGAGGAAGCCCTTGCGACTCGTGCCCACCAGCAACGGCAGCCCCAGGACGCGCAGCTCCTGGAGGCGGCGCAGCAGGAAGAGGTTGTGCTCGAACGTCTTGCCGAAGCCGATGCCCGGGTCCACCAGGATGCGCTCGCGGGGGATGCCCGCCGCGCCAGCCCGGGCGACGGCGGCCTCCAGGAAGCCCAGCACGTCCTCCACGACGTCGTCGTAGCGCGGCGCCCGCTGCATCGTGGCTGGAGTGCCCTGGATGTGCATCAGGCAGCACGCGGCGCCGGCCTCGGCCACCACGCGGGGCAGGTCGGCATCGGCGCTGAAGCCGGTGATGTCGTTGATGAGGTGCGCGCCGGCCTTCAGCGCCTCGCGCGCCACCGCGGCCTTGGTGGTGTCCACCGAGAGCGGCACGGACGTCCGCGCGCGCAGGCCCTCGATGACGGGAACGACGCGGGCCACCTCGTCCTCGGCGCTGACGGGCAACGAGCCTGGCCGGGTGGACTCACCGCCCACGTCGAGCAGGTCGGCCCCCGCTTCCGCCAGGGCGAGCCCATGGGCGATGGCGGCCTCCGGGTCGAGGAAGCGCCCACCGTCCGAGAAGCTGTCCGGCGTCACGTTCACCACGCCCATGACGTAGGCGCGCGCGCCCCACTCGAAGCGCTTGTCCCCCAGCACCAGCGCCGGTGGCACGGTGCCCGAGGCCAACGCGGCAGCCACGGCCTTGGACAACGCCGGCAGCTCGTCGCGGCCTCCGCGAGCCAGGGCCACCAACAGCCGGAACTGTTCGGCGTGCCCCGACAGCATGCCCGTTCCAGGCCGTACCCCGGCCTCCCCTTCGAGCCAGGTGGGCAACTCCGCCGGAGCGTCAGAAAGAGTCTGCAACCTCTGGAGGAAGTGCAGCGCCTGCGTCCCCAGCCCCGTGAGGAGCAGCCGCGTGTGAGGGAGCGACTCCCGGAGCGCCGCCTGCGAGGTGGGGGCCAGCCCCATCCGCCGGAAGGCGAGGACCAGGTCTTCGGGGTGCTCGGCGGTGACGAGGCGGGCGCGAATCATCGGGAACTCCAGGAAGGGGGCCGCGCCCCGCCGCCAGGACGGGACGCGCCTGCCTACCCTACCGCTCCGGCGCGCGCCCGGGTGGCTCAGGCGGCCTGCTCGGCCTGCGCCTTCACGGCCTGGACCTCGATGGTGATTTCAATCTTCTCGCCGACGAGCACGCCGCCCGTCTCCAGCGCCTGGTTCCACGTCAGGCCGAAGTCGCGGCGGTCCACCGACGTCTTCGCCTCGAACGCGGCCTTGACGTTGCCCCACGGGTCCTTGCCCACGCCGAGCTGCTCGGCGTCCAGCACCACCTCGCGGGTGATGTCGCGGAGGGTCAGGTGGCCCGTCACCTTCAGCCCGTCGCCGGACGCCTTCTCCACCTTCGTGCTCTTGAACGTGATGGTGGGGAACTTCTCCACGTCGAAGAAGTCCGGCGAGCGCAGGTGGTTGTCACGCTGCTCGACGCCGGAGTCGATGCTGGCCGTCTCGATGGTGACGGCGACGGAGGACTTCGTGACGTCCTGCTCGTCCAGGGAGACGGCGCCGCTGTACTTGCGGAAGCTGCCGCGAACCTTGGCGATGACCATGTGGCGGACGGAGAAGTGGATGCCGGAGTGGGTGGTGTCGATGTTCCAGGTCGTGGTGGCCATGACGTGCCTTCCTTTTCGCGTGAAGCGGTGTGTTCGACGAGGAGGAAGGTAGCGGTGCGCCCCGGGCTTGATTAGATGGGCCAGACTGGAAGAACTGTTCCACCCATGGAACAACGCCCCGGGAGGGACGGGAGATGGACCTCAACGAGTTGCTGGTCTTCGCACGCGTGGTCCAGGCAGGCAGCTTCACCGCCGCGGCGCGTGGATTGCGGATGCCCAAGTCCACGGTGAGCCGGAAGGTGTCGGAATTGGAGACGCGGGTCGGCGCGCAGCTGCTCCAGCGCACCACGCGCAAGCTGCGCCTCACCGACGTGGGCCGGACGTACTACGAGCACTGCGCGCGCATCGTCGCGGAGGCGGAGCAGGCCGAGCTGGCCGTGACGCGGATGCAGGCCGCCCCCCATGGCCTGCTGCGCGTGACGACGCCGCTGACGTTCAGCTTCATCGGGCCGCTGGTGTCCACGTTCATCAAGCAGTACCCCGAGGTCCAGCTCGAGCTGGTGTGCACCGACCGCAATGTGGACCTGATGGCGGAAGGCTTCGACGTGGCGATTCGCGCCGGACGACTGGCGGACTCGTCACTCATGGCGCGGCGCCTGGGCAGCGTGGAGCGCGTCGTCGTCGCGGCGCCCAGCTACCTCAAGGCGCGCGGTGCGCCCAAGACTCCGAAGGACCTGGAGAAGCATGACTGCCTCCTCTTCGGCGCGGGCCTGGAGAACAACGTCTGGACGCTCCACTCCGGCAACCGCTCGGTGGACATCAAGGTGCCCGCCCGAGTCGTCGTGAATGAGCCGGACATGCTCTACGCGGTGGCGCGGGCGGGCTCCGGCATCGCCCTGCTCCCCAACCTCCACTTCACCTCGGAGCTGGCCGCAGGGCGCCTGCAGCGCATCCTGCCGGACTGGAGCTCCCCGGGCACTCCCGTCCACGCCGTCTACCCGAGCACGCGGCACCACGCTCCCAAGGTGATGGCCTTCGTGGGGTGCCTGCGCGAGCACTGGCCCATCCCTGGCTGAACGGGACATTGTTTCATGAGTGGAACGATGCTTCCCATTGTCCATGCCTAGTCCCAGAAGGCCCTCACGCGCATCATGTCTCTCGAAACAGCGGCCGCCATCCAGGCGCCGCCGCGGAAAGGAACGTCATGATTGCCATTCGCCCCTCGGAAGCCCGCGGCCACGCCAACCACGGCTGGCTGGACTCCCACCACACGTTCTCCTTCGCCGGCTACTACGACCCGGACTTCATGGGCTTCCGTGCCCTGCGCGTCATCAACGAGGACCGCGTCGCGCCCCATGAGGGCTTCGGTACGCACCCTCACCGGGACATGGAAATCATCACCTACCCGCTCAGCGGCGCCATTGGCCACCGCGACAGCACGGGCGGAGAGGGCCTGCTGCGCGCCGGTGAAGTCCAGCGGATGACGGCCGGCACGGGGGTGTTGCACAGCGAGATGAACGGCGCGGATGAGCAGCTCCACTTCCTGCAGATCTGGATCATCCCGGACCGCAAGGGCCTGACGCCTGGCTACGAGCAGAAGGCCTTCCCGGAGTCGGAGCGCCAGGGCCGTTGGCGGGTGGTGGCCAGCCCGGACGCCCGGGACGGGAGCCTCACGGTGCACCAGGACGTGGTGCTTCACGCGACGCTGCTGGGCACGGGCGAGCAGGCGACGTACACGCTCGCTCCGGGCCGCCACGCCTGGCTGCAGTTGGCGCGGGGCAAGGCCACGCTCAACGGCGTGGAGTTGAAGGCCGGTGACGGCGTCGCGGTGGCGGACGAGTCGCAGCTCGTCCTCTCCGCCACGGAGCCGGTGGAAGCGCTGCTGTTCGACCTGGCCTGAGGCCACCTCGCGGAACCGAAAGAGAGCACGACATGAGCCGGGACGACTTGAACGCGGAGCAGCTCCCCCCTTCGATGGAGACACTCATCGTCGCGCCCTCGCGCGACCTGGGCGACGGGTTCGAGGTGCGGCGCGCGCTGCCCTCGGCCCGCCGCCGGATGGTGGGGCCCTTCGTCTTTCTGGACCAGATGGGCCCCGCCGGCTTCCAACCCGGCCACGGCCTGGATGTGCGGCCCCATCCGCACATCGGGCTGGCCACCGTCACCTACCTCTTCGACGGTGAAGTCATGCACCGGGACAGCCTGGGCACGGCGCAGCCCATCCGCCCCGGCGCGGTGAACTGGATGACGGCGGGCAACGGCATCGTCCACTCGGAGCGCACCGGCCCCGGCCCACGCGCCGCGGGCAGCAAGCTCTTTGGCATGCAGGCGTGGGTGGCGCTGCCCAAGCGCCACGAGGAGACGGCCCCGGCCTTCGTCCACCACCCCGAGGAGCAGATGCCCTGCCACGAGGGTGAGGGCGCGCGGATGCGCGTCATCACCGGCACCGTGCACGGCCAGCGCTCGCCGGTGCAGACGCTGTCGGACATGTTCTACGCGGACGTGGCGCTGGAGGCCGGCGCGCGCTTCGTGGTTCCGGCCGAGCACGAGGAGCGGGCGATGTACCTCGTCCAGGGCACCGTGGAGGTGGACGGCATGGCCTTCGAGCCGGGAGAGCTGCTCGTCTTCCGGCCCGGCGCCGCCGTCACCCTCCACGCCACCGCGGCGGCGCGGCTGCTGGTGCTCGGCGGGGAGCCCATGGACGGGCCGCGCTACATTTTCTGGAACTTCGTCTCCAGCTCGAAGGAGCGGCTGGAGCAGGCCAAGGAGGACTGGAAGGCCGGCCGCTTCGCCGCCGTCCCGGACGAGACGGAGTTCATCCCCCTCCCCGAGGCGCCCGCCCCGGTGCGCTACCCGTAGTCGCGCGGGAGCCCGCAATGCAGAAGGCCCTTCCCAGCAGCGTGGGAAGGGCCTTCTTCATTTCAGCGCAACCGCTGGAAGCGCGTGAGGCTCAGGCCTTCTTCGGCTCCATCGCGGGCAGGCCCTCGAGCGCGTCGAGGATCTTCCGCTTGTCCTTCTTCTCCGTCGCCTTCGGGGGCGCATTCACGCGCGGGGGCGGCCGCTCACGGGTCAACTGCCCACCCTGGAGGAGGATGTTGACGTCCTCGGCGTCCAGCGTCTCGTACTCCACCAGCGCGTCCGTCACGCGGCGCAGGGCCTCGATGTTCTCCGTCAGCAGCTGCTTGCCGCGCTCGTAGCAGCCCACGACGATGCTGCGGACCTCGGAGTCAATCTGCCGGGCGGTGTCCTCGGAGTAGTCCTTGGACGAGTTGAAGTCGCGGCCCAGGAACACCTCACCGTCGCTCTTGCCGAACGCCAGGGGCCCCAGCTTCTCGCTCATGCCCCAGCGGCACACCATGGCGCGGGCCGTCTCGGTGGCACGCTCGATGTCGTTGGCCGCGCCGCTGCTCATCTCGTTGAACATGAGCTCTTCGGCGATGCGGCCGCCCATGGCCATGGAGATCTGGTCCAGCATCTGCTTCTTGTAGCCGTTGACCTTGTCCTCGGTGGGCAGGCTCCAGGTGACGCCCAGGGCCTGGCCGCGCGGGATGATGGTGACCTTGTGGAGCGGGTCGCAGCCCGGGAGGAGCTTGGCCAGCAGCGCGTGGCCCGCCTCGTGGGTGGCGGTGTTCCGCGTCTCCTTCTCGGTCATGATCATGGAGCGCCGCTCGGGGCCCATGAAGACCTTGTCCTTGGCGGCCTCGAAATCGCTCAGGTCCACGCGCTCCTTGTTCTGCCGCGCGGCCATCAGCGCCGACTCGTTGACGAGGTTCTCCAGGTCCGCGCCCGTCATGCCCGGCGTCCCGCGGGCGATGACCTCCAGGTCCACTTCCGGCGCCAGCGGCACGCGGCGGGTGTGCACCTTCAGCACGCCCAGGCGGCCCTTCACGTCGGGGCGCGGCACCACGATGCGCCGGTCGAAGCGGCCGGGACGCTGGAGCGCCGGATCCAACACGTCCGGACGGTTGGTGGCGGCAATCAGGATGACGCCGTCGTTGGACTCGAAGCCGTCCATCTCCACCAGGAGCTGGTTGAGCGTCTGCTCGCGCTCGTCGTGTCCACCGCCCAGGCCCGCGCCACGGTGACGGCCCACGGCGTCGATTTCGTCGATGAAGATGATGCAGGGGGCGTTCTTCTTGCCCTGCTCGAAGAGGTCACGGACGCGGCTGGCGCCGACGCCCACGAACATCTCCACGAAGTCCGAGCCGGAGATGGAGAAGAACGGCACGCCGGCCTCGCCGGCCACCGCGCGGGCGAGCAGCGTCTTGCCCGTTCCCGGCGAGCCCATCATCAGCACGCCCTTGGGAATGCGGCCGCCCAGCTTGGTGAACTTCTTCGGATCCTTGAGGAAGGCGACAATCTCCTCGAGCTCTTCCTTGCACTCGTCCGCGCCGGCCACGTCCGCGAAGGTGACCTTGTTGTGGCTCTCGTTGAGGAGCTTGGCCTTCGACTTGCCGAACGTCATGGCCTTGCCGCTGCCACCCTGCAGCTGGCGCATGAAGAAGATGAAGAACAGGAACAGGAAGACGACCGGCATCCACTGACCGAGGATGGTCAGCCAGAGGCTGTTCTGCTCCTCCCGCTCGTACTTCACGTCCACGCCATTGCCGCGGAGCTGGTTCAGCATGGCCGCATCCGGCGCCGGCCCCGTCGTACGGAACTTCTCCGACGTGTCGGTGAACTTGCCGGAATAGGTGTTGCCCTTGACGGCAACCTCCTTGACCTTCTTCTCCTCCACCTTCGTCAGCAACTGGGTGAAGGACGGTTCCTGGACCTGGTCGTTGCCCTGGGAGAAGAAATTGTAGAAGGCGACGAAGAGGACGATCAGGATGACCCAGAGCCCGATGGTCTTGTAAGTCGAACGCACGTGTCAGCTGCCCTTTCGGAACTCGGCGGGATGAGGGCCGCGCTGGGAAGAACCCCAGCTTTATCCATCACTTGGCCGACACCAGGCGAGCTACCCAGCGGCGGACCGTATCAGCAACAGTAAAAAGCCCTCAACTATTTAGGGGGCCGCGCCCATCCCCCGAACTGCGACTCTGCCACTCTATAACGCCGCGGTCCGCTGAATGCTCGAACCGGGGGGAACCGCCCAGAGGTACTCCCTGGCGGCCGCACGCGGAGCCACCGGTGGCCAGAGGCCGGGGAGCCACAACACCTGCCCCTCGGCGTCCGCCACCACGGGCCGCGTGTCCCGCGCTTCCGCGGGCACTCGAAGATCCACCAACACATCCTGAAGCTTTCGTTGTCCCACGACTGTGCGTACCCGGTCCCCGGGGCGGCGTGTCCGCACGGTCAGCGGCCAGCGCGTCCCGTCCCCGAGCGCCAGCCCGAGCACCCCCATGGGTGGAGGTGCGGACTCGACGGAAAAATTCCAGCCCGTCCCCACGAGCGAGCCCCGCGCGCCCGCGTGCGCCAGCCGCAGCTCGGCGGGTGGAGGGGACGGCACCCGCCGCACGCAGCGCACCCGCCCGCTGGTGGCACGCAGCACGTGGCCCCGCCCCACCGTGGCCGAGCCGCCCTGGTCCACCGCGCGCTGCACGCGGGCCAGCGTGGCCTCATCCACCGCGGCCTCCGCGCTGGACACCAGCCGGGCGAGCACCCGCCGGCGCAGCGCGGGCGCCAGCGCCCGCACGCCCACCGCATCCAGGGCGCCATCCTCCAGGCGTAGCCGCGCGAAGGCCGCGTCCGCCATGGACGCCAGCAGTGATTCGTCCTCCGCGGCCACCCGCGCGAAGGCGGCCAGGTGCCTCTCCACCGCGAAGCCGGCGGCGCGCGACAGGGCGGGGAGCACGCCCAGGCGAACGCGCGTCCGGAAGTGGACAGGGTCGGCGTTCATCGGGTCTGTCGTATAGGAGACACCCTGCTCCATCAGGAAGGCCACCACGTCTTCGCGCGTGCACGTCAGCAGAGGCCGCACCAGCCCGGGGCGCGCTTCATGGATGCCCACCGCGCCGCGAAGCGCGGTGCCGCGCGCCAGGCGCATGAGCAGCGTCTCCGCCTGGTCCGAGGCGGTATGCGCGGTGGCCACGACGCCCAGGCCCCGCTCACGGCGGAGCGCCTCCAGCGCCGCGTAGCGGGCCTCCCGCGCGCGCGCCTCGATGCCAGCCCCCGGACGCAGCCGCAGCGCCTGGACATGGCAGGGCAGCCCCCGCGCGGCCGCCAGGACGGACACCCGGCGGGCCTCCTCCGCCGCTTCGGGACGCAGGCCGTGGTCCAGCGAGGCCACCTCCACGCGCAGCCGGAGCGGCCCGGCGACGAGCGCGGTGCCCACCAGCAGCGCCGTGGAGTCCGCGCCGCCGGAAACTGCGAGCAGCACCGAACCTCCCTCCAGTCCCAGCCGGGTGTACGCCGCGCGAAGTGTCGTCGTCAGCAGCGGTGTGGCGGAATCGTGACGGGGCATCGGACCGCGGTGGAATGGAGTGTCGGGTGCGCGGGTTACAGGAACACGTGCGGTTGAAGGCAGGGGGGCAGATTCTTATGATCGTCACAACATCGAATCAGCGGAGCGGCGGTAGCGGAAATACACGCGGCCGCGCGCGCTGTTCTGGGAACAGTCGAATTTCGAGCTGTTGGACCTAGGGGTCCCCCCCCTCCCCCTCTGGGTCCACGGGTCCGCCCGGAGATTTTCTCCAGGCGGTCCCTCTTTCCGAAGCGCCCTGGACTTCCCCGTGGAGTCCGGGGCGTTTCCTTTTTCGCGCACGGTTGCACAGCTTACGTGCAACTGGACGAGCAAGGGGGTGAAGCGTGCGACCTCGGAATGAGTCCTTGGAAACCGTTGACCCTCTTGGGAGTCTGTCGGATAACGGCCCAGGTGTGTTCAGGTCGTCACCCCGAATCCGCCCCGGAGACCCAAGTATGGCAGGCACCGACAAGCGCAAGCAGTCGCTGTACTTCCCCGAGGAGATGCTGAAGGAGATCCAGGAAGAGGCGACCCGCCAGGACCGCTCCCTGTCCTGGGTCGTGCAGCAGGCGTGGAAGATCGCCCGCGAGCGCATCAAGTCGTTCCCCGCCGTGAATGACGTGACTGGCGACGAGCGCCAGGACCCTCGGGAGGAGTAACGACGGATGGCTACGACGGACCATCGTAAACAGAGTCTCTATTTCCCCGAGGACATGCTGGAGGAGATCCAGCGTGAGGCGACGCGGCAGGACCGCTCGCTGTCCTGGATTGTCCAGCAGGCGTGGAAGGTGGCACGCGGGGACATCCGGAAGATGCCGTCGGTCAACGACGTCCTCAGCCCGCCTCCTCGTCCCGCGGCCCCCGCGCCCGCCCCCGCTCAGCCGGTGACGGCCGTGGCGGCGGCGCCCTCCGAAGAGCCCAAGTAGTTCCGGAGGGCCGGCTCCACGCCCGGCTCCCCACCCTCACCTGCCCGCGGGCCTCGCGGGCAGGGCGCAATTCTGGAAGACGACCCGCGACTCCTCGCGCAGCGCCTGCACGGGCGTTGGGTGCCGGGCCTTCATGTACGCCGACGCGAGGTTGGCTTCCGTCCCGCGCAGCTTGCGCGCCTGCACCGGGTTGCGGTCCGGGTTCTGTCCCGCGTTGCCCAGCGCCGCGCCGTAGCCGTCTCCCCCGTCCAGGAGGTACGCGTTCATGGCCACGCGGTAGCGGATGGACGCGTCCTCGCGCGCGGGCAGCGCCACGGGCACCCCACCCACCGTCAGCTCGCGCACGCGCGCGCCTTCCGGCTGGGCGCAGTCCACGCGCAGCGAGCTGCCCTCCGACACGTGGAGGAAGGCGCCGGAGGGTGAGGCGATGCTCTGCCCTGCCGTGTACAGCGAGCCCACGGACAGCTCCATCATGTCCACGAGCTCCTTCTCCGTGAGGTCCACCGTCACGACGAGGTTCTCGAAGAGGAGGAGCTCGTGCAGCACGCCGTCGGTGAGCGCGCCCTGGCGCAGCGAGGTCCGCGTGACGCACAGGCCCTCCTGGCGCAGCGAGCCGCCGTTGACGACACCCAGCACCGCGGGGCGCGTGGAGTCATCCTCCGCGTGGAGGAGCGCATCCGCGACGAGCTGGCCCAGCGCATTGTTGTCGTGCCGGGTGTAGACCTTGTCGAGCAGCACCTCGTGGGCCAGGTAGCCCACGACGGCGTCGGGGTCCTCCACCAGGGGCTGGCACGAGTCGTTGTAGGCGATGCAGCCGCCGTGGAAGGCGCCCACCAGGGCGAAGGTGAGCGCGGCGAAGCGGGAGCGGGAGCGCGGCATCAGTAGTGGGCCCTCACGGTGAGGAATCCGGACATGCCCTCGCGCGGCAGCAGCCCGGGGACGCGGTCCGGACGGGGCACGTCGTCGCGAAGGTCATTGTCGAACAGGTTGTGCGCCACCAGGGCCACCTCGAAGTGCTCCAGGATGGGCTCGGTGCGCAGCTGCGCGGTGATGAGGCTGTAGGACGGAATCTTGTAGCGGCGGATGAGCTCCAGCACGGAGCGGCTGTTGTTGCGCCGCTCCGCGCCCGTGCGCACCACCACGTCGAAGTTCACATAGGCGCCAATGGGCATCGACACCCCGGCGTTGAAGCGCGCCTGCGGCGTGTCGGTGAGCAGGCGGGACTGGGTGGGCAGCTCCAGGTCCTCCGCGCGGGAGATGCTGGCGTTGAGCCACGCATACGCGCGCTTGGAGGCCTCCAGGCGGGCCTCGCCCTCCACGCCGTACACCCGCACGCCCAGCTCGCGGTTGCGCAGCGGGACGATGTTGCCGGACGTGTCCACGGGGACGATGGGCGAGCCGAAGAACGCCACGTACGCGTTGGCGCGCAGCCGCACCCGCGCGTCCCCCGCCGCCTGGACGAGGTCCGCGCCCAGCTCGAAGGTGTCCACCGTGGCGGGCTGGAGGCGCGGGTTGCCCTCGAAGCGGCCCTGGTTGTAATTCGTGTCCGGGATGCGCTCGACCAGCTCCTGCAGCGTGGGGGCGCGGAAGGCACGCCCGTAGAGGGCCTTGAGCACCAGCGAGTCGGTGGCCGCGAACACCAGTCCCACGCGCGGATTGAGGGTGGGCACGAAGCGGGTGCCGTTGATGGCGCCGGACGCGTCCACCGTGGGCAACTGGGTGGCGTCCATGCGCACGCCGAACGTGAGCGTGAGCGCGTTGACGACGGTCCACTGGTCCTGCGCGAAGAGCCCCACGTTGAGGCGGCGGGACGCGGCGCCGCTCGTCAGGTCCACCAGGCCCTCCGGCCGCGCCAGGCCGTCCGGACGCACCTGGGCGTCCAGGGTGTAGTTCGTCATGTAGTCGTATTTGCCCAGCGACTGCTGCTCCACCACCGCGCCCAGGGAGAGGCGGTTGTAGGCGCCCAGGGCAACGTCCGCGTCCACGGAGCCGGTGAGCGAGCGCACGGAGACGCGCGTCTGCTCCTGCATCCCCTCTTCGAACAGGCGGCTGGTGCCCGTGCCGGTGCTGAACTCGCGAGGGGTGATTTGAAAGAAGCGGTCGGTGGACTGCTGGTCATACGCGGCCCGCGCGCGGAGGTTCACGTCGGGTCCGAAGGCGCGCTCCCAGGTCAGGTCCGCGAGGAAGACGTTCCAGCCCAGCCTGGAGTCCTCGCCCACCGTGTCGAAGAGGCCCACCAGGGCGCTGCGGCGCTCGGTGAGGAAGCGCGCGGAGGCCCCCAGGAGGCCCGCGTCGCCCATGGCGTAGGTGGCGCCCGCGCCCGCGTTGAAGAGGAAGCGCTCGTCGCGGGTGCGCCCCGCGGGGTCCGTCACGTCACGCAGGCCCTGCGAGCGCGACTCGTCGTCCAGGCCGTCGTTCTCGATGACGGTGGAGTCACCGGCCTGGCTCCACAGGTCCACGTCCGCGAAGACGCGCAGGTTTCCGGCGGTGTGCCCCGCGGAGAGGTGACCGTTGCCCGTGACGGCGAGCCGGTCATCCTGGCCCGGGTAGCCGCCGACGGACACGGCCGTGCGGACGCCGTCCGACGTGTCCGTGACGATGTTGACCACGCCCAGGAAGGCACCGGCGCCATAGAGGGCGGAGCCAGGGCCGCGGATGACCTCCACCCGCTCCAGGTTCTCCACCGGCAGGTTCATCAGCGCCTTGCCGTCGAAGAAGCTGTTGAGGCGGTGGCCATTGAGGAGGAAGAGCACCTCCGCGTCGTTGCGCAGGCCGCGGATGGCGGTGCGGTGGAAGCCCTGCACGTCCCGGCTGACCGACAGGCCGGGCACCACGTCCAGGACGTCCGCCACGGTGCGCGCGCCCAGGGAGCGCAGCTGCTGCTGACTGAACGAGGCGCCAATGGCGGGCACCGTCCGCACCGCCGCCTCGTGGCGCGTGGCCAGGGCCAGCGTGTCCTCGGCGCTGTAGAGGGCCAGGTCCTCCTCCAGCTCGGAGCGGGCGGGCGCCGGCTCACGCGACGCGGGCGCCTCGGAGGTCCGGGACGGCCGTGCCGACGACGCCTCCGTGGGCGCATCCGCGGGAAGGTCCGCCGTGAGCGCGGCCATGGAGTCGTCCTGCGGAGCCGGCGCCTGCGCGCGCGAACGCTCGGGCGGAGGCGTGCGCTCGGGCGGAGCGGCGCGCGGCGGCGTCCGGCCTGGCGGGGGGCGGCGCGTGGGGGGCGGCGTGGACCGGACGATGGACGCACTGGCCGGCGTCTCGCCGCCCACGAGCACGCGCACGGGACGCGAGGCGGACTGGAAGAGCGGCACGCGCTGGCCATCCGCGGTGAGGCCCTCGACGTAGTACTCGATGCCGGGCGGGACGACGTGCTCCGCGGGAATCACGGCCCGGTACAGGTCGCCGTACTCCCGCTCCATGGGCCGTCGGGCGTAGGGCTCGCCTGGGCCCCGGTAGCGCACGTACAGCTCGAGGACGCGGCGGCCTTCCACCAGCGTGCCGTCGAGCTGCAACGCGACGCGCGGCTCGGCGCGCTCCGGCGGGGAATGCAAGAGACCTGGTTCCTCGGCGCGGCCGGGCACCGCCATGATGAGGACCAGGCTGAGGAGGGTCGCGCGAGCGTGTGCGGGCTTCAAGGCTGAGCGCCATGCTCCATGGACCTTCCGTCCCAGTCAAGGAACGCACCCGACACCCGGGCGCGCCGTTTTTTTGCCGGGCCCTCGGTGGCGTGCGAGGGATTGCGGCACTCCATGCGCGATTCGCTCGCCTTGCACCTCGCCCTGTTCCGACGCCAGCGCGCGCAGATTGCCCGAGTGGTTGACGGACAGACGGCCTCATTCCGAACCTACGAAGCCCGCTTCCGGCGGCGCACCTCCGGCTACCGGAGCGTCACGACGCTGCCCGCCGTGTACCAACAGGTACAGGCGGCGGACGTCGTCTACGTCGGCGACTACCACACGCTCCCGCTCGCGCAGGAGACGTACCTCGCACTGGTGGAGCGGGCGCGGGCGTCGGGCCGCCGCGTCATCATGGCGCTGGAGTCCGTGGAGGGCCGTCACCAGGCTACCGTGGATGCCTGGCGCGCTGGCCGCGTCACGGAGCGCTCCCTGCTGGCGAAGCTGGGACACGGCGCGGGGGTGTGGTCCAACACGCGCGCCCTGCTCTCCTTCGCGCGCAAGCAGAAGCTGGAGGTGGTGGGCATCGACCGCCGGGCGCAGGGTGAGCGCTCGCTGGAGCTTCGGGACGCCTACGCCGCCGAACGCATCGCCCGCGCCGCCCGCGCGCCGGACCGGCCGCTGGTCATGGTGCTGGTGGGCCAGTACCACGTGGCGCCCTGCCACCTGCCCGCGCAGGTGGAGCGCGCGCTCGGCGCGGAGACGCGCAAGGGGTTGGTCGTGTACCAGAACGCGGAGGGCGTCTGGTGGCGGCTGGCACGCGAGGGCCGCGTGGGCGCCGCGGAGGCCGTGGAGCTGGCGGACGGCACCCTGTGCCTGATGAACGCCTCGCCCGTGGTGTGCCAGCAGAGCTTCCTGGACTACCTGGAGGCGGAGGCCGGAGATGCCCCGCTGTTGGATCGCGGCGCCGCGGAGCGCTTCCGCGAGATGGCCGCGCTCATCGGCCGGCTCGCCGGCGTGCCCGTGGGCCGCTCGTTGGACACGGTGGACGTGGCCACCGCCGCGGACGGCGACGTCCTGGCGCGAATCCAGCGGCGCGGACGCTTCACCCAGGCCGAGCTGACCCAGCTTCGCCGCCACATCCTCTCCCGCGAGAGCAGCTACATCCCCCGCGCGCGGGTGGCCTACCTGGCGTCGCTGTCGCTGAACCACGCGGCGGAGGAAGCGGCGCACTTCGTCCGGCACTGCGCCGTGGGTGACGCCATGGACGCGCCGCGCGGCGCTTCAGAAGCCTTCTACGCGCGCTGTCTGGAAGAGGCGCTGGGCTTCTTCGGTTCGAAGCTGGTGAACCCCCGTCGCGCCTGCCTGGGCGTGGCCGAGTGGGCGCAGCGCTTCGGCGAGAGCCGCGGCGTGGAGCGGCAGATCGCCGCCTTCGTGCTGACCCACAAGGCCACGGAGGCGGAGGCGCCGGAAGAAGCCGTGAAGCTCCTCCCGCTGCGCAAGGACCGGCTGTTCCACGGCGTCAGCCACGCCCTGGGCTATCTGCTCGGAGACCGGCTGTACCAGGCCTTCGACAGTGGCCGGGTGGCCAAGGCGGAGGTGCAGTCCCTGTTCCGCGACCCCTTCGTGGACCCCCGGGCGGCCTACTTCGCCTGGGCCGAACGCCTGGGCAGCTGAACCCGGCTACAGGTCGACCTGTCCCGAGGGAGCCGGTGGCGCGGCGTCCTCCTCCATGTCGAGCGGGCCGAACGTCCCATCCGGCTTCAGCATCCGCTGCCGCTCCGGCGCTTCGCTCAGCACCCGGATGGCTCCATCCGGGGTCAGGAAGTAGGCGATGCGCGACGCGGCGTGGATGACCGTGAGCGCGCCCAGCTCCGGGTAGAGCATCAGCGTCGCCAGCTCCGTCTCCAATGGCCCCCCGAAGAGGACGTGGGAGTGAGCCGAGCCCTGGTACAGCTCGCCGTCCGGCCCCGGCTCCAGGCTGATGGCGAAGACGCTCTTGTGCAGCCGCACCGCCTCCCGCTGGGTGCGCCCGTCGGGGCCGTAGCGGAAACGGATGTCTCCGCCCAGGTAGAAGCGCATGGGGTCCCGTGTGCCCTGGAGGACATAGACGGTGAGGTCTCCATCCTCCTCCACGAAGACCACCGGGTTGATGCTCCCTCGCGCGAAGGCCTCCACCGTGGCCAGCATCGACGACTTCACCGCTCGGGCGACGGGGCTGAAGTCCCCGGGCAGCTCGTTGAGTGGCAGCGGGGCCATCTGCTCCGCGTCGTCACGCGGAGCCTTGAAGGCATAGGCGGGGGTGAAGGTGCCCGCGTCGTCCAGGGTGCCGAAGAGGGAGTACCAGCCGTCTTCGCGAGGCACCGTGAAGAACCACTCCATGCGCGAGCGGTCCAGCGAGTCCTGGATGAGGAGCCGGTCCGTGGCGAAGATGGCGGCGCGCTCCGCATCGAAGAGGTACTTCGCCCGCGTCTGCACCCGGCGCAGCTCCGCGTCATCCGGAACAGCCACCGTGGGCGCTGGGCCCTCGGGCTTCAAGCGGCCCGAGCGCGCGCCGCAACCGAAGAAGAGGACGGCGACGGCCAGCAAGGGGAACACACGCATGAGGACCTCGTCCGCGAAGGCAGGTCCCCGCATTCTGCGCCAGCCGCCCCCGAGGCGTCACGCCGCGTGCGGCACGGGACTACAGCTTCTGCGGCGCGCTCGCCTGCATGGCCGACTTCACCTTCTCGCGGAAGGCGCGCATCTTCGACCGCATCTCGTCCTTCTGCGCGTCGGAGAGCTTGCCGCCCGAGGCTTCACGCTGGGCCTTCATCTCCTCGCGCAGCTGGCGGCCCTCGGCCTTGAACTGGTCGGCCTGGGCCTGGGAGAGCCTCCCTTCGGCCACGGCCTTGTCCATCCGGTGCGCCATGCGGGCCATCTTGTTCCCGTGCTTCTTGCCCTTGTGCCGGTGGTGCCCCCCGTGCCCCTTGCCGTCCGCGGCGGGCGGAGGGGCGGACTCGGGCGCGGCCGTCTGGGCCAGCACGGGCGCGGAGAGGAACAGCGAGGCGACAGCAACGGAACGCAGGGCGGTCATGAGCTTCATCGGGGTTTGCTCCTCGGGGTGACTGAGGCTTCGGGTGCCGGCCTTCCCGTCGCCTCATGCCCTGAAAAACCCCGCGCGGCGCGAAAGGTTAAATCCGCCGCGCCCTACCGCGCCGGGAGCTTCATCGCGCGGGTGGCGATGAAGCCGTTGTAGTACCGCGACAGGGCATCTTCCGGACCGAACGAGTCCTCGAAGAGACCAATGATGGCGAGCCCCGCGTCCGCCTGCCCGCCCAGCTGGTCCTCCAGGGAGTGCCCCACGCAGAGCGGCTCGGTCACATCCGTGAAGCGGCGGCGCTCCTCGTCGGACAGGCTGGTGAAGTCCGAATAGGGCATGCGGTACTTCAACGTGAAGATGCCCTGCTTCTCCAAGGCCAGGTCGAACAGGTAGTTCACGGGGTTGGTGAAGCCGGCCAGCAGCACGCCGCCGGGCCGCAGCACGCGCGCCGCCTCACGCCACACGGGACGCACCGCGTCCACGAAGCAGTTGGAGCACGGGTGGAAGATGAGGTCGAAGCTCGCGTCCTCGAAGGCGGAGAGGTCGCGCATGTCGCCCTCCACCAGCCGGAGCTCCAGGCCCTCGCGCTCCGCCACCAGGCGGTCCTGGCCGAGCTGCGCGGGTGAGTTGTCCAGCACCGACACCCGGGCGCCCGCCGCCGCGAACACCGGCGCCTGCTGTCCACCGGCGCCCGCGAGGCACAGGAGGTCCTTGCCCTGGATGTCACCGAACCACTCGCGCGGCACGGGCTTCGTGGGCGTGAGGACGACGCTCCAGTCGCCCCTGCGCGCGGCGGCGATGACCTCCGGGCTCACGGGGAGCGTCCACTTGTTGCCCGTGGCCACCTGGTGATTCCACGCCTCTCGGTTGTACGTCCGCACGTCCAGTTCAGTCGTCATGCAACACCCTTCCTTCCATTCCGCCGGCGACCGTGACGACTTCACCCGTCACGTGTCCGGAGATTCGGTCCGACGCGAGCGACACCACCGCCCGCGCCACGTCCACGGGCTCGGCCACCTTGCGCAGCGGCATCGTCCGCGTGACGCGCTCGAGGAAGCCCGGCTGGGCCAGCTTGTCGCGGCTGCGGTCCACCGCCGTCCACCCCGGGCACACGACGTTGACGCGGCCCAGGGGCGCGATGCGCCCCAGCTCGTTTTTGAGGCTCTTGAGGAAGCCGCTCGCCAGCGCGCCCTTGGCGGCGGCGTAGTCCGCGTGTCCTGCTTCACCGAACAGCCCCGCGGTGGAGCTGATGATGACGATGTTGCCCGTCTTCGTCGTGGCCACGTGCCGGAGGAAGGCGCGGCAGCACAGGAAGACGCTGTCCAGGTTCTCCGCCAGCGTGCGGCGCCAGCGCGTCAGGGACATCTCCCAGACGGGCTCATCCGGGGCGGGCCAAACGCCCGCGTTGCACACCAGCACGTCCAACCTGCCCAACGCGGCCACCGCCGCGGGCACCAGCGCGTCCACGTCGGCTTCCACCGTCAGGTCCGCGCGCAGCGCGGCGCCACCGACGTCGCGGGCCAGCGCCTGGGCCTTCTCGGTGCTGGAGTGGTAGTGCACCGCCACCTTCGCGCCTTCTTCCGCGAAGTTATGGACCAGGGCGGTGCCGATTCCTCCTGCGCCGCCTGTAATCAGGACGCCTCTGCCCTGCAGCTCCGTGTCCATCCGGGTGTTCTCCTCGGTCGTGCGTTCACGGGGCCGCTTCGGCGGAGTCCCAGGCACACCGGTGGCGTCCGGCGGCTCACGACGAGAGCAGGCCCCGGCGCCTGACAAGAGCCCGCCCGTTGACCTGAAGGCCAGCGGAAAAATCCGGCCGGGCGCTCCTCACCGGGGCCGGCTTCCTTCGCATGCCGGAGTCATGATTATCTATGGCTAACCCTTCCAGGTTCATATCAAGGAGTCGCCCTTGGCCTCTCAGCCCGTCACGACCACCACCCGGGACAAAGCCGCCATCTTCACGTTCGAGCGGCGGCATGTCCTCTTCTCGGTGGAGGACACGCGCTACGAGTTCGTCCGCACGCTGGAGCGCCGAGCCAATGGCGAGGAGCTGCTCCTGGCCGACCGCTACCAGGAGCACGGGCTCGCGGGCCCCGTCGCCATCAAGCGCGTGCGCAGCCCCGCGACCTCCGCGCGCCGGCACCGGCTGGTGGAGGAGGTGCAACTGGCCTACCGCCTCCACCACCCCAACATCGCCCAGGTGCACTACTTCAAGATTCACCGGGGCACGCCGTACATCATCATGGAGCATGTGGACGGGCCGTCGCTGGAGACGGTGCTGAACCTCATCGCCATGCGAGGAAGGGCCGTGTCCCTGGCCTTCGCGCTCCATGTCGCCGCGGAGCTGGCGGATGCCTTGCACCATGCGCACTCGCTCCAGGACGCGCAGGGCCGGTCCCTGGGGCTGATTCATCGCGACGTCAGCCCACGAAACGTGCGGGTGGCGCGCACAGGCGAGGTGAAGCTGACGCACTTTGGCGTCGCCTATTCGCACCTGGTCGGCCGGGAGGAGACGGCGGGGGCGCTGCTCAAGGGGGACGTGGCGTATGCGTCTCCGGAGTACCTCGCGGGCACGGCGCTGACCGCCGCCTCGGACCTCTTCTCGCTGGGGCTGGTGCTGCTGGAGCTGGCCACGGGGCGGCACCTGTTCGCGGCGGCGGCCGAGGCGCTGGGGCCACCTCGCGCCAAGTCACGTGAGCTGCGCCTGGAGGAGCCCCCTTCCCTGCCGCTCACGCAGATGCTGATGCTGCTGGAGGACCATGGCCCCCAGGACGTGGAGCGCGCCGCCGCGAGCCTGCCGCCCGAGGTGCGCGCCGTGCTTCACGGGATGCTGCACAAGGAGGCGCCGAAGCGCTTCGGCTCGGCGGGAGCGCTGTGCGTGGCGCTCAGGGAGTGCCTCATCCAGGAGGTCCGCCGCACCGGTCGCCCCTTCGGCCGGGCCGACCTGGCCGAGGAGCTGACGCGACTCATCAGCGACGCCAGTCCGGTGCGCCACGAGGTCGAGCTGTTCGATGAAAGCCTCTTCCCACCGGGCCTCGAAGCCCACGAGCCACGGGGACGGGGCCCCAGGGGCACCTGACGAAGGACCCTGGCGCTAACGGGACAGGGCGCTCGCCATCACGACGAGCGCTTTGAGCTGCTCTTCGTCCAGCGTCTCCGAGAGCGTCATCAACCGCCGCTGCAGCGCGGACTGCTGCTTCGCGCCCGCGTGGCCCTCCCTGGAGAGGCCCAGGAGTTCATCCGTGGAGGTGCGCAGAACCATGGCCACATGCCGGAGCGTGGACACCCGCGGCAACATCTTTCCCCGCTCCATCCGGCTGTAGACCATGGGGTGCATGTCCAACAGCGCCGCCACTTCCACCTGCGTCAATCCCAGCCGCGCGCGCGCCTCGCGCACGGCCTTTCCAAACGTCGCTCCCAGTTCTTCGTCCATGGCTCGTCCGGGAGCCTAGCCCATTGCGCCCTAAACCCTTGAGGACCATGCCCGGGAAAGCACTTTCATCTTCCCTGTCGGTAGCGAGAACGGCATCCTCCCGGCGGGGTCCTGCTGGCGCCCGGTGACACGTCAGGTTGGACCCGCCGGGCAGGAAGCTCCAGGGAGACGGCATGGCGGAAGCGCAGAGGCGAGACGATTCGCCGGGGGCAGGCATCGCGGGCTTCACCCTGGGCGAGTGGCTGGGCAGCGGCGCATGCGGCAACGTCTACCTCGCGCGGCGCGACGGCGAGGAGGTCGCGCTCAAGCTCCAGGACGTCCACGAGATGGCGGGGTGGTCGACGCGCGAGAGCGCCATCCTCATGCGGCTGCGCCACCCCAACGTGGTGGCCTTTCGCGCCTGCGGGCATGTCCCAGGCGGGGAGCCGCGGTTGTTCTACCTGGCCATGGAGTGCGTGCGCGGAAGGACCCTGCACCAGTGGGTGGAGGAAGAGAACCCCAGTGCGCGCCAGGTGGCACGACTGCTGCGCGGCATGGCCCGGGGCCTGGCGGCCGCGCACAAGGCGGAGGTCGTGCATCGCGACGTCAAGGAGTCCAACGTCATGGTGCGGGAGGCGGACGGTGAGCCCGTCCTGGTGGACTTCGGCGTGGGTGACTTCGCCGGAGCGCCCCGCCTCACCCAGGGCGTCCTGCCGCCGGGCACCCTGCGCTATCGAAGCCCGGAGGCGCTGGCGTTCCGCAGGGCCCACAGCGCGGACACGACCGCGCGATACCGGTGCGGCCCCACGGATGACCTCTACGCGCTCGGCGTCGTCCTCTACTGGATGCTCACCGGCCGTCCCCCGTTCCTGGAGGTGGTAACTCCCACGGAGATCGAGGCCGTCATCTCCGAGGCGCCTCGCCCTCCCCTCGCCATGAACCCGCGCGTGCCCCCGGCGCTGAGCGAGCTGTGCCTGCGGCTCCTGGCCAAGGACCCCGAGGCCCGAGGAAGCGCGGCGGCACTGAGCGAGGAGGTGGAGCAGGTGCTCGCCGCCGTCGACGCGACATGGGACGTCCCCTTGTGCGAGTGGCGGCGGGATGCGGAGACCCCCGAACCTGAGTCCTGGTCCGAGCTCGGCAATGACGCCGCGCTGGAGCTGTGGGCCGAGGCAGGTGACGCTCGCTGGGACTCCCCCAGGCGCGGGCCCCGGCCGGACAAGGCACCGCTGGAGCGGCGTGCCCCCCAGGCCGCGGCGACGCCCGTGCACCGGCGCGCGGCGCGCTGGGCCGTGCTGCTCGCGGGGCTGGCGTGCGCGGTGGGGACGTGGCTCTGGGTGGCGGCCCCCACGCATGGCGGCGTGGGCAACCCCATCCGGGAAGTGGCTTTGCCCGGTGGCCGGCCGGAAAGTGGGCGGGCCGCGTCCCTGCCCAGTCCCGGGCCCACCCTCGCGGCCGTCACCGCCGAGGTGGCGCACCCGAAGAAGGAAGAGCTCCCCGTGAAGCAGATGCCCGACAGCGTGATGATTCCCCCGCAGCGCGCCGCCAGCACGCGGCCACTCAAGGCAGCAGCCCGGACCCTGGTGGCCGTCGCCGCCTGCTCGGGTTTGGGCTGCCCCAGCGGCCCACAGGTGCGGCCTCCGCCTCCGGGCGAGCCCTGCCCGCCCGGCGCGTTGGCGGCCATGAAGCGCGCCGGCATTGAAATCGGGGACGCCACCAGCCTCGCCTTCGTCGACGAAAAGCGCTTCGGCGAGCCTGTCCCCGTCCGCGAGGGCCGTGTCCAGGTCGAGCTTGGACTGCGGTTCGGAACCCTGACCTCAGGCAAGGCCGTGGGCGAACTCATCTTCGCCGACCGCGTCTATGGTCGCTTCACCCAGGCCTACACGCGCGGTGGGGACTTCATCCCCGTGTGCCTGGAGATGGTCGAGCAGCGCGGCGTACGCGGCCTCCGACGGAAGGGCCGCGACCCGGGCCCGGGCGCCGCCACGGTCAGCAACACCGCCCTGCTCTACGCCGTGAATCGCTTCGAATAGTGCCCTCCGCCACCGGCGCGTTCCGCCCACCAGGGAAGTGATTGTCCGTGTCAACGCCACTGCCCATCCTTCTTGCCCTTGCTGTACTGCTGGCGGCGGCGCCCGTGCGCGCCGAGCCCGCCTCCTGCCGAGACCCGGCGGAGCGACCCATTGAGCTGGGCGCGGAGCGGTGCGGACGGCCCCCTGAAATCCGGGTCGGAGAGGGGGTCGCCACGGTGCTGCGCTTCGACACGCCCCTGGCACGCGCGGAGTCGTCCGGACCGGGACGCTACCGGAAGGTGGTGGATGGCGAGCTCCTCATCCTGGTGCCCGAGGAGCCGGTGGCCGACGAGTCCCGCACCACGCTGACCGTCTCCTTCGCGGACGGCGCGGTCCCCACCCAGGCCACGCTCCAACTCGTCGTGGCGACGCCCGCGCGGGCCGAGCGGCAGGTGGAGCTCTTCCGGCGAGCGCGCACGGCCGTGTCTCTCCAGCGGGAGCTACGGGAGACCCACCGGGCGCTTCAAGAGCTGCGAGAGGAGAATGCGCGACTGAAGGCAGCGCAGGCGCGCCCTGACGGGCTGACAGGGCTGTGGGTGAGTGGCGACATGGACCGCACCGGCATCGCCGCAAGAGAGTTTTTGGACGTCCGGGAGCACGCCAGAAACAGCCTGGCGATCCGGTCCGGGCTGACCTTCCGGGCCAAGAGCACTCTGGTGGTGGTGGACCTGAAGAACCCGCTGGGCGCGAAGCCCTGGCAGGCCACCGGCGCGGCCCTGGTGGCTCCGGATGGCGCGGAGTTGAAGGTCGCGCGGGTGTGGGCCCCCACCGCCATCAACCCCGGCGAGGAGATGAGCGTCCTGGTGGAGACCGAGCCCGTTGAAGGCGCGCCGCGAGGCCCCTTCACCCTGACGCTGTGGGCGGAGGGCGGCAAGCGCCCCATCATCCTCGGCAACATCGAGCTCCCGTGAGCTGGCGGAAGGACAGGCGACTCACTCCGCTGCCGACATCGGCAACCCGCGCAATCACAGCTCGGGTATCCACGGGACCGGGGCAGGCCCAACCGAGGGGTCTGGCCCCCCATGGACTACTCATCCAGGGTGATAGACGCATGGAACCGATCCACTACTATTCCGCTTATTATGACAAAGCGGAACAACAAGATCAACCTGTTGTGGCTCTGGGTCGCCCTGTCGTTGGGTTGCACCAGCAGAGCCACCGGCACCGCCGGCCGCCGCGACGCCTATGCGCTGGCAACCTGTACCGACACCGTCACGTGCTGCATCCAGCGCAACCCCAGCATGCCCGAAGCGTGCGGCCTCACCGCGAGCGAAGCCGCCGCGCACATGGCAGGCGTCAAGACGGCCATGGAGGAGATAGCCAAGGAGGAAGACGCGCCCGCCGAATGGGACGACGCGCACAACGCGAGCCTGCCGGAGTGGAAGCGGCGTTGCATCCGCTCCTATGGCGATTGCCAGGAATTCGGCTGGACTGGCTCGTGCCACGACTGCCTTCGCCTCTGCGAGGGACAGCAGGAATGGCCAGAGGACAAGTGCTCTCCGAGCAGGAAGAAGAGGTGACCCATGTCCGAGAAGATTGATTGGGACCCCATCCGCGCATTGGCACGCAGGGTCATCCGAGAAGGGGCTCCGCTCGTCCTAGACGATGATGTGCGTGCACTCCTCCGGCGCACGGCGCGAGAAGTGGGCATTGGCGATGCCAACGCCGAGCAGGCACTTTCAACGGACGAAGGGGCGTTGGAACTCCTCCGTGAGAGTTCGCGGCGCATCACGGATGGGTCCAACAGGCTGATGGACGCGCTGCACAGAATGTATCGCCACCAGAAGGCTGGCGACTTCGACAGCGCCCGCCAGGAAATGCGGGATGTGCTCTCCGTCGAAGTGGTGCCGCACTACCGCGAGGTCGCGGAAGGCCAGCTCGAAGACCTCGAAGATGAGCCCCGAAAGTAACCGTTCACCGGTTGGTGCCTGCCTGAAGGGACATCGGGGCAGCGGACGGTGGGCGGGACGGCGCTCGACGGTGTTGGCCGCGGCGCGACACACCGCCACTCGTAGCGGAACTCGTCCCCCGGCACGCCGCGCCCGCTGAAGAAGCCCATGGGCCGCCGCTGCATGATGCCGCCGAGGAGCCTTCCTCCCCGAACCCCCTCCGAACCAACTACGCAGAATTCAGGACTTGCCCCTGAGGTACTCACACAGCACCCGAACCACGTCGTCCTCGCGAACAAATCTTCGCCCCGAAAACTTCAGCGGTGAATCAACGAACGACACTGCATATACGTCGCCCTCATGCCAGGCCACGCCCACGCCTCCCTTCGCGTGTCCCCGAGAGAGAACCAGCGACGCATGCGACACCACCGGATGCACGTCGGCGAACGCCGGGTCATGCTTGATCATGTCGACCAGTCGCCTCATTGCCGCCAGCGCCGGATGAAGCACGCGATATCGCTCTAGACGCCCGAAAGCACTGTCGACATTGTCCCATTCGTCAGCTGCCGCCATGGCTCAATTGCCTCCTCAAGCGCGTCACCGGTGAGCTGGGCTTGCCCCGATTCCGTGGACAGCGTGGTTATGCTGCCTGAGCTACCGGTGAGACGAGCCGCTCATACTCCACCGGGCTCACGTAGCCCAGCGAGGAGTGGCGGCGCTGCCAGTTGTAAAAGACCTCAATGTACTCGAAGAGCGCGGAGCGGGCCTGCTCGCGCGTGGCGAAGTCCGCGTCATGGACGCGTTCCATCTTCAAGGTGCTGAAGAAGCTCTCGGCCACGGCGTTGTCCCAACAGTTCCCCTTGCGGCTCATGCTGCACTGGATGCCACGGGAGGCCAGAGCTCGCTGGTAGTCCTCGCTGGCGTACTGACTGCCCCTGTCCGAGTGGTGCAGCAGCCCTCGCGGAGACTGGCGGCCCTTTTGCGCCATGTCGAGCGCACCCAGCACCAGGTGGCGGTCGATGAACTCGCTCATGGCCCAGCCGACCACCCGCCGCGAGAAGAGGTCGAGCACCACGGACAGGTAGAGCCAGCCCTGCCTCGTCCAGACCTAGGTGATGTCCGTCACCCAGGTGCAGTTGGGCTGGTCGAAGGAGAAGTCCCGTGCAAGCACGTTGGGGGCCACGGGCTGGCTGTGGCGTGAGTCCGTGGTTCGCACGAAGCGACGCTTCCTGCGTGCGGCCAGGCCCTGCTGGCCCATGAGGCGCGCGACGCGCTTGCGGCTGACGCGCCGGCCTCCGGCTCGCAGTTCCGCGTGCACCCGCGGGCTGCCGTAGGTGCCGCGACTCTTCTGGTGCACAGCCGCCACCTCCACGGCCAGGGCTCGGTCTGCCTTCTTCCGCGCGGACTCCGGTCGGCTCCGCCACGCGCAGTAGCCCGAGCGGGCCACGCCCAGCTGCCGACACATCAGCTCGACGGGGAAGTGGGCCTTCTGCGCTTCGATGAGCTCGAACTTCACTTCGAGCCCTCCTTCGCGAAAAAGGCCGCTTCTTTTTTTAGGAAGTCACGCTCCATCTGCAGCTGGCGGTTCTCCTTGCGCAGCCTCGCCAGTTCCTCGCGCTCGGCTGCCGTCAGTGCTCCCGGCTTGCCCTGGCCCCGGTCCGTCCGGGCCCGCTCCACCCAGGTGCGCAGATCCGTCTCGGTGAGGTCCAGTTCTCGTGCCACCTGGCCCACTGTCTTGCCCTCCTCCTGCACCAGCCGGACAGCCTCCGCCTTGAACTCGGCGGTGAAGCTGCGGCGCTTCCTTCTCTGCTTCGTCTCCGTGGACATCTTGGAACCCCTTCATCACATCTCGGGTGTCCACGGAACTGGGGCAGACTCACATTGACCGGAGTCAGCTCGACGCGCGCAAGGGGCCGTGACGACAGCAGGGGCGCGACCTGGCGGAGCAACGCGCAGGGAAGGACAGCGCGAGCCGGGGCACCTGGTCGTTGAGGCGTCGGAGCAAATGCTCCAGGTGAAGTCGTTCAAGGCTCGTCGGCCATGTCGTCGAGCTGGCCTTGTGCAAGCACTCGGTAGTACGGCACGACTTCGACAGCCAAAACGTCGCGCATCAGTTGCCGCGCCCGATTGTAATCCCCAACTCGCTGGTGTTGCCACATCATGTGGAGCGCATCCGTGAGCCTGTTTGAGCCGTCCGTGATGCGGCGTGCAGCCTCACTCATCAGGGCCAAGGCCCCCTCCTCGGTGCTCAATGCGGTCTCCGCGTCGTGGATTGCGACCTCATGTGCGGTGCGTAGCAACAACATGCGCACGGTCTCTGTGAGCACGAGAGGCACGCCGTCCCGCAACACGCGGCGGGAGAGCGCGCGGAACAAGCTCCAGTCAGGGCGGTCGGCCATAAGTCAGCGCCTTTTCTTCTGATTCGGGCCGCACATCTCAAGGGGCCAGTCCTGCTGCCCTTCACACATGCGAAGGCAGTCGTAGCAGGGCCCGGCAAACAGTCCCTCCTTGCAGTCGCCGTAGTTCCGAATGCAGCGGCGCTTCCATTCGGGCAGTTCCGCGTTGTGAGCGTCATCTTGTACGGCGGGCGCGTCTTCCGTCGCCTCCATCGCCATCTTGACGCCTGCCATGTGCGCGGCGGCCTCGCTCGCCGTGAGGCCGCACGCTTCGGGCATGCCAAGGTTGCGCTGGACGCAGCACGACACCGTGTCGGTACATGTCGCCAGGGCATAGACATCGCGGCGACTGGCGGTTCCGGTGGCGCTGCTGGTGCAGCCCAGCGACACGGCGGCCAGGAAACACAACAGGCCAAGTCCAACTTTCTGACTCTTCATTGCAAACTGACTTTACCTGGAATCACGGAGCGAAGTGCATTTGCACGCCGAATACGAGCGCCGCCCGGCAGGACTCGGGCGGCGGCCGTCACGAAGATATTCGGCGGTGCTACGACAACCGCAACAGCTTGCGCGCCTGCTCCGGCGAGGCCGGCTCGCGGCCATGCGCACGCGCGCGCTTCGCCGCCTCGGCGACGAGCTCCCAGTTGCCCTTCGCGAGCACGCCCTTGGACAGGTAGATGTTGTCCTCCAGGCCCACACGCGCGTTGCCGCCCCGCTTCGCCGCCTCGTCCACGTAGGCCAGCTGGTGCCGGCCCACGCCCGCCACCGTCCAGGTGGAGCCTTCAGGCAGCGAGGCAATCATGAAGTCCAGCACCTCCGGACGCGGCTGCAACGTGCCCGGCACCCCGAGCACGAAGTCGAAGTGCGCCGGCAGGTCCACCAGCCCCTCCTTCGCCAGGTAGCGGGCCTCGTCAATCATGCCCACGTCGAAGCACTCCAGCTCCGGCCGCAGGCCAATCGCCCGGATGCGCCTGGCGATGTCACGCACCAGCGGCCGGGGATTCCAGAAGACCTCCTCGCCGAAGTTCACCGTGCCCGTCGTCAAGGTGGCCATGTCCGGCCGGTCCTCGCCGGTGAGCGTCAGCGGCCCGCAGCGCTGGTCCACCGTCATGCCCACCGCGCCGCCCGTGGACGTCTGGATGAGCACATCCGTGCGCTTGCGGATGGCGCGGATGGCCGCCCGGAACAGCTCCGCGTCCTGGGACGGCTTGCCGTCCGGCGTGCGCACGTGAATGTGCACCATCGCCGCGCCGGCCTCGCGGCAGCGCGCGGCGTCCTCGGCGATCTCCTCCGCGGTGATGGGCAGGTGCGGCGTCTGCTCGCGCGTCGTCTCCGCGCCCACCAGGGCCGCGGTGATGACCATGGGCGTGCTCATTTCGCGCCTCGCTGCTTGTCCTTGGGCACCACGCACGTCCCCGAGGCCCGGCACACCACCACCGGCTCCGCCAGCACGTCCGCCGCCGAGTCATTCACGTCCGGCCGCGGCTTGATGACCTTGCGCGCCTCGAAGCGCATCTTCCGCGACGTATTGCCGGCGCTGACGATTTCGCCCTCCGCCTCGATGAAGTCCCCCGCGTACACCGGGGCCAGGAACTCCACGGAGTCATAGGCGCGAAACAGGCCCTCGTCCCCGTCGCCGCGGATGCACAGCTCCGTGGCCACGTCACCGAAGAGGCCCAGCATGCGCGCGCCGTCCACCAGGTTGCCGCCGTAGTGCGCGTCGTGGCTGCTCATGCGCAGCCGGATGACCGCCTTCGTTCCCACGCTCACTGGGGCTCCCCCTGGAAGTGCGCGTCCTGCGGCTCCTTGCCTTCCTTCTTCAGGAGCGCGTGGACGATGTAGTTGGCCACGTCGGACGGCTTGGTGCCGGGCCCGAAGCCGGCGTCGAAGCCCAGCTCCAGCGCCAGCTTGTGGTCCACCCGGGGCCCACCCAGCAGCAGTTGGACCTTCCCGTGGATGCCGGCGGCCTTCGCGGCGTCAATGAAGTGCCGCGAGTTGTCCTTGTGCACGTCGCGCTGGGTGACGACCTGGCTGACCAGGATGGCGTCCGCGTTGCGCGCCAGGGCCTTCTTGATGAGGTCCTCGTTCGGCACCTGGCTGCCCAGGTTGAAGGCCTCGAACCCGGGGTAGCGCTCCAGGCCGTAGTCGCCCGCGTAGCCCTTCATGTTGAGGATGGCGTCGATGCCCACCGTGTGCGTGTCCGTGCCCGTGCACGCGCCGAACACCACGATGCGCCGCTTCACCTTCTCCTTGATGAAGGCGTTGAGGTCGTCGAAGGACATCTTCTTCACGACGACTTCGGGCACGTCGATTTCGGCGTAGTCCAGCGCGACGGACGACCGGGCGTAGACGATGAAGAAGGTGTAGGCGTCCGCGGCGCGCTCGGCGGCGGCCACCTTCACGTCGGTGAAGCCCATCTTCTTCGTGAAGACGGCGGCGGCCTCCTTGGCCTTCTCGGACAGCGGCACCGGCAGGGTGAACGACAGCTGCACCACGCCGTCGTCCCGCCGGTCGCCGTAGGGACGGATGATCTGCTTGCTCGGCTTCACCATCGGCTCACTTCCCCCCGGCCCGCTGAATCTTGACGCTGGAGCCCACCTTCTGGGCCAGCGGCGCGAACCGCTCCTTCTTCGTCTGCTCCAGGTAGAAGACGACGGACCACGTCGTCTTTCCGTCGCAGCCCACATACGTCACGGAGTCCACCGCGCCACTGCCATCCGGCGCCACGTCCGTCTCCTGACGCTTCGCCGCCGGCTGGGCGCCCACCTTCAGACGCTCCCAGCCCCTGCCGCCAATGGACGCGACAATCTTGTCCACGCACGTCTGGGCCTTCATGCCCGCCGTCTGCACGGCGCCCACGTCCACCAGGAAGTAGGCGTCCCCGCTGGGCGCCTGGAACTTGTACGTCCCCGCGTCCTCGGAGCGATTCCACGAGGCGGGAACCTGGAGGGACACGTTCTTCACCTGGACCTGCGCCAGCGCGTCCGCGGAGCCGCCCGCGGTGAGAACCATGGCAAGGATTGAACCGAGCATCACTGAGCCTCCAGGAGTTCCAGGAACGGATTGAAATAGTCCGGCGCCTTCTCCAGCACGCCGTCGAGGCCCTTGCCGCCGGTCTCCTCGCGCTTCACGTCACCGAAGTGGCCCCGGCCGATGGCGGTCACCATGCCCTCGTCGCGGCACTCCTGGAGCAGCTGCTCCGCCCGGGCGAACACCTCGCGGGCCCGGTTGGCGATCTTCCCGTCCTCCCGGACGGTGAACTCCTCGTCGATGCCCCGCGCCGCGCGGTGGATGTAGGCCGCGGACTTGAGCGCCACGTAGCGGTCCGCCAGGAGCGGCGTGTGCATGGCCTCCGTCATCATGCCCAGCAGCTGGATGCCCTGCCGCGTCCACATGGCCACCAGGTTCGACATCACGTCGTAAGCGTGGCTGAAGAAGATGTCCGTCTCCTTGTGCTTGGTGGGCGGCATGTACTTCAGCGGCGCGTCCGGGAAGCAGCGGCGCACCAGCATGGCCTGGGACAGCTCCAACAGCAGCGTGTCCTCGCGGTACGGGTCGATTTCGTAGGCGTGGCCAATGCCCAACTGCCAGTCCTTGAGGCCCGCGCGCTTGGCGAAGCACTCGTTGATGAACTGGCTGGCGATGACGGTGTGGGCCGCGTCGTACGCGTCCGCGGTGGTGATGTAGTTGTCCTCGCCGGTGTTGATGATGATGCCGGCCAGGGCGCAGATGCGGCGGCTGAAGTACTGGTCGATGAACGTGCGCCGCATGTTGATGTCACGGAAGAGGATTCCGTACATCGCGTCGTTGAGCAGCATGTCCAGCTTCTCGTAGGCCGCGCAGAAGGCGATCTCCGACATGCAGAGGCCGGACGAGTAGTTGGTGAGCTGGACGTAGCGCTTGAGCTTGCGGCTCTCGTCGTCCAGGGCCTCGCGCATGATGCGGAAGTTCTCCTGGGTGGCGTAGGTGCCGCCGTAGCCCTCCGTCGTCGCGCCGTGGGGCACGTAGTCCAGCAGCGACTGCGCCGTGGACCGGATGACGGCGATGACGTCCGCGCCCGCCTGGGCCGCCGCGCGCGCCTGGTCCACGTCGTCGTAGATGTTGCCCGTGGCCACGATGACGTACTTGTGCGGCGTGGGGGGCATGGGGAACTGCTTCTGGAGTTCTTCCCGCTGGGCGATGCGGGCCTTCAAGTCGTCGAGCGCGGCGCGGGCCTCCGCGCGCACCTCCTCTCGGAGGTTGTGCTCCTGCTCGGGCGACAACGGGGCCAGCTTCTCCGTGGGGAGCGCCGTCAGCCGCTCCACGGCCTCCAGCGGGCTCTTCGCGCCCAGTTGCAGCGCGCGGCCATACCAGTAGGCGGCCCCCTTGTTGAGGACCCCGGCGGCCTTCAGCTTGTCCACCATCAGGTTGGCGAGCGGCACGCCCCGCGCGCCAGCTCCTGAGAGGCCAACGAAGCGCAACACGGTGCGCTCGGTCGATACAGTGGTGTTACGGCGGATGAGGTCGAAGATCGGGTTGACGATTTCGTCCGCCAGCTTGCGCGCATTGGCAATCCGCGCGTCTTCAATGAACGGGCCTGGCATGGACGCACCTTACCCGCCCGAACGAGCGCCGGTAGCGCCGATGCACACCTGTACGGCGTTGCCGCACCGCATTATCGGTTCCGAGCTCACTACACCGAATGGCCGGTGACCTCACCCACCGGCAGAACGGTGATTACACCGAATATTCGGTGGACGCTCTTCAGTACAACGCATAACTCACTGGAATCATTGATTCGCAGGCAGTGGCATGGCGACTGCTTAGGACGGGAGTGCCTTACCCCCTGAGACAAGGAGAATCCCTTGCAAACCCGCTCCCTGCTTCTGACCGCCATGCTCTTTGGCGGCTCGGCCGCCGTTGCCGCGACGCCCCCTCCCCTGACGACGGACACCGGCTCCCCCGTGGGGACCAACCAGAGTTCCAAGACGGCCGGCCCGCGTGGCGGCATCCTCCTGGAGGACTTTCACCTCATTGAAAAGCTGGCGCGCTTTGACCGTGAGCGCATCCCCGAGCGCGTGGTCCACGCCCGCGGCGCCGGCGCCCACGGCACCTTCGAGAGCTACGGCGACTTCTCCAAGCTGACGCGCGCGTCCCTCTTCTCCGCGAAGGGCAAGAAGACGCCGATGTTCGTGCGCTTCTCCACGGTCATCCATCCGTCGGGCTCGCCGGAGACGCTGCGCGACCCTCGCGGCTTCGCGCTCAAGTTCTACACGGACGAGGGCAACTGGGACCTGGTGGGCAACAACCTGCCCGTCTTCTTCATCCGCGACGCCATCAAGTTCCCGGACATGGTGCACTCGCTGAAGCCGTCGCCGGTGACGAACAAGCAGGACCCGCACCGCTTCTTCGACTTCTTCTCGCACCAGCCCGAGTCCACGCACATGCTCACGCAGCTGTACTCGGACCTGGGCATCCCGGCGAACTTCCGCCAGATGAACGGGCACGGCGTGCACGCCTTCAAGTTCGTCAACGCGAAGGGCGAGTACAAGTACGTCAAGTTCAACTGGACCTCGCAGCAGGGCGTGAAGAGCCTCACCGCCGAGGAGGCCGCTCGCGTGGTCGGCGAGGACCACCAGCACGCCACCACGGACCTCTATGCCTCCATTGGCGCGCGCAAGTTCCCCTCGTGGGAGCTGAGCGCGCAGGTGTTGGACCCCAAGGACCTGGACACGTTCAGCTTCGACCCGCTCGACGCGACGAAGATCTGGCCCGAGGCGCAGGTGCCCTCCATCAAGCTGGGCAAGTTCACGCTCAACAAGATGCCCGACAACTTCTTCGAGGAGACCGAGCAGGCGGCCTTCTCGCCCGGCGTGCAGCCCTCAGGCATCGAGCCCTCCGAGGACCGCCTCCTGCAGGGCCGCCTGTTCTCCTACGCGGACACCCAGCGCTACCGCGTGGGCGCCAACTACCAGTCGCTGCCCATCAACCGCGCCCGCGCCCCGGTGAACAGCAACAGCCAGGCGGGCAGCATGAACTTCGCCAACACGAAGTCGGATGTGAATTACGAGCCCAGCGTCACCCGTGAGACGCAGGACGCGCCGCAGTACCTCTTCTCCAACGCGCCGCTCAGCGGCACCACGCAGCAGCGGGGCATCACCAAGACGGACAACTTCGCGCAGGCCGGCGCCTTCTATCTGGCGCTCGACGCGGGCGGGAAGGACCGCCTCATCAAGAACCTGGCCGCGGACCTGAACCAGGTGCGAGACGCCAAAGTGAAGGCGCGCATGGTGGGCCACTTCTTCATGGCCAACGCCGACTACGGCACCCGTCTGGCCAAGGCGGTCAACGTGAAGGTGGACGACGCCAAGGCCTCAGTGGCCACGCTCGCCGCCCCCTGATTCGTTCTTCGCCGGGCCCCGGCATGGCTGTCGCCAGGGCCCGGCGCTTCCGGCCACTCCCCCTGGGAGAAGGCCGGGGTGTGGTGGCCGCCTGGCGACATCCCCCCGCTCGCCGCCCGTCACATCCCGGCCTTCCCTCAGCGGGAGCAGGCCCCTCTCCTCTGGAGTCCGTCATGATTCGCAAGCTGCTGCTGGGAACGCTGGGCCTGGTGATGCTGGGGGCCGGGGTGTTGACGGCCGCGTGGATGTCCCTGCGCGCCGCGCCCGCGCCGCAAGGGCGCCTGCTGGCCACGAGCGAGGCGGAGCGCTACCTGCTGGCCGCCGCCCGAGCCGGCGAGACGGACATCGTCGCCGGGCTCGTCCAGGCGGGGACGCCGGTGGAGGCGAGGGATGCTCGCGGCTTCTCGCCGCTCATCCTCGCCGCGTACCACGGGCATGCGGACACGGTGCGCGCCCTGCTCGCCGGGGGCGCGGATGCGTGCGCTGGCGACAACAACGGCAACACCGCGCTCATGGGCGCGGCCTTCAAGGGCTATGCGGACATCGTCGGGCTGCTCAATCAGCAACCCTGCGCGGTGGACCAGCGCAACCGCTTCGGACAGACGGCGCTGATGTTCGCGTCCCTGTTCGGCCGCGAGGAGGTGGTGGACCAGCTCCGCCAGCAGGGCGCCTCGCCCGACGTGCGCGATGGCAGCGGCCGGAGCGCCCAGGACTGGGCGCGCACGCAGGAGCCCCGCGCGCCCGTGCCGCCAGCGCCCACCGCGCCGGAGACCTCCGCCTCGGCGCGATGACACGAAGGCGCGGCCCGGCGGCTAGACGTACCGCGTGCCGAAGAGCTGGAGCAGCTCCGGCTCGGTGCGCAGCAGGTCCAGCGTCAGCGCGGCGTGGCCGGGCACGTAGCCGTTGCCCACCACCATGGTGACGTCCTTGCCCACGCCCTCGGCGCCCAGGGCCGCCGTGGTGAAGCTGGTGGCCATGGAGAAGAAGATGGCCGTGCCGCCGTCCTTCACCGACAGGATGGTGGCCATCTCCGTGTTGCCCACGCTGGCGCAGTTGACCACCAGGTCGCAGAGCTGACCGTCCGTCGCCTGGCTCACGGCCTCCATGACGTCCACGCCCTGCGTGGCGTCCACCTTCAGGGCCACGTCACACAGGCCAATGCCGGACAGCAGGTCCAGCGCGCCCTGGGACACGTCGAGCGCCAGCAGCTTGCCCCGGCTCTCCAGGTTGCGCCGCGCCTGCGCCAGACACAGCGCCCCGCTCTTGCCCGCGCCCAGCACCGCCACCGTCATGCCCGGCCGCACGTGCCGGGCCACCAGCGCGGGCGCGCCACACACGTCCAGCGCCGCGAGCGCCAGCGTGTCCGGCATGTCCGAGGGCAGCTTCGCGTAGATGCCGCTGGCGAACAAAAGCGCGTGTCCGCGGATGTCCACGCGGTCGATGTCCGCGTGCACCGCCTTCACCTCTTCGATGACCAGGGGCGTCAGCGTCAGGCTCACCAGCGTGGCGATGCGGTCGCCCACCTTGAGCAGCTCGCGCGCGGGGTGCTTCGCGCCCAGCTCCTTCACGCGGCCAATCAACATGCCGCCCGAGCCCGTCACGGGGTTCTGCATCTTCCCCCGCTCGCGGACGATTTCCTGGATGCGCTCGCCAATGCGCCTCGCGTCGCCGCCCACCTCGGCCTTGATCTGCTTGAAGGACGCGGCGTCGATGTTGAGGCTCTCCACGTCGATGAGCAGCTCGGACTCCCGGCACGGCAGCGCAGGGTCCAACTGCTTCGCGCGCTGGGGCAGCACGCCCTTCTCGCCGACGACGCGAGACAGCCCGTAGAGGTCGATGCTCATGTTCCCGTCTCCCTGAAGGTTGTCGGGCGCCCGGCCCCACCACGGCGGGGCGCACCCAGGCAGGCGTCTACCCGCTCGGACAGGGAAAAGGCCAGCGCCACGTCACGCGCGGTGGGCCGGGGCGTCCCCCAGCGGGCATCCCGACCACCGCGCGAAGGGCCCTGGCCCCGTCACGTCAGTCCTGCGCCAGGTTCGGCACCAGGACGGACAGCGAGCGCGCGAAGCGGTACGACACACCGGAGTGGCCGTCCTCGAACTCCTCGTGGACGCGGTCCAGGCCCGCCTTCTCGAACTCCTCCGCGAGCATCCGCGTGCCCCAGCGGATGTTGAACTCGTCGCGCGTCCCACAGTCCAGGTAGACCGTCTTCAGCTTCCGGAACGCGTCCATGAACTTGGGCACGAAGCGCACCGGGTCGTGCACCAGCCACCGGTTCCACACGTCCAGCCGCAGCCGGCCCGTGTTCGCGTCGAAGGGCAGCTCGACGTTGAGCGGCTCGCCCTTCTTCGGCGAGTACGCGGCGGCCATCGCCAGGACGTTCACCACCGGGAAGTCATCGCCGCGCATCTTCGTCTCACTCACGCGCGTCCGGAACTCGGCGTGCCACGCCTCCACGCCGCCCGCCTTCAGCAGCGCCGCCGCGGCCTTCGGCAGATCCGGCAGGTAGCAGTATTCGAAGTAGGAATCCGCGGCGTGCGCGCCCACGTGGGAGAAGAGGTCCGGGTGGTAGCGGCCCATCACCAGCGCGCCGTACCCGCCGGAGCTGTGCCCCACCACGGCGCGAGAGGCCGCCTTCGGCAGGGTGCGGTAGGTGCGGTCCACGAAGCCCACCACGTCCTTGGTCAGATAGTCGCGGTACCGGCCAATGGCGTCGCTGTTCACCCACTGACTGCCGCCCAGCGACGTCCAGGCATCCGGGAAGACGCCGATGACGGGCGGAATCGCGCCCGACTCGACGAGCGCGTCCAGGCGCTGGGGAACGGTGGGCGCGAAGCCCGACGCGTTCGTCCACGAGCCGCCGCTGTTGCCGAAGGCATGCAGGAAATAGACGACGGGGTAGCGCCGGTCATCCGCGCCGTAGCCCGGCGGGAGGTACACGGTGAGGTTGCGGCGAGCCGGGTCCCCCAGCGGGTTCGACTCCAGCGCGGGCGACAGCAGCTCATTCGACTCCAGCAATCCATTCATCCGTGCATTCCCTTCATCGGGCCCGCGGCTACGCGCGCGAACCGGGTTGCTTCCCCAGCGCCTTCATCACCGCCTGGAGGTCCTCCCACGCCTTGCGCTTCTCCGCCGGGCTGCGCAGGAGGTACGCCGGGTGGAAGGTGGGCATCAGTTGAATGCCTTCGTAGGTGCGCCAGTTGCCGCGCAGGCGGGTGATGGGCGTGCTGTCCCGCAGCAGCGTCTGCGCCGCGAACTTGCCCAGCGCCACCACCACCTTGGGCTGGATGGCGGCCAGCTGCGCGCGCAGGAAGGGCTCGCACGAGGCAATCTCCTCCGGCTCCGGGTTGCGGTTCCCCGGTGGCCGGCACTTCACGACGTTGCAGATGTAGACGTCATCGCGGCGGTAGCCCATCGCGCCAATCATCTTCGTCAGCAGGTCGCCGGCCGCGCCGACGAAGGGCACGCCCTGCAGGTCCTCGTGCTCTCCCGGGCCCTCTCCCACGAACACCAGCTCCGCGCGGGGGTTGCCCGAGCCGAACACGAGGTTCTTCCGCGTCGAGCACAGCTTGCAGCGCTGGCAGTCGCCCAGCTCCCGGCGAACCTCGTCCAGCGTCGGCCGCTCGCCGGTCGCTGCCCCGGGCGGCGGCGCATCCACACGCATCCCCGCGCCCGGCGTCCGTGACGCTGGTGCCAGGCTCGCCAGCGGCGGGCGAGGCAGCGGCGCTTCGGGGCGAGCAGCAGGCGTGGACGGAGGCGGCCCCCGGGCCGGCGGTGCCTCGGGGCGAGGTTGAGGCGCGGCGTCCGCGGTCCCCTGCGTCCGAGCGAAGCGCGCGCGCAAGGAGGGAGCCGAGCGCTGGAGCTCGAGCGCCGCCTTGGCGTCAATCATCAGCACCCGGCCAGCGGCCTCCTCCTGCCAGAGGAGGTGGCGGCGCACATCGTCCAGCAGGGCGCTCAGGTCCTGCGAGGCCTCGGGCGTATCGTCAGTCACGGTCCTGGATCGGTATCGGACGTGGCGCCCATGCGCAAGGAAGCGGACGCCCGAGCCGACTGTTCGCCTCCCGCCAGCGCCGTTCCACGCCCACGCCCGGAGTCCTACCCCACCCTGCCCCCAGTCCTCCGCCCCTGGCCACGCTATCTTGCGCCCCCGAACCCGGTGTCACGCAGCGAGGAGCCGCCATGGAGCACCAGAACCCGGATTACCGCCTGGACACGGAGGCCCTGTTCACCTCGGCCGCCTTCGTCATGGACCTGGGCATCCATCCCGTGGACATCCGCCCCGGCGAAGTGGAGGCCCGGCTGGTGGTGCAGCCCCGCCACCTTCAGCAGGACGGCGTCATCCACGCCGGTGTCCAGGCGACGCTGGCGGACCATACGGCGGGCGCGGCGGCCTTCTCCGTGGTCCGCAAGGGCCAGCGGGTGTTGTCCACCAGCTTCACCGTCCACCTGCTCCAGACGGCGTCCGGTGAGGAGCTGCGGTGCAAGGCCCGGGTGCTGCGCGCCGGCCGCCGGCTCATCGTCACGGAGTCGGAGGTCCACGCCGTCTCCGGCGGTACGCCCCGGCTCGTGTCGAAGACCACCGTCACCCTCGCGGTGATGGAGCCCCGTTAGGACGGCGACACGAGCAGCAGTTGAATGAGGGCCCGCGCCACCTCGTGCTTGCTGCCCTGGAGCTCATGCTGCGCGCCCGAGCGCGTGAGCACCGTCACCTGGTTGGTGTCCGTTCCAAAGCCCGCCCCAGGGGCCGTCACGTCGTTGGCGACAATCGCGTCCAGCCCCTTGCGCTCCAGCTTGTCGCGCGCGTGCGCCACCACGTGCTCCGTCTCCGCCGCGAAGCCCACCAGCACCGGCCGCTTCGGCTGCCCCGCCACCTTGCGGGAGGCCTCCGCGAGCACGTCCGGCGTGCGCACGAGCGCCAGCGCCTCGGGTGAAGTCGAAGCGCCCTTCTTCACCTTCTGCGGCGCGCGCGTCTCCGGGCGCCAGTCGCTGACGGCGGCCGTGGCGATGAACGCATCCACGGTGCCCACTCGCGAGAGCACCTCGCGCGCCATGTCGTCCGCGCTCACCACGTCCACCACGTCCAGGCCGCAGCGCTCCACGGGGCCCACGGGACCGAGCACCACCGTCACCTCGGCGCCCAGACTCCGGGCCGCGTGCGCGAGCGCCATCCCCATCTTCCCCGTGGAGGGATTGGAGATGAACCGCACCGGGTCCAGGAACTCGCGGGTGGGGCCCGCCGTCAGCAGCACCCGCTTCCCCGCCAGCGGGCCGGCGCCGAAACGCGCCGCGACCGCCTGGGCGATGGCCGGGACGTCCGCCAGCCGCCCCTCCCCCACGTCACCGCAGGCCAGCATCCCCGCGCCCGGGCCCACGCGCGAGAAGCGTGGGTAAGCCAGCAGGGCCGCCAGGTTCTCCTGCGTCAGGGGGTTGTCCCACATGGCCACGTTCATCGCCGGCGCCAGCACCACCGGCCCGCGGAAGGCGAGCAGGGACGTCGTCACGGCGTCGTTGCCCATGCCCGCGCGGATGCGGGCCAGCAGGTCCGCGGTGGCCGGCGCCACGACGAAGGCCTCGCCCCAGCGCGCCAGGTCCAGGTGGCCGAAGTTCCCCTCCTGGGCGGGGTCGAAGTAATCGGTGAGCACAGGGTGCCCGCTGAGCGCCTGGAAGGTCAGCGGGGTGACGAACTGGCGCGCGGACTCCGTCATGGCCACCCGCACCTCGGCGCCCGCACGCGACAGCTCCCGCACCAGCTCGCAGGCCTTGTACGCCGCGATGCCGCCACCCACGCCGACGACCACCCGGCGGCCTCTCAGTGTCGTCACGTCCATGCGGCTTCCTAATGCGCGGGGAGGTGGGCTCGCAACCGTCGCCGCAGGGCCTCAGTGCCCCATCATCACCACGTCACCACTCGAAGG
This sequence comes from Myxococcus sp. SDU36, assembly GCF_030168875.1. NCBI lineage: Bacteria > Pseudomonadati > Myxococcota > Myxococcia > Myxococcales > Myxococcaceae > Myxococcus > Myxococcus sp. SDU36. The sequence goes on from NZ_CP077414.1 coordinate 2,900,471, forward strand.
GACATCCACCACGCGGACCTCGGGTCCGCCCGGGGTCTCCACGTGGAAATTGCCCCACACCAGGGTGTACCGCCCGGGGCGCAGGCCGCTCAGGCGGACCTGCTCCGACCGGGGCTGGTACACGAGCTGCGCCCAGCGCGAGCGCATGAGCGCCATCGCCGGGGGATTGCCCACCGCCCCCAGCTCTCCCGCGACGACCCACAGCGCCCGGCCCCGCTCCGGCTTCACCTGGACGGACAAGGACGTGGTGCCCGGCCCCGGTCCCAGGTCCAGCGACATCTCCGAGCCGCCGACCTGCACCACCAGCGCCGGCTCGCCGGAGAACTCCCGGTTCGCCCCCAGCGCGAAGCGGTAGTTGCCCGGGGAGACCTCCACGCTGTAGCCACCATCCGGTCCGGTGACGATGGTGAGCGGCTCGCTGCGGTCGGCGTTGACGGCCTCGACCTCGAAGCCCGCCGCGGGGCTCCCGTCCTGGCGGTACACCCGGCCGCTCAACCGCGTGGCCTGCCGCAGCTTGAGCTCCACCGGGCCCCGTGCGCCCCGCTCCAACGACTGGGTGGCGCTCAGCCGCCCCTTGCGCGCCGTGAGCGAGTAACGCGTCACATAGGGCGGGCTGGCCACCGTGAAGGTGCCGTCCGTCCCGGAGAGCACGGAGTCGTCACAGACGTCGCACGACACCACGGCATCCGGCACGGGCCCCCCGCCCTCGTCGACCACGCGGCCCGAGACCCCTGGCAGCTTCTCCAGCACCAGGTCTCCCAGGTCGGGCGAGGCCGGACGGTCCACCATCTGCGGCTCGTAGCCCGCCGCGTCCACTGACGCGATGACGCGGTCGCCCGCCGTGGGCAACGGCAGCTCGAAGCGACCATCCGGTGCATTCACGTCGTGCTCGTCCACGCGAAAGCGCCGCACTGGCTCGCCGTCGTCGCCCATGACACGCCCGCGAAAGACGTCGCGCTTCTTGAGCACCACTCGCACCGGCGGGCCACCGGCCTTGCCCTCGGCGCGCTCGACCTGGTCATAGCCGGGGTGCCTCACCTCCAAGCGGTAGCCCCGGTCCGGCCGCAGCGCACGGAACTCGAAACGGCCGCTCGCGTCGGACTGCACGGGCTCCGCGCCTCGGGGCACCACCACCAACGTGGCGCCCGCCACCGACGCGTTCTGCCCGTCCACCACCTCACCACTGAGCGGCGCGCCGGGCCGCAGCTCCGCCTCCAGCTTCAGCGTCTGCCCATCCGTCAGCGTCACGTCCCGGCGCTCCGACGGCTGATAGTCGGGGTGGGACGCCATCATCGAATACGTGCCCGCGGGCATCCCGCGCATCGGGACCATGCCATCCGAACCGGACGGCCGGTCACTCCGGAAGATGCCCTGCTGCTCCACCCACAGCACCACGTCCGCGCCTTCCACGCGGCGGCCCTCGGCGGAGACCGTCACCTCCAACGACGCGCGGGGCTCCAGCGCCAGTTGCACGTCGGTGGCCGGCGCCGTCACCTTGAGCTGGCCGCCGCCCCACTCCGAGTGGTGCGCATGCAGCTCGTACAGCCCCGGCGTGGGCACCTGCGCGATGAAGCGCCCCTCCGCGTCCGCCAGCGTCGACGCGCCCGTGGGCTGCACCAACACGGACACCCCTGGCGCGGGCCGGCCGTAGACATCCAGCACCTGCCCGCTGATGACGGTGGCGCGCTCCATCTCCAGCTCGAGCGCCGTCTCCTGGGGCGTCACCTTCGCGGGCAGCTGCGCATCACGGAAGCCCTCGGCCTGCCCGGTCAGCACGTAGTTGCCCACGGCCAGCGGGCCCAGCGTCACCAACGCGCCGGTGCCACCGCGCTCCCGCCAGACGACCTCCCCCGTCGGCATGCGCAGCAGCAGCTCAGGCTGAGGCACGGGCTGGCCCGCCTCGTCCACCACCGTGACGAGCAGACTCCCCGCTTCCTCCAGCGCCAGCGTCACCTGGGTGACGCGCGCGTCCAGCGTCAAGATTCGGGGCACGGACGCCAGGCCCTTGGCCTCCGCGGTCACCACCAGCTCGTCCGGATACAAGCCGGTGAAGCGCACCGGAGCGCCATCCGTGCGCAGCTCCCGCGACAGGTGGTCCGCGCGCAGCCGCACCCGCGCGGCCGCGGGGGAACCGTTCCGGGTGACGCGGACCTCCAGGGTACGCTCGGGCAAGAGCTTCAGGCGCACGGGCTGTGGCCCCGCCTCCACCTGGGACTCCACCGTGGGCAGGTACCCCTCCGCCGTGGCCAGCACATAGAACGGCCCTTCGCCCAGGCCCGTCAGGGTGAAGCGGCCATCCGCGCCGCTCGTGGACTCGAAGGGCAGCGGCGCCCGCCGCGACGTTCCGTGCACGTGTGCCCCCGCCAAGGGCCGGCCCGCTTCGTCCACCACCTGCCCCACCAGCGTGCGCAGCGGAGGCAGGTACAGCTCCACCGGGTCTCCTGGCGCGGCCCGCTCGCGAAGCGCGACGCCCAGCCCTGGCGCGCGGGCCCACACGGAGAAGGACACGCCAGCCAGTTGCTCGAAGCGGAAGCGCCCTTCCGCGTCCGTGTGGACCGTGGCTCTCGGCGTCAGGAAGCCCTGCTGCTGCTCGAAGAACGCCCGCGTGTGCAGCGCCGTCTCACGCGCCGGGCAGGACAGGAGCGCCTGGCCACACGCCTCACAATGAACGCCCAGGAGCGTCCGCTCCGCGCTGGCGGCCAGGAACACCTCCGCGCCCGCGACGGGACGACCCGAGGCGTCCAGCACCCGTCCCGTGAGCGCCAGCCCCTCGCCCGCGGAGGAGGACACATCCACGGCGGCGAACTCTGGCAGGGCCTTGCCCGTGGCGGTGTGCGTGTCGCGAGCGGCGGGCGCCGTCTCAGTCCCGGGCCACAGCCACACCACCCCTGCCGCGAGCAGGGCCACCACCACGCCTATGACAATCCAGTTGCGCATGCGCGGACGGCGCGGACCTTGGCCCGGGGCCGGGCGCGGAACGGCCGATTCCCCCTGGAAATTCCGGACGCGTCTACAGCTTGTCTTCGAGGTCATCCAGGCGCTTCTCGACTCGCTCGAAGCGCTCGTGGGTCGAATCCGCCATGGAGACCAGCAGCCGGGCCATGCGGGCCGCCTGGGTCTCCATCCGGTTCAGGCGTCCCGACATGGCACGCATCCCCGTGGTCATGTCCTCCATGGTCGACATCATCGTCTCCATGTTGCCCATCATGGAGTCCATGTTCGCCTGCATGGCCACCATGTTCGCCTGCATGGCCACCATGTTCGACCGCATGGTCCCCATGTTCGACCGCAGGGTCCCCATGCTCATCAAGAGGCCTTCGACGTCCCCCTGCGTCGCCCTCAGCTCCTGGCGCAGCTCAGCCACCTCACCCAGGAACTTCACCACCACGTCGCCGCCCACCGCTCTCGCCATGCGTCGCCCTCCGACAACGGAACGGCGCGAACGTACCTGGGGCGTCTGACGTATATCGGACAGCGAACGAAGCTGCTTCGGTCGACGGGGAGCCATGGCGGTGGAGTCTACTCCTCTGCGAACGGCGCAATCGCCTGGGCCACGGCCAGCTCCTGCCGCGCCTCGCTGAGCTCCGAGTTGGTGGCGCGAAGCCGGTCGCTGAGCACCTGGACGAAGCTCCAGAGCATCTTCACCGCCAGGATGGACTCGCGCTTCATCAGCCCCATCAGGTCCGGCCGCGAGATGACCATGGTGCGCGTGGGCTCGGTCGCCCGCACCGTCGCTGAGCGCGGCGCGTTGTCGATGAGTCCCATCTCTCCGAAGTGGCCCCCCGCGCGCAGCTCGGCGATCTCCACGCCGTTCTTCTCGATGGCCACCCGGCCCCGGATGACGACGAAGAGCTCCTCGCCCGGCTGCCCCTCCACCACGATTTCACGGCCCGCGGGATACGTGCGCGTGGTGGCGATGGACAGCACCGCCGTCTGCTCCTTGTAGGTGAGGTGACGGAAGAGCGGAATCTTGCGCAGCGCCTCCATGCGCGACTGCGCCTCGCTCGACTCCTCGTTGACGGTGGCGCCTTCACCCGCGACCTTCACCACCACCGCGGTGATGTTGTCCTTGCCACCGCGCTCGTTGGCGACGTCGATGAAGCGCTTGGGCAGGTCCGCGGGCGCGATGCCGGAGATGAGCGGAAGGACCTCCTCGTCCTCGACATAGCCGTGCAGGCCGTCCGAGCAGAGGATGAACATGTCCCCAGGCACCAGGTCCACGATGAGCGTGTCGACCTGGACGGACTCCTGGATGCCCACCGCGCGGGTAATCACGTTGCGGTACTGCGAGGTGGCGGCCTGGTCCTTCGTAATCGTGCCGGCCTTGAGCTGCGCGGCGACCAGCGTGTGGTCCTCCGTCAGCCGGTGACACTGGCCATGCCGCACCAGGTAGACACGGCTGTCACCCACGTGGCCGATGACGCCCTTGTTGCCCCCCACCGCGAGGCACACGAACGTCGTGCCCATGCCGCGCTTGGTCGCATCCGACATCGCCGTCCGGTAGATGTCCGCGCACGCGCGCTGGACGGCCACCTCGACGAGCGCCGCCGCCGCGGAGCGACTGTCCGGCGTCGGGTTGTTGCCCAGGTCCTTCAACAAGTGGCGGTTGGCGGAGATGTGCTGCTTGACGACCTCCGTGGCGCGGTTGCTCGCGACCTCGCCGGCCGCGTGACCGCCCATGCCGTCGGCCACCACATAGAGACCGAGTGGAGCATCCACCAACATCGCGTCTTCGTTGTGCTGCCGCTTGCGGCCGACGTCGGTCAGTCCAAAAGCTTCTGTGGTCAAGGCCACCGCGAACACTCCCGTGTGTGACAGAGGGCGACTCCGCACGTTACGCAGGCCCACGAAGACGTGGCAAGGCTCAGGGAGCCATCCTCACGGTCAGCATCCGCACAAAACCGCTGGCCGTGTAGAATGCGACCTCCACCTGGCCGAAGCGCAGCCGGGCCCCATCCGCCACCGGAACGGCTCGCCGGGGCACCAGCCGGACGCCCCCCGCCCAGGAGCCATTCCTGGACCCGGCATCCGTCAGCAGGAAGCCCGCAGGGCCTTCCTCCCGGCTGAACCAGGCGTGGAACCGGGACACGCTCCCGTCGTCCAGGACCACGTCGTTGTTGCCCGTCCGCCCCACGGTCATCCCCCGCCCGAAGGCGTTCGTCCGTGTCTTCACGACGGGAAACACCAACGGCCCGCTGGCCCCCAGCGAAGGGGCCCCCGCGTTCGTCACCGTCTTCAGACGGTACTCCTCCGCGTCCCCGCCGCAGCCTTCCTCCGCCACCGGAGTGAAGACGAGCAGCGCGGCGGGCAGGTTCCGCTCGAAGACTTCTCGGTTGCGGAGGTATCGCGAGACATGGGCGCTGAGCGGCTCGGGCATACGTGGCGTGTGGACAGGGGCTCCCGAGCCACACTCTACGCAAAGCCTAGCGCCAATCCACGAACAACCCGACCATCGGGCCACCCACGAAGAAACGGCCAAGGCTGCGGCGCTTGTAGCCAAAGGGCTCGGCATAACCCACAGCGAGCCCGCCGCCGACGGCCCCGAACTGGTAACCCAGGTGGATGCGGCCCTCGATGAGGCCCGCGACGCGCCGGTCGTTCTCCAGCCCACCGTCGAAGTCCGCGCCATAGAAGACGGGACCGCCGGTGACCTGGAAGCCCCAGTGCACCTGGCCGGGCAGGTGGTTCCGGTAGCCCACGCCCACCTGCGGGCTGTGCTGGTAGAAGGAGCGCACCGCGTTCTGCGGCCTGCCCTCTTCGGCCTCCGGAAACGCGAGCCCCCACGACAGGCTGCCCTCCAGCAGCAGGGCGAAGGCGTCCTTGCGGTCCTGGTAGAAGGTGAACTGCCACTGCACCTTCGTCTGGGAGGCCGCCAGTCCGTCCTGGGCGCTGACCCCCAGGAGCACGCCGCGAGGCGCCCAGGCGGGCGTCGGAGAGCGGTGCTCCCGAGGCCGCCGCGTCTCCTGCGCGCCCGCGGAAGAGGCCAGACCCAGAACACCTACCAGCACAACGGGAAGCTTGCGGAGCATGGGAGCCACTTCCCGCCATGACGCGGCCCGCTTGTCAACGGACTGTTCGTTTGGTTATGACACGCCTTGTTACCTTCGGATGGGCCCAGGCCGGGGAAGTCCTCCCGGAACCGCTCGCCGTGGGGCACAAGGAGCGGGACCCCGCATGCCAGTCGTGACAGTCCGGGCCGGAAACAAACAGCGCCCGGGTAGGTTCGACGTACTCGTCCGCAAGACCACGGAGAAGGTCTCCGACTTGCTGGAGGAGAGTGACCGGGTGCTCGTGGTCTACGAGCAGGGCTGCGCGAGCCTCTACTACGAGCAAGAAGGCGACATGACCCACCCGCCCGGGGTGAACCGCCCTTCCTGAGCGCGGTCCTTCGCTACACCGCGCGCCGGCGCAGGGGCATCGTGAGGCAGCGGACGCTGCCGTTGCCTCGCTCCAGCGCCTCGATGTCGACGCTCGCCACCTCGATGCCGGCCTCCTTCGCCAGTGGACGAAGGCCCACCGAGGCGCTCTCCGAGGCGAGAATCAGGTTGGGCCCCACGTAGATGAAGTTCGACATGAAGCCGCTCTCCCCTTTCGGTTCGAAGGGGATGACGCGGCGGCCCCGCTGGGTGAAGTAGCCGTCGAAGGGCTCCCAGTGCGGCGCCACGCCCTGCGTGAAGACCTGGATGGGCGTGTGGCGAAGGAAGGCGCGCGCCACCACCGCATGGGGCCCCAGCACGTTGAAGGCCAGGTCCAGGTGGATGATGCCCAGGCGCTCCGGGATGCGGACGACGGCGGCCTCGCGGAAGCCCGAACGCCACGCCAGTTCCAGGAAGGGCTGAAGCGCCCGCGCGTCGCTGCGCAGCCCCACGTTGACCAGCAGGCGCTCCGCGTCGAGCACGAAGACGTCCCCGAACTCGATGCGCGCGGACGTCGCGGCGTCGTCGCTCGACAGCTCCGGCTGGAGCTGTGACAGCGCGCGGTGCGCCACGTCGAACTCCGCCAGCCGCACGGGGAAGGCCGCCGTGCCCGTCACCAGCTGACGCCCGAGCACCGCCGCCGTGTCGCGGACGAACACCCGGTTCACCGTGGTGTCGCTCACCGCGCGCTCGCGCTCCGGGAGCAGCTCCCACAGGTCAATCGTCTGGCAACCCAGGCGCGTCAGCGTGTCCCGCAGCCGGCCAAAGGCGTCCTCCGCCTCACCGCGCGTGACGGGCCGCGTGAAGCCGACCGCCGCCGCCTCCTCCGCGCTGGTGACGTCCAACGCCGCGGGCCGGAACACCGCCACGCAATCCAGCTGGCCTGATTCGGACCAGCACTCGAACTCGCTGAACGCCATCTGCAAGCACCTGTCGTCACAGCGGTGAGTCAGCCCGGACACCTGCCGCTGAGCCCCCACTTGGAAAGCGCCAACCCCCCTGCTTGAGCGCTGGCACCAGAAATTTACCTCAAAATTCCGTCAAGACTAGTCGGATCCAGAACGATTTCATAATAATCACGATCTGCAGGATTACACCTCAGGTCCGTGAGTTTCGATGAAACCATCTTCTGGTGTCTCACAGACCCCTGCGGATTCCCCTCTGGCCTCCAGTGTGTCCGGAGGCCGCACGCGCGATGAAATCGCGGCGTGGCTTCGGGCCTACGTGGCCGAGTCCGCCGAGCTCGCGCCCGAAGCGGTCGACCCCCAGGAGCCCTTCGTTCGTTACGGGCTGACGTCGAAGGACGCGGTGTTCTTGTCGGGTGAGCTGGCGGACTGGCTGGGCCGCGACGTCTCGCCCACCATCCTGTGGGAGCACCCCACCATCGACGCGCTCAGCCAGGCGCTCGGACGTGGCACCGCGCCCGTGACGGACGCGCCCGCGACGCCCGTCACCGAGGCCGCGCGGGACGAAGCCATCGCGGTGGTGGCGCTGGGGTGCCGCTTCCCGGGAGCCCCGACGCCAGAGGCCTTCTGGGCGCTGCTCCAGCGTGGCGGAGATGCCATCACCGAAGTCCCCGCGGACCGTTGGGACGCGGCGAGCCTCTACTCGTCGGACCCGTCGACGCCCGCGACGATGAACACGCGATGGGGCGGCTTCCTCGAAGACGTCGGCGCGTTCGACCCGCTCTTCTTCGGCATCTCACCTCGCGAAGCCGTGCGGATGGATCCGCAGCAGCGCCTGCTCCTGGAAGTCGCGTGGGAGGCGCTGGAGCGCGCGGGACAGGCACCTCAAGGACTCCAGGGCAGCCGCACGGGCGTCTTCGTGGGCATCAGCACCAGCGACTACGCGCAGCGGCAGTTCGGCGACCGCTCCTTGCTGGATGCCTATGCGGGCACTGGCAACGCGCACAGCATCGCGGCCAACCGGCTGTCCTACGTCTTGGGCCTGCGGGGTCCGAGCATGGCCGTGGACACCGCGTGCTCGTCGTCGCTCGTCGCGGTGCACCTGGCCTGTCAGAGCCTCCGCGGCCGCGAGTGCGACCTGGCGATGGCCGGCGGCGTCAACCTCATCCTGTCGCCCGAGCTCACCATCGCCTTCTCGCAGGCGGGGATGATGGCGGCGGATGGGCGCTGCAAGACGTTCGACGCATCGGCCGACGGCTACGTGCGCTCCGAGGGCTGCGGCATCGTCGTCCTCCAGCGCCTGTCGGATGCGCTGGCCTCGGGCGCGCCCATCCTGGCCGTCATTCGCGGCTCGGCCGTGAATCATGACGGGCTCAGCAACGGCCTCACCGCCCCCAGCGGCGCCGCGCAGCAGGACGTCATCCAGCAGGCCCTCCGTCAGGCCCGCCTGTCTCCAGCGCAGCTTGGCTACATCGAAGCCCACGGCACGGGAACGCCGCTGGGCGACCCGATTGAGCTGGCGGCGCTGAGCGCCGTGCTCTCACCGGGGAGGACGGTCGAGCAGCGCTGCTTCATCGGCTCGGCGAAGAGCAACATCGGCCACCTGGAGGCGGCGGCCGGCATCGCGGGGTTGATGAAGACGGTGCTGGCCCTGAGCCACGGCGAGGTTCCGCCGCAGGTCCACCTGCGCGAGCTCAACCCGCACATCGCCCTGGATGCGACCCGGTTATCGATTCCCACGCGCCCGGAGCCGTGGCCCCAAGCGCCCGGCGCGCGCGTCGCGGGGGTCAGCGCCTTCGGCTTCGGTGGCACCAACGCCCACGTCATCCTGAGCGAGCCCCCGCCGCGCCCCGCGGAGGCACCTCGCGTCCCCGAGCGCGGCAGCCAGGTCCTGACGCTGTCCGCCCGGAGCGATGCGGCCCTGCGGAACCTGGCCCGGCGGTATCAGGAGCACCTCTCCCGGCCGGACGCCCCCGCGCTGGCGGATGTCTGCTTCACCGCGAACACCGGCCGCAATGCGTGGCCGCATCGGCTCGCGCTCACCGCGAGCTCACCCGTGGAGCTGGCGTCGCGGCTCGAAGCCTTCGCCCAGGGGCACGCCGTCCCCGGGCTGCATCAGGGCGAGGTGCAGCGTGGCGCCGCGCCGCGAATCGTCTTCCTGTATCCCGGCCAGGGCACCCAGCACCCCGGCATGGGACGGCAACTGTTCGACAGCGCGCCCGTCTTCCGGGAAGCCCTGGAGCGCTGCGACGCGCTGCTCCGCCCGCATCTGGAGGTCCCGCTGCTGTCGGTGCTGTTTCCGACGACGGACGCCACCGCGCAGCTCATCCACCAGACGCGCTACACCCAGCCGGCGCTGTTCGCGCTGGGCCATGCCCTGACGGAGCTGTGGCGTTCGTGGGGCGTGGTGCCAGACGCCGTCATGGGCCACAGCGTGGGCGAATTCACGGCCGCGCACACGGCGGGCGCGCTCGGGCTGGAGGAAGCACTGGCGCTGCTGGCCACGCGCAGCCGGCTCATCCAGGCCCTGCCCCAGAACGGCGCCATGGCGGCCGTCCTGACGGATGAGCCCACGGTGCGCATGGCACTGGAGGGCGAGCCCCTGGTGGACGTCGCCGCCATCAACGGGCCACGGCACGTCGTCATCTCCGGTGAGCGCGAAGCAGTCCACCGCATCACCACGGCGCTCCAGGCTCAAGGCATCGAGTCGCGGCCGCTCACCGTCTCCCATGCGTTCCACTCGCCACTGCTGGAGCCGATGCTGGATGGCTTCGAGCAGGTGGCCCGCATCCTGCCCGCCCACGCGCCGCGCCTCCCGCTCATCTCGAACCTCACGGGCGAGCGCATGTCCCAGGCCCCCGACGCCGCCTACTGGCGACAGCACGCGCGCGCGCCCGTCCAGTTCTTCAAGAGCGTCCAGGCGCTGACGCAGGCGGGCCCCGCGTTGTTCATCGAGCTGGGCTCGCACGACACGCTGCTCGGCATGGCGAAGCGCTGCGTGCCCGAGAGCGCGAGCCTGTGGCTGCCCAGCCTGCGGCGTCAGCAGGATGCCTGGGAGACGCTGCTTGGCAGCCTCGGCGCGCTGCACACGCGCGGCGTCACCATCCCATGGAGCGCCGTCGACGCGGACCACCCGCGCCGTCGTGTCCCGCTGCCCACCTACCCCTTCGAGCGTCAGAGGTACTTGCTGGACTCCACGCTCCCCTCTCCTGCCCACACCCCGACGATGATGCCCCAGACCTCCGCCGCAGCGCCCGTCGTGTCACGCAAGGAGCGCATCCTCACGGAGCTACGCGCGGTCGTCGCCTTGCTGCTCCAGGCGCCTGCCGAGAAGCTCGACCCGCGCATGTCCTTCCTGGAGATGGGCGCCGACTCCCTCGTGTTGCTGGACGCCATCCGCAACGTGGAGAAGCGCTTCGGCGTGAAGCTGGCCATCCGTCAGCTCTTCGAGGAGCTGACGACGCTGGACGCCCTGGCGAGCCACCTCGACCAGACGCTGCCCGCGAGCTTCGCCCCGAGCCCCGCGCCAGCGGCGACGAGCGTCCCCGCGCCGCTCCCCGTGAGCGCGCCGGCCGCCACCGCGAACACGCTCGCCGCACCTCCGGGAAGCGCCGTCGAGCAGCTCATCCAGCAGCAGTTGCAGCTCATGGCGCAGCAGCTCGCGCTCCTGGGCGGACGTCCCGCCGCGCCGCTGCCGCTCCCCGTCACGACGCAGGAAGCCCCTGCCCCCAAGGCGGCGCTCGCGAACACCGCGAAGGCTGGAGGCGCGTCACCCTTTGGCGCGGGGCCGAAGTCCGGCGCGCCCGAGCGCGAGCTCCCCGCGGCGCAGCAGCGCCACCTGGACGCGTTCATCACGAAGTACACCGCGCGCACGAAGCGCTCGAAGGAAGCCGCCGTCCGCTACCGCGCGAAGTGGAGCGATGTCCGCTGGCTGATGAACTTCCGCGCCGAGCTGAAGGAGGTCTGCTACCCCATCGTCAGCGTGCGCTCGAAGGGCTCGCGCGTCTGGGACGCGGACGGCAACGAGTACATCGACTTCTCCATGGGCTTCGGGGTGCACCTGTTCGGTCACAACCCGCCCTTCATCATGGAGGCGCTGCGACAGCGGCTGGCGGAAGGCATGGAGCTGGGCCCCCAGTCGGACCTGGGCGGACAGGCCGCGGAGCTGCTCTGCGAGCTGACCGGGATGAAGCGCGTCACCTTCTGCAACTCCGGCACGGAGGCGGTGATGACGGCGCTCCGGCTGGCGCGCGCCGCGACGGGCCGCACCAGAATCGTGATGTTCACCGGCTCCTACCACGGCCACTCCGACGGCACGCTGGTGGTGGGGCGCATGGTCAACGGCGAGCCCCAGTCGCTGCCCATGGCCGCGGGCGTGTCTCCCAAGGTCGTCGAGGACGTCCTCGTGCTGCCCTACGGAGAAGACCGCACGCTGGAGCTCATCCGCGAGCACCTCCACGAGCTGGCGGGCGTCCTCGTGGAGCCGGTGCAGAGCCGCCGTCCCAATCTCCAGCCACGGGCCTTCCTCCAGGCGCTGCGAGCGATGACGCGTGAAGCAGGCGTGCCCCTCATCTTCGACGAAATCATCACCGGCTTCCGGCTCCATCCGGGTGGCGCCCAGGCCTGGTACGGCATCGAGGCGGACCTGGCCACCTACGGCAAGGTGCTCGGTGGCGGCATGGCCATTGGCGCCGTCGCGGACCGGGGTGGCTTCGTGGACCGCATCGACGGGGGCGACTGGAGCTACGGCGACGCGTCCTACCCCGCCGTCGAGACGACCTTCTCCGCGGGCACGTTCTGCAAGCACCCGCTGACCATGGCGACCACGGTGGCCACGCTGAGCCACCTCAAGGCCCAGGGGCCCGAGCTCCAGGAGGACCTGAGCCGCCGCGCCGCGGACCTGGTCGCGCGCCTCAATGACGTCTTCCAGCGCGAGCAGGCGCCCATCGAGGCGATCCACGGCGGCTCGGTGCTGCGCTTCTCCGCCGCGGGCAACACCAGCTACCTGTACCAGTCGCTGGAGATGGACCTGTTCTTCTGCCACCTCATCCAGCGCGGCATCTACATCTGGGAGGGGCGCACGTGCATGCTCTCCACCGCGCACTCGGACGAGGACCTCGACACCATCGTCCGCGCCGTCACCGAGACGGTGAGCGACATGCGCGCGGGCGGATTCTGGCCCCGCGCCACGCCGCCCGAGCCCACCCGCGTGGAAGCGCGCACGCTGCCGATGACGGAGGCGCAGCGGCAGTTGTGGGTGCTCGCCCAGATGAACCCCGGCGGCTCCATCTCCTACAACCTGTCGATGAGCCTGCGGCTCGAAGGCGTGCTCCAGCGCGAGCTGCTCCAGCGCGCCATCCAGCACGTCGTCGACCGGCATGAGGCCCTGCGCATCTACGTCCACGAGTCCGGCGAGCAGCAGACCGCCGCCGCTTCGCTGGCGCTGCCCCTGACGTCGCACGACCTCTCCACCCTGCCCGCGCCAGAGCAGGCCGAGCGCCTCTCCGCCTGGTACGAGCAGGAGAGCAACACGCCGTTCGACCTGCACCGCGGGGCGCCCTTCCGCGTGAGTCTCTTGAAGCTGGCCGCGCAGGAGCACGTCTTCGTCCTCACCGCGCACCACGTCGCCGTCGACGGCTGGTCGCTGGGGGTCATCGTCCGCGAGCTCGCCGCGCGCTACACCGAGCTCCGGGGCGGCAAGAACACCCCGCCTCCGCCCGCGATGCAGTGGGGCGAGTACGTGCAGTGGCTCCAGCAGCAGGCCGGAACCCGGGAGCAGGCGGCCCACGAGCGCTTCTGGCTGAGCCGGCGCGTGGAGACGCTGCCCGCGCTGGAGCTGCCCATCGACCATGGCCGCCCCGCGCACCGCAGCTACCGGGGTGCCCGGGAGACGCTGCGGCTGGACCGCGCCACCACCCAGTCCCTGAAGGAGGCGGCGGCGCAGCAGCAGTCCACGCTCTTCATGCTGCTGCTCTCCGTCTACACCACCTTCCTCCACCGCCTGACGGGCCAGGATGACGTGCTGGTGGGCATCCCCACCGCGGGCCGGGGGATGGAGGGCAGCGAGGGACTGGTGGGCTACTGCTCGCACCTGCTGCCCATCGCCAGCCACGTCCAGGGCGAGCAGACGTTCTCCGAACACGTCCAGGGCCTCAAGCAGGTGCTCTGGGAGGCGTATGAGCACCAGGACTATCCCTTCGCCCTGCTCATCAAGCGCCTGGGACTGCCGCGCAGCACCAGCCACACGCCGCTCGTCAGCGTCACGTTCAATCTGGAGCGCCCGCTGGGGAACCTCCAGATGGACGGCCTGCGGACGCACTTCGTCCCGCAGCCCGTTCGCTACGCCGCCTTCGACCTGAGCCTGAACGTCATCGACGCCGAGGACGGGCTCGTCCTGGACTTCGACTACAACACCGACCTGTTCGAAGCGGCGACGCTGGCCCGCTGGGCCCAGGCCTTCCGCACGCTGCTAACGGGCGCGCTCAAGCAGCCGGAAGCGCGCGTGGCCGACCTGCCGATGCTCACCCCCGCCGAGCGCCGCAAGGTCCTGGTGGCGTGGAACCAGAATCAGGTGGGCTACCGGGAGGACCTGCTCACTCACCAGTTCATCGAACAGCAGGCCGCCGCGAGGCCCGGCGTGCACGCGGTGGAGCTGGACGGCCAGAGCATCACCTACGCCGACTTCAACCGACGCGCGAACCAGCTCGCGCACCACCTGCGTGGACTGGGCGTCGGGCCGGGCATGCGGGTGGGCGCCTTCATCGACCGCTCGCCGGAGATGTTGGTGACGTTGCTGGCCATCCTCAAGGCCGGTGGCGCCTACGTACCGCTGGACCCCGCGCACCCCGTGGAGCGGCTGCGCTTCCTGCTGGATGACGCGCGCGCGGCCGTGCTGGTGACGAAGCAGGCCCTCGCGGAGCGGCTGCCCACGCACACCGCGAAGGTCGTCCACCTGGACACTGACGCCGTCACGCTGGCGTCCTGTCCCACGGAGAACCCGCCCAACACCGCGACGGCCACGTCCCCCGCCTACGTCATCTACACGTCCGGCTCCACGGGTGAGCCCAAGGGCGTCGTCATCAGCCACGGACAGATGGCGGTGCACTTCCAGGACATGCAGCTCCACTTCGAGCTGACCGAGCGCGACCGCGTGTTGCAGTTCGCCTCGTTCAACTTCGACGCGTCCCTGGAGCAGATCCTCCCGACGCTCATGACGGGCGCCACGCTGGTCCTGCGCGGCAACCAGGTCTGGACGCCCGAGGAGCTGGCCCGCCGCGTCGTCGAGCAGCGGCTGTCGGTGATGAACTTCCCCACGGCGTACTGGCAGCAGCTCACGCAGAGCTGGGCCGAATCGCCGCCGACCCTCGGCGCCCATGACTTGCGGCTGGTCATCATCGGCGGTGACACCGTGCTGCCCAAGGTGCTGGAGCTGTGGCAGCAGGGCCCGCTGGGCAACGTGCGCACGCTCAATGCCTACGGCCCCACCGAGACGCTCATCACCGCGGCGACGTTCGCCATCCCCAAGGGCTGGAGCGCCACGCGCGTTCCCATTGGCCGGCCGCTGTCGAACCGCCCCTGCTACGTGTTGGACGGGCACGGCGCGCCCGTGCCCATCGGCGTGGCGGGAGAGCTGCACATCGGCGGGCCGCTGGTCGCGGCGGGCTACCTCAACCGCCCGGAGCTCACCGCGCAGCGCTTCGTGCCGGACCCGTTCAGCGACGACCCGGCGGCGCGCCTCTATCGGACGGGAGACCTGGTCCGCTACCGCCCCGACGGCGCGCTCGAGTTCCTGGGACGCACCGACCACCAGGTGAAGGTGCGCGGCTTCCGCATCGAGCTGGGAGAAATCGAGTCCGCGCTGAGCGCGCATGAGCACGTCCAGGAGGTGGTCGTCACGGTCCGCGAGGAGCCGGGCGCGCTGGCCGGACATGACAAGCGGCTGGTGGCCTACGTGGTGCCCTCCGCGCAGGGCAGCGTGACGCCCGTCGCGCTCCGCCAGTTCCTGCTGGAGAAGCTGCCGGACTACATGGTCCCCGCCTTCTTCGTGCTCCTGGAGGCCCTGCCGCTCACGGCCAGCGGGAAGCTGGACCGCAAGGCGTTGCCCGCGCCCGACCCGGAGGCCAGCGCGCCCACGCGCCCCTTCGTCGCGCCGCGCACCCCCACCGAGCAGACGCTGGCGGACGTGTGGATGAAGGCCCTGCGCCTGCCGCGCGTGGGCGTCCACGACGACTTCTTCGAGCTGGGCGGTGACTCGCTGCTGGCCACGCAGGTGGCCTCACGGCTGAGGGACGCGCTCAAGGTGGAGCTGCCGCTGGAGCGGCTCTTCAAGCAGACGACCATCGCCGGGCTCGCGGAGCACGTGGACACCGTCCTGTGGGCGTCGCGCGCGGTAGAAGACACCAGCAACGGCGCAAGCCGTGAAGAGGGGGAGCTGTGAACACGATTGATGGACTGTTGACCCGGCTGCGACAGCACGACGTGCGGCTGTGGATGGAAGGCGAGCGCCTGCGCTTCAACGCCCCACCGGGCGTGATGACGCCCGACCTGCTCGGGGAGATGAAGTCCCGCAAGGAGGAGCTGGTCTCCTTCCTCCAGCAGGTGGGCCAGTCGCTCCAGGGCGCCGCGGACCTCATCCCCGCCGGCCCTCGCGATGGAGCGCTGCCGCTGTCGTCCGGCCAGCAGCGCATGTGGTTCCTGGAGCAGTTCCAGGGGCCCAGCGGCGCATACAACATGCCCGCCGCGCTGCGGCTCGAAGGCGCCCTGGACGTCGCCGCGCTCCAGCGGAGCCTGGACGAAATCGTCCGCCGTCACGAGGTGCTGCGCACGAGTTATGGCCAGCACCAGGGTCAGCCCTTCCAGCGCGTCCTGCCGCCCGCGTCCATGACGATGCCCCAGGTGGACCTCCAGCACCTCCCCGCCGACGCGCGTCAGGCCGAGGTCCGGCGGCGCGCGACGGAGGAGGCCAGCCGGCCCTTCGACCTGTCGAAAGACCTGCCCCTGCGGATGTCCCTGCTGCGGCTGGAGCCACGCGAGCACGTGCTGCTGCTCACGCTCCACCACGTCGCCTGCGACGGCTGGTCCCTGGGCGTCCTCATCCGCGAGTTGGCGGCGCTCTACCGCGCGTTCAGCACGGGCGAACCCTCTCCGCTACCCGAGCCGGCCCTCCAGTACGGTGACTTCGCGCGCTGGCAGCAGGAGCGCGCCACCCGGGGTGACCTCCAGCCGCACCTCTCCTGGTGGCGCGACCACCTGGCCGGCGCCCCCGCGCTGCTGGAGCTGCCCACCGACCGGCCGCGCCCCGCGAACCAGCGCTTCCACGGCGCGACCCACCGCTTCACCGTGCCGCCGGAGCTGACGGCCCGGCTCAAGCAGCGCAGCCGCGAGGCGGAGGCCACGCTGTTCATGACGCTGCTGTCCGCGTTCGGAGTGCTCCTGTCCCGCAGCAGCCGGCAGGAGGACCTCGTCATCGGCACGCCCATCGCCAACCGGGTGCCCCAGACGGAGCCCCTCATCGGCCTCTTCGTCAACTCGCTGCCCCTGCGGCTCCAGGTGGACGGCGCGCGGCCGTTCTACGAGCTGCTGACCCGCGTGCGCCAGGACACGCTGAGCGCCTACGCGCACCAGACGCTGCCCTTCGAGCAGCTCGTCGAAGCGCTCCAGCCCGCGCGAGACCCGAGCTACTCCCCGCTGTTCCAGGTGCTGTTCACGCTCCAGAATACGCCGTCCGAGGTCCTCTCGCTGTCCGGCCTCACGCTGGAGCAGCTGGAGTTCGAGAGCGGCACCACGCAGTTCGACCTCTCCCTGTCGATGGCGGAGACGGCGCGCGGACTGGTCAGCGAGCTGAACTACAACACCGACCTGTTCGACGCGGCCACCGTCGAGCGGATGTCCGGGCACCTCCTCACGCTGCTCGCGGCCATCGCTGAGGACCCCACCCGGTCCGTGCGTGAGATTCCCCTGCTGACCGGGCCCGAGCGCCTGCGCCTGCTGCGGGAGTGGAACGACACCGCGCGCGACCTGCCCCTGCCCGGCAGCCTCCACGGCCTCTTCGAACAGCAGGCCGCTCGCCGCCCGGACGCCACCGCCGTGCGCTTCGAGTCGCGCGCCCTGACGTACCGGGAGCTGGATGAACAGGCGAACCGGCTGGCGAACCACCTGCGCCAGCTCGGCGTGGAGCCGGGGCACCGCGTGGGCATCTTCCTGGAGCGCTCGGTGGAACTGCTCGTGGGGCTGCTCGGCATCCTGAAGGCGGGCGCGGCGTATGTGCCGTTGGACCCGCTGTATCCGCCGGACCGGCTGGCGCACATCCTGGATGACAGCGGCGTTTCACTGCTGCTGACCGAGCCGGAGCTGGCCGCGCAGGTCCCCGCCTATCTCGGCAAGCGCATGGTGATGGCCGAGGCCTCCGGAGCATCCACGACGTCGCCCCAGGTGACGCTCGCGGGCACGAACCTGGCCTACGTGCTCTATACGTCCGGCTCCACGGGCCGTCCCAAGGGCGTGGCCGTGCCGCACGCCGCGGTCGTCAACTTCATGGCGTCCATGCAGCGGGCGCCTGGGATGACCGAACAGGACACGCTGTTCGCCGTGACGACGGTGGCCTTCGACATCTCCGTGCTGGAGCTGTTCCTGCCCCTGAGCGTGGGCGCCAGCGTCGTCATCGCCAGCCGCGAGACGGCCCTGGATGGCACCCGGCTGATGCGGGCGCTGGCGGAGAGCGGGGCCACGGTGATGCAGGCCACGCCGTCCACGTGGCGGATGCTGCTGACGCTGGGCTGGAAGGGTAGCCCCACGCTGAAGCTCCTCTGCGGCGGAGAGGCGATTCCTTCCGAGCTCGTCGAGCCGCTGTGCTCGCGTGGCGCGTCCCTGTGGAACATGTACGGCCCCACGGAGACGACCATCTGGTCCACCACCACGCGCCTGGAGCCGGGACGCCGCATCACCCTGGGCCGCCCCATTGGCAACACGCAGGTGTACGTGCTGGACGCGGCCCTGCACCCGGTGCCCCTGGGCGTGACGGGCGCGCTGTACATCGGCGGACACGGCGTGGCGCAGGGCTACCTCCACCGTCCGGACCTGACGGCGGAGCGCTTCGTGCCAGACCCCTTCGGCCAGGTGCCGGGCGGACGGCTCTACGACACGGGCGACCTGGTGCGCGCGCTGCCGGACGGCACGCTGGAGTACCTGGGCCGCGGCGATGGACAGGTGAAGCTGCGCGGCTTCCGCATCGAGCTGGGGGAGATTGAAGCCCGGCTGGCGCAAGTGCCGGGCGTCCTGGAGGCCGCCGTCAAGCTGTGGGACGTGTCGGGCCACGCGGAGCTGGTCGCCTACGTGCGCTCCGGCGCCGAGGCCGCGGCCGAAGCCTTGTCGGTTCGCCAGCACCTGGCCGCCCACCTGCCGGCGTACATGCTACCGAGCCACTTCGTCACGCTGGAGTCCTTCCCCCGGACGGCCAACGGCAAGCTGGACCGCAAGTCGCTCCCCGCGCCGTCGGCGAACCCGCGCGCCTCGGCGGCCTACGAGGCGCCGCGCACGCCCACGGAGGTCCAGCTCGCGGCCATCTGGCGCGACGTCCTGGCGGTGGAGCAGGTCGGCGCGCGCGACAACTTCTTCGACCTGGGGGGCCAGTCGATGAAGGCCGTCCAGGTGGTGGCGCGCATCCAGGAGTCCTGGAAGGTGGACGTGTCCCTCCGCGTCCTCTTCGAGCACCCCACGCTCGACGCCCTGGCGAAGCACCTGGAGACGCTCCAGCAGCCCGGTGCGCCCGCCGCGCCTCCGCCGCTGGTGGCTCGGCCACGACAGGCCCGCCGCGTCCAGGCCGCGACGCGCGCCGAGCTGAACCTCCCTGACTCGACTTCCTCGAAGAAGGAGTAGCGCCCGGGTCCACGCCACGACTGGCGTGGCCCGCCTTGCCGCTGCTGCCCCCTTCCTCGCCATCACCTTTTCGCCAGTCGGTTCTCACTCATACATGACCGCTGAATCCTTCGTCTTCCCTGTCTCCTTCGCACAGCAGCGGCTGTGGTTCCTCCACCTGATGCAGCCGGAGAACCCGAGCTACCACATCGCTGGCGCGGTCCGGCTGGGCGGCACGCTCGACACGGCCGCGCTCCAGCGCGCCTTCGACGTCCTGGTGGAACGGCACGAATCGCTCCGCACCACCTTCGCGCAGGAGGAGGGCCAGCCGGTCCAGGTCGTCGCGCCCGAAGGCACCGCGTCCTTCGCCGTCACCGACCTGTCATCACTGCCCCCAGCCGGGCGGGAGGCGGAAGCACGGCGGCTGGCCACCGAGGAGATTCGCCAGCCCTTCGACTTGATGAAGGGCCCACTGCTGCGCACGCGGCTGCTGCGGCTGGCGGACACCGACCATGTCCTGGTGCTGACGATGCACCACATCATCTCGGACGGTGCGTCGCTGGGCATCCTCATCCACGAGATGACGCAGCTCTACTGCGCGTTCATCACCCAGCGCGAGCCGGAGCTGCCCGAGCTGCCCATCCAGTACGCGGACTTCGCCGAGTGGCAGCGCGAGTGGATGGCGACGGAGGGCGCGCTCGACGCGCACGTGGCGTACTGGAAGCAGCAGCTCGCGGGCGCCCCCGTGTTGCAGCTCCCCACGGACCGTCCACGCCCGGCCATCCAGACGCAGCGCGGAGACGCCCTGCCCCTGCACCTGCCAACGCCGCTGGTGAAGGCGCTCCAGCAGGTGGGGCAGCGTGAGAACGCCACCCTCTTCATGACGGTGCTGGCCGCGTTCCAGGCCTTGCTGTCGCGCTACACGCACCAGACGGACATCCTGGTCGGCGCGCCGCAGAACAGCCGCAACCGGGTCCAGACGGAGGGCCTCATCGGCTTCTTCGTCAACACGCTGGTGCTGCGCGCGGACCTGTCCGGCAACCCGTCCTTCCGCGAGCTGCTCCAGCGCGTGCGGGAGGCGACGCTGGGCGCGTATGCGCACCAGGACATTCCGTTCGAGAAGCTGGTCGAGGCGGTGCAGCCCGCCCGCAACCTGGCCTACACGCCGCTGTTCCAGGCCGCGTTCAACTTCCAGGGCATGGCGGGCCAGGCGCTGGCCCTGCCCGGCGTCACCATCCAGCCACTGGACCTGCAACCGGGGACGTCGAAGTTCGACGTGACGCTGGACCTCCAGGAGACCGCGGACGGCCTGCGGGGCTTCGTCGAGTACAACAGCGACCTCTTCGACCGCGCGACCCTGGAGCGCTTCGGGGGGCACTTCCAGACGCTGCTCGCGGGAGTCGCGGCCAACGCGGAGCTGCGCCTGGACGCGCTGCCGCTGCTCACGTCGCCCGAGCGGCATCAGCTCCTCGATGTCTGGCCCGCGCTGAAGTCCTTCCCGGGCTCGGACACGCTGCACGGCCGCTTCGAGGCCCAGGTGCGCCAGCGCCCCGACGCCATCGCGGTGGTCGCCGACGGAGAGCGCCTCACCTACGCGGAGCTGGACCGGCGGGCCAACCAGTTGGCCCATGCGCTGATTTCGCGCGGCGTCCAGCCCGAGGGCCTGGTGGGCCTGTGCGTAGAGCGCTCCCTGGCCACGGTGGTGGGCATCCTCGGCATCCTGAAGGCGGGCGCCGCCTACGTGCCGCTCGACCCGACCTATCCCGCGGACCGTCTGGCCTTCATGGTGGCGGACAGCCGGATGGCGCTGGTGGTGACGCAGCGGCCCCTCATCGAGCGGCTGCCCGCCGAGGGCGCGGCGCTGCTCATCCTGGATGAGGCCGCCGAGGAGCTCGCGCGGCAGCCTGCCCACGCCCCTGGACTCGCGACGACGCGGGAGCAGCTCGCGTACGTCATCTACACCTCGGGCTCCACCGGCCTGCCGAAGGGCTCCCTGCTCCCGCACGGCAACGTGATGCGCCTGTTCGAGGCGACGGAGCACTGGTTCCACTTCAACGAGCACGACGCGTGGACGCTGTTCCACTCGTACGCGTTCGACTTCTCCGTCTGGGAGCTCTGGGGCGCCCTGCTCCACGGCGGCCGGGTGGTGGTGGTGCCGTATCTCGTTTCGCGCTCGCCGGAGGCCTTCTTCCGGCTGCTGAGCGATGAGCGCGTCACGGTGCTGAACCAGACGCCCGCGGCCTTCCGCCAGCTCATCCAGGCCGAGGAGCGCCTGGGCGCGGAGGCGCCGCCCCTGTCGCTGCGCTACGTCGTCTTCGGCGGCGAGGCCCTGGAGCCGGCCACCCTGGTGCCCTGGTTCCGCAAGCACGGGGACGCCCAGCCTCGGCTCATCAACATGTACGGCATCACCGAGACGACGGTGCACGTCACCTACCGTCCCATGGACGCCGCCGAGGCGGAGCGCACGCAGCAGAGCCCCATCGGCGTCGCGATTCCCGACCTCCAGCTCTACGTGCTGGACGCGCGGCTGGAGCCAGCGCCCATTGGCGTAGCGGGTGAAATCTTCGTCGGTGGCGCGGGCCTCGCCCGTGGCTACCTGGGCCGGCCGCAGCTCACGGCGGAGCGCTTCGTCCCCCACCCGTTCAGCCGCGAGCCCGGTGCCCGGCTCTACCGCACGGGCGACCTGGCGCGCTTCACCGCGGACGGGCAGCTCGAGTACCTGGGCCGCATCGACCACCAGGTGAAGATTCGCGGCTTCCGCATCGAGCTGGGCGAAATCCAGACGGTGCTCAGCCTGCACCCGGCGGTGCGCGAGGCGCTGGTGCTCGTGCGCGAGAGCTCGCCCGGGAACAAGTCCCTGGTGGCCTACGTCGCGTCGGCCGAGCTGCCTCCGCCCAGCGTCAACGAACTGCGCCAGCACCTGCTCGGCAAGCTGCCGGACTACATGGTCCCCAGCGCCTTCGTGATGATGGAGCGCTTCCCGCTCACCGCGAACGGCAAGGTGGACCGCAAGGCCCTGCCGGAGCCCGACGGCGCGCGCGCGGACCTGGCTGGCCAGTACGTCGCGCCCCGGACGAAGGTGGAGGAGGCCCTGTGCGCCATCTGGGCCCAGGTGCTGGAAGTCCCCCGCGTGGGCATCCACGACAACTTCTTCGCGCTGGGCGGCGACTCCATCCTGAGCATCCAGGTGCTCACGCTGGCGCAGAAGCAGGACATCCGCTTCTCATTGCAGCAGCTCTTCCAGCACCAGACGGTGGCGGAGCTGGCGGAGGCCGCGGGGAAGGCGGAGCCGGCGCGTGAGGTCTTCCCGCGCACCGAGCCCTTCAGCCTCATCTCCGCTGAGGACCGGGCGAAGGTGCCCGCGAGCGTGGAGGACGCCTACCCGCTGGCCCGCATCCAGGCCGGCATGCTCTTCCACATGGAGCTGGCGCCCACCTCGAACATCTACCACAACACCGACAGCTTCCATCTGCGCCTGAAGGCACCGTTCGACGCCGCGCGCTTCGTGGAGGCCGTACAGGTGGTGACGGCACGTCAGCCCGTGCTGCGCACGGCGTTCGACATGGCGTCGTACAGCGAGCCGTTGCAGTTGGTGCACCGCGAGGCCCACCTCTCCGTCGAGGTCACCGACGTCCGCCACCTGTCCACCGAGGCGCAGGACGCCGAGGTCCGCAAGCTGCTGGAGGACGAGAAGCAGCGACACTTCGACCTCGCGTGCCCTCCGCTGCTGCGCTTCTTCGTGCACATCCGTGGGGAACGGGACTTCCAGTTCACGCTCACGGAGTGCCACGCCATCATCGACGGCTGGAGCCTCCACTCCACGCTGGTGGAGATGTTCAACCACTACTACGCGCTGGTGAACCACCAGGAGCCGCCGCGCTTCGAGCCGCTGAGCATCACCTACCGCGACTTCGTGGCCATGGAGCGGCAGGCCCTCGCGTCCGAGGACCACCCGCGCTACTGGCGCGAGCTGCTGCAGGACGGGCAGGTCATGCGCGTGCCGCGCTGGCGTCGTCCGCTGGCGGAGGGTGAGCCGCGCATCGCCACGGTGAAGGTGCCCATCTCTCCCGAGGTGGGAGAGGGCCTGAACGCCCTGACGCGCAGCGCGGGCGTGCCCTTCAAGAGCATCCTGCTCGCATCCCACCTCAAGGTGATGAGCGTGCTGAGCGGCCAGGAGGACGTCATCACCGGCACGGGCGTCAACAGCCGCCCCGAGGAAGGCGACGGCTCGAAGCTGCGCGGCATCTTCCTCAATACCGTGCCCTTCCGCCTGAAGCTGGCCCCGGGCAGTTGGCTCTCACTGGTCCGCGCCGCCTTCGACGCGGAGCGAGGGCTCTACCCGTACCGCCGCTACCCCATGGCGGAGATTCAGCGGCAGTGGGGCCGCGAGACGCTCTACGAAGTCATGTTCAACTACATGCACTTCCACGTCCTCCACGACATCGCGGGCACGCTCGCGGAGCTGGAGGCGCTGAGCACCATCCGCTCCGAGGGCACCAACGTCACCCTCGCCGTCCACTTCCAGACCGAGCCCCACACGCAGGAGCTCACGCTGGAGCTGGATTACAACGCCGTCGAGCTGGAGCACGCCCAGGTGGAGCAGATTGGCGCGTGCTTCGCGCGAGTCCTCCACGCGCTGGCCTTCGAGTCCGAGGCTCCGCACCACACCTCCAGCCCGCTGCCCGCCGACGTGCAGCGCCGGATGCTGGTGGAGTGGAACGACACCGCCGCCGCGCTGCCCGTGGAGCCCACGTTCCAGGCGCTCTTCGAGGCTCGCGCCGCCGCCACGCCGGACGCGCTCGCGGTGGTCGATGGCGAGCGGACGATGACGTATGCCGAGCTGGACATGCGCGCCAATCAGCTCGCGCATCAGTTGCTGGCGATGGGCGCGGGCCCGGAGCGCGTGGTGGCGCTGGGACTGGACCGCTCCATCGAGCTGGCCACCAGCTTGCTGGCCACGCTCAAGGCCGGCGCGGCCTACCTGCCGTTGGACCCGAGCTATCCCGCCGAGCGGCTGGCGTACATGCTGTCCGACTCGCGCGCCGTGGTGCTGCTCACCACGCAGGCGCATGAAGCCACCTTCGCGGCCTCCAGCGTGCCCCGGCTCCTGGTGGAGCAGGAAGCGGCCCGGCTGGCGACGTTGCCCTCGGGTGCACCGGCCGCGACCGCCTCCGGCGACTCGCTGGCCTACGTCATCTACACCTCGGGCTCCACGGGCCTGCCCAAGGGCACGCTGCTCACGCAGCGCGGCCTGCTCAACTACCTGACGTGGGCCCAGGACGCCTACGCGGTGAAGCCGGGCCAGGGCTCGCTGGTCCACACGTCCATCGCGTTCGACGCGACCATCACCAGCCTCCTCACGCCGCTGCTCGCCGGAGCGACGGTCCACCTGGTGCCTTCGGGACGCGAGGTGGAAGCACTCGCGCTCGCGCTTCAGCAGCCGCGGGGGCATGACCTGGTCAAGCTCACGCCGGCCCACCTCCAGGTGCTGTCCGGGCTGCTGGCGCCAGAGGCCCTGTCGAAGCTGACGGGCACCTTCGTCGTGGGTGGCGAGGCCCTGCCGCCCACCACCGTGGCCTTCTGGCGGAAGCACGCGCCCCAGGTCCGGCTCATCAACGAGTACGGCCCCACGGAGACGGTGGTCGGCTGCTCCATCCACGACGTCAGCGCGGGCGAGCTGCCCGATGGCGTCGTCCCCATCGGCCGGCCCATCGCCAACACGGCCCTCTACGTGCTGGACGCGCGCATGCAGCCGGTGCCCGTGGGTGTCTCGGGCGAGCTCTACATCGGCGGAACTGGCGTGGCGCGCGGCTACCTGGGCCGCCCTGCCCTCACGGCCGAGCGCTTCGTGCCGGACCCGTTCGGCCAGAAGTCGGGACAGCGCCTCTACCGCACGGGCGACCAGGCCCGCTTCCTGCCGGACGGCACGCTGGAGTTCCTGGGCCGCTACGACGGGCAGGTGAAGCTGCGCGGCTACCGCATCGAGCTGGGCGAAATCGAAGCCACCGTCCGCCAGCACGCGCCCGTGCGGGACGCGGTCGTCATCGTGCGCGAGGATGTCCCCGGGGACCAGCGGCTGGCCGCCTACGTCGTCCCGCACGCTGGTACGGCGGCGGATACGGCGGGCCTGCGCGCCTTCCTCCAGCAGCGGCTGCCCGAGCACATGGTGCCCGCCGCCCTGGTCGCGCTGGAGTCCCTGCCACTCACGGCCAACGGCAAGGTGGACCGCAAGGCCCTCCCCGTCCCCGACGGCCTGCTGGCCACGGAGTCCCGCGCGGCGCCGCGAAACGGCACCGAGGAGCTGATGGCCAGCATCTGGTCGGACGTGCTGCGCACGTACCGGCCGGGCATCCACGACCACTTCTTCGACCTGGGTGGCCACTCGCTGCTGGCCACGCGCGTGGTGTCGCGGATTCGCGAGGCCTTCGGCGTGGAGCTGCCCATCGCGGCGCTCTTCGAGGCGCCCACCATCGCCACGCTGTCGGAGCGCGTCCAGGTGCTCCAGGCCCAGCAGGCTGGGGAAGCACCGCCCCCGCCGCTGGTGCCCTACTCCCGCGATGACGAGCTGCCCCTGTCCTTCGCGCAGCAGCGCCTCTGGTTCCTGTACCAGATGGAGCCGGACAGCCCTTTCTACAACATGCCCGCAGTCATCCGGCTGACGGGCGCGCTGAATCCAGACACCGTGCAGCGCTGCCTGGAGGCGCTCATCCGCCGCCACGAGTCGCTGCGCACGACGTTCCGGATGAACGGCCAGACGCCTGTCCAGGTCATCCACCCGCCCGCGGCGCCGAAGGTGGAGACCGCCGACCTGCGCGGCCTGCCGCCCGAGCGCCGTGAAGTCGAAGCGCGCCGCCTGTCCGACGAAGAGGCGCGCCGTCCCTTCGACCTGACGCGTGGCCCGCTCTGCCGGATGGGGCTCATCCAACTGGATGACCAGGAACACCTGCTGCTGCTGACCCTGCACCACATCATCGCCGACGGCTGGTCGCTGTCCGTGCTGGTCCGCGAGGTCGCCGAGCTCTACGGCGCCCTGTCCGCGGGCCAGCCGCCGCCGCTGGCCGCCCTGCCCGTCCAGTACGCGGACTACGCGCGCTGGCAGCGAGAGTGGCTGTCCGGCCCCGTGCTGGAGCGGCAGCTCGACTACTGGAAGCAGCGGCTCACCGGGGCTCCGCCCCATCTGGACCTCCCCACGGACCGTCCACGGCCTCCGGTGCAGAGCTTCCGCGGCGCCACGCACCGGGGCGTGCTGCTGCCCGTGGAGGCGGCCAAGGCGTTGCAGGCGCTCTGCCGGAAGGAGAGCGTCACCCCGTTCATGGCGGTGATGGCGGCCTTCCAGACGCTGATGCACCGCTACACCGGCGAGACGGACATCGTCGTCGGCACGGACATCGCCAACCGCAACCGCTCCGGCACCGAAGGGCTCATCGGCTTCTTCATCAACCAGCTCGTCATGCGGGGCGACCTGAGCGGTGACCCCAGCTTCCGCGCCCTGCTGGCGCAGACGCGGCGGGTGGCGCTGGATGCCTACGCCCACCAGGACCTCCCCTTCGAGGAGCTGGTGAAGGCGCTCAACCCGGAGCGCGACCTCAGCTACTCGCCGCTGTTCCAGGTGAAGCTCATCCTCCAGAACGCCCCGTCCTCCGACCTCCACCTGGAAGGGCTGACGCTGCGCGAGGAGACGAGCACCACCGGCGCCGCCAAGTTCGACATGACGTGGGTGGCCACCGAGACCGAGCAGGGCCTGGAGTGCCTGTGCGAGTACAGCACCGACCTGTTCGACGCGGCCACCATCGACCGGATGATGGGCAACCTGCGTGAGCTGCTCCTGGGCGCCCTGGCCGTGCCGGACGAGCGCATCTCCCGCCTCCCGCTGCTGTCCCAGCCGGAGCGTCAGCAGTCGCTGCTGGCGTGGAACGACACCGCCACGCCCCGAAGCCCGGGCGTCTGCGCGCATCACCTCTTCGAGCAGCAGGCGGCGCGGACGCCCGACGCGGTGGCGGTGTCCTTCGAGGGACAGCAGCTCACCTACCGCGAGCTGGACGCGCGGGCGAACCAGCTCGCCTGGCACCTGAAGGCGTCCGGCGTGGGGCCCGAGGTCCGCGTGGGCCTGTGCGTGGACCGCTCGCTGGAGCTGGTGGTGGGCATCCTCGGCATCCTCAAGGCCGGGGGCGCGTGGCTGCCGCTGGACCCGTCCTATCCGATGGAGCGGCTGACGCTGATGATGCGCGACGCGGCCATCCCGGTGCTCGTCACGCAGGAGCACCTGGCGGATGAGCTCCCCGCGCTCGGGTTGCTGGTCTGCCTGGACACGGACTGGCCGCTCATCGCCAGCCAGCCGCGAACGTCGCCCGCGGTGGAGATGTCCGAGGACAACCTCGCGTACATCATCTTCACGTCGGGCTCGACGGGGCGGCCCAAGGGCACGCTGCTGCCCCACCGGGGCCTGTGCAACACGGCGCTGGCCGCCATCCAGGCCCACCGCGTCCACGAGAAGAGCCGCGTGCTGCAGTTCGCCGCCTTCGGCTTCGACGCGTCGGTGTGCGAGGTGTTCTCCACGCTGCTCGCGGGCGCGCAGCTCTGCCTCGCGCCCCGGGACGCCATCATGCCAGGTGCGCCGCTCCAGGGCCTGCTGGCCGCGCAGGAAATCACGGGCGTCACGCTGACGCCGTCGGTGCTGGCGCAGTTGGAGCCGGAGACGTTGCCGAAGCTGGAGTCCGTCGTCTCCGCGGGCGAGGCCTGCTCGCCGGAGCTGGCGCGCCGGTGGCTGAAGTCCTGCCGCTTCATCAACGCCTACGGCCCCACCGAGGCGACCATCTGCGCGTCGGTGGACGAGGCGGTGGACCCCGACCGGCTGGGCATTGGCCGCGCGTGGGCCAACGTCCGGCTCTACGTGCTGGATGGCCAGCTGCAGCCGGTGCCCGTAGGTGTGCCGGGTGAGCTGTTCATCGGCGGCGTGGGCGTCGCGCGCGGCTACCTGGGCCGGCCGGACCTGAGCGCCGAGCGCTTCGTTCCGGACCCGTTCGCGGTGGAGCCCGGAGGACGGCTGTACCGGACGGGAGACCGGGTGCGCTGGCTGGCCGAAGGACGGCTGGAGTTCCTGGGCCGCCTGGACCACCAGGTGAAGCTGCGCGGCTTCCGCATCGAGCTGGGCGAAATCGAAGCGGCGCTGGCCGAGCACCCGGAGGTACAGGACGCCGCGGTGCTGGTGCGGGAGGAGACCCCGGGCCGCAAGCAGTTGGTGGCCTACGTCGTCGCCGACGACGTGGAGCAGCCGCCCGAACAGGACGCCCTGCGCCGGGCCCTGACGTCGCGCCTGCCCGAGTACATGGTGCCGTCCGCCTTCGTCATGCTGAAGGCCATGCCGCTGACGTCCAGCGGCAAGGTGGACCGCAAGGCCCTGCCCTCGCTGGCGCAGGAGCAGGTGAAGCCCGAGCACGTCCACGTCGCGCCCCGCGACCCGGTGGAGCAGACGCTGGCGGACATCTGGGCAAAGGTGCTGTCCCGCGAGCGCGTCAGCATCCACGACAACTTCTTCGAGCTGGGTGGCGACTCCATCGTCAGCATCCAGGTCATCGCGCGGGCGCTGGAGGCCGGGCTGCACATCAGCCCGCGTCAGTTCTTCCAGTACCAGACCATCGCCGCCCTGGCCCCGCACGTGGGTCAGGCCCAGGTCGTGGAGAGCGAGCAGGGACCGGTGACGGGCGCCGTCCCGCTCACACCCATCCAGCACTGGTTCTTCGAGTGGCGGCTCCCGCACCTCCATCACTACAACCAGTCGCTGCTGCTGGGCCTGCGTCAGCCCGTCGCCGCGTCCGTGCTCCAGGACGCGCTGCGGGCCCTGGTCGCGCACCACGACGCGCTCCGCCTGCGCTTCGAGCGGACCGCCGACGGCTGGCGTCAGGAGAGCCTGGGGCTCGACAGCACCGTGACGCTGCGCGAGGTGGACCTGTCCGGACTGGATGAGGCCGCGCAGCGCGCCGCCTTGGAGGAGGTGGGCCTGCGCGCCCAGGCGGGCTTCCGGCTGGAGGAGGCGCCGCTGGTGGCGGCCGTGCGCTTCCACCTGGGGCCCCAGCGTGGCGACCGGCTGCTGCTCGGCATCCACCACCTCGCGGTGGACGCCGTGTCCTGGCGCGTCCTGCTCATGGACCTGGAGACGGCGTGCCAGCAGCTCAGCCAGGGGCAGCCGGTGGCGCTGCCTCCGAAGACGACGTCCTTCCAGGCCTGGGCTCGCCGCTTGGAGTCCTTCGCGGCCAGCGCGGAGCTGGAGCACGAGGCCGACTACTGGCTGAGCCAGGGTGAAGACACGGCGCCGCTGCCCGTGGACACCGCGGACGGCGACAACACCCTGGCGTCCGCGCGCACGCTGACGGTGGCGTTGGAGGCCGAGGAGACCCGGCTCCTGCTTCAGGAGGTGCCGACAGCCTGGCGTGCCCGCATCGACGAGGTGCTGCTGACGGCGCTCGCGCAGGCCCTCTCCACCTGGACGGGACAGCGCAGGCTGCGCGTCCAGTTGGAAGGCCACGGCCGCGAGGACCTGTTCGACGGCGTGGACCTGAGCCGCACCGTGGGCTGGTTCACCAGCGCCTACCCGGTGACGTTGGAGCTGCCGCGGGATGGCAGCCTGGGTGACGAGCTCCGCGCGGTGCGGGATTCGCTGCGGCAGGTGCCGCGCAAGGGCCTGGGCTACGGCCTCGTGCGCTACCTGCGTCAGGACGAACGGGGCGCCCGGCTCCGTGCGCAACCGGAAGCGGCGGTGGCCTTCAACTACCTGGGCCAGCTCGACTCGGCGCTGCCCACCTCGTCGCTGCTGGCGCCCGCGGACGAGCCCTTCGGCGCGCAGCAGGGGGCGCTCGGCCAGCGGCGGCAGGTGCTGGAGGTGAATGCCCACGTCTTTGGCGGCAAGCTGGAGGTGTCCTTCACCTACAGCGAGGCGCTGCACCAGCGCACCACGGTGGGCGCCCTGGCGCAGGGCTACGTCCACGCGCTCCGGGCCCTGGTGGACCAGCGGCGCGGCGAGGACGCGGCGCGGTTCTCCCCGGTGGACTTCCCGCTGGCGAAGGTGACGCAGGCCACGCTGAACGGCCTGATGCAGTCGCACCCGGAGATGGAGGACCTCTACCCGCTGTCGCCCATGCAGCAGGGCATGCTCTTCCACGCCATGCTCGACCCGGACTCGGGGATG
The DNA here is from genome assembly GCF_030168875.1 of Myxococcus sp. SDU36. NCBI lineage: Bacteria > Pseudomonadati > Myxococcota > Myxococcia > Myxococcales > Myxococcaceae > Myxococcus > Myxococcus sp. SDU36. The sequence goes on from NZ_CP077414.1 coordinate 2,930,827, forward strand.
TACTTCGAGCGCGCGGCGTGGACGTTGGGCGCGGACCTGAACCGCGGGGCGCTGCGCGAGGCCTGGCAGCAGGTGATGGCGCGCTACCCCATCCTCCGCACCTGCTTCGTGGGTGAGGAGCTGGAAGCGCCGCTCCAGCTCGTGAACCGCAAGGCCGTGCTGCCTTGGGAGGAGCAGGACTGGAGCCACCTGTCCGAGCCAGAGCAGCAGACCCGGCTGTCGGCCTGGATGGACGCGGACCGGGCACGAGGCTTCAACTTGAAGCGGGCGCCGCTGATGCGCGTGGGCGTCCTGCGCCTGGGCGTTCGGACGTGGCGCGTGGTGTGGAGCTTCCACCACCTGCTGCTCGACGGCTGGAGCGTGGGCCGCGTCCTCAACGAGATGCTGGCCCTCTACGACGCGCAGCTCCGTCAGCAGCCGGTGCGCCTGGAGCAGCCGCCAGTGTTCCGCGACTACATCGCCTGGCTCCAGGGCCGGGAGATGTCGCAGGCGGAGTCCTGGTGGAAGCAGGCCCTGCGCGGCTTCGGTGAGCCCACGCCCCTGCCTGGTGAGACGGGAGGCCAGGCGCGCACCGCGCCGCAGGTCATGGGCGAGCGCAAGGTCCACCTGCCCGCCGAGGTGACGGAGCAGCTCCGCGCCTTCTCGCGGCGGCACCAGGTGACGCTCAGCACGCTGGTGCAGGCGGCCTGGGCCCTGGTGCTCGGGCGTCACGCGGGACAGGACGACGTCGTCTTCGGCGTCACCGTCGCGGGCCGTCCGCCGGAGCTGCCAGGCGTGGAGCAGATGGTGGGCCTGTTCATCAACACGCTGCCGGCCCGCGTGTCGCTGCCGGCCCAGAGCAAGGTGGTGGACTGGCTGAAGGCGCTCCAGGCGTGGCAGGTGGAGCGGGCTCCGTTCGAGTACGCGCCCCTGGTGAAGGTCCAGGGCTGGAGCCCCGTGCCGCGTGGCACCCCGCTCTTCGAGAGCCTCGTCGTCTTCGAGAACTACCCCGTGGAGGACTCGGTGCGGCAGGGCGCGGGCGCGCTGGAGGTGCGCGACGTCACCGCCCAGGAGCGCACCAACTACCCGCTGACGCTCTCCGCCCACGCGGACAAGGAGCTGATGCTGAACCTGGACTTCGAGTCCCCGCGCCTCGGCGTGGAGGCCATGGAGCGGCTGCTGGAGCAGCTCCAGACGGTCCTGGTGGGCATCCTCGACGCGGAGGACAAGCACCTGTGGGAGCTGTCGCTGCTCACGCGGGAGGCGCGTCGCCAGGTGCTGGTCGACTGGAACGACACGCACGTCCCCGGGCTGGGCGCCTGCCTTCACCAGCTCTTCGAGGCGCAGGCCCAGCGGACGCCGGACGCCGTCGCAGTGGTCGCGCCGGAGGCGGGCTCCCTCACGTACGGGCAGCTCGACGAGAAGGCGAACCAGCTCGCGCACCACCTGCGCGCCCGGGGCGTGGGCCCCGAGGTGCTGGTGGGCGTGTGCCTGGAGCGAACGCCGGAGCTGCTGGTGGCGCTGCTGGGCATCCTCAAGGCGGGCGGCGCCTACGTCCCGCTCGACCCCACCTACCCGGCCGAGCGGCTGGCCCGCATGGCCTCCGAGGCCCGGCTCTCCCTGCTGCTCACCCAGCAGTCCCTGGTGGAGACCTTCGCCAACCCCTCCGGGTCCCTCTACCTGCTGGACACGGAGGCGCCAGCACGCGCCGCGCTGCCCACGCAGGCGCCAACGCGCCTCACCTCGCTGGACAGCCTGGCGTACGTCGTCTTCACCTCCGGCTCCACGGGCACGCCCAAGGGCGTGATGATTTCGCACCGGAGCTGGACCAACGCGTACCTCGGCTGGGAGCGGAGCTACGGGCTGCGGGAGCACTGCCGCGGCCACCTGCAGATGGCCAGCTTCTCCTTCGACGTGTTCGCGGGCGACCTGTCCCGCGCGCTGTGCTCGGGCGGCAAGCTGGTGCTCTGCCCGCGGGAGTGGCTGCTCGAACCGCCCCGCCTGCTCGCCCTGATGAAGGAGCAGGCCGTGGACTGCGCCGAGTTCGTCCCCGCCGTGCTGCGCGGGCTGCTCCAGCACCTGGAGGAGACGGGCCAGACGCTGGACTTCATGCGCGTCCTCGTGGCCGGCTCCGACGCCTGGTACGTGAACGAGTACCACCGGCTCCAGGCCGTCATCGGCGACGACACGCGGCTCATCAACTCGTATGGCGTCAGCGAGGCGACCATCGACAGCACGTGGTTCGAGAGCAGCGACCTGGGCCTGAGCGACACGCAGCTGGTCCCCATTGGCCGTCCCTTCGCCAACAACCGCCTCTACGTGCTGGACACGCATCAGCAGCCGGTTCCCGCCGGCATCGCGGGCGAGCTCTTCATCGGCGGCGAGGGCGTGGCGCGAGGCTACTGCCACCGCGCCGACCTGACCGCGGAGCGCTTCGTCCCCGACCCGTTCGCCACCGAGCCCGGCGCGCGGCTCTACCGCACCGGAGACCGGGCGCGGTACCTGCCGGGGGGCGACCTGGAGTTCCTCGGCCGGGCGGACACGCAGGTGAAGCTGCGCGGCTTCCGCGTGGAGCTGGGTGAAATCGAGTCCGCGCTCGGCAAGCACCCGGCCGTGCAGGGCGCGGTGGTGCTGCTGCGCGAGGACCCGGGGACGCCCCGCCGGCTCGTCGCCTACGTGGTGGGCTCGGACATCAGCGACACGGCGGTGCTCCGCGACCACCTGCGGGAGCGGCTGCCCGACTACATGGTGCCGGCCGTCTTCGTGCGCCTGGAGGCCATCCCCCTCAGCCCCAATGGCAAGGTGGACCGCAAGGCCTTCCCGGCGCCGGACGCGGCGCAGCGCACGGGCGAGCAGCGGCTGGTCGAGCCCCGCTCGGAGACGGAGTCGAGCCTGCTCACGCTCTGGAAGGACGTGCTGGGCCAGGCGTCGCTGGGCGTCACGGACGACTTCTTCGACGTGGGCGGGCACTCGCTGCTGGCCACGCAAATCATCTCGCGCACCAACGCGATGTTCCAGGTGACGCTGCCGCTGCGCGCCCTCTTCGAGCACCCCACCATCGCGGGGCTGGCGGAGCAGGTGGTGCTCGCGCAGTTGGAGGGCGTGGATGAGGCCATGCTGGCCTCGGCCATGGAGGACGTCGGCGACCTGTCGGACGCGGACCTGGAGCAGCTCCTGGAGGGGACGAATGAGTGAGCTGCTCAAGAAGCTCGCGGGCCTCTCCCCGGAGAAGCGCGAGGCGGTGCTCAGGAAGCTGCGACAGCAGAACGTGGTCGCCGCGCCGATGGAGGAGGCGCGCACGCCTGGAATCCCTCGCGCCTCGCGCGAGCAGCCGCTGCCGCTCTCCTTCCCGCAGCGCCGGCTCTGGTTCCTGGACCAGTTCGAGCCCGGCACGCCCGCCTACAACATCCCGGAGTTCGTGCGCCTCACCGGGCCGCTCCACGTCCCCTCCCTGGAGCGGGCGCTGAACGAGGTCATCCGGCGCCATGAGGTGCTGCGCACGACCTTCGTCGCGAAGGACGGCGAGCCCCAGCAGCGCATCCTCCCGGAGCTGACGCTGACGCTGGGCGTGCTGGACCTGAGCTACCTGCCAGGCCCCCAGCGGGAGCCCCTGTGCGAGGAGCTGGCGCTCCAGCTCGCGGGGACGTCTTTCGACCTCGCGGCGGGGCCGCTGCTCCACGCGAGGCTGGTCCGCATGGGCGAGGAGGACCACGTCCTCCTGCTCGTCGTGCACCACATCGTGTCGGACGGCTGGTCCACCGGCATCTTCGTCCAGGAGCTGACAGCGCTCTATGCCGCCTTCTCCCAGGACAAGCCGTCACCGCTGCCGGAGCTGCCGCTCCAGTACGCGGACTTCGCGGCGTGGCAGCAGCAATGGATGCAGGGCGACGTGCTGGCGTCGCAGCTCGACTACTGGCGCCGGCAGCTCGAAGGGAGCGACAGCGCGCTCAAGCTGCCCACCGACAGGCCGCGCCCGCGCGTGCGCACCTACGCGGGCGGCAAGCGGAGCTTCCAGGTGGACCCGGCGGTGGCCCAACAACTGAAGACGCTGGGGACGCAGGAGAAGGCGTCGCTCTACATGGTGCTGCTGGCGGCGCTCCAGACGCTGCTCCACCGCTACACGCGCGAGCCGCGCATCAGCGTCGGCACGTACATCGCGAACCGGAACCGGACGGAGGTGGAGCCGCTCATCGGCTTCTTCCTCAACACGCTCGTCATGCGCACGGGGCTCGAAGGCAATCCCACCTTCCGGGAGCTGCTGCGGCGCGTGGTGGACGTGACGCTGGGCGCCTACGGGCACCAGGACATCCCCTTCGAGAAGCTGCTGGAGGAGCTGGCGCCGTCGCGAGACACCAGCCACTCCCCCTTCTTCCAGGTGATGCTGGTCCTCCAGAACACCCCCACGCCGCCCGCCGAGCTGGGCGCGCTGCGGATGGAGTCCTTCAGCGTCTCCGGTGAAGCCTTCGCGCAGTTCGACCTGACGCTGTGGTTCTCCGAGGAGGCCGGTGGCCTGCAAGGCATCTGGGAGTACAACCGGGACCTCTTCGACGCCTCCACCGTCGAGCGAATGGTCGCCCACTTCCAGACGCTGCTCGCGGGCATCGCCACGAACCCGGCGCAGCGGCTCGTCGAACTGCCGGTGCTTCCGGCGAAGGAGCGTCAGCGCATCCTGCGCGACTGGAACCAGGCCCGGCTCGACGTGCCCCCGGGCACCTGCCTCCATCACCTCATCGAGGCACACGCGGCGCGCACGCCCGACGCCACCGCCGTCACGGACTCCGAGCGCCGGCTCACCTACGCGCAGCTCAACGCGAAGGCCAACCAACTGGCGCACCACCTGCGCTCCGTGGGCGTGGGGCCCGAGCGAATCACCGGCGTCTTCCTGGACCGCTCCGTGGACATGGTGGTCGCGGTGCTCGCCGTGCTCAAGGCGGGCGGCGCCTACGTGCCGTTGGATCCGTCCTATCCCCCAGAGCGCACGGCGCTGATGCTCGCGGACAGCCGGCCGGCGGTGCTCGTCACCCGCCAGGGACTGGCGTCCCTCCTGTCCGCGGCGCTGCCGCCCGTGGTGGACATCGACACGGACGCGGGCGCCATCGCCGCGAGGCCCACGACGACGCCCGAGGGCGGCGCGAGCCCTGAGCACCTCGCCTACGTCGTCTACACGTCAGGCTCCACGGGCCGCCCCAAGGGCGTGATGATTTCGCACCGGAGCTTCGCCAACGCCTACCTCGCCTGGGAGCGCGACTATCGGCTGCCCGAGCTGCGCGCCCACCTCCAGATGGCGAGCTTCTCCTTCGACGTGTTCTCCGGCGACCTCGCCCGGGCGCTCGGCTCAGGGAAGACGCTGGTCCTCTGCCCGCGTGAATGGCTGCTCGAGCCCGAGAAGCTCTACGGCTTGATGCAGCGCGAGCAGGTGGACAGCGGCGAGTTCGTCCCCGCCGTCGCCCGCCTGCTGATGGGGCACCTCCAGGAGCACAAGCTCCGGCTGGACTTCATGCACCTGCTCATCGTCGGCTCGGACACCTGGGACATGCGCGAGTACCACCAGCTCCGCGGCCTGTGCGGCCCGGACACGCGGCTGGTGAGCTCCTACGGCCTGAGCGAAGCCACCATCGACAGCACGTACTTCGAGCAGCCGGAGCCCACGCCCAGCGAGCAGATCGTCCCCATTGGCCGGCCCTTCGCCAACTCGCGGATGTACCTGCTGGACAGCGCGATGCAGCCGGTGCCCATCGGCATTCCAGGGGAACTCTTCGTGGGCGGCGACGGGCTCGCGCGTGGCTACTGGGGCCAGGCGCACCTGACCGCCGAGCGCTTCGTGCCCAGTCCCTTCAGCGCCACACCGGGCGCGCGCCTGTACCGCACGGGTGACCTGGCCCGCTACACGGAGGACGGCACCCTCGCATTCATCGGCCGCAACGACACGCAGGTGAAGATTCGCGGCCACCGCATCGAGCTGGATGAAATCAAGGCGAAGCTGCTGGAGCACTCGGCGGTCCAGGCCGTGGAGCTGCTCGTCCACGAGGACGCGGGCAACAAGCAGCTCGTCGCCTACCTCACGCTCACGGCGCCGGACGTGGCCACGGCCGAGGACTTGCGGCAGCACCTCAAGAAGCACCTGCCGCCGTACATGGTGCCCGCGGCCTTCGTCATCCTGGCCGCCTTCCCCCTGACGCCCAACGGCAAGGTGGACCGCAAGGCCCTGCCCGCGCCGGAGAGCGTCCGCCGCGACGCGCAGGACGGCTTCGTCGCCCCACGCGACGAGGTGGAGACCCGGCTCGCGGCCATCTGGGAGGAGCTGCTGGCGGTGCGCCCCATCGGCGTGCACGACAACTTCTTCGACCAGGGCGGCCATTCATTGCTGGCCGTCCGGCTGATGGTGCGCATCCGCGAGCAGTTCGGCCGAGCCCTTCCACTGTCGGTCCTCTTCCAGAACCCCGCGCTGGAGCAGCTCGCCAAGGCGCTTCACGAAGAGGCGGCGCCCGCCCCGTGGTCGCCGCTGGTGACGCTCCAGCCGGGAGCAAGCCGCCCCGCCCTGTTCTGCGTCCCGGGTGCCGGTGGCAACGCCGTCTACCTCCGCGAGCTGGCGCAGGCGCTGGGCCCCACCCTGCCGGTGCATGCCTTCCAGGCCCGCGGGCTGGATGGACGCGCGGAGCCGCACCGCTCCGTCGAGGAGATGGCCGCGTGCTACGTCGAGGCGCTCAAGCAGGTACAGCCTCAGGGGCCCTACCACCTGCTGGGCCACTCCTTCGGAAGCTGGGTCGCCTTCGAGATGGCGCAGCAGCTCCGGAAGCAGGGCGAGTCGATTGCCTTCCTGGGCATCCTCAACACCACCGTCCCGGTGAACGAGGCACCGCCGAGCGAGGCGCCCCCATTCGACGACGCGGACTGGATGGCCTCCGTCGCGAGCACGGCGGGCCGCCTCTATGGCGTGGACCTGGGCATCTCCGCCGAGACACTCCGGCCGCTGTCCGCCGAAGCGCGCCGCGAGCACCTGACGCGCAGGCTGGTCCAGGCGGGCCTCCTCCCCGACGGCGCGGACAGCCAGCAGGTCCAGGGCTTCATCGAGGTCTACAAGGCCGCGTACGCGATTGACTACGTCCCCCGGGACACGCTCCCCGTCCCCGTCGCCCTCTTCCGGGCCCAGGAGCGGCACGAGGAAGACGGCATCGTCCCCGAGTCCTTCACGGACGACCCGAGCTGGGGCTGGGGCCACCACGCCTCCGCGGCCGTCACGCCCGTGACGGTTCCGGGAGACCACATGACGATGCTGGCCGCGCCTCACGTCCAGGTGCTGGCGGAGCACGTGCGCCAGGGCCTCTTCCGCGCCGGAGGCCTTCGATGACGGCGGCACCGGCCTTCCCCATGAAGACCGCCGTCTCCATCTGGCTGGGACAGGTCCTGTCGCTGCTGGGCTCGGGGCTGACGAGCTTCGCGCTCGGCGTCTGGACGTACAAGACGACGGGCGACGTGACGCAGTACGCGCTGGTCATGCTCTCCGCGACGCTGCCCGCCATCCTGCTCGGGCCCGTGGCTGGCGCGCTGGTGGACCGCTGGAACCGCCGCTGGGTGATGGTGCTCAGCGACACGGCCGCGGGCCTGTCGAGCTTCGTGCTGGCGCTGCTGCTGTTCAACGGGCTGCTGCAGCCCTGGCATGCCTACGTCACGACCGCCGTGGTGTCGGTGGCCAGCGCGTTCCAGCAGCCAGCCTTCGCCGTACTCGTCTCCACGGTGGTGCCGCCACGGCACCTGGGTCGGGCCAACGGGCTGGTGCAGATCGGGCTCGCGTTCTCCCAGTTGGTGGCGCCCCTGTTGAGCGCCACGTTGCTGGAGCTCATCGAGCTCAAGGGCATCCTGCTCATCGACGCGGCGACGCTGGTGCTCGGCACGCTGCCCCTGCTCCTGGCGCGCATCCCCCGGGAACACCTCGTGTCTCCGTCCGGCGAGGAGCGGCCGTCGCTGCTGGAGGCCATCCGGGCCGGCGGCGCCTACCTGCGCGCCACGCCGGGACTGCTGGCGCTCATTGGCTTCCTCGCGGCCAGCAACTTCCTGACGGGCACGGTCGAAGTGCTCGTCACGCCGCTGGTCCTGTCCTTCGCGGACGTGCGGACGCTGGGCGCGCTCACCACGGCGGGTGGCGTTGGCATGCTGGTGGGCAGTCTGGTCATCAGCGCCTGGGGTGGACCCAAGCGGCTGGTGCATGGCGTGCTCGGGTTCCAGCTCACCTGTGGCCTCGCGCTCATCAGCGTCGGGCTGGCCACCGCCGTCCCCGTCCTGGCCGGTGTCGCCTTCGCGTTCTTCTTCGGCCTGCCCATCATCAATGGCTCCAGCCAGGCCCTGCTCCAGCGCATCGTGCCCCTGGCGCTGCGCGGCCGGGTCTTCGCCTTCACCAGCACCATCACCGGCGCCATGTTGCCGCTGGCGTACACCCTCGCCGGACCGCTGGCGGACCACGTCTTTGAACCCGCCATGGCCCCGGGGGGAAGGCTCGTCCCCCTGCTGGGTGCGTTCGTCGGAGAGGGCCCGGGCCGAGGCATCGCCTTGATGTTCCTCATCGCGGGCGCGCTGTCCATCCTCATGACGCTGCTGTCCACGCTCTACCGCCCACTGCGCGAGCTGGAGGCGCCCCCGCTGGAGGCGCCTTCCGCCGAACCCGCGGTGAGCCCCTGAAGCCTCCCCACTTCCCACGACTCTCCCAAGGAGCCCCGCCGTGCCGAGTCCCAGCCGTTCCGTGCAGACCCTGACCGACCTGTTGCGCTGGCGCGCCTCGAATCAAAACGAGGCCCGCGCCTATACCTACCTCCAGGATGGCGAAGGCCAGGAGACCACCTGGACCTATGGCGAGTTGGATCGCCAGGCCCGCGCCATCGCCGCGGCGCTTCAGGAGCACAAGGGCGCCGGCGAGCGCGCGCTGCTGCTGTATCCCCCCGGGCTGGACTACATCGCGGCGTTCTTTGGCAGCCTGTACGCGGGCGTCGCCGCGGTCCCCGCCTATCCGCCCGTGCAGCTCCAGGCCGTCAACCGCATCCTCTCCATCCTCCAGGACGCGAAGCCGCGCTTCGCGCTCACCACGCGCGAAATCCTGGAGAGCGTGAACGCGCTGGCCGATTCCTACCCCGTCCTGAAGGAGATCCGCTGGATTGCCACGGACGCGCTGGAGGAAGGGCTGGAGGATGGCTGGAAGCGTCCCGCCATCACCGGCGACTCGCTGGCCTTCCTCCAGTACACGTCAGGCTCCACGTCGACGCCCAAGGGCGTGATGGTGCTGCACCGGAACCTGATGTCGAACGAGGAGATGATTCGTCAGGGCTTCAGCCACGACGAGCAAAACACCATGTGCGGCTGGCTGCCGCTGTACCACGACATGGGGCTCATCGGCATCGTGCTCCAGCCGATGTACCTGGGCACGCACTCCGTCGTGATGTCGCCCTGGTCCTTCCTCCAGCGTCCCATCCGCTGGCTGTCCGCCATCACGAAGTATCGCGTGACGACGACCGGCGGCCCCAACTTCGGCTATGCGCTCTGCACGCGGAAGGTGAAACCGGAGCAGCTCGCCTCGCTGGACCTGAGCTCGTGGCGCGTCGCCTTCAATGGCGCGGAGCCCGTGCGCGCCGACACGCTGGCGCACTTCGCGGACACCTTCGCGCCCGCGGGCTTCCGCCGGGAGGCCCTCTATCCCTGCTATGGGCTCGCGGAGGCGACGCTCTTCGTTGCGGGAGGCCTCAGCGCCGAGCTGCCACGTCACCTCACCGTGGATTCGGCCGCGCTCGAGCAGAATTGCGCCGTGCTGACCCAGCCAGGCCCGTCCGCGCGGACGCTCGTCAGCTCCGGGCGGAGCTGGGGTGACAGCCTCATCCGCATCGTGAACCCGGAGACGCTGGTGGCGTGCGCTCCGGGTGAGGTGGGCGAAATCTGGACGGCGGGCCCCCACGTCACCCACGGCTACTGGGGACGCGAGGAGACGAACGCGGAGACCTTCCAGGCGCGCATCCAGGGCAGCGAGGAAGGGCCCTTCCTCCGCACCGGCGACCTGGGCTTCATGATTGACGGCGAGCTGTATGTCACCGGCCGCATCAAGGACCTCATCATCGTCGATGGCCGGAACCACTACCCGCAGGACCTCGAGCTGACGGCCGAGGGCCAGCACCCGGCGCTCCGCCCTGGCTGCTCGGTGGCGTTCTCCGTCGACCATCCGGAGGGCGAGCGGCTGGTGGTGCTGGTGGAGGTCAGCGCCCGCTTCGCGCCCTCCGAACAGGGCGATGGCGCACAGGCCCTGGACGCGAGCGCGCTCCAGAAGAGCATCCGGCAGGCCGTGGCCGCCGCGCACTCCGTGGACGTGCATGAGGTCGTCCTGCTCCAGCAGGGCGAGGTCCTCAAGACGTCCAGTGGCAAGGTCCAGCGGCGCGCCTGCCGGGCGAAGTACATGGAGGGCAGCCTCCAGCGCTGGCCGGCGTAGTCCGTCCCGCGCTACCCGCGAGGGGCGCGCACCTTCCAGAGCCCCAGGTACTTCTTGCGGTACCTGGGGTCTGGACCTCTGGCATCGGCTCACCCGCGGACACTCCGGGAGCGAATCGGACTCGCTGGTATGCTGCCGTCTTGTATGCGCGCTGCGGCTGAGGCATCCGGAGGGAGGCGGGAGACAGCACCCGCGCCTTCCGGGAGCGGCCCGCGCCGCTCCTGCTGGACATCCCACCGGGTATCCGCGACATGACGCTCTTCCCGCCGCCAGAGGACCAGGACACCGCCCCTCGCAGGAAACGGTGGCCGCGCGCCGCGGCCTGGACGCTGGGCGCGCTCCTGGTGCTGGAGATCTCACTCAACGTGGCGCTCAACCTGGGCGCCGTCCAGGCCATCATGCGCCGGTCCACCAGCCGGACCGAGCTCGCCTGGAAGCGCGCCTGGTGGCTCTGGCCCTTCGGACAGCTCCACCTCCGCGACTTCACGCTGACCCAGCAGAGTCAGCACCAGTGGTGGCAGGTGAACCTGGACACGGTGGAAGCCAGCGTGTCGCTGACCGCCCTGCTGCGCAAACGCGTGGACGTGCGGCACATCGACGGGCATGGCGCGCGCTTCCGGATTGAACCTTCGTTCGGCATCGAGAAGGAGCCCCCACCGGGCCCGGACTACCGCCCGTGGGTCATCCAGCTGGCGGATGTCACGGTCCACGAGGTCCGCGAGCTGGACTTTGGCCGGGTCCGCTTCGTGGGGGACCTGGACGTGCAGGGCTCGCTGGACATCAAGGGCCGGGAGCGCGTCCACGTCGAGACGCCATCGATTCGCGTGGTCTCCGGCGCCATGGAGGTGGACCGGAAGCCCGTCACCCGGTTCAAGCGGCTGGAGGCGAAGGCAGCGCTCGAGGTGCCCTTCACGGACGAGAAGGGCTGGGACCTCTCACGGGCGCTCAGCGCGCAGGTGACGAGCCAGCTGGAGCTGCTCCCGCTGGACTGGCTGAACGCGCACCTGGGGTCCGACAACGCCGTCTCCCTGAAAGGGGGCGCGGGCAAGGTGGACCTGGACCTCCACCTCAAAGACGGCGCGCTGGCGGAGGACAGCCGGATTGACGTCCAAGGCCAGACGTTGAACGTGCGGGCAGGCCCCATCCGGGCGCGGGCGCCCTGGGCCCTCAAGGCCTCACTGACTTCGGAGCGCCCGGACACGCGGCGAGGGACAGCCACGCTCACCTTCGCGCCCGTGCGGGTGTCCGGTCCCGAAGGCACGGTGGCAGAGATCCCTGAAATCACCCTCACCGTCCTCGCGCGTCGCGGCGCGGAGCAGTCGGACTGGGAGCTGGAGCCAGACCTCCGCGTGGCCCGGAGCCGGCCGTTGGACTTGAGGATGCTCAACCCCTGGCTGGCGCGGACGATTGAAATCGACTCCGGCTCCATGACGGTGCAGAGCCAGGAGCGGGCGAAGTCCGCGAAGGCGCGGGACTCGCTGCGGCTGAGCGTGGACTCCGACCTCGTCACCGGGCGGATGGGGAACGTCAAGGTCCTGCTGCGCGCCGAGGCGGACGTGGACGCGAGGAGCCTGTCGTGGGACTCGAAGTCACTGTCCCTGACGGGGACGACGCTCCGGCTGACGAACGTGTCCACGAATGGCCCCGTGCCCATCCGCGCCTGGAGCGGCGTCTTCACCCTGCCCCAGGCCCGGCTGTCCCTGTCTCCAACGGTGCTGTCGGCGCGCTTCGCCAGCAAGCTCACGGACACGCAGCCCGTCGCCGCGCTGCTCACGTCCGCCAAGAATCTGCCGCGCTTCCTGACGCCCCTGCTCAACATCCGGGACGTCACGGTGACGGGCCAGGTGCAGATTGACGAGAGCGGGCTCCAGCTGCGCGAGCTGAAGGCGGACGGAGCGGGCTTCTCCCTGCGAGGCCACCTGGACCTCGCGCAGGGAGAGCTGAAGGGCGCGCTCCTGGCGACCCTGGGCGCCCTCGCCGGCGGAATCGAGTTCAAGCCGGGCGGCCAGGACCTGCACCTGCTGAACGCGAAGCAGTGGTTCGCGAAGCAGCCCGAGCCGCCGCTCCGGTAGGCGCCGTCTTCGCGCCACGAATCAGACGGAGATGCCGGGCTGCTGCCGCAGGTGCGTGCGGATGGCGTCGATGGCGTGTCGCACCTTGGCCGGCTGTCCCGAGCGCCGCGGCGTGACGGCCCAGAGCTGCAAGGGGGCGAGGCGCCATTCGGGCAAGAGCACTTCGAGCCGTCCCTGTCGCAGCTCGTCTTCCACGTCGGCCAGGATGCAGCGCGTGATGCCCAGCCCCGCCGCGCACATCTGGTGGAGGGTGAGCTGGTTGTTGCTGGAGACCCGCGGCGTCACCTGGACAGGATGGCTCCTTCCGGAAGGGCCCTGGAGGTCGAAGGACAGGGTTCGGCCGTCCGCCACGGCCGCGAGCCACTCGTGTCCGGGCAGGTCCTCGAGCGTGCGTGGCCGCCCCGCCTTCTTCAGATAGCCCGGGGCGGCACACAGCCCCAGGTGAAGGTGACAGAGCGGCTGCGCCACCCAGGAGGAGTCCTTCATCCGGCCCGCACGAAGCGCCAGGTCGATGCGTTCATCGATGAGGTCGACCAGGCCATCAGCCGCTTCGAGGCGAAGCTTCAGGGACGCGTGTCTGGCGAGCAGCGGCTCCAGCGCGGGCGCCACATAGCGAGCCAGGCCGAGCGGCAGGGAGATGCGCAGCTCACCCGCGGGCATGTCCCTGGCGAGCGAGAGTTGCTCACGGGCGCGCTCCGCCACCTCCACCATCTCACGGCAGTGGGCGGCGAACCGCGCGCCGGCATCCGTGAGCGACAGCTTGCGGTTCGAGCGGCGCACCAGGATGACGCCGAAGGACTCCTCCAGGATGCGGAGCTGCTGGCTCACCGCGGAGGTGCTGACGCGGAGGTGCCGAGCCGCCGCGCTCAGCGAGCCCGCGCGGGCAATCTCAGCGAAGAGCGCCATGCGCTTCAAGTCATCCATGTTGAAGCGCAGCTTAAAGTTGATTCAGGGAGCCAGTCACTGCCGGCGTGCGCCTCACCGCCGTACCGTGACGACCATGACACCTCAACGCATCGCAGTCTTTGGAGCGACCGGCACCGTGGGTTCGCTCCTGGTAGATGTCCTCGTGAAGCAGGGGCACCGCGTCCGGGCGCTGTCCCGAAAGGCCACCGCGCTCCCCGGCGCAGAGGCCGTGCGCTTCGACTTCGCCCAGCCTGGCCAGCTCGGCGCCGTGCTGGAGGGGATGAACGCGGCCCATGTCCTCATGCCCGCGGACAACCTGAGCGTCATCGAATACCTCACGCCCGTCATCCGCGCGGCGGCCGAGCGGGGCGTGAAGGTGGTGTTCCAGTCCGTCATGGGCGTGGAGGCGAATGAGGCGGACCCCTATCGACAAGTCGAGCTCCAGTTGGAGCGCTCGGGCCTCCCCTACGTCATCCTCCGGCCCAACTGGTTCTCCGACAACTTCCACCTCATGTGGAGCCATGACGTCCGCGCTGGACGACTGATGCTCCCGGCGGGCGCCGGTGAGACGAGCTTCATCGACGCGCGTGACATCGCGGACGCCGCCGCCGTGGCGCTCACGACGGACCGGTTCGACGGGCAGGCCTTCACGCTCACCGGCCCCCAGGCGCTCAGCTTCAGCGAGGCCGCGGCCGTCGTGGCACGCGTGACGGGCCGGCCGCTCGAATACGTCGCGATTTCGGAGGGCGCCTTCATCCAGCGCATGTGCGACGCCGGCTTCGACGTCCCGTACGCGGAGATGCTCGCCGCGCTCTGCGCCGCGGTGCGTGAACAGTGGACCGCGGCCACCACGGACAGCGTCCAGGTGCTGACTGGCCACGCGGCGCGCTCGTTCGAGCAATACGCCCAGGAGCGACTGAAGCTGTAGTTCGCGCGGGCCGGCATGCGGGATGTTGAACGGTGCGGCTCGCGGAGCAGGCGGCGCTCCCGGGACGCCGTTGACATCTGTTGCGGCGCCTAGCAACGTTCGGCGTGTGACGACGCTCCTCACGCCACCGTGAGTCCAGGTTCACCCGTTGCGCGGTGCTTGCTCCGCCTCGGATGAATGATGAGCGCGTTGGCTCCTCGCGGCTCGCCGACGGCGGCTGGCGCCGAAGGCATCCGCTCCTCCCCACACGCGCGTCCAGGGCACGGCTCGGGGCCGGCCCTGGTGCGTCCACCCTCACAGCCCCACCAGCGACGTGCTCCTCGCGAGCAGATCGGAGTGTTCCATGAAGCCAGGCCGAAACGACCCCTGCAGCTGCGGCTCCGGCGAGAAATACAAGCGGTGTTGCATGGCGAAGGATGCCGCGGCGGCACGCACCGTGGCGCCCACCGTCACGAGCGCGTCCCCGGCTCCTTCGGAGCCCCCGCCGAAGACGCGGCCCGGCGGCAACACGCTTCGCGGCACGGCCCGGGCACTGAAGCCCAAGCCTCTCTCCGCGCCACCTCCGTCCCTGGTCCGGAAGCGCGGGGAGTAGCAGCACCTCGCGAGCGGGGCCGTCCGGCCACGTCGCCGCCAGGGCACGCCGGCTACGTTGCGTCGCGCGCGGCGTCCCCTCCACTCCCCTGCGGCGGGGGCTGGAGCGCGGCCAGCAGGCCCCCGGCCACGGCCAGCCCACCGAGGACGGCCACCCCGCGCCCGAACGACCCCGCGCCGTCCTGGAGCAGCGCCAGCAGTGGCGGACCCAAGGCCGCCGCGCCATTGCGCGCGGCAGTGACCACACCCTTGATGGCCCCCAGGCCCTGGACGCCGAAGTAGTCGGGCCAGAGCTGGGCGTTCGAGCCGCTCATCGTCCCCGCCGCCATGCCCAGCAGTGCACCGTACAGAAACGGACCCACGGGTGCGGGCAGTTGGAGCAGGAGTGTCATCAGCGCGGCCAGCGCCAGCAGCAGCGCGGCGCTCGCCCCGAAGCGGGTGGGAACCCGCTCAAGCACGAGGCCCGAGACATACGTCAGCATCACGCTCGCCAGTGCGAAGGCCATGAAGGCCACGGGGACCATGGCGCGTTCCCACCCCTGTGATTCGAAGAGGGCGACCTGGTGGAAGACGACGGCGGTCAGCAACAGCGGGGAGACGGCGGACGAGGCCAGCAGCCCCCAGAAGCGCCGCTCCCGGAGCGCCTGCCCGAGCGTGTACGAGCGCTCCGCCACGTGGAGCGGATGCCCGCTTCCGGCCTCGCTCCCAGGCGGCACAGCCCCATCCAGGGCCTCGCGCAGTGGGTCCCGCTCACGGAGCAGGCGCCCTACGAGGGGCGCGAAGACGAGCAGGTACGAGACGCCGACCACCCCCAGGGAGCCCCGCCAGCCCAGCGCCGCCAGCAGCCAGATGATGAGCCCGGGAAAGAGCAGCTCGCCCACGGCATACCCCAGGCTCACCAGGCCCAGCGCGCGGCCGCGGTAGCGGCGGAACCACCGAACGGTGAAGGTCAGCGTTCCCAGCCCCAGGGCGCCCTGCCCCAGCAGCCGAAGGAAGAAGAAGCCCACGGCCAGGTGCGTGAGGCTGGAAGCGCACGAGAAGGCCAGCTGCGTCACGCCCAGGGCGCACAGGATGGAGACCAGGAAGGTCCTCGCCGTGGTGCGGTCCGCCCAGCGGCCCAGCAGCGGCAGACAGGCCGCCGCGGCCAGCGTCGCGGCCCCATACGTCGAGGAGAGCTCGAGCCGCGAGAGCCCGAGGTCGCTGATGAAGGCGTCCAGGTACAGGGAGAAGATGAACGACTGGCCTGGAGAGGAAAGCGCCGTACAGAGCAGGCCCACGCCCACCACCACCCAGCCGTAATACCGGGGGTTGGGAAACAGACGGTGCCAGCGGCGTGATTCGGGAGGGGGCGGCGGAGTCGAACGCGGGCGCGGAGCAGTCACGTCGGGGTCATGAAACAGGAACGCGCCCGGTGACAAGCCCCCCGGCGTTGAGCAGGAGGCTCGCCACCCGGGCCGCGCCCTCTAGCGCGAGGCGGAGCGTCTTGGCCGCGTCGAAGAGTCCCACCTCCTCCAGATCCTCGCACTCGCCGGACCGGGCGTTGAAGCCCCAGGCCCCTTCCCCTGCCCGCACCTTTTCGATGATGACCCCAGGCGCCTGACCCGCGTTGGCCGCAAGCTGCCCCAGCGGCGCCTCCAGGGCGACCGCCACGGCATGCAAGCCCGCCTCCTCTTCGGGCCCCGCCAGCCTGGCTCGCGCCAGCGCTTGCGCTGCGCGAAAGAGCGCCACGCCTCCACCAGGCACGACCCCCTCCTCCAGCGCGGCCCGCCCCGCGCGCACAGCGGCTTGCAGGCACTCCCATCGCGCCCTCGCCTCGGTGGCCGTCGCCGCGCCCACGCGAATAATCGCGGCCTTGTCAACGAAGCTGGCCAGCCGCTTCTGCAACCGGGGCTGCGCCTCCACCGGCGCGGCCAGCAATACGCTACGAACCAGCCGCTCGCGCCGCCGGCACGACTCCAGCGCCTCCCCTGTCACCAGGAGATGGATCCGCTCCTTCAGCACGGTGAGCCGCGCCGCCACGCCAAGGTCCTTCTCCGACACCGAGGCCAGCGGCAAGCCGCCATCGGTCGATACCACCCGCCCCCCTGTCGCCGCCGCGACATCCTCCAAGGCGTCGGAGGAGTCCTCTCCCTGAGGAAGTCGCACCGCGAGGAGCCCCCGCCCGCCGCCTATCCGGCCGACCGCCAGGGCACGAAGGACCGCCGCGCTGAACTCCGGCGCGACGAGCAGGAGGGGTTGCCTGTCACCCTTGAGCTTGCTCACCAGTGGAAGCAGCTGCTCGGGGTTGGCGAGCACCTCGCCCAGCACGAGCACCGCAGCGTCCTCCATGCAGACGTCACTCCCTCCGCATTCCGACGGAACACGAATGAAGGCGACCTCACCCACGAGCTGAGGACCGTCCTGATACTCGAGCCGGACCCCTGGCTCTTGTCCCTCACTCGTGACGACCACCGCGTCAGGCCCGAGCCGGGCAAGCGCCTGCGCCACCACGAGCCCCAGCGCTTCATCTCCGTGGGCCGCAACCGAGGCGACGTGGTTCAGGGCGTGCAACCGTTCCACCCGCCGGGCCAGTTGGCGCAGCTGGGCCACCGCGGACGCGACCCCTGCCTCAATGCCGACAGCCACGCGCCGTGGATCATATCCAGCGGCAACGTACTTGTATCCCTCGCGGTAGATGGCGCGCGCCAGGAGAATGGCGGTGGTCGCTCCGTCGCCCGTCACCGAAGCCACATGGGCGGCCACCTGGCGAACCGTCCGCACCCCGAGTTCCTCGAACGCATTGGGCAGTTCGATCTCCCGCGCCACTGCGTTTCCGTCCCGAGTGAGCAGCGGTGGACCGGAGGCGCGTCGCAGCGCGACGGCTCCGCCGCGTGGTCCCAATGTGACAGCGACAGCATCCGCCAGGGCATTGACCCCTCGCAGGAGCTGAAGCCGTGCTTCATTTCCAAAGCTCAACTGACTCGTCATCCCTGGCTCCTTCAGCAGCGTTCCCGGCCAGCTCCAGCCTCAGCCAGGCAGGTCGTCCTTCGTACGGAGGGCCGCGGCAATGGCCTTGCGGAAGCGCGCATCCGCGTTCCCGCTCCCATGGCGGGACTTCAAGTCGTGGATGTCGATGAAGCCCACGGCGCCCAGCGCCCTGCATGAAATCTCCAGGCTCTGCAGCAGCATGGGCGCCAGCGTGCTGTCGAGATCCCGAAAGCAGAGGACGGGAATGCCTCGCGTGACAGGGTCGGCCTTCACGGTCCTCAAGAAGTCGAACATGCGCGACTCGTCGAAGTGGACGCCGCAGACCGCGAGCTCAACCCCCTCACGGAGGCACTTCAGCGCGTCGGCCATCACGCTGGCTGGCAGAAGCTCCACGGTATCGCCAAGGACACTGCGCAGCGTCTGGACGCCGGAAGGGACGTCCGCCACGAGAATGCGTCTGCGTGAGAGCATCGCTGCTAGGTCCCGACGGTCGGCTGCACCAGCATCTTCAGGAGCCGCGATTCGAACCGCGTCACCTGCTCATCTGACAGCTCACGCATGAAGGCCTCCACACCGATGAGCCGCGCTCACGCGGCACGCTCCAGCCACCGGACGTCAGAAGTCGAAGGGTAGCCGTGGTCCCGCCCTGCGCGGCGCGATGTCCGGGTCCACGCCGTCCGCGAGCGAGGCCAGCAGATCCCGGTAGACGCTCTCGGGATCCCCGGTGCCGTCCACGCTCCGTAGCAGGCCTCGTGCGCGGTAGAACACACGCACCGCATACCCATGCGCCTTGTCGTCAAAAAGCCGCGGGTCCAAATGCTCGTCCTCGGGAACGTCCAGTGCCACCACTGCGGTGAGCGTCATCCGAGCCCGTTCGAGCATCCACTCGAGTGCCTTTGCCTGCGCGGACGTGCGGGGAAAACCCGTGAGCACGAATCCCGCCTTACACCCCGCGCCCAGGAGTTCTCCCTCCACGAGGCGGATGACCCACTCGTCCGGCGCGAGGCGGCCCTGCGCGCAGAACGGCGCGACAAGCCGACCCAGGCTGGTGGATGACGACGCGGCCTGTCGCAAAATTCGCCCCACCGACACACAGGGCACCCTGAAGTCGGCGGCCACCTTCGCCGCCTGCGTCCGCTTCCCCGCGCGGGGTGGACCAAGAACCACGAGCCGCATCGCCACTCTCCCATGGTGAGGGCCGCACTCCTCTGGGTCGCTGAGGAACCGGCGCCAATGCACCCGCCCGGCACCCCGGTCGCGGGGGCGCCCTGAACGGTGGCCGAGTCGATGATGCTCTAGTACAGTCCAAGTCCCCGTCCGTCAAGCTACACTGGACACGCTGGCGCCGCGAACTCGCGCTGGCACCGCGGGCGTGTCAGCGATCTCGCAGATGGACCAGCAGGAGTTCGGCGGAGTGCCTGCCACGGTTCTCCCACCTCAAGCCGGAGACGGAGTCGAGGAAGATGTTGTCTCCTTCCCGCAGCTCGTACACCGTGCCGTCGACGGTCAGCACCAGCCGTCCCCGGATGCACAAGGCCAGCTGCCTGCCTCCTGAAGAGGCTGCAGGCTCACCGCTGCGCCCGCCTGGCGCCAGCCGGACGAGCAGCACCGAGACGTTCTCATGGGCCCCCGCCGGCAGCAGGGACTGGAGCGAGGCCTTCGACCATTCGCTCCGCAGTCCTTCCTCATTCCGCCGCCGGAAGATGGGCCCCTTGGCGACCACGGGCTCGTTGAGCAGTTGGCCGAGCGTCAGGCCGAGCGCGCCCGCGATCTTCTCCAGTGAGGCGAGCGACGGCGACGCCTGGCCCAGCTCGACCTGAGAGAGGAAGCTCGCCGAGAAGCCCGTCCTCGCCCCGAGCGCGCGCAAGGACAACTTCTGTTGCTGCCGGGCTCGCTTCAGCGTGGGTCCAATCTGCACGGTGAGAGGCTTGTACACGGGGGCGCACAAGCGGGGCAACTCTCCATCGCGCTCCGCCGCGAGCGCCTCCATCGTCCAGTATCAAGGCACGGCCGTCCAGGTATGCTTGACAGGCTGCGGAGGCCCGCGCAGATTCCTGGAGTGGCCATCGCCATGCGTCGCCGCTCTGACAGCCCTGTCCGGAAGAGGCGCGCCGTGCGAGTGCTCCACCGCGCTCCCCGCCACGGCGAACCCCTGAGACCCAGTGCATGCCCAGCTCCGATTCAGCCGATATCCAGCTCGAGCACCTCACCCCCTCCTCCTTCCTCCACCATCAAGAGGGGCGCCTGCTGCGGGAGCTGGGCGCATCCGCCGGCCCGGAGCGGCATGAGGGGCGTGATGCCCCCTCTCCGCTGGCGCTCCCGCGTATCCTCGCCCACCTCCAGACCGTGGTCCGCAACATCCAGGGGGGCGCCCAGCCCTGCGTCCCCGTGGAGCTCCGGCGACACCTGGAGCAACGGGTCGCCCTGCCCGACTTCTCGCTGCGCGATGCGGTCCGAGAGGTGACCGTGCTGCGCCGATGCATCATCCGGGGTTGGCTCAAGACCGGAGTCAGGGCCCCCCGCAGCGAGGGCGTCACCATCCTGGACGAGGCACTCGACCAGCTCAGCCTCGCCGTCCTCGATTGCTGGACAGAGGCGCAACAGCGGACGCTCAAGGCGCTCGACCGCGTCTCGGCGCTGATCGCACAAAGCCGTCACCTCCCCGAACTGCTCGCGGGCGTTGCACGGCTGCTGGCCGAGACGGGCTCGCACGCGCGCTGGGTGACCCTCTGGCTCAAAGACGGCGCCGCCCTCGTCCAGCGGGCCGCCTGGGGGCTGGACCTGCCCGAGGGCGCCGCGCGCGTCCGCCTGCCGAAGGAACTGGACATGGCTGGTGCGGACGCGGGTCCACACACCACCGCCCCGTCATCGTGGCAGGACCTGGGCTCCCTGCTCCTGACCCGGCAGGGGCCGGAAGAAGGTCCATCCGTACTCCTCCCCATCCTCCACGAAGGGCAGTTGCTGGGGCTCGCGAGGGTCGGGCACGCCTGGGATGAGGAGCTCTCCCAGGATGAGAGGTCGTGCCTGGCCTCCATGTTGGAGCGCGCCGCGCCCTCCATCATCCACCTCCAGCTGAAGGACCAGTTGGAGGTGGAGCGCGACGACTTCCTCAACGTCCTCGTTCATGACCTCAAGACGCCGCTGAGCGCGGTCTCCGTCGCCGCACGGCTGGCCCGAAATCAGGCGCAGGCGCTGGATGGCCACCCGCTCGAGGGCCTCCTGGAGAAAATCCAGTCCCAGGTGACCCGCATCAGCAGGCTCCTCAATGACCTCCTGGACCTGCGCATGCTCTCCGCGGGCCGCTTTCGCGTCCTCGGCGAATGCCTGGACCTTCGCCCGCTGGTGAGGGAGCTCGCCTCGGAGTGGCAGAGCGCCAGCCCCTCCCACACCATCGTCGTGGAAATGCCCGAGGGCGCGCTCGTGGAGGCGGACCCGGTGAGGGTGACGCAGGTCCTCAACAACCTGCTGAGCAACGCCGTGAAGTACTCCCCCGAGGGCGCGCACATCCGGGTGAGTGCCTGGGTCAGGCCCGAGGAAGTCATCACCTGGGTGGAAGACGAGGGAATCGGCATTGAGCCGTCGGCCCTGAGCGGCGTCTTCGAGCGCTACACGCGCACGCAGGGAGGCAAGGTGCAGGCCAAGGGGCACGGCATCGGGCTGTTCATCGCCTCGGAGCTGGTGCGCCTTCAAGGCGGGCGGATGTGGCTGGAGAGCACGGTGGAGAAGGGCTCCACCTTCTACTTCTCGCTGCCGCGCTGGCGGCCTGGCCCAACGCCCCCGCCGCGGGCATAGCGCCCCGGCAACCTGAGCTCAGGACGCGCCGGGGGGCAGAAGCCCCATCCAGCTCAGCACGAACAAGGCCATGCCCAGCAGGAGTCGGTACGCGACGAAGCCATGAACGGAGCGCCGGGTCAGGAAGGAGATGAGGCCGCCGATGGTGGCGTAGCCCGTCACGAAGGCCACGAGGGTACCGACGGCCATGTGCAGGTGCGAGTCCCCCTCCGCGGCGATGCGCCCCAGGTCGAAGGCCGCCAGGACTCCGGCGCCGGTGATGGCTGGGATGGACAGCAGGAAGGAGAAGCGCGCAGCCTCGGCGCGCCCCTGGCCGCGAAAGAGCCCCATCGCCAGGGTGGAGCCGGAGCGCGACACACCAGGAATGAGGGCACAGGCCTGCGCGAGCCCGATGACGACAGCGTCCCCGAAGCGGATGGAAGAGGCGGTTGCCTCCCGCGCGGCACGCCGTGCCGACAGGACCTCCGCCAGCGCCATCAGCAGGCCCACCACGATCAGCGCCGCCGCGATGATGTACAGGCTGCGCAGGCGGGTTGTGATGAAGTCCTTGAAGAGGAGCCCCGCGACGATGATGGGGACCGAGCCCGCTACGACCAGGAGCGCCTGACGTGCGTCCGAGTCTCCAATGAGGTCGCGTGAGCGGATGCCTCGCTCCACGCCTCGGGCCATGCGCAACAGGTCGGTGCGGAAGTAGACCAGGACAGCCGCCACGGTGCCCAGTTGGATCACCGCGGAGAACGCCGCGCCCGGATCGTCCCAGCCCAGCAGCGCGGGCAGCACCCGCAGGTGCGCGGTCGATGAGATGGGGAGAAACTCCGTGAGCCCCTGAACGAGGCCGAGCAGAATCGCTTGGAGGAGAATCACTGGCGGAGGGAGGCCTCGCTCACACATCCTGGCAAGAGTCCCCTCCTTCCCGCTGTCACGCACCCACCATCCGGCCTGCCGCATTTCAAGGGGCCACCTTGACGGCTCCAGCCCATGCCAACATCATGGTCGTGACATGTCTTTGGTGCTGACGCCGCCTTGAGATCTTCTCTTCCGACGAGCCAGTGAGGCTGGCGCGGGTCTCTCCCGTGCGAGCCACATAGGCGGGAAGGCGTCCCCAGACTCCCTCGGTCGCACGACCGCCAGCGCGGCCACCCCATTCAGCGGAAGCCCGCGCGCACATCCATCTCCCAGCTGCCATGCAGTCGGCGCGCAAGACGCCGTCAGCGGCGTAGCCCCTCTATCGGAGAACGAAGCGCGCCATGAGTGAACTCACGGAAGAGCAGTTGAAGACGCTGGAGGCGCGCCTCCTGAAGATGCGGGAGGACGTGACAGCGAGGGTGACCGCCGTGGGAGAGCAAGGCCGCCCGGTGGACCTGGGGACCCCCATTGGCCGTCTGGCACGGATGGATGCCATGCAGGTGCAGCAGATGGCCCGCGCCCAGCGTCGGCGGGATGAAACGCTGCTCCAGATGGTGAATGCGGCGCTCTCGCGGTTCCGTCATGGGACGTATGGCGAATGCCTTCGATGCGAAGAGGACATCGGCTTCGAGCGCCTGGAGATCAGCCCGGAGAGCGCGCTGTGCCGCGCCTGCAGACAGAGCACTGAGTCTTGACTCCGCGCCGCCGGCGAGGCGCCCACTGCCAAAGCATGTGGAACTGAGAGGCGGCCCCTCCCCCACGGGCTCAGCGGGTGAAGGAGACGGGCGACATGGACCTGATGGTGACGAAGTGGAGCGGGACAAACCTCAAGGGCAACTGACATGAATGTGGTGCTCATTGGTCCACCTGGGGCTGGGAAAGGGACGCACGCGCGGCGGCTGGAAGCGGACTTCCGCATTCCGCACGTCGTGGCTGAACCGCTGCTTCATCCACCTTCCGGAAGCAGCGGCCCGGAGCTGGCCGAAGTGGCAGGCGAAGCCGAGGCGCTGGCGCCAGACGAACGGGCGGCGCAGCGCGTGGACGCGCGGCTTCAGGCGGCGGATTGTGCCAGCGGCTTCCTCCTCGAGGGCTTTCCTCGCACCCAGCTCCAGGCGGAGTTCCTGGAGCGCAGGCTGGCGGCCCGGGGGCAGCGCCTGGACGTGGTGGTCGCGTTGGAGGTTCCAGAAGAGCTGCTCTTTGAGAGAGTGTCTGGCCGGCGCGTCTGCCCCCGGGACGGACGCATCTTCAACATCTTCTCGGCTCCCCCCATCACGCCGGGCACGTGTAACGAGTGCGAGGGCCCGCTGGTGCAGCGGGAGGGTGAGAGCCCGGACTCGCTGTCGCGCCGCTTGCTGGACTACCTGCACGAGCAGGCGCTCCTGCGCCGCTTCTACGCGCGGCGCAGGCTGTGGTGCCCGGTGAGTGGAGACGGCCTGATTCAGAGCGTCTACGAGGACATGTTGCGTGCCCTCGCCGACCACCAGGCGAAGGCGAGCAGCCCAGCCGGGGCCAGCTTCCGCAAGCGCGCCCTCTTGCTCGCCAGACCGCCTAGCGGGCATTGAGCTTCGGGCTCGCGGGCCAGCTTGAGCGCTGCCTGCCCGAGGCATCGCCGCCCACTTTTCAGTTGCGCCACGGCACGCAATAGGCGAGAGAGGGCTCCAATGATGGGACGCGGACGCGGTGTGTCGAACAAGAGCCTCGGGCGCACCGCTTCATCGGCCGCGCTGCGGAGCCCTTGCGACCGCCAGACGAGCAGGCAGCCGCGGCCCGCGTGTAGCCCACCGTGAACAGGGCTTCCGCCCCGAATGTTCGTGGCGCGTGACTTCATCCCATTGAGGCGGCACTGACGCGGAGCTTCTGAGTCGGAAGCTCGTGCAGCGCCTGTCTGTTCCCCCAGCTTTCGTTCCTGCCCCCTCGTGGTGCGCCTCGTGCCCGCCGGAGCGGACTTCGTTTGTCCGCGCCCGCGAGCTGCACGCGCTCGACCGCGTCCATGGGGAACTTCCGCCGATGCCGCAGCCTGGGGCGCCGAGCAGGAGGGTCGCGGGAAACCGGCTGACTGCTGATTTATTTCACAAGAGAAGGAAGAGGGTTCCTTGAGTTCGATGCATCTGGGGCTGGATACGGCCCGCCTGAAGCAGGAGTGGTTCTCCAACATCCGCGGTGACATGGTCGCGGGGCTCGTGGTGGCGCTCGCGCTCATCCCCGAGGCCGTCGCGTTCTCCATCATCGCCGGAGTGGACCCGAAGGTCGGGCTCTTCGCTTCCTTCATCATCTCCGTGACGACCGCCTTCTTCGGCGGGCGGCCCGGGATGATCTCCGCGGCCACCGGCGCCATGGCGCTGCTCATCATCAAGCTGGTCGCGGACCACGGCGTGGAGTACCTCTTCGCGGCGACCATCCTCGCCGGGGCCTTGCAGTTCGCCTTCCGCATGCTCCGGCTCAGCCGCTACATCAAGTTCGTCCCCCGCTCCGTGATGACGGGCTTCGTCAACGCGCTGGCCATCCTCATCTTCCTGGCGCAGCTCCCGCAGTTCACCGGGGCGTCCTGGCAGATGTACGCGATGGTGGCCGCTGGACTGGCCATCATCTACGGCCTCCCCCGACTGACGAAGGCCGTGCCCTCGCCGCTGGTCGCCATCGTCGTGCTGACCGGCGTGGCCATCATGACGGGCAGCGACCTGCGCACGGTGGGCGACATGGGCGCGATGCCGACGGCCCTGCCCTTCTTCCACATCCCCGCGGTGCCCTTCACCTTGGACACGCTGCGCATCATCCTCCCGTATTCCGCGACGCTCGCGATGGTGGGCCTGCTGGAGTCCCTGCTGACGGCGAAGGTCGTCGACGAGATGACCGACACCCATAGCTGCAAGCACAACGAGGCCCAGGGCCAGGGCATCGCCAACATGGTGACGGGCTTCTTCGGCGGAATGGCCGGCTGCGCGATGATTGGCCAGTCCGTCATCAACGTGCAGTCCGGCGGGCGGGGCCGCCTCTCGTCGCTGTGCGCGGGCGTCTTCCTGCTCTTCCTCATCCTCGTGCTGGGAGACTGGGTCGCGCGGATCCCCATGGGCGCCCTGGTCGCCGTGATGATCATGGTCGCCATCGGCACCTTCGAGTGGTCCTCGCTGAAGGCGCTCCGGGTGATGCCGAAGGGAGAGTCCCTCGTGATGATCGCCACCGTGCTGACGGTGGTCGTCACCCATGACCTGGCCAAGGGGGTGCTGGTGGGCATCCTCCTGAGCGCCGTCCTCTTCGCGCGGACCGTGGCCAAGCTCGTGGAAGTGGAGAGCCGGCTGGGCGCGGACGGTCGGCGGGTCTACACCGTCTCCGGCGAGCTCTTCTTCGTGTCGGTGGACGACTTCGTCGCGGCCTTCGACTTCAAGGAGGCCGTCGGCCAGGTGGCGCTCGACTTGACGCACGCGCATATCTGGGACGCGTCGGCCGTCTCCGCCATTGACCGCATCGTCCTCAAGTTCCGCGCCAACGGAGTGCAGGTGGAGCTGCTGGGACTCAACGAGGCCAGCTCCACGCTGCTGACCCGGCTGGGCACCCACGACAAGCCTGGCGCGGCCCTCAGCCTGGGACACTGACCGAGTCCTCCACCCTATTGGCGAAGGTCGGCTGGCCGCCCTACCGGGCCCAGCCCTCCTGCGTCAGCAGCGCCAGGACGCGGGCCCGCACGTCATCGCGAATCTCACGCACGCGCTCCACCGGCTTGCTCTTGGGGTCCTCCAGCGGCCAGTCGCCGCGCTTCAGCCCCGGCACATAGGGGCACGCATCACCGCACCCCATGGTGATGAGCCATTGAGCGCCCTGGGCCAGCTCATCCGTGAGGCGCTGGGGCCTGGCTCCGGACAGGTCGATGCCCACCTCAGCCATGGCGGCCTGGACCTCCGGGTGGACGCGCTCCCCGGGCTGCGTCCCGGCGGACACGGCGCGCGCGCGAGCCGGGTCCACCAGCGCGTTGAAGAAGGCCGCCGCCATCTGCGAGCGGCCGGCGTTGTGCACGCAGGCGAAGATGACCGTGTTCATCGTGACGACTCCTGAAGTGGGGGGTGAGCTCAGCCTGGACGGGACATTGTCCCCACGCGTGAGCAGGGATGGGACGGCCTGCGGCCAGGCGCTACGAGCGCGCCTCGCCCGGCCCGGACGTGGGCGCGTTGCCCTCGAAGCGGCGGGGCAGCACGGCGTCATCGGAGCCAGGGAAGAGCCGGCGCTTGAGCCAGAGCGACAGGTAGACGAGCGCGATGAGCGCGGGCACCTCGATGAGCGGCCCCACCACGCCGGCCAGCGCCTCGCCCGAGGACATGCCGAAGACGCCCACCGCCACCGCGATGGCCAGCTCGAAGTTGTTTCCCGCCGCCGTGAAGGACAGCGACGCCGTCTCCTCGTAGTTGAAGCCCAGCTTGCGCGAGAGGAAGAAGGCGCTGGTGAACATGATGGCGAAGTAGACGATCAGCGGGAGGGAGATGCGCACCACGTCCAGCGGCAGGCGGGTGATCTTCTCCCCCTGCATCGCGAACATGAGGACGATGGTGTACAGCAGGCCGATGAGCGCGGTGGGCCCCAGGCGCGGAAGGAAACGCTGCTCGTACCAGGCCTCCCCCTTGAGCCGCGTCAGGCCGATGCGGGTCAGCGCGCCAGCCACCAGGGGCACGCCCAGGAAGATGAGCACGCTCTTGGCGATGCTCCACATGGACACGTTGAATGCGGTCACCTCCGCGCCGAGCCAGCCCGGGATGACCGTGAGGAAGAGCCAGCCCAGCACTGAGTAGAAGAGAATCTGGAACACGGAGTTGAGGGCCACCAGCACGGCGGCGACCTCGTTGCTGCCGCACGCGAGCATGTTCCAGATGAGCACCATGGCGATGCAGCGAGCCAATCCGATGAGCACCAGGCCGTTGCGGTACTCCGGCAGGTCCGGCAGGAAGAGCCACGCCAGCGCGAACATCAGCACCGGCCCCACCACCCAGTTGAGCACCAGTGAGGTGGTGAAGAGCTTGCCGCGCGTGCGCAGCCGGCCCAGCTCGCCGTAGCGCACCTTCGCCAGCACCGGGTACATCATCCACAGCAGGCCCATGGCGATGGGCAGCGACACGGTGTCCAGCTTCACCGTGTCCAGCCGGGCGCCCAGGTCCGGGAAGGCCCGGCCCAGGCCAATGCCCAGGCCCATGGCGGCGAAAATCCACACCGGCAGGAACCGGTCGATGACAGAGAGCTTCTTGACGATGCTGGAGGAAGGAGCGGCGGCGTTCATGGACAGGCTCTTGGGTTACTTGCAGGCGTTGGGGCCGCGGGTCTGGAGGAGGCGCTCCACGTCCTCGCGGAGCACGTCGCGCTTGGAGAAGGCGGCGACCAGGGCCTTGAGCTGCGCCTTGCACACCTCGTCCAGCTGCGGGGCCAGCCGGTAGTAGACCCAGCTCGCGTCACGGCGCGCCTCGACGATGCCGGCGTTCTTCAGCACCGCGAGCTGGCGGGAGGTATTCGACTGCGTCAGCGCGAGCGCGGACTCGAAGTGGCAGACACACAGCTCCCCGTGGCTGAGGAGCGCGACGATGCGCAGGCGCGTCTCGTCTCCCAGCGCCTTGAAGAGGCGGGAGGCGGAACGGACATCCAGGGACTTGATGGCGGCCGACATTACGAAATCACGATATTGAAATATCGTGATTCCGCAAGGCCGAGTCCCGTGACGGTTGTGTGACGACCCCCGGTGTTCAAGGCGTCAAGCGCCCGCTGTCCAGAGCAGCAGCCCGGTGAGCGCGCCGCCCAGGACCAGCCACGCGGAGTTGAGCCGGAAGCGCAGCAGCAGCGCCGCGCTCAGGAGCGCCAGGCCCACCGTCCAGGCGTCCACCAGCGCCGAGCGGCCCAGTTGCCACGTCACCACCGCCATCAGCGCGAGCGAGGCCACGTTGACGCCGTCCAGCACGGCCCCCGCCACCCAGGAGCGGCGCAGGCGCGGCACCAGCGGCCCGCTCACCGCGACGAAGAAGAAGGCCGGCAGGAAGATGCCCACGGTGGCCACCACCGCCCCCACGCTGCCTCCCAGGAGGTAGCCGATGAAGGTCGCCGTCGTGAAGACGGGGCCAGGGGTCACCTGTCCTACCGCCACGGCGTCGAGCAACTGCGCCTCCGACAGCCAGCCCCACCGCTCCACCAGGTCCGCGCGCAGGAAGGCCAGCAGCACGTAGCCGCTCCCGAAGAGCACCGCGCCCACCTTCACGAAGAAGAGGAACAACCCGCCCAGGCTGAAGGGCACGGCGCCCGCCGCACCGGCCGCCAGGCCCTGGAGGGCCAGGGGCATCCCCAGCATCATCTGTCCAGGTCCCTGCTGTTTCTGGCCAGCGCCTGCCGTCCGAGTCCCCCAGCGCCAGAGCGCCATGAGGACCCCGGCACAGAGCAGGACGAGCAGCTCGTTCACCCCCAGCGCGCTCGCGATGACGGCGGCGACGCCGACAGCGGCGAGCAACCGCGTCTTCACCGCGGCCCGGCCCAGCCCCCAGAGCGCCTGGAGCACCACGGCGATGATGACGGGCTTCACGCCGTACAGCACGCCCTCCGCCGAGGGCAGGCTCCCGAAGCGCACATACGCCCAGGCCGCGGCCAGCGTGATGAGCATCGCGGGGAGGATGAAGCAGGCCCCGGCCACCAGCAGGCCCGGCCATCCGCCCCGCCGGTGCCCCAGATGAATGGCCAGCTCCGTCGAATTCGGCCCTGGAATGAGGTTGGCCGCCCCGAGCAGGTCGAGGAACTCCTCGCGCGTCAGCCAGCGGCGGCGCCGCACCACCTCATCCTCCATCATCGCGATGTGGGCCGCCGGGCCGCCAAACGCGGTGCAGCCGAGCCGC
Organism: Myxococcus sp. SDU36; assembly: GCF_030168875.1. NCBI lineage: Bacteria > Pseudomonadati > Myxococcota > Myxococcia > Myxococcales > Myxococcaceae > Myxococcus > Myxococcus sp. SDU36. Next base: position 2,960,272 of record NZ_CP077414.1, read on the forward strand.
AGGAAGAGCAGCGCCACCTCCCCCAAGCCGTGCGCGCCGTGACGCGGCTGCTCGGGCGCCTCCGCCCGCTCCGCGTCAGACATGCGCGTCCCCTCGCCGCCGACTCAGCCAGGTGTCCATCGACCTGGGGCCGGCGCCCACCCAGAGGAGGAAGCACGCGCCGAGCAGCATCGAGAAGTCCGTGCGGGACTCATGCGCCATCTTCCAGAAGCCACTCGCCAGGAGGATGGGCACCTTGGTGGTGGCCATGGCCACCAGCATGGTGATGATGAGTGGCACGGCCGCCAGCCGCGTCACCAGACCCAGGAGCACCAGGGCACCACAGAGCAGCTCCACGACGCCCACGAACGGGCCCAGCACCTCCGGCGCCGGAAGGCCGATTCGCGCGAACCTGCCGGCCCCCACCTCGGCGGGGACAAGGAACTTCTGGAGGCCCTCGGACACGAAGACGCCGCCCACCATCAACCGGATGAGCAGCGTGGCGGCGGGTGCCCGCGTCGCGAGGAGGCGCTCCCACAAGACGGCCACGGACATCACCGGCATCCGTCAAAGCGGAAGGGCAGCAGTCCACCGCCCAGCAGGAGCACCAGGACGGCTCCCAGGAGCGCGGCGAAGATGGCGAGCGCGGCGGGGCCCCCGGGAGAGGGGTCTATGGGTTCACCCCGGGAGAGCGCCCGGTGGTTGCGCAGGAAGCGGTGGACGGCCACGACATTGGCGGCCATGCCAAACGCCACCATCAGCACGCCGGCCACCATGGACGCGGAGGCGTGCCCCGCGTCTGGAACCACCCCGGGCGCGGCGCTGCCCAGCACCCGGAGGAAGGCACCGAACCGCGCCACCACGAAGCCGAAGCCCATCATCGCCAGGCCGGTGCGTACCCAGGCCAGCAGCGTGCGCTCCGCGGCCCAGTCATAGCGTGCATCCCGCGCTGGCCGCATGGCGACCGGCGTGACGGGCGAAGGGCTCATCGGGGCTGACGTGTCGGCAGAGAGCTGCTCGGCGGGAAGGCTCACCCCGCCATCACATACCGTTCGCGGGGCCCCTACAAGCCGGGGGCGACCTTCGCTTCAGAAGAGCACCGGAACCAGCGACATCACCCATGCATCCTGGGCGCTGACGTCGCGGCCCCATTGCAGGCGCTGATAGCCCACGAGGAGCTGCACGTCCTCGCTGGCGATGAACTCCACGCCAGCACCGAGCGTGACTTCCGACGTGGAGACGTCCCGAATCTCCAGGCCGTCCAGGCGCGGGGGTCCCTGGTGGAGGCCGCTCACCTCCAGCATCAGGACGAGCGCACCTCGCAGCAGGGGCCACTCGCCAGCGAGGCTCCACGCCACGGAGTCACCCGCGGAGATGGAGACTCCACCCACCTGGGTTGGGAGCGGATGGGACCAGGTCACCTGCAGGTGAAGAAGGACGGGACGGATTCCCCGGGTCAGGTCAACGCCCAACATCAGGTCGGTGCTGCCCGTTCCGCGGACATCGGTGTCCAGCAACGCCGCGTCCGCGCTCACGGCCCGCCCGGTGGGGAGCTTCACCAGGCCCAGCAGCGTCAGCTCGGGGAGTCCCCCCACCGTTTCCTTGAGCAGCACCGCGCGGGCGAAGAGCTGGGTATCCGACAGACCGGAGGACGCCGCCCTCTGTGCGTCTTCGCGGCGCCGCTGGTGCCGCCACTCCAGCTCCGCCCCGATGGCGAACCGGGTGGACAGCCCATATTCCAGGAAGAGCTGCACGGCCGCCCGGTGCTGTGACGCCCCCTGCTCCAAGGATTGATAGCGCCCGCGCTCGTCGAACTCCCCTCGGATGGACTCGAGGCTCAACAAAGGCTGGGCCGTCATCCGCCCCGGCGCGGTGATGGGCGCGGTGTAGGCGATGAGTGGGCCCGACGTGGTGGGGCGATACACCTCGTCCGGTGGGCCGTCGGGCGCGGGCCCCTTGTCAGGGCGGGTGGTGGATTCCGATGCGTCCCGGGCCGCTCCCGGTGGGGCTGCTCGCGCCGGAGATGACAGCGACAGGAGCGCCGCGACTGTGAGCGGCCAGACATCCAACTGCCCTGACATGGAAGGGGCCTCCGCGCGGAACGGGCAGAATCCGGTGACCTGGGCGCGGTGACAACTCATTCCCAGCCGGACGCTGCCCAGCCGTCAGAAAGACGTCGGTGCGGGGCGTCGCGGCGCGCACGAGGAAGAGGGAAGGCACGAAGTGTCCTGCCCGAGCTCCGCGACCTGTCTGCTGGGCACGGGAAGCTGTCACACCACGGGCTGGCGCCAGGCGCGAGACAGGTGCTCCTGACCTTCCTCGACGAAGCGCCGCAGCAGCTCGTCACGACCGTGCTTCCCGTTCTCCAGCAGGTACGCCAGCTCCACGGGCAGCAGCACTTTGACTGTGACCAGTCGCACCTCTCCTGCCGGCATGGCGAAGCTCCCGGGAAGCATGCTCGATTCCATGCCCAGCAACACCCCCACCCTGCCCTCCTTTGTCAGCAGCGGCTCAGGCATGCCCTGGCCGGAGACCTCCATGGAGAGGAAGCCCGCCTTCACCTTCTCGCGCACGCTTTCGTGTTCCGCGAGCTCGTCCCCCACCCGCTCCAGCAGCAGCAGGGGCCAGCTCTTATAGACGTCTCCAAGCGGCTCGTTCGTCTCCAGGGCCAGCTCCAGGCCGAAGCCCACGGACGGCGCCACCTGATCCACGAAGAAGTCTGACAGCCCGTCCGTCACCAAGAGAGTCCGCCCCTCGGGGCGGTGGATGACACGCCAGACCTGGCGCCGGGCAGGCCAATTACCACCCACGACAATGGGGATGATGACCTCCTCGTCCAGCTTCCCCAGGGAGCGCCAGAAGGCGCTGCGGGCCGCGTCCGTTTCATCCCGAAGCGCAAGGAGCTTCCGGTTGCGTTCGCGCTCCTCCTGACTGATGGCGCTCGGGCCGGTGACTTCTTTGAAATAGCAGCCCGTGACGCCCGCGCGTTCCAGTGCCTCCTTGATGTCCTCGGACACGATGAGCGCGATGCTCCACCCCCAGGTTCGGAACACCTTCGCGCCGCCCACCTTCGCCGGGTCGATGCGCATTCCAGACACACCGCGGTATTCCCCGACCTTCTCCGGGCGCCCATCCTCCGGCTTCCAGTACCGCACCTCCGCTGAAGTATTGTCGTCGATGCACCGGATGAGCCGAGTCGCGACGAGGATGAAGTACGGCTCGGCCTGTCCGGCAACGTCGACGGGAAAGAGCTGCACGTCGTCTGGCGCCAGCTCCGCGAAGATATGCGCAACCCCCTTGTGAACAATAGGGGTGACACCCACGCCCGCGAGGGAAAAATCCAAGGGGCGTCCGGGATGGTCGATGGGGATCTTGAGTCGCGCTTCAACCTGGACAGGGCAGCCATCCGTGAACTGCCACGGGTCGTCCACCTCCTGTCCCTGTGAGGTCATGGGGTCTCCCAGCAGCCAGCGCCCCTGGAGCTCCATGTCATCAGCCAGGTCAAAAAATCGCTTCGCCATGAGTTCTTCCTCGCCTCACTTCGCCCGCGTCACCAGCTTGTTGAGTTCGGTACCCGGCTTGGAGACCTGCACAGCCAAATCCCTCAGTTCCGCCGTCAAACTTTCACGACACTGCTGGATGCTCCTGCAGCGCCTCGTAGCCAACTGCAGTCGGCGGAAGACCTCTCGATGGTACTCCACCGGGTGAGGCCCCTTGTGGCCCGGCACGCGGACTTTGTTGGCAGCGTCATTGAGTGACATGCCCGCCCGGTCGAAGAGCTTCTGAAAATGGGGTGACCACGGGCCACCCAGGTTGGTGGAGTCCCACCACTTGTTCGTCGCGATGTGGTGCTCGTGGGCAGCGGTCGCCACCGGCTCGGACGCCACGGCGCTCGGGCCTCGTGCCGTCTCCGCGACAGCCTCCGGCTCCAGTCCGATGGTGATGACGCCTCCCGGTGCCACCGCCACCGAGGTGACCTGTCCCGCCGCCGCCAGCCGGAAGCCACCCTGCCCCGCCCCCACCAGTGAGGCTTGCGCCGAGCCGGGGAGTGTGGGCACCCGCGCCGACAACGTCTGCGCCGTGCTGCCCAGCGCCGCCATCGCGAGCATGACGAACGCCCGCGCCGCGTTCTGCCCCATCACCCTTCCGTACTTCTCTCCCGCGCCTTGAAGCCCATCGAAGGTGGTCGCCGCCTCCACCTCCTTCGCCAGCACCCTCCAGCCCTGGACAAGGCTCCACACCGTGTCCCACCCCAGGTAGGCAATGAGCGCCACCGTCAGCGTCGCGGCGATTCCCTTCGAAAGCAGCGGCTCGGGCACCAGCCATAGTCCGAAGTAGATGGCTCCCGTTGTCGCGAGCATCGTCACCATCGACTCCTTGTCCGTCAGTTCCCCCAGCGCCTCGGCCGTTTCGTCCCAGACCGAATCCAGGGCCAGCCGGAAGGCCAGGATGCGCTTGCCCTCCTCGTCCAGGATGACGTCCTCGTCCAGCAGATGCAGGCAGTCCCGTGGTTCCTTCAGGCGCTGGCACCAGCGTCCGTAGGCGTTCGCCAACTCCGTTTCTGCGTTCGGCTCCTCCGTCACACGAAGACGGCCCCGTCGCGGCTCTTCGACGGAGACCAGTCCCAGCCGCCCTCGCACCGGGGAGTACGCGCGCGGCACGTCCAGGCCGAAGAGCCTCAACGCCGCCTCCCTTGGCCGAGTGGGCATCGGCGCGGTGCGAGCCAGCTCCTGCACTGCCTCCGCGAACTCCTCCTCGTCCAACTCGACGGGCTCAGCGTCCGCGCGTGGCGTGTAGATGCTGGGCCGGCCCTCGCCCGTGTCCAGGCGCACCACCCGCGAGGTGGCACAGCCCGTGCCCACCAGCATCAGCAGCACCACCGCTCCCCAGCGCAGCATCTTGGAATCCGTCAGCCTCACTACGGCCTCCACTTCAATGTAGCTGGTTCGGAGAGGACTTGAGGGAGGAGGTTCCTCGAAGGCATCAGGCGGTGTTACGGAAACGTAATGCCCGAAAGGCTGACGGTGCGTCCCCTGCCCGCCTCCCACAGCTTGAGCGTGAAGGGGCCCTGGGCCTCCTCTCGCGTCGCCAGCGCCTCCACCACGATGTGCTGCCGCTTCTTGTCCGTTTCAACAAAGCCTCGCTGCCAAACCGGCAGGACCTTCAACTCCATGCCCGTCCTGTCCGTCAGCATCGCGCCCTCGGCTGACCATGGCTGCTCGCCTCGCGGGTTCTCCATCACCAACTCCACCGCCACCCGTCCAGCGGCCCGGTAGCTGTAGACCTCCAGCGTCACCAGTGCGTTTCCGGGGGATTTCGTGACGGCCTCGATGAGCCAGCGGGTCACGACCCCTGTGTTGTTCATCTGCCCGGCGGCGATGAGTCCGACGAGCCCTCCCGGTCCTCCTCGCTCAGCACGCTCCCGTTCCAGCTCTTCATGGCACCGTTGGGCCTCCACCTTCGCCTCCTTCGCCTCCCGCTGGTAGGACGCGGTGGTGCGCGTGGCGCGGGACACCTCCAGCAGCCGCTCCGCACGGGCCGGATGCACCACGAGGGTGAAGGCCGCAGCCGCGGGGGCCGCACCGTCCTTGAAGCGCACCATGAGCCGCAGCCGCGCTCCGCTCTTCAGGGTGTCCGAGGGGAGGAGCCGAAGCGTGGCCTGGCCAGCGTCCACGAGGACAAATGACTCCCGCTTCTCCAGCGCTACCGTGTCCTTGCCCTCCTTGTCCCGCAGCAACTCCGCGTCAAACGCCAGCGTGGTGGAGAGCCCCGGGCTGATGTGCACCTCGGGCTCGTCACCGGTGGGCTCCGCCGGAAGCTCAAGCTGCCGCACGCCTGCATTCCATGAAGCGGGAGGCACCGCTGCGCTGGCGTTCATTCCCAGCAGCAAGGTGAGCGCCACCAGCGCGGCGAAAGAAGCAGCGGACATGGCCCCCCCTCACTCGAAGCGATCCACGGGATTCGCACGCCCGGTCGTCCAGATGATGGCGGAGTCGGCATCACTTCCAGGCTTCCGCTCCAGACCGTGCTTTCTGTCGCCGCTGAGCAGTTCGATGCAGACCGGATAGGTGCGGCCCTTGTTCACCCGCAGCCAGGTGAAGCGGCCATATACGCGGTCGGCGAGGTGGAGCTTGCCGTAGAGCAGTCCCCCGCCCCGGAGCCCCTTCCACTCATCCCCGAGCCGCACGATGGCGTTCCCCTCGCGCACGGTGATGACGTGGGGCTCGCCTTTGATGACGTCGAAGACGAAGACCTGCGCATCCCCCAATCTGATGCCCAGTTCCTTCATCGCTTCGTCGGCCCCGGGCGGGCAGTCTTCCGGCGGCGGAGCAGGACGCACCTGGGGGCCGGAACACGCGAGATTGAGACAAGCGCCCGCCACGCCCATGGCCTTCATCCCTGACTTCTTCAACGCGCTGGCATGCGGCTTCGACTCCTTCATCACGGGTGCATCCTCTTTCGTCAGCGTCGCGGCACGCGCGGCGGCCACAGCGATTGCCTCCACCATGGGCGGAGCTGTGACAGGAACAGCTTCCGGCAGCGCCTCCTTGGGCGCTACTTCACGGAAAGGCGCAGGGGGCGGCACCACGTCGGACAGCGGCGCGGATCCCTTTGCACTGGATACAGGCCCGAATTCCAGCAGCCACGCACCCAAGGCTGCCAAGCCCACGACCACCACGAACAGCACGGGAACCACAGGCACCCGTGAGCGCAGCCGCTGTTGCCGTGGAGGCGCTACTGGCGGCGGCTCCTGCTCGGACGCCTTCACATCCCCCCGAGCCAGTCGCCGAGCGAAAGGCAACGACGGGGCGATCACCAGCCTTGGCGCGGGCGGCGTCGAGGAACTCGTGGGCCACTCGGGTCGGCGGATGCGTTGCCGCGCGTCGTCGCCGGACGGAGACTCGGTTCCCGCAGCATCCTCCCACTCGAAGAGGCTGGCCTCCCACGCCGCAGGGTTGCCGAAGCTCACCGCCGACATAAGCGCCGCGTGCAACTCCGCCCCGGTTGCGTAGCGCGCCTGCGGCTTCTTCGCCAACAGCCGCATGATGATGTCGCTGAGCGCTCGGGGCGTGCGCCGGTTGAAGTCCGCTGGCGCTGGTGGCGTCTGTCCCTCGATGGCCAGATAAAGCATGTCGGGTGGCAAGTGCGGCGGGAACGGGTAGTGCCCTGTCAGCACCCGGAACAGGCTGACGCCCAGGGCGTACAGGTCGTCGGTGGGCTGGTACTCGTACCGTGCTCCCGGTCGGCCGTGATTCGCCCGGTGGAAACGCAGCGACTCGGGGCTGCGCAGGTGCAACGTGCCCGGTGGCACCGGCTGCTCGGTGATGGTTGCCGCGCCCACGTAGTCCCCGATGCCGAAATCGATGAGCACCGGCTCTCTATCCGCTCTCCGGATGAGGAGGTGCACGGGCTTCACGTCGCGGTGCCGCACCCCCGCCCCGTGCAGCGCATGAAAGGCCAGGGCCAGCTTGCCGGCGGCCTGCGCCAGCTCACGAAAGGTCGGGTTCACCTCTTCGGCCCAGGTGTCCAGCGGCCAGCCGTCTACCCAGTCCATGACGAAGTAGAGCGAGCCCGTCCGCGGGTGAGGCCATCGGCCGCAGGCGTGAAAACGCACGACGTTGGGGTGCACCGCCTTCACCATCAACAGCGTGACTTCACGCTCGGCCCGCGCATCCCCGGGACGCAGCGCCAGCTTCAGCGCGTAGAACTCGCCGGGACGGGCCAGGTCCTCCACGCGGTACACGGCGCCGAAGCCCCCCACGCCCAGCCGCTCCACCACGCGCCAGGAGCCCACCTCCGTACCGGGGCCCAGCGACTCCGGGTTCACCTGAAAGTTCTCCGCGTGCAGGGGCATCCAGCAGCTCACCTCGGGAACAACCTATCAGGTTATTTCGACGCCCCAGAATTCTAGCTACCTCCCCAGTTGTGCAGTGGCCCGCATGCCCAAAGGCAACCCCCACCCGGGCCTCGGAATATGCGCCATGGCGGAAGCATCCGCGCCCCACTCGGGACGCTGAGCCTCCCTCCCCAGGCCCCTCACGCCCGAGCGAACCGGCGCGGCCCGCGGTCATGCTGGCCCCAGCTTTCTCCACCGACTCTCCCTGCACCAGCCGTCGCGCAACACTCCCGTTCTTCGCATATACTCGGGCCCCCAGTGTCGCCAGCAGGAAGCAAGAACGCCCCCGAGGCCAAGGCGCGGGAGAAGATCGACGCACTGCTCGAAGAGGCAGGGTGGACGGTCCAGGACCGCGACGAGATGAACCTCACCGTTCCGGCCGTCGCGGTGCGGGAGTTCAAGCTCGAAAAGGGCCATGGCTACGCCGACTACCTCCTCTTCGTGGATGGCAGGGCCGTCGGGGTGTGCGAGGCGAAGCCCGCCGGAGTTCCCGTCCGCAACGTCGAGGTCCAGGCGAAGAAGTACGTGGATGGGCTGCCCCTGACGTTGGATGCCCCCCACAAGCCGTTGCCCTTCGCCTACATCTCGACGGGCGAAGAGACGGCGTTCATCAACCACTTGGACCCGCTACCGCGCACGCGGGAGGTCTTCACGTTCCACCGGCCCGAGACCATCCGGGAGTGGCTGTCGGCCGATACGCTGGATGAATGGCTGAAGCGGTCGGGGGGCTTCTATACGAAGGCGGACGACACCAGGCCTTCGACCCTCCGAGCTCGTCTGCGGGCGATGCCCCCGGTCGACCTGCCCGGCATGTGGCCGAACAAGGTGAAGGCCGTCACCAGCATCGAGAAGAGCCTCTTCGACGACCGGCCCCGCTCGCTCATCCAGATGGCGACGGGCAGCGGCAAGACGCTCCTCGCAGTCACCACGCTCTATCGCTTGAGCAAGTTCGGCGGTGCCCGGCGCGTGCTCTTCCTCGTCGATCGAGCGAATCTCGGCGAACAGGCGGAGAAGGAATTCCAGAGCTTTCGAACGCCCGATGACAACCGAAAGTTCACGGAGCTGTACGGCGTCCAGCGGCTCACGTCGAACACCATCGGCTCGTCGAGCAAGGTCGTCATCTCGACGATCCAGCGTCTCTACTCGATCTTGAAGGGCGAGCCCGACTTCGAGCCCGAGCAGGAGGCGCACACCAGCTTTGACAGCGACAGCATATCGGCGAAGGAACCGCTTCCGGTCGTCTACAACAAGGCCATTCCGCCCGAGTTCTTCGACGTCATCTTCATCGATGAGTGCCACCGGAGCATCTACTCGCTGTGGCGGCAGGTGCTCGAATACTTCGACGCCTACCTCCTCGGGCTCACCGCCACTCCGGCCAAGCACACCTACGGGTTCTTCCAAGGGAACGTCGTCATGGAGTACCCGCATGAGCAAGCGGTGGCCGACGGCGCGAACGTCAACTTCGACGTCTACAAGATCCGCACGAAGATCACGGCGCAGGGCTCGACGGTGGAGGCGAGCCCGGGCGTCATGCTCGGCTACCGCGACCGGCTCACGCGCAAGGTCCGCTGGGAGGCTCCTGACGAGGATGTGAGGTACACCGGCAGCGACCTCGACAAGAACGTCGTCGCCACCGACCAGATCCGGCTCATCATCCGCACCTTCCGGGACAAGGTCCTCAAGGAGACGTTCCCCGACCGGAAAGAGGTGCCGAAGACGCTGATCTTCGCGAAGGACGACAGCCACGCCGAGGACATCGTCCGCATCGTGCGCGAGGAGTTTGGCAAGGGGAACGAGTTCGCGTCGAAGATCACGTACAAGGTGACGGGGAGCAAGCCCGCAGACCTCATCCAGAGCTTCCGTAACAGTTACTACCCGCGCGTCGCCGTCACCGTCGATCTCATCGCCACTGGCACCGACATCAAGCCGGTCGAGATCGTGATTTTCATGCGCACGGTGAAGTCGAGGGTGCTGTTCGAGCAGATGAAGGGGCGCGGCGTCCGCGTGATCGACACCGACGAGCTTCGGGCCGTCACTCCGGATGCCAAAGCGAAGACCCACTTCCTCATCATCGACTGCGTGGGCGTCTGCGAGGCGAAGCTCGCCGATACGAAGCCGCTGGAGAAGCACCCGAGCGTCTCGCTGAAGGCCCTGCTGGAACACGTCGCCTCGGGCGGTACCAATGACGACTACCTCTCGTCGCTCGCGGGCCGCATCGCGCGGATCGACAAACAGTGCGGCCCCGAGGACAAGCAGCGCATCGCCGAGGTCACCGGGGGCATGACGCTGCCGGAGATCGCCTCAGGGCTTTTGCATGCGGTGGACCCCGACGTGCAGGACGAGGCGGTCCGCAAGATCTTCCACCTTTCACTGGGCGCCGAACCGACCGACGAGCAGGTGAAGCAGGCGGCCAAGCCGCTCAAACTCGCGGCCACGAAGCCGCTCATGGGGATGCCCGCTCTGAGGAAGGTGCTCATCGAGCTCCGCCAGAAGTTCGAGCAGGTCGTTGATGAGGTCAGCGTTGACGCCCTCATCGAGGAGCAGACCGGATACAGCGCCGAGGCGAAGGAACGAGCACAGGCACTGGTTCAGTCCTTCGAGCAGTTTCTGAGAGAGCACAAGGACGAGATCGGGGCCCTGCAGTTCTTCTACTCGGTGCCCCACAAAAGGCGGCTGAAGTACAAGGACATCGAGGCCCTCGCAGGCGCCATCTCGTCGCCGCCGAGGTCATGGACGCCCGAAGCGCTGTGGCGGGCCTACGAGACCCTGGAGAAGTCGAAGGTTCGGGGCGCTTCGGCCGGGCGGCTTCTCACCGACGTGGTCAGCCTCGTGCGCTTCGCGCTGCACCAGGACGGAGAACTGGTACCGCATGCAGAGCGCGTACAAGCACGATTCGAGAACTGGTTGGCACAGCAGATGAACAAGAACAGGGATTTCACCGATGAACAACGAAAATGGTTGGAGATGATGAGGGACCACATCTCCACGAGCCTGGAGGTCGAGATCGATGACTTCGATCTAAGCCCCTTCACGTCTGAGGGGGGCCTTGCACGGGCGAGCAAGGTGTTCGGCAAGGACCTGCACGCTGTTGTGCGTGAGTTGAACGAGGCGCTGGCGGCATGACGAAGCATCTGCCGAGCAACTGGGCCGTGGCGCTGCTTTCTAAAGTTGCCGAGATAAATCCGCCGAACCCAAGCAAAGTGCCTCCCGACGCTGCTCTCGTCTCGTTCGTTCCCATGGCTGCCGTCGAGGAGATGACGGGGCGCATGGATGTGACAGTCGCCAAGCAGTGGTCCGAAGTCCGTAGGGGGTATACGCGGTTCCAAGAGGGCGACGTGGTGATGGCGAAGATCACCCCGAGTATGGAGAATGGCAAGGCTGCGTTCGCACACGGCTTGATTGGCAGTAACCGTTCACCGACTCATGCTGCGTGCGCGGGCTGAGGGACTTCCGCAAGGGGAAGCAGCGAGGGAGGCGGCAGGCTCCGGCGGTGCGTGCGCAGCGTGTCCGTGAGGAAGTCCAGTACGCCCCGCTCTTGCAGTTTGAGCGTGGTGACGGCGGTGAAGATGCGCTCGACGAAGCAGCTGCCCTCGGGGCCTTGCGTCCCGAATGACGTCTTGCGGTACATGACGGCGTGGCGGATGCACTGCTCGCCGAAGTTGTTCGTCGGCTCGATGTCGGGCACGTCGACAAAGGTCCAGAGGCACTCCTCCAGTTTGAGGATTTCTCGTGCCATGCCCGCCGTCTTCTTCTCCGCGCGTACCTCGGCCTCACGCAGCAGTCGGCCCACCGTGCGTCGTACCTTCTTCATCCGCTGCTCGAAGTCTTCTCGAGCCAGCGTCCCATCGCGCACCCGGTGCCACCACTTGAAGAAGCGGTGGCGCTCGCGCATCAACCGCTCGCCAATGCGGCAGCCTTCGCCTCCGCGGTCGATGAAGCCTTGAAAGTCGCGCGTTAAATGGCTCCAGCAGAGTTGGCGCAGGCCCTTGTCATACCAGTCATACCCGGCCCACCTGTCCGTGGTGAGGAAGCCCAGGAAGCCCTCCCCCAGCAGGGCTTGGGCCACCTTGCCGCCACGACTCCGCGCGATGTGGAACACCACCACCAAGGCCGTGGCGACCACCCACAACCAGGCACGATGGCCCCGGCCATCCTTGCGCCCCTCCACCCATCCCGTCTCGTCCGCGTGGGCCTCGTCGGCCGCCTGCACATATGCGAGGGCCTCGGCCACCGCTGGGGCCAATGCGTCCGTCATCTCCCCTTCGAGATTCACCACGCTGCCCACCGACAAGTCCACGCCTACCATGTCCGAGAGGGCATCCTTCACCAGTCGTTTGGACAGCCGGTACTTGCCTACCAGCAGACTGGCCAGCGCCCCCAGCCTGTCTCCGAAAGCGCTGCGGGCGTGCGCCGGCACCGGCTGGCGCGTCAGCGTGCCGCACGCGCGGCACTCCAGGGCGTGGCTGCGGTACTCGGTGACGACGGCCGACAACGGCGGCACTTCCACTACCTGGTGGCGGCGCGGCTCGCAGTCTCTGCCCTCCAACCGGTGCCCGCAGCCTTGGCACTCCTTGGGCACCAACTCGACGACGTGCTGCACGGCTTCGGGCGGCAGGAGACTTCGCTCATGTTTCTTGTGCCCTGGCTGACCACCGGGGCGGCGGCCCGTGGGCTTCTTCAGCGGGCGCGGCGTGCCGGGGGCGTCCGCGGAGGGGGGCTTCGAGGAGTTGCTCGAATTGAGATTCAGCCGCTCCTTCAACTGCCGGTTCTCCTCGCGCAGCTGCCGGTTCTCCTCGCGCAGCTGCCGGTTCTCCTCGCGCAACCGCCGATTCTCCTCCTCCAGGTGCGCGATGCGCCCCAGCGCCGCTTCCAGCAGCGCCTCCAGCTTCGCAATCCGCGCGTCCCGGGGGTCGAGTTCCGCCACGAGTGGCGGTGTGTCACGCCGCGGCCAACACCGTCGAGCGCCGTCCCGCCCACCGTCCGCTGCCCCGATGTCTCTTCAAGCAGGCACCAGCCGGTGAACGGTTACGATTGGCAAAATCGGTGCAGGGACGACAGAATTCCACGTTTTACGACCACGCGAAGGAGTCGGGGGGCGATTTGTCCTTCACTACATCCTGCAAGAAAGCTTTCGTCGCCAAGCACGGGCGAGGATGACTGGTACGGCGGGACAGCTCCGCGTGCCGATTCAGTTCCTGGAAGAGCAGCAACTTCCGCTGCCACCAACGAACGAGCAGCAGCGCATCGTCGATGCGGTCGATAGTTTCCTTTCTCGCCTTGATGCCGCCGTCGCGAACCTCACGCGAGTCCAGGCCAAGCTGAAGGCGTACCGCGCGTCAGTCCTAAAAGCCGCGATAGAGGGTCGTTTGGTTCCAACCGAGGCGGAGATCGCCCGGCAAGAGAGGCGCGACTACGAGCCAGCGCAGGTACTCCTGGACGGCATCCTCAAAGAGCGCCGCCGCCGCTGGGAGGAGGAGGAGTTGGCCCGGCTGAAAAAGGCCGGGAAAACGCCGAAAGACGGCAAGTGGAAGGCGAAGTACGAGGAGCCGGCGCCGCCGGATACAAGCAAGCTGCCGGAACTGCCGGAGGGGTGGTGTTGGACAAATCTTGGGCAGCTCAAAGAGTTCTCCTTGTATGGTCCACGCTTTTCTAGCGACGACTACACCGACGATGGAATTCTGGTCCTTCGCACGTCGGACATTTCGGAGGGTGGACGAGTGAACTTGGCCACGCCTCCTCGCCTCAAGCTCGCGCCCGAAGAATATGAAAAGTATGCGGCACTTCGAGGCGACCTCCTCATCACCCGAACAGGCAGTCTCGGAACGCTAGCGGTTCTCGACGATGACGTTCGGGCAATTCCAGGCGCATACCTGATTCAATATCGGCTCGCCACGCCACTTACGGTCGTCTGGTACTGCTTCTATTTCCTCAAAAGCCCGAGTGCCCAGGCCGACCTAATCGGTAATGGAAAAGGAGTCGGCCGACCAAACTTGAATGCGCCCACCATCGAAGGGCTTCCTCTCCCGCTTCCCCCGATTGCCGAGCAAGGGCGGATCATTGATGAAATTCAGCGTTTGGTGTCGGTGAGTGACGAGGTCAGTGTGACCGCTGAGGGCAACGCACATCGCGCAGTGCGCCTCCGCCAATCAGTTCTGAAATGGGCGTTTGAAGGCAAACTCGTCGATCAGGACCCCGGCGACGATCCCGCCGAGAAGATCCTCGCCAGTATCGAAGCCGAGCGCGCAATCACCCTTACCATCAAGAAGTCCCGAGATCGCAAGGCGAAGGCTGTATCATGAGTGACCAGAGCGAGCGTATCGTCAAGAAGCTGTGGAGCTACTGCCAGGTTCTGCGCGACGACGGCCTGTCGTACCATGACTACCTGGAGCAGTTGACCTTTCTGCTCTTCCTGAAGATGGCCGACGAGCGGGCCAAGCTCACGGGCGAGATGCAGCCCGTCCCGAAGAGCTACCGCTGGGAAGATCTCGCCAACCCGAAGATGGAAGGCGTGAAGTTGGAGCAGCACTACCGCGACACTCTGAAGAAGCTCGGCGAGCAGGGCGGGATGCTCGGCCTCATCTTCAGGAAGTCGCAGAACAAGATCCAAGACCCGGCGAAGCTCCGCAAGCTCGTCGTCGATCTCATCGGCAACGAGTCGTGGTTGGAGATGACCGTCGATGTGAAGGGCGACGCCTACGAGGGCCTCCTCGAACGCAACGCACAGGACGTGAAGGGTGGCGCAGGCCAGTACTTCACCCCGCGTCCGCTAATCGACGCCATCGTGGACTGCATCCAGCCGCAGCCAGGCGAAATCATCGCCGACCCGGCTTGTGGCACCGGTGGCTTCCTGCTCTCAGCGCACTGTTGATGGTCACCAGGAAGCGCGGATTTCTGGTCATGAACGGCCAGGCGTTCACGAGCTTTGTGGCCAGAGGCAGCGCAGGGAGCGGCCGAAAAGTTGAGGAGTGGGAGGCGCGCCGGTGGAGTCCAGGGCAGCGCGTGTCCAGAAAGACAGAAGGCCCACCAGCGACACCTGGAGGGCCTTCCTGGGGGCGCGCCCTGGTGTGCGAGAGGGGCGAGCCGGTAAGGGAGGGTTAGCGCACTTTCGGGGCGGGGCGCCAGAAGCCGGCGCGCGCACGGGAAGGTGCGCGTGGAGTCGTTGCGTCTGGTGGTGTGCGGGCGGCCGGAGTGCCGGCGGCTGTTTCAGCTGTGCAGCCGGTGCGACAGGGGGCAGCGCTACTGCGGGCGTCGGTGCGGGAGGGTGGCGCGCGCGGAGTCGGTGCGTGCGGCCGGGCGGCGCTACCAGCGCACCCGAGACGGCCGGCATGCGCATGCGGAGCGCCAGGCCGCGTACCGGGGCGGCGACAGAAAGTGACGCATCAGTCTCCCCGCCAGGGGCCCTGGAGGTGACGGTGTCGCCCGCGCCGGCCCAGGCCACCACGCAGGTGGCCGCGGAGCCGAGCGCAGCGAGGCCCCTGGGTATGCACCACCGTCCCTTCCTGCCTGCACGTCCTGCGGACGCGCCACCCCTTCCTCCGTCACACCACCCTGGCGCGCACCCGACTGGGCCCGCGCTGGCGGCGCTGCGCCGGGTGAGGAGGTGCGAGGATGATTGGCCTCGAGGTACGCGCCCGGATTCGCCAACTGCACCACGCGGAGGGCTGGCCGGTGGGCACCATCGCCACGCAGTTGGGGCTGCACCACGACACGGTGGAGGCGGCCCTGGAGGACGCGCCAGTAGCCAGCGCCGACAGCAGCACGGCGAAGCCCACGGTGCTGGGCCCCTACACGGCCTTCATTGACGGCACCCTCAAGGCCCACCCGCGGCTGAGGGCCACGCGCCTCTTCCACATGGTAAAGGCCCGTGGCTACCCGGGCGGCTACGAGCAGGTGAAGCGCTACGTGCGGCGGGTGCGTCCGGGGCCTCAAGCCGAGGCCTTCCTGCGCCGCACCACGCTGCCGGGCGAAGAAGCCCAGGTGGACTGGGGCAGCTTCGGCAAGGTGCAGGTGGGGCGGGCCACCCGGACACTCTCCTGCTTCGTCCTGGTGCTGGGCCACTCGCGCGCCATGTACGCGCGCTTCTTCCTGGGCCAAACCATGGAGTGCTTCCTCCAGGGGCACGTCCAGGCCTTTGAAGCGCTGGGCGGCGTGCCGCGCAGCCTCCTCTACGACAACCTGAAGTCCGTCGTGCTGGAGCGGGCCGGAGACGCCATCCGCTTCCACCCACGCGTGCTGGAGGCCGCCGGCCACTACCACTTCGCGCCCAAGCCCTGCGCCCCCTACCGCGGCAATGAGAAGGGCAAGGTGGAGCGCACCATCCGCTACCTGCGCGACTCCTTCTTCGCCGCGCGCACCTTCCACGGCCTCGACGACGTCAACCGCCAGCTTCAGCGCTGGGTGGAGGAGGTAGCCCACCAGCGCCGGGTGCCCGGCGACGCCTCGGGCCGCACGGTGGCGCAGGCGTTGGAAGCCGAGCGCCCCCTGCTGCTGCCCTTGCCCGCGCACCCGCTGCCCACCGACGTGCTGCGCCCCGTCTCCTCCGGCAAGACGCCCTACGTGCGCTTCGACGGCAACGACTACTCCATTCCCGACGGCCTGGTGCGCCGGCCCCTCACGCTGGTGGCCTCCCCCACCAGGGTGCGCCTCCTCGACGGCGCCGAGGAAGTCGCCTCGCACGTGCGCAGCTGGGACAAGGGCGCCGTCGTCGAGGACTCAAGCCACCTGGCCGCCCTGGCCAGACGCAAGGCCCACGCCCACGAGTTGCGCGGCAGGGACTTGCTGCTCGCCCGTTGCCCCCGCGCCGAGCAACTCCTCCAGGCCCTCGCAAACCGCGGCGACAACCTCGGAAACCACACCGTGAAGCTGCTGGCGCTGGCCGACAGGTACGGCTCCGCGGAAACCGACACCGCCATCGCCGAGACACTCGCGCGCGGCGCACTCGGCCCCGCCTCCGTCGCCCACATTCTCGACCAGCGCAGCCGGAAAAAGGGCGCTCCTCCGCCATTGCCCCACGTGCTGCCGGATGACCCGCGCGTGCGCGAGCAGCGCGTCCCCCAGCACTCCTCAACGCCTACGACGTCCTCCTCGGGCGGGACTCGGAGCAAGCGCCATGAGCCCCTTGAAAGAGCGCCTCACCACCCTGGGCCTGCACCACACCAGTGACACCCTCGAGGACTTCATCGCCCTGGCCAGCAAGCGCAGGTGGGGGCCCATGGAGTTGCTGGAGGCCATCGCCGAGGAGGAGACGAAGGACAGGGCCCGTCGCAGCGTCGAGCGGCGGCTGTCGCGCAGCAAGCTGGGCGCCCTCAGGACGATGGCCGACTTCGACTGGGGCTGGCCCAAGCACATTGACAGGACGGCCGTCGAGAGTGCCCTGGCGCTGGACTTCATGGCCCGCCCCGCCAACGTCGTCCTCGTCGCGCCCCAGGGCCTGGGCAAGACGATGATTGCCCAGAACATCGCCTACAACGCGGTGCAGGCTGGCCACTCCGTCCTCTTCACCACCGCCGCCCAGCTGCTGCTCGACCTCGGAAGCCAGGACTCCGCCCGGGCTCTCGACAGGCGCTTGAAGCACTACTGCACCCAGGCGGGGCTGCTCGTCATCGACGAGATTGGCTACCTCTCCTACGACGCCAGGAACGCCGACCTCCTCTTCCAGGTGGTGTCGCGCAGGTATGAGAAGAAGCCGATTGTCCTGACGACCAACCTCCCGTTTTCGGAGTGGACCACCATCTTCCCCAACGCCGCGTGCGCCATCGCCCTCATTGACCGCGTCATCCACCACGCGAGCATCATCAGCATCGAGGGCGACAGCTACCGAAGGCGCATGGCCGAGGAGTCACGCGCGCAGCGCAAGGCCAAGAAGAGCTGAGCGTCCCCGCTACTCACCGCTGCCCACCGGCCTCGCTCTGCGCCCCGCAACCGGGGCGGGAGCGAGGCCGTCTTGCATTGACTCGACTCGGTACCCGCGCCTGCCGATGACCCGAATTCCGCGCTCCGCGATGACCGCATCGATGACCAGATTCCCGCGCTCCGCGATGACCGCCAACACGCACCACTACCTCGCCACGAAGTACAAGCTCGACAAGGGACAGAAGAAGCACCTGCGCTACGAGGCGCTACGCGGCACCGAACTCGTGGACGGTGTGGCCCGTCTATGCGCCATGAACCTCTTCCTCCACGGTATCGGTCCCGACGATGACACGCGGAAGCCGCCGATCCACGGCGGTGAGGACTCGCTGCGCAACGAGCCTTCGAGCCACGTCGACGTGGTGCTGACGAACCCACCGTTTGGAAAGAAGTCGAGCATCACCATCGTCAACGACGAGGGTGAGACAGACAAAGAGAGCATCACCTACAACCGGCCCGACTTCTGGACGACGACAAGCAATAAGCAGTTGAACTTCGTCCAGCACGTCAAGTCGATGCTCAAGATCCACGGGCGCGCCGCCGTTGTCGTGCCCGACAATGTGCTCTTCGAAGGCGGAGCGGGCGAGAAAATTCGGCGCAAGCTCTTGCAGGAGTGCGAGGTCCACACGCTGCTCAGGCTTCCGACGGGCATCTTCTACGCCCAGGGCGTGAAGGCAAACGTGCTCTTCTTCGACCGCAAGCCTGGCGCGAAAGAGCCTTGGACGAAGAAGTTCTGGATTTACGACCTGCGCACGAACAAGGATTTCACGTTGAAAACGCGGCGCATGGCACGCGCCGACCTCGACGAGTTCGTCGCCTGTTACAACCCGGAGAACCGCAGCAGGCGCAAGCCGCTCTGGAGCGAGAAGCAGAACCCCGAGGGCCGGTGGCGCGTGTTCACCTACGAGGAACTGGTCGCGCGGGACAAGTGCAGCCTCGACATCTTCTGGTTGAAAGACGAGAGCCTGGAGGACTCGGCCAAGCTGCCGGACCCGCCTGTTCTCGCAGCGGAGATTGCCGACGATTTGCGGTCGGCGCTGGAGCAGATCGAGAGCGTGCTGGGGGACCTGAACGAGCGTGCGCGGAAGATTTCGTCCGCTGCTGAATGAGCCCCCGCACCTGATGATGGGCATCCATCAGGAGCATGCGAGCCGCCAGCGAGTTCGATGCCCACTGAGCCCGACGAAGGGACGCCACCATGGCCGATGATGGCGTTCCCAGTCCGAACGACTACGCGGTGACCTGCGCACCAATCGTAAATCCTCCGAGCCAGGCACAGCCGAGCATCTACACCACCGGGCTCCTCCTGACGCAGGACAGGTGTCCGTGCCCCTGCAGGCTGAATCGTCGCAGCAGTTCGTCACGGCCCACCTTCCCCTTCTCCAGGAGAAAGGCCAGCTCCGAGGGCAGCAGTACCTTGAGAGTGACAAGCCGCACCTTCCCGGCTGGCATGGTGAAGTTCCGGGGGAGCGTGTTCGACTCCATGCCAAGCAGCACTCCCACCCTGCCCTCCTTTGTCAGCAGAGGCTCGGGCATGCCCTGGCCGGAGACCTCCATGGAGAGGAAGCCCGCCTTCACCTTCTCGCGCACGCTTTCGTGTTCCGCGAGCTCGTCCCCCACCCGCTCCAGCAGCAGCAGGGGCCAGCTCTTCTCGACGTCTCCCAGCGGTTCGTTCGTCTCCAGGGCCAGCTCCAGGCCGAAGCCTACGGATGGCTCCACGCGGTCCACGAAAAAATCCGACAGCCCGTCTGTCACCAGCAGGGTCCGTTCCTCCGGGCGGTGGATGACACGCCAGACCTGACGCCGGGCGGGCCAGCTACCACCGACGACGATGGGGATGATGACCTCTCCGTCCAACTTCCCCAGGGTGCGCCAGAAGGCGTTACGGGCCGAGTCTGTCTGGTCCGCCAGCGCCATGAGCTTCCGGTTGCGTTCGCGCTCCTCCGGACTGATGTCGCTCGGGCCGGTGACCTCCTTGAACCGGCAGCCCCTGGCGCCCGCGCGCTCCAGCGCCTCCTTGATGTCCTCAGACACAATGAGCGCGATCTTCCATCCCCAGGTCCGGAACACCTTGGCGCCGCCCACCTTCGCCGAGTCGATGCGCATGCCCAAAACACCGCGGTATTTCCCGACCTTCTCCGGGCGCCCATCCTCTGGCTTCCAGTACTGCACATGCTCCGAGGCGTTGTCGTCGATGCACCGGATGAGTCGAGTAGCGACAAGGAGGCAATACGGCTCGGGCTGGCCAGCAACATCGACTGGAATGAGCTGCACGTCATCAGGCGCCAGCTCCGCGAAGATTTTCGCGATCCTCTCGTGAACGATGGGGGAGCTACCCACCCCCGCCAGGGAATAATCGAGAGGGCTCCCTGGGTGGTAGATGGGGATCTTGAGTCGCGCTTCCACCTGGACGTGGCAGCCATTCGTGAACTGCCAGATGTCATCAACCTCCTGGCCCTGTGAATCCGTGGGGTCTCCCAGGAGCCAGCGCCCCTGAAGTTCCATGTCATCGGAGAGCTTGAAGAACCGCATCGTCATGAGTCTTCCTGTGCGTCAGTTCCGAGTAACCAAAACATTGAGAGGGGAGCCAGGTTTGGCGATCTCCCCAGCCAGAACCCTGAGTTCTCCGACGAGCGCCTCTCTACATTGCTGGATGCGCCGGCAGCCTCCAACCGCATCTCTCAGCCGCTCGTAGATCGCTTCATGGTACTCACGAGGATGAGGCCCCTTATGGCCCGGAACGCGGACCTTGTTGGCCGCGTCATTGAGTGACATGCCCGCCCGGTCGAAGAGCTTCTGAAAATGGGGTGACCACGGGCCACCCAGGTTGGTGGAGTCCCACCACTTGTTCGTCGCAATGTGGTGCTCGTGGGCAGCGGTCGCCACCGGCTCGGACGCCACGGCGCGCGGGCCTCGTGCCGTCTCCGCGACAGCCTCCGGCTCCAGTCCGATGGTGATGACGCCTCCCGGTGCCACCGCCACCGAGATGACCTGTCCCGCCGCCGCCAGCCGGAAGCCGCCCTGCCCCGCCCCCACCAGCGAGGCTTGCGCGGAGCCGGGGAGCGTGGGCACCCGCGCCGACAACGTCTGCGCCGTGCTGCCCAGCGCCGCCATCGCGAGCATGACGAACGCCCGCGCCGCGTTCTGCCCCATCACCCTCCCGTACTTCTCTCCCGCGCCCTGAAGCTCATCGAAGGTGGTCGCCGCCTCCACCTCCTTCGCCAGCACCCTCCAGCCCTGGACAAGGCTCCACACCGTGTCCCACCCCAGGTAGGCGATGAGCGCCACCGTCAGCGTCGCGGCGATTCCCTTCGAAAGCAGCGGCTCGGGCACCAGCCATAATCCGAAGTAGATGGCGCCCGTCGTCGCGAGCATCGTCACCATCGACTCCTTGTCCGTCAGCTCTCCCAGCGCCTCGGCCGTTTCGGCCCAGACCGAGTCCAGGGCCAGCCGGAAGGCCAGGATGCGCCTGCCCTCCTCGTCGAGGATGGCTCCCTCGTCCAGCAGATGCAGGCAGTCCCGTGGCTCCTTCAGGCGCTGGCACCAGCGTCCGTAGGCGCTCGCCAGCTCCGTTTCTGCGTTCGGCGCCTCGGCCACAAGAAGACGGCCCCGTCGCGGATCTTCGATGGAGACCAGGCCCAGGCGTCCTCGCACGGGGGAGTACGCGCGGGGCACGTCCAGGCCGAAGAGCCTCAACGCCGCCTCCCTTGGCCGAGGAGAAGTCGGCGCGGTGCGAGCCAGTTCCTGCACTGCCTCCGCGAACTCCTCCTCGTCCAACTCGACGGGCTCAGCGTCCGCGCGTGGTGTGTAGATGCCAGGCCGGCCCTCGCCGGTGTCCAGGCGCACCACCCGCGAGGAGGCACAACCCGTGCCCACCAGCATCAGCAGCACCACCGCTCCCCATCGCAGCGTCATGTCCTTCTCCGCGGCATCGCTCCCCATCCCGAGGAGCGAATTCACTCAATTCCAGAGAAGACTGACACTGCATCAGGGCATGAGGAAAAGGCGCCTCAGGCTGCGGCATAGGCGCCTCACGCCCCCTACCAAGGACCGACGTCGGACCTCGTCAGCCGTCCCCCTTGCACACCGTCCTGTCCCCAGCGCTTCGTTCCCGTTGCCCTCCGCCCGCCATGTGGTATAGAGCCGCCCCGAAGCGCGAAGTGCCCCGCCCCGTTGCCAAAGCTGTTGCATGGACACCGGGCGAGCAGGTAGGAAAGCAGTCGAAGTTCCGCAGTAAAAGCCGTAGGTTGTAGCCTACTTACGGCCAGGTAGCTCACCTGGTTAGAGCGGCGGTCTCATAATCCGCAGGTAGTCAGTTCAAGTCTGACCCTGGCCACTGCCCCGGCGTCACCTTCACGGTGACACCGGGGTTTTTCTTTTCAGCCCACCTTCTCCAGCATCCACACGTGGCCGTCGGGGTCCTTGAACGTCCCCGAGTAGCCCCAGGGCTTCTGGCCCGGCGCGGAGGCAACCTCGGCCCCGGCCTCCCGCGCCCGGGCGACGAGCGCGTCCACCTGCGCCTCCGTCTCCAGGGACAGGCTCAGGATGCACTCCGAAACGCCCTGCTCCGCGACCGTGTTGCCCCCCGCCACCCAGCCGAACCCGCCGGTGGGGATGAGCATCAGGCTGACGCCCGCGTTGAGCGTGAAGTGGACGGGCTCGGGCATCGCGCCGTCCGCCGTCTCGACGACGAGGCGGAAGCCGAGCCCCTCTCGGTAGAAGCGAAAGGACCGCGCCAGGTCCCGCGTCGGCAGGCTCACGACGACATGGGGACCGCGCGGTGCCGGGTCCTGCGGGGGAGACTGAGTTGCCACGATGACCTCCAAGGAATGGGTTCCTGCCAGTCAGACGCCCCACCGCCCCCGGAATCATCGCCGCCCGCTGCGAAAAAGGGCCGGGGCCCACCGACGCCCCGGCCCAGGAACGGCCTACTGGCAGTCGTTCAGCGGGAAGACGTAGTCGCGGCGCGGCGTCTGGCCGGGGTCCTGGTTGATGGCCGCCACGCTCAGCTCGCTGTAGTTCACCGTCTGGCTGCTGCCGATGACCATCTGCGTCTTCTGCACGCGCGTGGTGGACAGCACCACCTTGCCCGTCGTGCCCGTCGGCTCGATGCGGAAGCAGTTCATGATGCGCGGGTCCACCGTGGACTTGCGGCACTGGTGGTACTGCCCCAGCACCTCACGCTTCATGTACGTGCAGCGGCAATCCCAGGGGTCGTACTCCTCGGAGACGTACGCGGCCTCGAAGCCGGTCGCCGTCTGGACGACCTCCAGGTGCGTGCCGCCCTGGAACTCGTCACAGCGCAGCAGCACGTCACCCACGGCGCCCTGCTTCACCTCCGCCGTCTCGGGGACCACCTCGGTGGCGGCCATCGGGTCCTGCGGCTGGGCACCGTCGCAACCCGCGCCCAGGAGGGCGCTCATCAGAATCATCGCGGAAAAACGAAGGGGGGAACGCATTCCAGCTCCTGAAGAAAGGTCCGGGTCATCCCAGACCTCGCACATGGGAGCTTTTCCCGGGTTGAAGCGCAATGCACTTCTCCGTCACATCCGAAGCGCCGTCCACAGCGACAGGGCGCCGAAGACGAAGAAGAGGCTGGCGGCGGCCCAGCGCACCCAGCTCATCTGCACCCGGCCCGCGAGCCGGTCCCCCAGGAACACGGCCAGGCCGTCCGACAGCATCATCCCCGCCGTGGTGCCGAGCGTCACCGTCAGCGGCGCCTGGTAGCGCGCGGCCACGGCCATGGTGGCCAGCTGCGTCTTGTCCCCCATCTCCGCGAGGAAGAAGAGCACCACCGTGGTGAGGAAGGCCCCGAAGCGCGGCGGCTTGCCTCCATCGTCCTCCAGCGTGTCCGGCTTGAGCGTCCACAAACCGAAGCCAATGAAGAGCACCGCCAGGAGCAACGCCATCCACTTCGCCGGAACGTGCGCGGACACCCAGCTGCCCACGCTGGACGCCAGCGCGTGATTGGCGACGGTGGCGACGAAGATGCCCGCCAGCACATGCCACGGCTTGCGAAACCGCGTGGCCAGGGAGAACGCGAGCAGCTGCGTCTTGTCCCCCATCTCACTGGCGGCCACCAACACGAATGAACCCACGAGCGCTTCCAGCATCAGACTCCCTCGCAAAGACGGGGCCGGGGTTCAGGCTCGTGGGAGACGCCAGGGCAGCACGCGCGCACGACGGACCTCGGCCAGGAAGAAACGACAATCCCTGTCCGAAGGTCTCGTTCGTCTCGCGAACATCACGAGGTGGGGGCCCGGGCCGTTTCCGGCCAGTGTGTCGAGCTTCCCGCCGCCAGCGCCGCTGGCGTGAACTACTCCCCTAAGGCAAGCGGCGAAGTAGCAGCGCCCCCATGGACCTGTCAACGCGGCGTGCGGGGTGGCTCGGCCGCCTGGCTTCCGGCGCATTTTTTGACGGCGTGCCTGTCCGCCCGCCTAATGCCTCGGACAGGCAGGTAGCGGCCTGTAGCAGCCACGCCCGGAGGAAGTCCGATGCAGGATGGAAGCGCCAGTCCCCTGAGCCCCGAGGCGCCGTCGTCCCCGGCGGCCACGGAAGTGTCTGTCGACGTCCGTGGCCCGGACGCCGACATCGTCTCCACCCACGTCCTGGTCCCCGAGGAGCAGGTCCAGAAGCTGCGCGAGCTGGCGCGGCGGACCCGCATCCACCAGAGCGAGTACCTGCGCGAGGCCGTGGAGGACCTGCTCGGCAAGTACGGCCGTGGCACGCCCAAGGAGGAAGGCCAGTCATGAGGGCAACCGTCGTCCGGCCCCCACCTGGAGGCCGGGCGTGACGCCGGGGTAGGCTCCGCGATTCCATTTCGGAAGGAGCCCACACCCCATGCGTCTCCCGATTGTCAGCGCCGCGCTCGCGCTCGCCGCCGCCGGCTGTGCCACCTCCGGCTTCGACAAGCTCTACCCGGGCATGTCGTCCCATCAGGTCGTCGACGCCATGGGCTCGGGGCCCACGCGCGCGCAGGAGTTCCCGGACAGCTCCACCGCCTGGTACTACGGCGAGGACCGCTGCGTGCTGATGCGCGACGACAAGCTCGTCGCCAAGGCCACGACCGAGGACTCCACCACCATCAACACCCCCGTCGTCTCCGTGCGCGACAGCGCGAAGGCCCTCTGCGCGCCAGAGGGCTACGCCTCCTCGGAGAAGCGGGAGCAGGTCATCGACACTCCGTTCGGCAACTTCAAGGGCAACATCGACCCGAAGGCCGCCATGGAGAAGGTGAAGGGCGTGGTGACGGGCAAGAGCGGCGACACCGCCCCCGCGACCACGGACGCCGCTGCCGCCGAGCCGGAGCAGGCGGCATCGCCCACCCCGTAGGGAGCCGCATGGGACACCTGGGGGCCCATGCGCGGCCCCGGCGTCAGGCGGAGGGTGCCGCCGCCTCGCCTTCCTTGTCGCCCAGCTTGCCGGCGATGTCCTTGAACGACAGGTGGCCCATGGACAGCAGGATGAGGCCCAGGCCCACCTGCTGCACCGTCTGGCACAGCCACATGACGTTGGCGTAGGCCAGCCCGCTGGCGTTCACCGCGGCGGCCGGAAGGAAGAGGCTCAGGCCCACCTTCGTGGCCGCCTGGAAGGTGCCCATCATCCCCGGCGCCGCGGGGATCATCAGCCCCACCACCAGCACGCCCAGCACGACGTAGGCCTGGAAGAGCGTCAGGCCCATGGGCTCGCAGACGGTGCCCGGCGCCGCGCCCGAGCAGTCAAAGGCGTTGGCCAGCATGGACATGCCCGCGCCATTCACACCCCAGTACAGCGCCGTGTAGAGGAAGAAGAGCGCGACCTGCCGCCCCTTCGGCAACTGCCGCATGGCGCCCACGAAGGTGTCGACGACGTCCGCCACCTTGTCCGCCACCTGCGGCGCCAGCCGGCCCACCGTGTCCCGCACGAGCTTCACCGTGCGCTGCTGCTGCCAGAGGCCGACGAGGAGGAACGCCAGCCCGCCGCCGAACACCGCGAACATCAGCCACGAGACCAGCTTGACGTAGCGAATCTCCGGCGTCTCCGTGGGGACGAAGAAGAGCAGCGCCCGCAGCATCGCCGCCACGAAGAGGCCGTCCACGATGCGCTCCAGCACCACGGACGTCATGGCCGCGCTGCGGCGGATGCCACTGCGCTGCGCGATGAGGAAGGGCCGCGCGAACTCGCCCAGGCGGAAGGGCAGCACCAGCAGCATCATGAAGCCGATGCCGGAGGCCTCGTTCAGCTTGCGGAAAGGGACGGGCTCCAGGCCCGACAGGAGGCAGCCCCAGCGCAGGGTGCGGAAGACGTGGATGGCCAACAGGCAGCCGAAGTACGGCACCACCCACGCGTAGTTGGCCGACTTCAGGCTGGCCCATTGCGTGGCCCAGTCCGTGTCCCGGAAGGTCCACCACATGAAGAGGAAGGTGACCAGGAGGCTGGCCAGGAGTTTGACGGCGCGTTTCACAGCGGCCGGGTATACCGTCAGTCCGGGTCGGACTCCAGTGACTCCCCGACCAGCAGCGTCGCGGGATTGTCCCTCATGAGACGGGCGAAGGCCGCGTCCCCTGCCCTGCTCCTCAGCTCCGCCAGCGAGCGGCCCACCCAGTCCCGAGCCCCCACGGGCCCGTGCAGGTCCGTGGCGCCCACCGCGTAGAGCCCGTCCTCCAGGAAGGCGCGCGACAGCTTCTTCGCCGTGCCGCCATAACGGCCGATGAGCGCTCCGACATCCAGTTGCAACAGTGCCCCAGCTCGAACGGCCTCCGCGGCGCGGCCCTTCCGCTCGAACTCCAGGCAGCGCTCGGGGTGCGCCAGCAGCGGCACCACGCCCTTGGTGCGGATGCGGAAGAGGATGTCCGGCAGCGCGGGGACCGGCGCGGTGTAGGGCAGCTCGACGAGCACGTAGCGGCCCGGGCCCAGCTTGCGGGCCTGCGGCGTGGTGAGGCCTCGCAGGAAGGCGTCGTCGAGCACGTTCTCCGCGTTGCGCCCCAACGTCAGGGGGATGCGTTCGCGCTCCAGTGCCTCCGCCAGCTCCGCGCGGCGCGCGTCCACCACCTCTACGGGGGCGTATTCGGGGCGCGCATGCGGACTGGGTGCGACGGTGGAGAAGCCGAGGTCGACCAGCGCCCGCGCCATCTCCAGCGCGTCTTCCAGCGTGTGTGCCCCGTCATCCACGCCGGGCAGCAGATGGCAGTGCAGGTCGACGAAGCCGCTCATGCGTCGCCGCGCTGGCGCTCCGGGTGGCTGTCGGCGGGCAGCTCGTCCTCCTGCTCATCCGCCTGCCGGTCGGGGACGCGATACTCCTCCCCCAGCCACCGGCCGAGGTCTACGGCGCGGCAGCGTTTGGAGCAGAAGGGAAAACCAGCGTTCTCCCCTCGCGGGGGAACGGGCTTCTGGCAGATGGGACACGTCAAGGTGCTCATGATGGACGGTGTTCTAGATAAGCGTTGACGCTCTCGCGAGCCAGGATGTTTCGTGCCCGTCATGAAGGTCCTTCGCATCACCCGCCCCGGGGGCCCCGAGGTCCTCGCCGAGGAAGAGCGCCTCGAGCCCGTCCCAGGCCCGGGGGAGATTCTGGTCCACGTGCGAGCGTCCGCGCTCAACCGGGCGGACCTCTTGCAGCTTCGTGGGCACTACCCTGCCCCGCCGGACGTAGCGCCGGACATCCCCGGCCTGGAATACGCGGGCGAGGTGGTGGCCGTGGGCCCGCGCACACGGCGCTTCCAGCCCGGCGACCGTGTGATGGGACTGGTGGGCGGCGGCGCGTGGTCGGAGCTGCTCGTCACCCACGAGCGCGAGGCGATGCCCATCCCCGACGGCATGGACTTCGCCGACGCGGCGGCCATCCCGGAGGCGTACCTCACCGCGTTCGACGCGCTGGTGCTCCAGGGCGAGCTCAAGCCCGGTGAGACGGTGCTCGTCCACGCGGTGGCCAGTGGCGTGGGCTCGGCGGCGGCCCTCATCTGCCAGGCCATGGGCGCGCGCGTGGTGGGCACGGGCCGCAACGCGGCGAAGCTGGCCCGCGCGGCCGACTGGGGCGTGGCGCGCGCGGTGCTGTGTGACTCGAAGCCGCCGCGCTTCGCGGACGCGGTACGCGAGGAGACGGGTGGCCGGGGCGCGGACCTCTGCCTGGACCTGGTGGGCGGCGACTACGTGCCGGAGACGCTGAAGGCCCTGGCGCCCCGGGGGCGGCTGATGCTGGTGGGGCTGGTGGCGGGCGCGGCCACCGAAGTGAACCTGGGCACGGTGTTGACGAAGCGCCTGCGTGTCACTGGCACCGTGCTGCGCAGCCGTGCCCTCGAAGAGAAGATGGCGCTGGCGCAAAGCGCGGAGCGGCACCTGCTGCCGCTGTTCCGCTCGGGGGCGCTGCGGCCCGTGGTCGACGCGGTGGTGCCGCGCGCGGACATCCGGCAGGCGCTGGAGCGCATGGCGGCCAATGACTCGGTGGGCAAGCTGGTGGTGCGGTGGGCGTGAGCCGCCTCACGCTGACGGCGGACCGGCTGGTGATTGAGAAACATCAGGTGCTGGCCGGGCGTTTCGACGTCAAGGAACGCATCGAGAAGTAACAGACCATTGCGCCCCTGCACCGGGCCCTTATCCTGCGCCGCCCATGGCTACCCACTTCGACCCCAGCGCCGCCGCCCAGCCGGACTCCGGCGTGTTCGGACTCCCCCACTCCCCGGAAGAGGCGCACGTCGTCCTCATCCCCGTCCCCTTCGAGGCCACCACCAGCTACGGCGGCGGCACGTCCGAGGGGCCGGCCGCCGTCCTGGACGCCAGCCGGCAGGTCGACCTCTTCGACGTGGAGACGGGCCGCCCCTACGAGCGGGGCATCGCCATGCTCCCCGAGCCCCAGGAGCTGCGCGACTGGAACACCCGCGCCAAGGAGCGCGCCCAGGTCGTCATCGAGGCCGGCGGCATCCACTCCGGCGAGGCCGCGCTGCTCCAGGCCGCGCAGGACGTGAATGTCCTCTGCGACCAGATGAACGAGCACGTCTACCGCACCACGAAGCACTGGTTGGAGCAGGGCAAGCGCGTGGCCGCGGTGGGCGGTGACCACTCCATCTCCTACGGCATCATCCGCGCGCACGCGGAGAAGTACCCGGGCCTGGGCGTGCTGCACCTGGACGCGCACGCCGACCTGCGCGTGGCCTACGAGGGCTTCACCTGGTCCCACGCGTCCATCATGTACAACGTCGCCGAGCGCATCCCCGGCGTGAAGACGCTGGTCCAGGTGGGCCTGCGCGACATGAGCGCGGAGGAGCACCAGTACATCGCGGACTCCAACGGCCGCGTGCACGGCTTCTTCGACGCCGCGCTCCAGAACAGGCGCTTCGACGGCGTGCCCTGGAACCGGCAGGTGGATGAGATGGTCGCCCTGCTCCCGAAGCAGGTCTACCTGTCCTTCGACATCGACGGGCTGGACCCCGTGCTCTGCCCCCACACGGGCACCCCGGTGCCGGGCGGCCTGTCCTTCCCGGAGGCCGTGGCCCTCATCGCCGGCGTGGTCCGCTCCGGGCGCACGATTGTAGGCTTCGACCTCACCGAGGTGGCCCCCGACCCCGAGGGCGGCGAGTGGGACGGCAACGTCGGCGCACGACTGCTGTACAAGATGATTGGCTGGATGCTGAAGTCGCAGCAGGCCTGATGCCTCGTCAGTCGAGGCGCCCCTCCACGACTTGACTGAGGATCTCCAACACCGCCGGCTCCTCGTCCGCGACCAGGACGAGGATGACTGGAGTGGTCTATGAAGCGCGAGACACCGCGGCGATGCACGGAGGGTTGGAATGAAGCACGCAGTCATGAGGTGGAGCCTGCTGGTGGTGGCCCTGTTGACCTCGGGCACGGCGAGCGCGGACCTGGCGCGGCGGCGTGACGCCATCGTCGAGGTCGTGCAGAAGGTCTCCCCCGCCGTCGTCTACATCGGCACCGAGCAGGAGGTGGAGTCGCGCTTCCGCGGACGCCGCTCCCCGCTGGAGGAGTTCTTCGGTGGCATGGGCGCGGAGCCGGAGCGCCAGAGAATCTCTGGCCTGGGCAGCGGCGCCATCATCGATTCCAGCGGAATCATCGTCACCAACGACCACGTCATCCGGGGCGCCTCCGCCATCCACGTCATCCTGGCGGATGGGCGCTCGTTCGACGCGGAGGTCATCGGCAGCGACGCGGCGAACGACCTGGCGGTGCTCAAGGTCAACGCCAAGGAGGCCCTGCCCATCGCGAAGCTGGGCACCAGCTCCGACCTGATGATTGGCGAGACGGTGGTCGCCATCGGCAGCCCGTTCGGCCTCAGCAAGACGGTCACCGCGGGCGTCGTCTCCGCGGTGGGCCGCACCTTCCGCGCCGACAACCGCGTCTACAACGACTTCGTGCAGACGGACGCCGCCATCAACCCGGGCAACTCGGGCGGCCCCCTGCTCAACGTGGACGGGGAAATCATCGGCATCAACACCGCCATCTTCGGCGGCGGCGCGCAGGGCATCGGCTTCGCCATTCCGGCCGACAAGGTGCGCCGCATCGTCGACGAGCTGACCCGCTTCGGAAAGGTGCGCCCGGCGTGGGTGGGCATCGATACGGCGGACCTGCCTCCCCGCGTCGCCCGGCAGCTCGGGTGGGACCGGGCCTATGGCGCGCTGGTGACGGCGGTGGAGGCCGGGAGCCCGGCCGCCGAGGCGGGCGTGAAGCGCGGGGACGTGGTGGCGGAGCTGGGCGGCTCGCGCATCCAGGACGCCGAGGACTTCGACACCCGCGTGCGCGGCTACCCCGCCCGCTCCGCCTTCCCGGTGGTGCTCTTCCGCGAAGGCGGCCTGCGCACCGTCCAGGTGACGCCGGTGGAGTTCCCCGCTCGCATGGTCGAGGGGCTGGCGTGGGAGCGGCTGGGACTCCGCGTGAAGCAGCTTCGCGGCGGGCTGGCGGTGTCCGGCGTGCGTCAGGGCTCGGCGGCGGCGGACATCGGACTGGAGCCCGGGGACATCATCCTCCGAGTGAACAACCAGCCCGTGACGACGCAGGACGCCTTCCGGGAGGCCCTGCTCACCGCGCGACGGGGACGTAGCGTGCTGTTGCTCGTGCGGCGCGGGCGCTACGGCTACCACGTGACGCTGCCCTTCGAGCAGGAAGCAGGCTACCGGCTGTAGCTGTCGAGCAAGGGCGATGGGCTCCCCGTATTTCAGGACCCACGTGACTCGCACTAACATGCGGAGTCATGAGTTCCGTCCGTTACCAGTCCCTTGGTCCCCTGCTGGCCGGGGAAGGCTCACGCGCCTTCCTCGGACTCGCCCTGGAGGACGGCGCGTCTCCCCGTCCCGTGGTGCTCATCTGGGCACCGCAAGATGTCGTGCAGAACCCCGAGCTGAAGGCGACCCTGCGTCGCGAGACGGCTCGCGCGCTCGTCTTCGAGCATCCGCACATCCTCCGTGTCCACGCCCTGGCCGAGCAGGATGGCGGACTGGCTCGCGTCACCGAGTTCGCGGACGGAGAGCCCCTGCGTCGCCTGCTGGAGGCCCACCCTCGCCTGCCGCCACACTTCGCGGCGCTCGTCGTGGCGGATGCCGCCGTGGGCCTGCACTACGCGCACGTCGCCGGCAACGACGACGGCACGCCCTTCGTGCACGGTGACGTCCGGCCCGAGACGCTGATGATCTCCTTCGGCGGTCTGACGAAGGTGACGGGTTATGGCGCGCTCGGCGTGGCCCCGCGTGAGCGCGGTGGCAAGCGCGTGAAGAACCGGCGCATGTACAGCGCGCCCGAGCAGCTCCTCGGTGGACGCGAGGCGGTCAACGTCCAGTCGGACGTTTTCCTCCTGGGGCTCGTGCTGCACGAGTGCCTCTCCGGGAAGATTCCCTTCAAGGACGCGGCGGACCCGGACAAGGCCGTGCTGACGCGGTCGCTGCCGCCCATGGCGCAGGACGTGCCGCTGAAGCTGGACGCGGTGCTGCGCCGGGCGACGGCGAAGCGGGCGAAGGAGCGGTATCCGACGGCGCTCGCGTTCCGCGAGGCCGTGGTCGAGGCCGTCGGCTCCCTGCCCACGCATGCGGAGTTCTCGGAGTTCATGTCGAAGTACTTCCCGCCCGAGAGCGAGGCTCGCGCGGCGCGGCGGCGGGTGATTGAAGCGGGCATCGCGGAGGTGATGCAGAAGGCCGGCATCGCTCCGCCCGCCGTGGCCGAGTTCCTCGCGCGCGGCGCCCTGCCCCCGGGCCTGATGCCCGCGAAGTGGCCGGAGTTGCCGGGACAGTTGCTGGCCTCGGGCGCGACCGATGGTTCGGGTGCGCAGGCTGGAGGTGGCTCGGCGGCCAGTGTCACCGCGCTGGCCGCCTCGGCGGTAGGAAGCGCGGGACAGGCCGCCGCGGGCGGCCAGGCGCAGGCTGGCGCGGGCGCACAGGCGCAGCCAGGGACACAGGCTCAGACTGGTGCGGGCGCACAGGCGCAGGTAGGCGCGGGCGCACAGGCGCAGGCTGGCGCAGGCGCACAGGCTCATGCAGGCGCACAGAGTCAGTCCGGCACGGGTGGCCCGTCGCAGGCTGGCTCAGGCACTCAGGCGCAGTCCGGCGCAGGTGCTCAGGCGCACTCCGATGTGGGTGGCCAGTCTCACGCTGGCGCGGGCGGCCAGGTTCAGTCCGGCGCGGGCGTTCAGGCTCACTCAGGCACGCAATCGCAGTCCGGCGCGGGCGCACAGGCGCAGTCCGGCGCGGGCGTTCAGGCGCATTCAGTCGCACAGCATCCGTCCGGCACAGGTACTCAGGCTCATCCCGGCGCCACGGGCACGGGAGCCCCAGCCGGCGCCACGGTGCCCACCGGCCCGGCGGGCACGGGAGCCCCCGCGCAGAAGTCGTCGCGTACCTGGATGGCCTTCGTGGGTGTCGGGCTCGCGCTCACGGTGGGCGCTGGGGCCGTCGTGCTCAGCCGACTGCCCTCCAACATCGAAGCCGAGCTCGAGGACGCGGGTGTCACCGATGCCCTGCCCGGCGACGCGGGTGTGACGGTGGATGCGGGCCCCGTGGACGCCGGCATTCCCATGGGCACGCTGAACGTCACCGTGGACCCGGTCGTGGAGGTCTCGATTCCTGGCCAGTACCTGGGTCGCACGCCGGTCTCCGCGGCCGTGCCCGCGGGCCGTCACGTCCTGACGCTCAGCAACCCGGTGCTCGGCATCCAGACGACACGAGTCATCACCGTGCCGGCGGGTGGCCGCTCCTCGCAGCAGATCTTCCTCAACAAGGGCTTCGTGAACGTGCGCGCCCCCGAGGGCGCCATTGTCACGGTGGACGGCCGGCTCATCGGCGCGGCGCCCATCGAGGAGTTGGACTTGTACGAAGGCACACACCAGCTCCTCGTCATGGTGACCGGCTCCCGGTGGCAGAAGACCTTCAAGGTGGAGCCTGGCCAGCGCGTCACCTTCGACGTCAACTTCGAGCAGCCCGAAGAGGAGTGACCCGGGTGGCAAGCTCCGCGGCGTGAACATTGGCTTCACGCCGCGGTTGCGGTGCCCACGGGGCGCGACCAGACTCCCGCGCCCATGAACACCTCCGCCACGGAGTTCGACGTCGTCGTCTGGGGCGCCACCGGCTTCACCGGGCGCCTGGTCGCCGAATATCTCGCCAGGACCCAGGACAGCCACCGCGCGCGGTGGGCCCTCGCGGGACGCGACCTCGGCAAGCTGGAGCAGGTCCGGCAGGGGCTGGCGGCGATTGCGCCCACCTTCGCGGAGCTGCCGTTGCTCGTCGCGGATGCGCGCGACACCGCGTCGCTGGATGCCCTGGTTCCCCGAACCCGCGTGGTCTGCACCACGGTGGGCCCCTACGCACGCTACGGCGGCGAGCTCGTCGCCGCGTGTGTCCGGGCCGGCGTCAGCTACTGCGACCTGACGGGTGAAGTGCAGTGGATGCGGCGGATGATTGACGCCCACCACGAGCAGGCCCGGGAGAGCGGCGCACGCATCGTCCACACGTGTGGCTTCGACTCGATTCCGTCGGACCTGGGCGTGCTGATGATGCAGGAGCACATGCGGGAGCGCCATGGCGGCCACCTGGACGCCGTCCGCCTCTACATGGGCCCCATGCGTGGCGGCGCCAGCGGCGGCACCGCGGCCAGCATGGTGCAGGCGATGGAAGAAGCCTCGACGGACCGCTCGGTGCGGAAGCTCATGGCCCACCCGCATGCGCTGGACCCCGTCCCAGGCCCCTTTCGGGCCGAGTCCAAGGACACGTTGGGCATCCACCACAGCCAGGAGCTGGGCCAGTGGACCGGCCCGTTCTTCATGGCGACGGTGAATACACGCGTCGTCCGGCGCAGCAACGCGCTGCTCGGGCACCCGTGGGGAGAGCACTTCCGGTACTCGGAGGTCGCCAGCTACGGCGCCGGGCCCAAGGGCCTGCTGCGCGCCACGAGCGTCACCGCGGGCTTGGGAGGCCTCGTCGCCGCGATGCAGGCGAAGCCCCTGCGCGCGCTGCTGGAGAAGAAGGTCCTCCCCGCGCCGGGTGAAGGCCCGTCTCCGGAGGCTCGGGAGAAAGGCTTCTTCGTCGCGCAGCTTCGCGGCGAAGGCACCTCGCCTCGCACCGGCGAGCAGGTGCGGCTGAAGGGCAAGGTGGCGGCGCAGGGAGACCCGGGCTACGCGGCCACGTCACGGATGCTCGCCGAGTCCGCGCTGTGCCTCGCCTTCGACGACGCTCCGGCCACGGGCGGCGTGCTCACTCCGGCCTCCGCCATGGGCATGCGGCTGGTGGAGCGGCTGCGCCGCGCGGGCATGACGTTCCAGGTGGAGGCGCTGTCCACCTGACGCCGTCCGCGAGACGTCCTACGCGCTCTTGCGGCGCCGCATCATCGCCTCGTACGAGCGGCCCACGCTCTGCGAGAGGATGAGCAGCTCGCCCACGTCGGGCGGAGTGAGCTGGTCCGGGCCGTTGTCCACGTAGAGCAGGTGCACGACCTTGCCGCGCACCAGCAGCGGGAGGATGACGGCCGTCTTCGGGAACCCGTTCCCCAGCAGCTTGTAGAACACGCCCATGGCCGCATCGCGGCGGACGGGCCCGATGTAGTGCGAGCGCGTGTCCCGCACGAGCCGGAAGGTGCTCTGCTCCCGCAGCGGCACGCCGATGCGGCGCACCACGGCGTCGCGAACGCCCATCCCCATGCCGTGCCAGCCCGTCACGAGGCTGCCCTGCACCGACAGCAGCAGGTTCCGCTTCCACTTGCCCAGCGCGAAGCGCAGCACCGTGCGCGCCACGTCCTCGCGGTCCGAGCTGCGCGCCAGCTCCGCCTGCGCCTCCGCGAAGGTCAGCGGCGTCGGCGGCGGCTCCGGTGCGCGCGCCACCTGCACGGGCGGCGGCGTGCCGCCCAGCTCGGGCGCCGGGGGCGGCTGGACCTGCTGCGGCGGAACGACGATGGCCTGCGGTGGCGGCGGAGCCACGGGCATCTGCGGCCGGACAGTCGCCGGCGGAGGCACGGGCGCCACGGGCTCGGGCGCGGCCTCCAGCACCTCCACGCCGGTGATGATTTCCTCCTCGCCCATGTCCCCGTCGTAGTCAGCGCCACCGCGCAGGGCGGAGGCGTAGACGGACTGGAACTCCTCCTCGCTCATCAAATCCGCCGGCGTCTCCGCGGCCTTGGCCAGCTCCGCCCGCGAGCCCGGCGCGGGGCGGGGCCGCACCGCGTTCATGTCAATGGCGCGCAGCGGCCGGAACGCCTTGCAGTAGCGGCGCAGCAGCTGGTTCATCCGGAACTCGGGGATGACCACCGGCACCACGCGCTTGCCCGTCTTGAAGGCAATCCCGTCCAGCGTCGTGAAGTCGTGCGGGTTCACGACGGCGACGCTCACCCGCGTCGCGTCCACCCGCATGGGCAGGTACTCCTTGTCGTCCGCGTGGTTCGAGGAGACCAGCTCCATCGCCTTGGGGTCCGGAACCATCTCCCCGGACGCGAACGCGCTGTTGTGGACCTTGCCCAGCGTCTTCGCCAGGTCCACCTCCGACAGCAGCCCCAGCTCCACCAGGTTCGTTCCCAGCCGCCCGCCATGCACCACCTGGGCCTCGAGCGCTTCTTCGAGTCCCTCGGCGGTGACGAGACCATCCTTCAGGAGCTGTTCACCCAGGCGCATGGGGCCGCTTGTAGCCGTGCCCCGTCCCGCTCCGCAAGCACACCCGCACCCGTGGGACGGTGCGTCTAATCCTCCGGGTGATGGCTGAGCGCCACGCGGTTGCCCTCGGGGTCCCGGACGTACACCGACCACCGCGTCTCGTGCTCCAGCGGCACGCCCGCGCGGGCGAAGGTGTCCACCACCCCCGCCCGGGCGGCCTTCGGCATCCGGAACGCCAGCAGCAGGAGGCCCGGCGCCTCGTGGCGGAACGGCGTGGAGACGGGCTCGCCGCCCGCCGCCTCGATGGCCAGGAAGCCGCCCCCGGGTACGCCCACCCAGATGCTCCGCAGGGAGCCGTCCGGACGGAGGTGACGGGTCAACTCCGGAAAGCCCAGCAGGTCTCTGTAGAAGCCGGTGACGCGCTCGATGTCCCGCGCCTGGATGGCCACGTGGTGGAAGCCCTGAACGTCCATGGCGCGGATGCTATGGTCTGCGCGCCCATGGCGCGACTGCTCATCGTCGAAGACAATCACGAGCTGGCCTCCCTCATCGTCGCCCTGGCGCAAAGCCGAGGACACGACGCGAAGGCCGCGGCCACCGGCGAGGCCGCGCTGGAGGCGCTCGGCCCCGGACAACCCTGGGACGCGGCCCTGGTGGACCTGCTGCTCCCGGACATCCGCGGCAGCGAGGTGCTGGGCGCGCTGCGTGCGCATGGCATCCCCGCCATCGCCGTGAGCGGGGTGTACAAAGGGGACCGTTTCGCCCAGGAGGCCGTACAGGTCCACGGCGCCCGGACCTTCTTCGAGAAGCCGTTCGAGCTCATCACCGTCATGGAGGCCCTGGAGCAGGCCGGTGGCGTTGCACCTCAACCCCGCGCTCCCCCGCCCATCGCGGAGAGCGTGCTGCTGGACGAGCTGCTCGATGCCGAGGACCTCATCGTGCTGGAAGAGTTCCCCCCCGAGTCCGGCGACACCGCCGAGCCCCTGCAGGTCGTCCCCAGTACGGACCCGTTGCCAGGGCCCGCGGACGCCGAACACGCCCTGCCCCTGCCCTTCGGCCGGCGAGCGCAGGTGTGGAGTGAGACGGCCACGCCCTCGACGCCGCCGCCCAAGCGCGCGCTGCCCGAATGGTCCCTGGGCGGCGTGCTGGGGGACACCACCGTCGCGCGGCTGCTCAACGCCTATTACGAGGCCCGCCACCACGGCGAGCTGAAGCTCCAGCAGGGCCAGGTGCTCAAGGTCGTC
The DNA here is from genome assembly GCF_030168875.1 of Myxococcus sp. SDU36. Classification (NCBI taxonomy): domain Bacteria; kingdom Pseudomonadati; phylum Myxococcota; class Myxococcia; order Myxococcales; family Myxococcaceae; genus Myxococcus; species Myxococcus sp. SDU36. The sequence goes on from NZ_CP077414.1 coordinate 2,997,344, forward strand.
TACTTCGAGTCCGGCCGCGTCGTGTACGCCGCGTCCAACCTCGCCGCCGAGCGCTTCGGTCGCTTCTGCCTCCGCCAGGGCGTGCTGCCCGAGGCCCGGCTCGCCGAAGTCAGCGCCTTCGCGAAGGAGCACGGCCTGCGCACCGGCGAGGCCATGCTGCGCATGGGCCTGATGGACGCGGCCCAGCGAAAGCTGCTGCTGGTGGAGCAGGTGAAGGAAATCATCTGGTCCACCTTCACGTGGAAGGAAGGCGGCTACGGCTTCAGCGCCATGCGCCCTCGCCGCGCGGACCTGGTGAAGCTGTCCGTCTTCCCCGGGGACCTGGTGCTGGAGGGCGTGGCGAAGACGGAGACGCTGGTGACGCTGCGTCAGCACCTGCCGCGCTCGCGCCGGCTGTTCCCCACCGCCGACGCGCCCTACGGCCTGCACGAGCTGAAGCTCGAAGGGGCCCAGGCCCTGGTGCTGGCGTATGCGGACGGAAGCAAGACGGTGGAGGACCTGCTCGCCCTCACGGACCTGCCGGAGCGGCAGACGCTGGCCACGCTGCGGGGCCTGGAGCTCCTGGGAGTGCTGGAGGAGCGGCCCGACACGCCGAGCCGCCGTCACCGCATCACCTTCGGGCTGTAGCCGCCACCCTCCTTCCGGCGGCGCAGCACCCGGGCCAGCGCCGCCAGCCCGAAGACGGCCGCCCCCGAGCCACCGCCCGAGCAGCCGCATCCCGACGTCGGAGGTGGCACCGCGGCATTCCCCGAGACGGGCACGCCGTTGAGGGTCATCTCCCCGCCCAGCCGCGGCGTGGACAGCAGCGGCGAGCGGCCCACGTATGTCAGCGTCCGCGTGCCCTGCGCGAGCAGCCGGAGGTCCTCCACCCGGAAGCCACCGTCCACCGCCTGCGCCTCCACCGCGACGCCGTCCAGCTTCACGCTGCCGGGCACCCACTCCAGCCCGTCCACCTGCTCCAGGTAGCGGAGGCCGCCGACCTCGCACTCGGAGGTGTTGCGCAGCTCCACCACCACGCCCACCAACCCCTTCTCCGACGCCGTGGGGGACTCCATCGTGTGGCGCACGTCCACGAAGCGCTCGGAGGCAATCGGCAGCACGTAGTCCGTGGTCGCCGTGTTGCCCCCGCCCGCGTCGGCGAGGACGCGCAGGGTGATGGCCTGGCCCACCAGCGCCTCCAGCCCCGTCTCCTGCGTGCTCACCGTGACGCGCGGGCCCGCCAGGGAGACCTCCGACAGCGCGGGCCCCGCCACCTGTGACCAGGAGATGGCCACGTCGCCGCAGGCATTGGCCGGAATCGTCTGCGTCAGCGTGGCGCTCGCGCCTTCGCCGCAGCGTGCCACCAGCGACCCGGCCTCGAGCGCTCCCAGCCGCGCCGGCAGGGGCTGGTTGGATACCTCCGCCTGCGCACGGCCGCCCTCGCGCACCGGCCCCTCACTGTCGTCGAAGAGCTCGCCGCGCACGCGGTAGGACTCGGCGGTGCAGGACTGCGGGAGCGCGGGGCGCCACGTCCCGGGCACCGGCACCACCGCCGAGTCCAGGGCCTCGCCGCTCAGCGTCTCCAGGAACATCCGCGCCTTCAGCGTGCGCGCGTCCACGCAGTTCAGCGACGTGTCCAGGGCGATGTCCACGTGCCCGTCACCCGACGGCACCACGCCCAGCTCCAGGCTGCCCGTGGCCACGTCCTCCAAAGAGGGCTCCACCCGAACGCGGAGCTCGGCGTCAGCGCTGTCCTGCGTGCCCCCGCCGGTGACGGGAATCCGGTTCCTGGCGGTGAGGGACAGCGTCCCGTGCGCGCACTCCGCGGCCTCGACGCGCAGGCGCTCGCTCGACACCGGCGCGTCCAGCGTGAGGGCCACGTCCTCCGCGGTCCTCACGGTGACACCTTCGGGGATGCCCGAACCGGAAGCGCTCAGCCGCCACTCCGTGGTCACGGCCGGCAATCCGAGCGTCCCCTCGCAGGTGTGCAGCGCATCCGGGACCACGTCCACGCTGGCGCCTGGGCCCGACGTGAGCGTCCGCTCCCAGCCCGGAGCGAAGGGCACCAGCGGCCGGCCCCAGGGCGCGACGTCCACGGTGAAGATGGCCATGGCGCTGGACGTCACGCCGCCTTCGTCCACGCCACGGACCTCGTAGGTGTAGCTGGTCCCCGACGCCTCGCACAGCACGTCTGGCGGCGTGAAGGTCGCCTGGACCTGGGCGCCGCCATCGGTGGAGAGCGGCGGTGCGCCCGACTGTCCCGCGACGGGAGCCCAGACATAGCGCACCGCCGGACAGGCCTCTGCCGCCGGCTGCGCGGTGAACACCCGCGACGCACCCGACGCGGAGGTCGACGCTCGCAGGGGCGACACCGTGGGCCGCGCGGGCCCCTGGGTGTTCACCACCCGGAAGGCCACGGTGGAATGCACGTCGTGGGACGCGAGCCCGTCCGAGGCGTGGACGTACAGGAGTCCCTCTTCGTCCTTGCAAACGGGCCGCTGCGGAACGAGCGTCACGTCGAGCTGGTCAGGGCGCTCGACGATGTTGACGCCAATCAGGTCGGCGCCCGGCGCTGACGCTGTATCCACCGACACACGCACCGCATCGAAGTCGGCGTCGGTGGCGGTGAACCGGGCCGTCGCCGTCCCTGTCTCATTCACCACGATGGGCGCTGGCCCCACGTCCAGCACGGGCGCGTGGGCGTTGAAGTACGTCACGACGTTGAAGCCCGGCTGGTCCAGGATGAACAGGCAGAACGAGGAGCCGATGCACGACACCTCCAGCGGCGTCGCCTGCGAAGCGCCTGGAAGCGCCGAGCCCTCGAAGGCCGGGTGGAAGCGCCACTGCGTCCCCGCGTTGTCCGCGCTGCTGGCGGGCACGGCGCCCAGCACCACCGGCTCCCCGTTGGTCCCCACGCCCACCGCGAGGCCGAAGCCCTCACCATGGACGCTGCCATTGCCCGTGTTCACGTCCACCGAGGTGATGCTGACGGGCATGCTGTCGGGCAACAGCACGGTGGAGAAGGTCGTCCCTGCCGGGTCCAGCGGTCCCCGGAACAGACCGTCTGAATTGCCGAACAACGCGATGGGATGTGGCCCGCTTCCGCCAAAGAGGTCCACCGTGCGCGGGGACTGACTGGTCAAGAGCGGCGGCACGACCAGCTGCGCCTGACGCCTGTCCTGCGTGTACCAGAGGAGCTCCGTCCGGGAGACACCGGTGACACTGAAGAGGGCGTGGGGCACGCCATCCGACGTCTCCGTCACGCCCAGCACGTCCGTGGAGGACAGGAGGCCCGCGTCGACGCTCAGCAGCGTCCAGGGCGTGGGCCCCTCGATGCCCGCTGACGCCGTCAGCAGGGCGAGCCCACCGTCGGAGAGGGCCACCGAGGCATAGCCCGCACCGGCCGGGGTGTGCTTCACCCGCCGGATGCCCACCACGGTGTTCACCGGGTCCGGGGGGATGATGTTGCCGGCCGCGCGGCAGTTCTGGTGACTGATGATGTCACCGGGGCGCACGACGGCGGCGAAGCAGCCCGCCGGAGACAGGAAGGTGCCGAAGACGTCGCTGTGCAGGAAGACCACGGACTGGATGCCGTCCTCATACAGCTCCGTCTGTGTCGACGTGCTCACCGAGTACACGCCCGGCGCGAAGACATCCACCGTGCGGGCGATGCCCGGCACCTCTGTCACGTCCCACTCGGCGCGTGCCGCGGTGGCCACACCCAGGCAGAGGCTGAAGATGACGAGGGAACGCACGGCTTGCTCCTAGTAGGCCACTTCGGCTCGCAGGTAGAGCCGGTCCTGATTGTCCGCTGAGTCGGGGGACAAACCCAAGCCACTGAAGCCCAGGAGTGTGTACCCGGTGGCCAGGCGCAGCCGTTCGTCGACACGATAGGCGACTTCCGCACGGACCGCGGTCAGCCGCTCGCCCTCGGGGGACGCCGTTCTCCGTGCCAGTTCGGCGCCCAGCTCCAGGCCCCCCACGATTCGCACCGCGGGACGGAGGGTACCTGTCCACACCCAACGCCCTGAGTCCTCCGCCCGGGTGTGCCCCGCATGAAGGCCCGCCGCCACGGAGAGCCGGTCTCCCAGGCGCACCGCCGGCAAGAGGGAGAGGGTCTGCAGGGCCCGGTCTCCGAAGGCGGCTCGGACGCCGGGCAGCAGCTCCCGGGTGATGCCGTAGCGCGCCACCACCAGCCAGGGCCCCGGCCGCCACGCCACCGCGGCATAGCCTTCCACCAGCCGCGTCTCCAGCACGTCCGCGTTGACGGTGCGCGCGAAGTCCACCCGCCCGGAGGCCGTCACGTCCTCCAGCAACTGCGCCTGCGCGGCCAGCGCCACCACCGCCTGCAGCCGGTCCACCGCGGTGGCCGCGCCCCGCTCCGGAGTGCCCTCCTCCCGGCGAAGCTCCACCCGCCCGTCCAGCCGCAGGCGCGCCAGGACGAGCTGCCCGAAGACACCGCCCGCCTCGCGCTCCAGCGGGCTGTCCACGTCCAGCAGGCTGCGCACGCCGCGCTCATAGCGCGCGCCCACGCTGAAGCCGCCCGTCACCTGCTGCTGGAAGCCCACGGCGCGAGCCAGCCGCACGGCCGTCGCGTCGTGCGAGCCCACATCCTCCACGAAGAGCGCGGTGCCACTCTCCGGCAGCTCGGTGCGCGCGCCCGTCAGCGTCCGTCCCGCGCCGAAGTCAGGGCCGTCCACGTCGACCGAGTAGCCGCCGTAGAACACGTCCTGGCCCCGCCGAGACTCGACGTTCGCCCACGCCCGGGGGCCCAGCTCCGGTCCCCAGCCTCCGAACACGCCAGCCCGCGTGGTCCGGTCCACCTCGACATCCACGCCCGCGGACGTGAAGGTGTCATCGAAGCGTCCGGGCCCTTCGCCATGCAGGGCCAGGGCCTGCCGGTGCGCGGCGCGGAGCTGAAGCCGCTCGAACACCCGCAGCGAGCCCGCCACCCCCGCGGAGGTGCGGCCACCGAAGAGCGTGGGCCCCACGCCCGCCACCTGCGCCGCGTTCAACCGCGAGTCGCGGACCTCCGCGCGCACGCCCCACCGTGCCTCCTCCCAACCCACCCCCGCGGCCAGGACGCGCGCGGAGAACGGGCTGTCCACGAAGGGCTCACGCGGGTCGGCCGAGCGCCGCTCGTCCGCCAGCAACGTCAACCGGAGCCGCCCCAGCGGCTGGCTCACACGGAGTGATGCCTGCCGGAAGCGCGCCGCGTCGGTGTGCGCGCCATCGGAGAAGCCCCGCCCGCGCAGGCGGAACGCCGCGTCCACCGAGCCCTCACCGTGAAGCCCCGGGCCTGAGAGCTGGAGACTCATGGCCTCCGCGCCAGTGCCCAGGTCCGGCCGGGGACGGATGAAGCTGAGGCCACCGTCATCCGAGACGCCGAAGAACGACGCGTCCACGGCGGTGCCACGGCTGGACGCCACCTCCGCCGCCACGCGGTAGCCGCCGAGCGCCGTGCTCGCGCGCCCCGTGTAGAGCGTGTACGGCCGACCCTCCCGGCCCTCGCGCACCGCGCCCAGTCCCAGCCGCGAGCCACGCCACTCGCCCCACACCTCACCGCCCGCCGTGTCGCCCGCGTCCGCGATGCGCAGCGCGGCGTAGTCCACCACCAGCACCGGCTCCGGTGACTCCGTGGGCGCGCTGGTCCGCAGCCAGGCCTCGCCCGCGAGGAAGGACAGCGGACGCGCCAGGAGGATGCGGCCGGCGAAGTAGTCGATGTCGTAGTCGATGCCGCGAATGAGGTGCCGCTCGCCCAGCGGCAGGCCGGTGACGCCGTCCCGCAGCTCCACGCGCACCAGCTCCGAGCCCTCGGCGACCGACGCCGCGCCCAGGTAGTACAGGCTGCCGCCCGTGGCGCGCAGCTCCTCGTGCGCGGGCACCGCGGACACCTGCCGCACCGGGTCCGTCAGGCTCCCGCCAAACGCCTTCACGCCCACGCGCGCCTGCGCCTCGCCGGCATGGACCTCCGCGTAGGGGCCGAAGAGCGGACGGTGATAGCGGCCCACTTCACGGTCGTGAAGCTGCGCGCGGTAGGTGCCCAGGCCCGCGCGGCCGTGCTCCGCGTGACGCGCTTCAAACCGAAGGCGTGCCTCCGAGGCGTTGGGCGTCAGCGACACCGAGTCATCGCCCCACTCCGCGGGCGCGAGGTCCGGGTCGGCGGCGCGGTCGAAGCGCTCCGGCATGCGCGGGCGGAGCCAGTCCGGCAGGCTGGCACCGTTCAGCGTGCGGCCATCCGTGTCTCGCAGATCCAGCTCGCCCACCAGGTCCACCGCGCCCAGCCGAAGCTCGGCGTGAGCAGAGCCCCGTCCCCGCAACTGCACGTCGCCGTTTCGCGGCGCATACGTGGCCTCCAGGTCCAGCAGGCCCACGGCGAAGGGGCGCACCGCGGCGGCGATCTCCAGCGTCTCGTCGCGAGGCGGGACATCCGGCAGCGACAACCGCACGGGCACCTGGTTGCGCCCCGGCGACAACACCACCAGGACATCCACTCGGCCTTCGGGCCCCACCACCACTTCGCCCTCGGGCGTGCGGACGCGCGTGCCCACGGGCGCCTCGACCCGCACGCGAGAGGCGCCACTGGCCGCGGACGCGTCACCCCCCGCGGGCAACTGGAGCGTGGCGAGGGGCACCATCGGCCTGGGCGCCACCAGCCAGCCGCCGTCACGCGGCACCACGTCCACGCGCTGACGGTACAGGCGCACCATTCCCTGGGCTCCCGTGGCGGTGATGGACAGCAGGTTCTCTCCCGCGACGAGCGGCACCAGCGCCTGCCATGCCCCCTTCGCGTCCACCTGGGCGGCCACACCCGACACGGTGACGGCGTCGCCCGCGGAGGCCTGTCCCGCGACACGGAAGCGCACGGCGCCCTGCCCTGGCGCGACCTCTGCTACGGGCGGCGCTTCGGTGAAGGAGAGCCGCACGGGCGCGGCCTCCACTGCGACGCTGCGCACGGCGAAGTCCTGGAGGACGACAGCGCCCCAGGGCACCTCAACGGTCGCCGCCTCCGGGCTCACCCGGCTGGAGACAGGCAACGAGCGCGTGTCCACCTTCAATCGCTGACGCCCTGGACGCAGGTGCAGCCCGCCCACCGCATCCGGCACGCGGGCATCGACGCCGGTGATGTGGAAGCGGCCCCGCGCGTCCGTGCGGACATCACGGCCGGTGGTGAGCACCAACCGCACGTCAGGCAGCCCCGGCTCATCCGCGCCACACAGCCCATCCCCATCGACGTCCTGGCACACCCGGCCCGCGATGGTGGAGGCCTGCGACGGCGTGTCCTGCGACAGCGCCTGCGCCCAGGCGCTCAAGGGCACCAGCAGCGCGGCGGCGAACACGCAGGCCAGCAGGCGCATCATGGGCGCACCTCGGCCACCGCCGTGACGCCCGTGGCGACATCCGCGACGGAGACACTCACCGGTCCCGGAGCTCGCACGGTGAAGGACGTGCGTCCTTCTTCCATCCGCTCCTCGGCTCGCTCACCACCCGACAGCGAGACGAACACCTCGCGCCCGGTCAGCACCTGTCCGTTCGCGTCCTCCACCCAGTACGTCACCCGAATCCCGCTCACCTTGAGCCGCACGTTCACCGGAATCTCAGGTGCCAGTCGCACGCGGTGGGACGCGGCGGACGGCACCAGCGGGCGCTCCACCGGAAACACAGGCCCGTCCGCGCCCAACACATGCACCGTCCGCGTCAGGCCCGTCCACACGCCGTGCGAAATCTCCAGCGTCCCCGCACGCGCGGCCCCCAGGCGCACCGTACCGTCCGTACCCGTCGTCACCTCGCGGCCATCCACCCGCAGCGGCTGTCCCGGCACCGGCAGCCCCGCCAGGTCGGACACGCCCGCGTACAGCTCGCCCTGGACCCGCCACACGGTGATGCGCGCCGGCTCATTGCCCGAAGGCCCCCACGCGCGAGCACGCAGGTCCAGGTCCGCCGCTTCACCCGTGGCCGGCGGAGCCCAGGTGCTGACGAAGGTCCCCGGCCGCGGCTCCTCCGCCGGAGCGAAGGTCCCCACCGGCGCGCTCAACTCCACCACCGCCCCCGGCCGGGGCCGGTCGAAGGCATCCCGCGCCGTCACTTCCACGCGCGTGCGAGCCCCGTGGTGCACCAGCGCTTCATCCACCTCGATGCGGGTCGTCGCGACGGGCCCTTGCATCAACTCCAGCGCCGGGGATTCGCGCGAGCCGGCCCCTCGCTGGGGCCACGCGGCTTCGATGCGCTCGTCGCTCACCAGCTTCCGCGGCGCGGTGTAGCGCCACTCCAGCAGTCCTCCCGGCGCGCGCGTGGGGCCGCGCAAGGTGCCGTGGCGGACCTGCGTCGTGACGCGTGCATCGTCCACGGGCTGGCCCATGGCATCACTCGTCGCGCAGACGAGCCGGGCCTGGGACACGCCGTCCGCGGGGAGCCGCTGCGGCTGAAGCACACAGGCCAGACCATCGGTGGGCGGCAGCCGCAGGTCGATGGGCATGCGCCGCACGTTGCCGGCCTTGTCCACCACCCGCCCCTGCCCGATGCGATGTCCGGGCGGGACGATGATGGGCACTCGGAAGCGGCCGTCATGCCCGGCCGCCACCGGACCAAACGTCTGGCCCGCGATGTCGATGGCAATCTCGGCGTCGGGCTCCGTCGTCCCCGGCAGACTCACGGACGCCGCCAGCGGAACGAGCACGCGCCCATAGGCCCCATGCACCGACTGCGGACTGGGCCACGCGGAGAAGGCCGCCAGGATGGCCACTTCGGGGTAACGCGTGTCCGGCAGGACGTAGCGCGCGCGATACGTGCCTGGCCCCGTCCGCTCCAATCCTTCCACACGGCCCACGCTGACACGCACCACGGGCGGCGCGCCGCTGTCATCCGCGGTGCCATCCGGCCGGACCAACTGGACGGTGAGCCGCGCTTCCGTGTCCTTGCCCTTCACGGGCGCGGGAGGCTCCAGCGCCAGCCGCACCTCGGCGGCCGGTGGCCCCAACACGTAGCGCGCTTGCGCCGCCAGCCCGTCCACGCTCGCGCGGACCACGACGTCACGCGCGCCCGGACGCGGCACCACCACGAACGTGCGCAGCGGCGGCTGCGCGGTGTCCTCGCGCAGCTCCGCGCCATCGGCTTGCACGGAGGGCTGTCCCATCGGAACCGGACGGCCCGCCGAATCCTTGCGCACGAGCGCCACGGGGAATCCATCCGGCGTCACGGCGGACGACGGCCCGAGTATCTCGAGCGTGTCCGCCCAGGCCGGGGCACACAGCAGCAACAATCCGAAGAGGAGAAACCGGTTCAGGGCCGCGCCAGTCTACAGGGCGCGGCGGCTGTGCCGAAGCCCCTTCCGCATCCGCGCGCTCGGACGCAGCCAACACGCCAGCAACAGGATCACCCCGGAAAGCGTCAACGGCCCGCCGCCGGTGCTACAGCCCCGAAGCCCTGCGTCACGCACCGGCCCCTCGGGCACGAAGGTCACAGGCGACACCGCCGAGGACGAAGATGACACCGGCTTCAACGCACGCCCCGGGATGACGCGGACTCCCGTGGCGGTGTCCGCCAGGGGCTGGCAATCGGTGGGGGGCCCGTACACGCGAAGCCGGAACGCGCTGCCGGGCCTGCCGGAGATGAGCGCCGCCAGCGAGTTGTGGCCATCCAGCGGGGCGCGCGTGGCCACCAGCGAAACGCCCTGCTTGAAGCGGGACGGGTCCACCAGCTCGCGGCCGTTGATCCACACCCAGCCCGCGGTGGAGTCCTCGCCGTTGTAGCCGTTGTCCACGCACAACACGCCCTCCCCCGTGCCCGCGAACCCGAGCGCCACGCCGTTGGGCTGGCCACTGGTGCGCGCGACCTCCAGCCCCGCGAGCAGCGGCCAGCTACCGGGCCGCGCGCAGACCTCCTCGGGGGACGGCGTGTCCACCGCCGCGAGCTTGCACCCGGGCTCGTCATCCAGCTTGAAGGTGAAGGCATGGACGTTGAAGTCGCCGTTCTCCGAGACGGTCCACACCACGCGCACCGTGCCATCCGCGTCCACGCTCAAGTCGGTGAGGCTCTCGTTCTGCGGCGTCTCGGTGATGGCGTAGAGCGTCTCGGTGCTCAAGTCGTAGAGCACGATGTCGAAGTCGTTCTTCGCCGGATCCCTGCGCTCGAAGGCCACCAGCGAACCGCTGATGCTGGGATTCGCGTCCAGCCCCGGCAGCGCCAGCCGCTGCTCCGTGCCGCCGTTCAGGGGCTTCCAGTAGATGTCCCGGTCCGTCACGCCATCAACGGTCCGCGTGCTGGCGTAGACGGCGATGTCCCCGTTGGTGTCCGGCTGCGACTCCTCGCCCTCGCTGCCCGTCAGCGCCTGCGAGCTGAAGCCGTTGGCGCTCCGCCGCGCCTGCCAGATGTCGCAGCGCAGGCCCTGCTCGTCGCACTTGGCCCAGACCACGGTCGCGCCATCCGGCGACACCGCGGGCGTGCGGTCCTGGAACGTGTCATCCGTGAGCCGGGTGAGCGTGCCCTGGTCCAAATCAAACACGGCGATCTCCGGCTGCGACGTCACGCCGGTGTAGCCGAAGTCCTGCCACGCCACCGTGCGGCCACCAATCACCGCGGAGCGTCGGCTGCTGCCCGCCTCTGGCGCCAGTTCCCGAGGCGCCACGTCCACGTCCACGTCGAACGTGTAGATGGCGCTGGAGGTGCTCACGCGCGTGAAGACGATGGTGCCGTCCGAGATGTCCGACACGAAGTCGAACGCGCCCCCGTTGGGGATGGCCGCGTCCACGGAGGTCCGCAGGTCGTGGTAGCGAATCTCGCTCGTGCCGCGGGACTCGTTCGTATAGGCCACCCGCGGTCCGCTGACGTGCGGGTCCGTCTGGTCACCCGGTCCGCCGGCCACCACGTGCAGGGTGCCCGTCAGGGTGCGGAGCTCCGGTGGGGAGGCGAAGGCGAGCGGGGAAAACAGGCAGCAACTCAGGGCCAGTGTCCGCAGCATCGGAGAGGACCTCCCGGGGGTTCCGAAATGAAGACCCATGCCCGCCCAAGGCGCAGTGGGTCCGGAACCTGTCCGGTGCTGACTTCCCACGGCGGTCACGGCCGGCCGGACTTCAGGCCCCGCGGCTTTGCGCACCAGGGCTTTCGCCCGGGATTGCCCTTGAACAGGAATGACTCCTCCCGAGAGTGTAGGGAGCCTCCTCGCCGTGGGTCAAGGCGAACACCCGCTCGCACCCACGGTTGCTGCGTCAATCGTCGCGCGCCTGATTCCAGATGTTCTCGGTATCCGTCTTGAGCGGCGGCGGTGTGGTGTCCACGACGACGTCCTTGCTGTCCTTCTGTCGCAGCCGCCCCACGCCATAGGCCTGGACGTCCACCGTGTTGCGGCCCTCGCGGAGAACCACCTTTCGCTGGAAGTTTCCCTCCGCATCGGACTTGACGCTGACGCCATCCACCTCCACGCGGCTGCCCGGGGACGTCTGCCCGCGCACGACGAGCTCACGCTCGCGGCGGGTGCGCCCGGTGGGCCAGTCCACCTTGAGCAGGAGGCTGGTGGGGATGGGCGACGGCTCCGACGGCGCCTGCCCCGGGCGGACGACGGCCTGCTGTCCCGCGCGGACGATGACGACCTTGCCCTGGCCGAGCAGCGTCACCTCGCCTTCGCGCGTGCCCACCGCCACGGTGCCCTCGCCGTTGTTGCTCATGGTGAAGGCACCGGACTGCTGCAACGTGGCCTTGGCGTCCGAGTTCGCCGCCTTCACCTCGAAGGTGTGACGCTGCCCTGGCCGCACGACGGCGGTGGCCATGCCGCGCGAGAGCAGGATGCGTGACAGCGACTCGGTCAGCTCGTCCACGGAGATCTCCGTGCCGGGGTCCATGTGCACTTCCACGGACTCGCCGCCAATCAGCATGGCGTACGAGCCGTCATCGGTGCGCACGCGCTCGTCGCGTCGCAGCGCCATGCCCGCCGTGGCCTCGCGCCACGAGCCGTCCATGTGCTGCACCTCCACCTTGCCGGACACCTGCGTCAGCTCCAGCACCAGCGGCTTCTGCGCCACCGGCGCCTCGACGACGGGCGGCGCGGCGGGAGGCGGCGGAGGAGGAGGTGGCGGGCGCAGGAAGACGAACCACCCCACTGGCAATGCCGCGAGAATCAGCACGAGGCCAATGAAGAAGGGCACCTGACGGCGCGATGGGCGGGAATCAGCCATGGGCAGCCTCGTTAGCTATCACAGGCCCCCCAAGGGGGCTCACGCCTTCGGCAGCTTCACGGTGAAGCAACTGCCCTGCTCGACTTCCGAGCGGACTTCGATGCTCCCACCCGCCTCCGTCACCACACGCCAGGCCACGCTGAGCCCCAGCCCCACGTTGGACCATACGTCCTTCGTCGTGAAGAAGGGCTCGAAGATGCGGGGACGGAGGTTGGGGGCAATCCCCTTCCCCGTGTCCTCCACCTCCAGGAAGCCGAAGCCGTTGACCTCCCCCGTGCGCAGCGTGAGCCGCTTCTGGGGTGACTTCAGCATCGCGGTGCGCGCGTTGGACACCAGCGCGAGCACCACCTGCGACAGGTGCCCCGGGTCGCCACGCACTCGCGCGAGCCCGTCGCCCAGCACGCTGGTGAGCGCCACGCCGTCGCCGCGAAGCTGATGCTCGGTGAGGCTGAGCGCGTCACGCACCACGGCGTTGAGGTCCACCGGCCGCAGCTCCGCGCGCTCGCGCTGCTGGGAGAAGCGCAGCAGGTTCTGGGTGATTTCCTTGCAGCGCTTGGCGCTCTGCTCGATTTTGCGCAGCGACTCCAAATCCGGGTCGGCGGCGCCACGGTCGAGCATCAGCAACTGCACGTTGCCGAGGATGCCCGCCAGCGGGTTGTTGATTTCGTGCGCCACGCCCGCGCCGAGCTGCCCCACCGCGGCCAGCTTCTGCGCCTCCACCAACTGCGCCTGGGCCGCCCTCAGCTCCGCGGTGGCCTCTTCCACGCGGACGCGCAAGTCGTCGTTCCAGCTCAGCATCCGGGCGCGCGCCGCCTCCAGCTCCTCGCCCATGCGGTTGAAGGTGGTGGCCAGCTCGCTCAGCTCGTCCTGGCCGGAGACCTTCAAGCGCGTGTCCAGCTCGCCGCGCCCGTAGGCTTCCGCCCCGCGCACCACCTCCGCCAGCCGCACGTTGAGGCGGCGCGTGAAGAGGGCGCCCAGCCCGAGCAGGACCAGGAAGGTGGCGCCAATGGACAGCAGCACCGTGCGCCGCATGCCGTGCACGGGCGCCAGCGCGGTGGACTCATCCACTTCCACCAGCACGTCGAAGCGCATGCCATGGGGCACGCGCGCCACGCTGACGCGCCGGTCCGGTGACTCCACGCGGAAGCTGCGCACCACCTCCGCCAGCGCCGCCGCCGGGGGCAACAGGTGCGCGCTCAGCTCCGGCGCCAGCGCCTGCCCCCGCCGCTCCGGCGCGGTGCTGGCGAGCACGCGCCGCTCCTCGTCCACCAGGTCGATGCGCCCCAGCCCCTCGCCCAGGCGCCTGCGCAGCACCGCCTCCAGCGGGTGGAGCACGACCTCCGCGACGGCGAAGGGCGCGCCCTCGCCTTCCGCCAGCTTCACCGCCACGGCCACCGCCGAGCGCCCCTCGTCCGAGTGCACGTACGCGCTGCCCAGCGCCGCCTGGCCCTTGCCGCCGCCGCGCAGCGCCTGCACGGGGATGGAGCGTACCAGCCGGTCCACGGACTCCGGGGAGAAGGCCGGATGGCCGTCGATGGACCGCGCGCGGAAGACGGGCGCGCCCAGCGGCCGGCCCTCCGCGTCCAGCTTCAGCACCGCGCTCACCGCGGGAGACTGGCCGTACAGCAGCCGCAGCGCGCCCTGCGTCTCCGCGTCGCTCGCGGCCTGCCAGTCGATGAGCTCCGCCGACCGGGCCAGCGCGTCCACCACCTCCATCATGGTGGCGCCCACGGACTCGGCGGTGGCGACCGCCTGCGCGCGCTGCTCCGCGTCGATGCGAGCGGCCAGCTCCGCCTCGGCGCGCGAAAGCAACAGGAAGCCGACCGCGGCCAGGGGGAGCACCGTCGCGGCGAGCATGAACAGGACGAGTTGCTGGTAGAGCCTCATCCGGCCACGGAGCGTACCACCCGCTCCTGGTCACTGCGCAGGAAGACGGAGCCCGCAATCGCCTTGGCGCGCTTCTTCATGTCCGCGGCGCGGCGCGCCAGCTCCGCGTGGTCCTGGGTGCCGTCCGTCATCACCGCCACCACGGACACGCTCATGATGGGGAACTGCCGCTTCTCCCCGTAGCGGTCCTCCGCCTCGATGTGGCCGCGCTCCCGGTCCTGCCGGTCGTAATAGAGCGGGATGATGCGGTCGAACGTCTCGATGGCCTTCTGGCAGATGCGGTCCACCGACTCCGGCGAGGTGATGAACACGAAGTCGTCACCGGCCACGTGGCCCAGGAAGTCACCGGGCGCGCCGTCCTGCGCGAACACCTCGCGCATCAAGTCACCCGTCTGGCGCACCACGCCGTCCGCCTTCGCGAAGCCGTAGTAGTCGTTGTAGGCCTTGAGGTTGTCCAGGTCCAGGTAGCAGAAGGCGAAGGGCCGGCGCGCGGACAGGCGCCGCTGCACCTCGCGCTCGATGGCGGTGGAGCCCGGCAGCTGCGTGGTGGGCGAGGCCGACAGCTCCTGCTCCTTGCGCCGCATCACGCTCTCCACGCGCGCCCCCAGCTCCAGCGCGTCGAAGGGCTTGGTGAGGTAGTCGTCACCGCCCAGCTTGAGCGCGCGCACCTTGGAGGACGTCTCCGCGCGGGCGGAGATGAAGATGACGGAGATGTGGCCGCCGGCGCTCTCCGCCTTGATCTCCTCCAGGAAGACGAAGCCGTCGCCGTCTGGCAGCGTCACGTCCAGCAGCACGACGTCCGGCCGGCGCTCGCGCAGGGAGCGGCGTCCCTCCTCGATGGAGCCCGCCAGCGCCACGTCGAAGCCGATGTTCTCCAGCACCTCGCGGCAGATGGCGGCGATCTTCGCGTCGTCGTCCACCACCAGCACGCGGCCGTGCGCCGGGCCCTGGCGGCCGCGCACCAGCGAGTCCACCGTGGCCAGCAGCTTGTCCGACGCCAGCGGGCGCACCAGGAAGGCATCCGCGCCCGCGCGGAAGGCGCGCTGACGCTCGTCGAAGGCGGACGACACCAGCAGCGGCGCGCGGCGCGTCTCCGGGTCGTGCCGGAGAATCTCCGCCAGCCGCAGCCCGTCCACGTCCGGCAGACGCACGGACACCATCACCGTGTCGGGGTCATACCGCCGCGCGGCGGACAGGCCGTCCTCCGCGTTGAAGGCCAGCCGCACGTCGTAGCCACGCCCGGCCATGAGCGCCTTGGCGATGAAGGCCACCTCGGGCTCACCGTCGATGACGAGCACCCGGCCCCGGCTCTCCTGCCGGCGCGGGAGCTGGATGGCGTCCGCCACGTCGTCGCCCCGGCGCAGCTCCGGCGGCGGCTCGGTAGGCAGCACCACCATGAAGCGCACGCCGTCCGGACACGGCTCACACCAGATGCGGCCGCCGTGGGCCTCCACGATGTTGCGGCAGATGGCCAGGCCCAGCCCGGTGCCTCGCACGGTGCGGTTCGCCTTGGTGCGCGCCTGCTCGAAGCGGTCGAAGATGCGCTCCAGGCTCTCCTCGGCAATGGGGTCTCCGCTGTTCCAGCAGGACACCACCACGTAGCCCGGCAGGCTGGAGGTGGCGTGGACCTCCACCCGCACCTCTCCGCCCTCCGGGGTGAACTTCACCGCGTTGTTGAGCAGGTTGTTGAGCACCTGGTCCAGGCGGTTCGGGTCCAACAGGACGCGCAGCGGATGGCGCGGCAGCACGGGCTTCACCACCACCCGCTTCTCGCCGAAGGCCGGGCCGTACTTCTCCACCACGCGCTGGACGAGCTCGTCGAGGTACGACACCTCGAAGTTCATCCGCAGCCGGCCCTTGGCGAACTTCGACAAGTCCAGCAGGTCATCCACGATGGCGTTGAGCTTCTCGGTGGAGTCCCGCGCCAGCGACAGGTAGCGGCGCTGCCGGTCGTTGATGTCCCCGGCCATGAAGTTGAGCACCAGGTCCAGCGCGCCGGAGATGGACGTCAGCGGCGTGCGCAGCTCGTGGCTCACCATGGAGACGAACTCGTCCTTGCGCTCCTCCAGCCGCTTCTGCTCGGTGATGTCGCGCAGCACCACGCACACGCCGCGCAGCGTGTTCCGCGCGTCCGTCACCGGCGTCACCGTCGTCTGGACGTGCCGGTCGAAGAGCTTCACCTCCTCGCGCAGCACCTGCCCGCCGCCGTACTCCCAGCCGCGCACCAGGTGGAAGGGCTGGAAGCCCAGGCGCTCCTCCATCAGCCGCGTCGTCTGCTCCTCCGGGTTCTCCCCCGCGTGCAAGAGCCGCCGCGCCGCCGGGTTCATCACCACGATGTCGTTCTTCTCGTCGGTGAGGACCACGCCGTCGGCCATGGACTCCACCATCCGCTCCATGCGGTGGCGGGCCTCCTCCTCCGCCGAGCGCAAGGACTGGATGGCGTCCGCCGTCTGGTTGGCGAGCACGTCCAGCAGCACGCCGTCGTCCTCGGTGAACGCGTCCGGCTTCTGGCTGAACAGCGACAGCATGCCCACCGGGCGCCCGCCGGCGACCAGGTTCACCGTGAGCTGGCTGGGGTAGACGGACGGCGCCGTCGCGTCCTGGGTGGTGGTGCCCGCCACGCGGGTGATGACGCGGTCCTCCGGGAGCAGGAGACCGCTGCTCTTGCGGTACGCGCCGAGCATGGACTCCTTCACGCCCAGCAGCGCCATCTCCCCCACCATGCCCTGGCAGCGCAGCCGCAGCGTCGCGCTGCGCGCCTCGTCCGGCGCGATGAGCGCCGCGCCGCAGTCATACGGCAGCACGCGCGCCACGGCGATGAGCACGCGGTCGATGATGTTGTCGTAGCTGGCCGGATCATTCGCGCTGGCGCGGCTGACCTCGTACAGGACGAAGAGCGCCTCCACGCGCTGATGGAGCTGGCGGATCAGCCGCTCCTTGTCCTTGCGCAGCTGCGTGTACTCCACCGCGTTCTTCACGGTGATGAGCAGGTCGTTCACATCCCAGGGCTTGGTGATGTACCGGTACACCTGCCCCTGGTTGATGGCCGCGATGATGTCGTCCGGGTGCGTGTACCCCGTGAGCAGCAGCGCGGTGACGTCGAAGCCCTCCGCGCGCGCGGTGGCCACCAGCTCGATGCCCGTCATCTCAGGCATCCGCTGGTCGGTGATGAGGACGTCCACCGGCTCCTTTCTCAGGATCTCCAGCGCGGCGGAACCGCTTCGGGCCGTGAGGACGCGGTACCGGCGCTGGAACATCCGCGTGAGGATGTCCAGGACGTCGGCCTCGTCGTCGACGAAGAGCAGCGTGTGGCGGAGCTCGGACAAAGCGGCCGAAGTGTACGTCGAGTTCGTCCCCCCACCTCAAGAAGTGAGAAACAGGACGGAGCGGGGCACACCCCGAGTGCGCAGGGGGACACCGGACGAGTTGACTCTACACGCCTGTTCAGGGAGAGTGACACTGAAAGCCTGTTGCCTGGGGAGAACGACTCCCCGGCAGGACGGCAGATGAGTGAGGGAGCGCATGGAAGAGCTCACGGAACGCCAGCGTGAGATTCTCAGCTTCATCGTCAAGGAGACGGAGACCCGGGGCTTCCCGCCGACGATTCGCGAAATCGGGGAGCACATGGACATCCGCTCGACGAACGGCGTCAACGACCACCTGAAGGCGCTGGAGCGCAAGGGCTACCTGAACCGGGGCGAGCAGCAGAGCCGCTCCCTGGTGCCCACCAAGCGCGCGCGGCTGCTGCTCGGCCTGGGGATGCGGAAGGACTCGGGCATGGTGGAGATTCCCCTGCTCGGCAAGGTCGCCGCCGGCGCGCCGCTGCTGGCGCAGGAGAACATGGAGGACTCCGTCAAGATCGACAGCTTCCTGCTCGGAGGTGTGAATGGCCGCGAGGTCTTCGCCCTGCGCGTGAAGGGACAGTCGATGATTGACGACGGCATCCACGACGGGGACTACCTCTTCGTGAAGAAGACGCCGTCCGCCCAGCCGGGTGAAATCGTGGTGGCCCTCATCGAGGACGAGGCCACGGTGAAGCGCTACTACCCGGAAGGGGACCGCATCCGCTTCCAGCCGGCCAACGCCACCATGCAGCCCATCTACGTGAGCCGCGCGGAGTTCCGGTCCACGATGATTCTGGGCCAGGTGGTGGGCGTGTACCGCAAGCTCCAGGGCGGCCGCACCCCGTAGCCGCCCCTCCCCGTCCCGGGCCGTCTCCTGGCCCGGGCGCGGCTCAAGGGCACTTCTTGAGGGTGGCGTCCGCCGCGGTCGCCCGGGCGCAGGCGGCCTGCTGGATGCCGGGGTCCTTGAGCTCCCGCGCCAGCTGGGCGGTGGCGACGTGCAGCTCGGCGTCCTTCGCGTGGTCCTGCTCCGCGCTGAGGTTGGCGAGGATGCGCAGCGCGTCCGGCTTGCGGTCCATGGTGACCAGCAGGCTGGCCAGCTCCCGCAGCTCGCGGATGTCCTGGCCGGACACGGACTCCAGGGCCGCGGCCAGCTCCTCCCTCGCGGCCGAGGCGTCCTTCATCCCCAGGTAGATGCGGGCCAGCGCCACGTGGACGATGGCGCGGTCCTTCACGCGCAGGGATTCCTTGTAGGCGCTGATGGCGTCCCCGGGCTTGTCCAGCTTCATCTGGATTTCGCCGACGAGCTCCCACAGGGTTGGATCCCTGGGCGAGCGGCTGGCGGCGTCGCGGTAGGCGTTGGCGGCCTCGGTGAGGTTGCCGGCGCGCACCAGGCCGTCCCCCAGGGTGGCGAGCACGTCCGCGGTGTGGATGCCGTCATCCACGGCCTTCTGGGCCGCGGCCAGCAGCTCCGGGTAGCGCTGCTTCGAGGACAGGACGTCCAGCGCGCGCATGATGAGCGCGGACTTCTGCTCCGGGGACGGCGCCGCGTTGGAGGCGAGCGTGAAGTGCCGCACGGCGGCGTCGTGGTCGCCCTTCTTGAGGTCCAGGTCGCCCAGCGCCTCCAGGGCGTTGAAGTCCTGGGGGAAGAGGGCCAGGGCCTTGCGCAGCGAGCTCTGGGCCTCGGCCACCTGGCCCAGCTGGGTCTGGATGAAGCCCAGGCGGCTCCAGTTGGTGGAGCGCTTGGGTTCCAGCTTGAGGGCGGCCTCGAACTCGGCGGCGGCGTCCGTCAGCCGTCCCATGGACAGGAACAGCTCGCCGCGCGCGGCGGGCAGGCGGGGGTCGTCCGGGGCAATCTGCTTCATGGCCTCGAAGGAGGCCAGGGCCGCGTCGAAGTGGCCCTGGAGGTACTCGGCGGTGCCTTTGACGTAGAGGCCCTCCGCGTGATCCTTCGGCTTGACGCGAGGCGTCTCGTCGTCACAGCCCGTCAGGGCGAGCAAGGCAATCAGGGAGAGGGCGCGCGGGGACATGGGGGCTCCGAGGCTCAGAAGTGGTACGCGATGCCTGCGTTCAGGTCCAGGTTGAGGCCGTCACCCAGCTTCGATTCCGCCAGCCCCAGCACCGCCTGCGCGACGTTGGTGCCCAGCTCGAGCTGGAAGCCGACCGAGCCGGCGACGAGGTACTCCAGCCCCGCGAAGCCGATGACGGTGGGCAGCGGGCCGGTGGACTGGAAGATGCCGAAGTCACCGAAGGACAGCTGCACGCCCAGGCCGAAGCCCCAGTAGGGCCGCAGGGACTTCTCCACGTTGTGGTAGTGGCGCGCGCCCACGATGCTGGGAAGCACGGTGAGGCCGCTGCGCACGCCCTCCTGGGTGGAGCGCACGTAGCTGAAGCCCACCTGGAGGAAGCCGACCCATTCGGGGTGGAACCAGTAGCCCACCTCGATGTCGCCGCCTGGGTTCACATTGGAGAGCTTGTCGATGAAGTTGTTGTTGACGCGCAGGCCCAGCAGCAGGCCGCCGCCCCCTGTTCGCGAGGAGCCTCCCAGCAGCGGGCGGGCCGCCACGGACTCCTCCGGGGAGACGAGCGCGGCGAAGAGCTGGTCGGAGACGGCCTTCGCGGTGCGCAGCAGGTCCTCCGCTTCCGGCGCCTCCGCGCGAGGCCGGGCCAGGATTCGCCCGCCCGCGGCGTCCAACAGGTTGGCGGTGAGCAGGTACTGGTCGCCGAAGCGATCCAACCGGCCAGCCACGACGTAGCGGGCGCCGGTGAGGGCCACCAACTCCTGGAGGCAGTCTCCCCGCTCGCACGTCTTGAGGCCCTGGAGTTGCTGCTGGTGCTCGTCGTCCAGGGCGGCCTCGACGTCCCACTGCGAGAGGACGCGCAGCCGCGGCGACTCCGCGAGCCGCGAGGTGATGAGCGAGGTGACGCCCGGCGCCGCGTCGCTGCCCGCCTCGTTGGCCTCCAGCATCAGCACGGCGACGACGACGGCCTCAGGCGCCGCAGCCGCAGGCGCAGCAGCCGGAGCCCCAGCAGCAGGAAGCACAGGGGCTGGCGCCTGGGCATGGGCCGCAGAAGCCAGCAACAAGACGAAACAGGAGAGCCACCAGGACACGAAGCGCGACACGGGCCGGCACTCTACCTTCACCCGGGCCCGGCACCGAGGCCCAGACGTCACACGACGTAGCGCCCTGCCCCGCCGCATGGAGCAGGGAGGCAGCCGGGCCCGCGCCGCCTCGGCTACGAGGAGGGCATCGGCCCCAGGTAGTCGAGCGGGTCCACCGGCTTTCCGTCCATGCGCACCTCGAAGTGCAGATGGGGCCCGGACGTCCGGCCCGACTCGCCGACGGTGGCAATCACCTGCTCGCGGCGCACCTTCTGCCCGGTGCGCACGCGCAGGTCGCGGTTGTGTGCGTACAGGGTAATCAGCTTGTTCGTATGCTCGACGATGACGATGTTGCCGTAGCCGCGCTGCTCGCCCGCGTAGAGCACCGTGCCTGCCTGCGCCGTCTTCACGGGCGTGCCGGCGGGCGCGGCCAGGTCGATGCCGTCATGCGGCTCCTTCCCCTTCTTCCCGAAGCGGCCGTACAGGACGCCCCGCAGAGGCCAGTCGAGCTGCCCCTGGGTGGCCACACGGGGCGGGCCCGTGGCGCTCGCCGGACGCGACAGGGTCCGGCGGCGCGACGGGGGCTCCTCGCGGCGGCCCACGGCCGGCACGCTGCGCCGCCCCTCGGCCGACGTCGAAGTCCGCACCGGCTCCGGGTCCGCCTCCGCCAGGGCCCGGACGGGCGCGCCACGCTCGACACCGGGGATGGTGAGCTCCTGCCCCACCGCCAACGTCCACGGCGCCTTGATGCCGTTGGCCGACCCCAGCTCCTCCACCGTGAGGCCATAGGTGCGTGAGATGCGGTACATCGTCTCGCCAGCGGCCACGACATGGCGCACGGCCACCAGCTCCGGCTCGGCGTGGACGCCCCTCAGGTTGAAGGGCAGCGGCGTGGTCCGCTCGGCCGCGTCGGGAACGCCAGTCCCCGTCCCCGTCCCGGTGTCCGTCCCCGTGTCTGGCCCGGCCACGGAGGATGCCCGGGTGCCCGCGCAGCCGCTCAGCAGCACGGCCAGGAGGAACACCCGGAGCGCCCCACGCGCTCGGCTGGACACACACGGCGCCAACGCTAGGCACCGTCCGGTTCATGCCGGTTGAAGCCATCGACCTGCCACCCGGAGAGGTCCGGGAGCCGGCCATGGTCCGTCAGCTCGAAGTGCAGCGGCGTGACGGAGACGCGCTTGTCCCGGAACACGGCATTGCAGTCGCTGCCCGGGATGTCCTCGTGCTGGTAGTCGCTCCCGCCAATCCAGTAGTACTTCCGGCCACGCGGGTCTTCGTTCTCCACCACCTCGAAGCCGTACGAGTGACGGCCCTGGCGGGTGATGGCGTAGCCCTCCGGCACCACGCCTCCGGGGATGTTCACGTTGAGGAGCATCCGCGGCGGCAGGGGGCGCGACAGAGCGCTGGACACCAGCGAACGGGCGAACCGGGCCGCCGGCGCGAAGTCGAAGCTCCGCCGGGCCACCAGGCTGAAGGCAATGGCGGGCACGCCCAGGAGCGCGCCCTCCATCGCCGCGGCCACCGTGCCGGAGTACATGATGTCTTCGGCCAGGTTCGCGCCGTGGTTGATGCCGGAAACCATGAGTACCGGGCGATCATCCTTCAGGAGATGGTTGATCGCCAGATAAGCGCAGTCTGCGGGAGTCCCATCGACGGCGAACCACCGCTCCCGCACCTCCTTGATGCGCAGCGGCCGGTGCAGGGAGATGGCGTGCGAGGCGGCGCTCTGCTCCCGGTCGGGTGCCACCACCCACACCTCCCCCAGGGGGCTCACGGCCTCGACCAGCGCCTGGAGCCCCTCGGAGAAGTAGCCGTCGTCGTTTGAAACCAGGATGCGCTTGGGCTTGTCGCTCACGGGCTCACTTCTTCTGGTTCAGGGCGCGGAACACCGACTTGCCAGCGTAGCGGGCCGCGGCCCCCAGCTCGCCTTCGATGCGCAGCAACTGGTTGTACTTGGCCACGCGGTCGGAGCGCGACGCGGAGCCCGTCTTGATCTGCCCGCAGTCCAGCGCCACGGCCAGGTCGGCGATGGTGGTGTCCTCCGTCTCGCCGGAGCGGTGGCTCATCACGGACGTGTAGCCGGCGCGGTGCGCCATGCGCACGGCATCGAACGTCTCCGTCAGGGTGCCAATCTGGTTCACCTTCACCAGGATGGAGTTGGCCGTGCCCGTGTCGATGCCGCGGCCCAGGCGCTCCACGTTGGTGACGAACAGGTCGTCGCCCACCAACTGCATGCGCGAGCCCAGCGCGTCGGTGAGCTTCTTCCAGCCCTCCCAGTCATCCTCCGCCATGCCGTCTTCGATGGAGATGATGGGGTAGCGCTCGGAGAGGCCCCGGTAGTACTCGAGCAGGCCCGTCGAGTCGTACTCCTTGCCCTCGCCCTTCAGCTTGTACTTCTTGCTGCCCTTGTCGAAGAACTCGCTGGCCGCCACGTCCAGGGCCAGGAAGAGCTGCTCACCGGCCTTGAAGCCCGCCTTGTCGATGGCCTCCATGATGAGCTTCAGCGCCTCTTCGTTCGCCGGCAGGTCCGGGGCGTAGCCGCCCTCGTCGCCCACGCCCGTGGCCAGCTTCCGGTCCTTCAAAATCTTCTTCAGCGCGTGGAACACCTCGGCGCCCCAGCGCAGGCCCTCCGCGAAGGAGGACGCGCCGGCGGGCACCACCATGAACTCCTGCACGTCCACGCGCGTGTCCGCGTGCGCGCCGCCGTTGAGGATGTTCATCTGCGGCACCGGCAGGGTGCGCGCCTGCACGCCGCCCACGTAGCGGTACAGCGGCAGCCCGTGCGCGTCCGCCGCGGCCCGGGCCACCGCCATGGACACCGCGAGGATGGCGTTGGCGCCCAGCTTGCCCTTGGTGGCGGTGCCGTCCAGCTCCAGCATCCGCTGGTCCACCGCGAACTGATCCGCCGCGTCCATGCCCACCAGCGCGGGCGCGAGCACGTCGACCACGTTCTTCACGGCCTTCTGCACGCCCTTGCCCAGGTAGCGCTGCTTGTCGCCGTCGCGCAGCTCGACGGCCTCATGCTCACCGGTGGACGCACCGGACGGCACCGCGGCGCGGCCACGCGCGCCCCCGGCAAGCTGGACCTCCGCCTCCACGGTGGGGTTGCCACGGGAGTCGAGCACTTCGCGCGCCAGAATCTGAGAAATCTCGGTCATAGGCGGCCGTTTCTAGAAGAGCCCCTCGGGCCGGGCAAGCGTGCTCGCAGCCCGCGCTGCTACAGTGTCCACCCGTCGAATGCCCCCGCCCCAACGCCGCCCCGCCTTGAAGGGGCCTGACCCATTGCTCGCTCAACGGCGCCGCGGCGCGCTGCTCGGCATGGCCGTGGGCAACGCCCTGTCCGTCCCCACCGCGCACCGGCCCTTCATGGCCGTTCCCTTTCCCAAGCAGGCGGAGGGTCCCTACATGAAGCTGATGGGCGGCGGCCCCCATGAGCTGCGCCGCGGGCAGGTGACGGAGGAGGTCCAGCTCGCGGCCTGCCTGGGCCACAGCCTCCGGGCCCTCAGGCGCTACGACGCCGCGGACGCACTGCGTCGTTACCGCGCCTGGCAGCCCCATGCCTTCGACGTCAGCGAGCCCCTGAAGGAGGTCTTCGAGGACTGCCAGACGTCGGGCTTCCCGCCCCTGGGCGCGGGCAGGCGCGTGTGGCTGCGCGCGTACCGGAAGCCCGCGGACCCGGGGAGCCTGGCGCGCGCGGCGCCGCTGGGCGTGTACCTGGCTGGGGACGCCCACGCGCTCACCCAGGCCTCGCTGGAGGACTCCGCCCTCACCCACTTCGATCCGCGCTGCCAGTTGGCCTGCGCGGCCTTCAACGCGGCCATTGGCCACGCCGTCACCCATGGCGCGGGGCTCAAGGCCGCCGACCTCATCCCCGCCGCGGAGTCGGGCCTGCTGCGGGCCGGCGCCGCGCTCGGGCGCTCCGCCAGTGACTATGTGCAGGAGGTGTCCTTCGCCGCGTCGCTCCTGCGCGAGGACCTGGCCCTTGCCCAGCAGGAGGACCCGATGCTGTACGGGCCGGAGCTGCACCTCCACCGCCCCCTGCACGCGGTGCGCGTCGCCTTCCGGCTGGCCTTCTGGGAGCTGCTCCACGCCCCCAGCGCCGAGGCCGCGCTCCTGGACGTCGTCCACCGGGGCGGCGACACGGAGGCCCACGCCACCATCACCGGCGCGCTCGTGGGCGCCTTCCACGGCGAGCAGGCCCTGCCCGAGGAGTGGCGCAAGCAAGTCCTGGAGGCCCTGGCCACCGTCAAGGGGCCGCTGTGGGAGGTCTACCACCCCCGGCACCTGCTGGCCCTGACGCACGCCTGAGGGCGGCCGGGGCGCCTGGATGCGCGAAGCCCGCGGGGCCGTCCTGGGAAGGACCGCCACCGCGGGCTCGGGGACACACCGGCGCGGCCGTCAAGCCGCGAGGCCGGGGTCAGGACAGCAGGTCGATGACCACCACGCCCCGCTGGGGCTTGTCGTCTTCGGTCTCCGTGCGCCGACGCGGGCGGTCATCCGGCACGGGGAGCGGAAGCTCCGCCACCGGCCTGTCGTGCTCCTCACGGCGGCGCTCACGGCGCTTTATCTCTTCGATGATGAAGGCGTCGAGCATGGGTCTTCCGTCTCCCTCAGCCTACGTACCCCGATGTACGCCCATCCCGCCCCAATACCATTTCCACCCATATCAGATGCAAATTAAGAACCCCGGTTCTTCGCTGGGTACGTTGCTGCCATCTCGCACGGTTGCTCGTCTGCCACCCGACACCTGAGCCAGGGCACCCAGGGCACAAATGTCGTGGAGGCCGAAAATCCTGTCGGGACGGTGTTCAGTTTAATGCCCTCAATGCGGCCCGCAAGCGGACCTTCCCATGGGCATACTCCCCGTATCCGGCGTCGCAAGCCCCTTCGAGTCAGCCTCGTCCGCCCGCCTGCTGCGACGCGCGGAGCACCCGGGTCCCCCAAGACTCCTGGCGGTCAACGGGCGATGGTGCCGTCGCCCGCCTGGAAGCCGCCCGGAGGCGGGGTTCAGGGCGCCTCGAAGCGGCGCTTGAAGGCGTCCAGCATCTTCGGCAGCGAGGTCTCCACCAGCGCGGAGACGACGCTCTTGGGCACCAGCGCGCCCAGGGCCATCTCCACGGTGTAGGTGGCCTTCGTCTTGCCCTCGCCCTCGGGCTCCAGGACCCAGCTGCCCTGGTTGTCCTTCATGAACTCGCCCTTGATGTAGGACCAGGACATGCGGGTGGGCCGCTGCTCCGTGACGTGGATGGAGTAGCTGATGGTCTTCAGCACCTCCACCTTGTAGTGGACGTCCACCGTGTTGCCCTGGCGGTTCTCGGTCCGGATGCCCTTCACCTCCGGGAGGAACTCCGGGTACCGCTCGTACTGGGTGATGACGTCGAAGACCTTCTCGATGGGGGCGTTGACGATGATGGTTCGCGAGGCGCCAGGCATGGGTGTCTCCAGGGGCGTGAGGCAGGGTGGGAGCTGCGGCCTAGAAAGCGTACCCCGGCTTCTTGTCGAACTTGTGCACCGACTGGATGAAGCGGACGGTGCCCGTCTTGCTGCGCATGACGACGGAGTGCGTCTCGCAGCCGCCGCCGAAGAAGCGCACGCCCTTGAGGAAGTCGCCGGTGGTGACGCCGGAGGCGGCGAACATGACCTCGCCTTTGGCCAGCTCCTCAGCGGTGTAGATCTTCGCGAGGTCGCTGATGCCCATCGTCTTGCAGCGGTCGATTTCGCCCTGGTTGCGGGGAACGAGCCGGCACTGCATGTCACCGCCGGTGGCGCGGATGGCCGCCGCGGCGATGACGCCCTCGGGCGCGCCGCCGATGCCCATCAGCACCTCCACGCCCGTGTTGTCGAAGCACGTGGCGATGGCGCCGGCCACGTCGCCGTCCTCGATGAGCCGGATGCGGGCGCCCGCCGCGCGAATCTCCTTGATGAGGTCGGTGTGGCGCTCGCGGTCCAGCACCACCACGGTGAGGTCTTCCACATAGACCTTCGACTTCTCCGCGATGGCGCGGAGGTTCTCCGTGGGCGTCTTGCGCAGGTCGATGGCGCCCCGGGCGCGCGGGCCCACGGCCAGCTTCTCCATGTACGTGTCGGGGGCGTTGAGCAGCCCGCCCTTGCCCGCCATGGCCACCACGGCGATGGAGCCCGGCCGGCCGTAGGCGCACAGGTTGGTGCCCTCCAGCGGGTCCAGGGCGATGTCCACCTCGGGCGCACCATCACCGCGCCTGCCCACCTTCTCGCCGATGTAGAGCATGGGCGCCTCGTCGCGCTCGCCCTCGCCGATGACGACGGTGCCATCAATCTGCAGCGCGTCGAAGGCGCGGCGCATGGCGTCCACGGCGGCCTGGTCCGACTCGTCCTTGCTGCCGCGGCCCATCAGTCGGGCGGACGCGATGGCCGCCATCTCGGTGACGCGCACGACCTCCATTGCCAGGTTGCGATCCATGTGTGTGCTCCTTGGGTATGCCGGAAGGGTTCAGGTGGAAGTGGAAGAGCCCGGGGAAGGCTCGGTCGTTTCAAGCAACCGGATGAGGGCGTCGGGCAGCCGCGTCGGCTTGCCGTCCCGCCCCACGCAGGCGTGACGCGTCATTCCGGTGCAGAGCAGCGTGCGTGGCGCACCGTCACGAAACAGCGCGTAGGTGAACACGATGGACGCGCGGCGCAACTCGCTCACGGTGGTTTGGATGACCAACACATCGTCGTAGCGCGCGGATGCCTTGTACTGGCAGCTCGCCTCGGCCACGGGTAGCAGGGCACCCGAGCGCTCCAGCTCGGCGTAGCTGCCACCCCGGGCGCGGAAGTACTCACTGCGCGCGAACTCGAAATAGCGGAAGTAATTCGCGTAGTAGACGACACCCATCTGATCGGTGTCGCCGTAGATGACGCGAAGACGGGCCTCGACCATGAAGCGGGCGACCCTAACAGCGCGATGTGCGCCGTCCAAGCAGTGACACGCGTTGTTGGTTGCTTCTCACCATCCCGGCGGAGATGGTTCTCATCCCCATGATTCGCGCACTCGTCCTCGCCGTCGCGCTGGCCACCCTGCCCGCTTTTGCCCGACCTCCCAGGCTCACGCTCGTCATCAGCGTGGACGCGCTCGGCAGCGACGTGTTGCTGCGCAACCGCCCGCGCCTGAAGGGCGGCCTGGGCCAGCTCCTCAACCAGGGCGCGTACTTTCCTTATGCGCGCTACGGCCACGCCGAATGCCGCACCGCGCCCGGCCACGCCACCCTCGCCACCGGCGCCAACCCGTGGCGGCACGGCATCGTGGACAACCGGTGGGTGGACCGCTCGACGATGAAGCGGGTCATGGCCTTCGCGGACGCGGCCCACCCGGTGCTGGAGGTGCCGCTGAAGCCGGGCCAGGACTCCGGCCCCGCCCACCTCATGGTGGAGACGCTGGCGGACCGGCTGCGCGTGGCGACGCAGGAGCGCGGCAAGGCGGTGGCGCTGTCCATCAAGCCCCACGCGGCCATCCCCCTGGCCGGACGCGCGGGCCAGGCGTGGTGGTTCGACAAGGGCGAGGGGAAGTTCGTCACCGGCACCTGGTACACGAAGGAGTTCCCGGCGTGGCTGAAGGCGCTGAACGCGCGGAAGCTGCCGGAGGCGGCCTTCGGCAAGAAGTGGGAGCTGATGCGGCCGGCCTCGGAGTACGTGGGCGAGGACGAAGGCCTCGCCGAGGCGGACGTCTACGGCCTGGGCCGCACCTTCCCCCATCCGCTGGACGGCGGGCTGCCGTCGCCGGGCGCCACCTTCTACCAGGCGTTCGCCGTCTCACCGGACTCGCATGACCTGCTGGTGGAGGCGGCCAAGGCGGCCATCGCCGGAGAGGGCCTGGGCCAGGACGGCGTGCCCGACCTGCTGGCCGTGAGCTTCACCGGCACGGACCTGGTGTTCCATGAGTACGGGCCCTACTCGTGGGAGATGCAGGACTCGCTGCTGCGGCTGGACAAGGCGCTGGGCAACCTCATCACCGCGGCCGAGCGCGCGGCGGGCGGACGGGGCAACCTGGTCATCGCGCTGTCCGCGGACCATGGCGGCGCGGCGATGCCAGAGCAGTGGGCGGCCAAGGGGCTGCCCGCGAAGCGCGTGAGCTCGGCGGAGCTGGCGGAGGGCCTGACGCAGACGCTGCGCCAGCAGTTCGGCGGCGACGTGACGGCCACGCTCGAACAACTGGACGTGTACCTGGGCGGCAAGACGCACCAGGGAGGCGCGGTGGACGTGGCGGTGCGGCGCGCGGCGGCGGCGTGGCTGGCGAAGCACCCGGCGGTCATCACGGCCGTGGCGAGTGACGACTTGTTCTCCGCGCCGGACACCGCGGGCTACCTGACGCCCATGCGCAAGGGCTACTACCCCGGGCGCAGCGGCGACGTGCTCTTCATGCTCCGGCCCCTCCACCTGCTCCACGGCATCCCCACCGGCACCAACCACGGCACGCCGCACGCCTATGACTCCCAGGTGCCCATCCTCTTCGCGGGCAAGGGCGTGAAGCCGGGCATGTACCTGGAGGAGATCGACCCCGTGGACTTCGCCCCCACCCTGTCGGCGCTGATGGAGCTGGGCATGCCGGCGTCAGCGGAGGGCAAGCCCCGCGCGGAGGTCCTCACAGGCAAGTGAGCGGCCGCGTCAGGGAGGGCTCCGCGCGTCCAGGCGTCATGCAGGGACGCCCTTTGACGCGGAGGCGCTGGAGCCAGGAGCGCCTCCGTGTCCGCGCGCTACGCCGGCTTCGGTTGCTTGCTACGCGCGGGCCGCTTCGCCGCGGCGGTGATTTCCAGCGACAGGTCCATGGCCCGCGCGGAGTGCGTCAGCGCGCCCATGGACACGAAGTCGATGCCCAGCTTCGCCAGCCGAGGCAGCCGGTCCAGCGTGACGCCGCCCGACACCTCGAGCGGGACGCGGCCCGCCGCCAGCTTCACGGCCTCGCGAATCTGCGCGTCGTCCATGTTGTCGAGCATCACCACGTCCGCGCCGTGCTCGATGGCCTCCGCGAGCTGCTTCAGATTGGTGACCTCGATTTCAATCTTGGTCAGCCGTGGCCCGTTGAGCTTCGCGCGGCGCAGCGCCTCCGCGATGGAGCCCCCCACGGCGGCGATGTGGTTGTCCTTGATGAGGACGCCGTCGAAGAGGCCGAAGCGGTGGTTGGACGCGCCGCCCATGCGAACGGCCTCCTTGGCCACCGTGCGCATTCCCGGCGGCGTCTTCCGCGTATCCAGGACGCGCAGCTTGGAGCCGCGCACGGACGTGACGGCCTGCTGCGCCAGTGTCGCGATGCCCGCGGCCCGCTGCACGATGTTGAGCGCGGTGCGCTCCGCCGCGAGCAGCGAGCGCATCCGGCCGTGACACCGCGCGGCGACCATCTTCGGTTTGATCTCCTGACCGTCGCGGCGCAACAGCTCCACCTCGACGTCCGGGTCGACCGTCTTGAAGACGCGGACGAAGGCCTCCAGGCCCGCGAGCACCAACTGCTCCTTGGCGACCAGCTCCGCGCTGCCCTCGTAGTCAGGAGGGATGAGGGCCTGCGAGGTGACGTCACCCGCCGCCCCCAGGTCCTCATCGAGTGCGAGCGCGATGAGCCGGTCGAGGTAATCCTGCTGCTGCACGTCTCCTCCTGCTACCGCCGGGTCTTTGCCCGCGCCTTGGGTTTCGCCCCGGTGCCCTTCTTCGCGGGAGCCTTGCGGCCCGCCGCCTTCTTCACCGGCTTCTTGCTGGCGGCAGCGACCTTCTTCGCGGCCCCCTTCTTCGTGGCAGCCTTCTTCGCGGCGGCCTTGGCAGGCGCCTTCTTGGCGGCGGACTTCTTCGCGGCGGACCTGGCCGGAGCCTTCTTCGACGCGGACTTCAGGGCCGAAGCCTTCTTCGACGCAGCCTTGGCTGGAGCCTTCTTGGCGGCGGACTTCTGCGCCGAAGCCTTCTTCGCCGGAGCCTTCTTGGCGGCGGCCTTCTGCGCCGAAGCCTTCTTCGCCGGAGCCTTCTTCGCCGCGCCCTTCGCGCCCGCCGCCTTGGCCAGAGCCTTCGTCGCAGCGCCCGTCGCGCCCGCCGCCTTGGCCAGAGCCTTGGTCGCAGCGCCCATCGCCTTCTTCGCCGCGCCCTTCGCGCTCGCCGCCTTCGTCGCGGCGGCCTCCTGGGCCGGAGCCTTCGTCGCGGCGGCAGGCGCCTTCTTGCCCGCGGCCTTCTTCACGGGACGCACCTTCGCCGGAGCGGCGGGCTCCTCGTCCTCGTCGGGAGCGGAGACAGCCTCCACCACCGTGTCCTTCGCGATGGACGACGCCTTCTTCACGGCGGCCAGGGCGGCCTTCACCACGGCCTTCGCGGTGGAGGCCACCGTCTGCTCGGACTCAGCGACCTCCTGCTCGGCCGCGGCGGGCGCCTCACGGGCGTCGCCACCGGCACGCGCCGTGTTGAACTCCCGCATCGCGTCGTCAACGAGGCCCATGCTCATGTACGCCACGCCCAGGTCATGATGGTCGGCCGGAGACAGGCCTTCCTTCGTCCCCGCGCGCAGCTTCTCCAGCGCGTCCTGCACCTGGGGGTCCGCGGCTTCGGCTACACCGCCGGCGGCCTCGAGCTCGTCCTTCAGCTCCTCCGCCAGGTCGACGTTCCCCTCGGCTTCCGCATCCGGCGCGGCCTTCTCCTCGGCCGGAGCGACGGAGGCCTCCTCCTCCTCGGTGGACTCGGCGAGCGTCTCGTATTCAGTGCCCCCCTCGACTGGAGGCGTCGTCTCTAATGGAGCGGTGCTCCCAGGCGGGGTGGTGGGCTCGGTCGCGACGTCGGCTTCGGTCGCGATGTCAGCCTCGGTCGGCTCAACGCTTTCGGTCGGCGTGCTGCTCTCGGACGGCGGCGCTGCGGGCATGGCGGGCTCCGGGGCAATGCGCTGCAGATGGTCCTGAAGCTTGGCCTTGCGCTCCTTCAACTCCTCCACGCGGGCGCGGTCCTTCTCGACCACGTCCGGGGGCGCCTTGGCCACGAAGTTGGGGTTCTCCAGCTTGCGCAGCACACCGGCGGCTTCCTGCTCGGCGCGCGCGATCTCCTTGCGGAGGCGGTCGCGTTCCGCGTCCAGGTCGATGAGACCCGCCAGCGGCACGTAGATTTCCAGGTTCGTCCCCACGAAGGCGGCGGCCTGCGGCGGCTTGGTGCCGGGCGCGCCAACCTCCACCTCGGACAGGCCGGCCAGCGGCATCAGGTACGCGCGCCAGCGCTCCAGCAGCTCGCGCGTGCGAGCGTCCGGGCTCTGCACCACCGCCTTCACCTTGGTCGCGGGCGACAGGTTGCTCTCGCCGCGGATGGTGCGCAGGCCCTCGATGGTGGTGATGACCGGGGCCATCTCCGCCTCGGCGGCCTCGTCCACCAGGTCCGCGTCGGGCTCCGGGTACGAGGCGATCATGATGCTGTCCACCGGCCGGGACATCGGCAGCTTCTGCCAGATCTCCTCGGTGATGAACGGCATGAACGGGTGGAGCAGCCGCAGGATGCGGTCCAGCGAGTACACCAGCACCGCGCGCGCGGAGTCCTTCGCCTGCGCATCGGTGCCGTAGAGCGAGCCCTTCGCCAGCTCGATGTACCAGTCGCAGAACTCGGCCCACAGGAACTGGTACAGCGTGGACGCCGCCTCTGCGAAGCCGTAGGTCTCCAGCGAGGCGCGGGCCTCGGTGGTGGCGCGCTGGAGCCGCGAGAGAATCCAGCGGTCCGCCAGCGTCAACGGACGCGCCTTCAGCGGGCGCTCATCCAGCGTGAACTCGCCCATGTTCATCAGGGCGAAGCGACTGGCGTTCCACAGCTTGTTGCAGAAAGCCTTGTAACCAGCCAGCCGGTCCATGGACAACTTGATGTCCCGGCCCTGCTGGGTGAGCGACGCGAGCGTGAAGCGCAGCGCGTCCGCGCCGAACGCCGGCATGCCCTGCGGGAACTTGTTCTTCAGCGTCGGCGCGAGCTTGTCCAAGCTGGCGCCGAGGATGACGTCCAAGGGGTCGATGACGTTCCCCTTCGTCTTGGACATCTTCTCGCCCTTCTCGTCGCGCACCATCGCGTGCAGGTACACGGTGCGGAAGGGCACATCCCCCATGAAGTGCAGGCCCATCATCATCATCCGGGCGACCCAGAAGAAGATGATGTCGTGGCCCGTCTCCATGACGGACGTCGGGTAGAACGTCTGGAGCTCCGGCGTGTTGCGCGGCCAGCCCAGCGTGGAGAACGGCCACAGCGCGGACGAGAACCACGTGTCCAGCACGTCCGGGTCCTGGATGAACGTGGCGCCGCTGCACTTCGGGCAGGACGTGGGCTGCTCACGCGCGACAATCGGCTCCGCGCGCGCGAAGTCCACGCCGCCCACCTTCACCGTCGCGGCGTCCAGCGGCAGGTCGGTGTCATCACCCTGACGCGGGCTGCACGCGGTGCAGTAGTACGCGGGAATCTGGTGGCCCCACCACAGTTGGCGGCTGACGCACCAGTCGTGGATGTTGCGCATCCAGTGGAAGTACGTGTTCGTCCACGACTCGGGGACGAACTTCGTGCGGCCCTGCTCCACCGCCTCGATGGCCGGCTTCGCCAGCGGCTCAATCTTGACGAACCACTGCGGCGACAGGCGCGGCTCCACCACCGTGGCGCTGCGCTGGCACATGCCGACGGACAGCTTGTGCGGCTCCTCCTTCTCCAAGAGCCCCTGCTCCTGGAGGTCGGCCAGCACCTGCTTGCGCGCCTCGAAGCGGTCCATGCCGGCGTACTTGCCGGTCTCCTTCGTCATCCGCGCCGCGTCGTCCAGGATGGACAGCATCGGCAGTTGGTGGCGCAGGCCCGTCTGGTAGTCGTTGAAGTCATGCGCTGGCGTCACCTTCACCACGCCAGTGCCGAACTTCGGATCCACCAACTCGCCGTCCGCGATGATGGGAATCTCACGCCCGCTGAGCGGCAGCACCACGTGCTTGCCAATCAGGTCCTGGTAGCGCTCGTCCTCCGGATGCACTGCCACGGCGGTGTCGCCCAGCATCGTCTCCGGGCGCGTGGTGGCCACGGTGAGCGTGCGGTCGGAGTCCTTCACCGGGTAGCGGATGTGCCAGATGGAGCCGTTCTTCTCCTCGTGCTCGACCTCCAGGTCGCTGAGCGCCGTGCGGCACGAGGGGCACCAGTTGATGAGCTTCTGGGCCCGGTACATCAGGCCCTGTTCGTACAGCCGGACGAAGACCTCGCGCACCGCGGCGGAGGACTGCTCGTCCATGGTGAAGCGCTCGCGGCTCCAGTCCAGGGACGCGCCCAGGTAGCGGTGCTGCTCGCCGATCCGGTCGCCGAACTTGCCCTTCCACTCCCAGACGCGCTCCAGGAACGCCTCGCGGCCCAGGTCGTGGCGGCTCTTGCCCTCCGTCTTCTTCAGCTCCTTCTCCACCACCATCTGCGTGGCGATGCCAGCGTGGTCCGTGCCGGGGAGCCACAGGGCGTTGAAGCCGCTCATCCGCTTCCAGCGGGTGAGGATGTCCTGGATGGTGGCCGTCAGCGCGTGGCCGATGTGCAGGCTGCCCGTGACGTTGGGCGGCGGCAGGACAATGGAGAACGGCGGCTTGTCGGAGGGCGCCTCGGCGCGGAAGTAGTTGCGCTCCAGCCAGAACGCGTAGCGCCGGGCCTCGACCTCGGTGGGCTCGTAGGCCTTCGAAAGTTCAGTGGTATCGGTCATTGAAGGCGGCCGGCCCCGGAGACCGGGGCCGGCAAAGGTCAGGAGGTTACGGCGCCAGGCGCCTCAGTGCTGGGTCTCTCGGTCCTTGATGAGCCGCTCGAGCTCCTCTCGGATGATGGTCTCCGCCAGCTGCGGTACCACCTCCCAGGCAATCTTCTCGATGACCTCGCGGGAAGCCT
The DNA here is from genome assembly GCF_030168875.1 of Myxococcus sp. SDU36. NCBI lineage: Bacteria > Pseudomonadati > Myxococcota > Myxococcia > Myxococcales > Myxococcaceae > Myxococcus > Myxococcus sp. SDU36. Next base: position 3,031,648 of record NZ_CP077414.1, read on the forward strand.
TGGAGAGCGCCTCGCGCAGCAGGGCCTCGCCCCCATCCGCGGCAGGCGCACGGGCGCTCGCCGGCCTGGCCGCGACGGGCGCGGCGGGGGGGGCGATGTCCAGGGAGATCTCCTCGGCGTCACCCGTGTCGGGCAGCGAGTCCTCGATGCTGATGGACGGCTGGGCCGCGGCGGGCGCGGGCGCACCCAGACCGAACGGATCCCTGCCCCTCGCGGCGGGCTGCGGCGCCGCCCCCGGAGGCGGAGGCTGCGGCGCACCCACCGGCGGACGCTGGAAGCCACCCGGCGCGGGCCCCCCCGGCGGAGGCGGCACGCCCGGACGGGCCACGGCGCCCGGAGGCATTCCCGGTCGCGGAGGCATTCCCGGCGCGGGTCCCCCCGGCGGAGGCGGCACGCCCGGACGGGCGCCCGGCGGCATCCCAGGCCCCGGAGGGCGCGCACCCGGCGGCATCCCAGGCCCCGGAGGACGCGCCATGCCCGGCGGCATCCCAGGCCCCGGAGGACGCGGCGCGCCCGGCGCACCCGGCGGCGGCATCCCAGGCCCCGGAGGACGCGCCATGCCCGGCGGCATCCCTGGCCCCGGAGGACGCGCGCCCGGCGGCATCCCAGGCCCCGGAGGACGCGCGCCCGGCGGCATGCCCGGCCCCGGAGGCCCCCCCGGACGCGCCCCCGGCGGCGGCGCGGGGCGGGCCCCCGGCGGCGCGGCGGCGGCGACGGGCGCGGGCGGCGCGGCGGCCGGAGCAGGCGTGTGGCGCACCTGCGTGGCGGCCGACGCGGGCATCGTGTTGGACTTCTGGCCGACCAGCGCCTTCACCTTGTCGAGCAGAATCTGGCTCTCGAAGGGCTTGGTGACGTGGTCATCCGCGCGGGCGGCGCGGGCGCGGTTCTCGTCGAAGGCCTCGAAGGTGCCGGCCAGCAGCACCACCGGGATGCCCTGGGTGGCCGGGTCGTTCTTCAGCGCCTCACAGACCTCGTAACCGCTCTTGCCCGGCATCATGACGTCCGCGAGGACGACGTCCGGACGCAGCTCGCGAGTGCGAGAGATGGCGTCCAGCCCGTTGTCCACCGTGGTCACCTGAAAGTCCTCGGTCGCGAAGATCATCCCGATCACCTTGCGGATGGTGAGCGAGTCATCGGCGACCAGCAGATTCTTGGGCATCGGTTCGGGCCTCGGGGAGCATCCACTCCCCTGAATTCGTTGGTGATTCCCGCCGCGAGGGTTGACTCGCGGCAGTCTGACAAGCGGGGCAGCTTACGAGTTGCCCTCTGGGACGATCAAGAAAACATGTGTTGCAGGTCCAGGAACGCCACGGGCTCGCTCAACCCGGGAGCGCGGAAGCTGCCCGCGGTGTCGTCCGGCTCGAAACGTTGCAGGACGCCGAGCACCCGCGTGGCCGTCAACCCCACGTTCCGCCCGGCCAGCTCCGTGAGGACGATGAAGGGCTCCGGCACGGCCGCTTCCCCCAGCAACGCGGGGACCGAGCAGACGGGCCACAGCACCTGGTCATGCGGAAAGATACCGGCCACCGGGCCTCCCTGCACGGGCAGGACGCTGAAGGCCTCTCCCCGGCCGATGACCTGCGACACCAGGCCCAGGGGAACGCCAAACAGTCGACGCTGGGACTCGAAGACGAGCGCCCGGTCCGGAGCCGCCTCCGCCCAGTGCACGGGCCGGGCGGCGACCGCCGCCGACAACGCGCCCACCCGGTGCGGCAGCGCCTCCGCGATGAGCTCCAGGTACAGCCGCGACTTGTACAGCACCGCGCCCCGGCTCAGCGGCGCCAGTGAGTCCGCCAGCCCCGGAGGCAGCAGGAAGAACGGCGCGCGGGCCACGTCCGCCACCTCCACCACGGTGCGCACGCGCACCGCCAGGGTGGGACTCACGTCGAGCACCACCACCATGCCCGGGCCTTCCTCGGGCGGTCCGCCCAGCAGCGCGCAGAGGTCCTTCACCTCCAGCACACCCCGCAGGCTGCTGCCATTGGCGCCTGGCATCGCCACTTCCATGACAGACGTCGCTTCCACGGCGTATCGGGTTTCCCCGGCCTCCACGAGAACGCAGAGCCGACGGCCGCTTTCGAAGGGGGACACGGGGGGCGACCCTAGCAGCGTTCCAGCGGTTGATGGTAAGCCGATGGGAGATGGCGCGAATCCTCCTCGTCGACGACGAAAAGATCGCCCGCACCCTGTACGGCGACTACCTCACCGCCGTGGGACACGCCGTCACGGCGGTGGGCACGCTACAAGAGGCGAAGGAAGCGCTCGCGGGCGACCGCTTCGACGCGGTGGTGACGGACCTCATCCTCCCCGGTGGCGACGGCATGGAGGTCCTGCGGCACGTGCGGGAACACCACCCGGGCGTGGAGGTGGTGGTCATCACCGGCCTGGAGAAGGTGGACCCCGCCGTGCGCGCCATCAAGAGCGGCGCCGCGGAGTACCTCGTCAAGCCGGTGGCCCCGGAGGCCCTACAGCACGCCGTGCGCCGCGCGCTCACCACGCGCGACCTGATGCAGGAGAACGCGTCGCTGCGCCGCCACGTGGCCATGCTGGAGGCGGGGCAGCGCATCGCCACCACGTTGGACCGCGAGAAGCTGGCCGCGGTCACCGCCAGCGCGCTGCAGAGCATGGCCTCCGCCAGCGCCGTGGTGCTGCTGGAGCGCGACTCCGCCTTCGCGCTGCGGCGCCACGGCACCAGCGGCCTGTCCACCGCGCTGGAAGAGCCGCTCATCGCCGAGCTCATCGAACGCCTGACGAACGAACGCGGGCCGCGCGAGCTGGACGGCCTGGACGCGCCCTTCCCTCGCGCCGTCTCCGTCCCCGCGCTGGAGGGCGACGCCGTGCTGGGGCACGCGGTGCTCTTCTTCGGCGGCACGGGCGCGGAGTGGGCGGGCGAGACCGCCAGCTTCCTGGTGCGCAACTGGGCGCTCGCGCTGCGCAACCTCGGCCGCTTCGCCGCGGTGGAGGACCTGGCGTACGTCGACGACCTCACCCGCCTCTTCAACACCCGCTACCTGCACCTGGTGGTGGACCGCGAGGTCCAGGACGCGCTCCAGTCGCAGCGCACCTTCAGCCTGCTGTTCCTGGACCTGGACCACTTCAAGTCCATCAACGACACCCATGGACACCTCGTGGGCTCCAAGGTGCTGGTGGAGGCGGCGCGCGTGGTGAAGGGCTGCGTTCGAGACCACGACGTCGTCGCGCGCTACGGCGGAGACGAGTACGTGGTGGTGCTGCGCAACACCGACTCCGGCGGCGCGCTCAAGGTGGCCGAGCGCATCCGGCGCACCATGGAGACGCACAACTTCCTGGCGCGCGAAGGCCTGTCGCTCAAGCTCACCACCTGCATCGGCGTGGCCAGCTTCCCCGAGCACGCCCAGGACAAGGCCACGCTGCTGGACCTGTCGGACCGGGCCATGTACCGCGGCAAGCGAGGCTCGCGGAACGTCGTGTACATGGCGGCGAATGACTTGGAGGCCCCACCGGCCGAGCGCCGGCAGGCCCACTCCGCGTCCTGACGGCTACCGGCGCATGCTGCCCACGGTGAGGCGCTTCTCCGGGGTGACGTCCGCCGGAGACGGCGCCGCGCCCTCCTTGCCCACGGCCTCCACGGCCTCGTGCGACGCGCCGGAGGTGATGAGCCGGTACTTCTCCACGGCCTCCTTCGCGTGCGCGGCCTGCTCCGGGTCCAACCGGGCGATGAGCTCCCAGAAGAGGGCCGCGTGCTCGCGCTCCTCGTCCATGACGTGCTGAAGGATGGCCTTGGCGTCCTCGTTGTCCGTCGCGTCGATATGGGCCGCGTAGAGGTTGATGGCGTCCAGCTCCGCCTCGATGTTGAGCCGGATGGAGCGGGCCAGCTCGGTGTCCGTCATCTTGCGGGGAACCAACGAGTGGAACGGGTTGGTCTGCGGCATGAAGGCCCTCCCGAGGCCGGTAGCGCGGTATCCGGGTTTCCGGACGGCGTGACGAGAACGCGGCCAGCATCCGTGCCGGACAGTCCGGGGTCAACGGATTCCCTCCAGGTGCGTTGCGTACAAGCGGTTGCCTCCGCCATGCTCGTCACATGGAAACACCCGCGCCGCTCGCCCAACTGCTCCAGGCCGTGGAGGCAGGGGACCTGACGGCCGCGCGAACAGCGGCGGCGGCACTGCAACGTGCGGGGGCGCAACCCTCACAACTGGCGGCGGAGGTGCTGCACGAGCTGCGACAGCCGCTGCTCGGCGTGAAGGCCTACGCCCAGCTCCTCGCGGAGGACGGCGCGGCCCCCGGGCCCCTGCGCCTGCTGCTGTCCCAGGTGGAGCGGATGGAGCAGATCGTCTCCGACTTCATCCGCCTGTCGAGCGAGCGGCCGGCCTCCCAGCAGCACCTCTCCCTGGCGGCCCCCATCTGGGCGGCGGCGAAGCACTTCAGCATCAACCCGGACTCCTCGCGCATCTCGCTGGAGGTGGAGGCGCCGGAGGACATCACCATCCAGGGCAACGCGCGCCTCATCGAGCAGCTCACGCTGAACCTGCTCAACAACGCGCGAGACGCCATGGCGGGGCGCGGCCGGGTGAAGGTGGTGCTCACGACGGAGGGCTCCTCCCCTGCCCTCTACGTGGCGGACTGGGGACCGGGCATCCCCGAGGAGCTGCGAGAGCGCATCTTCGAGCCCTACGTCACCGCCAACAAGCGAGGCACCGGCCTGGGCCTGTCCGTGTGCCAGCGCATCGCCCGCGAGCACCACGCGCGCCTCGAGCTGGCCCCGCCAGGCGTCATCCGCGACGTCCCGGCCCCCGCCACCGTGTTCCGCGTGCGCTTCCCCGCCACGGACGCGCCGCCCACGCAGAAGCAGCGGCTGCTGGTGGTGGATGACGAAATCATCATCCGCATGGTCTTCCGGGACCTGATGGGCAAGGAGTGCGAGCTCATCGAAGCGGCCAGCGGCGAGGAGGCCCTGGAGCTGCTGCACGAGGCCCCGGTGGACCTCATCGTCACCGACAAGAACCTGCCGGGCATGTCCGGCCTGGAGCTGGCGCAGAAGGCGCGGCGGCTTCACGCGGGCTCGCGCGTCATCCTGATGACGGGCTACCCGTCGCTGGTGACGACGCAGCAGGCGCTGGAGCTGGGCGTGGTGGACTACCTGCTCAAGCCCTTCGACGACATCCGCGAAGTGCGCGCCCTGCTGCGCGCCACGCTGACGAAGAAGCCCGCCCCCGCGCCGCTGGAGACGAACCCCGAGATGCGCCGGGTGGACGTGCTGGAGGACAACCCGGCCGCGGCGGCGCAAATCACCCACGCCCTGTCCCTGGTGGGACTGGAGGCGCGCATCCTGTCGACCACGGAGCTGGCCGCGCTGGAGCCGCCCGCGGGCGTGGTGGTGAGCTGGGACTTCACGCCCGCCTACGGGCGCAAGGCGCTGGAGCTGGGCAGGGCGCTGGCGCAGGGCGCGCCCTTCGTCGTGCTGGCCGAGCACCTCACCATGGAGACGGCGCTGGTGTCCCTGCGGGCGGGCGCCGCCGCGTGCCTTCCCAAGCTGATGTCCGATGCCACGGCGCTCAGCCGCGAGCTGAACCGCGCCTTCAAACGAGAGGCCCCATGAGATTCGCGCTCCTGTCCGTCCTGCTGTTGGGTATCGCTTGCTCCTCCGACAAGTCGCCAACGCAGGACGGGCCGGACGCGGGCCGTGGCGACGCGGGCACTGGAAAGGACGACGCGGGCAGCGGCGACGCGGGTTGTGAGCCGCTGGCCCCCGGTCCGGGCACCTCACTGCTCACCGGGCTGAACACGCCCCGCCGGCTCGCGGTGGACGGGGCGGACCTCTACATCGTCGAATCCCACTCCCTGAATCCGCAGCAGCCCCAGCCGGGCCCTGGGCGCATTCTCCGGCTGCCGCGCGCGGGCGGTGAAGTGGTGCCCGTGGCCTCGGGCTTCCGGGCGCCGGACGCCATCGCCGTGGTGTCGGACTCCCTCTACGTGCTCGACCTGGATGGACTGTGGCGGGTGGACAAGGCGACGGGCGCGAAGGACGAACGGCCGCTCGACGCCACTTTGAACAACGTCACCATTGGCGGGACGGAGGTCCTCCCCGCGCGGATGGGGGACAGGGACGTGCTCGTCGTCGCGACGTCGCACCGCCGCCTGGTGCGCGTGGACGCCTCGGGTGGCAACCGCCGGGAGCTCTACGCGGGCACGGGCTTCACGCAGGTGCGCGGCGCGCGGGTGGTGGGCCAGGACGTGTGGTTCCTGGTCGCCGCCGGAGAGAGCCCCGGTCTCTACAGCGTGCCGCTGGATGGCAGCGCCCCGGCCACGCTGCGCGACGGCAGCATCACCGCCGGCACCTCGCTGGAAGTCACGCCCACGCACTTCCTCGTCACCGAGGGCGGCGACGGAAACGGCCGCGTGCTGCGCCTGCCACGCGAGGGCGGCGCGGTGGAGGTCGTGGCCACGGGCCTCCAAGGGCCCGCCTTCCCGGTGGAGCTCCATGGCACGCTCTACTTCAAGGACGTCAGCACCGGCGGCACGGACTTCCTGCGCCGCGTGAGCACCTGCACGTCGGGCGCCCTGGAGCCCGTGGGCCCGGAGGGCGTGGGGCCCGGTGGCCTGGTGGTGGACGGCGACACCCTGCTCTACACGTCACAGGAGAGCGGCACCGGCGGCTTCGTGGGCCGCGTGCCCTGAGCGCCCTCCGCTGAGACGACAACGGCCCCGGCGCCTCATGACGAGGCATCCGGGGCCGTCCACCACTGAGGTCCAGACGGCTCGGGCCCTCACCGGGTCCCGAGCCCTCCGGCGCGGCTCAGTAGTCCATGTCGTCGCCGCCGTAGTCCGGCATGCCGGCGCCCGCGCCGCCGCCCTTGGCCTTGCCCTTGGGGCGATCGGCGATCATGGCCTCGGTGGTCAGCAGCAGCGAGGCGACGGAGGCGGCGTTCTGCAGCGCGGTGCGCTCCACCTTCGTCGGGTCGATGACGCCGGCCTTCTCCAGGTCCTCGTAGACCTCCGTGCGGGCGTTGTAGCCGAACGCGCCGGTGCCCTCGCGGACCTTGTTGATGACCACGGCGCCCTCGACGCCGGCGTTGCTGGCGATCTTCCGCAGCGGCTCCTGGAGCGCGCGGAGGATGATGGCCACGCCGAAGTCCTGCTCACCGCCCAGCTTCAGCTTCTCCAGCGCGGGCAGCGCGCGGAGGTAGGCCACGCCGCCGCCAGGGACGATGCCCTCTTCGACGGCCGCGCGGGTCGCATGCAGCGCGTCCTCGACGCGGGCCTTCTTCTCCTTCATCTCCGTCTCGGTGGCCGCGCCGACGTTGATGACGGCCACGCCGCCCACCAGCTTCGCCAGCCGCTCCTGGAGCTTCTCGCGGTCGTAGTCGCTGGTGACGGTGTCAATCTGGGTGCGGATGAGCTTGATGCGGCCCTCGATGGCCGCCTTCGTGCCCACGCCGTCCACGAGGGTGGTGTTGTCCTTGTCCACCGTGACGCGCTTGGCGCGGCCCAGGTCGTTCAGCGTCAGGGTCTCGAACTTGTGACCCAGGTCCTCGCTGACCACCGTGCCGCCGGTGAGGACGGCGATGTCCTGCAGCATCTCCTTGCGGCGGTCACCAAAGCCGGGGGCCTTCACCGCGCACACGTTCAGCACGCCGCGGATCTTGTTGACCACCAGGGTGGCCAGGGCCTCGCCCTCGATGTCGTCGGCGATGATGATCAACGGCTTGCCGGCGCGGGCGACCTGCTCCAGCAGCGGAATCATGTCCTGCATCGACGAGACCTTCTTCTCGCTGATGAGGATGTAGGGGTCCTCCAGGACGGCGTCCATCCGCTCGCGGTTGGTCACGAAGTACGGGGACACGTAGCCGCGGTCGAACTGCATGCCTTCGACCACGTCGAGCGTCGTCTCGAGGCCCTTCGCCTCCTCGACGGTGATGACGCCCTCCTTGCCGACCTTCTCCATCGCGTCCGCGATGATGGCGCCGATGGTCTCATCCCCATTGGCGGAGATGGTGCCCACCTGGGTGATGGCCTTCTTGTCGGCGGTGGGCTTGGACATGCGCTTCAGCTCGCCCACGACGACCTCGACGGCCTTGTCGATGCCGCGCTTGAGGTCCATGGGGTTGTGGCCGGCGGCCACCAGCTTCAGGCCCTCCTCATAGATGGCGCGCGCCAGCACCGTGGCGGTGGTGGTGCCGTCGCCGGCCTTGTCGGAGGTCTTGGACGCGACCTCCTTCACCATCTGCGCGCCCATGTTCTCGAACTTGTTCTCGAGGTCGATCTCCTTGGCGACGGTGACGCCGTCCTTGGTGATCGTGGGGGAGCCGAAGCTCTTCTCGATGACCACGTTGCGGCCCTTGGGGCCAAGCGTCACCGCGACCGCGTCCGACAAGGTACGGACGCCGCGCAGGATGGCCTCACGCGCGGACTGATGGAAGAAAATTTCCTTCGCTGCCATCGCAACCTCCTGAATTCATTGGGGGATTCTACTGATACGACGCTGGCCGTTAGCACTCGGCCATGGCGAGCGCCAACATAAGGGCCGCCCGAACGATGTCAACCAGGAAGGGCGGACGTGTGGCCGAGCGGACGGCCCGGAGCACCCCGCCGGGCAGGGCGCCGTGGGCTACTGCGCGAAGCGGACCAGGGTGAGCAGCTGCCCCATGTCCAGGGGCTTGTGGAGCGTCAGCGCCACGCCCTTGCGCAGGCCGCGGTCGGTCACCGAGCCGTCCTCGCTGCCCGTCATCAGCAGCACCGGGACGCTCTGGAAGCGGGGGTCCGCCTTGAGCAGCTCCGTGAACTGGATGCCGTCCATATGGGGCATCACGTAGTCGGTGATGACCATGCTGACCTGGTTGCGCTCCAGCACGTCGAGCGCCTGGAGCGCGTCGGACGCGGAGTAGACCGTGAACCCATGCATCTCCAAGAAGCGAGAGAGCATCGTGCAGAGTTCGAGATCGTCGTCGACGACAAGGATGTTCACGGGACCGAGCGCCGTACCTGGACGGGCGAAGGAACGTAACAGCCGTGCGCGGCGTTGACAACGAAGTGCGCGGCTTCATATGTCGCGGCCCCATGGGGACGCGGACGTCGAAGCGAGCGGGGGTGGGCGGGATGGAGGCGCTGGACGTGGCGGCGGAGGCCTTCGAGCGGGGCGACTTCGAGGCGGCCCTGGCCGCGGCCGACCGCGTCGTGGCCCAGGCCCCGGACTCGCTGGTCGCCCTGCACCTGCGCGCCGCCGCCCTGGTGGAGCTGGGGCGCCTGGGGGAGGCCGGCCGGGCCTTTGGCGCCGCGCTGAAGGTGTCCCCGGACGACCTGGAGGTGCTCCTGGGCACCGCGGACCTCCTCATCTGCCGCGTGGGTGAGGACCGGGAGGCCGTGGAGGAAGGCCTGGGCTTCTGCGCGAAGGGCAAGCGCCTGGCGCAGAAGGCCGGCGACGTGGAGCTGCTCTACGAGTTCCTCCTCCTGGAGGGCATGGGCCTGAACCAGGTGGGCGACTGCCGCGCGGCCCTGGCGAGCCTGGACGCGGCGCTGGGGCACCTGCCGCGCTCGGTGGACGCGCAGTTGGAGCGGGGCATCGCCCTGTTCGAGCTGTGCCGCTTCGACGAGGCGAAGTCCTCCTTCGACGCGGTGCTGAAGGACACGCCCGACGAGGCGTGGGCCCACCAGTACCTGGGCCTGCTGGCGGAGCGCCGGGGCGACGAGAAGGAGGCCCAGCGCCGCTTCGCCAAGGCCCAGGCGCTGGTGCCAACGGAGTTCTTCCCCGCGGTGGAGCTGGGCGAGGCCGAGTTCGACCGCGCGGTGGAGGCCGCGGTGCAGTCCCTGCCGGGCCACGCGAAGCAGTACCTGGACAACGTCACCATCGCGGTGGAGGACCTGCCGGCGGACGAGGACCTGCTGAGCGAGGACCCTCCCCTGTCACCGAGCATCCTCGGGGTGTTCCGGGGCCTGGCGGTGGGCGAGCGCAGCGTGACGAACGCGTTCGACCACGTCCCCGCGTCCATCGTGCTGTACCAGAAGAACCTGGAGCGCTTCGCCCACACCCGCGAGGAGCTCATCGAGCAGATTGGCATCACCGTGATGCACGAGGTCGGTCACCTCATGGGACTGGATGAGGATGACCTGTGGCAACGGGGGCTGGACTGAGGGCCGCGAGCGTCTGGCGGATGCCCTCGTGGTACGGCGTCTTCCGGAGGTCGCCGAGCAGCGCCTTGAGCGCCGAGTCGTCCATGATGACGGGCGTGGTGTGCAGGTAGTGCATCTCCCTCAGCTCGCGCATGAACGGGCTGAAGAGGCCGAGGAGGCGCGCCATCCCCGGCCCCAGCACGGCGTACTTCGCGGGGTGGCCGGCCTGGGCATAGATGTCCTCCACCAGGGCCTTCTGGGTGGTGACGCCCGCGCCCCCCAGGTTCCAGAAGCGGCCGTAGGCCCCCGGGTGGTCCATGAGCGCCGTCACGGTGGGGCCCACGTCGGGCACGAAGACGAACTCGTGGGGCGTGTCGATGGGGCCGATGAGCCCGGCGCGCTTGCCCCGTGAGGCGGCGACGAAGGCGCGGTGGAGGAAGCTGTTCTCCACGCCCGGGCCGTAGAAGTCCGGGAGGCGGAGGATGGTGACCTGGATGGCGCCCGCCTTGTCCGCCGCGAGCAGCAGCTCCTCCTGCTCCTTGCGCATGCGGCCCTTGAAGGTGTGCGGCACGCGGGGGTGGGACTCGTTGACGGTGTCCGTGCGCGGCCGGCCGTAGGGGTACACGCTGGCGATGAAGACGATGCGCTCCACGCCCTCGGCGATGGCGGCGTCGAGCGTGCGCTTCATCAGCACGGGGTGGAGGTGGAACTCCCAGTACGGCACGCCCACCAGGTAGACGAGCGTCTGGACGCCCCGGGCCGCGGCCCGGATGGAGGCCTCGTCATCCGGGTTCCAGGTGACGAGCTCCGCTTGCGGGTCCGCCCCGAACTCCCGCTGCAGGCCCTCCCGGGAGCGCCCCACCACGCGGTAGCCCCGCCCCTGCCCTCGCAGCGCCTGCGCGACGCTGCGTCCAATGACACCCGAGGCGCCGAACAACGCGACCGTGCCCATGTCCTGCTCCCTTTTCCGAACGGCGAGTGGTTTGTGAACACCGTTCATGAACGCTGTTCATCTACTGCTGGCCGTTCAGTTGGTCAAGGCCTACACTGGGAACATGGGGATTGCGGAGCGGAAGGAGCGACAGCGGGCGGAGCTGCGCGAGCAGATTCTGCGAGTCGCCCGGGACATCGTGGTGAAGGAGGGCTTCCCTGCCCTCTCGATGCGCAAGCTGGCGGACGCGGTGGAGTACGCGCCGGCGACGCTCTACCTCCACTTCGAGAACCGGGAGGCCATCGCGAAGGAGCTGTGCGTGCGCGGCTTCCAGGACCTGCTGGCAACGCTGGAGCCCGCGGCCCAGGTGGAGGACCCGCTGGAGCGGTTGCCCAAACTGGCGGAGGCGTATGTCCGCTTCGGCCTGGAGCACCCGGAGACGTACCGGCTCATCTTCATGGAGGACCCGAAGCTCTCCACGGCGCTGTTCGGGGATAACCCGGAGAGCCCGGGGCCGAGGTCCTTCGGGGTGCTGGTGCAGGTGTTCGTGGACCTGCTGGCGGCCGGGAGGCTGGAGGCAGGCACGAAGCCGGAGCAGCTCGCGGAGGTGCTGTGGGCGGGGGTTCACGGCATCGTCAGCTTGAGGCTCACGTGCACCGGGTTTCCGGGCACGCCCGCGGAGGAACTGACGCAGGTGCTGGTGACGACGTTGGTGAAGGGCTTGCCGGGACTGAAGGCGGGACGGGCGTAGACGGTGGCGCGGTGAGCCCGTGGCCCTGGGTTGACGGGGTCCGGAGGGTCCGGCGTAATCGCAGACGGTAGGGCCTCCGGACCTGGTGGCCGGCCCGGTCTTCAAAACCGGTGAGGGGCGCCGAGAGGCGTCCCTGGCGAGTTCGATTCCCGTGCCCTACCGCCACCTTTTTTCCTCTGATTCCGGGTGCTTGCGGCGGCTCGCGGCGAGTCCCGAAGCGTTCGGACGGGTTCGTGAGCATTCAATCGGTTACGTACAAATTGCGTACTGACTTTCGGGTGCACAGCCCACCAGCAGCCATATAGGGACGTGCTATCGGCTTGGTCAGGAGTGTGCCCCAGGGACTGCATCGCCTCTCCACCGGCCCGGAGCACGGCCCGGGTGACACCCGTCAACGGCCCCTCTCGGCCCATCCGCCCCAGCCCCCTCCTCAACAGAATGTCGTCCTCCGCTCATGCAATGCGTGATGTGCGAAGGAGCGCGGAGCCGGGAGGACATGTCGCCCCAGCTCCACCATTTCCTCGCCCACGTCCCGCCAACTCTAGGCGTCAGACGACCTGTCATCCTTCCGAGTCTTCGCGCTGCTGGGCACCGCGGTGTCCCCTCAGGATGCCCCACTCGGGTCCTTCTTGGACCATGGGTTGGGAAGGCCATGCTGGGCCAGATACTTCACGATGGTCTTGGGATCGTAGCCCGTGGCCTCGCGCGCCTCGGCCTGGGTCTTGTGGTTCTTCGTGAGGGCTTCCCACTCCTGACGTGACAGCTCCTCGGCGCGCCTCTTCGGCGGTGCCTCCGGTTCGGCCGCACTCTGTCTCACGCTGTTCTCGAGCGCGCCACCCGGCCGGAGAGTGCCTTCTTGGAGACGCTTCAGGAAGTTTCCCTTCTGGGCCTCAGCCCGAATCCTCTCGACCGCCGAGGGGATGAAGGTCCTCAAGAGGCTAAGGATCCCCACGATGAAGCTACCCGCGTCGGTTTCGCCCTCGCCCTTGAGGTGCTGAAACAAGGGCAGGCCCTGAAGCTCCATTCTCAGCTTCATCCAGGGGTCCTGCTCCAGCATCGCGCTGACGTGCGGCTCGTGCTCCCGCTGTTGCCGCGTGAGTTCATCCGCACGGACCTGAGCCTCGGCTTCCGCGCTACGGAGCCCGCTCACGACGAGAGGGGGGACATCCTCGTTGGCGAGCACCGCCCAGACCTCCTTCAGGAAGAGCTGCCAGCGCTGGGCTTGATCCTGCTGGATGAAAGCCTCCACTGCCTTGACCACCGCTTGATGCTCGGGCGTCTGGTCATCCACTGCCGAGAGAAACTCGGCCAGCTTCTTCAGCTCGGGCGTGGGCTCCGGCCGCTGGACCGTCTCCAAGGAGCGGGCGACCTGTTCGACCCGCCAGCGGACGTGCTCCTCGTTGAGCTGCTGTCCGTCTACCTCGTCCGAGAGGAAACCACTGGCCCGTTCGTAGAGCGGCAGGGAGAGGTAGGGACGCTGCAGGCGGGCCGGCAGGTGCTCGACTCGGAGCGAGTCCCCTCCCGACAGGGAGATCGCCTCCTCGAGCACGCCCACCAGCTCTCGCAAGTTCCCCGGCCATGTATGCAGGGTGAGCGCATCCCGCGCGCTGCGCGTCAGCAACGGCTTGGCCGTGTGGCCCCGGCTCTGGAGTACCTGGGGGACCACCTCTTTGAAGAAGTTCTCCCGCTCGCGCAGCGGCGGAAGCGTGAGGCTCGACCCGTAGCGCAGCCGATGGAAGAGGTCCATGCGGAACTGTCCCCGAGAGACCAGCTCATCGAGCTTGCGCCACGTGGCCGCGATGATGCGCACCTTGATGAAGCGCTCCTTGTTCTCACCGACGCGGGACATGCGCTGGCTCTGAAGGAAGCGCAGCAGTCGGAGCTGGGCCGCCGGGGGCAGGTCTCCCACCTCATCAATCAGCAGCGTGCCACCATGGGCGGCCTCGATTCTGCCCACCCGCTCCTTGTCCGCTCCGGTATATGCCCCCGGGACGTGCCCGAAGAGCTCGTCATTGATGAGGTCATCCGTCATCCCCGCGACATGGACCACCTGGAACGGAGCCGTGAGGCCAGGGTTCTGCCGCTCCCAGAGGGAGTGGATGCCCCTGGCCAGCAGCTCCTTTCCCGTGCCCGTCTCCCCCTGGATCAGGATGGGCAGGGGCCGCGGCTGCCCCTGCTCATCCTGTCCCTGCGCTACAGCCAGATCCCGGGCCTTCGACAGCTCAAGGAGCGTCGCCAGGTCCGTCGCGAGGATCTTCGCGAAGGCATCGTCCTGCTGCTTTCGCTCCAACAGCCACTGCTTGCACTCCGCCAAGTGCTGGGCGTCATGCCCCAGAGCGACGACATCCCCCCCGCCGCGCTTGCGGGCAGCCAGCTGCGCGCCCGCCAGGAGCGGAGCAGGGGTGGCCGCAGCCTTCCTCCAGTCCGGGGCCGCTCCGTCTGCTCGGGCGAAACCGAACAACATCGCCAAGGCCCGGGAGGCTTCCTCCCCGCTGCCGCGGATGACCCGCCGCAGGTGCAGGCGGACGTGGAGGACCACCTCACTCTGGAGGGGAGCGTCGGGCAGAAGTTCGTCGATCTGGACCATGGTCTCTCGCTCTTAGCGCACGGCGTCGATAGTGATCACCGGGTTGCGGTACTCGTCGTGGATCGCGCGGATGCGCCAGCCGTGCTCCACCTTCTGGATTCCCTCCTGGAGGCCCTTCGCCGCCCCCAGGCCGGCTCCGATGGTGGCGCCCAGCTTGGGATTATCGAAGAGCAATCCCACCAGCGCTCCCAGCAGGGCCCCCTGTGCAGCCTTCTCAATCCCCTGGGGGCCGGCCACCAGCAAGTAGTCCACCAGCTCAGGGGCACTGCCGGGATCAAAGGTGATCTGGTAGCCCGCCTCTCGGACCGCCAGCTGAATGGCCTCGCGCACCGTCTGGAGCGACTGGTAGCCCCTGACAATGAGGCCACCAGTGGTATCGATCTGACTGAGAAGCATGAGGGCTGAATCCTTGGACATCGCTAACTCCTGGTTGAGGGTTCAACCATCCTCATTGCCTATAGCGTGCCAGGAGACACTCCAGTCTTTTCAACCGATTAGACGCGCCGACGCGTTCGCCTTCCTCTCTTCGGTTCCCGGCCATCTGGGAATCCCATGAACAGGAGCCAGAGTCAGGGCAGATTCCCACGAAGTAAGCCACCGGTCCTGCCCAGGCCGCACGAGTGCTCTGGTGGTGGTACCCCAGCGCGTTCAAGAGAGGGGGCCTCCCCCGAAGGTGGATAAGAACCCGGAGTGGTGCTCCACCGCGGTCTTCACCCGCGAGGAGATGGAGGTTCTCATCTCGAACACGCGCCATCCGGAGGACCGGTGCGCCCTCTACGCGCTCCTCTTCCTGATCGGAATGCGCAGCGGCGAGACGGTAGCTTTGCGGTGGAACGCTTGGGACACTTTGGCCCGGCCCCTGGACGCCTCCTGGTGTCCAGGGCCTTCCACCGCAAGCAGCGGCGGGAGAGGGGCGTGTAAACGGAGCGCCCTCGCGAGAAGCCGGTCCACCCGACTCTCCCGTGTCCTTGACTGGCCACAGATATCGGCCACGCCCGCTGTGCTTGATAGGTTTGGATTGTCAGCCGTCAGCGGAGGTGCTCTTGAAGGTCTTCTGGTCATGGCAGGCGGATTACGCCGGCGAGGTAGGTAAGGTGTTCGTGCGCGAAGCGCTGGAAGATGCGCTGAAAACGGTCGCCGCGGACCTGGAACTAGAGGAGAGCGAGCGGCCCGAGGTGGACCACGATGTGAAGGGCACTGCGGGGATGGTAGACATCGCCGCGACGATTCTCGGGAAGATTGAGAATGCGGCTGTCTTCGTGGCCGACGTGAGCACAGTGGCCAAGCGCCAAGAGAACGGCCGACATCTGCAGAACCCGAATGTCCTTTTCGAACTCGGCTACGCGATGAAGGCGCTCGGCCCTGAGCAGGTTCTGCTGGTGGCCAACACCGCCCACCTCGGGGGCCGCCCCGAGGACTTGCCGTTCGACATCCGGCACCGGAGCGGACCCGTCACCTACCGACTGCGAAAGCAGGACGAGCCGGCGAAGAGGGCTGAGGAGCGCGAGACCCTTGTGAGCGAGCTGGCGGTACGGTTGGGGGCTATCCTGAAGCACGTGCGTGGAAGCGCTCCGCCCGCGAGCAGCATCACTCCACGTGCACCTGGCGCGGACAGGTCGGTCTGGTTCAGCGCCGATGCAAAGCTCGAGCACCGCGACCTCTTGCGCAAGGGTCAGATGCACGAACTCTCGATCCAGCCGGGCCCGTGCGGCTACATGCGCATCATTCCCGCCGGCTGGTCGAAGGAGGCGCCGACAGCACACGAGATTGAATGCATTCCCACCGAGCTGCGACCGCAGCCGCTCGGGGCGTGGGGCAATGGGAACTCGGGCCCCAACAGCCTGGGCTTCCTCTGGCGTGACATCCTCTCCAGGCGTGACCTCTTCTCTGGGAAGGTCGAATCTCAATCCACCATTGCGACGGCGACTCAGTGGTTCGACGAAACGGGCGAGCTCTGGGGCTTCGACCGCAACATCTCAGCGGCCGGATCGGGGGATGCGCCCTTCCTCACTCACCTTTACCTAGTGCGGCAGTGGGGCGAGTTCCTATCGCGCGGGGTGAAGATGATGCAGCACCTAGGGGCGCGCATGCCTCTGGTTGTAGAGGCGGGCGCGACCGGCCTAAGTGAGTTGCGCTGGGAAGCGCAGTTCCAAAGCGAGCAGGCGCGCGGGTTGAAGGCGGAAGCCTTCTCCCGGCACGAGAGCACCACGTGGACGGACAAGGAGCAACTGCAGTTCCTCGTTCAGGCGTACAACCGCGTACGGGCCGCCTTTGCGATGCCGCCGGCCTCCGATGAGTTCGTCCAGGACGCCCTCCGCGGCCAAGCGGCAGGGTAGCGCAGGGAAGCCTCGGGGTGAGGCGGCCCGAGGCGCTTGGCGCCCAGCCGCTACCGCCGACGTCTCAACCGGTGGGGTGGACAGAAACCATGTCCGGGGGCTTAGGAGGAATAGGATCGTAAGCAGGGGCGAGCGCCCACGGCTGACGACCTCGTCGTTCCCTACCGGCGCGGAGAGCACCCGCGCGCCCCGTCGTCCACGGGCAGCTCCGGGAAGAACTCGAGCTGCTCGGCCTGCGAGGCCGGCGGGTCCACGATACCGCCACACCTTCATCAGCTTGGCATTGGCGGACAGGGCGAACCGGAACAAGCGCGCTTGGGTCACTCACGGACCGAAGGGGGACATCGTGAGCCTCTACGCGACTCTCCCCTGGGAGTCGCTCTGCACGAATGTGGCGAGGCCGAAGGTGGAGCTCCGGTTTCCGTCAACGTCGCCGACAGGAGACGTGCTGTCCTCGGACGAGGCCCGATAGCTACAGTCGAGCTACGTTTGGAGTGACAAACAAGAAGCATTGCGGCGGCAACGAAGATTGCACGAGGACAGGATGACAAAGTCGGTGAAACTGGAAAGCTGGGAAGGATCACTCCTGGACTGGATTGATTTCGCCTGCACCGAGTATTTCGAGCCGAACTCGCTCCGCGAATACCAGCGATGGCTGATGGACCAGCTCGCCAAACCGGATAACGTCGTGCCGTTCAGGCTGGTGTCGGGGCGTGCACCCAAAGGCGCTGAGTTCGTCCGGCGTGATGGGACCGTCCTGTACGCTGCCGACAACGAGCCCCTCGCTGGCCTGTGGGGGCTCGTCGCGCAGCGAAGAGGCGCCCCCGGCACAGATCTAAAAGAGCTGCTCTCGCGCAGGCTCATCCCGGGCTCGTGGCCACCGAATCGGAAGCCGACCCGTTTCAGTTGCCGCTGGGGGCCGGCGCCGCTCCAGCTCAAGGACCGGGGAATGAAGATCGCGCACCTGCTCGATTCGGGGCGAAATTCAATTCCAGTTGAGCCAGAGCAACTCGCTCGGCGCGCACTGCTAACGCTCAGCCTCGTGAACTGCTTCCCGATGCCCAATCGCAGCTGGGTCGAGTTCAGCCGGAATGGAGCTGTGACCATTGATCTCGCGGAACTGCCCGAGGTGCAGTCGCTCCTGCTTTCCTACATTGCGGAGCACATTGGTGGTGCAGTGCATCTTGGGCTGCTCTTCGCCGCTTTCGGGCCGGACTGCCGGGTCGCGCTGGATGTGGCTTGGCAGCGAAAAGCCGCCGCGTATCGCTTCGCGGTCCGGCCCAAGACCGCTAGGCCGGAGGACTCGCGTCGCCCGAAGCCACGGGTCGGCGCCAAGCGTGCAGCGATGGATGGCCCGAGAGCGTTCGTCCCGAGCAGAGATATTCTCCCGGACCTGCACGCGGTCATTGCCGATCTGAGGCTCTGGCTGTCCACGCATCCCGGTGTCGAGCGGCTCGATGATCGCGCGGGCGGCCCGAATGGGACACCATACGTCAGATTCGAAGTTCGGCATCTGGCAGATACCGATATGGTCATCGACCGTCCCCACTTCTCGGGCTTGGTGTGGAGGGCCTCGGACTACACGGGAGTGTTCCACCTCAACGGCGACACGAAGGTGAGCGCCATCCTTCGACTCATGGAGATGGAGGAGAACGGGCTCAAGCTTGACGAAATCATTGAGCCGGCCGTCACGGAGCCGAGGACTTGGAACGGGCGACTCACTGGAGAGAATCCGTGCTTCGTCCTTGTCGGCACCGATGGCGCTAAGGGGCTGTACTGCTACACCAAGAGGGGCGTTCGCGCTTGAGCCAGCCTCGGCGGCCGCTCAAATCCGCACTGAACCTGTGGCAAAGCAGTGGTGCGCATTCCGTAAGATGGCACGAGCAGGAACTGAGAGTCAAAAGACTCCAGGCCGATCTCGGTGGCACGTCACGACACGCGTATCAAACACCAACCTCATCATGCTCGCAGTCGGTCAAGTCCCGAATCCTGTGTAGTTGGTTCGGAGGGGGTTCGGGGGAGGAAGGCTCCTCGGCGGCGTCATGCAGCGGAAGTGTCAGGGGTTGATTTCAGCAGAGACATGTCAAGGTAGCGGCGGTCATCCCAGACACCGGTGACTTCAAGTGCGACGGCGATGATGAGGCGCAGGGCGCTGGCGCGGTCCGGGAAGGCGCCGACAGCGCGGATGCGGCGCTTCACCTCACCGTGGAGGCGCTCCAGGCCGTTGGTGCTGCGTAGGCGCTTCCAGTGGGCCTGGGGGAAGGCGAAGAAGCAGGTGGCGGCGGCGAAGCCCTCGCGCAGGCACTCCATGGCCTCTGGCAGGTGACGTCCCAGCCCCTCCTCAAGGGCCGCCAGCCGCTTCCTGGCGTCCTGGAGGTTGGGGGCCTCGAAGATGGCCGACGTCTCCTTGCCCAGGCGCCCACGCAGCTTCCAGGGCGCCTTGGCGAGCACGTTCCGGGTGAGGTGCACGGTGCAGCGCTGCAACCGCGCCTCGGGCAGGGCCTGGCGGGCCGCGGCGGCCAGGCCCGCGTGCCCGTCGGCGATGACGAGCCGCACGCCCTTCAGCCCTCGCTCCAGCAACTGGCGCAGCAAGTCCAGCCAGGACTCCGCCGACTCGCTGCCACCCAGGGTGACGGCGAGCAGGTGCCGGTGCCCATCCTCGCCCACGCCGTAGGTCACCAGGGCCGAGACGTTCTGCACCGTGCGCGCCCACCTGGCGTCCAGGAAGGTGGCATCCAGGTAGAGGTAGGGGAAGGCGCTGGGTGAGGGGCTGGTTGCGCAGCCCTCCACCTTCTCCTCCAGCGTCCTCGTCACCCGGCTTACCGTCGAGCGCGAGACGGCCTCGCCCATGAGAGCGCGCGTCACCTTGCCCATCTTCCTTGTGGAGACGCCCTGCACGTACGCGCTGGTAATCGCCTCGTCGAGCTCCGCGCTGCGACGCTTGTAGCGGCCCAGCACCTCTCCCGCGCTGCCGCTGTGCCGGGTGCGCGGCACCGTCATCTCCACAGCCCCCGCCGACGTCACCAACGTGCGCAGGTAGCTGCCGCTCTGCACGTCCGCCCGGCCCACCATCCGCTGCCACCGGCCAGCCCCCACCAGCTCCCGTACCTCTTCCTCCAGCAGGGCCTCCAGTGTCATCCGAATGGCGCCTCGGAACAGCGCCCGCAGGTCGGCCTGCACCTCTTCGTGCGCGGGGGATTCAAACTCGGTATCGTCCACGTCAGGGAACTCCTCGGCTCCCCTGCCAGGGGGAGACCGTCTCGGTTGGTTTCACCGAGGAGCTTCCCTCTTTCCCGCTCGTCCCGCCTCGCCATCTACACACTTATAGGGACACGACCCTCGCAGTCCAACTCCGGAAACAAGGTGGTGTAGCCCCCTGAAGAGTCGGACAGGCTCGTTCGGCTAGAAAGCGAGTCTGATGATGGAGAAGAAGATGACAGAGGCCGCCCCGGAGGCGGATGGTGGCGAGCCGGGAGGACGGCGGCGCCGTTACTCGGCAGAGGAGAAGCTGCGGATGCTCTCCGAGGCAGAGTCGCCCGGCAGCAGTGTGTCGCTGGTGGCGCGCAAGTACGGAGTCAACCCCAGCCAGTTGTTCCGCTGGAGGCATCTGAAGGAGGCCGGCAGCGTGTCGGGGCTGAAGGCCGGCGAGGCCGTGGTGCCCGAGTCCGAGATGCAGCAACTCAAGGCGCAGGTGCGCGAGTTGCAGCGGATGTTGGGCAAGAAGACACAGGAGGTGGAAATCCTGCGGGATGCGATTGCCCTGGCGCGCGAAAAAAACTGCTGTCGCCCGCGGCATTGTCGAAGCTGGAGGGCATGCTGTGAGTGCGGTGTCTCGGGTGCTGGGCGTCTCTCGCTCCAACCTGATGCGCACTCCGGGGCCTCGGCGGCCCCGGGCGACCGACACCGATGCCGACCACCAGGCGCTGGAGGAACTCAAGGCCATTGTCGGCCAGCGCGCTACCTATGGGTACCGCCGAGCCGGCGCCGTCCTCAACCGGCAGCGCCGCCAGGAGGGCAGGCCCGCCCTCAACCACAAGCGCGTCTACCGTCTCATGCGCCAAGGCCGCCTGCTGCTGCAACGGCATACCGGCAAGCCGACGCGTACTCATGAGGGCCAGGTCGTCACCCTCAAGTCCAACCTGCGGTGGTGCAGCGACGGCTTCGAGGTGCGTTGCTGGAATGGCGAAGTCGTTCACGTCGCCTTCAGCCTCGACTGCTGCGACAGGGAGGCCATCGCCTTCCAGGCCGCCGCCCAGCCTCCCACCTCGCTCACCATCCAGGACCTCATGGCCGAGACGCTCGAGGCCCGCTTCGGCCCGGGCCTCTCAAAGGCGCCCCACCCGGTGGAGTGGCTGTCCGACAACGGCCCCGTCTACACCGCCAAGGACACCCGTGACTTCGGCCTCAGCCTCGGCCTGCGGGTGTGCACCACGCCCGCCTACTCCCCCCAGAGCAACGGCATGACCGAGTCCTTCGTGAAGACCTTCAAGCGCGACTACGTCTACGTCAACGAACTGCCCTCGTCCTCACACGTCCTCGCCCAATTGCCTGTCTGGTTCGACGACTACAACCGCTGCCACCCGCACCGCGGGCTGAAGATGAAGTCACCCCGCGAGTTCCGTACTGCTAACTCTCACCCCTGAGCTGTCCGATTTGACGGGGGCAACTCCACACCCCAACTCGCGCATTGGTGAGCTGCTACCCCACGAATGGAAGCGGCGACGCGCCGCCGACCCGCCCGATTCGCCCCTCCAGCCCAGTCACTGAACAACTCGCTCGTCGCGGTGCTCGCCGAACACGGTCCTCGTCTGTCATCAAGCCTCCCGACACGACGTCCACCGGACGGTTGCAGGGCAGCGCGTGTCCCGAAAAGTCAGAAGGCCCACCAGCGACACCTGGAGGGCCTTCCTGGGGGCGCGCCCTGGTGTGCGAAAGGGGCGATCCGGTGAGGGAGGGGTAGCGCACTTTCGGGGCGTGGCGCCAGAAGTCGGCACGCGCATGGGAAGGTGTGCGTGGAGTCGTTGCGTCTGGTGGTGTACGGACTGTAGAGCGACAGCAAAATTGACCCCCTCGTGCCACTAAAACTGACCCCCTCTCCGGGCCTGCAAACCAGGGAGGTAGGCAGCAATGGAAGGGACAGCAGTAGTAGCCCTCCGCTCGACAGCGGAGGAGTCGATGGTCGAGCAGGAAGTGGTGCGGCAGGTGCGCGTGCTGGCGGAGGCGGGCTGGGGCGCCAAGCGCATCGCGCGTGAGGTGGGCGTGGCGCGCAACACGGTGCGGCGCTACCTGCGTGCGGGGAGTGCGGCCGACACGCAGGTCCGACCGAAGGCCCGGCGGCTCACCGAGAGCGAGCAGCAGCGCGCGGTGGAACTCTGGGATTCGGCTGCTGAAGGTAACGCCGTTGTCGTCAAGGCGCTGCTGGCGCAGGAGGGAGTGGAGGCCAGCGTGCGCACCGTGCAACGCGCGGTGGAGAAGAGGCGGCGCCAGGTGCACGCAGCTCAGACGGCGACGGTGCGGTTCGAGACGAAGCCAGGGCAGCAGATGCAGGTGGACTTCGGCGAGAAGAAGGTGCGGCTGGGCGGGCAGGTGGTGAAGGTCTTCCTGCTGGTGGCGGTGCTCTCGTTCTCCAGGCGCTTGTTCGTGCGAGCCTTCCTCAACCAGCGCGGGGACGACTGGCGCGAGGGCGTGGCCGCGGCCTTCGTGCACTTCGGGGGCGTGCCGCTGGAGGTGCTCTCGGACAACGCCCGGCCCCTGGTGGAAGAGAACAACCGGCAGGCGGGCACCGTGCGCTTCCACCCGGCCTGGGTGCAGTTCTGCCGGGACTGGGACGTGACGCCCAAGGCGTGCGGGCCCTACCGCGCTCGCACCAAGGGCAAGACGGAGTCGGGCGTCAAGTACGTCAAGCGCAACGCGCTGGCGGGCCGGGACTTCGAGGCCTTCGGTGCGATGGAGGCCCACCTGGCGCAGTGGATGGGCGAGGCGGATGAGCGCGTGCACGGCACCACGCACGAGCCGCCCCTGGAGCGCTTCGAGCGCGAGGAGAAGGCCGCCCTGCGCCCGCTGCCCCTGCGAGTGCTGCCGCGCCGTCACCAGCGGCTCAAGCGCAAGGTGGCCAACGACGCGCTCGTGGACGTGGACACAGTGCGCTACAGCGTGCCGCACCGGCTGGTGCGTGAGAATGTCGAGGTGCAGGTGGGGGACGACGAGGTGCGCATCTTCCACGCCGGTGCGCTGGTGGCCACGCACGCTCGCCATCGGCAGCCGCACGCGCGCGTCGTCGACCCGGCGCATTGGGAGGGGCTGTGGCGTCCGCGTGACGAGGAACGCTCCGAGAAGGACTCGTCGCTGACAGGCCTCGGGCGCTCGCTGGAGGACTACGCCGCCGTCGTGGAGCAGGACTCGAAGCGAGGTGCCGCATGAGCCACGACCTGGTCCACGCGCGCGTACGGGAGCACCTGGGTGCGTGTTCCGGGGCAAGCCGAGCACCGATTCCGGGCCAAGCCGAGCAGCGATTCCGAAGCAAGGTGAGCAGCCGTTCCGGGGATGCCGAGCAGGCATTCCGGGCATGTCGAGCACCGATTCCGGGGATGCCGAGCAGGCATTCCGGTGAAGCCGGGCACCACTCGTAGTGAGGAGTGGGCGGTCGACAGAAGCGTTGACGGCGCTGGGCAGCAGCAGGCCACTCCGCCCTCCCGATTTGGAGGTGGAGATGGCGGCACAGAGGCTGTCCATGCGGAAGTTGAGAGAGCTGTTCCGGTTGCGGTTCGAGGCGAAGCTGACGACGCGGTCGATTGCGGCGAGCCTGGGCATCGGCAATGGCACGGTGTGCGACTACCTGGGGCGGGCGCGGGTGGCGAAGCTGCCGTGGCCGCTGCCACCGGAGTTGGACGATGATGCGGCGCTGGCCGCGCTGCTGTTCCCCGACGACGCAAAGGCGTTGGCGGAGCGTCCGGAGCCGGACTGGGCCCGGGTGCATGCGGAGCTGAAGAAGAAGGGCGTCACCAAGCTGCTGCTGTGGCAGGAGTACCTGGAGGCGGTGCCGGGCGGCTACCAGTACAGCCGCTTCTGCGAGAGGTACGGGCGGTGGCTGGCCACCGCCAGCGTCACCCTGCGCCAGGAGCACCGTGCCGGTGAGAAGTGCTTCGTGGACTTCAGCGGGGACGGGGTGCAGGTGGTGGACGCGGCCACCGGCGAGGTGCGGGTGGCGAAACTCTTCGTGGCGGTGCTGGGGGCCAGCAACCTGACGTACGTGGAGCCCGTCTTCAGCGAGGACGTGCCCACGTGGGTGGGCTGCCACGTGCGTGCCTTCGAGTACTTCGGCGGCGTCAGCGAGTTGGTGGTGCCCGACAACCCCAAGGCGGGCGTCACCCGGGCGCACCGGTACGAGCCGGACTTGAACCCCACGTACGCGGACCTGGCGCGGCACTACGGCTTCGCGATTCTGCCCGCGCGCCCGCGCAGGCCGAGGGACAAGGCGAAGGTGGAGGTGGGCGTGCTGCTGGCCGAGAGGTGGATTCTGGCGGCGCTGCGCCACCGGCACTTCACGTCGCTGGCCCAGGTGCAGGAGGCGGTGAAGCCGCTGCTGGAGAAGCTCAACACGCGGCCCATGCGCAAGCTGGGCAAGTCGCGCTGGGAGCTCTTCGAGCAGGTGGAACGCGCCACGCTGCGGCTCCTGCCGGCGCGGCCGTACGAGCTGGCCTTCTGGAAGAAGGCGCGCGTCAACATCGACTACCACGTGGAGCTGGAGGGCCACTGGTACAGCGTGCCGTACACGCTGGTGGGCAAGTCGGTGGACGTGCGTCACACCGAAGCGTGCGTCGAAGTCTTCCTCGGGGGCCGCCGCGTGGCCAGCCACGTGCGCAGCCAGCAGAAGGGGCGCTTCACCACGCAGGCCGAGCACATGCCCGCCTCCCACCGGCAGCACGCCGAGTGGACACCCTCGCGCCTCATCCGCTGGGCCGAGAGCGTCGGCCCCTCGTGCGCGAAGCTGGTGGAGGAGCTCATGACGAAGCGGCCCCACCCGCAGCAGGGCTTCCGCTCCGCGCTGGGCGTGCTGCGCCTGGCCGACGAGAAGAAGTACGGCAAGCCTCGCGTGGAGAAGGCGTGCGCCCGGGCGCTGCGCCACCGCGCCGTGGGCTACAAGTCCGTCCTCGCCATCCTCCAGCACCGCCTCGAGGACGTTGACGAGACGACGGCCGACAAGGGCCCGCTGCCCGAGCACGAGAACGTGCGCGGCGCCCACTACTACCACTGACAGCACGCGCGGCTTGACGGCCGTGCGCGGACATTCCCCGTCGGTGCTGGCCTCAAGTCTCCCAGCATCGGAGGTGGCCGGCGCGCGCCCTGGCAGCCGGGCGCGCGCCGGCCGGACGACGAGACTGCAAGGAGCGCAAGAGATGCTGGTGGAACAGACGCTGGAGAAGCTCAACGCGATGAAGCTGTACGGCATGGCTAACTACCTGCGCAGCTGGGTGGAGAGGCCGGGGGACAAGGGGCTGGGTGCCTCGGACCTGGTGGGCCTGTTGGCGGACGCGGAGTGGATGTACCGGGAGAACAAGAAGCTCACCTCGCGGCTGCAGCACGCGAAGCTGCGCCAGCAGGCGTGCCTGGAGGACATCGACTACGCCCATGCGCGGGCCTCACCAAACCGCAGGTGCTGGAGCTGTCCACCTCGAAGTGGGTGGCCGACAAGCAGAACGTGCTGCTCACCGGGCCCACCGGCGTGGGCAAGAGCTTCCTGGCATGCGCGCTGGGACAGAAGGCGTGCCGTGACGGCTACAGCGTCGTGTACCGCCGCGCCTCACGCCTCTTCGACGAATTGGCCCAGGCCCGCGCGGACGGCACGCACCCGCACGCGCTCAAGCGGCTGGCCAAGGCCCAGGTGCTCATCCTCGACGACTTCGGCCTGGAGCCACTGGGCTCGGCTGAGCGCAAGGAACTGCTCGAAGTCCTGGAGGACCGCTACCACCAGTCCTCCACGGTGGTGACGTCCCAACTGGAGCCCAAGGACTGGCACGCCGTCATTGGCGACGCGACGCTGGCCGACGCCATCCTCGACCGGCTCGTCCACAACGCCCACCGCCTCCGGCTCGCTGGGGACTCCATCCGCAAGGCGGACGCGAATTTGACGAAGGCGCGTAAGCAGGTGAAGTGAACGAACGTCCCAGCGTCGCTGACGCTCCGACTGCTCGCCATGCCCGGAACGGCTGCTCGGCTTGAGCTGGAATGGGTGCTCACCTTCGCCGGAATACGCACCTGGGCCGGCTGCGCCTGGGCCACCTGGCCGAGCGGCTCGACGCGCTGCTGTCGGAGGCGGCCCGCACCGAGCCCACCTACCTGGACTTCCTCGACGCGCTGCTGCGCGAGGAGATAGGCGCCAAGCAGAAGAAGCGCGTGAGCATGGGAATCACCATCGCCCACTTCCCCGCGGTGAAGACGCTGGAGGACTTCGACTTCAAGGCGCAGCCCTCGGTGGACAGCAAGCTGGTGCGGGAGCTGGCCACCGGACGCTTCATCGCGCAGACCGAGAACGTGCTGCTCTTCGGCCCGCCGGGCGTGGGCAAGACGCACCTGGCGATTGGACTGGGACGGGCGGCAGTGGAGGCCGGGCACTCGGTCCTCTTCACCAGCGCGACGGCGCTGCTGGCGGCGCTGGCCAAGGCCGAGAGCGAAGGGGCCCTCAAGGACAAGCTCAACTACTTCGCCAAGCCCAAGCTGCTCATCATCGACGAGCTGGGCTACCTGCCCTTCGAGAAGAGGAGCGCGCACCTCTTCTTCCAACTGGTGGCGCGACGCTACGAGAAGGGCAGCCTGCTGATTACCACCAACCAGTTGGTGGGCCAGTGGGGCGGCGTCTTCGGCGACGACGTGCTGGCCGCCGCCATCCTCGACCGACTGCTGCACCACAGCCACACGGTGCTCATCCAGGGCGACAGCTACCGGCTACGCCAGAAGCGCAAGGCGGGGCTGCTGGGCCGCAGCGCGCCGCCTGGCAACGACGGCTGAGTCGAGCACGAGCGCAGTGCCTCGGACGTGGCCGGAGCGCGCCCTCGCTTGAGAAGCAGCGAGGGCGCGCTCCGGCGGACGCACGCAGGGAAACGACGTAGCATCACGGCGCAGTCCAACTGGGCCCGGGGAGGGGGGCAGTTTTAGTGACGTAAGGGGGTCAAAAGTTCCTGTCGCCTGACACGGACGGACGGACGGAGTGCCGGCGGCTATTCCAACTGTGCAGCCGGTGCGACAGGGGGCAGAGCTACTGAGGGCGTAGGTGCGGGGTGCTGGCGCGCGCGGAGTCAGTGCGTGCGGCCGGGCGGCGCTACCAGCGCACCCGAGACGGCCGGCATGCGCACGCGGAGCGCCAGGCCGCGTACCGGAGGCGACGGCAGAAAGTGACGCATCAGGCTCCCCCGCCAGGGGTGAAGGCACGCCATCAGCCTCACGCACGCGCCCCAACGCCGATTCGGCCCGGAGCGCCTATCAGCTTTATCTGGTATTACACGACCTAGTGTCGTCTATGGACTCCCGACGAGAGGGGGCCAGCGCCAGGAGGGCTCCGTATGCTGCCACGATTGTCGATTCCCCTACTGCTCATGGTGCTGGCCGGGTGCAGTAGCGCGACAAGTGCGGTGCGTCTGGACACGGGCCGGGGCAAGCCCCTCACCTTCACCCCAAGCTCCGGTGACGCGAGACCGGTGGAACTGGACGAAGACGACTTCGAGGAGGCCGTGGCGAAATTGGGCCGAGACGTGCCCCGGTCCGCCCAACCTCGATCGGACGCGCGACGGCGGTTCTGGTCCCCAGTGAATGATGCGTACGCAAGCGCACGAGGGCGCGTCGGCCTCGTGTCTGTTGGCTCGCGGCAGTACTCGGACAACACCCTCCTCCCACCAACCGAAGCATGGAGACCGGAGGCGGATTCAGAACTCACGCGCGCCTATGGCCGCTGGTGCGAGCGGACGCAGCGCGCCCGAGATTGCCTTCACCTGCTGGAGGACGGCCCCACACTTGGCGACGAGGCCAAGCGCACCCTGGCCCTACAGTTCGCCATGGGCTCGGTCTTGGACGAGACCCAGGCAGCGCTGGGAGAAATGGTGGATCCGATTGCAGTGCGGAACACCATCATCACGGCCATGGCCGTGTACCTCGGCCTCTGGTTGCTGCCCGAACCGGTGAGTAAAGGCGTGGCCGCCACCCTGACGGTCGGCCTCATCGCCTACTTGGGAGTGGACACCGTTTGGAATCTGGTCGCAGGGTGGCGGCAACTTGCCGAGGCGGTAGCGGTCGCCACGACCTTCGATGAGGTACGCACGGCTGGCGAAGAGTACAGCAGGGTCATGGGCGAGAATGCGGCGCGCGTCTTCGTCATGCTCGCGACCGCTGCCATTGGGAGCACCGCAGGGCTGGCGGTCAAGGCACCGGGGCTTCCGGGCTCGGTACAGGCGGTGCGGCTGGCCGAGGTCCAAGGCGGCTTCCGATTCACAGCAATCGCGCAAGTGGGCTCGGTGGCGATCCCCGCCGAAGGGGCCGTCACCATCACGCTCGCGCCTGGGGCGCTGGCCATGGCGGCACGAGGGGCGAGCGCCGGCAGCTCGGCACCGGTGGACGCGGACGGCCCCTGGCACCATGTCGCCTCCGACAAGTTCAGCACATCCACCAACAGCGGGGGGCCCTGGACGCCAAGGTACCAGGAAATCTTCGACCGAGCAGGCATGTCGCTCGACGATGCGGCGAACCAGGTTCGCGTCCCGGGCCACAAGGGGCCACACCCGCGGGAGTACCACGAGGAAGTCTACGAGCGGCTGGACGAAGCAACCTCGACCTGCAAGAGCATCAATCGTTGCCGAGAGGCGTTGACGAGGATCCTCGGTATGTTGGCGCGCGAAATCTCGAAACAGGGGACCAAGCTCAATCGGCTGGTGACCCGAACCGAATGACGGAAGAATGTCCTCATGCCGCAGCGGTTCTTCAAGTTGACCGATGATGTGTACCTCTCCGGCCGGTGGGAGTTGGGGCATCCTCTCGATGAGGAGGGCCGGAAGCTCGATGACCCGTGGCAGTTCAGGATCGGGCAGCGGGCTCAGTCGGACGAGCGAATCAAGATCCCCATTAAGATCTCCGGTAGACCGCTCGACTATTCCCATGCGGCATTCAGCATCCCCATCGTCCACGCCCGGGTAGCCGCCCTCATCACCGAGGTGGCACCCGACGACGTGCAACTCTTCCCGGTGGAGCTCGACTCCCAGCCCGCTCAGCACTACATCCTCAACGCCACCCGGCTGGTGAAGTGCATCGACGACGCTGCGTGCGAGGAGGTGCGTTACTGGACCCTGGAGGACGGGATGCCCGAAAAGGTGGGTACGTACTCCTCGGTGTCCGGGATGCGCATCGACACGGCAAAGGTAGAAGGCGCCAAGGTGTTCCGAACCTGGGGATGGACCGTGGCGCTGATCGTGTCCGAGGAGGTTAAAGATGCCATGGAGCGCGCCGGTATCACCGGCACGAAGTTCACGGACGTCACGGGCACCGGTGAAGCCAAGAGCTCCTGACCCCAGCCTTCCCCACCCTCGTATCCAAGATGAACGGACGCGGGTGAACCTCAACGGACCCGCCGCCCATCCCGCTCCAGAGCGAAACCGGCCGACCCTCAATCCCGCCGGGCACCTCGCGGATCGGGGTGGCAGGGCATCAAAATCGGTGAGGGGCGCCATGAGGCGTCCCTGGCGAGTACGATTCCCATGCCCTACCGCCGCTAAATCGTAACCGTCCAGCCAAAATGGCGTGCCGGAGTAGGTGAAGGCAGACGAGACCCGTGCTCTGCACGCCTCGATGAATTACTGGAGAATCGAAGGGAGAGGCGCGGCGCAAGGAGGAGTCGGCGGCGCGAAGGTGCATCAACCCCTCCCCAGGGCGGCCTTCAAAGCGGACACCCAAGGGGTGCAAACGATGACTACGCGAAAAAGACTCGGCATCATCGTCTACGCGCCTGTGCTTGTAGGGAACGACCGCCGCACGCTCGATTGCGTTCATGGCATGGAGAAGGCACTTCCCGGTCTTCGGCTAGAATGGAGGCTCTCCCATGGCGGGCGGCCTATCGCATTGCCGCAGCGGGATGCGTGGCTCCAGGAACAGATTGAGGACGGAGGATTCC
Source organism: Myxococcus sp. SDU36 (assembly GCF_030168875.1). Taxonomy (NCBI): domain Bacteria; kingdom Pseudomonadati; phylum Myxococcota; class Myxococcia; order Myxococcales; family Myxococcaceae; genus Myxococcus; species Myxococcus sp. SDU36. Next base: position 3,061,486 of record NZ_CP077414.1, read on the forward strand.
CGGTCGTGTGCAACGGGGGCCAGCAATGCCCCGTGACGGTCTGGGGGAGTGAAAGATCAGGACTCTTCAGCCCAGGCGGTCGAGACCAGTTCGAGGTGCACGCAAAACTGCCGCTGGACGAGCCCATGATCGCATCAGCGGCGGATGTGCTTGAGGGCATCGCGGAAGGGGCACGTGCGCGATGGGGGGAGGCGACGCCAGACGACGCTGCGGTGGACATTGCGTATCAGACAGCCCCCACGCAGCAAGGGCCGCCGTCCCCGCGCCGCGGGTTGCCCGCCCTGAAGCTCTTTGAGAACATCCGCTCGCCCGAGATTCCCTGTTACCTCGGGTGGCTGAACTATTGGTCTTCCGCTGCCGCACGCGCCATCGGGTTCCCAGACCTGGCTCGGGACACGGACCTGCTTTCACGCTCACGGCGCACGGCATCGGGTGGCTGGGTCGTGCAGCTCACGGACGCACCGCTTGACCTGGACAACCCTGCCCACCTGGAGGCACTCCTGCGGGCCTATGATCGCTTCCCGGAGATCGGCGGTCGCGCTGCGCTGTGACGGCCGCTTGTAATACTTCAAGGATTTATAAATAGCAGACTATTGACCGCGACAGCCACTGGGCCCGGGGCAGGTCCCGAATCGGGTGTAATTGGTCCGGAGGGGGGGATGGATGAGGTTCAGACTTCTCCGTCCGGCAGGAGCGTGCGGAGAAGTGCGTCGTCGGGACTGAGCGGGCGCCAACCGGGCGGTGGCGGACTGGCGAGGAGCGCATCGCTGGCCCGGTCAACGCGCTCTTGATGCGTCACCGGGGTGAAGCCGAACCAAGAACCGAGCGCCATGGCAACTTCCAGGCGGGTCTCGTCATCCATCACAGCCGGCCAGCCTTCGGGGAGGCTCTCGGCGAGTTCTCGTACGAGCACATCGCGCACCAAACGCGTGATCTGCTTGCGCCGCTCTGCCTCGGCGAGCAATCCACTGAACACCTGCATCGCAGCGACATCGTCCTTGCCAAGCTCATCGGCCAACACGTACAGCGGGACGGCAGGGCGTGCCTCGGCGAAGGCGGTGAGCGAATCGTAACCACGTTCGCGGACCCGCGCATACATGCGTGCCCTGATGTTCCCCCGCCAAGCAGCTCCGTCACTCATCGCCCTCTCCCGGAGACGAAGTCCAGACCTCTTCGTCTGGCAGGAGCGTGAGCAGCAGCTCGTCGTCGGGGGCGAGCGGATGCCAGCCGGGCGGTGGTGGCTTGGCGACGAGCGCTGCGCTGACCTGTCTTGCTCTGTCCTGATGAGTATCTGGGGTGTAGGCAAGCCACGAACTGAGCGCCTTGGCGACTTCGAAACGGTTGGCGTCATTCAACATGGCCGGCCAGCCGTTGGGGAGACCTTCGGACAGCTCGCGCACAAGCACGTCGCGAACAAAGCGTGTGACCTGCTTGCACTGCTCCGCCTCACCAAGCAATCCGCTCAATACTTGCACTGCTGCAACGTCATCCTTTCCAAGCTCTTCGGCCAGCAAGTACAACGGGACGCCAGGACGCGCATTGGCAAAGGCGGTGAGCGAATCGTAGCCGTGCTCGCGGACCCGCTCATACAGGCGTGCCTTCACGCTGCCCTTCCAGGCACGCTCGTCGCGCATTGTCCTCTCCAGCGGGTGAAGGTCATCGGGATCTTATAGTCCCTCATATTCCTCGCGACGATCTCCAGGCTCTCGTTTCGCGTCAACATCCGTCCGGCCAACACCTCGGCCTCACGCAATCGGCTCATGTCTGTTGATGGTCACCAGGAAGCGCGGATTTCTGGTCATGAACGGCCAGGCGTTCACGAGCTTTGTGGCCAGAGGCAGCGCAGGGAGCGGCCGAAAAGTTGAGGAGTGGGAGGCGCGCCGGTGGAGTCCAGGGCAGCGCGTGTCCAGAAAGACAGAAGGCCCACCAGCGACACCTGGAGGGCCTTCCTGGGGGCGCGCCCTGGTGTGCGAGAGGGGCGAGCCGGTAAGGGAGGGTTAGCGCACTTTCGGGGCGGGGCGCCAGAAGCCGGCGCGCGCACGGGAAGGTGCGCGTGGAGTCGTTGCGTCTGGTGGTGTGCGGGCGGCCGGAGTGCCGGCGGCTGTTTCAGCTGTGCAGCCGGTGCGACAGGGGGCAGCGCTACTGCGGGCGTCGGTGCGGGAGGGTGGCGCGCGCGGAGTCGGTGCGTGCGGCCGGGCGGCGCTACCAGCGCACCCGAGACGGCCGGCATGCGCATGCGGAGCGCCAGGCCGCGTACCGGGGGCGGCGACAGAAAGTGACGCATCAGTCTCCCCCGCCAGGGGCCCTGGAGGTGACGGTGTCGCCCGCGCCGGCCCAGGCCACCACGCAGGTGGCCGCGGAGCCGAGCGCAGCGAGGCCCCCTGGGTATGCACCACCGTCCCTTCCTGCCTGCACGTCCTGCGGACGCGCCACCCCCTTCCTCCGTCACACCACCCTGGCGCGCACCCGACTGGGCCCGCGCTGGCGGCGCTGCGCCGGGTGAGGAGGTGCGAGGATGATTGGCCTCGAGGTACGCGCCCGGATTCGCCAACTGCACCACGCGGAGGGCTGGCCGGTGGGCACCATCGCCACGCAGTTGGGGCTGCACCACGACACGGTGGAGGCGGCCCTGGAGGACGCGCCAGTAGCCAGCGCCGACAGCAGCACGGCGAAGCCCACGGTGCTGGGCCCCTACACGGCCTTCATTGACGGCACCCTCAAGGCCCACCCGCGGCTGAGGGCCACGCGCCTCTTCCACATGGTAAAGGCCCGTGGCTACCCGGGCGGCTACGAGCAGGTGAAGCGCTACGTGCGGCGGGTGCGTCCGGGGCCTCAAGCCGAGGCGCTTCCTGCGCCGCACCACGCTGCCGGGCGAAGAAGCCCAGGTGGACTGGGGCAGCTTCGGCAAGGTGCAGGTGGGGCGGGCCACCCGGACACTCTCCTGCTTCGTCCTGGTGCTGGGCCACTCGCGCGCCATGTACGCGCGCTTCTTCCTGGGCCAAACCATGGAGTGCTTCCTCCAGGGGCACGTCCAGGCCTTTGAAGCGCTGGGCGGCGTGCCGCGCAGCCTCCTCTACGACAACCTGAAGTCCGTCGTGCTGGAGCGGGCCGGAGACGCCATCCGCTTCCACCCACGCGTGCTGGAGGCCGCCGGCCACTACCACTTCGCGCCCAAGCCCTGCGCCCCCTACCGCGGCAATGAGAAGGGCAAGGTGGAGCGCACCATCCGCTACCTGCGCGACTCCTTCTTCGCCGCGCGCACCTTCCACGGCCTCGACGACGTCAACCGCCAGCTTCAGCGCTGGGTGGAGGAGGTAGCCCACCAGCGCCGGGTGCCCGGCGACGCCTCGGGCCGCACGGTGGCGCAGGCGTTGGAAGCCGAGCGCCCCTGCTGCTGCCCTTGCCCGCGCACCCGCTGCCCACCGACGTGCTGCGCCCCGTCTCCTCCGGCAAGACGCCCTACGTGCGCTTCGACGGCAACGACTACTCCATTCCCGACGGCCTGGTGCGCCGGCCCCTCACGCTGGTGGCCTCCCCCACCAGGGTGCGCCTCCTCGACGGCGCCGAGGAAGTCGCCTCGCACGTGCGCAGCTGGGACAAGGGCGCCGTCGTCGAGGACTCAAGCCACCTGGCCGCCCTGGCCAGACGCAAGGCCCACGCCCACGAGTTGCGCGGCAGGGACTTGCTGCTCGCCCGTTGCCCCCGCGCCGAGCAACTCCTCCAGGCCCTCGCAAACCGCGGCGACAACCTCGGAAACCACACCGTGAAGCTGCTGGCGCTGGCCGACAGGTACGGCTCCGCGGAAACCGACACCGCCATCGCCGAGACACTCGCGCGCGGCGCACTCGGCCCCGCCTCCGTCGCCCACATTCTCGACCAGCGCAGCCGGAAAAAGGGCGCTCCTCCGCCATTGCCCCACGTGCTGCCGGATGACCCGCGCGTGCGCGAGCAGCGCGTCCCCCAGCACTCCCTCAACGCCTACGACGTCCTCCTCGGGCGGGACTCGGAGCAAGCGCCATGAGCCCCTTGAAAGAGCGCCTCACCACCCTGGGCCTGCACCACACCAGTGACACCCTCGAGGACTTCATCGCCCTGGCCAGCAAGCGCAGGTGGGGGCCCATGGAGTTGCTGGAGGCCATCGCCGAGGAGGAGACGAAGGACAGGGCCCGTCGCAGCGTCGAGCGGCGGCTGTCGCGCAGCAAGCTGGGCGCCCTCAGGACGATGGCCGACTTCGACTGGGGCTGGCCCAAGCACATTGACAGGACGGCCGTCGAGAGTGCCCTGGCGCTGGACTTCATGGCCCGCCCCGCCAACGTCGTCCTCGTCGCGCCCCAGGGCCTGGGCAAGACGATGATTGCCCAGAATATCGCCTACAACGCGGTGCAGGCTGGCCACTCCGTCCTCTTCACCACCGCCGCCCAGCTGCTGCTCGACCTCGGAAGCCAGGACTCCGCCCGGGCTCTCGACAGGCGCTTGAAGCACTACTGCACCCAGGCGGGGCTGCTCGTCATCGACGAGATTGGCTACCTCTCCTACGACGCCAGGAACGCCGACCTCCTCTTCCAGGTGGTGTCGCGCAGGTATGAGAAGAAGCCGATTGTCCTGACGACCAACCTCCCGTTTTCGGAGTGGACCACCATCTTCCCCAACGCCGCGTGCGCCATCGCCCTCATTGACCGCGTCATCCACCACGCGAGCATCATCAGCATCGAGGGCGACAGCTACCGAAGGCGCATGGCCGAGGAGTCACGCGCGCAGCGCAAGGCCAAGAAGAGCTGAGCGTCCCCGCTACTCACCGCTGCCCACCGGCCTCGCTCTGCGCCCCGCAACCGGGGCGGGAGCGAGGCCGTCTTGCATTGACTCGACTCGGTACCCGCGCCTGCCGATGACCCGAATTCCGCGCTCCGCGATGACCGCATCGATGACCAGATTCCCGCGCTCCGCGATGACCGCCAACACATGTCGAACCATTCGAGGAACTCTGTGGGCAGGACGTGGTGCCGCGGTCGCCCTGCCCGTCACTAGCATTGCACGCACTTCGGGTCTGTCGCCCAACGCCTCGCGCACGCCATGCACCTGCGCCAGCATCACCTGGCCCGCCTGAATCCGCACGGCGACACTGACGACGGGAAGGGAGAGGACGCCCGCACGCACCAACGGCGCACCTTCTCCACCCACTCGGAGGACACGACAATCCGCGTTCCCATCATCACGCAAAGCCGTTCCCTCGGGAACGCTTGTAATACCCCAAGGGTTTATGAATAGTAGACCACTGACCGCGACAGCCACCGGGCCCCTCTCCCGCAGCCATGGCCCATCAGGGCGCCGGGACGCCCGTGCCAGCGCCCGCCGCACGTCTCACTCCCATCAGGAGGCCGCCCATGACCGATGACAGCACGCCGACCCACGAAGCGCAGTTCGAGGACCCGACGCCGGAGAACAGCTCCGACCTGGAGCGCGACCGACCCCAGCTCCGGTTCACGCTCGACACCACCACCTACGCGGCCCTCCGCACGCTGGACCGGCGCGGCAATGGCGAGGTGGTGCTCCTGGCCGAGCGTCACCTCCCCCATGGGCTCGCCGGGCACGTCACCATCAAGCGCCTGCGCAACCCCGTCGCCTTCGAGCGCTGCCAGCGGCTCATCGAGGAGGTCCAGCTCGCCTTCCGCCTCCACCACCCCGCCATCGCCCAGGTCCTTCACCTGAAAATCCACGCCGACCGGCCGCACATCATCGCCGAGTACGTGGACGGCCCCACCCTGGACACCGTCATCAGCCTCGCCACCATGCGCGAGCAACCGCTCCGCGCGCCCTTCGCCCTCTACATCGCGGCCGAAGTGGCCGACGCCCTCCACCACGCGCACACGCTGAGGGATTCGGAGAACCGGCCGCTGGGCATCATCCACCGCGACGTCGCCCCCCGGAACATCCGCGTGGCCCGGAGCGGCGAGGTGAAGCTGACGGACTTCGGCGCCGCCTACTCGCTCATCGTGGGCCGGGAGGAGACGCCGGCCCTCCTGCTCAAGGGCGACGTGGCGTACGCCTCACCCGAGTACCTGCTCCGCAAGCCCATGGATGGCCGGTCCGACATCTTCTCCCTGGGCCTCGTCCTCCTGGAGATGTTGACGTGCAAGCACCTCTTCGACCTGGAGGACGCGCAGGCCCCCAGCGCCGCCCTGGACGTGAAGACGGAGGAGGCGCCCTCCGTGCCCCTCACGCAGATGGTGGCGCTCGTCAGCCGCTACCGCCCCGAGGACGTGGAGGACGCGATGGCGGGCCTGCCGGACGCGCTCAAGGCCATCCTCCACAAGGCCCTCCAGCGCAAGCCCTCCGAGCGCTACACCTCCGCCGCCGAGCTGCGCGATGCCCTGCGCGCGGCGCTCGCGGCACAGCCCCAGCCCTTCGGACGCCAGGAGGCCGCCGAGGAGCTGGCGCGCATGCTGTCGGACGCGTCCGTCCTGCGCGACCGCGTCGAGCTGGACGAAGCGGGCATCTTCCCCGAGGGCCTGGACGCCGACGAAGCCACGCCCGCGCCGAACGCGAAGTGAGCTCGGGCGGCCGGGCGCCCCTTCACCGCAGCAACACCTGCGCCACCTTCACCAGGGCGTCGAGCTGCTCGTCATCCATCTTTCGCGCGAGGCCGTTGAGCTGCCGCAGCCTGGGCGCTCCGCCCTGCCCTCGCGCCCCCTTCCCGTCCTCCGCGTCCTCGAGCCCCAGCAGCGCGTCCGCGCCGATGCGCAGCACCGCGCACATCCGCAGCAGCGTCTGCACGCTGGGCAGCATCTTCCCGCGCTCCAGGCGGCTGTAGACCATGTGCGCCAGGCCCAGCCGCGCGGCCACCTCCGCCTGCGTGAGCCCGAGCTGCGTCCGCGCCTCGCGGGCGGCACTTCCAATGCGGGTCGCCAGTTCTTCGTTCATGCGTCGGGGTACCTGGAACACCGAGGGCCCAGTCTGCCGCGGGCTGGAGGCCCGCGACTCGGGAACGCCCTTCCTGCCGCATCTTGACGGCCGTGTCGATGCGCGACGCGCCCCCTGTCACACGGCGGCGCCCCACCTACCGGCCGGCCCCCTCGGGCGCGGGACACGCCAGGCCCTCGCCGCTCAGGAGGAGGTCCACGGAGATTCGAAGGACGCCGCACAGGTCCACCAGCGTGGGGAGGCTGGGCAGCAACCTGCCGCGCTCCAGGCGACTGAGCACCAGCGTCGGCACGTGGATGGCCTCGGCCACCTGCGCCTGCGACAAGCCCGCCCGATGCCGGGCGGCGCGGACCTGGGTTCCAATTCGCTGGGAGAGCTTCGCGTACATGAGGTGACCTGGGAAAAGAGGAGAATGCCGCGGGGACGGCGCTCCGAGCATATACCTCAACAGGTCCAACCATGGTATCCGTTCCAGGTCTATCCTCCTCCCGAGCTGCTTCGCGGGGGGAACTCTCACGCGTTCCATTGCCCGTACGCCCCGCCGAAGGAGAGGACTCGTGAGCCCGCGTCTGCATCCCGTCGTGCCCCCAGGCACCGACATTGGCGGGTACGTGGTGGAGGAGCGGCTGGGCGCCGGGGGCTTCGGCGCCGTGTACCTCGCCCGGCGTGGCGCGCGGAGCGCCGCGCTCAAGCTCATCCCGCTGTGGGGGCTGGCCGAGTGGGCGGAGCGCGAGGTGGCCATCCTCCTGCGGCTCAAGCACGCCAACCTGGTGCGCCTCCGGGGACACTGCCAGTGGCCGGACGAGGCGCCCGAGTCCTTCGTCATCCTCATGGACTACGTGGAGGGCCGCCGCCTGGACGTGTGGGCCTCGGAGGAGAACCCCTCGGCCCGGGACGTGGCGCGCAAGGTGCTTGGCGTGGCGCGCGGGCTGGGCGCCGCGCACCTGGAGAAGGTGGTGCACCGGGACTTGAAGGAGAGCAACGTCGTCGTGCGCGACGCGGACGGCGAGGCGGTGGTGGTGGACTTCGGCGCGGGCGGGTACGAGAGCGCCCCCAGCATCACCGGCGGCGTGCTTCCGCCGGGCACCCAGCAGTACCGCGCGCCCGAGGCCTGGCGCTTCCTGCAGGAGCACGGGGACGAGCGTGGCCGCTCCTACCAGGCCGGCCCCTCGGATGACCTGTACGCGCTGGGCGTCGTGCTCTATGGACTCCTGACGGGCAGGCAGCCCTTCCTGCCGGACGAGGCCGAGGGCGTGGAGGCCGTGCTCAACCGCGCCCCCCTCTCGCCCCAGGCGCTCAACCCGCGCGTCCCCGGGGCCCTGAGTGCCGTGTGCATGCGCCTGCTGGCCAAGGCGCCCGAGGAGCGGCACCCCGACGCCGGCACCCTGTGCGCGGAGCTGGAGTCCCTGCTGGCCCACGCGGACGAAGCCTGGGACGTGAAGCTCTGTGACGCCCATGGCGCGGACACCGCCACCACGCGCGCGGAGGCGCCGCACGCGGTTGAGGACGAAGTGGCGCAGTGGCTGAAGCGGCGCAAGGCCCGGCCTCGTCGCGGGCCTCGCCCGCCGCGCGGCAAGGGCGCGCACGAACCCGATTCCAACGCAGCGGACCTCCCGCACGAGACACGCGCCGGTCATTTCAAGGCCCCACGCGTGGCGGCCTGGATGGCGTTGCTGGTGCTCCTGGTTGTGGGCGGGCTGGTGCTCGCGCGCGGATGGATGACCTCCGCTCCTTCTGCCGCACGTCACGGGCTGGAGCCGCGTTCCCATGTCACCGTGGGCTCGCCCTCCGCCGCTCCCGCGTTCGCCTTCACGTCCTGGACTCCCGGTCAGGAAGTGGCGACACCCTGGAGGCCACTGGAAGCTGACGAGGCCGCAGGCCCGCTCGATAGAGCATCCACCCTTGCGGCCGTCGCCGTTCCCGCGACGTATTCCAAGGAGAAGGCCTCCGTGAAGATGAAGAAGGACACCGGCATGCTCCCCCAGCCCGAGCCGCAGCGCCTCCGAGACACACCCGTTGGCAAGGCGCTGGGCCTGGGTGTCGCGGCCTGCATTTCGATGGCGTGCCCTGGCTCCCAGGTGCGCCCGACGCCGCCTCCCGAGGACTGCCCGCCAGGGGCCGTTGAGGCCATGGAAGAACTCGGCCTCTTCACGCCTGGACTCCCGCGGCCTTCAACGACGTTCGATCTGGGTCCCGGCCCAGGTGGCAGAAACATCAAGGTCCACGAGGGCGCGACGACGGTTCGCACGGGGTTCCCTTGGGGAGGCGTGCCGCCGGGGACGCTGTTCTCCGGGCAGCTCCTCGTCGGCCCTGAGCGTGTCTACGGACGACTCACCGAGGCGCGTACGCCCCAAAATGAGCGCTTCCCTGTCTGCGTGCAGTTCGTTGAACCGGAGGACGGCCGCATTGGACTCCTGAAGATGAAGCCCACCCATGCCCCTGGCACGGCCATCGTCTACTCCAGCCTGGACTTGAAGGCCGTGCGCCGCTTCGAGTGAGGACCGACCGTGCCCGCGTCGCCCATCGCCTTTTTCGTGGTGCTCATGCTCGCGTCTGGAGCCACGACCGCCAGACCGTCTCCCACGGCCGCGGGCCTTGGGGTGCGCCGCGTCGAACTCTCGGCGGAGCCATCCTCGGCGGTACCGCCCCCCGAGGTTGAGATTAGCCCACGCATGTCCACCTCCTTCGAGTTCGACTCCGCCCTCGATCCGGCGAAGGTCGTGCTCGAAGGCGAAGAACGCTTCTCGCTCGTGGACCTCGGGCGCAACACGCTCCGGCTGGTGCCCTCGGAGCAACTCCTGCCCGGCGAGCGCCTGCTGCTGACGGTGCGCTTCCAGGATGGCTCGGTCCCCCTCGATGCGACCTTTGTCCTCGTCGCTCACCCCGCGCGCGGCGAGCGCATCGTCGAGGTGTGGCGACAGGCGCGCACGGCGGAGTCCTACCAGCAGGAGGCGAAGGAGGCCCGAGCGGAGACCCAGCAGTGCCACGAGGAGAACGCGCGGTTGAAGGCGGAGCAGCGGGAACCGAGCGGCATCGCGGGTCTCCTGGCCAACGATGTCATCCAACAGGATGAGGGCGTCGCCGCGAAGCTCCTCCGCGTCAACGAAGAGGTCCGTCAGCATCCAGGCAGCACACTCCGGGCACACCGGGCATGGAGTTATCGCGCCCCTGTTCGCGTGGCGGTAGCGGTGGAGTTCGAGAACCCGGACGCCGCGAACCCCTGGACCGCGGATGGTGCATCGCTGGTGAGCAGGACGGGCGCATCGCTGAAGATTCTGACGGTCTGGCAGCAGGCCCCCATCTCGGGCTATCCGTTCGGCCGCGTCGTGGTGGAAGCAGAAGCGACGCCGGATGCGGCGCAGGGGCCGTTCACCCTGAAGCTGTGGGGACCGGGCGGGCTGCGCGCCATCACGCTCTCCGGCGTGACGTTCCCGTAGGCACGCCGTCAGCCTCACGCACGCGCCTCAGCGCCAGGAGGGCTCCGTTGGGTTGCTGGCCATTGAACATGTGCGGAAGGGGTTCTGGTGATGACGCTGGAGGGACTGGTTGAGCAGTTCGCACTGAACGTCGCGGCCCAGACCGATGCCATTTTCCGGGGCGACGCCAAGACCGGGAACAAGCACGCCAGGAAGTACGGCGCCGCCGTCGACGCACTCCTGGCACACGGCAATGCCGGACGTGACGCGCTCGCCGTGCTGCTCAAGCATGAGCGAATGGACGTGCGCGTGATGGCTGCCGCGCATCTGCTCCGCTATCGGACGGCCGAAGCCAAAGCGGTCCTGGAGGAAGCTGCCAAGGGGCAGGGGCTGGTCCCGTTCGAAGCGCAGCAAGCATTGAAACGCTGGGAAGAAGGAACCTGGGCGCTCGATCCAGAGTAGCGGTCCCTTCCTCGGCGCATGAGGCGCACCAAGGATTGGCGCGTAGGTTCAATGGGGCGTCGGCCGAACCACCCCCAAAGTCGAGTCAGAGCGCTGGGACGCGGCCATGAACCTCACGCGTGGGCCGCAGAGGGCCGAGGTGCGGCGCGCAGCATGCACAGGATGGGAGCCGCACCCGCCGAACCAGTACATGGCGGCGCCGTAACTCACGCTGGCGGGAGCCAGAACCAACTCCCGTTCGAGCGGAGCGCTCCGGCGAGGAATTCAGAGAACGAGGCCGCAATCTGTGAGCAGTAGTTCGGGTCCGGGAACGCCTCGCGATAACCATCGCGAAGCGGATACCGGCCCGCCTCTTGGTGACTCACGTCGAGGAGGATGTAGTTGCTGTCAACCAGCTCGCACAGCGCGTACCAGGACGCCGGCCCGGACCTGTCGGTGTCGTCCTGAAGGAGCACCTTCCGCGCGCGACGGATTTTCGCCAACGGGTAGAAGGCGAATTCAGGGTTGGTGCGGTCGAACAGCTTGGCGCCGTCGCAGTGTAGGTAGAAGGCGCGAAGGTCCGGGTCCAGGCGCCATCCAACCCTTTGCTCGAACGCTTCGATTTGTGCCGGGGTCGCAGGCGGGTTGGGGAAGTGGCGGCGCGACACCTCTTCGAGCAGTGCGGGCATCGACATGGGTCTACTCTCCATAGGGGTAGTCCACCCCAGCAGTCGTCCACGGCGGGTTGTTCGCATAGCACTGGTTGTAGAGCCCCAGTAGGGTCTCGTGGAGGTCCTTTGGAAACGGGATGATGTTGTCCCAGTCGATAGGGTTCCCTCCGTGATGGAGGTCGCGGATATGGTGGCCTGGGAAGTTCTCGCCTTTGGCGTCCGTGGGCCATTGACCGAACCGCTCTCCCCATCGAGCTCGGAACTCATCGCGGAAGTTTTTCCACTGGGACCTGGCCACATCGTTCTGGCCCTTGGTGAGCGTCGCGTAGTTGCAACAGCAGTGCGTCATCCCAAATCGGCTCCCGGCCCGCAGGACCGTACCCGCGAAGTCCATCTTCAGGTCCGCCAGCCACATGCAGCCCTGAAGGGCGTGCCCGCTCCCAGCGCACTTGTCGCGGCAGTAGTTCATAAGCTGGGCGCTGCACTGCCATGGGCCGAAGTACATGACGGCGCGAAACTGCCCCCCGCCCGGCACGTTCACCAAAGGGCCGACCCACTTCCGGGCCGAGGCGTCCGGCCGTGCGATGGGCCCCTCCGCACATGCGGCGAGGAGCCACACAGTTGCCAGGATTGGGAGGATGCGCGTGAAGTGCCAATTCTGCATGGTGCACAGCCTACCGCGACAAACGGAAATGGGGGCTCCCATCCTGTCGTCGGTCCGCTATGACATTACTCATTCGTTCACGCAGACCGTGCGGCAGTGATTGAGCAGACACCCCTACGAGGCCCAACGCGAGTTCGGGCTGTTCGCCATTGAGAACGTGACGAAGAGGGTCTGGTAATGACGTTGGAAGAACGGGTCGAGCAGTTCGCTCGGAATGTCGCGGCCCAGACTGATGCCATTCAGCAAGGAGATTCCAGGACGGGGAACAAGCACGCCAAGCAGTACACCGCTGCGCTTCAGGCACTCCGCGCGCAGGGGGATATTGGGCGAGACGCCCTCGCCGTGCTGCTGAAGCATCCGCGTACGGACGTCCGAGCCATGGCGGCTGCGTTTCTGCTCCGCTACCGGACGGAAGAAGCCAAGGCGGTACTGGAAGCGGCAGCGAAAGAGGGAGGGGTTGCCGCAATCGGAGCGATCATGACACTCCGACGATGGAAGGACGGCACCTGGGCGCTCGATCCGGAGTAGCCCGCATGCGTCGAGGAGACGGGGCTTCAAAACCGCCGAGAGGCGCCCCTGGCGAGTTCGATTCCCATGCCCTCCCGCGAACGCGTCCCCTCACTCCCCGGAGGCCCCCCGCGCCGAAGGGACGACCCAGCGCAGCGGGGCGGCGGGGGTGTGGAACTCGGTGAGTTGGATCCGCTCCGGGCCAATCAAGTGGCCATCAGGAGTTTTGAGCTCCAGGACATGCTCGCCCACGGGGAGCTCGATGAGCAGCGGTGCGTGGCCTCGGCGCTCGCCGTCGATGATGACCACCGCGCGCAAGGCCCCCTCGCCTCCCACCGTCAGCGCCCCCGAGCCGCCAGTCGCCGGGCGCGCCGGGGCACGGACCAGCCGCTTCGGGGGCGGCTCCTGCGCCCGCGGAGCCGCGCGTATCACGGGCGCCTGCACCGGCGCGGGCGGCGAGCGCTCGGCCGGGGCGACTTCGTCCTTCTCCGGCGCAGGCGTCGCCGGGGGCGGCACGGAGACGGACTGCACCGTCGGCACAGGCGGCGCGACCTCCTGCCCGAGCCGCCAAGGCCACAAAGCCACGAGCCCCCCCAGCGCGAGGACGGCGAGCCAGGGCCACCGTCGGCGCTGGGCTCGCGGCTCGATGCGCGGTGGCGGCGTGGCGCTGCCCCCCGTCGCCGTCCCTGGCTCCGGAACGACGACCCCGCCGAGCAGCTGCTCCACCTCCAGGAAGGAGCCCGCCCACCCCGCGACGGGCCGCGCCATGGCCTCCTCCTCCTTCGCGCGGATCCGGGCCATCCACTCGCACAGCAGCGCGCGCCCGGCTCGCCCGCTCCGGGCCGCGAGCACCGTACCGGTCGCCTCGGCGAACTCCGCCGCGCTCTGGAAGCGCTGATGCCTCGCCCTCCGCACGGCTCGCGCGATGAGCTCTCGGACGTCCGCGGGGAGCGCGCCCGCCAGCTCCAGCTCCTTGCCCGCCAGCAGGTCCGCCATCCGGTCCTCGCCCGCCAGCGGGCTGTGCCCCGTCAGCAGCGCGTGCAGCACGCACCCGAGCGCGAAGAGGTCCGAGCGCCCATCCAATTCGCCCCGCGTCACCTGCTCCGGCGGCATGTACGCCGGCTTGCCCTTCGTCAGCCCCGCCAGCGTCCGCTCCTGCCTGTCCCTGGCCAGCGCGATGCCGAAGTCCGCCAGCTTCACGTCGCCCGTCCACGACACGAGGATGTTCGAGGGGCTCACGTCCCGGTGGACGATTTCCAGCGACTCCCCCGCCCCATCCTTCGCCTCATGGGCATACTGGAGCGCATGGGCCACCTCGGCGCACACATGCAGCGCCAGCTCCACCGGGAAGTCCTCCCCCACCTCGAGCCCGCGCTGCCGCAGCCGCTCCGCGTCGACGCCGTCCACGTACTCCAGCACCTGGTACGGGACGCCCTCCACGACGCCGTAATCGAGGATGGACAGGATGTTGGCGTGGTGCAGCCGGCTGGCGATCCGCGCCTCGTCGAGGAACATCCGCGCCTGAGAGGGACTCTGCTCGTGCTCGGCGATCAGCCGCTTGATGGCCACCCGCCGCGCGAAGCCCCCTTCCCCTGTCGCGCTCGCCTCCCAGACTTCTCCCATCCCGCCCCGCGCGAGCTGTCGCACCAGTTGATAACGGCCACCCCACTCCACGCTTTCACTCCACCCCTGGAGGCTCGCTCCGGTGAGTCAGTCCCGACCTTCAATATACCGCCGCCGCGCGTGGCCCTCCCCCCGGAGATTTCCCCTCGCTGCGCTGCTCCTGGGGCTCTGGGGGAGCGCCGCGTCCGCGGCCGAGCCCCCCACCGCGCGCCCCGCGGTCACCCTCTTCGTCGTGGGGGACCCCGAGGCGCGCGCCTCCGTCCAGGCGTGGGCCCAGGAGCGGCCCCCCGGCGTGCCCGTGACGCTGCGCCTCGCCGGGCTCCCCGCGCCCACCTCCCGGCCCGGAGGGGATGTCCAGCTCCTGGAGGTCGAGCGGCACCTGCAGGAGGCGCGGCGGCACTACATCAACGCGGAGTTCGCGGAGTGCCTCCAGGAGGTCGGCGATGAGGGGGTGCTCCCCAGGACGCTGAGCCAGGGGCACCGCGAGGTCGTCGCCCGCTGGCTGCTCTGGCAGGTCGCGTGTCAGGTGGGGCTGCGGCGCGAGGAGGCGGCCCTCCAGGTGGCCTCGGAGCTGGGCGTGCTCGGGCTGGAGCTGCCCGCGGACATCGGCGTGCTGCCTCCCGAGGTGGGGCGCGTGCTCGTCACCGGCGCGGAGCAAGGCGCGGCGCGGGGGCGCACCACGCTGCGCATCACCTCCGACGCCAGCCCCGCGCGCATCTCCCTGGATGGGCGGCGCGGCGTATGCACGGCACCGTGCTCACTCGAGGTCCTGGAGGGCCGCCACGTGGTGCGCGTCGACGCGGAGGGACGACAGTTCGCGGTCCAGGTCATCTCGGCCAAGGGGCCCGAGCTCGCCGTGGCCTTCACCACGCTCCCCGCCTCGCCCGAGCTGGCCGCTGGCCAGTGGGCCACGCACTACGGTGAGTCCTCCGCGAACCTGGACTCGGCGGGCTCGCTGCGCCTGCTCTCCACCGCGCTCCGGGCACCGCGGCTGGTGCTGCTCAACGCCGAGGCCGAGCGCGAGGGCTACCGCCTCCGGGGTGCGCTGGCCATCCATGGGCGCGCGGCGGCGAGGACGGAGCGCCAGGGCGAGGTGACGACGCTCCACGGGACGGCGGAGGGCGTCTTGAGGGACTTGCTCATCCAGGGCCAGGTCGTCGAGCCAGCGCCGGCCCTCTACCAGCGGCGAGACTTCTGGATCGCCGTGGGGGTCGCCGCGGTCATCGCCGGCGCGACGACCACCGCCCTGCTCTGGCGGCAGCCTGTTCGAACGGAGGTGGGATTTTGAGAAGGCACATCCTCGAGGGGCTCCTGGCCCTGGTGCTGCTCACCGGGTGCAACGACGTGCGGCAGGTGCGGCTCACCTTCGGCGCGGAGGGCGAGGGGCTCGACGGCTTCCTGTGCCGGGAGGACGACGGCGATTACGTGCTCTCACGCGCGGTGCCAGCCGGGGGCGGGGCCGTGCCCGCCTCGCTCGTCATCGACTTCGTCCGGCTGGGGGGGCTGCCGGGGTGCCGCTCGGGGCAGCTCGTGAGCTGGTGCGCGGACCATGACTGCGCGGTGATGCCCGAGCACCGCGTGTGCATCCCCACCCCGCTACCGGACATCACCGACCTGCCTCGCGCCGAGGCGCGGGAGGAGGTCCGCGAGGCGCTGCGCAGCCTCTCGGGGGCCTCCATCTCCAGCGAGGCGCCGGACGAGTTCATCATCGTCCGCACCACGGCGACGCTCCAGTCCTGCGACGAGCTCGAGGCCGGCGGCGTGGCGGCGCTGAACGAGGAGGCGCTGGTGGGGTGCGCCTATAGCTGCCCCGTCTCCCTCAACGCCATCGAGGGAGACGTGTACCTGGGCTTCGACACGCTCACCGAGCAGTGCGCCCAGGGCGTGCGCGTCTGCGCCTCGGGAGACCTGCACTGGCGGCCCTGAGCCTCAGCGCAGGTGGTGCCGGTGGAGCAGGTCGATGAGGTAGCTCCTGTCCATCCGCGCGAGCCGCGCCGCCAGCGAGACGTTGGTGCCCGCGCGCTCCATCAGCGCCTTGAGGAACTGGACCTCGAAGTCCTCGAGCACCTGCTGGCGGGCCTCGCGGTAGCCGCGCTCCAGGGGCAGGGCCACGGAGGGCGCGGGGGGCGCTGACGCCTGGGCCGCGCCCGGGCCTCCCGCGGCCTGCTCCAGGGCGGGGGGCTCTCCCATGGCGAGGATGGCCTCCGCGTAGTTGCGCAGCTCGCGCACGTTGCCCGGCCAGCGGTGCGCCAGCAGCGTGGCCATGAGCGGCGGAGGCACCAGCGCCGACACCGGGCCGGTGTACCCGGCCTCGCTCAGGAAGTGCTCCACCAGCAGGGGGATGTCCTCCACGCGCTGGTGGAGCGGGGGGACCTCCAAGCGCACCACCGCGAGCCGGTAGTAGAGGTCCAGGCGGAAGGTGTTGGCGTTGACCTCGGCGCGGAGGTCCCGGTGGGTGGCGCTGATGACGCGCACGTCCACGGACAGCTCCTCGCTCCCCCCGAGCCTCCGGAAGCGCCGCCGCTCCAGCACGCCCAGCAGCGCCGTCTGGAGCGCGGGGGACAGCTCGCCAATCTCATCCAGGAAGAGCGTGCCGCCCTGCGCCCGCTCGAAGACGCCGACGTGGCGGCGCTCCGCCCCCGTGAAGGCGCCGCGCTCGTGGCCGAACAGCTCGCTGGCGACGAGCCCGGGAGAGATGACCCCGCAGTCCAGCGTCACGAAGGGCTGCTTCGCGCGCGGGCTCTCGTCGTGGAGGGCCCGGGCGATGAGCTCCTTGCCGGTGCCGGACTCGCCCTGGAGCAGCACCGAGGCGTCCGTCCGCGCCGCCCGGAGAATCTGCGCCATCAGCCGCCGCATCGGCGCGCTCTGGCCTCGCAGCGGCCCCAGCGCTCCGGAGTCATGCAGGGACACGGTGCGCGTGGGCCCGTCCCCCACCCGCAGCGAGGTCCGCCCGAGCGTGAGGACCGTCCCTGGCGCCACCGTGCCGCGCTCCAGGAGCGTGGGCCCCACCGCCGTGCCGTTGGTAGAGCCAAGGTCCGCCACCGCGACGCGGTCTCCCTTTCGCGAGAGCTCCAGGTGGTACCGGGACACCGTGGGGTCCGCCAGGCGCAGCTCGTTGCTCTCCGCCGTCCCCACCGTCACCGTCTCACCGTCCGCCGTGTGCGAGCGGCCTTGATCCGGTCCTCCCACGACCTCAATGGTCAGCGTGCGGATGGGGAGCCCCATGGGGCGATCCGGGCGCGTCGTTCCGCTGGACATGGCCCGCGAAGCTAGCACAGGGCCCCGTGTCGGCTGCGTCCCCAAGGGGTGTCGGTGGCTCCCTACAGGCCACACCCCACAAGCACGGCCGCGAGCAGCGTGCGCTCCCTCGCGCGGCGCGCTGGTACGTCGCTTGCCTAGGCCCCGGACCGACAAACGTGGCACCCACTTGGAGGTCCAGCATGAAGAACCCCGCGCAGTCCCCGTCCACCGGCCCGCGCCGCGGATCCAGACGGAGCCATGGCGTCCTCGGGACGCTCCTCCTCCTGCTCACGAGCGCTTGCGGCGGGGCCGACACCGGCGAGCCGGACGCAGGAGCGCCGGACTCGGGCGTGCCCGACTCTGGCGTGCCAATCGAGCCCGCGTGCCCCAACAGCGCCGACGATGGCGTCTGTCTCACGAAGGCGCGGATGACCTACCTCGACGTGCGCTACGACCTGAGCAAGCCCGTCTTCGTGAACAACCGCGTGCCCATCCAGTTTGGCATCACCTCGACGAGCCTCAACCCGGCCGCGCCCGCGACCCGCAACGTCGCCGTCAGCTTCAGCTTCATCGAGGCGAACCCCGCCAACCCCGCGGAGCCCATCGAGTGCGCCTCCAGCGCCATCGACGTCGACCTCGTTGGCGACGGTCAGGAGCAAATCGTCGATGGCTTCATCTGGCCGACCTCGCTGTGCGGGGCGCTGGTGGACAAGGCGGTGAACCTGCGCGTCACCTTCGATGGGGACGAGCCTGACACCGGCATTGACTACCCGGCGGTCACCTTCACCGAGGCGGCCCGCGGCGCCGAGCTCAACCAGGCGTGCCGGGGCGTCGCCGACCTGTCGGCCCCGGACCTCCGCCGAGGCTGCGTCTACACCTTCGACATCGAGCCGACCCCGACCGATGGGACCGACAAGCTCATCGATGTGCTCTACGACTCCATGGAGCCCGCCTCGTCGGTGGCCATCCTCCCCTACGTCGCCCCCGACGCCACCGAGGAGAAGCTCGCGCCCAGCCTGGTCGTCCAGTCGACGCTCGTCGTCAACGGCCGCGACCCCTACGTCTCGGGGCTGGCGCCGGAGGACGTGCCGCCGGAGCTCGAGGCGAACGCGCCGGGTATCACCGGGGACCTCCAGTTCGGCCAGGAGCCCGATGAGCTCGAGGCCCTCACGGCCATGCCCGCGCGCGCCACGCTCCGGTACGAGCTCGCGCCCGAGGGCGCCGCGGGCGGCTGGCTTCCGCTCACCGTGGGAGACGCGAGCTCGGAGCTCGGCCGCGTCGACGAGGTCGTCATCGAGCAGTTGATGCCAGGCACCGCGAACACGTTCGCCCATGAGCTCTTCGCCGAGGGGGCGACCCGAGCCGCGCTGCGCGAGGGCGGCGCGTGGGCGGACGTCAGCGACTTCGCGGTGAGGGGGTGCTTCGTGGCGGACTTCCCGCAGGAGGGCAACGAGGGACAAGGGGACACGAGCGACTGCCACGTCATCCCGGTCGTGCTGGTGCGGGAGACGCCGGACTCCTCCGCCGCGACGTCCATCAGCTTCGACCAGGAGTTCACCCGCAGGCTCGGGAAAGAGAACCGGATGAGCGTCGCGGTGCAGCTCACGACGCAGAACCGGCTCGACCGCGCCGGCGCCTCCAGCCGCATCGAAGGCTCGGTCGAGCTCCAGGGCAAGCTCGGGCGTCCGTACTCGGTCACCATCGCGCGTGCCGTGGGACAGGCCACGCTCGGCGTGGACCCGGGGGAGACGGGCTATGAGATCACGGTCGACGCGTTCAACCAGCGCATCCACAGCTTCTCCCAGAGCGCCCCTAGCCTCGAGCACGAGGAGGAGTTCTCCGCGGCGAAGTCCTTCGCGTTCCCGAACCTCGGCTTCGGCTTCGGCCCCGTGCGCATCGGCTTCAGAATCAGCCTCGGCGGGGAGGTCGGTTTGACGACGAACGACAGCCTCTCCGTCTCGACGGACGCGGCGCGGTGCGGGGAGCTGCTCCAGAGCGAGGACGCGCTCGGCATGTGTGGGGCCATCGCGCGCACCATCACCCCCGGGTTCAACTTCACCGCGTCGATTGAGGGCGGCATCAACATCCGCATCGTCAAGGCCGCCGTGGTGGCCGACCTCCAGCTCGTCAACACGGACTTCCCGCTCACGGCCTCGCTCGCCTTTGGCCAGCGCGACAACGGGAGCCTGGTGGTGCTCGGCAACGCCAACTGGGAGCTCGGCATGCAGCTCATCCGCGGAGACGTCTCCATCGTGGGCCGCGTCGGGATTCGCCGCTTCAGCCGCACCCTCCGCGTGCACCTCTTCAGCTTCAGCTCGCGGCGCTTCTCCCAGACGCTGCTCGACCGCTCGATGGACTTCGCCGAGGTGCTCGAATGAACGGGCGGATGATGGGCATCGCGGCCGGGCTCGGGCTCGCGACGGTGGGAATCGTGGCCGGGACGTGGGATGACGCGGAGGAAGGGGCGTCGCCGGCCGTGACGCACGCGCCGGCGGAGCCCGCTCCGGGCGCCCCCGAGTGCCGCTTCGAGCGCCAGGACACCGCGGCCTTCTCCTTCGAGTCCACCGCCACGCTCGACGAGGTCCCCGCTCCGCGCGTGGAAGACCACTTCCAGGGCCACTTGAGCTGGGTCGTCGTCGAGGAGGCGCAAGCGGGCCGCCCCGCGCTGCTGCGCGGGGCCCTGAGCGCCGTGGAGCTGGAGCAGGCGCTCTCCCAGGAGCAGGTGAGCGCCGTGGAGCTCGAAGACAGCCCCTTCTACGTGCGGGTCGATACGCGGTGCCGCTTCACTGGCATCGGGTTCTCGCCGCGCTGGAGCGGCGCGAGCCGCCGCCTGGTGAGCACGTTCCTGGAGAGCCTCGAGTTCGTGCTGCCCGGCGATGACTCGACGCACTGGAGCGCCGAGCAGCGCGACGGGGTGGGCGTCTACACCGCGGAGTACCGCCGTGACGAGGCGCCGGGGGGCGCGGCGCGGCTCGTCCGCACCAAGCCGCGCTATCAGCTCGACGACACCGCCCAGCGGATAGGGCTGCGCGTGCAGGTGCTCGGCGCGACGGCCGAGGCGGACTTCGACCCCGAGCGCGGCGGCTGGATGCGGCGCGTGGAGGGTCAGGAGACGCTTCGCATCCACCTCCCTGGGGAGGCGCCGCAGGGCTTCACGCACCGCTTCCACCTGGTGCGCGAGGACGGGCACTTCGTCTCCGTGCGTGACTCGGTGACGCCCGAGGAGGCGGACTTTTCGGACGTGTTCGAGTCGGACCCGACGACGCCGTCGCCCGTGGACACGAGGCTCGCGGCGCTCGACGCTGGCGCGGCGCGCTCCCGCTTCCTCGCCTTCTTCGGCGAGGGGGGAAAGAACGCCGTGTTCCCTGCCGCGCGCTTCTTGGCGGGGTGGCTCCGCGCGCACCCGGAGGAGAGCGCCCTGCTGCTCACCGACCTGCGACGCGGGGCCATTGACGAGACGGCGCGCTCCGCGTTCTTCCTGGCCTTCGAGCTGGCGGGCACCGAGCAGTCTCGTCAGGTGCTCGCGGACGCGCTGGTCAGCAGGGACCTCTCGGCGCTCGACCGCAGCCGGGCGGCGTCCGCGCTGGCCGACCACGGCGAGCCGTCGCGGCAGGCGGCGGACCTGTTGCTCGCTCAGGCCCGGGGGTCGGATTCGGCCATGGTCGCGAACGTGAGCCTGCTCGGGCTCGGGAGCATGGCGGGGCGTACCCGGCCTGGCGACCCGCTGCGCGACGAACTGCACGCGGCGCTGCGTGAAGAGCTGGTGCGCGCCGCGGGCAGCAACGACGAGCTCGCCGTCCTGGACGCCATTGGCAACAGCGGCGATGACGCGTTCCGGACGGAGCTCGACGAGCGGCTGAGGACGGGGGCTCCCGCCCTGCGGGGGCGCGCGGCCGAGGCGCTCGGACGCCTCTCGCCCGAGGTTACGCGGCCGCTCCTCGTGTCCCAGCTCGAGCGCGAGCCGAGCCCGGGGGTGAGCACCACCATCCTTCGGAGCCTGAGCCACCTGGCGCCAGGAGCGGAGCTCGATCTGACGGGGGCCGAGCTTGCCCTGGCCGGGCAGAAGCTCGCCAGCGCCTCGAGCGTGGAGGAGCGCGCGGGCGTGATTGAGTGGGTGGGCCGCGCGCGCGGTCAGCGCGAGGCTCGCCGCGTCCTCGCCGCCCACTTCCCACGGGAGCCGAGCGTCCATCTCCAGCAGCGCATTGGAGCGTTCGTGACGCCCAGCGAGCTTCGCGAGTTCATGCGATGACGCTCGCGCGGACGCGAGCCTTCGCGACAAGTCTCGCGTTCGTGGGGCTCGTGGCGTGCGCGGGGGGGGACGCGCCGCCACGAGCCCCGCTCGATGAGGGAGAGACGTTGTTCATGGCGGAGCCCGTCGCCTTCGGCGCGGACGGGCTCACGCCGTTCCTCTCCATCCCGCCGTTCGCTGGAGCGTCGGTCGCGCTGTGGGCCAGGAGCGAACCGGGCACCTGCTTCGCGATCGACTCTCTTGAGGACTCCGAGGGCCGGGTCTGGGTGAGCAAGCGAGAAGCCGGCCCCTACTGCACCGACTGCGGGGTGCGCACCTCCATCGCGCAGGAGGAAGCGCTGTTCGTGCTCCCCAGCGGCGAAGGCTTCGCACCCCGCGACGGTTTCACCGTGCGTTTCGGGCTCATGGCCTGCGAGACGCTCACCCCGCTGAAGACGGGAGGCGCGCCTCGGCTCCACCTGGCCTGGCTGCCGCGCGCGCATCTTCCGGAGCGCGGCCGCCTCTCGCTGCGCTTCCTGGTGTCGCGACACTCCATGCTCCTCGGGCAACCCGAGCGGCAGCGCGAATTGTTGGAGCGCGTGAATGACGAGCTCGAGGAGGCGGGCCTGGAGGTGACGCTGGACGCGGTCGCCGAGCTCCCGGACGCGTCCGCGGAGACGCGCTTCTGGACGACGGAGCTCGACGAGCTTTCAGCCCTTCGGGAGCGCGCGCCGCCCGCGCTGGACGCGACAGTCGACATCGTCTTCGCCGGGTGCCTCCGGCACGACGACCCGTTCTTCGGGCCGCCCGTGCCGGTCGACGGCTTCACCCCTCGCGTGGGAGGAGGCGCGGGCCCCGCGTCGGCCGTCTTCATGCCCGGCCTGCGGTGTGACGCCTTCAGCAGAGGCCCGGCCCAATGGCCACTGGACGCCTACGCGCGAGTCCTCGCGCACGAGCTGGGGCATTTCCTCGGCGTCTACCACTCCGTCGAGACGGACGGCACGACCGACCTCCTGAGCGACACAGGCGAACAGAACATCATGAATCCCAACCCGAGCCGCGCCGGCGCTCGGGGCTGGAGCCCCTCCCAGAGACGACAACTTCTGAGTCACCCTTGGGTTCGCCCGGCCCACGCCCTCATACCTGCGCCGGATTGAAACGCCAGCCGCCCTCCCTTGGAATGCGTGGGTACTGGGAGGGCCGCACATGGCTCCGCAAGGGCGGACACGCTGGTGAAGGGCGAAGTCCTTCAACCCCCGGGATGAAGCATCGGAGACGGAGCCCTTCATCTTCGTGGAGGGCCTGGCGCTCCTGCACCTGGCCGAGCGTCGCGGGCTCTCGGTGGAGTCCGAGTACCTCTTCCTGCCCAGCCTCGCGCGTGCGCTCTGAAACGGGAGGGACGGCATCGCCGGGAGGCCGGAAGCTCGCGCCTCGGTGACACCCGCGAGTGCCTGAGGATTCACCGACCGAGGCAGTTTTCACCGAGCCAATCCCAAGACACATGCGGCGCTTCGAGTGGAACAGGAACCCACCAACACCAGACTTCACTCCGTGAATGTTCTCTGACTCCCGGCAACCCAGCCGGGCAGCTCAACGAGGACGATGCACCATGTCGAAGCGATTCTTCTGGGCGCCTGTCGCCGCGATGGCGCTGGCGGCATGCGGTGGTGACACTCTTTCCGCAAGTGATGAGGCCACGCGGCCCATGCTGAGCGAAGCGACTCCGTCGGATTGGAACAAGGTGGCCCCCGGAGTCTGGGAGCGCACGCGCGAGGACGGCGTCCGCGAACAGGTGGGCGTCGGCACCGAGGCCGCCGAGTTCGAACTCCAGCGCGTCCGTGGACAGCGGGCGCTGCTGGCGCAGGCGCAAGAGAAGAGCGGCACGCCGGCCGCCTTCGACCGCCAACTGAAGGAGAGCGACCGGTACATCCGCGTCCTGGAGGCGAACATCGCCGAAGCGCGAGCGACGGGCGTGCTGGAGCAGCCCCCGGACTCGCTCCCCCGCTTCGCCCAGGCCGGCACCGAGGGCTCGCCCTCCGGCAGCGTGTGCGGTGGTAACTCCAGCTTCAGCGTCCAGTTCAGCTACCAGATGGCCGGAGGCTCCGTCACCACCCAGGGCGGCTGGTCGGAGCTCGGCCCCTTCTCGCCGTACTCGAAGGAGCTCTACGTCTACGCGAAGGGCTGGCTCTACAGCCCCACCGACCCCGATCCGCACGAGACCTCCAACTCCACGGGCCTGTTCTCGGGAACGTGCTGCGTGAGCGTCGACACAACCGCGTCGGCCTACCCGACCTTCACGCCGGTGATGGAGGGCGGCGGCGTCGTCCTGGGGGCCAACGGCTGCGGCTTCCGCAGCTACCGGGCCTGGAACTACTGAGCTGACCTGACGGCGGCCCGCCGCTGGAGCCCCCAGGGCGGGCCGTCGTGTGTCTCGAAGGCGGTACCCCCTCGGGGATGTCACATCCCGCGGGCGTCCGGTGTCTCCAGGTCGACGGCAACCGATACCAGGAGAAGACATGACCTCAGTCAGGATTCCCCCCAAGGAAATCACCGGGCTCTACGGCGCAATCGTGAAGAAGTTCGCCAGCAGGATGCTCGGTCAAGTCCCCAAGTCATTCGGTGTGATGTGGCACCATCTGCCGGTGCTCAAGGCCAGCATGCGCTTCGGGCAGAAGGTACAAAAGTGGGACCAGTGCGATGAGAGTCTGAAGTCGTACTCGCACATGGCGGTGGCGTCGCTGGTGGGCTGTTCGTTCTGCCTGGATTTCAACTACTTCATGGCCCACAACCGTGGGGTGGACGTGGACAAGGCGCGGGAGATTCCGCGGTGGCGGGAGTCAGCGGTGTTCACTCCGCTGGAGCGGGAGGTGTTGGGGTATTCCGAGGCGATGAGCCAGACTCCCCCCACGGTGACCGACGAGATGGTCGCGAGCCTGAGAGAGCAGCTTGGTCCCGCGGCGCTCATTGAGCTCACCACGGTGATCGCGTTCGCCAACCTGACGACCCGCTCCAACACCGCCCTGGGCATCGAGTCCGAGGGCTTCGCCGCCTCGTGCGGGCTGAAGCCGATGGCTCAGTCAAGCGCACGGCCGGTCGAAGCGACCGCGTCATGACGGCCTCGATGCGCCCGACGTCGCCGGGAAGCGGGCCTCCCGGCGACGGTGCATCCTCGCCCGACGCGGCCCGCGCGCCGCTGGGCTCGGAGGACCCCTTCGTCACCCACCGCAGCCTGCTCTTCACGGTCGCGTACGAGATGCTCGGCTCCGCGGCCGACGCCGAGGACGTCGTGCAGGAGACCTGGCTGCGGTGGGCGGACATCAGTGACGCGAGCCGGGCCGAGGTGCGCGACCCGCGCATCTACCTGGTCCGGATCGTCACCCGACAGGCGCTCAACCGGCTGCGCACGCTCGCTCGCCGCAAGGAGGAGTATGTCGGCGAGTGGCTGCCCGAGCCGCTGCTCACCGGCCCTGACGTCACCGCGGACGTCGAACTCGCGGAGAGCGTCTCGATCGCGATGCTCACCGTCCTGGAGACCCTCACCCCGGCCGAGCGGGCGGTGTTCGTGCTCCGGGAGGTCTTCGACATGCCGTATGACGAGATCGCCCCGGCGCTCGACAAGACGCCAGCCGCCGTCCGGCAGATTGCCCACCGCGCGCGGGGGCACGTGGCCGCACGCCGGCCCCGGATGCAGGTCGACCGGGCGGAGCAACAGGCCGTCCTGGAGCGGTTCATGGCCGCGGTCAACTCCGGCGACCTGCAGGGCCTGCTCGCCGTGCTCGCCCCCGACGTGGTGCTGGTCGCCGACGGCGGCGGCCTGGCGACAGCGGCCCGGCGCCCGATTGTCGGCGGCGATCGCGTAGCCGGGCTCCTGTCCCGCTTCCCCACGTTCGCGCCTGGCGCGCGGATCGCGACCGTGTGGCTCAACGGCGCGCCCGCGCTCCGGGTCGACGCCGCCGGCGCCTTCGACACAGCGGTCAGCGTTGTCGTCGAGAGCAACCGGATCACCCGGATCTATGCCATGCGCAACCCGCACAAGATGGCCCGGCTCGACGAGCAGGTGACGCTGCGCCGGTAGGTGCATGAAGCAGCGCGGATGGGAATTCGCGCCAGCGAAGCCTCCTGCCCACCGGGCGCTCACAGTCGGCTCCAGTTCACCACAGTGCCGTCCATTGACACTGAGAGTGAACACATGAACTCCTCTGGTATGAATCACCAGGGGGCGCATCCGTGAGCCGAGCGACGTCAAAGTCGGTACGCCGGAGTGAGTCGACCCGGCCTTCGGATTCATCCAGACGTCCTGAGCGCTCGCCGTCGGAGCGGTCTGCCCCTGGCGTTCCCGCCTTCCTGCGCGGGCGGCCCGGAGCGAGCGCCCCTGAGGCACGCGCCCGCCCCAGCGCCGCAGCGGGTGTCCCGCGTTACATGCGAGGTGGAGTGGCGTCCCCCGTCGGACCTCCGGTCCAGGCGAAGTGCGCGGCGTGTGGGCCCGGAGGCGGCCCGTGCGCGGCGTGCGGGGAGCAGGAGGCCGTGCAGCCTCAGGCGGCCGGCGGCGCCGTGGAGTCACGGCCCACGGCCATCCGGCGCGAGGCCCATGCAGGCGTGAAGGATGCCAGCGCTCCCCTTCCCCACGCTGCACAGCTCCAGCAGTCCTTCGGCCGCCATGACCTGTCGAACGTCACAGCCCGTGTGGGAGGTGAGGCCGCGCTCGCGAGCGACCGGATGGGGGCCCAGGCCTTCACCATGGGCAACCGCATCGCCTTTCGCGGCCCACCCGACCTGAGACTTGCGGCACACGAGGCGGCCCACGCGGTTCAGCAGCGCTCCGGCGTACAACTCCATGACGGCGTCGGCCACCCAGGAGACCCCTACGAGCGCCAGGCGGATGACGCCGCCGACGCCGTGGTCCGCGGCGAAACCGCCGAGCCCATCCTCGACCGGGCGGTGGGCCCGTCCGGCCCTCCAGTGACGGGAACAGCTCCGAGCGCAGCGCCCGTCCAGCCCTTCCTCGCGGCCAACGTTCACCGCCTCTTCGAGCCGCCCGCGGCACCCTCCCGAACGCCCAGGCTGCGCGGTGGCGGTGGCACCGCCAACGGCGAATCGACCGAAGCCCGCTCGGCCCAGGATGGACAGGCCACCGACAGCGGCTCGGGGGCCGCGGGGAGCGCGCTTGGCGCCGCGGCGGGCCCCGCGACGGATGCACTGACGTCAGGTCCCCCAGCGCCCACGAGCGACGCGGCCGCGCCTCCTGGCGGTACCGAGGGCGCACAGGCCTGCGCGGGCGGCGGCCCCCAGAGCGCAACCTGCTACAGGGCGGACATTGAAGAGCCGGCGGAGGAGCCCGACCAAGAGCCTCCCGAACCAGCGCCCACGGAGTCGCAGGAAGACGCCTCCAGCGTCAGCCCCGATGCCGAGGAGCAGGACAACTGCCCCATCGAGGATGCCATCTCCGAGCAGGCGCCCTCCTCCACGGAAGCCGCCGCGCCCGCGCAGTCCACGCTGGAGAGCAACGCTTCCGCCCCCGAAGCCGCTGAAGGGGCTCCCACGGGGGACGTCGCTGCCGCACTGTCCTCGGAGGCTCCCGCGGGCAGCGGCGGAGCCCCGACGGACGACGCCGCGAATGAGGCCGCTGGTGCGCCGCTGGACGAAGCCATCGCCGCGACCGAAGTCCAACGGTGGGATGCCGTGGCGGTACATGGCAGTGCGTCCGCCTCGCTCGCCAACGCCGGGGCCGGTGCCATTTCGCTCCGAGGCGGCGTGCAGTTCGTCCCCGCGCCGGGCGCGACCTCGGCGGACGACGCGCGACGTGTTGACGCGAACTCACGCGCGGACGCGTTCTTCCTTCAGGCGGCCAATCGAATCGAGGACGCGGTTCTCCTGACGTTGGAGGATGTTCCAGCCCGCATCGGCGCGCTCGCCGAGACGTACAAAAGCGCGATCTCCACGTCCATGGAGGAGCAGAAGGCGGCCATCAGCGCCAGCGTGGAGCAGGCACGCGTCGCCGCCACCGCCCAGGCCGAGGGCGCCCGGCAGCAAGTCCTGTCCGAGCATTCGACCACCGTCTCCACCATCCACGCGGAGACTGACAGCGCGCTCGAGTCGCTCCAGGCCGTCTACGACTCCGGAGTGCTTCTCGTTGACGAGCAGGAGTCCACCACGCTGGACAGCGTCAACTCCCTCTACGCCCAGGCACGCATTGCCCACGAGGCCCTCGGTCCGACAGTGGGCGATGAGTGCGTCCAGCTTGGCGAGGCGTACGCGGAGGAATACGAAGGCTGCAAGATCAACAAGAAGGACAGCTTCTTCGCGGGCTACCTCACCGACCGCCGCGCCGAAGCCCAGATGAAGGCCGCGCGCGAGACGGCCAAGGGCTATCGCAAGAGCTTGGTGGACACGGCCACGAAGCAGGCCGGCGAGGCGATGAAGGGGCGCCAGCGGGACCGCTGCGGTGTCATCGCCGCCGCCCGCAGTGCCCGCGAGACGCTCGACACGCAGCACGAGCAGCTCGTCGCCGCGATCGAAAGCAGCCGGACACAAGCCCTGACGCAAGCGGAGACCACGCGCGACTCGATGATGGCCTCCGTCGACTCGGCCTTCATCGCCGAGCTGGCCCGGCTGGACCGCCACGAGCACGACCAGCGCCAGTCCGTGAATGACACGGGCTACCTGCAACAGGTCCTCATCGAGCTGGCGGCCTTCGCCTCGGCGGCGTCCATCCAGAACGCCGTGACGGGCGCCATCGACACGCTGGTGCAGGCGCTCACGGGCGTGCGCGACCTGTTCGCCACGCAGTCCGCTCCGGAAGGCGCGCGGTTGGAGCGCATGCTCCAGCAAGCCACGGGCGGGCTCGAAGGGGGACTGGATGGCCTCGTCTCCCAGGTGGAGCACGGCGCCGCCGGGGCCCTGGAGCGCGTGGGCAGCGTGGGGAACCAGGGACTGGAGGCCATGCTGCGGCTCGGCCAGTCCTCCGAGGAGGCGACGGCGGCCCTGGTGGCGTCCTTCACGGCGTCCATGGGCGCGCTGGCTGCGGGCGCGGCCACGGGCTTCAGCCAGCAGCGCGACGCGTTCGCCACCCAGACCCAGCAGGTGGCCTCGGAGGGGGCCTCCGGCCTGGAGACCGTCGCCACCGGATTCCAGACGACCTGCTCGACGATCCTCACGCACGTCGAGAGCGCCCTCGTGGACTCCTCGGACGCGCTGGAGCAGAGCCTCCGCGCCTCCAAGGCCCAGCTCGACTGCGACATTCCCGTCCAGGCCCAAGAGGCGGCGTCGAAGGAACAGCCCGCCTGGAAGGGCGTGTTGGCGGTGGTGCTCATCATCGCCATCGTCATCGTGGTGGCGCTGGTCGTGGGCCCGGCGGTCATCGGCGCGGTGGGCGCGGCGGCGAGCGCGCTGGGCGCCGGAGCGGCCGCCGCGACCATCGGCACCATCGTGGGTGGCGCCATCGTCGGCGCGGCGACGTCGGCCACCATCCAGGTCATCAACAACTGGTCGTCCGGCGAGCGCCTCATGGCGGGCGTGGGCAGGGCCGCGCTGATGGGCGCGATTGGCGGCGTGTTCGGCGCGGGCGCGGGCGCCCTCATCCAGAACGCCGTCAAGAGCGTGGCTCTCCAGTTCGTGGCCAACATCGCCGCGGACGCGGTGCTGGAGGTCGCCACCCAGCTCATCACCGGTGAGTTCTCCTGGCAGGCGCTGGGCATGTCCGTGCTCATGTCCGTCGTCACCGGCGGCTTCGGCGAAGTCCCTCGCATCAAGCGCGTCCAGCAACGGTGGATGGCTCGCGGCGCGGGCGTCGTTCCCGGCTCACGGGCCCGCACCTTCCGCGAGTCCATCGCGCCCCGGCCCACAGCGGAGGGCGAGACGACAGCGAGTCCGCGGCCCGAGGCTGAGCCCGACGCCAGCACGACGCCTCGCCCCGAGACGGACGCGGAGACCCCGGCGACGCCTCGCCCTGAGGCGGACGCGGAGACCCCGGCGACGCCTCGCCCTGAAGCGGACGCGGAGACCCCGGTAACGCCTCGCCTCGAAGCCGAGTCGGAGACCGGTTCGCCACTTCGGTCCAAGACAGAGACCGACACCGAGGTCCCTGGAGCGCCCAACCGCCATCCCCGCGCGGACGCGGACCTGGACGGCCAGACGGCCGCATCCAACACCACGAACCCGAAATCCCAAGGCGGCCCCGACACCTTCGATGACATCGAAGTCAACCCGAAGGGACGCGCACGACAGACGGTGGGCTGGTCTGGCGACATCAACACCCCTTCCGCGAGCTCGCCCCATCTCGAGTTCATCAAGAATGGCATCGACTTCATGGAGAACCTCTCCAAGGGGATGCGCAGTCGACTGGATGAGCTGGTCCACAAGGTGTATCCGGGCGACACCGCCGCCTTGACGGAGCTCAATACTCGAATGCAGGAGGTCGCCAACGATCCGGTCCTGCAGACCGACCTCGGGCCGCTTCGGAAGAACTACAAGGCGAATCAGGCCGAAATCGAGCGAATCGAGGCACTCCAAGCGGACCTCTCCCGAGAGTACAGCCGGCTCAAGAACAACCGGGACTGGCTCCTCACGAGCATCGAGCGGCGCTCCGCCGCGAACGAGGCCAAGGCCGCGCAGCTCATGAGTGAATTGCGCACGATGCTATTGGGAGAGGCGCCCTCGAATGTCGCGGCGCTCTCGGATGCGCCGACGATCACACCGGAGGGGATGCAGGTCATCCGCGCCTCCGGTCGGACGGAGGCGGAGGTTCGCGCGGATATCGCCGAGCACTACCGGATGACGGGCAATGCGCCGCCGGAAGGCTTCGTCCTGACCAGGGGCGCAGCCGCGGACGATACGCGCGCGTACTATTCCCATGACGGCCGCTACATCAACCTCGGCGACGCTCCGACCTCCACGCTTGTGCATCACGAACTCTCACACCGCATCGAGCACGTCGACCCGGAGATCTCCGCGGCCTCCAAGGCCTTCGTCGAAGCCCGCGCGCAGCGGCTCGCCCAGCCGGGGCAAGCCATCGCGACGCAACCATTGGATGTGCTCGCCCCGAAACAGGGATACAAACCCCACGAACATGCCTACGAAGGCGGGTTCATCGACAAGTACGTCGGCAAGGTCTACGACGGCCCCGCGACCGAGGTCGTGACGATGGGCCTCGAGCGCTTCACCAAGCCCAAGGCCATGGCAGAACTCTATCGTCAGGATCCAGAGCACTTCTTCTACGTCCTGGGGGTCATTCAGCGGACGCGGGCCCGTGCCGGCCTTCCGCTATCCTCCCCCAGTGGCACACCTGGAGATTGAGTGATGTTCCGCTACCGCTTGTCGACCCCACCCTCATCACCGTTCGCCCGCTTCAAGAAGGACATCCTCGTCTGGCTCGAGGTCGAGTACCGGGACCAGCGTGCGCGCCTTCAGTTCGAAGGCCCCACCCCCATTGTGACGGACGCCAGAAGGACGCTGTCGAAGGCAACGGGCTACCGCGGGCGAGAAATCAACGTCGACGGCACCCTCACGCCTCTCGATCTGCATGCGGCGATGAGCAGCGACGTCATGCAGCCGTTCAATCCGAAGCTGGTCGAGGGCGAGTCGGTGCTGATGCTCCGAAGTCCTCCACAGCTCACCGCCGAAGAACTCACGCGCAGCTTCGCGAGCCGGTTCGCGCTCTGGCTCGTCTCCGCGCTACCAGGGCCCGTCAAGGTCCGAAGTTATGAGTGGGAGCACCTCCTCGGAGGACTCCAGGGAACGCTGTTCGAGTGGTCCTTCTGGCGCCCCAAGTACCCGTCCGGGCAAGAGGCCGCCAGCGCCCTCTCCGTCCCCCTGGCCGAAGCGCTGGCCCATGAGACGGCGCGCATCAAAGACGTGTACGAGCGCCGCCCTGTCGACCAGCGACTCGTTCCCCCCTCACTGGCGCCCGAAGAAGCGCGGGAAGTCGCGAACGTCTTCGTCGAAGCGCTCGACACCGCGGCACCTGGCGATGATGGCGCCGCGGCGCTCATCGTTCGGCTCCACGAGAAGCTCCTCGCGCTCGGACTCATGAGCCGGAGACAGGCATGACCCCCAGCGCGCGAGACATCCTCCAGGCCCTTCTCCAGAAGAAGGCTCGCGCAAGGGACCTTCAGCTTCACGGCGTGGACCTCACCGGCGCCCCACTCGACGGCCTACGTGGAGACGGCTTGGACCTGGGCCAGGCCCGCCTCCACGGCGCCAGCCTGCGCGGCGCCCGGCTCTCCGCCTGTTCGCTGGAGCGCGCGGTGCTCGAAGAAGCCGTGCTGGAAGGCGCGACGCTCCGGCAGTGCCGGCTGGATGGCGCCGACCTGCGACGGGCTCGGCTCTCCGAGGCCCACCTCGAGGACAGCTCCGCGCGCGGCACGGACCTGTCCCATGCCGACCTGCGCAAGGCCCGGCTCTCGGAGACCTCGTTCTCACGAGCCATCCTCCGCGAAGCCGTGCTCGACGGCGCGGAAGGCGTCGGCGTGGAACTACGAGGCGCGGACCTCACGGGCGCGTCACTCGTGGACGTGCGGCTGGACGAAGCGGACTTTCGCGGCGCCGACCTGACAGGTACCAACGTGTCAGGCGGCAGCTTCCGCCACGCGGACTTCCGAGGCGCCATCGTGGATGGCGTGCAGTGGACCGGCTGCGACCGCACCGGCGCCCGCTTCGATGCGGAGGACGCCCCCCCGCCACACTCCCAGCCCAGCGATACGAGCATCCCCCCTGGCGCTCCCGAGAACTTCGACGCCCCAGCGATGGCCACCTGGCTGGGAGACCTGATGGAGCACGCGCTGCGCTCCGCGCCAGGCAGCGTGCACGGCGCGGCCACACGAGCCCCTGAGACACCCGCCGAGTTGTTACAGCTCCTCGGCTCGGTGCAGCAGGACCTCGGCGCCCGCGGCGTAGAACTCCCGGACCTGACCGCACGCATCCAACCGCTGCTCTCCGCCCTGGAGCAGGGTGGCGATGAGCCGCCAGAGGAATGGAAGGCTTTGCTCGAGGGGCTTGACGAGAACGCCGAAGACGTTGTCCGCGCGCTGCTCTCCCGGCTTCAGGCACCTCGGTAGACATCTCCCACCGTCTCAACAGGTCCCAGACACTTCACCCACCGCATGAGGTGACTTGACTATCAGTCTCAGTCTCGACACCATACACGCACTGCAAGTCGATACGGCGTTCATCAATCGTTATCCACGCGGTGCGGTTGGGGGAGCAACGTGGCTGGCTTTTCCGCCATCTATTCCGTCGGCGACTCGCTGGTCTCATATCTGAGACATGCCTATGAGCTGTCTCGTGAGCCGGAAGGACTGCCCACGTGCCGCTTCGAGCTCGTCCCCAGCGGGAAGATGGCAGGAAGTGAAAGCAACGCCCCGCCGCTCGAAGTCCCAGGCGTCACCCTCTTTCTCTACCGCGTCGCCGTCAATGAGCACCTGCGAAATGAGCCACGCGCGGAGGCGCCTCCGCCGCTCGCGCTGGACTTGCATTACCTGCTCACGGTCTGGGCTGAAAACGTCGACGACGAGCACCGCATCATGGCCTGGGTCATGTTGCAGCTTCACACGCACAACGCGCTGAGCGCCTCTGACTTGTCCCCCGTGGGCGTCTGGCGCCCGGACGAGCTGGTGCAAATCATCCCGGCGGAAATCCCTCAAGAAGACATCTTGCGGATGTGGGACGCCTTGCGACGCCCCTATCGCCCTTCCGTCACCTACGTCGCCCGGGTCGTCTGCATCGACGTGCAGGGCAAGCCCGCTGGACGGCCCGTGGTGGCGCGGCGCTTCGACTTCACGAACGAGGTGCCCAGGCCATGATGTTCGAGCGCACCGAGAGCCGCGCCCTGGCCGCCATCCGCTTCCTCGACGCGGAGACGCAACGCCCCCTCGCGGAGCCCATCACCGTCGCGGGGCAGGGCCTCCGCTTCGCGCGCAACGTCCGCGGGCTGCACGTGGTGACGGACGCGCCGGGCTTCTCCGACTACGCGGCGAGCTTCGAGCTGCCGGACCCGCTCCCCGCCGCGGCCGCCTTCACCCTGGTGGCGAGCGACCCCACACGCCTCTATCTGGCCCGGAGCTTCACGCTCGAGTTGCCACGAGACGCGACGGCGCCGCCCATGGGCCAGCCGCTCCCGCCAGACTCCGTCTTTCGCCCGGTCGACGTCACGCTCTACCCGTCTGAGCTGATGCGCCCGTCCGCGCGCAGCGCCGTGGTGCGGCTCCGCGTCGTGGACGTCCACGACAGGCCCCTGCCCGGCGCGCTGGTGTCGCTCGCCCTGGCCGACCCGGAAATCACGCGCTGGGGGCTGTCGAACGAACGGGGTGACGCGCTCATCATCGTGCCCGGCATTCCCATCGCGGACTGGAGCAACCCCGAGGCCTCCATCCACTTCACCTTCAGCCTGGCCGCGGCCTGGGCGGCGTCGACACAGCCGCCCGACCCCGACGCGCTCGCCCAGGACTTCCACCCCTTGAGCAGCACCCTCGACGTCGCCGCCGGCGAAGAGGTCACCACCACCATCAAGCTCGATTGGGTCGAGCTCTGAACGTAACGAGAAAGGGGGGGCTCGCGTGCCTGAATATCTCGCACCCGGTGTCTACGTCGAAGAGACGAGTTTCCGAGCCAGGTCCATTGAGGGCGTCAGCACCAGCACCAGTGGCTTCGCGGGCCCTGCACGCAAGGGCCCCGTTGCCGGCACCCCGTCGCTGGTGACGAGCTTCCCCGAGTTCGTCCGGCTCTTCGGTGGCCTCACGGACCTGGACCTCACCGGCACCCAGGAGACGACCAACTACCTGGCGCACTCGGTCCGCGCCTACTTCAACGAGGGCGGCTCCCGCCTCTACGTGGCGCGCGTCTTCTCGGGGACGCCGGCCAACGCCACCGCTGGCGCGGACGTCATCGCCAACGCGGACGCGAACCTGCGCGCGCGCTTCACCGCCAGGTTCCCCGGCCGCGCGGGCAACGGGAGCATCAGCATCCGGGAGGTGCTCGCGCCCGCCACCGTCGGCGCCATGCGGCGCGCCCCCACGGGCAGCCTGGTCCGGCTGAGTCAGACCGCCGCGTCGGCCGCGCGCGTCGTCGGCACCCTGCCCCCGCCCTTCGACCTCCCTGATGGCACCACGCTCACGCTGACGTTCGACGGGAACACCGACGTCACCGTCACGTTCTCCGGGCGCAATGCGGAAGCGGCCGCGACGGCGGAGCTCGACCCCACGACGACGTTCCTCGAAGCCAACCAGACGCTCACCGTCACGCTTGGCGGACAGGCGCAGACCCTCACCCTGCCCACCGATGCGCCGTTGACGCCCGCGGAGGTCGTGGACGCGCTCAACCGGCAGCTTCGTGGTGGCTACGCCCGGCTCAGCGGCGCCGATGACGCCGCGCCCGTCGGCCGGCTCATCCTGGGCACCGATGTCCGCGGCACCGGGGCGCTCATCCAGGTCTCGGCCAACCCGCAGCTCAAGCTCGACGCCCAGACGGTCGACAACGCGGCGGACCCGCAGAGCAACGTGAGCGACCTGGGCGCGGTGTCCCTCGCGGACCTCCAGGCGCTCCTGGGCGCCAACGCCACGGCGTCCGTCGAGGGCGACGTGCTCGTCATCAGCCACCCGCTCCCCGGTGCCAGCCACTCGTTGGAGGTGGCCTCGGTGAGCTCCAGCGCGCTGGGCCTGGACGCGGCCACCGAGGAGCCCGGCACGGACGGCACGGCGGGGGTGACCTGGTGGCTGAAGCAGGCGAACGACACCTGGTCCAACGGCAGTGACACGTTGCCGCTGCCGAACGACACCGCGTCGCAGTTCCAGCAACTGCCCGGGGACAGCCAGTTCGTCACGCTCACCGTCACCACGCAGGACGGGGACGGGCAGGAGCGGCTGTACGACGGGCTGGGCGTGGACCGCGCCCATCCCCGCTACCTGGGCCATGTGCTCACCGCTTCGCCCGCCACGCTCTCCGAGCAGATGGAGCGGATGTACGCGTTCGAGGCGGGCACCGGCGTGTCCGCGTTCGCCCTGCGCGCGGCGCTGGCCGCGGGCCCCTTCACGCTCACCGGCGGCTCCGACGGGAGCGAGCCGGGCGCGGCCTCGTACGATGACGCGTTCGAGCGGCTGGGCGGCGTGGAGGACATCTCCATCATCGCCGCGCCGGGCTCCTCGGCGTATGCCTCCGCGCAGGCGGTGCGGCTGGGGCTCATCAGCGCCGCGGAGCGACGCCGGGCCTATCGCATCGCGGTGCTGGACACGCCGCGCGGATACGGGCCGCAGGACGCGGTGGCGCTTCGCGCGCAGGTGGACTCGACCAAGGCCGCGCTCTACTACCCCTGGGTCGTCGTCGCCAACCCGCTGGCCGGGCCCGAGGCGGCCGATGTGCCTCGTGAAATCGCGCTGCCGCCGTCCGCCTTCCTGTGCGGCATCTACGCCCGCAGCGACATCGAGCGCGGCGTGTTCAAGGCGCCCGCGAATGAAGTGGTCCGTGGCGCGCTGCGCTTCGAGCAGGACATCCACTTCGCGCAGCAGGAGACGCTCAACCCCCAGGGCGTCAACTGCCTGCGCTTCTTCCCGGGACGCGGCTACCGCGTGTGGGGTGCGCGCACCGTCAGCTCCGACCCGGAGTGGAAGTACGTGAACGTGCGGCGCTACTTCAACTTCCTGGAGCGCTCCGTGGACGACGGCACGCAGTGGGCCGTGTTCGAGCCCAACGGCGAGCGCCTGTGGGCCAACATCCGCGAGACGATTGGCAGCTTCCTCGAGAACCAGTGGCGCACCGGCGCGCTGCTGGGGACGGACCCGAGGCAGGCGTTCTTCGTCCGGTGTGACCGCACCACCATGGACCAGAACGACCTCGATAACGGCCGGCTCGTCTGCCTCATCGGCGTGGCGGTGGTGAAGCCCGCTGAGTTCGTCATCTTCCGCATCGGCCAGAAGACGGCGGATGCCCGGACCTAACGAAAAGGACTCGCCGCCATGCCTACCCGCCCCACGCCCTACGGCGCCTTCAATTTCGAGATCAGCTTCGACGGCACGTCCTTCGGTGGTTTCTCCGACGTGTCCGGACTGAGCACCGAGGTCACCCTCTCCGAGTACCGCGACGGCAACGACCCGGAGAACCACGTGCGCAAGGTGCCCGGCGCCTTCAAGACGGGCGACGTCACCCTCAAGCGCGGTGTCGTCGACTCGAGGGCCATCTGGACATGGGTGGAGGACGTCCGCCGCAACGGTCCGCTGGGCCGCAAGGCCGCCGTCACCATCCGCTTGCTCGACGAGGCGCGCAACCCCGTGCAGTCGTGGAAGCTGGTGAACGTCACGCCCCTCAAGTTCACCGGCCCCACGCTGGCCGCCAAGGGTGGCGGGGACGTGGCCATGGAAGAGCTCGTCCTGGCCGCGGAGACGGTGCGGATGGGCTTCCCGGACGTGGATTGAGCGGAGCGACCGGGGGAGCTCCCAGGCCATGCGGCGACTGACCTTCGAAGTCACAGAGCGCGTGGCGCCCACCGCGCCCGAGCGGATGGACGTGGCCCTCTTCGTGGGCTTCGTCCGCCGCCGCCCGGGTGCGCCCGTGCCCGCCGCGCTGTCGCGCTACCTGTTCGAGCAGGGGTGGATGACCGCCCCCACGCTCCGCGTGGACCCCCACGACGCGCAGGACCCGCTCACCGACGTCCCCCTGCCCTTCGAGAGCTTCGCCGCCTTCGAGCGCATCTTCGACTGGCGAGCCCGCACCGGAACCACCCCCGACGAGTTCACCGCCCTGGGCGCGGCGGTGCAGGCCTTCTTCGTCCAGGGCGGGCGCAAGTGCTACGTGGTGCGCATGGCGGACCCGCTCACGCCAGGGGCGGAGCGCTCCACGCGGCTCGGGCGGCTGAACCTGCTGCTGCCGGGAAGCAGGCTGCCGGCGCCTCCCGGCATGGAGCACCCCGCCTCCGCCGTGGACCGCACGACGTGGCACGGCGCGGCCCACCTGTTCGGCCTGCAGGATGTGTCCTTCCTCTGCCTCCCCGATACGCCCGAGCTGGTGGCGGATGCGCCCGAGCCGCTCCCCCTCCCCCGCCTGCCACCCGCGGGTGCCCCGGGGTTCGTGGAATGCGCCACGCCTGGCGCTTCCACCGGGACCGAATGGAACACGCCGGAGCGCGCGGCGCCTCGCTGCGGACTCACCGCCTACCTGGACTGGGCGGCCTTCCTCGCCGTGTTGGCCGAGCTCCTCCGCGACAGGCGCCTGCGGGAGACGCACCTGGTCGCGTCGCTGCCGCTGCCCTCGACAAGCCTGGTCTTCGATACGCCCGCGGGCAAGCGCGCCGCGACGCAGGACCTGGGCGCGTTCCTCCATGCCAGCGGAGTGCTCACCCCGTTCCAGAGCGCGTTCATCCAGCTCGCCTATCCGTGGCTGCGGACCGCGTCCTCGGAGGGACTTCCGGAGCGGCTGGCGGCCCCTGAAGGGACGCTGACGGGGGCGCTGGCACGCAACGCGCTGCTTCGCGGCACCTTCCGAAGCGCCCTGGGACTGGGGCTCGCGGAGGTACGGGAGGTCTTCCCCATCCCGACACGCCTGGACCAGGAGCCGCGCGAGCCGGCCTCGCCGCTGCGCGCACTGGGCGAGCGCGTCACGCTGCTGGGGCCCACGCCCCGCGGGATGCAGGTGTTGTCCGACGTGACGTCCAGCCAACGGGCCAGCCACCGTCAGGCGCCGGTGAGCCGGCTCATCTCCTCGGTGCTGCGAGCGGCGAGGCAGCTCGGCGCGGACCTGACGTTCTCACCGTCCAACGAGGACACCTGGTTGGCGCTGCGATACCGGATGGAATCCGTGCTCGGCCGGTTCTTCGCGGAGGGCGCGCTGCGAGGCGCGACGCCACGCGAGGCGTTCTCCGTGCGGTGTGACCGGACGACCATGACGCAGGACGACCTCGATAACGGGCGGCTCATCGCGCTGGTGGAGCTGGCTCCCGCGGCGGCAATCGAACGGGTGCAGGTCCTCCTCTCCGCGTTGGAGGGTGACGTGTCGCTCCAGCAGGAGGAAGCCGCATGAGCGGAGACCTCTGGCCCCTGCACACCTTCCGCTTCGAGCTCACCTTCCAGCCCGAGCCGCTGTCGGGCGGTGGCCCGGAAGAGGCCCCCGTGGACGGGGCCTTCTCCGAGTGCACGGGGCTGGAGGCCACCATGGAGCCCAAGGCCATTCGCGTGGGCGGCCACAACCTGGGCGCCGTGCAGCGCGCCGGGCCGGTGAGCCTTGGCACCGTGGTGCTCAAGCGAGGCCTCTCATCGGGCGAGCGGCTGGCTCGCTGGTTCATGCGGGTGACGGGCGGCGACTACGGGTACCGGTGCACCGTGCGAATCCGCCTCAAGGCCCCGTCCGAGGACGGTGGGACGCAGACGGTGCTCACCTACAAGCTGGAGCGCGCCATGCCGGTGAAGTTCAAGGCGGCCGACTTCAACGCCCGCGCGACGGACGTCGGCATCGAAGAGCTGCACCTCGTTCACGAAGGACTCTCCCTCGAGGACTAGCGCGCCATGCCAGACACGACTCCCGCGAGCGCGAGCTTCATCAACGAGAGCAACGGCGAAGAGGTGCGGGTGCACTTCAACCCGAGCTCGCTCCAGTACACCGTCACCAACAAGCTCCAGGACGCCCAGGGCCAGGAGAACCAGCAGTTCGTCTCGGAGAGCAGCGCGAAGCTCACGATGGAGCTGGTCTTCGACACCACCGACACGGGCGCCAACGTCTGCGACCACACGATACGCATCGCCCAGTTCATGGGCACCAAGAGCCAGATTCCTCCGGACGTCACCTTCCAGTGGGGCGCCTTCGAGTTCACCGGTCTGGTGGACACCTATCGGGAGACCATCGACTTCTTCGCATCGGATGGCATCCCCCTGCGCTCCACCGTCTCGGTGGGCATGACGCGGCAGCAACGCGTCTTCTCCCGGGGCGCCGAGGGCGAGAGCTCGCGGCAGATGGCCGCTGCGCGAGACCAGCCCATCTCGCGCGCCGTCGCGGAGCAGAACGGTGAAGACAATCCGCGCTTCCCCAGCCAGGACGTGATGACCGTCGACCCTTCCGTCCCGCTGGCCCCGCCCACCGCGTTCGCGACAGGCGGAGCCCTGAGCGCGGGCCTGGGGGGTGGATTCGGAGCCGGTGCTGGGTTCGGCGTTGACGGTGGCTTCTCGGCCAGCGGTGGCTTCTCAGCGGGTGGAGGCTTCTCGGCCGGCGGAGCCTTCTCAGCGGGTGCGGGCGTTTCCGCTGGTGGCGCCTTCTCAGCAGGCGCCTCGTTCGGAGGCAGCGCCTCATTCAGCGCGGGGGCCATGGCGGGAGGCTCAGCCTCACTCGGGGCCAGTACATCCGCATCGAGCCCGATCTTCTCCGCGGGCGCGTCCTTCTCCGCGGGAGCCAGCTTCCCCGCGACCACGGGGGCATCCGCCCCGGGCTGGACCGCGAACGCCTGGTCTGGCGCGCAGTCCTCCGCCGGCCTCTCCGCCACGGCAGGCGCGTTCGCGGGGCTGCGTGCCGGTCCTCCACGCACCACCGTCCGACTGGAGAGCGTGCGCTCCGCCGGGAACGTGGACACCTCCACCTATGAAACCACCGGAGACGGCCTCTTCGAGCTCGGAGGACGCGCCCGGGTCACCAGGCCCCGCTTCGGCGCGACCCTGCCCCCGCGGGGCCGCCTCCGCTTCGAGGGAGAGTGAGTCATGTCCATCGTCTTCGACGAGGTCCAGGGGTCCGTCGTCTCGGGCTCCACGCCAGACGCGGGCCAGCGCCCGACCGCTGCGCCAGCGCTCACGCCGCCTCCCGTGGATCCGACATCCATTGCCCGCGCCATCCGGCTCCTCACCCAACGCAAGGCCCGGCTCTTCGCCGACTGAGTCCGCTCCCCGCTCCCCATGCCTGACGCCACGTCACAGCCAGAGCATCACCGCCCCACGGTGCGCATCTTCGGCAAGGCCGACGCACGCGTCACCGGGCTGGTCAGCAGCATGCGCGTCGACGAAGCCGAAGGCGGCCTGTGCTCGCTCGAGCTGCGCTTCGAGGCGGTCGCGCGCTACGCCGACACCGTGGCCGAGCAGGTCTTCGAGGACGAGCAGCTGCTCAGGCTCGGGGCACCCATCGGCATCTACACCGGTCCCGAGAGCGCCCCACAGGAGATTTTCCGCGGCGTCATCACCGGAATCGAAGCCGTGTTCTCGCAAGACTCCGCGCCGGAGTTCGTCGTGCTCGCCGAGGATGCCCTGCAGAAGGCAAGACTCGCGCGGCGCACGCTGGTCCACAGCGACCTCTCGCTGGCCGGGATGGCGGAGAAGCTCGCCCGGGACCTGGGCCTGACGCCCGTCATCACAGACCTTCAAGTGTCCCTGGGCCTCCAGGTCCAATGGAACGAAAGCGACCTGGCCTTCGCGCGGCGACTGCTGGCCACGCGGGATGCGGACCTGCAGGTGACGGGTGACGCGCTCCACGTCTCGCCACGAAGCGCGGTGCGCCGGGGCACCCTGGAGCTGAACCTCTACGCTGAGCTGCGCCGGGCGCGCGTCACGGCGGACCTGGCGCATCAGGCCACCCAGGTCACTTGCACCGGGTGGAACGCCCTCCAGGGCGCCGGGGTCTCCGGGCAGTGCTCCGGCTCGCGTCCCGGCCCGGGCGAAGGGCGGACCGGCGCGGAGCTGCTCCAGCAGACGCTGGGCGCTCGGACAGAGCACCTCGGCTCGCTGCCCGTGTCCACCAGCGACGAGGCCACCGCCATCGCCCGGGCCGCCTTCGATGCGCGCGCCCGGCGCTTCGTCCGCGTCGACGCCACCGCGGAGGGCAACCCCGCGCTCCGCGTGGGGACCCACGTGAGGCTCAGCGGCCTGAGCGCTCGCTTCGACAACACCTACTACGTCGTTCGCGCCAGCCACCGCTTCGACACCCTCCACGGCTACGAGACGGACTTCGAGGCCGAGTGCGCCTTCCTGGGAGCGCCATGACCGACACCGCACACGCACAGGAGCGCCGCCTGCCTGGCGCCATGCTCGGCACCTATCTGGCGAAGGTCGTCTCCGTGGAGGACCCCGAGCACCTGGCGCGCGTTCAAGTCCGCCTGTTCACCGCGCCCGAAAGCCTGGCCGATGCGGACGTGGCCTTGTGGGCGCGGGTCGCCGTGCCGTTCTCCGGCAGTGGCTGGGGCGCGCTCTTCCTCCCGGACAAGGATGACGAGGTGGCCGTGGTCTTCGCCGGCGGCGACCCGCGCCAGCCGCTCGTCGTCGGGGGCCTGTGGAACGGGAGCGCCCGTCCGCCGGAGACGCCCGGTGGAAAGCGCGTGGACCGCTACGTCATCAAGGCCCGGAACGGCAGCCGCATCGCCATCGTCGAAGCGAGCGAGGGCACCGCGCAAATCACCCTGGACGTCCCCGGAGGCGTGAGCGCCACGCTGAACCAGTCCAGCGGGGGCGAGCTCACGCTGGAAGCAGCAGGCAACACCGTCACGCTCGCCTCGCAGGGCGTCACCGTCCGGGCCGCGACCAAGGTGTCCGTCACCGCCAGTGAGGTGGAGGTCAGCGCCGGGCAGGTCACGGTCAACGCGGCGATGTCGTCCTTCACGGGCGTCGTGAAGTGCGACGTGCTGCAGACCAACTCGGTGATGGGCGTGACGTACACGCCAGGGGCGGGCAACGTATGGTGAGCCACCCCGTCAAGCTGCGCGGGCTCGTCTTCGACGGAGCCACCGGAGCCCCGCTGGCGGCCCAGCGCGGCGCCCCCGCGTTCATCGAGCGGCAAGACCAGGAGTTCGTTCAAGCCCTCTTCGGCGAGCTCAGGTCCGAGGAAGGCCGCAAGGCGCTGGCGGGCACCCTCATCTCCGATGGGACGCTCACCGCCCAGGGGCTCAAGCTGCTCCAGCCCGTTCACGGCGTGTTCAACGTGGCCCTGCTGGAGGCCTGCTGCGACGTGTTCGGTGAGCCTCGGGTCGAGGCGACCCGAATCGAAAGCGCGGGGCTCGTCATCCGCCGTGTGGGTGCGGGCAACACGCGCGAGGCCTGGGTGCGGCGGGACGGCAAGGTCGCCGGCTGGGTGGCGCTCGAAGGTGAGGAACAGGAGCGCGACCCCGACCCTGGACGGCGAGAAGGGCCCGCGGGCCCCGGCCCCGCGGACGTCCGGCGCGAGCTGCTGCGCCTCATGCGGGCCACCAGCCGGGACCAGGAGAGCGT
This sequence comes from Myxococcus sp. SDU36, assembly GCF_030168875.1. NCBI lineage: Bacteria > Pseudomonadati > Myxococcota > Myxococcia > Myxococcales > Myxococcaceae > Myxococcus > Myxococcus sp. SDU36. The sequence continues at coordinate 3,104,337 of NZ_CP077414.1, forward strand.
GACCTCGCTCTTCATCGCACCGCCCGACGCATGCGCCGCGGCGAAGCGCACCGTGCTGTACGGACTGCTCCAGGTGGCGAGCGGCGAAGCACCGGAGCGCGCATCCACCCCAGCGCCCGCCTTCGACGACGCGCAGGTGCGGAGCTTGCTGTCCCCCTACTTCGCCGCGGGAATGACGGTGGACTGGACAGGGCTCGAAGGCCTGTCAATCACCTACCAGGACGTGGCCCAGCGCAGGCTGCCGCAGGCGACGCACGACAAGCTCTCCCTGTTCATCGACTTCCTGCGCGGACTGGTCGCGGTGTTCGACGCCTTCCAAACGCCCGCGCTCATGACGGCGATGAACCGCGTGCAGCTCGACTACGGCAATGGCCAGAAGCGGCCCGCGGGCACGGCGCTCGCCGGGCTGGCGGACGTCCTCGTCCAGGGGAAGACGGGCACGGTGGTGCTGCCCCGCGCGTGGACCCATCCCAATGCCGCGGATGCCGCCCAGGTCCTCCAGGCGGCGAAGGCCGCCACCGCGCCACGGATGCGGGACCTCATCCCTCCCGAGCGGCGCTTCGAGCGGCGTGGCTCGCGCTACGTGGCCAGGGCCTTCATCCGGGTCCACCGCGAGGAGGGCTGCCCACCCGCCATCGTCTGGAGCGAGGAGAGCGCCCCCTTCACCATCGCCGCCTGGCATGAGCGCGGAAAGCTGCCGCCCGTCCTCATCAGCCTTCCGTCGCTCAAGGACCTGAGCGCCTTCAAGCCCAATGTCACCTTCCAGGTGCCGCCGGGGCTGAACGAGCTGCTGAACAAGAATTCGCCGAAGGACTTCCTTGAAGGCTCAGCCAGTCCGCCCGCGGCGGGTCAGGGCATCGGGTGGTTGTGTGGGTTCAACATTCCCATCATCACCCTCTGCGCCTTCATCGTCCTCAACCTCTTCCTGTCGCTGCTGAACATCGTCTTCTTCTGGATTGCCCTCATCAAGATCTGCATCCCCATTCCCGCCTCGCTGCGCGAGCGGTTCGAGGACTGACCGCGCCATGCTCTCGAAGCCTCCCGACAGGCGCCCTCCCGTGGGCTTCCCGCTGCGGCTCATGCCGGACGAGCGCGGCGAGCTGGCGTTTCCGTCGCTGGAAGCCAGCGTGCGTCAGTCCATCGAGGTCATCCTCCGCACGCGCCCCGGCGAGCAGCTCATGCGACAGGGCTTCGGCGCCGGGCTGGAGCGGATGATGGGGCAGCCCAACACCGTGTCCACCCGCCGGCGCATCCAGGAGCTGGTGCAGCGCGCGCTCACCGATTGGGAGCCGCGCCTGGAGCTCATCCGCGTGGACGTGCTGGAGGTGGCGGACCTGCCCGCCCAGGTCCGCGTGGAAATCGTCTACCGCCTGCGCCGCACGGGTGACGTGCAGCAGCTCGGGCTCGCCATGGACCTCGGAGGCTAGATGCCCATCATTCCTCCCCGACTCGACGACAGGAGCTTTCCGGACCTCGTCGAAGAGCTGCTCTCCCGAATCCCGGGCCACACCCCGGAGTGGACCCATGCCCGCGTGGGCGACCCGGGGCGCACCCTGCTGGAGCTCTTCGCCTGGCTGGCGGACTCCATCCTCTACCGCGCCAACCTCATCCCCGAGCGCCAGCGACTGGCCTTCCTCCGGCTGCTGGGCGCGAGCCTGCGTCCCGCCGAGGCCGCCACCGGCGTGGTGAGCGTGCACTTCGACACCGAGGTGCTCCAGCCGTCGGTGTCGCTGCGGGCCTTCGCCTCTTTGCGCAAGCCCGTGCCCTTCGAAACGCTGGAGGAGCTGACCGTGGTGCACCTCACCGCGGAGGCGTACCGCAAGCGCCCGCTCACGGAGACCGAGCGCCAGCAGCACGCGTCGATGCTGCCCCGGCTCGCGCAAGTCTATGGCCTGGACCCCAAGGCCCAGCACGGCTTCTACGCGACGACGCCCGTGTTCCCGCTCGGCGCCGCGGACCCGCGCGGGCTGGACCTGGTGACGGAGACGGTGGACGGGAGCCTGTGGCTCGCGCTGCTCGCCCCCAAGGCGGAACACGTGGTGGCCCTGCGCGATGACTTGACGAAGGGGAACGGACAGGGGCCGCGCGTCCTGAGCGTGGGCGTCTCCCCCGTCATGGAGGTGCCCACCCTGTCCGAGCTGCTCGGAGCACGTGGCCGGCTGCCGCACGTCTGGGAGGTGACGGGCACGCCCGCCGCGGACGGGTCGCCGGTGTATCACCGGCTCACCGTCGTGGCGGACTCGACGCAGGAGCTGTCGCGCCGGGGCGTCGTGCGGCTGCTGTTGCCGTCCGACCTGGGCGCGCCGGTCAACGACGTGAGGGCGGACACGCGCGCCGGCCTGGGCGACCGGCCACCCCGCCTGGACGACCCGAGGGTGGCGGCGCGACTGGTGACCTGGCTGCGCCTGCGTCCCAGCGGAAAGCCGGAGCGCTTCGCGCTGGGCTGGGTGGACATCAACGCGGTCGAAGTGGACCAGCGCGAGACAACAGGCGGACGCCTGATTGGACAGAGCGACGGCACCGCGGAGCAAGAGTTTCGCCTGCCCTCCGGCTCCGTGGAGCGAGCGACGTTCCAGCTCTTCATCGAAGAGCCAGGGGCGGGCTACCGCGAGTGGCGGCTCATCGAAGACCTCGCGCTGGCCCGGCGCGACGAGCCCGTCTACGCCCTGGACTCCGAGGCGGGCGCCGCCCGGTTTGGAGACGGCGTGCGCGGACGCGTGCCTCCCGCGGGTGCCCAGGTGCTGGTGGCCCGGATGCGCAGCGGCGGCGGCGCAGCGGGCAATCTCCCGCCTGGCAGCCTGAAGGACCTCAGCGCCTTCCGGGTCGATGGAAGCCCCGCACCGGCGCTGCGAGTGCAGCAGCCGGAGCCCACGCTGGGGGGCCGGGACGCGGAGACGCTGGCGGAGGCCGAGCGCCGCATCCCCGCGCTGCTGCGCCACGTGGACCGGGCCGTGACGGAGGAGGACTACCGGCGGCTCGCGGCGAGCACCCCCGGCGTGCAGTTGGGCCGCGTGGAGGTGCTGCCCCGCTTCGAGCCAAGGCGACGGCGAGACGGTGTCCCCGGTGTCGTCTCCGTCATGGTGTTGCCCACGGCCACGCGGCTCGAGCCGCCCTACCCTCGGGCGGACCGGCCGCTGCTGGAAGCCGTTCATGCCTACCTGGATGCGCGCCGGCCGCTCACCACCGAGCTCTACGTGATTGGCTGCGAGTACGTCCCACTGGGGCTCGGCGTGGGCATCACCGTGCGCGAGGGCTTTGGCAGGGAGACGGTGGTGCAGGCGGTGCGACAGGCCGTGCGCCGCTTCATCTTCCCGCTGCCGGCGGGAGGCCCCACCGGCGAGGGCTGGCCGCTGGGCCGGGACGTCCAGGACCGGGAGCTCTATGTGGCGGTGGCGCAGGTCCCCGGGGTGGCCAGCATCGCCGGGGTGAGCCTCTTCGCCTGGGGAACGGTGACGCGCGTGCTGAGAGATGCGCGTCGCGCCGGAGCCACGGCCGACGTGGCGCGCTTCACGGTGGAGCCCCCTGCTCCGTCCGTCCGTCAGGCCGAGGGCCCCGTCAACCCGAGCTGGCTCCAACTCAAGGGCAGCACCGCGACGACGCCGGTGGAGCTGTCCATCGCGGACTGGCAGCTCCCGGAGCTGCTCAAGGTGGCGGTGAACGCCGACGGGGAGGTGCCGACGATGCTCCACGGCATCGGCGATGAGGGAAGCGGCGGCATGGACTCCTCGCAGGCGGGCGTGGCGGTGCCCGTGGTCCCCGAGGTCTGCTGATGGACGCCAACCGCCTCCGGTTCTACATGCTGGCGGACGCGCAGGACTGGGCCACGGAGAGCTCGGTCTCAGAGAGCGAGGTGTGCCTCTACGACGCGAAGCGCAGGACGCTGCGGCTGGGGAGTCTGGGAGAGATTCGCACCTTCGATGAAGTGCTCGACCTCGCGGTGCTCGAGCCCAGGCTCGCTCGCGTACCGGGCGCGGTGGACGCCTTCGGCACGTGGGCTTGGTGGGACGACGTGGCCGGACAGGTGCGCGCGGCGGGCGGGGGCGCTGGCACCACCCTGCGCTTCGAGCCCGCGCAGGTCGGGTTGTCCGGCGCGGTGACGGACCTGTCGCCTGGAGCTGGCGGCGTCCTCTACCTCGCGGTGGCCCAGCGCGTGCTGACGCTCCACCTGCGCAAGGTGTGGTCCGCCGAGGTGTTCCCGGCCGAAGGTATCGCCGCGCACCGCATCGCCGCGGACCCGCGGGGTGGCGCCTACGTCCTGAGCGGTCCGCCTTCCTTCGCGCCCAACGCACCTCCCGCCGTGCTCGGCCGGGTGGATGGGCAGCCGCTCCCGGACCTCCTGTCCATTCCCTCCGGCGCCGGCTTGTTCCGTCCCACGGAGGAGAACCCGGACCCGCCTCGGACCCGGATGCTGGAGACGCTCGCGTGGCCCGGTGAAGTGCCGGTGGCGCTCGCATGTGACGCCGAGGGACGGCTGGCGGTGCTGAGCTGGGTCATGGACCCGGCGCTCGCGGGTGTGCCCCCAGACGAGGCGTATGCGCGGCTGCGCTTCTACACGGGCCGCTTCTCCACGCCCGTCGCGCTCCCGGGCGTGCTGCGACCCTTCAGCCTCGCCATCCTTCCGGACGGCCGCGCCGCGGTGCTGTCGCTGCTCAACGACGGCAAGGTGGAGGCGGTGGCCTACGCGCTCCCGGCCGGTGCGTCAGAGGCGATTCCCCAGGGAGACTACTTCCCACTGCCCGGCCATGACGGTGGGCCCTTCCTCCAGGGGGCGCAGCCGCCGCACCACGCCGTCACCCCGGGGTTGGCCGACATGGCGCCCGTGCCGCTTCAAGCCCTGTCGCTGCCCCGGTGCGCCGAGCGGGGCCGCGCCGCCAACCCGCCGAACCGGCCCTTCGACTCGGGCGACGGGCGCACGGTGTGGCACCGCCTGTACGTGGAGGCGCTGCTGCCCCCCCGCACCGGCGTGCGCGTCTGGCTCGCCGCCACCGACGAGCCCCTGGCGCCGCCCAGCGCCTCTCCGCACTGGCATGAGCATCGCCTGGGCGTCATCCCGCAAGCGCCTGTCCATCCAGACGTCCCGCACGGGAGCTGGGTCCCGCTGCCGTCAGAGGTGCCGTTCCAACCGGGGATGCTGCCCGCGCCGCCGGCCCCGGGCGAGAGTGGCCTGTTCACCGTCCTCATCCAGCGCGCCCACACGAAGGTGCGCGCGCTCTCCGGACGGTACCTGTGGGTGCGGGTGGAGCTGTTCGGCGACGGACGCCGGACGCCCGAAGTGGGAGCGCTGCGCGCGTATGCATCGCGCTTCTCCTACGTGGACAACTACCTGCCGTCCCTCTATCGCGAGGAGCGCTTCGGCGAGGACGCGGACACCGCCGGCCGGGCGACTCCCGCGGACTTCCTGGAGCGCTTCCTCGGCATCGTCGAAGGCGTGCTGACGCCCATCGAGGACCGCATCGCCCATGCGCACGTGCTCACCGACCCGGGGCACGTCCCGGGTGATTCGCTGGAGTGGCTCGCGAGCTGGGTCGGCCTCTCCTTCGACCCCGTCGTGGGCGAGCGCCAGCGGCGCGCGATGCTTCGAGCCGCGCCCGCGCTCGCCCGGCGGCGCGGCTGCGTTGACGGGCTGCGCCTGGCGCTGGACCTGGTGACGGACGGCGCGGTGAACCGAGGCGCGGTGGTGGTGGTGGAGGACTTCCGGCTCCGGCGCACGCTGGCCACCATCCTGGGCGCGGACCTCGCGGACGCGGAGGACCCGTTGCTGCCGGGCCTGGCCCGGAGCGGGAACTCCTACGTGGGCGACACGCTCTTCCTCGGGGATGAGACGCGCGAGGAGTTCCTGGCCGTCTTCGGGGACGAAACGCTGCGGTCCCCGGCGGAGGCGGAGGCGGTGGAGCAGTTCCTGGAGCGACTGGCACACCGGCTCACGGTGCTGGTGCACCAGGGCACGGACACGCGGACCCTGGGCCTCATCCGGAAGGTGGCGGAGCAGGAGGCCCCCGCGCACGTGGGGGTCTCCGTCATCACCGCGAGCCGTCCGCTGCTCGTCGGAGTCGCGTCGCTGGTGGGCGTGGACACCTACGTCGGGCCCGCCCCCGCGCCCACCTCGGTGCGAGTGGGCCACAGCGTGCTGGGGCTCGCGGACGTCATTGAACGCCCGTCGAGCCTGGACCCCAGATTGGAAGGAGGTTGATGACCATGTCGCCCCCGAATGACGCCTTGCTCGACGCGGAGACGCGAGACCGGCTCCACTACGCCACCGGCGTGCTCCTGGACGCGGGAGACTTCACCGCCGAGCAGACCTATCACCGGGGCCGGCTCACCCGGGCCCTGGCGTACCTCCATGGCGTCGGGACAGTGGCCGGGCTCCATGTCAGTCACCACGAGGGCACCGAGCCGGAGCACGAGGAGCTCCGGGTGTCCGCCGGGCTCGCGTTGGACCCCTTCGGCCGGCTGGTGGAAGTGCCCACGGACGCGTGCCTCAAGCTGGACCGCTGGTACTGGCAGGAGCCGCTGGAGCTGGCCGACTTCGGCGTCTTCACGCCCGCCGAGTACCGGCTGAGCCCCGATGCCGCGGGCTATCCACCCACGGGGGTGGTAGCGGACCTGTTCCTGCGTTTCCTCCAGTGCGAGCGCGGCAAGACGCCTGCCTTCGCGGCGGGGCCCTTCGACGCCATGGACGCCGTGGTGGCCTCGCGCCTTCGCGACGGCTACGAGCTGCGGCTGGTGCCGCGCTCCACGGCGTATCCCCCTCCGGAGGTGCCCAAGAGCCCCTTCCCGGACCCCGTGGACGAGCCAGACCCGGTGCAGCGGCGCATCAAGCTCCGGCAGGTCATCTTCAACGCCTGGCGAGGCAGCCGCGAACAGGAGCTGGCGAAGCTGTGGAGCGACACCTTCATCCCGGCCTCGCTGCTGACGGACCCGGCGCAGCCTGACTTGAAGATGAGGGATCCCGCGTGGGTCTTCCTCGCCCGCGTCGTCATCGGCGCAACGGACGTGGAGGACGTGCGCGGCACGGAGGTGCGGCCCACGCGGCAGGGGGCTGTCTACGTCGACAACGATTTGAGGCCCTTCAGCCTCTCTACCGCCGCGCTCGCCCGGTGGATGGGCGTCTTCTAGGCCCGACTCTCTCGAAGGGGGATAACCGTGTTCAACCCAACCAGTGGACCCGCCCGGGAGAAGCTCACCTGGGAGACGGCACAAGCGCTGGAGACCGCCCGGGCCATGGTGCACGACGACCGGCGCGTGCGCTCCTTCTTCTTCGACGGGCGCTTCCTCACCGCGAAGGACCTCACGCGGGAGCAGCACTACTTCCTCACGCGGCAGGCCGACCTCTCCCGGGCCAATGGCACCGGGGTGATGCACGGCCTGAGCGTCACGCCCAGCCAGGACCGCACGACGCTCACCGTCCGCCTGGGCCATGGGCTGACCCCCGGCGGCGAACTGGTCGTCGTACCTCGTGACTTGACGGGCATCCGCCTGGACGACATCCCGGAGATTCAGCGGCTGGACGCGGCCTTCGGGCTCGCCCCCGTTCCGCGCGAGCTGGCGCGGAGCCGCTCTGGGTTGTACGTGCTGGTGCTGCGCCCGGTGGAGTACACGGCGAACCCGATTGCCTCATACCCCACGTCGCTGGGCGCCGCGCGGACCACGCAGGACGGCGACATCATCGAGGCGGTGGCGCTGACGCTCATCCCCTACCCAGACCCGGTGGGCGGCGGCAACTTCGAGACGCGCCGCGGGCGCGCGGCCCATGAAGTCTTCGCCGGGGCGGGGATGCGGAGCCTCCCCGTGGACGCGCTGCCGCTGGCGATGCTGGCGCTGGACCGAGGCACCCTCCGCTGGCTGGACACCTTCCTGGTGCGACGGGAGGTGGGCGCCGAACAGCGCAGCGTGGTGGGCTTCGGCGTGGCCCCACGCGAGCTGCGGGAAGCCCACGCGCTGCAATATCAGCAGCACCTGAAGGAGGTGCTCCAGGCGCGTCGCGCCGCGGGCCAGAGCGAGCGGTTCCTCGCGAGCGAGCACTTCTTCACGCTGCCCGCCGCGGGGACCCTGCCGGCGGCGGCCATCGAGGCGGGCAGCCTCACGGAGTTCTACTTCCCGCCCGAAGTGGACGTCGAGCTGACGGTGGTGGCCGAGGACGAGCTCGGCGCCATCCTCGACGAGTCCCTGCAACTGCCCCCCATCGACCTCACGCGGACGGGCGAGGCCCTGGAGTCGGTGTCCGTCCTGGTGATGGTGCCCGTGGCGCGCCATGGCATGGCGCAGCGGCTGGAGGGCCTGCGCGAGGTGCTGCGCGCCGCGCCGCTCAAGCTGCGGGCGGCGGCGGTGGGACAGGTGGCGCGGCGACTGCCCGCGCATGCCCTGCTGGACCTCACGCGCCGCTGGCAGGTCCAGCCCGCGCCCGAGGCGCCCGTGACAGACCTGGTGGACGCCGCATGGAGCGAGCTGCTCTCCGGCTCGCGGACCCTCTGGTATGCCTGCCGGCGCAGCCTGCCGCACCACCACTCCGCGACGGGCCAGCCGCTGCCCGAGCCGGAGGACCACGACGGCGAGCAACACTTCGAGGAGCTCGTGAAGAAGCTCCGGCAGGCGGAGCTCTATGACGAGTTCTCCGCCCTGCCCCAGCGCGGCACCGCCATGGCCATTGGCCAGCTCGTGCCCCTGCTCAACACGCTCGCCCACGGAACCACGCGGTGGCAGTTCGCGGGCATGGCCTCCGCCACGCTGCGGTTGGAGCGCATTCAGCACAAGGAATACATGGCCGCGCTCAACCGGTTCCCCGCCACCGTCAAGCAGGGCCTGGCGAGGCTGGAGGCGGAGCCCAGCCTCCTGGACGTGCCGCTGGCCACCCTGGCCGCGTCCTACCGGATGCCCGACATCGGGGCCTACGTGATGACGCTCACCGCCGCGTCCTACGCCACGTTCGTGACGGAGTTGAAGAAGCTGCTGGATGAAGGCGTGTCGCTCGACGAGGCGTTCCTGACGCTGCGGGGCTGAGAGATGATTACCAAGCCGATTGCGGATCCGCTGGCCAACGAACATGTGCTCCGCGTGGAGCCACGCATGGCGCCCTTCGGCGTGGACGCCGAGTGGCGGAGGAGGGCCCACTTCTTCACGGGACGCGCCGTGTCGGCGGACGCGCTCGCGCTGGAACAGGAACATCGCGCGGGGAGGCTCGCGCTGCTGGGCCAGCACCTCACGCCGGGCATCGTCGCCGGGCTGGAGGTCCATCTGGAGCGGGAGGGCCCACGGACCTTCATCCATGTCCGGCCCGGCAACGGCATCGCCGTGACAGGTGAGGACGTCATCGTCCGCCGGCAGCTCCGCGCCCCGCTGGGAGAGCTTCCCCTCTTCCCAGGACACCGGGACCCCTCCACGTTCTCCCTGGAGGCGCTCGCCAACGAGGAGCCCCCCGTGGACCCGCTGCTGTTTCCCAAAGCCGCGGTGCTGGTGCTGGTCCCCACCACGTCCGTGCTGCCGCCACCGGCCTCGCAGACCGACGCCTGCGAGGTGGACCCGGAGTCCCAGGCCTTCGAGGACGCGGTGCGCACGGAGGGCGCGGCGCTGGTGCTCTGGGGCTGGCCCCAGGGCTGGGACATGCCACAGGACTACTCCCTGCGCTGGCGCAGCCGGCTGGTGTACAGCCTCTTCGAGCGGGAACGCCGTCGCCGAAGTGGAGTGCTCGCCCCCTGGGAGCACGCGGGCGTTCCACTGGGACTGCTGGGCTTCGGGCAGGGGCCAGACGGGCCCGAGGCGTTGTTCGTCGACCGGCATGCGGTGGCGCGAGCGGGTGGACTGCCACGCGCGCGCACGCCGTTGCTGAAGTCCCGTGGCTCGCCCGTGCTGTGGCAGGCGCGCATCCTCCAGTTCAACGACCACCTGGCGGAGCTTCCCCCGGAGCGGCTCGCCCAGGACAAGGCCATCCTCTACTTCCGCCGCCTGCCGCCCGTAGGCGTGCTGCCACCGGACGCCGTGGACTACCGCGCCTGGACGCGGCGCTTCTTCCCCGACCGGTTCGAGCTGGAGGCGGTCCCCATTCCCCTGGAGCAGCTCGACACGGTGGCGATGGCCAGCGCGGCCCTGGAGCCGCTGGACATCACCCGCGAGGAGCGCGTTCGCATCCTCGTCCCCGTGCCGGGCGCCGTCTATGAGCCGGGGCTGCTGCATGACGCACCGCTGGACCCCGCCTTCCTCGCCGCCATCGAAGAAGGTCTTCAGCGCCTGGGCGGATGGCTGAAGCGGCGCCTCGTCGTGCGCGCCCGGATGAGCACCCTCAAGGACAACCTGTACGGCGCCACCAGCAACCACTATCCCCTGGTGGACCCGGAGGCCGACCCGGACGAGGCGCGCTACATCCCCGCCGCCGACCCGACGAACCCCACCGAAGAGGACTACGGGACGTCGGGTGAGACGGTGCCCTCGGCCGAGGCCTACCTCCAGAACCACTTCGAGCCGTCCTGGGAGTTGTCCGTCGACGCGCGCTCCGACTTGCTGCCTCGGCCCCAGGGAGACCCGACGCCCCGGCTGGAGTTCGCGGGACAGCTCACCTCCGCGCCCCTGGTCATCTCCACCGAGGAGCGGGCGCATGTGTTGTTCCGGGGACCGTTCTGGACGCTGGGCTACCGGACCTTCGACGGCCGGGCGTGGAGCAAGGTGACGCAAGTGATTCAGGGCAGGGTCAGGTCACGCTCGGTGCCCGTCGCGGCGATGTGGCCGCGCGGGCGGCTGGACGTCTACTTCCGGGACGACCAGGGCAACCTGCACAACACCTACCTGGACACCCGCGTCAGCAATCAGCCCTGGAGCAGCCCTCGCGTGCTGACGACCGGCGTCATGGGAGATGCCGCCGCGGTGTCTCCCTCCGAGGGACGCACGGACGTCTTCTACCAGGCCCTCCGAGGACAGGTCCTCTCACTCTGGTGGATGACCGTCACCGCCTCGCGCGTCATCCGGCCGAGACCCCTTGAGACGCCGCTGGCGTTCAAGGGCGAGCCCATCTCCGCGGTGGTGTCACGGGGCCTGCTCATGGCCTTCCTCCTGGACGCCCAGCGCAACCTCCAGCAGGTCACCGTCTCCCCGGACCCCACGCACGGCGCGGAGGTCTGGACGAACCACTCGCTGGGACGGGAGGTCCGCTGGTTCAAGGCCTGCGCCTCACCGGATGACGGCACCGTGGACCTGGTCGCGCTCTCGGGCAGCTCCCTGCTGCACCGGCGCTTCAACGGGCTGGTGTGGAGCGAGTGGAAGGACCTGGGCGGCGGCCATTCGCTCACCGCCGCGCTGTCCGCGCCGGGCAAGGGCGTGCTGGATGTCCTGTCCCGCGCGGTCAACGGCCGCATCCTGTACGCCCGGTTCGACGGCACCACCTGGACGCCCTGGAAGACGCTGGGCACCGAGGTGGCGCGCTCCGCGCCCGCGGCCATCCGCCGGGGCGAACATCTGGATGTGATTGTCAGGGCGCGTGAGAACCTCCTGTGGCATCGGCCGGTGCGCTCGCCCCTCCACACCGCCCAGCGAACCCTGGGCCTGCGTGGGCTGATGCGCGACCTGTCCAATCGGATCCAGCGCGTCGACGAGGCCGTGGACGCGGCCTTCCTTCAGGTCCAGTCGGAAATCCACCGCGTCCGCCAGCTCATGCTGGGCAGCACCGCCTCCGCCGTGATGACGGCGTCTCCCGTGCTGACCGACGTCGCGCAGGCCGAGACGCGCGTCGCCACGTTGACGGACGTGGAGAAGTTCATCGGAGTCTTGAGCGCGAAGCGCAAGGTGAGCTGGTCCACCGTCCGCTACCTGGACCCCACCAACCTGCGGGACCGGCTCCTCAAGGTGTCGCCCGTCATCGGCACGCTTCACTCGGCGATGGCCATCAAGCGCGAGGTGCTCGGGAAGCTGTTCACGCTGCTCTCCGGCATGGAGTTCAACCTCGAGTCCGTGCAGGTCCCCAACGTGAAGGTCCCCCCGTGGCGGAGGTCACGCGTGCCACCGGTGGACGGAGAGCCTCCGCCTCCCCCGGATCCGCGCATCGGCGTTCCGTTGAGCGAGCTGCGGGCCCTGACCGCGGAGGATTGGAGCCAGGTGTTCACCGATTACGTGGCGCCCAAGGTGCCCACGCGAGCGGAAGAGGCCACCTACTTCTCCATGTCCGTGGCCCAGCTCGAGGACGTCCTGGCCGTGCTGCGCAACCTCGAGGACCGCGTCATGCAATACCGGGAGGCCCTGGAGGAAGGCGGGCGCCTGGTGAGCGTGCTCCAGGCGCATGAAGCGCGGGGCGGCGAGCGCCTGACGGTGATTGGAACCGAGGTCTCCGAGTCGCGCCAGGACGTCATGGTGGCGCGCGCGCTCCTGGCCGAGGAGCAGGCCCGGCTGCAGCGCATCAACGAACGACGCACCCAGGTGCTGCGCGAGCACGTCCGCTTCCTCGTCTACCACCGGCCCCGGGAGCAGGTCCTGGACCGAGCCACGCCCGTCCGCGCGCTGGACACCGGCCTCTACGAGTCGGAGCTGCCCGCGGCGCTCGCCGAGACACGCGCCGCGCCTCCGGAGCTGTGGGCGCTCATCCAGCTCCTTCGCGACGCCCCGCTGGACTGGTTCGCGCAGGGGCCACTGCTGTTCCAGCGCCTGGACCGGCTGGACCTCGTCCACCGGACCCTGGAAGGGGCTCGGCAGCGCGCCACGGTGCGCGTGCCGCCCGCCCTCCCACAGATAGCCCGCGCGCCCAGCCGCTCGGGTGAAGGCGTGAGTCGTGTCTTCACCGCGCAGAGCCAGATTGTGTCCCAGGCCCGCGTCGTCACCGCGACGCTGGAGCTGGCCAGCCTCGTCCACCGCGGCTGGGCGGAGCTGGTGACGCTGGCGCTGCCCATCACCTCGTTCGGCGACCTGATGGACACCGCGCACGGGCGGCCGGACGTCGCGCAGGCCGCGGCCCGGGAGCTGGAGAACATCGCCAAGGTGGCCACGTACCTCTACTTCCTCTTCGGGGAGGTGCCTCCACGCGTCCGGATGGAGTGGGCGTCGATGCTCAGCGAGTATGACGCGCCGTGGGACCTGAGGGACCTGGCCCGGCTGCCCCAGTGGAACACGCTGGAGGTCACGAGCCGGCGCCAGCTTCAGGAGTTGGTGGACTGGCTCTTCGCGCAGATGAATCCGTCACGCACCGAGGCCGTGACGCTGATGAACGACCTGGTGCGCTCGGCGCTGCTGCTCGCGAGCCACGCGCCCGTGGGAGAAATCGTCGCCGGGCACCTGCCGAAGCCAGCCCCCGCCAGGGTGGGAACGGTGTTGGATCTGCAAGTGGACCCTTCGCGCATCCGCGTGGGCACCCATGTGCTGCTCGCCTCCGGCGTTCACACGGTCCAGGCCGTGGTGGAGGACCTGGGCACCGGCACGGCCCGCGCGCGCGTCTTCTCCACGAGCGCGGCCAGCGTGAACCTCGCTGAGAAGACGGTGGCGAAGTTCTCCGAGCCCGAGCAGCGAGGCGGCCTGCTCCCGACGCCGCGGCGGACACTGCTCCGGTGACCTCGGAACGGCGAGTGCGTCAGGTGAAGCTCGCGGCGGCCAGCCACGCGCTCGTCCAGAGAGGGGCGGTCCTCCTGGAGGACGCACTGCGCACCGCCTCCCTTCCGGATGCTCCCGGAGGCCAGGTGCTGCTCATCCGCCGGCTGCCGCTCGGAACGATTCACGCGGACCGCAGCCCGGCCACGCTCTCGCTCGTCGTGGAGCAACGCGTGCGTGAGGTGGCGCTGCTGGCGGTGCATGCGGAGTCACGGTCCGCCGCCGCCGCGCAGGCGGTCTACTTCCGGGATGAGCTGGAACCCTTCGTGCTGCTGGCCACCCGGCTTGCCCGGGGGCTGCCCCTGGACGCCTGGTTCTGGCGGTTGGCTGTTCCTGGCCTGCTCACCGGGACGTCCCGGGACGACGCGCTCCGCCTCGCGCTCGCCAGCGCCTTGCGGACGGGGCCTGGCCAGGCCGCCGCGGTGACGCTCGTCTCCGAGCTGCACGCGCTCGGCGCACTGGCCCCCTTGTTGGGCGCGCTGCGATGGCAGGATGGACCCGCGCTTGTCCGAGCCTGGTGGGGACACCTCCCGTCCCGCCCGGCGCCGAGGCTGCCCCTGGACGACGTGGGCGCGGCGGAGCAGGTCCCCGAACCGCTCCGGAGCACGCTCGCGCACTGGACACGCGCCTGGGGCCCCGGCGATGCCCGTGCCTTGTGGCTGGCCGCGGTGGCGCTCTGCACGCGCATGCCCTCCCGGGTGGCCGCGCCCCAGCTTCCAGCACGGGCATGGCGGGTGCTGGAGGCGCTCCAGGCTTCCCCCTCGGCACACCTGCCCGCGCCACGGGAACCGCCCCAACCACAAGCCCCTCCGAAGCCGGACGCGCCCACGGTCCCCGCCGACACGGGCGTGGTTCCGGGCACCGCCGCGTCGTCGCCACAATCTTCTCGGGCGCTCTCCGACGCGCGCTCTTCAGCCAAGGTAACGAGGTCCATGGACGGCACCTCCGCGTCCCTCGTGAGTGTGACAGCGGCTCCGCGGCAGACGGCACGCCCCGCGCTCGCGGACACAGGAGAGACGCCCAGAGGCACCGGCGATGCGCCCGGAGACATCAAACCCACCCCTCAAGACACGCCCCTCTTCCACGCGACGGAGGAAGCGCTCCCCACGGTCGCTGGGGGGCTGCTCTTCCTCGTGCCCATGCTGAACGCACTGGGCCTCCAGGATTTCCTGGAAGGCCATCCCGCCCTGGCCGACCTTGGAGTCCCGGAGCGCTTCCTCCGGCACGTCGCCGAGCGCCTGGGTGTTCCCTCGACGGACCCATTGCTCCGCGTGCTCCAGGAGGCCACGGCTCCGTTGCCCGAGCCCAGCCCCTTCGTCCTCCCCGTCCGCTTCCAGGCAGGCGTCGGTGCACGAGCACCGTTCCGTCTCGTCCGCGAACCCAAGGGCCGCCGCGTCGCCTTCGACGCACGGACCCGCATACCGCTCGCCTCGGCAGCTCACGGGGAAGCGCTGCCATCACCCTTCGACCGAGGCCTCCCGACGCCCCTGGCGCATCGACTCCCCTGGGATGACGCCACGCTCTTGCTGCGCGCGACCCTCCTCGCGGTGGGCGGCGTCACGCGACGGCTGGCACACATGGGACTCAGAGCGCTCGTCCTCCGTCCCGGCCGCCTCGTCACGACCCGCACGCATCTGGACATCGTCTTCGCGGCCTCGCAGGTGGATATCCGCATCCGCCGCGCGGGGCTCGACGTCAACCCGGGCTGGGTGCCCTGGCTCGCCCGCGTCATCCAGTACCACTACCCATCCGACGAGACCGGAGCATGACGACGTCCTCCCTGCCCCTTCGCACCACGGTCCTCGCGGCGTTGGCCCTCACACAAGAGGACTCAGGGGATGGAGAGGCCATCGAGCTGCGCTTCCTGCGACAGCACCTGGACGCAGCAGGGCGGGACTGGGTCGCTCGCGCTCGGGAGCGCCTCACACGTCCAGGCTCCGAGGATGCTGGACTCGTGATGCTCGGCGAAGCGCTCGGGCTCTCGCTGGTGGAGCTCCTGGCCGTGGTCCTGGTCGCCGCCGTCGAGCAGGACCCGATGGTGGGCCGGGCCGTCGCGTACCTTCAAGCGCCCGTGGGGGCCTCCCGGCCAACGCTGGGACTGGTGTCCAGCGCGCTGGCGCCAGCCGCTTCCGTGGGACAGGAGGCACTGCTCCTGCTCACCGCCGGAGCGGCCCTGGGCAGCGGGCTGCTGACGCGCCTCCGGGAGGAGCTGCCACTGTGCGAACAAACGCTGGCCATGCCGCTGCCGCTCTTCCTGGCGCTGTCCGACCACGACGTCACCTGGCCTGGGGCAACGCTCGGCTCGGCCCACCACCTGGAAGTACCGCTGCCTCCCTCCATCATGGACGGCGTACACCGGTATGCGCGCTTTCTCGCGGACACGCCTCGGTCGACGCTCGTGCTGCGCGGCACGTCCCTCTCTGAGACCCGCACCGTGGCGGCGGCGGTCGCCATGTCGCTCGGGCGCGCGCCCCTCTTCATTGGAGCGGAGCCGCAGCCGGGATTGGGGCCCTTCCTGATTCAGCGAGGACTGCTCCCCATCCATGTCCACGAGCTCGGGCCCGGCGAGCGGAAGGTCCTGCCCAACCTGCCGTACTACGGCGGCCCCGTGCTGGCCCTCACCGGTCCGGAGGGCACACTCGACGCGGCGGAGCGCGCGGTGTTGCGCTGGTCCGTTCCACGACCTCCCCGCGAGGAGCGGCGAGCACTGTGGGAGTCCTCTCTGAGCGCACCGGCGCTCGCGGAGGAGCTGGCCCGACGGCACCGCCAGGGCGCGGGACGGATTGCCCAGTTGGGCCGGCTGGCTCGGCAGAAGGCGGAGCTGGACGGGCGGCGGGCGCCCGAGCTCGAAGACGTGCTCGCAGCGGCGTGGGTGGCGGAGTCCGAGGGCATGAGCACGCTCGCGGAGCCCTTGATGGACGCCATCCACGACGACGCCATCGTCCTGGTGCCCCAGGTGAAGCGAGAGCTGGAGCTGCTCCTGGCGCGGTGCCGCGCGCGAGACGACCTGGTGGACGGCCTGGGCCCCTCCGCGACGGTGCGCTACCGCGCGGGGGTCCGGGCGCTCTTCATGGGCGCGTCGGGCACGGGCAAGACGCTCGCCGCGGGCTGGCTGGCGACGAAGCTCGGCCTGCCGCTCTACCGCGTCGACCTGGCATCGGTGACGAGCAAGTACATCGGTGAGACGGAGAAGAACCTCTCGCAGCTCTTCGCGCGGGCCGAGCATGCCGACCTGGTGCTGCTCTTCGATGAGGCGGACTCGCTCTTCGCCAAGCGCACCGACGTGAAGGACTCGAATGACCGGTTCGCCAACGCCCAGACGAACTACCTGCTCCAGCGAATCGAGGCGTTCGACGGCGTGGCCCTCCTGACCAGCAACAGCAAGAGCCGGTTCGATTCAGCGTTCACGCGCCGCCTCGATGCCATCATCGACTTCACCCTGCCCGGACCCGCCGAGCGGCGCGCGCTCTGGAGCACGCACCTGGGCACGGCGCACGAGCTCCCCGCCAGGGAATTGAGCCGACTGGCGGCGACGGCGGACCTGGCCGGAGGGCAGATTCGCAACGTGGTGCTGACGGCCGCGCTCATCGCGCGTGAGGCGGGGCGCTCCATCCAATCCCCGGACATCTTGGAGGCGCTCGCACATGAGTACCGGAAGCTGGGCCGCGAGCCCCCCTCCGAGCTCCGCCCCCCGGGCTCCGTTGGCGGCGCCCGTGACACAGGGCGCCGCTAGCGCGCGCTGCCCGCCGGGGCGCCGAGGCGCTGCTCATAGGCGTCCAGCGTCCGCCGCCAGGCGGGCCGTGCCTCACAGCGCTCGCGGTAGGCGGAGACCCGGGAGAAGCCGTTGAGCACGCCCGCGTTGCGCACCTCGCGCAGCACCGTGGTCATCAGGATGTCCGCCACGGTGAATGCCTCGCCGGTGAGATACGAACGCTCCCGAAGCCAGTCCTCGATCGCTGTCAGTGCGTGCTCGGCCCACGTCACCAGCCCGGGGCGCCGCTGCGCGCCGGTGGGGTCGGCGGCGCCGAGCAGGTCAATCATCACGATCTGGAACAGCGGCGGCTCCAGGGTGTTGAGCGCGGCGAAGCACCAGCGCGTCACCTGGGCGCGGCCCTGGAGATCCGCAGGCAGCAAACGGCCCGTCTTCTCCGCCAGGTACAGCAGTATCGCGCCCGTCTCGGTGAGCACGATGCCGTTGTCCTCGAGCACCGGCACCTGCATGAAGGGGTTCAGCCGCTGGTACTCCTCGCTCCTGTGTTCCCCCGAGGGATGATCCAGGCCGTGCACCCGGTAGGGCACGCCCAGTTCCTCGAGCGCCCACAGGACGCGTAAATCGCGCGTGAGGCCGACGACCTTCGAGTTGACGCGGCCGAAGCCGTAGAGCGTGATCATCCCAGCATTGTTGATGCCGTGCCCGCCGCTGTCGAGGAGCTACCTGGCAGATGGTGCGCATCGCCTCCGTCCGACGTCGGTTCAAGGCCCTCCGGCCGCCTGGGCCAGGGCCTTCAGGTCGAACTCCTTCACGCCCCGGAGGGTCCGGTAGCGCTCCGGGAAGGCCGTGAGGATGAGGATCTGCAACGAGTCCCCCGCGCTTTCGATGACCTCCAGCGCGCGCTGGTGCCGGGCCGCGTCCGTGTTCACCAGTGCGTCGTCGAGGACGACGAGCTGTGGCTCCGGTCGCGGCCCTTTCCTGGCCAGCAGCTCTCCGAGCGCCAGCCGCAGCGCGAACAGGGTCTGTTCGCGCATTCCCCACGAGAAGCCCTCCAGCGGCCAGGGCCCCTCCGCCGTCTGCAGCCGTGCCTCGCTGAACTCCGCGTCCAATTGCAGTCGCTCGGGCCGCCCTCCTCCACGGATATACGCCAGGCGAGAGTGGATCTCCTCCTCGATGGGCGCCACGAACGTCTGGTTCACCTGGTCCTGCCAGGCGTGGGACATGGCACGGAGGCTCTCCGCTGCCTGGGCCTGTGTCTCCAGTCGCTGGTACGAGGCTTCCGCCAGCGCCAGCTTCTCCTCCGCCTCACAGAGCCGTGAGTACAGTCCGTCCGCCGCGGCCTGCTCCAGCAACGCCTGCGCCCGGATGCGCTCCTCCTGGTTCTTCTTCTCCTCGCCGCCAATCCGCTCCAACGTGTCCTGCAGCCTCTTCCGCGCGAACGTGGCGCGCGCCTCCGGGCCGGGGAGTTGCGCTCGGAGCCCCTTGACCATGTTCTCCAAGCGGCCCAGCTCCGCCTCCGCCCGCGCGACCTCCGCGCCCAACCCTTCGAGCGACAAGCCCAGGGTGTTGAGCTGGGTCTTCAGCTCCAAGCCCAGCGCCTGGGCCGCGGCCTGCGCGGAGTTGCGCCCCTGCGTGACGACCTTCAGGTGCTGCTCTGTCGTCCGGAGCGCCCCCTCCGCCTCCTCCCGCGCCTTGTCCCGAACCTTCACCTCCTGCCTGCGGGCCTTGAGCTCCTCCGTCAGCGCCTTCAGCTCGGGAAACGAGTGGGTCTGAAGCTCCTCCCGCGAAAGGTTGAGCTGGGCGCTCAGCGCCCCGGTCTTCCGTGCCTGCTCACGCTGCTGTTCCCTGAGCACCTCGACGCTCTCGACTTTGTGGTCCTCCAGGAACTGGCTCCGTGCCTCCTCGTACTTCGACAGCTCCTGAAGCACGGCCTGCTGGGACTGCCACGCCGCGCGCAGGCCCACCACATCATCGACTCCGTGCTCATGGAGGCGGCGCGCCAGGTCCTTCCTGTGCTTCTCGACCTCCGCTTCGAGCTTGCCAATCTCCTCGGCCGCGGTGCGCACGCGGACTTCGCCCACGCCCAGGATGCGCAGTGAACCCGCGCGCACCCCCGAGAAGACCTTCTGGCCCTCCCTGGTGAGCTTGTGCGGTGTGGTGTGCCCCTGGGCCTCCCACTCGATGCGCTGCGGGCTCTCGGCCGTAAAGGAGACCTCCACGCCCTGTGCGTCCAGCCTGTCCAGGGCCTGAGTCAGCTTGCGCTGCACCTCCTCGGCGCGCTTCACCTCTGTTTCTGGAAGCGCCTTCAGCGCCGCGGCCTTGCGCCGGGCATTCTCCACCCCGGTCTCCACCCGCGTCCCCTGCTTGACGAGCGCGTCCAACTTCCGCTGCGCCGCCAGGGAGGCGCGCGCATCCTCGAGGAGCCGTCCTCGCTCCACGCGCTGCTCCGCCAGCTCCACTTCCCCCTGCTGCGCCTTGTGTCGCTCGCGTGCTTCCCGAGCCCCGTCCTCGGCGCGCCGGACAAGCCCCTGGGCCTCCTTCAAGGCCGGCTCGTTGCGAGCCAGCAACTCCTCCTGCTGGGCTATCTTCTGCTGGAGCGCGAGAAGCGCTCGCTGCTTCTGGTCCAGCGCCTGCCACTCCTTTCGCTGACGCTCGACGTCCTTCTCCCGGAGCGCCGCCTGCTGCTCCAACTTCTCCTCCTCCGCGATGCGCTCGTGCAAGCTGGCGAGTTGCTGCTCATGGGCCCTCCGTTCCTCGGCCAGCGAGCGCTGCTTCTGGCCCAGGTCCATGCTCTCGCTGGCGAGCTGCTCGATCTCCGCCAGCCGCTGGGTCAGCCGAGCCGCCGCCTCGCGCAACTCCCGCACGCGAGCCCCCTCACGTTCGAGGTCGCTTCCGGCGACGCGCTTTCCCGCCTTGGGCGTGAAGAACCGGCGGTAGGCCCTCTCCATCGCATGCAGGAGGGACTGTTCCTCGTTGCTCAGGGCGGCGACGCCAACCGTCTCCAGGAGGCGGGCCTTGAGCGGTGTATCGAGACCGGGCAGGTCGAACCGCTCTGCCGACTGATTCAGCCAGAGCAGCCGGGCCAGCCCCCAGTTGCCCACCTTCGTCACGCCGTTTCCGGGCACGCTGGAGACGAGGAAGCCTCGGACCAACGCATCCGCCTCCTGCGAGTCAGCGAGCCGCTCGAACCGGCTCCCCGTCCACTCATCCAGGACGCTGCTGGCGCCATCCAGGAACGCCTTCTCCAGCCGGTAGCGCTTTCCTCCCGTCTCGAACTCCAGCGTCACCCGCGGAGAGAGCTTCGTCTGCCAGGGACGAAGCAGGTGCATCTCCCGGTCCTTCGTTGAATGGCGGTCGAACAGCGCCCTGGCGACGGCCAGGATGAGGCTCGACTTGCCCGTCTCATTGGGCGCGTGGATGACATGGATGCCCGTTCCCAGCCCTTGCAGCTCCACGGGGCTCCGGAAGCAGCGAAAGTGCTGGACGCAAAGCCTGCGCAGAATCATTTCCACACCTCCATCACCAGCTCTGACAGCAACTGTCTGGCCGCGAGCCTGACGGGCTCCGGCGTGGCACCTGGCCCAGCCGCGGCCGGTCTGCTCAGCCCCTCAAGCAACGAGGAGACCAGGCTGCTCGAACCCGCGATGTCCGCGAGGCGCCCCTCTGCCTTGGCGCGTGGGACATCCTCACGCGCAATGAAGACATGGAGGAGCCCTCTCCCCTGAAGCTCCTCACGGAACGCCTCCAACCCGGATGAGGCGTCCTCGGAGGAGAGTCCCGTGGTGTGGATGCGCAGCAGCGCCCTTTCGGGGCGTGCCAGCTGCGCCACGAGTTCCCGAGCCCGAGCCACCTCCGGCTCGTGGCCCTGGCTCAGGTCCAGTTCCACCGTCCTCCAGGTCAGCGCCCCTGTTGCAATCGGCTCCAGCCGGGGCCCGGCGCCCCGCGACGAGAGCTCCACCAGCAGCGCCTGCCCCGAACCCTCCTCACCAAACTTCGTCGTCTCGTGAGCTCCCGAGTAGGCCGTACGACCGTCGTGGATGTACTGCCCATGCCAGTGACCCAAGGCCAGGTAGTCGAGGCCAGCGCGGGCCGCCGCGTCCAGTGCGATGGGGAAGTCGTCCGCGGCGTGCTTGCCTTCGATGCGCAGGGAGCCATGCGCCACGCCGATGCGAATCGCGTCCAGGCTGGACGCCACCTCCCATCCGGCGGTGGGGTCCTTCATGCCCTTCTTCTGGCGGAGTGGCGCGGGGAGCAACACGGCATCGGTGTTCGGGACGGGCACCGCCGCGTTCCCATCCAGCACGGTGATGTGCTCCGGGCGCTGCTTCCAGGAGGCCCGGCGGAAGACGGCGTCGGGCGTCAGTGCATCGTGGTTGCCGGGCAGGATGTACACGGGCGCGCGAGAGCCCGCGAGCACCTTGATGACCGCATGGACGACACGATCCTCGACAACGTTGTGCTCGAAGATATCACCCGCCAGGACGACGGCGTCCACCTTTGACCGGTTGGCCGCGCTGATGACGTTGCTCGCGGCCTCCAGTCGCGCCTTCCGCACGTCCTCCGCGACATGAGCCACATGACGGGCTCGGAGCCCCATCTGCCAATCCGCTGAATGAAGGATCCTGACCATTCAAAGGACGGTACGGAGTTTTCGCGGAGCCGCACATACCTCCAGGGGAGTAGTGCTGGCTTCATGGATCCGACGTGGAGGGCCGCCCCGCCCCTTCGTGAAGATGGCGCAGAAGTTGGCCGTGCGCGCCTTCGACTAGCGACAGGTCAGCTCGGGCACAAGGGGGTGGCGTCTACCTCCCCGGTGGTACTGACAGACAGTGTCAGGGGGCCTATTCAGGACCTGAACGTCTATGCTGTCCATCGGTGCAGCTACTGGCCGGAGTGATAAATGGTCGCGTCAATTCGCCTCAATTCGCGTGAGTTCCTGCTCACCCACGATGTCGCTCTCGCACTCCACGAATCGAAGCACCTGCCGGACATGCTGAGCCAGGCGCAGGCTCCGCTCGCCCGCCTCATCCCCGCGGACTACTGGGCAATGTGCATCGTCACGCCAGGGCGGCCAGTGGAGTACCAGTGGATTGAAGAGGCAGGGGCGCCAAACGAACTGCTGGCCCAGTATGAATCGCTGAAGGCCAATGACTTCGTCCTCCAGTCGGTGGTGCGCCAGGCTGATACGGTCCTTCGGGACGAGGAGATGCTCTCCCGAAGAGCGCTGGAGCACAGCCTCCTCTATCAACAAAGCCGTGAGATTGGCGTGAACTTGGAGCAGGTCATGGCGGTGCTGCTGAACATCGACGCGGGTGTGTTCTGCGGAATTACGGCGTACCGGGACCAGCGCCGCCCCTTTTCCAGGAAGGAACAAGGAGCCATGCAGCTCCTCTCGCGCCATTTCAAAGTCGCGATTCGCAACTCCCACATCCTTGACAGCGCCTTGACGGGATACCGCCTCCTGGAAGCGTTGGGGCAACGCCAGGGCTTCGAGTTCATCATCTTGGATGCCGCGGCTTCCGAGGTGCATCGCTCGCGGCGAGCCAGCGAAATCCTCGATGCGTGGTTCGCGCATGCCCCACGAACTCGCGCTGGGCTCCCGCGCTCCTTCGTGGACCGGCTGAAGGCCCTGGTCCGGATGGACCACCTCGAGCGGGACGGCAGCGACACAGTGGAATTCCACCAGAACGACCAGTCGCTGCACGTCACGTTCATCGAATTGCCGCCGCACGAAGGTCCACGCCAGTGGGGGCTCTTCTTGAACGAGTTCCCCAAGTCCATCTCGCTTCCCATCCAGTTGGCCCGGCAACTGACCGAGCGGCAGGCTGCAGTCGCCGAAGCCATGGCCAACAATATGAACACAGACCAGATCGCCGAAGCGCTCCGGATGAAGCCCAACACGGCAAAGGTGCACGTGCGGGACATCTATGGGCGATTGAAGTGTGTATCCCGCGCCGACTTCATGCACCAGGTCGCCCAACTCCTGAAGCCGGTTTGAGGCAAGCCGCACGAAACCGTGGGCCTGCCCACGGCGACCTGCGTTCGGCCTCACATCAGGAGTCGCGACCTGCCCGTCCACGGCCATCCTCACTCTTCGACATCTCTGCTGATGCGGAAGAATGGTCTGGTCAAGGGGAGATGTCTCTACCTCCAGAGTGGTACGTGCTCCCTTCGGGCATCAGCGCGGCGAACCGCGCCAATGTCCTGGTGGGAATGTCGTCCAATGCTGCGATGAGCGGGAGCGTGAACCGCCGAAAGCCCGCGTCATAAAGAGGCTCGGAGATGAACCGTGCGCCCATTCGCCGGGCCACGAGCACGGGCGACCGGGGCAGTCGCAACGTCTCCCATCGCCCCTCCCGGGCACGCGCCTTTTCCTCGGCTGAGTAGAAGGGCATGTTCGACACGACGGGTGTCACCGATGCTCCGGGTGTCCTCATCCGCCAGCGCGGGCTCAGCCAACCGTGGTGGGCAAAGGCCTTCTGGATGAGGCGCGCATCTTCCTCTGAATCCGTCTCCAGGTTCGCCGCGGCAAGCCAGTCTGTAACGCCCCGCCGACGGCTCTCCGCGTAGAAGGCCGCTTGAAGCAGCACCACGGCCTCGGAGTGCCGCCACGGCCGACGCACGCAAAAGCGCGAGGCCTCGGCGACCACCCGTCCCGGCCCGCCGAGGCCCGACAAGTCCAGCCGCTGCTCCATCTCAACGCCCAGCACGCCGCCCGTCACGGACGCCACCTCGGCGTTCGGTAGCAATATCCGCACGGTCGCCACCGGCTCCTGCTCCACATAGACGACCAGGTGCGTGGTGGTCCGCAGCGTGTCGAAGCCGTTCACCTCCCGTCGGGTGGGCGGGGCCCTCCCTGGAATCAACTCCAGCTCACCTCCGAAGACAGCCCAACGGACGCGGAGCGCGTCGTCCAGCTCTCGCTGGGTCGTGACAACACGTCAGGTCATGGACGGCATGGGGCCCCCTTCGGCGTGGCGCAGGTCCGGCATCACGCCGGCCTGCCCCTTCCTTCGCCGCCCAGGCCCCAGGTGCGACAGCCTCCGCGCCGTCAAACCGCGTCTGTATTTCTACTTCAGCGCATCCACCAGCGCCGCCTGGAGCGTCTTCCGGTTCTGCGGGAAGCCCTGGTTGGGATAGGGCCGCGCCCCACTCAGGAACCGCGCATACTTCTGGTACATCGGGTCCCCGCGCGCGGGCTCCTGTTCATAGAAGGCCCGAGAGGCCTGCAGCAGATAGCGCGGCGTCGTGCCCCGCGGCGCGTCCTCGCTGAAGGCGATGAGGCTGCGCACGGCCGGGTCCTTCATGAAGTCGGTGAAGGCGCGGGCGTCCTCGGCACAGGTCCCCGTGCACTGCGCATTGAGCACCAGCGCGTCCACGAACACCGCGGGCGCGGAGCCCGTGCCCAGCGGCACGGAGATGACCTCCGGCAGCGCCATGCCCGGGTTGGCCTTCCGGACGAAGAACAGGCGCTCCGTGTAGCCCATGAAGCCGTTGGCCTGCCCCGCGGCGAACGCCTCTTCCGCCTTTGCATTGTCCGCATAGGTGCCGTCGAGGCATGGGTTGACGCCTGCCTCCAGCTCACAGCTCTTCACCACGTCCTCGAACGACTCCAGCGTGGGCGCGTCCAGCGGCAGTGACAGCGCATGGGACAACACGCCCGTGGGGTTCGTGTCAGCCCAGGCGTCCAGGTAGGACGAGGGCAGCGTCCAGCTTCCGCTGTAGTTGGCCGCCAGCGGGCGCATCCCCGGTGCCACGTCCGTGAGAATCTGGACCAGGGAATCGCCATCCGTGGCCGACGACAGGTGGGGGCTGTTCGAGTAGACGACGTAGCTGCACAGGTAGGTCGGCACGCCGTAGCTCTGGCCCGCGATGGAGACGGCTTCTTCCGCCGCCGGATGCGCGGCCCCCGCCTCCAGGGCAACGGGCTGCACCCAGCCCTTCGACACGAGGTCCCCCATGATGAGCGTGTCAACCTCCACCACCTGCGCGGCCCCTGCTCCCTGCCCGAGGAGCTGGTTCAGGGTGCCTCCTTCATCCAGGTCATAGAGGTCCAGGTTCGCGTCGAACACGATGTCCACGTCGATGTCCGCATGCGCTCGCTCGAAGTCCGCCTCGAGTCGCTGCTTCAGGCTGGCGAAGCCATCCCCCGCCGAGTCTGGAATGTAGGGGAAGAGGACGACCTTCAACGGCCGCGGGATCTCGGGTTCGGGATCCGACGGCCCCGAACAGGCCCCCAGGGACAGGGCGAGGACGAAGGGCAAGACTCTCCATTGCATGGCGTGGCTCCGGCGAAGTGAGGGAATCGCCAGCCATCCAAGCATGTCCCCACGTGCGGCCGGCCCCTCAGGGGCGCACTGTCAGGGAATTCAGCGCCGACCGTCCGCGGCCCCGGACCGCAAGGAGGCAACCCGAATGGAACTTTCCCAAGGCGAAGTGGAGCAGTTCATCGAGAGTGGATTCGTCCGGCTGGACCAGGCGTTTCCTCGCGAGCTGGCGGCCACCTGCAGAGCGCTGCTCTGGCGAGACACGGGCTGCGCGCCGGACAATCCGGCCACCTGGACGCAGCCAGTCATCCGGCTCGGGGACTCTTCGCAGGAGCCCTTCCGGCACGCGGCGAACACCCCCCGGCTGCGAGGCGCGTTCGACCAGTTGGTGGGGCCCGGACGCTGGCTCCCCCGAGGCAGCCTGGGCACGTTCCCCGTGCGCTTTCCCAGCCCGGACGCGCCCGGAGACGACGGCTGGCATGTCGATGCCAGCTTCCCAGGGGAGGACCCGAGCTCGTTCTTCTCCTGGCGGGTGAACGTGGCCTCACGTGGCCGTGCCTTGCTGATGCTCTTCCTCTTCTCCGACGTGGGTGAGGACGACGCCCCCACTCGCCTCCGCGTGGGCTCGCACCAGGACATCGCCCGCGTGCTCGCCCCCGCGGGAGAGACGGGAATGAGCTTCATGGAGCTCGCCGGGAAGCTGGACGTTTCGGCGCACCGCCAGCTCGCGCACGCCACGGGTGAGGCCGGCACGGTGTACCTCTGCCACCCCTTCCTGGTCCACGCCGCGCAGCCGCACCGCGGAGCCCGGCCGCGCTTCATGGCGCAGCCGCCGCTCCTCCCCGCGGCTCCGTTTCAGCTCGACCGCGCGGAGAAAGACGCCTGCCCCGTGGAGCTCGCCATCCGGAAGGCCCTGGCGCACGACGATGCCGCGTTCAAGACACACCTACCCTCCCGGTAGGTCATTCAAACGCATGAGGACAACCTCCTATATGGGGCCCTATCCCCAAGGAGGAATGCAATGGCAAACACGGTGCGCTTCGCCTTCACGCAGCACAGCCAGCCCAACCTCGAGTTCATCATCGAGCTGGCCGACGAAAAGACGATTTCACACGCACGGCGGATTCTCTCGGGCGAGGAGCGGAACGAAGTCCACGTGCACGGGCGAATCATCAAGCGGGCCGCGGAGTACAACCCGAAGTTCTCCTTCCACCTGGACCCCAGCACCATCCGCTTCTTCTCGATGGCCATCGAAGTCTGCGATGCCAACATGACGTATGTGGAAGACCACCTCGACGAGGCGGGCGGCGCGTTCCTCCCGGGGAATCACTGGTGCCCGTGGGACTCCAAGCTGACGCGCGAAGTGCAGTAGGCCGGGCGCGGCGACGACGAGCCTCGTGATTCCCACGGACTCGTCGCTCCGCCTCTTCTACGCCCCGCGCTACTTCCTGCCGCGCTGACGCTGACGCTTGAGGCTCTCCAACTGCCGCTTGGCCCGGTCCTGCGCCGCCTCCACCTGGGACTGCGCCGCCGCGGGCTCCTGCCGCGCGAAGCGCGCCAGGGTGCTGATGGTGGGGTGCTCCAGCAGCTTCAGCAGGGGCAAATCCTGCCCCAGCACCGACTTGAGCTGTGCGTGCACCTGCACCATCAGCAGCGAGTGGCCGCCCAGGTCGAAGAAGTTGTCATGCACGCCCACCGCCTCCACGCGGAGGACGCTGCGCCACACCTGGGCAATCTGCTCCTCCAGTTGCCCCTGCGGCGCCACGAAGGCCGCCTTCGCGGCGCGCGCCACGCTGGGCGCGGGCAGGGCCTTGCGGTCCACCTTGCCATTGGGCGTCAGCGGGAGCGTCGGCAGCTCCATCACGAGCGAGGGAACCATGTGCTCCGGCAGCCGCTGCGCCAAAGCGTCGCGCAGCGCGGACGCGTCCACCGCCGCGCCCTGCGCGGGCACCACGTAGGCCACGAGCCGCACGTCGCCGGGCACGTCCTCGCGCGCCACCACCACCGCCTCGCGCACCGAGGGCTGGGCGGTGAGCGCCGCCTCGATTTCCCCCGCCTCGATGCGGAAGCCACGCACCTTGAGCTGGTGGTCCACGCGGCCAAGGAACTCCATGGTGCCGTCGGGCCGCCACCGCGCGCGGTCACCCGTGCGGTACAGCCGGGCCCCGGGCTCGCGGGCCCAGGCGTCCGGAATGAAGCGCTCCGCCGTCAATTCGGGCCGGCCCAGGTAGCCGCGCACCACGCCCGCGCCGCCGATGTACAGCTCCCCCGCCACGCCCACCGGCGTCGGCCGCAGCCGTGCGTCGAGGACGTACAAGCTCGTGCGCAGCAGCGGCGTGCCAATGGAGACAACGGCCGCCGTCTCCTCCGTGGCCACGCGCGCCGTGGAGGACCAGATGGTCGTCTCCGTGGGGCCGTACATGTTGAGCAGCTCGGCGGACTCCGGCAGCGCCTTGCGCAGGGACGCGGCCAGCGCGCCCGGCAGGGCCTCGCCGCCCACCATCAGCCGGTGCAGACCTCCCAGCGCCTCGACGGACTCGGGCTCCGACAGCAGCGCGCGCGCCAGGGACGGCGTGCACTGCAGGTGCGTCACGCCGTGCTCGCGGAGCTGCTCGGGAATCGTCTTCGCCGTGCCCGCGCGGCGGCTGTCCCGCACGCAGCGCTGCCGCACCTCGTCCAGCAGCGGCAGGCTGGCCAGCACCGTGTCGGCGGGGATGCCGAAGTCGATGAGGCAGCCCACCTCGTCCACGCCCAGGGCCTGGAGCTGGCCGATGCGCTCACGCACCGAGCGCGGCGTGCCGAACAGGCCGCTCGTCTCGAAGTAGCGGTCGAAGGCGTGGCCGGCGAGCCGGTCCAGGTCCGCCTCCGTGGCGGAATCCATGTCGATGCCCAGCGTGCTCCCCAGGCCCCGCATCAGGTCGGCCGAGCTCTTGAGGTAGTTGCGGAAGGGCTGCTCCACCACCTGGCGCACCGTCGCCATGTCCTCGCCGATGAAGGTGTGCAGCATGAGGGTGACGTGGCCCTCACCCGCGTGGCCCGCGTCTCGCCATGCCTGACGGTAGAGGGACAGCTTCTTCTCCAGGTCCTCCCACGTCTGCCCCAGCAGGTGCGTGAGGATGTTGCACCCCAGCCGGCCCGCGGTGATGAACGTCTCCGGGTTGCCCGCGGCGGTGAGCCACACGGGCAGTTCCGCCTGCACGGGCCGGGGGCGCAGCTTCACGTCCACCTGCGCGCCGCCACCGCCCGGGAAGCGCACCGTCTCCCCACGCCACAGCCGGCGCACGGTGTCGAGGCCCTCCATCATCAGCTCGCGGCGCTTCTCATACTTCTCCGGCGCGAAGACGAAGTCATTGGCGTGCCAGCCAGAGGCGACGGAGATGCCCACGCGCCCGCCGGACAGGTTGTCCACCAGGGACCACTCCTCCGCCACGCGCACCGGATGGTGGAGCGGCAGCACCACGCTGCCCGCGCGGATGGCCACGCGCTTCGTGACGGCGGCGACGGCCGCGCCCGCCACGGAGGGATTGGGGTACAGGCCGCCGAAGGCGTGGAAGTGGCGCTCCGGCGTCCACACCGCCGCGAAGCCGTGGGTGTCCGCGAACTTCGCGCCCTCCAGCAGCAGCCGGTAGCTGCTCTCCCCGCGCGACGCCTCCGCGTCATCCGCGAAGTAGAACAGGCTGAAGTCCATGGGGCGCTTCCGGGCCCCCGCGGCGCGCGCGGGCGCCTTGAGCGAGGCCCCCTCCCCTTGCACCACCACCTTGAAGCCGCGGGTGAGCGTCCACAGCAACTCCAGGACGGAGATGTCGAAGGAGATGCTGGTGACGGCCAGCCAGGCACCCGCGGGCGAGTGCCCCACGCGCACGTCCATGGCCGCGAAGAAGTTGGCCACGCCCCCGTGCGGCACCACCACGCCCTTGGGCCGGCCCGTGGAGCCCGAGGTGTAGATGACATACGCCGCGTTGCCGGGCGTGGTCCCCAGGGCCAGCGGCGACAGGGGCGCCGCCGCGGAGGGCGCCGCCGTATCCAGCAGCACGGTGTGCAGGCCATCCACGGGCAGCGTCCCCGCCAGGTGGGACTGCGTGACGAGCACGCGCGCGCCCGAGTCCTCCAGCATGTAGGTGAGCCGCTCCCGGGGATAATCCGGGTCCAGGGGCACGTAGGCACCACCGGCTTCGAGGATGCCGAGCATCCCCACCACCATCTCCGCCGAGCGCTCGGCGCACAGGCCCACGCGCACCTCGGGGCCCACGCCCAGGCCTCTCAGGTGCAAGGCCAGCGCGGACGCACGGCCCGCCAGCTCCGCGTAGGTGAGCGTCCCATCCTCGGCGGCCACCGCCACCGCGTCGGGCGTGCGGGCGGCCTGCTCACGGAACTGCGCGTGGATGCAGTGCGACGGCTCCTGGGAGAGCGGCGCCGTGAAGTCGTTCCAGTTCTCCAGCAGCGCGCGGCGCTCCGCCTCGTCGAGCAGCGGCAGGTCCTCCACGCGCGCGTCCGGCGCAGCGACGATGCCCCGCAGCAGCGCCTCCAGGTGGCCCGCGAGCCGCGCCATCGTCTCGGCCGAGAAGAGGTCCGAGCGGTACTCCAGCGCGCCCTCCAGCCCCCGCGGCGTCTCCACGACGGCGAGCTGCAGGTCGAACTTCGCCGTGCCCTCCACGGCGCCGTCCGGCACGGGCAGCACCGGGCGCCACTGCATGCCCGGCACGTCCATGTCCACCGCCGGCAGGCTCTCCAGCACCAGGTTCGCCTGGAACAGCGGGTTGTCGCCGCCGCGGACCGCGCGCGACGCGCCCACCACCTCCTCGAAGGGCAGGTCCGCGTGGGCCAGGGCCTCGTGGAACGTGTGCCGCATGCGGCCCAGCAGCTCCCGGAAGCGAGGCACGCCGGACACGTCCGCGCGGAGCACCAGCGTGCTGGCGAAGAACCCCACCACGTCACGCAGCTCGGCCCGGTCACGCTGCGCGAAGATGGTGCCCAGGCCGAAGTCGTCCTGGCCGCTGTAGCGGTGCAGCAACGCCGCCCAGGCCGCCGCGAGCGTGACGAAGAAGGTACAGCCCTCGCTCCGACCCACCGCCTTCAGCGAATCCACCAGCTCGGCCGGCAGCGCGAAGCGGTGGAGCGCGCCGCGGAAGCCCGGCTCCCGGGGACGCGGGAAGTCCGTGGGCAGCTCCAGGCGCGGCAGGTTCGCCAGCTTCCGCGCCCAGTAGGCACGCTGACCGTCCAGCGCGCCGTCCAGCCCGCGCTGCCAGCGTGCATAGTCCACGTACTGCAAGGCGGGCGCGCCCAGCGACGCGGCGGTGCCGGCCACCTCCGCGCGGTACAGCGCGGCCAGCTCCCGGGCCAGGACGCCAATGGACCAGCCATCCGTGACGATGTGGTGCTGGGTCATCAGGAGCACGTGCTCCTGGTCCTCCAGCGCCACCAGCGCCGCGCGCACCAGCAGGCCCTCCGACAGATTGAAGGGCGCCTCCCCCTGGGCCCGTGCCAGTTGATTCAGCCGCGCCTCGCGCTCGGAGGGAGACAGCGCCCGCAGGTCCTCGCGGGCCACGTCCAGCGGACGCAGGGGCGGCAGGAGCTGGCGCGGCTGGCCCTCCACTTCCGGGAAGGACGCGCGAAGCACCGCGTGACGCGACAGGAGCCCTTGCAGCGCACGCTCCAGCGCGGGCACGTCCAGCGCCCCGGAGAGCCGGAGCTGGAAGTGGACGTTGTACAGCGCGCTCTGGGGCACCAGCCGGTCCAGGAACCACAGGCGCTGCTGGCCGGGAGACAGCGGCAACTCGCCCTCCAGCGCGCCGGCCTTCAGCGGCGGCGTGGCGGGCGCGGCGGAGCCCTTCCACGCGTCCACCAGGTGCGCGGCGGCGGCCCCCAGCGTCGGGTGCTGCCAGAGGAAGGCCACGGGCAGCGACACACCGAGCTCCTCTTCCAGCCGGCCGTGCAGCTCCAGCGCCATCAACGAGTCGAGCCCCAGGCTGGCCAGCGACGTGTCCGGCGCCAGGGACGCGGGCGCCGTGCGCAGCACCCGCGCGGCCTCCACGCGGAGGAAGTCCACCAGCAGCGCCGGACGGGCCTCCTCGGCCGCCAGGGGCAGGCGCTCGCGCAGGGGCGCGGACGGCGCGGCCTCCGGCGCCACAGCGGCCTCCTCGCCCGACACCTCCACCACCTCCAGCGTGCCCGCCAGGAAGCCCTCACGGCAGGCGCGGCGCTGAATCTTCCCGCTCGACGTCTTCGGAATGCTCCGGGCCTGGAGCAGCACCACCGTCTGCGCATGCACTTGGTGCTCGTCCGCGAGCGCGCGGCGCAGGGCGCCCACCACCGCCGCGCCGTCGAAGCCCTCGCGCACGTCCACCTCGGAGACCACCACCAGCCGCTCCTCGCCCTCCACTTCCACGGAGAAGGCGGCGCTGCAGCCGGGACGCACCGCGCGGTGCGCGCGCTCCGCGGTCATCTCCAGGTCCTGGGGATACAGGTTCCGGCCCCGGATGATGAGCAGGTCCTTGAGGCGGCCGGTGATGAAGAGCTCGCCCTCCGGCGACAGGAAGGCCAGGTCACCGGTGCGGAGGAAGGGCCCCTCGCCGCTGGCGAGCCGCGCGCCGAAGGCATGCGCCGTCTCCTCCGGGCGATCCCAATACCCACCCGCCACGCTGGGGCCGGACACCCAGACCTCGCCCACCTCGTGCGCGGCCCGGGGCACCCGCGTCTCCGGGTCCACGATGAGGAGCCGCAGGCCCTGCGCGCCCTGACCGGAAGACACCAGCGTGCGCGCCGTGGGTGCCTCCGCCGCGTCGTCCGACGGCTTCGCGAGTCCCAGCTCCAGCGAGCGGGTGTCGTAGCGCTCCTGCACGCAAGGCGTCCCCTTCACGCCGCCGCTGACGATGAGCGTCGCCTCGGCCAGGCCGTAGCAGGGATAGAAGGCCTCACGCCGGAAGCCGGCGGGCGCGAACGTCTCCGCGAAGCGCTCCATCGTCTCGCGCCGCACGGGCTCCGCGCCGTTGAACGCCAGGTCCCAGTGGCTCAAGTCCAGGCGGGCCACGTCTTCGGCGCGGGCCTTTCGCGCGCACAGGTCATACGCGAAGTTGGGTCCACCGCTGCACGTCCCCTTGAAGTGGGAGACGGCCTCCAGCCAGCGCAGGGGCCGCTGAAGGAACGCGATGGGCGACATCAGCACGCACGGGAAGCCCAGGTAGAGCGGCTGCAACACCTTTCCGATGAGCCCCATGTCATGGAACATGGGCAACCAGCCCACGCCCACCGAGCGCTCCGCCTGCAACCCGAAGCCGCGTGTAATCAACGACTCGTTGTGGAGGATGTTGGCGTGGCTGACCTTGACGCCCTTCGGGTTGCCCGTGGACCCCGACGTGTATTGCAGGAAGGCCAGCGACTCGGACGTCAGGTCCGGGCGCTTCCAGTCGGAGGCCTCGGCTTCCGGCACCGCGTCACTGGCAATCCACTGCAGCTCCCCCAGCTCGGGAGCCTGCGGCGTGAGGAACTCCGCCATCTCCTGGATGGTGCTCGTCGTGAGCACGTAGCGCGCGCCACAGTCCCGGGCGATGGCGCGAAGACGGGGCAGCGTGCGATCCAACCGCGTGGGGTCCGGCGGGTAACAGGGCACGGCGATGACGCCACCATACAGACAGCCCATGAAGCCCGCGACGAACTCCAGGCCTGGCGGGTAGAGCAGCAGCGCCCGCTCCCCCTGCGCGCCCAGGGCACGCAGCCGAGCCCCCAGCGACTTCGCCCGCGAATCCAGCCGCCGGTAGGTCCACTCCTCCACCGGGCCGTCCACGTCTCCTGTCTCCAGGAAGCGATACAACAGCGCGTCGCCTTGAGACTCGGCGCGTTGACACAACACGTCCACCAGGGTGGGGAAACGGTGAGCTCGCGGCTCGATGTGCTCGGTCATGTCTTCTCCTGCGCTGGACACGGTCCGGGCTGATACACGGCCACGACACCCGACTGCGCACGGAGAACCCCCGGTCGACAGCTTCCGGTTAAGGCTCCCCGAGACAGCATGCCGCTTCACCCGGAAGAGGAAGCACGCTCGCACCACGCTTGAGCCCGCCCCCTCGATACAGCGCAGCTTGTGCCATCGCCGTTGCCAGCTTGTCCATATAAACGATAAGAACGATTTTTCCAGCGATGGCGGTTCCCGATAAAAAGAACGCGGCCTCCGGATGGACGTCCTGGCCGTGCTCACGAAGACTCTAGCGATGCATCTGACACAGAGCGGCGCATGTCCGCGGAAGGCCCGCTGACGGCATGGCATTCTCAAGCAGGAACGTCGTCACACACCCTGCCCGGGTCTTCAGTCTCATCTGGTTGGGTCAGCTCGTCTCGTCACTGGGGACGGGGCTCACCCAGTTCTCGGTGGGCGTCTTCGTCTACCAGAACAGCGACTCCGTCACGGAGTACTCGCTGGCGTCCTTCTTCGGGTTCCTCCCGATGGTGCTGCTCGCGCCCGTCGCGGGCTCCATGGTGGACCGCCGCAACCGCCAGCGGGTGATGTTGCTGGCGGACCTGGGCGCGATGACGGCCATTGGGTTGATGTGGTGCCTGGTCGCGGCGGATCGCGCCGGGCTGTGGGCCCTTCAAAACTGGCACTTCTATCCGCCGCTGGCCTTGAGCGCCGCCTTCAGCACCTTCCGCATCCTGGCCTTCTCCACGACCACGCCCCTGCTGGTCTCCAAGCAGAACCTGGGCCGGGCCAACGGCATGGTGGAGCTGGCCATGAGCGCGGGCCAGCTCCTGGGCCCCGCGCTGGCGGGCGTGCTGGTGGTGAGCATTGGCTTGCAAGGCGTGCTGCTCATCGACCTGGCGACCTTCCTCTTCGCGTTGGCGACGCTGCTGAGCGTGCGCATCCCCCAGCCCGAGGCCGGGCAGCGCGAGGCCAGGAAGTCCCTGTGGACGGACATCGCGCTGGGCTGGCGCTTCATCCGTGAGCGGCCCGGCCTGCTGGGCCTGCTGGCCTTCAGCTCCGCCGTCAACCTGGTCTCCGTGTTGGTGACGGTGCTCATCACCCCGTTGGTGCTGAGCTTCACGGACCCGGCGACGCTGGGCCTGGTGGTGTCCTGCTCCGGCGTCGGCATGGTGGCGGGCGGAATCACCATGGGCGTCTGGGGAGGCCCGAAGCGGCGCATCTTCGGCGTGCTGGGCGCGGAGCTCGTCGCGGGCCTGGCCTTGCTGGCCGCGGCGCTCCCCGCCAGCGTGTTCGTCGTCGCGTGCGCCGCCTTCGTGTTCATGTTCACCGCCCCGGTGGCCATGGGCTGCTCGCAGGCCATCTGGCAGAGCAAGGTGCCTCCCGCCATCCAGGGGCGTGTGTTCTCCACGCGCCGGATGCTCGCCTTGATTGCCCCGCCCATCGCGGCGCTGCTCGCGGGTCCGTTGACGGACAAGCTCTTCGACCCCTGGATGGCGCAAGACGGCGCCCTGGCCAGCACCTTCGGCCAGGTGCTGGGCACCGGACCGGGCCGCGGCATCGCCCTGCTCTACGTCGCCCTGGGCATCATGCTGGCGGGCTGCGTCCTGCTGACCTGGTCCTCTCCGCGCGTGCGTGGCGTGGAAGACGAGCTCCCGGACGCGCTGCTGCCGACCCCCGTCCCGGCCGCGCAGCCGCAAGCCTGAGCCGCCGCGGCGCGTCCGCTGCTCAACGCTTCGCGCCCTGCGCCACTGTCCAGTTATTCATGATTTACCGTTTGCCGTACAGTCCTTGCGGCTCCGGTCCCCCGGAGCCAAGGCCTCCGCCCGCCGCAGGCGTGGAGCGCCCGAGAAACCCTCGACCGCAAGGAGCACAAGCATGTCCGGCAAGTTCGTGTCACGCAGTCTGGCCCTGCTGGGAATCTGTGGGGGCCTGAGCGCCCTGGGAGGCTGTGGTGGCGCCGAGCCAGCGCCCGCCGCCCTCGAACCGGTGGGCCAGGTGGAAGCTGCCGCCATCGTCGACACCATCACCGAAGGCACCTACGTCATCCGTTCGGTGATGACGAACAAGTGCATCGACGTCGCCTCGTCGAGCACGGCGGACGGCGCCAAGGTGCAGCAATGGGATTGCAACGGCACCAACGCGCAGCGCTTCCGGGTCACGCCCACGTCCGGGGGCTACTTCAGCATCATCAACGTGAACAGCAACAAGGCGCTCGACATCAAGGAGGTCAGCACCGCGGCGAACGCGCTGGTCCACCAGTGGAGCTATGGCGGCGGAGCGAACCAGCAGTTCCGCTTCGTGAAGGAGGTGGGCAGCGAGTTCAGCATCCGCGCGCGTCACACGGACATGGCCATTGACGTGTACTGGGGCAGCACGGCCAACGGCACGGAGCTGGTGCAGTACCCCTACGAGCAGCGCACGAACCAGCGCTGGACGTTTGACCGCATCGACGGAGGCGGAGGCAACCCCGGCACGGGCCTGGCGGCCATCCTGAGCGAGTCCACGTTCAACGCCATGTTCCCGAACCGGAACCCCTTCTACACGTACAGCAGCCTCATCGCCGCCGCGAACAGCTTCCCGGCCTTCGCCAACACGGGCTCGCTGGAGACGCGCAAGCGCGAGGTGGCGGCCTTCTTCGCCAACACGGCCCATGAGACGGGGAACTACGTGTACGTCGAGGAGATCAATCGCGGTGACTACTGCGGCTCATGGGGCCCGCCGGGCTGCAACTGCGTCGCGGGCAAGAAGTACTACGGACGTGGGCCCATCCAGTTGTCCTGGAACGGCAACTACTGCGCCGCGGGCACCGCGCTGGGGCTGCCGCTCCACACCAACCCGGACCTGCTGGCCCAGGACCCCAACGCCGCGTGGCGCTCCGCGTTCTGGTTCTGGACCACGCAGGCCGGCGCCGGCACCATGTCCGCGCACCGCGCCATGGTCGACGGCCGCGGCTTTGGTGAGACCATCCGCACCATCAATGGCGCGCTGGAGTGCAATGGTGGCAACCCGGGCCAGGTGCAGAGCCGCATCGACAACTATCAGCGCTTCACCAGCATGCTGGGCGTGAGCCCTGGCGCCAACCTGGGCTGCTGAGACGCTTCACCGAGGTGGGGATTGATCGCACCTCCACCTCGCGCCGAACGCTGAACGCCGGGCGGCCTCATGCTCCAGGCCGCCCGGCGCCAGCACCTCGCCCCGGCAGCACCCGCGTCCGGAACCGGGCAGCCCCCTGCCCCGTCTCCCGAAGAAGCGCGCTGCCGCGCCTGATGGCGCTCCCCGCGTCGGTGGCACTCCCGGAACGTCCCCCCGAGCCGCCCTGGGTGGCGCCACTCAACACCTGCATCCGCCGGGAAGGATGCAATCAGGACCCGGGGCTGTCTTTACCACCCCAGTGGTATGGGCATGGGTGGCGCGCCGTGCCGCCCCCCTCCCCTTCCATTTATTTGATTTTTTGGGCATACCACCTGGGAGGTACAGACACTCCCCCCAATCACTGACAACCTCGCGCGGTAATGCGAAGCGCCCTTTGCGTCGAACTCGTGGCATCGGTTCCGAAGGAGCACACACCAACGCATTCAAACCGAGAACGGGGCAGGTCTCCCGGCGAGGTGAGGGGATGAGCTTTCCAACATGGGAAGTGGAGCTGAAGCTGCACGAGCGGGTCATTCAAGACGACCCGCTGGCTTCACAGGATGTGTTCCGAGTGTTCATGGACCCCATCCTGAGAGTCCTGCGGTATGAGATGAGCTGCCAGGGCGACGAGGCCTACGATTCGGCGGTTGATGCGGTGCTCGACTACCTGCGCAACCCCCTGCGCTATGACCGCCAACGCGCCAAGCTGTCCACGTACTTGACGCATACGGCCAAGCGACGGGCCATGGACCGGCAGCGCTCCAGCCAGGCGCGAGTCCGGAGAGAAGAGAAATTTGGCGGGGTATTCGCACTTCGCGCGCCGGCTCCGAAAGAGGTCATGGAGCTATCCGTGGAGGCCAGCCTCGCCGTGAAGAAACTCGAGCAAATCAACTTCCGCACGGAGGAGCGCAAGTTCCTGGGGCTCGTACTCCAGGGCGAGAGCAGCACTCCCGAACTGGGGAAGGTGCTCGGACTGGGCGCCTTGCCGAAGGTGGAGCAACAGCGCGAGGTGAAGCGGCACCGGGACCGGCTCATGAAGCGATTGGCGCGCATTGGAAAGGAGGATTCCGATGACGAATCCTGAATGGCTCGAGCTGGCGGCCCGGCGCAGCAAGAGCGAAGCCTGGATGTTGGGCCATGCGTTCGACAAGTACCGACAGCTCGAAGGCATGTCCGAAGAGGGACTGGCCAAGGAGCTGGGCTGCTCGGTGGAGACGCTGAACTGGCTGGCGTTGTGCCGCCGTCCGGAAGGCGAGCACTTCAACGAGCAGACGACCGCTATCGCGGAGCGGCACGGCGTGGATGACTACCTGCTGCTCCAGGTGCTGGGACGGCTGAGGGTGGTGGAGGTCTTCCAGGGGTCTTCCGCGGACGGCTCGGCGCAACAGGGCGGCATGCTGATGGCGGCCCAGGACCGCGAGAAGGACGACGAGCCCCAGACATGACCGAACCCTGGTTGAGGGAGGCGGTGGCGGCCTCCGGGCTCCCGCCTCCCACGTCGTTCCCCCGGAACCTCGCGCGTGACGCCGGAAGGGCGTTGTCCCAAGTCGTGACGATGGTGGTCCTGAAAGGGCTGACGTCCGCGTCTGTCGCGAGCTGGCTCACCCGAATGCGAATCGACCATTCAGTCCCCGCGACGCCGCGCCGGTTCCGTGGCTGCATGGTCGCCAACAAGGGCCACGGCATGCTGTTTCGCGACAGCAATGACAGTGAAGACGACCAGCGCTTCACCCTGGCGCACGAGGTCTCCCACTTCGTGCTCGACCACATGATGCCGCGGGCGTGTGTGCTCAAGAAGTATGGCGCGTCGTTCATGGCGGTGCTCGACGCGATGCGCCCCCCGACCCTCGCGGAGCAGCTCGCGCTCGCGCTGGACCAGCTTCCCATTGGCATCCAGGTGAAGCTGATGGACCGGGACGCCGAGGGCGTCATCCAGTCCGGCAGCGTGGCGCACGCGGAGTGGCGCGCGGACCGGCTCGCGTTCGAGCTGCTGGCGCCCGCCGACGTCGCGTATCCATTCCTCAAGGAGTCGGATTTGGAGCGAGGTCCAGCCCGGCTCGCCGCACGGTTCGGGCTGCCTTTGTCACAAGCGCGGACCTATGCCCGGATGCTCACGCGTCGTGAGCGGCTCCAGGCGGGTTCAGTGGTCGAATTTCATCGGTGAAGCAGGGAGGCAGGCATGGCTGGTGGTTTCCCCTTCGAGGGCGACGCAGAGCTCGTGGGCGACGACGACTTCCGCAAAGCCTTTGGCGAGGACCTGGGGAGGACGCTCGACATCGACACCTGGTCACAGGGGTTCGACATCGAGGACATCATGGACCGGTTCCGGTCTGAGATTTCCGGCGCCGTCGACAAGGAGGGACGCGCCCGAGCCCTCATCCGCGACGAGGTGTTCCCCATCATCGCCACGCGGCCGGGCGCGCCGGCTGGCTCCGGCGTCTACCAGACCACGGCGGACCAACTGGAGACCCTCCACAACGGACTGCTCTTCACGGGACGGGTCGAGGCGGTCTATGGCAACACGACCAGCCACGAAAGCCTGCCCTTGGGCATCACCCAGCTCGGCATCGCCCTGGTGAGCTACGGAGGCACGTCGGGCACCTTCTCCCAGCGCCTGTTTCGCAAGGAGATGACGCAGAAGAACGCCGACCCCGTGCAGGAAGCCATCGCCAGCATCAACCACCGGATGCGCCGTGCCGCGGGCCCGCGGCATGACACGCTGTCGAAGTTGGCTCGGCGTGGCATCCGGACATATGCCGAACGGGCAGTCCTCGTCGAGAAGGCCACCGCGGAGTGGCGCATCGGGCATGGAAATCCCTGCGCTTTCGAGCTGCTGTCCGGCTCCGGCTACCGGAGTCTGCTGGTGGCCGCGCTGGCCCTGCTCCGGCAACTCATCCAGCGGCACCAGAAGTTCGTCTTCGTCACCAGCGAGATGGAGCAACGGGGTCACCTGACGCTGGGCTACGCGCTGCGCGCGGGCGAGTACATCATCATCGATACGCTGGCGGGCTTCGGTGAGCGTGTCGTCAACCGGTGGGAATACGAGGGCGACAGCTCACGGCTGGCGAAGGCCTTCGTGGACGAGTGCTGCCCGAACGTCGTGTGTGGTGTGTTCCGCGCGTCCGAGCGCACGCCGCCACTCACGTTCTATGCGCACCGGGAGCACGTCGACTTCGCGGTGCGTTTGGCCATGGCCGACAGCATCCTCCGTCCGGAGCGGGGCTTCCCGATGCTCCTCGACGTGGCGGAGACCGCGTGCCGCAGCGCCTTCGGCGAGGACGGCTTCCTGGGGCTGGTCCATGACGCGTACGCCCAGGCGGGGGCCAACCTCGAGTACTTCACCGACCGGATCAAGAGCAGGTAGGAGGAGAATGAGCATGGCTGATGACGGTAGGGGGCAGCGCTCTTCCGCGGCAGGGACGTTCCGGGGCCCCGCGCCCCACGCCACGCAGGCAGCGGGCAGGTCCGCATCGAGACAGGAGACCGCGGAGGGCCGGAGTGCGCCACCGGGCAGCGGTGCACCGGAGGGAGCCGCGCCACCGAATGGCAGACCGTCCTCGGCGGCGCAGGGGGCACGCGCGATGTCGTCTCCCCCACCAGGAGGCAGCCCCATGAATGGCCCGGGGAGGGCGCCACCTCCGGGCCCCGCGCGTGGCGTGGCCC
The DNA here is from genome assembly GCF_030168875.1 of Myxococcus sp. SDU36. Taxonomy (NCBI): domain Bacteria; kingdom Pseudomonadati; phylum Myxococcota; class Myxococcia; order Myxococcales; family Myxococcaceae; genus Myxococcus; species Myxococcus sp. SDU36. The sequence continues at coordinate 3,144,574 of NZ_CP077414.1, forward strand.
GGCCTCCCCCCGGCGTGAATGGCCAGCAACGAGGCTCGCCCACGCAATCCACGCCAGTGATGAACGGCCGGGCGCCCCTGCCCGCACCGCCCGCCCAGGCACCGTCCGAAAGGACCTTCCAGCAGACGCCGGCGGAGACCCTCCAGGCGTTGGACGCGCTCAAGCAGCAGGTCAAGGCCAACGCCCAGTTGGACCCCGAATTGGAAACGGCGGTGGGCTTCACCCACTTCGACGTGTCGGCCAGCCAGGACAACCTCATCACCGTCCTGCTGACGCGCGAAGACCTGCATCAACTCGCCTCCCAGACCTTGGTCCGGGTGAAATCCCGGGAGGACCAGCGCGCCTATCTCGGCGTGGTGGTGCGAGGGCCCTTCGCTGAACCCAACGCCGTGCCCGCCAACTCCACCATGGCCATTGGCGTCGTCACGCATGGCAAGAAGCTGGCGTACACCTTCGACTACCACGGGCGCGCGGAGATAGAGATTGTCGGCGAAGAAGTCGATGGGGCGTTGAAGCCGCCGCGCTTCCGGCCTCGCCCGCAGAGCCCCGTCTTCCTGCTCGACGAGGCGGAGAGCACGCGGGTGCTGGGCACCAGCGGAGATTTGTGCCTGGGGCTCGTCGTGGGCTACGAGAAGATGGAGGCCCGGCTCAACCCCCGCGACAAGTCCATCCTCCCGCGCCACACGGGCATCATCGGGACGACAGGTGGAGGCAAGTCGACCACGGTCGCCACGCTCATCCACCGGGCGCAGCAGGAAGGCATCGCCACCATCGTCTTCGATGTGGAGGGGGAATACACGCACGTGGACAAGCCCACGGACCAGGCCGCCATGCTCGAGGCGCTGAAGCGGCGCGGCCAACGGGCCGAGGGCGTCAAGGATCTCCACATCCACCACCTCATCGGACGCGAAAGCCTCAACGAACAGCACCGGAACAGCCGCATCTTCTCGTTGAAGTTCTCCAGCCTGTCCCCTTACGCGCTCGCGGAGATTCTCAACCTGACAGACGCACAGCAGGAGCGCTTCCTCAAGGCCTACGACGTCACCAAGCAACTGCTTGAAGACTTCAAAATCTATCCGAAGACGGAAGACGAGCGCGGCGAGGCGCTGGAAGTGGATGAGCTGTCGACGGGCTATCCGCACATGACCATCGACCATGTGCTGGACGTGGTCAGCGCATACATCTACAGCCTCAGCAACGAGGGAAAGACGGATGCACCCGAGAAGAAGTCCCAGACCTCGGCCCGAAAGCAGGCAGCCCCCTCCGAAGAGAGCGACGAGCACGACGAAGAAGCCGAGGACGCGTCCAAGCCACGCCACCGCGGCGGTGTCCTCCAGACTGAGTTCCAGAGCAACTTCGGCAATGTCATCGGCCGAGTCAGGGCCAACCCGAGCCGTCACTCGGTGAGCTGGAGGACCCTGTCCAGCAAGCTGCGGGGACTCAAGCGCCTGGGCATCTTCGACGTCAGCAACGCGCAGGGCGTGGCCTACGAGTCCATGCTCAAGCCCGGCCGGGTCTCCGTCATCGACCTGTCGGACACGGACTCGCCGCAGCTCAACAACCTGGTCATCGCCGACATCCTGCGAGGCCTCCAGGACGCGCAGGAAGCGCGATACCAGCGGGCCCGGGAGAAGAACTCCGCCGTCACGCCGGTCCTCATCATCATCGAAGAGGCCCACGAGTTCCTCTCCGCCAGCCGCATCGCCCAGATGCCCGTGCTCTTCGAGCAGGTGGCGAAGATCGCCAAGCGGGGCCGCAAGCGGTGGATGGGGCTCGTCTTCGTCACCCAGCTTCCACAGCACCTGCCCAACGAGGTGCTGGGGCTCATCAACAACTTCGTCATCCACAAAATCGCCGACAGCTCCGTCATCGCCCGCATGCAGAAGTCGGTGGGCAGCATCGACGAGAGCCTCTGGAACCGGGTGTCGCGGCTGGCACCCGGTCAGGCGCTGGTGTCGTTCAGCAACTTCACCCGGCCGCTGATGGTCGCGGTGGACCCCGCACCGGTGAAGCGGCTGCTGGTGGAGTGACGCGCGCCCCACGTTTCATCCCCCGACACCTCCGGTGCGGGGGACTGGACGCGCGCGCCAGTCCTGGCCAGATAGCGGACATGGACCGACGAATGAAGGCCGCGCTCGCCATCATGGCCCCGCTGCTGCTCACCGCTTGCAGCGGAGGCTCCGACGATGACGGCGACGCCTGCGCCCAGGTGCGGGTGTTCGCCAGGCCCGCCTCGGGCGACGCTGAGTGCCGGAGCTTCGCGACGCCGTGCGACGTGCCCCAGGGGTACGTCGGATGCTGCGGCGGGTTCTATGGCGGCTGCGTGTCGGCGGGGACGCGGTGCGTGGACGACCCGCTGGACGCCTGCTCGCCTGGCTCGGGGGCCACGGACTGCCCCGGCATCTGCCAGTGACGCCGGGCGCGCGGGGGGACTACGGCTCCTTGCGCTCCGCGTCGGGGGACTTCGGCGCGTCCTGGCCCTCCCGCTTCCGGTAGCCCCAGGTGGAACTCCACATGCCGGGCCCGGTGAAGAGCACGGTGATGAGCGTCATCACCGCGGCGCCAATCAGGATTTCGAACACCATGCCGCGCACTCCCCTCCGCACACAGTCCGTGCGGCGGGCTCGAACCCCGCCGCCGGGCGCTTTCATGCCGTAGCGCCCAGCAGGAAGCAATGCGCGGGAATCCGGGGCGCCTGCCAGCGACGCGGCACCCCGCCTGCCCGCCCGCGATGGAGTAGTCTCGCGGCCCCATGTCACGCCCCCTTCCTCCTGCGTCGCGGGACCGCGAGCGCCTCCGCGCCGCTGCCCTGCTGGCCACCCTCTTGTCCCTGTCCGCCTGCGAGGGGCGTGAGATGCCACCGGGGCCCGGCCCCGAGGAACTGTGTGTCGGGGCGGCCTGTGTGCCGCCGCAGCCACCCGACACCGCGGTCGAAGGCAGCGTGCGCATCGCGGCGTTCAACGTTCAGCGGCTCTTCGACACGGTGTGTGACTCGGGCGAGTGCGGCGGCAACCACTACGAGGCGCTGCCCACCCCGTCTGAGTTCGGCCTCCAGGCGGACCGGCTCGCGTCCGCCATCTCGCGACTGAACGCCGACGTGGTGCTGCTGGCGGAGGTGGAGACCCAGGCCTCGCTCGACGCGCTGACGTCACGGCTTCCCCGCTTCGGCTATTCGGAGCTGGGCGAGACGGGCGCCCCGGCGTCCGTGGACGTGGCGGTCCTCTCCGTTCACCCCATCACCGACGTGCGCGGGCATCGGGAACGCACGCTGTGGCGCCCGGATGGCTCCGCCACCCGGTTCTCCCGCGAGCTGCTGGAGGTCCACCTGGACGTGGCCGGGAGGAAGGTCATCGTCTTCTCCGCGCACTTCCGCTCCAAGTCCAACGACGACCCCGGGCGCCGCTTCGCCGAGGCCGTGGCGACGCGGGACATCGTCGCGGGCGCGGCACAGGCGGCGCCAGACGCGCTGGTCGTCCTGGGGGGAGACCTCAACGACGTGCCGGGCTCAGAGCCCATCACCGAGGTGGAGCGCGACGGCGCGCTGCTGCGCGTCGCCAGCGACCGGCCGGACAGCGAGACGTGGACGTATGCCTACTACGGCGACCTCCAGGCCATTGACCACCTGTACCTGGCGCGCGGCGGGGGTTCGTATGTGCCTGGCTCGTTCCGCACGGCGAGGGACCCGCGAGGCGGCTATGGCGGGTCGGACCACGCCGCCGTGTACGCGGACTTCATGCCCGCGCCTTGAGCGCGGCTCAGGCCGTCGCGGGAATGGCCTGGATGTCGAGCTCGAGGTCAATCTTCTCACCGACGAGCCAGCCACCATTGTCGAGCGTCTTGTTCCAGCGAATGCCGTAGTCGGTGCGATTGATGGTGGTGCGCGCCGAGTAGATGAGCCGCATGTTGCCCCAGGGGTCCTTCGACGTGGCGGTGTGGCGGGCGTCGAAGGCCACCGACTGCGTGACGTTGCGGATGGTGAGGTCGCCCATGAGCCGGAAGCTGGCGCCGCCCACGGGTTCAACCCGGGTGCTGCGGAAGGTGATGGTGGGCGAAGCCTCGGCGTCGAGGAAATCCGGAGAACGCAGGTGCGCATCCCGGTCTGGCGCGCCGGTGTAGATGCTCGCCGTTTCCACGGACATCTCGACTTCACCCTGAGTGGGCTGCTCGGGATTCACGCGGAGGGTTCCAGAGAAGCGCTCGAAGCGGCCGTGGACGCGCGCCACCACCATGTGGCGCGAAACGAAGAGGACAGACGAGTGGGCTGCGTCGATGTTCCAGGTACTGACAGACATGGGGGGCGCTCGGCGGATGAGGGGACGGGGTGCAACCAGCCCAAGCCGGGGTGGGTCGGCAAGCGGACCCTGACTAGATAATGACCCACCCATTGAAACTCCATGCACACGGTGTGACGAAGCCGAGGGCACGGTGGGTCGCTCGCGAAACACGACAGTCTGGAAACCACGAACACGGACGCGCCGAGCCGCTGTCATTTTGCGTGAAGCGTGAAACAGGGGGATTCTGCTTTCACGGCCAGGCCGGGGGAGCCGAACCAGGTGACAAGTGCTCCTTGCCGGAACGTGGCCGCGCCGCCTCGTCCTGGAGCCACGTCATCGCATGCGGATTGCTGTCATCGCCACGTACACGCACCCCACCCGGCTGCGCCTCAAAGAGCCCTCCATCATGCAGTCCTCCGTGCCGGAGCTCATCGCCGGCCTGTGCCCCGCGCACGCGGAGGTGGAGATCTTCAACGAGAAGGAGTGCGACCTCCCCCTGGACCGCCACTGGGACCTCGTCTTCTTCTCCTATCTGCACTCCTACTACGAGCACACCAAGGTGCTCTCCACCCTCTTCCGCCAGCGCGGCATGACGACGGTCGCCGGCGGCCGGCACGCCAGCTACTTCCCCGACGACGCCCAGCAGTACTTCGACGCCGTCATCACCGGCGAGCCCGAGGCCAACGTGCCCGCGCTCATCGAGGACTTCGAGAAGGGCCAGCTCCAGCCGCGCTACCAGCGCCCGCCGCTGGGCCCCGCCGCCATCCGGCCCTACCGCTACGAGCTCATCGACTTCACCCACAACAAGCTGCGCCTGCCCGGCATCGAGGCCTCGCGCGGCTGCCCCTTCTCCTGCAACTTCTGCGTCCTCACCGGCAACGAGCGCTACCGCTACCGCCCCGTCGCCCACGTCATCGACGAAATCCAACGGCACATGCGCTGGAACCCCAACTTCATGGGGCTGATGGATGACGCCTTCATGTTCCTGGACAACAACCTCGGGGGCTCACCGAAGTACCTGCGCGAGCTGTGCGAGGCCCTGATTCCCCTCAAGAAGACCTGGGGCTGCGCCCTCACCTTCAACGTCCTCAAGGACGAGTCGCTGGTGAAGCTGATGGCCAAGGCGGGCTGCCGCTACGTCTACACCGGCCTGGAGTCCCTCAACCCCGACTCCATCAAGGCCATGAACAAGGGCCAGAACAAGCTGAGCGAAGTGGACGCCGTCATCCGCCGCGTCTTCTCCGCCGGCATCCTGCTGTCCTTCGGCCTCATCGTGGGCTCGGACGGAGACACCAACGACTACCTGGTGAAGCTCCCCGAGTACCTCTCCGACCTCCAGTACTTCTCCGTCACCTTCCTGGGCATCGTCTGCCCCTACCCGGAGACGCCCTTCTTCCGCGAACTCCAGGCGGAGCACCGCCTGCTGCCGGGCACCTTGAGCCGCGACTATGACGGCTACACGCTCTGCCACCAGCCCAAGCACCTGCACACGTCAGAGGTGGTGGAGCACTTCCACCGGCTCTGCGCGCAGCTCGGCAGCCTGCCCAACATCGCCCGCCACTACTGGTCCAAGCTGACGATGAGCGACATGCCCCGGTACAAGCAGACCATCCTCTTCTCCGGGCCCGAAATCGTGAGCATCCGAAACCCGCTGAAGAACACGGCGCGCCGCTACATCGCCGGGCAGGACGCCCTGGAATATTGGGACACGCAGCAGATGGCCCAGCTCGGCCTCCAGCCGCAGCGGCTCACGTGAGCGCCGCCGCGGCCAGGCGCGGCGCGGCGTCCTGGGGGCCGGACTCCAGCCGCTCCACCCGCCGCAGCTCCGCCCGCGCGTCAATGGCGGTGAAGATGTCACGCGCACGGGCCAGCAGCGCCGTGCGCCGGTGCGGCAACGCCGCCGCCGCGTCCAGGTAGGCCACGCCCGTCTCCCAGCGGTTGGGCGTGGCCTCCAGCACCTCGAGCGCGCGGTCGAACAGCGGCTCCGCGGCCTTCGCGCCCCGCTTGAGGGCCTTCGCGCGCGCCATCACCCGCATGGCCGGGCCGCGCAGGTACGGATAGAGCACCCCCAGGGCCCGCGCCTTGAGCGCGCAGCGGCGGTAGAGGGCCCACAGCTGCTCGCGCGGCACGGAGACGGCGCCCTGCTCCAGCGCGAAGAGCGCGCCCTCCGCCGCGTCCACGAGGCCAATCTGGAGGAAGGGCACCAGCACGTGGTAGCGCCACAGCGCCTCGTCGGCGCGCACCGCCATCAGCGCCGCTTCCTCCACCTGGTGCTCGCGCACCGCCACGTTGACCAGGTGATTCAGGCTGGCGCACTGGTTGGCCAGGTCCTGCACGTCGATGCTGATGCGCAGGCCCTCCTCCAGCTCCGCGCACAGCTCGCCCACGTCCCCATCGCCCCGCAGGTAGCGGCACATGGGGACCCACGCGTGCGACCAGCCCTGGTGCATCAGCGCGTTGAGCTCCACGCCCACGCGGCCCATCTCCCGGAAGGCCCGCTCGGCGTCCTCGAAGCGCGAGGCCAGGAACTGGCTGGTGGCCAGCATCATCAGGCCCGTCTGCACCTCCCACATGTCCCCCACCTGCCGCAGCAGCGCCACGGCCTGCTCGCCGTACTCCGTGGCGCGGGCCTGCGCGTTGGTGAAGATGGCCTGCGTGGCCAGCCGGCTCAGCGCCACGCCCTCCGCCGCCGTATCCCGTGAGCGCCGCGCATGCACCAGCGCGCGCTGGCACCAGTGCCCCGAGCGCCCCACCAGCCCCGAGCCGAACAGCAGGGAGCCGTAGTAGCTGGTCGCCAGGCTCAGGCCGTACTCGCTGCGCGAGCGCTCCGCCATCGTCGTGGCCACCAGCGTGGCCCAGGTGAGCTTCCCGATGTCCGCGAAGTAGTAGATTTTGATGAGCGAGATGAGCGTGGACAGCTGCTTCAGGTACAGCGGCAGGCGCGCGCCCAGCGGCCGCACCAGCCAGGGGAACAGGCCGTAGAGCAGGTGCAGCCCCATGGCCAGCACCGCGCGCAGCACCAGCGCCGCCATGCTCCGCGGCATCATGCGCCCCATGAGCTCCAGCGCCGTCTCCAGCTCCTGGATGGCGCGCTTCGACTCGCCCTTCTCCTGGTGGGCCCGGCCCAGGCCCAGGTGAATCTCCGCGCGGCGCGGCACCTGCTCCTCGTCCGCCAGGCACTGCTCGAACATGAGGATGGCGCCCGCGTAGTTGCCCGCGCTGAGCAGGGTCTCCGCCAGCTCCTTCATCACGACGCGCGTCTTTTGCAGGACCTCCTCCGGGTCCAGCGCGACGGTGCCCCCCAGAATCTCCATGGCCCGGTTGTAGTGGTGGACGGCGTCGTCGTTGGCGTACTGCTCGCGCGCGCTGCGCGCCGCCATCAGCGTGTACTCCAGGCCCTTCACCTCGTCGTTCCCCGCCAGCGAGTGGTAGGCAAGAATTCCCGCCGACTTGACGGGATTGTCCCCCGCGCGGGCCTCGATGAAGCGCGCCATGCGCCGGTGCAGGTCCTCGCGCGCGGACACCAGCAGCGTGGTGTACGCGACGTCGCGGATGACGATGTGCTTGAAGATGCAGGTGAACGGCTCCTCCAGCTCCAGGAGGATGAGCCCCAGCCGCGTCAGCGTGTCGATGGCCTCGCGAATCCGCTCCGGGGACACCGAGCCGGGCGCCAGCGCGGCCACCGCCTCCAGCGTGAAGATGCGGCCCACGACGGAGGCCACGCGCACCACCAGCTTCTCCGTCTCCGTGAGCAGGTCGATGCGCGTCAGCACCACGTCCTGGATGGAGTCCGGCAGCTCCAGCCCCTGCAGGCTGCGCTTGAGCTCCAGCCGCTCCGCGCCCGGCGCCACCGGCCCCAGGTAGCCCTTCTCCACCATGCCCTGGACGATGGACTCGGTGAAGAACGGGTTGCCCTGCACCTTGGCCAGCAGCAAATCCTCCAGCGCCGTGTCCGGCGTCTCCATGCGCAGGTGCAGCCGCAGCAGCGCCCGCGTGTCCTCGTCATCCAGGCTGGACAGGTCCAACCACCGCAGCCCGGGCAGCCCCTTGAGGCTCTTGAGGTGCTCGCCCGGCCGCATCGTCACCAGCAGCGTCACCCGCAGCGGAGACAGCCGCGCGGCGACGTACTCGATGAGGTCCACGGAGATGTTGTCGGCCCAGTGCAGGTCCTCGAAGAAGAGCAGCACCGGCGTCTGGCGCGACAGCTTCTCCAGGAGCTGGAGGATGACCTGGAAGAGCTTCTGGTTCTTGCGCCGGGCATCCAGGTCGCGCGTGAGGGGTGACTCCTCCACGGGCAGCCCCAGGATGCCCGCGAGCACGGGGATCCACTCCGGCCCCGTGTCCTCCAGGCCCGCGAAGCCCTGGCGCAGCCGGGACAACTGCGTCTCCACGTCGTCGCCTTCGTGCAGGCCGAAGAGCTGGACCAGCACCTCCTTCCACGGGAAGAAGGGCGTGAACATCTCGTACGAGTAGCAGATGCCGTAGAGGCTGTGGGCCCCTCGCGCCTCCGCCACCTCCACCACCTTCGCGCCCAGCCGCGACTTGCCGATGCCCGCTTCGCCCGACACCACGCAGATGCGGCCGTGGCCCCGCAGCGATTCGTCGACGGCCTGGCGCAGCGCCTCCACCTCGTGCTGCCGGCCGACGATGTCGCCCTTGCCCTTGAGGAACAGGCTGCGGCGGACCTCCGCCGACAGCCGGTAGACGGGCACCGCGCGCGACACGCCCTTGAGCCGCGCATCCTCCACGAACGCGGTGTCGAAGCCGCCCTGGTGCAGCTTGCGCTCCGTCTGCGCGTCGATGTGGATGCCGCTGCCCTGCCCGTGCGTCATCAGGCGGGCGGCCATGTTCACCACCTCGCCCAGCGCGGAGTAGCCCTTGCGCCAGGGCGAGCCCATGTCGCCGAAGTAGGCCGGACCGGTGGCGATGCCAATCTGCAGCGACGCGACGAAGGGGAAGGACTCCCGCTCCCGCATCAGCTTGCACGCGAGCCGGCAGGCCAGCACCTCCTTGCTCTGCAAGGCCGTGGGCGCGCCGAAGATGACGTAGAGGACGTTCCCCTTGTCGGTGAAGTCCGTCATCAGCAACACGCCGCCGTGGTGCGCGCTCTCCCGCTGGACGTATTCGTAGAAGGCGTTCAGCTCGCGGGTGAAGTCCTCTGGCCGCGCGGACGCGCGCTGGCTGTCGAAGCGGAGGAAGAAGCAGGTGACGTCGCGGAAGTCGCCGCTGAACTCCTGGTGCGCCGTCGTGATTTTCGTGAAGAGCACCGGGTGCAGCAGCAGCGAGCACCGGGCCACCAGCTCCGGCCCCGCGGGCAACACGAAGGCGGGCGCGGGAGGCACGCGCAACGGCGCGGTGGGCGCCAGGTGGTACGCGTCGCCGCGGGCCTCGCCTTGACGGGCCGGCTCCGGCAGCAGGGCCCACGCCTCCGGGCTGAGGAGCACCTCCCCCACCGTGGCCCGCTTCTCCGCCGCCACCGCCTGCGCCAGCGGCTGGCCGATGAGCGCGGGGTGCATCCACATCCCCGTGGCGCCCAGCACCACCCGGTGGGCCTCGCCGAACCCGATGCCGATGCGCGACGACACGCTGAAGCGCTGACCCAGCAGCTCCAGGTGCGCGAAGCGGGACAGCCGCTGCTGGACGTCCAACGCACACCGGGCCGCGCGCTGCACCGCGCCGCTGGCGTCCAGGCCCGGCTCCACCTCGAAGCAGGCCAGGATGGAGTCACCGGCGAACTGGTAGATGTCGCCGCCGTGGTCCTTCACGACGTCGATCATCTCCGTGTAGTAGCTCGTCAGGAGCCGCTGGAGCGCATCGATGCCCCGGGGCCCCGCGCCGCTCAGGCTGACGACGATGGGCGTGAAGCCCGCGATGTCCAGCAGGAGGATGGCGCCTCGCACCGGCTCCACGAGCGGCAGCGCGTGCGCCTCCGTGTGCTCCAGACGCCGGAGCACGGCGCCGGGGATGTAGGGCGCCAACGTCGCGAGGATGGGGTCGATGTCCACCGGAGACATGGCCATGCGCTCAGCCCAGGGCGTTGAAGCGGATCCACATGGCCAGCACGCCTACCACCGCATAGAAGCCAATCTCCACCGTCTCCGACACCGGCTGCGCCTTCTTCAGGGCGCCCCAGGTGTGGACGACCACCATTCCCGCACACACCCAGCCGATGAGGTCGAAGATGGCGGGGCCCGGTCGTGACACGAAGCGGGCCGCCGTGAGGATGATGGCCAGCGCCACCGCGCCCAGGCAGCGCCCGAAGTACACCGTGAGGTGATTGTTCCCCTCTGGCAGCCGCCACCCGAACCAGCGCGCCCACGTCAGGGGCATCAGCAGCAGGGGAAGCGCGATGACGACCAGGAAGAGCGTCCCGGCGATGACGAGGAACCAGCTGGCGAGCGGATGGTCGGGACTGATCATGATGGCGCACTCGAGACGACGCGGCCCGCCCTGCCTGGGTGGCCCCCGCCCGTTCCCCCGAGCGCATCATCCTAGACGGTTTCCAGCGGCTACGGCGCCGTCAGGCGGAGCGGATCCCGCACCGCGGCCCGGAGGAACTCGGCCACCCGCTCCAGGGAGTCCGTCCGCTCCAGCTCCGTGGGGAAGCGCCGGAACGACTCCGGCGGTCCGTAGAGGATGACGGGCTTGCCATAGCGCAGGGCCAGGGCCGCCTCGGCCACCGTGCCCGCGCCTCCGGGCAGTGACACCAGGGCGTGCGGCGTGAGCACGTTGATGTGATTGCGGCTGAGCGGCTCCGTCCCCTGCACTCCGCTGAGCGGCAGGTGCGTGTAGATGGGCAGCTCCACGTTGGGGTTGGGGTAGCCCGGACGGGGCCGGTACTCGCCGCCCTCCACCGAGCCGGGGACGATGCCCATGGAGATGCCGTGCCGGTACGCCACCTGGACGAACGCGTCCGCCGCCGTCCGCATCACCCCGCTGCCCGCGCCCGTGAGCAGGTCGAAGCCCGCCTCGGCGATCCACCGGACCAGCGGGACGACCCGCTCCGCGTGGTCCTCCTTGCCAGAACCGAAGACACCAATGATTCGCCGTGGCCTGCGCATGGGCTTCGCTCCTTCCCCTGGTATGACGGGCCCGCCCTCCAGCTTGTTCCAACCGCGCGCTGGATTCCTCCCACGACGGTTCATTGCCCCACATTCCCCCCGCCGGGCGTTCACCGATGGAAGCCTTCGCGCCTGCAGCGTGACGGATTGGACGCTTCGCCTGTCAGACCCCCGCTCTACCTTCATCCGCATGTGACTGGAGGTCGTCCATGTTCGACAGTTGTGGAGGCTGTGAGCGCCGCGGAAGCGCCGGTGAAGTGTTCGACTGGTGCGCCCACTGCGAGCTGTCCCTCTGCCCCCGCTGCATGGAGCGCGGCTGCTGCGACAGCGAGCCCGCCGAATCCGGCCGCTCGGCGCCCCGGTGCCTGCCGGAGCCCCCCGAGGACGACGAGGCCACGGCCCTCCCCGAGCACTTCGGCGGCCGGTGCTGCACCCGCGCTCGCGCCGTGGCGTGCTCCTGCGCCTTCCACTGGGTTTGCGCCCACCACGGCGATCAACACATCGGCACGCATGACTGACGTTCCCGTTGTCCGCTGGGAACGGATCTCCACGCGCTGTGTTCGACGCACCCGGCCACGCCCGGAAAATGACGTTTCACCTGGTATTTTCCGGGCAGGCCCGATTGCTCAGTTCCTGAGAGGGTGTGAGGATGCGTGTGAGACAGCTTTTGTGTCTCACCCCCACCTTGAGCCCCTCCGAGGAACCTCCCGTGAGTCCCCCCTTCGCGCGTCCCCGCGAGCTGGCTGTCACCGTGGAGACGTCGCCGCGCGCCGCGCTGCCGTCGCACGCCATCGAAGTCGACGTGGGGGTGGCCCTGCCTGTCGCGTTCGGCGGGCTGAGGAAGGTCCTTCGCGCGTGTGAAGCCACCGCGCCCCAGGTCGTCCACGCCCTTTCCCGCGCCCACCCCTCCGAATGGAACCGGCTGTTTCCCGGCACCATCGACGGCGTGCCGGACCTCGGAGATTTGGCGCTGACGCCCTCCGAGCGCCGCCTCCACCGCGAGTCGGAGCAGATGTTCTGGGTCCTCAACGTGGCCGCGAAGGCCATCATGGAGACGCTGCGCGTCAGCGGCCGGCCCCTGGTGCTCCATGGCGCGGGTGAGTGCGACCTGGTCAGCCTGCGCGCGGTGATGCGGGCCGCCGAGTGGAGCCGGTTGGAAGGGCTGGAGGGCACGCTGTTGTTCACCGGGTGGAACGTGCGCCGGCCCCATGGCGCGGAGTCCTTCGAGGCCCGGCGGCAGGCCTACCTGGATGCGCTGTGCGACCGGATGCGCGCGCCCCGCGTGCCGACGCCCGGGCCGGTGTCGTCGCGCGCGCTGGAGGCGCCGGTGGACCTGGAGGGCCGTTATCTCCAGGTCGCCGTGGACGCGGCCCAGGCGCCCGAGACACGGGTTGCCGCCGCCATCCTCGCCGTCCGGAGCTGCTTCTTCACCACCAACTACGAAGGCGCCATGCTGGCCGCCGAGCAGGGGCTGGCGGTGTTGGAGGCGAACGCGGACGCGGCGTTGGCGGCTCGCGTGGTTCAGGCCTGGGAGACGCTGGACACGGGCTTCGCCACGCCCGCCATCGAGATTGAGCGCGCCAGCCTGGGTGAGGTCGACGAGCTCAAGGCCCTGTTCGCTCGCAGCATGGGCGTGGTCCACGTCTATACCGGCGCACACGACGCGGCGATGGAGGCGTTTGCCCGGGGGTTGGCGTGCCGGATTCCTCCCGAGCTGGTGGCGCGGCTGCACATGTTCCGCGCGCTCACCCTGACGAAGCGCTTCGGACAGCTCCCCAACGCGCGGACGGAGGTGGCCGCGGGGCTGGCCGCGCTGGAGCGCAGCACGGCGCCGGACCGCGCGCTCCAGGAGGGGTGGCTGCGCAATGTCTGCGCGCTGACGTGGTTCCAGGAGCGCAAGCTGGACAAGGCGTTGGTGGAGGAGAAGCAGGCCATGCGCTGCGTGGGGGACCTGCACGACGCCAGCGCCACCCACCTGAAAATCAACCTCATCTCCAACGCCAGCTATCTGCAGGAGACGGCGCGCCAGTACGGCGACGCCATCTCCACGTGGCGCCGGTTCGAGAAAATCAGCGAGAGCTGGGGTGTGAATTTCGCCAAGCACCACCGCTACCGGTTGGCGGGGCTGGAGCTGGCCGCTGGCGAGCGTGACGCGGCGGTGGCCCACTTCACCGAGGCGTTCACCAACGCCGATGCGCTGGGCGACTCGTTCCACCGGCAGGTGATTGCCGCGGAGCTGGGACGCCTGTTCCTGGACGAGCAGCAGCCGGCTGTCGCCGTGGACTGGTTCACCCGCGCGGAGGAGCACGCTCGCGCCATTGGAGACCCGCTGAAGACGGCGGAGAGCCTGGCCGGACAGGCCCTGGCGGCTGGACACACGGACTGGCCGGAGGCGGTGCGGTGCGCCGAGGCGAGCACGACGTGGCCGAAGCAGACAGAGGCGCTGAAGGCCGCGCTCGCGCGGGGTGAGGCGAAGGCGGTGCATGAGGTGCTGCCTCGCGCCCGGACGAAGCTCAACCGCCCGTTCGACCCGGTGAACCTGTACTGACGTTCCGCCCAGACGCGGCGCGCCGGGCGACGAAGCCTCCAGCGTCGCGCCTTGTGTCAGCGACCGGCGACGGGCCGAGCCTGCCTCAGCGTCCTTCCGTCGCCACGCCGCCCAGGTGACGCATTGGAGCGAAGGGCTCGACCTCCGCGCTGTGCCCCCGCGCCACGAGCTCCGCGAGCAAGGCACCGGTATACGCACCCGTCAGGATGCCCTGCCCCCCCAGCCCCGTGGCGATGAACGTGCGCTGCGTGCCCGGGTATGAGCCGATGTAGGGCCTTCCATCGGGCGTCGCGGCACGCAGCCCCGCCCATGCGCGGACGAACCGGGCGTCACGCAGACGCGGCGCCAGCTTCGCGACGGTGGCACTGAGGTGCAGCAGGCCCGCGGGCGTCACCTGCTCCACGAAGCCCGCGTCCTCCTCCGTCGCGCCCACGACGATTTCACCCGAGCGCCACGGCGCCAGGTACGAGGGCCCGGAGACGACGCGCGTCAGGTGCAAGCCCGGCTGGTGCACCACCAGCATCTGCCCACGCAAGGGCTTCAACGGCAACGAAGGCAACCCCGCCACGCCCGCCGACCAGGGCCCCGCGCACACGAGCAGCCGGTCCGCCCGGAGCGTCTCCCCTTCCGTCTGGAGCTCGACCCCCGTGGAGGACTCGGAGACGGAGCGCGCGGCCACGCCCAGCCGCAGCCGCACGCCCACGTGGGCCGCGGCCTTCAGGAGCGCGTCGACGTAGCCATCCGTGTCCACGAGGTGGCCCTGGTCCGTCTCGAAGGCGCCGAACAGCGGCGTGCCTTCCAGCGCGGGCTCCAGCGACACCAGGCTCGCGGCGTCCCGCCAGGTGCCCAGCCCCTCCGCGTCCGCCACCGCCTTCGCCGCCAGCGCATCGCGCGCCTTCGCGTCCGCGACGACGCGGAGGATGCCGTTGCCTCGGCGGAGCTGGTCGCCGCCCGGGAGCGAGGCCAGGTCCTCCGCCAGCGTGCCGCGGCCCGCCCGGGCGAACGCCAGCATCAGCGGGTCATCGAACAGCCGCACGGACGGGATGGCGACTCCGGCGGCGGCGCGCGAGCCCCGGCCTCCTGGGTCCACGGCGTCCAGCACCGTGACGCTCGCGCCCAAAGCAGAGAGCCGGCGCGCGGCCGAAAGACCCACGACACCGGCTCCGAGAATCAAGATGTCGGCGCCAGGCTTCATCTCACCTGAGCCGCTTGGCGATGACGTGAAAGCCACCTTCCACGTAGATGAAGCCGTGCCGCTCGGCGCGCTTCACCACGGCGTCCAACTGGGTGTAGCCCACCAGCAATTGGAACCCGAGCCTCGTGGACTCCTCACAGATGGCAGCCACCACGAGGTCGACGGCCGCGCTCCGCTCTTCCTTGGACAACCCCGGTGCGGCCACCAGGGTCTCAATCATGGCCAGCGAGCTGTCGGTCCGGTAGAGGAACCCCGCCGCCTTGCCAGGAACGATGAAGCCCGTCTGCGGAAGCGTCTCTGGCGTGACGGCATCGTTCCAGAACCGCAGCCACTCCTGCAGTTGAGCGAAGTGCAGCTCTGGAACGTAGGGGATGGGCGTCATCCGGCGACGATATTACGAAACCAGGAACTGCGACATGCGCTGCGCGGACAGCTCGGCCGCGTTGTTCATGCCCAGCTGGCTCAGGCCCGTCTTCGCCGTGTTCTTCATCAGGTCGCCCAGCACGTCGGTGACCTTGCTCTTGCCGGTGGCCAGGTTGAGCGCGCCGCTCAGCAGGCTGTTGCCGCCCGTGCCGTCCATCAGGAACTGGCTGGCGAACTTGCCCACCGTGTTCTTCAAGGCGCCGCCACCCGGAATCAGGTCCGTCGCCGCGCCCATGAGCGCCTGCAGCGGGTTCTTGCCCTGCATCAGGCCGCTGGCGAAGCCCATCGCCGCGCCCAGCAGCGGGTTGACCGCGGACACGAACGGCTTGACGACGTCCAGCACCTTGCTAACGATCTTCTTGAGGCCACCCATGGTAATTCCCCTTTGAAAGATGGCTGCGGTGCAGCCATCAAGTGCGTCCGATGTAAAAATTGTCGGGGGATGGGCGTATTTGTTTCCCTGTTACCCGAAAAAACCGGACGCCATTTCGGGGCCCCTTTGAATTCAAGGACTTGGCTCAGGGGCAAGGCACCGGAGATTCCAGGAAATGATCCCCGGGCCTGTTCCTCCGCCGATCAATTCTTGTCGGTGCCAGGCTTCTTGGCTTCCGTGGCGTGCAGCTCGCTGGCGGACGTCCCCTTGCGGCTCTCGGGAGCACCCTGCTGCGCCGCGTCAGATGCGAGCGCCGCCTTGTAGCGAGCGTCCGCGTCCTGGTCACTGAAGCCGTCCCGCTGATGCGCCCGGCTGATGACGACGCGGCCGTCGACGATGGCCTGCAGGTGCTCCTGAAGCTCTTCGATGGTGGGCACGTTGGGGTCCTTGGCCTTCAGCTCCTCGTCGGGGACGATCTGGAGCTGGGGCGGCTTCTCCGGGTTGAGGGCGTAGTCGATGATTTTCTCGACGTACTCCTCCACGGGGAGCTTGAGCAGACGGGCCTGCTCCTTCACGTCCGCGTCGGCCAGCAGCTCCGCGCGAACCTCCTCGACCGGCCGCTTCAGCTTCTTGACGGGGGGAGCAACGACGTTTTCACCGGACATGGACTGTCTCCTCAGAAAAGGGCCCGAAATCCTGGCAAGGCGGGAATCACCGCCAGGCCGGGCAAGGGACCATTCTGGTAACCGATGCGGCCCGGATGTCAAAGGGCGTCAGGCCGGTACTTCGCTCCAGCGGGTGAACTGCATCCGCAGCTCGCAGGTGTAGCGGCCCCGCTCGTCCCGCAGCCAGAGCTGCTCCGGCGCCGGGTACATCTCCTCCACGGACAGGCGCTCCGCGTCCCGGGCCAGGTGTGACAGCAGGTCCATGGCGAAGGGGCTCGCGGTGTCGATGAGGTACGGCTTGCGCTCCTTCGAGCTGCGCATGAACACGAAGCGAGGCCACCCCGCCGCGCGCCGCTCCCGCTGCACGGCGAGGAAGAGCTCGAAGCCCGTGGGCTTCCCCAGCCGCTCCGCCGTCAGGTTCCAGCGCTCGCGTTGGTACACCGCGCCGCCCACGCTGAGCCGCGGCAGGTGACCGCCCTGCGTCCGCAGCGGCGCGTGCAGCACCTGGGGATGCGCCAGCGCCGCGAACGGCGGATAGGAAGAGAAGTCATCGAGCGGCAGGTACAAGCTCAGCCGCTCCCCCTTCCCGTCCACCAACACCGGGCCGTCGGGCGTCGGACGGACCTTCACGTCCCCCGGCGTCAGGGCGCCCTCGTCCACGTCCAGCACGTCCGACACCGAGTACACCAACCGCCGCCCGGGATAGACGTAGAAGCCCTTGTTGCGCCTGCGGATGGCCAGCCCCACGAGCCCCCGCGCCGCGGCGTCCTGCTCCAGCCAACGCGAGGCCACCGAGGCGTAGCGCTCCCGCTCGGGTTGGAACGCGCTCAGCCAGCTCCACAGCAGCAGGTGGTGGTGGACACGCGCCAGCATCACCTCGAAGCCGCCTCCGTCCGGCTTCGCGGCGAGGCACACGTCCGGCAAGGCGTAGCGCCCGCCCGGCGTGGAGGTGCCCAGGAAGTCCACGGGCAGCGCGCGCGCGCGGCCGTCCTCCGGCTCCAGCATCACCGGCGGCACGGGCGAGAAGCGGCTGCCCGTCACACCGTCAGGCCGCAGCCGCACGGCGTAGTCCAGCAGGTCCATGGGGCCCGCGTCCGGGCCCAGCGCGTCGCGGACCTGCTCCCGGAAGCCCTGCTGCACCTTCTCGCCATAGGCGGCCGACAGCTCCAGCGCACCCGTCAGCGCGGCCTCCAGCTCCGCGGTGAAGCGCGCACCGAAGCGCAGTCGGAACGGAGAGCTCGCCTCCTCGTAGAGGATGAGGCGGTCCGCATACACCTGTCCGTCGCCTCGGCGCGCGGGCTTGCCCGTGACCTCCGTGAAGACGGCCTCCAGGCGCGGCAGCAGCTCGCGCCGCTGGGTCAGGTCCCCGGCTTCGAAGTCCGCCTTGAGACGCGCCAGTGACTCCAACCGCACCAACCAGCGGGTGCGTGCCTCCAGGTCGGGGAGCGCCGCGACCGCGTCCCGCACGCTCTCGAAGCTGCCGAAGTCGTTCGGCCGGAACGGCAGGCCCCAGAGCAACAACGCGGTCTTCACCAGCGGCAGCGCCTGGCGCTCGACGTCCACCACCGGGAGGCCGAGCACCCCGGCCGCCTGCGCGGGCGTGGGGTGCTCGCGCAGCACCGACAGCAGGCGCTCCGCCTCGGGCGACAAGGTGACGTCCAGCTTCAGCGGCTCGCAGAGGGCGCGGCCCGGGGTCACCGTGAAGAGCGGATTGAGGCGCAGCGGCAGGTGCGGGCGCAGCGTGCGCTCCCGCCCCACCGCGCGAGCGAGCTCTGTCACCGCCCAGAAGGAGAAGAACGTGCGGCGGCGCGTGTTTCCGCTGGGCACCGTGCGCACGTCATAGCCGTCATCGTGGGTGCGCTCGCCGTAGGAGATGGGGCCGAAGAAGCTCGTTGTCTCGTTCTTCGCGCAGAAGCGCTGGAGGTACGTGTAGACCTGCCGCTCCACCCGGCGCGCATCGGACGTGTCCGGCCGCTCCCCGCCGCGCAGGTAGCGCACCCAGACGTTGTCGAACATCGCCGGGCTGGAGAGGAACACGGCCTCCTGGATGGCGGGGTCCGCCGCTCGCGCTCGCAGTTGCCGTCGCAGCGTCTTGCGTTCCGCCGCGTAGCTGGCCTGAACGGACTCGCGACGCGCCTGGTAGCGAGCCCATGCGTCCTGACACGGCGGGCCCAGCCGTGCGTCGATTCGGGGCTCACGGCCCTGGGACAGCGCATCGATGAGGACCTGCGCACCGGACGCGCCCTTCTCCGCGCGCACGGCGTCCACGAGCGCATCCTCGGCCTCGAGCAACCGGGCGACGTCGTCCAGCACCGCCTGAGGCATCCCCAGCGACTCCAGCCAGTCAAAGGGAAAGCCCGCGTGCCGCAGCACGAATACCTCGCCCAACGTCCAGGGCTCGCTCATCCGTTCACCCTCGTCAGCACCGACCTGGCCACCAGTGTGTCCACCAGCTTCTCCCGCTGCGCCTGGGGAACGGCCCCCAGCACGCTGGCCACTTCCATGGGCCGGACGAGCCCGGCGAGCTTCGGCGCCAGCCGCGCGTCCATCGCGAGCACCGAGCCCGTGCGGAGGTTCGCCGCGAACCACGACGGCTTCGGCGCACCCTCCAGGCCCGCCGGGAGCTGCACCCACGCACAGTCCGCGTCGAGCCGGATGGCCGCCGCGCTCACTTCCGTTGCACGGGGCCGGGACACCTCGGGAAGACACGCGGCGGCGACCCGGCCAGGGCTCAGCGGGCCTCGCGCGAGCAGCCGCGTCGCGAGCGCAGCAAGCACCTGCGGAACGCGGGCACTGGGAATGGAGCGGGCGTGCTCGAAGGGCCGGCTCCTCGCGAGGTCCCGGTCATCGGGTGGCGCGCCGACGCTCACGTCCGGCCACAACAGCGCGCGGCCACGCGCAGGCGGCGTCCGAGGCCAGTGGAAGGGCCGCACTCCCGCGAGCTTGTCGAACACCGGCTCCGCGTCCAGCACGGCGAGCGTCGCGTCGAGGTCCGCTTCGTCGACCCCGGGCGCGCCGGCCCACCACTCCGCCACGAGGTGAACGCCCGCGTCCCGAAGCCGGCGAGCGCCCTGTGCCAGCGCCTCTCGGGAGACGCGAGCCCCCAACGGGTCGACCCAGGCGTCGGTGTCCGCGGCGCAGAACCCCACGACGGCCACCTTGCAACCGCTCTCCACCAGCACGTCCGGATGAAGGAGCGAATCGAGCGACACATGCCCCGCCCACCCCACCGCGCCTCCCGTGAGGACGCGCACCGTGTCCAGCGTGCTGGCCCGCACCTCCAGCGCCTCGGACAGCCAGACGAGTGACGTGGGGGCCGTCTCGTCCAGCTCGGGCGACACGCGCCAGCGCAGGGGGGCCGCCTCCACGAAGGTGGCGCGCTGGAACACGGACAGTCGAGCCAGGACGGTCCGGTGCGCCCAGGCGAACGGCCCCGCGACTTCGAGCGGCACGTGCTCCGGACAGGCTCGCGCCAGCCAGGCCGCGGCAGGCAGTTGCAGGTCGCGTTCGAGCCAGAGCCGCACCCGCTCGGCGCCGGCGAAGCGCGCGGCGGCGCGGGCCAGGTCATCCAGGTAGGACGCGGGTTGGTCCAGGGAGCGCAAGACGTCCGCGCTCCGCTCGGTGGTGCCGCCCGCCAGCTCCACATCGTCCAGCCGGAGATGCACCCCGTCAGGCGGACCCGAGATGGCGGAGAGCACCGCCCCCAGCGCGCGCAGGCGGGTGCTCACACTCGCGTCCTCCCGTGCATGCAGCGACTGGGCGGCGCGCAACAGCAGCAGCTCTCGCATCGTCTGCGCGGTAGCGGGGGCGCGCTCGCGTGCGGTGGCGGCGGCCTCCACCGCGTCAACGGCGAAGACGCGCCGGCAGAACTCGCGCGCCACGTCGACACACCGCCACCCTTCCGGCGCCTCCGGCACGAGCGTCACGTCGCGGTGGGGTGGCAGGACGAGCAGCTTCATTCCCGTCCTCCGGCAGCGGACTGTGCGCCCCACATCAGCGTGCAACGCAGCTCCACGGTGTGGCGCCCACCCGCGGGGCTCCGCAGCCAGAGCTGGTCCGGCGAGGGCAGCATCTCCGACAGGAGGACCTCCTCCTTCTGCTCCAGCAGGTTGAGGAAGACGCGCAGCAGCGGCGGGCTGCGCACGTCCACCAGTACCGGCTTTCGCTCGTCCTTGAACTTCGCGAAGACGCAGTCCGGCATCCCGCGCTCGCTCCACACGCGCACCGCCGCGCGCAGCTTCGCCGAGTCATCGCGGCCCGCGAGCAGCGCCTCCCGCTCCGCCTGCGACAGCCGCCACTGCTCGCGCTGCACCACCACGCCGCCCAGGGTCAGCCGGGGCGTGTGCTCGCCCAGCGACACGCGCAGCGGACGGATGCGCGGCAGGCTGAAGGCGGTGTGCACCAGGCTATCCAGCTCGCCGTTATAGAGGCACACCTCGGAGCCCAGCCGCTTCGACACCAGCCGCGCCCGCGCTCCATCACTCTCCACGAACAGGTCATCCAGCGGCAGGCGCCACGCGGAGGCCCGGGCGCTGACGCCGCCCAGCTCCACCACGGGCCCCGGGAACTCCGACGGCAGCAGGCCCGTGCGTCGCGACGCCAGCACCGTCACCAGGGGCACCGGCCGGCTCAAGGCCCCGAGCGCCCGCACCATGGCGCTCTCCACCCGGCCGCGCGCCTCGTGGAACTGGAGCGCCCAGCCCCACACCAGCGCCGTGTCGTGCACGTCGCCCATCACCAGCTCGTACTCGCCTCGGCTCCAGGCCTCCACGTCCCGGGCCCCCACGAGCAGGTCCACGGACGTGACGAGCGGCAGCGCCTTCGCGTCGTCGTCCAGCGGCGGCGGCGTCACCGAGCCCAGGTCCGCGCAGCGCGCGGATGCGTCTGCCACGGCGCCAGCCAGCAGCTCCGCCACCGAGCCGTCCAACGGCACCGGCCGGTCCGAGTACGCGGCCGCCACCTTCCAGAACGGCACCGTGCGCGCGCCCACCAGCCCCGCCACGGTGGCGCGAGCGGCCTCCCGGGTCCGCCGCGCCGCCGCGCCCATCCACGCCAGCGCGGGCTCCAGGCGCGTCACCAGCTCACGCGCCCGCTCCCCTCCGACCTCAAGCCGCAAATCACCGCCGCACTCCTCCCGGAGCGCCAGCCGGTCCTGGTAGAAGTTGTGCGACTCGGACGCGGGGCCTCGCTCGGACGGCGGCGACACGCCCCACTGCGCATGGGCGCGCTTCGCGAAGGCCGCCTGGAGCGCCATCTTCCCCGCGGCATCCGCGGCGCCGTACCCGGCCATCAGCGCCAGCAGCGCGTTCAAGCCCTCCACGTGCCGCCGAGCCGCGGGGCACGGCAGGCCCGCCACGCGCTCGGCCAGGTCATCCACCGGGTGATGCGTGGCCGCGGGCACCTCGAGCTGATGCGTCAGCAGGCCCTTCTCGCAGCCCAGCCGCGCCGCCTCGCGCGCCAGGCCCGGGGCCACGCCCAGCGACGAGGCGAGCCCCGCGAGCGTGCGCGTTCCATCCACCGCCTCCACCAGCCGGGGCAGCAACGCCTCCGCGCTCTCCGGTGCGGGCAGCGTCTTGCGCGAAGGCACCTCCGCGAAGGCCTTGCGGCGCGGCACCAGCCACGCGGCGACCTCGGGGTCGAAGGCGATGGCGCGAACCAGCCCCTGCACCAGCCACGACGCCGCGAAGGTGTTCCGCCCCGTCAGCACCTCCGGCCCGGACCAGCGCAGCGTCACGCCCGTCGGCGCGGCCGCGTCCGCGTGTCCGTAGTTGATGGGGCCGAAGAAGCCCATCGTCTCGTTCTTCGCGCACATGCGCTGCAGGTAGCTGGCCACCTGTCGCCGCAACCGCGCGCCGTCCCGCCCGTCCAGCAAATCTCTCGCCACGGGCGGGCTGGAGCTGGCCACCGCCTCCAGGAAGCGCGGCGCCTGCCGCAGGGCCCGCAGCGCGTCCTCCACCGCCAGGGACTCCTGCTTCATCGCCGCATGGAAGGCGGCCTCCGCGTCCTGCGCGGCCCGGGCACGCTCGTTCCACTCAGCGAACAGCTCGGGTGACGCCATTCCCTCGGTGTCCACCGGGCGCCCGGCCTTCAGGGCAGACAGCACCGCGCGCGAGGGCCGCTTCACCCGAGGGCCCTGGGCCTTCAGCGCCTCCAACGCCTGCCGCGCCGAGGCCAGCTGGCGCGCGGCCCGGGCAGCCTCCGGACACCCCAGCCGCTCCAGCCAATCGAAGGGGAAGCCCGTGGTGCGGACCACGAGGTGAGGGAAGAGGGTCCAGCCCTTCATGCGTTTCGCACCCTTCGTCCGGGACGCGGCGCGGCGCCCTGCAGCGCGCCGCTCAGTTTCGCGGTTGCGACTTCACTTCGATTTGCTGTCCGGGCACGGCCATCACCCACAGCTTGCTGACGCCGTTGGGGCAGCGCACCAGGACCTCCAGCTCCCGGCCCGCTTCGATTCGCGCCTTCAACAGGGGCGTTCCACCCGGCAGCATCGCGCCACCGACGTGGACCTCACAGCCAGGGGCCGCGCCCGTCACGCTCAACAGGCCCGTCGTGCCCGGCTCCGGCAAGGCGTCCGCCAGCGTGCGCACGTCGATGCCCTCGCGCTGCTCCGTGGTGCCGAACCGCCGCAGCTTCCCCTCCACCGCCGTGGAGATGAGCAGCGGGCCACCCGACGGGTCATGCACCTCCGTCCCCGGCTCGTGGCGCAGGCCGCCGACGTAGACGTGCTCCCCAGGCCCCACGTTGACGAAGTTCGAGTCACCCTCGCGCGTCATCACCACCGCCACCACGGCCAGCACCAGGGCGCCGCCACCGGCGATGCCCAGCCACTTCCAGGGGAACCGCTTGTCCGCCGGTTCCTCCGCGGGCGCGACGGCGCGGCTCGCGGGCGCCACGGGCCTCGGAGGAGGCGGCTGGGCGGGCCGGGCCGCGCTGGCGTGAGTCCCCTGCCCCAGCCCTGGCACCGGCCCGGACGGACGCGGCGCCGCTGGCATGGCGGGATGGGGTTGAGAGGCGCGCGGCGCGGGGGCGGGCCGGTGCGGCGCTTCCGTCCGAGGCGGCGGCGCGCCCAGGTTGAGCGGCACCATCTCCGTGCGGTCGTTCGCGTCGTCTTCGGACACGGAGATGCCGGGGAAGGAGTCGTCCGCCGGAGGCGGCGCGGGAGGCCGCACCGCCGCGCTGGCGACGCCCACGGGCCGAGGAGGGGGCGGAGGAACCGGCGGGCCGGGGCGAGGAAGGCCGCCACTGCCGCCCGTCCCAGGACGGCTTCCGGCCACGGGCACGCTGCCCCGGCTGGGCGTCCGTCCATCCATGGGCGCGGACATCTCCCCACCGCCGACGTTGCCGCTGCCCGTGCCCGAGGGCACCGGGCGCGGGTGGCTCCCCGTCCCGCTGATGGCGGACGGCGCGAACTCCACCAGCCGGTCCCCCAGCGTGTCCCGGAAGAACTGGGCCACCGCCGCGGGCGACGAGTTGAGCCGGTGATGCGCCATCACCGCTTCGATTTCCTCGCGCAGCGCGGCGGCGGACGGCGTGCGGCGCGCCGGGTCCTTCACCAGCGCGCGGAGGATGAGGTCGGAGACGTCCTGGGGGATGTTCGGCTTGAGCTGCGAAGGGACGGGCGCGGGATCCCTGACGATGGCTTGCAGCGTCGCCGCGTCGTGGTCCCTGCGGAACGGGAGCGTGCCGGTGAGCAGCTCGAAGAGCACCACGCCCAGCGCGAACACGTCGTTGCGCGCGTCCAGCGCCCGCCCGGACGCCGCCTCCGGGGAGATGTACGAAATCTTCCCCTTCAGCACGCCCGCCTGGGTGTGCTCCTCGCCCGCCACCTTGGCGATGCCGAAGTCGCTCAGCTTGATGGCGCCGTCCAGCGAGATGAGGACGTTGTGCGGGCTGACGTCCCGGTGCACCACCGGGTGCGGCGTGCCCGCCGGGTCCACGTAGGCGTGGGCGTAGTGAAGCCCCGCGGCCACCTCCGCGACGATGCGCAGCGCGTGCTCCAGCGGGAGCGCCAGGCCCTTGCGCCGCAGCTCGATGACCAGCTTCTTCAGGTCCGGCCCGCGCACGTACTCCATGAGGATGTACGCGACGCCGTCGGACACGCCCACGTCGAACGTCTGCACGACGTTCGGGTGCGTCAGCCGCGCGTTGGCGCGGGCCTCCGCGAAGAGCATGTCGACGAACTCGGGGTTCTCCGCGAACTGCGGGAGAATCTTCTTCATCACCAGGAACTTCTCGAAGCCCTTCACGCCCACCTGCTTG
The DNA here is from genome assembly GCF_030168875.1 of Myxococcus sp. SDU36. Taxonomy (NCBI): domain Bacteria; kingdom Pseudomonadati; phylum Myxococcota; class Myxococcia; order Myxococcales; family Myxococcaceae; genus Myxococcus; species Myxococcus sp. SDU36. The sequence goes on from NZ_CP077414.1 coordinate 3,169,372, forward strand.
GCGAGGAAGACCTCCGCCATGCCGCCCTGCCCCAGCCGCCGGATGATGTTCAGCTTGGTGCTGCCCAGCGAGTTGGAGATGTCCGTGGAGGCGCCCTGGCGGGCCGCCGGGTCGATGTTCGTGGCGCCGAAGAGGTACTGACTGAGGGCGCGCGTCTCCAGCGCCTCCAGCTCCTCCAGCGGCCGGTCCGTCAGCTGCAGCCGCGCCAGCAGCCCCTGGAGCTGGGGCATGTGGGGGACGCGCGCGTTGCCGCCGCAGATGGGGCACGGCACGTCCACGCCGTCCGCCTGCGCTCGCAGCTTCGCCAGGTAGTCCGCGGCCTGGAGGCGCTGATGGCTCACCTGCCCGCAGTTGCGGCAGTCACACGGCAGCCACAGCGTGGCCAGCCGCACCGGCAACACCTTGGCCGAGCGCGCCAGCACCGCCAGCGCGGGCGGCGGGACCCGGCACAACACCACGTGCGCGCCCTGCGCCGCCGTCTCCAGCACCTGCTCCAGCTTCGGCAGGGCCTCCGGCTCCACCGTGCTGACGTGGCTGAAGTCGAAGCCGACGCGGCCCTCCAGGCCCGACGCCAGCCGGCGCACGTTCAGGTCGCCCTTCAGCGCGCTGGCCAGGGTGATGTACGTGACGTCGTCCTGGATGATTTTCAGGTGCTGCGACAGCTCCGGCTGCTCCGCCGGCATGCTGGCGCGCAGGTAGCGCATGACGACCGGGTCCACCTGGCCGAACTGCTGCCGCCGCGCGTAGTCGAAGAACTCCCCCGGCAGGTCCGCGAACTCCAGCGGCCCCTGACACACGGGGCAGGCGTGGTCGGGCGCGCGCTCCTCGGAGATGACCTGCGCCTCGTCCAGCAGGTTCACCAGCCGCAGCCGGTCCTCGTTGCAGGCGCGGCAGGCGTAGGGCGCCAACACGGAGAGGACGCGGGCGACGCCAGCGAAGCCCTCCACCATGTTGAGCTGGTCCACGATGACGGGTGGCGCGTGGACCACGTAGAGGCCCAGGGCGCCCGGCGGCAGCTTGGCGGCGAACTCAATCCACCGCCGCACGCCGAAGGAGCTGATGCGCTCCACCTGCCCCAGGTCCACCACCAGCAGCCCGCTCAGCTCCGGGCTGGCGGACGTCAGTGGGAATGTTTCGTCGATGACGCCGGAAATCCGGACGTGGGTAATCGTCCCCACGCGGAGCCGGCTGATGATGGCGTTGGAATCCTGGCTATCCACCGGCCCTGACCTCATTGGAGACAGAACAGCAGCGACTTGGGTTGTGCGGCGCGGCGGCGGGCCTCCCCCAGGTCCACCACGCACAGGACTCGTGACTCACGGCCAGCGGCCACACGGGCGGCCACCACATCGCTGTGCTCCAGGATGCGCCGCAGTCCCAGCCCCGCCCCTCCTCCGGACGCATCCACCTGGACGCGCCCGCCCCACCCTCCCAGCGCCCGGGCGAAGGGCCCCGGACGCAGGCCGCCGAAGCGGTCCACGACTTCCAACCACATGCGGCCCTCCTCCACCACGTAGGACAGCTCGCACGCGTCCTCCGGCGCCACCTCGCGGACCTCGGAGCGGCGGTGCGCGTACCGGTGCTGGCCCCGCGCATCCACCGGCGCGTCCCACATCGCGTTGGCCGCCAGCTCGTGCACCACGTCCCCCACCAGCGCCGCCGCCGTGCGCGAACCCCGCGCCTGCGTGACGGCTCGCGCGGCGGCCTCACCGGCGGCGTTGATGTCCCCCACCGACTGGAGCCGGTGCCGCGAGGCCCCCGCGGGCAGCAGCGGCGCGCCGCGAAGCAGGTCTCCCAACAGGCGCGCCTCCCATGTGGAGGGACGTCCGTCGGAGGCCCGTGTCGCCAGCAGCAGCGCGGGCGGCTCGCCGCGCAGCGCCTCCGCGTGCGTGGGCGTCAGCTTCCCGTCGAAGAGCACCAGGCGCCGAGGCCCTGAAGGCGACCCGGGCCCCTGGCACAGCGCCATGCCGCCCTGTGCGAGGACGGGAGCCGCCTGCTCCACCAGCGCCGGAGAGAGCGACTCGTCTGCAATCAACAGGAGGCCGCCGGCCTCGAGGTGGGGGGCGGTACTCAAGGGCTAGTATCGAACCTTGACTTCGCTGAAGAACGACTGGGGCGGTGCCGGGAAGCCGTGGGATTCCTCGTACTGCGCATTGAAGAGGTTGGAGCCGAGGAACGACACGGAGATGCCGTCGTAGACGTTGAAGCCCACGCGCGCGCTGGCCGTGACGTAGCTGGGCAGTTGCACGCGGATGGTGGGCAGGCCCGTCGTCTCGTCCACCTCGAAGCCCGGGTCATAACGTGAGCCCACCAGCAGCGCGTACAGCTCCACGAAGGCCACCTTGCCGATGTTCGTCCGGCCCCGCGCGTAGATGCGGTGGGCCGGCGCGTAGTCCAGCGGCGACTGCGGGCCGTCGTCGTACGGCAGCGATTTGGCGTTGAGGAACTGGTACGCGATGTCGAAGGACGAGTTGATGGACGGAATCTGCGCGGCCGCTTCCAGTTCGAAGCCCGCCACCCGCGCGTCGCCCAGGTTCTGGAACTGCGACACCGAGCCGAAGACGAGCTGCTGGTTGATGAAGTTCTTCGCCAGATTGTAGAAGCCCGTACCCGTCAGGCGCACCCTCCTGTCGAAGGGCCAGAAATCCACCGATGCCTCGATGGTGTCCAGCGTCTCCGCGCGCAGGTTGGAGTTGCCCACCAGTGTGGCCGCGTACATCTGCTGGTTGATGGCCAGTTCCGCCAACGTGGGCGCACGGAAGGCGCGGCCGTAGTTGGTGCGCAGCGTCAGCAGCTCCGGCACCGCGTGGAACACGACGCTGGCGCGCGGGGAAATCTGGTCCGTGCGGTTCTGCCAGACGTTCTCCGGAATCTGGTAGCGGTCGTAGCGGGCGCCCGCGCCGAACACCAGCCGGTCGAAGAGGCGGTACTCCGCGTCCACGAAGCCGCCCAGGATGGTCTGCCGCGTGTCGTCCATGCTCAGCTCGGGCAGGACGTTGGGCACGTTGACGGCGTCCGCCTTCAAGTCACCACCGAAGGTGACGTTGAGGTCGCCCACCGTCCACAGCGCGCGCGCCTCGCCGCCCAGCCGGCGCCGCTTGCCCAGCGCGCGGGTGGGGTCGCCACCGAAGGCGTTCTCCATCAGCACGTCGCGGCGCTTGAAGAAGCCGTAGGCCTGGCCGAAGAGGCGCAGGTTGTCGGTGACTTGCTGGTCCACCTGCGCGGACGCGTTGAAGTTCTGCACCGACTCGGAGTCGTTCGGCGTGTAGTGGCAGCGGCCGCAGTTGCCCACGGTGGAGATGTGCGTGCCACCCGGGCGGCCAATCTCCGCGTCGGTGAAGTCCGCGTCCAGCGCCAGGGGCCCGATGCGCACCTTGCCGTTGACCTGGTGCACCAGCGAGTCCTGGTTGGTGTCCACCCGGCCCACGCGCGGATCGTTGAAGAGCTGCGGGCCGTCCGAGCCGAAGCCGTAGTAGCCCAGCAGGGCCTCCACCGGGCCGCCACGGCCGGCCACGGTGCCGTGCAGGCGCCACGTCTGGTCCTGGCCCGCCAGCACCCGGGCCTCGGCGCCCACGTCCTTGCCCTTCTCGATGAGGTCCGACGGCTGGCGCTGGATGATGTTGATGACGCCGCTGAAGGCGTTGGAGCCGTACAGCGAGGAGCCCGGGCCGCGGATGACCTCCACCTGCTTGAGGTTGGTGAGCGGCGTGGTTTCGTCCGCGTAGAACTGGCCCGTCCACGGGTCCGTCAGCGGACGGCCGTCCTGGAGCAGCAGCAGGCGGTTGGACAGGTAGTTGGAGCCCAGGCCGCGCGCGCTCACCGCCGCCTTGCGCATGGAGCCCCGGCGGCACTCCATGCCGGGGAAGTACTGGATGGCCTCACACAGCGTGAACTGGCCAGTGCCCTCCAGCTCATCGGCCGGAATCCAGGACACCGTGAGGGGCACGTCGGAGATGCGCTGGTTGCGCTTGCCGGCGGTCGTCACCACCGCCTCGCTCAGCACGCGGTTGACGGACTCCTCCAGCGCGTCGGCGCCGCCCAGCGGATCCCCGTCCAGGCCCGCGAGCCCGGAGGGTGGAGGCAGGGGCCGGTTCATGGCCGGCTCGGCGAAGGGCGCGGTGATGGGGACGTTCGACGCCGGCTCGGGTCGCGCGGTGGCCGGCGGGGGATTCGTCGGCGCGTCCGGCGGAATGAAGTCCGTGCTCACCGGCGGTGGAGGCATGGGCAGCGGCTCGGCCGTCAGCGGCGTGGCCGGCGCCAGGGGCGCGGCGGGCGCCAGGGCCGGCGGGGGCGGCTCCTCCGTGGAGGGCCCGCCACCCAGGACGGGAATCTCCGGCTCGTCCGCCGGGTCCTCCGCGTCCTCGACGGGCGGCGGCACGGCCTTCTTCGGCTTCTTCGCCGTCCGGGCGGCGGGGCGCGCGGGCTTCACCACCCGCTTCCGGCGCTTCACCTTGGCGGGAGCCTCCGCCTGCGCGACCTCCTGCGCTGTCGCGCTGGAAGGGACGACGAGGGACAGCACGCACAGCATGATGGACAGAGGCAGGCCGGCGCGCAGAGCGCGGCGTCCGGCAACCGCCTTCGCCGCGCCTTGCCGCGGCTCACCGAACACAGTCGAGTGCATCGTTCTCACATCCAGGGGTGGAGCATGGACACCCGAGGTCCTGTACGTACGATCTGGAGACGGGCTCGGCGCCAGCACTTGCGTCCGGGGGAACGCGGTTTCTCGGCTGAACACCAACGCCATCATTTTCAAGCTACCCCAGAGCCCACGCCGGGCCAAGTCGTTGGCTCTCATTCTCTAGAAACTCGGGAAAGTATCAGTCGTCTGGCTGTTCCGCGGAGACAGCGAGGTCTCCGACGAAGGACGGCAGCGCGGGGCCCAGCTCCTCCGAGCGCACCAGCACCTCGGCCTCTACGTGAAGTTCCGCCCCCTCTGCCAGCACGGGCTGGCGCCGCGGCGGGCCGCGCGTGACGAGGTTTCGGAACTCATCGAAGGTCTTGTCCTGGAGCCGCGCGAAGGCATCAAAGGGCGCCACCGCGCCCACCTTCCCCAGCGCGCCGGTGAGCTCGGCCTCGTGGTTTCGCAGGTCCACCAGCACGGCGCCCGGCACCCGGCCACTGCGGAAGAGGACGCGCACGTCCTTGCCCTTGGGCACATGCGCCAGCGGGACGAGCGCCGCCTCCGCGCCCTTGGCCTCCAGCATCTTCAGCGCGGACTCCACGTTCGGCACGGGGGCCAGCTTGAAGTGCTTCTTGGCGTCCAGGTCGCCACCGAGCACGACGTGGGTGACGAACTTCGGGTCCGCCGGGCCCGCGCCCTTCACGTGCGCCAGGCGCTTGCCGGCGAGGTCCTTCACCACGCCGCGCTGCATCGCGACAATGGCCCAGCGCTGCTGCGTGTCACCCGCGCGCGAGGCCCAGGCCACCGGCTTCGCCTTCGCGCCCAGTTGCACGGCGGCCCACGCATCCACGACGGCGAAGTCCACCAACCCACCCGCCACCGCGCGAGAGAAGTCCTCGTAGCGGCCGAAGCTCTTGGCGGCCACGGGCGTGTCCAGAAGCTCCGTCAGCCGGGCGGCCAGGGCCTCCGCGTATTCGAAGCGCTCCTGGCCATCCGCGAGCGTGGTGGCGAGGAACACCCCCAGCGTGGCCTTCTTCGGCGCCGCGAGCGCGGTGCTGGCCGTCAGGGTGCAGGCCAGCACGAGGCCCGCAAGGAGGAAGCGAGGTGAGGTCTTCATGGGGTCTCCTCCACGGTGGCGCCGGCGGGCTCGGACAGGCCGTGCAGGCTCTGCAGGCGTTCCTTCCACTCGCGCACCTGCGCCATGCGCGGGCCGCTGCCGCCGGCCAGGTAGCGGCGCCAGGCCTCCACGGCCTCGCCCGCGTCCTTGCGGCGCTCCTGTGCGTCGATGCCCAGGTTCAGCGCGGCCACCGGCACGCCCGACTCCAGCCGGCGCCACGTCTCCACGGCGTTCGTCGTGCGGCCCTTGCGCCATTCGACGCAGGCCAGGTTGTGCTGCACCTGCGGGTTCTCCGGGTCGCCGGCGAGCGCGGCCTTGAAGGCCTTCTCCGCCACCCGCATGTTGCCGGCGTTGTACGCCAGCGACGCCTCGCGCCGGTGGAGCGCGCCCGTCATCGCCGTCAGCCACCGGGGCTGGCCGGGCATCGGCTTCTTCGCCGCCGCGGCCAGCTGCCTGCGCGCGGCGGGCACCTGCCCCTTCTTGTAGAGCACGAAGGCGGTGGCCAGCGCGCGCGTGTTGGGCCAGGCCCAGGGCTGCATGGGGGTGAGGGCCCTGGCGATGGCGGCGCTCGCCTCCGCGTGCCGTCCCGACTCCGCGCGCGCCAGGCCGCGGACGAACTGGGCCAGCCGCGCCAGCTCCTTGCGGTTGCCCGTGCCCAGCTTGTCCACCAGCTCCAAATCGCGCTCCGCGGCCTCGGCGTCTCCGGCCTCCAGGCGCGCCAGCGCCCGGCGCACCAGGACGCGAGGGAGGTTGGCGCCCGCCACCTGCGCCGCGGCGCGAGACGGGCCCACCGCGGTGAGGCGCTGCACCGCCGCGTCCACCTGCCCCAGCTCCACCTCGGCCAGCGCGGCGCCGACGGAGGCCTCCGCCTGTTCGTCGGGCTCCTCCGTCTGGGCGCCCGCGCGGGTGAAGGCCTCCAACGCCGCCTGGGCGTCATTCGTGGCCAGCCGCGCGTACCCCAGCAGCAGGCTGTCACGCCACGCGGCGCCGGGCAGCGTCGCGCCCTGCTCCATCACCTTGCGCGCGTCCGCGTAGGCGCGCGTCTCCAGCAGCGCGGCGCCCAGCCGGCGGGCCATGGGGGCGCCGCGGTCCAAATCGTAGGCGCGGCGCAAATCCCGGACGGCGTCCTCCAGCCGTCCCGTGCCCGCCCTGTCCCGCGCCCGGTGCGCCAGGGCCCGGGCCAGCCACTGCTTCGCCCCGGCGTGCTCCGGCTCCACCTGCAGCGCGTTGGCGTAGTCCTCGATGGCCTGGTCCCACTGGCCGGTGGCGAAGTGGTCCGCGCCCAGCAGCACGTGGCCCAGGGCGTGGCGCGGCGCCAGCTCCACCACGCGCCGGTGCACCTCCACCGCGCGCTGGAAGCGGCCCGCGCGCCGGTTCACCGAGCCCAGGTTGGCCCACAGCTCCACGCTGTTGGCCCCCGAGCGCACCGCGGCCTCCAGGAACTGGATGGCCTCCTCGTGCCGGCCCTGGGCCTGGAGCGCCTTGCCCACCGCCATCTGCCCCAGCACCAGGCCCGGCTGGAGCTGGAGCACCTTGCGGTACTCCGCCTCCGCGGCGGCCGCGTTCTTCTGGGCGAAGCGCACGTCCCCCAACAGCAGGTGCGCGGCGGGGGAGCTGCCCAGCTTCACCACCGCCTGGGCCTGCGCGTCCGCCCTGGCGACGTCGCCCGCGCCCAGGTACAGGCGCGCCAGCTTCTCCCGCGCGTCGCCCGCCTGCGGGAAGCGCGTGGTGACGCCCTCCAGCAGCGTGCGCGCCTCCACCCCCTTGCCCTCCAGCTCCAGCACCTGCGCCAGGCCCAGCTGCACCGACGGCGACTCCGGCTTCCCCGCCTGGGCCTGCTGGAAGGACGCGCGCGCCGCCGCGGCATCCCGGCGCAGCACGTGCGCGCGGCCCAGCAGCTCGTGAATCTGGAAGTCGTTGGGCGCCAGGGCCTGGGGGCGCAGCGCCAGGTAGCGCTTCAGCCGCGTGGCCGCCGCGTCTCCCTGCTGGAGGTAGAGGTAGTAGCTGGCCAGGTAGTAGTGGACGATGAGGTGCTCGGCCTTGTCGGCCGTGGCCACCTGCTCCATCAACGGCACGGCCTCCGGGAAGCGGCGCAGCTTGAAGTACGCCACGCTCACCGGATAGGCCAGGGCCAGCTCGGCGGGGTTCGCCGTCAGCACCGGCTGCACCCGGTCCACGGTGCGCTGCCAGTCATTCAGCGCGTTGGCGCTGGCGCCCAGGCCGGCGGCGGCGGCCACGGAGCCGGGCTCGGCGGTCAGCGCCTGTTCGAAGAGGGCCAGGGCCTTGCGGTGCTTCTCCTCGGCCTCCTTCTTGTCGCCCGAGGCGCTGGCGGCGCTGGCGGCCACCTGCGCCGCCTCGCCGTCCCGCACCAGCCGTTGGGCTTCGGACATGGGCGGCGGGCGGTACTGCGCCAGCGCGGGCGGGCCGCACAGGGTGGTCAGCAGCGCGAGCGCCGGCGTGAGACGGCGCGACCGGGGATGTCGTGGGGAGCGTCGCATGCGTGTGGGGTCCCGAAAGGAAGTCAGGCGGCGGGGCTGAACTCGGCCACGACCACGGTGATGTCGTCGCGCTGCGGCTGGCCGGCGCTGAAGGCTCGAGCGTCCGCCAGCACCGCGTCACGCAGCGCCTCCGCGGACAGGTGGGCATGCGCCTGGACGGCGGCGGCCAGACGCTGGGTGCCGTAGAGCTTGCCCGCGCCGTCGCGCGCCTCGGTGAGGCCGTCCGTGTACCAGACCACCACGTCCCCTGGGCGCAGCTGGGCCTGGCGCGAGGTGAACTGGGAGTCGACGGAGGCGCCCAGCAGCGGGCCGCGCGCGGGCAGCGACGCAATCTGGCCGCTGCGCTTGTTGAACACCAGCGGGCTGGGGTGCGCGCCCGCCGCGTAGTCGATGTAGCCGTTGGACACGTCGATGACGGCCAGCGCGCTGGACATCTGGTGCTCACCTCGGCCCACGTTGGCCAGTGTCACGTTGAGGGCGGTGATGAGCATCTGCGCGTTGACCTGCGACGGCTCGCGCAGCGTCATCGCCGAGGCGAAGCCACTGGTGGCGCTGGTGGCCACCAGCGATGTGGACAGGCCGTGGCCCGTCACGTCGCCAATGCCAATGACGATGCGCCGGTCATCCAGGGCCGCCCGGAACCACCAGTCGCCACCGCACGCGTCCGCGGTGACGGCCAGGCCGGCGATGCGCAGCGGCCCCACCTGCACGCCCTCGCGCCCCGGCAGCAGCGTCTCCTGCACGGTGCGCGCGAGCGACACCTCGCGCTCCAGCTGCGCCTTGGCGCGCACGTCCTCCAGCAGCACCTTGATGCGCTCGGCCATGTGGTTGAACACCACGCCCAGCGTCACCACCTCGCGGCCCGCGCCCTGCGCCGTTCCCGCCCGCGCGCCCAGGTTGCCGGAGGCCAGCTGCATCACCTTGCCCGTCAACATGCCCAGCGGCCGGGTGATGCGGCGGCTCTGGTAGGCCACCAGCACGCCCGCCAGCACCACGAAGCCGAAGCCCAGCCCCAGCATGCGCAGCGTGGTGGCGCGCACCGTGGCGCGCTTGTCCTGCTCCAGCGACTCCAGCTGCTTCTGCAGCCCGCCCAGCGAGTAGCTGATGACGACCAGCCCCTTGCCGCTGCTGGAGCCGTAGTCGATGGGCTCCTGGATTTCGGAGATGGGCTGCCCCCGGTAGAAGGCGCTCACCAGCCGGCGCTCGGCGCGGCGGACCGGGGCGGCGTCCTCCTTGTCCTCGCTGGCGCCTTCGCTGTCCGCCATCCGCACCCCGTCCGGGTCGAAAATCTGCACCCGGAGGATGTTGGGGTTCGTCTTGACGATGGAGCCCGCCACCTCTTCCAGGAAGGCGTAGTTGTTGTCGCGCAGGTTGGTGGCGGAGGTGAGCGCGATGGTCTGCCCCACCGTCTGGCCCAGCTCGCGCGCCTGCTCCTGGATGCGCTCCTTGGAGACGAGCGCCGTCTCCTCGAACTGGGACTTGGTGGAGGCCACCGACAGCGCCGCCAGCAAGCCCACGATGAGCACCACCAGGAGGCCCGTGGTGAGCAGGAGAATCTGGTCCAGCCGCAGGCCCTTGATCTGGGCCACGTTGGGCAGCTCGCCCGCCTCCAGCGGCGCGATGAGGGTGCGGGTGCCCCCCTCCGCCAGGCCCAGGGGGCCCGTCAGGCGCGTGGCGGTGGACTCCCGCGCGCCGGTGGCTTCCTGGGTGCCGGTCCGCTCGGACGGCGGGAGCGCGGCGTCGTCCGGAGACTCGTCGGACGCGGGCGCGGACTTCAGTCGCGTATTCGTACTGGACAAGGGCGGGCCGGGGTGGGGACGCGCGGGGGCGCGAGGGAAACAGGGGTGTGTCGAGACTCTATCTCACTTCTCGTGCTTCGCGAGGCCCCGTCCCCACATCCACGCCGCGCCGGGGAAGACGCCTCGGCCGGCATGTCACTGAAGCCATGTCACGCCACGGTCATGGCCCTGGATGGAGCCCCGCGTCATGGACCCGGGGTACGCCGCGCCCCACCTCATCGACCCGGGCGCGGCGCGGGCCTGCCCGTTACAGTCGGAGGTCCATGCGGCCCCACTTCCACGTGGCCGGCTTTCCCGTCCGGCTCCATCCGCTCTTCTTCCTCGTCGCCTTGGCGACGGGCTGGACGCTCATCTCCGAACCCGCGCGGCTCGCGCTGTGGGTGGGCATCGTCTTCGTGTCGGTGCTGCTCCATGAGCTGGGGCATGCGCTGGCCTACCGCCGCTACGGCTGCGCCGCCGAAATCGAGCTGCACGGCATGGGCGGCACCACGCAGGCGCACGACGCCGCGCACCTCACCCACCCGCAGTCGGCCTTCGTGAGCTTCGCCGGGCCGGGCATCGGCTTCCTGACGGGCGGGCTCGTCTGGGGCCTGTCGCAGCTGGTTCCCCTGGGTGCGCCGGGCGGCCTGGTGGACCAGGGCGTGCGGCAGTTCCTGTGGGTCAACATCGGCTGGGGGCTCTTCAACCTGCTCCCCATGCAGCCGCTGGATGGTGGCCACCTGCTGGCGGACCTGGTGCGCGCCCGCGGCGGCTACCGCCATGAGCGGGCGGTGCTCGGCGTGGGCATCGCCACGGCGGTGGGGGTGCTGGGGCTGGCCCTCTGGGCGAAGCAGCTGTGGATTGGGATGATGGCGCTGATGCTGGGGATGATGAACCTCGAGCAGCTCCGCCGCACGCCGAAGGAGCCCCCCGCCGAGCCGCGGTTCGCCTTCCCCCGCGGGGTCCGCAAGACGCGCAAGCACCAGCAGACAACGGCGGGCGCCGACTCCATCCAGCGGCTGATGGACGAGCTACGAGAAACGCCGCGCCCCCCGGACGCGGAGGATGAGCTGGAGGGCCCTCACGACCCGGCCCTGGTGGGCGAGCTGCTCCTGGACAGCGGCCTGCCGGAGCTGGCCGTGGGCTCGCTCCAGTCCGCCTTCACGCAGGCGCCCCTGCCACGCACCGGCCATGCCCTGGTGCTGGCGCTGCTGCGCACCGGGCGGCTCCAGGAGCTGGCCTCGCTGCTGGACAGCTCACACGCCCGGCAACTGTCCGAGGACACCCTGTCCCTCATCTCCGAGCACGCCGGGACGGCCACGGAGGCCACACTCACCGAGCGGATTACCGCGCTGCGGCACGGGCGGACTCCTGCCACGGATGAGCCCCGCTGATTGCCGCGCCGCGCCAGAAGGTGCTCTCCGCCAGACGTCCCGACAGACAACCCATCAACTGCCTTGAGCGGGAGGCACCCATCCGGGTTATAGGGGCGTCCCCTCCAGCCAGAGGAAGGTCGCGCGTGTCTCGTCCCCGACTCATCAAAGAATCCTCAGAAGCGTCCGCGCCGCTCGAGCGGGAGCTGCTGGTCCGCCTCCATGACCTCATGGTGAAGACGCGCGTCCTCGAGGAGCGCCTCATCCAGATGTACAAGCAGGGCCACGGGTACTTCTGGATTGGCGGCCCCGGCGAGGAGGCGTTCAATGTCTCCCTGGGCCTGCTCATGAAGAAGGGCCAGGGCCCTGACTTCGACTATCTGCATGCGCACTACCGGCAGTCCGGCACCCTGCTCGCGATGGGTGAGGAGCCCATCGGCTCCCTGCGGCAGATGAAGAACACGGCCACGGACCCGTATTCGGGCGGCCGCAACTTCGCGGGCCACTACTCCGCCCGGAGGCTCAACGTGGCGCCGGTGTCCTCGCCCATCGAGGTCCAGTACGCCATCGCCCCGGGCACGGCCATGGTGCAGAAGCGCCACGGCGGTGAGGGCATCACCATCGTCACCGGTGGCGACGCCGGCACGGCCGAGGGCGACTTCGCCTCGTGCCTGGTGTGGAGCAGCCGCCCCGCCAACCCGCTGCCCCTCCTCATCATCGTCACCAACAACAAGTGGGGCATCTCCACGTCGGCGGAGGGCCAGCACGGCGAGCAGCGCATCAGCGACCGCGGCAAGGCCTTTGGCATCCGCAGCAAGACCATCAACGGCAACGACGCCGTGGAGGCCTACACCGAGCTGCGCGAGGCCATGGCCTACGTGCGCACGGAGCGCAAGCCGTTCCTCCTGGAGGCCAACGTGTCGCGCCTCTACGGCCATTCGTCCGCGTCCGGCGCCAACTACGTGGGCAACGAGGTCGACTGCCTCAAGGACTTCGAGGCGAAGCTGGAGAAGGACGGCGTCCTGACGCGAGAGCAGATGGACGCGCTGCGCAACGGCTACACCGAGGAGATGGCCGCCGCCGCCCGGCTGGTGCGCGACGAGCCACAGCCCGACCCGGAATCCATCTGGAAGCACATCTACGCGGAGGACAAGTAACCCATGGCGAACATGGCACAGGCCATCCGCATGGCCCTGCACTACGCCGAGGAGCACCTGGGCGTCACCGACATCTTCGGCGAGGACGTGGGCGCCCCGCTGGGCGGCGTCTTCACCTGCACGCAGGGCCTGAAGACGACGTGGAACACGCCCCTGGACGAGCGCGGCATCATCGGCGCGGCCATGGGCATCGCCATGGCGGGCGGTCGGCCGGTGGCGGAGATCCAGTTCTGCGACTACGTCTACAACACCATCGACCTGCTGAAGCTGGCGGGCAACACCAGCTGGTCCACCTTCGGTGACTGGCACCTGCCCATGGTGGTGCGCACGCCGGTGGGCAGCGGCATCCGCGGCTCCATCTACCACTCGCACTCGTTCGACGCGACGATGACCCACATCGCCGGGTGGAAGGTGGTCATGCCCTCCACGCCGCTGGACGCGTACGGGCTGCTCATCACCGCGTGCCAGGAGAAGAACCCCGTCATGTTCCTGGAGCCCAAGGCGCTCTTGCGCGTGAAGGGCGAGGAGCGGATTCCGGGCGAGCCGGATGACGACCGCGCGCTGTCGAAGCTCATCGACGCGCCCCTGGGAGACCGCTCCCAGTGGAAGCCGCAGTGGCCCGCGGGCCTGGAGGCGTACGCGGTGCCCTTCGGAAAGGGCAAGGTTGTCCGCGAGGGCACGCAGCTCACCGTGGTGAGCTACGGCCGCACCCTGCCCCTGTGCGCGAAGGCCGCGGAGACGCTGGCCGCGGACGGCATCAGCGCGGAGGTCATCGACCTGCGCTCGCTGTGGCCGTACGACTGGGAGCTCATCAAGGCCTCCGTCCAGAAGACGGGCCGCGTCCTCTTCGTCAACGAGGACACCGAGGTGACGAACTTCGGCGAGCACCTGGTGCGCCGCACGGTGGAGGAGCTGTTCTACTCGCTGCTGGCGCCGCCCCGGCTGCTGGCCGGCAAGTTCCTGCCGGGCATCGGCCTGTCGGACGCGCTGGAGATGGCGTCGGTGCCCCAGCTGGGGGACATCACCACCGCCATCCGCTCGCTCGCGGGCGAGCAACCGTAAGCGCAGCACCCACAATCCCCTGCTCGTGAGTCCCTTGTCTCACGGGAGAAGCACCCTGGGCCGCCGTTCCTCTTTGGAGGGATGGCGGCCCATTCGTTAGACTCCGGAGGCCTTGTCACAGCCAATCGTCCGGACAGTCACTCCCGTCGCTGGTGCCGATGCGCCGGCCTTCCGTATCCGCCGCGCCCGCCGGGGTGACGCCGAAGCCATGGCGTCGCTCCTCAAGGAGCTGGGCTACCCCCTGGGGACGGACCAGCAGACGGTCCACTGGGTCGTCAGCCATCCGGAGATTGAAATCTTCGTGGCCGGCGACCCGCAGGACCGGCCCGTGGGCATGGTGTCCTTCTCCCACCGGCCCCAGCTCCGGCTGCGCGGACGCGTGGCCACCATCGACGAGCTGGTGGTGACGGAGACCTGGCGCCGCCGCGGCGTGGGCCGCGCGCTCATCCGGCAGATTCTGGAGCGCTGCAAGGTGCTGAGCGCGAAGCAGCTCCAGCTCGTCTCGCCGATGACGACGGCGCCGGAGACGCGCAACTTCTACACGGCGTGTGGCTTCTCCGAAATCGACTCGGGCGTGTTCCGCCACGTCGATACGGAATCCCAGCGCTAGGCAAGCGCCGGGGGCCGCCCCCCGGCCGCTACCGCTTGATGCTGTCCACCACGCGCTGAAGCCGGGCACGGTCCTCGTCGCTCAGGTCCGTGAAGCGCACGCCAATGGCCTCGGCCTCGTCGCGCACCCAGGCGATGACGCCGGTGATGTGGAACTCCTCACCTTCAATCGCCATGGACAGCCGGACGTGGGAGCCCACGTCATAGGACTTCCGCGTCAGCAAACACAGGCCACCCGCGGAGATGTTGATGGAGTACGCGCGCAGCGCCCGCGCCGCGTCCTGCGTCTGGTTGAAGCGCACCTCGAACCGCGCCGCCACACGCTCATCCGCCCGCCGGTTCGCGTATGCGGCTGGATCCCCGTTCTCCATGTCATCCGCCGCCTTGGTTGTCATACGCACCCGTTAGCCCCCACGTTCGACGTTGCTGGCGAACACCACGCTGCTTTCCACACCCACGGTTCCCCAGCCCGCGCGTCCGCCAAGTGTCCGCTGCTTTCCACGCCTGATTCAAGGGGCCCCCTCTATCGAATTCGGGTGCCTATGTCCTCGGGTACTTCCCTGGGAGAGCTCTGGAATGCGTTTGGACCGCCTGTATGTGTTGACTGGAACCCTGGCGTTGGCCCTCTGGGCGGCGGCCTGCAATGGCGGCAACGGGCCGGGCCCCGGCGGCCAGGGAGACGCGAGCACCGATGGAGGCGGGACCCCCACGGTGGACGGCGGCGGAACGGACGCGGGCGACGGCGCGCGGGACTTCGCCTGCAATGTGGCGCGGCAGGAGGGCTGTGCCGACGGCCAGGACTGCTACTTCGCGGACCTGGCGGACGGCGGCACCGGCAGCCGCTGCTTCGAGGCGGAGTGCGACGTGGTGGCCCAGGACTGCGCCCAGGGCCAGCGCTGCACGTATGCGGCGGAGAATGGCGTCACCCAGCGGCGCTGCGTGGCCCCGGGCTCCGCGGACGAAGGCGCGCCCTGCACGCTGGCCCCCACCGACGGCGGCGTGGCCTATGACACCTGCCGGCAAGGCTTGTTCTGCCGCGAGGCACCTGACGGCGCGGGAAGTGGCTTCACCTGCCAGCGCCTGTGCCATGCCACGACCCACTGTGGGAACACGAGCGAGTGCAACACCGTGCTCCGCCTGGAAGGCACCGACGAGCTGCCGCTGGTCTGCGGTCCGCTGTCCACGGCGTGCAACCCCTTTGGAGATGATTGCGAGACCCCACTCAGCTGCTACCCGTCCACGTCCGGCCCAGTGTGCGCGGGCAGCGGCAACCGGACGGAGGGGCAGTCGTGTGACTTCAGCAATCAGTGCGCGCCGGGGAGCGCGTGTGTGAACGCGGGAGGCGGCCTCACCTGCCGTCCGCTCTGTCAGCCCGGTGGCACGCCCGCCTGCCCTGCGGGCAGCTGCCGAGCGTTGGATGGCAACCCAGGCGTGGGGGCTTGCGTCCCCTAGACACCCGGCCGGTCGCCGTGGAGGGCGGCCAGACAGGCGAGGCTTCGGAGGCGGAGGGTTCCCAGACGGCCGGCTGGCAGGGCACGGTGTGGTGTGCATCCTGCAAAGCCGGGAGGGATGGGAATGGGAATGAAGCCGGGGTGGCGAAGGGTCGTCGTTTGCGCGAGCAGCGCGCTGCTGGCATGCGCTGGCGGCGTGGCGGACTCAGCCGACGGGGACCTGCCGCCAGACGACGACCGCCACACTTCCACGATGGAGCAGCACGCGCCGGACGCGTCCCTGGAAGTCGCGCCCGTGCTGGTGCTGAACGACGGGCGGCAGGTGCAGGCCGCGCCGCCCTTCGCGCCGCCGGCGACGTCATTCCAACCGGGCTTCCATCAAGCGCTCCGCGCGTCCCACTCAGCGGGAGGCGTGACGACCTTCCGCATGCGCGTGCCGGTGGCGCGTGACGGCGGGCGTCTTCGCGTGACGTTCCGCTCGGGCGACGGGAGCATGACGCTCGTGCGTGCCACCGTGGCCCATGCGGGCGCCAATGGCGCGCTGGTGTCCACGCCGGTGACGCTCACCTTCGACGGCGGGGAGGGCTTCACCGTGCCCGCGCGCTCGCGGAAGACGTCGGACCCGGTGGACTTCCCGGTGGCGTTCCGGGACGAGCTGGCCATCACCTTCGAGGCCCGTGGCGCGCTGGCGGCCAGCGCCATCAGCGCCTTCCCTGGCAGCTTCGCGCGCGCGGGGAACCATGCGCTGGTGACGGGCGCGCTGGGCGGCACCCTTTTCGACCGCGCCGTCGGCGTGGCCACCGTGGACGTGGAAGGCCCCACGGGCCGCGCCTTCGTGGCCATTGGCGACAGCATCACCGAGGGCTATGTCGACACGAAGAACGACACGCGCGACGCCTGGCCCGCGAAGGTGGAGGCCGCGCTGGGCGTGCCCGTGGTGAACGCGGGCGTGAGTGGCCAGGGCTTCTACGACGCGCTGGCGCTGCTCGACGGCGAGGTGCTGGCGCTCCAGGGCATCACCGACTGCGTCGTCCTGCTGGGCACCAACGACCTGGGCGACAAGGACTCCCTGTCCGTCATCCAGGCGCGGATGAACACGCTGCTGAGCCGGCTCGCGCCCTTCTGCCGCACCTGGGTCAGCACCCTGCTGCCCAAGGAGAAGTCGAACCACGCGCCCTACGAAACGGTGAAGGCCCAGCGGCTGGAGTTCAACACGTGGGTCCGCGGCGGGGGCACCGGCCCGGACATCATCGACCTGGAGGCGGTGACGCGCCAGCCGGCGGACGTGCACCTGTTCCTCGACGGGCTGGAGGTGGACGGCATCCATCCCAGCGTCGAAGGCCACCGGGTGATGGCGGACGAAGTCACGCGCGTGCTGCGCGACGAGGGCGGCCTCTAGCCGCGCCGCCGCGCTCAGCCCTGGCGCGCGCCGAGCACGCCGTGGAGCACCAGCAGCTCCGCGAGCCCCGGCGGCGCCAGCATCCAGTCGTCCTCCGTGGGCACCCAGCGCACCGGGGCCCCGGCCCCCTCCAGCAGGCGGTTCACCTGGAGGAGCAGCGGCTCGAAGGTGGAGACGGGGGCCTCGCGGCTCCCCTCCGGTGCCGACACGTCGTGGCCGCCGGGCTCCAGCCGGAAGGCGGCGCGGCCTGACTGGGGCGTCACCTCGAAGCCGGGCAGGTACGGCTGCATGGCGGCCTGGAGCCGCTCCAGCAGCGCGCCATCCTCGTAGGGGTGGGACAGCTCCCAGTCGAAGAAGGTGGGCAGCTGCGCGAGCAGCTCCTGGTGCAGCGGGTTGGCGCGGCTGTGCCGCCAGTGGTGCTCGGCCAGGTCATAGGCCGTGGCGGGCACGCGCAGCTCGAACTTCTCCAGCTTCGCGAGCAGCTCGCCCATCCGCTCCACCAGGTCCGCGGGCGGCTCGGCCCGGGACACCCAGCCCCAGTCCGCCACCGACTGCCCGCGCCGCTGGCCCTCCACCCGGTCCCCTTCACGCAGTTGGAGCGGGGGCTCCGGGGCCTCCTCTTCCGGGTACAGCCCCGCGTGCAAGAGGGGCCCGCCCGCTTCGGGCCGCAGCCGCGCGAAGCGGTGCACCGGGTTGACCTCCACCACGCTGAACGTCTCCCTGGCCATCGCAGCCTCCTCGGATGTCCGATGTCGCGGAGCCTACCCGGTGTTGCGCATGCCAGCGGCGATGCCGTTGAGCGTGAGCAACAGTGGACGGTCCACCTCCGCATGGCCCTCGCGCTTGCGCTTGAGCAGCTCCACCTGGAGGAAGGACATGGGGTCCACGTAGGGGTTGCGCAGGGAGATGCTGCGCTGGAGCTGCGGGTTGTTGTCGAGCAGCTTCGACTCGCCCGTCAGCCGCTTCACCTGCCTGCGCGTGCGCCGGTGCTCCTGCTGGATGCGCCGCCACAGCGACCGGGTGGCGGGAGGCGCCAGCGACGCGTAGCGCCCGGCGATGGCCATGTCCGACTTCGCCAGCACCATGGTGACGTTGTCGATGACGGCGCGGAAGAAGGGCCACTCCCGGTACATGCGCTTGAGCTGCGCCGCCCCACCCTCCTCCTTCGAGAAGGCCTCCAGCGCCGAGCCCACGCCGTACCAGCCCGGGAGGATGGCCCGGTTCTGCGTCCAGCCAAACACCCATGGAATCGCGCGCAGCGTGTCCAGCCCCCCCGCCTTGCGCTTGCTGGGGCGCGAGCCGATGGGCAGCGACGCAATCTCCTCCACCGGCGTCGCGGCGGTGAAGAACGGCAGGAACTGCGGGTCCTCCCACACCAGGGCGCGGTACGCCTTGCGCCCCGTCTCCGCCAGCGTGTCGAACACGGCGCGGAAGGCGCGCTCGGCCTCGGGCTCCGGACGCGGCTGGGCGTCCAGCGTGTGCAGCAGCACGCCGCCCAGGATGAGCTCCAGCGTGCGCCGCGCCAGCTCCGGGCGCGCGTACTTGTGGTCCAGCGCCTCGCCCTGCTCCGTCGCCTTGTAGCCACCCGCCACCGCGCCGGGCGGCAGCGCGAGAATCGCCTCCTGCGCGGGGCCACCGCCACGCGCCACGGACTCGCCGCGGCCGTGGAACAGCCGCAGCGGGACGCCCGCTTCACGCGACACCTCCGTGAGCGCCACCTGCGCGCGGTACAGCGCCGCGCTGGCCGCCAGGAGTCCCACCTCCTTGCCGGAGTCGCTGTAGCCCACCATCACCTCCTGGCCACCGCGCACGTCCAGGTGCTCGCGGTACTCCGCGTCCGCGAAGAGCGTGCGCAGCACGTCCGGGCCCGAGTCCAGCGCGCCCAGCTGCTCGAACAGCGGCACCACGTTCACCGTGGCGCAGCCCCGCTGCGCGTCCCACAGGCCCGCGTGCTTCAAGCAGCGGAAGGCCGCGAGCACGTCCTCGGCGGTGCTGGCCATGCTCAGGATGAGCGTGCGGCACGCGGGCTCACCCGACTCCGACTGGGCCTGCTTCAGCCGCGCCAGCACTTCCAGGAGCCGCGCCCCACCCTCCGTGGGCGCCGGGCCCCCATTGAACGAGCCCGCCGCGCTCACCGCGTCCTCCGCGGGCGCGCGCACCTCCAGCTCCGCCAGCGACAGTCCCAGCGCGAGCAGCCGCTCCCGGACCTGCCGCACGTCGCGAAGCCCCGCGTGCGTGCCCTTCGACGCCTCCAGCGCGCGGCCCAGCACGTCCAGGTCCGCCAGCATGGCCTCCGGCGTGCGGTAGGCGCCCGGCGGCATGGGGACGCTCGCCCCGGCGCGCTGCTGCGTCACGTAGTGGAGCGCGCGGTGCAGCCGCTCCTCCATGAAGCGCAGCTTGTGCCGCAGCGGCTCGCCCGGGGTGCGGGGGCCGTAGCGGCGCTCGGCGTCGGGCAGCTCCTCCGCGTCCTTCGCCACCGAGCGAAGCAGCTCCTCGGACGGCTTCGCGTGACGCTCCGACTGGGACAGCCGCCCGCCCAGCCGCTCCAGGTCATGGAGCAGCCGCCGCAGTCCTCGGGCCCGGTGCGCGCGCAGCGTGTCCGCGAACACGTCGGGCGTCACCAGCGGGTTGCCATCCATGTCCCCGCCCACCCACGAATGGATGCGCACGGGCGTATCCACCGGCCCCAGCGGCTCGCCGTAGGCGCGCTCGAAGGCCCAGTCCAGCAGCTCCGGCAGCAGGGACAGCTCGTCGGCGAGCACCTCCTCCACGTACCAGAGGGCGTTCTTCACCTCGTCGCCCACGGTGGGGCGCTCGCGGCGCAGCTCGTCCGTCTGCCACAGGAGGGTGATTTCCTCGCGCAGCAGCGCCAGGTTCACCGAGGACTCGCGCGGCGTCAGCTCGCAGCGGTCCCGCTCCTCCAGCAGGCCCGCCATGCGGTAGAGCTTCTCCAGCAGCGTGCGGCGCACCGCCTGCGTGGGGTGCGCGGTGAGCGTCAGCGTCACGCGCAGGGTGCGCACGGCCTCGCGCACGCGCTCCGCGGGCAGGCCCGCTTCCTTGAGCAGGAGCAGCGTGGCCTCCAACGAGCCGCGCTGGGGCCTGGCGGACGCGGCCTCCGCGTGGGTGCGGGCGCGGCGGATGCGGTGGTGCTGCTCCGCCAGGTTCACCAACTGGAAGTAGACGGAGAAGGCGCGCAGCACCGGCTCGGCCTGCGCCAGCGGCAGGCGCTGGAGCAGCTCCGCCAGCTCGGCCGCCACCGCGCGCCGCCCGGCCACGGGGCCCCGGCGACGCTGGATGGAGAGGCGGCGCACCTCTTCTTCCAGGTCGAAGAGCGCCTGCCCTTCCTGTTCGACGAGGACTTCTCCCAGGAGCCGACCAAGCAGGCGGACATCCCGGCGAAGCGGCTGATCCACGGCACGCAGTCGGGCCATATGGTGCGACGGTAGCCGCTGAGCGGCGGCCTGGCCCGCATTTCCGCGCGAGAAAGTGACGAGCGCTCGCGAATCGCGGCGAGGTGTCTGCCATTCCCGACAGGCCTGGCCCGAAACACGCCTGCACGCGCCACGGCCCACCCCGTGGCTCCGGCGCCACACACCCGGCCGGTCCAGGCCTTGCACAACCCGCCTCCCGAGGGCCGCGAACGACACCGCGGCCAAGGAGCTTGTCGCCATGTGGACGATTCGGGGATGGAAGGTGACGTTGCTGTGTGGCTGGCTGGCCGCGCCGGTGGCCTTGGCAGAGACGGCCATGCTTGACGGGGTCCCGCGAGAGGCGAGGGCCGCGCGTGGCGTGGAGCTGCTCCCCTCCGAGCCCCTGTTCCCCGACGCGGGCCCAGGCGAGCTGGACGGCCCCGTGCTTCGCTACGCGGAGCCAGTGTCCTGCCCCGCCGCGCCGGAGGGCCGGGTGTGGGTGGCCCAGACGCAGGCGTGCGACGACACTGGCTGCGCGTCGCTTACGACCGTGTGGGCGGGCGCGTGGACCGTCGAGGACGCGGGCCTGGAGGTGCGCTGCGAGACGGACCGCGTGGTGCTGGCCGCGGGCGACTGGCGGATGGTGCTCACGCCCGACGCGGGCGGCGAGCTGGAGGTGCGTGAGCTGACGCCGCCGGAGCCCGAGTCGCTGTCGGCGGCGCGTCCCTCGGAAGCGCCGGCCTCCGAGGGCTGAGCCCGGGCTACACGCTGATGCGGCGGAGCATCAGGATGGGGCCTTCATCCAGGCGCCTGTCCCGCAGGTCTATCTCGCAGTCGATCATCCAGTCGCCGTGCCCTTCCGGGTCGATGATGCGCTGCTGGGTCTCCCACAGCCGCGTGCCCGCCTCCTTCAGGAAGGTGTTGGCGGGCTTGCGCGCCTGGGGCGTGAGCACCACGACCTTGTGCTCCTCGAAGTACGGCGCCATGGCCTGCTCCAGCTTGGGGGCCGTCCATTCGCCCAGCGCGTTGTCCAGCATGGACAGCGCGTCCAGGTAGCGCTTCTGGCCCAGCGCCTTGAGCAGCCGGTGCAGCTCCTCGCGCACCCGCGCGGCGAAGGCCTTCGGGTCGTCGGTGAGCTCCTTCGGCTTGAGCTCCACCACCGGCTTCGCCTCCACGGCGGCCTCCGGGTTGCGCATGCGCTCCCACTCATCCAGCAGGCTGGAGTCCACCTGCCGGAGCGTGGCGCGCAGGTGGTCGATGAAGTCCTCCACCTCCTCCGTGCGGAAGCGCTCCGGCACCGTCTGCACCAGCGTCTTGTATGTGTCATTCACATACCGCAGCAGCACGCCCTCACTGCGCTGGAGGCCGTATTCGCGGATGTAGTCCGGGAAGGACATGAACCGCTCGAACATGTCCCGGACAATGGACTTGGGCCGGATGTTCTCCTCGCCCACCCACGGGTGCTTCTGCGCGAACTTGTTGAAGGTGCCGTAGATGAAGTCGCGGTTGGGCTTGGGCCACTCGAGCTTCTCCAGCTCCGCCATGCGGTCGTCGTACTCCACGCCCTGCGCCTTCAGCTCGTTGATCTTCTCACCCTTGAGCTGGTGGAGCTGCGCGTAGAGCACCACGTCCGGGTTCTCCAGGATGGCCTCCACCAGCGACACCACGTCGAGCGCGTACGTGTCCGTGGTTGGATCCAACAGCTCCAACGTGTCGAGCAGGTACAGCGACAGCGTGTGGTTGAGGCTGAAGTCGTGCTGCATCTCCCCCGCCACCTTCACCGTGGCGCCCGAGCCGCCCTGCCCCTTCTCCACCTCCAGGATTTCCGCCTCGCGCAGCGTGCGGAAGTCGCGGGCGGCCTCCTTGAGGTGCCGGCGCTTGAGGTAGTCCGAGTCGTGGCTGCGCTGCACCAGCGTCACCAGCCGCTTGTACCCGCCGTTGCCTTCCGTCTGGTGGTCGCTCTGGAGCAGGTTGAGAATCATTCCGTGCGACACCGCGAAGCGGGACTCCAGCGGCTCCGGCATGCCGTTCTGGAGCCGCTCGAAGGTGCTCCGGTCGTACTGCACGAAGTTCTTCTGCGGCGGCTTGGCCTTGGGCGTCTTCTTCTTGCCCGCGGCCTCCTTGGCGGCCAGCTTGAGGTTCTCGATGACGTACTCGGGCGCCTGGGCCACCACGCTGCCCTGCGTGTCGAAGCCCTTGCGGCCCGCGCGGCCGGCGATCTGCTGGAAGTCGCGCACGCTCAGCGTGGTCAGCTTCTCGCCGTTGAACTTGAAGAGCTGCGTGAAGAGCACCGTGCGGATGGGGATGTTGACGCCCACGCCCAGGGTGTCCGTGCCGCTGATGACCTTGAGGTGCCCATGCTGGGCCAGCTTCTCCACCAGCAGGCGGTACTTGGGCAGCAGGCCGGCGTGGTGCATGCCGATGCCGTGGCGCAGGAAGCGCTGGAACTCCTTGCCGTAGGGCGTGTCGAAGGGCGCGTCCTGGAGCGCCACCCGGATGGCCTCCTTCTCCTCCTTGGTGGAGAAGTCCACGCTCATCAGGTTTTGCGCCTGCTCGGCGGCGGTGCGCTGGGTGAAGTTGACCAGGTAGATGGGGTACTTCCCGCGCGCGATGAGGTCTTCAATCGTCTCGTGCAGCGGCGACTCGCGGTAGTCGAAGTCCAGCGGCACGGGGCGCTCGGCGCTGCGCACGGTGGCCACTTCCCGGCCTGAGAGCTTCGCCAGGCTCTCCTCGATGACGTGCGTGGGGCCCAGCGTGGCGGACATCAGCAGGAAGGTGGTGTCCGGCAGCGCGATGAGCGGCAACTGCCAGGCCACGCCGCGCTCGCGGTCCGAGTAGTAGTGGAACTCGTCCATGACGACGTAGTCCACGCGGGCACTCGCGTCTCGCAGGGCCAGGTTGGCGAGGATTTCGGCGGTGCAGCAGATGATGGGCGCGTCGCGGTTGATGCTCGCGTCGCCGGTGAGCATGCCCACGTTCTCCGCGCCGAAGGCGTCGCAGAGGGCGAAGAACTTCTCGTTCACCAGGGCCTTGATGGGGCAGGTGTAGAAGGAGACCTTCCCCTCCGCCATGGCCTTGAAGTGGAGCGCCGTGGCCACCAGCGACTTGCCGGAGCCGGTGGGCGTCTTGAGGAACAGGTGCTTGCCCCCCAGCAGCTCCAGGATGGCCTCTTCCTGGGCCGAATAGAGGCTCAAGCCATTGGCCGCCACGTAGCCGACGAAGCGGTTGAGGATTTCGTCCACGTCCAGGGGCGGTTCGCCCTTCTTGGGGAGCAGCGCGGCGAGCGGAGCTTGGGTTTCAGGGGTGGCCATCACCTGCCGACAATAGGCGGCGCGCCCGTCCCCCACCGGGAAAATCGCAATCGGAGGCACGGGGCGTGAAAGAAGGCCACCTGGAGGGGTGTCCGCGAGTCCCAGGGCGCAAGGGCCGGGAGCGCGATACCCGGGCCCCGGCCCCCTCCCTACCGTTGCCCCTGGACTGAAGGTCAGGGGGTGGGGATGCGGGGAACCGTCAGAAAAAAGATGACGCGCCTCAAGCGCGCGGCGCTGCTGGGAGGCCTGGCTTCCGCGCCCTGCCTCTGGAGCGGCTGTGAGCAGCAGCGGGGCCCCACGGAGGACGCGCCTGGCGGCGCCGAGGCCCCGGGTGTCGCGGGGCTGGAAGGCGGTCCACCGACCGTCACGATTCCCGTGGCCGAGGGCGGACCTGACGCCGCCGCGTCGGCCCAGGCACCAGGCCACGCCGGCACGGGTACCCACGGCGGGACAGGCAGCCAGAGCGCGCGCGGAGACACACTCGGAAGTGTCCCGAGGGACAGCGGCGGTCGGACGGGTGACAGCAGCAGCGGACCGACGGCTGGCGACAGCCGGAGCGGTGGTGACAGCGGCGCGCGGGACAGCGACAGCCGGACCGGTGGCGGCAGCGGCGCGGGCCGGGGTGGCTTCGGAGGTGGGGGCAGCCTCATGGGAGGCCACAGCGCCACCGGTGGGGGCAGCCTGTCGAGCGGCAACAGCGTGACGGGCGGAACCAGCATGACCGGGGGCGGCAGCAGCACCCGTCACGGCGGCGGCGTCACCTCCGGCGGCAGTGGCTCGGGTGGAAACACGGGCTTGCGCGGCGGGGGAACCAGCGGGGACGGCTCGGCCACGGGAAGTGGTGGGCTGGACAGTGCCAGTGGCGGCGACGGCGCGTCCGGCGATGGCAGCGACCCGGGAGGCTCGCGGTCCGGTGGAACGCTGGGGCTGTGACGCCACCTCACCGCGACGCGCGTTGCCCTCGCGCGGGATGAGCGGGCCGTGCCGCCCATCCCGCGCGCTCAAGCCCAGGGTGACGCGGCCTACGTCGTCGGCTGCGTCGTCTGGATGATGGGGGCCTGCCCCCCTTGCTGCTTGATGTCCTCCAGCACGTCGTTCATCGACGACATCAGCGCATGCGGCCCGGTGCCCGTCCACGTCCCGGCCTCCTGGAGCATGGCCTCGACGCCGCCGCGCGCGCCCACCACGATGACCCGGCCGCCTCGGACCGCCAGGACCTCCGACAGCTCGCGCACGGTGCGCAGGCCAGCGGCGTCCATGTACTTCACGTCCGACAAATCCAGCACCAGGTGCCGCGGCCAGGGCGGACCCTGAAGCGCCGCGCTCAGGTTGGCGGCGGAGCGGACATCCAGGTCGCCGCGAACGCGCAGCAACTGCATGGGGGGACGTACGTCCAGACCCTCGCCACTGGAGCCAAGGGGGCGGAAGAGCGGGCGCCCGTCGGTGCGGAGCAGGTGGCTGCGCACGTGGGCCTTGGGCGGCGAGAAGAAGCTGCGCGCCAGGGAGAGCAGCACGCCCGCGGCCAACCCCGGCAGGAAGCCCAGCGAGGCGATGAGCAGCGCGGTGGCGACCGCCACCATGGCCTTGCCGGCGTTGTCCATCCACAGCGCGTGCAGCCCGCGGAAGTCCAGCAGCCGGGTGCCCACGACCACCAGGATGGCGGCGAGCGCGGCCATGGGAATCCGGGCCACCAGCGCACCGGCGAGGATGCAGGCGGCCAGCAACATCACCGCGTGCAGCACCGACGCGGCCCGCGTGCGCGCGCCCGCCTGCACCGACACGGACGAGCGGACGATGGCGCCCATCACCGGCATGCCGCCGAACAGCGCGGACGCCGTGTTGGCGAAGCCCTGGGCCACCAGCTCCTGGTCCCCATCCGTGCGGTGGTCCGTCGTGCCGGGCAACTGGTCGAGCGCCCGGGACGCGAGCAGCGAGCCCAACGACGCCAGCACCGTGAGGGCCAGCACGTCCGGCAACAGGGCCGCGAAGTCCAACCCCGCGAACGAGGGCAGCACGGGCATGGGCAGCCCCGTGGGCAGCGCGCCGACACGCGCCAGCCCATCAGAGAGACCGCCGGCGAGCGACGCCGCCGTGGCCAGCACCAGGCCCACCAGCACCGCGGGAATGGAGCGGTGGAGCTTGGGGATGGCGAGCATGCAGGCCACCACCAGGGCGCCCACCACCACGGAGGCCCCGTGCACGGACCAGCCGGGCCAGAGCTCCGGGAGCACCATGGAGCGCGCAGAGGACGCGCCTCTGGAGGCACCGAGCAGCCGGGGAAGCTGACTGTCGAGCAGCAACAGTCCAATGCCCGCGGTGAAGCCTCGTGTCACCTCGGCGGGCATCCACTGCGCCAGCCGGCCCGCGCGCGCGAACCCCAGGACGAGCTGCAGCGCGCCGCACATCAGCGTCGCGGCGACGACGCCCGCGGCGCCGTGCCTGGTGGCGATGAGCAGGACGGTGGGAACGAGCGCGGCTTCCGGCCCCGTCACCTGGAGCCGGCCGCCTCCGAGCAACGCGGCCACCACACCGGCCAGCGCGCCAGTCACCAGTCCCACTTCCGGCGGAAGCCCGGAGGCCACCGCCAGCGCGAGGTTGAGCGGCAGCGCGACACAGGCCACCGTCAGCGCGGCGCCCGCATCACCCGGTAGCGTCCGGGGGGACACCATCTGCTTCCACTCCGTCCACAGCTGCCTCGGACGGTCCGTCCATCCCCGGGGAGTCTTGAGCGTAGGTGTCTCGACCATGCCCGGGCTGTCTTCATGGAACGTGCCGAACGGCTTCCCACTCTGAAGCCTGATTCACCTGTCGGCCTCTCCCGACGCCCCTTCGCCGCGCCCGGACCGACACCTGTCTGCCCAAGCCGACACGCGGAATTTCAAACACGAACACTCGCTCGAAAATGCTGCGCGCGGTTCGCAAGCTCAGTAGAGGTGTATTCCGGAACGAGTGCGCCCCCACGCGCAACGTGCATCCGGCCCATGCGACTCGCACACCGACTGCTCATCTCTCATGCCCTCCTCATCGCCGCACTGCTGGGGGCCGCCGCCTTCTCGGTGGTCGCCATCGTGCGGATGACGTCCCTGCTCACCGAGGTCCGCGAGGAGCAGCTTGGCGGCGTCATCAAGGAGGAAGCGGTCCACCAGGCGGCCTGGGGCGTCGAGGTCGCCGCGAGGCATGGACTGTTCGCCTGTGAGCACAGCGCCCGCGAGGTGCCGGCCGCGGCCGACACGCTCAGGGAGCGGCTGACCCACCTGGACGCCCGCCTCACCCTCCACGGCGCGTCCACCCAGCCGCTGCTGCTGCGCGCCGCCCAGGGCTATCAAACGTACGCACGGCACATCCTCGCGGGTGACACCTGTGAACGGCTGCAGAACACGGCCCTGCGCAGCGAGCGCCTCTTCCTGGCCGAGCAGCTCACCGACGCGTGGATCAGCACCACGCTCGCGCTCCACTCGGCCATCCGCCAACGGGAGATGCGCGCGCACGACATCGGCTCGTCCGCCATCGCGGTGGGCCTCACCCTGGGCGGGCTGGCCGTCGTCGCCGCCTGGGCCATTGCCCGCTGGGTGGCGCAGGGCGTGACGCGGCCGCTGGGCCAGCTGTCCGCGCTGGCGCACCGGGTGGGCGACGGCAACTTCGCGCCGCTCCCGGAAGTGACAGGCCCCCGGGAGATTCGGGATTTGTGGGCGGACCTGGACCGCATGCGAGGCCGCCTGTCCGAGCTGGACCAGCTCAAGGACGCCTTCGTGGCGTCGGCATCCCACGACCTGCGCACGCCGCTGGCCCGGCTCCGGACGGCCATTGGCCTGCTCGCGGATGGCACCGCCGGCCCCTTGACGACGCAGCAGCACCGCGTGGTGGAGCTGGCGCGCGTGGCTTGCGAGCGGGAAATCCGGCTGGTCACCGCGCTGTTGGATTTGACGCGCGTCCAGGCCGGCAAGGCCGTGCGACGGGACGAAGGCTGCCGCCTGGACGACCTCATTGAACGGGCCGTCGAGGAGGTGTCCGAGCTGGCGGAGGAGCGTGGCACGGAGCTGGTGGTCATCGCCCAGGGCACGACGCCGCCCGCGTCCCTGGATGCCGCGCTGGTGGAGCGCTCGCTGGTGAGCCTGATGACGAACGCCGTGCGCGTCTCCGCCCCCGGGCAGCGCATCTATGTCACCCGCACGCTCGCGTCCCAGGGCCCGGACGGCCAGCCCGGGACGTGGGCCCGGGTGGAGGTGCGGGACGAAGGCCCCGGTGTCCCGGAGGATGCGCGCCCGCGCGTCTTCGAGCCCTTCTTCACCCGGGCGGTGGGCGCGGCGAACGCGGACGGGCTGGGCCTGGGTCTGCCCCTGGCGCAGCGGATGATGCGGGCGCTGGGCGGTGATGTGTTGTTGCTGGAGAACGCGAACCCCGGCGCGCGCTTCGCGCTGGTGTTGCCGCTGGGCCGGGGCGTTCCGGCCAGCACCGCCCCCGAAGCGGGGACGAAGAGGAGCGATGGATGAAGGCCCGCGGCGGACATGTGTTGGTGGTGGACGACGACGCGGAGCTCTGCGAGCTCATCTCCCTGCGCCTGGAGGCGAAGGGCATGCAGGTCACCACCGCCCTCACGGCGGCGCGCGGCCTGGCGCTGCTGGAGTCCGAGAAGATAGACGCGGTGGTGCTCGACCTGCGGCTGGAGGGCGTGGACGGGCTGGAGGTGCTGGCCCAGATGCGCGCGCGCTCGCCGGACCTGCCGGTGGTCATCCTCACCGCGCATGGCACCATTGAAACGGCCGTGGAAGCCATGCAGCGCGGCGCGTATGGCTTCCTCACCAAGCCCTTCCAGGACCACGAGCTCTTCCAGAAGCTGCTGCACGCGACGGAGCGCAGTGACTTGCACCGCGAGCTCGCCGACCTGCGCCGCATCGTCGCGGGCACCACGCCGGAGCGGCTGCTGGGCACCAGCCCCGCCATCGCCGAGGTGAGAGACCGCATCGCCCGGGTGGCCCCGTCGGAGGCCACGGTGCTGGTCCTGGGCGAGTCCGGCACGGGCAAGGAGCTGGCGGCGCGGCAGGTGCACGCGCTGTCCCGCAGGGCCAGCGGACCCTTCATCGCCGTCAACTGCGGCGCGCTGCCACCGGAGCTGCTGGAGAGCGAGCTGTTCGGCCATGTCCGGGGCGCCTTCACCGGCGCCACGCAGACGCGCGAAGGCCTGTTCGGCGCGGCGCGCGGCGGCACCCTCTTCCTGGACGAGGTGGGCGAGGCCTCGCCGCGCGTGCAGGTGAAGCTGCTGCGCGTGCTCCAGGAGCGGCGCTTCGCGCGGGTGGGCAGCGCCACGGAGGAAGAGGCCGACGTGCGCGTGGTGGCGGCCACCAACCGAGACTTGCGCGAAGAGGTCGAGGAGCGACGCTTCCGCGAGGACCTCTATTACCGGCTGGCCGTGCTGCCCATCGTGATGCCGCCGCTGCGCGAGCGCATCGAGGACATCCCGATTCTGGCCACGCGGTTCCTGGAGCAGGCCGCCGCGCGCAATGGACTGCGGCTGCCGCGGCTGGCGCCGGATGCCCTGGCGCTGCTGCAGGCCCACTCCTGGCCGGGCAACGTGCGCGAGCTGGTGAACACCATGGAAGCGGTGGTGCTGCTGGCACCCGAGGACGACGTGCGCTCCGAGCACCTGGCCCGCATGTTCGACCCGCCCACCTCCGCGCGGACGCCGCACGACACCGCGCGCGAAGAGGAGCCAGAGCTGCTGCGCGCCTCCGGTGAGCTGCCGACGCTGCGCGAGGCGAGAGACCGCTTCGAGCGGCGCTACCTGTGCGAGGTGCTGCGGCGCTCCAAGGGCAACGTGGCCGCCGCCGCGCGCATGGCCAGCCGCAACCGCACGGACTTCTACGAACTGCTGCGCCGCCACGGGCTGTCCCCCGCCGACTTCAAGTAGCGGCCGTCGCCTCCCTCCCGTCCACGGAAGCGTTGTCGCGCGCACATCTGGCTCGTGCTTCCCGGCCATGGCGGTGTGCTTTTCAACTGCCCAACCTTCAGCTGAACAGCAGATGAGGGGGACGACAGTCATGCGAATCACACGAGCGATGGTGGGGGTGGCGATGATGGGGGCGGCCGTGATGTTCGCCGGCTGCGGAGAGAGCAGTGCCAGTGAGAACACGCTGGGCCCACAACAGGCGGCCGCGGGCCAGGCGGTGACACTCACGGACGGCCAGATTGTGGGCGTGCTCCTGGTGGCCAACGCGGGCGAGGTGATGCTGAGTCAGGTGGGCCAGGCGCGTGCCACCGACCCGGCGGCGCGTGACTACAACGCGCGCATGGTCACCATGCACACGGAGGTCATCCAGAGCCTGGAGCAGCTGGCCACGGCCCAGGGCATCACGCCCGCGGAGAGCCCGGTGTCGCAGCACCTCCAGCAGACGGTGCAGAAGACCGTCGACCTGTTGAGCGCCACGCCGGACGCTTACTTCGACGTGTCGGTGATGGATGCGCAGGTCTCCGCTCACGCCGGCACCGCCCTGCTGGGGGACGGCCTGCTCGCGCAGCAAGTGCAGAACCCGGCGCTCAAGGAAGCGTGGATGGCGCTTCGGCAGACGGTCCAGGCGCACCTCCAGGAGGCCTCCAACATCCAGAACACCCTCTACAACGCCTGGCAGCCGCAGCCGTAGCCGTGGGCGCGCAGCCGTCCGCCCGGGAGCCACGGCCCCGGGCGCGACGGCGCTTCGCGGTTGGGCGCTTTCGGACAACGCGGCTGTCCCGTGGCCCTTGGGAAACGTGCATGGCGAACGCTCAACCCCAGCTTCGTGCCTTCCCTAGCCCGCACGAATGTCCAGGCCACCCTCTACTTCCGCGTCCTGGCGGGCAAACCCGGCGACACGCTGTGGCGCCATGCAGTCGGAGCCACCTGCGGGAGCCTCGCGCGCCAGGCACCGCGCGCGTCAGAGCACCTTCACGGCCTTCACCATGTCCGGCGACAGCTCCTCGTGCTGGAGGATGGCGAAGCCCCGCTTCCGGCTGATGGTCTGCATGGCGCGGTTGCCCGCGAGGATATCCGCGACGATGCGCTCCATGCCCCAGTCCCGGCCGATGTCCACCAGCCGCTTCAGCATCTCCGCGCCCAGCCCCTGCCGCTGCGCCGGGTCGCTGATGAGGATGGCGAACTCCGCGTCGCGCGTGCCTCGCAGCCGCGTGAGCCGCCCCACGCCGAGCAGCTCTCCGTCCTCGCGCTCCGCCACCAGCGCCAGCTCCCGCGCGTAGTCGTTGAAGCAGATGCGGGACAGCCGCGCGTGCGCCACGCGCGTGCTCAGCTGCAGCAGCCCCGCGTAGCGCAGGAACACCGTCTGCTCCGACAACGTGCGGTGGAACTCCGCCATCTTCGGCTCGTCCTCCGGGCGGATGGGCCGCAGCACGACCTCCTCGCCGCTTCGCAGCCGGAAGGGCGCCACGTATTGGCTCGGGTACGGCTCAATGGCCAGCCTGGGCAACTCCGCCTCCGTCACCGAGGCCGGGTGCAGCACCACGCGCGCGTCCAGGGCCAGCAGCCGCTCGGGCGAGGCCAGCAGCGGGTTGATGTCCACCTCCTTCACGAAGCGCTGCTCCGCCACCAGCTGGCTGAAGCGCACCATGAGCTGCTCCAGCGCCTTCAGGTCCACCGGCGGGCGGCCCCGGACGCCCTTCAGCGCCTCGTAGATGCGCGTCTGCTCCATCAGCCGCCGCGCCAGCGTGGTGGTCAGCGGAGGCAGCCCCAGCGCCCTGTCCTTGAACACCTCCACCAGCGTCCCGCCCGCGCCGAAGAGCAGCACCGGCCCGAACTGCGCGTCCACGCTGCTGCCCACGATGAGCTCATAGCCGTCCAGCCGCACCATGGGCTGCACGGTGACGCCGTCGAACGCGCTGCCCTGCCCCATCGCCTCCAGCCGCGTCCGGATGTCCCGGAAGGCGCCGCGCACGGCCTCCGCGTCCGGGAGGTTCAGCCGCACACCGCCCACGTCCGACTTGTGCGTCACCGTGAGCGAGTGGAGCTTCACCACCACGGGGAAGCCCAGGGCCGCGGCCTCCGCGACCGCGGCGTCCTCCGTCACCGCCAGCCGCGTCGCCACGGTGGGGATGCCATACGCGGCGAGCAGCTTCTTGGACTCGTACTCCGTCAGCAGCGTCCGCCCCTGCGCGCGCGCCACCTCCACCCACCGGCGCACCTCGTCCCGGGCGCTGCCCGCCGCCTGCGCCAGCTCGGGCGTCTCATACAAGCCCTCCAGGTTGTACGCGTAGCGCCACATGTAATTGAAGATGCGCGCGGCCGTGTCCGGATAGCCGAAGGTGGGGATGCCCGCGTCGTTGAGGATGCGCTCCCCCGCCGCCACCTCCGAGCCCCCCATCCAGCTGGCAAGCACCGGCTTGCCATGCAGCTTCGCGTAGGGCTTGAGGCGGTCCGCCGTCTGCGTGGGCTCCGTCATGTCCTGCGGCGTGAGGATGACGAGCAGCCCGTCGCTGCCTTCGTCCTTTCCGGTGATTTCCAGCGCCTTCGCGAAGCGCTCCGGGTCCGCGTCTCCCAGGATGTCCACCGGATTGCCGTGGCTCCACGGCGGCGGCAGGAAGGCGTCCAGGGCCTCGAGCGTGGACGGGCTGAGCGTGGCCAGCTCGCCGCCCCCCGACACCAGCGCGTCCGTGGCCAGCACGCCGGGGCCGCCCGCGTTGGTGAGCACCGTGAGACGCCGGCCCGCCGGGCGCGGCTGCCGGGCCAGCGTCTCCGCCATGTAGAAGAGGTCCGCGATGGAGTCCACGCGCAGCACGCCGGTGCGGCGGAAGGCGGCGCTGAGCACCTCGTCGCTGCCCGTCAGCGCGCCCGTGTGGGACGCCGCGGCCTGAGCGGCCTGCGCCGTGCGTCCGGCCTTGATGACGATGATGGGCTTGGTGAGCGCCACCTCGCGCGCCGCGGAGAGGAAGGCCCGCGCGTCGCCAATGGACTCCATGTACAGCAGGATGGAGCGCGTCATCGCGTCATCGGCCAGGTAATCGATGAGGTCGCCCCAGCCCACGTCCAGCATCGAGCCCACCGACACGAAGGCGCTGAAGCCCACCGCCTCGCGAAGGCTCCAGTCGAGGATGGACGTCAGCAGCGCCCCGCTCTGGCTGATGAAGGCCACGTTGCCCGGCCGGGCCATGGCGCCAGCGAACGTCGCGTTGAAGCCGCCAGGCGGGCGCATCACCCCCAGGCAGTTGGGGCCGATGATGCGCACCTGGGCCGCCTGGGCGATGCGCAGAATCTCCCGCTCCAGGCGCTCCCCCTCCGCCCCAATCTCCTTGAAGCCCGCGGACAGGATGATGGCGCCCCGGATGCCCAGCGCCGCGCACTCCTGGATGACGCCGGGCACCGCTTGCGCGGGCGTGACGACGATGGCCAGGTCCACCCGCTCCGGCAAGGCCCCCAGGGACGGCCACGCCTTGATGCCCAGCACGTTGGGCCGCTTCGGGTTGATGGGGTAGACGGTGCCGCCAAACGGGTTGCTGATGAGGTTCCACAGCACCGTGCGCCCCACGCTCCCGGGCCGCTCGGTGGCGCCGACGACGGCCACGCTGCGCGGCGCGAAGAGGACGTCCAGCGGCAGCCGCGTCCGCTGCTGGTGGAGCACGTTGTAGGACGGGTCCGTCTTCGAGGAGCCAGGGGCGCGCGGGTCCATGGCCTCCGTCATTGCGGCCAGGCTCGCCAGGGCGCAATCGCCTTCTCGTGCCTGCCTGTGAGCGCCCCCCCTCCCAGGTCCTCGCATGAATGGGATAGAACAGGAATAACTGCACTCCCTGCCTTGGGACCCGGAGACGCACCCTGCGCATGTCACCCACATGTCGCTCTGATAGCCAGTACGTGGCGCGGGCCGTACTGACACTCGCGGACAGTTTCACTGAACGAACATTCACCAGTAGGCAAGCATCCCACGGCCCGCTCGGTGTATACGGGGCGCCTCTATGACTCCTTCCGAGAAGCTTGTTTTCACCCAGACCGTCGAGGCGCTCTTCGTGCGCGCCCTCGAGAACCGCCTCACGCCGGCGTGCCGTGAGCACCTGCGCCGGGCGGGGCTGGCGCTCGACCAGAAGCTGGAGCGGGCCTACACGCTGGAGCAGTGGAAGGAGTTCCTCCGAATCGCCGCCGGCCATGTCTACGGTGGCGTCCCGGCCGAGGCGGCCTACTACTCGCTGGGCGAGCGCTTCATGGACGCGTACTTCGGCACCTTCTTCGGCCGGGCCCTGCTGGGCGTCGTCCGACTGGCCGGGCCCCGGCGGATGCTGCTGCGCGCGGGCATGGGGTTTCGCGCCGGCAACAACTTCAGTGTGGTCGAAATCGTCGAGCGGAGCCCCACTTCGGTGGAGCTGCGGATGAATGACGTGCTGGCGGACCTGCCCACCTTCTCCGCGGGCCTGCTGGCGCGCGCGGTGGAGCTGTGCGGAGGGTGGCGGGTGGTGAGCATCCCCGAGGAGTTCGACGGCACCGCGGCCACCTTCCACATCCGCTGGGCCGAGGCTCCGGCCGAGGCCGCCCTCGCCGCCACGGACGGAGACTCGGGCGCGTCCCGGCCTCGCGCGTAGCGCCTCCCTCCGCGCGCCCCGTGGCGCTTCGCCACGGGATGCCGCGCGGTACGCCACGCTCGCAAGGCAGGCGAGTGTGGCCGCGGGGCCACACGGCGGCCCGCGGCTCAGAGGGAGACGCGCGGCTTCACGGCGGCGCGAATCCGCTGGCATCGCGGCTGCAATTCCATGCGGCATCCCTCGGAGGATGACGCATGAGCAACCCTGAAGTGGTGACGAAGTCGCAGAACCGGATGCACTGGGGCGTGGGTGTGGCGGCGCTGGTGCTGCTGTTCGCGGGCGTGGGCACGTGGTGGGTGATGCGCCAGTCGGCTACGGAGCTGCCACACCCGTCCGTGGCGGTGATTCCCAAGCCTTCCCACCCTGGCGTGGCGTCGCGCACGGAGCCGCCGCTGCCCTCCTCCGCGGAGCTGGACGTGCTGCTGCGCACGAAGCTCGCCCGGGCCTCGCTCCTGCCGGAGTTCGCCGCGTGGCTGAAGGAGCAGGACCTGCTGCGCCGCTTCGTCACCGTCGTGGGCAACGTGGCCAACGGCGACAGCCCCCGCGAGGCGGTGAGCTTCCTCGCGCCGGCCAGCACCTTCGAGGCGCGCCGCAAGGGCGGCAAGCTCGTCATCGAAATGAAGAGCTACGCGCGCTACGACGTCCTGGGCAAGGTGGTGGGCTCGCTCGACATGGGCGTGCTGGTGTCCACCTACCGCGACGTGCGCCACCTGGCCGAGCGCCTCCACAAGGAGACGGCCCGCCCCGGCAGCACCTTCGACGCCACGCTCCACCTCGCCTTCGAGCAGGTGCTCGCCGTCCCCGTCATCGACGGTGACGTGGAGGTGGTCCCCAAGGGCGCGATGTTCGTCTACGCCGACCCGAAGCTCGAAGGGCTGACGGCCGCGCAGAAGCACCTGCTGCGGATGGGGCCGAAGAACCTCCGCCGCCTCCAGGACAAGGTGCGTGAGGCGTCCCAGCAGCTCACCCAGCAGGCGTCCCGCCGCTGAAACAAGCCCCGCCTGTCTTCGCCAGCGCGCGTCACCCGCGCTGGCTCTGGCAGGATGCAACGGGGGCCATGCAGATTGCGGCGCTTCGCCAGGGTGCGCCGTCGCCGCGCAGAGGGACAGGCCAGGGGCACGGGCGTTGCTATGGGACGAGTCTTTCCTCTCGGGACGAAGCGCCGCCTGGCGGCGTGGAGACCCGGCAAGCGCCGGAGCCCCGCACCGGTGTCGCCCCTGGGTCCGGTGTCCATGCGCCTGCCTGTCCTGCCCGTGCTGCTGCTGTGTCTGATGCTCTCCGGCATCATCGCGGGTGTCCTGCACTTCATGCAGCGCGACCGGCAGGCGCTGGTGGACCAGATGGCCCGCGAGCGGCAGGCGCAGTTGCTGGAGGCCGTGCGCGGCGTCTCCGCCGCCCTGGAGGGCGCGGAGGAGGACCTGCGCTTCGCGGGCGAGCTGCTGGCCCAGCCGGGCACCGCCGAGGAGCACCGGCGGGAGATGCGCGCGCTGCTGGAGGCGGTGGGGCAGTACAAGGCCATCCTCGTCTTCGGGATGGATGGACAGGAACGGCTCCGGCTGGTGGACCGGCGGAGCGCGGCGGCGATGACGCACCAGTTCACCGCGGAGGACCTGGCCCTCACCGTGGCGCAGGCCCGCGGTCATCCGCCGGGCCATGTCGTCTCATCCCCGCCCCTCCCCCGGGCCCAGTCGGGCTGGCTGCGCGCCTTCGCCACCGCGCTCCCAGAGGACGCGCAGGACAGCGGCGCCGTCGTCGTGGTGCTGGTGGACGCCGAGCCGCTCTTCGCTCCGCTGAAGCTGCTCGCGTCGGACTCGGAGACGCGGCTGCTGGTGCTGGGGGCCCATGGCACGCCGACGGCGTTGACGCACCCGGACCTGGCGGACGGGTACCGGCGGCTGGACACCGGCGGCCATCAGACGCCCGGCCTCGCGGCGCTGGTACAGGCCCTTCGCGCCGGTGAGTCGGGCACGCGCATCATCGAGCGCGAGGAAGCCGCCCGGCTCGGCCTGGGCGACTCGGAGGTGGTGGTCACCTTCAGCCCGGTTCGGTTCAAGAATGGCGCGGCGTGGCCGGTGGCGACGCTCGCTTCGACGCGCGTGCTCCGGACCCATGAGCGCGGCCTGGTGCTGCGCCTGTCGCTGGCCGCGGTGCTCGTCTCCGCGTTCCTCATCGCCTTTGGTGTGTACGTGGTGCTCGCGCGCAGCCGGGCGGAGGCCTTGCGGGAGAGCCAGCGCCATGCGCAGCGGCTGGCGCACCTGCACGACAAGACGCAGAAGATTCTCGACAACATCCCCACTGGCGTCCTCGCGCTCTCCTCCACCCGGCACATCTCCGCCGCCAACCGCGCGCTGAGCCTCCGCATGCCGGCGGACGCCGTGGGCCGGCCCCTGACGGCGGCCTTTCCCCAGGCCCAGGCCCCCGTCATCCAGCGACTGGAGGACCTGGTCCACGCGGCCACGAGCGACGGCCGCGTGCGCAGCCTCCACGGCGAACCGCTCTGCCTCTTCGAGGAGCCGGGCCAGTACAACGTCCACGCGGTGCCGCTGGAGCCGAACACGCCAGAGGTCCACGCGCTGGTCGTCATCGAGGACGTGAGCAGCCTGCGCGCGCTGGAAGGACAGCTGCTGCGCGCGGAGAAGCTGGCCACGGTGGGCGTGCTGGCGGCGGGCATCGCCCATGAGATTGGCACGCCGCTGGGCATCGTCCGCGGCCGGGCCGAGTACGTGCAGGAGAAGCTGGGGCGCGAGCACCCGCAGGCGGCGGGCCTGGGCACCATCGTCGAACAGATTGACAGGGTGAGCCGGACGCTGCGCCAGTTGCTCGACTTCTCCCGGCTTCAGCCCGCGGACGCGCAGGCGGTCCCGCTGGAGCCGCTGGTGCACAGCGTGCGGGAGCTGCTGTGGATGGAGGCCGAGCGGCGGCGGCTGAAGCTGGAGGTGACGGTCGCCTCGCCCATGCCCGCGGTGGCGGCCGACCCAGACCAGTTCCAGCAGGTGCTCATCAACCTGGTGCTCAACGCGTATGACGCGTGCGACGCTGGCGGGCGCGTCCGGCTGAGCGCGAACATGGACACCGGAGACGCACCGGGCGCCTGGGGCATGGTGCGCGTGGACGTCGAGGACAACGGCTGCGGCATCGCCCCCCGCCACGTCCACCAGGTCTTCGACCCTTTCTTCACCACCAAGAAGCGCGGCCAGGGCACCGGACTGGGCCTGACGATGGTGGCGCACATCGTGCGCAACCATGGAGGCCGTATCGAACTGGACAGCGCGGCAGAGCGAGGCACTCGCGTCACCGTGCGCTGGCCCGCCGCGGCGCCCGCCGGAGAGGAGCGACATGTCGTCTAGAGCCAGGGTCCTCGTCGTCGACGACCACGTCGAGATGGGGCAGATGTTGAAGGAACCGCTGACGGACGACGGCTACACGGTCGACATCGCCACCGGCGGCGCGGATGCCATTGCCCAGCTGCGCGCGCGCGTCTACGACGCGGTGCTGTGCGACTTGCGCATGCAGGACGTGGACGGCTTCGACGTGCTGGACGCCGCGTGCAAGCTGGACCCGGACCTGCCCGTGGTGATGATGACGGCCTTCGGCGGCGTGGAGAGCGCCGTGGAGGCGATGAAGCGCGGCGCGTTCCACTACTTCACCAAGCCCTTCCGGCTGGACGAGGTGCGCCTGTCCCTGGAGCGCGCGCTGGAGCAGCGCCGCCTGCGCACCGAGCACCGCACGCTCAAGCAGCAGGCCGCCGACCGCGCGGGCCTGGGCGCCCTGGTGGGCAGCAGCACCGCGATGCGGGACCTCTACACGTTGATTGAGCGGGTGGCCTGGTCCAGCGCCCCGGTGCTGGTGCGTGGCGAGAGCGGCAGCGGCAAGGAGCTGGTCGCCCGGGCGCTGCACTTCGAGGGCACCCGGCGCGCGGGGCCCTTCGTGGCCGTCAACTGCACCGCGCTGCCGCACACCCTGCTGGAGAGCGAGCTGTTCGGCCACGTCAAGGGCGCGTTCACCGGCGCCACCACGGCCCGGCGCGGCCTCTTCGTGGAGGCGGACGGCGGCACGCTGTTCCTGGACGAGATTGGCGACATGGCCCCCGAGCTCCAGGCCCGGCTGCTCCGCGTGCTCGAAGACGGAGAGGTGCGGGCCGTGGGCGCGGATGGCTCGCGCACGGTGGACGTGCGGGTGGTGGCCGCGACGCACCAGGACCTGGAGACGCGCGTCAAGGAAGGCCGCTTCCGCGCGGACGTCTTCTACCGGCTCAACGTCGTCACGCTGCGGCTGCCGCCCCTGCGCGAGCGCCGCGAGGACATCCCCGCGCTCCTCGAGCACTTCCTCCAGCAGGCCAAGGCACGCAATCCGCGCTCCATGGTTCAGCGCTTCTCCCCGGAGACCCTGGCCGCGCTGGGGGCCCTGCCCTGGGACGGCAACGTGCGCGAGCTGGAGAACCTGGTGCAGCGGCTGGTCGTGCTCGGCTCGACGGAGGTGGTGGACCTGCCGCAGCTACGTCCCCATCTGCCCGCCGACACCAGCCAGGAGAACCACCCGCTGGCCGCGGCGCAGCGAACCATCGTCCCGCTGCGGCAGTTGGAGACGGAGTACATCGCCTGGGCGGTGGCCCGCTGCGGTGGAAACAAGACGAAGGCGGCGGAGCTGCTCGGCATCGACGTCTCCACCATCCACCGGCGCGAGCGAGCGGAGGGCAATCCGCAACGCTGACCTGGGCACGCTGCAACGGTGCGCGGGCCACGGTGGAGGCATCTCAGAGGGACGGGAGCGCGGCATGAGCCTTGTAGATGACACAGGGCATGAACCGAACTCTCCTGTCTCTCCTCGCCGCGGTCAGTCTGGTGGGTTGCGCCTCCAAGCCCAAGACGACCTCTGTCACGGACCACCTGCCAGACCGGCGGCCCAGCCCCACCACCACGGCGGCGACGTCCAACCGGACCGTTGATGAAGACGCGGACGCGGCACGCCGGGCCACGGGCCCATTGTCCGCCGAGCCGGTGTACTTCGAGCTCGACTCCGCCACGCTGCGGCCCGAGTCCCGCGACATGCTCGCGCAGCTCGCCACGGGCCTGCGGGAGCGGCCCCTCACGCGGGTGACGGTGTCGGGCCACACCTGCGAGCTGGGGACCACGGAGTACAACGTCGCGCTGGGCCACCGGCGCGCGGCCGTGGTGCGCGACTACCTGCGCGACCTGGGCGTGGAGCCCAAGCAGCTCTCCATCGTCTCCTACGGCGAGGAGCGGCCGCTGTCCGAAGCCCACACGGAAGAGGCGTTCCGCAAGAATCGCCGCGCGGAGTTCACCTTCTCCTCGGCGGAGCGAGCCACGCGCTGAGCCACCGGAAGTCTGTCGGGCCTCCCCGGTACGCGGCTCCCGGAATACGCCCCGGGAACGCCGGGCGCTGGGGAGGGGCGGGAATGGGGAGCAGAATGCGTCGGAGGCCTGGCGACAAGACCCGGCCTTCCGTGGCCACGTTGGCGGAGTCCCTGGGGCTGCTGCGGTCGCGAGACGTGGAGGCACACGGTGCCCCACTCAGCCAGCTCAACCTGCTTGCTGGAGGTGTCCCCAAGGCAAGGCGTCAGCACCGGCTCCGGCGGTTCAACGCACGGCCCTGGCCACCGCGCGGACTGACTCCAGGCCATCCAGGAACGCGAGGATGCGCTGCGCGCAGCGCTCCGGCTGCTCCAGCGGGAAGAGATGTCCCGCGCCGGAGAGCGCCTCCGTCTGGGTGTCATTCAGCGTCAGGCGGGCCCGCTCCAGCGCATCGCCTGTCAGCGTGTCGGACTCGCCGCCGCGAATCACCAGGGACGGGACGCTCACGGTGCCCAGCTCCCGCCAGACATCCTTGGGAGACGTCTCGAAGACGCGCGCCTCCCAGGCCTTGGGGATGGTCAGCCGGAAGCCACCGCCCGGGGCCTCGGTGAGGCCGTGGGTGAGGTAGTCCTGGAAGCACTCCGGGTCGAAGCGCGCGAACAACGCCTTCTTGGCGTAGCTCCGGGCAGCATCCTCGCGAGCGCCCCAGGCCTCCCGCCGCCGCCGCGCCAGACTCGCGGGAGGCACCCGGCTTCGCAGCCCGAGCAGCGTCAAGGCACGGAGCGCCCATTCCCGCGCCCCTGTGAACAACACCGGGTCCAACGCCACCACGGCCCGGAAGAGCGCGGGCGCCTTCGCGGAGGCGAGCAGCGTCGCCACGCCGCCCATGCTGTGCCCCACCCCCACGATGCCCTGCACGCCCTGAGCGCGCAGGGCGTGAATCAGGTCATCGGCCATGTCATCCCAGGTCCGCAGCTCCAGCGGGTCGGAGCCCGGCACGAGGCACCGCGTGCGAAGCGTGAAGACGTGGTAGCGCGGCTTCAGGTGCTCGATGAGCTTGCGGTAGCAGCCCGGAGGAAAGCCATTGGCGTGGGCCAGGTGCAGCACCGGACCGGTGCCGCCCCAGTCCTCCATCTGAAGGGCT
This sequence comes from Myxococcus sp. SDU36, assembly GCF_030168875.1. Lineage (NCBI taxonomy): Bacteria > Pseudomonadati > Myxococcota > Myxococcia > Myxococcales > Myxococcaceae > Myxococcus > Myxococcus sp. SDU36. The sequence continues at coordinate 3,210,159 of NZ_CP077414.1, forward strand.
TCGCGCATGTCCTGCCGATTACCCCGGACCGCGGCGAATGTCTTCCGTCACTCGGAGGCGGACCGCCACTGCGGGTGCGCCAGCACGCGCGCCTCGAGGTCGGGCGTGAGCTGCCCGCCATGAGGCGCCCGGGAGGACGAGCGCGTCCACCGCGCCAGCCACCGCTCCCCCAGCGGCGCTTCCAGTGATTCCCTCCGCGTGGCGCCCACCGTCGTCTCACCCTTCGTCCCCGTCGACACACCCGCGCCCACGAAGAACCCGGCCAGCAGCAGCGTCACCCGCGTGGGCGTGGCCGCGCTGTACGTGAGCAGCAACGTCCCCTCCCCGTCCTCGCGGCAGTGCCGACGCACGCGGGCCAGCACCGCCTCGGTCCACATGTCCGGATTGGACGCCGGTGAGAAGGGGTCGAAGTAGACGAGGTCGGCCACCGGCAGCGCGCCGTCCAGGTGCGGCACCGCGTCGCCCAGCAGCAGCCGCCAGCGGAGGCCCTCGGCCTCCCACACCCCGTCGCGCATCAGCGTCTTGGCCGCGTCACGGAACGGCTGGAGGAAGGGAAAGCCCGCCGCGTCCGCCAGCGCCAACCGCAGCGGCGCCAGGTCCACCTCGAAGCTGACCACCTCCAACAGCCGGCGCTGCTCCGCGCCCAGGCTCCTGGCACAGGTGAGCGCGGCCACCGCGTTGGTGGCGGCGCCCAGCCCCACGTCATGAATCACCAGCGGCGGCCCGGGCTGGCGCAGCCGGTCCGCCAGGCGCGCCTGCTCCACATAGAGGCGCAGCGCCTCCTGCCACGGCCCCACGGAGGGGTGCATCACCTCGCCATGGCCCAGGTGCCGCACGGCGCGAGCGCCATTGCGCAGGGTGATGAGCTCGAAGTCGCCGTCGCGCGGGTTGGCGTCGGGCGCGGTGCTCACCCGACCTCCTTCAACGTCACCTCGCGCGCGGTGGCTTCGTCCTTCAAGTCCTTGGGCGTGGCGATGGCCGCCTTCAGCTCCCGGTACACCTGCGCGTACGTGCCACCCAGGATGCCCTCGCGGATGCGGCCCATCAGCTTCTGGTAGTGCCGGACGTTGTGCACGGACAGGAAGCGCGAGCCCAGGTGGTGCTTGCCCCGCATCAGGTGCTGCAGGTAGCCGCGCGTGTAGCGCTTGCACACGTAGCAGTCGCACTCCGCGTCCAGCGGCTCGTCGGAGAGGCGGAACACGCTGCGGGAGATGCGGACGAGCCCGCTGAAGGTGTACGCATACCCCTGCTGCGCCATCTTCGTGGGGATGATGCAGTCGAACATGTCCACGCCGCGCAGCACGGCCTCCACCAGGTCCGTGGGGGTGCCCACGCCCATCAGGTAGCGCGGCTTGTCGGCGGGCAGGGACGCGGTGGCGCGCAACGTCATGGATTCGCGCTCCACCTTCGTCTCGCCCACGGCCAGGCCGCCAATGGCGAAGCCGTCGAAGGGCAGCTTCGTCAGGAAGTCCGCGCTCTCGTCACGCAGGTGCGGGAAGACGCCGCCCTGGACGATGCCGAACATCGCCTGCCCGGTGTCCCTCGCCGCCTTCGCCTCCAGGCTGCGCACCGCCCAGCGGTGGGTGCGCTCCATGGCCTCGCGCGTGCCGGCCTCGTCGGTCCGCGAATCGATGCACACGTCCAGCACCATCATGATTTCCGAGTTGATGGCCTGCTGCATGGCGATGCTCGACTCGGGGCTGAGGAGCTGCCGGCTGTTGTCGTAGAAGCTGCGGAAGTGGGCGCCCTTCTCCGTGATGAGCCGGTCCTCCGGCAGGGAGAAGATTTGAAAGCCGCCCGAATCGGTGAGCACGCCCCCGTCCCACTGCATGAAGGGGTGGATGCCACCGAAGCGCTGGAAGACCTCGGCGCCGGGCCGGAGCATCAGGTGGTAGGTGTTGGCCAGCAGGATGCTGGCGCCCGCCTCCTTCACCTCCTCCATGGACAGGTGCCGGAAGCCCGCGTGGGTGGCCACCGGCATGAACATGGGGGTCTTGAAGGAACCCCGGCGTGTGTGCAGAAGGCCTGCACGGGCGCCCGTGGGGTCGGTGGTGAGGAGCTCGAAACGAACGGCCATGGGCCGGCCCTTATACCCGTCACGCCTGGCAGGCACCGCATCCATCTGCCCTGCCCGCTTCCCTCCTGGACAACCGTACAGGCCTCCTGGCATTCCGTCCGAGGCGGAACGCCGCCGACCTCCCGGCATTCTCCCGCCTCGCCAGCGGTTACAGGGAGTCCTCGCGGTCACCTGCAGCACGGGAAACACCTCGCCGCTTTGGCCCACCGCACCATTTCCGCTACAACGCCGCCGCCATGTTCAACGTCATCAACGTCTCCAAGGCCTACGGGCCCAAGAAGCTTTTCGAGGACGTCAACGTCACGTTCTCGCCGGGCCGCCGCTACGGCCTGACCGGACCGAACGGTGCCGGGAAGTCCACGTTCATGAAGATCCTCGCCGGGGACGAGGAAGCGGACATGGGCAACATCGTCCGGCCTCGCAAGCTGGGCATCCTCCGCCAGGACCACTTCCGCTACGAGGACAACCGCGTCCTGGACGTGGTGCTCATGGGCAACCATGCCCTGTGGGCGGCCATGTCCGAGAAGAACGAGCTGCTGGCCAAGTCCGACATCACCGAGGAGGACGGCAACCGACTGGGCGACCTGGAGGGCGTCATCGCCGAGGAGGACGGCTACTCGGCGGAGAGCGACGCGGCCACCCTGCTGGCGGGCCTTGGCATCGACCAGGCCTTCCACGAAGAGCCCATGAAGCAGCTCACCGGCGGCCTCAAGCTCCGCGTGCTGCTCGCGCAGGCGCTGTTCGGCAAGCCGGAGGGCCTGCTGCTCGACGAGCCCACGAACAACCTGGACATCGACTCCATCCGCTGGCTTGAGAGCTTCCTCCACGAGTACGAGGGGGTGCTCATCACCATCAGCCACGACCGGCACTTCCTCAACGCCATCTGCACGCACATCGCGGACATCGACTACGAGGCCATCATCAACTACCCCGGTGGGTATGACGACATGGTCCGGCAGAAGGCGCAGGTGCGCACCCGCGTCGAGTCCGAGACGGCGGAGAAGAAGAAGAAGATTGCCCAGCTCCAGGACTTCGTCGCGCGCTTCCACGCCGGTACCCGCGCCTCGCAGGTGCAGAGCCGCATCAAGCAGATCGACAAGCTGAAGTCGGACGACCTCAAGCGCTCCAACATCGCGCGCCCGTTCATCCGCTTCGACCAGAAGGTGGTCAGCGGCAAGCAGACGCTGATGATTGAAGGCATCCACAAGTCCTTCGACGGCCAGGAGGTCATCAAGCCCTTCAACGGCCTGGTCTGCAAGGGTGAGAAGGTCTGCGTCATCGGCCGCAACGGCGTGGGCAAGTCCACGCTGGTGAAGATGATTGCCGGCCAGTTGGAGCCGGATGGCGGGACGATTGGCTGGGGCCACCAGGCCACCGTGGGCTACCTGCCGCAGGACCACCACGGCGTCGTGCGCAAGGGCACCACCTGCTTCGGATGGCTGCGTGATTTGCACGACAAGCTCACCAACGAGGAGATCTCCGGCGTGCTGGGCCGGATGCTCTTCTCCGGTGAGGAGCGGATGAAGAACACCGACACCCTCTCCGGTGGTGAGACGGTGCGGCTGCTCCTGTCCAAGCTGATGATCATGCAGGACAACGTGCTGGTGCTCGACGAGCCCACCAACCACCTGGACCTGGAGTCCATCGCCGCGCTGGCCGAAGGGCTCCAGAAGTACGAGGGCACCGTCATCGTCGTCACGCACGACCAGGAGCTCATCTCCGAGGTGGCCACCCGCATCTGGTCGCTCCAGGCGGGCCAGGAGGTGCTCGACTTCAACGGGCCCTACTCGGAGTTCGTGGAGAAGCACTCCGACGTGGCCGCGCGCCGCCGGTAGTCGCAGGCGCTACGCGGAAACACGAATCGCCGCCCGGCCCGGGGATGCGCTCCCGGGACGAGGCGGCGATTGGCGTTTCAGTCCGCTTCGCGGCGCTCAATGGGGGTTGAGCGCGCCCAGCGTGGCGAAGTCGATCCGCCAGTCGCCCCGTGTGCCGTTGTCCATGGTGCCATTGCGCTGAAGCGTGTAATCGCGGCCCGGATAGATGAACGCATCCTCCCAGGCGAACGAGACATCCATGGCCGAAGGGGTGGATTCATACGTACACGGCACGCCGCCGCAGTTTGCCGGAGACCACTGCCCTTCGCCCTGAAGCGCCTGGAGCAGCGCCGGGTAGCCCGGGAAGGCGTTGCCCGTCACGACGACCGCCACGCCATCCTGGGTGACGTCGAAGGCATCCCGGATGCGCAGGGTCCGGTTGCCGGTCCCCACGCCAAACGTTCCGCCGTGGAAGTCCCAGGCGTTGTCGAAGTTCGAGCTGTAGCTGGACGCGGGATACTGCGTCTTGCTGAGCGTCTCGGCGGCCGGCGCGTCCGTCCCCGGCGTCACCCGGTCCGGGTTGAGGTGGACCACGATGATGTCCCCCACCGCCACCTGTACGTCCGGCAACGTCGCCAGCGTCGAGTTGCCATCCATCAGCGTGGCGCCAGCGGTGGAGCCACCCTCCCGGACGATGAGCTCCACCAGGTCCCTGCCATTGGGGACGTTGGGCGCCACCTCGCTCAGGCGCAGTCGGGCCGCCAGCAGGTAGCCAGGGAAGCTCGTCTGGGTGGCCGCCGGGTCGAGGAAGAGGCCGCGCATGTCCCGAATCGTGGTCGCCACAGTGAGGGTGTACGGCTGGCGGGGCGCCTGGTCGCTGGTGGTCAGCGCGACCACGGTGTCGTCCTCCATCCGGGCCTGCGTGACATTCAGCCCCGGGACGGAGAACTGGCTGCCGTTGGCCAGCAGCGATGTCGGGTCGAGCGGCCGGCCGAACCGCACCATCACCGTGTTGCGGCCCGTGGCCCACGCGTTGATGACGCGGGGCGCGGGGCACTCGAGCCCCGAGACATCGCTCGCCGTCCACACGGAAGGCTGGATGGTGGGCCGCATCTGTGACCCGGACATGAACACCCACAGCGGCGACGTCACCGTCAGCGTGCAGCCCGACGTGAGGGACAGGCTGTCACGGAGGGGCTCCACCAGGCGCAGCCGCAGCACGGACGCGGACGTCGAGCCCGCGGGCACCCCCACCGTCGTGAAGGGCGCCTGGAGATGCCCCGGCCCCGCGGCAGAGAACCCGGGCGAGCCGATGGTGCCGGTGATGGAGATGTACTCGGACTCGTAGTCGGGCAGCGTCCCGCCGGTGGTGACGTCCACCTCGCTCACGTCCTGCAGGAGCTCCGTCACCGGCGCGCCACTGCCGAGCACGCTGAAGCTGGAGAGGGTCGCGCGCGTCTGGCCATTGACGACGCTCTTCCCGTTCACCGTGACGCGCACCCGGTCCCCCACTTGCGGCACCGGAGACAACGTCGACGGGTCCACCGGCACGAAGAGGGCCGGACCGGACCGCTCCGCCTGGAGGAAGAAGCCCGCCGGGTCGTTCGTCAGGTTGCCCACGCCCGCCTTGAGATAGGTCATCCGGGCGCCGCTGATGACGAGGCTCACCGGGCCGTTCGGCGCGTCGCGCACCACCTGAATCTGCTCGGACGCCTGCCGGTCCAGGTCGGGCAGCACGTAGGACTCCTGCTTGACCTGCTCCACGTTGCCCGCCACATCCGTGGAGGCGAAGCGCACCATCAGGCTGCGCGTGAGCGTGAGGGGCCCCGCGTACAGCGGCGAGCCCGCGCCCGGCGCGGAGCCATCCAGCGTGTAGCGCGTCTGGGCGCAGCCCGAGCCGCTGTCACTGCACGCCAGCGTCACGGTGACGGCGTCCTGGTAGACGCCGCCCACGGGCGTGGCGGTCGTCGTGGGAGGCGTCGTGTCCATCGTGTACTGCTCGGTCTTCGCCAACTCGACGTTGCCCGCGAGGTCCAGGGAGAAGAAGCGCAGCGTGGTGGTGGCCGCCACGGAGATGGGACCCGCGTAGCGGGTGCTGGACGTCGTCGGCGCGCTGCCGTCGACCGTGTAGTACGTGCCCGCGCAGCCACTTCCCTCGGCGTCGTCCGTGCAGGACAGGACGACGGACTGGGCGCTCCAGTAGTCGCCGCCCGCGGGCGAGGCCGTCGTCGTGGGCGCGGTGCGGTCCTCCACGGAGGTGTCTCGCGTGTACTGCTCCGACACCACGTCGGAGACGTTGCCCACCCAGTCCACCGCCATGAACCGCACGTGGGTGGTGGCCGTCAGCAGCAGCGGCTCCTGGTAGACGGGGGACTCCAGCGAGGGGAGGCTGCCGTTGGTGGTGTAGTGAATCGCGGCGCAGCCGCTGCCCTCACTGTCGTCGCACGTCAGCGTGACGGCCCGCGACGTGGTGAAGCCGCCGCCCCTGGGCGTCGCGGCGACCTGGGGCGCCTGCGTGTCCACGACGTAGCGGGCCTGCTGCGCCGCCTCCAGGTTGCCCACCCGGTCCACGGAGAGGAACCGCAGCGTGACGGACGTGGTGATGGCCAGGGGCGCCGTGTAGCGCGGCGAGGCCTGCGTGGGCACCCTGCCATCCAGCGTGTAGTGCGTGGCCGCGCAGCCGCTGCCCTCGCCGTCGTCACACGTCAGCGTCACGCTCCGGGGACTGTTGAACGCGCCGCCCGCCGGGTTGACCACCGTGCTGGGGGCCACCGTGTCCGCCCCGCCCGCCAGCGTGTACGTCGCCGTCCCTGGCGCTTCCGCGTTGCCCGCCGCGTCCACGGAGTAGAAGCGCACCGTGGTGGTGCTCCCCAGCGTGAAGGGCTCACGGTACTGCGTGGAGCCCGTGCCCGGCGTGGTGCCATCCAACGTGTAGTACGTGGCCGCGCAGCCGCTGCCGCCGCCGTCGTCACAGGCCAGCGTCACCACCACGGAGGTGGTGAAATCCCCTCCCGCGGGCGTGGCGCGCGTCGTGGGCGGCGTGAGGTCGATGGGAGGTGGAGGCGTTGGCTCGCCGCCGCCACACGCGAGGACGAGTTGTGCCGTGAGGAGCATCGCGACGCGACGCAGTGGCCAGAGGGGGGGCTGAGACATCGGAACTCCAGGGCGCACGTCGACCGTACGCCGGGGCAATCAGGGAGCGGGGGGAATGTCCGAGGGGGACTGCCAGTGGACGACGTCAGTCACTGTCGTCCAGCCAACAAGGCGCGCACGCTCGCACTGAGGGTGGGCGCACCGCAAGCCCCCGTCGTCACGCACGAACGCCCATTCTTCGCTGGGAGAAGAAAGTCGGCCTATCGGGGGGTCGACTTGCGCAGCAGGAACAACCCCAGGCCCAGGCCCACGGTCCACTTGAAGGCCGCCGCGAGCGGCGTGTCACGCAGCCTGGGCGGCATGGACGGCGGCCCCTCCGGGGGGGACCGGCCCGTCACCGGGTCCACCGCGGGCTGGAAGCCCGGAGCGCCCGGAAGCGACGCGCCCCCCGCTTCCAGCTCCGTCTTGGTGGCGGTCAGCGCCTTGCCCTGCGCGGCATCCTTCTGGCCCGGTGCCTTTCCGTCCGGGGAGCGGTGCTCGAGGATGGCGTTGATTTCCGCGCCCAGCAGGATGACCTGCGCGGAGATCCACATCCACAGCAGCATGACGATGACACCACCGATGGCGCCGTAGTTGACGTCGTAGCTGCCGAAGTTGGCCACGTACTGGGAGAAGCCCCACGACGCCAGCACCCAGATGAGCACGCCCACCACCGAGCCCGGGGTGATGAAACGGAACCGCTGCTTCACGTCCGGCAGCACGAAGTACAGCACCGCCCACAGGGACATCATCAACAGGCCCGCCACCGGGAGCCGCAGCCACATGAGCACGGTGCCCGGCACGTCGGGGAGCTTGCCGACGATGACGGGCGTGACGACGACGGAGAACGCCGCGAGGATGGCCACCGTCGCGCCGCCCAGCGTCACCAGCAGCGCGACGCCGCGCAGCTTCCAGATGGGACGCGACTCCGTCACGCCATAGACTTTGTTGAGCGCCGCCATCAGCGCCACCACGCCCGTGGAGGCGGCCCAGACGGCGCCGACGCCGCCCACCGTCAGCAGCCCCACCGGTCGGCTGTCCGCCAGCGCCTCGATGCGCTCGCTCAGGATGGACGTCACCTCCCGGGGCGCCACCCGCGCCAGCTCCTGGATGAGCACCTGGGCCTGGGTGGGCTCGATGAGGAGGCCCGCCAGCGACACCAGGAACAGCAGGAACGGGAACAGCGCCAGAATCGCCCGGAAGGTGAGCGCGCCGGAGACGTCCCCTATCTCGTCGCGCGTCCACTCGTCCTTCAGCGCCAGAAAGAACTTCTTCCAGCTCATGCCCTTGCCAGGGAGAACCATTCCGCCTCCTCGGGGGTGTTGCGACCGGGGGAACGATGCGCATTCCCCACACCCCAGGCGACCTCCAGCCCCCAGCTTCCCTGCATGCGCCCGGAGGGCAGGCGAGCAGGAGCGGCTGGGAGGCGCTTTCCCGGAAATCCCCCCGTTCTCAGGCCTCCCCCCTAGGCAGGAGAGCGTTCATTGGCGTACACCATGGGAGGGGGCCGCCGGTCGGTTCCGCCGCGGCCCCCTCCCCGAGGACGCCATGTTCGTCTCCTGTCTCCTGAGTGTCAGCCTGGCGCTGAGCGCCGGCGCCGCACCCGGAATGCCCCCGGGCCCCCAGGCACCCACCCCTTCGCACACGCTGTGGCTCGTCCAGGCCCTGTACCCAGGACAGGACGCGCTGCTGCAACGCACCGAGGCGGGGATTGCCGCGCTGATACCGCAGGACGTGCAGGCGCGGCAGCTCATCGGCCGGGACGCCCTGGCCACGCACCTGAAGGGCCAGGGCGGCGACCTGCGCTGCGTGTCCGGCGAGGCGCGCTGCCGGGAGCCGCTGGAGGCGTACCTGGAGTCACTGGGCCTGGAGCGCGTGGTGCTGGTGCAGGTGGGCCAGGACGACGCCGGCTACCGCTTCCGCGCCGTCAGCGTCCGGCCCGGCACCGGCGCCCGGGGCCAGGCGGAGACGGCGAACCCGGCGTTCGAGAAGGCCCTGGCCGGCGTGCTGGTGAAGTTCCTGTCGCTCAACGCCACGGTGGTGGCGGAGACGACGCCCGCGGGGGCCACCGTCTTCCTTGACGGCGTGAAGGTGGGCACCACGCCCTTCACCACGGAGGTGCTGCCGGGAGAGCACACCTTCCGCTTCGAGCTGGCCTCGCACCTTCCGAAGGAAGAGACGCGGGTGATGCGCTCGCGCCAGCAGGTGAAGCTGGACGCCGCCCTGGAGAAGGTGCCCGCGCGGCTGGTGGTGAAGGCGCAGCCGGAGGGCGCGGAGATTCGCGTGGACGGCCAGCCGGTGGGGACCACCGCGGTGGACCAGGGCATCCAGCCCGGCACCCGCGTGGTGTCGCTGACGCTGGACGGCTACGAGCCCCACGAGGTGAAGGCGGAGATTGCCCCCGGCGGGACGTACACGCTGGAGCACGCCCTGACGCCCACCTCCCTGCAGTCCTTCAAGCTGGCCATGCGCCGCCGCAAGGAAGCCACCATGGCGCGGCAGAGCTACCTGGAGGCCTCGTTCGAGCTGCAGCGCCTCACGGGCACGTCGCTGGCGTCCCAGCCGCTGAGCACCTCGGAGGAGCTGGAGGGGCTGCGCACCCGGGACGTGCGCGCGCCGGGCTCACGCAACCTGCGCGGCGTGGGCATCGAATACGGACGCTATGGCCAGTTCTTCGGCGTCATGTTGGTGGGCGCCACCTACGCCTCCACCGGTGACACGTGGACGCTGGGCATCGACGTGCCGCCTGGCGTGGGCGGCGTGGGGCCGGACGGCATTTCGTCGCTGGACACGCAGGTGCAGGCGGTGTCGCTGCGCGCGCTCCAGCCGCAGCTGCGCTACGTGCTCGGGCCCGTGTCCTTCGCCATCCAGGCAGGCCTGGAGGGCAGAGGGCTCCTGGTGAAGGAACGCGCGGGTGACGCGGCCGTCTTCAAGGATGGCCTCTATGCGCTGGACCTGCACGCGTCCGGACAGGCCACCGCGCGCATCTACGTGTACGAGGGCCTGTACGCCTCCGTCGCGTACCAGCACAGCTTCACGCTGCTGAAGAAGATTGCCGGGACGAGCAACATTCGCGGAGGGCTGGGCTATGCGTTCTGACCTGCGGCGCCTGACGTGGGCCTGTGTGCTGCTGACGTGTGGCCTCTGCCTGGCAGAGCCCCTGGTGGGGCCCTCCGTCGGGCGGGGTGACGCCCTGCTGGCCGAAGGCACTCGCCTCTACAACAAGCGCAAGCACAAGGACGCGGCGGAGGTGTTGCTCCAGGCCACGCGCGCCAACCCGTCCCTGCTGCCCGCCTACCTGGGCCTGGCGCGCGCGCGCATGGGGGCGAAGGACGTCCCCGGGGCCTGCGCCGCCTACCGCGCCTACGTGCGCAGCGCGCCGGACATCCGGGACCGGACCAAGGCCCAGCGCGAGCTGGCCCTGTGCGAGCGCAAGCTGAAGGCCGCGCGCCGCAAGAAGCGCAACAAGGTGCCGCCCGACATGACGGCCCGGCACGTGGAGCTGAAGGCCGGCTTCTTCGCCGCGCTGGAGGAAGGCCGGCTGGTGGGCCCCGGCGCCGCGGGCGAGACGCTGCGCACGCTGGTGTCCGAGGGCTACCTGGGCACGGACCTGGGAGACATGGCCGCGCGGCTGAGCGTGGCCTCCCAGGCCACCACCGATGACGTACACCAGCGGGCCCTGGCCGGAGAAGCGCTCCCCACGGCGCGCCTGCGCGAGTCCGGCGCGCTCTTCGACCTGGCGCGCGACACGGGGGAGCCGTCCGCCACGGCCGCTGCCCAGGCGCCTTTCCTGGAAGGGCTCGCGGCGCTCCAGGAGGGAGACTTCGCAGGAGCGCAGCGCCTGTTCGCCCAGGCCGCCGCCGCGGAGCCCAAGCGCACCGAGTACCGCGTGTGGCGCGCCGCCGCGCTCCAGCGCGCGGGGGACCTGGACGGCGCGCTGACGGTGATGGAGTCGGACCTGCCGCAAGATGCGCGCACGGACGTGCTCCGCGCGGCCTCCGCCAGGCGGAAGTCCCCCGAGGCGGGGGCTCGCGAGCTGGAGCGCCTCCTCTTCCAGCGCTACGCCCCGGCCACGCGCTGACGGCGGCTCCCTCCCCTCCGGCCCTGCGAGGACACCATGTCGCTCTTCATCTGCCAGCGGTGCGAGGTCCAACATGAGAAGTGGGACGGCGCCTGTCCGGCCTGTGGTGGCACCGACCTGCTGACGGTGGCGCCGGCCGTGGACCGGATGCTCGGCCGCGTCGTGGCGGGCCGCTTCCGCATCCTCCGGCGCCTGGGCCAGGGCGGCATGGGTTCGGTGTACCTGGCCGAACAGGTGGGCATCGGCCAGCAGGTGGCGATGAAGTTCCTCAACAGCGGCCTGTCCATGGACCCGGACGTGGCCCGCCGCTTCCTCAACGAGGCCAAGAGCTACGCGCGGGTGGCCCACCCCAACGCGGTGACGCTGCACGACTTCGGGCAGGACGAGGAAGGCAGCCTCTACATCTCCATGGAGTACGTGGAGGGGAATGACCTCAAGAGCCTGCTCGCCACGGGTGGCCGGCTCGCGCTCGACGAGGCCGTGGACATCGTCCTCCAGGTGGCGGACGTGCTCGCCCATGCCCACGCGCGCCAGGTCATCCACCGCGACCTCAAGCCGGAGAACATCATGGTCCGGCAGGGCATGCGCGGCTGGCACGTGAAGGTGCTGGACTTCGGCATCGCCCGAATCACCGACGGCGCGACGCGGCTCACCCTCCAGGGCTCGGTGGCCGGCACGCCGCGCTACATGTCCCCCGAGCAGGCCATGGGCCTGGACGTGGACGCCCGCGCGGACGTGTACGCGGTGGGCATCGTCCTCTTCGAGCTGCTCACCGGCCAGCAGCCCTTCGACGGCACCAGCATCTCCGAAATCATGCAGAAGCAGGTCCACCAGCCCATGCCGCGCCTGGCGCAGGCGGTGGCGGACCTCCAGCACCCGGCCGTCGACGCCGTCATCCAGAAGGCCACCGCGAAGCGCCGCGAGGAGCGCCACGCCACCATGGAGGCCTTCGCGTCGGACCTGGTCAACGCGCTGCCCACGCTGACCAGCCGCCGCGCCGTCAGTGGCGTCAACCCCGCCGTCACTGGCGGCTCGGAGCCGGCGCGCCCGGCGACGCTCCTCTTCGGCGCGGAGGGCTCCGAGGCCACGCTGGTGCGCACCGCCCCGGCGGAGGCCGCGCCCGTGACGGGCACCCCGCCCATTCCCCTGACCCAGCCCGTCTCGGGCACCGGGCTCCGGGTGGGGCCGGAGGGCTTCAACAAGACAGCGCACGCGGCCTCTCCCTACGCGGAGCCGAAGCGCTCGAAGTCCGGCGCGGTGCTGGGGCTGGGCATCGCGGGCGTCCTGCTCCTGGGCGGCGTGGGCGTCGTGGCCTTCCGGGGCGGAAGCGGTGACGACGTGAAGGCTGGAACCCTGGTCCCGGTCAACGTCCCCGCGCGGCCCACGCCTCCCGAGGCCCCGCCCGCCGCGGACACGGGCGCGTCACCTCACGGCGCGACTGGAGCGGCGGAGGCGCCCCCAGACGACGTCGCGACCCGGCAGCTCAAGGTGCTCGCGGCGGGCCAGGCCATCGACATTGCCAATGACTTCAACGAGGGCCGGCTGGACAGCGCGATGAAGCGGCTGGCCCAGGCACGGAGCCTGGGGCTGGAAGCCGTGGAGCCCGAGCTGGCGACGCTCGCGAGCAAGGTGGAGGACGCCTCGAAGCGCATGGCGCGCGCCCGCGCCCTGGAGAACGACGGCAACTGCGAGCCGGCCATCGCGCTCTACCGCGCCCTGAAGCGCGACCATCCGCACCTCGTGGAGGCCCAGCGGGGCATCCGGCGCTGCCAGGAGATGCTGCCTCCAGAGGTGTCCGACTGAACGGTCAAGGTGCGGCCGGCACCTGCCCTGGCGCCAGCACGCGGATGAGGACGTCCATCATGGTGGCCCAGCCCTGCTCCGTCTGACGCGTGTACTCCGCCCACTTCGCGTCCATTTCATGCGTCAGCGTCAGCTCGCAGCCGGTGGCGCGCGGGGAGATTTCCACCGTCACTCGGCTGAGCGCGTCCTCCTCCTTGTCGATGTGCCAGGTGAACACGAGCCGCCGAGGCCGGTCGATTTCCAGGTACGTGCCCACGTGGTCGAGCTCCTCGCCGACCCGCCGCACGAAGAATGAGAACGTGCCGCCCACGCGCGCGTCGATGGCGAGCCGCAGCACCTCCTCGTCGCGGACCGACGCTCCTATCATCCACTGGCCCACCATCTCCGGATTGAGCCAGGCGTCGAACACCCGCTCGGGCGAGGCATCGAACTGTCGGGTGACGCGAACCTGGACGCTCTGCGCAGAGGACATGGGCTTCCTTCCGACGGCCGGAGAGGCCACTGCTAAACCATTTGGTTCAACATACTCCTGGACGTGGCCATGCACAACCGCCTGGTTGACCTTCGTCACGGGTGAGCCCACGACGTTTCTGGTAGAGCACAGGGCATGCCTCAGCGCCGCACCGTGCCAGACTTGGAGTCCATCCTCCGCGACCTTGGCTTGCGGGACTGGGAGCAGTTCACCCAGGCCCTCAAGACACTTCCCGCGGATGTCGACCCTGAGCTGGCGTCACGAGCCGCGTTGAGCCTCATCAACGGTGAGCCCGCAGCACTCTGGTCATTCGGACGTCACTGCCAGCAGCTTCCCGCCCCGGTCATCCGCGCGATTCTGAGCCGGCTCGAAGCCGACTCCCGGCCCCACGCCTACTTCCTGCGCGAGGCTGTCCCCCAAGAGGCACCCGACGCGGAGGTCCAAGCGACCTGGAAGGCCGCCCTCCTGGGACTGCTCGACCTGGAGACGACCTATGCCTGGGGCTCGAAGCAACGCAAAGCGAAGTTCCAGGCCCTGGCGAACAACGCGCCCTTGCTCCAGGCCATCCAGACCGCGGCCGTGGCCAGCGAACAGGTGTCACTGGACATGCTGGCCGTGCTGACAGTGGATGCATCGGACGCCTCGCTCGACGCGCTCATCCCCCACGTCGAGCGGGCCGTGCAGAGCCAGGGTTGGGAACTGGACCGCCTGGAGGACTTGCGCAAGCACGCGCGCGCCACACCCGCGATGGATGACCTCTTCGCGCGAATGCAGGCCTTACTCCACGCACGCCGCGCCCGCTCGCCCGCGCTCGACCTCGCACGGCACCTGGGCTTCAGTGAGCAAGACGCTTTCTGGTTCACGGCGTCATGGGGCGATGACATCGTCAGGAAGAACGGGGCGGTGGACTCAAGACACCGCTGCAACATCCAGATCGACAGCCGCGCACCTGTTTGGTTCCGGGTCAACCTGTCCAGGCGAGCGGATTTCAACTCGATGGACTGGGATAGGACGCGGTTCGACAACCAGAAGCTCCACGAGGACGTCCTCGGAGTCGGCGCCTGCGAGCCCCTGCAACTCCCTGCCTGGATTGCCCACGTGGCCAGACACCTCGGCACGAAATGGACTTTCAGCGGGGGCGCTTTGCGGACGAACCTCCGCGGCAAGAAGCGCGACCAGCTCGCGGAGTGGCTCCGCTCGGGCACATGAGCCGCCCGGCTCACCCCACCCTGCGGCCCCCGATGTGCGCCCCCGCGTTGGGCGACAGGCGACGGTAGAGCGGACCCGCCAGCGACGAGACGACGCCCACCGCGATGAACGGCAGCACGAAGCGGTCCGGCGTCAACGGCGCCTCGTCAGCACCGCGCGCCAGGTGCAGCATCAACCCGCCGAAGCTGATGCCCAGCCCCAGCGCCATCTGCATCGTCACCACGGACACCGTGGACGCGCTGCTCACCGTCTCCGGGGGGATGTCCGCATACGCCACGGTATTGGTCGCGGTGAACTGCAACGAGCGCATGAAACCACTGACGACGAGCACGCCAATGATGAGCGGAATCGGCGTGCTGCCCCGGAAGAAGGCCGGCAACGAGGTCAGGACGGCGGACGCCAGGTTGGCGAAGATGAGCGTCTGCCGGAAGCCGAAGCGCCGGATGATGGAGGGCGCCACCGACTTGCAGCTGAGCGCGCCCACTCCGCTGCCAATCATCACCAACCCCGCCTCCACGGGTGTCCAGCCCAGTCCGACCTGGAGCAGCAGCGGCAGCAGGAAGGGAGACGCCCCCAGGCCCATGCGCGTCAGGGTTCCGCCAATCATGCTGGCCCGGAAGGTGTCGATGCGCAGCAGCCGGAGGTTCAGCACGGGCCGCTCCACGCGCAGCGCGTGCCACACGAAGGCCCCCAGCGACGAGAGCGCGACCGCCGCGAGCCCCAGCTGCACCGGCAGCGGCATCAGCCCGATGCCCACCGTCTCCGCCGAGCCAATCAGCGTGGTGATGGCAACGGCCGCGAGCACGAAGCCGCGCGTGTCGAAGGGCCCCGGGTCCGGCTGGTGCAGCGGGGGCACGAAGCGCGCCACCGCGAGCATGCCCAGGATGCCCACGGGCACGTTGATGAAGAAAATCCACGGCCAGTCCGCGACGCCCAGGATGAGGCCCGCCAGCGGAGGCCCCACCAGCGGGCCCAGCAGCGCGGGCATCGTGAACCAGCTCAAGGCGGCCACCAGGCGCTCTCGCGGCGCCGAGCTCACCACGATGATGCGCCCCACGGGCGTCATCAGCGCGCCGCCCAACCCCTGGAGCGTGCGGAAGATGACCAACTGGGTCAGCGACTGGGAGAACCCGCAGAGCACCGAGCCCAGCAGGAACACGCTCATCGCGAACATGAAGACGCGGCGGGGTCCGAAGCGGTCCGCCACCCAACCGCTCGCGGGCGCGAGCACCGCCAACGCCAGGATGAAGGACGTCAGCGCCAGCTTCAGGTGGATGGGGTCGGTGTCGAACGCCAGCGACAGCCGAGGCAGCGCGGTGGACAGCGCGGTGGAGTCCACGAACTCCATGAACAGCGCGCTGGCCACCGCAATCGAGGCCAGCCGCGAGCCCCGGGGAGAATCTCCACCTGCGCCGGTGCTGCTGGAAGCCGGATGCTCAGGCACTGTTCAGCCCACGTACTCCGGAAGCAAGGGCGCGTCGCGGAGTCTCGGGGCCTGGGCGTCCTTGGGCGAAAGGAGCGGCTCGCTCACCGGCCAGGCAATCGACAGGTCCGGGTCATTCCACGCGACGCTCCGCTCCGTCTCCGGCGCGTAGAGCGCGGTGCACTTGTAGTGGAAGTCCGCGGAGTCACTCACCACGCAGAAGCCGTGGGCGAACCCCGGCGGAATCCAGAGCTGACGGCGGTTGTCCGCGGACAGCTCCACCGCCACCCACTGCCCGAAGGTGGGCGAGCCGCGCCGCACGTCCACCGCGACGTCGTATACGGCGCCCGCCAGCACCTGCACCAGCTTCCCCTGGGCCTGTGGCTCCTGGAAGTGCAGGCCCCGCAGCGTCCCCTTCGCCGAGCGCGAGTAGTTGTCCTGCACGAAGGGCCCGGGGATGCCCACGGCCGCGTACCGCGCCGCGTGGAACATCTCCATGAAGAAGCCGCGGTCATCACCGAAGACCTTGGGCTCCAGCAGCAGCACGTCCGGAAGCTCCAGCGGCGTCACCTTCACGAAACGGCTCCCCGGTTCTCCGCGAGCGCCCGCAGGTACTGGCCGTAGTCGTTCTTGAGCATGGGCTCGGCCAGCGTCAGCAACTGCTGCGCGCCGATGTACCCCATGCGGAACGCAATCTCCTCCGGGCACGCCACCTTGAGGCCCTGACGGCGCTCGATGATTTCGATGAAGTTCGACGCCTGCATCAGCGACTCGTGCGTGCCGGTGTCCAGCCACGCGTAGCCGCGCCCCATGAGCTCCACGTCGAGCTGGCCGCGTCGCAGGTACTCCGCGTTGACGTCGGTAATCTCCAACTCGCCCCGCTTGCTCGGCTTGAGGCCCGCGGCGATGTCCAGCACCTGGTTGTCGTAGAAGTACAGCCCGGTGACGGCGTAGTTCGACTTCGGCTTCAGCGGCTTCTCCTCCAGGCTCACCGCGCGGTTCCCGGCGTCCAGCTCCACCACGCCGTAGCGCTCCGGGTCCTTCACGTAGTACCCGAACACCGTCGCGCCCGAGGCACGCGACGCCGCGCGCTTCACCAGCTCGCTGAGGCCGTGGCCGTAGAAGATGTTGTCGCCCAGCACCAGCGACACGCTGTCGTCGCCCACGAACTCCCGGCCAATGACGAACGCCTGGGCCAGCCCCTCCGGCCTGGGCTGCTCCGCGTAGCTGAAGCGCATGCCCCACTGCTCGCCGCTGCCCAGCAGCTCTTGGAAGCGCGGCAGGTCCTGCGGCGTGGAGATGACCAGCACGTCCCGGATGCCCGCGAGCATCAGCGTGCTCAGCGGGTAGTAGATCATCGGCTTGTCATGCACGGGCAGCAGTTGCTTGCTGACCACGCGCGTCAGTGGGTACAGCCGCGTCCCCGAGCCACCGGCGAGGATGATGCCCTTCATGTCCACCTCGGCACGTCAGTGTCCCCGAGCCGCGAGCCAGGTCGCGTGGAAGCGCGACAAGGACTCCGCGAGCGCCAGGGGAGGAACGGAAAGTTCGGCACGAACCTTCTCGGTGCGCAGACCACTCTTCAGCGGGCGGGGGCTGGCGAGCTTCAGCTCCACCATGCGAGTGGGGACGATGAGGCTTGCGTCGAAGCCGAACACCTCGCACAGCGCACGGCCAAAGCCCACCCTGTCGATGACTGTTCCGCCGCAAGTGTTCCACACGCCCCCCAGCCGCCGCGTCCCCAGCTCCACCAACATGGCGGCCACGTTGTCCGCGAAGCTGGGTGACACAAGCTGGTCCTCGAAGAGGCGCACCTGCTGCCCCTTCTCCAGCGCCGTCACCAGCCAGGCGCCGAAGTTGAGCCGGCCCTCCACCGGAGGCCAGCCATACACCACGGCGGTGCGAGCAATGGCACAGCCAGGCGCGAGCACGCGCGCGGCCTGCTCACCCATGTGCTTCGTCACTGAGTATACGCCGCGAGGATTCGGAACCGCGTCCTCGCCATAGGGCCCGGCCTCGCCGTCGAAGACGTAGTCGGTGGACACGTGCACCAGGTGCGCACCGGTTTTGCGAGCGCTCCGCGCCACGGCGGCGGCGACGACGACGTTCCCCGCGTACGCGGCCTCCGGGTCCTTCTCGCAGGCATCCACCTCCGTCATGGAGGCGCAGTGGATGATCACCTCGGGCGCGGCGGCCTCCACCGCGGCGGCGACGTCCGCCTCGCGCGTGAGGTCCACGCTCACATAGCCATACTCTCCACCGGTGCGCCGGGCGCCGCGACCCAGCCCCACCACCGAGTGCCCGCCCTGGTGGAGCAAGGAACACACGCGGCTGCCCACCAATCCGTTGGACCCCGTGACGAGGAAGCGCATGGCTCAGGCCCTCCCCTGCAGGCGCGTACGGTACTGCGTTTCAAAGTACTGGCGATAGGCGCCGCTGGTGACGCGCTGCCACCACGCCGGGTGGTCGACGAACCAGCGCACGGTGTCCGCCAGGCCCTGCTCGAACGTGTGCGCGGGCGTCCAGCCCAGCTCCGCGCGAATCTTCGACGGGTCAATGGCGTAGCGCCGATCATGCCCCGGCCGGTCCTTCACGTACTGGATGAGCGACTCCGGCTTGCCCACGAGGCCCAGAATCGCCTTCACGATGTCGATGTTCCGCCGCTCCGCCCCGCCGCCGATGTTGTAGACCTCGCCGGCCCGGCCCTGCTCCAGCGCCAGCAGCAGCGCCTGGCAGTGGTCCTCCACGTGGAGCCAGTCGCGCACGTTGCCGCCGTCGCCGTACACGGGCAGCGGCTTGTCGTGCAGCGCGTTCACCACCATCAATGGAATCAGCTTCTCCGGGAACTGGTAGCGGCCGTAGTTGTTCGAGCAGCGCGTGACGACGACGTCCAGGTTGAACGTGTGGTGATACGCGAGCGCCACCAGGTCGGAGCTCGTCTTGCTGGCCGAGTACGGGCTGGAGGGCTGCAACGGCGAGGACTCGGTGAAGGCGCCCGTGGGCCCCAGCGAGCCGTAGACCTCGTCGGTGGACACCATGAGGAAGCGCTTCACGCCCCGGGCGCGGCTGGCCTCCAGGAGCTGCTGGGTGCCCAGCACGTTGGTGGTGACGAACACCTCCGGCCCGAGGATGGAGCGGTCGACGTGGCTCTCCGCCGCCAGGTGCATCACCGCGTCGATGGCGTGCACGGACAGCAGGTGCTCCACCAGCTCGCGGTTGCCGATGTCGCCCCGGATGAAGACGTGCTGGGGGTCGCCCTCCAGCTCGGACAGGTTCTCGAGGTTGCCGGCGTACGTGAGCTTGTCCAGGTTGACCACCGTCCAGGCGGGCCGCTCGCGGCGCAGGTACTTCACGAGGTTGGACCCGATGAAGCCACAGCCGCCTGTCACCAGTACGTTCATTGTCCCGTGGACCTCGTGCGCTCGGAGCGAGCGCCTGCGTATCGAAGGGGTCCACGACCGTCAAGGCGAGAGGGAGGCAAGGCTTGTGGGCGGCCCTGCACGGCGGTAAGGGAGCCGGTCGTGAGCGCTTCGCGACCCCCTCCCCGGCTCCCCGCCATCCACCAGGTGCTCCCCCGGCTGGCCTGGGGCGACGCCGTGGGCAACCAGGTGCGGTACCTCCAGGGCCTGCTGCGCCGCTGGGGGCATGCCTCCGACATCTACGCTGACGCCTGGGACGACGCCTGCAAGGACCAGGTCCGCCCGGTGAAGGAGTACGCGAGAGACGCGGGCCAGGACTCCCTCCTGCTCGTGCATCACAGCTTCGAGTCCCGGCTGGTGCCGCGCATCGCGCGGAGCCCGGGGCGCAAGGTGCTCGTCTATCACAACGTGACGCCCGCCCGGCTGTTCGAGGGCTTCGAGCGGAAGGTGGCCGCCGCGTGCGACGCCGCCCGCGACGAGCTGCTGGCCCTGAGGCCTCATGTCGAGGCGGCCTTCGCCTACTCGCGCTTCAGCGCCGAGGAGCTGGTGGCCGCGGGGTACCCGAACGTGGCGGTGCTGCCCTTCGCCATCGACTGGGCCGCGTTCGACACGGCGCC
Source organism: Myxococcus sp. SDU36 (assembly GCF_030168875.1). Lineage (NCBI taxonomy): Bacteria > Pseudomonadati > Myxococcota > Myxococcia > Myxococcales > Myxococcaceae > Myxococcus > Myxococcus sp. SDU36. Next base: position 3,230,206 of record NZ_CP077414.1, read on the forward strand.
GGACGCGGCGCTGCAAGCCGAGCTGGACGACGGCATGTCCAACATCCTCTTCGTGGGGCGCGCGGTGCCCAGCAAGAAAGTGGATGACGTGCTGCGCGTCTTCACGGCGTACCAGCGGCTCTACCAGCCTCGCAGCCGGCTGGTCATCGCGGGGCAATTGCACCGTGACGGCCCCTACGGGGCCTATCTGCACGGACTGAAGGACGTGCTGGGCGCGGAGCGCGTCCTGTTCCTGGGCCGCGTCAGCGCCGCGCAGCTCTCCGCATGCTTCGCCACGGCATCCGCATACCTCTCCATGAGCCGCCACGAGGGCTTCGGCGTGCCGCTGCTGGAGGCCATGTACCGGGGCGTCCCCGTGGTGGCGTATGGCGCCGCCGCCGTGCCGGAGACGATGGGCGGCGCGGGGCTCGCCACGCTGTCGGACGAACCGCGAGAGGTCGCGGAGCTGCTCGCTACATTGGAGCGAAACGCGGACCTGCGAGGGCAGGTGCTCGCGGCGCAGCAAGAGCGGATTGCCTCGCTGTCGCAAGACGCCACCGCAGAGCAGGTGCATAAGGCCCTCCAGGAGGTTCTCGCCCGTCATCGCTCCGCCACCCAGGTCATTCACGGTGCCATGGACGTCGTCTGCCCCGCCTTCGCGGTGCGCCCCGATGCCCCAGCGTCGCGGCTCGCCGGCCTCATCGTGGAGCTGTTGCCCGGCGCCCGGCTTCTCGCCTTGAGACCCTTGGGCGCGGCCGGTTCGCGAGGACACGTCAGGCATGCCGCGACGTGCTTCACGCCGGACCAACCGGTAAGCCGGAATCCGGAGGCCCCCCTCCCGGGCTCGTCATCGCTGGAGACGGCCGTGCGCGCTTCAGGTGCGCGAGTGCTGTTGGTGGGCTTGGAGACAGCCTCCGCACGAACGCTGCTGCCTCGCGTCGCGAAGCGTGCCTGGGCCATTGCAACGCCCGGCATACCCTCCGAATTGCTCGCGCTGGTCCGCGAGCACTTGGAAGACAGGGTCATCATCGTGGAAGCCGCGGGGTCCGAGCCCACACGCGAGGAGCTACGTGCGGCCTTGGCGTCCAAGGGAGTCCTCACACATGCGTCCTGACGACATCATCACACATGCACCCACGGCCGATGTGGTGGCCCGTGAAACCGCGCGGCTCCCCGCGCCATCGCCCGAAGCGGAGGAGTCGCTCCGGCGGATACTGGAGGCCGCGACCCGGCCCTCCACGCCCACGCCCTGGCCCACGCTGCTCTTGGAAGCGCGCGGGAAGATGGACAGCCGCTCCGCGGAGCCGGCGACGTCCCACCGGGGCGGTCTCACCGGTATGGCGCTGGTGCTAGCCAAGCGCGCCTTCAGGTTCACCTTCCAGCCGTTCATCAACGAGCTCCTGCGCAAACAGGTGGAGTTCAACGAGTCCATCCTCGACGCGCTGGCAACACTCCATGACGTCCAGCGCGAGCAGAGCCGGGCCCAGGCCGCGTGGAGGAACGAGCAGGAACGTCGGATGGCCCAGCTCGAAGCCTCGGGCGCCCCACCTGCGAGCCGGCGGCGCTCGGCCAGGCGGGGCCGGTAGATGGCCACCACTGCGCGGTGACTCCCCCCCCTCGAACAGTGAAGCTTCCGGGCAATCTCTGGTAGCAATCATCAAGCGAATGCGCCCGCCCTCGAACCGCCGCTTAATGACAAAATGAGACTTCAGCTTGAGCAGTACCGAGATGAAGTAGCGGCACTTGAACTTCTTCGTGAGGGTCGGCGTCTCGCGATCCACGAGCCCGACCTCGGCAAACACGCGTGTGTTGTTGAAGGAGCCCTGCCAGCCGACAGCTTCCATGCAGACCAACTTCGCCTACCACTCCGACACAAGCTCCCGGCCAATGTGCCCACGGAAGACGCTTTCCCGCGCGTGCCAGCGCGCCGTCCAGGCCACGACACTGCGCGTGCCGGACCCGCCTCAACGGGTGCACGAAGGCCAACACCACCAGGGCCACCGGAACCAAGCCGGCAATCACCCAGAACAAGCGCTTCCAGCGAACCGGTGGTGCCGCGGGGGCATTCAGGCATAATCCCTCACCATTCTCGACTCTTCACTTCAGGTTCACGCCTTGCGCATCTGCCTCGTATCCCAAGAGCTCTCGCCATTTTTCGGTGGCGGCATCGGTACCTACGTCACCCTCATGAGTCAGTCGTTCGCGAACGCGGGCCACGAGGTCCACGTCGTCACGGCTGCCCACCAAGGACTGGAACGAGCGCCTGAGGCGCTTCCAGGCGTGCATGTGCATGCCGTCACGGAGCTGGAGCCCGGCTTCGAGAGCGCATTCTCCTTCCACCCGCTGCGGCACGCCATGGCCGCCTACACCACGCTGCTGGCCCTGCACGCGAAGCATCCCTTCGACTTCATCGAGTTCCCCGAGTACGGGGGCGAGGGGTACTTCGCCTTGCGAGCCCGCAAGACGCTGGGCCAGTTCGCCAACGCGGTGCTCGCCGTCCGCCTTCACACGCCCACCCATGAAGCCCAGCGATTCAACCGCGTCACTACGCTGGACATGGGAGTCGCCCAGAAGGAGTTCATTGAGGACACGTCCATCCGGGACGCGGACCTTGTGCTGTCCCCAACACACTCCCTCCTTGAACTCGTGAGAACCCGGTTGGGCCTTGGAGACCGAGGTGTGGTGGTGCCCCACCCCTTCGACACGCGGACCTTCGCCACGGCCACGCCGCGCCCACGGCCCGGACTGCCGCAAGTGCTGTACTTCGGGCGGTTCGAGTACCGGAAGGGCGTGCACCACCTCATCGAAGCCATGCAGTCGCTGTTCGAACGCGGACTGCACGCGGAAGTGCGACTCATCGGGGGAGACACGCAAACCGGTCCTTTTGGCCGCTCCATGCGCGAGTGGCTCGAGCGCCGCATCACCCCCAACTGGAAGCACCGCTTCCACTTCGAGTCCCCGCGCCCCCGAGCCGAGCTCGCCGCTGCCATCGCGGAGGCCACGGTGTGCTGCTTTCCATCGCGCTGGGAGAACTTCCCCAACGTCTGCCTGGAAGCCATGAGCACCGGAAGCCTGGTGGTGGGCAGTGATGCAGGCGGCATGGCGGAAGTCATCGAGGATGGCCGCAGTGGCCTGCTGTTCCGTACAGGAGACTCGGCCCACCTCGCGGAAGTGCTGGAGAAGGCCCTGACGACGCCATCGTTGCAACACGCCGTACGCGAGGCGGCTCCCGCGCGCATCGCCGCCTACTGCCAGCCCGCCAGCATCGTGCGGCAGGTCGAAGCCGCCATCGCGGCGCATCCCCCCATCCGCCCCGCCCTCGGCCCGGTCCCCATCGCACGCGCCGCCACGCCACGGGTCTCCATCCTGGTGCCCTACTACAACATGGGGCGCTACCTGCCGGAGACGCTGCGCGCCATCCGTGAACAGACCTTCGCGGATTACGAAATCATCCTGGTGGATGATGGCTCCACCGACCCGCACAGCCGCGCCCTGCTGGAGATTTTGAAGGCCCCCAATTTGCGCATCATCTCCAAGCAGAACGGCGGGCTCAGTTCGGCACGCAATGCGGGCCTGCGGGAAGCCCGGGGCCACTACGTCCTTCCCCTGGATCCGGACGACCTCATCCACCCCTCCTTCCTGGAGAAGGCGCTCGCCGTCATGGAGGGCTCACGCGAGCTCGCGTTCGTGACGTCGCTGGTATCCTACTTCGTCGACGACCCAGCCCGGAGCGTCGGCGGCTGGGCTCCCTGGGGCGTCGAACGCGATGTCCTCTGGGTGTTCAATGTGGCCTCCACTTGCACCGCGCTGATGGAGCGCCGGCACCTGGAGGAAGTCGGTGGCTATGACGAGTGGCTCACGGCCTATGAAGACTGGGATGTCTTTTGTTCGCTCGCCGAACGCGGCCTCACCGGGACGGTCATCCCGGAGCCGCTCTTCCACTATCGCCTGCGCCCCGACTCGATGACCCGCACCACGGTGGTCAACGACCGCTACGCGGTGATGGCGTACCTGTACCAGAAGCACCCCCAACTGGCCCTGCACCCGGACCGCGCCTTGCGCATCCTCCAGGGCGAGGCCCACAAGCAGCACCAGGCGGGCATCGTGGCGGCCCCGGCCGTGCCATTGCTGTACCGACTCGCGGACCAGTTGAATGAGGCGCTCAAGCAGCGGCTGGAACCCGTTCACCCGGCCTTGCGACTGACCGCGAAATGGCTCCTGGCCTCGCCGCCCGACGACTCACGGCCCCTGCGCTACCAGTTGATGGACCAGGTCCGGCGCATCAAGCGCCTCCGCGAATGAAGCGGGGACGCCGCGCACCCGTCAACGCCGGGCACCGCCTCAGGTGAGGGTCGCGTTCACGACGACCTTCACCGTGGAATGAATGTTCGGCATGGGCTCGAGGGCCTTGCTGAACATGTCGGCCAGCGCGCAGCGCGGAGGCAAACCCTCGCCTCCCTCCGGCGTCAGGCCCCCAGCGGCCTGCTTGAGCAGTTGATGCATGAAGGGAGCTCGTTTGAGGGTTCCATTCAGCGCCTCCACCAACCCCTAGCGGAGCGGAACGTTTTCGACGACCGCCTCCTCCGTGGCGGTTGCCACCGCCGTGGGGGCCTGGGCCGCCAGCAGCAGGAAGGGGGCAAGCTGGATGCCCCTGCCCAGCGGCCGCGGCAACCCCTGGTGGAGTTGGAACAGCAGTTCGAGGTGCCGGCGCGGATTGCCCCCCGGAATCATCGACCCCGGGCGCTTCCGGTGATGGAAGTGGATGGCGTTGGTGACAAGGAACCGGTGCCCCCCGTGCGCCAGGCGCAGGTAGAGGTCCCAATCCTCATAGCTGGTCAACTGCTCGTTGTACCGGAACCGGTCGAAGAGCGAGCGCCGCATCAGGGACGTCGCCGAGGACAGCCGGTTGGCGACCATGCCCAACGATGGGCAGTCCCCAATGAACAGCGCGAAGTCACAGAAGCGGCGCTGCTCCAGCGCCTCGTCCGAGTCGAAACAACCCGAGGAAGGCACCACGACATCGAACTGAGGGTGGCGCTCCAGGGCATCCACCGCCATGCGGATGAAACGCGGGTTGATGCCATCATCCGCATCCAACGGGAGGATGTAATCCCCAGTGGCGACGCGCAGGCCGATGTTCCGCGATGCGGGCAGTCCCCGGTTGACGGAGTTCCGCACCAGCCGGACCGGCGCGCCCCCCGCGGTGGGGGAACACTCGATGCGCCGCAACACCTCGTGGTCCAACGCCTCGGTTGACGCATCGTCCACGAGCACCACCTCGAGCTCGGGGTAATCCGTGGCGCCGATGCTCGCCAACGTCTCCGGGAGGAAGCGTCCCAGGTTGTAGCTGGTGATGAGGACGGTCACCCGGGGTGGACTGCCCCGAGGCGTGGACACCAGGGCGGCCGTTCGCGGCGAAGGCGACTCCCAGTACGGAGCCACCGCCGTCCACGCCACGGTGCCCGTCGTGGGCGTACACCAGGCCTTCTCAAGCGCGTCGGCGAGCCCATCCACCGAGCCATCGAACGTGTGGCAGTTCACGCCGTCCGCGAAGGGCGTCCCGGGCACGAAGGCCGGGCAACGTCCATTGAGGACCAACCGAGCCCCCACGGCGGCCGTCTCGTAGGCCGTGAGGTTGAGCGACTCGAAGTCCGAGGGGATGACGACGATGCCGCGAGACATCAGGTCCGCACGCTCTTGCACCGCGCCCGCGAAGACGAAGCGCTCACGAAGGTCGCTGGGGACCAAAGCCTTTATCGCCGACAGGTAGGACTCGTTCGGCGCGTGACACGCGAACACCGCGCGCCCGCTGAACTGCGGGAAGCGGCGCATGAAAGTGCTCACGCCCCGGACGAAGAGATCCGGGCGCTTCAGCGACTGAACCTTGGTGACGAACAGGATGTCGGGTGCGCTCGAGCCGCCAGCGGGCGCTCGCCCGGCGCGTTCGGCCACGGGCGGAAACTCCTGAATCACCTTCTCCAACCAAGTCTCCGGAAAACCGTAGAACGTCTGGTTGAGCGCCGCGATGCCCGGGATGTGCGCAATGACGCGGTCCGCGTCGTAGAGCGCCTTGCGCTCCACTTCGAACTGCTCAAGCTGGTCGCGCGACGGCGGCGTGCGCTCGTAGGGCGCCAGGATTCCCGCAGTGGAGTGTAGGCGGACGGTGATCTCCGTGTCCTGGAAACCACCTCCGAGGAACTTCTCCTGGCTGGTGCAGAAGGACCAGCCCCGATAGTCCGGAAACTCGATGACGTCGAAATGCGTCCCCTTCGCGGCGAGCCGCCGCAGATGGAGCATCAGCTCCATGGAGTGCGCATGGGAGAGGGCGTCCGTGAAGGCGCCCGGCGGCGGGTAGACGTCGCCTTCGTCGAAGCCCTGCTCCCACAGGGGACGCGCCTCCGCGACGTGCGCCGTCACCCGCCCCCCGAAGTGGGCCTCCACCTCTTCCGCCTTCATTTGCGTGAACGCGGGGAGCAACACGTGCAACTCCACCGCGGCCTCACGGCGCAGCGAGTCCACGATGAGGTTGTGGATGATGCGGCCGATGCCCCCATTCGTGAAGGGATGGAGTTCGTCCGTGACGAGACAGACCTTGCGCGGAATCATGACGGGATGAGCTCCTCGAGTACCTGGACAGCAGTTGATTTGAGCGCCTGTACGTAGTCGTCCATCATCCGCTCGATTTCACCGGGAGACTACCCTCGCGGTACAACCATGCGCTCGAGGGCCTCCTGGACCGCGCTCACGGAGTCCACGCCCTGGACCTGGGCCAGGCGCTGATATGGGTGCGCATCCAACTCACCCAGGCTTGAGCGGACCGGAGATACAAGGAACCCCCAGGGACAGGGCCTCCAGCCCCGTCACCGGCTGGCGTTCCGACAGCGGGGCGTTGAGCACCACGTCGCGGTCTCGAACCAGGTCGAACAGCTCGGTCCGGCTGGGACGCAGGACGTGGCGGATGGGCTTGGTGCTCTTGAGGACGGGCGGGCAGCTTGAAGTTCGCCGTGACATAGACGTCGTCGAGTCGCGACGACACCTGGCAGGCGAAGAGGTTGATGAAGAAGTTCTTCCGCCAGTCATTGGGCGTGGGGATGAGCGCGGTCCGAGGGATCTTCGCCACCTTCGCCCGCTCATCCTTCGACATTTGAGGAGGGAGGTTGAGCAACGTTTTCGGGAAGATGTCCTCCGACAGCGGGAGCATCCCCAGCTTGACGGTCGCCAAACCATCGATGTCGCCCTTGCGGTGCAGCTCGACGAAGTAGGAGAAACAGTCCATCTCGAACGCGTAATGGAAGACGTGCAGGGGCCGGCCAAAGCGCGGCCCGCCGTTGGCCCAGCGCGTGTCCTGGGGCACATCGAACATCACGCCGGGATTCCCCCCGGACGGCGCGGGCGGGGGAAGCGGCGCGTCCGGCGCCAGCACCCGTCATCGGCTCGGAGATGTCGCATCCGTGGTAGCGATCATGCGGAATGCTGGCGATGTAGGCTGCGGCTCAACTCCCGACACGAGTGGCCGCTTGTCGTCTTCCAGGGGTGGAGGCTTTCGGTCATCTGGGCCAATCCCCCTTTAGACCCCCGGCCTTGATGTCCTTGTATATGCGGAGATGACGTGGCGCTTGCGTGGCTGGCTCCGCAGTGTCGCCCCTTCCCATGGCTGCAGCCGATCAGGCAAGTGATGTACACGCTCCGTGAGCGGTGTACAGCCACGAGGACGTTCCCCGGGCCGATACTTCCAGCCTACTTACAAAAGGAGGCCTGGCTGCTGCCCCTACGGACAGACGCACACTACAAAACGCTTCACGCGGCCCCCCGTCCGGCTGCACCTGAATCACGCGCCAGCAAGTGGTTCATCATCGCGTCGACCTGCTGCTCCCAGGTCGTGCGCTGCACGCGCTCCGCCGCGCTGGCGCCCAACCGCCGCCGGAGCGGCGCATCCTCCACGGCGCGGCGGAGCTGCGCCAGCACGGCGCTGGTGGTCGGCGCGGCGAGCAGGCAGTTCTCCCCGTCCCGGAGCAGCCAGTGGTTCGCGGGGTTGTCGTTGGTCACCACCGTGACACCACATGCCATCATCTCCAACGGCAGGTAGGAAGGGTGTTTTGTGAACATGAAACACAGCCCGATGTCGCATTCACGGTACAGCGCGGCGGTCCGCTCCGCTGGGAGAACCCCCAGGTTCGTCACCAACCCTCGGACGCCATAAGACTCTGGATGCCACTCGGCCCCCGCGGTGACGATGTCCACCGAGGCCCCGAGTTCCCGCTTCAGGCGCGCGAGCGCGGCCAGCCCCAGCTCGAAGCCGTTCCGCTCGTTTCCTGGCCGCCCGTAGAAGAAGACGCGCACGGGCCCTTTGCGCGCTGGCCGGCGCGCATGGAAGTGCGCCGGGTCCACTGCGGGCTCGAACGCGAAGCCCCCCATGCCGTGTTGCGCCTTCACATAGTCGCGCAGGCCCGGCGTGTTGAAGATGCCCTGGAACCCCAGGCCGTACGTCTGCTCCGCCAGGGCCCATTGCGTGCCAGCGGCGAAGAACATGGGCTCGTAGTCCTGGATGAAGTAGCCCCGGACCCCCGCGCGCGGATGACGCAGCACCTGGTACGCGGACGTCCAGTAGGTTGCGATCGCCAGGTCACATAGAGGTAACGCCGCCAGGCCTTCCGGCCCCGACAGCACGTGGAACGCGCCCAGCGAGGAAGGGAAAACCGCCGCGACGCGGGCCTCGAAGTCGCTGGGGCTGGCACCGGGCTTGTCGTAGATGACGAAGTCACTGCGCACGCCGTGGCGGCGCTGCATCAGGTCCGCGAAGCGGAACAGCGTGTGGATGCCCGCGTACACATGACCGAAGGCGGGGATGAACCATGTAGCCGTCTCCACCCGCCCACGGGAGCGCAGCGCCGCCAACGCCGCTGGCGCCGACACGCGCGACGCATGGACCTCCTCGGGGGTGAAGTCGAGCTGAGCAAGGTGCTCCATCATGTGGCGCTGCGCTTGAGCCCGTGACTCCAGCGCGAGGTCCTGCGCGCTGGGCACGTCCCGGGACAGCGTCCGGACGGCCAACGTCTCGCCATCCTCCGCATGCTGGCGCAGGGAGCAGTCGGTCCCCAGCAAGGTGAGGTTCGGGTTGTAGAAGGGGTCTCCCTTCGCACCCAGCCACGGACGATAGGCGACGTAGGACCACCAGTAGTCGGACTCCGGGATGGCATCCGCGCGGCGGCTGGCCGACTCGTGGTGGATGACACGCGCGTGGGGCGTGTACACCACTCGGAGGCCGCGCTGGTTCACCTTCAAGCCCAGGTCGACGTCGCTCCCACAGACCTGGAAGCGCTCATCGAAACCACCCACTGCGTCGAAGACCTCGCGGCGGAGGATGACGCAGGCACTGGTGACGGACAGGTAGTTGCGCGTCCACTCCGAGTGACCAAAGGGCGTGGAGATGGGCCCCTCCGGCAGGCGCCAGAATGGATGCGCCGCGAAGCCCGTGACGCCCACCACCACGCCCGCGTGCTGGACGGTCCCTTCTGGGAAGAGGAGCTTGCAACCCACGGCCCCGACCTCGGGGCGCTGCGCCTGGGACACCAGCTCTCCCAACCAGCCGGGGTCCACCACTTCCATGTCGTTGTTGAGGAACAGCAGCAGCTTGCCGGAGGCCTGCTTCGCCGCCCAGTTGTTGATGGCCGGGTAGTTGAAGGGGAAGTCCCACGTCAGCTTCACCAGCCGCGGGTCCACCAACGCGTCGAGGAGCGCGAACGTCTCGGGCTGCGTGCTGTTGTTCGAGACGAGCAACACCTCGAAGTGCGGATAGGTGGTGCGCTCCAGCAAGCTGGGCAACAGCGTCCGCAACAAATCCGGCCGGTCCTTGAACGGGACGATGATGGACACCTTCGGCGTGCCCTGGATCGGATATTGGACGCGATACTGCGTCGGGGCCGGGCTCGTCACCTCCGCGGACTCACCGAGCCGGGACAGGTGCTCGCGGAGCGCGCGGAGCCCCGCGTCCGTGGCCTTCGCCAGCCCCGCCTTCTGGTTGGAGAAGGAGGCCGGGTTCGAGCGCCAGTGGTACAGCAGCTTCGGCACGTGACCGATGCCGCGCGTGGCCTCGCTCAACCGCAGCATGAGGTCGTAGTCCTGCGAACCGTCGAAGCCGTCCCGCAACCCGCCGACGCGCTCCAGCAACCGCTGCTTCACGAACAGGAAGTGGCAGACGTAGTTCACCGAGCGCAGCAGGTCCGGGGACCAGTCAGGCTTGAAGAACGGCGCGGCCCGCCGCCCTTCTCCGTCCAGCCGGTCCTCGTCGCTATACAAGACCTCCAGTTCCGGGTTCGCCTTGAGCGCCAACACCATCTCCGCCAAGGCATGCGGCGCGAGGGTGTCGTCGTGGTCGAGAAACCCCACCCAGGCGCCTCGCGCCTCGGCCAGGCCCGCGTGCGTCGCCTTCGCGATGCCCCCGTTTCGCGCCTGCGTCACCACGCGGATGCGAGGGTTGCGCGCGGCCGCGTCCCGCAACAAGGCCGCCACGTGAGGCGCGGTGCTGGCGTCGTCCACCAGCACCCACTCCCACTCCGGATACACCTGCGCCTCCACGGAGGCGATGCATTCGCGCAGGAAGGGCTCTGGCGTGTCGTAGACGGGCGTCACCAGCGAAACGAGCGGAGGCGATGCGAGCTTCGCCACCGCCTCCCGGGCGGCGGCGATGTCAGCCGCCTCCCGCCGCGCGCACCAGGCCGTGAAGTCGCCCAGGTCCGGTGGACGGGGCGCGGGGGTCCGCGTCCCCAACACGCCCGCGAGCGCCAGCACCGCCTGCTCGTTGAACCGCGTCTGCCGGCGAAACAACTCCGTCCACAGCGGAGCACCCGCCCGCAGGGACGACGGGAGCGACTCCGACCGGAGCGGGTCGTTGCGTTCACACAACGCCGCGACGAGCCCCGCGGCCTCCGCCTCGCTGGGCGGCCGCGAGGCGGCGGCCGAGACCAGCGCCTGAGTCATCGCCGTGTTCCATGCCGCCTGGCCCCGCAGCAGGCGCTCCAACACGGGCCCCGCCGCGCTCAGGTACGAACGTTTGGCGGCATCCACCACCGCCCCCACCGCGCCCTTGCGGTGCGAACGGACCGCCTTCCACCGCGTCGGGTCGGCCTTGGATTCAAGCTGGGCTCGGACCCATGGGGCGACGTCCTCGCGCAGGCCCAACGCGCGGTGGACCGACAGGTACTCGATCACCCGCACCACCGCCTTGTTGAAATCGGACTGGGGGCGGAGCGATTCCACATGGAACGGCTGCAGTCCTTCAATAAAGGCCCGCTTTGTCGCCGTCACCATCTTGCCCAATCGGGCCCCACGGTGAGACACGGGAGTGTCGAACTCGTGGGCCACCGCCAGACGAGAGGCCTCCTGCAGCGGGCTCAGCGCGTGAGCACCATCGGGCCGGGTGCGGTGGAGGTGCGTGGTCAACAGGCGGAGCGTGTCCTCCAGGGCTGACACTTCCTCGCACCGGGAGGGTGGACACGGGCGCCGGTCTTCGAGCAACGCCCGCACCACGGCCACCATACGGGCCAGGGCGCCCGCGTCTGGCACGACATCCGGGCGATCCCCCTCCCCAGAAAGCTTTTGCAGCACTGTCTTCACCGCACTACCGCCTCTCTCGTTCACGCACAGGCCAGCGTCGGCACCCCGCGCACACGCGCCTGCTTGTGACTCAGCGATGCCCGCCCCCGGCCAGACGCGGCAAGACATCCGTCGACGGCGAGGACGCAACGGAAGGACTCAACGACTCCACCACCCAGCGGTGCGCGGGGCGGAACACGCCCTGCTCCGGCTCGGTGGGCCCCACCTGGAACTTACGGCTCTCCGTCGAGTTGCCTCCAGCGGCGCGCGCCGTCACTTGAAGCGTGTAGACCCCCGCGAGCAGCGACAGCCGCTCCAGGACCAGGCACACCCGTCCGCTGGACGGCAACTGCCGCGACTCCTCCACGCGCAGGCTCGTCGCGTAGAGCAACTGCCCGTCCGCGCCATTGAGCGCCACGGCGAACTCCACGTCGTCACAGGGGCCCTCGGAAGTGAAGTCCACGCGGGCCTCCACGCGATCCTCGGGCGACAGCTCACGCTCCGCCCCGCCATCTTCGGACGTCGACAGGTGAAGCCCCGTCAGACGCACCGGCGGCGCGGTCTGGATTTCGGGAACCACGGCGTGGACTTCGGGCAAGGCCCCTCCGCCATCGGTGAGCGCGGGCGGCGTGAAGGCGGCGGACTGGGCCTCGGCCAGGATGATGGCCTCCCGGTATTCGGCGGTGACCTCCGCGGGAGCCCCCACGCGGCGCACGTAGCCACCGTCAATCCAGGCAGCCACATCGCACCAGCGCTCCACGGTGCTCAAGTCGTGGGTTACCAGGACGATGGTCTTCCCCTGGCGCTTGAACTCCGTCATCTTCGCCAGGCTCTTCTTGCTGAAGTGCTCGTCCCCGACGGCGAGGATTTCGTCGATGATGAGGATGTCCGGGTCCACGTGCGTGGCCACCGCGAACGCCAGGCGCATGTACATGCCGCTGGAGTAGGTCCGCACCGGCTCGTCGATGAACTCGCCCAGCTCGCTGAAGGCGATGATTTCATCCATCCGGGCCCGGACCTCGGCGCGAGTCATGCCCAGGATGATGCCGTTGATGAGGATGTTCTCCCGGCCAGAGAAGTCCGGATGGAAACCAGCGCCCAGGTCCAGCAAGGCGGAGATGCGACCGTTGATTTGAAGGTCGCCGGAGGTAGGCGTGTAGATGCCGGTGATGAGCTTGAGCAGCGTGCTCTTCCCCGAGCCATTTCGCCCGATGATGCCCACCGTCTTGCCCTTGGGGATGGTGAGATTGATGCCTCGCAGCGCCGTGATGAGCTTCGCGTCGCGGCCCTGACGCTGACCTCGGAGCCAGCGCAGCAGTTCGGACTTGAAGGTCGTGTATTCGCCCCGGATGGTCCGCTTCCGGAAGCTCTTCACGACGTCCTTCATGATGATGGCGTCCATGGATTCAGGCATGCCGACGCTCAGATGGACTCCGCGAACTCTTCGCGGCGGGATTCGAAGATGGACGAGGCGCCCCACAGCAGCACCACCGAAACGGCCGCCAGGGCCATCAGCGGCACGGCTTCCGGAAGCCGGTGCTCGTAGAAGATAGCCTGGTACGACGTCATCAGACTGACCATGGGGTTGAGCGCCATCATCATCGTGCGGACCCCCTCATCCTTGATGTTGGAGAGCGGATACAGCACGGGCGTGGCGAAGAACCACAGCGTCAGCAGGTTGCTGACGATGTGCTGCAGGTCCCGGAACGTCACGTTGATGGCGGCCAGGATGAAGGTCAGCGCCAGCGTGAAGATAAGCTGGATGAGCACCACCACCGGGAACACGACGACGTGCCATGTCGGCCACTGTCCGTAGGCCATGCCCAGCCCCAGCATCAGCGGAAGCGACAAGACGAAGTTGCAGAGGTTCGTCACCACCACCGCGGTGGGCAGCACCTGGGCCGGAAAGCGGACCTTGGTCAGCAAGTCCCGCCGGTCGCTGATCGCGCTGGCGCCGCCGCCGACCGACGTGGAGAACCAGATCCACGGCAGCAACCCCACGAACATGAAGAACGGGTAATTAGGGATGTTCTGCCGCATCACCACGGTGAACAGCAGCACGTACACCAGCATGTGGAGCGTCGGATTCAGGAACGTCCACAGGAAGCCGAGGAACGAGCCGCGATAGCGCGCCTTCAGTTCCCGCTGGACGAGGCTGATGAGCAAGCCCCGGTACTGATACAATTCACGGACGAGCCGAATCATGAGAGGGCCTTCTATAGCAGGGACACTTGCCGTTGCGAGGCCGCCCGGCGCCCCCCGGCCCTACCCCGCTGGCGCCCTGGGACAGCCGCTCACCTGAAGAGCAAGCCAACCACCGAGCGAATGTCCGGCCCTGGCTCCAGCGCCACCCAGGCGCCAGAAAAACAAAAGGCCCCCTGGTTTCCCAGAGGGCCTCTATTTGGAGCGGGAAAAGGGATTTGAACCCTCGACCCTCGCCTTGGCAAGGCGATGCTCTACCGCTGAGCTATTCCCGCGTCAGACCCTGCAAACGAAAAGGCCCTCTGGCTTCCCAGAGGGCCCGATTTTGGAGCGGGAAAAGGGATTTGAACCCTCGACCCTCGCCTTGGCAAGGCGATGCTCTACCGCTGAGCTATTCCCGCATCAGGTGCCGCCCCTTCGTCACCGCCGTGTGACCGCCGGGCCGAAAGTGAGGTGGGGTATACAGAGCCCTTCCGGACCCGTCAAACACTTTTCGCGGCGTCAGGCTCCCCCCCACGCTTCGCCAGCATGGCCAGGAATGCCCGGAAATAGACCACCGCGCTCCACACCGAGAAGGCCCCCGACAGGTAGACGAGCACCTGGCCCACCAGGTTGTAGTCCACCGGCACGGAGAAGCTGCCGAACTCCAGGGGATGCACGTAGTGGACGCAGAGCGAGATGATGCCCACCAGTTGGAGGGACGTCTTCCACTTCCCCTCCTGGCCCGCGGCGATGACCATGCCCTCGCTGGCGGCGATGGTGCGCAGTCCGCTGACGATGAGCTCCCGCGCCAGCAGGACGATGACGACCCACGCGGCGATGCGCCCCAGCCGCACCATCATCACCAGGGCCGCCATGGCGATGAGCTTGTCGGCCAGCGGGTCCATGAACTTGCCGACCACGGTGATGAGGTTCCACTTCCGCGCGAGGTAGCCGTCCACCACGTCGGTGATGGCGGCCACCGCGAAGAGGAGCCCCGCAAGCAGCGAGTTGAGGGGGTCCGCGTCGTAGGTCAGCCACACGAAGAGCGGAATGATGAGGATGCGCCCCAACGTGAGCATGTTGGGCAGGTTCCAGAACTCCTGCACCAGCACGCTGGGCTTGCGCGCCGCGCGCTTCCGGGCGCGCTCCTCTCGCTTCCGCTGTTTCCGCGCCGCTCGGTCCGTGGCCATGGCAGGGGCCCTTCTAGCGGACACCGAGGGCGATGAGGGCAAAACCTTCACCGCCCAGCTCCACCGCCGCCCGAAGCGGCTCTCCGGAGGGGGACTTGAGCACGGGCACCATGCGCGGCGTGAGGTTCCCCTGCCAGCCCACCAGGTGCGTCAGCGGCACCGTCACCGGCTGCTCCTGACACACCGCCACCGCACGCAGCGGCCCCGGGAGACTCAAGAGCACCTGGCCCTGCCCTCGCAGGTGCACCAGGTCCAGGTCCGGCGCGATGTCCGACGGAACCCGTCCGTTCTCGAACATGACCGGCTCCTCGAACGCGAACACGCACTCGTCGCGGAAGTACGCGGAGTCCTCGCCCAGGTCCACCGCCAGGAAAGTACGGGGCGCGGCCGGCTCCAGGTAGAGCACGCCCTGGCCCCGGGCACGCACCATCCGCGCCGCCCCTTCCCCGAACGCCTTGTCCGTGGCCCGGCCCCGGAAGCGCTTCATCTCCGGCTGGAAGGAGAGCTGGCCCGCCAGCGCCACCAGGCCCTCCAGGCGCGTCAGGAGCTCTCCCTCCACCGCCACGGTGTAGCAGCCCGGCCCCGCGCAGAAGGGTCGCGACGCCTCCGCGCCAGGAAGGACGACCGAGCCGGCGAGCTCGGCCAGCGACGACCGCACGCCATCCCGAGCGGGGGAGGACTCCGGCGACGGGGACGCGGGCGCCAGCGACGTCGCGGGCACCTTGCGCAACTGCAGCCGCGTCAGAGGCACCGGCGTCAGCGGCACGCTCGAGGCCACCGCCTCGGAGGTCTCATCGAAGGCCGACTCGGGAGGCGGCTCCCGCGCCACGCCACTGTCAGGCGCTGCCTCCGGCGCCTCGGACGCCGCTGTGTCGGAGAGCGCGCTGGGGCCCTCGTCCTCGGCGAAGCGAATCTCCTCTTCCTCCGGCTCGGCGACGGCCGGCGGCGATGAAGGCGCGGGCGGCGCCGGCTCGGCGGCGAGGGGCTCCACCGGTGTGCTCCGGGGCGGCGGCGGGGCGGCGGCCGGCTTCGCGTAGCGCTCCCCCGCGATGGCGCGCGACATCTTCTCCGCCATGACGTCACTGCCGGCGAGCAGGAAGTGCTCCCGTGCGCGGCCGTATTCGCCCATCTGCGCCAGCGTGAGGCCCAGGTAGTTCTGGGCCTTCTGGTGCTCGGGGGCCAGGTCGGTGGCCGTCTCGAACTCGCGCGCCGCGCGCTGGAGCGCGGACGTCTTCAGGTACACGAGGCCCAGGTTGACCCGCAGTGTCGGGTCCACCGGGTTGTCGCGCACCAGCATCTCGTACAGCTCGGCCGCCCTGTCGTACAGGCCGAGCTTGAAGTAGCAGAGGCCCAGCAGGTTCTGCGCCTTCTCCATGCGGGGCTGGAGCTCGTGGGCACGCTCCAGGAACGGCTGAGCCTCGTGGACCCGGCCTGCGGCCAACAGCTCGCCACCGCGGGAGAGCTGCTGGAGGAACTCATCATCAGCGGGGCTCGTCTCCCCCCGCCCCTTCGCGCGCGTCGTCATTCTGGGATGTGGGCTCGCGGGGACCGCTCGAGACGGCCGCCTCGCGCTCCTTGTAGTGGTAGTAGAGCTTGAGCACCTTGCGCACGTACCCCTGCGTTTCCTGATAGGGGGGCACCTTGCCACCGTAGCGTTTCACCGCCTCGGGGCCGGCGTTGTACGCCGCAACCATCTTCACCATGTCGCCGTCGAACATGTTGGCGAGCACGCGCAGGTAGCGCACGCCGCCCTCGATGTTGTCGCGCTCGTTGAAGATGTCCTTCACGTACATGTCCGTCGCCGTGGCCGGCATGAGCTGCATCAGCCCGCTGGCGCCCTTGTGGCTGAGCGCGTTGGGGTTGAAGTTGCTCTCGGTGTGCATGATGGCGCGCACGAGCGCCGGCGGGATGCGGTAGCGCAGCGCCGCGGCGGTGATGTGCGGATCCAACTCCGGCGGGGTCCGCTTGCGGCCCACCACCGGCGTGTTCTTCTCAGGGGCCTTGGTGAACGTGCCCTTCAGCGTCTTGGCCCGCTTGCTGCCCGTGGGCTGCACGTTCGTATAGATAATGGTGCCGTCCTTCTCGACGTACCGGTAGATGGCATCCGCCCCCGCCGACAAGGGCAGGGCCAGCACGGCGACGGCGAGGAACGCGGAATAGGCACGCATATCGGCCCACGAACCTTAGACACCCGCGGGAAAGTCCTCAAGAAAACGCCTTGTTTCCAGCACTTACACTCGTTAAGGCTGCTCACCATGCCCCATCGGTTCGATTTCCTCGTCCTGGGAGGCGGCGTGGCGGGCCTGTCGTTCGCCCTCCAGGCGGCCCGCCATGGCACGGTGGCCGTCCTCACCAAGCGTGAGCGTTCCGAAAGCAACACCGCCTATGCCCAGGGCGGCATCGCCAGCGTGCTCGCGCCGTCCGACACCTTCGAGGCCCACATCGAGGACACGCTGGTGGCGGGCGCGGGGCTGTGCCACCACGACGCGGTGGAAGTCACGGTGAAGGAAGGCCCCAGCCGGGTGCGGGAGCTGGCGGACCTGGGCGCGGAGTTCAACCGCCGCATCACCGGCGAGTTCGACCTCACCCGAGAGGGCGGCCACTCCGCGCGCCGCATCATCCATTCGGGCGACATCACCGGCCGTGAGGTGCAGCGCGCGCTGCTCGCCGCGTGTGATGAAGTCCCCAACATCACCTTCTTCCCGCAGACGGCCGCCATCGACTTCATCCAGGAGCGGCGCGTCCCCTCCCCCGGGGTCAGCCGGTGTCTGGGCGTCTACGCCCTGCTGGAGGACGGCGTCATCGAGCGCTTCCTGGCCAAGGTGACGGTGCTGGCCACCGGCGGCGCGGGGAAGGTGTACCTGTACACGTCCAACCCGGACGTGGCCACCGGTGACGGCGTGGCCATGGCGTACCGGGCGGGCGTGAAGGTGGCGAACATGGAGTTCTACCAGTTCCACCCCACCTGCCTGTACCACCCGGAGGCCAAGAGCTTCCTCATCAGCGAGGCGCTGCGCGGCGAGGGCGGCAAGCTGAAGCTCAAGAGCGGCGCGTCCTTCATGGAGCGCTACCACCCCATGGGCGCGCTCGCGCCGCGTGACGTGGTGGCGCGCGCCATCGACGCGGAGATGAAGCGCACGGGCGACGACTGCGTGTACCTGGACATGACGCACCTGGGGCGCGCCTTCCTCGCCGAGCGCTTCCCCAACATCTACGCCACCTGCAAGGCCTTCAACATCGACATGGCGGTGCAGCCCATCCCCGTCGTCCCGGCGGCCCACTACATGTGCGGCGGCGTGGTGACGGATTTGGAGGGACGCACCAACGTGCCCGGCCTGTACGCCATCGGTGAAGTCACCTGCACGGGCCTGCACGGCGCCAACCGGCTCGCGTCCAACTCGCTGCTGGAGGGGCTCGTCTTCGGCCAGCGCGCCGTGCAGGTGGCCGCGGACGAAGTGCGCGCCCAGACCGCGCCCACCGAGGACCCGCCGCCCTGGGATTCGGGCAGCGCGGTGGAGTCGGATGAGAGCGTCGTCGTCACCCACAACTGGGACGAGATTCGCCGGCTGATGTGGAACTACGTCGGCATCGTCCGCACGGACAAGCGGCTGATGCGCGCGCGGCGCCGGCTGGAGCTGCTGCGCGAGGAGATTCGCGACTACTACTGGCGCTTCAAGGTGACTCGCGACGTCATCGAGCTGCGGAACATCGCCGACGTCGCCTACCTCATCGTCGACTGCGCCAGCCGCCGCAAGGAGAGCCGCGGCCTCCACTACACGCTGGACTACCCGCATCCGGACGACCACCGCTGGCTGCGAGACACCGTCGTGTCCAGGGAGCCGTGAGCCCGCATGTCCTCCCGTCCACGACGCATTCTCGACGCACCCTCCTCCGCCTCGGGCGGTGAAGGCCCCGGCGCGCAGCCCCCTGGCCTACCGCAGCCGCGGCCCTGGGTGTGCTACGCCCTCATCGCCTGCGCGGTGTCGCTCTTCGTGGCGGAGCAGGTCCTGCCCATCTCCCAGGTGGTCCGGAGCGAGCTCGGGCGGATGCAGATTCCGCCCCTGGGCCTGTACGGCCCCTTCGTGCAGGCGGGCCAGTACTGGCGGCTGCTGGGCGTGGTGCTGGAGCACGGCAGTCTCCTCCACCTCGTCTTCAACATGTCGGTGGTGGTGACGCTCGGCTTCGCGCTGGAGCGGGGCATCGGCAGCCTGCGCTTCATCGGCCTGTCGCTCGTGACGGCGCTCGGGGCGTCCACCTTCTCGCTCATCTTCGACTTCGACGTGCCCACGGTGGGCGCGTCCGGCATGATTCTCGGCTGGGCGGGGGCCATGCTGCCCGTCGCCACGCGCGAGGGCCGCCGGGACTTGTTCATCTGGCTGGCGCAGGTGGCTGTCCTCAGCATGCTACCCGACGTGAGCTGGGCGGGGCACCTGGGCGGCTTCCTCTTCGGCCTGCCCTGCGGACTGGCCCTGCGCATGGGGCGGCAAGTCTACGCACGCGCCCTGCCCATCCTTCTTTTTCTCTCGGTGGTGGTGGCGCTCTACGCGGCCCACCCCGAGCGGCGTGGAGGCTTCTGACATGGAAGTGCGAAGTGTCTGTGTGTTCTGCGGCTCCCGGCCCGGCGCGCGTCCGGAGTACCTGGACGCGGCCTCACGCATGGGCGCCGAGCTGGCGCGGCGAGGCCTGACGCTCGTCTACGGCGGCGCCAGCGTGGGGCTCATGGGCGCGGTGGCGGACGGCGTGCTGGCCGCCGGAGGCAAGGCGGTGGGCGTGCTGCCCGGCTTCCTCGGCGCCAAGGAGCTGGCGCACCGGGGCCTCACGGAGCTGCACTCCGTCGGCTCCATGCATGAGCGCAAGGCGCTGATGGCGGAGCGCTCGGACGCCTTCATCGCCCTGCCCGGGGGCTTTGGAACGCTCGACGAGCTCTTCGAAATCGTGACCTGGGCCCAGCTCGGCCTGCACCGCAAGCCCATGGGCCTGCTGGACACGCGCGGCTACTTCCAGCCCCTGCTGGCCATGGCGCGGCACCACGCGGAGGAAGGCTTCGTCCCCGTGGAGCAGGCCGTGCCCTTCGCCGTGAGCGCTTCGCCCACCGCCCTGATGGACCGGCTGCTGGCGGGCCCGACGATGCCGCCCGCGGAGAAGTGGCTGAGGCGCCCCAGCCAGACGTGAGCCGCGCTACCGCGCGCTCACCTGCATGTCCGCCTTGCCCAACGACGAGGCCATGCGGAACGTCACCGTCTCCGTGCCGGGCGGAATGACGGGGCTCCCGTCGGACATCTGCGTGGGGAACTGAATCTCCCACCCCACCCAGAAAATCGACGTGTACGGGTAGTACGCCCGCGTCTGCATGTTCACCCGGCCCAGCCGGCGGATGCGCGAAGGCGTCACCTCGCCAGCGGGCGTCACCAGCGCCAGGCGCCAGATGGAGTGCTTGTAGTCGAAGTCGGCGTAGACGAAGTCGTTGAAGTGCACGCCCAGGAAGAACTCATGGACCTGCGCGGCCTTCGCCCGCTCCTCGGCGAGCATCTGCTCCACCTTCACCGTGGGCAGTTGCTGGAAGGCGGCCTGACGATGCACGCGCGCCTCGCGGAAGGACTGCGTCTGCAGCGTCACGCCCGCGAACACGCGCGTGTCGAAGCCGTCGTAGATTTCCTGCTGCCCCGTGTAGCGCGCCAGAATCTTCCGGTAGGAGTGCTCCGCGTGCTCGTCCGGCAGCGACGGCGGCGGATCGCTGATGGCGGTGGGCGGCGTGGTGACACAGCCCGCGAGCAGCCCCAGCAGCGCCGCGGCGAGGAACGGACGTCTCACGGAATGAAGTCCTTGCGGGTGAAGAGCGTGTGGAGCCGGTGGCCTGAGGCCTCCACGGCTTCACGTCCACCCTCCAACCGGTCCACCAGCGCGAAGGCCCCCAGCACCTTCAGGCCTTCCAGTTGGGCCCGCTCGATGGCCTTGAGCGTGGAGGCGCCCGTCGTGACGACGTCCTCTACGATGGCCACCGCCGCGCCCTGCCCCAGCCCGCTCAAACCCTCAATCCACTGGCCCGTGCCGTGCCCCTTGGGCTCCTTGCGCACGATGAAGGCCGCCAGCGGCGTGCCGGACAGGTAGCCCGTGAGGCTCACCGCGGACGCCAGCGGATCGGCGCCCAGCGTCAGCCCGCCCACGCCGACGGCCTCGGGGGCCTCGCGCCGGATGGCCTCCAGAAACAGCCGGCCAATGAGGAAGTGGCCCTCGGCCAGCAGCGCCGTGCGCTTGCAGTCGATGTAGAAGTCCGACTCCTTGCCGGACGAGAGCACCACGCGGCGCTGCTCGAAGGAGCGCTCGGTGAGCAGCTCCAACAGCCGGGCACGGTCGCGCACGAGTGGTTCCGCCATGGCCTACAACCCCTCCAGGTAGGTAACGAGCTCGGACGAGTAGCGGAGCTGCATCAGGAGCTCCGCCTTGCGCGACTCATCCAGCGCGGCGAACACGTCAGCCAGCAGCGAGAGGTCCTGGTTGATGGCCCCCAGCCGCTGCGCCACTTCCTGCGCCAGCTCGTCGGCGTCAATCTCCTCCTCAACGCCCTCCGGCGCCAGCGTGTCCTCGGTGGCGAGCGCCTTCTCCAGCATGTCGCGGACGGCCGCGCTCAAGCGCCCCTGCGCCTCGAGCTCGTCGCGCTTCGCCTCCAGGACCTCGGGGCCCACCGGCGTGGCGTGAATCGCCTCCGCCAGCGACATCACCAGCGCGTCCTCGTCCGAGAGCCGCAGGTGGATCCGCGCCTGCACCGCGTCCCGTTTGAGGAAGCGCAGCGCGGCGACGCGCCGGAAGCCGCAGACGAGCTGGTAGCGGTCTTCCCCCGCCGGGCGGACGTCCACCGGGAACAGCTGCCCCAGCCGCGCAATGTCCGTGGCCAGCCCCGACACGTCTCCTTCCGGGCGGAGCTTGAACGCGCTTTCGTCCTGCAGCTTCTCCAGCGGCAGGAGCACCGTCGTCACCCGGCCTGAGAGCCGCTGCTCGGGCTCGGGGAGGACGTCCTCCTGCGACTCCTCGCCGGAGTCGCTGGCTTTGTCACCGTCGGCATCCCCCGTCCAGAACGCGCCTTGGGGGCGCTCGTCCAGTCCGGGCGTGGCACGGGACTCGCCGTCGGAGGGGGCCTGCTCGGCGCGCGCCTCCGCGTTGGCGTCGGACCGGCCTCCTGATTCACTTCCGTCCTGCCCCTGGGACTCACTCACGGCCTGGTGCTCGCCCTGCGCATGAGACGCATCCTTGGCATGTGGCTCCCCCGGACCGTGGGACGTGGTGCCCTCGGCCTGAAGTCCACCTTCCCGCGAACCTGTCGGGTCCTTTGAAGCTTCGCTCCCCGAGGCGTCCGCGGAGCCCGGCGCTTCGCTGCTCGCATCGTGCGGCCGCGCGCCTTCGCCCTGCGTGTCGCCAGTGGCCGGGGACGCCTCGTGCGACGAAGGCGTTCCGTCAACGGGAGGCGCACCCCCCTGCTCCTGCGCGGAGCCGGCGTTCTGGGGCTCGCCCTGTTCGGAAGGCGTGCCCTCGACGCGCTGCTCCGAACCTTCGGCGGGAGGCGTGCCCTCGGCGGGAGGCGTGCCCTCGGCGCGCTGCTCCGAACCTTCGGCGGGCGGCGCGCCCTCGGCGCGGTGCTCACCACCGGACTCCGGTGACGCGCCCTCGCGCGGGTGTTCGCCCTGCTCCGAGGAGGCTCCCGAATCGTGCGGCTCGGTGCTCACGGCACCACCCTGGCCGCCGTCCTGCCCAGACGGCGCCTGTGAGCCACCTTCGGGCCCAGCACCCGCCGTCCCATCCTGTCCATCAACCCTGTGCTCGGCGTCCATGGTGGCACCCCTGATAAGCTCACGCGCCCGCACCGCCAACGACTGACGGCGCGGGCGGTGCGCGCTAGCGGGTCTTCTTCTTCACCACGACCTTCTTCTTCGCGCCAGCACCCACCAGGACTGGCGTCGGCGGCTCGGCAGCGCCCGCCTGCTCAGCCTGCGACTCCGCCCGCTCCACGCGAGTCGGCGGAGGCGGCGGCAGCGGCTTGCTTCCCAGGCCACCCAACCCCGGACGGGTGATGGGCGCCGAGGGGCGCGTCACCGCGGGAGGCGCCGAGGGGCGCGCGGGCGGAGGAGGAGGCGTGGGCCGCGACGGCGGCGGAGGAGGCGTGGGCCGTGAGGCGGGAATCGTCGGACGCGCGGGCGTCACCGAGGGACGGCTCACCGCCGTGGGGCGGACCACCGCGGGGCGCTCGGCCGGCAGACGTCCCGGCTCCACATCACCCATGTCCACGCGGCCGCGGAAGCTGGCCCCGTCCACGATGATGACGCGCGGGGCGCGGATGTCGCCCACCATGCGGCCTTCGCGGGTGAGCTCCACGCTCTCGGTGGCGTTGATGTTGCCCACCACCACGCCGCTGACGATGGCGTTCCTCACCGCCACGTTGGCCTTCACCACGCCCGAGGGCTCCACGATGAGGGTGCGGCTGAGCGTCAGCTCACCCTCGACGCGCCCTCGGACCGTGAGGTCCTCGTCGCCCGTCAACCGGCCGCTGATGAGGATGGAAGGCCCCACCACGGTGTTGTCGACGTTGTTGCTCGCTGAGAGCTCCTTCGCGGTGGCCACGAATCAGCGCTCCTTCATGTCCATGTCGACGTTGCCCTTGAAGGAGGCACCGTCGGCGATGAGGATTCGGGGCGCCTTGATGTCGCCCACCACGCGGCAGTCCGTCTTCAGCTCCACCTTGTCGCTGGCGACGATGTTGCCCGTGACGCGGCCGGCGATCTCCACGTTCTGCGTCTCGATGTCCGCCTCGACGACGCCGCTGCCCTCCACGTAGAGGCTTTCCTTGAGGGAAATCTTCCCCTTCACGGTGCCCTGGATGACCAGGTCCTCGTCGCCGGAGATTTCCCCGTCGATGACGATGCTCGAGCCAATGACCGTATTCGCCATGAGTGTTGTCCGCCTCTCGAAAGGTGTGTGCCGCGGCGCGCGCGGCGTGAAGCTCAAATGTCGTCAGGAAGCCGAACGTCCATCTCGATGGAGCCGTTGAACACGGCCCCGTCCTCGATGACGACGCGAGGCGCCTTGATGTCGCCGGCCACCTTGGCCGAGGCGTTGATGGCCACGCGCGACGAGGCGTCGATGTTGCCGCTGGCCTCGCCGTTGATGGTCAACTCCTCGGCGCGGATGTCCGCCTGCACCTTGCCGGTGCTCTCGATGGTGAGGTGGTTCTTCAGGGCAATCTGCCCCTCCACGCGTCCCTCGATCACCAGGTCCCCACCTCCCGTGAGGTTGCCCTTGATGACGATGCCCTTGCCGATGATGCCCGTTTCACCCGTTGCCATGCGGTGACCTCACCCAGCGCCAGCTCCTCCCTAGGAGCCGGGCGACCTGATTATGTCAGAGATGCGCGGAGATCCAGCCGGAGATATCCCGGAACACCTCCGCACGGCCCACCTCGTTGAGCGGCTCATGCCGCATTCCGGGGTACTCCTTGAACTTCTTGTCGGGCGACCCCGCCCGCTCGAAGTACTCCCGCGCCGCCGCCGGAGCGGCCACCCCATCCTCCGCGCCACACAGGACGAACAGCGGCACTTGAATCTTCGGCGCCAGCAGCACGGCCTCGCCCTGCGCCCGGGTGGATTCGACGAACCACCGCGGCGTGGCGATGGTTTGGTGGAGCGGGTCCTCCCGGGTGGCCCGCTGCACGTCGGTATCATGGGTGAGGTCCTCCACCTTGAGCCCGGAGGAGATGCTCAGCCACGGCACCAGCTTGCCCACCGCGCGCGCGGCCATCAGCTTCGAGGCCGGAGGGGTGATGGCCAGCTTGAGGTACGGCGCCGACAGCACCAGCCCCGTCAAACCCTCCACCTGCCGGTTGGAGGCCCACGTCGCCGACATCAGGCCGCCGTGGCTGTGCGCCAGCACGAAGGCCTTCTTGCCCTCTGACACCGCGCGCACCCGCGCCCAGAAGACCTCCAGGTCCTCCAGGTAGTCCGGCCACTTCTCGCAGTAGGCCCGGCGCCCGTCGGCCTTGCCATGGCCCCGGTAGTCGAAGCCGTGCACCGCGAAGCCGTCCGCCAGCAGCGCGTCCGTCACGAAGCCATAGCGGCCAAAGTGGTCGCCATACCCATGCACCACCGCGACATGCGCGCGGGGCTCGGCATCAGGAAGGATGGACTTCCAGTACAGCCGTGTGCCGTCCCTGCCGGGGAAGAAGCCCTCGTCGCTACGCGCCATAGGCGCACCAACTTAGCGGTCTGGCGCACGCGTGGGTAGCGCCTTGAGCTTGCGCTCCAACGCGGCGCGCTGACCGGGGGGCTCGGCGGACTCGGGGTCCAGCGTCAGCACTTCCAGGGCGCGCCGCCAGGCCGCCGCGGCATCGTCCGTCCTCGCCACCCGCTGGTAGGCGTCTCCCAGGTGTTCGAGGATGACGGGCTCGTCCGGAGCCAGCGTGGAGGCCCGCTCCAGCGCGTCCACGGCCCGGGCGTAGTCGCCTCGCCGGAAGTACACCCAGCCCAGTGAATCCAGGTAGGCCCCGGTGTCCGGCCGCAGCTCCAGGGCGCGCCGCACGCGCCGCTCGGCCTCGTCCAGGTTCTGCCCCGCCTGCGCCAGCAGGTAGCCCAGGAAGTTCAGCGCGGCGGTGTGGTCCGGAGACACGGCCAGCGCCGCCCGCATGCGGGCCAGCGCGCCCGTCACGTCGCCCTGCCGCTCGTGGGCCGCGCCCAGCGCGTACAGCAGGTCCGCGTCCCGGGGAGCGCGCGCCACCGCCTCGCGCAGCAGCGTCAACGCTTCGTCGCCTCGGCCCTGCCGGTGGAGCGTGGCGGCCAGGGCGTCATGCAGCGCCGCGGAGGGATGGGTGGCCAGGCCCTCGCGCAGGAGCAGCTCCGCGCGGTCCGGTGTGCCGCCGCGCTCCAGGGCCCGGGCGAACTGCATCCGGACCTCCACGTCCTCCGGCGACGCCTGCATGGCGGCCCGGTAGAGCGTGAGCGCCCGGGAGTGCTCGCCCAGGAGCGACAGGCTGCGGGCCCGGCGCAGGCGCGCGTCGGCATGGACATCCGACTCCGCGGGAACACCGGCGAAGGCCTCCGCCGCGTCGGCGAAGCGGCGCATCCGCTCATGGACGAGCCCCGCGTAGTAGGCCAGCCGAGGGTCCGCATGGGCCCCCCGGCGCGCCGCCTCCAGCACCTCCGCGGCCGCCCCGGGCTCGCGCGCGGCCAGGTAGCTGAAGGCCACCCGCACCGGCATCTCCGGCTCGGAGGAGAGCGACAACAGCCGGTCGAAGTACGCCCGCGCCCGGACGGTGGAGCCCGCCTTCAGCGCCGCGCGTCCGGCGCCCAGCAGCACCTCGCGGCTGTCCGGCTCCCGCTCCAGCGCCCGAGCCAGGGACGCCTCCGCCTGCACGGGCCGGCCCGTGTCCTCGTACAGCTGAGCCAGCGCCGTCAGCACCTCCACGTCGCCTGGGGCCCGGGTGGCGGCCTCCACCAGCAGCCGTTCGGCACGCGCCGTGTCGCCCCGCTCCGCCAGGGCCAGTCCCAGGCGCTGGTACCCAGAGGCCTCCCCCGGCAGCGCCAGCGCCAGCGCGTCCACCACCTTCACCGCCGCGTCCGTGGCCCCTGTCTCCAGGTGGAGCTGGGCCAGGACGAGGTAGGCCTCCGGCTCGCGCGGCTTGAGGGACACCGCGCGCCGCAGGTGCAGGCGGGCCCGGGCGAACCGCTTCGACTCCGTGAGGACGCGGCCCAGGAGCACATGCGCGGGGTAGTAGGCGGGAGCACGCAGCACGGCCCGGCGCAGCTCACGCTCCGCGCGCGTCAAATCGCCCAGGCGGGCATACGCCTCGCCCAGCCGGGTGAGCAGCAGCGGGTTGCCGTCATCCGTGGCCAGGGCCAGCCGCAGCGCGTCCACCGCGCCCCGGTGGTCCCCGGCATGGTGCTTCAGCCGGGACTGGAGGTAGTTCGTATAACTGGCGGAGGAGGCGTAGCGGCCTTCGTCCGCGGCGCCCGCGTCGATGGCCTCCCGCATGGCCTCCGGGTCCACGCGCGGCCGCCGTGACGGAGCGGCCGCGGACACACCCGGCGCCACGAGGACGGCCAGCAGGGCGGACACGAGGAGGCGAGAGGGGCGCACGCGAGCCTGAGTCTAGCGTGAGCCCGTCCCGCGTGCAGTCGCCTCAGGTCTCTTCCGGGGCCGGCGCGCCCAGTTTCTCCAGCAGCTTCTCCACCGAGTCGCTGTCCTGGCTCACATCCGCCACCGCCGACCGGTACTCCGTGTCCGTCGCCTTCTCCACATCCGGCAACATGCGGCTGATGACGGCGCGCGCCGCCTCCGCCTGGCACTCCGGCAGGACGACGGCGAACACGCCTCCGCCCAGGTGGGAGATGGCATCCGGGTGGCGCACCCGCTTGCGCATCACGTCCGCGATGGTGGACGGCACGGGCTCCACCGGCCGGTCGGGCCGGAGCACCGCGAGGCTGAGCGCGCGGTGGTAGCGTCGGCTGCGCGCCACTTCCTGCTCCAGCCGCAACAGCAGCCCGCGCCGGTCGTGCAGGCCCGTTACGGGGTCGCTGCCGGTGCGCCGCTGCAGGGCGCTGGTCTTCTCCTTCTCCTGCTGCTCGCGCTCGCCCTGGCGCAGCTTGAGGGCGCGCTCGGTGCGGTTGAGGAGCTCCACCGCGTTGAACGGCTTGCTCATGTAGTCCACCGCGCCCAGGTTCAGCGAGCGGACCTTCTCCGCCACGCCCTGGTGGGCGGACAGCAGGATGACGGGGATGCGCGCGGTGTCCGTCGAGGACTTGAGCGCCATGGCCGCGTCCAGGCCGTCCAGCTTGGGCAGGAACACGTCCATGACCACCAGGTCCGGCCGCTGGGCCTTCGCCCGGGCCAGTCCCTCCGCGCCGTCGCGCGCCACCTCCACGCGGTACTTGGAGCGCAGCACCTCCGACAGCACCGCGGCGATCTCCGGCTCGTCCTCCACCACCAGCACGCGCGGCTGCTCCTGCGGCGAGGGCGCGGCGGCGGGCGGCGGACGCGGGTTGCGCGGCGCTTCCTGCGCCAGCGGCAGCGTGAAGACGAAGATGCAGCCGGTGTCCGGCGGGCTCTCCGCCCAGATTTCACCGCCGTGCAGCTCCACGAACTCCTTGCAGATGGCCAGCCCCAGCCCGGTGCCCTTGCCGCCGTGGCGGTAACGGTCGAAGACGAGGTGCAGCTCGTCCGGCGGAATGCCCACGCCATCGTCCTGCACGCACACCTTGGCGGCGTCTCCGTCCGGACGCCCCAGCCGCTGGGTGCTCACCACCACCTCGCCGTCCTGGCGCGCGTGGTGGATGGCGTTGGTGATGAGGTTCTGCAGCACCTCGTGCAGCTTCACCTCGTCGCCGATGAGCATCAGGCTGTCCGGACAGTCGGCGCGCAGTGACACGCCCCGCTCCGCGGCGAGAATCTCCAGCTCGTTGACGGCGTCGCGGCACAGCTGCGCCACGTCCAGGACTCGGGGCTCGATGGACAGCCGCGCCGCCTCGCCCTTGCCCTTCTCCAGCAGGGACTCCACCAGGCCGAGGATCTTCTTGCCCTGGCGGATCATCGCCTCGGAGGACTGGCGCTGCTGCGGCTCCAGCGGCCCTTCCTGCAACAGCCGGCCGTGCCCCAGGAGCACCTGGAGCGGCGCGCGCAGGTCGTGGCTGCACACCGCGATGATTTCGTCCTTGAGCCGGTTGAGCTCCTTGAGCCGGCGGTTGGCCTCGCTCAGCTCCTGGTAGCGCTGGACGTAGGCTTCCTCCAGGTCCTCGCGCTTCTTCTTCACCGCCGTGTGAAGGCGCGCGTTGCGGATGGAGTTGGCCAGCACGCCGGCCACCGCCTGGGCGAACTCCTGCTCGTCCCGGCCGAACGACGCGTCCGCGCGCGATACGCGTAGGAACAGCGCTCCCAGCAGGTCGCCCTGACAGATGAGGGGCTGGACCAGGATGGACTTCACGCCCAGCGGCAGGATGTTGGTGCGCACCTCCGCCATCAGCGGGTCGCGCTGCGCCTCCTCGATGACCACCGCCTCCCGCGTCTCCAGCGCGCGGCGCAGCTCCGGGTAGCGCATCACCTCGATGTCCAGTTGGACGAGGCTCGGGTCCTCCTGCGTGGCCACCACCTTCGCGGTGCGGGCATGGCTGCCCTCCACCAGCACCACCGAGCAGCGGTCCGTCCCTGTGACGCGGCCGACCTTGTCCACGGCGATGCGGAGAATCTCCTCCAGCTCCAGAGAGCTGGTGGCCGCCTGGGTGATTTCCAGGAGCATCCCCATCCGCAGACGGATCCGCTCTTCCCGGTCGCGCAGCCGGCCCGCGCGCAGCGCGGCCTCCAGACGGGGCACCACCTCGTCGGCGCCGCGGATCCAATCGTCCACGGCCAGCCGCTTGAAGGCCTCCGCCGAGCGCGCGCGGCCCAGGTCCACCAGCACCGGCAGGCGCTGGAGCCGGTCCACCTTGCGCAGCGACTCCAGCATCTCCGCGGCCCGCTTCGCCGTCACCGACAGCAGGACGACCTCTGGCTGCAACGTGTCCGCGACCTGGGCCAGGCCGCTCTCCTTCTCCGCCGACGCACACTGGTAGCCGCTCGAGGTGAGCCGCTCCATGAGCGCGTCGCCCGCCTCCTTGGCGGCCACCACCAGCACGCGTCCCCGCTGATCAGCCTGCATCTCGACTCTCACGGTGAACCCCAGCCCCGGCGGCATGGCGCCGGGTAGAGAGGCTGCGAAAACGCGCTGCGTGCGAAAGAGTTCATGGTTCGGATCCCGATCATGCCGCTGAACACGCCCTGGGGCCAGAACGGCGGGCATGGGTGGGAGGATGTGGCCGCGTCGGTCCCCGCCGCCCCCAAGTCCTCCGGAGGCCGAGCGTACACGATGGAAGCCACTTCCCTACCGCCCGCGGACCGCGCACGGCCGACCGCCCTGCCTACCACCCATCAGGCGCTAGCAGGGCTATAGATGCAACACCCTGGCGCTGTGACGCCGCCCACCGAGTGGGGTCCCAACGGCGCGGGCGGAACTACCACAGCCAGCGGCCCTTGGGGGACGTTCCGTACCCAGGTGGGATGGGGTCGGTTCGGGCCCGCCTGACGGGAGGGCCTAGATGCCTGGGATGCCGCGTACCGGCTAGAGTCCGCCGCCATGGCCCACCCCTCCCTGACGCGGCGCGCGCGGCGCTCCGCCCTCATCGTCGCCGGCAGCCTGGCCGCCGCCTGTGGCGGCAGTGAACCGCCCCCTCCCACGCCGGATCCCCCCCAGGTCGCCCTGACGGTGCCCGCGGGCATCATCTCCGACGACAAGCTCCAGGTCATCGTCACGGTGTCTGGCTGCGAAGGCGGCTCGACGCTCAACGTCAATGACCGGGAGACCCTGCTCCGGACCTTCCCGCACAGCGGCGGTACGATGACGCTGACGCTGGAGCGCAACGACATCCCCTACGCCACGGTGGGCCTGGCCGCGAACCTGTCGTTGAACGCGGTGGCCACGTGCTCCGACGGGCGCACGAATCGCTCGCAGCCCGCGCCTGTCTCCTACTTCCCGGTGCAGCGGCGCATCGTGGAGCCGCAGAACGCCGGCCAGGTCGTCACCGACCACTTCGTCATCGACGGCACCAGCGCGAACCCCACGTTCGTGGGCTGCGGCGTCCCTCCGACGGAGATTTCCACGCTGTACCGCGTGGACCTCAGCGGCAACGTGACGGGCACCGTCGGGATGCCCATCGCCTGCACCCCCGAGACGGTCATCACGGAGCGCAACCCCATCAGCGGCAAGCGCTGGGTGTGGACCCCGAACGTGGGCGCCTTCGCCGTGGACGCCGACCTGCGCATCACCGCGCGCACGACGACGGACATCGGCCCCACGCAGCTCACCGTGCTGCCGGGCGGTGACGCCATCATCGTCAACCGCATCGACGAGGTGCGCCGCCTGTCCCACAACCCCAACGGCACGTCGGAGAGCGTGGCCGAGGTCAAGTGGCTCTACGCGCCCACGACGCTGGAGAGCGTCATCGCCCCGCCCCTGGTTCGCGCGGACGGGATGATTCTCATCGCGTCCCTGGGCACGGGCCCGGATGCTTCGCGCACGGACGTCACCGTCACCGAGCTGTACGCGGGCGAGACGGGAGAGCAGGGCGCGGGTGGCACGGCCCGGGTCGCGTACAAGCTGCGGACCTTCGCGCGCAACGAGCGCCTCCCCCTGGGCGCCTTCAATGACACCGGCAACACGCTCTTCCTGGGCCTCCAGCTCGGCTCGGAGCAGTCGCAGGTCATCGCGTGCGCCGCGAACCAGGACGAGTGCGAGGGCGCTCGGCTCCAGTGGACCAGCCCCGCGCTCCCGGTGCCGCTGGCGCACATCCTCTACCACCCGGGCGCCTCGCGCCTCGTCGCGGTGGGCCAGCAGCGCGTGTGGTTCCTCGACGCGTCGGGGCAGATTCGCAACCGGGACAACCGCTCCATCGACGCGAATGGCGCGCTGAACGTGCTCCAGGTGCTGCGCCGACCGAACTCGCCGGAGCTCTTCCTGCTCAACGCGCCGGCCCGCGGACTGGATGGCGCGCCGACGCTGCCCAACGAAATCGTCGCCGTGGACCAGACGTCCGGCGGCGAGGCCCGTGAGCTGTTCCGTCACCAGGTGGTCGGCAGCCTGGGCGGCGCAATCGACCCGGAAGGCCGGCTGTGGATCCGCACCGGCTTCGACGTGGTGCAGACGCTGCCCCTGTCCGACTACCGCCGCTACCGGCCGTAGCGCGCGGACTCAGGGCCTGCTGGCGACGAGGAGCGCCTCCACGTTGCCAGCGGGCCCGGGCACCGTGGAGTCCATCAACCCGAGCACCTCCAGGCCCTGCTCGCGGACGAACGCCGTCACGGTGTCGATGGCGCCCTGCCGGGCGGCGACATCCCGCACCACGCCGCCCTTCCCCACCCGGTCCGGCCCCACCTCGAACTGGGGCTTCACCA
This sequence comes from Myxococcus sp. SDU36, assembly GCF_030168875.1. Classification (NCBI taxonomy): domain Bacteria; kingdom Pseudomonadati; phylum Myxococcota; class Myxococcia; order Myxococcales; family Myxococcaceae; genus Myxococcus; species Myxococcus sp. SDU36. Next base: position 3,262,104 of record NZ_CP077414.1, read on the forward strand.
GCGCCACCAACAGGCCGCCCGGCTCCAGGTACGTCAGCACCGACGGCAGCACCTGCGTCAGGGAGATGAAGCTCACGTCGATGACGACCACGCCGACCTTCTCCGGCAGGTCCTCCTCCGTGAGGTAGCGCGCGTTGACGCGCTCGCGCGAGCGCACCCGTGGGTCCGTGCGCAGCTTCTCGTGGAGCTGTCCGTAGCCCACGTCAATCGCATGGACGCGCGGGGCCCCGTGCTGGAGCAGGCAGTCCGTGAAGCCGCCGGTGCTGGCACCGATGTCCGCGGCCACCTTGCCCCGGACGTCCAGCCCGAAGCGGTCAATGGCGCCCTTCAGCTTCAAGCCGCCGCGCGACACGTAGGGCATCACCTCGCCCTTGAGGCGCAGCTCCGCCTCCTGCGGAATCAGCGTCCCAGGCTTGTCCACGCGCTGGTCATCCACCACGACCTGCCCGGCCAGGATGAGCGCCTGGGCCTTGGTGCGCGACTCGGCCAGCCCGCGCTCCACCACCAGCACGTCCACCCGCTCCTTGCGAGGCTTCACCGTCCGCCCCCCTCCAGCAGCGCCCGGCCCGCGCTCCGCAGGCCCGCCGCGTCCAACCCCAGCGTCGCGCGCTGAACCCGCGCGTCCCCATGGGGAACGAACGCATCGGGCATGCCCAGCAACCGGACGCGGGCCATCAGCCCGTGCGCCGCGAAGAGCTCCAGCACCGCGCTGCCCAGCCCCCCGCGCGTGGTGCCCTCCTCGGCCACCACGACATGACCGCACCGGCCGGCCTCCAGCAAGGCGGCTTCATCCAGAGGTGAAGCGCACCGCGCATCCAGCACGCTCCAGCCGGGCTCGCCCCGCGCGGCCTCCAACGCGGCGATGCCCAGGGGGCCCAACGTCACCAGCGTCAGCCGGGGCTGCTCCGCGCGAAGCAGCCAGCGCGCCCCCCGCAGCGGCACCGCCTCCGCGCCCAATCCTTCCGGCAGGGGCGGCAGCGTGCCACGTGGGAAGCGGATGACGGAGGCGCGCGGCGCCGCCAGGGCGGTGTCCAGCATCGGCGCCAGGTCCTCCCCCACCATGGGCGACCACAGGTGCAGGTCCGGCAGCGGACGCAGGGACGCCACGTCGTAGGTGCCCTGGTGCGTCGCCCCGTCCGCGCCCACCAGCCCCGCGCGGTCCACGGCGAAGACGACGGGCAGGCCCGGCAGGCACACGTCGTGGATGACCTGGTCGTACGCGCGCTGGAGGAACGTCGAATAGATGCAGCACACCGGACGCGCGCCGGCCGCGGCCAACCCCGCGCTGAAGGTGACGGCGTGCTGCTCCGCGATGCCCACGTCGTGCACGCGGTCCGGGAAGCGCGCCTTGAGCGCGTTGAGCGCCGAGCCCTCCAGCATCGCGGGCGTCACCGCCACCACGCGGGCGTCCCGGGCCATGGCGTCCTCCAGCACCGCCGCGAAGGCCTCGCTGAAGGTCCGCTGGCCGCCGCGCGAGCGCACCAGCTTGCCGTCGCGCCACTCATACGGGCCCATGGCATGCCCGCGCGTCTGCATGTCGGCCTCCGCCGGCGGGAAGCCCTTCCCCTTCAGCGTCAGCGCATGCACCACCACGGGCCGCGACGAGGCACGGGCCTCGCGCAGCGCGCGAATCAGCGAGGGCAGGTCATGCCCATCCACCGGGCCCAGGTAGGTGAAGCCCAGGCCTTCAAAGAAGTTGCGCGCCTCGCGGGTGCGCAGCAGCGCGGGGATGGCCCCCACGTTGGCGCTGATGGACATCTGGTTGTCGTTGAGCACGACGACCAACGGCAGGTGGCTGCCTCCCGCGTTGTTGAGCCCCTCGAACGTGAGGCCCCCCGTGAGGCCCCCGTCGCCCAGCACCGCCACCACGTGGCCCCGGTGCCCCTGCTGCCGCCGGCCCTCCAACACGCCCAGCGCCGCGGACACCGCCGTGCACGAGTGCCCCGCCAGCAGCGCGTCGTGAGGACTCTCTCGCGGGTCCAGGAACGGCGCGATGCCGTCCGCGTGCCGCAGCGTGTGCATGCGCTCACGCCGCCCCGTGAGGAGCTTGTGCGCGTAGGCCTGGTGCCCCACGTCGAACAGCAGCGCGTCCTGGGGCGAATGGAACACGCGGTGCAACGCGACGATGAGCTCCACCGCGCCCAGGGAGGCCCCCAGGTGGCCCCCCACACGGCCGCAGATGGAGATGATGTCCTCGCGCAGCGCGTGGCACAGGCGCGGCAGCGCCTCCTCGGGAAGTGCGCGGACGTCCGAGGGCGAGCCGATGCGTGACAGCCCCTCCGACATCAGGACTTCCGCTCCACCGTGTAGCGCGCCAGCGCCGCCAGCGGCCCATCCTCGCCCTCCAGGGGGCGCACGGCCGCGATGGCCTCGGCCACCTTCTGGTCCGCCAGCTTTCGCGACGCCTCCAGCCCCACCACCGCCGGGAAGGTGAAGCGCCCGGCCGCGGCGTCCGCGCCCGCGGGCTTGCCCAGCTCCGCCGCCGTGGCCGTCACGTCCAGCACGTCATCGGCAATCTGGAAGGCCAGCCCCACCGCGTCGCCGTAGGTGTCCGCGCGCGCCAGCGCGTCCGCGTCACCACCGCTGGCCAGCACGCCCATGCGGCACGCGGCCCGGATGAGGGCGCCCGTCTTCATGCGGTGCAGCCGGATGAGGTAGTCCAGCGCGGACGGCCGGTCCTCGGCGGTGTCCAGCACCTGCCCGCCCACCATGCCCGCCGCGCCCGAGGCCACCGCCAGCTCCCGGCACAGCGCGGCGCGCATGGGCTCGGGTCCACCGGCCACCAGGGTGAAGGCCTCCGTCAGCAGCGCGTCCCCTGACAGGATGGCCAGGGACTCGCCGTACACCTTGTGGTTGGTGAGCCGGCCCCGGCGGTAGTCGTCGTTGTCCATCGCCGGCAGGTCGTCATGCACCAGCGAATACGTGTGCACGTACTCCAGCGCGCACGCCGCGTCGCCCGCCACCGCCGACACGGTGCTTTCGCGCGCCACGAGGTCCGCGAAGGACAGGCAGAGCACCGGGCGCAGGCGCTTGCCGCCGGCCAGCAGGGAGTAGCGCATGGCCTCCACGAGCTTCGGCGGCGTCCCGGCGGGACCCAGCCGCTCCAAGCGCTCGCGCAGCAGGGCCTCGACGCGCGCCTGCTGGGTGGCCAGGAAGGAATTCAGTTGAAACGTTGCCACGAGCGTCCGTGCTCCTCGGTTTATGGAATCTGCGCGGGCACGAGCTCGCGGATGCGGCTGACGAGCTTGTCCAGGTCCAGCGGCTTGACGAAGTAGTCCGCGGCGCCCACTTCCATGCCGTGCCGCTTGTCCTCGGGCTCCCCACGGCCACTGATGAAGATGACGGGGATGTCCCGGAACTGCTCGTTCTTCTTCACCGCCCGGCACAGCTCGAAGCCGTCAATCCAGGACATGTTCACGTCCAGGAGGATGGCGTGCGGCCGGTGCAGCTGGAACGACGCGATGAGCCGCAGGCCGTTGGCCGCCATGGTGACGGCAAAGCCCTCGTCCTCCAGGGCCGCCGCCAGCAACTCCCGCGTGTCGCGGTCGTCATCGACAATGGTGATTTTCGGCTTCGACATGCCGGAGTGGACGGGCCCGAGCACCTAGAACGGGACGTCATCCTCCGGGGGCGGACGAGGAGCGGGGGCCCGAGGGGCCGCGGGCGCGGGTGCCGCCGGACGCGCGGCGACCGACAGGGGCGCCACCACGTCGTTTCCGTCCTCATCCAGCAGGAGCTGTTCGATGCGCTGCTCCGCCTCGGTGAGCAGCTTCTCACCCCGGCGCACCAGCCGGATGCCTTCCTCGAAGGCCTTGAGCGAGTCCTCCAGGGAGAGATTGCCGCTCTCCAGTCGGCCCACCGTCTCCTCGAGCCGGGAGACCACATCCCCGTACTGCTCGGGGACCTCGGCCTCCGCCACCTTGTCCGCCTTGGGCGCCTTGTCCGACTTCGCCACTTCCATCCACCTCCCCGTGTGGGGCGCGGGACTCTAGAGGGTGGCCCGTCAGCAGTCCACCGGCCCTTTCACCGCCGTGACGGTGGCTTCGATTTCTTCACATCCCCCGAGCGACTTCGCCCCGTTCGACGCGAGCTTCAGCCCCAGGCGCTCTCCCACCTGGACATCCGCGCCCGCGCGGACCACCGCGCCATCGCGCTGCCGGAACACCACCGAATAGCCGCGCGACATCACCTTCAACGGACTCATGGCGTCCAGACGTCCCTCCAGACGCTGGAAACGCTTCTGGGCATCCGCCAGCGTCGCCTGCTGGAGCGCCAGCAGCCGAGCCCGGTGTGCGGCCAGCCGGGCACGCTCGCGGGACACCTGGGCCACGGGTGACGCCCGCTCGAGCCCGAGCCGTGCCGTCGCCAGCGCGCCGTGCCGCGTCGCCACACCTGCCCGCACCGCCTCCGACAGCCGCATGGCGAGCTTCAGGAGGTGCGCCCGCTGCTCGCCCAGGCGCGCCTGGGGGCGCGCCCGCTGCAGCCTTTCGGTCAGCGACCGCAGCGCCTCACGGTGCCCGCGCACGGCCGGCCGCAGCACCCGCATCATCGACTCCACCTGCTCGGACAGGTGCAGCCGCTGGTGGTTGATGGCCCGCCGGGGGTCCTCCAACCGCGACGCGAGCTGGCCCTGCTCCTCGCGCAACTCCAGCACCCGGCGCTCCATGGCACGCCGCAGACGGCCCGCCTGCGTGGCCAGCGTCAGCTCCAGGTCGGCCAGCACTGGCGCCAGGCGCTCCGCCGCGGCGCTGGGCGTGGGCGCGCGCAGGTCCGCCACGAAGTCGGAGATGGTGAAGTCGATTTCGTGACCAATGGCGGACACCACCGGCACAGGCGAGGCGAAGATGGCGCGGGCCACCCGCTCCTCGTTGAAGGTCCAGAGGTCCTCCACCGAACCACCACCGCGCGTCACCACGATGACGTCCACGTCCGTGCGCCCCAGCCGCTCGATGGCGCGAGCCACCTCCACGGCGGAGCCTTCGCCCTGCACACGCGCGTCCGCCACCAGGACGCTCTGCCTGGGGTTGCGCGAATGCAGCACGCGCAGGAAGTCCTGCAGCGCCGCGCCGGTGCGGCTCGTCACCACGCCAATCCGCCGAGGCAGGGAGGGCAACGGCCTGGGGGGCCGCACGCGCCCGGGACCGATGAGCCCCTCCTGGGCCAGCCGCTCCTTGAGCTGCTCGAAGGCCAGCGCCAGCGCGCCCTCGCCCACCGGCTCCAGCCGCTGGACGATGAGGCTGTAGCGGCCCTGCGGCTCGTACAGGTCCACGCTGCCTTCGGCAATCACCTCCATGCCGTCGCGCAGCGCGAAGCGCAGGCGGGCCGCCATGGAGGCCCACACCTTCGCGTCGATGGCCGCGCCCGCGTCCTTCAGCGAGAAGTACCAGTGCCCCCGCGCGTTGGGCCCACGGAAGCCCGTCACCTCGCCGCGCACGATGACGCGGGCGAAGCGCGACTCCAGCGTCTGCTTGAGCTGGCGGGTCAGCTCGCCCACCGACAGCACCACGCGCTCGGGCTTGGGCGGCGGAGGCGGCGCGCCGTCCATGGGCCCCAGCAGCGAGGTGCCGTCCGCGTCCACCGGAGGCGGTGGTGGCGTCGGCGGCGCCGCGGCCTTCCGCGCCGCACGAGGGGTGGAGGCGCCACTGCCGAACAGGTCACCCTGCTGGCCCCCTGGCGGCGGCGTGCCGCCTCCCACCTTGCGCCGGGTCATCGGGACAGCTTCTCGACCCAGGTCTTCGCCTTCTCGTGGTACTCGTCGTCGGGCGGCGTCATCGCCACCACGTCCTTGAACTTGGGCAGGGCCTCATCGGGGCTCCCGTCCTTCAGGGAGTAGGCATGGAGGTAGACGTCCTTCGCCTTCGCCTTCAGCTCACTGATGATGTTGGTGGCGCCCGCGTGTCCGGGGTCCGCCTGCAGCGCCTTGCGCGAGTAGTCCATGGCGCGGCTCCACTGCCCCGCCGCCTTCGCCGCGGTGGCGCCCTTGTAGAAGATGGTGGCCGCCCGCGTGCCCGCGTTGCGCGCCATCTTGCTGGGACGGCCGCCGGTGATGCCCTTGTCCAGCGACATCAGCTTCGACAGGCCGCGGGCGTCCAGGTCCTCCAACCGCTTGTAGAGGTTGCCGAACTCCGTCATCTGCCCGAGCAGCTTCTTGCACTGCGCGTTGCGCGCCATGCACGCGTTGAGGATGGCCACCGCGCCGGACATGTCGCCGTCACGGAAGCGGTCGACGGCGGGCTCCCACGGCTTGGGGGCCGGCCCCTGGATGACGGGCTTGGGCGTGTCTCGGACGAGGATGGCCTGCGCCGCCTGCTCGTTGATGAGCTTGGCGTCGCGGTGCTCCGGGAAGGCCACCAGGATGTCGTCGGTGATGGCCTTGGCCATGTCGAGCTGACTCTCATCCAGCAGCTTGCGCGCCTCGCGCGTGCGCGTGTCCGCGGACTCCGACAGCGCGCGCTTCGTCTCGTTCACCTGCTCGTAGAGGAACTGGCTCTCTCCGGCGCCGGCCAGCAGCGTGCCAGCCTTGCCCAGCTCCTTCTTCGACAGAGCCTCCTTGGCCGCCGTCAGCTTCTCCTGGACGGGAATCTCGCGCGCGGCGTGCCCGAGGTAGTCCGCCACGCCCGGGTATTCCGGGGCCTCGGTCTGGAGCTCCTCCAGCTTCGCCTTCGCCTCGACCCACTTGCCCTCGCGCACGAGGTTCTTGGCGTCCTGGAACAGGCTGCCCAGCCGATCCCGGTGGTTCTTGCCTTGACGGGCCTCTTCCGCGGCGACCGCCTGCTGCTTCTGGACGTTCATCCGCACCACGCCCAGGCCCGCGAACAGCACCAGCACCGCGCCCACGGCGCCCAGCTTGATGAGCTTCTTCTTCTTCAGCTCCTCGGGGGTGGGCGCCGAGGCCGCCGCCGCGCGCGAGCTGCGCACGCGGCCACCTTCGACGCGAGGCCCCGGACGGGGCGGCACCGCGCCGCGGCTGCCAGAGGCCGCCGGACGGGGCCGCGGACCGGGGGCCGGCGCGCCGACCATCATCGTGGAGTTGGCCACGTCCTCGAAGCGCAGCTCCGTGTCGCCCAACGTGATGACGTCACCGTTGGCCAGCGGCGTCTCGTCGCTGACGACGTCGCCGTTGACGAGCGTCCCGTTCCCGGAGCCCAGGTCGCTGACCGCCCAACCCGCTCCCGACTTCCGCACCATGACGTGCTTGCGGGACACGGAGGTGTCCGGGATGCAGATGGCGTTATCGGTCGCTCGACCGATGACGTACTCCTCCTCGGACAGGGCAAACTCCTCACCATCCTTGGGGCCAGCGATGCAAATGAGCCGGGCCGCGGCGGAGACGGGGGCGGGCGCGGGCCGGGCGGACGTCCTGCGCACGGCGGGACGGGACCCGGTCCCACCCGAGGGCGCCCCAGAAGGGGGCCGGCGACGTGCCGGAGGGGAACCGTTGGACATGCGAATCACCGACTTCCTGTCGAAGTGAGCACGCGCCTACAGCTCGTGCTCGTAGGCCAACTGTAAACCTAGATTGTGGCAGCGATGGTCGGCCGTAGGGAAGCGTCGACCCATTTCCTGCAACGCGGCCCGGGCTGTCCGCGCATTCCGGTATTGTACGCTGCGTTGAAAATCGAGCATCAGCTGGCTGCACTTGTGGTCCAGCTCGGTTGCTACCTGGCCGAGCTGGAAGCGGACGTCCTGGTAGATGTCCGGCTTGGTGTCCAGCGCCTCCAGCGTCACCCAGGCGAAGCGGTACTGCTGCCACGCCTTGAAGAGGTTCTCCGCGCCGACGTCGCGCGATGCATAGAAGCGGGCGCCCGCGGCGACGTACTGACGCGCCTTGGCCAGCAGCTCCTCTTGCGGCAGCTCCGGCACCGGGATGATTTCCAGGCGCAGGTTCCACACGCGCCAGGTGTCCCGCCCCGGCGGGTTGCGGACGTTGTCGAAGACGACGGAGTTGAGCTCGCCCCGCTTCAGCGCCGTAGGCGGGAGAATCTGCTCCAGCCCGCGCTCCGTCACCGCATTCACGTCCGGCGGCACCCAGCCCACGTCCACGCCGTTGACGACCAGCGACACCTCCTCCTTGGAGATGCCACTGGCCATGTAGTGGACCACCGCCACCGCCCGCGTCGGGGTGACGAACTGGAAGGCGAACGACTTGTGGTCCGGGTTCTCCCACGTCACGCCCTCGCCCACCCCGAACGAGTCTGAAATCACCTCGAAGCCCAGGTCCTCCGGCTCCACGCCGGACACCCGGCCTTCGCTCCTGGGCATGAAGAAGACGGCCAGCACGCCCACCAGCGCCAGCACCAGGCCGCCTCCGGCCGCGCCCACGCCCAGCCGCGCCGGCATCGACAGCTGCCCCCACCACAGGAGCAGCCTGCCCGCCGCAGTCCCCTCGAGCTCCCGGCGGCGGCGCGCGCGCTCCGCCGCCGTCTGCTCCGCGCCGGACTCGGCCTTCGCCACGGCGGCGGTGCCCGGACGCACCGGCACCACCGCGGGCTGCTGCGCGGTGGGATAGCCCTCCGGCAGCACGATGCCGCTCTGGGCGGGAATCGGGTCGTTGAGGCGGATGGGACGGGTGGCGTCCGGGTCGACCACGGGGAGCGGGTCGCCCCGGCGGATGGGCCGCGTGGCGTCCTCGTCCCCTTCCGGCGGCACCCAGACGAAGGTGAACTCGACGGGGCCCACGCCAATCTTGTCCCCATCCCGCAACTGCTGCTCACCCGACAGCAGCCCCCCGTTGAGCACGGTGCCATTCGAGCTGCCCATGTCCGCGACGAAGTACTTGTCGCCGCGGAGCACGATGCGCGCGTGTCTGCGCGACACGCCGTGGTCGTGCAGCACCAGGTCGTTCTCCGAGGTGCGGCCGATGTTGACCTCGGCCGCCTCGAAGGTGAGCTCCCGTCCCTGCTGGAGCCCCTGGGTGATGGTCAGGAGGATGGGCACGGGGCGCTACCCCGCGACGTTTCCGAACATGAACTGGAACACGATGGGCCCGAACAGCACCATGAACACCGTGGGGAAGATGCACGCGATGAGCGGGAAGAGCATCTTCACCGGCGCCTCGCCGGCCAGCTTCTCCGCGCGCTGGGTGCGGTCGATGCGCATCTGCGTGGACTGGATGCGCAGCACCTTGCCCAAGCTGGTCCCCATCTTGTCCGCCTGGATGAGCGCGGTGACGAAGGTGGTCAGCGGCGGCAGGTCCACGCGAAGAATCATGCTCTTGAGGCCCTCTTCACGCGTCTTGCCCATCTTCAGCTGCTTGAGCACCAGCTGCAGCTCCTCGCGCAGCGGCCCCGGCTTGCCCTTCTCCACCACCTTGGCCAGTGCCGCGGTGAAGTCCAGGCCGGCTTCCACCGACAGCGTCAGCAGGTCCAGGCTGTAGGGCAGCGCGCGGCTGATGAGCAGGTGGCGCTTCTTCACCTGGTCGTTCAGCCACATCAGCGGGTAGTACATGCCGAAGAGCAGGAACAGCGGCGCCCACACCATGCTCACGCCGAAGCCGTTGAGCAGGATGAGGCCCATGATGAGGCCCACCACCGCGCTGACTTCCTGCAGCGCCATGATGTCCTCGGGCTTGTACGCCTGCGGCTCGCCCGCCTTGATGAGGTTGCGGCGCGCCTTGGCCTCGTAGCCGGGCCACATGAAGCGGCGGTTCATCGCGCCCAGGCGGCGGATGGCCACCGAGCCGAAGCCCTTCATGCCGCCCGTGGACTCGTCACGGACCTCCGACAGGAAGCGCTCCAGCAGCGTCTGGTACAGCCCCAGGCCCAGGAAGCCCACGGCGCCCGCGAAGAGGAGCGCCGAGCTGCCGATCAACATTGGCGTCAGGACATCGTCCACGGTGCACCTCTCAAATATCGATGTTGACGATGCGCCGGATGATGAGGATGCCCATCACTTCCATGATGGCGATGATGATCACGAGGATCCAACCGAAGATGTGGTCCATCATCGGCTCCATCAGGTCGGGCCGCATGTAGTTGAGCACCATGCCGAGCACACCGGGCATCGCCGCGACGATCCACCCCTGCAGCTTGCCCTGCGAGGTGAGCGCGTCGATCTTGCCTTCCAGACGGAAGCGCTCGCGGATGACCGTGGAGATCGTCTCGAACATCTCGGCCATGTTGCCGCCGAGCTGACGGGCGATGTTCGTGGACACGACGACCAGCTCCAGGTCGTCACTGCCCACGCGGCGGCCCATGTTGATGAGCGCTTCCTCCAGCGGAACACCCAGCTTCACTTCCTTCACGAAGAGGCCGAACTCCTGCGACAGCGGCGGCATCGCCTCGCGCGCCACGTGCTCAATGGCCTGGGGGAACGTGAGACCGGCCTTGAAGGCGTTGGCCATGGCCTGCAGCGCGTCCACCAGCTGCACGTTGAACTTCTTGATGCGCCGCTTCCGGTAGTGCTTGACCATCAGCATCGGCAGGAAGAAGCCGAACACCGTGGCCACCACCGCCATGATGGGGTTGAAGATGATGTACGTCAGGATCCCCAACAAGCACATGCACGCGATGTTGAGGATCAACATCTGGCGTGGATCGATGAAGAGGAACATGTCGCTCAAGTCGTTCATCGACTTGGCGACGTAGCGTTCCTGGTACTGCTCATACGCCTTCGACAGGACGCTGAAGATCACCAGGCTGAAGAAGAAGACCGAGCCGGTGACGAGGAGGAGGACGATTCCAGCAAGCATGTGCGCGCTTCCCTAAGAGCGAGGGTGGACGACGCACGCCATCACGGCGCGCCAGCGCCCGCGGCCCGCTCGGCACCGCCCTTGATGATCTGGATGATTTCGCGGCGCTTCTGCTCCAGCACGCGGGTGCGCTCACCCGACAGCAGCGTGCTGATGGTGGCGCGGCCACGCTCCTCGATGAGGTCCACGTCGTCCTCGTTGCGGAGGCTGAGCGTCAGCTGGCCGAGCTCCACCGCGAGCACCATGATTTCCGCCTCTTCCGGCAGCACCATCAGCGAGATGTTGTTGTACTCGCGCTGGTTCTCCGGGATGAGGTTCACGTTCGTCGTACCGGTGATCTTGCCCGTGGCCACCACGATGACGTTCTGCAGCAGCGTCACGGCGACGTTTTCGTCCGTCTGCGGATCACGGAAGGTGCCAATCACGTCCACGTGGTCATTGGGGCGAATCCAGCCGCCCACCGACGTGGTGTGCTTCGCCTCGATGGTGAGGGCGCGCGCCTTCTTCTGCACCTTCGACGACAGCCGCTCGGCGGCCTTGGTCGTCTCGAACTGGCTCCACAGCAGCGGATCACCCGCCTGCAGCGCCACCAGCACCTTCTGGTTCACGATGTAGGAAGCGGAGTCCGGGCGCACCACGGACGACGTCACGAACTGCTCGGGAACCGAGCGCTGGGAGATCATCTCGAAGGTGATGACCGTACCTTCAGGGACGTCCTGGGCCGCCACGACGACGGGGACCAGGTTCCATCCGCGGCGGACATCCGCCTCCTTCTTCTTGATGGCGGAATACGCGATGACGCCGGCCAGCAGGCCCAGCACAAGCGCGACGACGAGCGGAGTCTTGCCCTTCAGCATGGTTCAAAAACCTCCAGAACGGGGGGGAGCCGTTCGGCGGCGACGGTGGAGTCCGAAGTGGAGTCCAGAGCGGGTGTTGGAATACAGTGCAGTGCAATCAGCGGATGGCGCGCGATGTTAGCCGTGCGATACACCGGGTGTCAAAACCACCTCTCGCGACAGCTCCGTATCGCGCGCAATCCGGGGCCTGACGTCGTACCGCGTCAGAGGTCGTCGATGGCGTCGCGGTCCGGTGTCGTCAGGCCGCGGCCCTCGGTGATGCTGTAGATGGCGTACTGCACCACGCCCACGTCGTCGGCGCTGTCAATGCGCTTCCCCTGGAGGAGCCGCAGCAGTTCCTGCAGCGCGTCATCCGACGTGACGGGGCCGACCGCGTAGGTGATGAAGGGGTTGGAGGGGTCCCGCTCCTCGTTCAGGCAGTACATGTAGAGGGGAACGATATAGGCGTTCTCCTCCACCCCGCCGTCCGAGGTACCGGCATCGTCCCGCCCCCCCGGCCCCGGAGGGGTGGGCGGCACGGTGAGGACGGTGCGCTCGATGAGCAGCCCGTTCTGGCCGCGGCCCTCGGAGGTGGACACGACGACGAGCCCTGGAGGGAACACCACCTCCACGGGCGCTCCCGTGTCGTTGCGAAGGGGCACGCAGACGCGGACCGTGGCGCCCGAGCCCTGCGCCTCCACGCTGGCGTTTTCGCATTCGCCGGAGACCTCGTCGGCGCCGCGAAGGGTGCCGGCGAAGCTGACACCCTCGGGGAGGGAGAACGGCGTGCCCTGCGGCGCGCCTTCGTCCTCGCCCAGGCCCGGGCGGAAGACATCCACGCCCGCGTCGAACCCGGTGGGCGGCGGTGGCGGATTGTCGCCGCCTCCACCGTCGTCATCGCCGTCGCATGCCAGTACCCCTGCCCCGACCGCCGCCGCGACAACCATCCACTTCCATGCCGCCTGCGCCATTGCGCGCTCCTTCCCTCACTCCAGGACGTCCCACCGGCCGGGACCGCCGCATCATGAGGTCTGGCGAGACTGGCTGAGTCTCACTGCACCCGCAACCTTGCTGAGCGCATGAGGTGTCAGGGAGTGGGCGGAAACGCGGGCTGCGCGGGCGGCGGAAGGTCCGGGTTGTACAGACCTCGAAGCACCAGCGTCGCCCCCTGGTCGTCCTTGAGGAGCGCCGGCTGGCCCTGGTGGAGCCCCACGAGCCGCACCGAGAAGCCCACGCCATCCGGCGTCACGTGCACCGCGAGCTGCCCCGGGACGAGCGGCTCCGGCACCGCGCTCTCGGAGGGCAGCCAGGCGATCTGTGGGTAGATGGGGAGGAAGGCGCGCGTGTACACCCGGACCTCGCTGGCGCCGGATTGCTGGAGCGCGGTGCGCCACGCGTCCTGCGACCGAGGCGCCTCTCCATGTGACTGGAGCTCGTGCACCATCAGCAGGTGGACGCGCCGGGCCACGCGGAGCAGCTCCAGGTTGGCCGCCACGTCGGAGCGGGACTGCTCCAGCCCTTGCGGACGACCGCCAGCCAGCGTGGACATGACGCCCAGGAGGATGACACCGGAGGCCCAGAGCGGCGCGGACCGGCCCCGCCCCAGCGCCCAGCCCAGGCGCGCCGTGCCCACCACCGCCAGAAGGGAGCCGGCCAGCACCAGCCAGCGCGGTGCCGAGCCCGCGTGGAAGGGCTGACTCAAGGCCCGCGTCAGGTGCGTCCACTCGGGCACGGACGCCACGGCCACGCCCACGGCCAAGGCGATGAACAGGACGGCGTGCACCAGCCGCAGCCCCAGCGGGGACGGCTGCCCCACCTCACTGCCGACCGTCACGGGAACGGCAGGTTCAGCACGAAGTAGAAGGAGTCGTAATAAATCTGGTACGCCTCCATGAACAGGTCGATGACATTGGACTGCCGGTCCTCCGTCCAGCGGACCTTCACCGACGCGCCGATGATGAGCGCGACGACGAGAATCCAGTTCAGGAGCGAGTACTCCAGCATGGCCTGGCCGCGACGGTTACGGGCGCGGGAACGCAGCGTCTTCGGATGGTTCACGGCGTGTCCTCAGAGGTGTCGTGTCCGTGCCCGTCGTCCGCGGCGCCGGGCAGGTCATCGAGTATAGCATCCGCGTACTCCAGCTTGATTTTCGGTGCGTCTGGAGCGGGGATGCGCATGCGGGGTTTGGCGTCGATTCCGTACTCCGCCACTTCCATGGCGTGACCGATGCCGGGAATCTCAATCTTGGCCAGGTTCAGCAGCGGAATCTCACGGCTGAGCCACATCCGCTTGATGACGGTGCTCTTCATGACGACCTCGACGGGGACGGCCGCCACGGTGCCTGCCAGCGTCATCAACCGGGACTCCTTGCCCGAGCGCGTCGTTGGCTTCACGCCCTTGGGCAGCGGCGCTTGCTTCTCTGGCGGCGCGGCCTCGGCCTTCTTCGCGTCCGCCTCCTGCTGCTTGAGCACGTGCTGGAGCGCCTCGTCCGAGTACTCCTGGGGCTTGCCGAAGCCCGTGCCGATGTAGAGGCGGGAGATGGCGTCATAGCGAATCTCGTCGCCCTCCCGGGCCACCAGCATGCGCATCTGCGCGAGCGGCGACTTCATGGCCGGATGGGTTCCGGCCTCCATCTCCACCCACACCGCGTCCCGGCCCTCCTTGTCCTTCTCCTCTCCCACCACCGCCAGGCGCCAGTAGTAGACGCGCAGGCCGCCACCGTTGAAGCGGTACGTCACCCAGTCGCCCAGCCGGGCCGGACGGGCGCCGCGGGACATGTGCTGCACCAGCTCCCGCGCGGGATTCGCCTCCACGCGGACCGGCAACGCCAGCACCAATGCCGCCACCACGAGCAGGGTTCTCACTTCGCGCCCTCCTTCTTCTGGGCCTGGTCCTTCTCGTAGGCCTCGCGGCTCTGGCGCACGGCGTCGTCGTTGGGCACTGCGTCCGGGCGGTCCGAGCCAATCCACATCTGGACCACCGCGGTGATGCCCTCCTCCGCGGGCGACATCGTCGTCACCACCTGCTCACCCTTGCGGGCGTGCTCCATGGTCAGCTGCGTGCCGCCGCCCATCTTGAGCGCGGACTGCCGCACGGGCGCGTAGCCGCGGCGCTCCAGCTCCGCGTTCACCTGCTGTTGCACCTTGGTCAGCTCTCCCGTCACCAGCGTGGTGCGGCTCTGCGAGCCACCCGGGTCATCCCGCGTGGCCAGGTCCTGGCTGTAGAGCGCGCCTTCCAGCGTCACCAGGCCGGGCGCCGGCTTCTTGGGCGGACGCACCCACAAGTCCCGCAGCGCCGTGAAGCCCACCGTCTTGCCCAGGTGCTTGCGCAGCACGACGCCGCGCTGGAGTCCCTCGCGGGTATAGAGCGCCGACACGACGCCCTCGTCCTGCATGTCCCCTTCCACCACGGTGGGGTAGCCCTCCTCCTGCCACTTCCGGGCGAAGTAGGCCGCCACCTTCTCCATGGAGTCCGGCGTCGTGAAGTACGCGAGGCGGTAGTACTCCCCGCCAATGACCAGGTCGTTGCCGATGCGCGTGTGGATGGTGCCCGGATAGATGGGCAGCTCCTGCTCCGCGGCGGCTGGCACGGAGGCCAGCAGCACGCACAGGAGCGCTGTCCGGACGGACCCCACCCTACTCGCAGGGAATCTTGAGGTCTTGCTCGTCATTCCGCGTGGACTCCGGGCGGGCATCCGGGTCGGTCGGGTCATCCGCCATGGCCCGCTTGCACCCCATGTAGAACTCGCCGCGCGCATTGAAGACCTTGATGTAGTTGCTGTTCGCGTACGTCATCTCGTCGCGGAACGGCGCGGTGTCGAAGCAGTTGGGCCGTTCGTGGTCGGTCAGCTCGTTGCCGCGCTTGTGCATGACGTGGAGGCCGCTGCTGGCCTTCGCATCATACTGGGCAAGGCCGGTGCAGTCGCCCTTCTGGGAGTTGCCCACGCCGTAGTTCCGGGACACCACGAAGGTCCCCAGGAAGTTGGGGAGCACCGAGGCGACCACGTCCAGGATGGCGCCGATGCCCAGGCTGTCCAACGTGGAGGCGAAGCCCAGGAACACCATCCGGTCCACCTGGCGGTAGAGCCCGTGTGGCTGGTCGAGGGAACCACCGGTGTGCTGACCGGCGCGGCGGCCACGGATGATGGCGTCACCACCGTCCGGCATGTGCCAGCCGTTGGCGTACATGGAGTACTTCGACTTGAGCCGCAGGCTGCCCAGGTCGCGCCCGCCCATCATGTTCTCTTGGAAGAAGCCGCCGTTGCCACCGCTCTTGTCGAGGTACCGCGTCGGCAGGATGGTGTTCTCGTAGTTCATCTCGACTTCGGATTCGACCCAGCCGCGGTTGTTGAAGCCCCACTGGTTCAAAACCCATCCCATGCCGTTGTTCAAGGGGCTGAGGATGGCGCCCGCCAGGCCGCCTCCTTCGCTGGTGCTCGGGCTGCCGAGCATCCCGCTCTCCAGGAAGGTGATCTCCTTGTTGGTGATGGTCGCCGTCACGTCCGTGTAGCGGGCAATGAAGTTGCCGCCGGTGCCGTTGGGCTCCACCGAGTCCATGTCCCTGAAGCGCTCGACGAACTCCTCGTGGGCCTCCTGGCGGGCGTCCTCGAAGGCATCGTCGTGCCGCCCGTTCGCGAAGTCGGAGAGCGCGTAGCTCGTCATCTCCCAGACGGCGTAGCGCGCCGCCTCCTGGAGCTTGAGCTTCGCCCTCACCAACTCCGTGAGGTACATGCTGAACATCAGAATCATCACGAGGAGCGGCACGGAGAGCGCGAACTCGACCGTGGCGGCACCTCTTGAGCGCGAGCGCATTTGGAGTCGGGCACGCATGGCAGTCCTCAGTGCGTAATGATCTTCGGGGCAATGCCCTGAAGCGGTCCAGGCAGCGCATCCATCATCTCACCAATCTTCGGCAGAGAGTTCCGGCCCTGGAACACGGACGCCAGACGCGGGCGCCAGTAGGGGTTGAAGAAGTTGGGCTGCTCCGCCCAGTTGCCGGGGCGGTGGTAGTAGGACTGGCCGCGGGAGATGACGTTGAGGCCTTCGACCAGACCCAGGAACTTCTTCCGGTTGTTCAGCATCTCCAGGCCGTCCGTGTCCGGGGTGAAGGCGAACTTCACCTTGCCTTCATCGTTGAGCAGCGCGGGCGCGTTGGTGCCGGTGCCGTCCTTGTTCTCCCGGTTCACGACCTGCTCCGGGTCCTTGTTCAGCGCCACCCAGGCGGTGGGCTGGTTGAAGTCCGCCTGGCGCCTGGCGTTCTCGCTCATGGACGCGTTGGCGGTGGGGTTGCACACCGAGCCGAGCTGGCCGGGCTCGAAGTGCATGAACGGCGTCAGGCCGCCCCAGCGGTGGTGGCCGTCCTGAACCGGCCGCACGTTGGCCGCGAAGACGTCCGTCCGGGCCCAGCACACGAACGCGAGCTCCAGCACGCAGATGCGCGAGCGGTGCAGCCCCACGTCACGCTCGGGGCCACCCGGCCGCATGTGGCCAGACCAGTGCTCCGGGTTGCTCGGGTAGTTGACGCGCCAGTGCATGCCGCCCCGGTGACGACCGCTGTCGGTGTCGTTGAGCGCCCAGATGCTCGTCTTCGTCATGTGCTTGTACGGCAGCTTGGACCTGCTGTTGTCCCCCTTGCCCTTGCGGTTGTCGCCGAAGCACTTCCAGTAGTCGTCGTTCTTGGTGCACGACACCGGGTTGTCCGCCTTGCCCACGCCCACGTCGATCTCCGGCGGGCCGAACTTGAGCCAGTACGGGTCATCTGAACCGATGTTGTCGCCCTGAGCCGTCATGCCCCAGGGGTTCAGGTTGTCGTTCCAGTCACGGATGTAGTTGCGGCCTTCCTGTCCGGGACCGCGGCCGGCGCGGACCGCGTTGGCGTTGGGGAAGCCCGTGGAGAGCATGCGCGTCTGGCCAATCTTGCCGAACTCGAAGATGCCTGGGATGTCGACGCCGCCGTTGAAGAAGTCCGCCATGAAGCCGAGCATGTCCGGCAGCGGCAGCAGGTCACCCATGCGGCGGCTGGTGATGAACTCCTCGGGGCACACGCCGCTCGTAGCGTCACATCCGTAGCGCGTGGCGTTCGTGATGCCACCCATGGAGCGCTTGGCGCGGGCGATGGGGTCGTTGGCGGCCTTCTTCGTCACGTCCAGCGCGCCGAACGGGTTCTTCCACGTGTTCGGCGCCAGCGGCTTGCCACCCGCGTGCGGGCTGTGCGCCTGGCTGAAGAGGCACTGGCTGTAGAGGCCCGTCGCCAGCTGGCTGGCCAGCGAGGAGATGTTGCTGTCGTTGTCGTCGATGACCGTCTGCGTGGTCTGCGTCACGTGCGTGGACGCGGACATCATCACCGCCTGCGACGCGAAGTACATCACCCCGTTCATCACCCGGTGCGCGGGGATGATCCACTCACCGATGATCCGGTCCGGATTCAGCCTGGTGATGACCTGCTGGATGGGTCTGAGGAAGTAGTTCCGGTACGCGGTCATGATCCGGCCAATGGCCTTGATGACCGCGCTCACGTACGGAATGACGTTTTCCAGAATGGGACAGGCGATCTTCCAGAAGACGTTGTTCGTCTTGCCCGCGCAGGGATTCAACGTGCGCATGAAGCCGTAGATGTCCGTGAGGAACGCCTCGGCGGAGTAGATGAGTGACAGCAGCGACTGCCACATCATCGCCGACACGTAGTGCGACACCTGCGTTCGGTTGGCGTACGCGTAGAAGTTGAACGCGCGCGCCTCCATGGCGGCCATGGAGTATGACGCGGAGTCCGCCGTGTTCTGCAGGCGGATGCGCTCATGCACCGTGTGACCGATGTTGACCGTGGTCAACACGGCGATGGACATGATCAACACCATCAAGGCGGCCAGTACCAAGGCCTGGCCTTCCTGGCGGCGGAAACTCTGTCGGAGGGTCCGGGTGAACATGGGTCGGGAGTCCTCTTCCTCTTACAAACCCCAGTCGGGGTTCAGGTGCATGATCCACTTGCGGTGGAAGTTGGACTGCATGCGCATGCTGTACGTGGCCGTTAGCGGCATGAAGTACCGCTTGCCAGCCAGGTCGGAAACGAGCGGGATGCTGCCGTTGGCCAGCATCCAGAGCACGGTCATTTCAAGCGGATAGACGGAGTCATACCCCATCTCGTGCTCGATGCCGCGGGCGCCAGCGAGCAACGGGTTGAGGTTGCCACGCTGGTTCATCATGTTCGCGCGCGGATCCACCGTGCCGCGGTCAATGGCGCCTCGCAGCGCCATGCCCGCGTTCGAGGCGAACCAGGAGTAGAAGATGATGGAGTTCGCGAACGGGACGCGCAGCTGGTACCAGTAGCGCAGGCGGATGGTCAGCCGCGTGGACTTGCGGAACACCAGCTCCGCGTCGTCGGGCTCCGGCAGGTTGAAGAACTTGCGGATGTGGTTCTCCAACGACGGGACCTCCGGGAAGGAGTCCGCACCGTCGAAGTCCAGCTCCTCCCAGTTGTAGCCGCTGCGCAGCTTCCACATCGAATCAATGGGCGTGAAGTACGCGGGGCTGATGGTGTCCACCCGGATGACGCCGAACAGGTTGGACCCGTTGACCGTCCGGGGCACGCGGCCGCCGCCGAAGTTCAGCATGCGCATGCCAGAGTCGTAGAGCTGGTGGAGGACGAACGTCTTCCCCAACTCGACGATGTCGTCGGTACGCCCCATGGTGGGAAGCAGCGCCACGATGGCCGCGTCATGCATGCGCTCGTTGTTGCCGTTCCATACGATGCCGGCACGCGCGGCCTGATAGGCGGCGTACTCCGTCATCAGCTTCGCGTGCTGCATCATCGTGAGCTGGATGATCCCCAGCGTCATGAAGACGGTGAGCGGCATGATCATCGCCGCTTCCACCGCGGCCTGACCCGACTGCCGGCGAGACGCCCCCCGCGCCCGCGGTTCCTGTGCTTCCTGTCCCATGAAACCATTATCCAGGGACAGGTCGCAGAAGCGCATCGGTCAAATGGACAGACCTGTGCCTACGTTTCCCTCCCAGTGGATGAGAAAATACTCCCCGCTATTTCGCGGGTTTAGCGGGCAGATCATTGACCGATGACTCGCGATCCACCCGCCGGCGCGCCGATCTGGCGGCATCCGAGGCGGGCGCTTCTTGTATCACGCGCTTGCAAGCCTCGAGTCCTTCGGCCCGCCTCCCCAGGGCGAACTCGAACTCACACAGCTGGTTCAGAAGCGTCCAGCGCTCCTTTCCAGTGGCCCCCGAGGCCAGCGCCGCGCGGATCAGCCCGGCCGCCCGGGCCCCCTCCCCCGCGTCGAACGCCGCCCGCGCCTGGCGCGACAACTCCGCGACGGTGGCGCGCGCCATGGGGGGCGGTGGAGGCGCCGCGGCGGTGGGCGCGGCTTTCTTGGCGGCCGGTGCCGGCGCCGGGCGCTGAGGCTCGGCGTTGCCCGGGGCGGCCTCTCCCGGGGCGCCCTTGGACTCCGACACGTCCAGTTCGTCATCGTAGGCGGCGCCCCGTGCCGCTGGCGACGTGGACCCCAGGCGCAGTGAGTCGCGCGGGGGGACGGACCAGGGTGCCTGCGAGTCCGCGACGCGCCGCTCCTGCTGACCGAAGGCCTCGTCCCGGTCCGCCGGTGGTGTCTGCAGGTCCTTGGATTCGCTCGCGACTTCGGACTCCTCGTCCAGCGACGACGGCGCCCCTTCCAGCGCCATGGGCGCGGGCTCCAGCGCGGCCTGCGTGTCGGCCTTGGGTGCGCGAGCAGCGGCGGGCGGCCCGCGCTTCGCCTTGCTCGCGCTCTCACGCCGGCTCCGCATGTCGAGCCCGCCGCCACTGCCCGCGTTGGCCCAGTCCTCCGCGAGCCGCCGCTGCTCCCGCGACTGCTCGGCCACCTTCGAATTCTCTGGCGCGGCCACTTCCCGGGCGGCGTACCCCGTCGCTTCCGGCGCGGCGGGCACCATCGGCGCCGCCGCGGGCGCCGGAGCCGCCGCGACCGGCGCGAAACCATCAGCGGACGGCGGGGCCACCCGCTCTTCCTTCGCGACCGCGACCTTCGCCACGCTCAAGTCAGGCCGCGTGAGCTCGGGCGACCGGGCCTGGTGCGTCAGGATGCCAAAGGTGCTCACGGAGGCCAGGCCCACCACGGGCAAGAACCACCGGCGCCAGCGGGACGGCTTCGGCTCGGGGCCCGCGGCGGCGCGGCGCGCGGCCTGCTGGGCATAGGCCATCAGCGACTCCAGCCCCGCGTCCGGAGCGAGCTCCCCCGACAGCTGGGACATGGTGGCGCGCACCCCGCGAATGTCGTCCAGGGCCTGGGTGCAGCGGGAACAGCCCTCCAAGTGGGCTTCAACGAGGCGGGCCTCGGACACCGGCAGTTCGCCATAGGCGAAGTCGAGCAGCCGGTCCTCCTGCGCATGCGGATGCTGTGGCTTCATCCCACCACCGTCCTTCCGTCCTCGGCGAGGTCGCCGTCGACGCCCATCTCCGCCAGCCGGCGGCGAAGCCCGTCGAGCGCGTAGCGCATGCGGCTCTTCACCGTGTTCTCGGACACTCCCGTCACCTCCGCGATGTCCTTGAAGGGGATGCCGCTGTACTCGCGCAGGGTGAAGACCTCACGTTGCTCGTCCGGGAGCGTGGCCAAAGCTCGCTCCAACATGGGACGCAGCCGGGCGTTGTAGGCGCCGCGCTCCGGGCTGGCCCCCGCGTCCGGCAGGCCCTCCCCCAGGGGACGCGACTCGTCCCGCTCCGCTCCCGGGGCGGGTGCCTCCAGGGAAGACGCCTGGCGGTAGCTCTCTTTGCGCGCGCTGTCCACGCAGAGGTTCCTCGCAATCGTGTAGAGCCAGGTCGTGAACTTCGCCTTGGGCGTGTAGTCGCCGGCGCTCCGAACCACCTTCAGCCACGTATCCTGCAGCACGTCCTCCGCCCGTGCCCGGTGCCCCGTGAAGCGGAAGATGAAGTTGAACACCGGCGTCCGGTGCTTGCGCACCAGCGCCTCGAACGCGCGCGCGTCCCCCGCCTGGAAGGCGAGCATCAGCCGCTCGTCTGAGGTTTCCGGTCCCAACACTCCCCCAACGCTCCTTGGAGCCATCCTCACCCGGCCCACTCCACCACCCGTGCATACTTAACGGGCGACGGGCCCCCAGGGTCTATCCCGGGCGCGGTCTCTGGTAAGTGGCGAGAATGACAGGGACGGCCACCGCTGTCACGAGCGCGCCCTGCGCCAGGAGCACCGCCGGCAAGGGCTGCTGCAGGTGGACGTACAGGGAGCAGCCGAGCGCCGCCCCCAGCAACACGCCCGTCAGCGTGCGGACCGCGTTGCTTCCGGACGCCGGCCGGAAGCGGCCCACCGCCCAGTCCGCCAGCGCGGGAACGGTGAGCCCCAGGACGACGGGCACGTCCAGCGCCCAGCGCAGCGGGGCGCGCACGGCGAACAGGGACACCAGCACCGCCAGCAGCACCGGATAGGTCCCCAGGCAGCGCGCGCACACGCGCACGCCGCCGAACAGGTAGGTGCGGTTGTACTCATCCGGATGATGATGGCTGAGCCAGAACACCGGGACTTCCTCCAGAAGGGGCTGCGGCCGGGGCCTCACGCGCGCCGGCCTCCGCCAGGAAACACGCGGCGAAGTGACCACCGCCCAGCGCGTAGGACGGGGGCGACTCGCGCCGGCACCGCTCCATGGCATGCGGACAGCGCGGATGGAAGGTGCAACCGGGGGGCGGCGCCAGGGGCGATGGCGGCTCGCCCGGCACCAGCAGGCGCGTCCGGGCGTGGCCCGGGTCCGGGACGGGCACCGCGGACAGCAGCGCCTGGGTGTACGGGTGGCGCGGCTGCCGGTAGAGCGACGCGGCTGGGGCCAGCTCCACGATGCGGCCCAGGTACATGACGGCCACCCGGGTGGACACGTATTCGACGATGTTCAGGTCGTGGGCGATGAAGACGTAGGTGAGGCCCCGCGCCTGCTGGAGCTCCACCAGCAGGTTGACGATTTGCGCCTGCACGGAAACGTCCAGCGCGCTGATGGGCTCGTCGGCCACCACCAGGTCGGGCCGCAGCGCCAACGCTCGCGCGATGCCAATGCGCTGCCGCTGCCCGCCGGAGAACTCATGGGGGTAGCGCGCCAGGGCCTCGCGCGGCAGCCCCATGGCGTCCACCAACTGCGCCACCTCGCGCTCCCGCTCCCCCGGCCCTCGGGCCAGCCCGTGGATGGCGAAGGGCTCCTCCAGAATCTCCCGGACCGTCATCCGGGGATTGAGCGAGGCATACGGGTCCTGGAAGACGAACTGCATCCGCTGGCGCAGCGGGCGCAGCCGACGCTGGGACAGCCCGGTGAGCTCCAGCCCGTCGAAGCGGACGGAGCCCGCCGTGGGCTCCACCAGCCGCAGCACCGCGCGCCCCAGGGAGCTCTTCCCGCAGCCACTCTCCCCCACCAGCCCCAGCGTCTCACCGCGCATGACGTCGAAGTCCACGCCGTCCACGGCCTTCACCGCGCCGCGCACCCGGCCGAGCACGCCGGCGCGCACCGGGAAGTGCACCTGGAGGTCGCGGACCTGGAGCAGCGGCGTGGAGCTCATGGCGCGGGTACCGGGTTGTGACAGGCCGTCCACTGCCCTTCCCTGGGCGACGTCAGCGAGGGCTTCACGTGCGCGCAGACGTCCAACGCGCGTTCACAGCGCTCCCGGAACGCACAGCCGGCGGGCAGCTGCCGCAGCGGCGGCACCCTGCCGGGGATGGCCCGCAGCCGCGCCCGGGAAGCTGGAGCGCCGCCCACGTCGCGCCGGGATGGCATCGAGCGCAGCAGCCCCGCGGTGTACGGGTGCGCGGGCCAGGCGAACAGCGCGCTCACCGGGGCGCGCTCCACCACCCGGCCCGCGTACATCACCACCACCGCGTCGCAGCTCTCCGCCACCACACCCAGGTCGTGCGTAATCAGCAGCACCGCCATGCCCCGCTCCGCCTGGAGCCGCGCGAGCAGGTCCAGAATCTGCGCCTGGATGGTGACGTCCAGCGCGGTGGTGGGCTCGTCCGCGATGAGCAAGGCCGGGTCACACGCGAGCGCCATCGCCATCATCACCCGCTGCCGCATGCCTCCGGAGAGCTGGTGGGGATACGCGTCCACGCGCTCGGCCGGCGCGGGGATGCCCACCTGCCGCAGCATCTCCACGGCCTTGTCCCGGGCTTGCGCGCGCGAGGCGCCCAGGTGCAGCCGGACGCCCTCCGCAACCTGCTCGCCCACGGTGAACACCGGGTTGAGCGACGTCATCGGCTCCTGGAAGATCATCGCCGCGTGCCGGCCGCGCACCCGGCGCAGCTCGGCCTCCGGCAGCGTCAGCAAGTCCCGGCCCTGGAAGCGCACCTCCCCGCCCACCACGCGCACCGGCGGCTCGGGCGCCAGCCGCAGCAGGGACAGCGCCGTGAGGCTCTTGCCACACCCGCTCTCCCCCACCACCCCCAGCGTTCCACCCGGAGGCAGCGCGAAGGACACGTCGTCCACCGCGCGCACCGGCCCCGCTTCCAGCGCCAGCTCCGTGGTCAGCCCGCGGACGTCGAGCAACAGCGCCTGCCCCGCGGGCGTGGCGGCCGTCACTTCTGGGCCAGCTCCTCCAGGAACTCCCCTTCCTGGATGACGCCCTTGCGGATGAGCAGGCGGATGAGGCTGGCCACCATGCGCGCCGGCTTCACCTTCTCCGTGTCCAGCGAGGCGTCCTCTCCGCGGGAGATGCGCTCGATGTCGTCCAGGATGGACAGGTCCTCGTCGGAGAACTGAGGCGTGGGCGTGAGCGGCACCGAGGGACGCGAGCCCTGCGCCGCACCGCCGAACACCACCACCGGCACGCGCGGCCGGCCCCCCGCTCCGTCCGCCTCCGCGTCGGGAGGCGGCGGCGGCGGCGGCCGCGCCGGGGCCGAGGACTTCCGGCCCAGCAGGTCATCCAGCGCGTCCACGCTGGCCTCGCTGTCGGTGGCTTCTGGCGGCGGCGGCGGGGGCGAGGCCGAGCCTCGGTGCGAGGGGGGACGGGCAGCGGGCGGCGGAGAAGGCGGTACGGGTTTGGACACGGGCTTCGGAGCCTCCGGGAAATCCCATTCGAGCGGCGCGCCAGCGGCCACGGGCGGAGGCGGCGCACCGTCCTCGTCCTCCAGGGCCACGGCTTCCACGATGTCCAGCGGCTCGCCCCGGGCCCGCGCCAGCGCGGCGTCCAGGTCGTCCGAAGCCGCCACGAAGACGCGCATCTGCTTGCGGAGCTGGAAGCGCAGCTCGTCCACGAGCGTCACGTCCGCCGGGTCATCCACCGCGACGAGGATGCGCTCGCTGCGGCCTTCCACTTCCATCCGGAACGGCACGATGCGGTGCTCGGACTGGAAGTCCACGGACACCAGACTCACGACGTTCGCCGGAATCTCCTCCGGCAACGCCACGAAGGGCAGCGCGTGCTGGGCGGACAGGGCCTGCGCGATGTGCGTGGGCG
This sequence comes from Myxococcus sp. SDU36, assembly GCF_030168875.1. Taxonomy (NCBI): domain Bacteria; kingdom Pseudomonadati; phylum Myxococcota; class Myxococcia; order Myxococcales; family Myxococcaceae; genus Myxococcus; species Myxococcus sp. SDU36. Next base: position 3,287,064 of record NZ_CP077414.1, read on the forward strand.
TGCAAAGCCCTTGCGCCACCAGCACCTCACCCAGGCGCTGGCCGCCGAATGCACCCCGACGTCCCAATGCCACGCGGACCTGCTCCTCCGTCACGACGCCGGCCTCGACGAGCAGCTCACCAATCTTCTTGCGCATGGGGGACTACCGCTTGACCTTCGCGAGGTACTCCTCGCGGCTGAACACACCCTTCTCGATGAGCAGCTCGACCATCGCCTTGAGGGCGGCGACTTCCTTGCGCTGCACTTCTTCCACGTTGCGAAGCAGCTCCGCGGGGCTGCCGGAGGTCGCGGGACGGGCGGAGGGAGCCTCGGGCGGAGGGGGGGGACGGGCCGGAGCTGGCGCGGCGCGCGGCGCGGGCGCCACGGCCGCGGCTTCCAGGTCCTTGAGGTTCTTGACCACCGTGCGGCCCTGGGCGTCCACCACCTTGAAGTTGGTGTCCGCGTCCTCCAGCTCGTGGTTCTGTTCGTAGATGCGCGCGAAGGCCCGGGCAATGGAGGTCCGGCCCGCCACGTTGGGGATGATGCGGCACTTGGTGACGGCGCGAAGCTCGTCCAGCATGCGCATGTTGAGCGGATCGGCCATCGCCACCACCAGCGACTTGCCGTCATCCCGCAACTGCAGCGGCAGCACGGAGAAGTCCCGCGCCGTCTGCGCGGGAATCTTCGCCTTCACGTGCGCCTGCACCATCTGCACCGCATCCAGGTTCACCGCCGGCATTCCCAGTTGCTTGGACAGGGCGCGCACCAGGATGTCCTCGGAGACGAGGCTCATCCTGACCAGGATCTCGCCCAGCTTGCCGCCCCACTTCGCCTGCTCGGCGAGCGCGGACTTCAGCTGGCTCTCCTGAAGCACGTTCGCCTTGATCAGCAATTCACCAAGCTTGATCTGTGCCATGTCGTGGCACGCACTCTAGACTGTCTCGGCAGCGTGCGCCCCTTCTTCCGCGCCTGCCCGGTCAGGAACCTGGTGCCAGGGGCGCGGACGACCCGGAGGCGGGCGCCCCGGCGGGCAGCTCCCGGCCGGCGGCATCCACCTCCACCACCCGGGCCCCCTCGGGGGGAACCAACTCGTAGAGTGTGAGGTCCGGCCGCGCGTTGAGTTTGATCTGCTGGTAGCGGACCTGGAGCTTCGTCTTCGCCTGCTTCGCCTCCAGCGACACGCGGCCCGGGAAGAGGAGCCCGCCCTGCTCCAGGAAGTCGTCGAAGCCCAGGTCATACCCCGGGATGCCTCGCACCTGGCTCTTCATGATGCGCAGGTGCCTGGTGTGAACATCGAGGACCTGCGTCGCCTGGCCCTGGTGGAGCGTCAGCACGTAGACGCCCTTCTCGCGGTCCAGCGCCAGCGTCATCCGCTCCGGAGGGATGAGCGGCACCTGCCCGAGCATGATGGGCACCAGCTCCTCGCCCGGCAGCATCACGGGCAGGAAGCGGGACACGTTGGCGGGGCTGGCGGGGCCCTGGTACCAGGTATTGGTATCCGCCTGATACAGCCCGAAGCGCTGTCCGTCGGACACCAGGGAGGCGAGCGGCCGGTTGAAGAAGTCGAACGTCTCCAGGTGCAGCATGGCCGGCCGGGTGACGGCGACGAACATGCTCAGCGTGCCGCTCTGCTCTGGCAGCTCGGCGCGCAGCTTCGCGTCGCCCTCCAGCGTGACGACGTTCTCCTGGTTCTTCACGACGCGCTGATAGACGGCGTCCGCATCCGTGAGCTCTCCCTCGGGGCCGAACTCGATTCGCTTGGGACAGCCAGAACAGAGCACTACCAGGAAGATTGCGGCGGCTGCGCGGTTCATATGTCCTAGTCTGGGCCATGCCGCCCTGCCCGGTCACCCACCAATGAGCCTGAACGACATCCTCCATTACCTCCGCCTGGGTGGCGTCACCCTCGCCCTGCTCATCTTCGCCTCGGTCGCGGCGCTGATTGTCGCCGTCGAGCGCATCATCGCGCTCTGGGGCGTGGGCGAACGTTCACGCGCCTTGGGTGAGACAGTGAACAAACACCTGCTGCGCGGGGACGTCCTCGCAGCCCGCACCGCCGCCGAGCGCTCCGACGCGGTGGCCGCCGACATCTTCCTGGCCGGGTTCGACCGGATGGAGCGCAGCCGCACCGCCGGGGGCGCCGGAATCGAGGCCGCGGTGGAGCGCGAGCGCGCCCAGGTGGCCCTCAAGCTGCGCCGCTACCTGTGGATCCTGGCCACCATCGGCTCGATTACGCCCTTCGTGGGCCTCTTCGGCACCGTGGCCGGCATCATGCGCTCCTTCAAGGACCTGGGCCTGGACGTGGAGGCCGGCGGCACCGGCGGCAGCGCGGCGGTGATGACGGGCATCTCCGAGGCCCTGGTCGCCACCGCGGTGGGCATCCTGGTCGCCGTGCAGGCGATGGTCTTCTACAACTACTTCCAGGCCCGCCTGTCCCGCGTGCTGGTGGAGCTGCGCCTGATTGGCGACGAGTTCGTCGAGCTGCTCAAGGAGCGGGCCGCCGGCCTGCCGCCGTCCGAGCCCATGACCCCCGAACCGCAGGCCGCCCCCGCCACGCGCACGGACGCGCAGCCCGCCTAGGCCGGAGGAGAACACACCATGGCCATGGGAAAGACTCCGGGCAGCGACGACGGCTCCGAGGACGGCGTCTTCGCGGAAATCAACATCACCCCGCTCACCGACATCTTCCTGGTGCTGCTCATCATCTTCATGGTGACCAGCTCCGTCATCGTGCAGCAGGGGCCGGGTGGCGGCGCCAAGGCGGGCCTCAAGGTGAACCTGCCCAAGGGCGGCGCCGCGGACGTCACCGCGAGAACGACGGACCTGTCGGTGGCGGTGCTCGCGGACGGGCGCTTCATGCTGGCCGGCAACGTCGTCTCCCAGGACGAGCTGCGGCAGGCCTTCGACGACGCCAGGCAGAAGGACGAGGAGACGGTGGTCATCGTCCAGGCCGACGAGGGCGTGCCCCACGGCACCGTGGTGCTGGTGATGGAGCTGGCCAAGAAGGCCGGGCTCGCGCAGCTCGCCATCGGCGTGCGCGAAGGCGAATAGGCAACGCCCCTGGCTGGAAACACCAAGGCCCCCCAGGGCAGCGAGCCCGGGTGGCCGTGGTGCTTCAGGCGCCCCGCCTTTTCAGCGAGGCGCGCGACTCACACGGACGCGAAGGCGGCGTCCGAGATGTCCATGGGCGAGGTGTCCTCGGTGGTGAGCATCTTCGCCGCCTGCTCCACGTTGGGCAGCACGTTCCGCGCGTACCAGAGGGCGCTGTACTTCTTGCCCTCGTAGAAGGCGTGGTCCGGGTGGTCGGCGGAGACGGAGGCCTTCGCCTTCTCCGCGATGAGGGCCGCGTCCAGCAGCAGCCAGCCCACGGCGACCTCGGACATCATGTCGAGGAAGCGGTTGGCGGACAGCGGAATCAGCGGGAACTTGCTCCCGTCCTGCGACCAGCCGAACACCACCATGGCGCTGGCCATCAGGGCCTCCTGCGCCGCGGCCAGGGACTTCACGGCCTCGCCGTAGACGGCGTGCTCGCGGTGGGCCTCGATGAAGGAGCCCACGTCGCCCATGAACTGCTGGAAGTGCATGCCACCCGCCTGGCCCATCTTCCGGCCCACCAGGTCCATGGCCTGGATGTGGGTGGTGCCCTCGTAGATGGAGAAGATCTTCGAGTCGCGGGTGTACTGCTCCACCGGGTAGTCCTGGATGTAGCCGGCGCCGCCGTAGATCTGGATGGCCTGCGCGCACAGGCGGAACGCCTGCTCGGAGCTGTAGGCCTTCACCAGCGGGGTGAGTAGCTCCACCTGGCCCTTGTGATAGGTGGCCGCGTCGTCGTCCTTGCCGGCCAGCTGGCGCGCCTTGTCCAGGTGCATGGCCAGCTTGATGATGAGCGAGCGGATGCCCTCCACGTGCGCCTTGATGTCCAGCAGCATGCGGCGGACGTCCGGGTGCTCGATGATGGCGGCGCGGGGCGCGGTGGGGTCCTTCCACTTGGTGAAGTGGGAGCCCTGCTTGCGGTCCTTCGCGTAGTCCAGCGCGTTGTAGTACGCGGCGGACGCCAGGCCGATGCCCTGGATGCCCACGGCGATGCGCGCGCCGTTCATCATCTTGAACATCTGGCTCATGCCGACATGCTCGACGGTGCCCACGAGCTCGCCGACACAGTTGTCGTTCTCACCGAAGTTGATGACACAGGTGGCCGAGCCGTTGATGCCCATCTTGTGCTCGATGGAGCCCACGCCCACGTCGTTGGGCTGGCCCGAGCTGCCGTCCGCGTTGATGCGCAGCTTGGGGACGATGAACAGCGACAGGCCCTTGGTGCCCGGCGACGCGCCGTCAATGCGCGCGAGCACGAGGTGGATGATGTTCTCCGCCATGTCGTGGTCGCCGCCGGAGATGAAGATCTTCGTCCCGCGGATGTTGTAGGTGCCGTCGCCGTTGCGGCGGGCCGTCGACTTGGCCGCGCCCACGTCGGAGCCGGCGTGCGGCTCGGTGAGGCACATGGTGCCGCCCCACGTGCCGTTGAGCATGCGCTCCACGAACTGCTTCTGCTGCGCGGGCGTGCCACACTCCGCGACCACTTCCGCCGCGCCGAAGGCCAGGCCCGGGTACATGTTGAACGCCGAGTTGGCGCCCGACAGCAGCTCCTCCACCGTCACCTGGAGCATCATCGGCGAGCCCTGGCCGCCGTGCTCCGGGCTCACGCCCACCGTCTTGAAGCCCTGCTCGTAGAGCTTCTTCCACGCGTCCTTGAAGCCCGTCGGCGTGAAGACGGCGCCGTTCTCCACCCGGCAACCCTCCCGGTCGCCCACCGAGTTGAGAGGCCCGAGCACCTCGCGCGCGAAGCGGTACGTCTCCGTCAGCACCGCCTTCGCTTCGTCCGGACCCCAGGCATCGAACGGTGCCTGGCCGGCCACCTGGCCGAAGCCGAACTGCTCGAACAGCGTGAAGAAGATCTCTCGAAGGTCGGTCTTGTAGGTGTTGATCCCGGCGGACATGGCCACTCCTGCGTGACGGCTCGCTGCCCGCCCTCGGTGAAAAAGGATGAGGTCAGCGGCGCGTGGAGACGCAGGAAGTGTGGCGGCGACTGATTTTTGAGTCAACCCCGAATGACACCTCGCGTTGAGGGGCGGGCACAACCGCCCCTCGAGACGCGGTGCGTCCGCCTACTTCTTCGCCTTCTTGGCCGAGGGAAGCGTGGCTGTCTTGGCCGCCGGCTTTTCCCGAGGAACCGTCTTCTTGGACGTGACGCCCTCACGGCGCTCGTTCGCCTCGTCGCCCTCCTCGCTGGGAACGGCGGCGCTGGTGGCGGACGCGGGCGCGGCGGCGCTGGCGTTGCTCAGGCTCTCCCGAGGCACCTCCACCATGATGGGGGACTGGCCGGAGCGCTGCCGGTTCTCGTCCTCCAGTGAGAAGAAGAGCTGGATCTGCGAGGAGCCCTTCATCACCAGCTCGCCCTTCTGGTTCTCCGCCCAGAGGTCGATTTCGACGAAGTAGCGGCCACCGGAGCCGTGCCGGTCGCTCACGCGGCCCTTGCACACGACGGTGTCACCTGGCCACACCATCTTGATGAAGCGCACGTTGTAGCGCCGCATCTGCCCGCCCCGGGCCCAGTCGCTGATGAGCTGGCCGAGCATGCCCATGACGAGCATTCCGGGCGCGTAGACGCTCGGCATGCCCACGCTCTTGGCGTAGAGCTCGTCCACGTGGACCGGGTTGTAGTCCCCGGACGCACCGGCGTAGCGCGACAGTTGGACGCGGTCGACGGGCGCCTTGGCCAGCGCGGGCAGCTCGTCCCCGACGCGGATGGCTTCAAAGTACAACTTGCGCGCGGGCATCACGGGGTCTCCTTGGCGGCGCGGACCACCAGCGTCCGGCGGGCGCGGAACACGAGGTTGCCTTCCTCGTCACGGCCTTCGTCCTCGATGACCGCGATGTCCATCTTCCCGGACATGCCTGGACGCTCGAAGACGTCGGAGACGCGCGTGGAGACGTAGATGCGGTCCCCCGCGAAGATGGGCCGCTCGTAGTCGAAGCCCTGCTCCGCGTGGAGCAGGCTCTTGATGCCCACGCCCAACAGCTCCCGCAGGTCCGCCGCCGAGTGGAAGGACGCGGGGAACGTGGGGGGCGCGATGATGGTGGGGTACCCCGATGCCCGGGCGTACTCCTCATCATAGTAGATGGGGTTGTAGTCCCCGATGGCCTCCGCGAAACGACGGATGGCGCCCTTTTCGACCTCGTTCAGCGTCGGCGGCGAGGTGCGGCCGATCGCGTTCTTGTCCAGCATTTCCTCTCCTGACTCTAGCGTCCGGCCGGAAGCTCGAGCACCGTGAGGAGCCCTGCTTCAGCGGCCGTCAAGCGTGGCGCGGCATTCACCAGCGCATTCGCGGTGGCCCGGTCGCCCGCCACTCCCCCCGGGATTTCCAACACCAGCTTCGGGTCAGCGTCGATTTCGATACGGTCCTTGGGGTCATCCGCCCCCACCGCGATGGTCAGCTCCAGCCGCACCCGTTCCTGTCCGTCCTCCAACCCGACCACGGACTGGAACATGCCAGCCACTCTTCCCTTCCTGACGGGAAACGCGCCGCCGGAGATGTCCTCCTCGGCGAACACGGGGGCTACTTCTTCTTCGAAGTCGTCGCAATCCAGCCCCAGGCCGAGGGCCGCGAGCGCCGCGGACTCAACAAGGCCGACATGGCCCAGTTGTTCACTGTCCACCAACTCGAAGAACTCTTCCTCCGTCAGCCCCGCGCCCACCTTCCGCTGCAAGGCCTCGCGCCGGGTCCGCGCATCCACCACGCGAGTGACGGTGGCACGACGCACCGGACCGCAGACCTGTCCAGCGACCGCCACCAGACGATCCAGCACGAAGCCCGGATTGACGCCGGTGCCCACCACCGCGACGCCCGCCTCCTGCGCCGCCTGGTCCAGCTCGTCCGCCAGCTCCGGGTACTTCAGATGCGGGAAGGCCAGCTCCTCACAGGTGCTGGCCACCGGCAGCCCCAGCTTCACCGCCTCCATCACCTGGTCGAACACCTTGGGCAGCCGCGAACCGGTGGCATGCAGCACCACCACGCCCTTGCGCTTGCCCACCGCCTGCGCCAGCGATTCGGAGACCTTCACACGAGGGGCGGGACCTCCCAGGACATCACCCAAGGGGCGACCCACCAGGCCGGATTGCACGTCCACGGCTCCGATGAGCTCCACCTCAGGTGAAGACATCGCGGCCCGGGCAACTTCCTGACCGATGAACCCCAGCCCCATCACCACCACCGGCACGGGCCCTTCCGGGGCTTTTGCCATCGGAGATTGCTCCACGATTCCAAGGGGTTAGCGACACCGTCCAGCGTCGCAGCGCACCATAAATCACACCTTGGCGGGCAGGCAAGCGTGACGTGGTTCCACCTCTCTTCCTGGATGGAAGAACCTCCAAGGATTTCCATGACTTAGGAGCGCATCACCCGCCTGGGGGGCCTTTTGAGGGCCCGTAGCGCCGTGTATAAAGCTGTACAAGCACGCTGTCCTGGAGGCACCTCGGGCATGGATCGCATCCTCGTCGTGGACGACGACGTCCTCATCCTGGCCGCCCTGTCACGCATCCTCCAGACAGAGGGGTACGACGTCGTCACGCACAGCGACCCGGCCGTGGCCGCCCGGGAGGTCGGCTTCCAGGTCGTCCTGACGGACTTCATGATGCCGTACCTCAACGGCATCGAATTGCTCGGCGCTCTGCGGGAGAAGAACCCCAAGGCGGTGCGGCTGATGCTGACGGCGGCGGCGGACTTCCGCACCGCGTCCGAGGCGGTCAACCGCGGCGAGGTCTTCCGGCTGCTGGGCAAGCCCTGGTCGCTCAGTGACTTGACGAGCAGCGTCCGGCAGGCCTTCGACCACTACCGGCTGGTGGACGCCAACGAGCGGCTGTCGCGCGAGGTCGCGGAGAAAAACGCGGAGCTGGTGGCCATCAACCGGGACCTGGAGCGGCGGGTGGTGGAGCGCACCGCGGGGCTGCTCGACGGGCTCATCAGCGCCCTGGACTACCGTGACACGGAGACGCAGTGGCACTCGCGCCGCGTGTCGCTCTACTCGCGGCGGCTGGCCCAGGAGGTGGGGATGACGGGCGGAGCACTGGACGTGGTGGAGCAAGGCGCGCTGCTGCACGACATCGGGAAGATTGGCGTGCGCGACTCCATCCTGCTCAAGCCCGGTCCGCTCACGCCGGATGAATGGGTGGAGATGCGCAAGCACCCGGAGTTCGGCTACCGGATGCTGGCGAAGATGCCCTACCTGCACGAAGCGGCGCTCATCGTGCTCCAGCACCAGGAGCGGTGGGACGGCAAGGGCTACCCGCAGAACCTGGCGGGCGAGGACATCGTCCTGGGCGCGCGCATCTTCTGCCTCGCGGACACGGTGGACGCCATTACGTCCGACCGCCCCTATCGCAAGGGCCGGCCCATGAGCGTCGCGCGGGATGAAATCCGCCGCTGCGCGGGCACCCAGTTCGACCCGGCGCTGGCGGAGGCCTTCCTCCACATTCCGGAGACGGAGTGGCAGCGCATCCGCCAGGAAGTCGAGGCCCTGGAAGCGGCGGAGCACGCGCGCTGGAACAGCGACCCGCTCGGTCCTCCCGCGCCCCTGGCCCGTGCCAGCGGCGCGTGAGTCAACGCCTCAGGGCGCCAGCTCCACCGCGCGCGCCTCGCGGATGACGTCCCCTTCCAGGAGGGCGTCCACCACGTCCATGCCGGACACCACCTCGCCGAAGGCCGTGTAGCGGCCATCCAGGTGCGGCTGCGGGGCGTGGGTGAAGAAGAACTGGCTGCCGCCGGTGTCCTTCCCGGCCAGCGCCATGCCCAGGGTGCCCCGGCCGTAGGGCCGGCGCGTCAGCTCGCAGCGGATGGAGTAGCCCGGCCCGCCCTCCCCGTCCCCACGCGGGTCTCCGCCCTGCGCGACGAAGTCCGGCACCACGCGGTGGAAGGTGACGCCGTTGAAATAGCCCTTGCGCGCCAGCGCGTGGAGGTTGCCCGACGTGAGGGGCGCCTCGTCCACGTCCAGCCGCACGGTGATGTCCCCCTTGTCGGTGCGCAGCACCAGCCCCGCGCGCGCCGGGGCGGCCACGGGCCGGAAGGTGTTCGCGGGCAGCGCCACACGCGCCGAGCGCACCCGCTGCCCCGTCAGCCGCGTGAGCGCCTGCGCCGCCACGCGCCGCACGTTGGCGTGCGGGTGCATCAGCCATTCACGCAGCCGGGGCTCGGCGGCCGGGCCCCGCAGCGCCACCAGCGCGCCCGCCACCGGCTCGGCCAGGTCGCCCGGCGTCTGGGGCACCCGTGCCGCCAGCGCCTCCACGGCAGGCAACGCGGCCTCGTCCTCGAGCACGCCCGCGGTGGCCGCCGCAGCGCCCGCCACCACTTCGTCCTCGCCTTCGATGAGCTCGCGCACCGGCGCCGCCGCCTCGGGCACGGGCCGCGCGGACACGGCCTCCAGCGCCGTCAGCCGCACGCTCGCCTCCGGGTGGCGCAGGTACTTCACCGCGAAGCCCGCCCCGCCCTGCCCCTTTGACTGGGCCACCTCGCGCAGCCCCAACGCCAACCGGCGGGCCTCGGGCACGCGCCCGTACCCGCACCCCAGGACTTCCTTCAGCGCTCCCTCCTGCCGGTCCATCGCCGCGGCCAGCCGGCAATCCAGCCAGGCCAGGTCCGCGCGTGCCAGGTCCGAGGCCGCGCCACGCTCCGCGTCCGCCAGCGCGAGCCGCAGCGACTCCAGGATGGGACGGCCCAAGGCGGGCAGCCCCTGCTGCGCCAGCGCCAGCAGCGCATGGCCTTCCGACGACCGCGCCAGCGTCTCCACCGTCGCCTTCGCGCCCTCCGGCGCTGATGCCCCCGCCGCCGCCGGAGGCGCCATGCCCCGGGCCACGCGCCTGGCTCGCGCCGACAGGGCCTCCAGCACGTCCACCGCGGTGCACGGTCCACGACAAGCCGCCGCCAGCCTGGCCAGCGAGCGCGCCGCCTCCGCGGCCACACGCGGAACCGTGTCCCCCAAGAGTTGCCCGAGGACCACGGCATCCTCGGGACCGCCCACGTCACCGAAGCCCTTCGCGCACAGCGCCCGCACGTCCGCGTCCGCGTCACCCAGGCCGCGGCGCAGCGCGGGCAAGGCCTCGGGCCGCTTCACGGTGGCCAGGAAATAGGCCCCCGCCCGCCGCGCCTCCACCGGCCGCTCGGCCGCGAGCAGCGCCTCCGCTGGCGCCAGGGGCACCTGGGCAACCACCGCCGCGCCACGAGTGCGCGCGATGACGCCCAGCGCCTGCGTGGCCTGGGCCGCCTCCGCGCCATCCGCCTCCCGCATCCGTTCGGACAGCCACGTCACGGCGCCGGGCGTCCCCAGCCGGCCCACGGCCTCCACCACCGCCCGCCGCGCGTCCGCGTCACGCTCCGTCCGCCCGGCCTCCAGCAGCGCCTTCTCCAGGGCCGCGAGCTCGGCGTCCACCAGGGGCTCCCAGGACAGGGCGAGCACGCCGGAGGCGAAGGCTGCCTCGCCGCGCACCGCCGCGTCCGCGTCCTTCAGCCCCGCGACGACGGTCTCCAGGGTGGCCGCGTCCTGGATTCGCGCCAGCGCCCTCAGGGCCCGGGCACGCACCCGGGCGTCCGGTGAACTGGCGGCGAGCGAAGTCAGGGCCCCGTTTCCCAGCGAGCGCGCGTCTTCCCAGTCCTGAATGCGCTCGAGCGTCCGCGTGTCCACGGGAGGCGGCATCACCGGCGGCACGGAGCGGACGCATCCGGACAGCAGCGAGAGAGCGACGACACAGGTCGGCAGGGCACGGACGGAGTGCGAGCGGCGCATGGCGCGGGCCTAGGTCAATTCCCCGCGAAAATCCAGGGGTTAGACCGCGAGGGGTTTGACACGCACGGCAGGCGCTCCGAAGATGGAGAGCGGATTCTCTCAGCGGGAGCGTTGGTCCTGAACTGCCCTGGCTGCGGCTCGCAGGTAGCCGCCAACACGTCCATCTGTTCCGTCTGCGACTACATCATCGATGGCTCGTTCCTCTCGGGGGAGCCGCCGGCCGAAGCGCCGGAGGAGTCCACCGACGCGGCGGAGGACCCACGCCGAGCCGCCAGGCCGCCTCCCCCACGCCGCCCACGTCCGGCCGCTGGCAAGTCCGGAAGCCGGCCCGCCGCGCCGCAGCCCGGTTCGGACTCCACCAACATCCGGAGCGTGGAGGACGTCGCTCGCAGTGCGCCGCAGCAGCGCGCGGCGCGTGCAGCGGCGCCTCGGCCCGCGCCTCGCAAGGCCCCCGAGCCCGCTGCCTCGGTGGACCCATGGGACCGCGCGGACCTGGACGTGCGTGGCGGCGCCGTCACCGACCCGGATGAGCTCATCCGCGACGCGAAGGAGCTGTTCGCCCAGCTCCAGGGTGGCGACAAGGTCGCTTTCTGGGGCGCGGCGGTGGTGCTGATGTCGTGCTTCCTTCCGTGGAAGGAGACGGCGGTGGATGGAGACGTGCTCGGCCTGATGAGCCTGGGCTGCGGCGCCTTCATCATGGCCATCCTCCTGCTGACGGCCGTCACGGTGCGCGTCAAGGGCTCGCTCCCGAACGTGAACCCGGTGGTGCCGTGGATGGGTCAGCTCGTCGTCAGCATCATGTGCCTCATCTGGTGCATCGTGTTCATCAAGATGTCGTCCGACACGACGATGGTGCCCACGCCCATCGGCAACTCGGAGATGATGAACTCGTCGCCCAGCTTCGGCGTCTACGTGGCCATCCTGGGCGCGGTCGCCACGCTGGGCGGCACGCTGCTGGGGCTCAAGGGCCAGGCCTCGCGCTGAGCCTCCGCGCATCTCGAATGAAAAAGCGCTGCCGCCCTCCGCGGCAGCGGGCTAGCGTCACCGGCCACCATGTCCGACGCCTCTCCCCTCTCCCGTCTCACCGCCGCGCTCGACGCGGCCGTCTTCGGACAGCAGCGCGTGGTGGAGGACCTGGTGACGGCCTTCCTCGCGCGCGGCCACGTGCTGCTGGAGGGCGTGCCCGGCGTGGCCAAGACGCTCACCGCGCGCAGCATGGCCGGCGCGCTGGGGCTGCTCTTCACGCGCATCCAGTTCACCCCGGACCTGATGCCGGCGGACATCCTGGGCACCAACGTCTTCCAGCCCCAGGACCACGCCTTCCGCCTCGTGAAGGGCCCCATCTTCACGGAGGTGGTGGTGGCGGACGAAATCAACCGCACCCCGCCCAAGACCCAGGCCGCGCTCCTGGAGGCCATGGAGGAGCGGCAGGTCACCATCGACGGCGTGTCCCACGCGCTGCCGCCCCACTTCTTCGTGGTGGCCACGCAGAACCCCCTGGAGCTGGAGGGCACCTACCCGCTGCCGGAGGCCCAGCTGGACCGCTTCCTCATGCGCGTGCGCGTGGGCTACCCGGAGGCCTCGGCGGAGACGACCATGCTGCGCGCCTTCCACCAGCGCGAAGGCAAGCCGGCCACCACCGGCCAGGTGCTGGACGCGCCCACGCTGCTGGAGCTGCAGTCGCGCGCCGCCCGCGTGTCGTGTGACGACTCCATCCTCCAGTACGTGGTGGCCCTCGTCCGGGAGACGCGCACCAACCCGCGCGTGCGCCTGGGGGCCAGCCCCCGGTCGGCCCAGGCGCTGCTCGCGGCATCCAAGGCCCGCGCCGCGCTGATGGGCACGGACTTCGTCACCCCCGACGACGTCAAAGCCGTCACCTTCAGCGTCCTCAACCACCGCCTGCTCCTCAAGGCCGAGGCCGAGGTGGAAGGAATCACCGCGGACGACGTGCTGAAGCAGACGCTCGAGCGGGTCCGAGTGCCCCGGTGAGCGCCGGGCGCCCCGTCCCCACCGGCCTCGCCGTGGCCCTGCTGGCGGCGGGACTCCTCCCGGCGGCGCTCGCGGTGGCCAGCCCCGCGTTCGGCTGGCTCGCGCTGGCGACGGACGTGGCCGTGCTGGCCCTCTGCGTCGTGGACTTCCTCCGGGCCCCGCGCGCCCAGGACGTCCGCGTCTGGCGGCGCGTGGAGCCCGTCCTCTCCTCCGGCACGCGCAACGCCGTGCACGTGGTGCTGGAGCGACAGGACACCGGCACCGCGCCGCTGCACGTGGAGGTCCGCGACGAGCCCCCCGAGGACATGGCCAGCAGCGGGCACCGGCAGCGCCTCACCCTGCCCGCGGCCCAGGCCAGGCCCCAGGAGCTCACCTACTTCATCACGCCGCCTTCACGGGGCGACGCCCGCTTCGGAGACGTGCACCTGCGGCTGCGCGGCCCCCTGGGCCTGTGCGCGCGCCAGGTCCGCGTCCCCGCGGCGATGGACGTCAAGGTGTACCCGGACCTCACCGCGCTCACCCGTGAAGCGCTGGCGCTGGCCCACGCCTCGGACGCCCCCTCCGCGCGCACGCAGCGGCGACGCACCTCGGAGGGGCGGGAGTTCGAGTCGCTGCGCGAGTACCGCCCTGGCGACGACTACCGCCACATCGACTGGAAGGCGTCCGCGCGCCACGCCCACACCCTGGTCCGGACATGGCAGCCGGAGCAGCACCAACCGGTGCTCCTGCTGCTGGACTGCGGCCGGCACATGGCGGGCCGCATCCAGGAGCGGCGCAAGCTGGACCATGCGGTGGACGCGGCGCTGCGGCTGGCGCGTGTCGGCCTGGAAGCCGGTGACGTGGTCGGCGTGCTGGCGTTCGCCAGCGGCGTGCGGGCCTACCTGCCGCCGCGCAAGGGCCGCGAGCACCTGCGGCTCATCACCGAGTCGCTCTACCGCACCGAGGCCGCGCTCGAGGAGAGCGACTACGGCCGCGCCTTCGATTTCGCCTTCGCACGCCAGACGCGGCGCGCCCTGGTGGTGCTGTTCACGGACCTGGTGGACCCGGACGCCTCCGCCAGCCTCCTCACGCGCACGCTGGCGCTGCGCCCCCGGCACCTGCCCGTCGTCGCCTCGCTGCTGGACGAGGACCTCCAGGCGGCGGCCCACGGCGTGCCCGCGCGGACGCAGGACGCCTACGCGCGCCAGGCCGCGGCGCGCCTGGAGACGGAGTACCGGCGGACGGCCACCACCCTGCGGGACGCGGGCGCGCTGGTGCTCCGAGCCCCCGCGCGCGGCTTCGGCGCGGCCACGCTCAACGCCTATCTGGACGTGAAGGCGCGCGGACTGCTCTAGGCCTCTGCGTCAAGTCCAGCGAAAGTTTTGTACGCGGCGTGCAGTCAACGTGTATCGACGCCGCTCGCGAAGAAGCATGCCAATCGCGCGGAGGCCGAATTTTCGGCCTCGGACACGACCCCCTTTACAGATAGGCGCGCGTCAACAAAATGGCCGGTCCGCGCTCGCCGTGACGGCGGGCGACCTCGAAAACACCACGGATGGAGACGGTCTTGGCGGAGGTCGCGAGGGGATTCAGGGTGGAGGTAGAGGCGAACGCAGCGGCGGCGGCGGTGGCGGCACGGATGGAGTCCGGGTCGGCGGCGGCCCCCACGGCGTTGACGCCCTTCCATGAGCGGCTGCTGGCAGAGGAGCTGCTGGCGCGCAGCGGTGACACGCAGCAACGGCTGGCGGGAGCGCTGTCGGAAGCGAAGGTGGACCTCAACCCGCACCAGGTCGAAGGCGCCATGTTCGCGCTCGACTCGCTGTCGCGCGGCGGCTGCATGCTGGGTGACGAGGTCGGCCTGGGGAAGACGATTGAAGCGGGGCTCGTCATCGCCCAACTGATGGCCGAGGGGAAGTCGCGCATCCTCATCATGGCGCCCGCCACGCTGCGCGCGCAGTGGAACAGCGAGCTGCGGGAGAAGTTCGACCTGGACAGCGTCCTGGTGGATGGCCGCACCGTGCGCGCCACCGGGAACTGCTTCGACCAGCCCTTCCCCGTCATCTGCTCGCACCCCTTCGCGGCGAACAAGGCGCACTTGACGTCGGAGATTCCCTGGGACCTGGTCGTCATCGACGAGGCCCACCGCCTGCGCAACGCGCACCGGCCCAACAACAAGATGGGGCAGGCCCTGCGGGCGTCCCTGGCCGGCAAGCCCAAGCTGCTGCTCACCGCCACCCCGCTCCAGAATGACCTGATGGAGCTGTTCGGGCTGATGTCCCTGCTGGACGAGCAGATTCTGGGGCCCGAGCACGCCTTCCGCAGCCGCTACCGGACGGACGAGGCCGGCGGCATGCCCGAAGCCGCCGCCATCGAGCTGAAGGAGCGGCTGGCCCCCGTGGTGCAGCGCACCCTGCGCCGGCAGGTGCGCGAATACGTCCGCTACACCAACCGCCGCTCCATCGTGGAGGACTTCACCCCCTCCCCCGAGGAGCACGACCTCTACGAGAAGGTCAGCGAATACCTCCAGCGCTCCGAGGCCGCGGCGATTGAGCCCGGCAAGAAGACGCTGCTGACGCTCTGCTACCGCAAGCTGCTGGCGTCCTCCACCTACGCCATCGCCCCCACCCTGCGCCGCCTGTCGGACAACCTGGAGAAGCGACTGCAGGCGGCGAAGCTGGGCCAGCAGGCCCTGGCGATGTTCGAGCCCGAGGAGGCCAAGCAGTTCGTCGAGGAGGGCGAGGAGTGGTCGGACGACCCGGCCAAGGCCCCCAACGTCCGCGCGCTGGAGCAGGAGGTCTGGGAGCTGCGCCAGTACGCGGACCTGGCGGACTCCATCAAGGTCAACGCCAAGGGCGAGGCGCTCAAGCGCGGCCTGGACCGGACCTTCGCCGTGATGAAGTCGCACGGCTGGCCGGAGAAGGCGCTCATCTTCACCGAGTCCAAGCGCACGCAGCAGTACCTCTTCAACCTCCTGTCGGAGAGCGGCTACCAGGGGAAGATTTCCCTGCTGTCGGGGGACGCGGGCACGCCCGAGGACCGGCGCGCGCTGGTGGAGGAGTTCCGCAACCGCACGCAGATCCTCATCTGCACCGAGGCGGGCGCCGAGGGCCTCAACCTCCAGTTCTGCAACCTGGTGGTGAACTACGATTTACCCTGGAACCCGCAGCGCGTGGAGCAGCGCATCGGCCGCTGCCACCGGTACGGCCAGCAGCGGGACGTGCTGGTCATCAACTTCCTCAACCGGATGAACGCGGCGGACGCCCGCCTCTTCGAGCTGCTGGAGAAGAAGCTGAACCTCTTCGACGGCGTGTTCGGCGCGTCCGACGAAATCCTGGGCGCGCTGGAGAGCGGCGTCGACTTCGAGCGGCGCATCCTGGACATCTACCAGTCCTGCCGGAAGCCCGAGGACATCAACATCGCCTTCGACAAGCTCCGCGGGGAGCTGGAAGGCCGCATCAGCCAGCGCATGACGGAGATGCGCTCGGTGGTGCTGGAGCGCTTCGACGGCGACGTGCGGCGCCGGCTGCGCGGACAGAACGAGCAGACGAAGGAGGCCCTGGCCAAGCGCCAGCAGGAGGCCCGCGCCCTCACCGCCTCCGTGCTGGGCAGCCGCAACTCGGGACGGCTGGAGGTGGCCAAGGCCGCCTACGCCGTCAAGGAGCGCACCCAGGACGCGGTGAGCTACCTGCAACTGGACGCGGCGGGACTGCCGTCCCGGCTGGCCCGGCTCGCGGGCAGCGAGGGCTGGTGGTTCGCGTACAAGTTCGAGACGACCGGCCTCAAGCCCGAGGAGAAGCTGGCCCACCTGGTGCTCGTGCGCGACAGGGACGGCTTCCGCGCCCTGCCCATGGCAGACGGCGCGCACTTCGTGAAGCTGGCGGCGAAGCCGGAGCGCCGGCGTCAGCCCGCGCCGGTGTCCGTGCAGCTGATGCAGGAGCAGGCGCTGGTGGCGGCGAAGGACGAAATCGTCCGGGCCGCGGAGCGGCGCAACGCCCTGGAGCTGGACAAGGCCAAGGAGCGCGCGGACCGCTACGTCGAGGACTGCCTCATGGAGTCGCGCGAGGCCGTGGAGGCCGCGCGGCAGACGTGGATTGAGGCGCGCAAGCAGGTGGGGCTGGCCGAGGACATCGCCGACAAGGCCAAGGCCCGCGCCCACTCAGACAGGATGGAGCGCGAGTACCGCCGCAAGCTGTCCTCGCTCCGCAACGAGGAGGAGAAGCGCTACGCCTCCAAGGACCGGCAGTTGGCGGAGCTGGCCAACAAGGGGAAGGTGACGGAGAAGCGCTCCCTCATCGCCTCCGCCTACTTCTGGCTGTCGTAGTCCGCCGGGCGCAGACGCACCCACGTCGCGCCCCAACCTCCGTCCCCTTCGCCCGCGGAACGGAACGACTCCACCTCCGGCAGCTTCGGAAGCAGCGACTGCACGGTGCGCCTCAGCGCGCCGGTGCCCTTGCCGTGGATGATGCGCACGTCCAGGACGCCCTTCTGTCGGCACGCCCAGAGGTACTCCACCACCAGGTCCTTCACGTCGCGCGGGTGGAAGAGGTGCAGGTCCAGGTTCCCATCAATGGGAATTTCTACAGCCTCGTCCTCGGAAGGCGGCGGCTCTGGCCCTTCGGGCGGGAGCGGCGGCTCATTCGCGCCCAGGACTGGCGGACGTCTTCGGCTCACGCTCCCACTCCTGCTTCTCCTTCTCCGCCTGCAGGCGGCGCCGCTCGCGTGCGGCCTTGAAGCGCGCGGACAACGAGGAGACCTCGCCCTTCAGCGCGGAGAGGTTGGTGGAGACGCTGCCCGGGTCGCCTTGCTGGCGGCCGGCTGCCTGCCCGCCCTGGGCGCCAGCGCCCCCTGCGGCCATCAGCTGGACCATCAACGCTGCAACCGTCATGACTGTCATGGACCCACAGGTAAGCAAGACGCGTGCTCAGTGGCAAGTGGCAGTCAGGTGGCGGCGGCCTGAAGCGCGGCCTCTTCCCGCCTGCCCAGGACGACACGCTCGGCCAGTTTGATAGCGGACAGTGGCGCGCTGCCCTCGGCCTTGTTGTTGATGGTGATGAAGGTGGGCTTGTCCCGGCGCAGCGCCGCCAGACACACCCGGGCCAGGACGTCGCGCGTGGGGACGTCCTCGTCCACCAGTTGATTGAACGGCGCGTAGCGCGCGCGAGCCTCCTCGTAGCCGAGGTCCGGCGGGAGCATCCACCGCACCACCAGCGCGCGGGATTCAAAGGCGCGGGTGAGCTTCGCCTGCCTTCCCACGGGCGGCATGTGCGCCCACACCGCCAGCACCGGGCTGACGCCCACGTCCGCCAGCGCCTGTGCCAGCCCCTCCGTGAGCAGCGTTTCGTTGCGCAGCTCCACCGCGTACAGCGGCCCCTTCGGCAGCGCGGAGAAGAAGGCGTGCAGCCGCTCCACGAAGCGCGCGGGCCCGCCGAGCGCCTGCGGGTCCTGCGGAGGGAATTGGAAGACGAGCGGCCCCGCCTTCTCCCCCAGCCCCTCCACGAAGGGCCCGACGACGGCCTCCGTGGCGTAGGCGGCGTGGAGGAAGCGCTCATTGGCTTGTCCCCGCTGCGTGCCGTAGCGCTCGTGCAGCGGGAAGCGCGCCAGGGTGCACACCTCGTGGGCCTTCACCAGGAAGCGGAAGGTGTCCGGCACCTGGGCGGCGTACTCGGCGAAGGCGCTGGAGTCGATGGGGCCGTAGAAGGTCCGGTCGATGCCCACCGTGCGCAGCACCGGGTGGTGCGCGTAGGCGGCCAGGCCCTCCCGCGCGAGCTGCGAGGCGGGGGCCTCATGGTCATAGACGATGCCGGACCAGCCCGGGAACGTCCACGACGACGTCCCCAGGAACACCCCCCGGGGCAGCTCCCGCCCCAGCGTGGCCAGCGACTCCGGCACCGCCGCCGGCGCCACGGGCTGCGCGCCCTTGCGGCCCCTGGCGGGCGGCTCCACGGCGGCGCCGGTGAAGAGGTCGAGCTGTGCGGGTCCTCGCTCTTGAGGCATGGCGCGTCTCCTGGGCCCATCCAGCGGGCACGGTGCCGTGCGTCCATCGCACCTAACGCCGGACGCCACCGGATGCAGGAGGTTGCCTCAGTCCAGCCCCACGTCCCAAGTGCCATGTCGCTCGCCAGGCGACCGGGCGACGTTTCGGGACGCGCGAGCGCTACAACACCTTGAGGCGGATGGCCCCGGGCAGCAGCGTCATGGTGCACGGGAGGCGGCCCGGCGTCTCGCCGTCCACGTCCAGGAACACGTCGCCGCCCTCCACGGGCTCGGCGCGCAGGGTGCGGCAGCGCAGGCGGCGCGTGCCCTTCCAGTTGACGTGCGCGCCGTTGTAGACGCCCTTCGACTTGAGGACGAAGTCACTCAGGCCGTAGTGGGACCAGATGGTGACGTCGAAGAGGCCGTCGTGGGTGACGGCGTCCGGCGCGACGAACATGCCGCTGCCGAAGTAGCGGCCGTTGGCCACGGCCACCGCGGTGACGCTCACCACCTCTTCCGGGCCCCCGTCCACCGACAGGCGCACCTGCCGCTCCGAGTACTTCACCAGGCCCTTCAGCGTGCCCCACATGAAGCTCAGGTGGCCGCCCAGGGCCTTGCTGCTCTGGTTGACCTCCTGGGCCACCACCGCGCTCACACCGAACGAGGCGATGTTGGCGAAGTAGCGCGTGGCGGGCTGGCCCGCGTTGTCGGTGAACTCCAGCCGGCCCACGTCGAAGGGCTCCGTCGTGCCGGAGCGCAGCCGCTCCAGCGACGAGGCCAGCTCCAAGTCCCACCCGAAGGTGCGCCGGAAGTCCCCCCCCGTGCCCCGAGGAATCAGCCCCAGCGCCGCGTTCGGATTCAGCGCCTTGCCGTCCTCGAAGAAGCCGTTGGTGACTTCGTTGAGCGTGCCGTCGCCACCCACCGCGACGATGCACTCGTACCCGTCCAGCAGGGCCTGGCGGGTGATGCGCGCCGCGTCCATGCCGCCCTGGGTGAAGCCATGGCCGAAGTCGCCCAGCGCCCTGTTGACCTGCGCGGAAAGCTCAGCCCAGCGCTTTCCTGTCTGGCCGTTGGCGCTGCGCGGATTGACCACGAGGAACGTCTTCATCTGGCCCTACCCCTCCCTTGGCCCTCCCTGTTTACGCGGTTGCGCACCGGCACTCCACTCCGTGGCCATGTTCATGGCACGGCGGGTCCGCCGCCACCCCGCGTCAAAGGGGGTGGCGGGAGAGGGCTCGCGACTGACGGACTCAGGCCTTCGGCGCCACGGGCACCGGCCGCACGTGGACCTCTTTCAGCTGCCGGTCATCCACGTCGCCGGGGGCGCCCGTCATCAGGTCCGTGCCCGTCTTCGACTTCGGGAACGGAATCACGTCGCGCAGGGACTCGGCGCCCGTGAGCAGCATGGCCAGCCGGTCCATGCCCAGCGCGATGCCACCGTGCGGCGGCGCGCCGAACTTCAGCGCGTCCAGCAGGAAGCCGAACTTGGCGCGCGCGTCCTCGTCGCTGATGCCCAGCGCCTTGAACACCTCCGCCTGCACCTTCGGGTCATGCAGCCGGATGGAGCCGCCGCCAATCTCGAAGCCGTTGAGCACCACGTCGTAGCGGTGGCACTTCACCCGGCCCGGGTCCGTGAGCAGGAAGTCCACGTCCTCGTCGTGCGGACGCGTGAAGGCGTGGTGCGCCGCCGCCCAGGTGTTCGTCTCGTCGTCGTACTCGAACAGCGGCGGGTTCACGACCCAGAGGAACTTCCACTGGCCGCCGCTGCCGTACTCCGGAATCAGGCCCAGCTTCTTGGCCACGTGCACGCGCAGGTTGGCCATCACCGTGTGGACCAGCGACTCCTTGCCGAACTGGAACAGGAGCAGGTCGCCCGTCTTCGCGCCCACGGCCTGGTTGATGGCCTGGCGCAGCGCGGGGCTGATTGTCTTGGACAGCGGAGACTGCGTCCACTCGCCCCCGTCGGCCACCTTCGCGCGGGCCAGTCCCTTGGCGCCGGCCTGCTTGGCGAACTCCTCCAGCTTGTCGCTCTCCGCGCGGCTCATCGCCTTCTCCGCGGGGATGACCATGGCCTTGACAATGCCCTTGTTCTGCACCGCCTCCCAAATCATCGGGACGCCGCCGCCCTCGCCGTGCTCGCGGATGAGGTCGGTGAGCACCACGTGCTCCAGGCCGAAGCGCAGGTCCGGCTTGTCGTTGCCGTACTTCGCCATGGACTCGTAGAAGTCCATCCGCATGAAGGGCGTGGGGATGTCGATGCCCAGCACCTCGCCCCACAGCTTCTTCAGCAGGCCCTCAATCATGGTGAAGATGTCGTCCTGGTTGACGAAGCTCATCTCCACGTCGATTTGCGTGAACTCCGGCTGCCGGTCCACGCGCAGGTCCTCGTCGCGGAAGCACTTCACGATCTGGAAGTACCGGTCGAAGCCCGCCACCATGAAGAGCTGCTTGTAGAGCTGCGGGCTCTCCGCCAGCGCGTAGAACTTGCCCGGGTTGAGGCGGCTGGGGACCAGGAAGTTGCGCGCGCCGCCCGGCGTGTACTTGCCCATGAAGGGCGTCTCCAGCTCCAGGAACCCGTTGTCCACCATGTACGAGCGCGTCAGCGCGTTCATCTTCGAGCGCGTCATCAGCGAGTGCTGGAGCGGCGCGCGGCGCAGGTCCAGGAAGCGGTGGGCCAGGCGCTTCTCCTCCGACGTGTCGATGCTGTCCTCGACGGGGAACGGCGTCGGCTCGGAGCGGTTGAAGATGGTGAGGTCGCTGGCCTGGATTTCGATTTCACCCGTCTTCATCTTCGGGTTCACGTTCTTCCCGCGCGAGACGACCTTGCCGCGCACGCCCACGCAGTACTCCAGCCGGAGGCTCCCGGCGAGCGCGTGCGCCTCCGCGTGGTCCGGCTCGAACACCACCTGCGTGAGGCCATCCCTGTCCCGCAGGTCGATGAACACCGCGCCGCCGTGGTCCCGGCGGTTGTGCACCCAGCCGAAGAGGACGACTTCCTCGCCGACGTTGGTCGCGGTGAGCTGACCGCAAGTGTGGGTACGCTTGACCTCGGAGATGAACGGGACTGCCATGGCACCGCCTGCTGGATTCGAAGGGGGAAGAAGGCGGGGCACCATACGGATCGTGGAAACAACGCGTCAAGGAGTCCGAGCGCCCCGGCCCCGTCTCAAACCGTCGGATTCAGGGCGGATTCCGGGTTCCAGCGCCGCCCGTGAGGCCAGGGCGCAGCGGCTGCCCGCCCGCCGTGCTCGCGAAGGTGACGGACGGGGGGGAATACACGTTCCGGGCGGTCCGGAGTAGAACGGCGGCATGCTCCGAACAGTCATCGCCTCGACCGCCGCGCTCGGACTGGCCGCCGGCTGTGCGCCCGATTCAGCCGCGCCCGTCATGGTCAGCGCCCTGGTGCTCTCCAGCAATGGCCAGTACGTCCCCCAGGAGGTGGAGCTGAAGACCATCTCCGACATCGTCGGACTCAAGGGCACGGTGGCCGACCTCCAGGGAGGCGCGCGCATCGTCATCGACTCCCAGGACCCGGACCTGAACAACGCCACCACGCCGGAGGGCTACGCCAACGCGCTGCTCAAGAACGCCGGCCGTGACGTCAGCGCCAACTACATCTCCCAGGACGGCGTCCTGTGGCCGGCGGACTTCCACACCTGGAACATGGTGACGGCGTACTACAGCATGGAGCGCGCCTACGATTACTTCCGCGTCGTGGGCAACCTCCCCGCGGCGGACTTCAAGGACCCCGTCACCACATACTACTTCCCGGAGTTCGTGCTCGCGGACGTGGACAAGGATCCGCTGAGCGACAACGCCATGTACTTCTCCGTGCTGGAGTCGTTCCTGGTGCTGCCCTTCGACCAGCTCCAGCGCGCCCCGCTGGCCATCAACGCCGGCGTCATCGCCCACGAATACTCGCACCGCGTCTTCAACCTGAAGGCCTACAACGGCCAGCAGTTCCCGGAGGCGCTCACGCTGTGGCAGCAATCCGGCGCCAGCCCGGGCGCCAACATCCTCAAGTCCTTCGACGAGGGGCTCGCGGACTACCACGCGTATGGCTCCACCTGTCAGACGACCCAGGGCGGCAAGGGCTGTGACACGCGCTTCTTCTCCACGTCCTTTCACGGCAACGTCTACGGCCCCATCACCGACGACCGGGACCTGGCCCGCGTGGACCGCTGCATGGACGCGTCCTTGCTGAACCAGCTCTACAACCAGAACCTGAGCGCGTTCAGCGGCAACGAGTACCGGGTGGGCACGCTGCTCGCCAGCGCGCTCTACCAGGCCGGCGAGGCCACCGGTCAGCGCGACGTGCTGCTGCGCGCCATCGTTGCCTCGTACAACGACGAGAGCACGACGACGCCCGGCCTCTACCAACTGACGCGCGCCACGCTGGCGGACCAGTCCCGCTTCACCCTCGCCGTGGCGGCCAGCGCCATCATCACCCACGTCACCGACCTGCGCCTGAAGGAGGCCGTCTGCAACGAGCTGATGGACCACCTCCAGATTCCGCGTGAGCAGCTCGTCGGCACCGACCCCAACATGTGCCCGCCCAGCGCCGCGGGTGGCACGACCTGCCCCCGCTTGGACTTGTGAGCATGAGGACTGCTTCCGTGAAGATGTGGCTCTTGCGTTGCGCCCTGGGCAGCCTCGCCCTGTCCGCCCCCGCCCTGGCCCAGGACGAGGACGACCCCTACGCCTACCCGGACGACGAGCCCGCCTACGACGCCGCCGGCGCCTATGACGAGGTGCGCCCCAAGGTGGACGAGACGGATGACTTCCGCCGCGTCTCCGAGCAGGAGCACGACGACGGGGAGGACGACTTCAAGGCCCTCTCCGGGCTCGACGACCCGAACCTGGGCGTGGCCATGGAGTTCATCACCGGCGCCCTCTTCCTGGACAGCCCACGCGGCCGGGCCACGGAGACGCGCCTGGGCCTGGGCGTGCGCGCCACCTGGGAGTACGGCCGCATCCTCGACAACGAATCGCTGCGCGAGGCCCTCTGGGCCGACGTGCGCTGGACGTTCGGCGGCACCAGCGACGGCACCGACTTCATCCAGGGCAAGACGCACCTCCACTACTTCACCATTGCCCCGGCCTACGAGCTGAAGCTCGGCAAGTCCGACTTCGGCTTCTTCGCCCAGGCGGGTGGCGGCGTCGCGTACATCGCGTCGACCCTCACCATTGACACGGCGGAGACGAAGGTGAGCGGCCTCAAGCCGCTGCTCCAGTATGGCGTGGGCTTCCGCGGGAGGCCCCGGCTGACCTCCTCCGGTAACTTCCGCCTCGCCTTCCGGCTGGAGGCCATGGGCTACCGCCGGGGCTACCACAACGACTTCTTCCTGGGCGGCAGCCTCGGCACCGCCTTCTGACGTCGCCTTCACCGGCCGCTCGCCGCGCCTCCTCCGGCGGGCGGCCATGAAGATTTTTCCACCGACTCCCCGCTTCGCCCGTGTCCCCTCCTTGCGACTTCAAGGAGTTGGGGCTGGCACGCCGTGTGCTCCTGGTTTTCACCGGGACGGGAACCTGGGTTCCCCTGGGGGCTGGGAGGCGAGCGATGAAGAACGCGCAGGAACAGGGACAGCACTTGGACCCCATCTGTGGGAAGACCTTGGACACACCCGAGGGCCGTCCCACCACTGAGTACAAGAAGCGCCGTTACTTCTTCTGCTCGGAGCGGTGCCGCCACGCCTTCGAACTACAGGCGGAGCGCTTCCGCTTCAACGAGCTGGCCCGCGTCGGCGCGCTGATGACGCCGGGCCGCGTCCGTTGGGGCATCGCCTGAGCGACAGGGCCGCTAGGCGGCCACGCGCAAATCCTTGAGCCGCAGCGACAGCTTGCGCTGGCCTCGGAACGTGTCGAAGCCGGCCTGGAAGGCCAGGTCCACCGGGCCATCCACCAGCGTGGCCCGGTCCGCCATGTTGAAGCCGATGGCGTCCAGCTCCGGCGCGTCCGCCAGGGCCAGCTTGAGGTGGCCATGGCCCGTGCCGGACTTGGGCTGCAGCACGCGTGGGCGAGCCATCTGCCGGCGCAGCACCAACACGGGCTCCGGGTTGCCCTGCCCGAAGGGCCCCAGCCGCTGGAGCGACTCCACGGCGTGGGCGTCCAGTTCGTTGGGATTCACCACCGCGTCCACGCGGCACCGGGGGATGAGGTCCTCCGGTGACAGGCGCTGGTAGGCAATCTTCTCGAAGGCCTCCCGGAAGGCGGGCAGCCGCTCCGCGTCGATGGTGAGCCCCGCGGCGTGCTTGTGGCCGCCGAAGCGCGTCAGCAGCTCCGCGCAGCCACTGAGCGCGTCGTGGAGGTGGAAGGCCTCGATGCTGCGCGCCGAGCCCTTCCCCACGCCGTCCTTCACCCCCACCATGACAGTGGGCCGGTAGAAGCGCTCCACCACGCGCGAGGCGACGATGCCGATGACGCCCGGGTGCCAGCCTTCGTCGAACAGCACCAGGCCGCGCGCGTCCTTCAGCGACTCCGCCTGGGCCAGCGCCTGCGTGAGGATGCTGCTCTCGATGCCCTGGCGCTCCGCGTTGGCGCGGTCCAACACCGCGGCCAGCGAGCGCGCCGTCTCCGGCGACTCCGAGCACAGCAGCTGAAGGCCCAGCGAGGCGTCGTGCAGCCGGCCCGCCGCGTTGATGCGAGGCCCCAGGCGGAAGCCCACCTGGCCCGCGGTGACGGAGGCGTCCGGGTCCATGCCCGCCACCTCCTTCAAGGCCCGCACGCCCGGCCGGCGGCCCGCGCTCAGCTCCTGGAGGCCGTGCGTCACGAGGATGCGGTTGGCGCCGGTGAGGGGCACCACGTCCGCCACCGTGGCCAGCGCCACCAGGTCCATCATGGCGCGGAGGTTGGGCTCCTTCCGGGTGGCGAAGAAGCCCTCGTCGCGCAGGCGCTTGCGGATGCCCATGCAGAAGTTGAAGGCAACGCCCGCGGCGCACAGCGCCTTCGTCGGGTATTCGCAGCCAGGCTGGTGCGGGTTGAGCACCGCCACCGCGGGCGGCAGCGTGGGCGGCACGGTGTGGTGGTCCACCACCAGCACGTCCAGGCCCAGCTCCTTGGCGCGGGTGATTTCCGCCACCGAGGTGATGCCGCAGTCCAGCGTCACCAGCACCCGCGTGCCCTCCGCGGCGATGCGCTCCACCGCGCCGACGTTGAGGCCATAGCCTTCGTCCAGCCGGTGGGGGATGTACGTCGCGGGCGGTACGCCCAGCTCCTTCATGAAGAGGTACAGCAACGACGTGGAGCAGACGCCGTCCACGTCGTAATCACCGTAGAGCGTCACCTTCTCCCGCGAGCGAATCGCCCGGATGATGCGGTCCACCGCCCCCGGCATCCCCTTCATGCGGAACGGGTCCGGCAGGTCCGCCAACCGGTCCGACAGGAACGCCGACGCGGACTCAGGGGTGCGGTAGCCACGGTGCAGGAGCACCTTCGCCGCGAGCGGGTGCAGCGACAGCTCCCCCACGAGGGCCGCCACTTCCTGCTCGACTACATCTGGAAGCAACCACC
The DNA here is from genome assembly GCF_030168875.1 of Myxococcus sp. SDU36. NCBI lineage: Bacteria > Pseudomonadati > Myxococcota > Myxococcia > Myxococcales > Myxococcaceae > Myxococcus > Myxococcus sp. SDU36. The sequence goes on from NZ_CP077414.1 coordinate 3,313,323, forward strand.
GCACGCTCGACACCCCTCCTCGATGAATTGGCTACGAAGGCGACAGTACCTCAGACGTCTGACCAGGACAGTCCAACCTTGAGCCCGACACTTCCCCTCCTGCACATGCGTTCAGCCAAGCGCACGCATGGTGGCTCGCTGCTTCACGCACGGTCGGTCGCCGGTGAGCAGGTTCAAACGCACACCCGAAAACAGTGAGGTCGAGCATGCATCCAAGAGGCCTCCGGGCCGCCACGCTGAGCGCGCGCTTCTGACAGGTGACCAGAAAACACCCAGGGCCCTGCTTCCCATGAAGGAAGAGGGCCCTGGTCGTGTCCAGCGTGCGAGGCCTCCCTCAACGGAAGGAATGCCTCGGGTGTGGGAGGCTCACGCGGCGTTCGGCTGCTGGTGGTCCACGTCGCCGCTGGCGCGCTGACGGGCTTCCTTCGCCGCGGCGCGCTCGTCCAGCCAGATGGTCAGCGGGCTGGCGATGTAGATGGTCGAGTACACGCCGACCACGATGCCCACCAGCATCGCCATGGCGAAGTCGAAGATTTCGCCCACGCCGAAGATGAGCAGACCGATGAGCGACAGCGCCGTGGTGCCGGAGGTGAGGATGGTGCGGCCCAGCGTGTCGTTGATGGCGATGTTGATGACCTCGATGAAGGGCTTGCCCTGGAACTTGGCCATGTCCTCGCGGATGCGGTCGTAGATGACGATGGTGTCGTTGACGGAGTAGCCCACCACCGTCAGCAGCGCCGCGATGGCCGTCAGGTTGAACTCGCGCCGGCTCACCAGGTAGTAGCCCGACACCATGATGACGTCGTGGACCATGGCCACGAGCGCGCCCGGACCGAACTTGAAGTCGAACCGGAACGCCACGTAGATGAGGATGGCGATCATCGAGTACAGCAGCGCCATGATGCCGCGGTTGCGCAGCTGCTTGCCCACCTGCGGACCGACGTAGTCCACGCGGCGCTGCTCGAAGTCCGGCTTCTCCAGCCCGGCGTTGAGCGCGGCGAACACGCGGTCCGCCATGCCGCTGGCCACCACCTGGTAGTCGTAGCCCGCGCCGCCCTGGGCCTCGCCCAGGTCACGCACTTCCTGCACGCCGATGCCCGCCGACTCCACCGCCTTCTTGACGGCGTCGGAGTCCATGGGCTGCGCCGCGCGGAAGCGGATGATGCCGTTGGCCAGGTCCGAGTAGACGTTGCGCACGCCCCCCAGCGCCTCCAGGGCCGCCTGACCCCTGGCGCCGCTCTCCTCGTTGAGCTGCGTGACGCCGCCCATGCGGAGCAGGAAGGAGTTCTCGTCCGCCGAGCCGATGTTCTGCACGCTGACGTCCGGCAGGCCGCCCTTGTCCGCGCGCTCACGGACCTCCTGGGCGGTGATGGGGTGGTCGAACTTCACCTCCACCACCGTGCCACCCGCGAAGTCCACGCCGAAGTTGAAGCCGAAGGCGGCGATGCCGACGATGATCGCCAGGTTCAGCACCGTGGAGAGGAACAGCGCGGGCTTGCGCTTGCTGATGAAGTCGATGTTCGTCTTGTTCTTGAGAATCTGCATGACGGTTCCCGGACTCCGGCCGGTCAGACGGAGACGACCTTCGCGTTACGGCCGTGGACGAAGTAGGTCATGATGACTCGCGTCACCGTGATGGAGGTGAACAGCGACGCCAAGAGGCCGATGATGAGCGTGGTGGCGAAGCCCCGCACCGGCCCCGTTCCCGTGAAGAACAGGACGAAGGCGGAGATGAGCGCCGTCACGTGCGAGTCGAAGATGGTCCAGAAGGCCCGGTCGTAGCCCTGGTCCACCGCCGCCCGGGTCGACTTGCCGTGGCCCAGCTCCTCGCGGATGCGCTCGTTGATGAGCACGTTGGCGTCCACCGCCACCCCCAGCGTCAGCACGAAGCCCGCGATGCCCGGCAGCGTCAGCGTGGCATTGAAGAAGGCCAGCCCGGCCAGGATGAGCAGGCCATTGAGCAGCAGCGCCACGTCCGCGATGAGGCCAGAGCCCTTGTAGTAGAGGGCCATGAACAGGACGACCAGGCCCAGGCCCAGCACCGCCGCCAGGCCACCCTTCCGGATGAGCTCGTCACCCAGGCTGGCGCCCACCTGACGAATCTCCCCCACCGTCACCGGGGCCGGCAGCGCGCCCGCCTTCAGCACCAGCGCCAGCGTCTGGGCCTCGCCCAGCCACTCCTCGAAGGTGCGGCCGCCCATGCGGCCCATGGTGATGCGGGCCGAGCCGCCGCTGATCTTCTCGTTGATGTTCGGCGCCGTCTGCACGTTGTCGTCCAGGACGATGGCCATGCGGCGGCCGACACCCGCCTCCGTGAGCCGCTCGAACTCGCGCGCGCCCGCGGGGTCGAAGGAGATGTTCACCTCCGGCTCGTTGAGCTGGCTGATGCTGGCGTCCGCGCCCGCCAGGCTCTCGCCGGTCAGCGGCACGCTCTTGTCCAGCAGGTAGGAGCGGTACGAGGTGCACTCGTCCTTCTTCACCGGGTTGGCGATGCACTCGGTGAGCACCACCCGGTTCTCCGGCACCTTGTCCTTCGTGTACTGGGTGATGGCCTCGCGCGTGGGGGCCTGGAGCTGCGGGAAGCCGCCCTCCGTCGTCAGCGTGATGTTGCTGCCCTCGGGCGGCGGCGTCGCCTGCAGGAGCTGCGCGAAGAACTGCGGGTTGGTGTCATCCACCATCCGGAACTCGAGCTGCGCGGTGGTGCCCACCAGCTCCTTCGCCTGCTCCGCGTTGCTGCGGCCCGGCAGCGAAATCTGGATGGAGTCGGAGCCCAGCTTGCGCACGTCCACTTCCGCCACGCCCCACTTGTCGATGCGGCGCCGGATGACGAGCATCGCCTGGTCCACCGCCTCCTCGCGGAAGAAGTTGGCCTGGGTCTCGTCCTGGACCAGCACCAGCGTGCCGCCGCTGCGGCTGACTTCCGTGAAGTCCGTGAAGGTGGCCAGGACCTCCTTCTGGATGGCGTCCATCGTCGCCGGGTCCTTGGCCGTCAACGTGACCTCGAGCTGCTCCGGGTCCGTGTCCGCCGTCACCTCGCCCAGCTTCTTGTCATTGACGTAATTGACAATCTGCTGCGCCCGGCGCTCGGTCCGCTTCTGGAGCGCCGTCTTGGTGTCCACCCGCATCACCATGTGGATGCCACCCTGGAGGTCCAGCCCCAGGTTCAGGCGGTACTTCGCGGGGGGCGCCCAGCTCGGCATCCGCTCCTCAAGCACGGCCAGGTTGTTGCGCTGGTCCCGGTCGAGCACGACGAGCGCGTAGTACGTCGGGATGAGGAACCAGATGGAGCCCAGCGTCACCGCGACAATGAGTCCGAACTTCCACCACCAGCCGCGGTCCATTACTTCTCCTCCTTCTTCTCGCCGGCCGCCGTCGCGGTGGCCGCGGGCGGGCCTTCCGCCAACCCGCCCCTGGCGCTGATGGCCGTCTTGAGCACGCGGAGGCGCACGCCGCTGGAGACCTCCAGCATCACGGTGCGCTCCTCCACGAGATGGATCTTCCCGAGGATGCCCCCGGAAGTGACGACCTCATCACCCTTCTTCAGCGCGGAGAGGAGCGCACGGTGCTCCTTCAGCTGCTTCTGCTGCGGGCGGATCATCACGAAGTACATGATGCCCACCAGGATGACCAGGAAGCCCAGGGTGCCTAGCGGATTGCCACCGCCGGCCTGCGCCAGAATCAGAAAGCTCTCAGCCACACACTGCCTCGTCGGTTGAGGAAAGCTTGGGATGGGAGGCCCCCCATTTTGTCCGAGGAACCCATCCGAAAGGGGGCCCTCTTAGCAAGGGGGGCCCATGTGAGCAAGTGAACGCGGGAAGCCGGGCAATCCATCTGCCCGGTCAGCGACCGCGGGTCCGTTCGGCCTCCTGCGCCTTGGCACGGGCACGAAACTCCCGGGCAAACGTGGCGAACCGGTCCTCTGCCACCGCGCGCCGGACTTCTGCCATCAGTCCCAGGAAGTAGTGGAGGTTGTGAATCGTGTTGAGCCGCATGGCCAACAGCTCCTGGGCGGCGAAGAGGTGCCGGAGGTAGGCCCTGCTGAAATTGCGGCAGGTGTAGCAGGTACACGCAGGGTCCACCGGCCGGGAATCCCTGGCGTAGACGGCGTTCCGGATGACGACCTTGCCCTCCGAGGTGAAGAGCAGGCCGTTGCGCGCGCACCGGGTGGGCAGGACGCAGTCGAACATGTCCACCCCGTGCTCCACGCAGGTGACCAGGTCGACGGGCGTGCCCACGCCCATCAGGTAGCGCGGCTTGTCGCGGGGCAGCAGGGGCGCGGAGTAGGCCACGCCGTCATGCATGGCCTCCGGGGCCTCGCCCACGGAGTAGCCACCCAGGGCGTAGCCGGGCAGGTCCACCGCGCACACCTCCTCGGCGTGGCGCTTGCGCAGGTCCTCGTGCAGGCCGCCCTGGACGATGCCGAAGAGCGACGAGCGCTCGCGGCTCCACGCCTTCACGCACCGGTGCAGCCAGCGGGTGGTGCGGGCCAGCGAGGCCTCCAGGTAGGCCCGGTCCTCGGTGGAGGGCGGGCACTCGTCGAAGGCCATGATGACGTCGGCGCCCAGCGTCTCCTGGATGTCGATGGAGCGCTCGGGCGTGAGGAAGTGCCGAGCGCCGTCCAGGTGCGACTGGAAGGCGGCGCCCTCCTCGGTGATTTTGCGCTTCCCGGACAGGCTGAACACCTGGAACCCACCGCTGTCGGTGAGCATGGGCCGGTTCCACGACACGAAGCGGTGCAGGCCGCCCAGTTCCCCCACCAGCGCCTCGCCGGGGCGCAGCATCAGGTGGTAGGTGTTGCCGAGGATGATCTGCGCATCCAGCGTGAGCAGGTCGTCCGGCCCCACGCCCTTGACGCTGCCCACCGTCCCCACGGGCATGAAGATGGGCGTCTCCACGGGGCCGTGCGGCGTGTGCAGCCGCCCCCGGCGGGCCTTCGTCCCCGACGCGTCCTCGTGAAGGAGCTCGAAGCGGACCATGCCCGGCTCCACGCGGGTGTCGCCCTTGCCACCTGACTGCTTCGCTTCCTGCTGCTCGCCCATGGCGTTCACTCCGACACCAGCATGGCGTCGCCGTAACTGAAGAACCGGTAGCCCGCGCGGACCGCCTCCGCGTAGGCCTCCAGCGTGCGCTCCCGCCCGAGCAGCGCGCTCACCAGCACCACCAGCGTCGAACGCGGCAGGTGGAAGTTGGTGAGCAGCAGGTCCACCTGGCGGAAGGCGAAGCCGGGACGGATGAAGAGGGTCGTCTCGCCGGGGCCCGCGCGCAGCCGCCCCGTCTCCGGGTCGGTGGCGGACTCCAGGGTGCGCACCACGGTGGTGCCCACCGCCACCACGCGCCGGCCTTCCGCGCGCGCCGCGTTGATGGCCTTCGCGGTGGCCTCCGGAACGGTGTAGCGCTCCGGGTGCATGTGGTGCTTGTCCAGGTCGTCCTCACGCACCGGCAGGAAGGTGCCGGGCCCCACGTCCAGCGTCACCAGCGCCCGGTGCACGCCGCGCGCGTCCAGGGCGGCCAGGGTCTCCTGGGTGAAGTGCAGGCCCGCGGTGGGCGCGGCCACGGCCCCAGAGGCGCGCGCGTACACAGTCTGGTAGCGCTCCGCGTCCGCGGCGTCCGGCTCGCGGGTGATGTAGGGCGGCAGCGGCAGGCGGCCCGCCGCGTCCAGCAGCGCGGCCAGCGAGGCGCCCGGGGGCGCGTGGAACCGCACGCGGTACTCCCCTCCTCCCAGCGCCTCCTGGATTTCCGCCTCCAGGCCGCTGGCGAACGTCACGCGTTGCCCGGGCTTGAGCCCCTTGGAGGCCTGCCCCAGGCAGACCCAGTCGAGCGACTCGGGGGCCTGCCCGAGCGCCGCCGAGGTCAGCGTGGCCTGGGCGGCCGGGCGCACGACGAGCAGCTCCACGCGGCCACCGGTGCCGGCCTTCTGGCCCAGCAGGCGCGCGGGGATGACGCGGGCGTCGTTGAGGACGAGCAAATCCCCTGGGCGCAGCAGGTCCTGGAGGTCGGCGAACCGACGGTGCGACCAGGTACCGCTGGAGCGGCTGATGGTCATCAAGCGCGACGCGTCCCGCTCGGCCAGGGGGGCCTGGGCGATCTGGGACTCGGGCAGCGCGAAGTCGTAGTCAGAGAGGCGGGACGACACGGGGGTGGCGCTTGTAGCAGCCCCCACGCCGTCGCGGAAAGCGCGCCGGACGTGGGCGGCGTCAGTAGAGGTGCTGCAGCTCGGTCCCGGGGTAGTAGTGGGAGAGGATCTCCCGGTACTCCCGGCCCTTGTCGGCGAGCGCCTTGGCGCCCCACTGACACAGGCCCGCCCCGTGGCCGTAGCCGCGACCGGTGAACACGTAGCCGCGCTCGGCGCGTTCCACGTCGAAGTCCAGGCTCTTGAGCCGCGTGTAGCCAAGCTTGCGGCGCAGCGCCACACCGTCCATGGAGGCACCGTCCGCCAGAGTGACGCGCATCACCCGGCGCGTCCGCGTGCGGGCCACGATTTTGAGCCCCTGGGCCGGGTGGTGGAGCGACGCCTTGATGTCCGCGTCGGAGAGCGACGCCGTCCAGCGGCTGGCGGGCAGCTTTCCACAGGGACAGTCGACAGGCTGGAGGTACGGCAGGTTGCGCTGCAAGGCATCAAGCCCTGACTCCGTCCGGCCGCCACATGAAGCGTGGAAGTACGCCTCGATGGGTTCCAACTCGTACGTGAGCACCTGCCCCCGCGTGGCCTCGACGGCGGCCCGGGTGCGAGGGTCCTCTCGGTTGACGCCGCCGTAGACTTGATGGAGTACACTGCTGCCCAGGTGGAACGGATTGCTGTAGGCGCCCAGCTTCTTCTGGAGCGCATAGGTTCGGGCGGCCACCGCCTGGGCCTTGAGGGCCTCCGGGGGAAACGACACGGGCATCTCACTGCCCAGCACGGCGGCAAGGTAGTCCTCCAGGGGAATGACGTTGATGAGCTGCAGCCCACCGCGGTGCAGGCGCACCACCACATCCCCGCGGACCTGCGCCGCGCCGGCCTTGAGGGGCTCGGTGCCAGGGGCGGCCGAGGCCTCCGACATGCCAGCGCGGAAGCGGACGGAGTCCCCCTCCACGGGTGTGCCATTGACCTCGATGCGGCCACCCTTGCGGCGGATGTTCGCCTGTCCCGAGGTGATGGGGGCGAAGGAGGCGTCCTCGCTGTCGGGACCGGAGGCCAGCCCCCGGCCGCTGACGCGCACCTCGCTGCCCGCGTCCTCGATGGCGATGCGCAGGGTCTCCACGGCGAGCGCGCCCGACGGAACCAGCAGGAGCAGGACGAGTGCAACAGGTCGCAACATGGCCCCGGAGTGTAGAGGCGTGGGTGCACGCCTCAAGAAAACGTCCGGTGGATGGGAGAGGATGGCTCACCCGTGACGTCACCTTCGCGCCCCGCCCTCCCCTCGACCTTCATCACCGCCCTGCGCGAGTTGGAGCCCCGCCCCGCCGCGATGCTCATCCACCGGTTGGTGGAGGGTCGCTCTCGGGAAGCCTGCGCGACGCACTACGGCATCCCCGCCCAGGCCTTCTCCGTGCTGCTGCTGAGGGCCGCCATCGCGCTGGCCCTGCACCAGGGTGCTCCCGTCCGCGAGCCCGCCAGTGAGGACGAGGAAGCCGCCTGGGCACGGATGCTCTCGGACGCGCTGGAGCGCGAGGACGCGAGGTTTCCCGCCGCGCTGGTTCCGGTGGTGGAGACGTGCCGAGCGCTCCAGACGCTGGCGTCCCAGGTCGCCACGGGCCTGGAGGCCGCGGAGCGGGAGGCCCGCGCGTCGCCCCAGCGGCGCCGCGAGGAGTGGCTGCGGCGGCTCGCGGTGGCGTTGCTGCTGGCGATGACGGCCTGGCTGTACCTGTCGAAGCCCGAAGGCCCTTCGGAGCCTCGCCAACGTCCACCGGCGCACACCGCGCCAGTCCGTCGCTGAGGGAACGACACCGCGGGCCCACGCCGCTGGACGCCAGGGGCCGCGGCCACATAAGGGGAGCGGCCATGCGCGCCCTTCCACGGATGCTGCTGGCCTGCGTGCTGCTCACGGCCTGTGCGAAGCAGGTGGACTCGCGCGTCGCAGGCACCGACGACGCGGCCATCGACTCGCTGTCCCTGCGGCTCGAGGAGCTTCGGACGCGCGACGACCTGGACGACGCGACGTGCGCGGACCGCTGCGCGGTCGGAACGCAGAGTTGCGAGCTGGCGGAGTCGTTGTGCGCGCTCGTGGAGCGCCATCCCGAGCGGTACGACCTGCCGCCCCGCTGTGCCCAGGGCCAGGAGCAGTGCGCCATGGCCCGGAATCGCTGCGCGCGGTGCGGTCCCTGAGAGGCACGGGTGCACAGAAGCAGTCTCCGTGTTTAGACTGCGACGGTTCCCGCTGTCCTGAACGAGGTCCTCCCGCCATGTCCCCCCGCTCTGCCCTGCTTCTGGTCGCTTCGTGGCTCGTCATTCCTGGACAGGCCCTTGCCGCCGACAGCGCGGAGCTGACTCCGGAGAAGGTGGCGGAGATTCGCCGCGACGAGGCCCAGGCCCTGTCCCAGGTCGACGCGGAGTACGGCAACCGCAAGTCGTCGGAGATGAGCACCGCGGAGCGCCGGGAGGCCATCGACAAGCAGCAGGCCGCCTCCGCGTCGGTGCTGGAGAAGCACGGCGTGTCGGCCAAGGACTTCGCCCGCTTCGAGGCGCGCATGTCGCCGGCGGACAACGCGCGCGCGAAGGCGGAGGAGCAGCGGCTGGCGGAGGCCGCCAAGGCCGCGAAGCAGCCCGCCCCCGCGGCGGCCCCGGAAGAGGTCCACATCCAGCAGGGCTTCAGCAACGAGGACCCGGTGGAGATGGAGGCCACGGAGGGCGCGGAGCCGTCCATCGACGTGGACGTGCCCCAGGGCGCCGAAGGGCGGTAGCAGGCCTCTCCTGAACGGAGGAAGCGCGGGGGAGCCCCCGCCGCGCACGCTGCTCAGCCCTTGCGGTAGCCGTACCGCGGGGCCCGCTCCCGCCACACGTCATCATACGGGCAGGTGCAGTCCGTCTCCTCGGGCTCCGGGTACGTGAAGCGCTCGCCCTTGTAGTTGCGGAACACCGTCTCCTGCGCGCCGTATTCGACCGCGTAGTCGGGCTGAAGCGTCACCTTCCCACCGCCCCCCGGCAGGTCCACCGCGAGGTGCGGCACGGCGAGGCCGGTGGTGTAGCCCCGGAGCTGCTGGATGATTTCCAGCCCCTTCGCGATGGGCGTGCGCAGGTGCTCGCAGCCCTCGGCCACGTCCATCTGGTGCAGGTAGTAGGGCCGCACGCGGCTGCGCAGCAGCAGGTGCGACAGCTCCTTGATGATGCGCGCGTCGGAGTTGAGCTGCCGCATCAGCACGGCCTGGTTCTCCACCGGAACGCCGTGGTCCACCAGCCGCTCGCAGGCCTCGCGCGCCTCGGGCGTCACTTCCTTCGGATGATTGAAGTGAGTGACGACGAAGACGGGCGCGTAGCGCCGGAGCGTCCGCGCCAGGGAGTCGGTGACGCGCATGGGCAGACACACGGGGACGCGCGTGCCGATGCGAATCATCTCGACGTGGGGAATCTCACTGAGCGGCGCGAGCAACTCCTCCAGCCGCGAGTCGCTGAGCATGAACGGGTCCCCACCCGAGATGAGGACGTCGCGGACCTCGGGATGGCGCCGGACATAGTCCACGCCGCGGCGGAGCTGTTCCTTGGAGAGCTCCGCCACCCCGCCCTGCGTGATGCGCCGCCGCGTGCAGTGACGGCAATAGACGGAGCACGTATCCAGCGCGAGGAAGAGCACCCGGTCCGGATATTTGTGGACGATGCACTCCTCCGGGCGCGTCTTGTCCTCACCCAGCGGGTCCGCGAGCTCGCCCGGACGGATGCGCGCCTCGGCACGCACCGGGATGGACTGCATGCGCACCGGGCAGAACGGATGCTCCGGGTCGATGAGGGACAGGTAGTACGGACTGATGCCGATGCGGAACAGCGCGGACGTCTCCTGCACGCCCGCGCGCTCATTGGAGGTCAGCGGCACGTACCGCTCCAGCTGCTCCAGGCCTCGCACCGCATGCCGCTGCTGCCAACGCCAGTCCGCCCACTCCGCGTCCGTGGCGTCGGGGAACAGCCGTCTGCGCCCTTCGGCGCTGAGCGACGCGCGAGCGGTCGCCGGCTCCGGCGGGAGACCCGCCGGAAGCACTGAGGTATCCATTACGCCGCCTTCTGCTGCTCCCGCCACCAGGCCTGACCTGCCTCGGACAGCTGGTCAATGGGGTCGAAGTATTCGTACTTCCGGCTGAGCGCCTCCGCATCGTTCATTTCGATGCCGGTCCGGTAGTTCTTGGTCCAGTACGAGATGCCGCGCTCGCGGTCATACTCCGCCACCTGGTGCACCCAGCGCTTCCCGACGAAGGGCACGTCACAGACGATGCGCGGCGTGGCGAAGCCCGGCATGTAGCCCATGATGTCGTGCTGCAGCCGCTGCGCCTGCGCCACCGACAGCCGCCAATGCTCGCTGTTGGGGATCATGTCGCACATGTAGAAGTAGTACGGCAGGATCTTCGCGTGGTCGAGCAGCGTGAAGCACAGGTCCAGCAGCGCCTGCGGGCTGTCATTCACACCGCGCAGCAGCACGCCCTGGTTGCGCACGTCACGGAAGCCCATGTCCAACAGCTTGCGCACGGCCTTGCCCACCAGCGGGGTGAGCTGCTGCGCGTGATTGACGTGCGTGTGCAGCGCCAGGTCCACGCCGCGCTCGACGGCCTTCTTCGCCAGCCGGTCCAGCCCCTGGAGGACGGAGTCCTGGAGGAAGTGCTGCGGGATGGCCATCAGCCCTTTGCTGGCCAGACGGATGTCCCGGATGTTCGGGATGTCCATCAGCGAGCTGACGAACGGCTCGAGCTGCTGGATGGGCAGGTTCGCGATGTCGCCACCCGACACCACCACGTCGCGCACCGTCGGCGTGCGACGCAGGTAGTCGAGCATCTGCGCGTAGCGGTCCTTGGGCCCGATGCCAAACTTGTGTTTGCTGACCTGCGGCACGTCATTGCCCACCAGGTCCATGCGCGTGCAGTGACCACAGTACTGCGGGCAGGTCGGCAGCATCTCCGCCAGCACCTTGGTGGGGTACCGGTGCGTCAGGCCTTCCACCACCCACATGTCCTGCTCGTGAAGACTGTCACGGCTGGCCTTGGGATGATTGGTCCACTCGGTGAGGCGGTCCGCGTAGGCCGGCAGCATGTAGCGACGCACCGGGTCACGCCACAGGTCATCGAGGTTCATGGTGTTGAGCATCTGCGGGGGCACGAGCAGCGACATGGTCGCCCGCTCGCGCTGGTCGCGCTCCATGCTCTCAGCCAGGTCATCCGGGAGCAGTGCTCCCAGCGTCGCCTTGAGTTCCTTGAGGTTCTTGACGGTGTGCTTGCGCTGCCAGACGGAGTTCTCCCAGTCGGCGGCGGACACGTCCTTGAAGCCAGGAATCCGTCGCCAATCGGGCTCGATGAACTCCCGGCGGTGAGGATACGTAAAAGGCTGTTCAGCGGGGCCAGCCTCAGGCTTGCCCCGGATGGGCGTCGTTTGCATGGCGCATCACCTCAAAATTGCTCGCGGGCGAGGCGTCATAGCGCGCCCATGCCCCACTTCGGTCAACAATCGAAGGGGGCATCGGATGCCCGCCTTCTCACTCGATGGGAACGTTGACCAGCTTGGCTACACTGCCTTCCGTGATGTCGACCACCACGGGATTGGTCGTCTTACCGTTGAGCTTGAACGAAATCTTCCGCTTGCCCACCGGTAGCATCAACGGACTGCCCAGTGTCACCGGCGTCTGGCGATTCGTCTTCTTCCCATCGACGTAGATGTCCGCGCCGGCCGGCTTTGTGCTGCAGGCGAACTTGCCCATCACCTTGGGGGCCCTCGGCGCCCTGGGGGCAGGCGGGGCCCTGGGAGGCGCCTTGGGCGGCGGCCGCACGTTGGCCACGGGCTCCGGCTCCTTCGTCATCTCGAATGCGACCGTGACCTCCTGGCTGCTGCCGTCGGCCTTGAACTCACCGGAGTACGGCTTGTAGCCCGCGAGCTTCGCGGTGAACGCGTAGGTCTTTCCCACCTCCAGATTCGCCATGCGCGCGTCTGGAATCTGGCCCAGGCGCTCGCCATTCACGGCGATCTCAGCGCCGTCGTCACCCTGGAAGACAGCGGCGACCTGAACGGGCGCGGGAGGCGGCGTCTGCCCATTTTGGCCAGGCGCGTTCTCCGGCACCTCTTCGCCGACCGGCTCCTCGGAGGGAGCGGCGGGTTCGGTCGTGCCCGCGGCAATGACGACGCCCGTGTTCGTCGGCGGCGTCTCTGGTGGCTGGTTCTCGGGCGGCGGAGCCGCCTGCGGGTCAGCCTCCAGCGGAAGCGAAACGACGATTCTGCTTCCGGCGACGACATCCACCGTCTTGGCCGAGTTCTGCTGACCGGGAGCACTCGCGGTGACCCGGTACTGCCCCGCCGGGAGTGCCAGCAGGGTGTTGAGCTGGACCTCCTGGCCATTCAGCTGGATGCGGGCGGAGGGGTTGGACGGGGACACCATGAAGGTGACCTCGCCCGTGGAGGGCCTGGTGGCCACCACCACGCCGACGACGAGCAACAGCACGATGGCCGCCGCGGCAGCGAACAGCACCGGCTTCGGCAGCGTCTTGAGGTTGAGCGCGGGCTTTCCCTTGGCGGGAACCTTCGTCTTCGCCTTCGCGGGCGCAGCGGCCTTCGCGGGCGGGGGCGCCTCTTCCGCGGGAAGGGGAACCGAGCCCGTCACCTCTTCCTCGGGCTCGTTCAGGTCGTCGTGCGCGTGACCCTCGTCACCGTAGTCGTCCTGGTCGTCGTAGCCGGCGCCGCTGTCTTCCTCGGGCGGCTGCTCGTAGTCAGAGGGCTCCTCCTCGGGCTCGGGAGCGCGCTTTGCGCCCCGGCCGCGGCCCGACACGGGCGCTGGCCTGCTGCCCGTCTCTTCGTCCAGCGAGGGCGACGAGCCGCGCGAGCGCGTGGGCGGCGCGGATGGCGCGGGGCCAATCATCGTGGCGCCGGAGTAGGCCTCGCCCTCCTCGTTGCTGATGACGACCTGCGCCTTGGGACCACTCTTGCCCTTGCGCGAAGACGTATCGGGCGCGGGAGCGCGCAGTGAGTTGAAGGAACCGGACGTCCCGTGGTCCTGGATGGGGTTCTCCGTCCGGCCCGTGATGCTGTCGTCCACCACGACGCTGCTGTCGGCGACCCGGGTTTCGGGGGACATGAACGTATGCGAGGAGTCGACAATCTGCGTCTTGTCGCCCGCGCCGACGCCCATCTCCTCGAGTTCCTCGGCGGTGGGGGGCGGGATGTAGTCCTGGACCGGCTGCGCTGGCGAGGTGGACGCACGGCCCGCGGGCGTTCCCGTCACCACCACGGCTGGAGGGGGCGCACGCCGCGCCGCCTGCCGGTTGTAACCGGGGGCCACCGTGATGCCCGAGGTTTCTATCTGGTCGGGGCGCTCGATACCGGCATAGCGCTCCATCTTCTCCGCCTCGCGGAGCATGTCCTCGGCGAAGGCCTCCTTCATGTAGCTGGAGAGGTGCTTGGACGAGTAGATGGCGTCACCGGCCAGGAGGAACCGCATCAGGTCCTCGGCCATGTCGGACGCCCACTGGTAGCGGTCCTCGGGCTCGCGCGTGAGTGCCTTGAGGACCACCTTCTCCAGGCCCTGCGGGATGCTCGGGTTGAACTCGCTGGGGAGCGGAACCTCCGCGTTGCGCACCTTTTCCAGGGTGGAGAAGTCCGACTCGCCGACGAAGAGCTTTTCGCCCGTGAGCATCTCGTACAGCAGCACGCCCACGGCGAAGATGTCGCTGCGCCGGTCGATGGGCATCCCCCGGACCTGCTCCGGGCTCATGTACCCGAACTTGCCCTTGAGGATGCCCGCCTGCGTCTTCTGGGAACGGTTCGCCGCCTTGGCAATACCGAAGTCGATGACCTTGACCTCACCCTCATACGAAATGAGGATGTTCTGAGGCGACACGTCGCGGTGGATGATGTGGAGGTCCTGCCCGCGGGCGTCCTTCTTCCGGTGCGCGTAGTCCAGGCCGTCGCAGATCTTGGAGACGATGAACACCGCTTGGGCGGTGGGCATGATCTCCTTGCGCCGCCGATAGCGCTCCAACATGGTCCGGACGTCGCGTCCGGCGACGTACTCCATGGCGATGAAGTAGGTGTCGTCGTACTTCCCGAGCTCGTTGATGTGCACGACGTTGGCGTGGTTCAGCTGAACGCTGATCCTCGCCTCGTCGATGAACATCGTGATGAACTCTTCGTCCTCCGCCATGGTGGGGAGGATCTTCTTGATGGCCAGGATGCGCTCGAAGCCCTCGACGCCGAAGGCCTTCGCGATGAACACCTCCGCCATGCCGCCGACGTTGATGCGCTCGAGGAGCAGGTACTTCCCAAAGAGGGTCGGCTTCTTCATCTCGTGGAGCGGCCCGGCACCGGGAGGCGCACACCGCGACAGGCGGTGCGCAGACCGGGCGGAAACCTGGACTCTAGTCGCAGCGCGGACGGCGAGTCAAACATGCATAGCAGCCTGAAACCCCAACGAATCCGGTAGCTTGAGTCCTCCAAGCACCATCCGGAGCTCGCCACGGAAGCGTCATGTTCCACGACGCGCGGCGGCAGGCGTGCAGAGGGGGCCTCAGTGGCTCGTTGGAGCGCGGTCACAGGTAGGCGCATGTCGCCTACACTAGCAGAACACCGCGTCCCTTGCTTGTGGCATCCAAGCGGAATGAGCCGCGCTCCGGCGCCAGCGGGACCGGGGGCTCCCGCCACCTGGCGTCGGCGAACGCGCACCCTTCCCAGTTGGGCGTCCACCGGGCCCACGCAGCGCCTCCCATCGCCGTGCACGGACTGCCCGGCGGCGCGCGACGCGCCCTCCCCCGCCGCTGGCGCATTCATCACCGAGACCTCTGGAGCCAGCGCCATGCCCTAGGAGTGCAACCGTGCTTCGCACGCCGAGCCGTCCAGCGCGAGGGGGCGAATGGAAGACCTTTGACGCCGGCAACGCAGCGCCCCCAACGCCCTCCCAAGAAGCGCCGCACGTTCCGCTTCATCCCTCGGCATCGAGAAGAGGGAGTGGCTGAGGCAGACCAGACGGCCCTGGGCCCTACACATCAGCTCCCAGGGGGCGGCTACTTCAAGTGGCACACTGCCAAGGCCCAATCAGCGGGCGTCCACATCCGATGGGCTGCCCACCAGAAACCCGCCGCGGCAGTGACGCGCGAAAAGCAAACGGCCCAAAACAGAAAACCCCCGGTGTCCACGAGGGACACCGGGGGTTTCTCAAAAAGAATCCGGCAGCGACCTACTCTCCCGCGCGGTTTCCCGCGAAGTACCATCGGCTCTGGAGGGCTTAACTTCCGTGTTCGGGATGGGAACGGGTGGAACCCCTCCGACATAGCCACCGGAAAACAAGCGACAGTGCATACAAAGGGTAAGTTTCGAATTTCTTGCTGAGTGAAGTCTCGCTGTGCGTATTTCAGTCTTCCAGGCGAGTGCCAAGAAGCACTCGAGCCTCGGCCTTGGCCCCGAGTCCCTTACTCCCCTTGAGGGGGCATGCAAGAGAATGGGGAAAGTAAGCCTCACGACCAATTAGTACCGGTTAGCTGAACGTGTTACCACGCTTACACACCCGGCCTATCAACGTCGTAGTCTTCGACGGGTCTTCAGGGGCTTGCGCCCGGGATACCTGGTCTTGAGGTCGGTTTCCCGCTTAGATGCTTTCAGCGGTTATCCAATCGGCACATGGCTACCCAGCGATGCCTCTGGCGAGACAACTGGTACACCAGCGGTGCCTCCAACCCGGTCCTCTCGTACTAAGGTCAGAGCCTCTCAAGTATCCTACGCCCACAGCAGATAGGGACCAAACTGTCTCACGACGTTTTGAACCCAGCTCGCGTACCGCTTTAATTGGCGAACAGCCAAACCCTTGGGACCTGCTCCAGCCCCAGGATGCGATGAGCCGACATCGAGGTGCCAAACCTCCCCGTCGATGTGAACTCTTGGGGGAGATAAGCCTGTTATCCCCGGAGTACCTTTTATCCGTTGAGCGATGGCCCTTCCATTCAGGACCACCGGATCACTATGACCTGCTTCGCACCTGCTCGACGTGTCCGTCTCGCAGTCAAGCTCCCTTATGCCATTGCACTCGACGCCCGGTTTCCAATCGGGCTGAGGGAACCATCGCGCGCCTCCGTTACTTTTTGGGAGGCGACCGCCCCAGTCAAACTACCCACCAGACAGTGTCCCAATCCCGGCTGACGGGACATGGTTAGACACCAGAAATCAACAGGGTGGTATTTCACCGTTGCCTCCACCGAACCTAGCGGCCCGGCTTCAAAGGCTCCCACCTATCCTACACAGTCAATCCCTAGTGTCACTGTCAAGTTATAGTAAAGGTTCACGGGGTCTTTCCGTCTTGCTGCGGGTAAACTGCATCGGCACAGCTATTTCAATTTCGCTGAGTCCCTCTCCGAGACAGCGCGGAAGTCGTTACTCCATTCGTGCAGGTCGGAACTTACCCGACAAGGAATTTCGCTACCTTAGGACCGTTATAGTTACGGCCGCCGTTTACTGGGGCTTCGGATCATCGCTTCACCTTGCGGCTGACGAATCCCTTAACCTTCCAGCACCGGGCAGGAGTCAGACCCTATACGT